>NZ_JAPSKV010000008.1 GCF_031181385.1 Fredinandcohnia onubensis
GCTTATGAAGGACTTTGCGCGATGGACACCGCGCGTTCGGGACTTCATCGGGCTTATGAAGGACTTTGCGCGATGGACGTCGACGCGTTCGGGACTTCATCGGGCTTATGAAGGACTTTGCGCGATGGACACCGCGCGTTCGGGACTTCATCGGGCTTATGAAGGACTTTGCGCGATGGATGACCTGGCGTTCGGGACTTCACCCCATCTATGAAGAGGTTTCACTTCAAAATTCTGGTGCCTTTTCCTCTTCATCCAATCTATGAAGAGGATTCAACTCAAAATTCAGATTGCTTTTCCCCTTCATCTCGTCTATGAAGAGGATTTACATCAAAATTCAAATTGCTTTTCCTCTTCATCTCTCTCATTCTCCAACTCTGCCTAATCCACATAAAAAATCGGTGCCTGATTCCCAGCGAGTTTGCAAGATTACGTTACTCACTGGGGGCCAGGCACCGATTCCGTTTTACCCTAATTAAGTGGCAAGCCAACTCTAACACTCTATTTGGTATAACGGTTCGCATAGCTTGAGGCCACGAATGCATTTGGTTTTATTTTCGGTTCCACACCAATTGCTTCCATTCGTGTCACCATTTCTTTCACAAATTCACGTGTTTTGTTTCTCTTTCCTGCTCCGATGTCAATGTGTCCCTCCATTGTGAAAGAAGCACCATCATATATATGAGGCAGCACGATATCGATGAGTTGATTTTTCTTCTCCTCCGTAAAAAGTGACACAACTTCCTCTGATAATGATAATTCATAGGAAATTCGCTCATGCAAATGTTCCATTCTCCTCGGAACAACCACTTTTCGGATACATGCCCAGACACCTTTTCCTTCATTAAGTATGACAACACCTGTTATAAAGGTAGTTTGCCTTGGATGTACTTGAGAATCTGTCCCAATAATGAGCCTGAAATTCCCACTAGGATGTGATCGCATGAACTCCGTAATATGCTCAAAAACTCGCTCAAATGACATCCGTTTTTCCATCAAATTTTTAAATAAGAAGTGATTGGTTGAATTGTTTTTCATAAATTCATATCACAACTTTCCCGGTCTTTTTTTGACCTACTTTTATACATTTTATGACCGGAAACAAAATAATGTGTGCTAAATGATGATTTGGTACAAAAATTGGATGTCCATAAAAATAAACATGCTATTATACCTAGTACTTTCTTACCTACTTTTGCCTTCTTACAGATTGTATAATATTACCATAATCCTAAATTGGAGCGTGCATGTGGAAAAATGAAAAAACAAACAATTGACCCATTTGATACTATTCTGTCAGATGCTATAAATCAGCCAGAGAAGCGCTATTATTTTTACAAAGCACTTCTAGATTTAGAGGTGGTTGCAATCGGCACTGTTTCCTCCAGCACCAATGGAGAGCCCATTCTGAATTTAAAATATATAGAAATGAATAATGAACTTGTTCTTCCTGTGTATTCAAGTGTTGAGAAATTCAACTCCATATATAAGGGAAACTATAAATATGTAAAAATCTCAATACGTATGCTACTAAAACTAATTGAACCAGATACCCCGTGGGTCCTTAACCCTGGTTTTGATGTTAGTAAAAAGATTATCCAACAGGAACTCGAAACACTACGTGACAGAAGAATTCTTCATTACTTCTTTGAGGAGTTAGCTATTGAAGAAAAACAGAGTTTCCTAACAAACCAAATGGAAGGAATCCCTCATTCCGTTCTTAATGTTATTTCCGACAATTTAAAAAGCTTTCCTTCTATCAAGAACGCATACTTTACACATATATACAATCCCGCTAGTGCAAGTAAGCCGATTCCCTTCATTGGACTAACGGTAGACAACCAAGACGAGAACAGTTCAAAGCAACTAGTATTGGATGTGTTTAAAACAGTAGATAAACTTTCTAATCAGCAAATCGAAATTGTCATTTTACCGGAGAAACTACCACTAACAAATTCAATTGTTGATCAGACAAAACCCTTTTATACTCGTACATCAATAGATGATTTGAAATCTATGTTCCGATAAGATTCACGAAAGGAGGTAACGAAATGGCTCAAATAGACATAAAAGTGAATAGTATCCGCTCCTCAAACAGTCGGTTAAAAGGAATCACTTCCGATTTATCAGATACACAGAGTAGAATCTCTAGTCTGCGCCATGCGATTGACAGTCAAATCACAAGTAGGCAAGGCATTGGAGTAAATTTAAGCAGTATGGCTTCTTCAATCCAAGAGATAGAAAAACGGCTTAACCAACTACATAACTTTGTGGATAATAGTGTAGCTCAATATGAACAAGCTGATAAACAAGTAAACTCCCAGTCACAAAAATTAACCGAGCCTCCTAAAAAGTCATTTTGGGAGTCGGTTGGAGATTTTTTTGGGGTCGTTGGCGACTCCATAAAAGGTTTTGGAACTGGACTTTGGGACGTAGTTGTATCCACTGTCGAAGGAATCTGGAACATCATCACTCATCCAGTTGAAACCTTTAAAGGTCTCGTTCATGTCATCCAACACCCAGTGGAAACGGCAAAAGGAATATGGGATGCAATCAAAACATCATGGAACGAGGATGTTATTAATGGTGATGCAGAAAGCCGAGGAAATTGGTTCGGTCGCGCTTTTGGAGAAATTGCACTCGCAGTTGTAGGTACAAAAGGTGTGGATAAAGCGGTAAAATTGACTAGAGGGGCGAAAACTGTTGATGAGGTTGGTGGTGTTAGGATAGTTAGTGGTGTTGATGATCTATTAACAAAATCCACCTGTCCACCTGATGTATTAAACTCTTATTTACAAAAAATTGATAGAGAACTTGCTGATGAATATACAAATACAGGAGTATGGCCAGAACATATCCAAATACCAAAAGATCCTAGTGTATTAAAGCCAGATGGTTCTATTAAATGGGAAGAGGTTCCTAAGGGAGGTTATGTACTTGATCAAAAGGGAAATCCTATTAAAGATGTACATACACCTGTTACGGGAGAATTAATTGACCGATATGGACCACCAAATGGTCGATATACTTCACCCGTTATCGATGGAAAGCCATTTGATTATGATCAAAGATCCTTACCTTATGTGGAGGATCCAACTAAGTATCATCAATATAAAATCATAGGGGATTTCAATCAAATTGAAACCTATTTCAATAACACATCAGATCTTGCACTGAAAGAAAAAATTACCTCAATGATGGATGCATATGATTTATCTTTTGATGATCTAAAGGTACAAAAAGGAGAAATCGCCCCTGGCTTTGGTTCAACAGGTGGTGGTATCCAGTACGAAATGCCACTGTCAGTCGATATATTAGAAGGTTTAGGCTTAGTCGAAAAATTAAAATAGGATGTGGTCATAATGACGAAAGAACAGGCAATGCAAATAATCAAAGATGAAAATCTAAAGTTCTTTAATTGGTTTAACGATCATGATATTAGTCCGAACGAAGTGTTAATCAGTCAACAGGGGAACACCTGGCAGGTTTCCACAACAGACGAACGCGCAAATGCTATCTCAGAAAAAGAATTCGACACTGAGGAGAAAGCATTAGAAAATTTCATTAAAAGAGTAAGAGGATTGAACAAGCTTCATAATCTTTCTAAATAGAGAAATTTCCCCTGAGATTTCGCATAATATATCTTTAATTAATAATGAGGTAACAATTATGAGCGTATACGCCATTTATCAAAACAAGAACTACCCTGTAAATATTCGGGGGCAAGTACTCATATAATTAGTAACTATAAAAATAACGGCTTTCAAGAACTTATTGATATAACAGGAAACAAACACGATGATATTTTTATAAAAGAGGTCTCCCTTGAAGATGATGAACTAGTTTATGAGTTAAAGATTAACGCAGTTTTAACGGAAGGGAATTTGAAACCTATGGGGTTAATTCCTATACTTTGGTAAATAATCACATTCTACTATTTAGCAAGGATTTTGAAGATGTAAATAACTACGGTTTCATAAAACACGAACAATTTGTATACCAAAAAGAGGTTAAACTTGAAGACATTGATTCACTAGTTGAAATAAATAAGCCAATCTTAAAGTGGGAGAACCAGCCTGAATTACGGAAAACAATTCCCAGCAACAAGATTTGAGAGTATTTAAGTTGAACAACAATAAATGCCTAACCCTCTAAAAGGGCTAGGCATTTTTATTTCAAAGCATCACTGCTCCCTCTCCCCTTCAATCTCAATCACGCCCTTCAAGTCATCCTGGACGCTTTGCTCTGCAAGAGGAACTTTAGAGCGATAAGCCGAGCGCACAATAACGTGTGCTGCGACTGGAGCGGTAAGGAATACGAAGAAAATTCCTAGAAATAAGCGAATGCTAAAAGTACCTTCCAAGATAAAAAATAGAAACGTTCCTACAAGGATAAACAATACTCCCATCGTTGAGCTTTTTGATGCTGCATGAGCACGGGAATATAAATCAGGTAATCGAATTAAACCAACTGCACTTAAGAAACTAAAGACCGTCCCCACTAAAATCGATAAAACTGCAAGGATTTCTATTACCTCAATCGGATTGCTTACGCCGCTCAATGACAACACCTCTTTCAATGAATCTTGCGAAGGAAATCGTTCCAATGAAGGAAAGGATCCCAATTAATAAAATTACTTCAAAAAAACCAGTATTCCTTAAAAATACAGAAAAAATAGCTACTCCCGAAATGATATTAATCCCTAATACATCAAGCGCTTGGACTCTATCAGAGGCTGAGGGGCCTTTTACTAACCGATAAATCGTCGCAAAAATAGCGAATGTTAAAAAAAACAATGAAATTATTAAAATGATTCTAATCATTACCGCGTCACCCTCTTTATCGCCGCTTCAAATTTTTCCGTTGAACGTATAACCGCATCGCTTGATTCTGGGATATCCATCGCATGTATATAAAACCTTTTCTCATCATGTGATACTTCAACAACTACCGAACCAGGTGTTAACGTTAATAACATCGCAAGCAAGGTTATTTCCAAGTCCCCTTCTAGTTCCGTCTCTAAGGTAAAAATGCCCGGTGTGATATTAATTTTTGGACGCATAACCTGCTTCACGACTAACACACTTGACGTAAATAATTCTTGGATGAAAATAAAAAATAATCGTATAATAGCAAGCAAGGTCACGACATAGAATTGATGAGGAAAATACCTCCGTAGTATAAACAGCACGATTAGACCAAATAAATAACCACTAAAAAAGGTTAACACGGACCAACTATCCTGAAGGAACATCCAAATAAAACCGATTAACAAATTTATTAGAACCTGCATGGGCATTGATACCACCCCTTTCTTATTTAAAGAATAACCACGGGATTTTTCAAAACATACTTCTATCCGTTACCTTTTCATACTCAAAGAAACTTAGTTATAAAGGCACTCCCCAAAACCGCCTCAATATAGATTGTTGGATTCATAATCACTTCAACCGCAAGATCTACATACTCACTAATCCCTTGCGTCCCTAATCCAAGCGCAATCGTCAAGCCTGTAAGAATGCCCATCGGTAATAACAATCCTTTTAAAGACTTTGTTTCGCTTTCTTCCGATACGTCAGTATAACCCCAAAACCCGTTCATAAAAATTTTCATAACCGAGTAAAGAACCATTAAACTCGTCAGCAAACCAATTCCGCCAAGCCAGAAATAGCCCGTTGCGAAGGTTCCCTCTGTAATAAATATTTTCCCTAAAAATCCACTAAGGGGTGGTAATCCGCCAAGTGACAAAGCTGCAATGAAGAACATCCAACCGAATTTTGGCTGTAGTCGCATTAGTCCACTGAATTCTCTTAAATTACTTGTCCCTGTCAGATAAATAATGGTACCGCCTAAAAGAAAGATAAGTGCCTTTACAATCATATCGTGGATTAAGTAGTAAATGGACCCGGTAATCCCTTCGGCAGTTAACGATGCGACCCCTGCTAAAATAAAGCCAACCCCCACGACCACATTGTACGTTATGATCCTTTTAATATCCCAAAAGGCAACGGCTCCAAAGGCTCCAAGCAACATCGTAATAGCTGCTAAAATACCGATTAATAGATGTGTCACCTCTGGCTCATGGTAAAACACAAGCGTGAATATTCTCATAATCGAATAAATTCCAACCTTTGTTAACAGTGCTGCAAAAATGGCAGCAATTGCTGTTGGTGGTGCACTGTATGAACCCGGTAACCAAAAGAATAGGAACAGACCGGCTTTTAAACTAAACACAATCAAAAATAAAATCGCGACTGTCGTCATGATACCGTCTTGTCCGACCTCAGCAATGCGAACAGAGAGATGAGCCATATTCAATGTACCTGTCATCGCATATAAGTAGGCAACTGCCACTAAAAATAAGAAGGAAGAAATCAGGTTCACTAATATATATTTGATAGATTCCCTAAGCTGTATTTTCGTGCCTCCCAAGGAAATCAAGACATAGGATGAAACAAGCATGACTTCAAAACATACGAATAAGTTAAAAATATCCCCCGTAAGGAAAGAACCATTAACCCCTGTAATTAAAAATAAAAAGAGCGGATAAAAATAAAATAGTTCCCGGTCCTTCCCTATTGTGTAAAAGGCATAAATGAGGCAACAGAATGCCACAATGCTAGTGACCATCACTAAGATAACAGCCAGCATGTCAGCAACCATACTCACACCAAATGGCGCTTCCCATCCACCTAACTGGAGAACCTGAATTCCATCTATTTTTATTTGTTGCATAAGCACCAAGGAAACCACAAATATACATACGACTGCAACAAGACTGAGCGCCCTTTGCAGAACGATATTTTTTCGAAAAACAACCATGATCATCCCAATAATAATGGGAATGATTATGGGAAAAATGACCAAATTACCCATCGTTTTTACCTCTCAATGCTTGAGTATCGTCCGTGCCTAAAACCTTATACGCACGGTAACTTAGCACTAAAAATAATGCTGTTGTCGCAAAGTTGATGACGATTGCGGTTAGAAGAAGTGCCTGTGGTAATGAATCAACATAGGATAATCCCTTTATTCCCAGCAACGGAGGTCCACCCTTTTCGAGGCCCCCCATTGTAATAATAAGTAGGTTCACACTATGACCGATTATAGATGTTCCTAAAATGATTCGTAATAGAGTTTTCGTTAAGATGAGATAAACTCCGATTGCAAATAAAATCCCAACAAGAATAGACATTAATGTTTCCATTATCGATCATCACCTATACTCATAATAATTGTGAGTGATGTTCCAATGACCGCCAAGGCGACACCTACATCAAACAAAACCGCTGAAGCAAGCTCTGTTTCTCCAAAAACAGGGAGCTCAATATATCCAAATGTTTGGGTTAAAAACGGCTCATTAAATAGCATGCTGCCAACCCCTGTGCCAACTGCAATTAAAACACCGATCGCAGCAACCACTTTAAAATCGAGGGGTAAATTTTTACGGACCGTTTCTATATCAAAGGTTAGGAACAAAAGGACCAAGCCGGCTGAAAAGGTCAAGCCTCCTATGAAACCACCGCCTGGATGGTGATGACCAGAAATAAACAAGTTGATTGCAAATGTAAAAATAATAATAACCGCAACCTTAGTGATACTTCTTATAATCACATCATTCGGCTCTTTCATCTGAACCCTCCTTTGCTAAACGTAGCTTTATTAATGAATAAACACCTAAACCTGCAATGGTTAACACGAGAATCTCGAGCATTGTATCAATCCCACGGAAATCAACAAGAATAGCATTGACGATGTTCTTGGCTCCTGCAAGTTCATAGGCATTTTCATAGTAGCTTGAAATCGAATCAAATATTCGATTTCCGTTCACTGATAATGCCACAATTGTTACGACTACCCCTGACCCAATAGCTATGACCGCATTTGTTACCTTGAACGGGATTCGACTAATTTCTTTTCGCAATTGCGGTAAGTGATAGAAACATAATAGGAAAAGAGCGGTCGTGACGGTTTCCACAACCAGTTGAGTCAAAGCAAGATCTGGTGCGCGGAATAAGACAAAGAAAAATGCCACTAAGTATCCTAATGCCCCCACAGCAACAATCGAGGTAATTCTCGATTTTGAAAATAGAACGGTGACAGCTGACACTACCGAAACAATCATAATCGCTAGTTCAAATAGTGTAGCCGGGTTATCAGTTGATGAATCAAAGGAAATTCCATCGAGTAACCAGATTGATCCACCGACAACAATAATCATGAAACCAAAGATATAAACAAGATAATCACGAATAAATCCTGTCATATAAAAGTTTGTAATTGAACCATATATCAGTTCCATTTTATTTAAAGCAAGATTATATATATGGTTGATTGTTAGTGACTGTGGGTAAAACTTGTACACCCGGTACCATTTTCTTATATTGAGATAAAGAATTGTTCCAAGAACAACTACCCCGATCGTCATCCAAAGTTCCTGATTCCAACCGTGCCACGCAGTAATTTTTAATTTCACCACATCTGCCTCAGCAAGCAAAGGCAATACAGAAGTTAACGCCGGCTTTAATAAATACTGCGAAACCAGATTTGGGAAAAAGAAACCAAGAATCACGAGTGACCCTAAAATAATCGGTGATAGTAACATTCCAAGTGGCGCTTCATGAACAACTCGGTCATTGTCGAGCTTATATTTCCCTCTAAATGTTTTAAATACAAGAATCATACAGTAGATAAATGTAAAAACACTAGCGATCCAAGCGATAATAGGAATGAATACTCCAATAGTTCCCATGTTGAGAAAATCCATTTTTGCCGCATTATTAACCGCTGCAAAAAACATTTCCTTACTTAAGAATCCATTAAAAGGAGGCAGTCCAGCCATTGAAAAGGCACCTATCACCATTAGTGTGAAGGAAATAGGCATTAGATGAATAAGACCACCCAGCCTTCGAATATCACGAGTCCCTGTTTCATGGTCAATAATCCCGACTACCATAAAGAGACTCCCTTTAAAAGTCGAGTGATTCAGCAAATGAAACAGAGCTGCAAAGACGGCTGTGCCGTAAATGGCTGTTTCATCCCCCAAACCGAAATACATCGCAGCCGACCCGAGACCAAGAAGACTCATGATCAAGCCTAATTGGCTTATCGTTGAGTATGCCAATAATGCTTTTAAGTCTGTCTGTCGAACCGCATTAACGGATCCATACAGCAATGTAATTAAACCAACACCCGTAACAAGCCAAAACCATTCAGATGAACCGCCAAAAATAGGTGTTAATCGTGCAACTAAATAGATACCTGCTTTAACCATTGTGGCTGAATGTAAATAGGCACTAATGGGAGTCGGAGCTTCCATTGCATCTGGGAGCCAAATACTAAACGGAAATTGAGCAGATTTTGTAAAAGCACCTAGTAAAATTAATACCATCGCTGGTACGAATAAGGCGCTCGATGATATCGCATCAGCATTCAACAACATTTCACGAATGCTATAGGTTCCCGAGTTACTTGAAATCATAACAAGACCCGCAAGCATCGCTAATCCACCAAATATCGTGATTAGCATAGACTTTTGCGCACCATAGCGTGACTTCTCACGTTCATACCAATACGCAATTAATAGGAAAGAAGATACACTGGTTAATTCCCAAAATACATACAGAACAAAGATATTATCAGAAAATACTAAACCAAGCATGGCTCCCATGAACATCAGTAAATACACGTAAAAGTTATGAAGTGCTTCACGTTCTTTTGATAAGTAAAAAATAGAATATAAAATAACCAATGCACCAATACCCGTAATTAATAATCCGAACATTAACCCTAATCCATCGATATAGGTAGTAAAATTAATATCATAGGAAGGTATCCAAGGAAGCCTTGTAATAATGGTATTCCCATTTGCAATATCGGGAACAAATGTAATAAGATAAACAAAAATCAGGAGTGGCACCAAGAACACGAACCAGCCCGTATGAATGCGAGGACAAAACTTCTTATATAATATAGGAACAAACACGGCGAAAATAAATGGTAGCATGATTGAAAAATGGAACCAATACATTGGAATCGCCTCCTTAAGTGGATGATTTTTACAAAATAGCTGAATAGATTGACTCATTTTGTAGCATGCGATATAGTCATACATAGTTTATAAATTAAAGAACATTTTTTAATAACTTTTATCATCAGTAGCTGTTTAAATTCCTACTGGAATATAGCTTAGCCGTTGCCTTTATTTACTCAAAAAATCGGTCCAACTAGCTAAGTGAATTTTAATAGGTGGTGTGATAAATGTAAGCCCAGCTAAATAAAGGGTTTATCCTTTAGTAGTTCCTTATTTACTTGTTATTTATGAAACGGAAGTTGGCTTGGCCAATGATTTCACATCAACTTCGAGGTGAGTAATAATGAAATTGATAAAAGAGCGAATGGACGAGAGTATCCTTGTCTGTGTATATTATGGCCCAAATGGTGAACGTCTCATCCAACGTGGTTGCAAGATTGCAAATATGCTAGATTGTCCACTTTATATCTTAACTGTGGATCCAAAGCCTTTCGATGATCTCGACCCTGAAAAGGTTAGCTACATTGAAAGATGGAAAGAGTTAGCAGACCAACACAGTGCGGATGCGTTTATTATCAAGGACAATGAAAAAAGACCAATTTCAAAAGTAATCGCAGATGTTGCAAGAGAGAAAAATGTGACCCAAATAATTCTTGGCCAAACTGCACAAAGTCGTTGGGAACAAATCGCAAAAGGTTCAATTATCAATTCATTGTTAAGAGAAATTCCTTTTGTAGATCTTCATATCATATCTGTTGCCCGTTACCTAAAAAACACTGAAGGCCATTTCGACAAGGGTGTTCGTGCATATCTAGTCCAAGAGGGTAACGAATACCGCCTCATCTTTAAACATACTAGAGACGTCCTTTTTGAAGGTATCTTCTTTAAAGAATTTGGCACAGATTTTAATAATGGAATTTTTAAATTTATGAAAGACCAGAAGACACTACAGGTCCAGGTGAAAGAGGATATCGTTTCCGATTTTACAAATGTAGAAATGAACACAAACTTAGACGACGATGATGACTTTTTATGACCACTCCGCTATTGAGCGGAGTTTTTTTGTTGTGATAAGACTTATAGGTTTACGTCCACTTTCACTAATTGCTTCTCTTCGTTATTGATTCCGATATACTTGAATGTTTCAGAAGGTGAGTGATGATTGTAGATATCCATTAATATCGAAATCGCTATTCCTTTTAGGTATGCATGATAACCAAATGTTTTCCGGAGAGTATGCGTTCCAATCTTCCCAGATACCCCGACCTCTTTAGCAGCATGATTTATAATCCGGTAAGCCTGCTGTCTAGAGATTGGTAGATTATCCTTCTTTGATTTAAATAAAAAATCACTTCCTTTATATTCTTGTGAGCGTAAATAATCAGTCAGTTCATTTTTTATCATATTATTTAAATAGAAAGCTTTTACTTCCCCACTTGTAATGTCATTTATATAGAGGAAATCCTTCATTCCAGATTCATCCCATACGTCTTCAACACGTAATGATAGTAAATCACTAACCTTTAATCCTGTGTTAATCCCAAATACAAAAAATAATAAGTCTCGCTGGGATTGCTTTTTAAGCACTTCCTTAATTTCATTTATTTTATCTACGTCTTTAATTGGATCGACAAATTCCATCGATATCCCCCTGCTAATGTTACATAACTTAAAACTAACATATATTAAGTAACATGACAAGAATCATGCTTACTAAATTTTCAGGGAAATCCCCGTAGTATTTTTTGAATAATACCCTGTATTGCTAAAATCTCTATTTTCAAGCTAACAAAATGGATTATTTTTTTTGTTGCAGGGCAAATTATAAGAAACTTTTTAGCAATTATCACCATTATCACAATGGAAAGGGGTTTTTCGAGATGAAGAGGTTTGGATGGATTATTATTGTCCTGCTTGTTGTAATTGCCATCGGAGCTGGTGTAATGATTTCAAATAATATCGGCGAGGAAGAACAAGCTGAACAAGGCGTCGAAAACCAAGAAAAAGAGAATCAGAAAGTAGACAAAGATAAGCATTTTTCAGTACAACACAAGGATTACCCTGGAAAAATCGCGCCGAAATTTTCAGCAGAGGATTTAACGGCTGCACCAACAGGAGATTGGATTACTCATGGTGGGAATATCTTCAATGGCAGGTACTCTCCGCTAGACAAAATCAACAAATCAAATGTAAAAGGCTTAAAAGCTGAATGGGTAACAAGCCTTGGTTCAGGTTATGAATTTAAATATTCAGGTGAAGCAACTCCAATTGTCTATGACGGGGTTATGTTCACTATTACCGGTGCTGACGATGTTCAAGCAATTGATGCAAGAACTGGTGAATTAATTTGGGAATACCGCCCTGAATTAGCAGCGAATTTAGATACTGTCTGCTGTGGATGGACAAGTCGTGGTGTCGGATTAGGAGATGGGAAAGTCTTTGTTGGACTTTTAGATGCAAGACTAGTTGCATTAGATCAAAAAACAGGCGAACTTGTTTGGGAAACGAAAGTTGAGGATTGGGAAAAAGGATATAACATCACTAGTGCCCCTCTTTATTTTGATGGATTGGTATATACAGGGGTTGCTGGAGGTGAATATGGAATCCGTGGTTTCGTTGCTGCATTTGATGCTGATAAAGGTAAAGAAGTTTGGAAAACCCATACGGTTCCTGGACCAGATGAGGTTGGACACGATACATGGCCGCAAGACACTGATGCATGGAAAAGAGGTGGAGCAGCTGTATGGCAAACCCCAGCAATTGACCCAGAGTTAGGACTGCTCTACCTGTCAACTGGTAATCCATCTGCTGACCTTGACGGAAGCACTCGTGAAGGTGACAATTTATTTGCCGATTCCGTTCTCGCACTAGATGCGAAATCCGGTGAATACAAATGGCATTTCCAAGAAGTACACCATGATATTTGGGATTACGATGCACCAAACCCTGTCGTTTTATTTGATGTGGAAATGGAAGGCAAGATGAGAAAAGGTATTGCACAAGCTGGAAAAACTGGCTGGCTCTACATATTGGACCGAACTAACGGTGAACCACTTGTAGGTATCGAAGAAAAACCAGTACCACAGGATGAAAGACAAAAAACAACGGCAACTCAGCCGTTCCCGGTTGGAGATAATTTTATTCCTCAAGGAGTTACAGAGGAAGATGTTAAAAAGGATTTCCCTGACGATTGGCAAGGAAAAATCGGTCCAATCTTCACACCGTTCTGGGATGAGTTTGTTACATTAAAACCGTCACCACAAGGTGGAGCAAACTGGCCACCATCAGCTTACAACCCAAATACTGAGCTTTTCTATTTATTAGCAAATGATACGTATTTTTCATACTCACATCGTGAAGGTGATGAGGCAAACAATTACAAAGAAGGCGAAGTTTGGCTTGGTAGTGTATGGCAACCAGTAAACGGTGCCCCTGGCCGTGGTGTCGTAACTGCAATGGATATTAAAACGAACAAAATTGTTTGGCAGAAACATTGGGATACGATTGCCTATAGTGGCCTATTGACTACAAAAGGGGATCTTTTGTTTGCAGGTCATAACGATGGACGAATAATCGCATTCGACGCAACGAACGGAAACGAATTATGGGAGTTTAAAATGGATGCGGGAGCAAACGCCCCTCCTATCACATATGAAATTGATGGTAAGCAATATATTACAATTTTTGCTGCAGGTAACTCACTTGCAGGGACAACACATGGTGATAAAATCTATACCTTCTCACTAGAAGGTGCGTATGCATCCCTAGAAGATATACCTGAAGATAAAATCAACATATCTCCAACAGCAAATGATCCTGCCGCTACCGATAAGAAGCAAGATGCAGAAGAAGGAGATAAATCAACTGTACATGAGGGCGCGGACATTTACAAAAATAACTGCTTGGCATGTCACGGTGACAATGGTGAAGGTGGTCACAACGGACCAAACTTACAGCAGAGTGAAATGCTTCAAGATAGAGAAGCTTTAATTAATCAAATTAAAAATGGTAGCCCTGGAATGCCTCCATTTAAGGACACCTTGGACGATAATCAAATTGATGCATTAGTTGAATATTTACAAAGCCTTGGTAAATAACAAGAATGGGAATCGTTTGGCGACGATTCCCTTTTTTTGTTGGTGTTTGGAGATGAAGGACTTTAGCTTGCTTCCTCCTCCTCGCTCGGGTCTTCATAGACCGGATGAAGGACTTTAGTTCGCTTCCTCCTCCCCGTCCGGGTCTTCATAGACCGGATGAAGGACTTTAGTTCGCTCCCTCCTCCCCGTTCGGGCCTTCATCGAGCGGATGAAGGACTTTAGCTTGCTTCCTCCTCCTCGCTCGGGACTTCATAAATCCACCCCACCCACAATCCGCCTTATCCCTAATCAAACATTGGAAAAGATATACAAGTATAATATCTTAAATTAAAATTTCGATAAATTCAGTATTTTAGACCTATAATTCTACGAACTCCCATATACACTACTTAGCCAAATCAATGGATAGATTATATAGACATAATTACTCGTTGTGAAAGGTTTAAATTATTTACTATTATTGAAGATATTGAAATTCGTGGAAGCTATTTTGTTTTAAAAAAATGTAGAAATTCTGTCGCCCTTTAACGCTTTCATTAAAAAAATTATCAAAAAACACAAAATATTGTAGAAAAATGATAAAAAGATGTTATAATGTTCAATATCGTATAAAATTTTCTGAAAATAGGGGGCTTTATCATGAAAGTAAAAAAACTTTCCTGGATGGTACTCTTCCTCGTGTTTGCTTTAGTTTTAGCAGCATGTGGAGGTAATGGATCCAGTAGCGAAGGCGAATCATCATCTGATGGCGCTAAAGACGAAGGAAAAACATACACATTTAAAGCAGGACATTCTCAAACAGAAGAACATCCTTATCATCTTGCATTACTTGATTTAGCTGAAAATGTGAAAGAACGTACTGATGGAAAAGTTACAATCGAAATTTTTCCACTTAACCAATTAGGTGCTGAGAGAGAATTAACAGAAGCGCTTACACTCGGAACTGCTGATATGTCAATTTCATCAACAGCGCCAATTGCAAACTTCTATCCACAAATCGGTATCGTTGATTTACCATTCTTATTTGAATCAAGAGAACATGCATACAGCGTACTTGATGGACAAGTTGGTCAGGATCTATTAGCTGGTATGGAAGATGTTGGTCTTGTGGGTCTCGCTTGGGCTGAAAATGGTTTCCGCCACATCACAAACAGCAAACACCCAATCACAAAGCCTGAAGATTTAAAAGGATTAAAGATCCGTACACAAGAAAACCAAATTCACTTAGATGCGTTCAATGCTCTTGGCGCTCAACCAACACCAATGGCATGGAACGAAGCTTTAACAGCTCTACAACAAGGCGTTGTTGATGCACAAGAAAATCCATTAATCATTGCAGATACGTACAAACTTTATGATGCTAACCAAAAATACATGACATTAACAGGCCATATTTACTCACCTGCAGTTGTATTGTTCAGTAAATCTGTTTTCGATACACTTCCAGCAGATTACCAAGATATTCTTAAGGAAGAAGCAAAAATCGCTGGTGATAAAGTTCGCGAACTTAGCACAAAGGCTGATACTGATTCATTACAGGTAGTAAAAGATGCAGGTATGGAAGTTATCGAAGATGTTGATGTACAACCATTCCGTGACGCAATTCAATCTGTATTTGAGAAATACGAAAAAGACTTTGGTAAAGAAAACATTGAAGCAATCTTAAACGGAAATTAATCTAAATAAAAAAACTTGGTGAGTGCCTAGCACAATCCAAGTTTTTAACTTTATTCAGGCGGGGTTTGAACCCCGACTGAATAAAGTTAAAAGCCTCCGGCGGATGCCACAGATTTTCAAAGGAAGCTTTTCGAGCGTAGGATCAAAGACTAAGAACGCCACTTCCTGTGGCAACGTCTTTGTGACCCACCTCGTGTGGGCCTAAAAATCTGGGCGCAAATACGCCAAGGCGCATTTGATTAGATAATAAGGGGAAATAAAGATGATAAAAAAAATAGTAGATTTCATAAATGGATTTTTTAAATGGATACTGATCATCCTATTTTTTTTATTGGTCGTCGTTGTCTTTTTACAAGTTCTCTTCCGGTTCGTTCTTGAACAGCCCCTAGCATGGACAGAGGAATTAGGACGTTACTTACTCGTGTGGACGACGTTCTTGGGAGCAGGTTATGGAATGAGTGTAAAAGCACACCCTGGGGTTGAAATTCTTTATGATGCTTTCGGACCAACCGTAAAAAAAATACTAAATGTGGTTATTTCAGTTCTTGTTATCTTTTTCTTTTGGCAGATTATCGTCCATAGTTTTGACTTTATCGGCCGAAGCATGATCCAAAAGTCTCCGGTTCTTCAAATACCGATGGGATATATCTATACAGTAATTCCGATATCAAGTGTTCTATTTATTATCAATCTACTTTATGTTGTAATTACTGAATGGAAAAAGGAGGCGAAGAACTAATGGCATGGTTATTATTTGGGATATTAATCGTCCTTTTCTTCATTAATGTACCTATCGCAGTTGCTCTGGGACTCGCTTCTATGATTGTGCTTATGATTCAAGATAATGTTCCATTAATGGTTGTTGTTCAAAAAATGTTTACATCAACAGACTCGTTTACATTGATGGCTGTTCCCTTCTTCATCCTTGCAGGTAAGTTAATGGAGGTTGGGGGAATGTCTAAAAGACTCGTAGATTTTGCAATGACGATCGTTGGAAGAATGCATGGTGGCTTAGCGATGGTTTCCGTTGTAACATGTATGTTCTTCGCTGCTATTTCAGGATCTGGTGCGGCAACAACAGCAGCAGTTGGAGCTATCATGATTCCAGCAATGGTTCAAAAAGGCTATGATAAAAGCTTCTCTACCGCCATTCAAGCAGCAGGTGGAACAATCGGTGT
The DNA here is from genome assembly GCF_031181385.1 of Fredinandcohnia onubensis. GTDB lineage: Bacteria > Bacillota > Bacilli > Bacillales > Bacillaceae_L > Ferdinandcohnia > Ferdinandcohnia onubensis_C. Next base: position 16,986 of record NZ_JAPSKV010000008.1, read on the forward strand.
TATGATTCCTCCAAGCGTGCCAATGATCTTATTTGGTGTTATCGCTGGGGCATCAATCAGCGATTTATTCATCGCTGGAATCTTGCCTGGTATTTTTGTTGGTCTTTCTTTAATTCTAGTTGCGTACTTTATTTCTAGAAAACGCGGGTACGGTAAAGAAGAAAAAAGTTCAGGTAAAGAGATTTTCACATCCTTTAACAGAGCCATTCTTGCGATTTTGATGCCGGTTATCATTCTTGGCGGTATTTATGGTGGAGTGTTTACTCCTACCGAAGCCTCCGTTGTCGCTGTTGTTTATGGATTAATTGTTGGTCTGTTTATCTACAAGGAAATTAAGTGGAAGGACCTTCCTGAGGTTTTTATTCAATCAGCTGTTACATCCGCGGTTATAATGTTTATCATTTCATGTGCATCCATCTTTGGATTTATTTTAACAAGGGAGCAAATCCCACTTTCAATTACAAATGCACTACTCGCAATCTCAGATAATCCAATAATTGTTTTAATTATCATTAACTTAATCCTATTAATTGTAGGTACATTCTTGGAAACATCTGCTGCGATTATCATCATGGCACCAATCTTGCTTCCGGTTACAACAGCTGTTGGCATTGACCCAGTTCACTTCGGAATCATCATGGTTGTAAACCTTGCGATTGGTTTCATAACACCACCAGTTGGTATTAACCTATTCGTAGCATCTAACATCGCAAACCTACGATTAGAAAAAATCGTTCGGGCAATTATTCCATTCTTGATTATACTAATTATCGACATCATCATAATTAGTTTCGTTCCAGAATTGAGTTTGTTCTTCTTGGAATAAAATAATAAATTAACAGGGTGTCCAGAATGGACACCCTGTTAATTTATAGTTAATTTTAATAATAAAAGTAGTAATCGCAATCATTTAAAGTAAGAAGTATTATAGTACCACAGCGGCTATCGTTCCGAAAATAAGTAATGGTATATTAAAGTGAATAAATGTAGGCACACACGTATCCCAAATATGATCGTGTTGTCCGTCCGCATTCAGTCCCGCTGTTGGTCCAAGAGTACTATCAGATGCAGGAGACCCAGCATCTCCAAGTGCACCTGCGGTTCCGATAAGGGCTGCTGTTGCAAGCGGACTGAATCCAAGAGCAGCACATAAAGGTACAAATACAGCTGCAATAATTGGTACAGTACCAAATGAAGTTCCTATCCCCATCGTGATGAAAAGTCCGACTAATAGCAACATAAACGCTGCTATCATTTGACTACCTCCATCAAACCATGAACTTACTCCATTTACTAGTTGTTCAACAGAACCAGTTTCTTTTAATACCGTTGCATAACCTGATGCAATAAGCATTACAAATGCAATTGCCCCCATCATTTGCATTCCATCTTGAACTACTTTTTCTCCATCTTTTAATAAAACAACACGTGAAAGGAACATAATAGCAATACCAGCTATTGCCCCAGCAACCATTGAGCCAAATACAAGTTGACAAACAAAAGCTGCAATGATTGCTAGTAACGTAAATATATGTTTCTTTTCGAACTTGCTTTCCGATTGCTCTATAGTTGCTGCACTTTCTTCAGTTTTATGTTCTTCCTTCGTTACAATTTCAACTTGTTTATAATTCCGTTGTTTTCTATAGCTAAATAAAATTGCGATAACGACACCAACAACCATACCTAAAGCAGGTATTAACATCGCAATAGGAATTTGTCCTACAGAGATTGGCATACCATTATTCGCCATTTCAGTTGCTATTATACCGTGAAATATCAGCCCATATCCCGCCGGAATAATTAAATAATTAAATTTTAATCCAAATGTTAACGCAGACGCTACAGCACGGCGGTCAATCTTTAGTCGATTAAAGAGAATCAAAAGAGGTGGAATTAAAATTGGAATAAATGCTATGTGTACAGGAATCAAATTACCTGAGATGTTAGTTAAACCGGCAATTAAGAACAATAGCAACAGTGTTTTTCCTTTAATCTTGGTAAGAATTAACTTTACCAACTTTTCCAATATACCTGAAAGCGCTATCATTACTGCGAATACTCCGAGTAAAATATAACTAAGCGCCGTCTCGGATTGTCCGCCCATACCACCAATCAGTGTACTAACCGTTTCAGTTATTGAGAGTTTCCCCAATAATCCAGCAACAATTGCAGAAATAATCAAAGCAAAAATAACATGAACTCGGAATAGACATAACACAGCTAATACTAAAACGGAAACAACTACAGGATTTAAGAGAATCATATATTCACCCACCTTTTAGTTTTAAAAACTAAGCCCTCCTCTTAAGTGAAGTATTTCAGGTTGAATTTGAAGGGGGAAGTATGGAAAATTCCATACTTCATTCATAAAAAACCTACTGAAAACTCTGGTCCGTTAAAATAAATGTAGCCAGTTCTTGAATTTGGTCTGAAATGTCACGGTCACTTTCAAGTGGCGGACAAATCTGACGGATTTTCTCAAGGTATTCTTTAGTTGTCGGAGCTAACTGATCTTCAACCTTTTGTAAATAAATAGCTTGGGAAGCACAAATCATTTCAATTGCGATGACCCTAGCTGAATTATGAATCATTTCACGTGCCTGGCGGGAACCGATTGTTCCCATACTGACATGGTCTTCTTGATTTGCAGATGTAGGAATTGAATCAACACTTGAAGGGTGTGCTAAAACTTTGTTTTCAGATACAAGGGCAGCGGCAGCATATTGCGCTACCATCAATCCACATTCTAAACCTGGATCATTAGCTAAAAATGGAGAAATACCACTTAATTGTGGATTTACAAGTCTCTCTATTCTTCGTTCAGAAATGTTTGCCCATTCAGCTGCTGCTATTTTCAAATGGTCCATTGCTAGAGCAATCGGTTGACCATGAAAATGACCACCTGAAAGGACCCTTCCATCTTCCAAAACGATAGGATTATCCGTGGTTGAGTTAAACTCAATCGCCAATACTTTATCCACATGTTTGAATGTTTGCCATGATGCTCCATGAACCTGTGGAATACACCGAATAGAGTAGGCATCTTGCATTCTAATTTCTCCCTGCACAGTTGTACGCTTACTACCCTCTAACCATGAACGTATCCTAGAAGCAACATTTTCAAGTTCTGGATGAGGACGAACTGCTATTAGAGCTGGATCAAAAGCTGAAATAACCCCTTGTAGAGCTTCAATCGTTAAGCATGCTGACATATCTGCAGCCATACCTAAACGTTCTGCTTCATTAAGAGCAATTGCTCCAACACCAGTCATCACCTGGGTTCCATTAATTAAAGCTAGACCTTCTTTGGCCTGAAGTGTAACAGGTTCTAGGCCAGCCATTTTTAATGCTTCTGCACCCGGATAAACTTTTCCCTCATATTCAGCTTTTCCTTCTCCGATTAACACGATTGCCATATGTGCTAAAGGAGCCAGATCTCCACTTGCACCAACTGAACCTTTACAAGGTATAACCGGGTGAACACCTTTGTTTATCATGTTGATTAATAAATTTAATGTTTCCACCCTTATTCCTGAAAATCCCTTAATTAGTGCATTTGAACGCAAGGTCATTATGGCTCTTACCACTTCTGTAGGTAAAGGTTCACCAACACCTACTGCATCTGCACGTAGAAGATTCAATTGTAACTTTTCAATATCACTCTTCTTAATTTCAATATCACTTAGTTTGCCGAACCCTGTATTTACTCCATATAAAACCTTACCGTCATTAATCTGTTTTTCAATTCGAGAGCGACTTGCTATTACCTTTTCTAAGCTCTTTTCTGCAATTTCAACCTTAGCATTTCTATTTGCAATCTGTTCAATTTCTGAACGATCTAAGGTTTCCCCATCTAAGTAAATTACGTGATCTAAAGACATTTATGTCTCCTCCCTCAAGCTAGTAATAGACTTACAAATATAAGTACGAATTCTAATTATAGAAATACCATATCCTTTGAGTAAATAGAATCTACCATTTACTATCCAATAGATATATCCAATTTTCATACTTTTCAATCATAACAGATAACTCTGGGTATAGGCCTAGGATTTTGGCTAACTTTAAATCAAACCAAAATCCTAGTTTATATTGGTAGTTGTTTATACAAGGGGTTTGGATGTTTGTGTGAAAGACCAAGTCCCGAATTAAATCTATTAACCTAAACTGTTATCATAAAAATTTTGACTTGCGGAAAATTATAATTAACATTTTGAACACACACCAATGTTTTATTTATGTGATTCATACCATTCTTTTATAAGAGCTGCTGCGTATCTACCACCATTCATTAGGTTTTCCACACTAATATGTTCTTGGAAAGTATGAAGATTTTTAAAACCGTTACCTAAGGTTAGACATTCCAATCCATTTTCGTTTAGAACATTAGTATCAGCGCCGCCAAGTGTTTGCGTTGTATATTTATTAACCCCAATTTCATCTGCTGCAACGAGAGCTGTTTTTGCTACTTCATGTTCTAGTGGAATATTAAAACCTAGATATTTCTTTTCAAATCTTACCGTTGCACTTCCCTTATGTTGTTCTACTGCCATCTCAACAGCTTCTTTCATATGCTCTAACTGGTTATCTAGTCCTTCTTTATCAAAACTTCGAACCTCACCGACTAGTTCGACTTCACCCGGAATAATAGAAGACATCGTACCGCCCTTAATAACCCCAATATTAGCTAATACCTGGTCATTGACCTTTCCAAGCTTCATATTTTTCAATGCATCTGCAGCAATAAGAAAAGCATTGATTCCATCTTCTGGATTTAAGCCGATATGAGAGTCCCTTCCTTTTATTTCACAGTAAATTCTACTGCTAAATGGGCCTTGTAAAATGATTTGACCAATATCACCTGTGCTATCGAAAATAAAGCCTTTTTTACTTTTCACCAGCGAATAATCCATATATTTCGCACCGACAAGTCCTGGTTGTTCATTTACTGTTAAAATCAACTCAATTGGGCCGCATGGAGTACCCGTTTCCTGAATAACTCTTATCCCTTCAATGTAAGCTGCTAAAGCTGCACGGTCATCTGCCCCAAGAATGGTGGTCCCGTCGGAATAAATAACCCCATCTTTAATGATTGGCTTTAACCCTTCTGTAGGTAGCACTGTATCCATATGTGTTGATAAAAATAGAGGCTCAACATTTGGATCTGTACCTTCCCACCAAGCAATTAAATTTCCGCAGTTTCCACCAAATTCTTTATGAGCTTCATCAATCTTTATTGAAAAACCCAACTCTTCTAGTAAAGGAATCAAAAATTCAGCCATTGGTTTTTCTTGCCCACTAGGAGCATTGATCTTTGCTAACTCTAGAAAGCTATCTAATAATCGCTTCTCATTTATCATGATTGCCGTTTTATTTCCACTTGCCAATATTTTCACCCTTCCCTTAATAATTTCGACTTACGACAGTCCTTCCTTTTTTTAGAACTCGATCTACCACGTTACTTCCAAGACGATAAATTACATGCTCATATGTTGGAATATCCCATATTTGAATATCTGCTAGTTTTCCTTTTTCAATGGATCCACGATCATTATCAAGTAATAACGATTTTGCACCATTAATAGTAGCCGCGCGAATAGCTTCCTCTGGAGACATGCCATATAATCTACATGCGAGGACCATTACAAATTGCATGGATTCAGTCCAGTTCCCAGGGTTAAGATTCGTAGCCAGTGCAACTGTTAAACCGCAGTCTATCATTTTTCTAGCATCAAAAGGACGTTTGTGAGCTACCGCAAAGTCTAATGTTGGCATGAGAACGCCAATCACACCTGCTTCTGCCATTTTCTTCATTACATGGGGTGGCGTGTAATTAAGGTGATCTGCTGAGACAACTTTCATTTCTGCAGCAAGATCTGAACCACCAATATAAGAGTAGGCATCTGTATGAACTTTTGATTTGAGCCCAGCTTTTTCCCCAGCTTGAAGTAAACGGATCGTATCTTCCACATCAAAATGAGAATCTTCTATCCAAACATCATGAAAAGTTGCTAGATTACGCCTTTGTACTTCAGGAATCATTTCTTCTATAATCGTGTCAATATACTGCTCTTTTGTCATATCGGTCGGCCATCCATGAGCGCCCAAAAACGTATTTACTATATCAATATCCGAGTTCGCATTCACTTCTGCAGCAACTTCTAAGATTCTTAATTCATCTTTTGTACTTAAACCGTATCCACTTTTCACCTCAACTGTAGTAGTCCCTGCTTCAAGCATGCGTCTAACTTTTTGTTGGGTAGTTTCATAGAGTTCTTCTCTAGTTGCATTCCTCGTTTTATTGACAGAAACCATAACCCCTGTTTCGATTCCTCTCCGCTTCAATTCTTCTGAATCTGAAGTAGTCATTTTAGCAGCATACTCTTTTACACGTGAACCACCAAATACAGTATGAGTATGACTATCAACGAATCCAGGTGCGACCACTTTACCAGTTGCATCAATTATCTCTGCTTGCTCAGTTTCAATATGTTGATTTACTTCTTCTTTTGAACCTACAGCAATAATTTTTTCTCCACGGATTGCGACCCAACCATTTGTTATTATTCCAATTGAATCTGCTTGATCACCTGTACAGGTTAAAACTTCATTTGCGTTAATAATCACTAAGTCTGCTTTTTCTTTATGGTTTACCAATCGTTTTACCTCCTGTACGAAAAATACAATAATCTTTTCAAAGGAAAGGGGATATGCAATCATTGCTAACCCCCTTCTTTTTGTAATATTTTATTTATTTAAATCATCTGGACCAAATGTTGCTGTTGGTGTCCACCATAGTGGGACTTTGATGCTCTCATTAGTAAGCTTACCTTTACCATTAGCAACATCTTTCGCACTCTGATAACCAGCCTGTGCATGACGAATGACACCAATACCAGAGTCTACTGTCATACAAACTTCTAGACGCATATCAGCCTCATCAGTACCATCGGCTATCATTGTAACCCCTGTATGAACAGCCTCACCCATCGAGTAGTTTGCTTGTAATGCGATTAGATCACACATACCTACAGCATTAAGTAATCCATTTAGTACAGGCCAGTCAGAGATTAAGTCTCCGCCATCAGGCATGTTTTCAGATTCAAATGTCGGGTTAACGATTGACCCTGAGTCAAGGTTGTCACGAGAGAACGCAACAGGACCTTTCAACTCGCCACTCTTAACCATTCTATTAACTTCAAGCGCAAACTCTTTACGTTGTCCGAAACCTAAGTAACAAATACGAGCTGGTAAACCTTCAATTGGAATATGTTTCTTTGCTAAGTTAATCCATCTTGTTACTAGTAGGTCATCTTTAAACTTTTCAAGGACCATGTTGTCAATCTTCTCTAAGTCAGTTGGATCACCTGACATACAAATCCAACGGAATGGTCCACGGCCTTCACAGAATAGAGGACGAATATACTCTGCAACGAATCCTGGAATTTTCATTGCTTCTTCTTCAGGCATTCCAGCGTCACGACACTCTTTACGTAAGCTAGTTCCATATTCAAAGGCATGAACTCCATCATCAAAGAATTTATTTGTTACACGTAATTCACGAATCATTGTTTCTTGTGCTTTTTTCAAATAAAGCTGACGGTCATTCTTTCGTAACTCTTCAGCCTCCTCAACTGTATATCCAGAAGGTAAGTATGAAATAGGATCATGTGCTGGAGTCATGGAAGTAAGAATATCAGGTCTGAATCCTTTTTCATATGCTTCCTCAAAAATATCTGCAGAGTTTCCTACAACTGCAATTCCAATGGATGTACCTTCAGTTGCATGCTTTTCTGCCAAAGCAATTGCCTCATCAAGACTATCAGCTAACACATCAATGTAACCAACTTCCATACGACGTTTTATAATTTCAATATTGGAATCACATAAAATTGCAACACCACCATGCATTGCCATTGCTCTTGTTTGGTTACCACCCATACCACCTGCTCCAGCTGTAAGCATGATTTTACCAACTAGAGAATCATTGTAGTGTTTACGTGCAATAGCTGATAGTGTTTCAAATGTCCCTTGGATAACTCCTTGTGTACCAATATATTCCCATGGTGCTGCAGTATATTGAGCAAAAATCGTTAGGTTCTTATCTTGTAAATCATAGAATGTTTCCCAAGAAGGTTTCATAATATTTGTTGTTGCCATTACTACTACCGGTGCGTATTTATGAGTTTTAAATACAGCTACAGGCATACCTGACTGAACAACTAGTGTTTCATCGTCTTCTAGTTCCATTAAGGATTTAACAATAGCATGATAGGATTCCCAGTTACGCGCTGCCTTACCAATCCCACCATAAATAACAAGTTCTTCTGGCTTCTCAGCGTTTTCCATGTTATTTTCTAGCATTCTAAGAATCGTTTCTTGTCTCCATCCTTTACACCGTAAAGTATCTCCTCTTTGCGCCTTTACAGAATAAAGAATTTCTGGTTTTTCCTTAATGTTTTGCTCGAACATTGTAAAATCCTCCTTTAATATAATTAGTATTTTTTAAGATGATATAAATTTCACAGTGTATCCGTTTTCAATCCTTATTGGATAACTGCACATATAACACATCATCCTCAAGAATTCATTCAGATTTTCATCTTTTCTGAATTGTATTACTTTAATTAATATTCTAACCAATGTGTGCTATAATTTCTAATACATAATTACAATAAGTCTATAGTTTAAGACTATAGTAGAGGAGGAAGTCTATGAAATTACAGCGTTTACTTTACTTCACTACAGTTATTGACTGTTCTACTTTTACCGCTGCAGCACAAAAATTACATATTTCACAACCATCTTTAAGTACTTCTATTAAATTATTAGAACAGGAGTTAGGTTTCGATTTATTAGATCGTAGCAAAGGTGAATTAAAATTAACGAAGGAAGGGAAGATTCTTTACCAAGAAGCCAAAAGACTATTAATTCATTACGAACGCGTTACTGATGAAATGGAGCGTCTAAAAAAAGATGGTCCCCTGGAATTATCAATCGGAATCATAGAATCTTCAAAATTTTGGGTTTCAAAGGTATTAGCTGAATTTAAAAAAGAATTTCCAGATGTATTTATACGACTATTGGATGCTCCAAGTTTGGAAGATGTAGAACAAGCATTAGATTCCTTTGAAATACACCTTGCAATTACAAATCAATTTATTCATAACCAATATATCCAATCAATCCCTTTATATGATGAACGACTAGTTGCACTTTTGCCACTTCAACATCCATTAGGATATAAGAACTTTATAACTATAAACGACTTAAAAGATGAAGATTTTATTATAGCTAAGGAAGGCTTTCAAACACGGACTGATATTTTAAATGCCTTTCAAAAGGCAGGCATAAAACCCAAAATACAATTTGAGATTGAAAGGTTTGAAACAGCTTGTAATTTAGTGGAGGAAGGACTTGGGGTTACAGTAGCACCTGAAAACTATATTAAATACATTAACAATCCAAATTTCCATTTCAAAAGAATTCACGATGGACTTACCTCAAGAACCGTTTATCTCGCAATTGATAACAATCGATACTTACCACCAATTGCAAATACGTTTATTTCACTCGTTAAGAAAAATTTTAATAAAATTTAGTGGATAGAATTTTAGCATAGTATTTTCACTTGGCTCAGACGATATTGGATCAGAGTTAATTAAAGCGCACTCTTCTTCCAAAAAATTCGATAATCCTTTCAAAACATTTTATAATAATTAGTATTAATTTCTAAATCAATTCGATAAAACAGGAGGCAATCGATGCAACAAGAAATTTTATCTTCCATAATAATTAAAAATATAAAATCAATTGAAGAATTACATCAGGTTCATAATTTAGAATCGACCGTTTGGAGTCCGGAGGATACAGTTCCTATTAGTCATACTGCTGCAACGATTAAGAATGGTGGATTTATTTTAGGTGCTTACTTCAATGAGCAACTGATTGGTTTTCAATATAGTTTCCCAGGTTTTGATGGAATTAAGCCCTACCTCGTTTCTCATAGTTTAGGGATTCACCCTGATTATCGCAAGTTAGGTATTGGTGAAAAACTCAAGCATGAACAACGAGAGTTGGCCGCGAAGATGGGGTATGATTTAATTTCGTGGACCTATGATCCTCTTGAAACGGTGAATGGTAATTTGAACCTACATAAATTGGGCGCCACCTGTACTGCTTATATCGAGAATGCATATGGGGAAATGACGGATGGCATGAACGACGGTCTTTCCACCGACCGTTTCGTAGTAGAGTGGTCTGTTACTAAGGTAGAACGTGAAAGAAGAAACAATGAAATAAGCAAGTTACCACTTTTAATACAAGTGGGATTTGAGAATGGTTGCCTTGTTCCTGAAGATATTAACTTAGAGGAAAAAAGTGATACTTTGTTGGTACCGGTACCCGGTAATTTTCAAGAAATTAAAACAACTAACTTCAATGCCGCCCTATTGTGGAGAGAAAAAACAAAACAGGTGTTTACACATTATTTAAAACACGGATGGGTTGTGACAGATTTAGTAAAGGACCCCGAGAAGAAAAATCAGTATATGTATCTTTTGGAAAAATAATATTTTATGAGGAGAATTGGCTTGGAAATTAAGAGTATTATTTTACGATATATGAGAATGCGATTGCTCCACCCTTTTAAAACGAGTGTGGGAACCATTACGGATAAAGACTTTATTTTAGTTGAGGTCAAGTCAAAAAGTGGCTTGTCTGGTTGGGCAGAAACGGTCTCTGATGCAATCCCTATTTACCACGAAGAAACAGTTAAAACGAATTGGCATATGCTTAAGGATATTTTAATTCCAGAGCTCTTGAAAACGAAGCTTAAACACCCAGATGATGTGTCAAAAGCTTTCAAGGATTTGCGCGGAAACTATAATGCAAAGGCTGCCCTTGATGGTGCCATCTGGGATTTATATGCTAAGGAAAACGGCATTTCATTGACTAAAGCGATCGGTGGGATAAAGGATAAAATAGAAGTTGGAGTTAGTGTTGGAATTCAAAAGTCTGAACAGGAGCTTCTTAAAAAAATCGAAGGCTTTGTAACAAAAGGCTACAAGCGCATTAAGGTGAAAATTAAGCCAGGTTGGGATATGAATATTTTAAAAGCGATTCGCAAGGAGTTTCCGGAGATTCCGCTGATGGCGGATGCGAACTGTGCATATACCATAAATGATATTCCTTACCTCAAACAATTGGACGAGTTCAATTTAATGATGGTTGAGCAGCCCTTAAGCTATGACGATCTCATTGATCACGCTAGATTGCAAAAAGAGTTGAATACCCCAATTTGTCTGGATGAGTGCATCCACACAGCCGAAGATGTTCGAAAAGCAATTGAGATTGGAAGTGGAAAAATCATCAATCTTAAAATCGGACGAGTCGGCGGAATCACAGAATCTTTAAAGATACATAAGCTTTGTGAGGATAACAACATTCCGATGTGGTGTGGTGGAATGCTCGAAGCTGGTATTGGCCGAGCACATAATATTGCAATCACTAGTCTGGCAAACTTTACTTTGCCAGGTGATACAGCCCCTTCTTCCCATTACTGGAAAGAGGATATTATTACTCCAGAAGTTACGATGAAAGATGGATATATCGAGGTTCCTACTGGGCTTGGAATTGGCTTTGAACCTAACATAGAAAAAATAGAGGATTTCATGCTCTATAGCGAAACATTTCATAATTACAAATAAGATCTTTCAAAAGAGACAATAAGTGTAAGTATTATCCACTTGTGTATCGTTTTTAAATAAAAATGTGATAAAAGCATACGTAAAAATGAATTGCGTATGCTTTTATTTAGTTTAGCAGTATAAATGCATTCGCAAAATCCAAAGAATGGTAGAAATGATTTCAAAAGAGATAATGAATGTAAATATTATCCATTTGTGTATCATTTTTAAGTAAAAAAGTGATAAAAGCATGCGTAAAAATGAATTGCGTATGCTTTTTTATCGATTGGCAGTATAAATGCATTCGTAATATCCAAAAACTAGTAAAAGTGATTTCAAAAACGAAGGGAAGAATGCTTCCACATTGGGAGGCATTCTTCCCTTTTGCTATTTTTCCTTAAAGGACTAAATAGCTGACGTTGCCAGAACCGATGCCCCTTCACTGCATTAAAAAACTCCCTCGTACACAGCCCCTTATCGAAGCCATTACTACACACGGTGCGTTTTCAATAACGTTCACTTCTAGCCACTTTTACCCTTCACCTGTTGCCCCAACCTGCTTATAATGTGTGTACACTTAATGAATGTAATGACTACATCTTTATTTAACTCGTGCTTAGAAGCATAAGTATATTATCCATTGAGTTGCAAAAACTACCAAAAACAGTTTATTAAGGTGGGGGTTGTGAATGAAAAACAGGATGATTGATTGGCCAACTTTTATTGGCGCATTTTCATTATTGTTGTTGGTTACGATTCCTCTCGTCCTTTTTCCTGAAAAAGGACAAGAAGTGGTTAATGCTGCAAATACGTATGTGACCACAAACTTTGGTGTTCTCTATTTGTTGGTTGGAATTATGATTTTCTTTTTTCTTATCTATGTTTCGTTTAGTGCAAACGGTCAGATTCTGCTTGGGGATAAGGGAGAAAAGCCCGAATTTAATGATTTCTCCTGGGCGGGCATGCTATTTTGTGCCGGGATTGGCTCTAGCATTTTATATTGGGGAACAATCGAATGGGCTTATTACCTTCAAGGTCCTCCCTTTGGAGTAGAACCTGGCACAAAGCAAGCCATCGCATGGGCAACCACCTATGGAATTTTTCATTGGGGACCTATTGCATGGGCTATTTATACACTTCCTGCCTTACCAATTGCATACTTTTATTATGTAAGAAAAAAACCTGTCTTAAAAATTAGTGAAGCGACACGGCCATTAATTGGAAGACTAGCCGATGGTCCTATTGGTACCATAATCGATATCTTATTTATGTTTGGTCTTATCGGTGGGGCTGGAACGACACTTGCTTTAGGTACTCCGATGATTGCTGAAGGTATTTATCGATTAACTGGAATCGATGTGAACATGACAGTAAAAACAATTATCTTATTATTTGTGACTGTCATCTTTGCGATTAGCTCCTATACAGGATTAAAGAAGGGAATTAAGGTTCTTTCCGATGTAAACCTCTATCTTGCTTTCTTTCTTTTGGCTTTTATCTTTGTGTTTGGGCCAACCCGTTTCATGTTAGAAACAACAGTAAATAGTATCGGACTTTTATTGGATAACTTCTTTCATATGAGTACATGGACAGAGCCGTTTAATTCATTGGGTCCATTTGAGTCAACCTCCTTCCCTGAAACTTGGACGGTGTTCTATTGGGCATGGTGGCTCGTATATGCCCCATTTGTCGGCCTTTTTGTTGCTAAAATTTCACGTGGACGTACCATCAAACAAATGATACTTGGAACAATGATCTACGGAACAATCGGAAGTATTTTATTCTTTGGTGTATTAGGAAATTACGCGATGCACCTACAGCTTACTGGATAAATGGATATTATTAATACTTTAAATACAGAAGGTGCTTCACCTGCTATATTAGATGTAATTGAGAGCCTTCCGTTTTCGTGGTTTATGGTATTGGTCTTCACCGTTCTTGCAATCGTATTTCTAGCAACAACATTCGATTCTAGCTCTTATGTATTAGCATCTGTTGTGCAAAAGGAAGTTAAGGATGAGCCAATAAGGTGGAATCGATTATTTTGGGCATTTGCTCTTTGTATAATGCCACTAACCTTGATGTTTATTGGCGGTCTCGGCACCTTGCAAACCGCAAGTATCGTGGGTGGGTTCCCTCTTCTTTTTATCATGGTCATGCTTGGTTGGTCATTTCAGAAAGCATCCACCCGTGATATTATGGCATCCGATTATTATGAGCCGAAAACGATTGAGCTGAATTACCGTAAAATTCTTGAACGCTTGCGTCGAAAGAAAAAAGCAAAAGGGCAAGCATCTGGCGAACAAGACCAAAAGGGACCAATCGATGCCCATATTGAAGATGACAAAAAATAAATCTAAGGCAGAGCCCATTTCGGCTTTACCCTTTTTTGGGACGTAGAGACAGGTCCCTTGCCCCACTATTCCCATCATTAAGATCGATAGTTTAATGTTCGTGTTCAGCTTCCATGGCATCTGCTTTTGTTTTATGGACGGTTCCAAATGGATGATTTTGTGGTGCGTAGATTGAATATAGTTTTAATGGGATATTTCCTGTATTTGTTAGGTTGTGCCAATACCCTGCTGGAATAATAATGGCTGAATCGTCAGTAATTTGTCTTACAAAGTCTAACTGATTTTTGTTTTTCCCCATTTGAACAATTCCAGCTCCTTGCTCAACACGTAGGAATTGGTCAACATCAGGATGCATTTCTAAACCTATATCTTCTCCAGGTTGTAAACTCATTAATGTTATCTGTAGGTAAGTTCCTGTCCAAATCACAGTGCGATACGTATTGTTTTGCTTTGTAGCTTCATTGATATTGATTACAAATGGCTGCTTACCTTGATCATTAAACTCGCGTATTTCCCTTCCCATATGTGGGTCATGGTATCCCCAATAGTTCCAGTAAGGCATAGGCACATGCGTATAATATGGGTGGTGGTGATGTTGATGGTGATAATAATGATATGGGTGTCCATATGTTACATAATTCATTTAACTCAATATCCCTCCTCAAATTGCTAAAATATCCTATGCAAGAGAGATAGTGAATGTAACCCAAATATACTATTCTCTTATCCTTCCTTTGGGATAATGTACCTGTGGCCATTACACAAAAAGACACCTGATTAGGTGCCTTTCCAGATAACTATTTGCTACCGTATTTTTAAAATATTGTTCCATTTCCTGACCGGATAGACTCTTCGAAGGATGAATTACTTTCCAGCTAGTAATAATCCAATTTCAGCTACTAATGTACTACCAATATACGTTCCACTAAAAACGAAAACCGCAACAATCGCAACTTTCCAAGAAGTATTTTTTAATTCTACTAAACGGTTTGCTACTGAAATTCCGGCAAAAGTTAGAATCGGTGTTGTGATAGAGAGGAAATCCACCGCTTGAATGGCTTGTACAAAGAAGTCAGAAATTAAGCACATAACAAGAGATGTAATTGAAACCCATCCTAATACCGGAAACTCCTTTAGAAATTTAATCGAACATGTATCTAACTTATTCGAAATAAAAATACCGATCATTGAGAAAACCCATAGTGTAAGCAATCCCACAATTGTCATCCCAGTGACAGCCATTGATTCAGGATTTTTTAGGTGTTTTATAAATTGTGTAAACATGATTAGAGCAAGACTTAATAAAACGATTAAACCGTACTTCACATATGAATTACGCAACGCGTTTTGCATTTTTATCACCTCGTACAAATAGTTTATACATAAATTGCTGTAATGGAGCCGCAAGGAATACCATTGTAAAGGTACCTAAGAAACTAGTAAGCAACTGACTCGCAGATGCATAAGCTAAAATCGTG
Organism: Fredinandcohnia onubensis; assembly: GCF_031181385.1. Classification (GTDB taxonomy): domain Bacteria; phylum Bacillota; class Bacilli; order Bacillales; family Bacillaceae_L; genus Ferdinandcohnia; species Ferdinandcohnia onubensis_C. Next base: position 32,505 of record NZ_JAPSKV010000008.1, read on the forward strand.
CTCTCCATATCCGGAACTTGGGCAACTAAAGAAGCCGAAGATGCGCTCATCATACTTCCCGAGCCCATGCCTGATGCCATTGCTAAGGCTTCAACACGGAAACCAAGTTGTAACATGATCGGTGCGAATATACTGAAGAAAATCGTTCCAAATAATGTACCGATGATATATAAGGATAAGACGCCTCTTCCTTCATCAGAATTCAACGTATACTTTTCTGAAATATAAGCGAGTTCACCTTCACGGCCTATTCCTAGAGTTGCGCCAATCGCTTCACGTCGTAAGCCTAGCAGTAGTGCCACAGGCAGACCTAACAGAACTGTTCCAAGGTTCCCTATTTCTTGAAACAGGAATACCCAGCCAACTTGAAGAATTTCACCTATTTTTGGAGCAACATCTGCACCATATCTCGCCATAAGTGGAAGCATGATAAGAATCAAGTATTTTCCGGCAAAGTCTACATTCTCTTTACTATAGACTTTTTTCCAAAAACCTTTGCGGAAAAGATTCAGTCCTAAAATCATCGTGATGATAATTGCAAAAACAAGCGGTAATAAGCCAATTGAAAAGGATCCAAGGTTAACACTTTGAAATCCGATCATTTCAGCAGCCGTAATGACTAGTAGTGCAAATATAATGAGATAAATAAAATTTTTCTTCATATTAGTTTCCTTTCTTGTCCATAATGATTTCATTAATTAACTTGATATAGTCTTCATAACTTCTTTTGTATAATTTTGAAGCATCAATGTTTCCATTCATTTTTTCAAACACTTGAGCTATGAATCTAGGAAAAATCTCATAAATAAATTCTGGATCTATATCGATAAAATCATCTCCATGAATCGTTCCTGTAAAACCACTGTAACCAATCTGAATACAAGGAATCATGTAAGATAAATCGCCTATGTCTCCAGCGGCACTAATTGGATCATCATTGTACAGCACATCAATTTCATTATTTTCTTCAAAAGCTTTCCATACAAAATCGGATAGATAACGGTCTTGTTTAAAAGGTAAATAGCCCATCTGTGTAGAAATTTCTACATCTCCTTGCAAGGCTAATGCACTTCCCTTTGCTGCGTCATCGAGCTTCGTTGCAGCTTCTTTCATGTACTCTGTTGATAGAGTCCGCAGGTCCGTCCCAACAGTAATAGCATTTGGAATCACATTTGTTGACATATCTGATTCCATCACAATCGGATTGATCCGTACCTTTTCCGAATCTTTAAGTTGTTGTCTGCTTAAGCCGACTGCTACGTTAAACAAGGTAGACATGTTGTAAGCATTTTTAGAGGAAAATGGGTCAAATCCAGCATGCGTTGCTTTACCTATAAATTTATATTTTTTATACAAAAATCCAGCTAAATCACAGTTGGTGTTAATTGTGCGCTTTTCAAATTCACCGCCAATTGCATGAACACAGATAGATAAATCTATATCATCAAAAACACCAAGCCTCATCGCTTCTGGCTTACCGCCATAATGAGTAATCTTATTTTGTTGTATAAGCTCATCACGATAAGTTAGATCCAAGTATTCCTCTGCAGGGACAAAGATAAATGATAGTTTATAATCAAATTCTTTGTAGCTGTTTGACTTCACAAAATAATTGTATAAAGCAAGTGCAATCCCAACCTGTGTATAATGTCCACAATTGTGTGCAGCCCCGGTTTCTTTGTTCGCATACATGTGTGATGGTGCATAGACCGCGTCTAATTCTGCAATAAACGCTACGTGTAAATCCTTATCTTGGTCACCCAGTGTTGTCTTAAAACCGGTAGTACTGAATTCATCTATTTGAATATCAGGATTCATCTGTTTCAGACAATTCATTACCTTCCCTTTCGTTCTTTCTTCTTTATACCCTAGTTCAGGATGAAAATAGATGTCTTCAGCCAACTCTTTTATTTCTATATATTGGTTTTTGAAAATCATAGATGATTCTCCTTTTTTAACTGATTATTTCAATCTAATAACCTCATCATTGTTTGTTTTTCGTGTAATCACCGAATGATAGTAGGATTATTTTCGATTAATGCAATAGTAAAACACGAACATTTTTTATTTTAATATAATTTTCGTTCGATATCAACCGTTTTTAGGATTTATTTTCATCGTTAAGGCGGACGATTCCTGAGAAAATAAATTATTCGACTCTCAAAACAGGATAATCCTGTTATACTATTTTCAACAACTACCATGAGGTGAGGCTATGTGGAACCTAACTAAGCAGACGAAAGAGAAATTTACAAAGTGTAATATCTTACCGATTCCTGAAACTGACGAAGAATGGGAAATTACTTTAAGAGAGGCAAAAGAAGAAGACGAAGATCTCATTAGTCATTTAAAGGAAGAGCTTGAGGAAATGAAAGAGGAATTGCTGCAAATCTTGCCAAGTCGCTTCATACCGTATGTGGAAAACGGAACGTTAAATCAACCAACGTTGCCAAAGTCTGTTCGTGACGATTACTTGCAATGGATTCATGAAGCGAGCAAGGAATTTGAGCAAGTTTTAGATGCTGCCCATTCCCAAACAGAAAAATCTGTTACTTATTTATCAGATGCCGTTCAAGATGTCTTTGAGGAAAGCTTGCATGATTCAACAATCGAGCGTATTGAACGTGAAGGAGATACACTTCATCTTTACATCAATACAGATGGTGGTTTTTCATCCAAAGCGCTGATTCATTTTGTTTTTGAGAATGTGATGACTGAGGAATCTGATGAGCCGCTTGAGGTCGGGCATTGGATCGTCTATTACGAACTTCAGAAAACAGTTGATGGGTTTGCGTTCCGCGTGTTGTTTGAATGTCCTGATGCCGAATGGACGATTTCAATGAAGAATCTATATGCTGAATATTACTATCGTCCAGCCCAATATACTTTATTGAATAACGAAGAAAAATTGGAAGAGACTTCTTTTGAGGAATATGTTGCACAACTCAATCCAGACCATCGCTATTGGCTAAACACACCAAATGTGACGTGCGTCATCCAGTCATTCTCGGAGTCTATCATACTAAAAAACGGAGAACTGGAATTTACCGACAATGAAATGGTCGTTATTGTAGGAAATGATCGCTTTACATATGACTTGGAAGAGTTCAACCCAATACAGTTTATTTATACAGACGTAAATGAGGATCCGTATGCTCACTTAAGCGAACCTATAGCAGCAGAAGAAATTGAAGCAGCAGCACTAGGCAAAGATTTGGAACTACAAGTCTGGGCTTGGAATACGATGCATGCAAATCCTCACGAGTTCACTGAGATTATTAATCGTGTTATGGCAAAAATGGAGATAACCGAGGAAAATGAAATGTTGGCAAGCGTTTATGCGAACCACTTTTTTGAAATAGGTATTTTGACAGAAGACGTTATTGAAAAATATCGTTCACTGATAAATTAAGGGGACACAGGTTCCTCGTCCCGGTTTGGGAGAAGGGACCTGCGCCCCTTGAGGAAGCAGCCTTTCCTCCTTATAATTCATCTAATGGGAGAACTTCTCCTGTTGATGCATGAACTGCAAATTGGCAATCTAATTTTCCACACAGGACATATTGGTTTTGGTCAAAGTCATATACGTAGTAAGGTTCTAATTCGAACTTTCCTTTGATTTTTTCATAGGCTTCTTCTTTGCTTATCTTCACTTTTTCGGGTTCTTCAAATTCATCTAACATCTCCAACATCATCAGGTTATCCATATAATTCACAGCCTGAAGACTTTCAGAATCAATCATGACATTAATTTTCCGCTGAAATACGCGTTTATCCTGCTTGTTCGCTCTTACTATCGCATGAATATACCCTGACTCGCGATGAATTGATTTTAAAATCCAGACCCCAGAATCACTAGGATAGACCCTTCGTAAAAAATCTCGGACCTCCGTCACACATTTTTCTTGCTCTGTCTCAGTGATTGGTAGTGTATCAGGTGAGGGCTCGCCTGAGAATGCTTGTTCAGCCGAAACCTCCTCATGCCAAGTTATCTCTTTTCTTTCAAATAAAGAATTCAATGGCTCATCCCAATACAAGGCTTCATCTATTTTCGAATATCCTCTAACATCCACGATAACTTCAAAAGGGATTGTGGCCGTTTGGTCATTTCTTACATAGATTTCTTCTACCGCATAAGCAGTGACCAGTCGTTGTTGTTCCATTAACGGAAATTCAATCAACTTCACTTGTTCTTTCGCGATGTCCTCAATTTTTTCAAAGGTCAAAGTATAAGGTTCGATTTTCACCCTTTCCTTCGCAGGAAAATGGCCATGCGCAGTAAACAGTGTTAGCCTACCATCTTGATTAAAATTGACCTCAATCATTCCAGAAGGTGAAACAGCAACACCATTCATGCATTCTTTAAATTGTAGCTCTCCCTCTTCTTCCTTATGTAACTGGAATTGCTGCTCGAACGTTAATCCTGTTTCCTGCTCAATCCATTTTATAATGTCATTTTTATCGGAGAAGTTTACCCCGTTTGTGGCGAACGTCTGCCCCATCACGAAAATTACACTTTCAAAGCTACGACTATTCACATCTATTGTGATTACTGCCGTTCCATTAGGATTTTCATCCTCATACTCTTGTCCCACACAATGATTAGGAAACCATTCCATTGACATTGTATAAACCGTCTCATTAAAAATATTTACACTTCGATGGAAACTATAAGTCTCTAAATAATAGTCCCATAATCCAAACTTCTCTCTTGTAAAATCAACTAACTCCTGATTTCTTTTATCCATATTTGTCACCTCCAAAATATTGCTTTTCTACTTACTACGAATTACCCACCTAACGATTTCACATTTTTCCAATTTCATGTTAATAAAAAACTGCACTTGTTTAAGTCAGGAGATAATTTTGAGTCGAGACAACTGTCCATCTGACCCTAGTATATTTTCGAATAAATGACAAAGGAGATAAACATTGTAGAGATTAGTAATGTTGTGAGGATGTTGATCAGTTGAGCAGCGGTTAACGCAATAATGTCAAATTGCAAACCAATATTAAACGCAATAAGAAAAATCATCACCGCAAAAAACGAAGCGAAAATACCTTTTTCTCGGATTAGTTTCATGCGCTCATCCTTTTGCTTAAATTGTGGATACAAGTATGCCAAACAAAAACTCATGACTGCCATAGCCAGTGTCATATAAGCCATAGGTGCAGGTGATGATTTGGCCATGATTCCAACAAATAGTAAAAAAACCGAAATCACAGTAAACAAAATACCAAGAACGACAAATTGAACTCGCGAATTCCCCATTTTCTTCCCCTTAAAAATGATTTCACTTAGCATAAATCTTTATTTATAGTCTTCTTTCTCTTTTTATAATTGTACCCTAAGAAACTGCGGCAATGAAAAACAGCTTTCCACAATTTGCTCGTTCACATATTTTGTTTGTTTATTGCTGATTCTGCTTGGGTTTACATCAATATGCTTCTTAGACCCGATTGTGAAACTCCACATTCCGCCAGGGTAGGTCGGTACAACTGCCGTATACAATTTGGCCGTTTTGAAAATTTCCGAGATTCGAGTATAGGACCATTTCATCACGTCAGAATGGAATAGTGGTGATTGGCTTTGACAAACCATGATTCCATCATCTTTTAAAGCTTCATGTAAGCTTTGATAAAAGCTTTTTTCGAATAATACCTTTGCAGGTCCAATTGGATCTGATGAGTCCACGATAATCAGGTCATACTCATTTTTCTTACTAGCCGCGAATTTTACACCATCATCAAAAATAAAATGAACACGTGGATCTGCTAGTCTGCCTGATACATCAGGTAAATGTTCGATACTAGCTTTTACGACAAGTTCATCAATTTCAACCATATCAATATGTTCGATTTCTTTGTATTTGGCTACTTCCTTTGCAACACCACAATCGCCACCACCAATGATTAATACCTTTTTAGGATTAGGGTGAATCGACATGGGCACATGTGAAATCATTTCATTATAGATATGTCCATCAACCGAGGTCGTTTGAACAATACCATCTAACACTAGCATTCTTCCAAAATCATATGAATCCAGAATCATGACGTCCTGAAAAGATGATTGTTGATCAAAAATAATATCCTTAATCCGATAGCTGATTTTCAAGTTGTCGTACTCATTTTCTGTGAGCCATAAATCTCCATTTCTCTTAGATAAATAAGGTTTATTAAGTTCCATCATCATCCCCCACTCTACTCTTATTCTTCCAATATAAGAATAAGAAAGAACAATGTGCATGTCCAGCGAAGTGGGTCGGAGGGACAGGTTCCTTGTCCCAGTTTAATCCTGAAAAAGCTACGCATTAATGTGCTCCAGCTGTAAATAGCATGAGTTGAATATGGCATTCGAATGAGTTTTCACCTTCACATTTGACTATTAGCCATAAAAATATTTTATCAGCCATATTTTTTATTTATCAGCCTTAAATTTTCTGTAACAGCCGTATTTGCATATTAATAGCCATAAACCAAAAAATACGCCGCGAGTGTCTATGCACTGCTTCGGCGTAATATAATGAAGTGCCTGGGACAGTGGACCTGTCCCCGTGTCCCATGATGCGCCGGGACAAGAGCCCGGCGACCCGTTTTGTCCCATTTAAAATTTCTTAAGGTAGACTTTTTCCATTATGTGGTCAGGGCCTTTTTTGAAGACGATATCTGCGCGACGACGTGTAGGAAGGATGTTTTCTCGTAAGTTTTTGGCGTTGATTTCCTCCCAGATGTCGGTTGCCTTTTTGACCGCTTCGTCTTTCGACAACGAAGTATAGCGATGAAAATAAGACATTGGGTTCTGAAACGCCGTCTTTTGCAGTGTCAAAAATCTCTCAATGTACCATTTTTTGATATTTATTACGTCCGCATCAATATAAATTGAGAAATCAAAAAAGTCGCTGACGAAAACAGAATGGGACTTGCTGACTTGAAGGACATTAATTCCTTCAACGATTAAAATATCTGGCTGCTTAATAACCTCTACCTTATCAGATAGCACATCATACGTTAAATGGGAGTAAAGTGGAGCCTCTACTTTTGATTTACCAGACTTCACCTTCATCATAAACTCAATTAGTCTTTGAGTATCATAGCTTTCGGGAAATCCTTTTCTACTCATCAAGCCCTTGCTTTCCAGAGTTGCGTTTGGATATAAGAAACCATCTGTCGTAACTAACCCTACCTCTTTATGCTCGTCCCACCGTGATAATAGAGTTTGGATTACCCTTGCTGCGGTGCTTTTCCCTACTGCCACACTACCTGCAATTCCGATAATATATGGAATTTTCTTAGCTTTATAGTCTAAAAATGAATTCGTTGCTCCCTGTAACTGTTGTGATGCTTTTACCTTTAGATTGATCAAACGGGTCAACGGCAAATAAATTTCTTTTACTTCCTGAAGTGAGATTTCCTCGTTAATACCGCGAATGCTCTCGAGTTCTTCTTCTGACAGTAACAAAGGAGTTTTATTTCGCAGTTCCGCCCACTTTTCTCTGTTAAATTCAATATAGTTTGTTAACGGATTCATAGTATTTACCTCTATTTTAGATTCATGTTCATTTTATCAGATTGTTACTTGAATTCATATGTTTTAAAAAGAATGACTTGCGCTCGACACTTGCAAGATTTTCTTCATTCTATTATTGACAACTTGAATGATTTTACCTAAAAACAATGCAATTACCAGAGTACCAAGCCCAACCGGTCCTCCTAAAAGAAATCCGAGAACGGCTCCTGTACCTTCAATGCCCATTCTTACAATATTAAAGCTCAAACCGAACCGATTGCAGAAAGCCACCATCATTCCATCAATTGGTGTCTTAGGTAAATTCGCCTCCATATAAATGCCAATTCCAATTCCAGCGATAACAAGACCAACAACGAAACTGACAATTTGTAATTCCCAAGATGATGTAAAGTCAACATTCCCTAATACAATATAAAACCAAAAATCAACAAAAACACTTCGGATAAAAATTGGGATAACCGATTCGATACGCAATCTCTTTTTTTCAAGAATCCAGGTAATCAATATAAATGTCAACTGTGTCAAAATTGACCAAGTTCCAATCGTCAAACCTAAATGCTCTGTAAGCCCTACAGCTACGGTATCCCATGGACCCGCTCCAATTAATGATTGAATAATAAGTGCAATTCCTAACGCGGTAAGAGCGAGTCCTCCTAAATAAATGCCTATACGTATTCCCATGCTGCACCTCGATATTAATGGATATTTCAAAATAATTATTCAATTATAACACTTTCATGAAAAATTGCACCCAAAAAAATAGGCATCTGCCCACCAAAAGGACAGAAGCCTTAAAACATTTCCTAGACTCTTATTTTTATATATTGAGTATTAAATTATGAAATAATTATTCTACTTCTATTAAGACAGCTGCTCCTTGGCCTCCACCGCCACACATAGATGCTATACCTCTACCGCCACCGCGTCGTTTAAGTTCACGAGCAAGTGTTAACACAAGCCGGAATCCGCTAGCACCTAGAGGGTGACCAAGAGCGATTGCTCCCCCATTTACGTTAACAACATCTGAAGGAAGCCCGAGCTCTTGCTGACTTGCAATCACAACACTTGCAAAAGCTTCATTAATCTCAAACAAATCAATATCTGAAGGGCGTAAATTTCTACGATCTAATAAAGCTCGTATAGCATTTGCTGGTTGGAGGTGCAATGATGGATCTGGCCCTGCTACAAATGACCAGTCAACAATCGTTGCAAGCGGTGACTTACCAATCTTTTCACATGTGTCTAAACTAGAAATCAGACCTGCACTCGCACCATCTGACATCGGACTAGCGTTTCCAGGAGTAATCGTTCCCCCTTCTTCAAATGCTGGGGAAAGCTTTTTTAGCTTGTCAATGGAGGTTTGAGGTCGAATACATTCATCCTCGGTAATAAGCTGACCTGAAACATTAACTCCAACTATTTCATCCTTAAAAACTCCATTACTTTGTGCACGAGCTGCCCTTAATTGTGAATGCAGAGCAAATTCATCTTGTACCTCTCGACTAATATGTAATTCACGATTTGTACGTTCAGATAACCCGCCCATTGATTGGTCAGAAAGTGCACACCACAAACCATCATTCAAAGTATCATAGAATTCGATAGCACCCATTTTCACTTCTCGTCTAAGGTTAGATACATGTGGTGCATTTGTCATGGATTCAAATCCTCCAACAACAAACAGATCCCCTTCTCCTCTTTCTACACGGCGAGCAGCATCAGATACTGCTGCTAAACTAGCAATACAAACACTATTTAATGTTAAGGCAGGGGTATGTATCCCAACACCAGCTTGATATGCAACTTGACGCGCAGGATTTTGACCTTGCCCAGCCTGTATTACTTGACCTAGTATAACGCCATCTGCATGAGCAGTTTCAGGAACACGGCGAATGAGCTCCGAAACTGCCGCAACACCTAGTTCAGTTGCTGTATTCTTGCTTAAACTTCCCTTGAACCGTCCAATAGGAGTACGAACTCCATCAATTAATACAGTTTTTTTCAACGAAATCACCCATCCTTTTAGTCTGAGTTCAAAAAGGAGGATAAAAAGGACCACGTCGACAATAACGCCACGTCCTGTGGCATTGTCGACACTAGCACATCCTGTGCGTCGAAAGTTCAAGGCGGCCCAGCTTTGAGTAGCGGAACGTATGCAGTAAATACGTGAGCAAATGTTCTCGCACGCAGGAAAAGCGATTTTCTTTTCCAAGGAACGGAAAAGAAAGCCAACGAGCTTCCATAGGATGTGGTGACTTCGACGTTCGACACAGGACGTGTCGGCATTTAGTCGAAGTTCCTCTAATAAGTGTCATTTTTACCGGACTTTTTGATCATCCTCTTTTAGTAGATTAATTGAAACTAAATTACTGGGATAGTGAATCACGGTACGTTTCCCGTGCGAACAACGTTGCAACAATGCTTATCACACCAAGTGCGGTTAAATATAGAATGATTGGTAAGCTTTGCCCATCATATTTTGCTAGTAACCAAGTCGCAATTAGAGGGGAAAATCCGCCTGCTAGGATAGCTCCAATTTGGTAACCAATGGAAGCACCACTTAAACGAACCTTCGACCCAAAAAGCTCTGAGTAGTATACTGCTTGAGGGCCGTAAACAGAGTCATGAATGACATTCAATCCAAGCACGATTCCTATTGTGATCCAAAGTACCGATCCTGTATCCATCAGCGCGAAAAACGGAAAAATGAACAGCGTCGTAGCTATTGTCCCACCCAAATAGACAGGTTTACGGCCAATCTTATCAGATAAGTAGGACCATAATGGCATGGTCACTAAACCAATTACTGAGGAGATCATGACTGCATTTAGACCAATGGATCGATCGACATTAACCGTACCTACGAGATACGTTAGTACAAATACAGAATAGATATAAAACGTTGCGTTTTGAACTAATTTCATACCAATTGTTAAGAATAATGGTTTTTTCTGGCTGCGTAGAACGGTAAGCACAGGCTTTTCCTCTATCTGCTTCTTTTCAGCCAGTTCTTCAAATACAGGCGATTCACTTACTCTTAGGCGAATCCAAAGTCCAATGATGACAAGTATAGCACTTAGTAAAAATGGTATACGCCAGCCCCAGGCAAGGAAAGCTTCATTTGACATATTGTTATTTACCATCGAGAACACGAAGGTGGATAATAAAAGTCCTGCGGGAACTCCCATCTGTGGAAAGCTGCCGTATAACCCCCGTTTTCCTTTCGGTGCATGTTCAACCGCCATTACTACCGCTGAACCCCACTCACCACCAACAGCAAATCCCTGTACAATACGAAGAAGACTTATTAGTAGTGGAGCCATCAGCCCGATTGTTTGATAGGATGGAATCAGCCCCATTAAGAATGTTGCGATTCCCATTAATAATAGTGAAAGTGTAAGCATTTTTTTTCTGCCAATTTTATCACCAAAATGTCCAAATACCGCGCTTCCTAACGGACGAGCAATAAATCCTGCAGCATATGACCCAAAGGCTGCAAGTGTCCCATATAGAGGATCGAAAGTTGGAAAAAACAATGCTGGAAATACTAAAGCAGCAGCTGTACCGTATAAGTAAAAATCATACCATTCAATTGTTGTACCAATAAAGCTAGCCAAACCGACCTTGCGATGTTCTTTAGAAAAACCTTTTTTCTCGGTATTTATATCCTCCTGAATTACTGGAGCTGTTGACATCGACTTTCCTCCCTTTTTTACGATGGTGTAATATGTCTTAAGGCCATTTTTCATTCCTTACTTTCGAAAAATGGTAACCAAACATCATTGCATTTTATATATTTGACTTTCAGTGGCTGCCCAATTTTTAATTTTTGATCAGAATCAACGAATAGATGTGTCAGCATCGATGGACCTTCTTCTAATTCAACAACCCCTAATACATAAGGTGTAACTGCTGCCCACCCTGGATGACCAGGTCTATGTACAATGCTCCACGTCTTTAACGTTCCTTCTCCTGAAGCTGGTTTCCATTCTAACTGGTTACTCCAGCAATGCGGGCAATGGGAACGAGGATAAAATACCCATTCACCACAATCACAGCATTTTTGCAATATAAATTCCTTACGAGCTACTGCATCCCAGAACGGCTTAGTGGTCGGTGTTATCGTCGGACCTGGTACCGTTAAATTTTCAAATTTCTCTATCATGATTCCACCCCCAAAATCAGAGCAGCAGCTTCACTCAATGTAGCCCCATTCCCTGTTATCAGAGCATGACGTGCATTTGGAATTTGCCGTAAATCTGCTTCATGTCGCAATTGATGGACAGCTTCAATAATATGTGACATTCCGCCAGCAAGATCTGCCTGACCGAATCCTAATTGCCCCCCGTGCGTGTTAAGTGGCCAATCACCATCATGACCGAAAGTATGCTCCTTCATCCAGGAACCAAATTTTCCAGGTGCACATAGACCCGCATTTTCTAATGTTTGTGCAACTACACTTGTATAGCAATCATAGATAGAAAGTAAATCCATGTCTTGCACTGATAAACCCGCTTGGTCCAATGCTCTTGGGATCGCATAGCTTAGTGGAGCATTTTCCAATGAAGGGGCTTGACTGACGGCTCTATGAGTGATTTTCTCACCCGCCCCTAGTAAATAAACTGGAGGATGTCCTCCCTTAGAGGCATTTTTAACGGAGGTAACAACGACCGCTGCGCCACCTGCTACAGGCATAACGATTTCAAATAAATGCAAGGGATCCACAATGAGCGGAGAATTCAACACGTCCTCAACTGAGGCTGGTTTTCCGTATGTAATGGCTTTTGGGTTTAGCTGCGCATTTTTTCGTGCCCAATGAGCAATGAGTGCAAAATCTTCTTGTTTCGATCCATACTCGGCCATGTGCCGTTGCTTTAACAGCGCATAAGAAGTGTTTGCCCCAGAAGCACCAAATGGAACGTCAAATTCACGAATTGGATTACGGTTTGGTGAACGTAAGGCTTTTCCCTTTTCGTTTATATTTGCAAGCACACATACGACTGTTTCACACATTCCCGCTTCTATTGCAGCTACCGCTCTCCATATCATTCCCGCACCGGTTGCGCCCCCAAGATCAACTACATTTGACATTGTCGGCTCAAGACCAAGGTATTCCGCAACAGTAGCTGGCACATGCTGCGGAGTCTCACCTACTTGGGGACCAATTAATAAACCATCTATCTCGTCTTTTTCAATTCCGGCATCTTGAATGGCCAACCTGACTGACTCGGCAATTAATCCAAGAGTTGTCACACCCTCGCTATAGCGGACTGGGGTAAGCTCTCCAATCCCTATAATTGCACCTTTTGGAACTCGGCGTTTAACCATTATACGAAACTCCTTTCAGACAAGCTGCTGTATTCTTCTAGGCATGCTGGGTTGGCAAGTGAACCCCTGTTCTTTATTGGCTGTCCAAGAACAGTTGAACGGACTGCCCCTTCTACCTTCTTGCCGTTAATTGTATAAGGAATCTCTTTGACACTGTATATACGTCTTGGCACATGCCGCGGTGAAGCTTTTTCCCTAACTTCCTTACGAATATGATTCGCTAATGTATCATCCAATGATCCATCCTCGGTGACGATACACAGTGCAATCTCCTCATCATTATCGACAGGGTAGCCGAAAACGATTGAGTCCTGTACCTGAGGAAGCTGCTCCACAACTCGATAGATTTCAGCAGTTCCAATTCGGACACCGCCAGGATTAAGCGTAGTATCAGCTCTTCCGTAAATGACCAATGTTTGCTCTATTGTTTGTTCAGCAAAGTCACCATGAGACCATATACCAGGACGTTCAGCAAAATAGGCGGAAAAATAGCGTTCATCTCCGTCCTCTCCCCAGAATGTAATTGGCATACTAGGAAAAGCCTTTGTACACACTAACTCCCCTTTTTCATTGATGACAGATACTCCTCTTTCATCGAGGACATCTACTGCCATACCAAGTGCTTTACAGGTAATTTCCCCGCGTCTTACTGGATGTACAGGAGATCCCATCACAAAGCATCCGATGATTTCGGTACCACCTGAAATCGAAGCCAACATAATATCCTGCTTAATGTCGCTATAAATCCAGTCATATTGTTCCGCCGATAAAGGTGCTCCACAAGAAAGAACACTGCGTAAAGAAGAAAGATCATGCTTCCGCCCCACCTGATAACCTGACTTCATCAAGGTGTCTAAATACTTCGGGCTCGTTCCGAAATGCGTAAGCCCAATTTCTTCTGAGATTTCCCAAAGGACCCCTATATTCGCCTTAGGGATTGGTGACCCATCATAGAGAAGAATGGCAGCACCGCTTGCTAATCCAGAAAGCAGCCAAGGATACATCATCCATGCCGTATTTGTGTACCAAAACAAGACATCCCCAACTTTTAAATCACAATGTAACTGATGTTCCTTTAAGTGTTGAATTAATGTACCACCGACTGAATGAACAATAGCCTTTGGCAGCCCAGTAGTCCCTGAAGTATAAAGGATGTAAAGCGGATGATTGAAGGGAACTCGGGTAAATTCCAGATGAGATGATTCATTTTGACATAGCTCCTGCCAGCTCATTACTTTCGTTTCTTGATTAATCGATAGTTCTGCACTCTCAGATAAAGTCACGATAGCGGAAACATCGTTCAGTACCTCACTTACAGCTGAGATGTTATCTCGAATATCATAAAACTTTCCGTTATATTGATAATCCAAAGTTGCAATTAATACCTTTGGATGAACTTGCCCAATCCGATCGATAATCCCTTTTGGACCAAAGTCAGGCGAGCAAGATGTCCAAACAGCACCTAATGAAGTGGTTGCCAATAAAGCTACGAACGCTTCAATTCTATTTGTTACAACTCCAGCAACACGATCACCAGCACTTACTCCCAAGCTCTTTAATCCAGACTGAGCCCGTGCCACCCTATTACGCAGCTCTCCCATTGTGATCGTTTGAGAGACGCCGTTTTCATCTGATTCAATAACCGCTGTTTGTCGATCGTCACCACGTAAAATATTTTCTGCAAAATTTATTCTAGAATCAGGAAACCATTGTGTACCTAACATTCCACCATCGCTTGGTGGAACCACTACTCTTTCACCTTTATCTCCAATTACATTTGAAAAATGCCATACTGCTGACCAGAATGATTCAGGTTGAGCGACTGACCAGCGATGAAAACGTTCATAGGGTAGAAGTGGAAAGCCGACCTTTTGTGAAAACTTCATCAAATTTGACTGTGAGACCCAAGTTTCACTTGGCTCCCATAGAACCTTGGATTCTAGTAAGCTGTGTTGTGTTGTCATTATCTATTCCTCCCTCATACTAAGAGAAGCATCATTCTTAGCACACACCCATCCCTTAGTTCGTATTTTAATAGATTCTCTTTACAATCATCCCCTACCTATAGAGGTAGGGGAATTCATCACAATTACAATTAAATTTCACAAGCGTACGTAACAATTGCACCTCTAAGACGTTGTGCCTCCTTATAGGTACATCTGTTTTGTACAACCTCAAGACCTGCTTCTTTCGCAACTTCCACTGCCCTTGGGGAAATAACTCCCTCTTGTAGCCAGAATACTTTTGGTTGAATTTTTGCTGCTTCTGCTGCAACTCCAATCGCTGCCTCAGGGCTACGGAATACTTGAACGATATCTACCTTAACCGGAATAGATGTTAAATCCGGATATGCCTGTTCACCGAGTACTTCTGTTTCCCGTGGATTAACCGGGATAATTTTATAACCTAGACGCTGCATTTTCCGTGCAAGTCTGTAGCTTGGACGAGCTGGATTACCACTTAGACCAACAACGGCAATTGTTTTTGCACGCTGAACTTCTTTCCCTTCCACTTCTTCACGAATAAATGTTGATTGAAGTGCCCAGCGTATGACTCCCTCATCGTTAACCGCTGTTTCACCTTTTTGCTCACCTTTTGAAGAAATGCCTGTCGCTTCATAAAAAGCCTGGTCCAAGTCATTCACTAAATCACGGTATGATTCGATACCAACCGATAAACGGATTAATTCTTCACTTACTCCTGTTTTTACTAACTCTTCTGCACTTAACTGCTGATGAGTTGTTGATGCTGGGTGAATAATAAGTGACTTGGCATCTCCAACATTGGCCACATGTGACCATAACGCAATGTTATTAATTACTTTCTTACCAGTTTCTCTACCGCCCTTAATGCCAAAGTTTACGATAGAACCATATCCAGAACGCAAATATTTAGTAGCTAGTTCATGTGCTGGATGCTCTTCAAGACCAGGGTATGAAACCCAATCAACCGCAGGATGGTCATTTAAGAACTTTGCAACTTTCAGTGCATTTTCATTATGCTTTTCGATTCTTAGGTGTAATGTTTCAAGACCCTGTATCAATAGGAACGCACTATGCGGGCTTAATGAAGAACCAAAATCTCTTAAAAGCTGAACTCTCAGTTTCGTACTGAACGCTAAAGTTCCAAATTCATTCGCATACTTAATTCCGTTATAACTTTGATCTGGCTCTGTAAATCCTGGGAACTTTTCACTATTCCAATTAAAACGGCCTCCATCAACGACTAACCCACCAATTGTCGTCCCATGTCCACCTATCCACTTTGTTGCGGAGTGAACCACAATATCAGCACCATATTGGATTGGTTTACAAACATATGGAGAAGCAAATGTATTATCAATAATGAGCGGTACTCCATTTTCATGTGCAATCGCTGATACTGCTTCAATATCTAATACATGCAAGCTTGGGTTTCCAATCGTTTCAGCAAAGACGGCCTTTGTTTTCGGCGTAATCGCATTTCTAAAATTCTCAGGATCTGTTGGATCAACAAAATGAGTCTTAATTCCATATTTCGGAAGCGTAACCGCGAAAAGATTGTAAGTTCCTCCATATAAATTGGAAGCTGCTACAATTTCGTCTCCCGCTTGTGCGACGTTCATAATGGATAGAGCAATTGCGGCCATTCCCGAAGAAGTTGCTACAGCTGCGACACCATCCTCCAACAACGCGATCCGTTTCTCAAGCACATCAACAGTCGGGTTACCGATTCGAGAATAAATATTACCTGACTCATCAAGACTAAATAGGCTTTGAGCATGATCTGTATTATGAAATACGAAAGAACTCGTTTGATAAATCGGCACTGCACGTGAACCAGTTGTAGGATCTGGGGATTGACCTCCATGTAAAAGTATCGTTTCATCATCATAAGTTTCATATTGTTTTGTCATTGTTTAAACCTCCAAGTTCAATTTTCTACAAGTTTGCTAGATAAGTTCTTACTTTATGTAAATAAAAAGCCCCCTCAACATAAGAAGAGGGGGCCTCAACTTATCTTTCAGATGCATACGCATCTGCAGGAATTAGCACCTTTTCAAGCTTTCACTTGAAGGTTGCTGGACTTCTTCGGGCCTGTTCCCTCAGTCACTCTGGATAAGATTTTTTATTAAAATGCTGTATTAACGCGTTAATCCTTCAATCATATAAAGTATTATAGAATAGTTTATTTTTTCAGTCAACGTATTTTTAGAAAAATATATTTATTGCTAAGATTTTTTCTATTCTATTTTGGTTAGTTATTGGAAAAGTACTACTTCTTCCACCCTATTATTCATTTCTTATCATAAGATGTAGAGCTAGATAAAAAACCCCTTCTGAGAAATCAGAAGGGGCGTATGAATATACAGAAATAATATTCCATTCGTCCACCTTCTCATCTCCGGAATAAAAATACTTCCTCTGAACTTGGCACCGGGCATTCAAATGCTGGTTGCCGAGGCTTCGTAGGGTCAGTCCCTCCACCTCTCTTGATAAGAAGAATTGCATTATTTAACTTTATTAGTAATGTTAAACATTTTAGATAATTTAGTCAATGGTTTTTAATTAAAAAAAATCATTTATTTAAATACAAAATAGAGTACCCTTGAAAGCATTCCTCTAACTTAGTCTAATCGATAAACAATTATTTTCAATTCTCTAAACAAATGATAAAATGGCACTAGTTCTTAGATCCTGCATTTTTAACTTTAACCTCCCTTTTGATGATAGCGATTACAAATAAAGACTAGATAATTAAATTAGCGACAAAAGAAAAAGAAAGGCGAAGCCCATGATCAAAAAATTGAAAAAGTGGAACACATTACGCAATCAGATCTTATTTATCTTCTTATTTGTCATGATTATCGTTCTTTTGATCGTAGGTCTATTAACATTAAGACAGGTCTCCACTCTTTTAAAAAACAATGCTGAAAAACAAATCCACCAGGTTGCGATTGAGGCAAACGGTAGAATGGAATCTTTATACGAACAAATTAATATGTCGTCAAAGCTCGTCATTACGGACGAGGGCGTTCAAGAAATCCTAACGAAAATTTTTGATGGAAAAGAAATCTCATTCCAGGAACGTCAACAATTAATGGGACATGTAAACAGAATTATGGGGAATACAGATGGCATCTTTTCGTTTCAAATCTTCTCTGGGGAACAGCAACGTGTTATCCCTCTTGATGAAGACTTATTAAAAAATCGGATAGATAAAAAATGGATTGAAAAAGCTAGACTTGCAAAAGGTGGATTGGTTTGGATAGGAGATGATCCACAAGATAAAAACAACTACTTAGCCATCCGTAGGATTAGTTTAATCGAGCGTAGATATGTAAATGGCGGTTACCTTTTAATAAGCATAAACCGTGACCATTTTCAGTTTGCGATATCAAACAACCAATACTCCATTCTTTTGGACGAAAACGATGAGCCTATCGTTCAAAATTACGATGGAGATATCTCAGAAATCCTTTCAAGTCCTAATGGTACAGTCCAGCTCGACGAAGGGGACTATATCGTTACCAAGGAAACTTCCAATCTTACAGGCTGGACCGTCCTTATTTTAACGCCCATTAGTGAACTTACAAAGGGGTTAGCTGGAATTCGGACAGGCATCATTTTATCTGGTGTAGCTGGTGGTATCATTTTTATGATTTTTTCCTTATTTCTATCAACTGTCATTACAAGACCGATTGTCCGCTTAACAAAAACAATGCAGCGTGCTGGCCAAGGTGCCCTTACCTTGAATCCAGATGTTTCATCTGTTAATGAAATCAATGAGCTAAACAGTACGTACAATCAATTAGTGAAGGAAACGAATCATCTAATCCGAATGGTCTATCAAAAGGAAATTTTACGAAGCAGGAGCGAATTAAAAGCTCTACAAGCACAAATCAATCCACATTTTCTCTTCAATACCTTGGATGCGCTTCATTGGTCACTTGAAGAAAAAAATGAAGAGGAGTTATCTGAAGTCGTCATTGCAATGTCTGATTTGTTTCGATACACCATTACTAAAGAAACAGATGATGATTGGGTATTCTTAAAGGAAGAACTCAAACATATCGGTGACTACATGGAAATTATGAAAATGCGTTTTGGTGATCGACTGAAATGGAAGGTATCTGTTCCACAGCAATTTGAACATATTCGAATACCTAAACTCATCATTCAACCACTTGTTGAAAATGCAATCTTACACGGGGCTGGGAATAAGGTCGGTGATAGTCTTGTTACTGTATCCATTGAATCAGTTAAAACTGATAGAATTCGAATATCCGTTCAGGATGACGGTCCAGGAATGGATCAAGATCGAATCAATCAAATAACAGAATCTATGAAAACTGGCGGTGTCGCTTCTACAAGGGGAAAAGGCATTGCCATTTCAAATGTATATAAACGATTAAAACTGTATTACAACGAGAATTTGCATCCCGAACTTTTAATAGAAAGTGAGCCAGATAAAGGAACACGAATTTCATTTGAAATTCCAATAAATGGGGGGAATTAAAATGTTTATCAAAAATATCGTGATTGTTGATGATGAACCAAGAACTCGGCAGGGCTTGCAAAGAACGTTGGATAGTTGGAATAATGGTGAATTTAATATCCTCACTGCGCAAAGCGGTGAGGAAGTGTTACAAATTGCAGAAAAACAAAAGATTCATATTTTGCTCTCCGATATACGTATGCCTGAAATGACAGGACTTCAGCTATTAAAAACGATTAAAGAAAAAGGAATGTCTCCTGTCGTTATTGTTATATCCGCTTACTCGGAGTTTGAGTATGCCCAAGAGGCGCTTCGTCTTGGTGTCGTGAACTATCTTTTAAAGCCAATTAGCAAAACTAAATTAATTGAGGCGGTTGAAGAAGCAATTCAGATTTTGGAAAATCAGTTCAGAGTGGGAATGATCGAAAAAGTTGTCGATAAAAAAATCATCGATGCCTCAACGAAAATTGATACAACAACAGATACGATTCGCATGGCCATTACCTTCATTGATCGTCACATCAAGAATGATATTAGCCAAAAAGACGTTGCAGCTCATGTCCATTTAAACCCTAGTTACTTTAGCGTGTTATTTAAAGAAGAAGTGAAATTGAATTTTAGTGAATATGTAACAAGACGCAGAATTCAACGCGCAAAAGAATTTCTCCTTTCCACCAACCATACCATCAATGAAATTGCTGAAGAAGTTGGCTATAAAACTGCTAAGTATTTTATTAAGATTTTTAAAGAATATGAAGGTATGACACCAACCACATACCGAAAAACAAGGAATGAAAGGGCTTTCTAAAAAAAGTAGTATTTTTCCCAATCATCGTTCCCTTTTTTGATAATTCCCGTGATGGTAGACTTTAAGTGTAAGGCAAAGAGGGTAAGACAAATTAAGGGGGTTTTTGATCAATGAAAAAGAAAGCGTTTGCTACTGTGATGTCGATGGCATTAGCTGGTGGATTAATCTTAGGAGGATGTTCTTCATCAGATGATACCGCTAAAGATTCCAGTGGATCTAGTAGTGATAAAACCGTTGTAAAAATGATGCACTTATGGCCCGAAGGTAGCTCCAATGCGCAGTTTACAATAGTAGATGATATTATCAAGGCTTATGAGGAAGAGAACCCAGATGTAGACATTCAAACTGAAATCCTAGGTAACGAGCAATACAAAGAGAAAATAAAAGTATTATCTGCTTCAAATGAACTTCCTGACGTAGGTATTACGTGGGCTGCAGGTTATATGAAGCCTTTTGTAGATGGAAATATGTTCGCTCCACTTGATGATATTGTTGAAAAAGATAAGTTCGTAGCTGGCACATTGGATGCCTTCTCAGTTGAAGAAAAAACATATGCTTTACCTTTAGAATTAAACATTACTCCAGTTTACTACAATAAGGAAATCTTTGAAAAATATAATTTAGAATCTCCAAAAACATATGATGAGTTCTTAAACGTTGTTGAAACACTTGTCGATAACGGCGTTACTCCTATCACTTTAGGTAACAAGGACCGTTGGACTGGCTCTATGTGGTACATGTACCTTGCAGATAGAATCGGAGGGCCTGAGGCATTAAACAATGCAATTAATCGTACAGGTACCTTTGAAGATCCAGCACTTGTAAAAGCGGCTGAGGAAATCGAGAACCTTGTAAAGATGGATGCCTTTGTTAAAGGATTTAATGGTCTTTCAAATGATGAAGCAAAGGGATATTTCATGAATGAACAAGCAGCTATGTACTTAATGGCAACTTGGGAATTACCAAACTATACAACAACACCTGATGTCGATCAGGAATTCAAAGATAAAATTGGATACTTTAAGTTCCCGACCTATGAAGGTGGCAAAGGTGACATTGATAGCTACGTAGGTGGTCCTGGTGTTGGTTTATTCGTATCTGAACAATCGAAAGTAAAAGATGAAGCAAAAGAATTTGTTTCTTACTTAGTTGATGAATGGGGCAAGCGTTCAGTTGTTGATGCTGGTGTAATCCCTGCAACAGTTGTTGATACATCTAATGGCGACCTTCACCCAATGTACATTGACATTCTTAACGATTTAGGAAAAGCATCAAACTTAACACTTTATGCTGATGTTCAAATGTCTGCTGGTGTGGCTGATGTTCACTTAAATCAAATTCAAGCTTTATTTGGCGGTCAAACAACTCCAGAAGAATTTGCAAAAACACAAGAGGAAGCTCTTGCTGCCGAAAAATAATTGTGGCTTAAAAAGAGAGGGCATATTGCTTGTAATATGCCCTCTTCTTTATAGAAAGGAAGGGGCAAAACCATTATGAAAACTGTGATGTCGAATAAGTTCGTTATCGCCCTTTATACACTCCCGGCTTTACTTCTCATTCTAGTCCTAATTTATATTCCAATTGCTTTATCAGGTTACTACGGTCTCATGGATTGGGACGGAATTGGTGAAATGACATTTATCGGATTAGATAACTACATTACTTTAATTCAGGATAAATTATTCTGGTCAAGTACCTGGCACTCATTTTTACTAGCAATCTTTTCAACAGCTAGCTTACTTATATATTTAGCTATATCACTTGTTTTAGCTAGCAAAATCAAAGGTTCTGACCTTTTACGAAAAATTTATTTAATACCCATGCTATTATCTTCTGTTGCGATTGCCCAACTATGGATGAAAATTTTTGACCCAACAAACGGTATGGCAAACAAATTGCTAGAGTTCTTTGGTGTTGAAAACACACCGATCTGGTTAGCAGATCCAAAGATTGCACTGTATGCAATTTTCATCCCAATCATTTGGCAATACGCAGGATTTTACATTTTGATCTATTATGCAGCTTTGAAAAATGTTCCTGACGAAGTCATCGAAGCAGCAAAAATCGATGGTGCTAGCCCGTCTCAAATTGCCTATAAAATCAAACTTCCACTCATCTCTGGCGTTTTCAAGGTAACAATCATGCTAGCAGTGGTGGGTTCATTAAAATATTTCGATCTAATCTATGTTATGACCGGAGGAGGACCAAACGGTGCAAGTGAAGTTATGGCCTCATATATGTACAAAGAAGCATTCAAACTAAACAACTTTGGATACGGTAGTGCCATTGGCTTTGGCCTATTAGTGATCTGTCTTGTCATGACTTGGTTAACATCACAATTAACGAAATCTAAAGACGATGTTCAATTTTAAGGGGGAGTGAATCAAAATGAGTGAGGTTCGTACACAACAAGTTACACCAAACCTTTCCATACAAAAGCCAAGGAAATCCTTCTTGAACAAAATTGGATTTGGATTTCTATATCTCTTACTAGGTACTTTTGCTATTATTCAAATCTATCCATTGGTTTGGTTGGTGTTCTTTTCCCTAAAAACCAATAAAGAAGTTTTCGGTATGTCTCCCTTCGCTTTACCACAAAGCCCTCAATGGGAAAACTATACGAAAGCTTGGACTTCCGGAAATATCGGTGTCTACTTCTTTAATAGTGTTTGGATCACGGTACTATCAGTTGTCCTAACAATCATTCTTGCAAGCTTTGTAACATTTGCAGTAACACGAATGCACTGGAAACTAAGCGGACCTGTTCTTGGATTATTCTTAGTTGCCTATATGATCCCGTTACATTCTACTCTAATTCCACTGTTTAAAATGTATAACAGTGCGAACCTAATTGATAATCCATTATCAATTGTATTATCCTATACGGCATTTAACTTGCCATTGACAATCATGATATTACTAGGGTTTTACAAAACATTCCCTCGCGAAATTGAAGAAGCTGCGGTTATGGACGGATGCTCAGTTCATCGAATCTTCTTCCAAATTACGCTACCAATGACGGTGCCTGTGTTATCAACAACCGCAATTATCAACATGATTTACAACTGGAATGAATTTGTGTTTGTAAATACTTTTATTAGTTCTGATAAGTGGAAGACACTAACAGTGGGAATCAATAACTTCGTTGGTCAGTATTTAACAGACTGGGGCGCAATCGGTGCAACCCTTGTTATCAGTATCGTGCCAATTCTACTAGCATTCTTGTTTTTAAGTGATAAGATCGTTGAAGGCATGGCAGCTGGGTCTGTGAAAGGGTAAGGTTCTGAGCAAGGACAAGGATTGTGCTTGCGGCCTTCTTAAGGGATATGCCGCAAGCCTGCCTGAAATATGAATGGCAAATTGGCTTGGAGTCAAATATAAAAGACAGATAGGAAAGCTTGTACTAGAATCTTCCTATCTGTCTTTTTGTTATTGGGGACTTTGCGTTTGGAGTTAATACGGTAAGAATTAGGCGGATGAAGGAGTTAACACTATTGAGCAATCTTAATGGGGCGTTCATCACATCTATGAAGTACCCCTTTCTTAGGTAACTCCGTGCGTTCAGGACTTCATGGGCTCTATGAAGACTCTTTCTTACGTAACTCTATGCGTTCAGGCTTTCATAACCTTGATGAAGGACTTTAGCTTAGACAACTTCATTCGTTGGGGACTTCATAGCCCTTATGAAGTCCTTTTTTCTATCAATCTACTCACATTTGGTCCTTCATAACCTTGATGAAGGATCTTAGCTTAGACAACTTCATTCGTTGGGGACTTCATATCCCTTATGAAGACCTTTTTTCTATCAATCTACTCACTTTCGGTCCTTCATAGATGCCATGAGAGGAATTCAGCGTCGGCTTCTTCCTGCTTTTCCCCTTCATCTACTCTATGAAGAGGATACAGCATCAGGCCAACGCTTCTTTTCCCCTTCATCGACACGATGAAGAGGATTCAGTAATCTTCAACTACTTTTTGACCCGCAATAAAACTTCTTCCATCATCCTAACTGTTCCTTCTTCCGTTCCGTCTTTTGAAAAGTACGGTAGCATGCAGCCATGATGATTGTTGCGGATAGGCTCCCCCCGAAGAAAAAGCCCAATCCAGGGATATATTTTACGACAAAGAAAACCATAACCAAACTAATAACCATTACAACGTTCTCAAGTGGATTAATTAGCATTAACAAAAATGAGTTTTTAATCATATGGACAATCTTAAGCTCATAGTGGACAAACACTGGGAATATGTACAATAACGTCATTACTGCGGCAAAAATAAACAAATAAATTGGGATTTGAATGGCACGAACAAAACTTCCACCTAAGTTCCTTATAAAAAACAAGTCAAGTACAATCAAGACTCCAACTACTACAATGATCAACCCTAGACCGTTACTTTTTATAAGCTCAGCTTTATAGGTACTCCAAAATGTACCAAAGACTGGTATATCAGTATCTCCCAATAACCATTTGCGGACTACCGCAAACATGGCCACCGTTGCTGGAAAGAATCCCAAAACAACCAGACCCACTAACGTGAATCCAATCCAAAGTATATTTAGATACGCGAATTTTGAAATCCACAATGTAGCCGCATAGGCTCGGTTCGCTGTTTTACTCATCAAATTCCCTCCAACATCAACAAACACAAAATTATCTTAATATAACTTTATCACAATCGACCTTTAAATTCCTTTAATAACTCACGACCAGTCACAAACCGATAGCCTTGTTTTTTCAATTCCTGAGCAAGCATCCAAAAAGCATCAACTTTTGAAATCGACCATCCCTACCGATCAACCTCTCTATAAAAAGAACGAGACTAAGCTCGTCCTTTTAATATGCGCCTCTGATGAACTCTTTTACATTTTCATGATAAAAACGCTGTATCTTTTCTGTTTCTTCTTTTGTAAATGGCTTTTCTTCAAGCGCTGACAGGTTATTTTGAACTTGTTTTACATTTTTAAAGCCAGGAATAATACATGTTATTTCTCTTTGGTCTAATATCCAACGTAGTGCTGCACTTGCCATCGAGTTTCGTCCAGTTGCAATCCACTTTAACTGGTCCGCGAGTTCAACACCCTTTCTAAAACCAAGTCCGGCAAACGTTTCCCCAACATTAAATGCTTCTCCATTTTCATTAAAACGACGGTGGTCATCCTCTTCAAAGACATGATCAGCGGTAAATTTACCAGTGAGCAGCCCGCTAGCAAGTGGCAATCTCACAAGTAGTCCGACTCCTTTTTTGTAGGCCTCATGAATTAACTCTTCCAATGGCTTTTGGCGGAACATATTAAAAATAATTTGCAGGCTCTTCACATTTGGATTCTCCAAGCAAATAAGTCCTTCCTCAACTGTTTCTACACTTACCCCATAGTGACGGATTTTCCCTTCACGTTGCAAGCGGTCGAGTACTTCAAAAACACTTCCATCTCGTAAAATCTCTGTAGCAGGGCAATGAATTTGATATAAATCAATCGCCTCTCGATTTAAACGACGAAGGCTGTTTTCACAATATTTACTTACTTGTTCATAACTGTAGTTCTTGGGATCAAAGATGTCACCTTGACGGCAGAACTTAGTGGCAATATGAATCTTATCTTCCTTGCCTTTCGTTGCCTTTGCCAACAACTCTTCGCTATGTCCGTCACCATACACATCAGCTGTATCAAAAAAGTTTACACCTTGATCCATTGCAAATTCCAAAGACCGAAGAGCTTCAGTATCACTCGTTTTCCCCCAAGCACCGCCGATCGCCCAAGTACCAAAGCTCACTTCACTAATTTTTATTCCAGTGTTACCTAATTCACGGTAATTCATTTTTGCATCCCCTTTCATTACTGCTTATCCTTTAATAACTTCTTATTGACCATTAATTGATAGTTAAAACATGCCCTATTTGTATCAGAGCTCACTTTTTACAACTGTCTCCCACTACTCCGAACTTATATTTAGTGACCGAAGAATAATACTGGCCTTTTTCGAGAGTAATTGATGGAAAGTGAGAATGATGAATGGCATCAGGAAATGCCTGTGTCTCTAAGCATATCCCTAAGTATTGTCTGGAAGGAACACCTCGAAAGTTCCCTTCAGATTGCAGGGAATTGCCTGAGTAAACCACAACAGAAGGTTCATCAGTTTCTATCGTTAATATTCGGCCACTTTCTGGATCCTTCAGTTGAACTTCGTTTTCATGATTTTTATCGAGAATGAACGGATGGTCATAGCCATTTCCTACAAGAACATTTTGCGGATGCTGAGAATTTGTCCCCGATTTAATTACTTTTTCATTTCTAAAATCAAATGGTGTATCTTCGACATTTAAATAGTGACCTGTTGGGATAAATTCTTGATCGAGTTCAAGAAATTGATGGCTTTTTATAGTTAAAGTATGGTCTAACACATCCTTTTTCAAATTCCCGCTTAGGTTAAAATAAGAATGGTTGGTAAGAGTTAATAGCGTTTTTTGATCTGTTTGAGCGCCATAATGAATTGTCAGCTCGTTTTCGTTGTTTAGCGTATACATCACTTCGACGGTTAAATTTCCTGGATACCCTTCCTCACCATCTGGGCTTACATACGAAAAACAAACTCCGTCTTCAAGAGTTTCCGCATCCCATACAACCTTGTTAAACCCGTTTATGCCTCCATGAAGATGATTGGCATTATCATTTTTTGCTAGATTATATGTATTTCCTTCAAGTTCGAAAGAGCCATCTTTTATTCGACCTGCCACACGTCCACAAATAGCACCCAAAAATGAGGAATCCTGAATATAATCGTTGAGTGTATCATGGCCAAGAACGATATTTTCAAGAACTCTATTTTTGTCCGGAACGTTGATTTTCGTTATTATACCGCCATAATTTATGACCGAAACTTCTATGCCGTAATCATTTGTCAGTGTAAATGAAAAGATAGGTTGGTTATCAATTTGACCAAAACTTTCTTTTTTAACTTTCATTTTCAACTTCCTTCCTACTACTAGACAAGTTATGGTTGGTCCTGTCAATTACCAGTTTTTTATATTCGTAGTCAATAAACTTCATTAAGTTTCATTTAAGTGGGAAGTGGGACAAGGGACCTGTCCCCCTGTCCCATTATTTTCTAAAGTCTTTTAGTTGTTCGTTGAGTGCTTTTGTTTGGGTATAAACTTGTTGATAGATGGCAAATAGTTTTTGATACGCTTCCACATTTTCTGGAATTGGTTCATATGTTTTTGAAGTTTGCAGGAATGTATCTGCACATTCTTTTAATGATTCAAACCATCCACTACCATATGCTGCAAGCATGGCTGCTCCCATTCCAGGACCTTGTTCAGATGTTAATTTCTCTATTTTCGCGTTAAAAATATCCGCTTGCATTTGTAGCCAAGTTTCGTTTTTCGCACCGCCGCCAATTGAAATAATTGTATCTATCGTTTTGCCGCTATTTCTGAAAATCTCAATCGACTCGTTTAAAGAAAATGTAATTCCTTCAAGGACTGCACGAGCAAAATGCTTTCGTTCATGGGCTGTATCAACGCCAATGAAACTACCGCGGATATTCGAATCAGCATGTGGTGTTCTTTCGCCCACAATATACGGCGTAAATAGTAGACCGTTGCTGCCTGCAGGCACTTCATCGACACCCTCTAAAAATTGATTAAAAGCCTCTTCTTTTGCAAATGTATCCTTGAACCAACTTAGACTGTAACCTGCCGAAAGAGTGACACCCATTGTATAATACGTGTTTTCTTCACCATGGTTAAAATAGTGAACCTTACCTTCAAAATCAAGGTCATTTCGTTCTTCATAAGACAACACCACACCTGAGGTTCCGATACTACAGAGAGTTTTGCCTTCTGATAAAATACCTGAACCTATCGCACCACAAGCATTATCCGCACCACCAGCAAACACCTTAGTGGCCTTAGATAGTCCTGTTATCTCAGCAAATTCAGGGATTACCGTACCAACAAAGTCGTGTGACTCCACTAAAGGTGGACAAAATTCCGGAACAAGTCCAAATGCTTCTAATACGTCCTGACTCCATTCACGTTTTGCCACATCTAACATCAATGTCCCCGCCGCATCTGAGTACTCCATGTGAATGGCACCTGTAATACGATAACGTAAATAATCCTTTGGAAGCATGAATAGATTAGAGCGTTCGAATATTTGTGGCTCAATTTCTTTTACCCAAAGAATTTTCGGCAATGTAAAACCTTCTAATGCAGGGTTCTTTGTTACTTCCAATAGCTTTTCCTTACCAAAAGTATCATAGATTTTCTCACATTGCTTTGTCGTTCTTGTATCATTCCATAATATTGCGTTTCTCAACACCTGATTTTCTTTATCTAGTAAAACGAGTCCATGCATTTGTCCAGAGAAACTAATCCCTTCAACATCATTTATGTCTCCATCGAATTGAGCAATGAGTTCTTTTAAACCTGTAGTTGTCTTTTCAACCCATTCTTCCGGATTTTGTTCACTATAACCTGATTTTTCAATAATAAGAGGATATGACTTCGATACCTCACCAGCCACTTCTCCGTTTTGATTTACTAGTAAAATTTTTACAGCGCTTGTTCCGAGGTCCACACCGATTACATATTTCATCCGTATCATCCTTTTCTGCAAAAATGTGCTGGAGTAGCATACATCCAGCACATTCTTGGTTTCTATTCATTAAGCATTTAAAGTTTCTAGTAGATATTGGTTGATTAACGCTTTTAAGCGTTCTGTTCTACCTGATGTATTTTTAATTTCAGTTAATCCAAGTGCATATGCTTCTAACTCACGGAAGTTAGTTTTTCCTTCTACGATATCTAAGCCAATGCCTCTCGTATAACTGCTATAGCGCTCTTCTACAAAGTTATCAAGCACTTTATCTTCGATTAGTTTGTTAGCTACTTTTAAGCCCACTGCAAATGCGTCCATACCTGCAATATGTGCGTGGAACAGATCATCTGTATCAAATGAACCTCTTCTTACTTTTGCATCAAAGTTTAGTCCACCTTTGCCAAGTCCGCCATTTTTCAAGATTTCATACATGGCTAATGTGTTTGTATAGAGGTCTGTTGGGAATTCATCTGTATCCCAGCCAAGCAATGTATCCCCTTGGTTTGCATCAACTGAACCAAGCATACCATTAATACGAGCTGTTCTTAACTCATGCTCAAATGTATGACCAGCAAGTGTTGCATGGTTTGCTTCAATATTGAACTTGAAGTAATCTGTTAGGTCATATTTTTGTAAGAATGCTAGACCTGTAGCTACGTCAAAATCATATTGGTGCTTAGTAGGCTCTTTTGGTTTTGGCTCAATTAAGAATGGAACATTTAATCCGATTTCCTTCGAATAGTCAACGGCCATGTGGAAGAAACGAGCTAAGTTGTCCATCTCAAGCTTCATATCTGTGTTTAAAAGTGTTTCGTAACCTTCACGGCCACCCCAGAAAACATAGTTTTCTGCACCAAGTTCTTTAGCAACTTCTAGGCCCTTTTTCACTTTCGCAGCAGAGTAAGCAAATACATCTGCATTCGGAGAAGTCGCAGCACCATGTGTATAACGTGGATTTGTAAACATATTAGCTGTGTTCCAAAGTAATTTTACTTTGCTAGTCTTCATGTAATCTTTAATCATTGCAACAATGACATCAAGATTTTCATTTGTTTCCTTTAATGTACTTCCTTCTGGAGAAACATCAACATCATGGAACGCAAAGAAAGGAACATCTAATTTTTCAAAAAGCTCAAATGATGCTTCAACACGAGCTTTTGCTAGGTCTAACCCCTTAAGGTGGTCCCAAGGACGAACTGCAGTCCCTACACCAAATGGGTCTGTTCCATCAGCAGTAAATGTATGCCAATATGCAACAGAATAACGAAGAATTTCCTCCATCGTCTTACCATTAATTTTTTCTTCTGGGTTGTAATATTTAAATGAAAAAGGATTCGTTGATTTAGCGCCTTCATATTTAATTTTGTTAACTGAATCGAAATAAGCCATCGGGTTATTCCTCCTAGTAGTTTTAATATTTCAATAGCGTTTTTAAAATGCGATCAAAACCTCGTCATCTTTAAGCAAGCTTTTATAATCAGATTATAGCACCGCTTACATAGTTTGTCTATACGATAAACTAAGTATCTCGAAAATTATTTTATTTTTTGATTTGTCGGTCATATTTTTTCCTCTAATCCCTTATTTATACTTAGTTTTGTATTCGTATATTTACCATACTAAGTTTTATGATAAAATAAATACAATACCAAATAAGGAGTTATAATCAGTGAGAACGATGACATGGAATCAACAGGTTGTTAAAAAAAATAATAAAGCGCTCGTCTTACAATTAATTATGGAAAATGAGCCAATTTCACGTGCGGACATTGCTCAGATTTCAGGCTTAAATAAAACAACAGTTTCAACTTTGGTTACTGAACTATTAGAGGAAGATTTACTTTTTGAATCAGGACCAGGTGTCTCTAGTGGAGGACGCCGTCCCGTTATCCTTCACTTCAATAAGGATGCCGGTTATGCAATTGGAATCGATATTGGTGTGAACTATGTGCTATCTGTCCTTACTGATTTAAAAGGGACTATTATAATTGAAAAAAGTCAAACTCTGAGCCGTACTACTTATGCGTCAGTCATGGATATTTTACAAAAGATGATTCAGTCGTTAATGGATGAAATGCCAAAGAGCAGGTACGGAATTGTTGGCATCGGAGTTGGTGTACCGGGAATTGTTAATAATGAGGGGTCCGTCCTGCTAGCACCGAATCTTGGATGGAGTAATATCCAATTAAAAGTAGAGCTTGAAAAACTCTACAGTGTTCCCGTTATTATTGAGAACGAAGCAAACGCCGGGGCTGTTGGTGAACAGAATTTTGGTTTAGGACAAAACCACGAAAACATTCTTTATATCAGCGCTGGTATAGGAATTGGTGTCGGAATCATTGTTAGCAGGGAGCTTTATAAAGGAATAAATGGTTTCTCCGGTGAAATGGGACATATGATTATTGACATGAACGGCAAGCGTTGTAACTGTGGCAGCCGCGGATGCTGGGAAGCTTATGCATCAGAGCAAGCATTACTGGAAATGTCTGACCCTAGTATTGAATCACTGGAAGTGCTACTTGAGTTAGCGAAGAATGGTGACGAAACAGCGAAGCATCTCTTTGAAGAGATTGGAAACTATCTAGGACTTGGAATTAATAATATCATTAATACGTTTAACCCAGAACAAGTCATCATCGGAAATCGACTTGCATTAGCAAAAGAATGGCTCGAAGCACCTATCCAGAATACGATTGAAAAACACACGCTCGCATTCCATCAATACGACTTGCAACTCAATTTTTCAAAACTTGGAAAATACTCAACCTCATTAGGTGTATCGGCCTTCGCTGTAGACAACTTTATCAAAGGTTAAGGAAAATGTCCCACATCTCTCCCCTGCTTTTAGTAGAAAGCAGGGTGTTTTTTTATATAAAAAAATTCGACAGGCTCTCCTGTCGAATCTCTACATTACTTATCTCCATATGGATCAATCGTTTGAATTGTTCCATCTTCATTGTATTTTATTTCCGTAAATTTGACGCTGCGCTTATGGTTAATCCCATTTGATAAAGAGCAGTCATGGTAGAAAAGATACCACTTGTTTTTATATTCAACGATTGAATGATGGGTTGTCCAACCAATGACTGGCTTAAGAATTGTCCCCTTGAACACGAATGGTCCTTGTGGATTCTCACTGACAGCGTATACAATTTTATGTGTTGTTCCCGTTGAATAGGATAGATAATAAAGTCCATTGTATTTATGAACCCATGGTCCTTCAAAATATCGACGGTCTTCGTCACCTGCTAATATTGGGTTTCCATCTTCATCAACAATTGAAATTTCCTTCGGCTCACTTTTAAAAGTAAGCATATCATCACTTAATTCAGCGAAGCTCGGTCCTAATGCAGGTTCTGTAGGAGCTGGTCCTTCTGTAACCTCAGCTTTAAATGAACCTGTTTGCCATTTTTCAAGCTGACCACCCCAAAGTCCTCCGAAATACATATAAGCGCTATCATTTTCATCTACAAAAACAGCCGGGTCGATACTAAAGCTCCCTGGTATATAATTTTCCTCAGGTGTAAAAGGCCCAGCTGGGCTATTCCCTGTCGCAACCCCAATTCTGAAAATATCATACTTGTCGCGTGCCGGAAAATAAAAATAGTACTTGCCATTTTTGTAAGCTGCATCTGGTGCCCACATTTGCCTACTTGCCCATGGTACATCCTTTACATGAAGTACTTCCCCATGGTCTACAATAGGTCCTTCCATATCCTCCATGGATAAAACGTGATAATCTTCCATTTTATATTGGTCCCCATTATCATTTGACGGTTCATCGTGTTCAAGGTCATGTGACGGATAAATATAAAGTTTCCCTTCAAAAACGTGTGCAGAAGGATCTGCTGTAAAAATATGTGTAACGATTGGTTCATTAGGTTTCGTGTTTTTCACCATAACAGCCTCCAGTAACTTTTATGATACCTACACATTCATTAAATCATATTCGATATACTTTGTATAGTGAGACAACTAACTTTTTAAAAATAAAAAAGTGCCAGCCCCGACTCTTTAACAGGTCAGTGCTAGCACCTCATTTTACTTATATATTCCGTACGTTTTCTTTACATCTTGTATAAAAATGATTCCATTACCTGGTTCATCGATTTTTATTTTTTTCCTTATTGATTCCACAATCGCATCAGTGCTGTCTGTCTCAGATAAAATCAATACAATCTCTTTTTCCGGTTCTATTTCCATTGAAAATAGTTTACTTGTTTCATGGATTCCAGAACCTCTTGCATTCATGATTGTACCACCCTTAGAGCCAGCCTCAACCGCTGCATCGATCACATTTTCCGCATTACCCTTTTCTACAATCACCGTAATCGCATGATACATTGGATTCTCAGCACCTTCCTCTTCTTTAATTTCTCCACTTTTACAGCTACTCGCTCCAACAATATGACCAACAGAAGTCGTAAATGCTATGCCATGATTAGGTTTGGAGAATTTAAATTTTTTATCAAGCTGATCTAGCGCATGTTCCGCTATCTTATTATTAGAGACCATTAAGACAATTTCTTTTCGAACATCGTTTAAAGCTAAGAATTCTAAGAGGCGATTTTTTATCGTGCCTGTTCCTAACAACACTGTGCCCCCTGATATCCCGTTTTTCTTAGCTGTTTGCATGATTTTACTCCCCATGCCATGATTTACAATTATGCAAATCAGTTCAAAGTCGGCTGATTCAGAATTACCCAACATTCTTCTCCAGTCCTCCTTTTTTTGATTTTAATTTAAATACAAATCCTAACACCTGTAAAGCAATGAGTGGCGTTAACGCTACCATCGCAATCATTCCAAATCCATCAATTAGGACATTGGCACCTTCAATTGCCTCTGCTGCTCCTTGAATAAACGCCAAGATAAAAGTGGCTGTCATTGGACCAGAGGCAACACCCCCTGAATCAAATGCAATCCCCACGAATAATTTCGGTACAAAATAAGTCATCGCTATAGCAATCATATACCCGGGTAGAAGATAATGCCATAACTGTAGTTCGGGAATTAATATTCTCAGAATCGACAATGCCACCGCAATACCTACTCCTATGGATAAAGAAAACATGACCGTCTTTCTCGGTACATACCCACTTGTAACATCTTCTATTTGATGTGTCAACACGTGAACAGCAGGTTCTGCCAATATTGTTACAAGCCCTAAGATAAAAGCTACAATAACAAGATATGCTTTACTGTCTAAAGATGCAATACTATACCCAACTGCAGTACCGACATCCATAAATCCAGCATTCACTCCGACTAAAAACAGGACAAGTCCGATAAATGTGAATAAGAGCCCCATTAAAATTTTTCGAACAGCTTTCTTAGACTTCTTAAATGAGATTTTTTGAAAGATAAGAAAAAGAATTAAGATAGGTAGTAATGCGATGATGATTTCAAACGCTATGATTGGAAATTTATGCAGGAAAGGTCCAATAATAGAGCTTGAAACCTCAGAGTCTTCCAAACTTCCTGAGATTTTATCTGTTTTGGCAATGATGTTCATGATCATGACAGAGATAATCGCACCTGTAGAAGCTACTGCTACCAGTCCAAAGCTATCTTTTTCAGAAGCTTTACTATCCTTTTTTAGCGTAGAAACCCCTAAAGCAAGAGCTAAAATAAACGGAACGGTCAAGGCACCAGTCGTTGCTCCTGAAGCGTCAAATGATATGGCTAAAAATTCTGGAGATGTAAATATGGCGAGTACAAAGATGAGTAAATACAAAATGGATAACAATTTATATAAAGGAAAGTTGTAAACAATTCTTGCAAGACCAACCGCAATTAAAGCACCAATTCCAATTGAAACGATCACGACGAGACTGCTCTTAGAAATCAATCCGGATGTAACTAGATCAACCTGTCCGGCGAGAATATGTAAATCGGGTTCAGCAATTGAGATGAAAAATCCTAGCGCTAATCCAGCTATCACCACGATCCATATTTTATTAGATTTTGCAATACTTGCCCCCATCGACTGTCCGATTGGCGTAATTCCAAGATCGACTCCAAATAAAAAGATAGACAATCCAATAATGATTAAAATCGCTCCAATGATAAAGCGAACTATTAGTGTCATATCTAAGTGAACCAAAGTAAAGTTTAGTATCAAGACGATGGCTGTTATAGGGAGAACAGCATACAAAACTTCTACAAGTTTAGAAACTAATACATGCAATTTTAGCTCATTCCTTTCTATTAGATTTGTTTTAACCTGAAAATCTGAAAAAAATGATATCTAGTACCTTATTACACAAAAATGATGGTTCATATATAATTTTAGATTATAAATTAACATCCACTTTTATAATATATTTTTCATTTTTATCAATACCGATATAATGTAACGTTTCTGCAGAGGATTGGTGGCGATAAATTTTTGATAGGATGGAAACGGCTATCCCCTTACGATATGCATGATATCCAAAGGTTTTTCTTAAAGTGTGGGTACCGATTTTCCCTGGAATCCCAACCTCTTTTGCCGCATGATTAATAATTCGATACGCTTGCTGACGAGTAATCGGCTTATCATGCTTTTTTGATTTAAATAGATAATCACTCTCCTCTAAATCAACTTGGTTTAAATACTTCCTTAATTCTGTTTTCACACTAAGATTAATATAGAAATCAGTTACTTCATCTGTGGAAGAACCTTCTATCGAAACAAATTCCTTTATATCCTTCCCATCCCAGATATCACTGACTTTTAAAGAAAGTAATTCACTAACCCTCATCCCTGTATTAATCCCAAAGACAAAGAACAACAAATCCCGCTGCGAATGTTGACTCAATACTTCCTTCATAACCTTAATATCAGCAACCTTTTTTATAGGTTCAACAAACTCCATAGGATTTTCCTCCAATTACCAATGTTACTTAACCATATTTTAACACCAACTATGTAACACCACAATAAAAAGTGGGTCAAAGGGACAGGTCCCTTGTCCCAGGCATATCCCCGTAGCACAAATAACGAAAAAACCCCTCGCCAAGTGCAAAGGGTTTCTTTAAACTCTATAATTAATATACGTCGCGTAGATAACGACCTTGTGTTTTCATTTCTTTGAGGTATGCTTCTGCAGCTTCTCGGTCCATGCTGCCTTCTTGTTCAATGATTGTGAGAAGGGCTTCATTCACATCTTTTGCCATATGTTCTTTATCTCCACAAACATAGAAATAAGCACCGTTGTTAATCCACTCAAATAATTCTTTGCCATGCTCAAGCATTTTATGCTGTACATATACTTTTTGAGCAGAGTCACGTGAGAAAGCAACATCGATTTTTGTCAAGATTCCGTCTTGTTGGTATTTTTCCAACTCGTCTTGATACAAGTAGTCAGTCGCTTTATGCTGATCTCCAAAGAACAACCAAGAACGACCTGTTGCCTTATTTACAGCAAGCTCTTCGATAAATGAACGGAATGGCGCAATCCCTGTTCCAGGACCAACCATGATAATATCTTTATCTAATTCTTCTGGTAAATGGAAGTGTTTATTGACTTGAACAAACACTGGAAGGGTATCGCCTTCCTGAACTCGTTCCGCACATTGAACTGAACAAACGCCTTTGCGTTCACGACCGTGCGCAGTATAACGCACTGCACCGATTGTTAGATGAACTTCATCTGGATGTGCTGCTAAACTACTCGCAATGGAATAAAGTCTAGGTACCATTTGTCTTAATAATGCAACGATATCTTGGGCAGAAGCCTTCCACGGGCCAAAGTCACGGAGCATATCAAGTAAGTCCCGACCATCGCAATATTCTTTTATTGCTGCTGTATCTTCCACAAGTTTTTGCAACTCTTCATTATCTGTGAATGCTGCCGCCCCTTGTAATATTTTCTTTGTAAGTAATGTGATGTCTAAATACGTTATCAATGCTTCTTTAAGCGGCATTGTTTCGCCTTTACGACCAACTGTTACAACCTCATCTGCATCCCACTTCATTTCCTCAAGAAGGGTTGCGACTAATTCTGGATCATTTGAGGGAGCAATTCCAAGTGTATCACCGGGAATATAAGAGAATCCTGAACCTTCTAATGATAGTTCAATATGTCTGGTTTCCTTGCTAGAACCTTCTCCATTTAAGTTAATGTTCTTAAGAACTTTTGCTTGAAATGGATTTGTTCTTGAAAATGTTGTAGGAACAGGCTTTTTTGGATCTTTTTCATTATCTATAGTTCGTTGCATTTTCTAAAAACCTCCAACAGTTATATATATAGTAAGAATAACACATGTACAAGTTACCTTGTGTGCATTTTGACACATTTTCAGTACTATTTTATTTATATTACCAAAAAAGGGCGCAGGGAACCAATGGGATGATTTTTTGGTTCCCTCTATGCGTTTTAAAAAGTTTGACAACGTACTAATGTAATCTTAGAATGTGGTTCTGCTTTGATACCAAGATAAAAAGAGAATTACTACGATAAAAAAGGGTGATACCTCTTTTGAAGTACCACCCCATTTTTTATACTCTTATCCTCGTATATGGAGTATCAGTAAGCGTATTTTTTGGGACACGGAACCTAATCCCTGCGTCCCTCGGAAACCGAAGCCACGTCTCCTACAAGTTATACATTTGTATCTGTATTGATATTTTCTTGTTGTTTCCCTTTTCTGCTAAGTTTCATTACCGATTTTATGATTGGTACAATTACGATTAAAATAACGAAAATGCTTAGCACTAGTGAAATCGGCCTTTCAAAGAATGTGAACCAATTTCCACTCGTAATTTCCATGCTTCGGCGGAAGTTTTGCTCTAATAATGGACCGAGCACCAAAGCCATAACGGCAGGTGCAAGAGGGAAATCAAAGCGCTGCATTGCATAGCCTACAAGTCCAAATCCAAATAATAGAAAGAGATCAAATTGATTATAATTAATTCCGTATACTCCAAGAACCGCAAACGCGACCACTCCAACAAAGAGAGGAACTGTCGGCATCTTTAATAACTTTGCGAACACACCTACTAAAGGAAGATTTAAGATTAATAGCATAACGTTTCCAATATACATACTCGCAATAATCGCCCATAAAAGAGTTGGGTTCGATTCGAACATTCCCGGTCCCGGTTGTAAGCCGTACATCATAAAAATAAACATTAAGAGTGCAGTTGTCGCAGACCCTGGGATACCTAAGGTGAATAACGGCACTAAAGCCCCACCTACTCCAGCGTTATTTGCAGCTTCAGGACCTGACACTCCTTCGATCGCACCCTTTCCAAATTCTTCAGGCTTCTTAGAGAGCTTCTTTTCCATTCCATATGATAAAAAGCTAGCTAAGGATGGTCCAATACCTGGTAGTACTCCAACAAAAAAACCTAATACAGATCCCCTACCAAACGGACCGATTGATCGTTTCCAATCCTCTCTGGTCATCCAGTTTGATCCTTTAAAATTTTGAACCTCTAATTTAGAACCCTTTCCTTTACGTGCCATATTTTCAAGCGCTTCCGGAATTGCAAATAAGGCAATGGCAACTAAGACAAAATCAATTCCATCAAGTAAGTTAGGAATTCCAAACGAAAATCTAGGGACATTTGTCTGCAAATCTATTCCAACCATAGCAATTGATAGTCCAAACAGGGTCGATATATATGCTTTTAAAGCGGAGCCTGTTGTTAAACTCGATACCATGGTCATCGCTAATACAATCATTAAAAAGTATTCAGCTGAACCGAAATGATAGGCCAACTTAGCCAAAATCGGTGCTAGTAGCATAAGACCGAGTGTCGCTAGTGTACCTGCTATAAATGAGCCTATGGCTGCGGCTGAAAGCGCACGACCCGCTTTTCCCTGACGAGCCATTTCATACCCATCTAACGTCGTAACTACTGAAGCGACCTCTCCTGGTGTTTTTACAAGAATAGCTGTCGTTGACCCACCATACATGGACCCATAATAAATCCCAATTAACATTATAAGACCACTCATTGGCTCCATTCCATAGGACATAGGGATAAGGAGGGCAATAGCTGTTATCGGACCAATACCTGGGAGAATTCCTGTTAACGTGCCTATTAGAACACCTAAAAACGCAAAAGCAAGAGTTTCCCAAGACAACACTGCACCAAAACCACTTAAAATATTAGAAAACACATCCACTTTTTAACCCCCCCCTTATCCTAATGGACCTACCGGTAGATATACAGAAAGCACTCGGTCAAATAAGAAATAGACGGTAACCGGGAAGGCTACGGCAAATATCACATTTCGAATCCAATGCTTTCTGTCCAAATACAACGTGACACATAGAATAAAAAGGGCAGTTGAAAGTAAATAGCCTAATGGAACGAATAATACAATATAACCGAGAAGGAAAAGAGAAATAAGGAAAACCTTTCTTTTATCCTGCTGCTCCTCTTTCTCTTGAGATACTTCCTTTGTTTCTTGCTTACTTTTTGTTTGACGAGTTTCTAGCCAACCATTAATCATCAATATGACTGACGTTATTATTAATAGAACACCAATGGTACCCGGAAAAACGGATGGTCCTATAACCACTGAATTTGAGGCTGGTTCTGGTAACCGGAAGGCCATAAATGTATATATTAAGGCGAACGCAAGGATTACCAATCCTGATATGATATTCTTATTCATCTGACCACCCCTTCCTTTCATTATTTTGAGTGTTTTATAGATTACTTCTTAAGCTGTCCTGTTTTTTCTAAGCCTACTCTTACAGCTTCGTTTGTTTCATCAAGGTATGTTTTGAATTCGTCACCCTTCATAAAGGTGATTTCCCATTGATTCTTTTCTGCTAATTCCTTCCAAGTTTCAGTCTGTAACGCCTTCTCTAGAACATCTTCCCAATATTTAACTGCCTCTTCTGGCATGTCTGGCGGCCCCATAATTCCGCGCCAGTTACCAAACGCAACATCAATTCCTTGTTCAATTGCAGTAGGTACATCTTGCATGACACCGCCTAATCTTTCCTCACTTAAGACACCTAGAGCACGAAATTCACCTGCTTGGATTTGAGATGAAAATTCACTAATTCCTGATACAGCAGCGACAAGGTCACCGTTTAATAATGCATTTGTAATTTCTCCTCCGCCTTCATAGGAGATATAGTTAATATTTGATGCATCCCCTCCAACTGCATCTACTAATAGAGCAAACGGAAGTTGATCGTCCCCAGAAGCACCAATTGCAATTTTAGGATCAGCCTTTACGTCATTTAATAGTTCTGTAAGATTTTGATACTTTGAATCTTTTGGTACAACCACTGTATAATATTCTGTCATAAGTCTTGCAATCATCGTAACATCTTCATAAGAGTTCTCTGCAAGACCTCGAAGGTGATTGGATAAAAGGGCAGTAGAAGTTACACTAATTTTGTCACTTTTACCTTTGCTTGCTGATACAAGCTGAGATAATGAAACAGCACCGATTGCACCTGCTTCATTCGCAACCGGTACTGGGAAGTCCACTAACTCTTCTTTTGTGAAAGTCTCAACCAATGCACGTGCAGTTAAATCCCAGCCACTCCCTGGAGAAGCAGGTGCAACGATCGTTACTGGTTTTCCATCGGAATAAACATCTTCCCCTTTATTTGATTCAGATGAAGATGACCCACCATTCGAACTTGAACTACATCCAGCTAATACAAGTAGCAGGGATAAACAAACTATAAATAATGAAAACTTTTTACTTTTTAAAGATTTCAATGAAAGTTCCTCCTCTATTTTCGCATTTTATACTTTTATAAAATTTTATCTACTGATTTTTTGTTGTACTTTCGGTGCAGAATGAACTTGATAAGATGGTCCTGCCCGGTGAATTGAGCTTTCAAGCTGATGTGCAACTACTTTTTCAATATCCTTTGTAACACCAAGTAACTGTGTTAAATCAACTCCACTTTTGATGTTCATTAAATCAAGCATGTGAACAAGGTCTTCTGTCGGGAGATTTCCAGTCGCACCTGGAGCATATGGACAGCCACCAAGACCTCCAATGGATGAGTCAAAAGAAAATACTCCTGCATTGATTCCAGCTAAGACATTGGCTAGTGCCATCCCTCGTGTATTATGAAGATGAAGACTAAATTCTACATCTGGAAACTGACTAACCAACTTTTTCATCATCGTATACACGAGCTTAGGATCAGCCACTCCGATTGTATCGGCGACACTTATCTTTCGAATCCCCATAGAATAATAGCCTTCGACTGTATAGAGCACCTTCTCATACGAAACTTTGCCTTCAAAGGGACAACCTAAAGCAGTTGCCATTGCCCCTTGTACGGTTACATTATGTTCATGTGCAATTTTGACGACTTTTTCAAGTTCCTTAAGACTTTCGTCTACACTTTTGTTCGCATTTGCTAGACTATGAGATTCTGTGACGGAGTGCATTAATTCCCATTCATCAGCTTGCATCATGGCTGCTCGTTCAGCACCTCTTTCATTAGGTACGAGGACACTATAAGAAACTCCTGACCGACGCTCGATGTTCTTCATCACTGTTTCGGCATCAGCCATTTGTGGAACTGCTTTGGGATGTACGACTGAAGTAACTTGGATTGAATGTACACCTGTTTTAGAAAGTGCATTGATTAACTTAACTTTTTCTTCGGGTGTAAGGATAGCTTCCATCTGCAGGCCGTCACGTGGGCCTACTTCTTTTACTTTGATGGAACGATCGAAATCCCAAATCATATGATCCCTCCTGTATCATTGCTGGATACTTAACAGACAAGCAAGTGTAATCTACTTTATATCACACCTTTTTTCTCCATCTCCTGAATCATCTCATCTGTTAAACCTATTTCCTTGAGCACCTCCATATTGTGCTCACCGATTTTCGGTCCAAGCCACTTCACTTGTCCTGGTGTCTTGCTAAGCTTAGGGACTATACCTGGTACCTTGATCTTCCCGATATCCTCATGTTCCATTTCTAATATCATATCTCTAGCTTGATAATGTGGGTCATTGACAATGTCTTCAGCATTATAAAATGTTCCCGCTGGTATCCCATGTTGATTTAAAATATCCAGACAGTTATCCAGCATATTCTGTGAAACCCAATCCTCAATCATCCGTTCAATCATGTCTTGATGTCGAACTCTATCGTCATTACTAAGAAATCTTTCATCGCCTAACAAATCCTCTCTTCCCATTGCTTTTAATAGCCTTTGAAAGATCTTGTCCCCATTTGCGCCAAGCATGATATATTTTTCATCTTTTGTCTTATATACATTGGACGGGACTATACCAGGTAAAGTTGAACCGGTCCTTTCCCGAATAACACCTTTTTTGTCATACTCAGGAATTAGACTTTCCATTAAACTAAAAATGGCCTCGTATAAAGCCACATCAACTTCTTGCCCACCGCCTTTTTTTACATCACGGTTATAAAGAGCAATTAAAATTCCGATTACAGAGTAAAGTGAAGCCACAGAATCTCCAATGCTCACTCCTACTCTTACAGGTGGGCGATCGGGATAACCGGTTAGATATCTTAATCCCCCCATTGCCTCCCCAACAGATCCAAAGCCTGGACGATCGCTGTATGGCCCGGTTTGTCCATAACCTGAAATATGGCTAACAATAAGACTTGGGTTTACTTCTTGAAGCACTTCGGAAGTTAGACCCCATTTTGCAATGGTGCCTGGTCGGAAATTTTCTACAAACACATCACATTCCTTCAAAAGTCGTTTAATGACTTCTAGGCCTTCCTCTGTTCGAATATCAACGGTAATACACTTTTTATTTCGCGATTGAACATACCACCATAACGAAGTTCCATTATGTAGTTCACGCCATTTTCTAATGGGGTCTCCACTCTCCGGTAATTCTACTTTTATTACCTCTGCACCAAACTCAGCTAAAATTCTCGTTGAAAATGGACCCGCAATCAATGTTCCCATTTCTAATATCTTCACGCCTGCTAATGGTAGACTTGTAGATTCAGTTTCCAAGTAAATTCCTCCCCTGTTTGACACTCACATTCTACCTTTTGTTCTTAAGCTACACTTAAGATTATGAAGTTTGTATGTTTTATCTCCTCCTGAATTAGCACAAGCATAACTATTATTTGTTACTAGTAGTTAAAGACCTTTCGTACCAACCTTGTAGAGGTTAATTTTTTTCCTCGGGTAAGGCGATTTAAACTTTAAAGGATAAAGTATAGGAGTATACCTTTACTAAATGAAGAAAGCTTAACAAATAAGTACAATTTTTACCATTTGGACTTTTTTTACTAGTCTGATAAATTTATATACATTGCATTTTAACAATTCTAATTATTATTTTCAATCTAAATTTTTGGATACGTTTATTTTATTAGAAAAGAAAAAATCTCCTTCCTATATAATTGTAAGAAAACGTTAGTATTACGGAAACAGGACGGGTTTATTAAAAATTCGCATAAAAAAAGAGAGCTCAAGTGCTCTCTCGAATTATGCTTAAATTTTTAGATTGTGTTCTGTATGCGGGGTTGCGATCATACCGTAGAATGCATAGTAGAAGGATTCGGGTGCGATTAAGCGAAAATGACCAACTTCATCTGTGTTGAATTTCAGGGCGTTTTCTAACAGACGATAGGTGGAGTACGCATAAAAGCAGAAATAGACATAATCAAACTTTGGCATTTTCTCATAAATAACGGCAATTTCTTTTTTATATACATCAATATTAGCTGTTGCTTCATCAATGATTGTTTTTAAATCTTCAAGTCCCGCTTCAAGAATTAAATCATTCTTTTCGATTTTTATTGTAGCCATTTTTATACCTCCATGATCATTATCTACCCCCACTAGACCATTTTTTGAAATGTTTTGTTATGATATGAATCACTCATTAGTAGATTCTTATTTTTCCTGTAGAAAATCTTTAACAATCGCATTAAACTTTTCAGCGTGCTCCCAAAACATCATGTGGCCACCTAGAATTCTCACTTGAGATTCTGGTGTTAATTGTTCTGTATACTTTACGGCAATATCCGCCCAATGCTCTGCGACAATAGTTAAGGTAGGAACAGCTTTACTAGCTTTTTTTGCTTCCTCTCGATAATCTGAAAACATACCTGAAGCAAATAAATTTCCAGCGATGTAATATGGTGTTTTTAAAGATTGCTCCACTAACCAGGTTAGCTCCTCTTTCTCTAGGTCTCTTTGCACCATTACTTGGGTGATATAACTGGTTATGAACTCTCTATGTCCTGTTGGATTTCGTAAGTAACCATTATAGATAGCTGCAATATCATCTAGCTTGCCTTCAACCCAATCTTCATCATTTACCGATAAAGATTTAGGCGGCATATCCACAAGGATTAAAGATTTAATGTTTTCTGTGCCACTTTGCTTCAAGTATTCCCAGACTGTAAAACAACCAAACGACCAGCCCAATAGAGTTGCATTTTTCACATCTAATGCTTGGAGAACGGAAGCTAAATCAGATCCGTGTGTGACATAATCATTTCCGTGAGGAGTTATCGTTGATCTTCCGTGGCTCCTTGGGTCAATTACAATTACTCGGTTGGTTTTTGAAAAATACTCAATTTGCTTAATAAAAACCTCTGTCGTGAAAGTAAAACCTGGAATGAAAACAATCGGTTCCCCTTCCCCAACTTCTTGTACAAACAATTCGACCCCTGAATCGACTTCAATATATTTCTCCTCATTAATACTCATCTTAACTCCTCCTATATTAAGCTTTTAAACACTATATTCATCTTTTCAGACCTAAATTCCTTTTATATCGTTAATAAAAAAATGCCAAAAAGTAAAGCCTCCGAATATCTTCGAAGACTTAACCGTTGTTATTTTTTACAGCTTATTTTACTGCTAGTGCTGCCGTTTTTGAGTATTGCTTTCCAGGATGATGGGCAGGCAACTGGCTTCCTTTACCAAACAGGCTATCTCTTAGTGTGTCCCCTTCGTATTCTTTTCGTACTAGACCTCTTTCTTGTAATACCGGTACAACAAGCTCTATAAAGTCTTTAAATGTTCCCGGTGTAATTGCGTAAGCAATGTTAAACCCATCTACTCCGGTTTCTTCTACCCAACTTTCTAAATCATTTGCTACCTGTTCAGGGCTTCCAACAGTAACAGGACCTAGGCCGCCAATTCCGGTATATTTTTTAATCTCATCAATCGTCCATTTTTTATCTGAATCAATTTTTGTAAAGTTCTCAACGGTCGATTGAATCGCATCGTTCTTAACATACTTAA
This sequence comes from Fredinandcohnia onubensis, assembly GCF_031181385.1. Lineage (GTDB taxonomy): Bacteria > Bacillota > Bacilli > Bacillales > Bacillaceae_L > Ferdinandcohnia > Ferdinandcohnia onubensis_C. The sequence goes on from NZ_JAPSKV010000008.1 coordinate 77,445, forward strand.
GATTCTCTTCTGGACCATACTCTGAAAAATCGATTCCAGTCCAGCCACCCAAAAGTGCTAATGCCCCTTCATAGCTTACGTGTTTTTGATATTCATTGTATTTTTCTTGTGCTTCTTCTTCCGTTCGACCAACGATTGGCGTAATACAAGCAAGTATTTTAATTTCCTCGGGTGCTCTGCCAGCCTTTATTGCCTCTTCACGCAATTTCTTTACAGAATGCTTAGCTGCATTTTTAGTAGGTGCACCAATAAAGATTAATTCTGCATGTTTACCAGCAAAAGCGCGCCCCTTACTAGAAGTTCCGGCTTGGTAAAGTACTGGTGTTCTTTGTGGAGACGGCTCACAAAGGTGGGCACCTGGAACCTTATAATACTTACCTTCATGGTTAATGTCGTGAACCTTACTTGGGTCTGCGAAAATCCGATTCTGTTTGTCTAGTAAAACTGCATCTTCCTCCCAACTTCCTTCCCATAATTTATAGCAAACTTCTAAGTATTCATTGGCAATGTCATAGCGCTCATCGTGTTTAATTTGATCCACTAAGCCCATATTAACAGCGGCACTTTTTAAATATGAAGTTACAATATTCCAGCCTACACGCCCTTTTGTAATATGATCTAGCGTCGACATCCTGCGAGCAAATGTATATGGATGCTCATGAGTAACAGATGCAGTCACCCCAAATCCTAAATGTTTCGTCACCGCTGACATTAACGGTACAACAAGGGATGGGTCGTTAACAGGTGTTTGTGTACCTTGTCGGATTGCAGCATCTCTTGAACCTTGATACACATCGTACGGCCCTAGTACGTCTGCTAGAAATATAGCATCGAATCTACCTTTTTCTAAAAGCTTCGCTAGTTCAATCCAGTACTCACTGTCTTTATAACGGTGAGATTGATCCTCTGGATGTGTCCATAAGCCTGGGGATTGATGTCCCACACAATTCATATCAAACGCATTTAAATAAATTCTTTTTCTTAGTCATTTTATTTAGCTCCTCTTCCATTAATTTTTTAAGGCAAATTCTTTTTTCTTATTTACTGTTTCAATAAAGTAATAGAGCTCTTTTTTTAATCTAGCTAACACATTATCGTCTGTTATTGGGTTGACTACTTGTGTTTTATCGATTTGACAATCTTGGAAGTACACTCCTTGTTGGCTTTGCCCCTTTAATGCAGCCAATAATGGTTTGAGGCTGAACTCAATCGCAAGTAAGTGGGCTGGGCTTCCACCTGTCATAATTGGTAAAACTGTTTTCTGCGCCAACACATCCTGGGGAAGCAAATCTAGGACCGCCTTCAAAATCCCAGTGTAAGCTGCCTTATATACGGGCGATCCTACAATCACTCCATCAGCCCCTTGAAGAAGTAAAGTCAGTTCCTTAAGTGCTGGACTATCAAACCTCAGATTAAAAATGTCCTCAAAAGGAATATCTCTAACAGATACATGTGTGACCGAGAAACCCTCTTGTTTCAGCCTTTTTCCAACATACTGCAGGACTAAATCCGTTCTAGAACTCTCAGACGGACTTCCTGATAAAATTACGATTTCACTCATTTTAATCGTCCTTTCCTTGTGCATTCTTTGTTCATCTAAATGATTTTAATTTGGGATTATCTACAAAGAAATCCCTCTTCCTCCGAGACAAATATTGAATAAAAAAAGGCATCTTTATCTAAAACGTCTTTTATGGACGCTTTGAGAATAAAGATGCCTTTAGTCGTCTAATCGGCAAGTTATTTACTTAGTTTGGTTTGGGTTGATGTGGATTTTTGTAAGGAAAAACGCTTCTTTTCTGTTGAATCGATTTGGGTAATTTCCCCATTGTGAACCGTGATCACAATAGATCCAAAATCCAATTTCTCCAAGGTCGATAAAATATGCTTCACCTTTGATTCATCAAGCTGCGCCATACAACTCCCCCTTGTTCAAGATGTATATGATTCATTGCCATTGGTTGACCAGTATGGCAATCAGTTCAAAAAACAAAAAGCCCTCTTCATATAAGAAGAGGGCGTACGTGAATAGTTTCATACACTCTTCCTATCTTTCAAGCTTTACGCTTGCTGGAATTGGCACAGTACAATTGTCTGTTGCCGAGGCTTCGATGGGCCAGTCCCTCCACCTCTCTGGATAAGAATAAATTGGTAATTTAGTTGTTGATATATAAATTACACGGAATTTTTGTTTCTGTCAATCGATTTCCGTGAAAATTTTTAAAAGGTAGAAATTTTAGTTATTTCGTCATAGTGATTTGAGTGACTTTAATGATTTGGCGGTATCATACCTTCAAAATAATGTTTATGCTAGGACTTTTGTATATACTTGGAAAATTTCGAGTCTTAATAGCTCTATTTGATATGACTGTTGGATAAATCTGGTATTAGCTATAGTATAAATGCTACTTATAGCATTCTGCATTTGTTTACAGTCGCTCCGGAGTGGTTAATTGTTTTGGTCATTTTAGTCGTAACAGTTACAAGTCATTTATATATTACTTCACACACCACACGTGCCATCGTGTTTATTCCGGGCTTATTGTTATTTAGTGAAACAATCGGAGTTAACCCTTCGACGGTTGTGTTTTTAAGTTTAATAGGGATTAATTACTTTGTCACATTTCCCGTCAGCTCAAAAGCATTGCTTCTCTTTTATGAAGAAGAAGGAAATTTATATGACGCAAGGAACCTATTAAAAGTCAGTGCAATCTTAATGCCAGTCTACATCCTCATCATGATGATATTCTACTTCACCTACTGGCAATGGGCGGGACTACAATTATAGTTGGGACAGAAATTTAATGTCCCTTTTTTAAAATTCGAAGAGAGCCTGTTTGTAAAAAAAGGTGGGACACGGGACCTGTGTCCCTACCTAATAAGATCCCGGATTGGATTTTTCTTTAATGTAATGTCCTTTGCATTTTGCAAGGATTCATAGTCTTCTTTACTAATTAAGCCAAGTGCTAAAACCTCTTCTTCAGTCGTTGGTTGCGGATATTTTCTTCTTACCAAATGACTAAACCTTTTTGTATTGTAGTACTTCCAAAACCATAATCCTAAGTAACATGCGATAAAAATAGCAAATACTGTATACAGAAATTCTCTTATTTCAACATTTGTTGTTTTAAATAACATCTTCACAACATTTAGATATTCATTATTATTGTTAAAGAGGGCACTGATAAAAAAGAAGATGACAAATAGACAAAATACCCATATTAAAAGGGAGAAAAAACCTATAATCACTTCATGAACCCAATTGCGTTTTGTTTTAATAATTAATTCATTCTGTTTCCTCTGTCTGGGCTTGTCCATGTCGCATAACCACCTTTGATTCGTGACTTAATTGCTTTCGGGAACGCAAACACCACAATAACTGCATTTAATACCCAATAAATGACCGGATACCAGGCTGCCCACAGATAGAACTTTAAAATTCGGTCATATGGAGAATCCACTTTAATCGAAATCCACAGTTGAATTAAGCTTAAGAAGATCAGCGAAAATGAAGAAAAGGTGATCCAAATAAATAGCTCTTGGAAACTTGTTGCGGTAACGAAATAATAAAGTGTCACAAAAATCCAAGAGTACGACCATACTAGGCTTACCCATTGCTCGATATAAATGGGCCAAATTCTTCGGTGCTTCCAATTTAGCATTATTCTCCAATGTCTTAGAATCACTTCTTGTCCACCTTGAGCCCATCGAATTCGTTGTTTCCATATCCCTTTAATCGTTTCAGGTACAAGCATCCAACACAGCGCGCGTGGTTCATATCGGATATCCCAAAACTTCTCTTGAAGCTTCCAAGATACTGAAATATCTTCGGTAATCATATCACGGTCCCATAGACCAACGTTTACTAGAGCTTTTTTTCGAAAAGCCACTACCACACCTGACACTGTCATAATTTTACCCAATGTACGCTGGGTTCTTTTTATCGCACCTATAATCGACGCATATTCCACAATTTGCAGCCGGCTCAGTAATGTATCACGATTACGTATCCTTGGGTTACCTGTTACAGCACCTAATCTCTCACCACGATTAAAAAATTGGTGAATCAAATAATAAGGAGCATCAGGATCCAAAATGGCATCTGAATCAATACAAATTAAATATTCCGCTTTAGAAGCATGTAAGGCAATATGTAAGGCATTGGCTTTCCCCCTATTTTCCTTACAATCAATGACTCGAAGTTTTTGATATTGAGAGGCTAATCTATGAAGAATATCTGCGGTACGATCAGTACTGCCATCATTCACAACAATGATTTCTTTATGCGGATAATTGACTTTTACAATATGTTTAACTGTTTCCTCAATCGTATCTTCCTCGTTATAACACGGGATTAAAATACTAACTAGGGGCCACTCAACCTGGTCAAAATCAACCTTATTCTTTCTTTCCCGGTACCTAAAAAAGAGGCTCGCACCCGCTATCCAAAATAAAGACATAACTAAAGGGTACCAAAAAATAAATTGTGAAAGGTACGCTACCAATCTCTCCATATCATCAACTCTTTTTCGTGAAATAAAAATAAGTAACAGTAGTCTATGTAATTCCGTATAGATTTATAATGAGAAGGTCCACTGTCCAAGGTTTTTATCCTCTAAATAAAAAAAGTGGGAGGCGGTAACCGCGTCCCACAATTTATATTCTAAATTCCATCTCTTCATCTGCAATATAGAAGCCTTTTGCTTCGATTTCTTTCCTTAATGCTCCGTCACTGTGCAATACTGGATTTGAATGATTAAGATGTGTAAAATAAATTTCCGTTTCTCCTACTAAATCCTGAAGCAACTCCATTGTCTCTGTCATTAGTGGATGAGGAACCTGTCGATAATCACGCCCAATATTCGCTAAATCCTGTGGAGAATGAAATGTGCCATCAAGGAAACAAATGTCCGCCTCTTTCACTGCTTCTCGAATATCAATATCCCATTCTTCCCATCGGTCAATATCTGGAATAAATAAAACCTTTTTATTCGGCCCTTTGATCCAAAAGGCAAATGTCTCAGAAAATTCATTTCGATGCGGAACGGTTACCGGAGTAACTGTTACTTCCGAAGAAACAATCACAGGTTGTCTATCCTGGATTTCTTTGACGATAATGTTCTCAAGCGCCGTTAGCTGGCTCCAAGGAGCATCATTTTCCAGTAACCTTTTCATTTTTGTCCCTGCCATTACGGGTAATTGTCGGGAATTAATCGCTTCTTTCCCAAAAAACATCAAACCTGGATAATGGCCGATATGAGCATGCGATAGAAAAATACTGCTCATCAATTTTGATCCCAATCCATATCTCATTTGTAATCGCGCCATTTGTTCTCGCAAATCGGGAGTAGCCTCAATTAAATGCCATTTATTCTCTTCTGGTAAAATGATCGCTAATGATGCAGCATTTCTTTTATACTTTGGATCCTCCATTGCCCTTTTACAATTTTCACAAAAACAATTCGCTTGTGGTAAACCACCATCTTGCGCAGTCCCAACCACACTTAAAATAACTTCACTCACTATACAACTTCCCTTTCTACTTGTGCCAGTTCTTTTTCTTGGCTGTAATCCTTTCTAGCAATCGTCCATCCGGTGAAACCAAACAACAGATTTACTAATGGAACAAGATAAATAAAGAAAGCATACGGGATAAACTCCCATGCACTGACACCAAAAATGCTTGTTGCAAACACGGCTGGAACACTCCATGGGATGAGGTTAATTCCTACAGTCCCCATTGACTCGACTGTTCTAGAGAGGTTTTTCGTATCAATATTCATATCTTTATACTTTTGAACGAATGTTCTTGCTGGTAAGATGATTGCCAAAAACTGAGCCCCGCTTGCTAGCGCAACAACAAAGGTTGATAAAAGAGTTGAAGCAATGAGTGCCCCAGTCGTTTTTACCTTTTTCATCATTTTACCTGTTAGCATTTCAAATGTTCCCGTTTCTTCTAGAATACCACCAAGAGCGGTAGCAATCATTAGCATTCCAACGGTTCCAAGCATAGAAGCAAGTCCACCTCGATTTAACAGTGAATCAATTTCACCTATTCCCGTTTCAATCTTAAATCCACTTGTCATAAATTGAACAATTGAACTTACCGAGATTCCTTGAACAACAACAGCTATAACCGCCCCTAACAAGCCGACACCCATCAATGCTGGTAGTGCAGGAGTACGTTTTAGCATTAAAAGGATCGTTAATATTGGTAGTAATAATAACAATGGGTGAATGACGAATGCTTCGTCTAAACCAGACATAATGGCTTCAATCGTCCCATTACCGATACTTGTGTTATTAGCAATCTCAAAACTGCCAAACATCCAAAATAACAGAAGGGATACTACAAATGCAGGAATCGTGTCCCAAAGCATGTGTTTAATATGACTAAATAAATCCGTATCTACTAGAGCTGCAGCAATATTGGTCGTATCTGATAAAGGTGAAAGTTTATCCCCTAAATAGGCTCCTGAAAGGACAGCCCCTGCAACGAGTGCCGATGAGAATCCCAATCCTTCTCCAATCGCCATGAAAGCTAGTCCAACAGTTGCGATCGAAGTAAAGGATGTTCCTAGAGTAATCGAAACAATACCTGTTATTAGCGCAACGAACGGAACAAACCAGGACGGATCTAAAATCGAAACACCATAATATATCATTGTTGGAATAACACCACTCGCAATCCAAGACCCAATAATCGTCCCAATCACCATTAATATAAACACAGCTGGTAAAGCTCTTGTTACTCCATTTACCATCATTTGTTGAACATCATTCCAACTCCATCCGCAGCTAATTGCAACGATGGATGCCAAAATCACCCCTACTATTAATGGAAAATTCATTCCTGCATTCCAGATAAAAATAGAGCAAGCTGCAGCAATGATTAAACCTAATAATGGAATGATTGCTTTCCAAACTGTAAGATTTGATTTCACCGTTTCCCCCACCAGTCCATATAAATTAACATAGCACTTTAATAGTTTAGAAGATTCTAACGTTACTTTAACACTTTAAAGCTTTTATGCTTTTAAGCTTTTTGCTGCGATAATCATAATTTATTTTATTTGATTAGTCAATGTCCTTATCTTGGATGCACATAAAAAAACGAATTCCATTTACGGAATTCGTTTTTTATTATTAATGCAAACGGCTTTTTTCTTCTTCTCCCCAACATTCAACATCACCCAGATTTGATACGCTTTTTTTGTAGAATACTGGGTCTTTGCCTTGTTTTCGTTGGACTACATAATCATGAATAACTTGCCTTACTACCTTCCAAAGCAGCAGAATTGCAAGTAAGTTAATGATGGCCATGATGGCCATAAAAAGATCTGCTAAATCCCAGACAATTTGTACTTTTGCAATTGAACCAAATAGCACGAAGACTACAACAAAAATACGAAATACACTTAAACCAATTTTTGATTCATTAATAAATTCAATATTTGTCTCACCATAGTAGTAATTGCCGATAATCGAGCTGAACGCAAACAGAAATACAGCTATAGCTAAAAATATCCCTGCCCAATCGCCTAAATTCTCAGCTAAAGAAACTTGAGTTAAGTTAACAGAAGCAGCGTCGGATTGAAGATACGCATCGCTTAGTAATACGATAGCAGCTGTTGCCGTACAAACTAATAATGTATCAATAAAAACCCCTAGTGTTTGAATTAAACCTTGTTTGACTGGGTGAGAAACAGATGCAGTAGCTGCTGCATTCGGGGCAGATCCCATTCCCGCTTCATTTGAGAATAAACCACGTTTTATCCCGTTCATGATTGCTGCCCCTAGCAAACCAGCAAAGGCTTCTTCCAATCCAAAAGCAGATTTTATGATCAACATCAACACACTGGGGAGCTCTGTAATATTTATGATGACAACTAGGAGTGCGATGATGATATACAGAACTGCCATAATCGGAACAATAATTTGAGTGACACTTACAATACGTTTTAATCCACCAAAGACGATAATACCTGTTATAACCGCAATTATTATTCCCACGACAACCCGATTAGTACCGAAGCTTTCTTCAAACGCAATGGTTATCGTATTGGCTTGTACCGCATTAAACACAAAACCATATGTAAATGTAATAACTACGGCAAAAATAATCCCCATCCACCTTTTATTTAAGCCTTTTTCCATATAATAGGCAGGGCCACCACGATATAACCCAGTATCATGATCTTTGATTTTATATACTTGTGCTAGTGTGCTTTCAACTAGTGCGGTTGCACCACCAACTAGTGCAATCATCCACATCCAAAAAATAGCACCAGGTCCACCAAGGGCAATTGCCGTTGCAACACCCGCAATATTCCCAGTCCCTATTCGAGAAGCAGCAGAGATTGTAAAAGCTTGAAAAGAAGAGATCCCTTTTTTCCCTTCTTCATCTCTTGGAGTTTTTTCAGTAATCACTTTAAACATATCAGAGATTAATCGGAATTGAATAAAACCTGTTTTAAATGTAAAAAAAAGACCAACTCCAACCAACAATATGATTAATAAATACGAATATAAAAATGTATTGATTTCGCCTAATGTACTACCAAACCATTCCATAAATTCCCCTCCTACAGTTATAATTGCTAATCCCTAGATTCCTTATACATTTTTTGGACAGAGGGGGCGGTTCATCGTCCCAAATTTTTTACATTCTAAATGGTTTCGGGGAAATTTTTGTAAAAAAAGTGGTGGGACACGGGACCTGTCCCCGTGACCCACCATTCATACTAATTTCATCATTTCATTTCTAATACGTATTGCCCTTTCAGGATAATCGGTAATGATTGAATTGACTTGCAGGCTTAGTAATTTTTCAATTTCATTTGGTTCATTGACAGTCCAAACCCTTATCTTTTCAAAAAGATGGTGGAAACTCTTCTCATTATCCTCATTAACCTTTTTGTTAAGATAATGAACGACTTCTAATGGAAAATACATTGGGAATTGCTTGCTTATTTGTAATACTTGCTGGAACATTTCCCCCTTTGGTAGGAGAATTGCTTTGTTCAAGTGAAAAGCCTCTAAATCTAATGCAGTCATATAATCGTGTGGGAGGGAAATCCCCTCATTTAATAACCAAGCTATTTTCGCATTCGGATTGAGTTGCTTGATTCTTAATATTGAAGGCAAATGGAATGATGAATAGATAATCTCTAGATTCTCTCCATACATATTAACGATTTGTAGGATCTTCTCCTCGATTCCTTCATAAGGTACCAAATACGTTTTTAGCTCGATATTTAATTCAATTTGGTATGGTGCGAGCAATTCTAAAACCTCTTTAAGGGTGGGGACCTGCTCGTCATCCCAAACTTTTTCATATTCACGAAGGTGAGTAAATGTTTTTCCCGCACTGTATTGTTTGATTTCAGCTAAGGTTAAATCTTTTATCCACCCCGCTCCAGTTGTTGTTCGTTCAAGCGTCTCATCATGGATCACAACAACTTCCCCATCCTTTGTTAAATGGACATCTAACTCCAAACCCTCAACACCTTGATCAATCGCTTTTTTAAAACTAAGTAAAGTATTCTCTGGATATGTCCCCTTTGCTCCGCGGTGTCCATAAATTTTTGTCATTGAAAGTCACCCTTTGCCTACGTTTTTAAAAGTGTATTATCCGTACTCTTCTTATAATACTTTTTGTAATAAAAATGGTGGGACACGGTACCTGTCCCCGTGTCCCAAAAACTGGGAAGCAGAACGCCGTGTCCCAATCATTTATTTTGCTCTTGCTTTGTTTGCCTGTTCGATTGCTTTGTTGAATTGGTCGACTGCAGTCGTATAGGCTTCATCTACAGATCCGCCATTGTATACTGATTCAAGGGCTGTTTCCATTACTTTTCTTCCTTGTGGAAGCATATCCATTAAAGCACCTTGAGTAGCAAAAGATGATTTAGTTGCTTGTAATTGATCGACTGTTACACGTAATTGTGGTTTTTCAGCATGAGCATCTATGACCAATTGTTCCTCGTACGCATCTGGGTTAATCGCAAAGTAACCTGTACCAACATGCCATTTCGCTTGTACTTCAGGCGTTTGTAAATATTTCATAAATTCCCATGCAGCCTTTGTCTCTGCTTCTGGTTTTCCATCGATCATCCAAAGACTTGCTCCACCAATGACTACCCCTTCACGTTCCTTATTTTCAGGGTGTGGAAGGAATGCAATACCAACTTCAAAAGGAGCATTGTCAATCACATCTCTAGCACTAGCTGATGATTGTAAGAACATCGCTACATCTTCTGCTAAAAATCCGGCAACCATGTTATCTCCATTTGTTCCATAATTCGCAAATGTACCATCGTCTACCATTCTTTTAACCCATTCAAAAATGGACTTTCCTTCTTCTTCTGTCCAACCAATTTCAGTTGGTGTTTCTGAACGACCATTGTCATTATTAAGTAATAAGGCACCTTGATTCGCTAATAATTGCTCCCATAACCACCCATATGCTTGTAAAGCGAAGCCTTTCATTTCTGGATTTGATTCAGCAATGGCTTTACCAGCTGCTTCTACTTCTTCATATGTTGCTGGAGGTGTTTCAGGGTCTAATCCAGCAGCAGTAAATGCATCTTTGTTATAATACATAACCGGTGTAGACGAGTTAAATGGCATTGAATAAAACTTTCCATCTAATGAGTAGTAATTAATAATGTTCTCCTCTAATCCACTCATATCATAGCCATCTGCATCTACTAATTCTTGAATCGGAATAATATTGCCACTATTAATCATCGACATCGTTCCAATTTCGAAGGTTTGAATCATTGTTGGAGCACTATCAGTACCTGCAACAGCATTAAATTTTGTTAAGGATTCATCATATGTACCTTGATATTCTGCGTTTACTTGGATTTCCTCTTGTGACTTATTGAAGTCATCCACAATTGTATTTAATGCTTCTTGGCCCGCACCACCCATAGAGTGCCAGAATGTTACAACCTGTGGACCACTCTTTTCTTCAGTATCTGAGCTTTTATCTGAGCCTGAGTTTTGGTTACCATCGCCAGAAGTAGATTCACCTCCAGCACAAGCTGCTAAAAGTAAAACCAAACCTAGTGCAAGGAACATCATCAATTTTTTCATTTTTCTTCATCTCCTTTATTATATGTTCGAGGAAACTATTATTTTACAGCGCCCTCTGTTAAACCTGTTTGTAACTTCTTTTGTCCAAGGAAAAGCAGTATTAAGGTTGGGATGATGACAATCACAGCACCTGCCATGATGACACCCCAGTCATTTAGCTGTTCTTGTGTTTGTAATTGTTTCAAGCCAATTTGCACCGTACGAACCGTATCGTTTGTAGTTGCAAGAAGTGGCCATAGATACATATTCCAGGATGTTAGAAAACCATATACCCCTAATGTGACTAAGCTAGTCCTTGATACAGGCAAAATGACAGTTAAGAAAAATTTAAAATCACCAATCCCAGCAATCTGGCTTGCTTCCCTTAATTCTTTAGGAATTTGTTTAAAGTGCTGTCGTAACAAAAATGTTCCAAATGTCGTTGCAAAGAATGGAATCGTTAAGCCTGCGTAGTTATCAAGCCAACCTAGATCACGGATAATGTGAAAGTTTGGAATAATAGACGCCTCAAAAGGAACCATCATTGTTGCAATAAAAAGATAAAATAGAACATCTCTTCCTTTAAACTCTAAAAATACAAAAGCATAGGCTGCTAGACTCGATAAAGCCAGTTGTCCGAGCATAATCACAATCGACACTACAAAACTATTAAACAAATACTTGAATAACGGAAAACGTTCAAAAGCAGCCACATAATTATCTGCTGTTAGCTTGGTCGGCATACTGGCTGTTAATATATCTTGGTTCGTCATGAAACTCATGCCAATTGCCATAATGGCCGGTCCTGCTATTAAAAGTGCTGAAATGATTAATAAAATATAGAAGGTTACTTTTCTTCCCAATGACATCATCATTGATAGTGAACCCTCCTCTCGCCCAGCTTAAATTGCAGAGCAGTCATTACTAAAATGAGAATAAATAACACGATTGCCTGTGCACTTGCCGATCCGAATTGATAATTTACAAATGCCTCTCGGTAAATAGAATAGACGATTAAATTCGTTTCATTTGCTGGGCCACCCTGAGTTAAAATATCGATTTGACCAAACGTTTGAAACGAATTGATAATCGAAACAGTAATCACAAAGAATAATGTCGGTGAAAGCATCGGGAGCGTAATTCTTCTAAACTTATAAAAATACCCCGAACCCTCAATATCCGCACTTTCATATAAAGAAGTCTCAATGGATTGTAAACCACCCAGCAATATTAAAAATGTAAAACCTATATTCATCCAAATGGTGGTAATGGCAATAGCGACCATTGCCCATTTTGGATCTGTAAGCCAGCCAATCGAATCCGCACCTAACATGTTAAGGATTTGGTTCAACAACCCCATAGTCGGATTAAATAAGTACAACCAAAATACTGATGCTGCGGCAACCGAGATGCCCATCGTTGACGTAAAAACAGTTCGAAAAAAGCCAATCCCTTTTAGTTTTTCATTCGAAATGACGGCTAAAAACAAACTGATAATTATAGTTGCAGGTACCGTATAGATGACAAACAAAAAAGTATTTTTTAAGCTTTTTAATAAGATAGGATCAGAAAACATGTATAAGTAATTTTCTAAGCCTACAAATACGGTAGTAGCTCCTTTGGCATCTGTTAAAAAGAAGCTTAAATAAATGGTCTTAAACAATGGATAAAACAGAAAAACCCCAAACAAAACAATAGATGGCAATAAAAATAGAATTCCTTTTAACAAACTAGTCATTCGCTTTTGTTTGTTTGCTCTTTTCATTTTGGCAGCATAGTTTTTTTCATTTTCAATGATTGGACTGATCATACTCATAGTGCTACAACCTCTTTTTTCTTCCCCAGTTCAGCAGATTTAAGTAGATTTCCTGTGTCACCATCAAAGAATAATATGTATTCTGGCATAATTTGTACAGGAACCATTTGCCCAAAGTGGATGTTCCACTGCCCTGGCCATTTTGCCGTCCATAATTCAGAACCTACATCAAAAGCGATTGATGTTTCATTTCCTAATTGTTCAATATTCACTGCTTCTAAGTATGTAAGATAATTTTCTTTTTCAATGCCTGAGATAAGATGCTCTGGGCGAATACCAACAACAAGATTTCGGTTTCTCGGTATATCCTTTACAATCGTTGGATCGATTGAAATTTTTAGTTGATTCTCAATTATAAGATGTGTCCCATCCTCTGAAATGACAGCATTTCCTAAATTCATTTTTGGTGAACCGATAAAAGAAGCAACAAATAAATTTTGCGGTTCATTATATAAATTAATCGGTTGACCTACTTGTTGAATTTTCCCGTCATTAAGGACCATAATTCGGTCACCCATCGTCATTGCTTCAACTTGGTCGTGGGTAACATAGATCATGGTTAGCCCCAGACGCTTTTGCAGTCTCCGTATTTGAACCCGCATATTCGCACGAAGCTTAGCATCCAAATTAGATAGCGGCTCGTCCATTAAACATAAAGGAGCTTGACTAACAACCGAACGTCCTAGTGCAACACGTTGTCTTTGTCCACCAGAAAGCTCCCTTGGTTTCCGCTTTAGCAATTCGCTTAACCCTAACATTTCTGCAGCTTCTTTCAGCCTTCTTTGCTGTTCTTTTTTATCCACTTTTCTAGCTTTTAAACCAAACAGAATATTTTGCTCTACAGTTAAATGTGGATATAAGGCGTAATTTTGAAAGACCATTGATAAATCTCGATTTTTTGGAGGGAGATGATTCACAACCTCATTGTTAATCTTCAAGATTCCCCCTGAAATTTCTTCAAGCCCTGCGATCATCCTAAGCAATGTACTCTTACCGGACCCAGAAGGACCAACAAGTACGAAAAATTCACCATCTTCTATCGAAACAGAGATACCATCCAATACATCCTTTTGTTTATCATAGGATTTAGAGATATCAGTTAACTCCACTCGACTCATGCCCAACCTCCTTTCTAATTACATCAACATTTAACCACAATTCATGCTATAAAAAAGCGAATTTACCGATTTCTGACAATCTCTTAAATTTACTTAATAAATTAAACGAATCTTTACACTAAACAGGTCAGATGCACTATTTACAAAGGGACATGTCCTTCGTTCCAGAACTGTGCACACCTCTTTTTGTGAAAAATAGTGGGACACGAAACCAGACCCCGCGTCCCAAAATAAAAAACCCTGAAACCGGAAATTTCTTTCACGGTTCAGGGTCCTTTTAGAGTGTTAATTTATCCAGTTAGAATGTCTCCATTTGGATATTTTATTTTATTGACCTTAGGTTTTGCTAAAGAAAAGGCAAGGGTAAGTGGGCCAATTTTGCCAAAGAACATCATGAATATAATCACTAGTTTTCCGATGAATGAGAGTGAATATGTTACTCCCATTGACATTCCGACCGTACCAAAAGCTGATACTACTTCAAATAATGAAACCAAAAATGGTGCATCCTCTGAAATCGTTAATATGAACATAGCTCCTAATACAAATAAAAGACTCATAGTTGAGATTGCTAAGGCTTTGAGTATAATTACTCCGGGTAATGTCCTTTTATAAAGAACTACGTCCTGTTTTCCCTTAAGAAATGACAAGGCTCCAAAAATAATAACTAGAAAAGTGGTTACTTTTATTCCTCCACCTGTTGAGGCACTCCCCGCTCCAATAAACATTAAAATGATCATTAAAAAGGCAGTAGAGTCATTTATACTTGCAATATCTAAGGTGTTAAACCCTGCGGTCCTTGGTACGACACCCTGGAAATATGCTGCCCATAATTTATCTGGCAACGAAGGTAAACCCGCTAATGTTTTCGGATTATTATACTCTAATACAAACATCAGAATTATTGCTACAACGTTAATAATAAAAGTACCTATTATCATCAGTTTGGAGTGGAGACTTAGCTTTTTAAAACGTTTATTATGCCAGACATCCATCAATACAGTAAACCCAATTCCACCTGTAATAAACAGAAAGGTAATTCCAATATTAACTGTTGGATCCCCTGCATACCCCATTAAACTATCTGACCATAATGCAAAACCAGCATTGTTAAACGCAGATATAGAGTGGAAAAAACTATAGTATATTCCCTTCCACCATCCATATTCAGGAACCCACTTAATGGATAAAATAAGCAATCCTATAAATTCAATTGAAATTGAATAGATAAACAGGTTTTTAACTAGTTTAATAACTCCTCCAAGGGAAGTCTGATTTAATGATTGTTGTATAACCATTCTTTCTTTTAACCCAATTTTTTTACCAAGCATCATATAGATTAGTACAGCAAAAGACATAATTCCTAATCCGCCAAGTTGAATCAATGACACAATTATTACCTCACCGAATGTTGTAAAAACACTTGGAGTATCCACTACTATCAGTCCTGTCACTGTCATTGCAGAAGTTGCAGTAAATAAAGCATCAATCAAACTAATCGATGTTGTCGTTGCTATAGGCAGTTTTAACAATAGTGAGCCAACTAATATAAAAAACAAAAATATAAAGATTAAAAGTTGGTAAGGAGACAGGTTTATATGTTGTTTAAACTTCATAGATTTTTCTCCCCAATCCTATAAATCCATTAAACTACAAGCCTTTTTCTTCAAAACGTTGTAAATTCAAATTACTTCCCATAACAACCAACGTATCACCCTGCTGAAGGATATCATTGGGTAAAGGTGAAATATTGATTTGCTCGCCCCTTTTAATCGCTAATATTGTACAACCGTACTTTGCACGAATATCCAATTGAATTAATGATTTATGATTTATTTTCTCAGTGGCTTTTAATTCCAAAATGCTATAGTCTTTTGACAGCTCAATAAAATCAATGATATTTTCAGAATTAAGTTGGTGCGCAACTCTTATTCCCATATCTTGCTCTGGATGGATGACTCGGTCAGCACCAATTTTTTCTAGTATTTTGTGGTGGTATGAATTTTGCGCTTTTACCCAAACCACGATCCCCATCTCTTTGAGTAACAAGGTACAATGGATACTTGATTGCATATCTTCTCCTATAGCGACAATGGCAAGGTCAAAGTTTCTTATTCCCAAAGATTTGAGAGTATTTTCATCCGTTACATTTGCAACTACTGCTGTGGTTGAATCATTGATCATATTATTTACTCTGTCTTCGTTAATATCGATTGCTAAAACTTCATTACCTAACATGTTCAATTCCCTACACACTGCACTTCCAAATCGACCTAAGCCAATAACTACGAATTGCTTTTTCAACAACCTCTCCTCGTTTCCTTCCATAACACCAATACAAAAAAGACCATCACAAATAGAATGGTCTTAGGCTGAACCTTTGACCTTTCTCTCGATATGGATACTTAACGCTTACGAGGTTAGCTGTCGGATTAGGAATTGAGAGTATCCCCTCTTACTTTGTAAGATTCACCCCAAGATAGGCTGACCCTATCAAAAAAATGGTTCCCCCGCTCAAAAATGATTCAGCGAATAAAAGGTGTTCGGATTATTTTTTTTGAATTAATAATGAGAATTTACTCCCATTTTACTTTGTTGTCAATAATAAAATTTAGATGATAAAGATGTTTAGGCGTGCCACCTTGTACTTGGCTTCTTACATAAGAAAAGGCTGTATGTTAAAAATAAACATACAGCCTCTTCAAAACCTTGTAGCATATTCATTTTTTGAACCAATAACCTAGTCCTCAATCTCCCAAGCTGGGTTCCAGACTACTTCCCATAAATGGCCATCCGGATCCTGGAAGTGACCGGAATATCCACCCCAAAAAGTATCATGGGCTGAATCTGTTATTGTTGCACCTGCACTTTTGGCCTGCTCCAATACCTTATCCACTTCTTCTTTACTGTTGACATTGTGACCTATTGTAAATTCAGTAGGACTTGCTGGAGTCTTTGTAACCTTTGCCTCATAAGCAATATCTTCTCGTTTCCATATTGCAAGCTTCAAACCTGATTGTAAGTCAAAAAAAGCAACTGCTCCATGCTCAAATTCCTTTCCCACAATACCCTCTGTTGGGAATCCTAATCCATCGCGATAAAATTCTAATGCTTTCTCCAAATCATTTACACCTAACGTAATTACATTGACTCTGGCTTTCATAATGGAATGATGCCTCCTTTTAGGACAAGTAGAGCAGCGACAGGTATGTCATCACAGCCTCCACTATCCTATTTGTCAAAAATGGTGGGACGCGGGACCTGTCCCCTTGTCCCTATGATTCTGCGATTGTAGGTTTTCCTGCTTCAATTAATACTTTGTTTCTGCTCATGAAAATGGCTAGTATGATAATGAATATTCCAGTTCCTAGAAGGAGCCATTCTATTTTAATGAAATCTGCAATTGGGCCAAATATAAGCATTCCTAGTGGCATCATTGAGGTTGAAATCATCCCCATCACACCGAACACTCTTCCTAAATAATCTTCTTCTACTTTCTCCTGCAACAAAACGGTTGCGGGTGTATTGAAAATCGGCATGGCGACGCCGAATAAAGCCATGAAGGCAAAATAAACCCAAAAGTTTGGAACGATACCAAGTGCAAATGTACAGACACCCATGATTACACTAGCAAATCCCAATGTTTTAATTTTGTTTTCGAAACCTCCCCAGGAAGCGATTATTCCTCCCCCGACCATCATGCCGATGGAGAAGGCGATTTCGATTGCTGATAATCGCCAAACATCATCACCAAAACTGCGCGTAACCTGCAGCGGTGTCAAGAAGGCTGCCGGTGCCATTAACACAAAAAACACTGCAAAGAAAATGAAAAAGCTCTTCAGAAACGTATGGTTATTGACATATTGTAACCCTTGTTTAAAATCACTAAAGTAGCTCGTAGTTTGTTTTTCTGCTGCCTTCTCATGTACAGAAATTTTTAAAGCAAGCAGCGTGATGATAGCAATTGCTGCCGTTATAACATCAATGAAGAAGATCGTTTCAATACTCGCAAAACCTAATAGTGCGGCACTTACCATTGGTGACACAAACATGATAATAGCCTGAATACTTCCATTCACCCCGTTCACCTTTGTCAATTTATCCTTAGGAACAATTTGCGGTAAAATAGCCCCGACTGCAGGCATTTGAATTCCGGTTCCAAAGGCACGGACTGCTGCCATCACAAACAACAGCCAAATTGCATCAAATCCCATTAAAAAGAGAATTGCAAGGATTAAAGTTGCAGTGGCAATAAGTCCATCAGCTAAAATGATTAACATTTTGCGGTTATATCGATCCGCCCAAACCCCTGCCACTGGGGACAAAATAAAGGCTGGGATAAAACCGCATATGATATATAACGTCATCATCAAACCGGATTCCGTCGTTAACGTTATATGCCACATCATGGCGTATTGAACCAGAGATGATCCAAAGAGGGAGATCGTCTGGCTACTTAAAAAGAGAATAATATTCTTGAACCAATTCTCATTACGATTATTTTCTATTGTATTCATTTACTAACAACTCATTTCTATTCAAATTTATTTAATGCACGATTCACATACTTCGTGTCACTTATGTCAAAAATCCTTTTTTAGACAACAAAAAAAGAGGGAATCCTCGTCCCCTCTTTTAGATAACCGTAAAATATAGGTTTTCTTAAAAAATGACAGACCAATCCCGTTGCTCTGAACGTAGGCAGAGCTTCAAACGTATTAAATTAACGAGTGAAAAGTGGGAAACGTAATCTGATTGATGCTGTCACAAGGAAAACCTCCATTTCTTTATAATCGATATCATCATAACAAAATCGCATTTTAAATACAATTACTTTTTGGGGGATGTCAAGTCGAAAGACAAGAATATCTCACTTAAACTGGGATAATACGAAAAGGAACTGATTTTTTCACTATACTTTTAGTAGGATAATGAGCTAGCTTCCCCTCATATTTCAATTGAAGTGACGATATACTCATTAAATCATTTGGTTCAATAAGTGAAGCTGGTTTTCCAAAATCAATGCTGGTACATTCATTTAGTACAGATGCTACAAACTGAGAACAGAAAAAAGCCTTCTTTCTGTTCAGTGGTCTATTGAACACAACTCCAAATAACCCCAAAAAGTTGTAGCGATAAGACTCCTTTTGTGCTTCAATTTCACTAATATATCGTCGCATCTTTTGGATTTCAGCTTCTGTGACTGCAAAAGAATAGATAACACAATCCGCTCGATTAAATAATCCTTTTTTCATATCCTCTTTTACAAATCCTCCAATAAATGGATTTCTAGCATTCTTTCTACCAAAACTATATACCTCTGACAATTCAACATCGAAGGAAATCGAAGCATGATTATATGGCTTTTTCGTATAGAGCTTTATCAATCTTGTAAATACTGTCCCCGTATCTGTTAAAAGAATATATACCTTCTTATCTCTCAAAATGATTCTCCCCTTTATTTATCAAAAGCTACCTTATTAATACCAATATACATACGAAATCTTAAGAAGAGCTTAATCGTTTTCTTAAGAAATTCTTAATTTCTTCCATCATATAAAATGATGTGGATACATTTAACCTGCTAGAGCCTAATTATCTACTAAGTCCTCAGTCTTATTTTTTGTAATAAATGGTGGGACGCGGGACCTGTCCCACTGTCCCAGACACTTGACTTCGAATACGAGCATAGGTTATAAAGGAAGTGTAAGTAAAAAAAACGCCTTAAAATAAAGGGGTATGAGTTTATGTTATCGGTGGTTCTTAACTAATCCATAATTGGATAGCTGGAAGAAGCAAAAAAACGTAGCAAGGCTATGTTTATTTCACTATGGCTTCTTTTGGAAAGTTAAGAACACGCATCATAGCTATGAAAAATGGATCTTGCTATGGCATGTTTGTCATGGTTTTTTTGTGTCTAAGAAACACCAATGACTATTCTATGCCCAGGTCTATCTTCAGCCGTCATGAGCGATTTGTTCATGACGGCTTTTTTGATATAGCCCGTGAACAATTCCTCACGAACTATGTTTTTTTATAAAAAGGAGGATTTACCATTGAATAGTCAAACAATGGAAGCATTAGGTTATTATCAAATTTTGAATGAGATCGCACAATTCGCAAGAACAAACCGGGGGAAGGAAACACTACTCTCTTTAAGACCTACACAAAATAGAAAGAAAATTGAGCATTCTTTACATGAAATTTCAGAAGCAATGAATATCCTTGCAATCAGTGGGAGTGTTCCGATACACTCTTTGGACCAAATCGATCATTATATTGAGCAAGCAAAAAAAGGAATCGCTATAAAAGTAGATCAATTCACTCGGATTGTCTCATTCCTAAACCACTGTCAAAAGTTAAAGCAATTTATGAAAGATAAGGAATATGCCGGTCCAATGGTCAGCATGTACGCTGCATCCATTGGAGATGTATCCCAACTAGAAGCAGAAATAAGTCGCTGTTTGCGCAATGGCCAAGTAGATGATTATGCATCAAGTGACCTTAACTACTTAAGAAGA
Source organism: Fredinandcohnia onubensis (assembly GCF_031181385.1). GTDB lineage: Bacteria > Bacillota > Bacilli > Bacillales > Bacillaceae_L > Ferdinandcohnia > Ferdinandcohnia onubensis_C. The sequence goes on from NZ_JAPSKV010000008.1 coordinate 97,982, forward strand.
CACCTCACCACTCAGCAAGGAAAATTAAAAGAAAAAGCACAGTCATTAGTGAAAAGTGGAAGAATTTCTCCTTATTTGCAGGAAACGAACGTTGCAGAACGATCAGGTCGTTATGTTCTAGCAGTAAAAAAAGAATTTAGGAAGAAAATTCAAGGAGCAGTATTAGATACGTCAGCTTCGGGCTCTACCCTCTTTATCGAACCTGTTGAATTAAGCACACTTCAGGAAGATATTGAGCTCATTAAAATTGCAGAAGAAACTGAGGTAGAGCGTATTTTATATGAACTCACTCAGTTGTTTCTCTCATATGAACATGTGATCCAGGTTGCCGTAGAGACCATGCACCATTATGATGTACTTTTCGCCAAAGCTAAGTACAGTCAAAAGATTCAAGCAAACATTCCAACAATCAATGAAGAGTTCAGGATCCATCTAAAAGAGGCACGTCATCCGATGCTTGGACATAACGCCATTCCGCTCACGATTCCAATCGGAGAACAAGAACGAGCTCTTGTCATCACTGGCCCGAATACAGGAGGAAAAACGGTTACTCTAAAAACAGTTGGACTCCTCACATTGATGGCTCAATCTGGTCTCCCTATTCCGGCCAAAAAAGGGAGTGAAATTGCCATCTTCCAACATATCTTTGTCGATATTGGAGATGGCCAAAGCATTGAGCAAAACTTAAGTACATTTAGTTCCCGAATGGTCAATATTATTGAAATTTTAAAAACCACCAATGATTCGTCACTCGTATTAATTGATGAACTAGGTTCCGGCACCGACCCAAGGGAGGGAATGGCCCTCGCCATCGTTATTTTAGAGCAACTATTTGAAAAAGGGGCTACTTTATTTGCGACTACCCATTATAGTGAAATGAAGAGATTTGCTGATGAAACGGAAGGTTTTATAAATGGTTCCATGGAGTTCGACATCCAAACACTGCAACCAACATACAGACTTTTACTTGGGAAGAGTGGGCAAAGCCAAGCGTTTGATATAGCTGCTAAACTTGGAATGCACCCATCACTTATCGAACGTGCCCATAGGAAAGCGTATCAACAGGATAAGGATTATCATCAAAACATTGCACACGACACATTACAATCACCCTCCTATCAAAAGCAAATCATTGTAAATAAGTATGCTCGAAGCAACGTTGAAAAAAGAAAACAAGAGCCACTTGCATCTAAGGTCACGGTCTACAATCAAGGGGATAACGTCCTTCTTGTTGCAACAGGTGAAACCGGCATAGTGTACAAAGGACCAAATGAACGTGGAGATTATATTGTGCAAATTAAAGGGGAGAAACGAACTGTTAATTATAAGAGAATGGAGTTAAAGATTGCGGCAGCAGAGCTCTACCCTTCTGATTACGATTTTGACATCATCTTCAAAAGTAAAGAATATCGTAAAATAAAAAAAGACATGAACCGCAAATTCGTAGAAGACAAATGGTTAGAGGAAGATGAGTAATTATGAGCTAATAAACGTTGATCCTTTCTTGGATTAACGTTTTTTCTATTTACTTGAGATATTCTATATTCAAAAGGGTGTATATAATCTTCAATTGTACACAATCTAAATTTGGAGGTGATAAAATGGAAAATCAAAACAATCGACAAAATAACAATCAGAATCGTGACAATAATGATGGTTTTATGAATAAAGTTGGGCAGACGATTGAAAATGTTGTAGATACCATTACCGGTGATAACGATAATAACCAGAATCAACAGCCAGGAAAAAATAAACGCTAAGTAGTACATAAATCTAATAACAAACAAAAGGGCATGAATTCGATTTTCGACTTGAATCATGCCTTTTAATTATGGTTAAACAAAAAATCATGAGGAATCACACGCTTCTTCATTGAACATATATTATGTTTAAAAACGACAGGAGCTACATCGATGATTTATATTGTTCAACCTGGAGATACTCTTTATCAGATAGCCCAAAGATTTAAAACGTCAATAGCTTTATTACTCATGTACAATCCCCAAATTACGAATCCAACTTTCATTTACCCTGGACAGATTATTAATTTACCTCCGACAGGGCATTCCTACAAGCTTTGCCCTATTTTACGACAAGGCAATCGCGGACCAGCGGTAAGTAGAATACAAATTCTCTTAAGAGATCAAGGTCTTTACAACGGAGCAATTGACGGCATATATGGACCATTGACACAGAGAGCACTTGTAACCTGGCAACAAAATACAAAAGAGCTTGAAGTTACAGGGATTGTAGATGAGGAGACTTGGGTATCGTTAGGATTTGAATGTAACGAACGTCCCGAGATTGTTCAATACATTGTACGTCCTGGGAGTTCCTTATTTGGAATAGCTATTTGGTTTGGAGTATCTGTTGATAACCTTTTACAAGTAAACCCTCAAATTACAAATCCCAACCAAATTTTTGCTGGGCAGATAATTAATATTCCGGCGTCTTTTTTACCTTTAAAACACGGCAAAAGCTCACAGGGAAAAAATTCCACCAATAAATACAACAAATAATTCCCAAGCTAGTAAAGGGAAAAAATTATTTGGAGGTAATTGATATGGCACAATTAAGAGAAATCATGACATCAGATGTTGTTACAATTAACGAAACACAGACAGTCCAAGAAGCTGCTGCTTTAATGAGCCAACACAATATCGGTTCTGTTCCAGTAGTAAACAACAACGGACAAATGGTCGGAATTGTGACTGACCGTGATATTACCTTGCGTACGACTGCACAAGGTGAAAGTGCACAAACGCCCGTTTCTCAAGTTATGACTGCTCAGAAAATTGTTCAAGGTACCCCGGACATGGATGTACATGAGGCAGCAAATTTAATGGCTCAGCAACAAATTCGCCGCTTACCAGTCGTTGAAAATGGGCAAATAACAGGAATGGTTGCCTTAGGCGATTTAGCCGTACAAAATCAATACGCAAACGAGGCCGAACAAGCATTACAAAACATCTCAACCCCATCCGCACCTCAACAATAACGGGTTTGGGACAGAGGGACAGGTCCCTTGTCCCAGAAATGAATATGTAACAAAATTAATGGGACGCGATACCTCGCGTCCCTTTATATGATTTGAACCAAAACCATGTATACAACTGTACAACCCGCAATCGAAAGGAACATATTTCTCTTCCAAAAATGAAGCATGGCAATAATTTTTTAGTAGCACCGAATTGTGTTTGTTAAAATAATAATACTAGCCTATATAGATTTTTTTTCATTAATATATCCTGGGACAGAGGGACAGGTTCACTGTCCCAAAAAGAAGATTGTAAAAAAATGGTGGGACGCGAGCCCTGTCCCCGTGTCCCTCAGAGAAGGAGAATGATATGAAGAATCGCCCCAGTATTCCCCTTTCATACTTGATTTCTATAGTGGTTTGTGTGTTGTTGTTAGTTGGGGTTAATGGGACAATTGAAACCTTTATGTTACCTCAGGAAAGTAAAGCAACGATTCAAGAATCTACATCAGTCCACGATTCTTTAGTAATTCAAAAGCTTAATAATAGTCAACCTGTGACTATTGTTGCGTATGGTGATTCAATTACATGGGGATATGAACGAGATTCTGATACCGGAAGAGTATCTCAAGTAAAGAACCCATATCCAAAGGTCCTAGAATATGAACTCAGGCAAAAGTTTGGCTATCGTCATATAAAAGTTATTAATAAAGGTCATCCCGGCTGGACATCTATACAGGCACTTAACAATCTCGAGAAGGAAGTGCTTAGCTATCATCCCGACTTAGTCATTTTGATGTTCGGGATAAATGATGCAAGAGGTCATTTAAAATACAGTCCACATTCTCTACCTATCCCTGTTGAAGAATATAAAGAAAATAATCAGCATTTGCTTCAAAAGATTCAAGAAAAAGGAATCGAAGTGGTTATCATCTCAGCCACAACGTTTACCAGTAAAAAAAATAATGCAGATTTAAATCAAGCTCACTATACACATGCAATAAGTTCCTTAGCAAAAGAAGAAAATATCCACTATATTAATGGTTCTGAAATTCCGATTAAAAATAATCTTAAAGATGGAATTCACTTTAAACCCGGGCAATATAAGCTAATCGCAGAAAAAATAATGTCTGAACTATTTTAGGGATCACTGGAGGTCCCTTTACTAATTTCAAAAATGTAGTGGGACGCGCGACCTGTCCCCTTGACCCACTTGGGGCGCCGCAATGTTCCGTTACATTTGTTATTTAATAGTAATTTACGTCATAATATGTAGTTTTTTCATTCCTGTCAATAGTCTTATTCTAGTATTTTCTACATCTATTACCAAAGGTAGTCAAATGCTAGATACGAAATTCAATTAGTCAAATCTATTAATTTTCAATGATTGATTGAGGTTAATATAGTAGAAAAGTTTTAAGTTATCAATTTAAGGAAAAGTCTTCCTCAAATATTACAAAATTCACATGCTATGATTGTGATGTATCTTAGATACAAACAAGAGGAGGACTGAATATGAAGAAAACTGTATTTTCGTTATTAGTGGCAGGTGCACTATTAGTTACTGGGCCATTAGCTAGTTCCGCGGAGCAAGTAAGTGATTCAAAAAATGTATATGAAGGTCGTTATGTTGTATCTGTTAACAACTCTACTAATTGGAATGACCTTATTCAAAACTTACTTAAAAAATACTATTCTGGGTACTCTCAAACTCAACCTAAAGTGGAGACACCTACACAACCAGCTGAGGAGCCAACTCAACCAAAAGCTGAAGAGCCTGTTCAGGAAGAACCTGTCGTTCAACAACCTGTACAACAGCAACCATCAGAACAGCCAAAAGAAACTGAGAACCAAGCTACTTATTCATTAAGTCAGTTTGAGCAAGAAGTTGTAACTCTAACAAATAATGAACGTGCAAAATATGGCTTACAGCCACTAAAAATTGATTTAAAATTAAGTGAAGTTGCGAGAATCAAATCTTCTGATATGAAGAATAAAGGGTATTTTTCACATACAAGTCCAACTTACGGATCACCATTTGAGATGATGAAGCAATTCGGTGTTCAATATCGTGCAGCTGGTGAAAATATCGCAATGGGTCAACGTTCACCACAAGAAGTTGTAAATGCATGGATGAACAGTGAAGGCCATCGCAAGAATATCTTAAGCTCAAACTTCACTCATATTGGAGTAGGCCATGTAGAAGGCAATTACTGGACACAGATGTTTATTGGAAAATAAATTTATTTAGCAAGTTATGCTTTTCTTCCTTATAATAAATGAGCACCCAACGAAACTTCGTTGGGTGCTTTTTTGTGGGGCAGAGGTCCACTGTCCCAGGAAAATATTGGTGGGACACGGGACCTGTCCCCGTGTCCCGTCCTGTGTACCGGTTATTGCAATTTTCCTCTACAAAGGATTGGGATTTGGTCTACGACTTCGTCTCCAGAGATCAGGTAGGCATAATCATAGAGGTTGCAGACTGGGCATATATGGTTTGGTATAACTTCTAGTGTTTCTCCGATTGTAACTTGATTTCTAAATTCTTCATTATAGATTATTGCATGCTCATCATAAAGCTGGTCAATATGAACACCATAGTTTTTGATATACCCTATTCCAGTCGTTGCACATATTCCTTCACTTCGAGATTGCATGGTTAGTCCTTTTGCACCGACATCTGTAATGATACGTTCATTTGTTGGTTTGCTAATAACAGTTGTGAGGACAGTTGCCGCACATCTAGAGTAAGAACCAATTGCATTTCCTTGCGAAACATCCATGAGGATATAAGTTCCAATACGAAGTTCAGTGATTCCCTCCATTACTCCAAAATCATGCATGAGCGGTGGAGTCGATCCAATGCTAACGGTTTCAAGTTTGCAGCCTAACTCCTCCGCTAGATGTGCAAAATGAAGGGTGCGTTTTTGCGCTTCATTATAAAGGAGGCGACATTCCTCAAGGTCTTTGGCTTTATATGTATGACCATCGTGAGAAAAAATCCCTTTTAAATTCACATGCGAGCAATTTTTTATGTATTCTACTAAACTTGTATAATCACTTTCTTCGATAACGCCTGAACGGTTTTCACCCACTTCAATCTCGATCAGAACTTGGGCTGGCTTTTGACTATCACTAAATACTTTCTCAATCATTTCACATTGTTCAATGCTGTCGACACCAAAGGAAATATCAATTGATTCAGCAAGCTTTTTAATGCGATTTAATTTGACCTCTCCCACGATTTCGTTTGCAATAAAAATATCATTCAGTCCGTGTTCAGCCATGATTTCTGCTTCGCCGACCTTCGCTACCGTAATACCATTTGCACCTTTCTTTACCTGTAATTTAGCTAGCACAGGCATTTTATGCGTTTTCGTATGCGGGCGAAGATGAACACCATATTGATTAGCATATGTTTGCATTCTATTAATGTTATCCATCATAATTTCTCGATCAATTAATAAGCTCGGTGTATCTAGTTCATGCTTTTTCATCAAAACCACTCCTCACAAATTAAAATAGTCAAGCTTCTAGTTACTTTTTAGACCCGCTCCACATAAAGGAAAGACTAGTTGTTGGTCTTTTAATTCGGGGTATTTCTCTACATATTGTAAGTATCCGGCATAATTGGCTGCTGAAGTGATTTCTACATAAATTCCTTTTAATGCAAGCTGCTTTCTTGCCTCTACTATACTTTCCTCAGACACACCGATTATATCTCCACCAGTTTCTCGCACAGCCTGCAAGATTTCTGGTCCTCTTGCCGGTGCTGCAATGGCAATGCCCTCCGCCAAGGTTCCTGAATGTTCAACAGGTTCCACCGTGTTTTTACCTTCTACAAAGGCCTTCATAAGAGGTGCACAAACTTCTGCCTGTACTGCAAGAATTTTTGGCATTTTCTCAATCTGGCCAATTGCCAATAGCTCTTGAAAGGCAATATATGCTCCCATAAGCAATGTTCCATTTCCTACTGGGATAATGAATGCTTCAGGCATTTTGTTATTCATTTGCTCAAATACTTCATACACATACGTTTTCGTACCTTCCCAAAAAATCGGGTTGTAAATATGACTTGCATAGAATGCTCCTGTGGTATCAACCATCGATATCGCAGCGTTTGCCGTATCTTCTCTATTTCCAGGAACCTTATGAATAACCGCGCCATGTGCTTCAATCTGGGCTATTTTTTTACTAGAGGTTGATTCCGGTACGAAAACATCACATTGGATTCCCGCCCTTGCTCCATAGGCTGCAATGGCTGTTCCCGCATTACCACTACTATCTGCAACGACTCTCTTAACTCTGAGTTTTTTCGCCATGGCAATGAGCAGTACAGCCCCACGATCTTTAAAAGACAAAGTAGGCATATAGTAATCAGCTTTGGCATAGACATTGTCATCGATTTTAATGAGTGGAGTCCCCCCTTCCCCTAACGTAATCTCCTGCCATACATCGTCCTGTTCAAATGGAAGTGCATCGATATATTTCCAAAGAGAATGATTTCTGGATGAAGAGATTTCAGTAAAATCTACTGCCTTTTTCTCATATTCAAGGTTTAGTAATCCGCCACAATCACATTTCCATTTATTACTTTCCAACGGATATGTTGAATGACATTCAAAGCAGATATAGTTCATCATCAATCTTCCTTTTCTTATAGGCTATTGCTTCAAGTTCTATCGAATATCCATAGTGTAGTTGATTAGTAGGAACAACAGCCCGTGCAGGCTTATGATCACCAAAATACTGTTTGTATAATGAATTAACAGTATCCCATAATGAAATATCTGAAATATAAATCGTAACCTTCATGATGTCCTCTTTTTTTGCTCCTGCTGCTTCTAAAACATGGTTTAAGTTGGTTAATACTTGTTTGGTTTCAGCAACAATATCACCGCTAGTTCCTTCTCCTGTAAAAGGATCAACCGGGAGTTGACCAGATATGAAGAGTAAATTACCCTTTTGTGTTGCAGCGGAATAATGTCCCAGGTTTGGCTTCGCACCGTTAATTGTGATAAATTTCATACTAGTAAGCCTCCTTGAGTTTAGAGTTTTTATGAATAAGAGGATTTATCCTTTATTGCTTTTATCTTTAATTTCTTCAATATAGCTGTACACCGTGACTTTTGAGATATTCAACTTCTCAGCAACTCTATCGATTGTTCCACGAATTAAGAAGATCCCTTTTTGTTCCATAAATCGAACCATCTCAACCTTTTCATCACGCCTTAGCTGTTCTACTGGTTTATTGCCAATAATTTTATCGATCAAATCATTAGCTATCTCCTGAATATGCTCTGTTTCATTCAAACTTTCCTGCTGATAATTGTGTCTTGGAAGCTGGTCCGGATGTTTGGGAATCAAGCTGGTTAGATAGTTTATATTCTCAGTAATTCGTGTCGTATCAATGTTAATGCAAAGTGCTCCAATTACCTTTTTGTCCTGATTTCTAATTAACAAGGTAGAAGATTTGATTAATCTACCATCATCAGTATGGAAATAATAATTTGCTGAATAATCATTCGTAAAATTTTGGGATAATAATACTTCTGTAATGAGATGATTAAAACTTTGTCCAACATTCCTTCCGGTTACATAGTTGTTAACCGTGTACACAACTGAGCTTTGAGGCACTGTTAAATCATGCAGTACAACTTCGCAATCATTGCCAAATGTTTTAGCAATCACCTCTGCCACTGGAATGTACTGTTCAAGTATAGAATTCATAAACAAATTCCTTTCCATAAGTCTATTCAACTAAAATATATATAAAATTTTATATAAAATCAATAACTTTTTATATACCAAGAAAATGATATTTAACACTTATTTTTTATACAAAACGCAAGAAGTGTATAATGGGACAGAGGGACAGGTCCCGTGTCCCACCTTCAAAAATTTGTGGGATACGGGCCTTGTACCATACATAATAAAAGAGGTGTGTATTTGATGGAGCAATTAATGTTTATTGAAACGGGAATGGGAATTGATGTTCATGGCCAGAACATTACGAAGGCAGCCGTTCGGGCTGTGAAAAATGCGATTCATTTTAATTCAATGCCTGGAATTCGATCTGTACTACCGGACAATAGTTTAGACAATATGGTAGTAAACGTAAAACTAGCGGTCCCTTGTGATAAAGAGGCTCTGGATATTGAGGCGGTTAGAGAGAGTATACCGTTTGGAAAAGTGTCAGTGGAAGTTATGAACGGTGGAATGCTAACAACAAGCGGAATCGTCATTAAGGAAAAAGGCGATCAAAACGATTTAATGTACATAGTAGTTGCTTCAGTCGAAGTTGGGTACTAATGGGACAGAGGGACAGGTCCACTGTCCCACCCTACAAAAAAAGTGGGACAAGGGACCTGTCCCCGTGACCCACTCTCACTTATATTCCAACTCCTTCACTTGCACCGTACTTCCTTTTGTGATTCTTAGATAATAGAAAAATAGTAATAATGAGTAAGACTACGATTAATAGTAAAGTTAAAACACTGCCTGTAATACCGGCAACAATATACCCAATAAAGGCAATCGATGCATTAAGGAGTGCATAAGGTAATTGCGTTTTCACGTGGTCAATATGGTCAGCACCCGCTCCTGTAGACGAAAGGATAGTCGTATCAGAAATTGGTGAGCTATGATCTCCCATTATTCCACCCGAAAGTACAGCCCCGATACAAACTAATAAATGCGCATCTAATGTAACGGCCATAGGAATAGCAATTGGAAGCATGATAGCATAAGTTCCCCATGAAGAACCTGAAGCTAAAGACATTAACACGCCGACTAAGAATAAAAGAGCTGGGATAATGAATGCAGGCACATTTCCATTCATTGCTTCCACAATAAAGTTTGCAGTACCCATTTCCTTCATCACTTTTCCAAGTGACCAAGCTAGGATTAGTGTAACGGCAACATAAACCATTTTTTGCATCCCAGTTGTGTAGATAGTAAAAATATCACTAAATTTTTTCAATTTGTATACAAGCATTAAAATGATAATTGTAATTGCGGCAAACAAATATGCTGTACTTAAGGAAACTCTAAAATCATTCCCTGGTACTGGCTCAAATGGGAAGCCATACGAAATCAATAAACCAAAAAGAGTAACAAATAATACTAAAAGAGGCAACCAAACCAATATAGCATGTCGGTGTTCTGTTCCTTCTTCACTATTCTCCACTCTTCTTAATGGCTTAGAAGTTGGCCAGTATAGTTCTCCGGTAGTTTGAACTCTGTGCTCAGCTTTTGCCATCGGCCCAAAATCTAACTTTGTAAGAGCGACTAGAGGGACCATTACAACTGCTAATATCGCATAAAACTGAAATGGAATTACCTGAACCAGAGTAGAAAATTCAGATGTCGTAATATTTAAGGCCTCATATTCCTTTTGAATAAGACCCATAATGTATACGCCCCATCCGATAAAAGGAATTAATACTGCAACAGGTGAGGAAGTTGAATCAATAATCCAAGCGAGCTTTTCTCTTGAAATTTTCGCCTTATCAAAGATTTTTTCAAAAACAGGGCCAACGATAAGCGGTGTACCAAGATCAGAGAAGAAAATGATAATTCCTCCGAACCAAGCCGAAATTTGCGCTTTAGCCTTAGTATTAATAAATTTAATCGTATTTGCTGCAAGTGCAGCTCCACCGCCGGACTTTTCCATAAGCCCTACAAATCCGCCAATAAAGAATAATAATACGATAATAGCTGCATTGTAGCCATCTGCTGCTAGTGGGAAAAAGTAATTCCCTATTGTCTCTGTTGTTGCCACAAGAGGATTTCCCCCGACAAGCATGAGCACTCCGATAAAAGCACCAAAGAACAGAGACACTACCACATTTCTCGTAATAACTGCAAGAATGATTGCAATAATAGGTGGGAGTATTGATATCCAGCCCAAGTGTTCCATAAACATTTCTCCTTCTAATAAACAAACTATTATATTGCATAAATATAAAAGGATAAATTTTTAGAATTTATCCCAAGACTTGATTATAAAGAACACTTCTATAAAATGCAATAAACTATTTAAATATATTTTTATAAATATACATTTTACTATTATATTTATAAAAAAAGGAAATGGATGTAGCCCTTCTGATACAGACAAAACGGGTCAATCACACCAACTTAATTAAAAGGTTATTATTCTTGTAATCAAATTTTACTCAAAAAAAAAAAAACGAAGAGATCACCTCTTCGTTTTCTTGAAATTAGCGTGATGGATAACCAGCATCAGCATGGAATCACATGATTGATCCAAAAATTTGAGGGATCCCCATCCTATTATTTGTTTAGGTATGCCCACGCGTATTGGGCATATAGTTCTGCTCCGGTGACCATGGCATCTTCGTCGATGTTGAATTTGCCGTGGTGGTGTGCCCATTGAGTGTCTTTTTCCGGATTTCCTGATCCGACAAAGGCAAAGCATCCTGGCACTTCAACAAGGTAGAAACTGAAGTCTTCCCCGCCCATTGTTGGTTTTTCATCATAAAGGACTTCTTCACCAAATGCCTCAGTGGCTACTTGTTGTACAAGTTTTGCACTTTCCTCACCGTTAATGACCGCCTGTGTGCCACGAATATAGTCTACTTCTGCTTTTGCCCCGTAAATTGACGCAACCTGCTCTGCATATACACGAAGCTGCTTTTCAATATGATCACGGACTTCAGGATCAAAACAACGAACGGTTCCTTCAATTACCGCATTCTCAGCAATCACATTAAAGCGCGTTCCAACTGTCATTTTCCCAACCGTTAATACAGCTGGTTTTTGAGGGTCGATCGTTCTTGAAACAACAGATTGAACATTCATTACAAAGGATGAGGCAACAATTGCAGCATCGATGCAATCCTGTGGAATTGCCCCATGTCCCCCTCTTCCCTTGAATTTCACCGTGAAAATATCTGCTGATGCGAACGAAGGCCCAGGGTTGCAGGACACTTTATTGGTTGGCATTTGTGACCAAATATGCATTCCAAATACATTATCGACTCCCTCAACCGCTCCTTGTTTCACCATTTCTAAAGCTCCTGTTGCCACTTCTTCAGCCGGTTGGAAAATCAAGCGGACATTCCCATGCAGTTCCTCTTTAATGCCATTCAATGCCTTCGCAGCAATGAGAAGCATTGCAGTATGAGAATCATGCCCACATGCATGCATTTTGCCTTTCGTTTTAGAGGCATATGGCAAATCCGAATTTAATTCTTCAACGGATAAAGCGTCCATATCCGCTCTCAATGCTACAGTTTTTCCTGGCTTGCCACCCTTTATTTCTCCGATCACACCTGTCGGCTTTGTTTTATGGTTCTCGATTCCTAACTCATCGAGATATTGCGCTACGAACGTTGATGTATTGTACTCTTCCCAAGACACTTCAGGCTCACTATGCAATTTTCGACGGATAGCAGTCAATTCTTCACTATAGTGTCCAATTGCTTGTTTTATTTTTTCATTTATCATACTGTTCAACCTCCACTACAATCATTCGATGTAGTTTGAATTTTATAAGAATGACACAAAAGTTCCGGCTAGAATTACAGAAACAATCGTAACTGTGATAAATCCTCCGACCAGCATTGGCGGTAACATATGACTTGTTAATACTTCTCTTTCTTTTTCATCCTTTGTCAATGAGTTAATAACTTCATTTGTAATAATATAATCAGCTGGGAATCCGTATAGGGCTGTCAGTGATACAGCGAATGCCATGTATTTGCTGACCTTTAGCAACTTGCCTGCTATAAATGAAAAGATATACATCCCGATTACCCCTAATACAATACACCCGATAAGCGGTGTTAATATCTCTAGCATCATGCTAGGTGTTGCATTCTTTAATCCATCAAAAATGAAAAGCATTAACCCCATAATCGCTAAACCAAATCCATTTGCCTTTTGTAATGAGTGTGTTTCAAGGAAACCAATACTCTTTCCGATAACCCCGAAAAGTAAGCAAAGCACAAGTGCATTAACAGTCACAATCGGTGCTAATAAAGTTGAAGCTAAATAAGCAAGGTAACCAACAACTGCTAATCTCAAAAACTTGAAATACTCTGTATTATATTTTTCTGGAATTTTATCAATCCACTTAACCTTTGGAGCAGTTTCAGATGTTGCCGCAACTTCTGCTTTTACTTCTTCCACTTTTGAAAGTTGACCATCGCGATATTGCTGTAGTAGTTTCTTACCTTCTTTTTTTAATACGATTGATGTTATCGGGTATCCTGCAAAACCTTGCATCACATAGATCACAATCGCAAAAACAGATAAGCTTGTAAGTCCTGCATTTGCAGCACCTTCTGACATGATTAATGCCGAAACTAGGCCTCCAACTAATGGTGGAATAGCTACAATGACTGTTTGCACTCCAAAAATGAGTGTACCTATTCCAAAAAGAACCGCGATAATACCTAGAATACCAGACAATGCGATTAATATCGTTTTCCACTGAGCCATTAATTCTTTAAGTGATAATAATGTACCCATGTTTACAATCAATAGATACATCAACATCGTAGCTACAACAGATGGTATACCTGCTAATGCAACAATGTCTTGCGGAAAAAAAGTCCAATATCCTATTAAAAATAGGACCGCACACACAAACACGGATGGTACCCATGCTTTTGTTTTTATAGAAATAAAGTCTCCGATAAAAAGTATGATAAGTAAAAGAACGAAAGCTAGCATTTGAGACATTATAAGTTCAACCCCTTTTTGCGTTAGTTGTTATTATTTTTAAAATATAATAACATCTTAATAAGCGAAATGAAAGATTTTTTTGAAAATAGTTGTAATATCAAGCGATTGACAACTAACAATTCTTTTATAATTTGTATTTACTGGGTATATTTGCTATTTTAATATAAAATTTACATAAAGAAATCAGAATACATCGGAATATCTCAAGCTTTTCCCAAAGTTAGTGTTCTTTCTATTATTTAAGATTAATCTTCAGTTTTTAAATAGTTTAAATTTAAAACGCTCTAAACCACCTAATTAGAATACATTGCTCATATATATACTTACATGAATTTTTTCAAATTAGGAGGATGTTATGGACCGTTCAAACCACCATAAAGTGAAGCCTTATTTAATAACGCGTAGCTTGTTACCAGAAAACCAGGAGACACCCATTCAATTTATCAATGCTGATACTATGAAAAATAGGTTATTTTATAGGCGTAACCACTTTAATTATCCAACTCTTTCTTACTCAAACTATTGGCTTCCAATAAACGGTAAAGTAACAACACCAAAACTAATCTTCTTCCAGGATATTCTTCGATTACCTTCAAAAACAATAAAAGTTGTCCTTGAATGTTCTGGTGATAAACGCAGCCTTTTCGAACCTAAAGTATTCGGAGAACAATGGGAAAAGGGTGCTATAAACCAAAGTTATTGGAAGGGTGTACCGTTAAGGAGCTTGTTGGAACTATCAGAGATAAGAGAAGGAGCCAAAGAGGTTGTTGTAGAAGGATATGATTTTGGAGAAAGAACTGATCTAAATAAGGTTTTCACCTACTCCAGAAGTTTACCTATCGAGAAGGCGCTCCACCCTGATACCATTATTGCGTATGAATACAATAACCAACCAATTCCTTTTAAACATGGGTATCCATTGAGATTGATAGTTCCACAATGGTATGCAATGGCGTCCGTTAAATGGATAAAACAGATTAGTGTTATTGATTTTAAATTTACAGGCCCCTTTCAGACAATCGATTATGTGTATTATCCAAATAAAGAAAATAATAAAGAATCCTTCCCTGTTACTTCAATAAATGTAAACTCTACTATTCAAAAACCTCTAGACATGGAAATTTTAAATACTGGTAAGCATTTGATTAAAGGAATTGCGTGGACAGGTAAAGGCTTTATCACGAAGCTAGAAATAAGTGTTGATGGTGGCAGTACATGGTTAAATGTCAAACTAGAGCCTACTAATAATGGGGATTATGGCTGGCAATCATGGTCTTATGAATGGACCATATCAAAAAAAGGTGAATATGTGATTATGTCAAAAGCAACAGATTCATATGGTAGAACCCAGCCGGTTACCCCTTTTTGGAATAAAAAGGGGTATGGATATAACGCGATTGAAAAAATCAATGTTAAGGTGGAATAGCCATTCGGATAGGAATGATTCAACTTATCATCATTTTGGTAAATTTAATGGTTATATAACTTAACTAGTAGTTATTGGAGACATTTATTATTTAAATGTCCTATAATAACACCCTTAGAAAAAAGGCTGTTCTGAAAGTCATAGCACTGACTTTCGGAACAGCCCTGTAATTTATTTATTTAAAATATCATTCTTATCTATAAACTACTTAAATTTTACAGATATTTACATTAGGTTAACTGCATGGTTGTGACACAAGTATTGTCGCCTTCATATGTGGAAAGTTTTGATTCTGCTGTTTTTCCGTCATATCCGATTTTTACTGTATATGTTTTATCCCGCGGTAACCATAGATCGATAAAGCCATTTGCGAACGATGTCATGGTTTCATCAACAACCACATTACCAGCCTCATCTTGAATGTAGACATCAAATTCCTTTTCAACTAATTCTCCTTGACAACCTGTTAAACTGTGAATGGCACATTCATGTGTTGTTTCAATAAATGGGGCAATCGAAACAAAAAATTCTTCCTCAGGAAGTTCATAAGAGGTTTCTTCTTTATTACTATCCGTAACAATAAGTTCTTGCGAGGTAATCGAAGCAGACACATCTTCAAAACTACCAACACTATAATCGTGTACCATTCCTTTAATATCTTTTACTTCATCTACATCCTTTTCATTCGATGAACTATTGTTACAAGCCGCTAATACGAGGATTAGCAGTAATCCTGTTAATCCAAGTAATCCTTTTTTCATCATGTTTCAACTCCTTTTAAAATGCAGGTAAGAACCATATTTGTCACCATTAAATACTATAATCCTTGATAATAGTAACTAATAATTATGAAGGAAGTATGCAGAAAACAGTTTTGGCGATTGGTATTTTTTATGTTTTTAAAACCATTTTTCTTTTACATTTATAGATTATCTTCCAATTCAATCGTTACCTTAGTACCTTTTCCTACTTCACTATCTATATTTATATAACCGCCATGAGCTTCTACAATTTCTTTCACAATTGATAATCCTAAGCCCGATCCACCACTTTCACGTGATCTTGACTTCTCAACTCGGTACAAACGGTTATATATAAATGGGATTTCCTCTTTTGGAATGCCTATTCCTTCATCGATAACAGATAACACTATTTTATTCTTAGTCTGGTTTTGTTCAACTTCTAATGTAACTCTACTATTCATGTTTGAATATTTTAATGAGTTATCTAATAGGTTTATAACTACTTGTTCAAATCTAGGCCTGTCTATATTGGCGAATAAGCCATTCGGACAGGAATGGTTCAACTGAATTCCTTTTTTCTTAAACGCTGGATGAACTTTCTTCACAATTTTATTTGTGAATTCGCAAAGATTAACCCTTTCCTTTTCAATAACAAAGGTATGCTGGTCAATTTTAGCCAAATCAAATAAGTCTTTGACTAAACCTGAAATATGTTCGGCCTCCTCGCAAATTATTTGTAAATATTTATTGCGCTCTTCTTCACTAATACCTTCTCTTTGCGCTATATCTGCATATCCTTTTACATAGGTTAGAGGCGTTCTTAATTCGTGTGAAATACTTGCCAGAAATTCACTTCTTTCCTTTTTTAAATGATTTAAATCATTAGCTAACATTTGAATACTTCGTGCAAGCTCTCCCAGTTCATCATTGCTCTGATGTCTAACCGAAACCGTAAAATCCCCTTTACTTAATGCTTTTGTGGCCTGTTTCATTCTAATTAAAGGGAGTGTTATCACTTTAGAAAGCAAAAAGACTGTCACAACCGTTAAGAGAATTGTAAGACTTCCCACCAAAATAAAATGTTGCTTTAATTTATAAACCATCATTTGTATCGAATGTGTGCTCTTAAACATATACACATGGCCAATCAATTGATTATCAATCATAATAGGACTAACAGTGGATATATAAAACTCTGTTTCCCACCGTTTTTCGACAATCATCCCCTCGAATGGCACGGGTCCCCTTTCCCTCTTCATCAGCTGTTTCATAGGCGTTGTTAGCTCATTTGACTTAGCAAGTACCTTACCATTATGAGTCATGATCACGACATCCGTATCTGCTTCAGTTTCCATTAAAGCAACATGCTCAATTGTCGTATCATCAAAGCTTTTTTCTAAAACATGGCGGTGACTTTCCCCTCTTGCTTTTAATTCTGCAAGTTCTTCGTCTATACGAGAATTGACTAGTCCAGTATATAAAACAGAAAACAAAATGATTTCAAGAACTAAGATGAATGAGAAAAACAGTAGACCGAGTTTAAGCGATATTTTATTCATTCATTTTCTCCTTATATTTTTAGCCTTCAATAAAAACGTAAATAACTCATAAACATCATCCCACTTCGTTTAAAATCCAATTTTGCCCTTCACGAACTATTCATAAATTCTGCATAGATTCTGCAATGTTTAGATGTATTCTAAAGCCATAAAAGATAAGGAGTTGGTAAGATATGAAAAAATGGGCGATTAGCATTTTCACAGCTGCATTAGTAATCGGTACAGGTACTGCTGTATTTGCACAAGGAGATGGTGAAGGTTTCCTTCCTTTTGAAAAGATGAAACCCTTCATGGAAAAAATGCACCCCGATTTTTCTGAACAGCAATTAAAAGATATGTTTGATTCTTGCCATGGAGAAAACGGCTTGATGAAAAATACAAATTTTAATGAAATGTATAATCTAGATATGAAGAATAATAGCTTATAACTATACTCATCTTAAGAGAGCCTCCTAGACGCTGCTTTAGGGGGCAAAACAATTTTAGTTCATTAGATGTGCATCTCATTCCCATTTATACCCAATTCCCCAAACAGTTTTTAAATGATCTTCAATCGGAAAACCTGCTTTTCTAAATTTATCACGTATATTCCGAACATGTGAATCTACCGTTCGATCCTCCACATTCGCATCATACCCCCATACTGTTTCTAATAGTTTTTCACGACTAAAAACAATATTCTTGTTTTTCATTAACAGACCAACCATCTCGAATTCTTTTGGAGTTAGAATGATACTTTCTTCATTAAAGTACATTGCGTGATTATTGTCATCCCAAATCAACCCATACATTTCAACTTTTGGAGGTTGTTTCGTTCTTCTTAAAATAGCTTGAATGCGAGCAATTAATACATTTTCATCAAAAGGTTTGGTAATATAATCATCTGCTCCTATATTTAACCCTCTGACCATGTCCGTACTTGTATCTCTAGCTGTAAGCATGATAATAGGTACATTTGAAAATTTTCTGATCTCTGTCGCCGTCTCCCAACCGTTTAAATTGGGCATCATGATATCCAATAAGATTAAATCAACATGGTTATTTTCTAAATACTTAATCCCCTCTTCGCCAGAATTCACTGCAATACATGTAAAGCCATGATGCTCTATATATAAGGTAAGTAATTGCAACATTCGTAACTCATCATCTATTAATAAGATTTTCGGCATTTAAATCGCTTCCTTTGTTAATTGCATAATTAAAGTTCCATTCTTAACAAATATTGTCCACACCTCTTTATTTAGTTTAAAATATATTTTTGCAGAAAGTATGCAGAGCAAAAGATTGAAATCAATGACAAAAGGACTGTCCTTATATTCACTTTTCAATGAATTGGACAGTCCCTTTATTGTAAATTAAAAGCAAAATTAACAAAACAATTATTAAGGCCCTTAACTAAAGTAACTCACGAAAGCGATCATTAGAGCGCTAAAAGATCCTCCAATCAAAAAGAAACCAGAAAAGGCATTTATCGTCTCTTTCCTCTGTAATCTTTTATATTCCTTATAAGTTATTTCCTGTTTTGCAAACTTCACCCCATTGGAATTAGGTTCTACATAATAAACGGTGCCGTCATTGTCTTGTAGAATTACCGTTTTTATAAAACCTAATTCGTTCCCATCTTTCTGGTTATAATTAATTTCCGAACGATTAACACCTACAAATTTATAGAGTGAATGCTCCCGTATCTTTTCACAAAATTCATTAGCTTGTAATTCAACAAAGTTATTTGATACACACACATGAATCACCCCGCTTAACAATTTCTCACTAAAACGCACCTTATAAAGCTCTATTTAATCTATTATATTACTCTACATTCGTTAATGATACTACCTTTATTTAATCATCGAGAGTGACTGTTTTAAATGCACTCATCTTGATAATAACTGAAAAGGATAAGTCAAAAATTTGCAGAATTTGTGGATTTTCACATAACTGTTCTGTTTATTCATCCTTTTTATAAAAAGTGAAATACATCACATCTTCCAATTATTAATTCCTCTTAAGATGATTGCGTTAAATCTATTCTAGGAGGCTTTAAAATGAAAAAACATGTAGTTTATTTATTAACAACTATATTTCTATTAAGCATAGTCCTTGTGGGGTGTGGTGCTAAACAGGAGAGTACTGAACAAAATCAAAAACCTTCGTCCGCGAACACCGAGGTAAGCAAGGAAAACACAACATTTATATTCACAGCTAATGAGGGGGGAAGCATATCAAAAATTGATTCATCTACAAATGAAGTCGTAGATACCATTAAGGTGGATGGAGCCGTCCATAATGTTCAAGCTTCACCTAATGGCAAAGTACTTGGCGCAACAGTAGTACCCGGTATGGGTCACGAAGAGGATTCCGATAATACCTCCGAAGACCATACTAGTCATGGTACAAATGACCAATCTGATGAGCATTCTAGTCATGAATCAAACAACGACCATTCAAATATGGATTCAATGGATATGAGGGGTTTTGCAATGTTCTATAACATTGAATCAGGTGAATTACTTAAACAGGTCCAAGTTGGGAACCACCCTGCACATATCGTCTTTACTTCAGATGGTAAATCGGCGCTTGTGACAAATAATCAGGATAATAATGTCTCAGTCATTGATACAAAAAACTTTGAAATAACAAATACAATCCAAACCGGTAAAGGTGCGCACGGATTTAGAATTTCTTCTGATGATCAGTTTGCTTATATTGCGAATATGGGCGAGAACACAGTTAGTGTAGTGAATTTACAAACGTTTAAAGAGGATAAAAAAATCGAGGTCGGCCAGGCACCTGTTACAACAGGCATTACATCTGATGGCAAGACATTAGTAACTTCCCTAAATGCTGAAAACAAAGTAGCAATCGTTGATGTAGAAACAGGTGAAATCGAAAAAGTCGATGTGGGGAATGGACCTGCGCAGGTATATATTCAAGCAGACAATCAATATGTGTTTGTTGCAAATCAGGGAACAGAAGACACCCCTTCCGATTCAGTGACCAAAATTGACCTAACAAATAATAAAATAGTAGCTACAATCAAAACAGGAAAAGGCTCTCATGGAGTTGTTACAAGTTCAGATAACAAGATTGTTTACGTTACAAATATGTTTGATCATACGGTAAGTGTTATAGATAATGAGAAAAACGAAGTTATCGCAACAGTTGACGTTGATAAAACTCCAAACGGAATTAGTGTTATGCCGTAAGAAAACATATCGATCTTGGGGGATTACTTTGTTTACGCGCGATATATTCCGTCATATATGATGAAGGACTTTACGGACGAGTTCCTGACGCGTCCGGGACTTCATCCACCTGATGAAGGACTTTACAGGCTCGGGCTCCACTCATTCGAGACTTCATCCACCCGATGAAGGACTTTACTAGCTCGGGCTCTCCTCGTTCGGGACTTCATACAACCGATGAAGGACTTTACGAGCTCGGGCTCCGCTCGTTCGAGACTTCATCCACCCAATGAAGGACTTTACTAGCTCGGGCTCTCCTCGTTCGGGACTTCATACAACCGATGAAGGACTATACGGCCTCGGGCTCCGCTCGTTCGAGACTTCATCCACCCAATGAAGGACTTTACTAGCTCGGGCTCTCCTCGTTCGGGACTTCATACAACCGATGAAGGACTATACGGCCTCGGGCTCCGCTCGTTCGAGACTTCATCCACCCGATGAAGGACTTTACTAGCTCGGGCTCTCCTCGTTCGGGACTTCATCCACCCAATGAAGGACTTTACTAGCTCGGACTCTCCTCGTTCGGGACTTCATCCAACCGATGAAGGACTTTACGAGCTCGGGCTCCGCTCGTTCGGGACTTCATCCAACCGATGAAGGACTTTACTAGCTCGGGCTCTCCTCGTTCGGGACTTCATCCAACCGATGAAGGACTTTACGAGCTCGGGCTCTCCTCGTTCGGGACTTCATCCACCCGATGAAGGACTTTACGAGCTCGGGCTCCGCTCGTTCGAGACTTCATCCACCCGATGAAGGACTTTACGAGCTCGGGCTCTCCTCGTTCGGGACTTCATCCACGAATTGATAAATAGACGATCTCTAAATATGCTGAAGACCTCTTTTTTTCTGCAAAAAAGAGATTGGTTCATCACCAATCTCTTAAATATGAACTAAATTTTAATGTACATTATTCAACTGGTGTAAGTTCATCTTCGGTTACCCACATATGATTTGTTATCTTTTCTCCTGTTTTTGTGTCGGTGAAATCCACCATATAAACAGTTGTTTGTTCGGCTGTATCAATTGTTGCCTTAGCGCCTTTCATACCTTCCATATGGTCTGCGGTTAACACAACTTCATCACCTGGTTTATACGGTTCTTCACCTGCATTTTCAATTTCTTCATGAACCACCCATTTATGATTTTCTACTGGTTCGCCACCATTTGTTGGAGTATATGTAACCGAATAGACTGTTGTGTTAAAGGCGCCTGAAACTTTTGCTTCTGCACCATTCATCCCTGGCATATG
Organism: Fredinandcohnia onubensis; assembly: GCF_031181385.1. Classification (GTDB taxonomy): domain Bacteria; phylum Bacillota; class Bacilli; order Bacillales; family Bacillaceae_L; genus Ferdinandcohnia; species Ferdinandcohnia onubensis_C. Next base: position 119,897 of record NZ_JAPSKV010000008.1, read on the forward strand.
ATCTGCATGCATGATCACTTTACTACCAACTGGATAGGTAGGATTTTCTGCCTCCGCTATACCTTCTGGAACTTCACCAGATCCTGAGTGATTCATGTCTGAATGATCCATTTCTCCATTAGATTCAGATTCTTCTTCTCCCATATCCATATTTTCATGAGTGTCAGATTCTGTATCTGCATTTTCATTTGGTGTGGTTTCTTCATTACCTGCACATGCTGCTAATAGAAAAACCAACAATAATAAAGCTAATCCAAACAATCTTTTTTTATTTTTCATCATTACCATCCTTTCAAACTTATTTAACGTCCATATTAAAATATCAATAAATTGTGCAGATTCTATGCAATCATCATAGGACTAATTTAGTATTTTTATACTAAATTCCACAAAAGAAAAAAAGACCCATCCAGGTCTTTTATCTACTTCTAACAAGCAGTTCTACTGCTTCTTTAACTAATTCCTCTGTATTTTCTCCTTTTTCATCTGCATTTCGTACACATGAAACGAGGTTTGAACTTACAATTACACCGATTGTGCGATCGATAGCAGTCCTAGATGCAGACAACTGAGTTATTACATCCTTACAATCTTTATTTTCTTCCATCATACGTAAAATGCCGCGTAATTGTCCTTCGATACGTTTAATTCGATTTTTTACCTTTTCATCATATTCCATGAAAAGACCCCCTCTCTTCCAGATTTAATGTAACGTTATGTGACCGCATATTTACAGCAAAATTTACGAGAATCGATTATTGAATATCCACTTACTAAAAATCCTTTACGTCTTAGTATTCGTATAGCAACATTTTTCTCAAGTCTTGTTGATGCCACGACATGAACCTTTTTATCAGGTATTTCATAACAATACCTTGCCAAATAGGCGACAGGAATATTAATAGAATTCTCAATTACATCTTTGTATGAGATATTATAGTCTCTTACATCTATAACCTCAATATTTGTTAAATCAACTTTTAACACATCTTCACAGTGTAATCCGATTATAGGAAAGTACCTTTTGTATAGTTCCCATACTATAAATAGTAGCAAAAGACTAAATAAAATCAAAGGCATACAAACCTCCTTCCTAAAAAAATTGGAATCACTACAAAATATCCATCCAAATCTTCACTGCAGTTGCAGCGATTAAGATAGCCAGGATAATCTGTAAAACCTTCGTGTTCATCTTCTTTCCTGCGTTTGCACCTAGTGGTGAAGCAATTAAGCTTGCTACAATCATAATAATGGCTGGGACATATTCAATTTGTCCTGTTGTGATTTTTCCTACAGTAGAACCAATTGATGAAATAAATGTAATCGCAAGTGAAGAGGCGATTGTCATTCTGGTTGGAATTTTTAAGACAACGAGCATGATCGGTACAAGTAAAAATGCGCCGGCCGCTCCAACTATTCCAGCACCTAGCCCTACGATAAGGGCAAGTATAGCCGCTAGCCATTTATTAAACGTCACTTGGTCAAACGGAACATCGTCAACATTCTTTTTCGGAATGAACATCATGATAGCAGCAATTAACGCTAATACACCATAGACAACGTTTATACCGCCTTCTGACATAAATTTGGACCCAAATCCCCCAACAAAACTACCGACTAAAATACTAATCCCCATATAGAAAATAAGTGTTTTATTTAAATAACCGCCCTTTCGGTATGCCCAGACACCACCGATGGTCGCAAAAAACACTTGAACAGCACTGATACCTGACACCTCATGGGCACTGAAAGCTGCTAAACCAAATAAAGGTGGAATATATAATAGCATTGGATATTTAATGATAGATCCGCCGATGCCCAACATACCTGAGATATATGAACCAATAAAACCAATTAAAAAGATTGTAATAATAAATGCAACATCCATCGTATTACCCCTCTCTATAGAAAAGGGAACCCAATAATGGTTCCCTAGTAATATTCATTAACGTACCGCACAACGGTTTGGCCCGATTTCCATTTCACGTTGTTTTTCTTCGTCAGGAGAAATTTTCCCCATGTTTGTTTCACGGATTTCTTGATATGCATTTGGTTGTGGTGGTAGGTTTTCTGTTACGATTCTTCTAAACTCTGCTTCATTTGTAATATTTAAACCGTGGTTTTTCGCAAAAAGGGTTCCAAGTTTTTCAGATACACTTCCATCTTCATTTAATTCGTCAATAATCATGAAGTGAGCAGGTAAAACCACCAGTTCATCAGATAATTCTCTATAACGGTTATAAAGCGTTTCTCTTAAATCTCCTACCCAATCTTGTGCTAAACCAGCAAGGTCTGGTCGACCGATTGAATCGATGAATAGAATATCACCAGAAAGTAAGAACTTCTCATCCACAACGAAAGAAGTAGAACCAATTGTGTGACCTGGAGAATACAATGCATGAATATTAATTGTCGTATTACCAATTGTCACATCTTGACCGCCTTCTAGAGCTGCATATTCAAACGTAACTTCTGTAGCATCTTTTGGTGGTAACCAGTAAGTTGCATGTGTAGCTTCTGCGATTTTTCGTCCTCCAGAAATATGGTCAGCATGTAAGTGAGTATCAAATACATGTGTGATTTTTGCAGCCTTGCTTTCAGCAAAATCAAGGAAGATATCAGTCATACGAGTTGCATCGATAATCGCTGCTTCACCGTTTGATACAACCATGTAAGATAGACAGCCTTTCCCGATACGAACGAATTGATAGATTTCGCCACCATCTTTTAAGTCGCCCACTTTAACTGGCTCTAAATGCTCACTCCAAGCCTTCATTCCACCTTTAAGGTAAGAAACTGTAAGTCCAGCTTCAGAAAGCATATCAGCTACCATGACCGATGAACCTTCTTTAGCACAAACCACTAAGATATCCTTATCTTTCGGCAACTTTTCAAGGATTTCCTCAACTCCGTCTAATAATTCAAAGTACGGAATGTTTAAATAGTCGAAGTTCTCACCTTCGATTTTCCAATCGTTAAAATCATTTTCATTACGAACGTCTAAGATAAATAACGTTTCTTTATCAAACACTTTTTTCGTAACATCTTTTGCCGTCATTACGTTCACAGCCATTCGCCAATTACCCCCTAAGGTATATTTTTGTTTAAAAAATTTATAACTTTTATTTTGTAATATTTGTTGTGTTACCTGCCCAATTGCTCATTCCAGGAACGACATTCTTTACGTTCATAAATCCATTTTCAGTTAATTTTTGAGATGCTAAGTCACTTCGACTACCAGTACGGCAAATTACATAAATCTCTTTCTCTTTATCTATTTCATCAAATCTATCTTCTAATTCTCCTAATGGAATGGAGATGGCTTCCGGAATATGATTAAATGCAAATTCAGCAGTTTCACGAACATCAAGAACAAGAATTTCCTTTCCAGAAGAAATAGTTGCCTCTAGATCTTCATTTGATACTACATCAGGATGTTTCTTTTCTACAACTTCATCCCCGCTAGCTTTACGTATATAATGTCTAAGTACATCGCCCTCTTCAAGAGTACCAAGGTATTGATGTCCCGTACTCTCAGCCCATGCTTTAAGATCTGCTATTGAACCCTTATCAGTTGCTTGGACCTCTAGGACCTGACCGCCCTCTAGATTATTCATTGCTTTTTTCGTTTTCACGATTGGCATTGGGCATGCTAAGCCTTTTGCATCTAATACAGAATCTGTTTTTAATGATTCCATCTATATTCCTCCCAAATATTCGTCAAGTAGACATATATGCAATGATTGCATATATGTCATGATATCTATCGCGTTTACCCACGAAGGTATTATTACATCAAAAAATTATTCGACTTTACCTTCCCAAGCGAGCATGCCGCCCTCCATGTTGATCACCTTGAACCCTTGGCCTTCAAGGAATTGTGAAGCTCTACCACTTCTACCACCTGAACGACAAACCATTACATACTCCTTTGATTTATCTAGTTCATGCATACGGAATTCAATTAAACCTAATGGGATATTCACTGCTCCAGGAATTTTGCCTTCTTTCACTTCCTCCACTTCACGTACATCAATAATATTTAATGTTTTTCCTTCTGTTAAAGTTTCTTCAACTTCTTTTGCAGTTAATTGTTTCATGTTTATTCCTCCTAAAATATATTATCTCCAGGCACTTACTCCGCCTTTTACATTTGTAATATTCTTAAAGCCCATTTTCTTAAGCTGTTTACTTGCTTTTTGACTTCTCATGCCACTTTGGCAAATGACAACTACCTCTTTTTCCTTTGAAAGTTCAGTTGCTTTTTGTGAAAGCTGATGAAGAGGCATATTTTTAAATCCATTAATATGGAACCCTTTGTACTCCCCTGGAGTACGAACATCAATAAATTGTTTATCTTTGTTTTTAAGTTCGTTCTTTAGTTCAGTTGTGGTTATATTTCGAACACCTTTAGTTGGTATCAAACGTTGTACGATAAAAATTGCAATAAGTGCAATTAGAATATAATTGATATAATCCATTTTTTAGCCTCCTGCTTTGTTTGTTACCCTTTTTTAATATAAAACTTTAATACTCCATCTTCTTCTTTTGAATCAAGTATTTCGTGTCCTGTAGATGAAGCCCAAGCAGTTAAATCATTTTTTGCTCCTTTGTCAGTTGCAAGTACTTCTAAGACTTGACCTGACTCTAATCCGTCAATTGCTTTCTTTGTTTTAACGATTGGCATTGGACATGCTAAACCTTTTGCATCTAAAACTTGATTAATATTCATACATACCTCCAAGTAGTTTGTATTTTTACAATTACCCCTATGGGTATAATATTTATGAAAATAAAAATGGGCGTCAACCCAATTTTTTCGTATCAAATAACAATGATCACAAGACTTATAGTATACCCCTTAAGGTATTTTGTCAACACCTTGTTACACATTCATTTATTTATACGCAACCACTCTTACGAATAAAAAAAGATAGGGTTTAGATTATCCTAAATCCCCACCATTCAATTTTTAGAGTGAAGATTATTTAAAATTATATTCAGTTACTATTTTATCTCGTCCTGTAACTACATCATTAAAGTATTCATAAAGATTAACACCTAGATAGGATCCCGAAATATTGTATACATTCTCATATCCTAAATGCTGTAAAGCCATTACCATATTATAACTTCTCTGACCAGAACGACAGTGAATATAGACAGGTTGGTCTTTTGGAATTTCATCTAGCCTGTTCCTGAATTCACTTAATGGAATGTTTACTGCATGAATAAAATGACCTGCTCTATATTCACCTTTTTCACGAGCATCCACAATAAACGCATTGTTTTCAACTAATTCTCGAACTTGCGAAACTTTTATTTCTTTATATCTTCCTTGAAGTAGATTTAAACCAACTAAAGCTGCGTGATTTACGACATCCTTAGCCGTGCCAAGCATTGGAGAATAGGTCAGCTCAAGATCCTTCAGATCTTCCAGCGTTCCGTTCATTGTTATCATGGTTGCGATGACATCGATTCGTTTATCTACATTTCCTTTTCCTATTGCTTGTGCACCCAGAATTCGGCCTGTTGGGTATTCAAAAATTAATTTAAAGTGCATTGGATTACTTTTTGGCATGAGTCCTACTTTATCCCCTGGCATGAGATAAACATAGTCATACTGAATTCCTGCTTGCTCAGCTACTTTCGCATTTATTCCAGTAGAAGCAGCATTTAAATCAAAAAGATGGATGGATGATGACCCAATTACCCCTATATTTTTACTTGGAATTCCGTACATATGGTCAGCGGCCGCTCTTGCTTGCTTCTGAGCCGGGCCAGCTAATGCTAAACGTGTTGGCTTGCGCAATAAGCGATGGTACACTTCTATAGCATCACCAACGGCATAAATATCTTTATCACTTGTTAAATAATTGTGATCAACCTTAATTGCACCCGTTTCACCAATCTCAAGACCCGCTTCTGTAGCCAGACTAGTTTCAGGTCTTACACCAATTGCCAAAACAACTGCTTGTGCCTCTATTTTTTTGCCTGAATTGGTTGTGATGAATCCATCACCTATTTGGGCTAATCCATCATCTAGAACAAGGTTTACACCGTGATCTGCCATTTCTTTATGAAGAATTTGTGCCATATCGTAATCAAAAGGTGCCATGACTTGATTTGCAAACTCAACTAAAGTTACATTATAGTCGGCTAATTTTAGGTTTTCCGCAACCTCTACTCCGATAAAGCCACCGCCAATAACTGCAATATCCTTAATTCCGTTATGCTTTATATATTGATCAATTCTCTCGATATCCACCACATTACGGACCGTAAAAACATTGGAATTGTTAATCCCTTCTATGTTTGGACGAATCGGTTTCGCCCCAGGAGAAAGGACTAATTTATCATACTTTTCTTCATAGGTTGTATCCTTCAATCTATCTTTAACCGTGATTGTTTTCTTATCGCGGTTTATTTGGACAACCTCTTGATGAACCCTAGCCTCAATATTATAACGATTTTTAAAAATTTTAGGAGACATTAAAACTAGTTTTTCACTATCTTCGACAATACCGCTTAAGTGATAAGGTAGCGAACAGTTTGAAAAAGATACGTGAGGACCCTTTTCAAACATGATAACCTCTGCACTTTCATCTAACCTTCTAACCCTCGCAGCAACAGAGGCACCACCAGCGACTCCACCAACAACTAATACTCTTTTTGACATAGATATCCCTCCGTGTTTAATCTACTACCTATATCTTACCTGAAAATCCAGTGATTATTTGGTTGAAGAATGAAGAATACATCCTTTATTTTCATTTACCTCTATGGGTATAAAAATACGTTTTTTTGCAGTGAGGAATTCCTCACTGCAAGTAGTAAATCATTAGAAAGTTAATGTTGGTGACGCATCTTTTGCGTATTCTAGGAACGTTACGGCTCCTCCAACCTCAATACCATCAACGAAATCTTCTTTCGTTAGTCCCATAACATCCATTGTCATTTGGCAAGCAATAAACTTCACACCTAATTCTTGTGCCATTTCAAATAATTCTGGAATACTTGGTACATTTGCTTTCGAGAAACCTTCAGCAAAATGTTCTTTCCCAGCTGGCATTTCTAATGCATGCATTCCTTGTTTATGGATTAGATTTAAACCTTCAAATGTGAAAAAGATTGCAACCTCTTTATCCGAAGCTGCCGCTGCAGTTGCGATATTAAATACCTTATAAGCATCAAACATTCCACCGTTTGCTGCAATAATTGCTACTTTATTTGACATATTATATTCCTCCAATAACATTTTTTATTATATTCGCTCCACTGGTTCACCCAGTAGAACGAAGTATATACTTTTTAAAAAAACTTTGTTACATACCCATGCAGGTATAAATAAGGTTAAAAAAATATTCGTAATTGAATATCCCCACACGAGTAATAATATACCCCATAGGGTAAAATGTCAACCCATCCTTCTTAATTATTTTTTAAATGGAACAATCTCACGAAACATAGAGCCCGCGCCCTAGCCAGTAATGATTTTAGCACTGGAGCCAGGCCCTTATTTTAGATGGCTCATAACAATTAACTTGTTAAGCCACCTGCAACAATATTACCTTTATAAAAAACAGCTTTTCTTTCGGAGCGTCTAGCAATCGTTTCTGCCGAACAACTTGAATCAACTAATATCATATTCGCTTCTACTCCTGGCTTTGGCCAAATTTGATTTCCCTCTCGATCTAATGGTGTTATTCCTCCTGTGATAAAGCGTAAAGCCTGGGAGAGTGCAACCTCATTCGTCCAGCGGTATTTTTCAAGTAACCGTCCTGCTCTCTCAAGAATATCCCCATTCCCTGTTGGCCACCATGAATCAAAGATATTATCGTTTCCAACAGCCACATCAACCCCACATTCATCAAGAAGATCGACAGGGACTCCTCTACCGATTGGAAGACTCGTAATGATTGAAATACCCGCATCTTTTAAGATATAAGCCATTTCACGCGCTTCTTCTTTTGAGACATCACCTAATCCAAAGGCATGACTCACCGCAACTCTTCCTTCCCAACCAGCTTGCTTTGTTAAATACGCTAGGCGTTTCATGGTGAAGGTGCCCAAATGACCAGGATCGTGCAGATGCAAATCAATATCAACATTCCCTTCAACAGCTATATCGAGTAACTGGACCAATGATTCCTCAATATTATTATCTACCGTCGCTGGGTCTACAGAGCCTACTAATCCTGCACCGTTTCTTACCGCTTCCCTCATTAATTGTACGGTTCCGTTCTTAAGCAAACCGTGCTGTGCGAACGCTACAACCTCTGAACTAACTTTATCGGCATATGTTTCAAGTGCCTGATTGACACCTACTAGATTTTGGAGTTGTACCTCAGGATAAATATCAACATGAGTTCTCACATGCGTAGAGCCTGCAGATAATAAGACATCTAATAATCTTTGAGCACGAGACTTTGTACTAGAAGGAATCGAAGCTAAAATATTCTTTTCAATTTCACATCGCTCTAGTACACCTGGAGCAGGAGTACATGCCTTCCACCTTTCACCCATATACGTTTTATCCAAATGAACATGCTTTTCAACGAATGAAGGAATCAGTAACAGCCCCATTGCATCCTTAACTTTTACATCACTAGGTGTAGGCTCAGTTGCTTCTACAATCCTACTAATATTCCCATCTTCAATAACTAAATGCTTTATCTCCGTTTCTGTGCCCGTTACGATTCCATTTTCTTTTTTATAACCCGTTTCTAATCGTACGTTTTTTAACCAGTAACTCATTATTTAATGCTCTCCTCTCAATATTAAAACTAAGATATGTATGTATTCATCTTACTAAATCCTTTGACAGAGAGATAGCTTCACTATTTTATTCCATTCGGTGGTGGGACAAGGGACCTGTCCCCGTGACCCACTCTTGACATATTTATCCTATGTGCAGTTATATAGTTAGTAGAGTGCTTATTTCCTATTTTAGTAAAAAGTGAGGTCTTGAGATGTACAAACTGTACTGCCGCACGTTTCAACGTTCTATGAAATTTGCTTCATTCATTCTTCCTTGGCGAAAGCCTGAATTACTTGAGGGTGAGAATAGCTTACTGAGGCTACCCCCTTTGATCAAAAGTCTTGAAATCGAAAACGTATTAATTATTACTGATGCAGGAATTACCTCTATAGGATTGATGAATCCATTTCTTCAGGGGTTACGAGAGGAAGGCGTGGACTACTTTATCTATGACAAAACCGTTCCAAATCCAACAATTGATAATATCGAGGAAGCTCTTCAACTTTACAATGAGAATCACTGCCAAGGGATTGTTGCTTTTGGAGGCGGTTCGCCAATGGACTGCGCCAAAGGAGTAGGAGCACGGGTAGCTAGACCTAGTAAAAGTATTCCTCAAATGAAGGGGATATTTAAAGTCATGAAAAAGTTACCACCACTGTTTGCCATTCCGACCACAGCTGGTACTGGCAGTGAAGCAACTCTAGCTGCAGTGGTCTCTAATAGCAAGACACATGAGAAATATGCGATTATGGATACATCTCTCATCCCCCATTATGCTGTCCTGGACCCTTTTCTTACTGTTAAACTTCCGCCACATATAACGGCGGCAACAGGAATTGATGCACTGACACATGCGGTAGAAGCCTATATTGGCAAAAGTAATACGAATGAAACCATCGAATGCAGCAGAAAAGCTGTAAAACTGATTTTTGAAAACCTTTATGAAGCCTATTCGAATGGATCAAATATTACAGCGCGAAAAAATATGCAAACAGCCGCTTACCTAGCAGGTATTGCTTTTACCCGTGCTTATGTAGGCAATGTCCATGCCATTGCACATACTCTTGGAGGCTTTTATGCCGTGCCTCATGGCCTTGCAAATGCCATTGTTTTACCTTATGTATTAGAGTATTACGGAGATTCGGTACATAAACCTTTAGCAGAACTGGCCGATTTGATCGGCATTAGTGAATTAAGTGATTCTGAAGAAAAGAAGGCAAAAAAATTTATTGAAGCCATAAAAAAACTTAGTGAAGATATGAAGATACCTAAAAAGGTAAGTAGAATTGTAGAAGGTGATATCCCACTGATGGTTGAGCGGGCTTTAAAAGAAGCAAATCCTCTATACCCAGTGCCGATGATACTTTCGGAAAAAGAAATGACTGAGCTTTACCAATTGATTAAAGAATAGTGAGTATTAGGATTTGACACTCATCTAATAGAAATTTCTCTGGCCTGTTCCTCGGTGCAGTACTCCTATCATACGCTAGGGAGCAGGCCACCTATCTTACGATAAAAACCATCATTTGTTTCTAATTATGTTCATTATTTATGTTTTATTGTCGACCAGTTACGACATAGCGGATAAGGCAAAATCCTAGTGTGTGATGGCTCCAGGTACTTTTTCCAACCACTCTTTTTCAATTAAGAATTTGGTAACCTTTTCTGAGAAAATGCCAGCTTTACCAATCTGTGTTGAATAGGCAGTAAGTAAATCGTGCTTCATAACAGAGCCAAGTGAAAAACCATATTGGGATATAAGAGCCCCAAATAATCCAGCCATATGACAAATCATAATTCGATCAGAGAATAGTCTCTTTTTGGAATCGGTTATTTCAGATACATAGCTAGGTGGTACTGGTAATGCATTTTTCTTTAAAATTTCAATCAGTGCATCGAGTTGTTTCTTTACAACAGTGACTCCCCTTTGAAGAAGTTTAACGACTTCTTCTGATTCAGAAGTTTGAGCAAATCCGGTAAAAAGAGTTTCCATCATAACAAGGAGCTCCATTATTGAATAAAAGTTGGCTATTTCCATACTATTCAATGGTCTTATATCACCTACCCATCCATTTAGATAACTGTTTTTTTGAATATCTTCTGGTAATGTCGGTGCAGGTAATGATGGTGTTCTCCAATATATTCCCTTTGTTAAGAGGAGATCGACAAGCCTATCATTTAATTGAGCACAAGATTGTAAACAATCCTTCTGGTATTTACGTATATCGTCTCTGGTAGATAACGCTAACGACCTTGAATGAAATTCTAGACCAAGCCGGGTCGCTTTATGCAGGTAATAGACCATAAACCGATCAGAAAATAGGGGTGGCGAGTTTTCATTAATATCTGTTGTAGAGAAACCTACTGGGATTGGATAGCCCTCTCTACTAATGAATACTCTTCTCTCATTAAGCATTTGAGAGGTATCTTTAAGCGCAAGACTAAATAAAGCCTTCATGTCTATGTCTTTTGAATGTTCCCTAAAAATGGTTAAGTACCACTTTGACATTTCATTAATTGAATACCCAGTCCATAGATAGCCGAGTTCAGCAGCTGTAAGGGGTATTGACTTCGGGTTATTCATTAAGGGGTCGCTCATTAGGAGGTCACTCCTTTTTTCATTTTAATATAGGGTCGTAGGAAATGGCTTGCAACTTTAAGCGGGTTAATGGTTTTTGACAACAATATCTTTTCTCCCCAATTTCCATGTAACAATCGAACGATTCGATCTATTCCTTCATTGGACAATTGCTCCATTACACGCCTTAACACGAGGCCATCTTCATAGCTTTGGCGAAGGGGCTCCATTAATTCTTCATAGTTTCCGTTTCCACATAAATCATAGGCAGCATTAACGCCACTTATAATAGAGGCATACTGACCAAAACCCATAAAAGGCATCATTGTGCCAAAATTATTCCCAACGAAAAATGTATTCCCTATTCGAGGGGACATACAGATTCCCATTAAATATTTGGTAATTTGAAACTCATCCGTGATCGGTAATTCTTGCTTTAGCTGAGACTGTACCCTTCGGTAAAAGTTATCCCAAAGGTTATCGATATTTACATTTGCGTTCTCAGGGAAATCCGGTATAGCTAACGAAATATTCGCTTCTGTTTCTGAATATGGAATTAGAAAGCAATACCCGTACGGTGAAAAGTCGTAATCAATCCAGGCCATTACTGTATACCGATCAAAAGACCCTTCAACTGAAGCACCCTTTATTGATACCGATATATCTTCTCGAAAATTTTTTGCCTTTCTTGCGTAAGCTCCATCACCCGTTGCCAAAACGACATGAGTATATTCCTGTTGTAATTGTTCATATGTTTTTTCAGAGTTGTAATGGATAGGTGATTTAATTTGTTGTACTAATTGTGACTCAAACGAATCTACTTCTCTGCCGCGAACATTTATGAAGCCGAGATGCCCCTCAATTACTGCTTTTTCATTTTTTGAGAAAAGCTCCATTTTCTGAATGCTTGATAAAGGTTTAAGATAGATCGCATAATCATTCGACAAGGAAGCGATACAATCCTGAACAGGTCGGGTGAAAATATCCATTAAGACCTCCCCGTTAACAAATCGATCGCCTACTTTGTCTCTTTTCTCAAAAATCGTTGGGGTAATTCCGTTCCTTTCAAGGGTTATTGCACACGCCAAACCCGAAAGTCCAGCGCCCATAATAGCGATTTCCATTTTAATAAACTTCCTCCTAAAATGGCTACAGTACGAGCATTCCCTGTAAGTAAATAATAGATGTATCCATTTTTTCCAAATAACTGGATATTACAAAAAAAGTAAGGTACCTCCATTTTACGGATAATTGCAGTCATGCTACAAACAACTGGATAAATAAAAACCGCAGAACCCTAATTGGGTCCTGCGGCTATTTAAACTCATTTTAAATATCTGTGTAAAAGGTATTTTGGTCCTAACCTTATTCTTAACTAGGATCAGGTATTAAAAAAAATATGATTAAACCAATACTGCTGATAATTTTTTTGCTACAGCTTTAACTTTTTCTTGTCCTTCAGCAATAATATTTTCAGCTTGATCTGGTGCTGCTGCATGACCTTCAATAACGACCTCATCGATGACTTCCATGCCGAATACGCCACCAACAACATTTTTAATATAAGTAGCAGCCATTTCCATTGGCGCACTTTCAGGTGTTGAGTAAATACCACCACGAGCACTTAGAACTACAGCTTTCTTGTCAGTCAATAATGGGACTAATTGACCATTTTCATCATATTTAAATGAATAACCTGCTTGGTACACATAGTCAATGAATGTTTGTAATTTAGCTGGGATTGTTAAATTCCATAGCGGGAATACGAATACCACTACGTCTGCAGCTGTTATAGCATCCATTGCTTTTTGTTTTGCAGCTAAAATACGTTGCTCGACGTCTGTCATTTCTTCGCCTGATTCTACTTTACCAAAAGCATTGAATAAATCTTGACCTAAGTAAGGCATGTCTTCTGCAAAAACATCATAAGTTGTTACATTTACACCCTCAATGTTATTCATGAAAGTCTCATACATTTTACTCGAAACAGCTTCTGAAGCTGGACGGTTATTTGCTTTTACTACTAATATATTCATTATATGAAAGTCTCCTTCATTATCTTAAAGTTGATTATCTCGAATTAATGGTATATTGAAATATGAACTAAGTCAACTCAATACACGTAATTCACAAATATTGGAACCTTTGTCCTATAAAGAATAATAGTTCTTTGGTATGAGAATTTATTACCAGTTAGAAATTATATCAATATAATAAAATCTTTTTTTGAAAAAGCTCCAAAACTTAGCTCGTTTTTCTCTTTCTTTGTCGTAGGTCAAATTTTTGTGTAATTACCTGGAGATTGGACAGAAAAAAGCCCTGAATGAAAATTTCAGGGCTCTTTTAGCTATGGTATGGTTTGACGAGAAGTTATAAACTGAGGTTACAATATGAATTTCTTAGTCTTTTCAAATGGATTGGCGCTCAAGATTAGCTTTGATTTTTTTCAAATCCTTTATGTTTGCTCTCCTCATCATAACTGGCATGAAAAGGGACATGATTTTATTGAATCCTTTTGGGTTACCTTTATTCTGTAAAATCATTCGAGTATGATTTTCGTCGATAGCTTGCCATGTATAAACCGTCTCCATTGGAAATGGACCATTTGCTGTTTTCATTGCAAATTTCTTCTGAGGAATAAATTCAACAATTTCATACACATACGCCAGCTCACGTCCAAGAAAACTTGCTTTAAAAGCAATTTGGGAACCAAGCCTTAATGGCTTTGGCGTCTTCCACTCTACAGATTTTATATTTACATACCATTCAGGTGCATGATCGGGATTTGTAGCATATTCTGATACCTTTGAAATTGGACAATTTATTGTAATTTCTGTTACTACATTTACCATCTTAGCCTCCTACTTCATTTCGTTTCAACGTAATTTTTTAGTAAAGTTCCCAGTAGGTAATTCCAGCCTTTGGAATGCTCCTCTTTCCAATGCTCTTGGATTACACCAGAGGCTGTATGAGAAAGTTGAAGCAAAGTCCCCCCCTCTTTTTCTAGGAGACGGTACGTATAGGCACTGTTTACGGCTCCTTGCATACCAAGGTGACCATGCAATCGAATTTCTTCCGGTACATTTACATAATACACATTCCCCCAGATTGCTCCTTCATTTTCACCCCATTTTTCAATAAATTGGCCACCAGGGACGGGATCAAATGTAAAGTGAGATTTTACTCCTTTTGGAGCTATTCGGAATTCCCACCAATCTTCTACTTGCTCGGTTAATGCCTTGAATACTTTTTCACGTGGTGCATTGATAAATAATTCCTGTTCAATACGAAAAACCTTTGAAGGTTCCATCTTATCATTTCCTCCTTTTTCATGTACCGCCATCCGTAAATTTAGTAACGAGTTCGCCGTGGATTCCATATACTTCTCAACCCAGCGGTTATGCATTTCTTGAAGTAGGACTGCATTAAGGAAGTTCCTTTTATATTTCCCTTCTCGCCGTACTAAGACCAAATTCCCTTCCTCTAAGATCTTTAAGTGTTTCATAATGGCATACCTAGTTACATCCGGAAAACAGTCGTTTAGCTCTCCCGTCGTTTTTGGTGAAACCTTGAGAATATCTAAAATTTCCCTTCGGATCGGATGTCCTAATGCTTTAAAAACAATTGAGAGTTCTTCACCCATTCCATCGATCCCTTCAAGTTTTTTCGGTAGGTGACTAAAAGGTCACACGTTTTTCATGTGACCTTATAGTAACATATCGGTTAACGCCTGTCAAAAATACATAGAGAAATAAGGTAATTTAAAAATAAATATAAACTATCGTAATGAAAATATAAAAACTTGATTCAGGGTATGAATCAAGTTTTGTCATTTATTATATCTCAATAAAGAGAAATAAATTATCTACAGTTTTTTAATTAAACATTATACAAAGCGCCATCGACTGTGAATGAAGAAGAACTTACATAAGAAGCTTCGTCAGAAAGAAGGAATGCAATTACGTTAGCTACCTCTTCTGGTTCACCGTAGCGTTTCATTGGAACTGCATCGTTATAAGCTGCTTGCGCTGCTTCTGCTGCCCCTGGTGCAACATTTGACTCAATTTTACGCATCATTTGTGTATTAATTACACCTGGGTTTACTGTATTAACACGAACATTAAATGGTGCTGCCTCTAAAGCCGCAACTTTATTAATACCCATTACAGCATGTTTTGAAGAGTTATATAAGATCATGCTCGGTGATCCTATTAAACCAGCTACCGATGAAGTATTAACAATTGCACCAGATTTTTGTTCTTTCATTACTGGTAATACATATTTAAGACCAAAGAGTACGCCTTTTACATTAATACCATAAACAAAATCAAAATCTTTCTCTGTAACTTCTTCAAGTGATTTAGCCGGGCCTTCAACACCTGCATTATTTACAAACCCATCAATGCGCCCAAATTTTGAAACTGTTTGTTCAACATAATTTTTAACATTTTCTTCATTAGAAACATCAGCTTTTACCACTAAACTATTCTCTTCTGTTAAACCTAGCTCAGCTTGTACAGCTTTGATTGCGTCCTCATTTAAATCTACTAATACAACTTTTGCTTGTTCGTTCGCTAATTTTCGTACAACTTCTTTCCCGATACCGCCTGCTGCACCTGTAACAATAACTACTTTACCTTCAAAATTCACATTAACCTCTCCTCATTTATTCGGATTAATTACTAAATAATCTCGAATTTAATTATCTTGAATACAAGATATATTAATATTGTAATCCTACTATTTAGATAAATCAAAGAAAATGCTTAGCCTGCCTGCCCCAGCACACGCTAACGCTGATGAGGGGAAGGCCCATGAGAAGCTTTTCTTATAAGTACGGAAAGACGTTCTTTCTGAAGTCACTATAGTTGTCAATGTGAAAGTCCGCCTCAATCTCCGGATTTTCAAAGGCAACGGTTTTGATTCCTAATTCTCGAGCAGGAATTAAATCTAACTCACGATCACCGATCACTAAATCAATTGGGTAATCCTTGATTACATGTTGATATGACGCTGCATGTGGTTTCCGCTCAAAGCCCTCTTCCTCGACTGAAACAACTACCTTAAAATAATGTAATAACTTGAATTTTCCCAAGAGGAACAGAGTCGACTCCTTATCGCGGTGTGTAACGATAAAATTGTCATCCGCAATTTGCAAAACCTCTTCTAGTTGTTCAAACGGCCGGCTGTCAAAGGAATATTGATTATAAAGCTTGATGTATTCCTCACGCTTACTTTCATCAATTCCATAATGCTGAAAGGCTACTTTTGAGTTGACCTTCAACCACTTTAGAACCTCTCTCGGATCCAAATCCTTGCCGCTTAAATGGATAAAACCTTTGACCAGGGCTGGATAGGTGTTAAACAATGTTCCGTCAAAATCCCATAGTATATTAATGTGAATCCCTCTCTCTTTTACATAGTACATACCATTATAGGAATGATGCTCATGAAAATAAAGCTTTATGTACAAAGGCTTTCCGAAAAGTTTCCTATAAACTATCAACGACTTTCAGAAATATGTATAAAAAAAGAAACTCGTCCGGATTTTAATTGAACAAGTTTCATCAGATTCTTATTTTATTGGAGATAGAGATCTTTTTAATGCTTCTAATTCCTCTTTGAGACGCTGATTTTCAGATTCAAGGTCTTGTGAGCCATTTGAAATAGTCTTTTCAAAAGGTAGTAGATTTACTTCATACCAGCACTTTCCATCTGGTGATTCTGCCATGTCACACTTTTTCAAACTAGCTTTTGGAAACTTTTTTAACACATAGTCTGCTTCTTCCTGGGATAACCTTAACTCTCGAAAATATACATCATTGGCAAATGAATTCGTCAGGAATTCATCAAATGTTTCTTCTTTCGGTATCATCCTTTTTCCTCCAATCAGCTAAAAAAACTACTCTACTCTATATATCTTTTTGAAACAGGATGGATTATCGATTATACTATCCACAGTCTTTTTAAATTTCTGTATTGAGTAAATAGACACTGTAGGTTCAAAAATCATGAACTCTATGAAAGCATCTATTTCATTCTATGCTTGTCTGACTTCTTCTATGTCAAATTTGACATAAAAACCCCAAGCTAAGCTTTTGAGACACCTACTTGTGCGTTTTCCAGCAACGACCGAAATTCATTCATGTTAAATAACTTTCCTGGGCAGGTTGTATAGTCGAAGCCCTTCAGTTCTCGGTGCCCGAGAACATCCTTAGGCTGAAGTTGGTATTGTTCCATAAAATAGTGACAAATTTCAATTAAAGATGTAATCTGTGCTCTTGTAGGAAACTCGATATCAAAGTCACCTGTTGCACAGATTCCAAGAGTTTTTCGATTATAACCGTACGTATGGGCTCCCACATGGGGTCCTCTGCCTTCGAAAATGGTTCCATTTTTTTCAATGAAATAGTTATATCCGATGCCGCTCCAGCCTCTTTCATTTTGATGAAATTGGTGTGTTTTTTCTAGTGTAAAGTCAACTCTTGATGTATGATGAATGATCAATTTTTCAATTTTCTCTAATTCCTCAAACGGTTCCTTAAAATGCAAGTTGTTGGGCTTAATCGTAATCATGCTGCTCACCTACTAAAAGTTAAATTTCAATTGATCATAATCAAGCAGGTCTTCTTGTAATAACTGATTCATTTCCTGGCTATAGCGATAGTTCAAATTATCCTCGCTTAGGGTCTCTACGCTGACCATTCTATTTTTTATTTCAAGGCACTTGTTCATATTATCAATGCTTTTGGTGTCGTTTTTTAACAGCTTAAATGTTATGGACATGTTATGCAATACTTTTGACACTTCTAAACTTTCTTCTCCCAACCGACTATTGAAAATATCATAGGAATTTTGAAGGAATTCAAGTGCCTCAACGTACTGCCCAAAGGCCGTTTTCGTAATAGCAAACACATTTAATGCCTTTGCATAATTGATTGGATTAAAATTCTCGTCATTCTTTACAATGTCCATAACCTTATTGGAAAATTCATAGGCCATATCGTACTGATGCAATTCATGATAACAGCTAATTAAGTTCATCATGCTGGTCGAAATGTTACCATAATCTGATTTATTCAGTGTTTCATAGATTTTAAGTGCTTTTCCATAATACTCTAATGCTTTTTCATATTCCTTCCTATTTTGATAAAGCATAGCTAGTCCATTAGAAGAATATGCTAGACCGATTAAATTGGATGAATCACAATACTGTTCTCGTAACGAAAACGCCTTTAAATGAAGTTCTTCCGCTTCTAGATTTCGTCCCATTCGTTGATACAGAGTGGCTAAGCCAAAGTAAGATTTTGCAAGCATTAATTTATCATCAGGAAATTTCTGTTCACGAAGCTCCAAAGCCTCCTTAAATAATGGCTCTGCGTTCTTGTAATCACGATTTTCATGCATATAGACAAAAGCAATATCATAGAGAATAACACCTAAATATTTCTGAGCCTCGCTATTGGAACTGTTCTCTAAGAATGTTTTTAACTGGTTTAAAAGAGGTAAGGTTAAATAATTTGCCTTACTATTTAAAAAGACAATATCGTAATCCCTAAACCAATCAATAAAGGACGATTGTGAAATTTCTCCTTGCTCCATTAACAGAAAGCCTTGGTGAAATGCTTGATTAATGATTTTGCCAGCGTAATGCGTATCGTTTCTAACTAGGTTCTTTGATAGCTGTTTTTTATAATAATCAAATAAAAATGTTCTGCCTTTTACCACTTTTTGAGGAGGTTGAAAGTCAATTAGACTATCTCTCATTAATCGATGCATATCCCATGTATCACCATCTAGTGTTGTAATAAATGAAAATCGAGTCAAATTATAATGATCATCCTCATTCATTTGTATTCTGAAATTATTCATTAACGCGTCAAAAGTTCCAATGTCCCAACCAGTTGTGAGTGCTAATAATTCTAATGCCTGTTTTTCAGGTACTAAAAGATATCTTATGAATCTTTCAAATAATTGGACTGGCGTTTTTAATCCATTAAAATCGGATACAGATGGTACACGATTATTTGATATATTTTCATAGGTATCAATTGATAGTTTAATAGAATAGGGGTGCCCCTCGGAATTTCGATAAATTTCATCTTGAATCGCTTCATCAAAAATTTGGTGTTTTCGTAATAGTTCTTTTGTTTCTGATTCTGATAATGCGTCAAGTGGCACTTGGCCAATATAAAGATTCCATACTTCTTCATAACGTCCCCAATCAATAGGTTCTCGGCCAAATACTACCCAAAACACATTAGGAAGTTGTCTAACCAAATCTCGTATCCATCCATCTACCCCAAAATCATAAGCTTTCATTCTCTGATCCGTCCATAAAGACTCATATGTATCAATAAAAATGACGAATTTATGATCTGATTTCACTAAGTATTTTTCCAAGTCTTCTGCAAAAATGAACGGTAATAGTTTAAGAAGTTTATGTTCTGGTAAGGATTCAAATTTGCGTATCTTCATCATATCTTCTTTTGATAGATAATTTGCTAATCGTTTGGATATTGAATTAATCAGTCTAGTCCCAATCGATACATACGTGTTTTCGGCTACTATATTAACAAAATCCGCTAACCAGGTACCTTTTTCAATAAAAGGCAAAGTCTTTTCATTTATAGTAACAGCATTGTTTGTTTTTTCCATGTAAATGATGTAGGCAGCATCAAATAGTGTGAACTGTACACCATACTTTTTGCCAATTTCTGTTCTTAAATAGACAAGCGCTTTTTCTACCTGTTGCAGTTCATTGGTTTCAAAGTCAATATAAGTAGATTCCGCTTCGGACCCATTCTCCAATTTCTTCATTATTTCCTTACGCAATTCCGTTTTCCCAATTCCTCCGACCCCGTAATAGGAAAGGATCTTATACTCATTCCACTGTTTGCTTTCCAAGGAATCAAAAAACAAATCTAATTCTTTTTGTCGACCGGTATATGTATCTTCTTCTTCCAATAGTTCAAGTAAATCGATTTTCATTTTTTTACCTCTCCAACCAGGATCACTATACTCTTCCAAACCCAGTGTTTTTAAAAACACCGCTGAGTACTTTTTCATGGGTATATTCTATCATTCCTTCTGCCTTTTTTGGTAGAATTAACCTTAAAAAATACAAATCTATCTAATTATGATAAAAAAGAATCCATTTTGAAAAAGATTGATCAAAATGGATTCTTTCTTTGTGCTCCCTGGCCGGTCATGGCAATAATGTGATTTCCCTCTATAAATGTATAACTGCTCTATTGACCTACTTTCTCACCCTGATAGATCCGAAACGCTGGAACAATCGTGTCGGAAACAATTTCTTTTCCATTTTCACGAATGAAATCAAGTTTGTAGTAGGCATCGAATCGTTGGCTGATCTCCGTTTTCACCAACTCTGGTGGAGTAACGACGATAAATTGGAATTTCAGCTTCTCTGCAACGGCGAAAATCGGGTCAAGGACATGGGCCGATGCCGCTTGTCCAAATGGATTATCACACACTAACGGAACCCAACTCTGGTCAGTTTCGCTCTTAACAGATAATAACATCATCATCATGACCATACGGGCTGATAGTTTTTGTCCTCCGCTCCCGTCGGATTTCGTCTTCGAGCCCTGATTAATAGTCTGCCATGTCGAGTAATGCTCTCTTTGAGGTTTTCCGTACATAAAGGCATTATCTGTTCTCATATTATAGACGAGCAACTCCGGATATCGATTCCGAAGAGAGACAAATAAAATTTGCTCATCACTAATGAGCTCTTTTATTTCTTGGTCTAACACTCGATTCTGGTCATCAATCATATCAAATTGCTTCGTAATTTTGTTAATAGACGATACGAAATGCTGTTTCAATAATGGCTCAACGTCCTCTGGCCGTTTCGGTAAAATATCCTCTTTTAGCTGAACTAGTGGGAATGAACCTCGTTCATTTTTCAGCTTCATTTTTGCAACCATCGAACGGATCGCCTCTGAAATACTCATCACCTTCATACTGGCACGACTTGCCCAGAAGTTTTGAGCCTTCTCCGCCCTTTCCTTGTCACGTTCTAATTGCTCCAATCCGCTTTGTGAAAAAAGTTTCATATTCTTTACAACGTTTTGGATATGGGTATAGTACCTAGTATCTAAATGATCTAGTGTCGTTAATACCTCATTTTTGAAGCGAATCTCCCAATCCTTGCCTTCAATCGTCAGTTTTAAATTACGCAATGATTGCTCAATTTTCGCATGCTTCTCCTGGCCTTCCTCCTGAATGGCCTGATGCTCATCACACCATGCTAAGATACACGCTTTTCCCTGGCTCTTGATTTTTTCTATCTCATTCTTTGTGAAAATTGTTGCTTCTTCCTTGAGGATAAAAGATAAGGTTAATAAATCCCCTTCATAGCCAGCTATTTTTGTTTCTGTTTCTTTTTGAAGCTTCTCAGTCTGTTTGATTTCATCTTTTGTTTTCTTTGTTTGGTCTTTTATTTCGATTTCTTTTATCTTTAAGTCATGGTCCTCCCATTCTTCCGGCTGTTTTTCAAGCTTGGTAACTTTTTTCCCTGCCTTGGCCCGCTGTTCCTTCTCATGTTCCAGGGTCGTTTCAGCTTTCGTTACAGCGGTCCCCTGTTCACGTTCTTCCTTTTCTGCTCGTTTTGCTTCCTTTTGTGCTGTTTGTAGCATTGTTTCTAATATACTAATCGGTTCATTTGGCTCCGACGCTTCATTCCAATTCTGTCCTAATGCATTCAGTTTTTTCTCTAATTTCTTTTGCTGCTTTTGCTCAGATTCTTTCTTTGCCTGAATAATAAGTAATTCCCTGGCCTGTTCTTCCTTTGATTTTTGAAGCTGTTTTAGTTCATCCATTCTACCGTTTATCTCTTCTAATAGGTGGGTAGATAGACGGGGAATCTCTTCACTTTGGTCCGCTTTTTCATCAGAAGGAAAAGTCGCTCCATCTATAAAATTTGCAATCTCTTTTATATTTTGTTCCGTTTTTAGCTTCCATTCCAAATAGGTTTGGTTCCACTGGGATTCTAGGCCAACAATCATTTCATGCTCTTTACCGATTTCCTGTTGTTTGACAACGAGTGTTTTCTTTTGTTTCTCCTTTTCCACTTTCACCCGTTTGTTTTCTTCGTGAATCGCTCTTTCCCGTTCAAAATCCTCTAACACGTCTACATCCTTTGAAAGCTTGTCTATCTTTCTTAAAGCTTTTTCCAGTTGCTCCTTCAGCTGGAGTTGTAGTTCCTTTTCTTTTTCGGTTTGTTTCGTGATGTCCTGTAATTTTACTTTTTTCAATTGAATCGTATGCAGTTCTTGATTGATTGCCTTTTCCATATCAATCGATAGATCGCTTGATAGAAATCGATCGATTTCTTTTATTATCCGACGAAGTGAGTTTTCTGTTTTTTCGATTTCAATAAGGGTATCTTTCTTTTCTTCTATGTTTTTCGCAATCTTGATTTTCCAATTGGTGAATTGATTTTTATCTGTTAGTAGCTCTCTTTCTGTACCATTAATCATTACAAAAGGTGCATGAGCATTTTCGTTTCCGTTCATATCCTCACGTAAAAAAATCGGAACTGGACTGTTAAACAATCTTACTGAAAGAACTTGCTGATTTATTTTTTGCCATTGATGCTGGTTGACGACCAGTCCATATGGAAGAAATGGGTAAGCAATGAGGTGATTTGCCATTTCCTCGGTACTTAATGACTGAAGAAATTGCGAACCATAAAACACATCAATGCCTGTTTTTTCATCAATCCATTCCTTTAATTCCTTCACATCTTTATTAGCAATCCAAAAAGGTTCATCATTTAAGGAATGGTCGAGCTGAGATTCCCAAAGCTCTTTTTTTATTAACTCCCCTTCTTGTCGATTTTGTCCAAGCATTTCTTCAATCTGCATCGAATAATTCGATAACAGAGAGTTTGTAAATGGGAGCGATATATCAGCCAACAGCCCATGCAGCTTATCGTATAGCTTTATTTCCTTCTGCTTCTGAATTTCATTTGCTTCCTTTAATTCTTCCCATTTTTCTTCTGAATACTGAATCGATTGAACAAGCGTTCCATGTGTCTCAGCAAGCTGATTTTGTCTGTCACTCGATGCTTTTTCCTCAGCTTTTAGCTCTATGAGTCTAGTCTTTTTCTCCTCTTTTTGTTTCATCAAACTTTCGATGAAACCCTTTAAATCATAGGTTAAGCGGTCGCCATATTCTTCAATAAGTGCCTCTTCCTTCGTCTCAAAGGCATGAATTTGAGTATAGAGGAAATCAATTTCCGTAGAAACTTGAGCAATTTCTGTTGTCATTTGTTTATCCTGTCTAGTAAGCTCCAACCCTTTTTTCTTTAAGAACTTTTGATAGCCAAAATGTTGCTTCACCGCTTCTTGTAATTTTTGAAAGGCTTGCTCCCACTCGACTGTTACTTCCTTTTTAATCTCATCCATTCTTTGATTCACTTGCTCTAGGCCACTATTTTGCTCCAGTGTTGCAATCTGCTGTGAAAGAGAGCCAATGGTTTGTTCGAATTCATGCCACTCTTTCAAAAGAAGTTGAAAAGCGAGTTCATCTTTTCGTTGTTGCTTTTCTACAACAACACCTTCTACGGTTGTATGTTTCTTCTTTTCTTCTTCTACCTTCTTTTCCCAATCCAGAACCTCTTGATGGGCTTTGGCGTACTCCAAATTTTCCTTTTGAAAGCGTAAATCCTCTTGCTTTTCCGTTAATTTTTCCATTTCCTTTTCTAAATTGAGCTTTGTTTCTTCTTCCATTTGCTTCAAATGCTCTAAAGCTCCGAGAAATTGTCTGCCTACTTTAATGCTTTCTTCCACAATTTCCTTATGTTCGATTCCTTTTGCTAGGTGCTCTTCAAATGGGACGATATCCTCTAGGAACTCCTTGTGGGCTTGTTCTCTTTTTAATAGGATTGGCAGGTCCTTCGCGATGCTTGCCTGACTTTTGAAGATTTCCACGAGATCGTTCTTTTGATGCTCGGTTCGATGTAACACCTGACTAACCGTCGGAATGATTCTTTTTTGGAATAAGGAATGGTCATCCTCCGCTCCTTCAAAGTATTTTCCAACTCCACCTTCATCTTTATTGATATCCTTCATAATATCCCAGTCTTTACGGTTAATCCCATATGTATCTAGGATGCGAAAATGCTTCTTCGTATCTCGGTAAACATCATAGCCATTCCATTTTAAATAATCCTTTAATTCTTCTGTTTCCGCCACTTCATCATTTTCATAGAGCGGAATATGCTCAAGGGCTGCATCTTCGTTCCGTTCAAATTCTCTAGTATAGAAGGTAATATTCGGAAGGATTTTCGCTTCTTGCTCCAATGACTTTCTTTCACTTTCACCTTCATCACTCATGGAAATCCGTTGTTCTGCTGAGAACATGCCTCCAGTGATCAAATGCCTTCGGTCAGCCCCGTCTAATTCCCACTCCATGGCGACATGAAACGTATAAGGAATAAATTGCTCTTTATTATTAAAAAAGAACTGCTGATAATATCGATTATTTTGCTTCCCCCATGCTGTGCCTGGCTTAATGATTTGAAAGATTGTTTGCAAAAACACCCCTTTTCCACCACCATTCATCATCGCAATGAGTCCATTTGATGACGTCTTCTCATTATGGAAATTGAAGGTAGTATCCTTATATTGCTTTTGCATGCCATCATACTTAAGGCCAACAATTCTAATTCGATGAATTTTCGGCATGCTCATCCTCCTCTGTTGTCATCAGTTTTTTAAACATTTCATAACGGTCATAATCGTGATAGAGGTATTCAATACGCTCAAATAGCTCATTCTTAGGAATCACCTTTGGAACATCGTCTCGGTCTAGAATCACAATCAAACCTTCCGTCTCTAATAACCGCATACTACTCGCAATTAAACCAATTCTCGTACGGCGATTGCCTTTCTTCATTCTATAATCGTCTGTGTCGACCTCCATGTACTTCCAGGTTGTTACAGCTTCCTTCATATCAATTCGTTCTTCTTCTCCAAAACGAGGGTTCCCTTTCAGAAGGCTATTCCAGTTCATCATCAGTTCGTTGACTTGACGTTCTAAAGCATAATAGCTAATACCTTCCCGCTTTGTACGAACTTTAGCAGCCTGGTTCCGGTCGATGCTTGCTAAAAAAGACATAATAATGATGCTCATAAGATGGAAGTGTTTTTTCGTTTCGACTTGCCGATGTTTATCTTTCATATGAGTAAAATTAGTAGCAAAGACAGATCCTGTAGGCTGGACTACCAAGTGAATGCGCTTTGGTGCTTCAATAATATATGTACCTGATTCATCTGCCAATAATAGGACCGTTTGCCTTACTTCCGGATCAAAATAAGTTTGAAAATGCTCACTGTTTTCGTCAATAACTTTATCTTTTAAGAGAGTAAAATAAACAGTCGATGCTTTTTTGATTGTTTCTGTGTTCATCGCTTCTCCTCCTGTACACAAATTTTAAAAGGGGTTATTTTCATTCGATGCCAAAGGAGTGGTTCCGCCCGATGATCAAATTCTGTATAAATCTTCATGCCCTCAAACATTTGAAATTGGGGATATTCCTTCATTAACTTAAAAAGAAGAATTTCCCTTTCATCACCTAATGACTCTTCTTTCCGATGGATGACTTGAATTTTCAGTGGCTTTTTATCAAACATCATCCATAAATCAATTGTTTCAGATTCCTCTAACCATAAATCCTGCACCTCTAATGGTAAATCCGCTAGATCCGCTAGAGAAAACTCACGGTGTGTTTGTAAATATTGAAAAACATAGCTCCAAGCCTTAATAACAGAATCCCAGTTCGTCACGCGCTGAGTTGTGATGGTTTCTTTTGGTGCCTCTTCTTCAATTACATCAGGTTGAGGATTTTCATCAAATTCTTGTTCACCCCAAATCCAATCAAGAGGCAAAACAAACTCATTCTTCGGCGAAAATAAAGGAGAGAGAACATTTTCAATTTCATCAAAGCGATTAAAACCTTCCTTCATGAACCAATTTTCATAAAAATGCTCTCGAAATGAAACGAGGCTGTTTTCCCAAAACAAGGAAGGGTTTTCTACTTTCAGCTTCATCTCATAGGAAATATTTTGGATAACGAGCTTTGCAAACCGATCATGCAATTGCCTTGTATGGCCAATTTTTTCCTGGAGAAGAATCAGTTCCTTCTGAATATAATCATCTTCCTCGTTCCTTCGTTTCGTTTTTTCAATCATACTTGTGATCGTACGGAAATGATTTTTTTCTTCATCAAATTGATTTTCAATTTCTTCTCGATTGTCAGCCCTTTGCCATTCCTCTTCAATTAAAAGGATCTTGGGATTGTTAATCATTTCCTTTTGAAAAGAAAACTCCCTTGCCATTAAGCGGTTCACTCGTGAAATAAGGTGGTCAAGGTTTCGGGTAGCCTTTCTGAAATTCCCATTCTTAATAAGCTGCATACTATAGAGCTGCTCAATAGTAATCGAGAATTCCTCTGCCATTTCTCTGCTCATAAAGATCATTTCTTGAGCAACCTCTGTGAGCTTATAAACAATAGAGCTGCCTATCTCTAAATTCGTATAGAGTTCATCCATTGTGACATATCGGAAGGTTTGCGTCTCCCATGAACCTCTTATTTCATCGTAATATAGCGCTTCAAATGGTCTACTAAACTCTTCTTTACCTTGATACAAAAGACCGCTTGTAATCCGATCGATTTGTTTTTCGTCTGCTAAAAGCTTCATCTCCTTGATTGTATCTTCAACCATATATTTAATATCAGATTTACGTCTGTTGTCATCATCATTTAATTCTCGGTAAAAGATGGTGAGGAGCACTTGCATAAGAATGGTTTGGATATGTGGCTTTAGTTCACCTATATCCATTCCCCTCCCAAGCTCAAACAGAGGATTCAAACGTTGCATTCTCTGAGCAAATCCTTCCCATGACTCGTTCACATCCATCTCCTCCATGTTTCGCTTGTTAGTACTTCCTGTGGAATCCGTTTATTTTCCTCCCATAATTGGAGTAATAGTGCTTGCTCCTCCTCAGTAAACCATTGAAAAAATGCATCACGGTATTTAAGGTTTTGTGATTGCCCTTGTTTTTGGTCATTCCTTTGTTCGAAACAATCGAGCATTTTGCGGTAAATTTTCAGGGCTGGCTGAATCGAGCAATCCGGATATTTTTCAATCAACCTAATGAGGATTCCGTACCCTGCCGCGTCTAAATCGCCTGCATAATAGAATAAATATGGCTTTGATGGAAACATTCGAAAAAAATAGGAAAAACTCCGTTCAATTTTCGTTCCTTCACCATAAATAATGAGTTCTGGTTCATAATCTAGTTGATTAGCTTCCAATAGCTTAATGGAGGTATGAAAGAATGATAGATTTTCAACAATAAGGACCCTTCGAATATCATGTATTTCTTTTCCTTGCTTCAACCAAAAGACAAAAGGCTCCCCGTAATTCACCATTTTTAGCTGGTCTTCAGATATTTCAATCCTCGCTAAAAAGCCTTTTCCCTCAGGGAAACTATCAGAGTCCAGCAAAAACTTTTCATGTCCAAAGAGTTCCAGGCTTCTTTCCTCAACGGATACAATTTCCCGTTCTGGAATAGACTTTAAAAATGAATATACATTTTGGATTCGCATCCATTCCTCTTTCGTTTGCCATTCGGGATGACGCTCATAGAAGGAGAAATCGAATAAATCACTTAATTTCATCATTTCTAGACGATCCCACTTGTCTTCCTGTACCTTAATATTCACCCAGTAATATAAGGAAAGCGACGGTGTTCTTCCATTATGTTGTTTATTTAGAATCGGAGTCAGTACCCCTTCAGTTTGCAATGCTTCAATTGATTGATAGAACAATGAATACCCGTCCATATCAAAATAGTCATCTAAGAGCCTCCGTAGCTGAAGCTCTAAATCGTTTATATTAATCTTCTTTTTCTGCTTCGGGTGCTGAATATCCGCGATAAAACCTCTCACCCTTGCTTCGATGATATTGATTATACTCACCTACTTGTATCTTCTTTTCCTTGATAATTGGACCTTTTATATAAAAAGGATATCTTTTAATTATAAACTAGTTATTTAAGAGGAGGTAAATGGATTTTTCACCCAGTATCGCAAGGCCCGACTTGTCATATTTTTGATTCTTAATCCAATACGGTTTTTATAAGTTTTTGTTCAATAAAATAAGAAAACTATCCTACCTGTTGTGCTCATGGCACTATACAGTCAGGATAGTTCTGTTTATTACATTTCGATTGATTCAAGGATTCTTTGCAATTTTATAGATATATGTTCAGCTATGTCCGTTTCTTTAGCATTCTCAAATTGTTTGATCGCATCTTGTAAATGTTTTAAAGCTTGTTCTTGTCTGCCCATGTCCCGATGATGAATTGCTGAAGTTAAAGAATTAGACAATTGCATACTTAATGAATTAGTAATATCTCCCTCATTAGCATGCCTTTTAATAAATTTCAGTGCAGATTCTAACGTTTCGGCTACTTCAATTTTCATTAAGTTGGCTTTTTCTGCATAATAAATATTTCCATCATCACCAATTGTCATCAACTCAGATTCAGCTAGCTTTTTAGTTTCCATTGTCTCAGTGTTGATTACCGTTAGATTGCCAGCAAGAGTTGTGTACATAAGTCCGTCCTCACTCCAGCGGATATGAATTGGTCTCCATCTTCCATAGTCTTTTACTTCAGGATACACGTTTTTACTCTTCACAATTTCTAAGCTATCCGGATCCATTGCAAAGATCGATCCACCCGCTGCTGACCATAATAATCCGTCAGGTCCTAAACTCATTCCACTAATTAGCTTTGGTTGAACGGTAACGCCTGGTATTTCCGGAACAAACTCAGTGATTTTTTCACCTTTTTCTATATCCCATACGAATATTTTAGCAGCAGGCTCTGTAGGGTCTATTCCTAATCCGCCAGCAACTGTTGTTGAACCATATAGTTTTCCATTAACTTCCTCTAATCCTGCAATGGCTTGATTATGAACAACATTTTCATACACGACTGGATCTTTTGCACCGGTAGGATCAAGTACTGTTAATGAACCTCCTAAATGACCGTAATCAGGTATTGTACCAATATATAATTGATCGTTGACTGCAGACATTATAAATGGACGGTCCTGATTTGGAATATCAAAAATTTGTTTAGTCGATAGTGCTGGGTTTGTAACATCCATTTCAAATATGGTAGCACCTGGATAAACCCCAAAATACATTTTGTTGCCAAGGGGTACCATACCTTCTGCTTGCCCTAAGGTGAAATTTTTATATTCATTGGTTTCTGGGTTATACACCGCACCTTTTCCTCCTGGATAACCGCTTAAATATAAATTACCCTCGGGACCTTTCTCTAACGTTTGTATAGGAATTGGATTACCGACAATTGGATATTGAATAGTTTTTACTTTTTTGGTTTGTAAATTAAAATAACTGACTTGGCCACCAAATTGAACGGTAACTAATGATTGTCCAGGTAAGTCAGGATCGTTTTCAACTTCAACCCAAGTTGTATTTCGTAAAAAGGTTCCAAACACGACTCCTGTATCAACCGCTTCTAGGGTATCCAGGTCAACCTCCTTTAATCTACTACCTTGCAAAAAGTAGACTTTATTGCTTCCTGGGAGGCCATGAATCAGGCGGATCCCTTTATTATTTGTATAGTATTTGTCACTCCATTGGCCAGTTTCTGTATCATAAAAGAGAAGTGTATTACTACCTCCGCCAACGCCAGCTATGATATACTTTCCTGCTGCGTCTAATTGCCAAACACTGCTTCCAGGTACAACATGATCAGGTACTTTTATTGATTCATACTCACCTGTTTCCACATTAAGTTTCACAATCCGATTGTCAACACCGATACCTACATATAAATAGCCATTGTGATATGCTGTGGATCTCGAGTAGCTTTGTCCCGGAGCAACAGTACCATAGTCCTTCATCTCCCCGGTATTTGGATCATATCGGCCAGCTTTTGCATTCGGGTATGAACCAAAATAAACCCGCCCCTGTTCATCATAGGATAAACCGTATACAACAGTTTCTCCTATACTCCCAACATTTTTTACTTCCTGTGTTACTGGGGAATATTCATAAAGGTACCCATTGCCACCAATATAGACATTGCCATTTGGAACCGTAATGTGTGTCCAAACTGCCGAAGTTCCTTCTAAAGTATATGTCCTCACTACTTCCTGGCTTTCAAGGTCAATCACCTGAAAAATGGCCGGGTCTCCACTGGCGGTTGTATACATCATATCTCGTCCATTTTCAGTGCCATAGGTAGAGTCATAGATTGCGATACTTTGGATAGTAGATCCCAAATTTATAGGGTCTTTAAATCTTTTTTCTACTTCTGCATGGACGGGTAAACTATAGAGTAGAGAAGAAACAATTAACACAGCTACAGCTAAAAGGATTCCAAAATCTTTTGTAATCGTTCTCATTTTTTTCGCTCCTTTTTATTAAAGTTTTTATTATATGTCGGTTACTAAGATCCCTCCCTCTTTTTGGTATATTTTAAGGGTAACAAATCTAAAATTATGTGGATATGACGATAAATAGCCCAAAAATAATACAGGAATATAGTCTTAGGGAAATATTAGGAATATGAAGACTCAACACCTTTTGTAGTTCTTATGAACTACAACCAAACAACTGTTACGAATTACTTTACATTGTGATTACGGTAACGGATATAATTATCAATTGATACTTAATTTTAGGTTCTGTTAACGTTTAATGTTGATATTAATTATAAAAATGGAACCTCCACAAATTAGGAGGTTCCATTTTATAGTATTGGCTTGTTTGACTAACGCACCCTTTATTTAGTTTAGGTGAAACTCTTCACAATATATGAATATTATCTATATTTATTTCATAAACCTCTAATTGCTTTCAAAACTTTGTTATTGTATCTAATCTTAATATGATAGTGTTATGTTATTTCTCATAATCGGTGTTTGAAAATTTTATTAATTAAAACCTCCCGGCTCTTCCACAGAAATCTTGTATAATAATCTGGAATACTGTTTTTCGTCGGTTTCTTTAATCAGAAAAAATGCCATGGTGCAGCAATCACATAAGACAGTCCTAGTTGCCTCATTATTTCTGTTAATCCTTAACGATTCGAATAGCATCCTGATCAAAGCTTTCTACTCCTTCTTTGAAGGCTAATCTAGTATTAAATCGATAAGTTAATGAGCCTGTAGAGGATGGAGTAGAGTTCGGCAACTTGAAAGTAAATGGAATTTTATTGATGGCATCTGCCTGAATACAATTGGTTGATAAAATGGTAATAGAATCGACGATTGCTTTGCTCTTCTCCTCAATATCGATTAGGACCAAATCACAATCGATCCGTTTCAGTAGTTGTAGGGTAGTTCCACCTTTAATCAAGAAATATCCCTTTACCTCCTCACCTGCTCTGTATGTTTCTTTTTCAAGTTTTAGATCGATTTGTGCTGATCCTATTCCTAATAGTGCCATATATTTCCTCAGAATCATAAATATCCTCCTGTTTGATTTCGAGATTTAAATCCATTTATTTTTGGAGCTGGAAAACAAAAAAACCTTTACCGCTAGGCAAAGGTTTTTAAACAATAAAAGACCTTTACCAATAGGCAAAGGTCTTGCTAACAACGAATTGGTTGCCAACAAAGCCGAGAAAATAGAATTCTCCGAAATGACGACTTTGTTGTAAAAGCTACTCCCCTTTAAAAAAGGATATAGTATTCATTTATAATTTTAGTCTAAGGATTCTTCTTTTTAAAGTCAACCACTTTTTTATTTTAAGTTCGGATCAATTTAAAAGGTTAAAAGTTTTATTTATTATTCTTTTGTGACCCGAATAGCTTTAGAATTGGATTTGGTTTTTTATCAATCACCTTCAACTCATCCATATTGAGATTTTTTTCATGACTCGCTAACCATCCCTTAAGCTCTTCCTTATTTTTACAATGGGTTAAGTATATTTCTCCATCTTTACCTACAGCATTAACTACAAATCTATTCGTGGTTTTCCCCATAATTGTCACCCTTTTTCTAAAATTATATTTAGTATATGAACCACGGTTACTTGGCCTTTAATGAATACAATGTACTAATCCAAATAGATTGATATTTTATAGTCACGATTTGGCAAAAATCGAGACTCTGTTGAAGGGTAATTCTCAATATGCATTACGTGATTTATGAATGTTATTCTAATGCCTCACTTAAGAATATGTCAATACACTTTACGATTTTATCTTAAAAGCTTAATAATCTTAAAAAAACGAAGAAATATAGTGTTAGAAAGCCTTTTTCCCGTAAAATCGGTTCAATATAGTCTAATATTGTTCATTTTGAACGTATTTTGGATTCTTTAGGGATTTACAAGCAATTAGCCAGAGGAGTAAAATTATCTTCACAAATTACAAATTGAATAACGGCCTAATCTCTCAATTGAGAACGGAGGACCCACTTTTTTGGGGTTAATTCTGCAAATGCAGAAGGGATGACACTCTTTCGCCATCCTACCCGTCAGCTAACTTCGTCGGCTAAAGCGAAGGAGGTCAGAAGACCACCTTATTCAGGTGGCTTTTTTGTTTTCTAAAAGCAAAATTGCTGCCCGTCATTAATGGTCTTTTTGTTATGCCTAAATAAGTTTTTAACGAAAACCAAGGTGGTAATAAATATTTATATTTGGCAAGGGGAAATTAACTTGTGGACCATTTCATTTTTAACGAGGTCAGTAAGGAGATAACGATGCGTAAAATACTAGGTCATTTGGACCCGCCCAGAGTACTGGTTTTAGGCTTTGCCATTATCATTTTGCTTGGAACCATTTTGTTGACACTTCCTCTCGCAACAGAAGACGGAAAAGGTCTTTCTTTCTTAGATGCTTTATTTACCGCCACATCTGCTACTTGTGTGACAGGTCTTGTTGTAGTAGATACCGGTGATACCTTTTCCATGTTTGGAGAGTTGGTGATATTATCACTTATCCAAGTGGGCGGTTTAGGGTTTATGTCATTTGGAACGTTTTTATTCATGCTTTTAGGAAAAAGAATCTCTTTAAAGGATCGACTACTGTTAAAGGAAGCTTATAATAATATCTCTCTTGAAGGGATTGTTAAATTAGTCAAGCGAATTATAATATTCTCTGTAGTCATTGAGGCGATTGGCGGAACCCTATTATCGATTCGGTTTTCTTACGACATGCCTATTGGTAAAGCTGTTTATTTTGGTTTTTTTCATGCCATTTCTAATTTTAATAACGCTGGCTTTGATTTAATGGGGGAATTTCGGAGCCTAACTCCCTATGTTGGCGATCCGATTGTTGTTTTTACAATTACCACATTAATCATTTTAGGTGGCTTGGGATTCATCGTGATGAATGAACTTTATGAATACCGGAAAACTCGTAGGTTATCTGTCAATACGAAAATTGTATTAACGGCAACGCTCATACTAGTAGGGAGTACAACGATTTTAATCTTCCTTTTTGAATACGGGAACAATCAAACATTAGGTCCATTATCGATTACTGATAAAGCTTTAGGAGCATACTTTCACGGAGTAACTCCAAGAACAGCAGGTTCCAATACATTATCCATTGCAGATTTAACCCATTCTACTTTATTTCTGACAATCTTCCTTATGTTCATCGGAGGCGGTTCTGGTTCGACAGCAGGAGGAATTAAAATTACAACCTTTGCTTTGTTAATCGCAACCATTTGGACGCAATTCAAGGGAAAAGAAGATGTTGTATTATATAAACGTAGAATTGAGACTGCAACAATCTTAAAAGCACTAACTGTGGCTATGAGCGGTGCCATGATTGTCTCCATAATAACATTTTTACTGAGTATTACAGATAAGGGATTCCCGTTTCTCATGTATTTATTTGAAGCAGCTTCTGCTTTTGGAACTGTTGGCCTATCGATGGGGTTAACCCCAGAACTTTCCTCATTTGGTCGTATTTTCATTATTTTTACGATGTTTGTCGGAAGGCTGGGGCCGCTCACACTCGGATATGCCTTGACAAAAAGGCGTAAAAAAGAAGCGTATCGTCATCCAAAAGGAAATATCATGATTGGATAATGTAAAAGGTAGGGAGTGATACTTATGAATGCAAGACAATATGCTGTGATTGGTTTGGGGAGATTTGGAACAAGTATTGCCAGAAGATTGCATGAAGCTGGCCAAGAGGTTTTAGGAATTGACTTGAATGAGGAGCGTGTGGAGGGTGCTGAATCCTTCGTTACTCATGCCGTTATTGCAGACAGCACGGAAGAAAAAGCACTCACATCCCTTGGTGTAGATAATTTTGATTGTGTTATCGTTGCGATTGGAAACGATATGCAAGCAAGCATTTTAACCGTCATGTTGTTAAAGAATCTTGGCATAAAAAAAATCATTGCAAAAGCTTTAGGCAAACGCCATGGTCAGGTTTTGGAGCATATTGGGGCCCATTGGATTGTCTATCCAGAAAGAGATATGGGGGAACGCGTAGCTAATCAGCTGCTATCCCCTAGCATGCTGAATTATATTG
The DNA here is from genome assembly GCF_031181385.1 of Fredinandcohnia onubensis. Lineage (GTDB taxonomy): Bacteria > Bacillota > Bacilli > Bacillales > Bacillaceae_L > Ferdinandcohnia > Ferdinandcohnia onubensis_C. The sequence goes on from NZ_JAPSKV010000008.1 coordinate 154,813, forward strand.
AGCTGTCAAAAGAATACAATATAGAGGAAATTGTGATTCCTTCAAAAATGGCTGAAAAAAGCCTGCGAGATCTTGATGTTCGTGCAAAATATAATGTTAGTGTGATTGCTATCGTCAGTGGTTCAGAAATTGTCATTTCTCCCTCTCCAGACCATGTTATTCATAATGGTGACTTACTTGTAATAATTGGACACAGGGATGACCTAGCAAGGTTTTCACAGTTAGAGTAATGGCGCAAAGTCAACAACAACAAATGAAATTTATGGGATTATGATCACTCAGCATGATTGTTGTCATTTCATATAATGCTCCAGCTGCACTGCCACTTTACTGGACAGTAGGCGGTGTTTTTCTGACGATCCAAACATTTATATGTTATCAACTTTATCGAAACCAAAAGCTCTAGCCGGTCGTCGAAAATTAACAAATGTAAACAAATAAAAATAGGGCCTGACCCCAGCGGTAACGCTACTTTCCGCCGGGGCAGGCCCTTTCAAATTCTATTAGAAGTTAATTAAGGTCTTATCGTTGATTAACACTTGCAACTTCTACATTTCTATTTACTACTAAGCTATGAATTTTAACATAAGGTGGTACCAATGGATGTTGGCGAATTTTTTCAATACTCTTTTTAATACATTCCGCGTCATTCCCACTTCCATCTAACCAGTCACTTACACTAGCTTCAACAAATTCAGGTTTTACATTTTTAAAAAGATAATCTACTGTTTTTATCTTATCATCCATAATAATTTTATTTACTGCTGGAAGTTTTAGTTGTCTTTGAGCATCATCTAAATTGTTATGCTTGTTAGTAGTACCAACTACAAATATCTCCTCAACATTTTCCTGATAAATGGCAAGGATGATTGATCTCATTATTTCTCCAAAAGGGTGAGAAATGAGTGGGCCATAGCTTTGTATCATTAACATATTTTCAGGTTGGACGTTCGTCTCTTCTTGTAGAATAGGCTCCAATCCTGATTCCATGTCCGTTATAAATAATGTTTTTTTTCTTGTTTGATCCATAAAGCACACCCTTTCATATTGATAAATTGTTTAAAGACAGCAGTTTCATAAATTTCAATTTTGATAGTTTTCCCAATCGTATTGGGGGGTAACGCATGCAAGCCTAACCCAACCATTTTGAACTTTTTGATTAAATACATCATCATTTTCTAATAACCTTTTCACATACTCGCTCGGTGCTTGAATGACGATTTGCAAACGAAGAGGAGCGTGATAAGCCTCTTCATCGGACTTCATCACAGACTGCCAAGGAAGTCCGGTTAATAAATCACTTGCAACACCTTGCATGACACCGAGTCCAGAGGTTATCGTTTGTGTTCCTTTATTACCACTCCCATAGAAATGTGGGGCAACGGTAGATGCATAATACTGTAAGTTAATCCATTGGGCTACGGTTCCTGGCCCAGCAATGATGCTTGCGAGAATCTCTCCGTCGTGATCCTGCTCCCAATCATAATTATGAAGAAAAACTCTTCCTTCTAAATCACAATCATGGGTCAGTTCTCTCTTTCCTATAATAAAAGCAGCATTACGAGCCAACCCCCATTCAGGACGTATTTCACTCCAATCTTCTGCAATCCGATGAGCCTCAGCCTTTGGATTTTTACAATAAGTGTCGATAGTCGGTAATTGTGATATACATTCAGCATTTGCTTGATGACTTACGTTAGGTAAGACTTCCTCAATACGATTAAACGATTCCTGAGCTAACCTTGATAATTCGGGAACATAAATCCATTTCAATTCATTCACAGTTGTATTATGCTCAGCTGCAACGAACACCGTTTCATCTGGAATTTCAATTCCATCAGTTAAAAGTGCGTTTCTTACCTCTGGCAAGTTACACAAGTTTGCAAGCACCCGAGCATTGAACGCTCCTGACGCACCACCGCAAGCACCACAATCAAGAGAAGCTGCGTACGGATTATTTGTACTTTGACTTCCGTGTCCACAAATCACAATTAATGGTGCGAAATTTTTTGTCAGCCCCATCATCTTAAGTGTTTGACGAACATAATTGACTTGATCTTCCTTAGAAAAACCGACTGAAATCTCAGATTCATTGTTCCGAACTGAATGAAGTGTGAGATTTGTTTCTGGTTTCCGTAACCATGAATCACGAAGATTACGTATGAAATGTCCTGCTTTTCGTGGTAGAAAACTACGGCCTAGCGTTTGAATCATAAGCCATGGTCCACTTACCTCTGGTAAAAGTAAGCTTGGAAGTGCATTCTGTTTCATCGTTTTAAACGTATACGCCACAGAGTCTAATGCTTGTTTGCGTTGTTGGTATTGCGTTAGTTCATTTGTCTCCACTCTTTCTTCTATTTTATGTCTTGGCTTATGCATGACGGGCAATGAGGCATGGGTATGTTTACAATCAAGCTCACGCATTTCGATTGGTAATCCAAAGAAACCGGCGACACCAAATGTTTCAAAAGGTCCCTCTTTCTCTAAATACCGTCGAAAGGTTTCTGAACGGACATCTATACAGAAAGCAAATTGGGCTAATGCAGAATTCGTTTCATCATTCACTTGCTGTTTAGCTAAAACTTTCTGTTTCAATTGATTTGTATATGTTTGTTCCCAAGCCTCAAGCCACAATTTATTACGAATCTTTTCATTAAACGTGTAGGCAAATGTCAAATATTCTTCTTGTTGTTTAGTAGACATCTTCAACCATTTCTCGATTGTTAGTCCACCATACTGAATCCAGGCTTTTATAAGAGGATCAAGTTGAACCTTTTTCTCTACGCTATTTATGTGCAAAGGCAGGTAAGGATTCACTAGAACCCATTCCATCGAAATTCGAACGGCTAAATATTCTACTAAAAGTGATTGTTCGTGTTGAGATTGTTGGGAACGCCAAAGCATCATGCCTGCCCAACCAGGCAAAGATAGCAAATGACCTTCAAGGTAATTTTGCATCTCTGATCGAGGAATTTTAAAAGCAGATAATACTACTTCCAACGCCGTCTCTGCATCTTGCGGCCAGTTTCTAAACATTTTGCGCTGATTTTTACGTAATGCAGGGTCATGCTGTATAAGTCTTTGCCAGGTTCGATAAAATCCCTCTTCATGTTTCGGTATTGACCAGCCTGCCTGAGATTCATCCAGATATAACTTACACCATTTAATCACATGATGATCTAGCACTTCCGTTAAATTCACACCATCCTTGTGCTCTATATACATGCTTAAAGGCTGCATTGGAATATTCTCGGAAAGCTCTATATTACGCTTTCTTGTATTCTCTGAATTTTTTTTCACCTCTGGTGATGAAGAAGGATTTTCAGACATCGAATCCAATTCTAGCGAAACTCGACAAAAACGTTCCGCCTCTTTCCGAGGGATTTTAAGAGAATCTGAGTTTAGCCAACGCTGCAAGCCCATTTCTAAAAAACCTTCGTCAATTTCCCCGCGATTTTTAGCAGATAGGATCATAGAAGTACTAGGGTATATTTCTACATTTCGGGTGTTTTTTAACCAGTTAGCAACATCTTCAAATGTTAAATCTTCCAGTCCTACCCAGGGATGACGAGCTGCAAATGTTGAAATGGGTCCAAGTGGTGCTATTACTCTACTTGCTGAAGAAACTAACGTTTTTATATCAATTACTGTATCGATATCTTTTTGTTGATCCTTTTGTTGTATGTTTATTTCTTTTTCTAATGTAGAGGATAATGTCACACCAACAACCTCCTTATGATAGTGATTTATTTAAGATAGCTTGGATGACTTTCGGTAGACTTCGCTTCACCTTCTCCACACTTTAGTAACCAAAGAAAAAGCACTGCGAAAAAGGGAGAAGTAGAATAACGAGAAGCGAGCGCGCCCATTACACTACCTAGTATCAATAGACAAACGACTATGAACACGATTGGCATAGGTAGTTGAAGACTTTGAAAACCGGGTGTGTATAACCATTCTTTGAAAAAGCTATGTAAAAGAAAGTAGACTGCTCCTGATCCACCCAAAAGGAAAAGACCGGCCAATCTATCAAATTTTCCTTTACAAAAGACAACCAACTGCATCCAAGAAAATGATAGGGACCACCCTAATATCAAAGCAGTCACAATATCATAAGGCTCACTAGAAGACATCCTCCAATAAGCAATCCCCGTAAGTAAACCTAAACCATAACCAGCGACAATCCATAAAATGGACGATCTTTTAGTCACATTAGAAGAGACTTCAATCCGGCGTATTGCCGAACCAGCCTGTAAAAAAAGAGTAGCCTTAAAAATACCATGTAGTATAAGGTGGATAATGGCTGCCGAATAAGCACCTAATGCACATTGAATCAGCATAAAACCCATCTGCGCAATTGTAGATCCCACCAATTGACGTTTATAATCAACCTGTACCAAACTTATTCCACTACCGATTAAGACAGAAATAATGGAGATGAAGAGTAATAAAATCTGAGCTTTATCCCCATTAAACAACGGTGAGAATCTTGTAAGGATAATTCCGCCCGCATTTACAATTCCGGCATGCATGATCGCAGAAACGGGTGTAGGAGCAACAACAGATTCAATTAACCATTTTTGAAATGGCCATTGGGCTGCTGGAATGATGACAGCCAAAACCAACAATACATTTATTCCTGTTTTTTCCCATGTACCAATATGTGTCAGACTATCATTAGTCAAGATGAGAGATAGCTTCCAGCTGCCTGTGATTTGAGAAAGCCAAATGATTGCAAAAAGAAGAGCCAACCAACTAACTACAAATACCTGAACAGAAAGTCTTGATGCTACTCTCGTTACCTTCCACTCCCTCTTTAGACTTATAAGAATCGTTAACCCTATAAGAGTGATTCCCCAACAACCAACCAACAATCGAAGGTCATCACTTAACCAGGAAACTGAAGCCGTACCTGTAATGAGTGTGAAGAATGCAAAGTATTTCCGGTACGAACGGTCTCCTAGTAAATACCTTACAGAAAAGCGTTGGATGACAATGCCAATCGTAAGAACAAAACATGCCATAAGCCAAGCTAAGGAATCCAAGTGCAAGGGGCCAACATTGTGATTCATATCGTCTATTAAAAGAATCAATAATGATACCAAAGCCGGCAATGAAATGATCCCTATGTGTACCCGCACATAACCCATGGGTACCCGTTTGGATAAGAATACGAATCCACTTACCACAGATAATAAAAGTGCGATAAAAAATAAGGTAAGTAGTATGGATATGCTATTCGAAATCATAAAACTTCCCTCCGTCAAAATGGACCGAACTAAAATAGTAAAAATAAAGCTATTAAATAAAAAAACCGAGAGCTAGTACCAGCAGTAGTAACCACTGATACTAGTTCTCGGTTTATTTTTAACTGACTTATAAAGTCTTTTAAAAATCTCCCTAACCTAATTCTTTCTCTAAATCATTAAACAACTTAAACACGATAACCCGTTCTCCAGTACGAGTACTTAAATCAGTATGAAAGCTTTTTACTTCTTCTCCAGTTATGGATAAAATGATTTCTTTTAAACCATCCAAACCTGATTCAACTAACCCGGACCGAGTATGTTTGATTGATAGCATGCCATCCTTTGTTTGACAAACAGCATATTCCGCAGGAGTTAATATCCCTTGTAAATAAACGATTATCATATCACGGAGAATATCTGTTTTAACGGACACAGATCCACGCCCCAGAAAATCCTTTTCCCAATGCGTAATTGCTTTGCTAATTTCTGCTTCGATAGGCCCTTTTGTTTTTTTCAAGAAACTTCCCCCTAAACAAAAAATCGGTATATTTCCAGACTATTCCCTTTCAGTCTAAAAATATACCGATTTGTCTTATTCTGTACTTCTAAATACAAAAAGATCGCTTCTTCATTCTACCAATTCTACATTAATAAAATGCTAAAGCTCTTTATTATAATTCAGAAGGTAAATAATATCACTCGGTTATTAATCTAACTAATAATTTAATTGAAAATCTTACACTTGTCAATATTAAATTGACAGATGATTGATTCTATTTATTTTTTTAATAGGCTTGTACGATTGTGCGTTTTAGGAATTCCCTAGTACGAGCTTGCGTTGGGTTATTGAAGATGTGCTCTGGACTTCCTTCTTCAGCAATAACTCCCTTATCCATAAATACGACTCGGTCCGATACTTCTTTTGCAAATTCCATTTCGTGCGTTACGATTAACATCGTAAGACCTGACTCAGCAAGTTCCTTCATGACTTTTAGGACTTCTCCTACCATTTCTGGATCAAGTGCTGATGTTGGTTCATCAAATAACATGACATCTGGTTCCATCGAAAGTGCTCTTGCAATCGCTACACGTTGCTTTTGCCCACCAGATAATTGCTTTGGCTTGGCGTTAATGTATTTATCCATGCCAACGACCTTCAAGTATTTCATCGCAACTCTTTCTGCTTCTTCCTTCGTGCGTTTCAATACTTTTAGTTGCCCTACTACACAATTGCTTAGGACATTATGATTATTGAATAAATTAAATTGTTGGAAGACCATTCCTAAATGTCTTCGGTAGGTAGCGACATCATGCTTGTTATCCAAGATATTTTCACCTTGATAGATAATTTGCCCGCCGCTAGGTCTTTCTAATAGATTAATACAACGAAGAAGAGTTGATTTACCAGATCCGGAGGAACCGATGATGGAGACAACTTCTCCTTTATTTACCGAGAAATCAATATCTCTTAGTACTTCATGAGTGCCAAAGGATTTGCTTAAGTGTTGAATATCAATAATCTTTTCCATGTTCTCTCCTCCTTCTTCCTATTGTTGTTGATTAACTTGTATGGGTCTGTCGTTCCCAATCATCGTATAGTTATCAGAGCCATCTAATTTTCTTTCAAAGTATAGTAGAATTCTTGTAACAATAAAGGTCATCACAAAATAAATCATACATGCTACGAAAAATGATTCAAAATATCTAAAATTATTGCCTGATATTGATTTTGTCACGAAATATAATTCTGTAACTGAAATTACGTTCAGAACGGACGTATCTTTAATATTAATGACAAATTGATTACCTGTTGCAGGTAGAATATTACGTATAACCTGTGGCAATACAACGTTCCACATCGTTTGGAAATGATTCATTCCAATCGCCTGTGCCGCTTCAAACTGTCCCTTATCAATCGATACAATCCCACCACGAACATACTCAGCCATATAAGCGCCTGTATTAATCGAGACAACAATGATCGCTGCAACAAAAACATTCATATCTATCCCAAATGCTAACGCAGAACCATAATATATAACCATCGCTTGTACAATCATCGGTGTTCCACGGAAGAATTCAATATAGATGGAGAGGATGGCATTAATGACTTTTAAAAATAGTTTGTTCACTCCACGTTCGGGCATTGGAATTGTACGGACAACTCCTGCTAGCAATCCAATCATTGCCCCAAAGATCGTCCCGATAAGAGCGATCAAAAGTGTTAAGCCCGCACCACGAAGGAACATTGGCCAGTTTTCGATGATAATTTTAATGACCCACTCAAAACTCATTGTTTCTCCTCCTTTGCCCTATAAAACCGACTGTATGTTGATATACAGTCGGTTCCCTGTATTTTTTATTCTGCTGCTGGTTGATTTTGAATAGCCGAATCCATAATGCTTGTACGTTCTTCTTCTGAAATACTTGCTAAAACCTCATTTATTTTTTCTGTTAATTCGCTGCCCTTTTGCAGTCCGACAGCAATTGCTGTATCATCTTCTGATGTTTCAAATCCTTCATTAAATTCAACCATTACAAAGTTTTCATTAGCAGATGAAGCACTAATACCCTCTGGACGTTCTGAAACGTAACCATCAATCATTCCTGATTCAAGAGCTACTCGCATTGCTGGGAAGTTGTCCATCGCCGTTTTCTTTTCGACACCTTCAATTTGGTCGATTACTGTATAATGGAAAGTATTTAATTGAGCCGTAATTTTTGCTCCGTTAAAGTCTTGGATAGAAGTCGCACCTTCATAAGTGCTGCCTTTTTTCACGACCATAACTAAATTCGAAGTATAGTAATTATCCGAAAAGTCGATTGTTTCTTTTCGCTCTGCTGTTGGTGACATACCAGCTATTATTGCATCAATTTTGCCTGATGTTAAAGCTGGTACAAGACCATCCCACTCTGTTTTAACAATCACTAACTCTTTCCCTAAACCTTCAGCTACTTTTTTTGCAATTTCCACATCATATCCACCTGCATACTCTGCAGAACCATCTATTTTTACTGCGCCATTGGAATCATCGTTTTGAGTCCAGTTAAACGGTGCATATCCAGCTTCAAGACCTACCTTAAAAGTATTGTCTTCTGATGACCCAGATTCCGAACTAGTACTTGTTCCACACCCTGTTAATAATAGAATGCTAGAAATTAGTAATACAAAAAATAATGTTAATTTGCTTCTCATGCTGTATCTCCTCCGGATTTTTTATAAATTTCGACAAAAAAACGACCTGAGATGTACTCAGGTCGCAGTAAATTTGCCCTAAAGTCCTCTCTTTTATCCCATATGAGATAGCACAACTCAATAAACCGGACAGTTTATCGAGACAGTCCTGCAGCTCTTAACTACAGACCCAGCATGTAATACTGAGGGTATTACAAACTTCGGCGACATTTCCTTCTCCTTAGCATCACTGTTTCCTCAAACTCCACTAAAGACTGTTAAATATCGCGCCTCTACCTCACTAGTAAAAGTGAGGCCTTATTAAATTGTGTTTTTATACTACAATAACATCTACTGCTCAGTCAACTACTAATTATTAGAAAATCTAGAAACTACTGTTTTAACATGAGCTATATGAAAAAAATAAGCAACTATATCATGTTCTATTTATAAGAATTGGACAAATTATACATTGTCAACACATATAAAAGAGGTTACTATACCGAGAGCATGTACATAATGAAAAATACATCAGGAGGTTACATATGCAATATGGTCTTTCAGTTTTAGGTATTCTTGTTGTTTTGTTTTTGGCTTCGTTGGCAAGCTCCAATCGAAAAGAGATAAAATATAAACCGATTCTCATCATGATTGTCATTCAAATTATTTTATCAATATTACTTTTAAATACTAAATTTGGCTTCATCATTATCCAGGGAATTTCTACTTTTTTTAACATACTACTTGAATATGCAGGTGAAGGGATTTCCTTTGTGTTTGGCGGCATGGCGAACGATGGAGAGGCTCCATTCTTTTTAACTGTATTGCTACCAATCGTATTTATTTCTGTATTAATAGGAATTCTCCAGCACCTGAAAATTTTACCATTCATTATGAATGGGATTGGATGGCTATTAAGCAAAGTGAACGGGATGGGTAGACTTGAATCCTATAATGCCGTTGCTTCATTGATGGTTGGACAATCGGAAGTTTTCATCACACTAAAAAAGCAATTAGGACTGCTTTCAAAACAGCGGTTGTATACCCTATGCGCTTCTGCAATGTCAACAGTTTCAATGTCCATCGTCGGCGCTTATATGACAATGCTAAAGCCAGAATATGTTGTCACAGCTGTAGTGTTGAATTTATTTGGTGGGTTTATTATAGCTTCTATTATTAATCCGTACGAAGTAAATCCGGATGAGGATATGATTGAAATTCGCGATCAAAAAAGGCAATCCTTCTTTGAAATGATCGGAGAATATATCCTTGATGGTTTCAAGGTTGCAGTAATTGTGGGTGCCATGCTAATTGGATTTATTGCCTTAATGGCGGCAATCAATCATGTATTCGAGCTAATATTTACCATTTCATTCCAGAGGTTATTGGGTTATCTTTTTTCCCCAATTGCTCTTATTATGGGAATTCCTTTATCAGAAGCAGTTAGTGCCGGAGGAATTATGGCGACAAAACTGGTAACAAATGAATTTGTTGCGATGATGGACTTATCAGGAAGCAATCACCAATTTAGTGAACGAACACTTGGAATTTTGTCTGTGTTCTTGGTTTCCTTTGCTAATTTCTCATCCATCGGGATTATTACCGGTGCGGTAAAAAGTCTTAATGAAGAGAAAGGGAATGTCGTTGCAGGTTTTGGATTGAAGCTTTTATATGGTGCCACACTAGTGAGCATACTGTCAGGTATTATTGTTAGTTTCGTTTTATAAAACTAAAGTATAAAAAAACAAAAAGTTGGAACCCACTCAGTTGGAGTAGGGTTCCTTTTTAGGTTATTTCGGGTGCGAAAGTTACTAAATAGCGAATTTATTCAACCAATGGGTGATGCTGCCGTAGGCTTTAACTAAGACAGGGATGACTTGAGACCCTATGAATAAGTTAAAAGGTTGGTCCGATTCTCCAAATACCAAAGTCGTTTTGCTTTAATATTTCTGATTTTGTTAGTTTACCAGACGAGACAGATTTAATTTCATCAAAGATAGTTTGTCCAACTGATTGAACTGTTTCTTTTCCTTCAATAATGGTTCCAGCATTCAAATCCATATTATCTCTCATACTATTAAACATGGGGGTGTTTGTAGAAATTTTTATAACAGGAGCAATTGGAGATCCCGTCGGCGTACCACGACCCGTTGTAAAGAGGACTACCTGTGCACCTCCTGCGACCATTCCTGTAAGTTGTTCAATATCCTGCCCTGGAGTATCCATCCAGACAAGCCCCTTTTTAGTTGGAATGTCTGCATAGTCAATTAGTTCTTGAAGCGGACTTGTGCCAGACTTTGTAGCTGCTCCAAGTGACTTTTCCTCAAGTGAACTTAGCCCACCAGCGATATTTCCAGGCGTAGGATTACCTGTGCGGATATCAATCCCCATCATAAGCGCTCGACCTTCTGCTTGCTTAATTTTTTCATATACTCTTTCTACGGTACGATCATCTACCGCTCGGTTAGCAAGTAAATGTTCAGCACCGATTAATTCAGTAGTTTCGGCAAGAATTGCGGTTCCTCCTGCTTTTACAATTAAATCACTCACATGGCCAACCGAAGGGTTTGCAGATAAACCTGAGCACGCATCCGAACCACCGCACTCCGTTCCAATGATCAATTCACTGACATGACAAGGCTCTCTCATAATTGCAGAGGCATCCTGAACCATCTTTGCTGCAATTTTGGCTGCGTTAGCGATTGTTTGCAAGGTACCTCCATTTTCCTGAATGGAAACAGTCTCAACCGGCTTTCCGCTTTTAGCAATCTCTTCTGCGACACTTCTTGCTTGATGTGTTTCACAGCCTAAACCTAGCACGACTACACCATACACATTTGGATTAAGGCCTACACCAACATAGGTTCGGAAGGTTTGATCATAATCCACTCCAACCTGTGTACAACCATGTTGATGAATAAAACTAACAGTCCCATGCACAAGCTGGGTAACTTGGTATGCAGCTTGTGTCGCACAAGTGATAGTTGGAAGAATCAATACATGATTACGAACCCCAACTTTTCCATCTGGGCGTCTATACCCCATAAAATATTCTTGATTATCCACTTATATCCCCCCTACCACGTGTTCCTTCAAGATTGTGTACATGGACATGCTCGCCTATCTCAATATCACATGAAGCAACACCTATGATTTCACCGTATTTATAAATCTTTTCACCCTTTTTAATAGAATCAACGGCAAATTTGTGCCCAAAGGGAATTGTGTGTAAGAGTTTTACATCAATTTTCCTATCACCATATGAAGCAGTAACAATGATTTTAGCCTCTAAATCTACTAAAACGGTCGCAACATTATCTCTCTCATTCATTAGTACAGCTGAAAAACTTTGAGGCATGACTCAGCCCTCCTCTATTTTGAAGGTGTTAATCCCATTAGGTTTTTTTAATCATCAGAATCGACATACGGAATCGTTAATGGCCCTAACGGCAGTACCGCTACAGACATGTTTTTTCCATACTTTTCTTTAAGCTGTACTAACGTTTGTTCAATATTATGTGTTGGCTTCAACATTGCCTGTGTCACTTGTTCATCTGTAAGTAGTGAATACACATACACATCTGCCCATACTTGAATAACAGCCTGCTTTTGCACTTGCCACTGGTCAAATGTTTTAAACTCTGGGTCATTGATCATGTCTAGGATTTCTTGTGGAGACTTTGCCATTTTTAAGATGTCCGCGTAATTCCCATGGCTTGGAAGCCCATCTGAACATTCCGAAGCGACAATGATCGCTCCCCCTTTTTTCACAATTTTATGAGCAGCACTCATACCTTTTACGGCCTGGTACAGATTCTGATCGAGCGGATAGCCAGAATTTGAGGTTATGACTACATCAAAACGCTGTACACATTTCGTCATTGCGTGTTCTTTTGCATACGCACAACCTTTGTCATGGGCGGCAATTAATTCCCCAGCAAACACATTAGTAATCTGCTTATCACGATTCAAAGTGACATTCAGCATAAAATGCGGTTTACACATCATGTTAATTTCCCTTGTCATCTCCTGAAGAGGATTATTCACCATATTTCCCCATGTTGCTAACGGATCACCAATCATCCGTGCATTATGGAAGGTCATGATCGTTTCAATCCCTGCAATCCCTGGCATGATTCCTTTTGGTCCGCCTGAAAAGCCAGCAAAAAAGTGAGGCTCGATAAAACCCGTTACGATTCGAAAATCTGCTTCAACATATTCTTTGTTTAAATAAACGTCACAACCAAATTTGCTATGCCCTACTTTGACAAGTGTTTCCTTATCATGACAATGGTTGTTAATAATTCGAATGTTATCAACAACCCATTGCCCTAACATTTGAACGAACTCTTCCTCCGTTTGATCACGATGCGTTCCCGTTCCATTAATAATCACAAAGTTTTCAAGGGGAACATGGTTTAATTCCTTAATTAAAGCTGGAACAAGTTTTTCATTAGGCGTTGGCCGTGTAATGTCACTAATGACGATAGCTACTTTATCGGTTGCTTTCACCATTTCCGCTAAAGGAGGTGATCCAATTGGATTTTTGAGGGCCTCTTGTAACGCCCCCATTTCATCCTCAAGACCTGAGGGGTTCTGTGGTTCTAAAATAAGAGCGTCATCCGGTACATTAATTGTTAAATTGTCTTTTCCATAAAGTAATGTTGTTTGCATTTTTTTCTCCTTTTTAACTCATGATGTTTTTAATAAATAACAACCCCTAGCCTCTTAAATGGCCAGGGGTGGAGCTTGTTTTTTTATACTGGTACTCCAGGGTCTTTTGGCGCTCCGGGATTTTCCAGTTTCGCATCAATGCCTTTACTTCTTTGGTATTTATCCATTAGTATAACAGCGATTGGACAAAGAATGGCTGTCGTTAATGTAGAAATTGAAATTTGCATTGTAGCCACGTTCGCAATATCCTGATAGGCCTGGGCTTCAGCAGCACTCATCATACCAGAACCAGATGCAACAACAGCTGCTGCTGCAATAGCTGCCGGTGTACCTACAGCATTACCCGCTGTAGACGCTTCAGCCACTGGGGCAATTTGACTTTTTTCTTTAAACAACTTAAACACGAGAATACCCGTAAATGCTGTTAATACGGTAGTCATAATTCCTAGAAGCAATCCAGCGCCAACAACGCTAGGGTTAAAGAATGTCATAAAGTTCATACCCGCACCAAGTGCAAATGCAAAGAATGGAACCGGTAAGATTTCTCCTGGGGCCAAAAATTCACGAATCTCTGGGTCAAGATTTCCAAGAATCATTCCTAAAGCAATTGGTAATAAAACCGCGATAAAAGCAATAATAGGGAATTTAGAACCTAATAGACCTAATGACATTAATGTGAAAAACGGTCCATCATTCAATGATAAGACAGATACTGCACCAACATCAGACCTGTTTCCATATTGGCCTGTCAAGGCCGCATACATACCACCATTTCCATTGGTCATAGCCGCAATAATTGCCAATGTCGATAAACCAAGAAAACCATTCATTGGGTCAAAAAAGAATCCAAACAATAACCCAACAGCAAGCCCAGTTAAATATTTTGATGTTGTCAGCAATACACCTTTCTTCAAGGCAATCCCACCGACTCGAAGATTCATCTGGCTACCTGCGCAAAAAAGGAATAAAGCAATTAATGTTAATGCACCATTTTTAAATAATTGTTCAGAGAATCCACCTATACGTAGAAACTCATAATAACCATCAGCAGTTGGAGCAACTCCTAAAGATTTTAAAGCACTCATAACTGCTGGGATGTGCATTTGATCGACTGTATTAAATAACGCCCCTAACATTAATGGTACAACCATCAATCCACCTGGTACTTTTTCAATTGTTTGCTTGATCTTCATTCCCATTTACCCCCTCTTTATTGAAAAAATAAGTGCGGCTTACTTGCTCAGCTGTAAGTTCTAACAATTTTTTTGATTCTTTCATCGCTTCGTCCAAGTTTATTGGACGATTTATTATGCTAAAAACCCCTATAATTCCGTATTGATATAATGTTTGAATTCTTTCACCAATGGATCCCGCGATAATAATCGTTGGAATATTAAGCTTCTTTGCTGTTTGGGCAACCCCCATGGGAGTTTTTCCATAAGCTGTTTGAAAATCTACCTGCCCTTCCCCAGTAATGACAAGGTCAGCCCCTTTAAGATGTTCTTCAAGCTTGGAGTATTCAATAACGACATCTACCCCTCTTTTCATAGTGGATGGAAAAAATGCTTGAAAGGCTCCGCCTATTCCTCCTGCAGCCCCAGCTCCCGGTCTTTCATGCAACCGGATACCTGTTACTTGTTCCACTACATTGCCCCAATGAATAAGATTTTTGTCAAGGACTTGAACCATTTCTTCTGTAGCTCCTTTTTGTGGTCCAAACACATGAGAAGCTCCCTTTTCACCCACGAGTGGATTTTCCACATCAGAGGCAATTAAAAAATGACTTTCCTTGATTCGTTTATCAAAATGATCCATTCGCACTTCATGAATTTGATTTAATGCACTTCCACCAAAGCCAATTTCATTTTCAGACTTGTCTAGAATTTGCATACCAAGAGCCTGTAGCATTCCAACACCACCGTCATTAGTGGCAGATCCACCTATGGCTAAGACAAAATTTCGATACCCTTCGTCAAGCGCTTTCTTAATTAATTCCCCTGTACCAAATGTCGTTGCAGTAAGAGGATCACGCTCAGAACGACTAATTAAATCCAAGCCGGATGCACTAGCCATTTCTATAATGCATGTCTCGTTATCACCTAGCACCCCGAAAGATGCTTCGATTGGTTTACCAAGGGGACCTGTAACAGTCACTGATACTTTATGTCCTTTCGTCGAAGAAACAAGATTTTCCATCGTTCCTTCTCCTCCATCCGCCACAGGTATTAACTTCGTTTCTGCATTCGGATATGCATTTTTTATTCCCTTTTCAATTGATAAGGCCGCTTCCATTGCAGTTACACTGCCCTTAAAAGAATCAGGCGCAATTATGATCTTTATTTTGTATCCCCCCTTTAGCAAACGCTTACAATATTCTGTATATTTAATTATAATGGACTTGCTTCAATTCTTCTTTATATGTAGAATACAAATAATTATATGAATTTTACTATTTTTTTGTATTCAATAACCAAAAGGAGAATTAAATGATTACTAGGGAAATTGCTGAGATGTTAGTAAAAGAAACTTCGAAGGTCATGAACTTGAATATCAATATAATGGACGAAGAAGGAGTTATTATTGCAACGAGTGACCCCTCTCGTCTAGACTCAATCCACGAAGGTGCATTAGAGGTTGTTAAAACTGGAAAGGCACTTGAAATTACATCTGAAAATCAAGGCCAACTTCGTGGTACACAGCAAGGAACTAATTTACCGATTCATTTTCATGATGAGGTTGTCGGAGTCATCGGAATTACGGGGGAAACCCACATAATAGGAGACCGTGGAGGCCTTGTTAAAATGATGGCCGAATTATTGATTAAGCAAGCTTACATGGCTTCCCAAACGGAATGGCGCCAAAAAACGAAAGAAACGATTATCGAAGAACTTTTGAAGGAGAAACCGAACACAGTTAATATAGAACGCTGGCTTAGCCTACTTAATATGAAGCTTACTGGCCCTTTCGTCGTTAGCTTAATTGAGATATTCGATTATTCCCTTTCAAGTCACTTGCTTATTAAAAACACAGAAGAAGTGGTTGATAAAGGGGAGGTGTTGGCGGGATTTGTTCATGGAAATAAATTATTGTTGCTATTAACTGGTGTAACCCACGAAGGTGCAAAAAAGAAGTTAACATCCCTTAGTAAAGAATTTGAAAAAATGAAGGTTCACGTTCGTTTATCATTTTCTCCACTTATTCACCACCTTCTACACATTAATCAGGGTTATCATGAATGCGAAATTGCCTTAGCCATTAGTAAACCTGAACAAAAGATCATTTCATATACCGACATTGAACCGAAGGCACTCGTTCACCAAATCGATCCAAAGCTAGCAAATCAGTTTTCCGAAAGAATACTAGAAAATAAGGGTGACCTTATCAATCATTTAGATACGCTTCAAGCATTTTTTGACTCGAATTTAAATATAAAGGAAACTGCTAAAAAACTTTACATCCATCGCAACACCCTCATTTACCGGCTTAACAAAATAAAAACAGATAGCGGCTATGACCCACAAAACTTTCATGATGCCTTTCTATTGCAAATGGTCATTTGGCTGCATAATGGAACTAGCTCTCCCCCGCAGTAAAAGGTGGAGAGTTTTTATAATTCGACAAAAATATTGGTAATTCGACAAAAACGATTGACCTTTTATTCATATACATATAGAATTTGTACATATTTTCAAAAAATGAGGGTTAGTATGAAAGATATATTATTCAGGAAAAAAGATCTCGGAGAGTTACTGAAAAAAAAGGGAGATATCCAGCTGCCACAAACATTAGGTGCCTTTGATTTAATGTTACTTGGAGTGGGTGCCATAGTAGGAACGGGTATATTCATTCTTCCTGGGACAGTAGCTGCGGGGCACGCAGGACCAGGTATCGTTTTTTCATTTATTATTGCTGCAATAGTCTGCGCATTGGCAGCTTTGTGCTATTCAGAATTTTCTTCATCCGTACCTGTAACGGGTAGTGCATATACGTATGTTTACGTTGTATTTGGAGAAGTAGTCGCTTGGTTAGTGGGATGGGCTTTACTATTAGAATATGGCTTAGCAGTTGCAGCAGTTGCAACTGGTTGGTCTGCATATTTAAGTGCATTATTAGAAGGTTTTAATATTACCATTCCAATGGCCATTTCTGGTTCTTTTAATCCAGCAGATGGAACATATATAAATATACCGGCTATAGCCATTATTTTTGCCACTGCTTATTTATTAACACTCGGAATAAGAGAATCTACGAAGATTAATATGATTATGGTATTTATTAAAGTAGGTGTTATTCTCTTATTTATTGGGGTAGGTATTTTTTATGTAGAGCCTGCTAATTGGCAGCCATTCTTGCCATTCGGAATGAATGGCGTGATAAGTGGAGCAGCTCTTGTTTTCTTTGCATATCTTGGGTTCGATGCTGTTTCGTCAGCTGCTGAAGAGGTAAAAAACCCACAACGTAATATGCCAATAGGAATTATTGGTTCATTATTTATTTGTACAATTCTTTATGGAGCTGTTTCCCTTGTTTTGACTGGGATGGTTTCTTACACAAAGCTAAATGTAAGTGATCCGGTTAGCTACGTGATGCAAATCGTTCATCAAGATTGGGTAGCTGGTATTATATCTCTTGGGGCTGTTGTTGGGATGATGACAGTTATACTTGTTATGTCATATGGAGGAACTAGACTTCTTTACGCGTTTGGCCGTGATGGATTGCTGCCGAAAAGTATGTATGAACTTAGTAAAAAACATAAAACTCCCGTCAAAAACACATGGGTATTTGCAGCAATTGTAGCTTTTTGTGCCGGCTTCATTCCGTTATCTAAGCTAGCAGAACTAGTAAATATGGGAACATTACTTGCATTTACAGTTGTCTCAATTGGTATTCTTTACTTAAGAAAAAATAAAAGTCTCCCATCCAATGGGTTTAAAGTACCGTTCTTTCCACTCTTACCGATTCTTTCATTCCTATTATGTTTATTTTTAATGACCCAGCTTTCTGTCTTTACTTGGGTTGCATGCGGTGTTTGGTTTGTATTTGGTTTACTTTTCTATTTTGTCTATGGTAAAAAGCATAGCGTAATGAATAAAGAAAAGGAAAGATAAGAAGAGAGCATACGTTATGACAACGTATGCTCATTTTTTGTGGTTAAAAATCATTCCTTAGAATTAACAAAAGGAACAAATGAATTGGCGAATATATTATTTTGATATATAAATCATTTTCCTGTAAAAAGTTTCCTTCTCTCAAAACTTTTGCCTAACCTGTATTTTATTGTTTTCTCACAAAAACGTTGCCGTAGACTAACTCGAAACCCCTTTGGTACAATAAATTTCAATGCTTATAATCGGAGGAAGATAAATGGAACAGAGGTATCAAGATTTAAAGTTAGGGGAACGTGGTGCAATTTTAAGTATTGCCGTTTACATACTTTTGTCATGTTTAAAACTAGTCGTTGGTTATATAGCAGGTTCAGAAGCACTGAAAGCCGATGGTTTAAATAATACAACTGACATAATTGCTTCTATTGCAGTATTGATTGGATTAAGACTTTCTCAAAAACCAGCAGATGAAGATCACCCCTATGGCCATTGGAAGGCTGAATCTGTTGCATCATTAATCGCCGCCATAATAATGATAGCTGTAGGTCTTCAGGTAATATACGGTGCAGCTACTTCTGTTTTTAATGGCAAAGTTGAATCACCTGATATGATAGCCGCTTGGACAGGATTATTTTCCGCATTTATTATGATGTTGGTCTACCGATATAATAAAAATTTAGCTACAAAAGTAAAAAGTCATGCAGTTATGGCTGCAGCTAAAGACAACCTCTCGGATGCTTGGGTTAGTATTGGGACTGCAATTGGTATTTTAGCTTCTCAATTCGACATACCTTGGCTCGATCCAGTGGCAGCATTAGTTGTTGGCTTATTGATATGTAAGACAGGATGGGATATTTTTAGAGAATCCTCACATTACTTAACTGATGGCTTTGATATACATGCGTTAGAAGAGTATAAACAGACAATCTTGAATGTAAAGGGAGTTTTAGAAGTAAAAGATATTAAAGGAAGAACATATGGAAATAGCAATACTGTAGATGTTGTAATCTCTGTTCCAAATAATTTAGATATTACCGAGGCACATGAAATATCATCTAAGGTGGAGGAAATGTTGATGAACCAATATAACGTTCACGATGTTCATGTCCATGTGGAGCCAATTGGAAATGATAAATTAATGAAGATAGAATAAAATAATTTTAATGAAAAGAAGTAAATTCATAATGGATTTACTTCTTTTCATAGTGTCGTGGGACAGTACGTTACGTGTTTAGTCCTTTTAATAGGTACTCTTCAAATGCTTGACTATTCAATGGTTTGCTAAAGTAAAAACCTTGTCCAAATAATAAACCATCTTTGTTTAGTTCGTTGACGTGCTCCTGTAGCTCGATTCCTTCTGCAATTACATTTAAACCTAGAGTTGTTGCCAAAGTTAGAACGGATTTTACAATTGCTCTGCTTTCTTCATTCACATGGATATCTTTAATGAATGAAGCATCCACCTTTAATGTATCAATTGGAAGGTGCTTAAGGTAACTTAGTGAACTATATCCTGTTCCGAAATCATCAATTGAAATTTGAATTCCCAACTGGCGGATTTCTTCAAGGATGGACGCGGCATCATTAACATCCATAAAAACACTTTCTGTTACTTCCATTTCGAGCCACTTTGGGTCTAAATCCGTTTCTTTCAGTATTCGCTTGACTGAATTGATAAAATTAGCATCCTCAAGCTGTCGGATGGATACATTAACTGAAATAACCAATGATTGATATCCTTTTTCTTGCCATTTTTTCATTTGCCTACAGCTTTCCTGCAAGATCCATTCCCCTAACGGCACAATTAATCCAGTTTCTTCAGCCAGTGATATAAATTTACCAGGTGGAATGGTGCCCAACTCCGGATGTTTCCATCTAACTAAAGCCTCCATCCCAATTAATGTTTGGGTAGAGAGATTTAGTTTTGGTTGGTATTCCAGATAAAACTGTTCTTCTTTTATTGCCATTCTCATTGCATTTTCTAACAACCTACGTTCTAATGATTCATTTTTAATTTTACTATTAAAGAGTAAATAATGATTTTTCCCTTTACTTTTAACATTATAAAGGGCATCATCTGCATTCTTAATCAATTCCCTCGATGTATCCCCGTCGTTGGGATAAGTAGCGACTCCAATACTGCATGTCATGATATACTCCTGCCCCGAAATTGAGATTGGAGAGTTAAATTTCGTTAGAATTCGTGAAACATATTTTTTTAAATCCTCTTCGTCTTTTATATCCCTTAACAATACGATAAATTCATCCCCGCCAACACGACCTACTAGATCGCTTGGACGTATCGCATCCTTTATATTTCTTGCAGCTTCAATTAATACTTGATCACCTACATCATGTCCCCACTGATCGTTAATCGATTTAAAATTATCTAGATCAATGAATAGGACGGACATTTTAGTCGACGAGGCTCTATGTTTCCTGTCAAGAATTTCCCTATTCAACTCATTCATAAAAGATCGTCGATTCGGCAGATTTGTTAATGAGTCATGAAAAGCCAAATGATATATTTTTTGTTCGAATATCTTTCTAAATCGAATATCACGCATGACCACAAGGATTAAATCATTTTTTGAAAATGATGATTTATCAATGACACTAAAACTGGCTTCTATATCAATATAATCCCCTTTGTGATCACGGATACGAATTTCTATATGTCTAACTGTTTTTTTCCTCTTGCAAAAGATCCTTATTTCCTTATTAACCATCGCTTGATCATCTGGATGAATCATTTCAAAAAGATTAAGATGTCTGATGGAAGATAAGTCATATTTTAATATAGCTTCAAAGGATGGAGATGCATATTGAAATGAGCCGTCTACTTCAATGAGACTAATTAAATCTGTTGTATTTTCAGCTATCAATCTATATTTTTCGTTTTGTTCATCTTCTACTTGTTTTGCTAATTTAGAGCTTATGGATTTATCAGAGTAACCTAGAGTACGATGTATGTTTTCCATTTTTTAAACTCCTTTAAAAGTTTACAATTACTATTTTTAATACCTAGCAGAAGTAAAGGCTAAATATGTAAGTGTGAACTTTCTTGAATGATTTTATATTAGCATCAACTCAGGTTTTGCGTCAATTTAAAGATTCTTAAATTCAAGATATCTTACATTCGAATGAATATAGAAAATTTAATATCGTTAAAAAGAGTGAACCTTAAAAGGCTCACTCTTTCTCAAACGAAATTTCTAAATTTTTTCAGACGATAAAGTAGTTTTCTAGATCTCCGAATATTGAGGTCAGTACCCTCATTTTAATTGTTATGTGCGATCACTCCATGCTTTAACCATTTCGCTGTTAATGTTTCTGCCCGTAACATCTCTTCTGGTGTGCCTTCAAAAATAAGATGTCCTCCTTTTTTTCCTCCTCCTGGACCTAATTCAATTACCCAGTCGCTCGCCGCTATAAAGTTTAGATTGTGTTCGATTATGATGACAGAATTACCTCTGGTTACGAGATTTTGAAATACGTCTAATAGTTTTTCATTATCTTCTGTGTGTAGCCCTAAGGATGGCTCGTCTAATAGATAGATTTGTCCTTCTTTTTGTAAGTGGCTAGCGAGCTTTAGACGTTGGATTTCCCCTCCGCTTAGAGAACTTGTTGTCTGTCCTAAAGTCAGATACCCTAAACCTACTTCTTTAAGTGTACGCACTCTTTTTATGATTTTGGGTATATTAAAATAACGAATAGCCTCATCTATAGTTAAATCTAATATTTCTACTATATTTTTATTCTGATATTTGTAGGACAGCGCTTCATCTGAATATCTCGAACCGCCACATGTTTCACAAGGTATTGTCACAGGATCTGCAAATGCTACATCTGGGGTTATTACTCCTTTTCCATTGCAGATAGGGCATGCCCCTACGGAGTTAAAGCTGAATAAACCCGCTGGTTGTCCTGTTTCTTTTGAAAATGTTGCGCGAATATCGTCCATGATCCCCATATATGTAGCCAGGGTCGAACGATTGGAGATTCCTATGCTACCTTGGCCTACCATTATGGTCTCAGGATATTCTTCCACAAATGCTTCCAACATTAGTGAGCTTTTACCTGAACCTGACACTCCACAAATCGAGACTAAGGCATTTTTAGGAATGTGTACGCTTATATTCTTCAGGTTATTGGTAGCTGCTTTTTTGATTCTAAAATAACTTTTTACATCCCTTGGACTTCTATTTATGTTTAATTTATGGTTTAAAGCTGTTGCGGTGGGAGAGTTCTTTAGGCCTTCTATTTTTCCTTGATAGAGAACCTCTCCTCCATTTACACCTGCTCCTGGTCCCATTTCAATTACTTCATCCGCTACTTTTATGACTGATAGATTGTGTTCAATTACAATTACGGTATTGTGTTGGTCTTTTATCCTTTTTAGCATATGTATTAACATATCCGCTTCTTCTGGATGGAGCCCTGCACTTGGTTCGTCGAAAATGTATGTAATATTGTTTAAACTGCTCCCTAAATGACGAGCAATTTTTACCCTTTGAGCTTCGCCACTAGCCAGAGTGCCCATTTTTCTTGATAGACTCAAATATCCTAATCCCATATCGACTAGTTGTTTCACATGTGGGATTATTTGTTGTGCAATTGATTCTCCCATCGGGTCTTTGATGTTCTTTAGTTCTTCTATTATGTCTGGAAGCTCTAATTGATCGTAGTCTGCGATGTTTAAGTCATTTATTCTACATTCTAATACCTCTGGATTCAGGCAAGAGCCTTGGCAGGTTGGGCATAATGAATGTGTAGAAACGGCCAATACATCATCTTGGGATACTTCTTTTAGCTTTGTGATATCTCTGTTTATATAAAGTCGCGTAAATCGAGGCAATAGCCCATCCCACTCATGATCCTGAGGTCCATTTTTCGTATGAAACGGCGCATAGACTTTTTCACCTTCTCGGGGACCATATAATAGCAACTGGAGTTCTTCTTTTGAGTAGTCCTTTATAGGTTTATCTGGATTGAATAAACCACCAGTCATCATCCATCTGCCTTGCCAGCCAGATGGCGACAACGGCAAAAAATTTCACTGCGTATTCTCGAAGTGATTGATTGAAATCGATTATCTTATTTAAGTCCGGCGTAATGACCTCCCCAAATCCACCACATTCTGGACATCTGCCAAAGGAACTTTGACTCGAAAAATCGGTGGCAGAACCTATGGATGGTTTTCCTATCCTTGAGAATAAAAGTCTAATCAATGGATCTATATCCATATAGGTGCCTACTGTTGAGCGAGAATTCCCCCCTATCGGCCTTTGTTCTACAACTATAACTGGGCTTAAGTTTTGCATAAGATCTGCGTGAGGTCTTTCATACCTTGGCATTTGATTTCTGACATAGAGAGGATAGTTCATTGTCATTTGTCTTCTGCTTTCTGTTGCTAATGTATCAAAAACAACTGAACTCTTTCCTGAGCCTGAAAGACCAGTAAATACGATGATTTTTTCTTTTGGTATAGTTAAATCTATATTTTTTAGATTATGTTCTTTTAATCCTCTTAAAATAATTTCATCTTTTATATCAGACATGTTACCATCCTTTCTATATTAATCTACTATGTTGTTTTCAGTTCATTACAAGTTTAGCCACCCCTAACAGGAGGAATACCTTTCCTTATCGAAGATTGTTCTAATTAGAACAAGCGAGTCTCGTGTAAAGTCCTTCATCGGCGTTATGAAGGCCCGTACGAACAAGCGAGTCTCGTGCAAAGTCCTTCATCGGCGTTATGAAGTCTCGAACGAGCATGTCCGTCTCGTGTAAAGTCCTTCATCACGGTTATGAAGGCCCGTACGAACAAGCGAGTCTCGTGCAAAGTCCTTCATCGGCGTTATGAAGTCTCGAACGAGCATGTCAGTCTCGTGTAAAGTCCTTCATCGGCGTTATGAAGGCCCGAACGAACAAGCGAGTCTCGTGCAAAGTCCTTCATCGGCGTTATGAAGGCCCGTACGAGCATGTCCGTCTCGTGCAAAGTCCTTCATCGGCGTTATGAAGGCCCGTACGAGCATGTCCGTCTCGTGCAAAGTCCTCCATCGGCGTTATGAAGGCCCGTACGAGCATGTCAGTCTCGTGTAAAGTCCTTCATCGGCGTCCTCACCCTCCCCGCACAGCAGGGAGGGTGAGGTTGTCGCTCATGTCTCGGATCTCTCCCTAGCGCAGCCTGGGCTGGATCTTGTCGATGAAAATGGT
>NZ_JAPSKV010000019.1 GCF_031181385.1 Fredinandcohnia onubensis
AACCCTTTAGGGTTAGCCGGAAAAGTAGTGCGGTTGGCGAACTTTCAGAGCCCTTTGAAGGGCTGGCCAGTAACGAAGGCTTTCAGCCGCAGAACAAACCACCCGTTCTCACGGGTGGTTATGATTTGGAGTGTGATGTAGCAGTGAAGTCATTATGGAAAAAGATAAATCAAATGTCACTACGAACAAGATTAATCATTTCAGTTATTCTCTGTATTTTATTTCCATGGATTAGTACCTATATCGTTTCAAACTATTTTACAAAGGATGTACTCGAACAACGTGCTGCGAACCAATCGGAGGATGATTTGAGGATGATAGAATTAGGCATAAAGAATACTTTAGATGATATTATGTATACGTCTAACTATATTCAATTTGATTCAAATTTAAGTCAATTACTTAAATCGCATGAGTTAATAGATGCAGATTCTCCCACCAGAAAACAAGAAATAGCTCTTAATTATATTTATATATCACGAGAATTGTCAGGAATTACAGACTTATTAAAGCCACTCTATATTACGCTCTTATTTGATAATAATTTATATTACACCAATTACTCTCTTATCGATTTTAATCCTTTGCAATTTAAAGAAAAGCCATGGTTTGAAAAATTGGATTCATTAAGTTTTTATCAAACCTTTTGGATAGGTGCACATCCCACTTATATTCAATCTGAAAGTCAGACTGACCCATATCTGATTACAATAGGTAGAAGGCTCCAAAAGGCGAATTCCTCAAGTATTTATTTAATTATAAGTTTAAAAGAAAAAGAGATTAAGCGACTGTTTAGTCAATTTCGAAGTGAGGACCGAGTGAAATTTTATTTGACTAACAAATCAGGAGAAGTGTATTCAAGTTTAGATACAGATGAGATAGGGACTACATTACCATACGATGTAATAAATTCAGATTATCAAATTGTAGATTATGAAGGAGAGGAGCATTTAATGGTATCGTATCCAGTTTCCTATTCAAGTTGGAGATTGGTAAGCCTAGTTCCTTATAAAGATACAATTGGATCAATCAATACCGTAACCAGAACAACTATCCTGATTCAAGGTGGTTTCTTAGTACTATTTTTGTTAGGGCTTATTATTCTCGTGCGCGAATTCACAAAACCAATTACCCGTTTGAACGTTGTCACAAAAGCAATTAAGCAAGGAGATTTATCGGCTAGGATACATTTCTCAGGAAGTAATGATGTTGCTCAGTTAGGCCATTCTTTTAATCATATGTTAGATACGATTGAGGAAATGATAGCACAGATAAAAATACAGGAAGAAGCTAAAAGAAATGCTGAACTAGACATGCTTCAAGCTCAAATTAATCCTCATTTTTTATTTAATGTGTTAAATGCAATTCGCCTAAAAGTTAAGATGGAGGGTAATAATGATAGCGCCTCACTTATCTATTCATTATCTGCATTACTGAGAATGACGATAAATCGTAATAATGCATTTATCTCAGTAGAAGAAGAGATATCGATTGTAAAGCATTACGTAGATTTAATGAATTTTCGACACCAACACGACGTCATGTTGAAGATTAACGTCAACAAGGCAGCATCTAATATCCAAGTACCAAGGTTTTTCTTACAACCAGTTATTGAAAACGCAGTCATACATGGTAACACTAATAGAACAGAAACGATTGAAATAAACGCCAATGAAAAAATAAACACACATCTACAATTAATCATTACAGACAACGGCAAAGGTATGGACGAGTTTACGCTAAGACGATTGAAAAATAGAATGTATCAAACCAATAGCAATACCAAAGGTAGAAACAACCAATCGTTTAATGGAATAGGATTACAAAATGTCTATCAAAGGATGAAATTGATTTATGGAGACGATTTTTATATGGGAATAGACAGTAAAGAAGGAGTAGGAACAACTGTAACCTTTCATATCCCAGTTCGTAAGGAGTGAGTGAATTGTATAAAATAGTCTTGGTTGATGATGATGTGATTGTAATTGAGTTTTTGAAAAGGTTTATCCCATGGGGGGACCATGGTTTCAAAGTCGTTGCACACTTTCAAGATAGTACCCTTGCTTTGGACTATCTGAAGGAACATGCATATGACGTATTAGTCACGGATATAGGAATGCCTAAACTTAATGGGATTGAATTAATTGAGCAACTGAAAAGTTATAAAAAGAATGCACATCATATTATACTCTCCTGTCATGGTGAGTTCCAATTTGCACAACAAGCATTAAAATTAGAAGTCTATGATTATATTTTAAAAGAAACGATGGAAGAGGAAAGTATTATTGCTTTACTTGATAGACTTAAAGAAAAATTGGATCAGGACCAAATTATAAGAAATGAGCAATTTAAAGTCTCTAAGTTTCTAGAAAGAAATAATCTTACTCTAAAATCAAAGTTTATAGAAAAACTAATGAAGGAACAGCATATAGAAAAGACCGGATGGTGGAAAGAGCAAGAGGAACTTTTAAGAATTGATTTTTCACAAAATTATTATACACCGGTACTGTGCTTCATCGATCATTTTCAAGAAGCAATTAAGCATTATGAGAACGAGACATCACTTCAATTTAGTATAAATAACCTATTAGAAGAAGCACTTGCTAAGTTTGAGAAAAATGTACAGATATTCTTCATACAAAGCCAGTTTTTCATACTCATTCCTCTTAAAAACAGCAACAGTAGAGATCCCCAACTTAATATAGAAATAGCTGTAAAAGAGATAAAGAAAAAGATACGTACTTTCTTAAAAGTTAGCATTACTACGGTTATCGGAGAACAAAATGTAAAAGAAGATCATTTGATAGATAACATGAGACGCCTATTTGAAAATAGCGATCAACGATTTTATTACCAGTATGATAGTATCAACTATTTTCACCCAATCTTGTATACACAAGATTCAATTTTTAAAGATTATGTTGAGATTTCACATAGAATAAAAGAGTTTATTCTAAAGGATAATAAAAGTAAAATCGAGGAGTACATATCTCAACAATTATATAAATTGAAGGAAAAGAAATATTCTCCGAACTCGATAAAAGACTGGGCTATTAAATTAACAATTGATATTAAATTAACCTTAAATACATTAAAGCATTTTGAAGCTCAATCCCTCGGAATAACAATTTCTGACCAACATATCCAGCATGTGGAAACATTTGAACATTTAGAATCTGTTTTAAAAGATATGTGTGATAAGTTTATTGAACAGGTAAAATCAATTGATTTAATGACTAGAAATGATGATATTATAAAAGCCCAAAAATATGTACAAATCCATATAGGCGAGAAGATTTCTTTGAAAAAAGTAGCCGCTCATTTACATTTGAATTCTAGTTATTTCAGTAGGATGTATAAGAAAGAGACTGGGGAAGGTTTTATTGAATATGTGACAAAAGTTAAGATGGCAAAGGCGAGAGAATTATTAGACCATTCAATAAAATCAATTGAACAGATCGCATTTGATTTAGGTTTCGATAATAAAAGTTATTTCTCAAAAACGTTTAAAAAGTATTATGGTATGACCCCTGGGGAATACAAGTATAAAACAAAGGAAAAGGTATAATAAGTGTAGCGCTTTATTCCCTTTACTTTTTTCTATCCAATATCTCTCTATTGAAAGTTTAAGCGTTTTCTCGTATTATTAGGTTATGTTAGATAGTTTGTTTACTAACCTAACTAATTAAAAGAGATGATTCTGATATTTTACATCAATTGTGTTTACTTGAAAGGATGAAGGAAATGAAAACATTTATTAACGATGATTTTCTCTTGGAAAATGATGTTGCAAAAGAGCTGTATCATAATGTGGCAAAACATTTACCGATTATCGATTACCATAACCACTTGAATCAAGTTGAGATTCTGGAGGACAAAAACTTCAGTAACCTATCTGAAATTTGGCTTGGTGGAGATCATTATAAATGGAGATTAATGAGAGCGAATGGTATTAGTGAAGATTTCATCACTGGTAACCAATCAGATTATGAGAAATATATGGCATGGGCAAAAACTGTCCCAAATACGATTGGAAATCCACTTTACCATTGGACTCATTTGGAGCTATTACGCTACTTCGGAATTGATGATCTATTAGACGAAACTACTGCGCCAGCTATTTGGGAAGAGGCGAACAAAAAATTAGCTTCACCTGAATTATCCGTACGCTCTATCTTCGAAAAATTCAATGTCGAATTTGTTGGTACTACTGATGATCCAACGGATGACTTAGCAAGCCACATAAAGCTTAAGGATGAAGGCTATAAAGTTCAAGTGTCTCCATCATTCAGACCTGATAAAGGGTTAACAATTGAAAAAGACGAATTCTTATCATGGGTTGAAAAATTAGGACAAGCTACAAACCAAACAATTGAAAACTATGAAACCTTCTTAAGTGCACTTGCAGACCGTGTTGAGTTTTTCGATGCACATGGATGCAAAAGCTCTGACCATGGTCTAAGCGTACTTTTCTATGAACAAGCAACTAAGGAAGAAGTATCATCTATTTTTGCTAAGAAATTAAAAGGTAGACAGCTTTCTCAAAAAGAGGTTGACCAGTTTAAAACATATACACTAGTTGCTTTAGGTGAACTTTATGCAGAAAAAGGCTGGGTAATGCAGCTTCATATTGGCGCAACTAGAAATAATAACACTCGTATGTTTAATTTGTTAGGTCCGGATGCTGGATTTGATTCAATTGGTGACATTATGATTGCTGATAAATTATCCAGACTTTTGGATGCACTTGACGTTCAAAACAAATTGCCAAAGACTGTTCTATATAGCTTGAACTCAAATGACAATAATGTATTAGCTGGTATGGCTGGAAACTTCCAAAGTTCAGAAGTTCCTGGGAAAGTACAATTCGGAACAGCATGGTGGTTCAATGATACAATTGATGGTATGGAAGAACAAATGAGAACATTAGCTAATATGGGGCTAATCAGCAACTTTATTGGAATGTTAACGGATTCCAGAAGTTTCCTTTCATTTACTAGACATGAATACTTCAGAAGAATCCTATGTAATTTATTAGGAACTTGGGTAGAAGAAGGAAAGGCGCCAAAGGATATGGCTCTTTTAGAAAAATACGTGCGCGGCATTTGCTATGAAAATGCAAAACGTTATTTTTCCATCTAAAGGATTTTGATGATTAACCCGATATAAAGGATAAATGGCGGTTTTTGAGTTTTTTTCAAAGACTGCCATTTTCATTTTAAAGTAAATGAAGTATAAGGGGGTGCGACGGTGACAGAATTTTTTAACATAATCAAGGAAATCATTCTACCGATATTTATTATTATTGCAATTGGATATACACTACAAAAAAAGTTCAATATGAATGTACCGACTTTAGCAAAAATTAATATGTACTTTTTGGTACCGGCCTTTATTTTCGTTAAATTATATAGTACAGAAATATCTTTCAAATTATTTGGGTTTGTACTCTTGTTTTTTATAACTATCATTCTAGTACTTTATGTCATTTCAATGTTTGCAGCAAAGCTAATCGGTCTCCGGAATGGCGAAAAGATTACGTTTTCCAATAGTACAATCTTTTTTAATTCAGGAAATTATGGTGTCCCTGTGAATGACCTTGTATTCAAGGGAGATCCTTTTGCGATGTCCATTCAGGTTATTGTATTAACTTTACAAAATATTTTGATTTTTTCATATGGTGTCTTTTCCATGCAATCCGCTAAAATTGGAAAACTAAAAGCCATCCTGGGATACTTGAAAATGCCAGTGTTATACGCAATGTTAATCGGTATTCTATTAAATTACTTACAAATACCGATTCCATCTTTTGTTTGGGTTCCCGCAAACTATATTGCTGATGCTATGGTTGGGGTTGCTCTGTTTACATTGGGTGCCCAGGTTGCCCAAATAAATTTTAAAGCGGGATTATCGAAGGTATACTGGAGTCTTTGTTTTCGGCTATTGGTTGGTCCCGCGATTGCATTGGGCTTGATTTATTTGTTTAATATTGAAGGAATTTTTGCTCAGGCACTTTTTATCGCTTCGAGTATGCCTACTTCTGTTAATAGCGCGATTATTGCTGAGGAGTATAAGAATTATCCAGGTTTTGCTGCTCAAATTGTTCTATTTTCAACCATATTTAGTTCAATTACCGTTTCAATTATGATTTATCTCTCTAGAGTCTTATTTTGATGAAAACTATAAAAACCCTGTCAATATGTTATTAGACAGGGTTTTTGGTTTTGATGACTTTTTTCGTTTCAGGTAAGGATAATTGAATGTCTTGAACATCTAAAAATTGTTGAATTCCGATTGCACAAGCACCGAAAACACAAGCATGATCCCCAAGGTCTGATAGTACAATTTCACCGTACTCACTGACAGAGGATATAAGATGCGCCTTTAATTTTTCAACGGATTCCGGAAAGATTTTTAATAACCCGCTATTTATGACAATCGTTTCAGGATTGTATAAATTTATAATATTATTTAGACCAATGGATACATATTGCAAATATTGATTTAAAAAGCTTTTTACAATTATATGATCCTCTATTATAAATTGTTGAATGTCTGCGATTGATAGATCTGATTTCTGAAGTTCTGCTTCTATTTTTTTAATTAAACTTGGTTCAGAAGCATAAAGCTCCCAGCAACCATGATTTCCACATCTACATGCCTCACCATTGGGGAAGATAATCATATGCCCCATTTCTCCAGCGTAGCCATTAAAACCCTTTTGTAGGTCGCCATCAATTATCATCCCCGAACCAATTCCGGAGGTTAGGATAATAGTAAGTAAGTTACTACTTTGATGGTGTTTATAAACCTTCTCAGCATACGCAGATAAATTCGCATTATTTTCAACGAATACAGGAATGGTTAATTCTTTTTGTAAATCATCCTTTATATTTTTCTGGAGCCATTTGTATCTTGGGTTGAAAAGGATGCTTCCATCTTGTTTATTAACAGTACCATGTATACCAATGACGGCATTTACAAGACCATAAGGGTGGTCTGAGTAATCCATTTGATATTTTTTGATTTTGCTAATAATTGTATTGATGATAGAAACATAATCATCCGTATCAAATTTTTCTTCATTTTCATAAACCGGGATACCCTTTAAATTTGAAATTGTATAAATGATAGATTTATAGTCTACATCGATTCCTATCACATAGCCTGCATCTTCATTTATAGAGAGCATAATTGGCCTTCTTCCAATTGCACTATGCTCTAGTTGCTTTTCACAGATTAACTTTTCATCTAATAAATCAGCCACTTGAACAGAAATGGTAGCCTTGTTTAACCCTGTAATTTTTGATAAATCTGCCCTCGATATATAACCATGTTCCATTATTTTTTGTAGTATTAAACCCCTATTTATCTTTTTAATATATGAACTGTCCCCTGTGACCATATCATTTGCTCCTTTATACATATCAGTTAAAAACATGATAGACCTTTTTAATGAAAAGGTTTACATTAGATTAGTTTGTTTTGTAGATAATCTAATTATAACAGAACATAATAGTTAGAGGCACGAAAAAATACCTACTTTTCGAAGGAAATGAAATTTTTTTAGGGCAACATAAATTAAATTGCCAAAAGTAGGCTGGTAGAAGTCATTTTTCATTTTATGGAATTTTACCAAAATCTCATCTGGAAAGCAGTTTGAGTCAATTTTTTAACGAAAGTAAGTATTTACAGTCAAATAATTACACTTTTTTTATGATATGATTGCATTACATCAAGCAGAAAGGATGGTAGCGGTGAGACAGCCTATATTGCCCATTTACCGTTTATCTGGCAGGCAAGAATTCATATTAGACTATCATTCTCATCAAGAATATGAAATTTATTTCTTTCATAGTGGTTCCTGTCGCTATTTGATCGAAAACCAAATATACGATTTGGAGCCTGGTGATATTCTCTTGATGGACGGAAAGGCATTACACAAACCTATTGTTTCTTCTGATAAGGAGTACATCCGTAGTACTGTGCATTTTTCTCCGCATTGGATTGAAAACGTTTTAAGAGAGTTGAATGCCGAACATTTACTAGATGTATTTCGAAAATTACAGCACTGTTTGATCAGGACAAAAGAGAATCAACAATCAAAGAAATTGGAGGAATTAATTTGTCGTCTTGATGAATTATATAGGATGGCAGATAAAAATCAATTATCTATTGCGGAAACTGAAATGAAAGTCCTTCTTATTCAAATCTTAATCCTAATTGATAAGATTGGCCAAGCAAATTCCTATAAAAAGCCTGAAACAAAGGATGATAAAACCGATTATGTTGAGAATAT
The DNA here is from genome assembly GCF_031181385.1 of Fredinandcohnia onubensis. Lineage (GTDB taxonomy): Bacteria > Bacillota > Bacilli > Bacillales > Bacillaceae_L > Ferdinandcohnia > Ferdinandcohnia onubensis_C. The sequence goes on from NZ_JAPSKV010000019.1 coordinate 8,300, forward strand.
CGTTACTTATGTTCAGGAACATTATATGGAGAAGTTAACCATTGATTCGATTGCAAAGGCTTTGAATTTAAGCAAGTCTTATTTGTCACACCTGTTCAAGGAAGTAACTGGTTTTACAGTAATGGAATACTTAATGGCAACAAGGCTAACACAGGCAAAATATATGCTCGCTTTGGAGCCGGATAAACCATTAAAAGATGTATCATTCGATTGTGGTTTTGAAAGCGCCTCTCATTTCAGCCGTTATTTTAAGAGTAAAGTTGGAATGACTCCAAAGGATTACCGCAAATTACAAATAAAAGATGAAGGGGAGTAAGAAAATGAAAAAAGTAAGATTAGGTATTGTAGGTTTAGGTGCACAAGGTGGAGCTTATGCAGGTTTTATTGCTGAAGGAAGAGTTCCAAATATGGAAATTGGAGCGATTTGTGATAACGATCCAGCTAAAAAAGCAGTGGCTGCAGAAAAATATCCAAATGTTCCATTTTATGAAGATTATATTGAAATGATGGAAAGTGGAAATGTAGATGCAATTGTAACAACAGTTCCACATTACCTACATCCTGAAATGACAATTGAGGCACTGAAAAGAGATATTCATGCATTAGCTGAAAAGCCTGCAGGTGTTTATACAAAACAAGTAAAAGAAATGAATGAATTTGCTGCTTCTAAACCTGAATTAACATTTGCTATTATGTTCAACCAAAGAACAAATGACCTTTATAAAAAGGTGAAAGAAATTATTGATAATGGGGAAATCGGTGAAATTCGCCGTACGAATTGGATCATTACAACTTGGTGGAGACCACAAGGTTATTATGATCAAAGTGAGTGGAGAGCCACTTGGGAAGGTGAAGGCGGCGGTGTTCTTGTAAACCAAGCTCCACACCAATTAGACCTGCTTCAATGGATTTGTGGTATGCCGAAAAAAGTGTATTCAAATGTTAAATATGGTTTCCAAAGAAATATTGCAGTTGAGGACGAAGTGACAGCACTGCTAGATTATGGTAACGGAGCTACTGGTGTATTTGTAACATGTACTCATGATATTGTAGGTACAGACCGTTTTGAAATCCTTGGAGATAAAGGGAAAATCGTTGTTGATGATAGTAAAAAGGTTACGATTAAACGTTTAACAAGACCTGAAAAAGAAATGAGCGACAACATGAGCATGCAAGATGTTATGAAGATCTTCATGGGCCAATCTGATGACAATATTTACAGTGAAGAAGTAATTGAGTTTGAAAGTGTATGGGGTGCTCAGCATTCTTCAGTATTAGAAAACTTTGCTGCTAATATTCTTGATGGAACTCCACTAATCGCTCCAGGTAGCGATGGGATTAACGGTGTTCAATTAGCTAACGCAATCCACTTATCAAGCTTCCTTGGAAAAGAAGTAGAAATTCCAGTGGATGAAGAGGTTTATTTAGCAGAGTTAAATAAGCGTATTGAAGAAGAAAAAAAGAATCCTATTAAAAAATAAATAGTATCAAAACTAGAAATCGGTATTCGCCGGTTTCTAGCTATTCATCTTCACTCTTAAAGGAGGAAGGGTTTTATGCTTAAAGTAGCAGTAGTAGGTATGGGCGATATATCAAAAATTCATATACCCGCCATTCAAAATAGCACAAAGGCTGAACTAGTGGCTGTTTGTGATACGAATGAAGAGCTTCGCAATACTGTTGAAAATGTAAATTTCTATACAGATCTTGAAGAGATGCTTGAAAAAGAAGAATTAGACTGTGTACATATTTGTTTACCACATTATGTTCATTACTCTGCAACAAAGGCAGTTGTTGAAAAGGGTGTCAATGTCTTCTTGGAAAAACCGTTAGCAAGAAGTGCAGAAGAAGGAATGTTCGTAGTTGATTTGGCAGAACAACACCCAGACGTAAAAATTTGTGTTAGTTTGCAAAATCGCCTAAACGAAACATTTATTAAGCTAAGAGAAAGAGTAGATAGTGGCGAGTTAGGCCAGGTAACAGGGATAAAAGGTCTAGTTACATGGTTCCGTCCAAAATCTTACTACGATGTAAAGCCATGGCGCGGTAAGATGAAGCTCGCTGGCGGCGGAGTTATGATTAATCAATCGATCCATACATTAGATTTGATGCAACTAATTGGCGGAGAAATTGAAACCATCCGCGGGACAATTGATCAATTAGTTGATTATGGATACGAAGTGGAAGATACGGCTGTAGCGAATATTAAATTTAAAAATGGTGCAACAGGTTTATTCTTTGCAACAACAACGTATGCAACAAATTCATCTGTAGAGTTCCAAGTAATCCTTGAAAAAGGGAAATTAACAATTAAAGATAGTGTTCTTACAATTACAAATAGCGATGGCGTTAAACAAAAACTTGAAGAGGACTCAAAGCTTCCAGGTAGTAAGTTTTACTATGGGGCAAGCCATGATACCTTAATCAATCAATTTTATGATGCGATTATAAACAACACAGAAGATTATATTCATGTTCAAGATGCTCAAAAATCGATGGAAATGATCAGTGCAATTAGAAGATCTTCCGAGGTTAAAATCCCAATTCAAATGGAGGTATACAAATGACAAAAGGCAAAATTGGCGTACAAATGATGATGCTTAAGAAAAAAGTAGAAGAACTTGGTGTTTATGTAACAATGAAAAAGCTTCATGAACTTGGTTTTGGTGCGGTTGAGGTTTCTCAAATTCCAATGAATGAGGAAAATGTAGCGGAATTAAAACGAGCAAGTGAAGATTTTAATATCAAAATTGCAGCTTTATCTGCAGCTTTAGAGCCAATGTTTGAAAATGCACCAGGTGAAGCCTTGACAACACACTTTGATAAAATTGTAAGTGACTGTAAGACTCTAGATTGTAATTTTGTTCGTATTGGTATGCTTCCTTTTACTGTTATGGGAGATAAAGATAAAATCATGGGCTTTATTGAAAGAGCCGAAGAAATGGCACATCGTTTAGCAGAGCATGGAATTGAATTATATTATCATACCCACCATGTTGAATTTGAAAAATATGATGGTGTGTATTTACTAGACCTTATTAAACAAAACACAACAAAATTAGGATTTGAATTAGACGTACACTGGATTCAACGTGCTGGTGAAAATCCGGTTAAAATCATTGAGCAATACAAAGGTCGTATTTCATTGCTTCACTTAAAAGACTATCGAATTACTAAGTTCGAATTCAATCCAGATGACATGAAGGATATGGCAGGATTCATGAACAAATTCTCTAACATCATACAATTTGCAGAGCTTGGTGAAGGCAACATGGATATTGCATCGATGATTGAAGCAGGTAAGGAAAGTGGCGTTCAATACTTCTTAATCGAGCAAGATGATACTTATGGTCGTGATCCATTTGAATGTCTTGAGGTCTCAGCGCAACACTTAAGAAAGCTTGGATACGCTGACTGGTTCTAATAATAAAATCACATAAGCAAGCACCGGGTGAATGTTAAATTCTATTAATAAGGTGCTTGCATTTTTTACTATATAAATTAGCAGGAGTGATACAACAAATGAGTAGTAAAGACGGAATGAATTATGCACCTAAGGGAAAACCAAACCCTGTCGTTAAAGAAGGGGAATTCCCTATTGCAGCTGTTGCTCTTGATCATGGGCATATTAACGGTATGTGTAACGGATTAGTAGAAGCAGGTGCAACATTAAAATGGGTATATGATCCAGACCCTGAAAGAGTAGAAAAATTTATTGAAGCATTCCCTGGAGTGCAAGCTGCCGAGTCGTTAGAACAAGTACTAGAGGATAAGGAAATTAAATTAGTTGCTGCAGCGGCAATTCCAAATAAACGTAGTGAATTAGGGATAAGAGTAATGGAGGCAGGTAAGGACTACTTTACTGATAAGACACCATTTACTACTTTAGCTCAATTAGAAGAAACAAAGAAAGTTGTGGAGCGCACTGGCCAAAAGTATATGGTTTATTTCAGTGAAAGACTCCATGTCGAGGCTGCTGTTTTCGCGGGAGATTTAATTAAGCAAGGTGCAATTGGCCGAGTAATTCAAGTAACAGGCTTTGGTCCTCACCGCCTCAATGCTGACACTCGACCAGATTGGTTCTTTAAGAAAGAACAGTATGGAGGCATTCTTTGTGATATCGGAAGCCACCAAATCGAACAGTTTTTATATTATACAGGTAACGAAGATGCAACAGTTCTTCATAGTAAAGTCGGAAATTATAATAACCCAGAGTATCCTGAATTAGAAGACTATGGTGATGCAACTCTAGTAGGCGAAAATGGTGCAACTTTCATTTTTAAGGTAGATTGGTTTACACCTGATGGTTTAGGCACTTGGGGAGATGGACGTACTTTTATTACAGGAACAGAGGGTACCATTGAATTGAGAAAGTATATTGATGTTGCCAAAAATGAATCAGGGGATCACCTATTCTTAGTAAACAAAGAAGGCGAAAGGCATTATGAGTTAAGAGGCGAGGTTGGATTCCCATTCTTCGGTCAACTCATTTTAGATTGTGTAAATCGCACTGAAAAGGCTATGACACAAGAACATGCCTTTAAAGCTGCAGAACTATGCTTAAAAGCTCAAGAACAAGCAATTGTAGTAGGTAATAATAAATAGCAAATTGGTACTGGTCGAACTATTTTTGTTTGACCAGTTTTTTATATGAGATTTTTAAAGTTATTGGAAGGAAATAAAAAAATATTTAAAAAAATAAAAAAAGCTATTGCGCTTTAAAGCGCTTACAAGTAATATAAAAACATAAATAGTTTGAGTAGCCAACAAATGAATCTGAAATTTCAAAAATACGATTCAATGCTGGAAGCCTTTTTGATTATAATGAAAGCGCTTAACGCACTTGAGAGGAGAGGATATACGGACATTTCACCGTTTGACTAACATTTCAGTTATTTGTTTGTATGCTAGTCAAATATAAAACTGTTCGAGCATCGGTTTGGAAGAGTAGATAGTAAGTGCATGTATTTAAAGGGGAGTAAAACGGGAGAAGTTATTTTAATATTGCTAATCTGTTTTAAAGGGGGAACTTACATGTCAACATCCGTAAATAATATTCAATACAATAGGGCAAAAATTTGGCAAATTGGCTTTTTTACATTTAATAATACTGCAACAAATTTGTATTTATTTTTAATCGGATTTTTATCTTATTATGCAGCTGGTATTGCTGGACTAGCTGTAGTGTTAGTAAGTACATTACTAGGAGCAGCAAGATTTTTCGATGGTCTAATTGACCCGACAATTGGATGGATTATAGATAAAACGGAATCCAAATTCGGAAAGTATAGACCTTTAATGCTTATTGGTAACTTTGTGACAATGCTTTCTGTCATCTTAATATTTATTACACATTTATTACCTGAGCCTACACGTATTGCTTTCATTATTTTTGCTCTAATTGTTCATAAAATCGGATATTCACTTCAAACTTCGGTTACAAAAGCTGCGCAAACAGTTTTAACAAATGATCCAAAACAACGTCCTCTCTACATGATTTTTGATGGCGTTTACAATGCACTACTTTTCACTGGTGGACAAATTTATGTTGCAAGCTATTTAATTGCAAAATACAGTGATTTTACACTACCGTTATTCATTGAACTTGTAACAACCATTATTATTTTATCCGCGGTTTTAACAACTTTAGCCATTATAGGGATTTCTGCTAAAGATAGAAAAGAGTTCTACGGTTTAGGAGAAGATACTGTTGAAACATCTTCTATTCGTGAATACTGGCAAGTAATTAAAGGGAATCGGCAATTACAATTACTTACAGTATCTGCTTCAACGGATAAGTTAGCAACTTCATTAATGAGAGAATCAGTAGTAACAGTTATGTTGTTTGGCATTTTACTAGGAGATTACGCGTTAAGTGGCACGATTAGTGCAGCAATCTTAATTCCAGGACTACTCGTTACATTCTTTGTAACATGGTTAGCAAGAAAAGCAGGTTTAAGAAAAGCGTATTTAATTTCTGCTTATGCAGGTATGTTTGCACTAATTGCATTTATTCCGTTTTTCATGTTGTTAGATGATCCAACTACTGCAATTTCAATGGAATCCATCGGTTTTGCAGCAATCTTGTTCATGGTTTTACGTATCGTTTCCCAGTCATTTGGTGGAGCACCTACAACTTTAGTAGTTCCGATGATTGCGGATGTATCAGACTATGAAACTTCTAAATCTGGAAGATATGTTGCGGGTATGTTTGGTACAATCTTCTCATTTATTGACCAATTAGTTTCTTCGCTTGCACCAGTAATCGTTGGCTTAGTGGTCGCATCGATTGGTTTCAAGGATGCCTTCCCGACTGTAAATGACGCTTTAACAACACCATTATTTACAGCTACATTAGTCTTAGCTTTTGGAATACCAGCGTTGTGCTTACTCATTTCTATAATTACGATGCACTTCTATAAACTAGATAGTAAGACAATGGAAGGTGTTCAAGAAAAAATCGCAAAAGCAAAATCAAAAGGAAAAGATAATACAATTGCAATGTAATTATTATATCTACTAAATGAAAAAGGACCATCTTATACAAGGTGGCCCTTTTCATTTTGGCTCTAGTGTTGCAAGCTACTTTTTGTGATAGGTTATTATTGTATTAATTAGCGTTACCTCGTAGTAGAAAGGAGGACCGGTAAACTAGTAGTTTTTAGAAGATCCTGAAGCCCTTTCTATAGCGAGTACCAATTAAGTAGGTATATTGGAAATAAAATATAAAAAATCTGTAGAAAAAAGTCTTGTAAATAAAAGCGGTTTCATATATTATGAACTCATAAGGTTAATTTGTTGGCCAAACAAATTATAAACTATCTCAATTTAGTATATTTTAAGAAATTGTGTAGTTTTTAGTTTAGTAGAAAAATTAATTAAACATTTGAAAGCGATTTAAATCGCTTAGGGGGTACTAAATATGTCAACAGTAGCCGTAAATAATCAGCAATACAATAAGGCTAAGCTTTGGGAAATTGGTTTCTTTGCATTAAATAATACTGCAACAAATATGTATCTGTTCATTTTGGCGTTTGTATCTTATTATGCAGCAGGAATTGCAGGTATTGCCGTTGTTGTAGTTAGTACAATTTTAATGGCAATGAGAATCTTTGATGGAATTACAGATCCGATTGTAGGATTCTTGGTGGATAAAACCGAAGGTAAATTTGGAAAATTCAGACCATTTATGATTATCGGAAATATCATCTTAGCTATTTCAATACTTGTGATGTATAATGTAACGCACTTAGTACCTGAATCATTTAGATTACTGTTCTTTATCTTAATTTATGCTATTCATATTATTGGGTATACATGTCAAACATCTGTAACAAAAGCAGCTCAAACAGTATTAACAAATGACCCGAAACAACGTCCTTTGTTCGCTATTTTTGATGGAATTTATAACACATTAATCTTCACTGGTGGACAGGTTTATGTAGCGTCTTATCTAGTTAAAAAACATGGTGATTTCAATATGGGCCTATTTACAGAGTTAAATACCATAGCAATGATTCTTGCGGGAGTATTTACAGTGTTAGCTGTAATTGGACTTTCAAGTAAGGACAAGAAGGAATATTTCGGTTTAGCTGAGGATACAGTTCAAACGAAGTTCCGTGACTTCTGGCCGATACTGAAGAAAAATAAACCTTTATTAAAGTTAATTACTGCTGTAACCGTTGACAAATTAGCATTCTCACTTCTACGTCACGCAGTAGTAGTCGTTATGTTATTTGGTATCTTAATTGGTGATTATGGATTAAGCGGTACCATTTCAATGATTACGATTGTCCCAACACTATTGATTACATTCTGGGCGGTAGCAAAAGCTAGAAAAACAGGCATGAAAAAGGCCTTCTTATTCTCAACTTGGATTGCGTTAGGTACTTTCATCGCATTAATTGCAATGTTTATGTTAATTGATGGTTCAACCATCTCAATGAGCAACTTTGGAATCGTTACATTCCTTTTCATTGCATTATATACAATGGCAATGGGCTTTGGTCAGGTGCCTTCTACTCTTGTAAACCCAATGATTGCGGATGTATCAGATTATGAAACATCAACTTCTAGTAGATATGTACCAGGTATGATTGGAACTTTATTCTCTTTCATCGATAAATTAATCACATCTTTAGCACCAGCTATTGTTGGTTTCGCAGTAGCTCTAATCGGATTTAAGGATGCGTTCCCAACAGTAACAGATGCTTTAACACCAGAACTTAAAGTCGTAACAATTATCTTGGCATTTGGTATTCCAGCTTTAGCATTGGTCATCTCTGGTCTAATTATGAGCCGATATGAATTAGATGCTGAGAAAATGGAAGAAATTCAGGCAACAATTGCTGCAAAAAAGTCAAAGCATACAACTGAAAAAACACAAAAAATTGCTAACTAATAAGCTTTAATGTAACCGGTTTAGTAACTGGACACTACATGACATGTTAACGTCAAGAAGGAGAGACCTCTTTCTTGACGTTTTTTGTATGCCAGGCATGGGCTTCAACTCGGTAAGTTCCTCTTAGCCGGAAAAAATCCCTTGTTTTAATAGTAAATAATGAGCATTCCTTTTATAATTAGGAGTGACAACGATTACACGTGAAGTGGGGGATTGTTCTTGACTGAGAAAATAAAGTTTGGAATTGTAGGATCCGGGAGTATTGCCAAAAAACATATCGATACGGTTCTTGCGGTTGAACAGGCAGAATTAACAGCCATTTATTCGCGCAATAAGGAATCTGTACAGAAGATAGCAGATACATATCGTATAAAATCTTATACAGATTATCAAAAATTTTTATCAGATTCAGGAATAGACATTGTCTCCATCATTACACCAAGTGGAACGCATGCTGAACTTGGTATTACTGCAGCACAAGCAGGAAAACATGTACTGGTGGAAAAGCCAATCGATGTAACGATTGAGAAAGCAAATGAGTTGATTGAAGCATGTAAAAAAGCAAATGTTATTTTGAGCTGTATCTTTCAACATCGATTCGATGAAGCCGTTCAGGATGTAAAAAAAGCATTAGAAAACGATGAATTTGGGCAATTGAATTTTGGCGCATCACGTACGATGCTTTATCGTACACAAGAGTATTATGATAGTGCGAAGTGGCGTGGTACAAGTGGAGGCGCATTGATCAACCAGGCTATCCATTATATCGATTTGCTTCTTTATGTAATGGGACCAGTTGAAGAGGTACATGCTTATCGTGCAACACGTGCCCATGAACATATGGAGGCAGAAGATATTGCAGTCGCTTCTTTGAAATTTAAATCGGGTGCCCTCGGCTTAATTGAAGGCAACACAACTGCCTATCCTGGTTTTTCAACAACACTTGATATATTCGGCACAAATGGAAGTGTCATAATTGAGAATGATGAAATAAAAGAATGGAAATTTAAGAGTGGTTTGGAACACAGGGACATACGAAACAATATAGAACATGACGTAACAACAAACGTTGTAAAATCAAACAAATCCTTTGTTAAACAATACACAGACATCGTCCAAGCGATAATCGAAAATCGTGAACCACTAGTGACTGGAGAAGAGGCCAAAATATCCCTTGAATTGATACTGGCTATGTACCAATCAGCTAGAGAAGGAAGACCTGTGAAACTATAGCCAGAATGAGGAAAAGGCGTCTCATCATTTGAGACGCCTTTTATTAAGATATAATTAATAGTTATATAATAACGAAAATTTTTTTATAACAGACATAACGCTATGATTGTTCCGACACTACTAAACAGAAAGGCAAATCCCAAATTCCAAAGAGATACCTTATATGAATTCACATGTAAAAGATCAGCGGTAATCGAAACTGAAACATTAAAGGGGCCTGCGATCGTTGTTGATAAGGAAGAAGTGATCATGACTAAACTTAAACTTAACGGATTAACCGCCTGCAAAACAGGTTCAACAATTGACATTAGAAGAGTCAATGTCACTAGCGGATGAAACCCAGTTAAAGCAAGCCCAAGAAATAACACCTGAATGAACAGAAACAAGAATACCGGATACTGGCTTAAATGTGTAAAAGGCTCCTGTAAATAATCGATATAGCCCGAATCACCTAAATTTCCTGTAAAAAAACCAACACCTAAAAAGAGAACTAAATTATCTTTTAAACCAATCGTACGCTTTTTCCATAACGGAATTGCAAATGTTATATATGACTTTAACCGTTTAATCGAAATGGCCCATAAAAATGAGAATGGGACAATCACAATTGCAATCGTTTGTAGAAACCCTATATCCAAAATGCGATTGACACTTAAAATCACAACCATAAACAAAGCGAGGTAGAAGACAAGAGATACAACCTTTCGTTTCATTTGTTTTTTTGGTACCTCACCCTCAATCTCCTGACCTTCCTCTGTAAGTTCGTATTTTTTAAAGGACAAATAGCCAATCAACCAATTTAAAATAATTAATATAATGGTAAAAAGGAATAACCATGGTAAGACCGTTAAGTATGGAAGATGGGTCGATTCTACGGTTAAAATAACTAACAGCTCCATAGGCGAAATGATAATACTAAAAACATATCCCCTTAGCATTGCGCGTGAAATAAATTTTTTTCGAAGATTTTCTCCTATATGAGAAATGTTTTTCTGTATAACAGCCTTAACGAGCGGAAGGGTTGCAAGGTTAAGAAATCCTCCCAGTAAAAAGGTAACCATGGATGTTCTACCAAATAACTGCCCCAAATTATGAATTCGTACTTTTAAAAGTTTACTAACCTGTTGGTCGTATCGTCCCACGATAATTATCGAGTTGATAAAAGGAAGGACATAAAAGATAGCCAATAAAGGAACCATGGATGTAACATACAAAGGTAGCTCTGTAATTTCCCTACCTTCAAGGAAAAATACTAGAACACCAATGCCAACAAATAGAATACTAATAACCCTAAATAATAGAGAAGATCCTTTAATTGAAAAAAGCCACGCAAGAATGGCTAGAATTCCCATTCCTGTCGTGAGCCATAAGGAATCAACTAGTAAACTCAAAAAATAAAATAAAAATAATAGACTATATAGAACAATCATGATTATCTCCTTGTTGTTAAACTAAACAATGGCTAGACAATGAATCTAGCCATCTCACAGAAGTATACCAGCCTGAGCACACGAGACCCGTTCATTTATTTTTGGGCTTAATTTTTTAAGGATAGGAGTTGTATCCTTCGTTTTTATTTGAGTTATAAGAGTATCAACCATATTACAAGCAATTTCATCCACCGGGACCCCGACACTTGTTAATGGAATCTCCAGATTTCCCATTTGTGAGATATTATCGTAGCTCATAACGGAAATATCCTTTGGGATAATTAAGTTTGCTTCACGAAGTGCACGAACAATTCCTGCGCTAATATCATAACTTGAACCAATAATTGCAGTAGGTCTATTAGGAAAATTCAACAATCGCTTTGTTGCTAAATATCCGTCATACCAATCAAGTCCTGCTGTATTTACTAAGTTTTCATTTGTAATCGGTAGGTTCAGGCTATCCATCGCTTTTTTTATGCCGTAGTATTTTTCTAATTGTCGATCATCAATAGGTGAAAAGTCACCAAGATAAGCGATATTTCTATGACCAAGTTTATATAAATACTCAATAGACATTTGCATAGCCAATTGATAATTAACATCAATTACGGTATGTTTTTTGTTTCTTCCAACACCATATGTCACGATGGGAATAGAAATCGTATCCATAATACTGTGGTTATGCTCATCAAATACGAGCACCCCATCTACTTGATACCGCTTGAACAATTCGAGCGAATCATAGATAGAATCAATCGATAAAATCATAGAATAGGATTTTAACTTAATTTCCTCATTGATTCTAGTAACCAATGTAGAAGGTGCAATGCGTTCCAGTGTCGGCCAAATTAAACCAATTACTTTTGTTTGTTTAGAAACAAGGCTTTGTGCAGCAAAATTAGGTTTATATCCTAACTCATTGGCAATTTTTATAATCATTGACTTTGTTTCTGGTTTTACCAGTGGGCTATCGTTCAACGCTTTTGAAACAGTTGAATAACTCACACCAGCTACCCGTGCAATATCCTTAATGGTAATATTCATAGAAGTCACCTATACATTGATTTTAGTTAGAAAGATTGTATTCTTGAGTAAAAACTAGGTTAACAACGTTATTATTTTTTGGAAAATAACAGCCTTATTTATCTATTATTTTCACAGGTATCCACAATATTGTCAACGTTTACAAAACGGTATATTTAGAAAATAAAAAAAACTTGAAAACAAATATTTATTAATTTATGATGTAAGAGAAATAACAACGTTGTTATTTTATTGAAGTCTATAATACAAATGAAAGCGATTGCTAGTTGCTTTCTGTTTTTTTTATAAAATATGAAAGCGTTTCATATGAATGGTTTTGTTTTATAGACTTTGAAACCAAAATACAAACACACCAGAGGGGGAAGCTTTTATGAAGAAAAAAGGCTTAGCAGTTCTATCTATGTCCTTTATGCTTGCAGGCTTATTAGCAGCTTGTGGAGGGGGCGATGATTCAGCTACTAAAAGTAGTGGCGGAGGCGATGGCGATGCAAAAGATCCTATCGTTTTAAAACTAGCAGACAACCAACCTGAGGACTATCCAACAGTTGTAGGGGATAAAGAGTTTGCGAAATTAGTAGAAGAGAAAACGGATGGACAGGTTAAGGTTGAAGTGTACGCGGGTGGTCAGCTTGGTGACGAGAAGAGCGTAATTGAACAAGTTCAATTAGGTACAATCGACTTAGCACGTGTTAATGCAAGTCCACTTGCTGAATTCTCTAAAGATTTAGGTGTTCTTTCAATGCCTTATCTATTTAGAGATGCAGACCATATGTGGAGTGTATTAAACGGTGATATCGGTGAGGATTTATTAGCTGGTATGGAAGAATCGAATATGAGAGGTCTAGTATTCTATGATTCTGGTAGTCGTAACTTTTATAACTCTAAACATCCTGTTGAAAAGCCAGAAGATTTAAAAGGTCTTAAAATTCGTGTTCAACAATCTGCTCTAGTAGTAGACATGGTAGAATCACTTGGTGCATCTGCAACTCCAATGGCGTACGAAGAGGTATATTCTGGACTTCAAACTGGTGTTATCGATGGTGCTGAAAACAACTATCCAAGTTACTATTCAGTAAATCACTATGAAGTAGCAAAATACTTCACTTTAGATGGTCATTCACGCGTTCCTGAAATTTTAATGATTTCTTCTAAAGTATGGAACGATTTAAGTGAAGAACATCAAAAAGCAATCAAAGAAGCTGCAATGGAATCGCAAGAAGCTCAGAAAACTGCTTGGGCAGATCTAGAAAATGAAGCAAAAGAAAAAGTAGAAGCTGCTGGTAATGAAGTAGTTGAAATTACAGATACTGCTCCATGGCGTGAAGCAGTACAACCTGTATATGATAAACATGGTGGCGCATACAAAGAATACATTGAAAAAATCGAAGCTGTAGAATAATTATCTATCAAGCGTTTGGTGGCAAATTCTCCCTTAAGATGATGGTCTTGAGGGAGGGGTGCCCCTCATATAGATTAGTATGACTTCATGTATTGAAAGCATGGAATATAAATTTTCTAATACGAGAAATGATGTGTTTGGGTTAGTTAAAAAGGTAATGAAAAGCTTCGTTAGTTTTTTAACGAATACAGAAAGTAATATGCAACTAATGCTTTGCTTTCATCTGAGGCTCGACAATCATCGAGTTTGCTTTAAGGAGGCTAGTTAAATGGAACGGTTAAAAAAAATCAAAAGTATGTTTGATAACGGGATTGACAATCTTAATGTTATTTTCATAGCATTAATGACCCTTATTGTTGCTGGAACAGTTTTTACAAGATATTTGTTCAGCTATACTCCCCGTTGGTCCTCGGAGGTGTCAATGCTACTACTAGTATGGGTAGGTTTTATCGGAATAGCTGTTGGTTTCAGGGATAAGCTCCATATTGGTGTGGGTGCATTAGTTGCGTTATTCCCAAAAAAGGTCCAAACATTATGTGATATTATTGCAAAAATTCTAGTAATTATTGTTGCCATTATATTTATTATTTATGGATTTAGATTTACATCATTGATGGGCGGATCCACAATGGCAGGAACTGGGCTACCACAAAGTGTTTTATACGCTGCGATCCCGGTTTCAGGAGTTTTAATGCTGTTCTACGGCATCGAGCTATTGTTTAAAAAGGGTATGCACCAAGAATGGGATGAACAGATAGAGGAGTGAGTTGTAAATGGAAGTATTTGTATTATTAGGTAGCTTTGTTCTTCTCTTACTTATACGCGTTCCTGTTGCACTAAGTTTAATAGTGTCATCATTTTTAACAGGAATTTATATGGATATAGATTTAGCAGCATTAGTACAACGTATGGTAGGCGGACTCAATTCATTCTCACTCCTTGCGATTCCATTCTTTATTTTAGCAGGAGAAATTATGAATGAAGGCGGTATTTCAAGACGCCTAATTAATTTAGCCAACGTTATGATTGGTAAGGTTCGTGGTGGACTTGCCATGGTTAACGTATTGGCAAGTACATTCTTCGGTGGAATTTCAGGATCTGCAGTTGCAGACGTATCTTCAATCGGATCTGTTTTAATTCCAATGATGAAAAAGGCAAAATATGATTCTGATTATGCTGTAAACGTAACAATTTCCAGTGCGGCACAAGGGGTTATGATTCCACCAAGTCATAACATGATTATTTATTCTACTGCTGCAGGTGGGGTTTCAGTAGGCGCTTTATTTATGGGTGGAATTGTACCAGGCATCTTATTAGGATTAATCCTAATGGTTGTAACATATATTATTGCGGTAAAACGTAACTATCCAAAAGGTGAGCCTGTTAAAAGAGAAGAAATTCCAAAAATTGTTCGCGAAGGCTTACTAGGTCTTTTAACGGCTGTTATCATTATCGGTGGTATTGTAAGTGGTATCTTCACAGCAACTGAATCAGCTGCGATCGGTGTAGTATATGCATTTATTATTACATTCTTTGTATATCGTGATATTCCGCTTTCAAGAATGCGTATTATCCTAGTTAGAACATCTAAAACATTAGCAATGGTACTATTCTTAATCGCTTCATCATCAGCGTTTGGATGGCTTTTAGCATTATTAAAAGTTCCAGCAATGGTTACAGAGGGACTTCTTGCATTCTCACCTAATGACATTGTAACGTTATTGCTTATCAACTTAATCTTACTAGTTCTTGGTATGTTTATGGACATGGCACCACTTATCTTAATTGCAACTCCTATTCTTTTACCTGTTGCTACTGCAGCTGGTATGGATCCAGTACAGTTTGGTGTGGTACTAATCTTAAACCTAGCCATTGGTTTAATTACACCACCGGTAGGAACCTGTCTCTTTGTAGGTTGTGCAATTGGACAAATACCAATAGAGAAGACAGTGAAGGGAATGGCACCTTTCTATTTAGCGATGATTGTCACATTACTTTTAGTTACATTCGTTCCGCAGTTCTCGCTCTTCTTACCGGATTTATTAATAGAATAAAAAAATGGGGTGTCTTTTAGATACCCCTTAGCCATTATTAACAGCTAATGATAAGGAAAAGCGAAATGGCTTTGAATAATTCCCCCCCAATAAAGGGTTACTATAAAATAGTAAAAATTTAAAAAGCAGGTGGACAAAAATGAAAAAATTTATGGATGAAACATTTTTATTGTCAAATGACACTGCAGTAGCTTTGTACAAGAATTTTGCAAAGGACATGCCAATCATTGATTATCACTGCCACTTAAGCCCACAGGAAATTTATGAAAACAAAACCTTCAAAAATATTACTGAAGCATGGCTATATGGCGACCACTATAAGTGGAGAGCAATGAGAGCAAACGGTATTGAAGAAGAACACGTAACAGGAAATGCATCTGATTATGATAAATTTGTTGCTTGGGCAAAAACAGTTCCAATGACAATTGGAAACCCATTATACAACTGGACTCATCTAGAACTTCAACGTTTCTTTGATGTCCATGACATTTTAAATGAAAAATCTGCTCCTGCTATCTGGGAAAAAGTAAACAGTAACCTTACAGGTGAAGGATTCGGGGCAAGAGACTTAATTAAAAAATCTAATGTAGAAGTCGTTTGTACAACTGACGACCCAACTGACTCATTAGAGTATCACAAGCTCATTGCTGAAGATACAAGCTTTGATGTAAAAGTATTACCAAGCTTCCGCCCTGACAAAGGCTTAGAGATCAACCAAGATACTTTTGTTGGCTGGGTGAAAAAACTAAGTGAAGTATCTGGTGTTGAGATTTCAAACTATGATGATTTCTTAAATGCGTTAGAGAACAGAATTGAATTCTTCCATTCACTTGGTGGACGAGTATCTGACCATGCGCTTAACACAATGATGTATGAGCATACAACAAAAGAAGAGGCTGCAACATCATTTGAAAAAGCAATCAAAGGTGACAAAGTTTCTGTTGAAGATGAGATTAAGTATAAATCCTATACACTCGTTTTCTTAGGAAAAGAATATGCTAAGCGCGACTGGGCGATGCAATTACATATCCATGCGTTACGTAACAATAACACAAGAATGTTTGGAAAATTAGGACCGGACACTGGTTATGACAGCATCAACGATGGCGAATTAGCTCGTCCATTAAACGAATTTTTAGACGCACTAGATACAGAAGATGCACTACCAAAAACCATACTTTACTCATTAAATCCGAACGACAACTATATTCTTGGTACAACAATTGGAAACTTTCAAGGTGGAGGAAAACCAGGTAAAATGCAATTCGGAACTGCTTGGTGGTTCAATGATCAAAAAGAAGGAATGCTTGAGCAAATGAAAGCATTAGCGAACCTTGGCTTATTCAGCCGTTTCATTGGTATGCTTACTGACTCTAGAAGCTTCCTATCTTACACTAGACACGAGTATTTCCGACGTTTAGTTTGTAACTTAATTGGAGAATGGGTAGAAGACGGAGAAGTTCCAAACGACATGGATTTACTAGGAGATGTCGTAAAAGGAATCTGCTACCAAAACGCTAAAGATTACTTTGAGTTTTAAAATACACGAATGGATAGCTCGCCAATTGGCGGGCTATTTTTATCGCCCAATGTTATACTAGCGATAGTTTATTTTATGTAGGGAAGGGTAGGGAATTATGGAAAAAAAGCTTCCTCCGAATCATGAGCATATCGATAGCGAGATGATCAAGCTCGAAGTAAATCTCGATAATATGTCAGGTGAATGGTTAGGCTATGTCATGGATTTATTATTTGATGCAGGAGCAAATGACGTTTATTATACTCCTATTTATATGAAGAAAAACCGACCGGCTGTCCTTCTACAGCTTCTTTGCTCCAAAAGCAAATTAGACAAAATGAAAGATATTTTGTTTTCGGAAACAACGACACTAGGATTACGGTATTACCCATTGAGCGTTCATCGACTCGAGCGAACTTTTACAGAAGTTATCACAAAATGGGGTAAGGTTACTGTTAAAGAAGGTATTTTCGAAGGGGAATCTGTTCAAAAATCTCCAGAATACGAAGATTGCCGCCGGATCGCAGAAGAAAATGGCATTCCATTGAAAAAAGTATATGAAGAGGTTTGGAAAGAGATCAATAATCGGTAAAATACTTGGCTTATGGCTGTTATTTAGAATTTATGGCTGTTAGCAAACTGCTTATGGCTGTTATTTAGGTTTTACGGCTGTTAGCACATCGCTTATGGCTGATTGTTAAATTTGCAACAGATTAACTAAATCCAACATATAAAAACCCACTGAAGCCAGTGGGTTACATATCATTTAATTCCATCTGAATATATTTCCTAGTATTCGGACCATAAATCCCATCATCTGCTAGAGCAGCGTACATCGATTGAAATCTTCTAACAGCATCTTCTGTTAAAGGACCATAGCTGCCATCAATCATTTTAGGATCAAAGTTAATATGCTTTAAAGCACGTTGGATCATACGAACTTCTTCACCTTTGTCGCCACGTCCCCAAACCCCGGTAGGAAGTGGAAACTCGTCGTCGGTCGAATTGTTCTGTTTGATAACTTCCTCAAGCTTTCTTAATGTGGCTGGCCCAACTAGCCCATCCACAATTAACCCATATCTTTTCTGGAAGCGCATGACTGCACGTTCGGTTGCAGGACCGAAGCTTCCATCAGCACCATAAGGAGACATTGAAAAACCAGCTTTAATTAAATCTTCTTGGATTTCCTTTACAAATGGACCTTTATTTCCTCTTCGAATTGGCAGTCGTGTTGAAACCCCGGCAACAACAGGCTTTGGATTACTTGTAGGCACTCCCTTAAAATCACGATTAAATGACTCTTGTACATCATTAATAAATTCTTCCCAAGAAACCCCATGTGGGCGCAATGCATTTTGTGGATCTGATCTTCTAGAAGGGTCTAAAGTGCTATGTGCCACAATATGTCTTTTCGGATCTAAATTAAATTTGTCACACAAATAAGCATGGTACCAGACATATCGATTATATGCCTCCTGGAAATTAATTTTCCCTCCATGACAAAGCTCTACACCAATTGCTGCATCATTTGCATCATCACCAAAACGCTGATTGTCAGCTGTAATATTGTAGCGAACATGCCATGCTTTTTCGTTGAGGGGGATTATTTCTAAAATATATTTATCATCAATGAAAGTGTGGGCAGAAGCACTTGGCTGTGAACGGTCAAAATAATTTCGATTTCCATAGGCAGTAGATCCTGGGTTCCCTGTATCATGACTTACGATAAAACGCACCTTTGAAATCTTTTGCCCTGAGCGCGAATTTCCCAAACGAATATAATCTCTTGTAATTGAATACTCCATTTCATTCACCTCCATGAATTGTGAGTATAAGCAATCGATTTATTGTATGCGCAACAAGTTTGTACCGTGCTAAAAATATGTATGGAAGGGGATACTGCATTCAACATAAAAAAACCGAAGGACGTTTTCCTTCGGTTTCTAGTGTATTACCTATTTCTTTTTTCGTTTCTTTGCTCTTGCATCGGCTGCATTTGAGCGTGCTTGCGCTTCTAAATCGTCTTGGTCAGCAAGTTCACGTGAGAACTCGACATCACGACCATCAGATTTCATGTTTTGTGGAACCTGTGGTAAGTTCCCTTTGTTCTTATCTCGTGATTTTTGTCCTCTTGATCTGCCCATTCTTAACACCATCCTACATAATAGTGGAGAGGTCACAAACGTAACCTGCTCAATTATAGGATGACCTTGAAAAACAACTTAAATAAGTGGAAGATACTGATATGTATTAGTGGCGTGCCTGTTTTTTCGTATACCCACCGGCTTGATCAGCCATTTTAAAATCCCTAGAATATGAAACCTCTTGCATGCTGCTTAAAGTGCTTTTTGACTTATTGTCACGCTTTTTTTCTTTTGCCATCAAAGATTCCTCACTTTCTAAGTAATGTAGTATTAGTTTATCCATTCCAAAAAAATCCAAACAAAAAACCCGTTGAAAATAACGGGTTTAAGCCTCTCTTAAATGTTCTTCTACAGTAATGTGTCCAACACGTAAAGTGTGTAATGTATATAAATCTTTGGAAACCTCAAAAAGATTATAAATATCACCATCAGCATTGATTTGGTCAAGTAAAGACTTTCGCGTTTCATTGGCGAAAGACACAAACGGTAGCTTTTGAACAGCTTTTGTTGAACGATGGTTTACTTTTTTAACTCTCATAAAGATCGTTTCTATACCAAGTTCAAAAAAGAGTTCTGCAAAAAATGCATCCTTTGCTGCTTGATTGTAGCCTTTTCCATGAAATGGTTTGCCAAGCCAAGTACCAAGAAATCCAGCATTGTCTTCAATGTCATATAAATTAATCGTTCCAATTGGAGAGCCCCACTCGTCTAAAATGGTACGTGAAATCAATTCACCACGCTCTTCCGCCTCAATCGTTTGCTTTGTTACAAATAAAAACTCTTCATAGGAATAAGCCTTTTGACGCACAAATGGGAAGACATCTGGGTGCACCAGTAAGTCATAAAGCGCTTGACAATCCTGAAGTTCACGTTTTTTTAGCATCAGTTTCCCCTCCATATGAGGACAGACCAGACCTGTGGTAGGATCCACCCTCGAAATTTTTTGTATTGATAAAAAATTTCGGGGTGGGAATCGAACCCACTAGAACCAGTGAAACTGGTGGCGCACCATTTGCCTTCCCTAAAGTTAGCCAACATGAATTAGCCAATTTTAAGTTTGTATTTTATTGTTGTGTTGATCTTTTTTTTACTTCACTCTAGGTATCATACTCGAATCTTTTGTAAAAATAAATAGGTATTTTATGAAATTTTTGTATCAAATTTTTGGAAATTTCGACGGTTTTGTAAAGACCTTGATGAATTATGTCGAATCAACCTTTTAAAATGTGACTCAACGCCTGTTCAAGAGTTTTATAGGTAAAAGAGAACCCATGCTCTTCTAGTTTTTTGGGCAATACTTTTTGGCCTTTTAAAACCAAGATGCTCATCTCACCGAGTAAAACCTCTAAGGCAAATTCAGGTACTGGAAGCCAATGTGGTCGGTGCATAATAGCACCGAGGGTTTGACCAAAGTGTTTCATATGCATGGGCTGTGGTGCTGTGAAGTTAACTGGGCCATGAACGGATGTATTGTGTAAAAGAAAATCAACTCCTTTTACAACATCATCAATATGAATCCATGATAACCACTGTTTTCCTGAGCCAATCGTGCCTCCGATGAAAAATTGATAAGGAAGCACCATACGCGTAAGAGCACCACCATCATCACCAAGAACAACGCCAAAACGTAAGAAACAAGTTCGGATACCTAGGTCAGTTGCTTTCTTTGCTTCGTTTTCCCAAGCAATAACGGTCTTTGCTAGAAAGTCACTGCCATTTTGCGTAGAATCTTCTGTAAAAGTGTCGTCCTCAGAAGTACCATAGATCCCAATTGCACTTGCATTTAACAAGACTTCCGGCTTTTTAGGCAAAGAAGAGATTATACGAAGAACTTCTTTTGTTGCCGTTAATCGGCTTTCTGTCATTCTTTTTTTACGAGTCTCTGTCCATCTGCCGCTATTCAACGATTCACCAGCAAGGTTAATCATAGCATCCAGTCCTTGTAGCTGGTTTTCTGGGGAACTTGTTGATGTTAGCCATTCAACATAATGAAGGTTTGAGTGATGACTTGTATAAGTGGTATTTCTTGTTAAAATAAATACTTCGTGATTTTGATCCAAAAGAAAATCCGTAAGCTTTTTCCCAACAAAGCCAGTTCCACCAGCGATCGCAATCTTCATTTTTTTCTCCCTTTCCATGCCTTTTCCTACATAATTCAATAAGTTTTCCATTTATCCTTTAAATTTCTATGCTACTATAAAGGTGAGGTGTAATTCTGATGGCAATTATAGCGAAAATCACAACTCAAAAGAAAAACACAGAGCGATTTAATATTTTTCTTGATCACGGGAAGGGCGAGGAATATGCTTTCAGCGTTGATCAGGATATTCTTATTTCTTTTCAGCTTAAAAAAGGGATGGAGCTTGATGAGTTAGATATTTCGGAAATTCAGTTTGAGGATGAAGTAAAAAAAGCCTTTAATTTGGCATTGAATTTTTTATCCTATCGAATGCGTTCAACGAAGGAAGTCGTTGATTACCTTAAGAAAAAAGAAGTCGATGAACCAATTATTCCAGACGTGATTCATAAACTGGCCGAATATAAATACATTAATGATGAGGAATTTGCGAAAGCGTATGTCCAAACACAAATTAATACAACCACAAAAGGTCCTGAGGTTATAAAACAAGAACTTTTTGAAAAAGGAATTGCACAGGACATTTTATTGAAAAGTCTTGCCCTTTTTACAATGGACGAGCAAGTGAAAAAGGCCATTAAGCTTATTTCAAAAACGATCCCAAAAAACAATAAAGCTTCAGAACGTCAAACAAAACAAAAAATCGAACAAACCCTTCAAAGAAAAGGTTATTCGTGGGACGTCATTCAAATCGCCATGGAAGAAGCGTCGATTGAGAAGGACACAGATGAAGAGTGGGGAGCCCTCGAGCATCATGGCATGAAGGTTCATCGTAAATATGAAAAATTGGATGGATGGGAATACGAACAAAAAATGAAACAAGCCCTTTTTCGCAAAGGCTTTGACTTAGATATGATTGAAAAGTTCATCACCCATATAAAGGATGGAGCGAATTAACATGCAAGAAAAACGATATAGCCAAATGACAGAATTTGAATTAAGACAAGAAATTGCTAGCTTAAAAGAACAAGCCCGAAAAGCAGAACAACTTGGCATTGTAAATGAACTTGCTGTGCTCGAACGAAAAGCTTCTATGGCTAAAGCATATCTCCTTAATCCAGAGGATTACAAACCTGGAGAAACATATGAAATTGATGGTGATCCTGGCAGTTATTTTAAAATCGATTACATCAATGGTGTATTTGCTTGGGGACATCGAATGGGTCAAGAGGACAAAGAAGAAGCATTACCAATTTCATTGCTTATTAAAGAAAAATAAAAACCAGAGAGAAACGATCTCTCTGGTTTTTATTTTATGATTGTTTTCTTGTTTGATGCTCCAATATAATGAGATTTTGTGTACGTCTTGTTTCACCATTAACCTGTGCCCAAGCATGTTTCGGATTGGCCCATGCTTGTTGAAAAGGATTATTGTACTCATTTCGTTTATAGCCTTTTTTACCCATTATACGCACCTCCAAGTTATATTCGATTCGATTTTTTAGACCACGTGATGTGGGTAACAAAGACGAAGATGTCAGGATGTGGCGATCTTAGTCTTTGCTCTTAATAAAAATTAAAAATCGTGTCGTTCACTTGAAGCCTTCATTCGCTCCTGTGGATGTGTGTTAATGGAACCATCTGCTCTTGTTGAAGCGTATTCTGCCTTTGCTCTAGGCTCACCCTGAAACTTATTACGATTCTGGTTTGGGAATCCTCGTTTTTTGTTCCGCATGCGAATACCTCCTATAGAAGCAAAATTGGATATCGTGCCAAAAGGGATTTCTCTCCTTTAAACACGTATTACTAGTATGGAGTTCTTGGCCTCTTATGATGTAAAATGAAGAACGTGAATTAATGGTAATCCTTAATCAAGTAATTGGAAGTAATAAGCCCCATAACAAAACATTGTTATGGGGGAATTGGTTTAACTTGGAATGAGCTCAAGTTTCTTACGGAGCTTTTCTTCGCTGAAAATCCAGCCAGTATAGGATGTTGTGATATTTAAATCGAGATCTAACTGTACAACGGCAACAAATGGATAATGTCCTTTACTTCGGTACCTTAAGTCAATAAAACGAACTTCATAATAATCATCATACTCATCAACTTCCCATCGATAAACAGGTGAGAAGTGAAGGAATGCAGCTAGGTTCTTGTCCTTTTTCGCAGCATTGATAACAGGTGTATCAGGAACCGGACGTTTTGCAAATTTATCGTGTAAAATAAGTTCATTGTTTGTAGAGCGAGCAACATAAAAATACTTCTCTGTTATGACGGCAATATGCCATTGACTAAATCGATAGGTTGGAGAAATAATGACCTCCGTGATTTCGTCATCGATTTTAGCACGAACCGCTGCTTCAACCTTATTTCGCATTCGAAATCGAATGATATAATAAACCAGAAGGATTGCATAAACCGAAAAGAAAGTGACTCCTGGATGCAGCCCAAGCTTCCACACAATAATTCCTACTAGGTGAATGACGAAGATAAAAGGGTCAAATGTGTTGATAACACCTAATGCTACCCATTTGTGAGAAAAAGGTCGCAACGCTTGTGTCCCGTATGCGTTAAAAATATCGACAAATACATGGAGAATGACACCGATAAAGGTCCACATCCAAAGATGTAACAGATTCGCTTCAGGAAAAAAGAATAAAAGAGCTCCAGTTATCAAAATCGGCCAAAGTAAAACAGCTGGTATGGAATGTGTAATTCCTCGGTGATTTTTTATATAATGAGCATTGTTTCGTAATTTGAGTATTGTATCAAGATCTGGTGCCTGTGAACCAATTAGCGTACCAAAGATCACAGCTTGAGTGGTAGCGGGGTTAACCGTAACATTTGGGTCAAGTGTGGCTATGCCACCTAAAGCAAAACCCATAACGATATGTGTTCCTGTATCCAAAATGGGACCTCCTTTTTCAAACTTGTCTAGCTTCAGCGCCTAGCCTCTCGAGGTCACAATTCGATTCGTCAAGAAGGTCAGAAAGCAACCTTCTAGCCGAATCGTCTTGTGCTTGTCGGGGCTAAACAAGGCGCTTGTGCTTTTCATTGTTCCTAAGTTTAATGTAACCAACAATCTCAATTTAAAAAGATGTTTGATAAAAATTGAATGGAACACTAATTTCTTTGGGAATTGAGATAGGATTTCAAGAAGAAGGACACGCTTCTTTTTAATGTAGGTAAATTATTTTAATTTTATCACCTTGGGAGAGGGAATGGTATTAATAAATGAAACTTTTAGAAAATTTTTCGATAAATGGATTTCAAAAGGATTTAATTGAATGGTTTGAAAAGGA
Source organism: Fredinandcohnia onubensis (assembly GCF_031181385.1). Classification (GTDB taxonomy): domain Bacteria; phylum Bacillota; class Bacilli; order Bacillales; family Bacillaceae_L; genus Ferdinandcohnia; species Ferdinandcohnia onubensis_C. Next base: position 32,906 of record NZ_JAPSKV010000019.1, read on the forward strand.
ACAAAGAGACCTCCCATGGAGGCAGGATCAAGATCCATATAAAGTATGGGTTTCGGAAATTATGCTTCAACAAACACGAGTCGATACAGTCATTCCGTATTTTGAGAATTTCGTTTCTAAGTTTCCGACAATCGAAGACCTTGCTGAAGCAAAAGAAGAGAAAGTTCTTAAAGCATGGGAAGGCTTAGGGTATTATTCACGGGTTCGAAACCTCCATGCAGCTGTAAAGGAAGTGGCGCAAGAATATGATGGCAAGGTTCCAAATACGGTTGAGGAAATTTCGAGCCTAAAAGGTGTAGGCCCATATACAACAGGGGCAATCCTTAGTATTGCTTATGGAATACCAGAGCCTGCTGTGGATGGAAATGTGATGCGAGTTCTTTCGAGGATTTTATCAGTATGGGATGACATCGCTAAGCCCAAAACGCGCCAACTGTTTGAGGACATTGTCAGAGAAATTATTTCAAAAGACAATCCATCTGCTTTTAATCAAGCTTTAATGGAATTAGGTGCACTCATTTGCGTTCCAGGAAAACCAGCTTGCTTATTATGTCCTGTACGTGAACACTGTAGAGCTTTTGCAGAGGGTGTTCAAAAAGAACTACCAGTAAAGAGTAAGAAAAAGGCACCAACGGCTGTTTCTATGGCGGCAGTGGTTTTAATAAACGAGGATGGTAAATTTTTAATCCATAAACGACCTGAAAAAGGACTTTTAGCTAATTTATGGGAATTTCCAAATAATGAAACCATTCTAGACGTCCAGTCACCTAAAGAACAACTCGGAGCTTTCTTGACAAATGAGTATCAAGTAAAGGCAAAAATTGGACAAGCATTTACAACGATTCAGCATGTGTTTTCTCATTTGATTTGGAACATAACCGTTTTTGAAGGGAAAATAGAGGGCACTATAAATGAAACCGACAATTTGAAGCTGGTTAGCTTAATGGAAATGGAAGAGTACACCTTCCCGGTTTCCCATCAAAAAATATTAAAAAGCTATCTCACTAAATAAATGGGTCAAAGGGACAGGTCCCTTGACCCACTTTATCTCTACCTAAAAATCAATCATACGACAATTTAATATCACTTGTATATTCATTGTTACGATGGAAACCGCCCCTAGCTTCAATTTCCTGGACGATTTCACGGTGAAGGGATTGGCCCTCAGCGTTTAAATAAGGGACAATTTGTTGAAAGGAATGGTGGAAAAAAGCAAGCTCGCTTTCCTTCCATTCATTTTTTGGGATCATTGATAAATGAGTCATGTCTCGACCAGCATACATCTTCAATTACCCTCCTTTTTGAACATGATATTAGTTTCACTATGTTCAATTAATAAGATTATCCAAAGCATGTAAAATTATCCTATTTATTTATTAAAATTTTTATGGATATTAAATTCCCTACTAGGACAAATTAATTGTCGTGGAGGTGATTACAATGGCTAAACAACCAAACAAAACTTCAGCTGGAACTAACGTACAACAAGTTAGACAACAAAACGCTCAATCTCAAGGTGCTGGTGGTCAATTCGGTACTGAGTTTGCTAGCGAAACAAACGCTCAAGAAGTAAGACGTCAAAACCAACAGTCTCAGTCTAACAAAGGCCAAGGCTAATATAATCAACTTACTTACTGCTTTACCCAAAACACTTCCTGTATTCGTCGGGAAGTGTTTTCCTTTTTTCTAATTTGAGTTTGATGAAGTAGCTGTCATGAGTAGGATGAAGTCCCGAACGGAGCAAAGGTCTCTGTGTAAAGTCCTTCATAAGGGTGATGAAGTCCCGGACGGAGCGAAGGTCTCTGTGTAAAGTCCTTCATAAGGGTGATGAAGTCCCGGACGGAGCGAAGGTCCCCGCGTAAAGTCCTTCATGAGCAGGATGAAGTCCCGAACGGAGCGACTGCCCTCGCGTAAAGTCCTTCATAAAACTGGATGATATACTAAATCAATCAATGAACCGCTAGCAAACGTCCTTCTTTGTCAGTTTGACAAAACCTCCTATATAACTACATACATAGACAAAGGAAATTGAGTCTATTTCCAGAAATAATAGGTTATAACAATAATAATAGTTCATAGACAATTTAGGAGGATCACATGATGAGCAATTTTAATGCCCTTGTTAGTGAACAGTTAAAAACAATGGATAAGCTACTTTTCATTCAATCTGAAATTGAAAGATGCCAAGAACTAGAGAAGCAAATTTTAGAACTTCAAAAAAAAACTGAACTCCAGCCGATCCAAGAAGAGATAAAACGTATGCAAGATGAGCTAACGCAGATCCATGACTTATTTCAGCAACAAACTGAAGAAGTAATTCGATCCTATCAAGGCAAAATCCATCAAACTGTCTAAATATGTTGCGTAAAAGAGTCATCGGAAAATAACGGTGGCTCTTTTGTTTTAAAAAATCGGACTAACCGTTATAATAGTAAAAAAAGGTTTTTCTTTGTTTTTATACATTCGATATGGGAGTTCGGCCTTAAACCTATCGAATACAACACAAAATCTATATCATATTTTAGAAGATTTAGAAATGTATAAGACAAAGCTGCCCAAAGTGAAAGTAGGGAGAGAGAATGGGTATTCCCATGGAAGGAGACAAAATACAAATCCATAGTTATAAACATAATGGCCATATTCACCGTGTTTGGGAAGAAACAAGAGTGCTTAAAGGTACACAAAGCATAGTTATTGGTGGGAATGACCGCACAACTGTGACAGAGTCCGACGGCCGGACTTGGATTACACGTGAACCGGCTATATGTTATTTTCATGCGCGCCATTGGTTTAATATTATCGGAATGATACGTGAGGATGGGGTTTATTATTATTGTAATATCAGTTCACCGTTTATTTCCGATGATGAAGCATTGAAATATATCGATTATGACTTGGATATAAAGGTATTTCCAGACATGACATTTATCTTATTAGACGAGGATGAGTATGAAAAGCATCGTCGAGAAATGAATTATCCTGATGTCATCGATAAGATATTAAAGAATAATGTAGACAAGCTTATCCAATGGATTCGTGGACGTAAAGGTCCATTTGCACCGGATTTTATCGATATCTGGTATGAGCGTTATTTAACCTACCGAAGTTAAGATTTTCACCAGAACCTGTTGAAACTAACAACAGGTTTTCAAATTTTAACCCGATTTTTTTCGGGTTAGAGATTGTACAACAACTAGAAGGAAGGTCAGGGGATTGGGGAGTACTAGACGTTATATGAAATTTGTGAAACCGTACCGTTTTCAAATCTTTATCACAATTATCATTGGGATCATAAAATTTTCGATTCCAATGCTCACCCCACTATTACTGAAATATGTATTGGATGATGTGATCGCTGCAGATCTTACCCAAGATGATAAACTATCGAAACTTTTCCTAGCAATGGGAATCATGTTATTTATTTTTCTTGTACTACGGCCACCTGTTGAATATTATCGACAATATTATGCACAATGGGTCGGTAGTAAAATCCTCTATGATATCCGTGACCAGCTTTTTGACCATATACAAAAGCTAAGTCTAAGGTATTATGCCAATACACGAGCGGGTGAAGTAATATCCAGGGTTATCCATGATGTGGAGCAAACGAAAACATTTGTCATTACAGGATTAATGAACTTATGGCTTGATCTGTTTACCATTTTTATTGCAATTGGAATTATGCTGACGCTCGATATTCCATTAACGATCGTTTCTATTATTTTATTTCCATTCTATGGAATTTCGATTAAGTATTTTTATGGCAGGCTGCGCCATCTTACAAGATCAAGATCACAGGCGTTGGCAGAGGTGCAAGGGTATCTCCATGAACGTGTACAGGGGATACCTGTTATCCGAAGTTTTGCAATAGAAGATCATGAACAAAAGCTTTTTGATAAACAGAACAGCAATTTCCTGCAAAAGGCATTAGACCATACAAGCTGGAATGCAAAAACCTTTGCAGTCGTTAATACGATTACAGATATCGCTCCACTACTTGTAATTGGGTATGCAGGCTATCAAGTGATTCAAGGTGATTTAACCGTCGGAACGTTGGTTGCGTTTGTCGCTTATATTGATCGACTCTACAATCCGTTAAGACGACTTGTAAACTCCTCAACAACATTAACACAAGCCCTTGCTTCGATGGATCGTGTATTTGAATTTATTGATGAAAAATATGATATCGTCGACGGGCCGAATGCGGTTGAATGTAAAAATGTATCCGGAAATATGAGCTTCGAAAATGTCACCTTTTCATATGGCGATGATGACGACGATCAAGTCGTATTAAAGGATATCAATCTAAACATTAAAAGTGGAGAAACAGTTGCTCTGGTTGGTATGAGTGGTGGAGGAAAGTCGACACTTGTCAGCTTAATACCAAGATTCTACGATGTAACTGGAGGGAGAATCTTATTAGATGGGACGGATATTCGTTCTTATAAAGTAAGAAGTCTTCGTGATAAAATTGGTATGGTCCATCAGGACACCTTTTTATTTAGTGAATCAGTTAAGCATAATATTCTTCTTGGTAAGCCAGGGGCAACTGACGAAGAAATTATTGAAGCAGCTAAAGCTGCAAATGCCCATGAATTTATCGAAAATCTCCCTCAAGGCTATGATACAAAAGTAGGAGAACGAGGCGTAAAGCTATCAGGTGGACAAAAACAACGAATTGCAATTGCGCGCGTATTTTTAAAAAATCCGCCATTATTAATCTGGGATGAAGCAACTTCAGCATTGGATCTTGAAAGTGAACACCTCATTCAGGAATCACTGGAGGAATTAGCAAAAAATCGTACGACCTTTATCGTTGCTCATCGATTATCAACGATTACACATGCCGATAAAATTGTCTTAATAGAGCATGGGGAAATCGTAGAAGTCGGAACGCATGCCGAATTAATGAGCCAAAAAGGACATTATTTCAACCTATTTCAGGTACAACAACTTGATGATTAAGGAAAGCAAATGGACACGGATAAACTTCCGTGTCTTTTTTTTATCTTCAGATTCGACGAATTCCTGCGTACAATGAAATCTTTTTGTTATTTCCAGGGAAATCGTGTCGAATCATAGCAGAAAATTCCTTCGTTTCTCGAAGCCTTTTTTTTACAATGTTGTAATAATTCGTCCACCTTTTTAATAAAACTTCTTGTAAAGGCAGGTGTGATAGATGGGGGAAAAAATAATTGAGGTAAATGGTTTACGCACCTCATTTTTTACTGATGAAGGGGAAATACCAGCGGTTGACCACATTGACTTTCATATAAAAGAAGGTGAAATACTCGGGGTAGTTGGTGAATCTGGCTGCGGAAAAAGTGTCACATCCTTATCGATAATGGGACTAGTTCCAAATCCTCCCGGTAAAGTTGTCGGTGGTGAAATTATTTTTAACGGTGAAAATATCATCCATTACTCTGAGAAAAAGATGCGTCAAATTAGGGGAAATGAAATCGCGATGATTTTTCAGGAGCCCATGACATCTCTAAATCCTCTATTTACAATCGGTAATCAAATGATAGAGGGGATAAAGATACATATGAAATGGGATAAGAAGAAATCCCGTTCAAAGGCAATTGAAATTTTGAAACGTGTCGGCCTGCCACGTGCAGAGGAATTAATGGAGGAATATCCACACCAATTATCTGGAGGTATGCGACAAAGAGTGATGATTGCAATGGCGATGGCCTGCAACCCAAAACTATTAATCGCAGATGAGCCAACAACTGCCTTAGACGTTACGATTCAATCACAGATCTTGAAGTTGATGAAAGAATTGAACGTCGAGATGAATACTGCAATTATGCTCATCACCCATGATTTAGGCGTTGTTGCGCAAATATGTGAACGAGTGATTGTCATGTATGCCGGAAAGATTGTGGAAGAAGGCGAAGTCTCATCTATTTTTAAAAATCCGAAACATCCATATACGAAAGGATTATTAAAATCAGTTCCCGATATTCGTAATAAGAATGAACGCCTTTATTCAATTCCTGGAAATGTGCCAAAGCCCGGTTCAATCAAGCATGGGTGTCGTTTTGCTGAGCGATGTGAATACGCATTTGAACGATGTTCTTCAGAAAATCCAGGGCTATATAAGGTGGATGACAGGGGTCATCGTATTCGCTGTTTTTTACAAACTCGCGAGGAGGAGAGCAATCATGACACAGCCTTTACTACAAGTCCATAATTTAAAAAAGTATTTCCCGATTAAGGGCGGTGTGTTTGGAAAAAAGATTGGAGATGTAAAGGCTGTTGATGGACTATCCTTTTTTGTGAATAAGGGCGAAACACTAGGGATAGTTGGAGAAAGTGGGTGTGGAAAATCTACAACAGGAAGACTTATCTTACGGCTTTTAGACCCAACGGAAGGTCAGGTCCTATTTAATGATCAGGACGTTACAACTCTATCATTATCAGAGATGAGGAAGCTCAGACGTGATACGCAAATTATTTTTCAGGATCCATATGCTTCCCTTAATCCAAGGCATACTGTCGAAAAAATACTAGAGGAACCTCTGATTGTTCATGGGATTGGTGATAGAAAGGAACGTAAACGTAGAGTCCAAGAAATGCTAGAGGTCGTAGGATTAAGTAGTTATCATGCAAAACGATATCCACACCAGTTTAGTGGAGGACAGCGACAGCGTATTGGTATTGCAAAGGCGTTAATGACTAATCCTTCCCTCATTATTGCAGACGAGCCAGTTTCCGCTCTCGATGTGTCGATACAATCACAGGTATTAAACCTAATGGAGGATTTGCAAAAGAAATATGACCTAACCTACATATTTATTGCACATGATTTAGGGGTAGTGCGGCATATAAGTGATAGAGTGGGCGTGATGTATTTAGGAAGAATCATAGAATTGACTGATAGTGAGAAGCTTTACAGCAAACCTCTACATCCATATACAAAAAGCTTGCTAGAAGCTGTGCCAATTCCAGACCCGGATTATAAAAATGAGTCGGTTGGGATTACCGGGGAGATTCCAAGCCCATCAAACCCACCTGCGGGTTGTACATTTCACACAAGATGCTACAGTTGTATGGATATTTGCAAGACGACACGCCCAGAGTTTAAGGAAGTGGAAAAAGGTCATTTTGTTGCTTGTCATCTATACGAATGACTCGCAGCATTCATGATAAAAATGCTACAAGGGGGAATTTAATTGTTTAAGAGGAAAGGCATACTAATCTCACTTTTATTCCTGCTCCTTATATCGACAGCTTTAGTAGGCTGTAGTGGAGGAAGTGAAGAAGGAAATGAAAATCAAAATCAAAATGAGGGAAATAAACCAAAAGAAGAGACACCAACAGGAGAAGTGCAAAAAGAGCTTGTGTTTGGTCGTGGTGGGGATTCCGTTTCTCTAGACCCAATTTCAACCACGGAGGGGGAAACCTTTAAGGTAACGGTGAATATCTTTGAAACCTTACTAAACTATGGAGAGCAAGACACAACTTTACAACCAGGTCTGGCAACTGAGTGGACACCTTCTGAAGATGGGCTTGAATATACACTGAAGCTTCGTGAAGGAGTTAAATTCCATGATGGTACGGATTTTAATGCAGATGCCGTGGTTAAGAACTTTGAACGTTGGATGAATGGAGATGCTGACCAATTCCCTTATTACACGATGTTTGGAGGTTTTAAAGGGGATGAAGGTCATGTGATAAAGGAAGTGATTGCTGAAGACGATTTTACGGTTAAATTTATATTAAATCGTCCACAAGCTCCTTTCTTGAAGAACCTTGCGATGTCTCCATTCGGTATTGCTAGCCCTGCTGCACTCGAGAAATTCGGTGGGGATTTTATGAAAAATCCAGTAGGTACAGGTCCATTTAAATTTGTTGAATGGAAAGAAAATGACAGAATTACATTAGAAAAGAATACTGATTATTGGATGGAAGGCTATCCGAAATTAGAGAAAATTATTTTCAGATCAATCCCAGAAAATTCAGCTCGCCTTAATGCATTACTTGCAGGTGAAATTGATTTGATGGATGGCGTAAATCCTTCAGATTTAACTCAAATTGAAGGAAACCCTGATTTACAAACATTTGAGCGACCTTCCATGAATGTTGGTTACTTAGGTTTTACAGTTACTAGACCACCATTTGATAATAAACTTGTTCGTCAGGCATTAAATCATGCGATTGATAAAGAGGGAATTATTGAAGCATTCTATGGCGGACTTGCTGAGCCTGCTAAAAATCCACTTCCACCAGCTTTAGAAGGGTATAACGATGATATTGAACCATACCCATATGATCTCGAAAAAGCGAAGGAATTACTAGCTGAGGCAGGTTATCCGGATGGGTTTGAAATGGAGCTTTGGGCAATGCCTGTTCCACGTCCATATATGCCTGATGGAATGAAGGTTGCAGAGGTCATCCAATCAAGCTTTGCTGAAATCGGTGTTAAGGCCGAAATTAAATCAGTTGATTGGGGAACGTATTTGGAACAAGCAAGTAAAGGAGAATTTGATGCCTACATGTTAGGTTGGACAGGGGACAATGGAGACCCGGATAACTTTATCTATACATTATTAGATAAAGATAGCATCGGCAGCAACAACTATTCGTATTACAGTAATGATGAGCTTCATGATATTTTAATTGAAGCCCAAACCATTCCAGATCAAGAGCAACGAAATGAATTGTATAAAAAGGCACAAGAAATTATCCATGAAGATGCTCCATGGGCACCATTGGTTCACTCAACACCACTACTAGCAGGAAAGAAAAACCTAAAAGGATTGCTTCCACATCCAACAGGTTCGGATATCTTAACAAAGGTTGAATTTGAGTAATAGATGAATGTTTGAGTCATATCAAAGGGGAGATTTATTCTCCTCTTTGACGTCTACTTTTCCTACAAAAGAGGTGATAACCTTGTTCGCATATACATTACGACGAATTGGAATGGTCATTCCAGTGTTAATTGGTATGACGCTTGTTGTCTTTTCAATAATTCACCTAATTCCAGGAAATCCGGCGCAAATCATCCTTGGCCAGCGTGCTACCGAGGAGGCCATTGCCGCGCTAACAACAAAACTCGGTCTGGATCAACCTTTGTACATTCAATATTTCGAGTATATCAAGGGTCTCTTGACCGGTGATTTAGGTGAATCTATTCGGACGAAGACGGCTATAAGTGATGAGATTTGGCCCTATTTAGCAGCAACAATTGAGTTAACCCTTGTTGCGATGATTATTGCAATTGTAATAGGAGTTAACGCTGGTATTATAAGCGCTTGGTTTCAGAATTCTTGGTTTGATTACACGGCGATGGTCCTTGCTTTAATCGGTGTATCGATGCCAATTTTTTGGTTAGGGTTAATGGAGCAGTGGGCATTTGCACTTCAATTAGATTTATTACCAACCACTGGCAGGGAAAATGTACGTGACCCAGTTGAATCAATTACCAGTCTTTATTTAATAGATACTCTGATTAACGGGAGAACTGATCAATTTGTGACGGTCTTAAAGCATTTAATCTTACCGAGTGTCGCGCTAGCAACCATTCCAATGGCAATAATCGCACGTATTACACGCTCCAGCATGCTTGAGGTGATGCGTTCAGACTTCGTAAGAACGGCACGTGCAAAGGGAGTCAAGATGTTTTGGGTCGTGTACAAGCACTCCTTGAAAAATGCAGTCATCCCAGTTTTAACGGTGATCGGTTTACAAACAGGTTTATTGCTTGGGGGAGCCATTTTAACAGAAACGATTTTTGGTTGGCCTGGAATTGGAAGATATATTTACGAAGCAATCAATTATCGTGATTACCCGGTGATTCAATCAGGTATTTTAGTGGTCGCTACCTTCTTTGTTTTTATCAATTTAATCGTAGATCTTTTATATGCGGTTATCGATCCGCGAATTAAATATCGCTAAAAAATAGGGAAGGGGTGATTAGATGACAGAGTTAGCACAAACCGACATGTCGATGAAAAATAATGATGGCGTTATTTCCCCATGGAAAGAAGCGTGGAGAAGCTTTCGTAAAAATAAATTAGCAATTGTGGGAACTTGTATTGTTTTCTTTTTTATCATTCTTGCCATTTTTGCACCACTCATTGCGCCTCAAGGAATTGATGAGAAAAATCTAGCAAATCGACTTCAACCACCTTCCAGTGACCACTGGCTTGGAACGGATGACTTTGGAAGGGACATCTTATCAAGAATCATTTATGGGGCAAGAATTTCATTACGGGTGGGCTTCTTTGCTGTAATGGGTTCTGCGATCGTGGGAAGTTTACTTGGAATCCTAGCGGGATATTATGGTCGTTGGGTAGATAACCTGATTAGTCGAATGTTTGATATTTTACTAGCTTTCCCAAGTATCTTGCTTGCTTTAGCCATTGTTGCAATCCTTGGACCTTCACTTCGAAATGCATTGATTGCGATTGCAATTATCAATGTACCGAACTTTGGAAGGTTGATTCGTTCGAGGGTATTAAGCGTTAAGGAAGAGGAATATATAACCGCTGCCCGGGCTGTAGGGATGAAGGATCGGAGAATTTTATTTCATCATATTCTACCGAACAGTATGGCACCGATTATCGTCCAGGCATCATTAGCAATTGCGACTGCCATTATTGAAGCCGCAGCACTTGGATTTCTAGGGATGGGAGCTCAGCCACCAAATCCAGAATGGGGGAAAATGCTTGCTGATTCAAAGAATTACTTAACGCAGGCTCCGTGGACAATGATTTTCCCGGGGATTGCAATCATGCTGACTGTGCTTGGATTTAACTTAATGGGTGATGGGTTAAGGGATGCATTAGACCCGAAGATGAAGCAATAAAAAAACAGCTAACTAGTGTTAGCTGTTTTTTACGCTTTATTCGCTTCTTCTACGATAACCTCATTGTGAAAACTTTGAAAGCTATCTACCAATGTATCCAATCTTTCAAGTTGCTCAGAGTATTCAAAGATGGCTGAGGCAAGTGTCATCAGGTGATACCACGCCTCCTCGTCTTCTTCATTCGGTGGCTTTTGTTGATTGAACAAGGTATCAATGACCTTTTTTCGATCAAATGCAAAATCCTGCTTTAGCTCTTCAGGTGCCTGAACCTTTACTTTACCAACAAATTTTAATAATATCTGCTCGTGAAAATGAAGGAGATCATCGATTTCTTTTACAAAAAATTGCTGAAACGGAATCGGCAAATCTTGTAGTTCATTTTCATGTCTGTGTAGCTTTTTAAGTGTGTCTAATGCTCGGTTTGTACAAACGATCATTTGTCGAAATAAAACAAGCTTTCTAGACTTTTCGTATTCTACCTTTTTAAAATAATTCCGTTCCTCTTTATATAGAAGAAATAGCTGATCGATTTGGATGATGTTTTCTTTAATTTTGTCGATATCATCTTTTAACGTATTATATTCAGACGCATGTCTTGTACTAACCCGCACCCATTTAAAGATTTCCTCGCATTGCTCGACAATAGCATCATATAGTTTTTTCTCATATTTAGGTGGGAGAAAAACAAGATTGACTAAAAACGCGGACAGAATTCCCAATAAGATTGCAAGAAAGCGTAGGCTTGCAAACTCTATAAATTGTTCACTAGGACTCTCCATGATCGCAATGACGGTTACAATTGCGACTGGAATCGTCTTTTCCATCTTAAACTTCAGGTTAATCGCGATAACTAGCACAACCGTTAGTCCAATGATAAATGCATTATTGCCAAAATACATTCCAAACAAAACTGCAAAGAACGCACCAATCACATTGGCCTGAACCTGTTCAATCACCGTTAAATAAGATCGGTATATCGAAGGTTGAATCGCAAAAACAGCAGCAATCCCGGCAAATACCGGCGAAGGTAATTCAAGAAGCTTTGCTAACATTAACGCAAGGGTAATGGCTATTCCCGTTTTTAACATGCGGGCACCAAATTTCATTTATACGAATCCTTTCTATAAAAAAGCTGTTTACTTATAATTAGCCTTTTCTCCATAATCTAAACCAATACAGTATCATACAATGATTTTATGCTTATAGCAAGAGAAACATGTCCTAGTATGGAAGGGCAACTTGATACTCGGTTAATAAAAAACGAAATACTCCCACTATTCGAAAAATACTGCCGCTATTTTGGAAATACTGCCACTATCCAAGAAATACTGCCATTACTTCCAAATTACTGCCACTAAGAAAAAAACAAAAAAGAACCCGCCTCTTACAGGCAGGTTCACAAACCAAATTAATCATTTAGATTCTTAAACGCATATTCAACTGCTTTTAGTGTCTCAATAATATCTTCTTCAGTATGCGAAATCGTTAAGAACCATGCCTCATATTTTGAAGGGGCAAGATTGATGCCTTGGCTAAGCATTAATTTAAAGAAACGACCAAACATTTCGCCGTCTGTATTTTCTGCCTGCTCATAGTTTTCAACCTTTTCATTCGTAAAGAAAATCGTCAATGCGCCTTTTAAGCGGTTAATTGTAATTGGAACATTGTAGGTAGCAGCGTGCTTTAAAATTCCTTCTTCAAGAATAGCACCGAGTCGATCTAATTTTTCATACAATCCTTCTTCCTGAAGCACTTCTAAACAAGCGATTCCTGAAAGCATGGATGCGGGATTACCAGCCATCGTTCCTGCTTGATATGCTGGACCAAGTGGAGCTACCTGTTCCATAATTTCTTTTTTACCGCCATATGCGCCAATCGGAAGTCCGCCACCAATGATTTTTCCTAACGCTGTTAAATCTGGTGTAATGCCTAATAGATTCTGAGCGCCTCCATACATAAAACGGAAAGCTGTAATGACCTCATCAAAAATAACGAGGGCACCTGCTTCATGGGAAAGCTCAAGGACTTTTTCTAAGAAGCCCTCCTTCGGCTCAACAATTCCAAAGTTCCCTACAATTGGCTCAACAAGTACTCCGGCAATTTCCGAACCCCATTTCGCAAGAGCTTCTTTAAAAGGTTCGATATCATTGAAGGGAACCGTGATTACCTCTTGTGCAATGCTCTTTGGGACACCAGCAGAATCTGGAGTTCCTAATGTTGAAGGGCCAGAACCAGCAGCTACAAGTACAAGGTCAGAATGTCCATGATAGCAGCCTGCGAATTTAATAATCTTTGTTCTGTTTGTATATGCGCGAGCCACTCGGATTGTAGTCATAACTGCTTCCGTACCTGAGTTTACAAAACGAACTTTATCCATCCCTGGAATAGCTTCCTTCAGCATTTTTGCAAACTTTACTTCATGTGGAGTAGGTGTTCCGTATAGCACACCCGTTTCAGCAGCTTTTGTAATGGCTTCGGTAATATAAGGATGTGCATGACCTGTAATGATTGGGCCATAAGCAGCCAAATAATCTATGTATTTATTCCCATCTACATCCCAAAAATAAGCACCCTTTGCACGTTCCATCGCCACAGGTGCGCCACCGCCAACTGCCTTATATGAACGTGATGGACTATTTACACCACCAACGATGTGCTCCAATGCTTCACTATATAACTTTTCTGATTTTGAAAAATTCATTTATGTCGTTCCTCCTAGCTTTGAAATCAACTATTCTATTTTAGCACGAATACCAATAAAACAAATAACGTCCTGATTATTTGTATATCTTCTATAAATTATGTAACCTATTCTTAATAGGAAAAAAACAGGAGGTAATCACAATGACAATTGAAATTGGACAAAAGGCGCCTGAATTTACAGCAACAGCAAGCAACGGAGAAACAGTTTCATTAGCAGATTTTAAAGGGAAGAATGTATTGCTCTATTTTTATCCAAAAGATATGACACCAGGTTGTACCACAGAGGCTTGTGATTTTAGGGATGCGCACGAAAGCTTTGGCGGGCTTGATACTGTAATTCTTGGGGTAAGCACTGACTCACTTGAGAGACATAAAAAATTCATTGATAAATATGATCTTCCCTTTCTTTTATTGGTAGATAAGGATCACGAGGTAGCAGAGAAATATGGAGTCTGGAAGCTTAAGAAAAACTTCGGCAAGGAATACATGGGAATCGAGCGTTCCACCTTCGTCATTGATAAAGAAGGCAATCTTGTAAAAGAATGGCGGAAAGTTTCAGTTAAAGGCCATGTGGAAGAAGCTCTTACATATATCAAAGAACACCTAAAATAATTGTGAAGGTTTTGTGAAATAAAAAGAATAAAAGCAGAAACTCTCATCGATGTATCGACTTAAACTCTAGTGGGAATAACAGTTCGAAGGTTTACGGGTGGCGAATGGGAGGCCGCCCGTATTCTTGTAAAAAGAAAACCCTACGCTAGGCGTAGGGTTCCGGATAGCTTACAGCGATGTATTAAAAAAAGCCCCTCCTGGTGTTAAAATAAATTTTGGTTCGCCAACCAAATTTATGTAACAAGGAGGGA
>NZ_JAPSKV010000020.1 GCF_031181385.1 Fredinandcohnia onubensis
CTTCATCATAGTCTAGTGGCGATAGCGAAGAGGTCACACCCGTTCCCATACCGAACACGGAAGTTAAGCTCTTCAGCGCCGATGGTAGTTGGGGCATTGCCCCTGTGAGAGTAGGACGTCGCTAGGCTTAAATATTATTATCGCTGGGTGGAGCAACGAGCGTTGCATCATCGAAGTTACTGCGAGTTGTCCCGACGGATTAAGCTTCATGAATTAGCTTGCAGAGGAAGGGACAGTCAACAGCTAACTAAGCGCATAACAAAAACTATATATTTTCTATTATCGCGGGGTGGAGCAGTCTGGTAGCTCGTCGGGCTCATAACCCGAAGGTCGTAGGTTCAAATCCTGCCCCCGCAACCAAATGGTCCCGTGGTGTAGCGGTTAACATGCCTGCCTGTCACGCAGGAGATCGCCGGTTCGATCCCGGTCGGGACCGCCATTTATATATACACACGAAACTTTGTAGTTTCGTTTTTTTTATGGGAAAATTTAAATGTTTTTGTTTTTGGATTAACCACAGTTAATAATGCTGTGTTTTTTTTGTATTTATTGAGTGAATATCTTATAACATTATTTATGTTTGATAAAATCTTATAATGGAAAACCTAAACAAATAATATAGAGCTGCTTGCGGAAATTTTTCGTAACGCATTTAACGGAAGCTATGAAGTGGAAAGCTAGCAAAGAAAACGAATGAAATCCTCTTCATGAGGGTTATGAAAGGGAAAGCTAGCAAAAAAAACAAATGATAATCCTCTTCATAAGGGTTATGAAGGGGAAAGCGAGCAAAGAAAACGAATGAAATCCTCTTCATAATGGTTATGAAAGGGAACGCTAGCAAAGAATACTATCGAAATCCTCTTCATGAGAGATGAAGAACCGAACGCAGCAAGAATACTAGTAAAAAGTCCTTCATAAAGCTGATGAAAGCCCGAACGTAGCGAAAACTCCAAAGCAAAGTCCTTCATCAATCTGATGAAAGCCCGAACGTAGCGAAAACTCCAAAGCAAAGTCCTTCATCAAGCAAATGAAGGCCCGAAGACAGCAAGACCCCCAAAGCAAAGTCCTTCATCAAGCAAATGAAATCCCAAACCCAGCGTGACCCCCAATCAAAAGTCCTTCATCAGTATTATGAAGGATCAACCCCAAAGTAACGATCCCCCACCTATCTCACTAAACTACCAATTTTTTTTCTTTTTTTGCTGATTTTGTTGAAATACGGTAAACTTATAATGATGTACTAAGGTCCTTAGGAGTTGTCCTAAGGCTTTTTTTACTACTTGTATTTTATAGTTTCTTTTGACTTTATAGGAGTGACGTTAATGGCTTTGCAGGACGAGTTTCACTTTATTGACCAAATTAAACCAAAGCGTGTTGCCCAATCCGGACTAATTGCAGGTATTGGTGATGATGCCGCGCTGTTTCGTCCAACACCAGGTATGGAACAAATCATCTGCATGGATACGATGGTAGAGGGTGTTCATTTTACTTCTCAAACAATGGATCCTTTTCAAGTGGGTTATAAGGCATTGGCTGTTAACATTAGTGATATTGCAGCGATGGGTGGAATCCCTACCTACTATTTAGTTTCGATTGCAATTCCAAAGGATTGGAAAGAAACAGATTTGTTATCGATTTATGAAGGTATGGCAATGCTAGCAGATAGGTACGATATGGATTTAATTGGAGGCGATACGGTTTCAATTGCTGAAACGTTAGTTATTACGGTGACTGTTCTAGGTGAAGTTGAGAAAGGTACCCATCTATTACGAAGCCATGCACAGCCAGGAGATATTGTTTTTGTTACGGGAACTTTAGGGGATTCTGCTGCTGGTTTGAATTTATTATTACATAATGGTAAGGATCATTCTTTTACTGAGACAGAGAAAGCACTAATCCACAAACATCAGTATCCGAAACCGAGAGTGGAAATTGGTAGATTATTATCAACGTTACAAAGAGTTTCGTTGAATGATATTAGTGATGGTTTAGCAAGTGAAACAAATGAGATTGCAAAAGCTAGTGGTGTCACTTTACTAATAGATGAACATAAAATCCCATTCAGTGAAGCCATTTTAAATCAATATAAAGACCGTGCTCTTGAGTTTGCGTTATATGGTGGAGAGGACTTTGAATTGATTGGAACTATGGCTCCATCAGATTGGGATATACTAGAGAAAAAAGCAAAAAAACATGGTTATGCCCTTTCAATAATTGGGACTGTCTCGGAAGGTGGTCCTGCTGTATTTTTGAATCGAGGCGGGGAATCTCATAAGCTTGAGATGAAGGGGTATAATCACTTTAACTCTATTCAGCAGAATCCCAACTCCGAGAAGTAGTATGTAAAAAGTGTACGATTTAGGCAGGGATTTAACTCAGCTGAATAAAGTTAAGGCCTCCGGCGGATGCCACGATTTTTCAAAGGAAATTTTTTGAGCTTGCTCAAAAAAAATCAGGCGCAAATACGCCAAGGCGCATTTGATGAAGTAAGGTGGAATATATGAAAAAATTTGAGTTTATTACGAATACACCTGATGAAACGGGGAGTTTTTCATATCGCTTGGCCGAAAAGCTTGGACCTGGTGATGTGTTAACTCTTGAGGGTGATTTAGGGGCAGGAAAAACAACGTTTACCAAAGGTCTTGCCAAAGGACTTGGCATTACTAGAACGGTAAACAGTCCAACCTTTACAATAATAAAGGAATACCAAGGGAGAATCCCGTTGTATCATATGGATGTGTATCGTTTGGAGCACAGTGATGAAGACCTTGGTTTTGATGAATATTTTGATGGCGAGGGTGTGACTGTTGTTGAATGGGCACATCTTATCGAAGACCGGTTGCCTAAGGAACGTCTCACCATTAGGATTGAACACCAAGGGGATACGAAACGTAAGATTACGGTGATACCAATAGGGGAAAGGTATCAACATTTATGTGAGGAGTTATTTAGCGAATGAAAGTGTTAGCTATAGATACATCCAATTATGTATTGGGAGTTGCAATTGTGGATGAGGAGAAGGTAATTGGTGAGGTGATTACAAATCTGCCAAAAAACCATTCTGTCCGCGTAATGCCTACAATTGAGCAGTTAATGAAGGAATGTGGGATTAAGCCAAAGGAGCTTGAAAGAATCGTTGTCGCGATGGGCCCTGGTTCTTATACGGGTGTAAGAATTGGAGTAACGATCGCGAAAACACTCGCATGGTCATTGCAGATTCCTTTAGTGGGTGTTTCAAGTTTAGAAGTCGTGGCAGCCAATGGTCGGAATTTTAATGGATTCATTTCGCCATTGTTTGATGCCAGACGTGGACAAGTGTATACAGGGCTTTATCAATATGAAGGAAACAGGCTAACCTGTGTTGAAGAAGATAAAATTATTTTATTAGCAGATTGGCTAGAAGTGCTTAAAAAGAGGGAGACGCCGGTTCTTTTTATCGGTAATGATCTAGTTATCCACAAGGAACAGATAGAAACAGATTTAGAGCAATTCGCATATGTTGCACCATATACAGATTGGAATCCGAGACCAAGTGAGTTGGCTGTATTAGGGATGGAGAAAGCGCCTGTAGATGTTCATACATTTGTGCCAAATTACATACGTTTGGCAGAGGCGGAGGCGAATTGGTTAGGGAAGAGGCAGGGGTAAGAATGGAAGAGATCATCAAACAACAAATTTTGTTTCGTTTCATGACGGTAGACGATATTGATGGTGTGATGAAGGTTGAGACTTCAGCATTTACAGTACCTTGGAAGAGGGAAGCATTTTATAATGAGCTTGTTCATAATCAGTTTGCAAAATATATTGTCATGACTGATAACGATCAAGTGATTGGATATTGTGGAATGTGGCTTATTTTGGATGAGGCCCATATTACCAATATTGCGGTTCTTCCTGAATACAGAGGGAGAAAGCTTGGGGAAGCTTTACTTATGCAGGCGAAGCTTTTAGCGATGCAGCACCAGGCTGCTACGATGACGCTTGAAGTAAGAGTGTCCAATCATGTTGCTCAAAACCTCTATAAAAAATTAGGATTTAAGCCTGGTGGGATCCGAAAAAATTACTATACAGACAATAATGAAGACGCGTTAGTTATGTGGGTGAATTTAAATGAGTGATAACCAAATAATCATGGGGATTGAAACGAGCTGTGATGAGACGGCTGTTTCAATTATACAAAATGGACGAGAAATTTTATCAAATGTTGTAGCATCTCAAATCGAAAGTCATAAACGCTTCGGCGGAGTCGTTCCAGAGATCGCATCAAGGCACCATGTTGAAGCTATTACACTGGTAATTGAAGAAGCTTTAAAGCAGGCTGAAAAGAGTTTTGAGGATATAGATGGTATTGCAGTGACGGAGGGCCCTGGTTTAGTAGGAGCATTGTTAATAGGTGTCAACGCTGCAAAAGCGGTAGCTTTTGCCCACGATATTCCTCTATTAGGAGTCCACCATATAGCAGGTCATATTTATGCAAATCGATTGGTTGAGGAGCTGGAGTTTCCATTGTTGGCATTGGTTGTTTCTGGCGGACATACAGAGCTTGTCTACATGGAGGAGCATGCTTCTTTTAAAGTGATTGGGGAAACAAGGGATGATGCTGCTGGTGAGGCGTATGACAAGGTGGCTAGAACACTTAACCTTCCATACCCAGGCGGGCCTCACATTGATCGACTTGCACATGAGGGAACAGCAACGATCGATTTACCGAGAGCTTGGCTAGAAGAGGATTCTTACGATTTTAGTTTTAGTGGTTTAAAATCAGCTGTTATTAACACACTTCATAATGCAGAGCAACGCGGGGAAATCATAGATCCGAAGAATCTAGCAGCAAGCTTTCAGGAAAGTGTGATCGATGTCTTAGTGACAAAGACATTGAAGGCAACTAAAGAATATAAGGTAAAACAGGTGTTACTAGCAGGTGGGGTTGCGGCAAATAAAGGGCTTCGTGCAGCTTTAGAGAATGCATTTTCAGATAAGCCAGAGGTTAAACTCATTATTCCTCCACTTTCATTATGTACAGATAACGCTGCAATGATTGCTGCAGTTGGTAGTGTGTTATACGAAAAAGGGAAGCGTTCATCTTACGCATTGAATGCAAATCCTGGATTAGATATTGAAAGATAGTAAAAAAGTCCTCTTTTAAAAAGGGGGCTTTTTTGTTGATAAATAATCCACAAAAACACAGGTTTTGTGGAAAACTAGTAAAAAGTCTTGAAATAACTAATGTGCATTTGTGGACATTTTATGTGGATAAGTCTGTTGATAAGTGTGGATAATGTGGATAACGTGGATAACATAGTGTATAACTATATTTTTTTGCAGTAAATGATCAAAAAATATCCCCATTCTAAAAATTATAGATGGGGATATCTTCATTTTATTGATAGGTGTAAAGTTCTAGACTTTATTCAGTTAAATTTACCCACTAAAAGAAGTTGGATACAGTAAGATTAATCAATTAAATTGCGGTTTTAATTTCGACTGAATAAAGTTAGCCTCCGGCGGATGCCACGATTTTTCAATGGAAGTTTTTCGAGCTTGCTCGAAAAAAATCGGGCGCAAATACGCCAAGGCGTATTTGAATTAGTTATCCACTAATTTCGTGGAGAGACTCCCATTCCTCCATGAGAGTTTCAAGTTTCGTAGAGGCTTTTTCGTTTTCTTCATTAATTCGTTGAACTTCCTCATGGTTTTGATAGACTTCTGGATCACAGAGAAGCTGTTCGTTTTCTTCGATTTTCTCTTCTATTGTGGAAATTTCCAACTCAATTTCTTCGATTCTACGTTTTCTTTGACGCTCAAGCTTCTTTAATTGTTTTTCTTGTTCATACGATGTTTTTTCTTGGACCACTTCACGTTTGATGTTCTTTGACTCTTGGGCTTCAAGTCTTGCAAGTTCCTCCATTTCAAACTTCTTTTCAAGGTGGTAATCATAATCACCCAAGTATTCTGTGAGTCCTTCACTGGATAACTCAAACACTTTTGTTGCAATGCGGTTGATAAAATATCGGTCATGGGAAACAAAAAGGATTGTCCCGGGATAATCGATTAAAGCATTTTCAAGTACTTCCTTGCTATCGAGGTCTAAGTGGTTGGTAGGCTCGTCAAGAATGAGAAAGTTTGATTTCTCCATCATTAGCTTCGATAGGGCAAGTCTTGCTTTCTCTCCACCACTTAAGGTTGAAACGGTTTTTAACACATCATCCCCTGAAAAGAGAAAGTTCCCAAGAACCGTACGGATTTCTTTTTCAGATTTAAGGGGGTATTCATCCCATAATTCATTTAATACCCGTTTGTTCGAGGTGAGGTCCGCCTGTTGTTGGTCATAATAACCGATGGTCACATGTGAACCAAAGCGAAATGTTCCATCTACGTTGTCGAGTTTTTCAATAATTGCTTTTAATAAGGTTGATTTCCCGATTCCGTTTGGACCCACTAATGCGATGCTATCTTCACGGTAAATATTAAAATTGATATTTTTAATAATCGGTTTGTCTTTTTCATACGAAACGGTGATATCTTTTGCACTTAGTACGTCATTTCCACTTTGTCTTTCAATTTCAAATCGGAAGGAAGCTGATTTTTCATCACCTAACGGCCTGTCCATTAGCTCCATTCTTTCAAGCTGCTTTCGTCTACTTTGGGCACGCTTGGTGGTTGAAGCCCGAACTAGGTTTTTGGCGATGAAATCTTTTAGTTTTTCGACTTCTTCCTGTTGTTTTTCATATTTTTTCAGCTCAAGCTCATAGTTTTCAGCCTTGAGTTTTAAATAGTTGCTATAGTTGCCGACATATCTCGTACTTGTGTGTCTTGAAATTTCATAGACTTGGTTGACCACTTTATCAAGGAAGTAACGATCATGGGATACGATTAACAGTGCACCAGGGTATCCTTGTAGATATTGTTCAAGCCACGTTAGCGTGCTGATATCAAGGTGGTTTGTTGGCTCGTCCAAGATTAACAAGTCAGGCTTGGTTAGTAGTAGTTTACAAAGGGCAAGGCGTGTTTTTTGACCACCGCTTAAGCTCGATATTTTGGTTTGGTAGTCTTCTTCTGTAAAATTAAAACCATGTAGAATTGATCGAATATCAGCTTCGTATTGATAGCCGCCCTTTTCCTTAAAATCAACCTGCAGCTGATCATATTCTTCGAGTAATTTCTGGTAATCAACCGGATTTTCAAAGAGGGATGGGTCTCCCATTTTAACCTCTAGGTTTCTGAGGTCTTTTTCAAGCTTTTGTAAGGATGCAAAAACAGTTAGCATTTCCTCCCAGATGGTGAGATTTGATTCAAGCCCTGTGTTTTGGGCGAGGTAATCAATGGTAACACTTTTCGGCTTGATAATTTCTCCGCCATCATGAGACATATAGCCGGCAATAATTTTTAAAAGCGTTGATTTTCCAGCACCGTTTCGTCCAACGATAGCAATACGGTCACGAGTTTGTACTTCTAATTTTATATTCGATAAAATAAGATCAGCAGCAAAATATTTCTTGAGCTGATTAACTTGTAGTAAAATCATGTTATTTCACCTCTTGTTTCTATCAACAGTGTATCTTATATTATCTAATTAGAGCAACTGCAATGATATTGTTCACAGATGTATCAAAGACAGATGTGATAAAATAGTGTATAGTTTATGGGAGGGTTTGTTTTATGTCATCATTTACCCATTTTAATGAGCAAGGTCGTGCCAAGATGGTCGACATTACGGAAAAGTCAGATACTGTCCGTACAGCAATTGCAAAATCAAGTATTACTGTAAATAAAATCATTTATGAGCAAATAATAAATAATGAGGTTAGTAAGGGAGATGTCCTTGCTGTTTCTCAGGTTGCTGGAATTATGGCAGCTAAAAAGACGTCGGAGTTAATTCCGATGTGTCATCCATTGGCATTAAAAGGCGTTGATATACGTTTTAGCTGGACGACCCAAGACGAATATGTTTTACATATCACGGTTTCAGTTAAAACAAAGGGCAGTACAGGTGTCGAAATGGAAGCACTTACTGCTGCATCTGTTTGTGCGCTAACTGTGTACGATATGTGTAAAGCGGTTGATAAAGGAATGGTCATTGGACCAACTTATTTGGCTGAAAAAACGGGTGGAAAGAACGGAGATTTTAAAAGGGAGCTATAGTTAGTTCCAGGTTAGTGGAGGAATTAAGGTGAATCTTGAACAATCAAAAATACCACAAGCAACTGCCAAAAGGCTGCCACTTTACTATCGATTTTTGAAAAATTTGCATGCCTCAGGAAAGCAGAGGGTTTCATCTGCAGAATTAAGTGATGCGGTTAAGGTTGATTCCGCCACAATTCGGAGAGATTTTTCTTATTTCGGAGCATTGGGAAAAAAAGGATATGGCTATAATGTCAATTATTTATTATCCTTTTTTAGTAAGACCCTAGATCAAGACGAGTTAACGAAGGTTACTCTAATCGGTGTAGGGAATTTAGGTACAGCATTTTTACATTATAATTTTTCGAAGAATAATAATACAAAAATTGAGCTTGCGTTTGATGTGGATTATAATAAGGTAGGTAGTAGTATTGGTGGAGTAAAGGTATGCCATCTTGATGACCTTGAAAAAGAATTGCCTGATGATGTAACAGTGGCCATTTTAACGGTGCCAGTTGGGGCAGCTCAGTCGATTACAGACCGCTTGGTCAATAAAGGGATCAAGGGTATTCTTAATTTTACCCCAGCAAGAATCAATGTGCCTGAACATATTCGGGTCCACCATATCGATTTGGCTGTAGAACTGCAAGCCCTTGTATATTTCTTAAAGCATTATTCAAATGATTCAATTGAAGAATAAAAATAGATCTTACAATTGCAGGGAGGTGACTTACAGTGGGAAGTCTTGGATTTGGTAGTATTTTATTGATTGTATTTGCAGCTTTATTAATCTTTGGACCGAAGAAGTTACCTCAACTAGGAAAAGCAGCAGGTAATACATTGCGTGAGTTTAAAAACGCAACAAAAGGTTTAGCAGATGATGACGATGATGATGTTAAGAAGAATGAAACTCAAGATGTGAAGTAATGATAGGATGAGTCACATGAACGAAAAAGAAATGTCCGTCTATGATCATATTGGAGAGTTACGAAAACGACTGATCTACATAGTCGTTTTCTTCTTCATTGTTGCATTAGGAAGCTTTTTTCTCGCAGAGCCAGTTATACTTTATTTGCAAAATGCAGAGGAAGCAAAAGAGCTGACAATGAATGCTTTCCGTATGACAGACCCAATTAAAATCTATATGCAATTTGCTTTTATCATTGCTCTTGTTATCTCATCTCCTTTTCTACTTTATCAGCTTTGGGCCTTTATCAGTCCTGGCTTATATGAGAAGGAAAGAAAGGTAACCTTGAGTTATATTCCGCTTTCGGTAATCCTTTTTTTATTAGGAGTTTCTTTCTCCTACTTTATTTTGTTCCCGTTTGTAGTGAACTTTATGACAAGATTAGCGGTTCGCCTTGATATTAATCAGGTGATAGGGATAAACGAATATTTTCAATTCCTTTTGCAATTGACTTTACCGTTTGGCTTTTTGTTTCAACTACCGGTTATTGTGATGTTTTTAACAAGATTGGGAATTGTAACACCCATGTTTTTATCACAAATTCGAAAGTACGCGTATTTTATTCTATTAGTCATCGGAGGTTTAATCACACCTCCTGAAATAATCTCGCATTTAATGGTTACAGTACCATTGTTCGGATTATATGAAATCAGTATTCTCGTGTCAAAAAGTGCCTACAGGAAGGCGCTAAAAGCAGAAATGGAAGCGGCAAATTCGATGGAGTAGAGAAGATGTCATAAAAAAATAACCTCAGCTGTGAGGTTATTTTTTTGTTTTTGTGATCTTTTTTATTTTACCGTGCAGGACAAACATTCGGATTGCCACACCAAAGTCGAAGGTTGCGACAAGTGCTAGAAGGATGGTAGAGAAATTCCAAACGGTCTCTGTCGCACTATTAATCGCAATATAGGTAAACAGAGTCCCCATTAACGCGTAAATGATGCCCATTACAAAAGGTGAAGTTCTTCGCATAAATTAAAAGCCTCCAATAAATGTCTGTTGCAGCTTCTCGGCTTGCTTCATGATCCTTTCTATATCATCTGCAAAAATCGTTTGAACCACTACAACAAAAGTATTCATTGCAACATGTGCAAAGATCGGAACGATAATCCGTTTTGTCCGTACATAAAGGAATGCAAAGGTAAAGCCCATCGCTGTATAAATCAGAAGGTGCGTAAAGTCCATATGCACAACTGCAAAGATTAATGAACTAATCAAGGCAGAAATGAAAAAGTTAAATTTTTTATATAAGGATCCAAAAATAATTTGGCGAAAGATAATTTCCTCTAGGATTGGTCCAATAATGGAAACGACGATTACAAGCAGTGGCAAGGATTTGACCAAGGCCATAATTTCTTGGGTGTTCTCAGAACCAGCCTCAATTCCAAGTAAATGAATCTCAATATTTGCTGCAATAACCTGAGCAGTCATTGCCATGAATATACCTGCAATTGCCCATCCAATCGCTTCCCCTTTTGAAGAACGATGAAGACTTTGATGTCTTTCCTTAATATCTTGTCTTAATAAAAATAAAACAATCGGAAGTGCCGCAACAAAACTAATAACAGTCCAAAGGGCAATAATCGTATTCGGGTGTAAATCATCTCCAATGCCTAATAGCAATAGAAGCGGGATACCTAAAATTCCAGAGAACTGCATGATAATGTAAGTTAAAATGACATACCAATAACGAGCTTTCATGAAAATCTCCTTTAGTAGTTGGAATAAATATCAAGTTTTTATACTTTTGTCCACTTTTTGTATTGTATCATATATTCACTTATATCCATTAGTATTATGCAAATCCAAATTTTCATCGAAAGAAATTAAATTGTTGGTTTATTTTTCCTATCAATAACATAGGATAGATAGGTGGGCCAAGTTTCGAATGATAAAATAGAATTTTTTTGCAAAATTCTATATCAAATGACTTGCAAAATAGGTAGAGATTATTTAATATATAATTGTGTTAGCACTCAGGTGAGTCGAGTGCTAATAAGAAGACGAAACTAATTATTTATATTATTTGAGGAGGTTGTTTCACTTGTTAAAGCCATTAGGTGATCGCGTTGTTATTGAACTAGTTGAATCAGAGGAAAAAACTGCAAGCGGAATCGTATTACCGGATTCTGCAAAGGAAAAGCCTCAAGAAGGTAAAGTAGTTGCTGTAGGTACAGGTCGTGTATTAGACAGTGGTGAAAGAATAGCTTTAGAGGTTGCGGTTGGTGATCGCATTATCTTCTCAAAATATGCTGGTACTGAAGTGAAATATGAAGGTACTGAATACTTAGTATTACGCGAAAGCGACATTTTAGCTGTAATCGGTTAATAGACAAACAGCATTTTATATCATAGAATCTTAATTTTTTGAGGAGGGCTTAAGAATGGCAAAAGAAATTAAATTTAGTGAAGATGCTCGTCGCGCTATGCTTCGTGGTGTTGATGCATTAGCAAACGCTGTAAAAGTAACATTAGGACCAAAAGGACGTAACGTGGTTCTTGAGAAAAAATTTGGTTCACCTCTTATCACAAATGACGGTGTAACAATCGCTAAAGAAATTGAATTAGAAGATGCATTCGAAAACATGGGTGCTAAACTAGTTGCTGAAGTTGCTAGCAAAACAAACGATGTAGCTGGTGACGGTACTACTACTGCAACAGTTCTTGCTCAAGCGATGATTCGTGAAGGTCTAAAGAACGTTACTGCTGGTGCAAACCCAATGGTAGTTCGCAGAGGTATTGAAAAAGCTGTAACTACAGCTGTTGAAGAATTAAAAGCTATCTCAAAACCAATTGAAGGTAAAGAATCTATCGCACAAGTTGCTGCTATTTCTTCAGATGACAATGAAGTTGGCCAATTAATCGCTGAAGCAATGGAGCGCGTTGGTAACGACGGTGTTATTACAATTGAAGAATCTAAAGGCTTCTCTACTGAACTAGAAGTAGTAGAAGGTATGCAATTTGACCGTGGATATGCTTCTCCATACATGGTAACTGATTCTGACAAAATGGAAGCAGTTCTTGAAAATCCATATGTGTTAATTACTGATAAAAAGATTTCTAGCATTCAAGAAATCTTACCAGTATTAGAGCAAGTAGTTCAACAAGGTAAGCCATTATTACTAATCGCTGAAGATGTAGAAGGTGAAGCACTTGCAACTCTAGTTGTGAACAAGCTTCGTGGTACATTCAATGCAGTAGCTGTTAAAGCTCCTGGATTTGGTGACCGTCGTAAAGCAATGCTAGAAGATATTGCTATCTTAACTGGTGGTCAAGTAATCACTGAAGATTTAGGCTTAGACCTTAAATCTGCTGACATCACACAATTAGGTCGTGCTTCTAAGATCGTTGTAACAAAAGAAAATACGACTATCGTTGAAGGTGCTGGCGAATCTGACAAGATTGCAGCTCGCGTTAACAATATCCGTGTTCAAATGGAAGAAACTACTTCTGAATTTGACAAAGAAAAATTACAAGAGCGCTTAGCTAAATTAGCTGGTGGAGTTGCAGTTATCAAAGTTGGTGCTGCTACTGAAACTGAACTAAAAGAACGCAAACTTCGTATTGAAGATGCTCTTAACGCAACTCGCGCAGCAGTTGAAGAAGGTATCGTTTCAGGTGGTGGTACTGCACTTGTGAACGTATATAACAAAGTAGCTGCTATCGAATTAGCTGGAGACGAAGCAACTGGTGTGAACATCGTACTTCGTGCTTTAGAAGAGCCAGTACGTCAAATCGCTCACAACGCTGGTCTTGAAGGATCTGTAGTTGTTGAACGCTTGAAAAACGAAGAAATTGGTATTGGCTTCAACGCAGCAACTGGTGAGTGGGTAAACATGATCGACGCTGGTATCGTTGACCCAACTAAGGTTACTCGTTCTGCACTACAAAACGCAGCATCTGTATCAGCTATGTTCTTAACAACTGAAGCAGTAATTGCTGACCTACCAGAAAAAGATGCTCCTGCAATGCCTGACATGGGCGGCATGGGTGGAATGGGCGGCATGATGTAAAAAAGCCTATAAAACCCGTTTATATCAAGGTTTTATAAGCTCATCATCCGTATTAGGTGCCTAAAAGGTGCCGAAACCTAAGCTAAAGCAAAAATTAGAGGCTTCTCATTAGTTGAGCAAACTTTTGAGAAGCTTCTTTTTTTCTGTCCTTTGTGATGTGTAAATAAACCTGTGTTGTCGTTTCGTCTTCTGTATGTCCTAAACGATCCATAATTTGAAGAAGTTCAACTCCAGCTTCTGCAAGTAAGGAAGTGTGCGTATGTCGTAATGAGTGCGGCGTTAATCGTTTTCCGATAGAAGGTGTCTTTTTTAATAAGCTTTCCATTCGGTTTTCCACAGTTTTAATAAAATGTGGATAACCGTAATAAGGTGGATTTAATCTGCCGAAAACAAAGTCTTTATCGTAATACTCCTTACCTACTTGTAATTTAATCTGTTTTTGTTTAATCTGATGTTTTTGTAGGGCTTGAATGACTTCCTCTTCTACATCTATTTTCCGAATAGATCCTTTTGTTTTTGGGGGGAGGAGTTTATACTTCTTTGTATTGTTAGTTGGATTATAGTACGTTTTAGTAATATTAATTGTGTTTTCTTTAAAGTCAATATCCTTCCATTTGAGAGCAAGCAGCTCACCAGCTCTAAGACCAGTCCAAGCCAGTGTCGTAAAAATTACATAATCGTCAATTTCACCTTTTTCTTTTGCTACATCTAAAAATAATTTTAACTCATGTTTTTCTAGGTATTTATCGACTATGCTTTGATTCTCAATATCTTCTACAGTTTGCTTATCTTTCGGAATAAATGCATACTCGGTTGGATCTAAGAGTATTAAATCTTGTTCCATAGCCCTTTTGAAAATCATTCTACCTGTTCCATGAATGCCAGATATCGTATTGTGTGCTAATTTTTCCTTTTTCTTTAAGTCGTTTAGTGCATTTTGATACATTTTTTTGGTTATATCCTTTATTTTGTAAAGACCAAAATATCTGTTTAAGTGACCAATCTCGTGATTTCTTACTCTAATCGTACTAATTTTTACATCAGTTTCACTATATACATCTAGCCACTCCTGGGCCATATCTTTAAATATAATATTGTTATCCTCAAACGTTCTTGCTCCAGCAAGTCTTTCGAATTCCTTTAATGCGTCTTTAGCTTCTTTTTGTTTTAGAAAACCTTTTTTAACAATTCTTCGTCTTGAACCACTTTGAGGGTCAATTCCATTTTCTACAACATACATCCACCGCTCGCCTTTTTTTGTTTGGTATTTCTTTATATATGCCATTGTTTTCACCTCATCCTTTGAGTTTATATATCGTCTATGAAATGATCATTTTCTTGGCCAGTTGCTTCAAGGTACCTTCCCCTCTCATTCTATTAATAATGATAATGTCCTACGGTTGGGTAATAATTTCAATACATCTTCAATATCAGGTAGCATAATAATAAACTGTCTAACAAGATACGGATCCAAGCCATAACCTTGAATTCTTTGTCTTACTCTTTTCATATTGATACCAAGTTTATTTGGAGAATCCACATTAACGATAAGATCTCCTAGGAAAATAGATGCGCTAATTATTGAGTCATCAAATGTGTCTCTATCGTAATATTCAAAGGGGGCAATGATATCAAAATAAAAAACATGCTTATCCCACTTTATTTCACCAGCACTAAATGTGAGTACGTAGAGGAATGGGACCTGTTGACCTTCATAATAATCATAGTAAACTCGTTGTTTAGCCATCATGCTAATGCTCCTTCCTTTTTTCTAATTTGTTTATGAAGCTTATCTAAAAGAATTTTAGTTTCTCTCGAGTAATTTTCAGGATTTATTTTCGGATATTGAGCATCCATTATTTTTTTAAAAGCTTGATCTGATTTCGACAAATGCAGTTGGTTTCTAAAGTGAATAAGTCTTCTCTCGGCGAACGTCTCTGTAACCTTAAAGGTTTCTGCTATATATTCAACACCATCCCTTAAATTAAAAAAGTTGCTAATTTCGTAGTTTAATAACATAAAGGTTGGGACACAAAAATGAAGAGCAAAGTTTTCAGCCTTCGATTCCTGGATATTTAGAAAATCATTATTCATAACGAGTTGATTTCCTTCTTGTCTTAGTAAATGACATAGTTCATGAGCGAAATCCTGCCATTGATTTTTCGAATCCAGCCTTTTGTCAATAATTATCTCATCCCTAAAGAGTCTGCTAGAGAAGTCTTGAAAACTTACTACAAGGCCTAGTCTTGCTGCTATGTCTAAAAAGTCCAGCTGGTGTGGATGATAAATATCTAATTTGTAGTAAAAGTCTTTAATCCAATCTTCTAATAATGTTGTTTGGTATTTCATGAATTACACCTCTGTATCGAATGTATGTTCGGTTTTATGTTGAAAAGAAAAGCCTTAAAAAGGCCTATAATTTCTTCTTAAATTTTTGGGTTCTACCTTGAACTTATTTACTCATTATCTCTTTGCTTGATGTATTCCCAGAATCTAATTAACTCCTCAATTTTCTCTTCAGGAGCATCTTGCAGATCCTTAAAAAAGATTTTTGTTTTTGGATCTAACAGTTCTTTCCACATTTCATTACTAGAGTTAGGGTTGTCTCTTCCAGTGATTATGTAATCAATCGATACATCGAAGAATTCAGAGAACTTTACTAGTGTCTCATAATCCGGTCTACGTTCACTTCTCTCGTACATACCAATTGTACTCTCACTAAGACCAAACATTTTCCCAAATTCCTTTTGAGAATCTATTCCTTTGCTTTTTCTCAGTTTCCTTAAACGCTCGCCATAAGTGGCCATATTCATCACCTAATTAGATATTAACACGAAATGTGTTAAAATAAATATTTTCGCACGAAATGTGTTGACAGCACAAAGTGTGTTGTTTATTATATGAATATACACCACGAAATGTGCGGGAGGAGGTGCGATTTTGGATAAACAACAAATAGGTAAAACTTTATTAAAGCTAAGAGGTGACATACCTCGAGAAAAGGTAGCTAATGATATCGGAATTAGCGTAAGTGCTTTACAGATGTACGAAAATGGTCAAAGAATACCACGTGACGAGATTAAAGTTCGTATCGCAAACTATTATCAAAAAACAGTACAAGATATTTTTTTTACCATTCAACCGCACGTAATGTGCGGTAAAGTAAACACAGCTTAAGGAGGTGCCCCCATGCCGCAAACAGTTATTACATTTGATGAAATGGAAGCTAATCTCTTCAAATCACGAATGGAAGAGATGTTCCAAAGGGCTTATGAAAAAGGTGTGGAGGATGGAATGAAGCGGTTTTCATATCCTCCAGTATTAAAGAACGAACATCTTGCTGAAATACTACAAATTGCAATGTCAACTGTAATCAAAGTAACAAGCAATCCATCATTCCCAAGATTGCAGAACATCAAAGGACGTTACCCGAGAGACTTGGTGTTCGAATGGATTGAAGCAAATTCAACTTATTTAAAGAAGGTGATCTAATGAATGAACTACAAAGCTTATTCGACTTCCAAGGTCAGCAACTAAGAATGATTATCCATAATAATGAGCCCTACTTCGTTGCAAAAGATGTATGTGACATTCTAGAATTATCAAACTCACGGATGGCTTTACAACGATTAGATGAAACAGAAAAGGGTGTAAGTATAATTGACACCCCTGGTGGAAGACAGTCAATGTCAATTATTAATGAATCAGGTCTTTACGAATTAATCTTCGCCAGTAGAAAACTAGAAGCAAAGATGTTCAAAAAATGGGTGAAACAAGAAGTACTTCCATCCATAAGAAAGCATGGTGCGTACATGACACCGCAAACAATAGAACAAGTGTTAACAAGTCCCGACTTCTTGATCCAACTGGCTACCAACCTAAAGCAGGAACAAGAAGCTCGGAAACTTGCAGAAATGAAATTAGAAAAGCAACAACCATTAGTTCATTTCGCGGAAACTTGTATGGCTAGTGAAAAGGCACTTCTGGTAAGAGAAGTAGCAAAACTAGCAACAAAACAAGGGATTGTTATTGGAGAAAGAAGACTCTATCAAAAGTTAAGAGAGTGGAAGCTTATATTCACCAATAAAAATGAACCATATCAAGAGTATCTAGAACGCGGTTACTTTGAAATAACCCAAGGCGTAAAAGAAAATGCTGGCGGTACTCATGCTTGGTTAACCATGAGAGTCACACCCAAAGGACAAGCCTACATATTTAATCGCCTAAAGAAAGAAAAATCATTAGTTTCATAAGTCCCACTATTAGATTAACAAAATATACCTATTCCAGTGGTAGAAGGGGGGTGCTTTAGATTGAAAATTGGTAGAGCTAAAGGAGCGCTCAAAGAAGCTAGACATGAAGTGAAATTGACCCAATTACAATTATCATTTGACACATATGATTCGCGAGAAAATATTTCGCATATGGAGAATGGTCGGCATAAGGTTCAACCGAATATATCTAGTTATTTTGCTAACGAACATAACAATCCATGGGTGGCTATGGAAGCTGCAGCTGAGTACATAAATTGGGGGCCATCTAAGTTGGATGGCGAAGCTGCTGACTTACATAGAACCAGTGTATTGCTGAAAACTCGCGAAGAATTAGAAGAGGCAATTAAGGCGTTAGATATTGCAGCAAAGAGATTATCGGTAATGCCAAAACAACTACAAGAGCATGATCTTCAAATAATAGAAAAGTCCATTGATGAGAGTATCGATGTTATTACAGCTTCAAATCATTATGTTGCAGTTCTATGTAAAGAGTATGGACTATCTTGGATGAGAATGTGGACTAAACACAAATTGAAACTAGTTCAAAGGAGGTTTTTAAAAAAATGACAGATGTATTCTTAATGTTTTGTTTAACAGCATTTGGAATTGGGGTTGGGTATATGTGGGCCTCACTTGAAAGTACAGATAAAAAAGTACAAAAAAATAAACAGTAAGCTAAGCGGCTACTTAACTTACTGCTCGGAAACTTACAAAAGTTATTTTTAATGTAACATGCAAATGCATGTTCGGCAAGGACTTGATTCCTGCCGTGATGATCGGGAATATATAAGGCCTTAACCTCCACCTTACCCCCCGTTCCTGGTCATCACGGTGTGAATCACACTTCCCACCATTATTAAAGCTTATGTCAAAGAAGTACAAGTTATTCAGAAAAGAGGTGAAAAAATGGCTGCAAGAAAGTGTTGGAAATGTAACCGAGTTTTTCATGTCCCTGAAGATGAACTATCAGAACACAGTTGCCCTAATGGATGCTATGACCACCAAGAAGACGATGTCCCAGGAGTTGATTTCTACGGTGACGAAATCGGAGAAGGTGACGAGTACATTGTAGATCATGATACTGGAGAGTTTGTTCACAAATTAAATTTAGAAAAGTACTTGGAAGAAGAAAAAGGTTTTAAGTTCTCAATTGCGGGATAAAAAAAGACTCACTTGGCTGAGCGAGTCTTTTTAAAAAATGTGCTTATTTAATTTAATTAATTCAATTGTACAGGATTTGTTCAATTTAATCAAATGGAGGTTTTATAAGATGGCAAAAAACATGAATGCAATTCCTACAAGGGAAATGACTAATGCCGAATGGCTTGTGGAACGTACTAAAGGAATCGGCGGAAGTGATGTAGGTACAATTCTTGGTTTAAACAAGTACCGAACTGCATTTGAATTGTGGCTTGAAAAAACTGGACAAGTAGAGCCGATTCAAGTTGATAACGAAGCAATTTATTGGGGCAACGAAATGGAAAATGTAGTCGCTAAAGAATTCGAAAAAAGAACCGGTAAAAAGGTTCGTCGTGCAAACTTTATGTTTTCACATCCTAATTATCCTTATCTAAGAGCGAATGTTGACCGTTTTGTAGTTGGTGAATCTTCAGTATTAGAGTGTAAAACTGCTTCTGCATATCTTGCAAAAGAGTGGGAAAGTGACGAAATACCAGATTCTTACCTTGTGCAAGTGCAGCACTACTTAGGTGTAACCGGAAGGGAAAAAGGATATATCGCAGTTCTTATCGGTGGTAATCGCTTTGTATGGAAGGAAATTGAACGTGATGAGGAATTAATCAAAATGATTTTTAATGCTACCAAGCATTTCTGGGAATACAACGTTGAACAAGGAATCCCACCAGAATTAGACGGATCCAGTGCAGCCGAGCAATATCTGAAAGAAAAATATGATCGAGCTGAGAAGGATAAAGAAATCGTTTTACCAGCTGAATATAAAAAACTACTCGAACAATACAAACAGATTAAATCGGACGAAAAACTGATTGCTACAGCTAAAAAAGAAGTTGAAAACAAAATAAAGTCATCTTTAGAAGATGCTGAAACAGGAATTGCTGGAGACTTCATTGTGACTTGGAAAAACCAAAGTCGGACAAGCGTTGACTCTAAGGCATTAAAAGAAAAGTTTCCTGACATCCACAAAGAAGTTCTTAAAACATCTACTTTCCGAAAATTTGATGTCAAGGAGGCTAAATAATGGCTACTAACAATTCTTTGAAAAATCAATTGACAAACAAACAAGAAAACGCTCCACAACAGGTTTCTGCCAATTCACTAGGTTTAAAAGCATTATTAAATACACCTACTATGCAAAAGAAGTTTGACCAGGTCCTTAACAAGAAAGCACCACAGTTTATGGCTTCACTTTTAAATCTTTATAATGGAGACCCAAATATTCAAGCAGCTGAGCCGATGAGTATTGTTTCAAGTGCGATGGTAGCTGCGAGTTTAGACTTACCCATTGATAAGAATTTAGGGTATGCGTGGATAGTTCCCTTCTATGACAGTAAGAAAGGTTATAAGGTAGCACAATTTCAACTTGGTTATAAAGGGTACATTCAGCTAGCACTTCGTACAGGTCAATATAAAGCAATAAATGTAATCGAGGTCCGTGAAGGTGAACTAGTCAAATGGAATCGTCTCACAGAAGAATTAGAACTGGATTTAGATGCTGCAACAAGCGAGAAAGTGATTGGGTATTGTGGTTACTTCAAGCTAATTAATGGATTCGAAAAAACGGTCTACTGGACTAAGGATCAATTGGAGGAACATCGGATTAAATTTAACAAAGCCAAAGACAAAAAATCACTAAATAATGTGTGGCGTTCTGACTATGATGCTATGGCCATGAAAACAGTCCTACGTAACATGCTAGGTAAGTGGGGTATCTTATCTATCGAAATGCAAAAGGCGCTTAATGAGGATGAAAACGAGCGTGAATTAAAGGATATTACTGACGAAGCTAATGTCGTTGACGAAAAAGAAGACCCAATGATTATTGATGTACAAGCTTCAGAAGAAATTGACGGGATGGTAAATGGTGAACAAGATGCGTTCCCATTCGAATGAAAGTGAGGCTGATATTAGTATCCCCATTCCTCACTGTTATTTAAAAATGACAGAGGGACTTAATGAACGTGGGAAACTTTTCAAAGGCTATGTTCAAGGCTACATAAATAAAAGTTACCCAGAATTAGAAATTAACAAAATTGAAGGCATGGAAGCAATCTGTAAAAGAAAGTAGGTGACCTTTTGAACTACATCAAAGAGTTAAACGCATTCTATGATTGGCTCGAAATAAATGAACTGTCTCCATCAGCAATTAACTTATGGTATGCATTGATGCACATAAATAATAAGGCTGCATGGGCAGAAACATTTACGGTGGCTGAATCGGTGTTATGTGTAAAAACAGGATTAACAGATAGAACTCTTCGAAAGGTCAGAAATGAACTCAAACAGAAAAACAGGATTGATTTTGTTTCTAGAAAAGGTGGAAGAGCACCAATTTACAAGATAAATTCCTTCTTCTCAAATGAAGCTACGGAAATAAATTCCGCAGATAGTGCCGGGGGTAGTTCCGGAGGTCGTTCCGTAGGTAGTGCCGTAGGGGGTTCCGCATTAAATAAACTAAAAGAAACTAAACAAAACGAAACTAAAAATGAAGATGAAGAAGGCCAGCCTCCAAACCCATTTCGATTTTTTGAGGAAAACGGTTTTGGATTAATTAGCCCTTATATCTCAGAAAATATCAGTCAATGGATTGATGATTTATCTCCTGACTTGGTTATTGAATCTATGAAAATAGCAATTGAACAAGGCGTTAGAACTTGGAAATATGTTGAATCAATCCTAAGAGATTGGTCTAAGAAGGGTTTAAAATCGGTCGAACAGGTGAAGGCTGATCAGCTTGCTTATCGGGAAAGTAAGTCTCGAAAAGGAAATTCTTATTCAAGAAAGCCAGTTAGACAGGAACTAGTACCAGATTTTATGCAAAACAGAGAAGAGCCAGAAACCCAGCAGTCTGGACAAGATGTGGTGTCATTTGAAGAAAAGAAGCGGTTATTTGAGGAACGATTAAAACAACAGAAAAATGGGTGATGACATGGATTTACAAGCAACACAGCTAACACAGGCAGTTGAACAAAGGAAGGATGAATTAAAGGCAGCATTGATGGGAATGGGCTATTTTAAAACGCCCGATGGACTACAACTCTATGAGCTTACTTTATCAGAGTTAGAACAGATTTATGAAAACGTAAAGTGCCAATATTCCATTGGAATGACCGAAGGGAAATGAAGGAGCAAACTACAGTTCTCAAAGATTGGGACATACATTCTTTAGTCAAAAGGGTGCAGGAGCAAGAAAAGAGGGGCTTTGCATGTGTAGCCCCTATCAACTCAGTTAAAACAACAACGAAGCTCTTCAAGTACAGAAAAGCCAATTATCAAGCTTATAAAAAGGATTTTCAAGGTACGGAAGACCATGTTTTGCACATGGTGAAAATGAGAAGGACGGTGAGCTAGTTGTTTATGAATACAGCTAAAGAAGTGATGATTGATGAGCTGGTTAAGCGAGGGATTACCAATATTGATGGAGTGGATCTATCCGCATGCAGTGATAGGGAGTTGTCTTATCAGCTGGCAATTGTAAAAGTTCGTGAAGTTGATACTACAAAAGCGGAAAACGCTTGTTTTTAGGAGGTTGGGAGGATGATTTGTCCAGTATGCAATCGTCATTTAAAAAGTAAAAAGAGCATTGAACGCGGTATAGGCCCTGTTTGTGCGAAGAAACAAAAAGAACGTGAAAATGAACCGCCAAAAGGTCAGCTGCAATTCGTGGAAGAAACAGTCCTGGTGTTGAGGGAAGTTTGAAAATAACAATTCCTGTGGTGCCGATGGGGGCCGTCAGAATGACCGGGCGGGGAAAATACATCAGGCCTAACGCCCAACGGTACCTCACTTATAAAAAACTAATTCAGATGCATGTTTTAAGCCAGGTAAAACGAAGGGAACTCTTAACGGGTCCATTAGCAGTAACTGTGTGTTTCACAATGCCGATTCCACAGAGTTGGAGCAAGAAAAAGAAACTCGCAGTTGTTGGTGAATGGCATTGCAAGAAGCCCGATATCGATAATCTGGTAAAAGGTCTTTTTGATTCCATGAACGGACTAGTTTGGACAGATGATAATCAAGTTGCTGTTGTTAAGTCATTTAAGATTTATGGGGAAGACCCGAAGATTGAAGTGCATGTAGAGGAATGCGACATAAAGGAGAGTTATACAAATATAAAAGTCCCAAGACTAAATGACTTAAGTCAAATGCCCAAGAACTTTTAATATAGTTAGAGTACTTGATTTTATAGAGAATTTCAATATTTTTGCAATTAAATAGTATAAAAGTATTATTTTCACAAGTGTCGAGACTTAGAAATTATTGAATTTTCGATGCCTTCTGCTACTCCCTTAATTTCCTTTATATTTTTGCCTTCATTTTCTGTAGCTTGGCTAAAAAGGGTAAGAATTGATTGCGTATCATTCAAAAATTGTTCGAAAAGGTCTGGCATTTTCGTAGATTTAACTTCTTTCAAAGCGTGTCCTCCTCTACTTTAGCAATATGAACTTAATATTCACAAAGTAGAGGTAGCATATACCCAAAAATTGAGGATCTTATCTGCAATAAGTGTTGTTAAGTCGCAATCCCAGAAAATGTCGAAACAAATTGATAGGATAGTTTATCTTCTCCTATCTGA
The DNA here is from genome assembly GCF_031181385.1 of Fredinandcohnia onubensis. Taxonomy (GTDB): domain Bacteria; phylum Bacillota; class Bacilli; order Bacillales; family Bacillaceae_L; genus Ferdinandcohnia; species Ferdinandcohnia onubensis_C. The sequence continues at coordinate 23,149 of NZ_JAPSKV010000020.1, forward strand.
GCGAAGTTTTTCAAACTTGTTTCTAGTACTTATGTAGTGTGCCAGTAAGAAAATTACAAACTGTATTAGGAATGAATATAGGTGTTTCCATTTAACTGGGTCATATATCCCTATCCATTCGACTATGGGAAGAGCAATCATTGAAAAGAATCCAAAGATTAGAGCTTTTATAAAAGGGTTCATATTAGGTTTAATCTGTAATAGAAACATTACAGTTATGGGTAGAGTAAAAATGCTAAATGGTACGTAATTAGATACAATTGGCAAAATCTCATAATCATATTTCCACCAACCAAAAAATGTTCCAACGTAGTCTAATGTAGATGAAACTAACGCTACAAAAAGGCCAGCATATTGTAATCGATCTGCACTTTCTTTGTCTCTATACTTAATCCATAGAATTAATGGGATAACTATTAGTAATATTCCGGCCCACCAACGTAAAGTGAATAGAGAGTGATCTGCCCAAGCTTTTAGAATTTGCTGATTTAGGTCTAAAGATTTCTTATAAAAATCAGAATAAATTGATGAAAAAATAAGCATTTTATAACCTCTTGTTTTTTATAGAATGTTTATAATTTTTTCCAATGAGATAGGTTTTATACATTAATTAGGGAGATACAAAGTAGGAAGTGTTGAATAGAAACAAATTGCGAAGCAAAAAAAAAGACCACTACATCGAGTGTAATAGTCTTTAAATCATAACTGATATGAGTCATTTTAATTGTGATAAAAGGTTGGAATTCACCACTTTTCCAAGGTGATGAATTCCTGAAACGATGCTATCATGTCGTCGTAATAGCAATAACAGTATATTCAACAAAAGATAAAACGACATGGGTAAATGTTGAATTTAAATAAATAATTTATTTCGCAATTCGAACAATTAGCGAAGGAGGGAAAGCATGAATTATAAAGATTTAACTCAGTCTCAAAAAGCTCAATTAATGGAAATCGCAATAAAGTTCTTAATGTCCACAGTAGATGGATTTTGTGCAAATGAAGCAGATGCAAATAAACAAGAATATGCAACTAGGCTGTTGTTTCATCTTAAAGCGCATATTGATCACATGTTAGAAGCGGATAAGATCCGTGATAACTGTAGGAGCATTGAAGATAAAATTTCAGAATGGAAGCAGAAATTAGAACAAGCATCACAGTATGATATGTTTTTGGATTCTGATGCAGCTAAAGAAATGCTTGAGACAATTGAAAAACAGCAGAAGGAGATAGAACATTTAAAAACAGTTGAACAAGCCTATGAAGCTTATAAATCAGCACATTAAAAAAAGCCAGGATCTCTCCCGGCAAGCTCACTTTAATTATAACATGGGAGGGGTCTCTGTGAGGCTAAAAGATCTTGAAATAAACCCTACTAATCTCAAACTTGAAATTGATATAATGGAATATAATACTAGTTTTGCCGTTGTTGTGTGTGATGGAAAAGCAAGACTTACAGAGCTCCCGGAACATGGAGAGACAAAGATAATTACACACCAGGGGAAAGTAAAGAGGGTTAAGTTTGATGAGGGGGAAGAGTTTTGATTGAATTTCTGAAGATGGTTATTGGTCCACTGACAGGATCATTCCTTGCAGGAATGGTAGCACTATTTGTGATGATGAGAAATCAAAAATACGATTCTATAAAGGAAAAAATAAAGGCAAAAGAAAATTTTACTAAGGCGTCAATTATATTTGAACACTCTATAATAAATATTATAAGAGCTCTTGAAGTAATAGATGCTACCCAAAGAAATAATATAGTATTTTTTCAAAAAAAAGATTTCTTTACAGTTAGTTATGAAATAATAAAAAAAAGCTTAAATGAATTAGAACATATTCCAAATGATTACTTTAACTCAATTGGCTTTAAATATTATATTGAAGCAAGATCGACAATATCTTCATTTGAATCTGATTTTGGAAAGTTTTTAATTAACTTTACGGAAGATAATCCAACAACATTTTTTTACACGATAAACCTAAAAAGTATGATTAATGAGTTAGAACAATTGCAAAAAGAAATGAAAAATATATCAATGTAAAGTTCTACCAGCCATCTGGAGGACACTGAACGACGCATTAAGCGTTTGTTTGGTGTCCTTTTTATTTTGTCAAAAAGGAGAATGTACATGAACCCTGGTTTAAGAGAACAGTTGAAGCAGTGGAAAAAGAAAAATGGAATGCAGCAGAAGAATCCGCCAATTGTAGAGAGTCCGAAGAAGTCCCCACCTAAGATAAAGGACAAGCTTTCAGATTCTGATTTGCGGTATTTGATGGGTACAGGTAGAGCGACTTATAGAAGATTCCGAGGTTCATATAGACAACGATAGGAGGAATTCAAATGTCAAATTGGGCAGATAAATTAATTCACGAATACATCGAGGGTAAGAAGGACTTAAATAGATTGAGAAAGAGGTTAGGAGACAATCCCACCGATCGTGTTGATAAGAGTTTAATTAACGGAATGGTTGACGATATGGACTTTGCTATCGAGTGGTTAGAGACCGGAAGACAACCAGGTCTGATGCGAGGGATTGATAAAAGAACTATATATCAAAAACGCTCATTGGAAAGTATGGATATTATCCCGGATATTACGAGTCAAATAAATGAAGATGACAAACCATTATACATTCCGCCAGACCAAAAAAGAGTATTAATTAATATTCTCTCGTCATTTTCACTTAGGGAGCGACAGTGTTATATATTACATGCAGCTCAAGGAATGAGCATGCAAGAAATAGCTGATGAGCTGGAATTAAAGAAGAGAACTGTCCAGCAATACATTGAACGGGCAAGAAAAAAAGTTGAACAAAGTGTTTCATGACGTACGCTTTGACGTACGCTGTTTTTATTATTGAAGAGATTTTGCAGGAAAATATCTCCTTTTGTCGAAATGAGTAGATGAGGGGGAGATGAGAATATGGATGAAAAGACACTTGTGCAGATTTTACGGGCTTCAAATAAAATTAAATTGGAGCCACTAAAACAATGGAAATGTGATAAGTGTGGAGCTGTGATTGATGACGCTTCTAACGGTTGGTTAGAATGGCTTAAGGTAATCAAAAGTGAAAAAGAGTATAAATTTCGGATAGTGCATCATGATGAAACATGCATGTATGATGACCGAGATATGTATAAAAATGGTTATTTGACAAGAGATATGCATTTAGACCATTACTTAGGGCCAGATGGTTTGAATAATTTGTTAGAAATCATATTAAGACCAGGAGTAGAGCAACAAGAAGTAGCCAAAATCATTAGGAGATTGCATATACCTTTTTATGAACAATCATTATTGTACAGAGATGAGGCATATGCAGACGGATATTTCTCTAGTGACCCCGATTACTATTGTAATGTAGAAGATAATTTAAGGCTAATCGAAAATTACTCTGATAATAACTAGGCATCCTACGGGGTGCTTTTTATTTGTTAAGGATTTCCAAAAACATCCGATAAATTAAAAAGGGGGTGTTAATTATGGAATTGGATTTAAGTTCTTTTGAACTATTATTAGAAGGTCTATTAGCCAATTTAGTATTAGTGTTGTTTCTTCCACTAATTATATCTTTAATTGTTGCTTTTATCTTAACGAAACTTAAAGTTCCAAAATTGTCGTCAGGTACTATAGCATGCCTTTTATTTATATTTATGGCATATCAAATGTTTATAAGAATGGTTAATTAGTTGAAGTACTCATATTATGAGTGCTTTTTTATTGTTCCAAAACAAACATAAATATCCGGGGGTGGCAGGTGATGTAGCATGGTTGAAAAATATATCCTGGCTGAAAAAGATTATGTGAAAGGCATGAAATACAAAGACATTGCCGAAAAATACAGTGTCACTATCAACACTGTTAAGTCATGGAAGACCCGTTATAAATGGTCTCGTGATGGTATGCATACAAAAGAAAAAGGTGTGCACACAAAAAAGCGTGGTGCACCTAAAGGGAATATCAACGCAAAAGGTAATAGCGGTGGCGGTGCTCCTAAAGGAAATTCAAATGCAGAAACACATGGGTTCTTTTCGAAGTTCCTTCCTGAAGAGACGCTAGAAATCATGGAGAGCATGCAAGAAAGAACTGCAGCTGATTTGATTTATGATCAGATACAGATTCAGTATGCTGCAATCATCAGGGCTCAACGTATTATGTTTGTCGAGAGCAAGGATGAAATAGTTAAGGAAATCAAGAAAGAAAAATCAATGTCTAGTGACAATATGGATGTTGAAGAGACCGAATGGGAAATTCAATTCGCCTGGGACCGTCACGCTACTTTCTTAAATGCTCAGTCCAGGGCGATGGGAGAATTAAGAAGTCTTATTAAACAGTTCAATGACCTAGCTCATGAAGATGACGAACGCAGATTGAAGCTTGAGCAGATGCAACTAAATATCGCTAAAACAAAAGCCGAAATCGACAACATGAACGATGACGAGACCGACGATACAGTGAATATTGTAATCACCCGAAAAGGAGCGAGTGATTAATGAAAATTACCAAAGAAGTTAATCCGCGTTTTGAGGACTTTCTTTTTGACTGGAATCAAAAGTTTCAGTTCCTAATGGGTGGTTATGGATCATCTAAGTCATACCACGTTGCACTAAAAATCATATTAAAGCTATTATCCGAAAAACGTAAGGCTCTTGTGATTCGTGAAGTTTACGATACGCACAAGGACAGTACGTTTTCTTTGTTCACGGAGATTATTGAGGATTTGGGCTTATTAGATGACTCTGGTCGTAAAAAGATTGCTAAAGGCAAGATACGACCAAAAGAAAGCCCCTATGAGTTAAGATTCTCAAATGGTTCTCGAATCATTTTCAAAGGGATGGACAAGCCAGCAAAGCTTAAGTCGATTAACAATGTCTCTCTTATATGGCTTGAAGAATGTTCTGAGGTCAAATATGAGGGTTTCAAAGAGTTACTTGGACGTTTACGTCATCCAACATTAAAACTTCATATGATTCTTTCAACTAATCCTATTGGAGAAGACAATTGGACCTATTTGCATTTCTTTAAGGATGAAGAAAATGAACGATTTGTCCTCGATGATAACGATTTATATGAGCAGGGAACAGTTATTGTCGGAGAAACTTTTTATCACCATTCAACAGCTGATGATAATTTGTTTCTACCTCAAAGCTACATCGAGCAGCTGGATGAAATAAAAGAATATGATCCAGACTTGCACAGGGTAGCGCGTTTAGGTCGATATGGAGTGAATGGCATTCGAGTGCTGCCTCAATTCGAAGTAAAACCCCATAAAGAAGTTATGGAAGCTATTAACGATATAGATAAGCCTGTACTGAAAAATGGTTTGGACTTTGGATTTGTTGAATCTTACAACGCATTTGTACGAATGGCTATTGATCATGAAAGGAAATACCTATATATCTTTGACCAGTATTACAAGCGAGGTTTAACAGATGTAGAGCTTGCAGATGAATTAGAACCATACAAGAAGTTGATTATTAAAGCGGATAGTGCAGAGCCAAAAACCATTGCTTATTTCCGTCAAAGAAGATTTCGTGTTATAGGTGCCAAAAAAGGACCTGGTTCTAGATTGCAAAACACGAAAAAAATAAAACGTTTCAAGAAAATCATTTGTTCTGATGCTTGCCCAGATGTAATTAGGGAATTAAAAAACCTAACTTTCGCTAAGGACAAAAACGGAAAAATGATTGAGGATGAGTTCAACATTGACCCGCATACCTTTTCTGCCATTTGGTATGGTCTAGATGATTATGAAGTAGCGTCACTAAAAGGTCATGGGGTTACAAGAAAGAAGGTGGTAACATGATAAAATTTCTAGACTTAATTAGACAAAATGGAATTACTCCAGAACTGATTGCGAAAATCATTGATGAACATAAAAGTGATCATTCGCGAATGAAAAATCTATATGAGCGTTATAAAGTTTCAATTGCAGGTGTGCCCATTCTTTCTAGGAAACCAATCGAGTACGAAGACTTTGAAACAGGTACTATGAAACGAATCGACAATAAAGTAAACAACACGCTTAATAACTCATTTGATTCAGATATTGTTGATACAAAGGTGGGTTACCTTTTCGGTCATCCTATCACATATGAATTAGACGACAAAAGGGAGCCAGGAACCATTTCTACTGTTAAGCAGCTGATTGACGACTTTAACCTTCGTAATCATGTTGAAGATGAAGATAGTGAATGGGGAAAGATGGCCACAATCTGTGGTTATGGTGCCCGATTAGCTTATGTTGATAAAGAAGGTAATGAGCGAATAACGAATATAGATCCTTGGGAAGTTGTATTCATTACGTCTGGTAACATTCATGAGCCTGAATATGCTTTGAGGTATTACGAAACCTACAACGGGCAAATAAAGGCTGAATTCTATGACGAGAAGTATATATATTTCTTCAGTACAAAGGACAGTTCAGCCTTCACATTAGACGAAAAGAAGCCTCATTTGTTCGAGGGATGCCCGTTATATGGACTAGCGAACAATAAAGAGTTAATGGGTGATGCTGAAAAGGTTCTTAATCTGATTGACGCTTATGATCGTACTTTATCTGATGCCAGTAATGAGATTGAACAGTACCGATTAGCATACCTCATACTGAAAGGTCTTGGGGCTGATGAGGAGACACTCGAAAGGTTAAAACGAACCGGTATTCTTGAGCTATTTGATGAGAAGGACGATGTTAATTACCTAACAAAGGATATCAATGATGATTTGATTGAACATCACCTTGACCGATTAGAAGAAAATATCCTAAGGTTTGCAAAGTCTGTTAACTTTAGTGATGAGGATTTCGCTGGAAATCTTTCAGGAGTCGCCATGAAGTTTAAAATCATGGCATTGGAAAATAAGTGTATTACGATGGAACGCAAAATGACAGCTGCATTGAGACACCAGTTTAAGTTGCTATTCTCTACTTGGAATACACGAAATAAGGCAAAGAAAGATGATTATCTCAAGGTCTGGTTTGGCTTCAAGCGTAACCTTCCAGTAAATATACTTGAAGAATCACAAGTGGCTTCAAATCTACAAGGTCGTGTAAGTGAGAAAACAAGATTATCTGTACTTTCCTTCGTTGATGATGTTGATTTTGAAATCAATGAAATGGAGAAGGATGCAGATAAAGCATATGCCGGCTTAATTGGTTCTTTAGATGATGATGATTTAGAACAAGGGAAGAAAAAACAACAAAGTAGCAAATCTGACTCTGAATCCATTTGTAAAGTGTGTGGAGGTAGTGGAAAAGTTACCAGTGATAAGACAGGTGGTTTGATTCAATGTAAAACCTGCGGTGGATCCGGTGTGATTGGATAATGACTTTAAACCAAAATGAGATTGATAAGTATTTAGATGAGTTGATCACTAAGGCTGAGAGAGAAATAGATAAAATGTTTGCTAGACGTTTAAAAGAACTTCGTAAACAGCTTTCTCAAATTTATTTAAAATATGCCGATGGTAAAGAACTTACTTACACTGATCTAAATAAATACAATCGCATGAAAAAGGAAATGAAGTTAATTGCCGAAGCCATTAACGAGGATTTTCAGGAGCTTTTAAAAATTATTCAGGAGCTTATGGAAAACCAATACATTGAAAACTATCTGAGGTCAGCATACTTATATGAGTTTGAGGCACAAACGACAATGGGATTTGGAATGCCCGCAATAAAAGCTGTGCAAATAGCCATTTTGAACAAAATACCTCAGTTAACCTTGCCAGTTGTTTTAGAAGGCCAGAGAAACGACTTAGTAAGGCAAATATCAATGGATATCTCACAAGGTTTGTTAGCTGGCGAAGGATATACAGATATTGCTGAGCGTATTCAAAAGAGTGTTGGTTTTGGTGCTGTTAAAGCAAGGCGAGTAGCAAGAACTGAAGGTCATAGAGCACAGGTTCAAGGTAGATTGGATAGTGCTGCCAAAGCTTCTAAACATGCAGAACTAAAAAAGATGTGGGATGGAACGCTCGATTCCAGAACAAGAAAAGCTCATAGGAAACTAGATGGCACGGTTGTAGATTATGACGGTGTTTTTGTTTCGATTGCTGGTGGTAAAGGTGTTGCTCCTGGACTGATGTTTTCGGCAGCTGATGACATTAATTGTAGGTGCTCAGTATTGTTCTTAGTGAATGGCAGAAAGCCGGAAGTAAGACGTGCTAGAAACGAAGAGGACCCTAATTACCAACGTAAACTTGCTCATAGGATGGATAAGTATATGGAGGATGGATTAACCGCTAAACAAGCCGAGAAAAAGGCCAAGAAAGAGGTTAGACCGCCTAGTCTTGTTATTCCATATACGACTTATGAAGGTTGGTACGAGAAACGAATTGCTTAAGGAGGGACAACGTGACAAAAGTTGCAGTAACAGTAGGTAATGATGGATACATGAAAATTGAAGCGAAAGGACATACAGAAAGCATTGTATGTGCATCTGTTTCGACTCTTCTGCAGTCATCAGTGAGATTTCTGCAAGAGCTCTCAGAACAGTATCCAGAAGCATTGACAGTGAAAATTAAGGAACAAGAATAATTAGCGCCTAGCATGAGAGTTGTTAGGCGTTTTGTTATACTCAAAAACTTGAACATTAAGGCTCGTACTTGGTGGTCAATAGGAGGAATATAAGTTGAAACCATTTAAGAAAGTTAATTTAATACCGGTCAACATCAAGCAATTTGACGGAACAATCAACCTAGAAGCAGTCAAAAAATTTCTTACTGACAACAAAGACAATACAGAAGTGAAAGCGTACCTTGGAGAACTTTCAGCGCCCACAGTAGAGGGAGTTAAAGGGTTCCTTGATACAGAAGAAGGTAAAAAGTTATTACAACCAAGGCTAGATAGCTACTTCACCAAGGGACTTGAAACTTGGAAGCAAAATAACCTCGAAAAGTTAATCACAGAAGAGGTAAATAAACGTAATCCAAGTAAAACACCTGAACAACTTGAATTAGAAAAGCTTCGAAAGGAAATTGAAGATGAGCGTAAAGCACGTAATCGTGAGGCATTGGTCAATAAAGCATTAAAGGTAGCGAAGGACAAGAATCTACCAGATGGCATTATTGACTTCTTTATTGCTGAGGATGAAGACGGCACAACAGCTAACCTTACAAAACTTGAAGAAGAGTATACAAAAGCTGTACAAGCCGCAGTTGATGCAAAGTTTAAAGAAAATGGCCGTGACATTAATCAAGGTGGCGGTGGTTCTCTTGGAGGAGCAATAGATATTGGATCTCTTGCTAGTGAAGTAAATATTCGAAAATAAAGGAGAAGATGACAAGTGAAAAAATTAGAGTTACTTAAAGTTAATATCAAGCAGTTCGACTTCAACCCAGCGAACGTTATGCTGCAGGATGCAGTAACAGGAGCAGTACCTAAGGAAGAAGGTACTCTTGTATTAAAAGAGTTTATGACTCAATCAGCTGTTACAAAACTTGCTAAATATGAGGAAATGACAAAACCAGAAAAAGAGTTCACATACCTAGCTACCGGACCTGGAGCTTATTGGGTGGGTGAAGGTCAGAAAATCCAAACTTCTAAGGCTACTTGGTTAACAGCTAAGATGGTATCAAAGAAACTAGGTGTAATCCTACCTGTATCAAAGGAATTTTTACGTTACTCTGTTAAGGATTTCTTTACTCAAATGCGAGCTCCGATTTCCGAAGCTTTCGCAATTGCCTTTGACCAAGCTGCTTTATACGGAACAAGCTCTCCATTCGGTTCGGGTGTATCTGTGTTCGAAAAAGCTAATGCATCAGGTAATGTATTAGCCTATAACTCTATCGGTAATCTTTACGATGAATTAAATGGCGTGATGGCTTTCGTAGAAGATGCAGATAAAGATGTTGATGGATTTACAACTACTCGTCGTTTCCGTCAAAAATTACGTGGAGCAAAGGATACTAACGGTCTTCCAATCTTTAACGATGCAACTGGTGGAGCAACACAGCAGGCTTTAGGGTTACCTATCGGTTATGTTGATTCTAAATCTTGGGATTACACAAAAGCCCTGTTGTTAGCAGCTGATTGGGATATGACTCGTTATGGCATCCCTCAAGGAATGGAATATAAGATTTCTGAGGATGCAACATTGACGACTGTACTTGGTGAAGATGGACAACCTATCAATCTATTCGAACGTGACATGTTCGCTTTACGTGTGACTCAACAAGTCGGATTCATGACATTATCAGATGATGCATTTGCTGCTTTAACACCTGAAGTAGTAGCACCTTAATAAAAAAGGCGGCTTTTTAGCCGTCTTTGTTAATTTAAAGGAGGAATTGTTGTGGTTAAACAAATCAAGATTACTAATGGAAATAAAGAACTGATCGTATCAGAAAAAGCTTTTATTGTTGTGTATTCAGCACATGGTTTTACAAAGGTCAAAGATGTTGAGGGCACTGAACCGAATCAAAATGACGATGTAGATCTATTTACACTTTCCGAGGCTGAGCTTCAAAAAGTATTAAAGGACGATATCAAAGCATTCCTTGATAAAGAGGAGATTGAATACGATTCAAATGCGACTAAGGATGAATTAATAAAAATCATTACTGGTGAGGAGTAATCCTATGAAGTTAGTAAAAGTGAAGAATTCTGACGGGAAGGTACTCATTGTCCAAGAAACCTTAGTTCCTAATGGCTTTCAGTATGTTGAGGACTACATTAAGAAGAAAGAAGAAAATAGTGCTGAATCAATAAAACTACCAGTCAGCAAACTTAACAGGATGAAGAAACAAGAGCTCCAAAAGATTCTCGATAAACAGGGTAAGCAGTACACAGAGAAACAGACAAAAGTTGACCTCATTAATTTAATCATTGGAGAAAAGTAGGTGTCGCTATGGAAATTAAAGTGGTCAAAGACATACTTGAAATCAAAACAACTCAGCATGATACTTATCTAACGGCTGTTATCCCTCTATTTGAGGAGAAAATCAAAGTAAGGGCCAATAATCGTTTTGCAAATGCTGACGGAATAGAAGTATTGCCATTAGACCTCCAACATACTTTAGCGAAGTGGATCCAGTACGATATGAATTCTAAACTAGGACTTGAAGCAAGAAGAATGGGGGAAGTGTCGTATAACTATGACAATGAAATGCCAGATTTTGTTCGTAGGGATATAGCGCATCATAGAAAGCTGAGGTTCATATGACGGAATTCCCTCATACAATCACTTTCCAAGAATCACAGAAGGTCTCAGATGGTGGTGGCGGTCACACCTTAACCTGGCTAGATTTTAAATCAATTGATGCCTTTGTGTGTCCTGTCTCAGGTAAAGAGAGAATCATAGCGGAACAAGCCCAAAAACCAGTAGATTTCAGTATCTTTTATCCTTTTCAAGATGTGTTTAAACAAGGAATGAGGATAAAGTGGGTTGAACAAAATTTGCATGAAAGAATCCTGAATCCTAAAACCAAGCCAATCGACCAAGGTGGTCAAGGGGAAATCCTTTTGATTAAGTGTGAAGAAGTATGACGAAAATTTACGGAGGTCACAAACGCTTTGAGCTAGCAGTCGATAAGTTTGAAAAGTACATTGAACGAGAAGTAAAGCGTATTGTTGCGGAAACTGCAGAGATAATTGTAACTAATGCTAAATCTTTAGCACCGGTTGATGACGGAAGCCTGAAAGACTCTATTGGAGTGACATATATGAGAGGTGGTCTTTCAGCTCTTGTTACTGTAGGGGCGCATTATGGCATATATGTAGAGTTTGGAACAGGTATTTATGCAGTCGAAGGAAATGGAAGAAAGGACCCTTGGGTGTACTGGTCGAAGAAATTGAAAAGATTTGTATATACCCGAGGTATGAAGGCACAGCCTTATTTTTTTCCTGCCCTTGATGTTGCTGAAAAACATTGGCATAAAGAATTTAAGAAATTGGGGTTGATGTGATGTTAGAAACAGCCCTGTGGCCATTACAGCAAGCTATTTTTAGACGATTAGATTCCGACACAGCTTTAAAAGCAAAGGTAACAGGTATATTAGACGATGTGGAAGAAGGACAAGTATTTCCTTATGTAACGATTGGAGAACCTACGATCACACCTTTTGAAACAAAAACAACCCATGGTGAACAAGCTACAGTGGTTCTACATTGTTGGAGTCAATATGCTGGTAAAAAGGAAGCCTATGAGATTCTTAATCTAATGCTTAAAGCTATGACAAATGCTCCTCTACAAGTTGAGGGGTTTTCTTTATTTAAGACACAACTTGAGCAAATGAATGTGATTATTGATATCGATGACGTAACAAAACACGGCATCATGCGACTGAGATTTTATATAAACAATTAGGAGGTTACAACATGCAATCAGGCAAGAAAACTATTTTGCTAGTTCAACCGATTGACGCGACAATAGGCACTGAAGGTCTTTTAGTTGCAAACCTTACTGAGAATAGTTACTCCATTGAAAATGAAATAATTGATGAAATGACAAAGATGGGGCGTATCGTTGAATATGGAGAGAATAGTGAATCGTTTGAATTAACAGCCTATGGAAAGAAAAATGACCCTGGACAAATGGCTATTCTCGATGCAATCAAGCAAAAGAAAAAGCTAAAAGTATGGGAAGTTGATTTAGATAAGAATGCAACTAATGGCTACGATGCAACTTTCGCTATCTGTGTTGTAGAAAGTGTTGAAACTTCGAGCCCTACTGATGGATTTAGAGAAGTAACTGCCACTTTACAAGTAGATGGTGCGTCTGTAGAAGGAGAATTAACGACTATTCCTGCAGGAGCAACACAAGCTCCATATGACTTTGAAACTCCTGGTGAAACAGGAGAACCAGTAGCTTAATAAATTCTAGGCACCTTATAGGGTGCCTTTATTCATTCGGAGGGAATAAACATGGCAACATTAACGATTGACGGAAAACATTATGAAGCAAAAGCAAATTTCAAATTTGAAAGAGTTGCAGATAAGAAATACAAAGGTGAAAAGGGTGAATTGTCTGGATTAGAGCAAATTTATCAAGATTTAATGTCTTATAAGTCGAGTGCTCTTATTGCATTTTGGGACTGTGCTACTGCCCATCTTGCTAAAGACAATCAACCTAGCGTAGAAAAGATTGAAGAAGCACTTTCAAATGTATTCGAAAACGATCCAGATGCAGCAGAACAACTTTTCAAGGATGCTTTCCAAACGGTGGATAACTCGGGTTTTTTCAGACTTCAACTTCGCGAATTCTGGAAGAATCTCGACTTGATCGACAAGTTAGCAAAGGACGAGCAAGAGAAGGAACAGGCTCAATTGGCGAAGAAAATGTACCTAGAAAAAAGAAAAGAGCTGAACCCATCGATTACGATTCCATCTTTACAGACAGCGCAAGATTCTTAAATGTTTATGATGTTGAGTTGATTCTTTCCTGGACTCCAAGAGAGTATCGAGCCTTTATTAAAGGAGCTCAGCATAGGGAAATAGATGAGTATGAACGAATGGCCAGAAGTGCCATGTTTAATCGCTACGCAATGAATGCAAAACGAGCATCGGAGAGGAAAATGTTCGATGCAGAAAAAGCTAGAAAACGACTCAATGAGGATAATGCGAATTGGAAAAATTCTCGAGACATGGATATGAAACGACTGCTTAAATTAAATGAAGCCTTTAAAGGTTTCACACCTCAATTCAGGAAGAAGGGAGGTTCAACATGAGAGAGAAGTTAGAAGCTCTAGTTGGGGCTAAAATATCCGAATTCAGAAGGAAAATGGCAGAGGTAAAGAAGACAGTCCGGTCAATTCCTAATGAAGTGTGGATTAATGTACGAGTGAATTACAAGAAAGCTCAACAGCGATTGGATAATATAGCTGATACCATACGAACCCTACAAACAGTAGGAGGGAATATGGTTCTCGGTTCGATGCTTGCGATGAGTCCAGCCATAGTTCCTATCCTTGCAGCAACTGTAGCAGGAATAGCTATGCTAGGTCCTATGATGGGAGTGATGGCTGGATCTACTTTTGCCTTAGCAACTGCATTTGGTTTCGCGGGAGCTGCAGCACTCGCATTCGGGGGAGCTGCTATTCCAACGATATCAAAACTGTTTGATGAGAACGCAAAACTGACAGCTCAGCAAAAGGCAGCAAGAGCAGAAATGGAGAAAGTGAAGAGTACTTGGAGCGATATAACAAAAGAACTTGAAAAACCTGTTCTTGAAGCTTTCTCGGAGTCTATGAGAATTGCTAATAAGGTACTGCAAATGTCTAAACCGCTATTCGAGAGTGCGGCGGTAGCAGCTAATAACTTATTGGACTCTCTAAACAAATCACTCGATTCTGCCCCAATTAAAGCTTTTTTCGATTATATGAATAAATCAGGTGGACCAATGCTTGAAACACTTGGGAAGGCATTTGGAAACTTTACTCAAGGGTTCTTAAGCATGATGGTGGCCTTCGGACCATTAGCTGAAAACACAGCTCAGGGGTTCCTGAAGATGTCTCAAAATTTCGCTACATGGGCAGATGGATTGAAAAAGAGTGAGAAATTCCAAACATTTATTGCCTATGTACAGGAGAACATGCCAAAAGTGAGAGCTATTTTCAGGGATGCTACTGCAGGCCTCGTTTATATGTTTGCTGCATTTGGACCATTATCTGCAGATATGATGACGGGTCTTCAGAATATGATGTCTCGATTCAAAGAGTGGGCTAGGACGCTTGGAGAGAATCAGCAATTCCAGAAATTTATCGGATACATCCGTGAAAACGGACCGAAAGTTTTAACCTTAATAGGAAATCTGACTCAGTTTTTGGTGAATCTAGGGATTGCACTAGCTCCGATGGGGTCTAAGATTCTGGATCTTGTTAATGGATTTGTATCATGGTTAAATACCATGATGGAAACCCATCCTTGGTTCGGAAAAATGATAGGAGCAATAATTATTCTTACGGGTGTTTTTCAAGCATTATACCCACTAATAACTGTAGCCTGGACCATGTTCTCAGGTTTTGGACAGTTGGTAATAAAGCTATTCCCTCAACTCCTAACAGTTTTTAATATCTTCAAAACCAACCTGATTGTTGGTTATAGAATGATGGGCAGTTCAATAGTTACAATGGGTACAACACTATTAACGTTTAGCAAAAATATGAAATTATGGTCTGCTTTAATGATTGCTCAAGTTAGAATAACCGCAACAAGATGGATTACTCAAATCGGTAGAATGATTGCGATGAATACCGTGTTTGCACTCAGATTTGCAGCAGATATTGCAAAAATGGTAGCTGGTTGGGCGCTTCTCGGTGTCAAAGCATTACTACATGCTGCGAAAGTAGCAGCTGCATGGTTTATCGCACTTGGTCCAGTAGGATGGGTAATCGCAACAATCGTCGGATTAGTAGCCTTAATCATTGCGAATTGGAGTAAAGTGAAATCCTGGACGTTGAATATCTGGAAGCAAATTGTGTCGTTTGTGGCGCAAAAGGCAGTTGAAATAGCAAGCAAAGTCAAGAATGGTCTTAATATGGCAGTTTCATTCCTTACTGGTTTAAAAAGCACCTTTTACAATGCTGGTAGGGGTCTTATCGAACAAATGATTAAAGGGATTACCGGAATGGTGAGTAAGGTGACTAGTGCAGTTAGCGGAATAGCTCAAAAAGTGCGTAATTTCTTACCTTTCTCGCCAGCAAAAATAGGGCCTTTATCGGATTTAAACAAATTAGATTTTGGTGGACCAATTAAAGATTCTATTAGGCGAGCATATAGAGGCGTTCAGAGTGCAATGACACGGTTACTTGCAATAGACTCTCCCGAAGTGCAATTTAATGCAGGAGTAAACACTAGTAGATTAGAATCAGAATTACAAAACCAAAAATACATGTTGAGTGAAAAAGCAGGCTCAGCAGGAATTACCCAAAATATTACTATTAATAGTTCTACTCCACTATCACCTAGTGAGATTTCTCGAAAACAATTGCAATCTAGCCGCCTGTTAGCTTTAGAATGGGGTGTATAACTTGGAGAGGATAACATATGTAAATAGCATGGGAGTCTCCCTTACATTTGAAGGGGATTCCCTCATTTCAATAAATGGTCTAGGTGATGTCGCATCAGAAAACCAACTTCAAAAAGCACCTTTTCAGGATGGTAGCACTTATATCGATTCCGTATTACAGGTAAGGCCTATAGATATTGAATTTATAATAAGAGCTGAGAACTATGGTGAGGTTGCCAAAAAAAGAAGTGAGGTAGCTGCGATTACTAACCCAAAGTTAGGCCTAGGCACTTTAAGGTATGAAAATGAATATTCGATTAAAGAAATTCAAGCACTAGTAGAGAATGTCCCGATCTTCCCGGATAAGAATAACAGAGCCTCAAAATGGCAAAAAGGTATTGTTAGTTTTATATGTCCTAATCCATACTGGCTAGACCAACAAAAGACTGAACAACTTGTCGTATGGGAAGGTGGATTAGAGTTTCCACTTGAACTCCCTACCTTCTTTGCTGAATTGTCGAATAACAAGTCGAAAATTCTAGTCAATAATGGGGATGTTGAAGCACCAATATTTATTACATTTAACGGCCCCGCAACTGCTCCGATTCGGGTTAGTAATGTTACGACAGGAAAGTTTATACAAGTAAATCAAAATCTACAGTCTGGTGAGCGGCTTGAAATAAACACTTCATTTGGCCAAAAGAGGGTAACCAAAGTGCTAACTGATGGCACAAAGCAAAATGCCTTTTACTACATTAAGATTCCGGAAAGTAACTTTTTTGGACTTGATGTAGGGAACAATCTCATTGAATATTCGACGGGTGCTGATTATGAAAGTGCAGGGGTTACTATTTCTTGGAATGATAGATTCGTAGGGGTTTAGGGAGGTGCAACCATGGCAGAAGAATCAAGCTTTTTTAACAGTGTAAATGGTGACAGGAAGTACGATATGGAAGCTTTCGCCACCTATTTTAAACAGTTTTTAAGTAGCGGATTATATCATAAGAACAATGAACCATCTTTAAGAGTTACGCATCAAACAGGATTAACGACAAGTTTAGAGCCTGGAAGTGCATTTCTTGAAGGATTTATGTACCGAAATACTGATAATCTGTTATTTACGCATGATGCACCTGATGCAACAAATCCTAGGATTGATAGGATAGTGTTGAGGTTAGATAGAAACATGAGTGCAAGGTGGGTCAGAGCATTTATTAAGAAAGGAACTCCAACTACTAACCCAGTTCCTCCTACATTGCAACGTGACGATTTGATTTACGAGATAAGTCTTGCACAAGCAAGAATTAATCCAGGAGTGTTTAATATTGCATCAGTGATTGATGAACGATTTGATGAAAATGTAGCTGGACTTGTTTCATCTTTAATCACCATACCAACCAGTGATTTTCATAGGCAATGGAATGAATGGTTCACTGGTATTCAAAATCAAATAGGGGCAAGGTTATTGTTTGGAAGTACTGAGCCATCAGGAGCGATTGCTGGTGATGTTTGGTTTAAAAACCTATAGGAGGTGTAATAAATGCAACCAGTTCGCATATTAACACCTTCTTTTCAATTTCTGGGAGAGATAGACGATTACGAAAGTCTACAATTTACAAGAAGATATCGAAGACCTGGAGAAATAGAGTTACACATCAATTTAAATAAGAATCTTACTGAAACCCTTGTTGAAGACAACTGGGTTTTTTTAACGTCTAAAAAAGTTGGGGTAATCAGACATCGTCAAATTGATCGTGATAATACCGAACAGTTAATGATTAAAGGTTACTCTTTGAAAGGCTTACTAAATAGACGACTTACTGTCCCGCCACTAGGGCAAGCCTATGATGTTTCAAAAGGAAATGTTGAATCGGTATTAAAACATTATGTTCGACGAAATGCAGTGGAACCGATTGACCCCTCAAGGGTAATACCTAATCTGATAATTAATGCTGATTTATTTAGAGGGCCAGTCATTGAGTGGCAATCCAGATATAAAAACCTTGTAGATGAGCTCGAAGCAGTTTCATTTACATATGGTTTTGGATGGGACGTTTCATTAGATTTAGAAAATCAGAAATTAGTATTCGAAGTCTACGAGCCCAGAAACCTAACAACATCACAAAACGAACTACCACCTGTTATTTTTTCGGTTGATTTTGATAACGTCAAAAGCCAGGTCTTCACTGATAGCGCAATTGATTATAAAAACACTGCATACGTTGGTGGACAAGGGGAGGGCATTGAGCGGTCATTTGTCGAGTTAGGAAACGCATCGGGGTTAGATCGTCACGAGACCTTTATCGATGCTAGGGACGTTGAAGATGATTCGCAACTCACAACGCGTGGACAACAAAAACTTCAAGAGATGCAGAAATTAACAAGCTTCGAAACTGAAATACTGTCTTATGGACCTTTTATTTATGAACAAGATTGGGACTTAGGGGACATAGTCACTATTCAGGACACCAAGCTAGGCATTACTTTAGACACCCCTATTCCGGAGGTAAAGGAAATTTATGAGCCTAGTGGATTTAGGTTGGATGCTACTTTTGGCAATACAGTACCTACACTTATCGAAAAGATAAAAAAAGTTATGGACGCTCCAATGACAGAGAAGGCGTATATACCTACCAAAACGTCCGAATTGGAGAATGATGCTGGTTATATTACAAATGAGGATATACCACAAGCACAGACGTATGTTCATGAACAAATCGCACCTGCAAATACATGGACGATCCTTCACAACTTAAATAAGATGCCGTCCATTACAGTTATTGACAGTGGGGGGAATGAAGTGATTGGTGATAGAAAGTACGACTCTATGAACAAAGTGACTCTTACATTCACCACTGCATTTGCTGGTAAGGCGTTATTGAATTAAGGAGGTGGTAATTTGAAGTTTTTAACGAATATAGACTTAGGAAAAAATGAATTACAAAATGCTAGAGTGCAAAACTTAGGAACTGCTCCCACAAATCCAGTACCAGGACAGATTTATTTTAATACCACTGATAAAACTTATTATGGTTGGGACGGTTCCAACTGGATTGATTTAGGGGTCATTTTTAGTAATAAAGGCATACTTGATTCCATTACTGCAGCATTTACTACAGCACTAAAGTCTAAGTTGGATGGGATATCTACAGGTGCAAACAAAACAGAAAACAGTGCCGCTAACGGAAACATTAAAATAGATGGGGTGGAACAACAAGTTTATGTGCATCCAGCTGGTACTAACCCTCACAATACTACAAAAAGTGATGTGGGATTAGGGAATGTTGAGAATAAATCCTCAGCAACCATCCGTAGCGAGATTACCAGTAAAAACGTAACAGATGGTCTCGGATTTACTCCGGTTAAAAATGGTGGCTCTACTCCTGAATTAAGAGCAGGAAATGAGACTGCAAGACCAACGGCTACTGGAAGTGGCATGGTTTATTTTGCAACGGACACAAAGAAAATTTGGAAAGATACAGCTACTGAAACATGGACACAGATGGGTGGGCAAGATTCAATTGATTGGAGTGCTATTACTAACAAGCCAGGAACATTTACTCCACCGATTGCAAGCCAAACATCATTGGGAGGTATTAAGGTTGGTGCAAACTTGTCCATCACCGAGGATGGAGTCCTTAACGCAAATGACAATCCTGCAACGTTTATTCGCAAACAAGAGCGATTTGTAGTGGGCGTAGGACAAACAGTATTCAACTTGACAAAAGGTACGTATAAACCAAATACAGGTGCAATTACGTGGTTCTTAAATGGCGACAAGCAGGATGATCGAGCATTAACTGAAACATCATCGACAAGTGTGGCATTACCTACAGGTCTACCGGAAGGCGGAGAAATACTATTTGAGTACTTTGAAGTTATAAGTATGAGCCCATTTCCATATCATGCAAGTGAGCATCTATCAGATGGGGCAGATCCAATACCATTAGTAACCTCGACAGCTGATGGACTTGCGAGAAAAGAGGACAAGTCCAAGCTTGATGGAATTGAAGCAGGAGCAAATAAGTATGTTCACCCTTCTTCACATCCTGCAAGCATGATAACAGGACTTGCCACAGTAGCAACGAGTGGTAGTTACAACGACTTAAGCAATAAACCATCACTTGGTACAGCAGCATCTAAAAACACTGGAACAGCTAATGGAAATGTCCCTATAATAGGCTCCGATGGAAAACTTGATGCATCAATTATGCCAGCAATTGCCGTAACAGATACATTTGTTGTTAACTCTCAAACGGCCATGTTAGCTTTAATTGCCCAAACAGGTGATGTTTGTGTAAGAACCGACTTAAATAAATCATTCATCCTTAAAGCTGTACCAGCTAGCACACTAGTAAACTGGCAAGAACTATTGACCCCTACTGATGTAGTTACATCTGTAGCAGGAAAAACAGGCGCTGTCACATTAACAAAAAATGATGTGGGGCTTAGTAATGTTGATAATGTTCAACAAGCGCCTAAAGCAGATTTTGATAACCATAATGGTGATAATACAAGGCACATAACAAGCGGTGAACGAACTGCTTGGAACAACAAGACTGATAAATATGCAGTAAATATCGGGAATGGTACCGCAACTTCCTTTACTGTTACTCATAATCTCGGATCACAAGATATCACTGTAACTTTAAGAGAAAATGCTAGTCCATATAATGTTGTTTTTACAGATATTCAAATAACTGATGCAAACAATATTAAGCTACTATTTGCGCAGGCACCATCACTAAATCAATATAAAGTAGTTATTGTGGGGTGATGATTAAGTGAAGGTTTTGGGAATTGAATTTAAAATAGGAAACTTTGACGTATGGCATAAAGGCAATCTTACTAAACTATCACAATTGGAAAATGATCTAGGTGCCAGTGTTAAGGTCACAACAAGTGCAACAGCTCCGTCAAGTCCAGCTACCGGAGATTATTGGTATAAGGAGGTTTAATTTATGGCTGATAAAAATATACAAATGACTCAACGTAATACCGCTAACACCGGATGGGATAATCTATTTCCTATAACAAAGGCTGTTAATGTAAATGGAATTGCCTCAGGAAAACAATCAATTACGGGAAATGGCACTGTGTCCTTAAGTGCAAATATTACTTTCCCTAAAGCTTTTTCCGAACCTCCTACAATGGTTGGAAACGATTTGAAGGGTGCTTCTGCAAATGTTGGTTTCACTAACATTACAACAACAGGTTGTACACTACATGCCTTTCGTGTAGCTGCAGGCTCGTTTACATCCGGTGGAGATTATGAATTCTCCTGGTTAGCAATTGGAAAATAAGGAGTGATTTGATGATTACAGAACATATTGTAGAAGGTTCGAAGGCTACTAGTTTCCATGATTTTAGGATTACTACTAATGGGATGAATTTGATTGTGACTAACGGATCCTACTTCCGTGGGGGGAATGAAATATTTTCCGGAACTAATGATGCAATTATACAGATTCCCTCACCTTCTCAATTAACACATTATGAAATATGGCTAACTGAAACAGGATTAGTAGCGTTAGAACGTACGGATACCCAGGTGTTTAATGTAGTAGAAAATCCGATTGACCGTTTGGCATGGTTTTCCGTTCCTGAAAATTGCACAAATCTTGAAAAGGGTGAAATTTATCTTGTAAAGGTGGTGTTACCTCATGCAGGTGACAATTAAGCAGGGCTTACCTATTGAGAAAGATCCTGATTTAGTTAAAGAATTAGGTGAACAACTTGCTCAAGAGAAGATAAAAAATATGCAATTAAGTACACAGGTTAGTAATTTAGGACAACAACTTGCAATGGTAAAGCTTGATGTCATGAAAATCAAAGGAGGGCAATCTTCATGAAATCGCCAAATTATAGTTTTTGGAAAATGGCATTTGATTATAATTGGGTGGATGCTGAGCTTCTCAAGGGAGCAGTTGTCACAGATTCTAATCCATATGGAGAAATAACAGTAGATGAATATCAAGAAATCACAGAAGAGCCATACGCAGCGTAGGCTTTTTTATTTTACCTTGAAAGGGTGAGAGAAGTTTGACAGTCGAACTAGGGGTTTTGATTGGAGTTTTGTCACTTATAATTGCATTCCAAACTTATTCGTTAAACAAAGCTAAGTCCATCAAGTCAGATGGACAAGAGAGCGCGGAATTAAAGGCTGAACTTGGTTATATTCGTAAAGGTGTAGATGACATTCGAATTGATTCAAAAGCTAATGAAAAAGCATTGAATCACTTAGGGGAACGCGTCACACGAGTTGAAGAATCAAGCAAACAAGCTCACAAAAGGCTTGATAATTTAGAGAGTAAGGGAGAGATATAGAATGGATAAAGCAAGTGTTGGGCGTTTTTCATTTTTAGTCGTGGCAGTTATAAATGCCGTGTTGAATCTATTAGGATATCAAACTATTCCAGATGAGTTCGTTAATGATGTGGTCGCGGTTATTTCCGGGGCCTATTTTATTTATGCTGCTTGGAAGAACAACTATCTAAGTAAAAAAGGACAGCTGCAGAAGAAAGTGTTACAAGCTCAAGGGTTAGCAAAAAAGTAATCAATTAAATACGAATTCGTACCAAAAACCAAACAAATTCATAAACTGATGAAAAAGGAGATTGATCCATAATGAACTGGATACAGGATGCAGGT
>NZ_JAPSKV010000021.1 GCF_031181385.1 Fredinandcohnia onubensis
GTGCAAAGTCCTCCATCGGCGTTATGAAGGCCCGTACGAGCATGTCAGTCTCGTGTAAAGTCCTTCATCGGCGTTATGAAGGCCCGTACGAACAAGCGAGTCTCGTGCAAAGTCCTTCATCGGCGTTATGAAGTCCCGTACGAACAAGCGAGTCTCGTGTAAAGTCCTTCATCACGGTTATGAAGGCCCGAACGAACAAGCGAGTCACGTCTAAAGTCCTTCATCGGCGTTATGACGTCCCGAACGAATAAGTCCATTCCAAAACCCATCTTATCACGAACGATAAATATGTTATAATATTATGAAAAGTGAAAAAGGAGATTTCATAATGCTTATTCCCTTTAAAGACAAAAAACCGAACGTACATGAGACTGTCTTCTTGGCTCCAGGTTCATATGTAATAGGTGATGTTCAGGTTGGTAAAGAGACCTCTATTTGGTTTAATGCCGTTCTGCGCGGTGATGAAGACGCTATTATTATTGGGGATCGATGTAGTATCCAGGATAATGCAACCATTCATTTATTTGAAGGCTCACCGGTAGTAGTGGAAGACGAAGTAACTGTTGGTCATAATGTGATCCTTCATGGTTGTACGATTAAAAAAAGATGTATCATCGGAATGGGCTCAACAATTTTAGATGGTGCCGTCATCGGTGAAGAGTGTATTATTGGTGCCAATACGCTAATTCCGTCTAATAAAGTCATCCCACCTCGTTCCCTTGTTTTAGGCTCACCAGGAAAGGTGGTTCGGGTACTAACCAATAAGGATTTTGAATTAATTCAACTTTCAATTGATACTTACGTTGAAAAAAATTACATATACAATGACATATTAAATAAGTAGTTCCATAGAATTTAGTTTCATAGAAATAAGAAAAAACTGTAGGACGGCAACACCTACAGTTTTTCTTATTTTATCTGCTCTTAACTATTCCTTCCTCCGCACTATGGTCTGTTGCTAACGGAGGTGTAATAGATAAAGATGCAATTTCTTCCCACTGATTCTTATCTAACGAGATAATAATAGATTCAAGTGCTGGCTCCAACTGTTCTAGGTTTCTAGCACCTATGATCGGCACTGTAATACTTGGATTACTCTTTACCCAGGCAACCGCTAGAGAAACTGGATCATACCCATTTTCATTTGCATATTGTGTGAATCGACTAGCGATTTCATAATAATCCTTTTGACCATATCTAAGTTGATAGTTTTGTTGTTCTACTAGCCTACCTTGTTTGGGCTTCTTAGCTTCCCCATATTTACCAGTTAGGAGTCCTCCACCTAACGGGCTATAGCTAATGACCCCAAGCCCTTCCGCTTGAGCTAGCGGTAATATTTCCACTTCCGCTTGCCTTTTCACTAGATTATACATTGGTTGAACTAGTTTAAATTTAGCCAATGCTTTTCGTTCTGATATACCAAGAGCTTTTGCAATTTGCCATGCTGCCCAATTACTAACAGCAGGAAATAGGATCTTCCCTTGTCTTTGCAGATCATCTAAAGCAACGAGCGTTTCCTCGATATCGGTTTTATCATCAAACCGATGAAGGAAATAAAATTCAATTCGATCTGTTCCCAAACGCTTCAGTGTTTTATCAATAGAAAGGAAAATATGTCTTCTAGAAGTGCCTCCATCATTTTTACCAACGCCAGAAGGAAGACCGACCTTTGAAGTTAACACAATATCATCACGGCAATCAGCTATACACTTACCTAGTATTTCTTCCGACCTTCCACTGTTATAAATATTAGCTGTATCAAAAAAGTTGATTCCAACTTCCCTACACCGGTTAAACATTGCTATAGACGTTTTTTCGTCTGCTATCCCACCAAAGGACATTGTACCGAAACACAACTCTGATACGTAAATGCCAGTATCTCCGATTATTTTATATTCCATAAAAACTCCCTCTCCATTTTATAAAAAGCTAATTGTTACTTCCCTTCTAATATAGCAGTTTTTCGATATTGACTTCCCGGATGATCGCTAGGTAATAAACTACTTCCGTGATTAAATAATTTTTCCCTAAAGGACCCCTGTTCATATTCCGTTTTGTATATTCCG
This sequence comes from Fredinandcohnia onubensis, assembly GCF_031181385.1. Classification (GTDB taxonomy): domain Bacteria; phylum Bacillota; class Bacilli; order Bacillales; family Bacillaceae_L; genus Ferdinandcohnia; species Ferdinandcohnia onubensis_C. Next base: position 2,067 of record NZ_JAPSKV010000021.1, read on the forward strand.
CGTTTCTGTAATTCAGGAATGACCAAATCTATGAATTCCTCTAGGCTTTCTGGTGTGACAAGATGAGCCAGGTTAAAGCCATCTACACCACTCTCTTCAAATTGAAATTGAATCGCATCAGCCACTTCCCTAGGATTTCCTACTAGCACATGATTCCGATCGATTGTTTCAAAACGGTTTAATACTTCTCTGACTGTTAATTTTTTTGGTACATCTTTTGTAAGCGAAGCGGCTCTTGATTGCCCATGTTCCGTATGTTTATATTCAAAAGGACTATCTAAGTCTGTATACTGTGATAAATCATACCCACTAGAACCGCCATATTGGGCTTTTGCTGCTTCAGCACTCCAATATCTTGCTAATTCCTGATACTTTTCCTCTGCTTGTTCTGTAGTCTCACCCACAATCACATTTAAAAAAGTATAGGCCTTTATATTCTCAGGTTTTCGACCATACTTTTGCGCTCTTTGTCGGATATCTTGAATAGACGATTTTATTTTTTCTGCTGAACCTCCTACAAATACACATTCTGCATGTTTGGCCGCAAACTCCTTGCCACGTTCAGACGTACCGGCTTGATAAATAACTGGGGTACGCTGTATGGAAGGCTCACTTAAATGAGGACCTTCTACCGAAAAATACTCACCCTTATGATTGATCTCATGTACCTTCGATGGATCTATTAGAATCTCCTGGGAGGCGTCAGCAATGACAGCATTGTCCTCCCAACTCCCTTCCCATAGCTTATAAGAGACTTCCAAAAACTCGTCAGCCAAATCATATCGTTCATCATGCTTTAGCATTTCTGGTAGACCAAAGTTGCGTGCGGCATTCGGAAGATAGGAAGTAACGATATTCCAAGCGATTCTCCCTTTTGTAAGATGGTCTAAGGTTGAGAACCTCCTAGCATGGCCGAATGGATGCTCATATGTAGTACTAACTGTGACGGCGAAAGATAGATGTTCGGTGACACTTGCCATGGCTGGTACAACAAAAGCTGGATCATTTAATGGCACCTGAACCCCTTCACGAATAGAAGGATGTTTACTTTGTTTATAAACATCATATATCCCCAGCACATCTGCAAAAAATACGGCATCAAACTTTCCTCGTTCCAATAATTTCGCTAAGTCTAGCCAATAATCTAAATCTTTATATCGAGTATGTCTCTCACTATTTGGATGCTTCCAAAGTCCGTGTGAATTATGCACAGCACTCGTCATATCGAATACGTTTAATCGTATTTGTTTTGTCAATTGTCTCACCTTTTCATAGATTATTTAATTGCCTTTTAAGTATTCAATTCTTACATTCACTATTTTCTATTTTTAATGCTTTCTTCTAATTGTTTTAAAGTCTCCTCAAGATCTTCAGCAGGGATGTCAACAACAATACTTCCTCCGTTTGTATCTTCTATAACAGCTTCTTTCACATCCGCTTCCTGGTATAGCTTTGCAATCGTTTTGTATGTTTCATTGTCTTTATCCTCTTCACGAACGGCAAATACATTAATATATGGTCTTGCTTCTTCACTCTCTGGATCGTCATATAACAACGCATCCTTAAAATTCAACCCCGCTTGACCTGCGATCCCATTATTTATCAGAGATGCAGCGACATCTTTAAGTGCCTGTGCAGTTTGTTGAGAAACAACTGGAACAATTTCTAAATTCTTCGGGTTCTTAGCAATATCATCTAAGGTTCCGTATATACCAACTCCATCTTTTAGCTCAATTAATCCAGCAGTTTCTAATAAAGTTAAACCTCGGCCAAGGTTTGCAGGGTCGTTTGAAATCGCGATTTGCGAACCCTCTGGTATGTCTGCTAAATCATCATATTTTTCAGAGTAAATTCCTGTTGGGTTAATTGTTGTGGAAGCAATCGGAACAATCTTAAAGCCATTCTCAACATTTGCAGGACCTAGAAAAGCAATATGTTGAAAAGAATTCATATCAATCTCTCCATTTGCAAGAGCATTATTAGGCTGAATGTAATCGGAAAACTCCACTAACTCAATTGTGATCCCTTTTGCCTTTGCTTTTTCTTCAATAAGCTTCCAATACGGTCCATCCGCACCTGTTACACCAATCTTTACGACCTCATTGGATTTTCCAGATGTACTATTCGTACACGCTGCAAGTATTGAAATAACAAACACCATTGATAATAAAATAATTAATCGCTTTTTCATTTTGAAATCTCTCCTTTTTTTAGGTTATCTTCGTAAAAAGAATCTGGATAAAAAGTTCCCGGAAAACTGTGCTATTTGAACGAGTAGAATTAATATAACAACTGTTACAATCATGACCGATGTGTCAAATCTCTGGTAACCATAGGTCATGGCAAGGTCTCCTAATCCACCGCCACCTACCGTTCCCGCCATAGCTGAGAAATCGACAAGTCCAACCGTAACAAAAGTAAGACCGAGAATAAGAGGTCCTAACGCTTCAGGTATAAGTACGCCAAATATGATTCGTACTGGACTGGCACCCATAGCCTGTGCAGCTTCAATAATTCCCGGATCAATCGAGACAAGGTTACTCTCTACGATCCTAGCAACCGCAAAGCATGCAGCTATCGTCATAGGGAATATCGCTGCTGCCGTTCCAATCGTAGTACCCATAACTGCACGAGTTAAGGGGCTCAATGCAACTAGCAAAATAATAAAAGGAATGGGACGAACGATGTTCACTAACAAATTAAGTACGAGAAAGATATATTTATTTTCTAATATGTTATCTTTACGGGTGACAAAAAAGAGCACCCCCATCGCTATTCCAATCATGCTTGAGAAAATTAATGTAAAGATAACCATCAAAATGGTTTCTCCAGTAGCTTCAATTATTCGAGGCCAAAATGTAGTCCAATCAACTCTCATGATTAATCACCTCCCTTACTTCAACAATTTGTTTAAGTTCATTGATAACTTGCTGAATTAAATGTTCAGGTCCCTGAAACTCAACAATTAAACTACCAAACAATTGATCCTGTAACTCGTTTATACTTCCGTATATAATATTGAAATCAATCCCATGCTTTCTCGTTACTCGTGACAGGATTGGCTGACTTGAAGCCCCACCTGTAAAAATCACTCGATACAAGTTTCCATAATGGTTATTGCGTAACTTCTCTAAGAGTTTGCTAGAGAGCTTATCGTTAAGCACGGAACTAATAAAATTTTTTGTCGTTCTGGATTGTGGGTTTGAAAATATATCATAAACATTTCCTTCTTCAATCACTGACCCATTTTCCATCACTGCCACTCGATGACAAATACTCCGGATTACATGCATCTCATGTGTAATAAGTAAAATGGTAATATTGTACTCCTCATTAACCTTACGTAATAGCTGAAGGATTTCTCCAGTTGTTTCAGGGTCTAATGCAGAGGTTGCTTCATCACAAATCAGAATGTCTGGTGATGTGGCAAGTGCTCTTGCAATTCCCACTCTTTGCTTTTGTCCGCCAGATAGTTGCTCCGGATACTGATCTGACTTATCTTGTAAACCAACAAATTGAAGTAATTCTTTAACACGATGATCAATTTGATCTTTCGGCAACTTTGCAAGTTTTAGAGGATAAGCGATATTTCCATAGACAGTGCGTGAGTTAAATAGATTAAAGGACTGAAAGATCATACCGATTTTCCTTCGCAACTTCCGTAGTTCAGTTTGAGAGAGACTAGAAATTTCTTGGTCGTTAACCACCACCTTCCCTGATGTTGGACGTTCAAGTAAATTAACAAGTCGAAGCAATGTACTTTTACCAGCCCCACTAAATCCAACCACCCCAAAGATTTCTCCTTTTGATATGGTTAAAGAAACATCCTTTAACGCTTGCACCTTCTTTCCTTCCAATCCAAATACCTTATTTACTTCCTCAAACTTAATCAATTGATAATCCTCCTTTAGAAATCAAACAAAAAAGGCACCTCTATCCAACACCATGTAAAGATGTATTGGATAAAGATACCTTTAGTTGTCTAATCGGCATACTTTTTCATTTTATATAAATTTAGTTTTTGAGATGATTTTAGTTAGGAAAGACCTCTTTTAACTCGAAAAAATAAAACCCCCTTCATGACAGAAGAGGGTTTAAATAGTAAATTTAATCGTCTCTTCTCATCTCTCAAGCTTTTGCTTGCTGGATTTGGCACAGTACCTAGTAGTCTGTTGCCGAGGCTTCAAAGGGCCAGTCCCTCCACCTCTCTTGATAAGAATTCATTGATTATTGAATTGTAATTAATAATTTACATGGAATGTCTTTAACTGTCAATAAGATTTTTGAAAAATCTTTAACTTCAGAATAGAAGTTTATTTTCTTTGCAAGATAAGCCCTGTAATAAATTGCAGCCACGCATAGGTTCCAACCTTAACTGTTTCAGAAACTGCCGAATCCTTACTTGGATCCAGGCAGACATAATCGATATGTCTAACAGTAGGGTGTTTGCCGATTTCTAGCAAACTATCAAATAGTTCAATTGCTGATAACCCGCCTGGTGTAGAAGCTGGTACTCCTGGGGCAACCGAAATATCCAATACATCCATATCAACTGTTACGTAAATACGATCAACCTTTGCTGCTAATTGATCTAATGCTCGTTGAATCGTGTTGATTAGCCCTTGTTTTCGAGCTTGCTTTAATGTCACCATCTGAATGTTGTGCTCATTTGCGTAATCTATTAATGGCTTTGCATTATAGTATCCATGCAGTCCAATATTAATCACGTTTTCCCCTTTCACGACCTGGCCATCAATTAATTGGCGGATCGGCGTTCCGTTTGCTGGCCCGAGCTCTTTTGGATCCCTTACATCAAGATGTGTATCAAGTTGTAAAATTCCGATCGTTTCACTAGGGAAAGCATCCTTAATACCTCGTACAGCACAAGCCGTTGTCGAATGATCACCGCCAATCATACATGTCGGCGTGTTTGGATAATGTGCGGCAAGATAGGCTGTTGTCTTTTGGATTCGTTGATGTGATAAAAGTATATCCGTCGTATGCATTGCCACATCACCCGCATCCGCCACTTGAAAGGAACTTAAATCTACATTTTCGTCCAAATTATATGTGGCAAATCCTTTCCACATCCGCCGAAATTCAGTTGGGTATAAAGAAGCTCCAGAAACACTAATCGAAGACCTCGAGATTGGCGCACCGTACAGGATGAGATCAGGTGTATGTTCTAGCACACTCAATGGTTTAACCCATTGATGGACGTAGGTTGGTTCATCTATTGCCGTCTGATTCCATGACCATTCAGGTACCTGAAGAAAATGTTCACTCATCTTAGTTCACGACCTTTACACCTTTTTTCCATACCGCTTTTACATGATTTACACCGAATAAATATTGCAATTCTTGATAATTTTTCACATTCCATAAAACGACATCTGCTTGTTTACCGACCTCAAGAGACCCAACTTGTTCTTGACGGTTAATGGCATGGGCTGCGTTATAGGTTGCCGCCGTTAATGCTTCTGCAGGCGTTAAACGCATTAAAATACAAGCTAAATTCATAACAAGTGGCATCGAGGTTGTTGGAGATGATCCTGGATTACAATCCGTTGAAATCGCCACAGCCACACCCTCGTCGATCATTTTTCTACCTGCAGCAGCAGCTTCACGTAAATACAGGGCTGTTGCTGGAAGTAAACAAGCGATTGTACCAGACTTTGCCATCGCTTTAATGCCTTCATCAGATGCTTTTAATAAATGCTCTGCTGAAATGGCTCCTACTTTCGCAGCTAATTCTGCTCCTCCAAAAGGTACAATTTCATCTGCATGGATTTTCGGGATTAATCCCAAGCGTTTTCCGGCTTCTAATATCCGCTCCGACTGCTCTGGTGTATATACCCCTTTTTCACAAAATACATCATTAAACTTTGCCAATTTTTCCTTAGCTACTACCGGCAGCATGTCATTGATTAAATGATCAACAAACTCATCTTCACGACCTTTATACTCTGGCGGTACTGCATGTGCCCCCATAAACGTTGGGACAAGATCGATTGGATGTTGATTTTGAAGCTTTTTCATCACACGCAATTGCTTCAACTCAGTTTCCAAATCCATACCATACCCGCTTTTCCCTTCCACAGTCGTTACACCATGAGCCAAAAATGAATCAAGTCGACGTGTTGTTTGTTCAATTAGCTCATCTTCTGTAGCTTCTCTTGTCATGCGGGTGGTCGCATGAATTCCTCCACCCGCGTTCATAATGTCCATATATGTTGCACCCTCGAGGCGCATTTCAAATTCACGCTCGCGGCTCCCTCCGTACACAACATGTGTATGTGGATCCACCAGTCCTGGAGTAACTAGATGATTCGTGGCATCAACAATTTCTGCCTCGTGGAGCTTATCTACATATCGGGCTTCAAGCCCTTTTGTTGTTCCTACTGCCTGGATCACACCATCTTCAATCCACATACTGCCGTCTTCAATTAGACCCAGCTCAGACATTGCTTCCTTGGAGCGCGGACCTTTTACATCAGAAGCGAGCGTTGCTAATTGAGCAGCATGTTTAATCCAGATTGGTTTTGTCATTCTTGATCAGCCCCTTTATCAAGCATCGGCATCTTGATTCCTTTTTCACGCGCTGTTTTCTTGGCAAGCTCGTATCCTGCATCAGCATGTCGTACAACACCCATTCCTGGATCTGTTGTTAAAACTCGCTCAATACGTGCTTCTGCTTCTTTCGTACCATCCGCAACAATCACTACCCCTGCATGTAAGGAGTAACCCATTCCTACTCCGCCACCGTGATGAACAGATACCCAAGTTGCGCCTCCAACAGCGTTTACCATCGCATTTAAAATTGGCCAATCTGCCACAACATCTGATCCATCTTTCATTGCTTCTGTTTCTCGATTTGGTGATGCAACTGAGCCTGAATCCAAATGGTCACGACCAATGACGATCGGCGCTTTTAGTTCTCCGCTTGCCACCATATCATTCAAGATTTTACCGAAACGAGCACGCTCTCCATAGCCTAACCAGCAAATACGAGATGGAAGACCTTGGAATTGGATTTTATCCCGTGCCATACGAATCCAATTACATAAATGCTCATTGTCACTAAATTCACGTAAAATGGCTTCGTCTGTTTTATAGATATCTTCCGGATCTCCTGATAGTGCTACCCATCGGAAAGGTCCTTTTCCTTCACAAAATTGTGGGCGAATATAAGCCGGAACGAAGCCTGGGAAATCAAATGCATTTTCTACACCTTCATCTTTGGCAACCTGGCGAATATTATTGCCATAGTCAAATGTGATTGCCCCTTTTTCCATCATTTCAAGCATCGCCTCAACATGCTTAGCCATTGATGCTTTTGATAGTTTTATATACTCTTTAGGATTGGATTCTCTTAATTTTGATGCTTCCTCAAGCGACATCCCTGTAGGAATATACCCATTTAGTGGATCATGTGCTGATGTTTGGTCTGTTAAGGCATCAGGGATAAAGTTTCTTGCAATCATCTCAGGAAGAAGATCCGATGCGTTACCTAATAATCCAATCGATAATGCCTTCCCTTCTCTTTTCGCATCTTCTGCCAACTGGATTGCTTCATCCAATGTGTACGCTTTCACATCTGTATAACGAGTTTCTATCCGGCGATCAATTCTAGTCTCATCCACTTCAATCGCGATACATACGCCACCATTCATTGTTACGGCAAGTGGCTGTGCACCACCCATTCCTCCAAGGCCAGCTGTTACAGTAATCGTACTTCTTAATGTACCGTTGAAGTGTTGCTTCGCTAATTCTGCAAACGTTTCGTACGTACCTTGGACAATTCCTTGAGAACCAATATAAATCCAGCTGCCTGCAGTCATTTGCCCATACATCATTAAGCCTTTTTTATCGAGTTCATGGAAGGTTTCCCAATTTGCAAAAGCTGGAACAAGATTCGAATTCGCAATCAAAACACGTGGAGCATCTTTATGCGTTTTAAAAACAACTACCGGTTTTCCTGATTGTACAAGCAATGTTTCGTCACTTTCTAATTCTTTCAGTGAATCGACAATCGCGTCAAATGATTCCCAGTTACGTGCAGCTTTTCCAATCCCCCCATATACAACAAGATCCTCTGGTCTCTCGGCTACATCTGCATCTAAATTATTCATTAACATACGAAGCACGGCCTCTTGCTGCCAACCTTTCGTATTTAATTGCGTTCCTACATAACGGATAATTTTGTTGTTTGTTGTACTTTTCATTTTATTCCCTCCAAGTTGTGTTACTTATATTTTATTAATTAAAAGAACTCATAGAATCCCAATCATTTAACTTCGACCGTTTGTTAATTAGTTGAGTTTTTTGTTGTCTTTTGATTAAATATCAAATGCGCCTTGGCGTATTTGCGCCCGATTTTTTTCGAGCTTGCTCGAAAAATTTCCGCTGAAAAATCGAGGCATCCGCCGGAGGCTTTAACTTTTTTCAGTAGAAGTAGAGGACTTCTGCTGAATAAAATTAAAAGTTCCGAGCTTTAACCATTGGTCCATTGCTTCGATATCCTTAGAAAACACGCGGTCTGCAGAAATATACGGCACGACTTTTCTACCATTTTCTAAAAACGAGCTTGTTGCGGTTGCCATTTTTTCTTTTCCGCGAATTTCAGCTGCCTGCATGCTACAAATGGCCTCAATTGCTAATACACGACGCGTATTTGTGATAACTTGGTAGGCGTGTCTTGATCCAATTGTCCCCATGCTCACATGATCCTCCTGGTTTGCGGATGAGGGAATCGAATCAACACTCGCTGGATGTGCTAAAGTTTTGTTTTCCGATACAAGTGATGCTGCGACATATTGCATGATCATCGCACCTGATTGTAAACCTGGTTCAGGACTTAAAAATGGTGGTAGGTCGTTCAGTTGAGGATTAACTAAACGCTCAATTCGACGCTCTGAAATATTGGCTAGTTCCGCCACTGCAATCGCTAAGAAGTCCATGGCAAAAGCGATTGGTTGTCCGTGGAAGTTCCCCCCTGATAAGACCTTTTCACCATTATCAAAAATTAACGGATTATCCGTAGCTGCATTCATTTCAATCTCCAATTTTTCTTTAACATAGTTTAATGTTTGCCATGTCGCTCCGTGCACTTGAGGGATACAACGGATTGAGTATGCATCCTGAACACGGATTTCTCCTTGTCTTGTTGTTAAAGAGCTATCAGAAAGATGAGCACGAATACGTTCAGCTACTTCAATTTGCTCCTGATATCCTCGTGCAAGCTGAATATCTTCATCAAATGCATCAATAATTCCTCGCAATGCTTCGATTGTTAGAGAGGCAATCAATTCTGTTTGATAAGCTAATTTTTCCGCTTCCAGGTATGCAACTGCCCCCATCGCTGTCATCGCCTGTGTTCCATTGATAAGCGCTAACCCTTCTTTGGCTGTTAATGTGATCGGAAAAATAGATTCTTTTGTTAACGCATGAATCGCAGATGTTTTCTCACCTTTATAAAAGACTTCGCCCTCCCCGATTAAAACAAGAGCCAAATGTGAGAGTGGCGCTAAGTCCCCACTAGCACCAAGTGATCCTTGCTGCGGAATGACCGGATGAATGCCAGCATTCAGTAAATCAAGCAATCTATCAATCACGACCGGACGTACACCTGAAAATCCTTTCAGTAATGCATTAGCCCGAAGAAGAAGCATCGCACGTGAGACAACCTCTGGAAAGGGATCACCAATTCCGCAAGCATGAGAACGAATTAAATTTAATTGCAGCGCCTCTACATCTTCTTTATCGATAAACACATCACTAAATTTCCCAAATCCTGTTGTTATGCCATAAATAATTCGTTCTTCAGCCACGATTTTTTCAACTGCTTTTCGACTTTCTTGGACCTTTTTCATGCTCTCTTCAGAATAATTAACTTTTTCACCCTCATATAAAACTCTTTGTACTTCTTTAAAAGTTAGTGTTTGACCAGTTAAGGTAACCATCTGTTTGTCTCCCTTCAAATTCACTTTAGTCCGGTAAAGAGCCAATGAAAAAGGGAGCTACATGATGAAAGTCACGAAAAAAATGACTTCATCATATAGCCCCCTATTAACTAAAATACTATGGGCAGTTTATATGCGATTAATTCCAATTTAAAAATACAAACAATTCTTTCCCTTACCTAGATATCTTTTAAACTCTAAAGTCTAATAACTAATTTTAGTATATGTGCTTTTATTTCCAGCGTCAACCATCACTTTCAAACATTGGTAAAAGTTTTAATAAGGATTAGAAGTTCTTATTTTGCTGTTTATCAGTGAGAAAAGTGATTGGCACGAATACTAAAAAAGCAAGTAAAAGTAAGCTTCCGCCCACGATAAAGAACACCATGACAAAGGTCTCATTAAGATTAAAAGGATTTATATTGTACATCCACATTCCTACCGTCAACCCCAGAGCACCTAGCATTCCCAGGATGCTGTGAATGGGTACAAGTCTTTTGAATTTAATCGTATATACCTTATAAAAAATTCCCCAAGCAAACACCGATAGCCAGCCTACTAATAGAATATGAGCATGAATAGGTCTCAACGAATAATCCATATTTCCAGACATATGAGAGCCTAGAAAAGTACCGATTATACCGAATATAGCTGAAAATCGAATGAGCCGTATACTCCAAGTTTGTTCCATTATTTATTCCTCCATTTCCCCAATCATGTTAGGAAGTATAATTGTGAAGGTTGTTCCCTCAGCAACCTTACTGTCAACCTTGATTTCTCCTCCATGCAGGTCAATTATTTGTTTAACGATCGATAAACCAAGTCCTGTTCCGTCCCTTTTTCTAGATGAATCCACTCGATAAAAACGTTCAAAAATTTGAGAGACGGCTTCCTTCGACATACCGATTCCTGTATCTTTCACAATGACCTTAACGAAAAACTCGCTTCTAGATAAGCTAATCCAAATATTCCCTCCATGTGTATTATACTTTATCGCATTTGTTAGTAAGTTGTCCCACACGTTACCCATAAGTTCTGCATCAACTTTCGTCCGAATAAATGGCAGTTTATAGGAGACTTCAATTTCCTTTTCCTGTAGTCTCCACTGATACCTGCGGATGGTTTGTTTAATTTGTTCATCCAATTGGACCTCTGAAATCTTCATCGGATATGCTTGTTGATCAAGAGATGTTAACAGCAATAGCTGCTTAGTTAAATTTGAAAGCCGCTTTGATTCATGATCAATAACCTGTAAATATTCTTTAGCATCTCGTTCATTTACATTTTGTGTCAGTAGAAGCTCCGCATATCCCTGAATATTCATAAGTGGAGACTGAAAGTCATGTGACACATTATTGATAAAGGATTTCCTCGCTTCATCATTATGCTGTAATTGCCTCTGCATCGTGTTAAAGCTTTCTACTAATTGTCCAATTTCATCATTACGATCAATCGTTAGTGGATAATGAAAATTCTCCCGTGTAATCTCTTTGGTCGCTTCCGTTAACTTAGTAATCGGCTGGATTAGATGCTTTGCAAACAGGATTACTCCACTAATACTAACAACCGTTACTGCTACAAAAAACCACGCTAAAATCATATGGATATCCGAAAAGAGTAGTTTATTATTGGGACGGATAAATAAGCCGTATTGTTCCCCATTCATTGTGAATGGGACGCCTACCGTATTCTCTACAGAATTTGAGAAATGTCCCATCATTAAAAACTTATGGGAAAATGCATTCATACCATGGTAAATTTCCTTCTCTGAAAGAACCTTCTCGGCTTCTTGTGGAAGAACTGTCTTTGTAAAAGGCTTACCAAAATAAGCTTCTTTACCGGATTCGTTTACCACATATATCTGATACCCTAGGTTTCCAATCGATTCCAAGAATGGTTCGAAGGAGGAGCTATCCGAATGCATACTCTCAAGTGTTAATGTAATTCTTTGTGCAATCTCTACATTTTGCTGATCAATCTTCTGTTTTGTTGATGTCATGTAAATAAAATTTGCGATGCTTATTCCGACAATGACACTTATCATTAAAATCAATAACGTAGCCACAATAAATTTCCGATATAAAGTCTTCATTTTATTTCCTCTAGCTTATAGCCAATTCCGCGAACCGTTTGAATTTCCACCGATGCATCAAATTTTTTCAAGCGCTCCCGGATACGGTTTATATGAGTATTTAACGTTTGTTCTCCACCTTCATAATCAACACCCCATACTTGTTCCACCAGTACGGCTCTAGGCGTAACCTTATTTACACGTGAAGCTAACAAGCTTAAAACTTCAAATTCCTTTAATGGTGGAAGAACTGTCTCATGATTTATATTTAATTCGAAATTTTTTCGATCAATCATGAGATTTCCTACTTTAATTACCGTTTCCATAGCACGTTCGACACGGCGTAACACAACGGCAACACGGAATAGGAGTTCCTTCACCTCAAAAGGCTTAACAATATAGTCCTCAGATCCAGATAGGAAGCCTTGTTCCTTATCATCGATTTGACCTTTGGCAGTAAGCAGTATAACGGGGATATCATAGTCGTTCGACAAAATCTTGGTCAATTCAAATCCATCCATTTTGGGCATCATCACATCAACAATCGCTAAATCAACTGTTTTTTCTTCCAACAAGTCTAATGCTTCTTCGGCATGATTAGCTCTATATACTTGATAGCCTTCTCGGCTCAAGTGAATCGATACTAGCTGTTGAATATAGACATCATCATCTACAACAAGAATCTTCATAATACGAAACCTCCTAAAAGCAAAATACGAAGGAAGCCCTTTGTATTCTATTTTATTGTCTATTATGCGATGCTTGGTTGTCATTTTCAAATAGCAGTATCAAAGCTGGTAATAGCATTCCGCGTACTAGGAAAGTATCTATTAAGATTCCAATCGCGATGATGAATCCAAATACGAATAGATCGGCAATTGGCATCGTTGTTAGTGCTGCAAAAGTTGCAGCTAGAATGATACCAGCAGATGAAATGACTCCCCCCGTATTACGGATCGCAACTTCAAGAGCATCTTTAACTCGATGAGTCTTCCTCTCTTCTATGAATCGTGAGGCAAGGATGATGTTATAATCGATACCTAGGGCCACAAGGAAGATAAAAGCATATACCGGAACTCGGGTACTTAATGCATCATAGCCAAACAAGAAATCGACAAGGAAGATTCCAAGACCCAAAGCAGATACATAGGAAAGTAAAATGGTTGCCATCATATAAATTGGCATTTTCATTGAACGAGTTAAGGCAAATAAGAGTATGAGGATGAGTAATGTTTCAAGTATCACAATTGTAAAGATATCTCTCGTATTTACATCAAGTTCATCTACTAGCTTTGCAGTCACTCCGCTATAATATGCTTCTCCTGATATAGAAAGGTCCTTCAATAGATTTGATGTATCTTCACGTAAATCTTTAATAATCGTCATAGATTCTATAGAATATGGATCCGTTGCTAACACAACACTCAACGTTAATGCCTTAGAGTCTTCAGATTGTGCAGTCATTCGAACAGTTGCAATTTCATCATATTCTTGCAGTTTTTCTGTAAAAGCAGTCACTGTCTCTGGGGCTATTGCTTCATCACTTTCAATTAACAATGTTGTAGGTGCTAGCTCCCCTTTATCATATCTTGTCTCTACAATTTCATAACCTACTCGAGAAGGTAAATCCTCAGGGAACTTTTTGACAGTATCAAATTCAAAATCAAGATTAAATATATTTAATGCGGTGATGAGTAGGAAAACACCAACAATGCCTCCAGATAAACCTGGTTTATTCACCACAAACTTAGCTATTGGCCCCCAAATTCCGTGTTTTATTTCTTTTTCTTCGCCATACTTTGGAACTGTCGGCCAAAACGCTTTACGACCAAAGAGTGTAAATAAAGCCGGAACCAATGTGATCGACGCTAACATAATAAAGAACATTGCAAGCCCAAATATAGGTGCAAAGTTTTGATAGTCACGGAAATTGGCAAAGAATAAGATTAGCATTGCTGCTAACACCGTTCCTCCGGCAAAAAATACAGGTTCCCCAGTTGCACGCATTGCTAGTTTCATAGCTTCATATTTACTTTCTTCTTTGTTTAGTTCCTCGCGGTAACGAGAGAATACAAATAGTGAATAGTCAATCACTGCAGCAAAAAGCAAAATACTCATAATTGAGGTTGTGGAGTTATTAATTTCTATCCCGCCCGCTCCTAGTAATGCAACACTTTGATTCACGACCTGATAAACAATCCCTGTTGCTAATAAAGGTATGAATGCAAGTAATGGTGAGCGGTAAATGGCAATAAGTAATACTAAAATAATCCCTATCGTTGCAAGTAATAACACCACGTCCGCTTGCTCAAATAACTTGAGTGTGTCTCCAGCTATTCCTGCGGGACCAGTGATATAAAAGGACATATTTTCAAACTGATCCGCAATCTTATTTCCTACCTCAGAAGCCTTGTCATTTATTTCGGCAAATTCACTATTGCCAAGGCCCTGTTCTAATTCCATCGGCACAATCATCGTTGTACCATCTTCAGAGATAAAGCCTGCTAACGCTTGAGGTGGAAGTGCGCTAATATCAAGGATGGTCTCAATTCCTTTAATATCTTCTGCTTCGATTCCATTTAGTATTTGTGTAACCTCATCGGTACGAATGTCTCCATTTTCATTATGGAATACAAGGATTCCCGGTGTCCCTTGCTCATTTGGAAATAGCTCTTCTGTCTTTTTCTCAGCTATTATCGATTGTGCTTCATCAGGGAGCGATTGAAAGTTACTTACTTTATAATCGCCAAGCGTTGGTCCGGCACTTAATCCGACCATCAAGACTAGCCAAGCGATAATCGTAATCCACATCCCACGTTTACTTGAAACCCAATCTGTAATTGGATGTAACAGTTTTCTCAAAATGTAAAACCTCCTTTAATGCTTTTCGATTACAATCTTACTAACCGAATATAAATTTAATATCAACTTTTGTTTACATTTGTCGAGAAACTGGCAATGGGTAGCTTCGGACAGGATGATGGCAAATCTGGGCGGAGGTGTCTGAAGTTTAGGTTACTTCAGACAGTCGATTGAAGGGGATTCAGCCACTTTTCATCAGCTCTTTTCCTTTTCATACGCTCAATGAAGCGAAGGCAATATAGCACGGGGTTGTCTATTGCTATTTCAAAGAACTCTTCGATTATATCTTTGAAAATAGTAAAAAAAGAGCGAACCTTAATGGCTCGCTCCATCAAAAATGGGATGATTTAAAACTCTTTATTACCCCCCAATTCTTAGTTTTCCATTCATTCTTTTTAATGTCCCCAGAATACTCATAGCGGCTAAATAGCTCGTCTTTGGATTTTCCCGAAGTGGATGATTTGTGATAGAGAATGTTGCTTCGCCAAACTCACCTGATATGTCCACTTGATGTATGTTCTTTTCAATATGTGGATCAGCCACTAGGCATACTCTCGTCTTCTTTATCCCTACCCCCGCAAGAGACAGGACAATGGAGATATTCATGTTTTTCGGGTATTGCTTAATTGCATCAATCGCTTTCCCTTCAAAAACAACCTTCGCTTCGTGGATGTCTTCATCAATGAGCGAGTTGGCAGGTTTCCGAGTTGTCAACGAAACGCTATTAACCTTACCTAGTGCGTGTGCATTTTGTAACAAGTCCAAACCGCCAATTGCACCAGACGGTAAATAAACGGTATACTTATGCTCTTGTACAAGATTACTAATTTCATTCAGTAGTGCTTCATCTGCAAGTGCACCAACACTAATTAACACTACATCCTTTTTCTTAATAACCGTTGGCAACAAGGTTTTCACTGCATGTATATTAGCCGCCTCCACAACAATATCGATTTCTGAATCAAGAAATGAGTTGAGGTCAGTATACAATTTCACACCATATTTTGACCCCAACAACCGATATTTTTCTGTATCCCGTACCAAAATGCTTTTAATTCGAAGGTCTTCAAGTTGATTTTGATTGATTTCTTTCAATAAAAAAGTAGCAACTGCTCCCGCACCAATTACACCGATATTCATAGTTGGCCTCCTTTTGTCTATAATTGATACTAGAAAGACTATTAACCTCTTACTCTATCATAGGCAGTAAATGGCGCATTTTCCACGTTAACGCCTTTCTATTGGTTTACCTTCAATGAAAAAAAAATTCTGTGGTTTACAAAAGATAAAGCTACTGGGTGTCCTTTAACAAAAAGTAAAGCTTGTAAAGAATCAATGTCTTTACAAGCTTTTTCGATTACATTACTATTCATTCCCTAACTCAAAGCTATCAAGAAGTGCACGCACTTCATCTGTTGACTTTGCACTCATCAATTGGTTTCTTAACTCGCTCGCCCCTCGAAATCCCTTAACATAAATCTTAAAAAAGCGACGAAGTTGTCCCAAAGAACGTGCTTGTAAATGTGCATACTCGTCAAATAGATCGAGATGCAATCTTAGAAGATCAAGAAATTCCTTACTGCTATGCTCTTTCGGTTCTTTTTCAAAAGCAAATGGATTTTTAAAAATACCACGCCCAATCATAACCCCATCAACACCGTATTGTTGAGCAAGCTGCATGCCAGTTTGATGGTCAGGAATATCCCCATTAATCGTTAAAAGTGTATCAGGTGCCACCTCGTCACGGAGTTTTTTGATTTCCGGAATCAACTCCCAATGCGCATCCACTTTGCTCATTTCCTCTCTTGTACGCAAATGAATGGATAAATTAACAATGTCTTGTTTCAAGATGTGTGTTAGCCAGTCGCGCCATTCATCTACTTCCGTGAAACCAAGCCTCGTCTTCACACTAACAGGGAGTCCTCCCGCTTTTGCTGCTTGAATGATTTCAGCTGCAACTTCCGGACGACGGATGAGACCGCATCCCTTTCCATCCTCTATCACATTATCTACAGGACAGCCCATATTGATATCAATACCCCGAAATCCTTGTTCCGCCATACCGATACTCATTTTTCGAAAGTGTTCAGGCTTATCTCCCCAAATATGAGCCACAATTGGTTGTTCATCTTCTGTAAACGTCAAACGCCCGCGCACACTTTGCTGTCCCTCTGGGTGACAATAACTATCCGTGTTCGTAAACTCTGTAAAAAACACATCAGGTCTGCCTGCTTTACTCACGACATGGCGGAAAACAACATCCGTTACATCTTCCATGGGTGCAAGTATAAAAAACGGCCGTGGTAGATCACGCCAAAAATTATCTTTCATAATCAAACTCAAATCCTCTCTATAACGACAAAGTTAAACTCTCATCTGAAAGTTAAACCCAGAAATGTTCATGCTACTTTTATAGCTTTACCATGCATTTAACCTTTTTATCAAACTATAATAACTTTAAAAATTATAAACTTTACTATATCAAATTTAAAGCGTAAAGAAAATGGGGTAAGAGAAGGTATTAAAAACCAATAAATCAATTTTTTTTGATTAAAGGATTGACACATGAAAAATTTGGAAATATAATAAGGTTACATCAAATAAATTTGATTTATTAAGAAGGTGATAAAGTGAAAAATGAAATAAATCTTTTAGACCTATCCAACGAGAAATTATTTGAAGTTTACGAACAGAAATTTAAAGCTATTGCTGATCAGAAAAGATTACAGATTATGAATATTCTTACCCAAAAAGGTGAAATGTGTGTATGTGATCTAGCTCCTATCGTAGATATGACCCAATCAAAATTATCCTATCATTTAAAGATCTTATTAGATGCAAACATTATTTTAAAAGAAACTAGAGGAACCTGGAGTTATTATAAATTAAACTCCGATGAGATAAATCATCTGTTATCTGAAGAACTCTGTTGTCTATTTAAACCCAATAGGTGAAGTTATTTTTCGATTTTTAAATCAATTTTTTTGATTAATAAATCAATATATCTTGTTTAGCAAAAGGAGATGGTTTTAATGAATTACCATGATTATGAAGTGTTAGCAAAATATAAAAGGCAAGAATTCGAAGAGTTTGCAAAAAATTCATGGATACTTTCGTCAATCAAACATGAGAGCATGTTACAAAAAATAAGTAAGGTATTTATAAAAAGAATCAAAAATAATAGTACACAAACTAAAGATGCTTGTTGTTCTACTCAGTGCTGCATTGCTTAAGAGGTGAATGATATTCATGATTGTAAACCATGGAAGCAATTTATCAAAAGAATATTTTCTTGCCTATATAAAATTAGTTATGAACTCTAGGGATTGCTCCATTGAAACTGCAAAAAATCTTACTATGGACTTGTTTTTTAAGAATGATAAAAACCGTTTTGGTAAAGATACTTTTCAAAGTTTCGAAGATGCATTCTACGAATTATTTGAAGAAATGAACTGAGCGAATACGACTATCTTTTATAAAATTTTTGTGCAATAGATATTCGAAGTCATACTAAACTATATATAAAAAGAAGTGAGTTTACTCAAACTCACTTCTTTTTATAGTTAACAACAGCTACTTGCACCTAATAATACGAATCCTTCACCATTTTGGTTTTCTTCTGTATCTAATGTTAGTTCCTCAGTAGCGTTAATTTGTGAGTCGAACGCCACCTTAATTCCATTAATTGTTTCAATCTTGTCATTTGATTGAGGTGCATCTAAAGATAATGCAAATTGTGGTCCACAGCAGCCAGCTGTAGAATATAGACGTATACCTTCTACTCCATTTTCAGCTATTACAATTTCTAATAGTTGTTTAGCGGAATTTGTAATTTTCATCATTATTTCTCCCCTTAATTGTTAGCTATTTGGGTAAATTCTTTTTAATGCTTCCTTCATCTCTGGCTTCACATTTATTTTTGGCCTTGCTTGTTTAGCAAGTTCTTCAGCCTCTTCAATTGTACTTGCCTTACTTAGAGCAAGTAATGTTCCAATCGCCACAGTGCCTGTACGATTACTTCCACCTTGGCAATGGAAGTATACATTCTTTCCTTCTTTATAGGCATTAACAACATGTTCTATGGAGCTTTCAATTGATTCTTCTTGGTTCTCCGCGTCGTCAACAATTGGGCTATGAACACGACTATACTTTGGTTCTTCATTTGGTGCTTCAGCTCTTAAATCATACACAACATCGATCTTTTCATTTTTTAGCGCTTCTTGTACATCATCAGCACCACCGATATAAATTCTGTCTTTTACTAACTCATGGTAATTCTTAGTTGTCATAGTGAATCCTCCTATTATTAAGAATTGTACAACTCATGAATACTATTCCGCAGATGAAGTTGTCATAGCGATCAACTAATGTAATCTTTTAGCTTCTCGTACCCAACTTTTTCTTCACTTTGCCAAGGAATAATAGCACAATTTTCAGCTTGATCTGTACTAACTTCATATATCCATTCTTTCTCTAAAATTGCTTTACCTTTTAATACAGGATCAGTTGTACCAGTAGCGAGTAAACTTTGATTAATTACCCACCATTTTGGATTAATATGAGCTCGTCTTAAATCAGCTTGTAATCTTGACGCCTCTAATACAGGTGTAGCTTCAGCCAAAGTAACAATAACAACAGATGTTTCCTTAGGATTTCGAATCTTAGGAAGTAGTTTTGTTACACTTTCTGGCACCTCACCAGTTGACCTAGCAATTTCCTTACTATATGACTGTGCGGCATCTAGCAAGAGTAAGGTATGCCCTGTAGGAGCGGTATCAATAACTACAATCTCATTTTCAGATTTGGCAACTACTTCTGCAAATGCTCGAAAGACTGCAATTTCCTCGGTACAAGGTGAATTTAAATCTTCCTGTAAATACGCAAGACCTTCTTCATCTAAATCATCGCCAGCACTCGCTAACACTTCTGCCTTATATTTCTCTACTTCCTCTTTTGGATTAATACTGCTAATCGTTAGATTTTGATCTAGTTGATCGGTTTGAAATTGATACTGTATGTGAGCAGCTGGATCAGTTGTTGTTAAATGAACATGATGTCCTTTTTCCACCAAACCAACTGCAATAGCAGATGCAACTGTTGTTTTACCAACTCCACCTTTACCCATAGTGAATATTAGTTTTGTATCACTTGATGAAAAATCATGTATTACATCGTTTAGCTTTGGGATATTACCTAATTTAATTTCCCTGTTAGTTTCTTCTATTGGAATAAAGTGATCTTTAAATAGATAACGTAGATTTGTAACACCAGTTAGAGAATATGAAACAAAAGGTAATGAATAACTTACAGTCTGTTTTAGATGTTCTGGAATCTGTTTTAAAGCATCTCTTTGCCTTTGATAAAATGCTGCTGATACTTCATCTTCCTTGATATAATTTTGTAGGAGCCCATTCACGATGAGCATCTGATTTTTTATACCAACCTCTTTTAATTCCAATGAGGCACGATTTGCTTCTAAAAGTGATGAAACATCCGGCCTTGTTACTAATAGAAGAGTAGTTTTACTTGAATCTGAAAGAACATCAACAGTCTCCGAATAAAGATTTTTCTTATCCGCAAGTCCAGATAATGGTCCTAAACATGAAGCCCCATGGGTACTTTCCTCTAAAAATCCATTCCAAGCAGTTGGCAATTTTAAGAGACGTAACGTATGTCCGGTTGGCGCTGTGTCAAAAATAATGTGATCATATTGGTTAATGATTTTATTATTAGTAAGTAATGATGAGAATTCATCAAACGCTGCAATCTCTACTGTACATGCTCCAGATAATTGTTCTTCCATTGTAACTACCACGGAGTCAGGAAGTATCCCACGATATGGCCCAACAACTTTCTCACGGTAATTTTTTGCAGAAGCTTCTGGGTCCAGATTACTAGTAAATAAATTCTCAACAGTTGGAACAGCTTTAGGCGAATTTGTTAATTCGATACCAAATACATCTTGTAAATTGGATGCTGGGTCGGTACTTATCAATAATACCCTTTTTCCATTATCAGCTAATGCTACAGCTGTTGCACATGCGGTTGATGTTTTTCCTACTCCACCTTTGCCAGTTAAGAATATAAATGGCGTTTGCACTACATTTTTCGGATTGAAGGACTGAAACATACATTACACTTCTTTCTCTTTTACTATTTCTGTATATTTAATGAGAGACGAATTTTTGGTTTTTCAGTTAGTTCTTCTGATTTAACACCAAGCCATTCAGCAAATTCTTCATTTGTTGGATAGCCTCCAACTTTTACAACCTCTTCATCCAATAAAACAACTGGTAACGCATCTGGACCTTTTTCATGTAAAATATTGTTTACTGTTAAGGTTTTTGCGAATTTTTCAGGATTGTTTGTTAACTGATACCTTGTTATATCAAATCCTTTTTTTTTCAATGAATAAACCGCAGATGCTACCCTTGTTAATTCTGGATCCACCGAGGGACCACATACACCTGTTGAACAACACATAGCTGGATCATATATCTCAATTTTTTTCATCAGATAACCTCCCGTTTAATATTAAATAAGCATATACTTATATAGATTTTAGAAAAAAACCAAGAGTTAAATCTCTTGGTTATTAGATTTATTATTCACCAGTTTCAGCAAATCGTTGAATTCTTTCACCAATTTGGTCACGTACTCGTTGGAAAACTGCCCATTTCTCTTCTTCCGTACCTTGAGCTTTCGCAGGGTCATCGAATCCCCAATGATCACGTTTAACATGTGGTGGTGTCGTTGGACACTTATCAGCAGCATCTCCACATAAAGTTACGACAAAATCAGCATTGTTTAGGATTTCAGGGTCAATAATATCTGAAGTTTGATTGGAAATATCAATACCAATTTCGTTCATCGCTTTTACCGCATTAGGATTCAAACCATGTGCTTCAATACCTGCACTTAATACGTTCCACTCATTTCCTAGATACTTTTCCCCCCACCCTTCAGCCATTTGGCTTCTGCAAGAGTTACCTGTACATAAAAAGTAAATTGTTTTTTTAGACATAAACGAAATCTCCTTTGTTGTTTAATGAATAATAAGTAACCAGATATATAATCCAACTAGAGTAATGAACAATGTCGGAATGGTTAATACAATACCAGTCTTAAAGTAGGTTCCCCACGAAATCTTAACACCCTTTTGTGAAAGAACATGTAGCCATAATAGCGTGGCAAGAGAACCAATTGGTGTAATTTTTGGACCTAAATCTGAACCAATGACGTTCGCATAGATAAGAGCCTCTCTTATTACACCGCTTGTATTTGTATCTGCAATTGCTAGAGCATCTATCATGACAGTCGGCATGTTATTCATAACAGATGACAGAATCGCTGCAATGAATCCCATTCCGATTGTTGCCGCAAATAATCCTTGATCAGCAGTAAACTGAATTAGACTTGCTAGGATATCTGTAAGTCCAACATTTCTTAGCCCATATACAACTACATACATTCCTATTGAGAAAAACACGATAGCCCATGGAGCACCTTTTATTACTGTACGTGTATTCACGGCTAAACTTCTCCTAGCCATGAAGAGGAAGAAGATTGCCACAATACCTGCGATAATTGATACAGGAATTCCTGTAAATTCACTTGCAAAGTATCCAATAAGTAGTATCCCTAACACAACCCAAGATAATCTGAACATCTTCAGGTCACGAATCGCTTCTACAGGCTTTTTCAATTGAGTTATATCATAATTCTTTGGAATGCTCTTACGGAAAAATAGATATAAGACCAAAATACTTGCTGCTAATGAAAAGAAGTTTGGAATAATCATCCTTGATGCAAACTCTGCAAAACCAATTCCAAAAAAGTCTGCTGAAACAATGTTTACTAAGTTACTTACGACAAGTGGCAGAGATGTCGTATCTGCAATAAATCCACTAGCTATAATAAATGGGAATACCATTTTTTCATTGAAGTTTAGATTTCGAACCATCGCTAATACGATTGGAGTTAAAATTAATGCTGCCCCGTCGTTAGCAAAGAATGCAGCTACTAATGCACCTAAAATAGATACATACACAAACATTCGAACACCATTTCCTTTTGCTGCTCTTGCCATGTGTAATGCTGACCACTCAAAAAATCCGATCTCATCTAGTATTAATGAAATGATAATAATAGCAACAAACGCTAGAGTTGCGTTCCAAACAATGGATGTAACATCGATTACATCTTTAAAATCCACTACTCCAACGATTAGAGCTAAGATAGCCCCACCACATGCAGACCAACCAATAGATAAGCCCTTAGGTTGCCATATAACCAAGACTAGTGTAATTAAGAAAATAACTGAAGCTAAAATTACTGATATCAATAGATAACCTCCTACTACTTACTAAGATGTTTTAGAATACTCCTGTTGCATACTTAACAATCGCATTTAATGATTGCGATTTCTTGCAATTGATCAATAATAGACTGAATATATGGAGGTAAATCATCATTTAATCGATAATGTTTCCAAGTGCCCGAGGGTCTTTCGAGAACAATTCCAGCATCCTTCAACTTTTTCAATTGTTGACTAACCGCTGGTTGAGAAATATTTAAAACATCGACAAAATCACAAACACATACTTCCCCTTTTTTTAGACATGATAATAGCTTTAATCGGTTGGGGTCACTCACAGCTTTTAGCTGTTTAGCCATTAATTCAATGTTCTCCAAATCAGTCTTCTCCTCCCTACATAAAGATTCACTTATATAATCTTTTGCTTATATAATATTCTACTTATATAAAAATCGCAACCTTTTTTAGCCTTATTGCATTAAGGTGAAAATGACCAATCCATACATTTCAGACAGGTCATTACACATAAATTACTTTCTTTTCTTCCTAAACTAACAGTTTCTCCATTGCCATAACATCAATAAATTGATCATCGATTTTCCCCTGATTTTTAAATACACCTACTTCTCGAAATCCACTTTTTTTATAAAGTCCTTGACCAAGTTCATTAAACGGAAAAGTAAATAAAACAATTTTATGGAATGCGTTTTCCTTAGCCAACTTCTCGATTGCAGAAAGTAAATTTCCTCCTACACCTCTTCCACGATAATCTCTTCTAACATAAACAGATAAATCAGCAACCCCATCATATGCAGATCGACTATTATACTGATTTAGACTTGCCCACCCAACAGTTTCTCCCTCAACTTCGGCTATTATGACCTTAAAACGTTCAGTATGTCGATGAAACCAGGCCAGCATAAAGTTCTTATCTTTTATTGAGGTTTCCAAGGTTGCAATTCGATCTTCGATACCCTCATTATAAATTGAAAGAATACCATCAATATCGTGAATAGAAGCGATGCGGGTATTGATATAATTTCTCAAAAAAAGTTTCCTCCCCTACAGCTCCGTTTTTCATATTGAATATAACTTATTCACTGGTAATTTTAAACCACAATTTTATATATTTCCCCTTACCTTTAGTTACTAAGTTAGTCTTCATTACTGAGAGAAATAAAACAAGACTGCTAATGGGATATAACATACTCATAAATTTCCTACAAAAAAAACGAGAAAATGAATTCTCGTTTTTTCCTGCTTTATAACCATTCACCGTATTTTGGTAGACTATTATTTTGTGTATACTCATCTGTTTTTCGTAAAAGGTCAACAATTGTTGGCATATCCAGTTTTTCAATAAACTCTTCAATTGCAAGAACGCCTGAATCTGCTAATTCTTCACGATGTTCTTCAGATTTTATAAGTGGTGTTGCTAGATGATCAGACGCTTGATCAAAGTATGAACCAATTGCCCCTGATTGGAGTGCATATTTTCCAAGAGCATTACCAGGGTTTTTACTCATGCCGTTTATCATACTTTGTACATCATAGGTTACCGAGTTAGACTCTGGAACATTCATCGGAACGTCTTCTAATCTACCTAGTATTTTGTATGCCCCAATGCTAATATCATTGAATTTTTCCATAAACGAAAAACTTAAATCTTTAACGCTTTCAGTTGCTTTAATCATGTCTATATAAAGGATTGGTACTTTTGTTTCCTCAAAGAAGTCACGAACCATACCGCTTAATGTTATGTGAGCCGGACCATGACAAGTAACAAATACCTGTCTTCTAAAACCTTGTTTTAAAAGTGATTTAGCTATTGCTTCTAAATATCTCATACCCTCTTTAACGCTTATATTAACGGTCCCGCGAGCCATCGCTGTCCCGCCAGCGAAGAAATATGGTAGGTTGTGAAGAACGAGGCCATTTGTTGCTTCTGCCATTTTTAACGCAAGTGCTTCAGCAATGACCGTTTCCGTATCAAGTGGTAATGCTCCGTGCGTTTCTGTTACACCAACAGGTACAAAAATCAGATCATTTTGTTGCAGGTATTCTTCAACTTCTCCGTTTGTGCATTTAGATAGGAACCGAGTTCTCATCGAATTACATCCCCTTTTAAAAGTTTGTTATAGTAAATATTTAATAGATTAGTTCTGTGCTCTTCTTTCTTTCAATGTAGTATACATTTCTTGAGCTTTCGTACTATTCAAGTTGAAAATTAACGCAATACCGATAATCATCAAGAGAAAAGATAAAATAGGTAATCCGTTATACATACGTAAAACACCTTCTGCAACTTCTTGGGTTTGAGAAGTTTGTCCAGAAACAAATCCTACCCAACCTAGAGCATAACTACCAAGTGCAGAACCAACACCCATACCTACTTTACGTGAGAATGAATAAATGGAGTAAAGTGTTCCATCATATCGTTTGCCAGTTTGAAGCTCTGTAAAATCTAAACAATCTGTAACGAGTGCCCATACGATCATAACAAAAACCATATTTGCAATTGTAGCGATATTATAGGCTACTATATACACATAAACATTCTCAATAATAAAGATTGTTAGGAGGGTAGAAGCAATTAAACTAAAGCTTGCCGTACTAATTACCATATTACGTTTACCAAACTTCTTAACGAGAGTAGGGACAAAAAGAAACAATACCAGTGTAACTCCCATTTGTAAGAATGAGTTAATCGCAAATGCACCAGGATTTTTATAGTATTCTGAGAACACAATTGCAGCTAATTGTGTAACACCATTAATCATAATTAATGAACCAATACTTGCTACCATCATCCCTAATAACTGTCGATTCTTTAAGGCAGCTTTTAGAGCATCTGTAAATTTGTAATCAGCTTTAGTACCCACTGGTCTAT
This sequence comes from Fredinandcohnia onubensis, assembly GCF_031181385.1. Classification (GTDB taxonomy): domain Bacteria; phylum Bacillota; class Bacilli; order Bacillales; family Bacillaceae_L; genus Ferdinandcohnia; species Ferdinandcohnia onubensis_C. The sequence continues at coordinate 28,169 of NZ_JAPSKV010000021.1, forward strand.
CATCACGAATACGTTCTGTTGTTAATTTGACAAGTCCTGTATAAGCTAATACAGAAAGAATACTGAATACGATAGAAATGTAGAAAAACATTTCAGGTACTAGATTTCCGGATTTATCATAGATAAACATAGGCACAAATGATAAAAATCCGATTCCAACAACCATACCACCAATAGAACGTGCACGAGATAATTTCGTCCTTTCAATTGGATCATCTGTAATAACAGCCGCTAATGAACCATAAGGAATTGAATCAGCTGTGTATGCGATTCCATAGAACAGATAAACAAATACGACCCATACATGAATAGCTGTTGATGACCAACTTGAGACATCAGCAAACGAAATTAAGATGGATGCTGCTAATAACCATTTTGATATATTGATATATGGTAAAAATTTATCGCCGCTTTTTCCTAATCTCCATCTATCAGGAATACTTCCCATCAAAACATCTGTGAATGCATCAAATATACGGGCAACTAAAAACAATGTTCCCATGAAATAAGGACTTACTCCAAGTACGGAGGTGGTGAATAAAAGGAAAAATGACCCGATGTAAAGGTTTGCAAATCCTCCACCAACATCCCCTAGCATGTATCCAAATTGATCACGGAAGCCAAATTTTCTAACCTGTTTCTTTTCCATGTTGTAACCCCCAATGTAAATAAAAAAAGATTTATAACTTTTTAAAATAATCCTAAATCCCGCCATAATGAAAGCGTTTAAAATACTAATATATTAGAATTTTAACTCAAAACTTCGAATTACTTTTGCAATAAAATTGCATCCTTTTACACTAGAATTGCATTTAATTAAAAAAGCCTTTCATCAACTTATTCAGATGATTAAAAGGCTTTACTTACTATTTTTTTGTTTATATTCTTTTGGGGTTACGCCTTCTTCCTCTTTAAAAACACGAGAAAAGTATTGTTGATTTTTAAAACCTACAATAAATGTGATTTCTATCAACGAAAGATTAGAATTGATTAATAATTCCTTTGCTTCCTTAATCCTTACCAAATTTCGATAATGACTGATTGTCATCCCTTTTTCTTTCTTGAAAGCACGCATTAAGTGGGAAGAATGCACATGTAACTTTCTGGATATGTCCTCTATTGATATATCCTCTGAAAAGTTCATCTTTATAAAATGCTCCGCTTTCTCGGCAATTGTTGCTTTCTCAAATTCGATAAAACGAATTGAAGGGTCTGCGTACTCCTCTAGCATTTTTTTATGAATCTCTTCTAGTTCAGGTGTAGACTTGGCGTTCTCAATCATAATTGCGTATTTTTCAGAAAGGTAATGACATTGCCATGCACTCAAGCCACCTTTTTCGGCTGAATAACTGTAGAGCGTATTATGCGATAATAATATGTTTTTTAATGCACGTAATTCATTCCTTGGAACTCTTTTAATAATATCTAAAGTGTCTGTTTCAACTCTTAGAAACTCATTAAATCTATTGATAAATTGTGCAACAGATTTCTGATCTCCTTTTCGAATGGATTGTAATAATTCCTCCCGAAATTTGTGTCCTGATTCAATTATTTCATGCTTTGTTTTATTCTTAATTAAATCATTGTTTATTTGATCTTCTGGGTCTACCCTTTCCATTTTCCCATCACCTCACTTCAAATGGGCTAGTTGCCTTCTTTTAGATGGAGTTGCTAGAAACACTCATTTTGTAAAATTACTTTTTTTCTAAAGAGCCAGAAGAAAATACACCTTTATGCAGAACGGCAGCACGCTTTGGTAACCTTGCTACAGCTTCTGCTGAACAGCTGGCAGTTACGAGGACAGCAGTAGCTTCATCTCCAACCTTAGGCCAGATTTGATTTCCCTCTTTATCCAAAGGTGTAATGCCTCTAGTTGCTAGGGCTAAAGCGCGTGATAAGTTATATTCATTGCTCCAACCATATAATTGTGCTGCAAGATGTGCTTTCTGAAGGATATCTCCAATCCCAAACGGTGACCAATGATCTGTAATACTGTCATTTCCGAGAAAGACTTCTACTCCCTGCTTATGAAGGAGTGGAATCGGCATAACGGTTTTACCAATTGGAACAGTTGAGGCAATTGAAATACCTAATGAGGCTAAGCGATTGGCAAGCTCGATTCCTGATTCTTCCGACATTGAAGCTAGGGAGAATGCATGGCTGATTGTTACTTTTCCATTTAGTCCAGCTTCTTCTGTAAAATCAGCCAACCTATTAATGGCTTTAATCCCTGTTTCCCCACCCTCATGAAGATGAATATCAATGCCTTTGTTATAGTCCACTGCGATTTGTACCATTGTTTCCAAAGACTTCTCCATATTTCCGTCCACAACGCTTGGATCAAGACCTCCTACATGTGTTACACCAAGCCCCATCGCCTCTCGTAATAACCCTTCCACATTGGAACGAAGCAATCCATGTTGAGGAAAGGCTACGATCTCGTGTGAAATTTTATCTGAATAATTCTCTAAGGCAGCCTTTAATTTTTCGAGATTTTTAAGCCCGACAGTCTGATCAATATTACAATGACTTCGAACATATGTTGAACCGTAGCCCAGGATTAGCTGAATTAATTTTTCCGCCCGCTCTTGTGCCGTTGTCAGTAGCTTTGGCAGTATTTCCTCCTCTAATTCAATCATGTCAAAAATACTTTTTCGATTTGCTCCTGCCTTCCAGGGACCCCCATAGTAGGTTTTATCTAAATGGATATGCATGTCCATAAATGCTGGTAGGAGAAGCATTCCCATCGCATCATAGCAATCTATTTCACTTCTATATGGTAGATGAGTATCTTGTATTTTCTTAATAATACCGTTTTCTATTTCGATATGACGTAATTCTGTTTCAGTGGCGACAACCTGCCCATCATCATACTTATATCCACTTTCTAATCGAACATTTAATAGCATATAGCAGTTCTTTTTATGTAGATCATCTTTGAACGTACTTCTATCTTCCATTCATGTATTCTCCTTTGTCTAAATCTATTTATTTTCTACTAATTCGAGAGACTGTTTTTTGTGCAAATGGTACAAAGGATTTGTAGGATCATGATTGATTGCATTCTCAATTGCAACAATTGCTTCTTCATGTCTTCCTAATGACCTTAGGCTGTTAGCTTTATGAAATGAGAAATCGTACCGATGTGGTTGGAGAGCTAAAAGCTTGTCCATCTCGGCGACAGCTTCCTCATGTCTGCCTAATTCTCTCAAATAGTTTGACTTATGGTATCTGTAAAAGGTTGCATGTGGATCGAGTTCACAAGCTTTATCATATTCAGCAAGTGCTTCTTCGGGTTTATTCATCAACCGCATGCAGTTGGCTGTATAGAAATAAAAGTCTAAGTCGTTTGGATCTTTAGCTATCGCTGTCTCGAACTGAACTAAAGCTTCCTCATACCTCTTTGCTTCTTGTAAAAAATACCCCTTATAAAAATATAAATCTATGTTTTCATTGTCACTTTCAAGTTCATCGTCTATGGTAGCGATAGCCTCTATGTACTTATCATCTTTGTAGAGTGATTTTACCTTGTCGATGGCTTCATTTCGCACTTTATATTCTTTGTTTAAGATGCGAACAACCTTTGTTTGATTGAGTTCTTCTGCATGTTGAAGTGCGGACTTCCCATCTCTATCAAGAAGGTGAACATCCGCCCCCGCTTCAACAAGAATTTGAATAACATCAGAATACAGACGGCCACCGTTTCCCAAAATGACAGCTTCTAATAACGCTGACCACCCTAAATCATTCACATGATTTACTTGGACACCAGCATCCAGGCATATTTGAACGGTTTTCAGGTACCCTTTTTCACTAGAAGGCAGTAATGCCGTACCACCAAATCGGTTTACACTATTGAGATCCGCTCCGTATTTAAGCATCATGTTTAAAACTTCGTGAAATCCGTTTGCACCAGCACAAATAAATGGATTTAACTGGTTAATATCTCTCGTATTCACATCACTTCCAGCTTCTACTAACAATTGAACAACTGGGACATGATTTTTTTGTGTAACCGCCATTAAAGCGGTTCTACCATTTTTATCTTTATAATAAATGCTCGCTCCTTTTTGCAGGAGGCGTTCTACATCTTCCAATGATCCATTTTCACTTGCAGTGATAAGGTGTTCATGTAAGGTTTGTTTTTGCATATATTAGCTCCCTCAATAGCTTACTTGACTTCTTTCATATATTGACTTCATTTTTCTTCTGCATGTTGAAGTATTTATTCTAATTATTAAAATCTTCTAGATTTTATCACATTCTCTTGCTCAGTCAATAACAGAAATGGTGGGTGAATACTTAAACAATTATATATTGGATTAATATGAGGCATATGCCCAACCCAAATAGGCTACTTTAGCATATCCTTTAGTGTAATAAATAAACAGGAGGGATTTGCTTTGACTAATGATTATCCATATATCGGTTTACAGGAACCATTTAATCAAGGAATAATTGATGTCAATGATCAACGAATACGCCCCGGATTTGGATTTGGCAGACCTGGTTTTGGTTTTGGTAGACCGGGATTTGGATTCGGTAGACCTGGTTTTGGTTTTGGTAGACCAGGCTTTGGCTTAGGGTTTTTAGGAGGTCTAGCTACTGGTGCACTATTGGCTCCAGGTCCAGGATTTAGTTATTATTACCCACCATATTATCCGCCGTACCCACCATACTATCCATACCCTTACTCATACTATCCTTACTAAAAAAGAAAAAATAAAAACGGAGCGTCCATTCATTGGCACTCCGTTTTTCCTTGTACTGATGTGTATTTTCCTGAATAAGAGCTGCGTTTTCCGAACCTCTTTAACGCTTTTTCTAACATCGCACTCGGACTCTCAAGAACCCCTATTAAAATACTGATGTTGAAACATACACATTCTTATTGCATTATGATATTCACCGCCAACAAAAAACTCATCAATTAATTCTCCTTCAAACTGAAAACCAAGTTTTTGATAAATGTGAATCGCTTTTTCATTCGTTTTATCCACGATTAAATATAATTTATACATATTCAATACGGAAAACGCATAGTCCATTGCGAGATAGGTTGCAGACTTCGCATATCCATGCCCTTGATGATTGGGATCAATTATAATTTGGAATTCAACCCTACGATGAATATAATCAATCTCTACTAATTCAACTAGCCCCACCATTTCATCGCCTTTTTGTACAATAAATCGTCTTTCACCCTGATCATGAATATGCTTATCATATAAATCCTGCAATTCAACAAACGACTCATATGGCTCCTCAAACCAATAGGACATGATGTTTGCATTAATATTTAATTTATGGACAAATCCTAAGTCAACTCGTTCTAATGGCCTTAATTTTACATCACTCATTACAATTCATCCTCCGAAACCTGCATTCAATCCTCTTAAAATAAAGTCTTTCCTTTTCTCCCGCTTTTTGACCATTTTTTCTAAAAAAACCTCGTATTTTTACACTAAGGCAACTACAAAAAAGCAGATGGTATAGAGTTTTCTATATCAACTGCTTTTCTATTCTATGAGTTCCTACCACATATAACCGCTACACGATAGCTTCGCACTAATCGCAATAGTGATGAGTGGGGAAATTGTGTCAGTCTAGGGCAAACGACTATTCACGCATTAATGCGCCATTAGGCTCTTGTAACTCTTGCTCTGTTAGCTGATTCATTTTACAAAAATGTTCAAAGAATTGTTGGGCAAGCTCTCGTTCCTTTGGATCACTTTTCAACGAAACGATATCATACAAAATTTGAGCCATCCATAAATTATCAAAATAGCGGTATTTCCCTGTATTCCACGTCATTTTGTGAGGGTGCTTTTCATTGACGTAATATTTCCAGAAAAGCATCTGCTCCGATTCCTGTTCTGTAAGTTGGATTCTGTATGTGGAATGAGCTGGAATATATCCATCTTCACAAAGCTTACCGATAAAACCTTCCTTCACCATATAGACACCTAGAATACGTCTATCTTTTTCAGGCTTGCTGTCATCTATTTCGGTTAACAGAACAGCACTATTTTGGTGCAAACGGATTGGTTTATTTGGTTTCCCTTTGTTCGTACCACTTTTTATTTCGCCTGAAAAAACTTTCCACTCTGATAAAGAACGATTCTGTTCTTCTGTGTCACACCAAAAAACCATTTGTGATTCTGGATGAAGTTTATGATTTTTCATAAGTTTTTCATATTCCAAACGAAGTTCCTGTTTTTTTCGATGTAGTTTTCGTTCCTCTTCTTTCTTCGATTCTTCCTCTTTACGTTCCATTTCCTTTTCTTGTATCATTTTTTCAAGTGAATTAGCAATACTCTTATCATGCATTTTTAGATGTTTTTCAAAAACATCAGGGAAAACAAACTTTTTATTTTCCGACTCAAAATGGATTTCAATACTAGACTCATTATGTTCAACTATACTACCCATGCCAAAACGCTTGTGTGTAACTTTCTTATTAATAAGATTCATTATTCTAGTCCTCCTTGTAGAATAAAAAAACCCGGTTACTAATAGATAGTAAATTGATCATTTTATTCAACTTGTTTCCTTAAATCCCACATAACTGATTGATTTGTTCTTCGCTTTTATAAAATAGATATAAAAAAACAATTGTAAGATTATTGTAACATTTTTTTAAAAGCTTTTCAAACTTTCTTGTTGACAACATATTTTATCGTACGGTAAAATAAAATTTTATTCTCTATAACCACTTGAAAAAGCTATAAGAAAGGCTTCCTAAAAGTCATATAACTTTTAGGAAATCTCTATAAACAATCATCTGTTGTTAAGCGGAATGATTTAATAGAACCTCATTAAATAATGGCGGTGGCACTACCCTCTGTATTTAATCGTTAGCCCTTTTAAAAAGTTTCTGGCGAAATTATCTCCGCATTCTTTATAGTTCTTATGTCCTTCTTTTCGTAATAAAGCCCCTAGTTCTCCTTTTGTTACCCTTAAACCTGCATGATCAAAAATATCTAGCATATCCTCGGTCGTTAAAGCTAGTGCAATTTTAACTTTCTTTAATAGAAGATTATTCACGTTCCCACTTGTCTTTAAAGTAGGTTCTGGTGGATTAGGCTGTCCTGGTTTTGGCTCCTGCTTCCCTCTTTTGTAAATAATAAGGCCATTTAAAAATGAGTCTAACATACTGTGGGTACACTTTATTTGATCTTCATTCTCATAATCATCTTCATCGTATGTCTTTGTGAGAATCTTTACAACGTCTGGTACTGGCACGTCCATGCCACCAAGTTTAAAAATCTCTGCCATTTCTTTATTTTTTAATTCCAATGCATATCTCAATCGGATTAAAATATCGTTATTATCCATCAGTTGAGCTCCTTTTTATTCAATTAGTAGTTCCTGTTACTTCCTTCTTTTCTGCTATTTTCGTAAGAATTTCTTCGCAAATTTCATGGGTTTTCAGTGCATCCCAAGCTGAAATTAAGGTTTCCGAATTTGTGCTGACAGCGTGAATAAAGTCTTTCACCATTTGCTCAAACCCTCTTTTAAACAAGGTTGGCTCCCAATCGCTGCTCCGAACCTCACTATTTTCCATACCTTTTGAAATGACTAAGTTGGATACATTCGTGACTGTCCGCTTCTCGAACGGGCCCATAACCTGAGCGATTTCCTCGGTGGTCCCATTATCCCTGTTCATAATACCGATTGCCGTACCGCCTTTGGAAATAAACTGAATCACAACATGTAATAAGAATCCATGATCCATACGGCCATTCACGACCATGTCTTCGATCGGATGCGGAAATAAATACCTCATCGTATCCACTATATGGATAAAATCATCGAAAATAAACGTCCTCGGCTCACCAGGTAGATTATTACGGTTTTTCTGGACCACAACCATATTTGGCTGAGAAACTTCCTTCAAACTTCTATACGAAGGAGCAAATCTGCGATTAAATCCGGTCATAAGAATTTGGCCTCGCTCTTCCGCCAATTCAACAAGCCTTTTAGCGCCTTCATAATTGTCCGTAATGGGTTTGTCCACAAACACATGGATCCCGTGTTGTAGAAGCAGCTTAACTATTTCTTCATGAGAGGATGTCGACGAATGGATGAATGCTCCCGTAATACCACTTTCCATTAGGGATTTGAGGTCGGAGTGAATATGTTCAAACCGATACTGACTAGTAACTTTCCGTAACTTTTCCTGGTTTCTTGTGTAAAAATGAAACTCAATCTCCTTTAATCCGCTATAAACTGGCAGATACGCCTTTTGTGCAATGTCTCCTAGTCCAATAACCCCAATTTTGGTCACTATAAATTCCCTACTTCCCTATTCAATCTAAACAAGATTATACCATTTAAGAAAGCTGGAGACCTAATCGTCGTATTCGTCACAGTGACGACCCGAAAATTTTTGTTTCACAAATAGTTACACGGCTAGTGGGTGGGCCTGACCCTAAGCGTGGTAATGCTTTAGTTCACAAAAGATTTTCATATAATCCATATGAAAAGGACTATTAAAAATAAATAAAACCGTGAATTCGTAAGAGAGTCTTTTAGCGAATTCACGGTCTTTTGACTATTTATTTTAATTAACAACTCGGAAAAGGATGAAGAATCTTGGATCATGTTATAGGTATAATGCTTAATTGCAAATTGTGATTGATATAAATACTCCATAACGTACAAGCTGGTACCATCTGCATCACATAAGATCCCTGAAGTTCCTGTACCATCAACAAACGAAATCCCTACTGGCTGACCTAACAAGTATCCTATTTTATATTGCCAAGGCATTTTAGTTCCCCTTTTTTACCATAGGGTACGATATGCGTTCTTCCTGCCACTTTAAAACCAATCGTTAGTATTCATTTACGTAATCGTAACAAAAAATGTCTTAGGATCTAAAACCCAAGATTTATTTCCTGTATCTTTCCAGTATGATACGATATATCCAAGCTGGTCAGCATGTGATGTTCCGGATATGTTCTGGTAGGCTTCGAGCTTATATGGTACACTTCCATCTATTTTTATAGGGTACAGAGTCGGTAGATCACTGACAAATCCTTCTTGTGGTTTGATCAGCTTACCGTCCTTACCATACACTGTCCCCTAATACACTTCTTTTCTGCTACTTATATCCAGTGTATAGGATTTATCAAGTTTTTCACTTTTAACAAGTACTCTATAATTATCCATATATATAACTTTATATCCGAGAGATTGCGAAAGGACTGCAAACTCCTCAGGGCCAAGTATATATCCTGCCTTGTTACCTAGAAATGATCTTCCTATTATTTGAATAAACATATTGATTCCTATAAGGATTCATGTATGGATGGGCATAATTGTTCAACATGTCGACCTCCTTAACGGATTTAATGTAGTATATGAAGGTCATCACATTAAGGAACAAAGGAATGTCGTTTAATTCAGAGATACGCACTAAATAATTACTCCAGAAAAAAATCTATAATGTTCAGGACTTAACGACTTATTTTCGCATATTGCTTTTTTACTGATTTAAGATGAGGGGTCCACTATAAGAAGTACAAAAAAATAGGACTCCTCTTTACGAAGTCCTTTTCACTATCTATTTTACGGCTGCTAACTTTTCATTACTCTTTTCCTTTGTACTTCCAAATACAATGCTACGATCACAAATTGCATCAACATCATTTCGATCATGCGTAACAATGATGCAGGTCATATTAGCTTTTTTTAAAATGGATTGAAGGTCTTCACGAATTGATTCCCTTAGGTCAGCATCTAAATTACTGAAGGGCTCATCCATTAATAATAGGTTCGGTTTAGGTGCTAATGCTCTCGCCAGAGCAACACGTTGTTGCTGTCCGCCACTTAATTCATGTGGATATCTTAATTCGAACTCCCTCATTTTAACTAGTTCAAGCATTTCTTTAACACGTTGTTTCCGTTCTTTCTTGGGTAAACGGTCTAATCCAAATAAAACATTATTCCTCACATTCATATGTGGAAACAATGCATAGTCTTGAAATACCATTCCAACTTCCCGCTCCTCTGGCTGAACAAATAGACTTTTGTTGAACACAGGCTTACCTGCGATAGTAATGATTCCACTCGTTGCCATCTCCAAGCCAGATATTAGTCTTAGTAAGGTACTTTTCCCGCTTCCACTTTTTCCTAAAATACCAACTATTTCTCCTTTTTCAATTGCAAGAGAGAAGTTAGCAATAATAGGAGGTACTTTCCGTGAAAAGGAAAAGGTTAGATTTTTGATTTCGAGAATGTTCATTGTTCCACCTTCTTCTTATCGATCATTTGAATCACGACAACTGACAATGCACTGATGGCAATTATCATTAGAGAAGTAATTGATGCTTCGTAAATCAGCTCATCTTTTGCATATTGGTAGGTTTTGGTTGATAATGTTTCGAAATTAAAGGGTCTCAATAGTAGGACTAATGGTAGTTCCTTAGTAATCTCAACAAAGGTTAAAATAAATCCACTTACAATTGCGCCTTTCATTAAGGGCAAATCAATTTTGAAAAATGTTTTTGTAACATTTTTCCCAAGCATTCTTGAAGCTTCTGCATATTTCATGCCAACCTTTTCAAATCCCACCTCAATAGCATTAAAGCCTGTGGCCATAAAGCGAATGGTGTATCCAACAATAAGCATAACGATTGAAAGACTCAAAATCAATGGAGCATTTCCATATCCCATATAAGAGTAAAACGGTGCAAGCCATTTATCAAGAGAGATAAAGATTGCTAAGACTCCAATTGCCACAATAGCACCAGGAATTGAGTATCCAGACGTTACTAGTTTCGATAAAACATATGAAAAAGTCGAATGGGTACGGCTGACATTCGCAACAATAACCGCAATAATTAAAATTAGAATCGTTGAAATTAGTGCAACATAGATTGTTTGGTATAAAAACGTAACAAATGATTCATCCCAAACCTTGTGAAATGTAAGCTTTGCCCATGAAAGTAATTGAACAAAAGGGATTAAAAAGCCAAGTGCGAATACGATTGAGCAATAACTGAACGCAGCAAAAGCAGGAAATCCTTTTAACCTCTTCAGAGAAAGTGGTCTTGTTTTATTACTTAAATTGTACCGACGCTGTTTACGTAAAATACGTTCCAAAATAAATAAGCCTACAATTATTACCATTAACCATGCTGCTAACCTCATTGCGGTATCTACATCGTACATTCCAAACCAAGTTTGAAAAATAGCTGTTGTAATCGTTTGAATTCCAAAGTAGCTTGTCACACCATAATCACTAAGGACCTCATAAATAACTAGGACAACTCCGCCAATTATCGCCGGTCTTGAAAGTGGTAAAACTACCCTGAAAAATACAGCCAGCGGCTTACTTCCTAACACTCTCGCATTTTCAATATATGCAGTACTTTGGTTTTCCAAAAACGCCTTTGTAATGATATACACATACGGAAACAAAAATAACGAAAAGACAAAAATGGCACCTCGTAGGGAAGAAACCGATAATAACTCGGGATTGACTTGGTAATCAAATGTATTTCTTAGTGTAACTTGTATCACCCCTGTATAACCAAGCATGGTTCGATACGTATACGCTGCTATATATGGAGGTATGGCCAACGGAAGAATTAACCCCCATCTAAAAAATTTCTTTAAAGGGAAGTCGTATGCTGCAATAAGCCATGCTAAAGTAACACCCAAACATGCTGTTACAACCCCAGTAATAGTCATAAGGGTAAATGTATTATATAAATAATTGGTGAGTAAATATTGCTTGACGTGCATCCAATTTTCATTCGGTTCCTGAAACAATGATAAGAATACAAAAAGGATGGGGAGCAGTATAATGGCTGCTCCAATCATACTTATTACCCACCATCCATTCAGTTCCTTTTGTAAAAAACGCTTGATCTTCTCAGCTTTCATGTTACTTCCAGCCAGTTTTATTGAATATTTCAATTGCTTTTTGATTGTGTTCATCTAAAGTATCAAAATTAAGCTCTTGCATGTTGAAATCGCCCCATGATTGAAGGATCTCCGGTTTTTCAGAATTCGGATTCACCGGAAACTCATAGTTATTTGCTGATAGGAACTCCTGGGCCTCAACACTCGTCATATACTCAATAAGTTTGATTGCATTTTCTTTATTCTTACTATGCTTCGTTAACGCTATTCCACTAATATTTACATGAGTACCGTTTGTTTCTTGGTTAGGGAAAAACACGCCAATGCCTTCTGCGACTTTCTTTTCCTCTGGATCTTCAGAATTTGCCATTAAACCAACATAATATGTGTTCATAATAGCTACATCACCAGTTCCAGCTGCAATTGCTTTTGCTTGGTCACGGTCACCACCATCTGGTTGACGAGCAAAATTATTCACAATTCCCGCTGCCCATTCTTCAGCAGCAGATTCACCGTTTAATTCAATGAATGAAGCAAGCAATGACTGATTATAAAGACTAGTTGAAGATCTAGCTAGTACTTTCCCCTTCCATTTCTCACTTGTTAAGTCCTCATATGTAGAGAGTTCATCAGGTGAAACTCGATCCTTTGAATAGACAATAACACGCGCTCTTGTTGCCATTCCAACCCAGTTGTTATCAACATCTCTTAGGTTTTCTGGAACATTCTCATTTACTACGTCAGATTCAATTGGTTGAAGGATGTCATTTTTCTTTGCGTGGGCAAGAACTCCACCATCAACCGTAACAAATAAATCTGCTTGAGTGCTTTCTCCTTCACGTTTAATACGTTCAATGAGTTCTTCAGCTTCGGCTTTAATTACATTTACTTTGATTCCAGTTTTTTCAGTGAAATTTTTATACACTGTATCGTCTGCTTCATAATGTCTAGCCGTATATACATTGACCTCTTGAGATTTGGCAACCTCTTTTTTCGAACCATCTGTTCCTTCTTCTGATTTAGTTGTACCGCATCCTACCAATGCAATAGTTAATGCAGATGTAACAAGTAAAGGTTTAAAAAGCTTTTTGAAATTCATATATGTAACACCCTTTTCTTAGTATTTTTATGAAAATGAAAATCATTATCAATTAGTACGTTTTTATTTTACTTACTATCTTCCAATACGTCAACCAGAAAACGAAAAAAATTTGCAAATATCTTTCAATTAAGTACACGGCACAGTGACGACCCGAAAATTTTGTTTCACAAATAGTTCCACGAATAGGTGGTATACAATAAGCCCAATCTTTTTTTTGATTGGGCTTAACAGTTCGGTTAAAAAAAAGAAGATGGTTTAAAAACCAACCTTCTCCAAATACAATCCCTCGGCTTCCGCCATACGACCTGTTTGAATTCTTTCTTTAGATTCGAGAATACTTGGTATTGCAGCTGCGTCTTTTTCGCCTAATCCAACTTCAATTAGCGTTCCTACAATTTTTCTCACCATATTGTAAAGGAAGCCATTGCCTCGCACTTTGACTTCGATAAAGCCTGCATTTTCATTGATCTCAAGTGAGTATATTTCACGCACCATCGACTTTTTCTTCGACTTCGCATTGGAATAGGAAGTAAAGTCATGCTTCCCTAAAAAATATTGAGATGCTTTTCTCATTTTTTCGATATCAAGCTTTTCCTCTACATGCATACTGTACTTTCTCATGAAGGGATGTGGATATTGCTCGTTCCAAATCTTATACAAATAGGTTTTATCTTTCGCATTATAGCGTGCATGAAAACGATCATGAATTAACGTAACATCCACAACGCTAATGTCATTTGGAAGATATCTGTTTAAATACTGCATTACTTCATCTTCCGTTGCATTTTTACGCATCTTAAAATTAGCGATTTGAGCAAGAGCATGTACACCTGCATCCGTTCTTCCAGAACCAATAATTTCAATCTTCTCTCCTGCCAGCTCTGTTAATACATTTTCTATTTTCCCTTGAATCGTATTGTCACTATTACTAAGTCGCTGCCAACCCTTGTAACGGCCACCATCATACTGAATCGTTAATTTATAATTGTTCATTGCTTTCTCCTTAAGCTATACATATTTCTCTGTTATTATAGCTTACTTCATATTCGCTTCATAATCTTCTTCATTTGTATACGTCACAGTGACGACCCGAAAATTCTTGTTTCACAAATAGTTCCACGCATAGGGGATAGACAATAAGCACAATCCTTTTTACACCAGCGCCTCAATTTATAAATGAAGCGAAAAGAACTAAGGAAGTATTTATGAAAATGGGAAGTAAAAGAATCGGTGAGTAGGATATTAATGTTTTATGCAATGCTAGTGTAAATAATTTTGATAAAAACTAAAACACACGTCACCTATTCCTTTGGAAAGAGGGACGTGTGTTTAGTTTGAAAATGCCAGGGTGTAATTTAATTTGCAATCGACTGCCCAGTGGCTTTCTCCTTCTCTTTAAATCTTCCAATGATTGCTCCACCGATGAATCCAATTATTGCTGGAATTAGCCATGCAAACCCATTACTGCTCAATGGAATCATCCCAATTAAACGAGATAAAAATGATATATTTACGGCTGATGTCATAGCTTCTGCTACGCTAATAATCACTGTTAATAACACGGCACCTTGAAAGGAGGCAGCGTTTGGTAAGTGCTTATGGAAAATCCCAACCAATATGACCACGATACAGACCGGATAGATTGCCTCATAAAGCGGTGTTGCTAAAAATACGATTCGATCTACACCTAATAAGGCAATGGCAATGCCAAGGACACATACGATGGCCGCCGTTGTTTTGTAACTTAGCTTCCCATTTGTTAAACTATCAAAAAATTGAGCAACAGCTGTAGTCAAGCCAATCGCAGTAGTCAGACATGCTAATGCCACCACGATTCCTAATCCGTAGAGCCCACCTTTACCTAATATCGATTCTACAATACCTAATAATAGTTCGGCCCTATCTATATTTTGAGGATACATCCCACTAGCTGAAGCCCCTAAATATAAAAGCCCCGAATAGATGATAACTAAAAAGGTAAAGGCGATAAGCCCGGCAAATGCGGTCATTTTATTTCTTTCCTTTTCAGACTTGTATCCTTTGCCAACAAGATGTGAAATAAACACACTAGCAACCATAAAACTTACTAATAAATCTCCTGTTTGATACCCGCCAAGAAATGCATTAACAAAACTACTTGAAATTTCTGTGTCAACTGGTTGTCCAACTGGCTTTATGACTCCATTTATGATGATAGCAATTAAAATCACAACTAATGCAGGTGTTAAAAAAGTTCCCACTTTATCGATAACATTGTTCCTGTCATTTACAAAATAATAAGTTAACGCGAAGAAAATGATGACAATAGGAGCTGCTGGAATCGATGGAAAAACTGCCTGAAACCCTAATTCATGGGTAACAGCCCCCGTTCTCGGTATGGCGATAAAGCTTGAAAATAACATGATGCCTAGTAGTATCCATTGCGAAAATTTTGGATGCACTTTTTTAGTCAATTGATCTACAGTACCACCAGCATGGGATATAATATAAATCGCTAGTATAGGGAAAAAGACTCCTGAAATAATGAATCCGATATTCCCGCTAAGCCAGCCCGTCCCGGACTGTAGCCCTAAAAATGGTGGGAAAATTAAATTCCCGGCCCCAAAAAATGTGGCAAAAAGCGCAAGCCCAATAATACTACTATCTTTTAGAGTTTTTTTCATATGTAAATCAGCCCTTCTCTTTTAATGTCACAATTTGCATGAATGCTTTTCTAAGTAGTTCATATTGCACAAATATTAAGTATAGTTATAAACTATCGTCTCCCAATAATCGATTTCATTATTCCACCTTTTCTGAAAAATCCGGATGCACTTCACCTCATCGTTGCCGCTCACTAAACCCCAGGTAGGGTTGCCTCGTTGTGTTCTCAAGGGGATTAATTAACCTGTTGTAAGCTTTTACTTCTTGGCATTCATACGTATCATATTTTGTTAGACAAATATTTTTATAATATAACACAAATTTTGAAATAGTGGAAATTTAAAGAACAAAAGATTTTATTGCGGGTCACACTAATAAAATAGAAATCTCAAATTCGATAAGAGATACGTCACAGTGACGACCCGAAAATTCTTGTTTCACAAATAGTTCCACGCAAAAAAGAAGGGCCTGACACCCAGTTTGATATGCTCCCCCTTAGGTAGACAGATTAAAAAAACAAAAATCTGTTTTTCCTAAGGGGGAGTTTTTTATGCCCAATAAACTCTATTCGAGTCAATTTAAGTATGAAGTAGTAA
>NZ_JAPSKV010000035.1 GCF_031181385.1 Fredinandcohnia onubensis
CTCCTTTTAATTGCATTAATCGTTCAAAGTGTAATAAACATACATCCATTTTCTCACGTACAGTTGGTTCAGGTTTTAATTCACCAGTTTCTAAATAATGTACTGTACGGTAAATCATCCATGGGTCTCCTAGCGCCGCTCGGCCGATCATTACAGCATCTACACCCACTTCATCAATCATACGTTTCGCATCTTGTGGAGTTTCAACATCACCATTTCCGATGAATGGAATGTTAATGTTATTTTTAACTTCTTTTAAGATATCCCAGTTTGCTTTACCTTCATACATTTGTACACGTGTACGACCATGCATAGCGATTGCTGAAGCACCCGCACGTTCTGCTGCTTGAGCATTTTCCACAGCAAATACATGTTCTTCATCCCAGCCAATACGCATTTTAACACTAACTGGTTTTCTAACGGCATCTACTACAGCTGATACCATCTCATAGATTTTGTTTGGATCAAGTAACCATTTAGCCCCTGCTTCACATTTGATAATTTTATTTACAGGGCAACCCATGTTAATGTCAATAATACTTGCGTTCGTATTTTGGTCAACAAACTTGGCTGCCTCGACTAATGTATCTTTTTCTCCACCAAAAATTTGTAAAGATAGTGGGTATTCTCGATCATCAATATATAACATATCCAACGTTTTTTGATTACGTTGGATTAAGCCCTTATCGCTAATCATCTCGGCGTATACTAAACCAGCTCCGAACTCTTTTACAGTTAAACGGAAAGCAGAATTACAAACACCAGCCATCGGGGCTAGTACAACACGGTTATCCATGACGATATCGCCAATTTGGAACGGCTTTTCCTGCATATTCAAAACAGTTTCCTCCTTTTGAAGTAAAACTTCTTTTTCAATCTATTTAAATCTAACCATTAAATATAAAATGAAACAAACTACAATTATCTGAGTCATTATATATAATAGGTTCTATAATTCTGAAACAAAGTCTTGAACGGGCATCGTCTTTTTCCATAATGAAATACCTTCCTTTGCGAGATCCATTCGATCTAGACTATCCTTTGCCAATTGTAATTGTAATGAGTAAGGCTCTTTCGCAATCTCCACTAAAGGTACTAATACAAACGCACGTTCAAACAATCTTGGGTGAGGAACAATTAAGTTCTCAACTTCAATATTTTCGTTATTATAAAGTAGAATGTCAAGGTCTATAATACGAGGACCCCACCTAATTTCACGAACACGCCCTAACTCATTCTCGATAAACTGACAGATTTCCAAGCATTTTTGAGATGAAAACGGCGTTTCAATAAAAACTGCAATATTTAAAAATGAAGGTTGTTCAACATATCCGACTGGGTCTGTTTCATAAATGGAGGAAACAGCTTTCACATGAATTCCATTGGTATTTTGAAGCATTCTTACTGCAAGTTTTAAATTATGTTCTCTTTGCCCAATGTTCGTACCAATCGACAGAAACAATTTATTCATAGTATTTACCTCTAGTAATCTCAACCGCTACTTCTTTATAGTGACCTGGGATGGGTGGATCCGGTTTTATCACTTCGACCTTAACCCCATGTATTTGCTCTTTATAATTTTTTAAGATTTGTGAAGCTATCGCTTCTGCAACAGCTT
>NZ_JAPSKV010000036.1 GCF_031181385.1 Fredinandcohnia onubensis
TTTGTTTGGTAGCGGTTTGATCCACTAATCCTCTCTGCTGAAGGAAACGACTTGGCTACTCCACTTGAGATAACACCAGTGCCTCCGATCACATATGATTTTACAATTTTTTTACCTTTCAAATACGATTGAACAACCTTTGGTGTGGTATTTTTTTGTACTAATACAATAGGAATTTGTAAATTAGCTGCAACAGGGGCCATTGACAAAGCATCGGCAAAGTTATCTCCTGTAGCAACAACGATCTCTCCATTATTCCCGATATGTTTCGCGATATTAACAGCAGTTTCATAACGGTGATTTCCTGTAATTCTTAATACCGATATCCCTAGTTTTTTTATATAATTTTCAAGTGTAGTGGATAAAACTCCCTGTCCTCCAACTAAAATAACTTTTTTTACGCCCAGTCTTTTAAGCTCTTTTTCTACCGACGAAGGAAGCTTATATTTATCTGATAATAGCAGGGGTGCATGATATTTTTGAGCAAGTGGTGTTGCACTTAAGGCATCTGGGAAGTTAAGTCCTGTAGCTATAATCGCATGTTCGGACTTATTCCAGCCACTTTTAGAGATTTCAACAGCTGTTTCATATCGTCCACCACCACTCAGACGTGTGATTGATTCTTCTAATTCGACTGGCTCATTCTGTATGGTTCTTATTTCAAAAGCATAGCCCACATCAACATAATGCTCATAGGAATATGTATTCCAAACATTTACATAATAGATTCCAGGTGTCACGTCCTCCTCAAAATATTGAAAAGGCACCCCCTCATCGTCATAGTAGGTAAAGCTAGTTGTGATAAAAGCGCCATTTTCATCATAAAGGTCAAAAACCATTCCTTCTGCAGAATATTCATCTTCCGTTATCCCGACAAGGGCTATTTTTCCACTTGACGTTACCTTAATCCAATAGTAATCTTCATCAAATTCATCCTCATTGTTGTAATCATCAATTGATCCACGGATAAGATTCCATTGTTCAATTTGATCCGCATCGTACCATGTATCGTTCGGTTCAATTTCCCAGTAAACACCATCAGCATCAACATAGCTTGAGAACCTTTGAGAATTAATCTTCATGTCTAGCTCTTCTTTAAATGAATGTTTCGGTGTAACCTTGATATTCTCTTGCTCTTTAATCCGATCTAACTTTTCCTTATCAAGTTTAACTGCCGTTTCTCTTTTTTCAAAAGGCTCACTTTCTGCCAAGACAGATTTGTAATGTACTAGATTTAATAGGGTGCTCATCACGATCATCAACACAAATACCCGCTTCATTCTACTCCCCCAATATGATCATTTGTTAATTATATTATCTATCAACTCGAAATATCTGTAAATAAATAGAAAAAGCAGATTATCGACATAATTAATGACCATGCTGTCTTCTTCGACATTAACTTAAGGAAGACGAATATAAATTATGACTCTCACTCCCTAAACTTAAAACAAAAAAGCCTGTACCAAAGGATAATCCTCTGGCTACAGGCGGTTACTCACATAATTTTTTCTTATTTTCTATATCCATTTACATTATTGGACTGCCATTTCCAAGAGTCTCTACAC
>NZ_JAPSKV010000037.1 GCF_031181385.1 Fredinandcohnia onubensis
TACGAGTTTTTTCGAATCGTTTGGTTGGTGTCTGGATTAATAATTGTCCTTCTTGTAGTATGGTAATATGTTTAACTTACAACCAGATATAGGAGGACACGTTTTGTATAAATTAATCGCAATCGATATTGATGGAACGCTGATGAATGATCGAAAGGAAATCACAAAAGAGGTAAATGACGCTATTCAAGCTGCCAAAGCAAAAGGAGTGAGGGTGGTAATCTGTACGGGGAGGCCGATTGTCGGTGTCCAATCGATTATTGAGGAATTGAAATTAAATGATGAAGATGACTATGTGATTACCTTTAATGGGGCTCTTGTGCAAAATACTCATACCAAGCATGTAGAATCCCAAATCACGTTAACCTATGACAACTTAAAAGAAATATACGAATTAAGCCAAAAAATCCATTCACCGCTTCATTTCTTTGATACAGAAAATCTTTATACACCGAATCGAGAAATCAACCGATACACCATTCATGAAGCCCATATCAACCAAATTTCTCTTCATTATCGGCCAATTGATGAAGTCCCAAAGGACATGCTTATCCCAAAAGTAATGTTTATTGATGAACCAGAACGTTTGAATCAAAACATTGCAAACATACCTGAGTCATTCTGGGAAAAATATACGTTTGTTAAAAGTACTCCGTTCTTTCTAGAAATTCTTGATCCACGTGTCAGCAAAGGAAATGCAGTAAAACAACTGGCTGAAAAACTTTCGATTAAACAGGAAGAAGTCATCTGCATCGGGGATGGCGAAAATGATTTAAGTATGATTGAGTATGCTGGCTGTGGAGTGGCAATGGCTAATGCAGAATCCGTCGTAAAAGAAGCGGCTCAGTTCCATACATTATCCAATAATGAAAATGGAGTAGCCTATGCTATCGAAAAATTAGTACTGGGATCAGACCCCCACTAAGCTGAAGCTTAACGCGGTTAAAGTCACTTTTTACCTATCAAACAACCTATCAATCATCGACAAAATTCAGGGTAGGCACGGATAGTATTCCTCCACCTTTTGTCATTCGATAGAACGGTAATGAAATATTGACAATCCAAAGTAAATATCCGTGCCACTATTACTCCCCGCAGTTCGTTGATTGCTATTAGAATTCACAAAGAGAACGAAACACTGTGTTTCGTTTTCTTTGTGAATGAAATCTATTGATACACTCTAGTTCACGTAAATCTTCTAAGATAAGATTTTCCAACTGTTTTTCTCTTATCAAATGGCTGGTACATGCATTTTTTCCATGTATTTTATAGCGACCACAAACATACCCCTTCCTATCGTGTATTTGCCTGCATTGGAAGTTAGCGCCTACTAAAAATTTTGTTTATTATCTATATTAAAAAGGCTGCATATCTAGAAAGATTCTGCAGCCTATTTAGTTCAGGATAGGAATAACTTCTAAAAGAACCCAATGGCTTCCAGGGCAACAATCTCTTATGAACCATAGGTAACAAAGTTTATAAAATGTAATATTTTGATATTTTTCTGGGTAAACAAAATTAGGCATAATGGACTAACTGGCATAATATATTAAACTCGTACG
>NZ_JAPSKV010000038.1 GCF_031181385.1 Fredinandcohnia onubensis
AAATAAACCAGGCTTTATGCCTGGTTTATTTTTTTAGCAAGCTCAAAAAAGATATGTTATCATTGTTTGAAGTAATTTTATTTGGATCAAGGTAACAAGGAGAGAAGAAAGCATGCATATATCTAAAACAGAAGTTGAAGTTCGATATGCGGAAACAGATCAAATGGGTGTTGTGTACCATGCTAATTACTTAATTTGGATGGAAGTAGGGAGAACAAAGCTTATTCAAGACCTTGGATTTTCCTATGCAGGAATGGAAGAACAAGGTATTATCTCACCAGTCATAGACCTCGAAATTTCTTATAAAAAGCCCCTTCGTTATGGTGATACAGCAACAGTTCATACATGGATTGAGGAATATAACGGGTTAAAAAGTGTTTATGGATATGAAATTTATACACCATCAGAGGAACTAGCGGTTCAAGCCAAGTCAAGCCATGTTTGCGTGAATAAAGATACGTTTAAACCTGTTAAATTTAAAAAAATGTTTCCAGATTGGCATGAAGCTTATGAGAAGGCGAAGAAATAAATGGCATTTGGCATTTCACGTCAGGAATTACTTAGGTGGAAACAGGATGTTGAACGGGGAAATATTGCATTTTTGACCCATTTTTGGCTAGATAATCGTTTTCCAACAAGTCATAGTGTAACAAAAGTTGGCTGTAAAGATATTGACAAGCTGGCTGAATGGGGAATGCGATATGGTTTGAAAAGAGAATGGATTCACCATTACAAACATTTTCCGCATTTTGATTTATTGGGTGACACCCAAATGAAAGTGTTAAAGGATTATGGACTTCACGAACATATTAAACGCTTCAAATTGTAAGAAAAACAAGATTACAGCTGCCTGTATAGGGAAATCCCATGCTAAAATAACTCGGCAATTTCTTAAATTAGCTATATATTTTAGTGGGAGCAATCCCTATGCACATTACGGAATATCTTCAATGCAGTATGACTTAGTTATAATGAAAAACAGGCTCCTCAACATTTTCATCTAAATCCACATGTAAATCATGATCGTCAAAATACCATAAATCACGATTTTCGACAAAAAACGTAATCCCTTTACTCTCTACGCTAGAGCCTACTTCTTCCGGATTCTGTTTCACAACACCTAGTGAGAATCCTTTCTGAACATTACTACATCCACCATATCTCACAAAAAATTGAACCTTATCTCCTTTTTTAAGCTGCAATTCAGTTATATACCAATCTGTCGCTTTATTATCAATCGTTAATTTCATTTTTTGAACACTCCTTTGAATTCTACTTCATCACTTATTTCATTATAATATAGATATAAAGATAGGGCTAATAATGTTAACTAAGTAACAATTATAAAGGGAAGAGGATGGTAGAAAGTTGCAATAGACAACCATCAACCATCCTCTTAGAGTTACGTTTCTATAGCCATTTTACCTTCGGCTCAGTTCGATTCATTATTCTTTTAATGTTTGCACGATGACGATAAATAACAAAACCTGTTAAGAGTGTAATAACAATCATGAGTGGAAT
>NZ_JAPSKV010000039.1 GCF_031181385.1 Fredinandcohnia onubensis
TAATACCGGTAAAAATGAAAATATAGCAATTCCTAAAGCTGCACCCAATAGTACGATTTTGGGAATCTTAATTTCTGGTCGTACCGATTTGGGTACTAGATTAAGAATAAAGCTTCCTAGTAACAACGAAAAACAACTATAAAGTAACGCCTCACTTACAATACCTGCAATAAACATCTAGACTTGTTTCCTCCTAAAAATCAACCAATAGCTTCCGAAGCCTAAAACAATGATTAAACCAATACTAGCTGGGAGTACATAATTCATGATTTTTGGTTCATCTAAAGCAGCCTCTTTTACTTCTGTTGCTTGATCTTTCAGTACCGTTTCAGTGTCTGCGGCAGATGTTGTTTCGACAGTCGTCACATCAGCAGCCAGTGGTTCTGTTTCACTTTGTTCTGGAGGTGCAGCATTCTCAGGAAGGTTTATTGTGAAAGGAATATCGCCTTCAAGCGGATGACCATCTTCTCCAATTATTTTCCAATGAATCGTATACGCTCCATTTATAAGGTTGTCTTCTACATTGGCGATTAATTGATTACCACTAATTGAAACGGAAGAAAGTGGAATAGAGTCATTTTTTTCATTAAGTAAGGTAAAAGAGCTAGTGGGTTCAATTGCTGTTTCAAACGATAGCGTGATTGCTTTAAGTGACTCTGTTACGACCTCTCCATTTTTTGGGGAAGAATCTTCCAAATGCGAATGTGCAAATACATTTGCTCCAAAAATAAAGAACAACAATGTGGACAGTAGAGCAATTTTATTTAACATCATTTTCAACTCCGATATATTGTTATCTTGCTGTTTTTCATTCTACCACTAAATCAAAGGGGTTATATCAAATTCAAGATAATGTTCACAATACGTTCAAAAATACTTTGTACTCCCTTTAAGATATTTATCAACCCAATCAAATTAAAAACATACTTATGCGTGATTTAAATCAATTCTTTAAAGTAATAAGGATGCTACACTTGGTAAAAATCATAATCATGGGAGATGAAATGATGAGCAGCTTTCAAATGGAAGGACAAAGAGCCGTCATAGATATTCGTGAAAGGGTCATAAAGGGAAACATCCACGCAGGGAAAGCTTAAATTTTGTAAAAACGGCACCGGTTGGAACTATATTTGAAATTCATTTACCTCATCGAGAAGAGCCATTAGTTGCTACTTTTCAATCTTTGGGCATGAATGCAATCGTCAACGAAGTCGAACCTGCGCACTTCCGATTAATGGCCATTAAAATGAATGAAATATAGATAAATGTACTGTTAGAATTGCCAGTATGTAAAGGGGATATTCAAAGTGAGTAAGATTCAGTTATCTCTAAATGATGTTGCCTGCTCTGGATATATTCGAAAAATAAAAAAGAAAATATAAAGATATAATGGGATAGAAAAGGTAAAGATTTTAGCTGGAAGTGGAAAAATTGAAATTAACTATAATGAAGCAATCATAGAATCTGTAGAAATAAATTCCACCATTCATAAAATGGCTATCCGAAC
>NZ_JAPSKV010000009.1 GCF_031181385.1 Fredinandcohnia onubensis
CTCCTTGTTACATAAATTTGGTTGGCGAACCAAAATTTATTTTAACACCAGGAGGGGCTTTTTTTAATACATCGCTGTAAGCTATCCGGAACCCTACGCCTAGCGTAGGGTTTTCTTTTTACAAAAAAATCCCGCAAATTTAATTCTGCGGGATTCTTTCATATACCAAAAACGTATAGTCATAAAGGTTTTTCTCGTCCTTGATGCCTTTTTCATCTGAAATGACCTTCCACTCGGTTTTATTAAACGCCGGGAAATAGGTATCTCCTTCAAATTCCTCATTGATTTCAGTTATGAACAGACGGTCTGAATGTGGTAGGATTTCTTTAAAGATTTCCGCCCCGCCGATTACAAATAGCTCCTGGTCAGTTTGTTGATTCATTTTTACAATTTCCTCGATGGAATGAATCACCTTACAGCCTTCTGCTTTGTACGAAGTGTCACGTGTTACGATAATATTTTCACGTCCTGGAAGAGGTCGTCCGATTGAATCGTATGTTTTACGTCCCATGATAATGGGGTGCCCCATCGTTACTCTTTTAAAGTATGCTAAATCTGCAGGTAAACGCCATGGTAGATCATTGTCCTTACCGATTAATTGGTTTTTATCCATTGCAACTAGTAATGAAATCATATTTATTCTCCTTACTAAAAGTCCTAGGATAAATTATACCCTAGGAACTTGGAAATAGGTAACTTTATAGCTTTATACAGCAACTGGTGCCTTAATGGTTGGATGTGGTTCATATCCCTCAATTTCAATGTCATCCATTTCAAAATCGAAAACAGAATTGACTGCAGGATTTAATTTTACTGTCGGAAACGGACGTGGGTCACGACTTAACTGTAAATTTACCTGCTCGATGTGGTTTGTGTAAATATGGGCATCCCCAATCGTATGGATGAAATCCCCTACCTCTAATCCACATTCAAATGCGATTAGATGAGTTAATAGTGCATAACTTGCGATATTGAAGGGAATTCCCAAAAATAAATCGCCTGATCTTTGATACAACTGACAACTCAATTTCCCATCGGCCACATAGAATTGAAACAGACTGTGACAAGGTGGTAATGCCATGAATTCAACATCACCCGGATTGTATCCGACGACAAGATGACGTCTGCTATCCGGGTTATTTTTAATTTGGTTGATGACATTTTTCAACTGATCAATGGTTTCACCACGTGATGATTCCCACGCTCTCCATTGTTTCCCATAAACTGGACCAAGTTCTCCATATTTAGAAGCAAACTCATCATCCTCTAAAATACGAGCTTTAAACTTGTCCATTTCAGCTTGATACAACTCATTAAATTCAGGGTCTACCAGACTTCTGTTACCGAAATCCGTCATATCTGGACCTGTGTATTCATTGCTCTCAATCCAATTTTTAAACGCCCACTCGTTCCAGATATTATTGTTATTTTTTAATAGGTATCTGATATTCGTGTCACCTTTAATAAACCAAAGCAGTTCACTCGCAATTAAACGAAATGGAACTCTTTTCGTCGTAAGCAAAGGAAAGCCCTCACTTAAATTAAAACGCATTTGATAGCCAAAAACAGAAAACGTTCCCGTCCCTGTTCGGTCCATTTTTTTCGTACCTTTTTCAAGAACATGCTTTAATAGATCTAGGTACGCATTTTCACCATGTTTCAATAGATTCACTCCTTGCATTGAACTTCATTCTACTATATTACTACAAATAGCAGTCGAATTCATTGCTGAGTTTTACTTAATTCATTAAAAAGCTGATGTGTCATTGGTGCTGCAAGTTTCAATTGTTCTCTTGTTTGATCAGACAGATAGTACATCGCGAAGCTTTCCGCGAAATATTCTTCAGGATAATCACTAAAATAAGACCGATCTGGGAATAATTGATTGACTTCCTTTTGCAAAATGGTTAAAAAATAGGGATCATCGCTGATCGAACCAAATACAAATTTGTCAATCGAATGGGCCAATTCATGCAACTCTAAATTAATAGACCCGTGGCCTTTTCCTTTTTCACTGGATCCGATTTTGGCTAGTACAACTTCTGAGCCACCAATTCCCGGTACATCGTCCCAAGTCGGTCCATTTTCACTATAGCCACGCGGCTTTTCCCCTTTCAAATAGGCTGCCGTAGGCTCGTCCGTTAAATTCCCTGTAAACAGCTTTAGCACAACACCTTTGTCAACCAATCCTTGCAAAATAAGTTCGTCAATTTGGTTTACACGTTCAATCATTTTTGCTGCAGCAGACTCATTAAATCTTGTTTCAGGTAATAAGATGATATTTTTTAAAGTTTCGTAGTTATTAAGATTCGATGTTTCAATATATAGTGTGAGAGATTGATAATCTTTTAGTGGGACCCCATGAGGAGACGCTTCACCTGGATGATAGGTAAAGCCTACTAGAACAAATAGAAGCGTAAGAATAAGCGTTTTTTGCATAAGAATGCTCTCCTTAATCTATAAATAAAATCGTGATGCTAAAGTGCACTCTTCTTTTAAATGGTAATAATAGTATATCATATTTTAGAATATGAGTCTGCTAGACTAGGAGTGGAAAGTTCTTCAAGAAGAAAAATACGGACAAAAAAAGCAATCCATAAGAGCGAATCGTCGACTCCTGGATTGCCTTTCCTCTTTTATTAACTAAGCCATTTTGGCGGAGTATTTTTATCCCAATATATTTCACCTAATGCATGATGTGTTTGAAATCCATCATGATGTGTATGATAGTGGAAGTTAAACCAATAGCCATCCTGTGGTGGATGATCCCTTCTTACATGGAAACGTATAATATCCTTCCCAGACGTTTTATCAAAAATATGGAAAATCTTTTCCCCATTTCCACCAGACGGTTGCTCTGAAATCTCAAGATGGTCAAGTTGTTCGGTTGGATATTGCTCGGCTAATAATTCAATTACACTTTCAATCTTTGGCAAAATTGCACTACGGAATTCATCTTCAATAACAGGCCCTATTTTACTCCCAAATTTCTCGAAGGATTTTGTTTCAGCCTGTGACATCGCATATGTAACAAAGTTTCTACTGTCATATCCATAATCAGATTCAAAATTGGAATAAAGATTCGACTTAGCATTTTGATCATTAATCGAATTTAACTTACTTGGCTTATCGGCATCAGCCTGCTGCATAGTTAGAGCCGGTGGTGGCGTTACCAAACCAAGAGTTAAAATGGAAAATGAGACGACTAATGCTTTTCGTAACCATTTTTTCATAACGAAAACGCCCTTTCAACACATTTACCCTTATCGCCATTTTAACACAATCTAGCAAAAATTTTTACTATGAAATTAAGAAAATACAAAAAAATAAGGATAAATGCCCATCAAGGAAAATCATCAAAACCCACACATTATAAGGAGATGAAAACCTTAGTAAAATTAAAGTTCATAAAATCCTCAATATTTGATAAAATAGGGATAACTTTATTCAGCAGAAGTTCTCACTTCTGGAATTAGGGATGAATGCAAGAGAGTATATTAAATTCACTAAGGTCAATACTTGGCTGAATAAAGTTAAGCCTCCGGCGGATGCCACGATTTTTCGAAGGAAATTTTTCGAGCGAGCTCGAAAAAAATCGGGCACAAATACGCCAAGGCGTATTTGATTATACATATTTGAAAGGTGGATTCGTTAGATGGAATGGATTTTTGGTATTGCAAGTGTTGTTACATTACTATATTTTATAACTTGTTGTGTGACTGAATAGTGAAACCCGCTTTTTAAGCGGGCTTTATTTTTGTGCGAATATGTAATACAACGTTTTGGTTACATCTTCTTTTTCTTACGTCTAGACGAATCCATTTCCATTCGTCCCGTTTCTTGATTGGTAGTACCTTGTCCCTCTACATCAGCAGAGCCTAATCCGATTTTTGAAGGGTCCTTTTTACGTTTTGCCATGTTCATCACCTCCGTACGTTATTTAAAGTAACCAAAGGTGTGGCAAAATATCCTGCATTAACGGGCCGTAACTCCTCTTTAAACCTCAATCACTCCAAAATGGAATTTTGCAGTTTTTCGTTTATAAACGGTAAATCCGTATTTTTCAAATTGCTCACTTTTCCAATGATCTTTTAGTACTATTTTTTTCTTTGCAACTCTTCTTGCTGCTTCAATCGCTTCAGGACTTAATGTGGAGTAAATTGCGAAATTACGGAGACCCCTAATCCCCTCTGATTCTTCAATTTTCTCCTCAAACATTGGGTCAAAATACACAATATCAAAGCTATTCTGGGGACAGCTAGTTAAAAAGCTTTCATAAGTATCGTGCATCACATCAATTCGAGCCATCGCTTCGTTCATTATCGTATTTCCTGTATCCCAGCTCTTTAACCCACCCTTTAAAAGATAATACAAATACTTGTTTCCTTCTAGGGAGCTTACTTTTCCTGTTCCACCCACAACGAAACTCGCTACAATGCTATCCGACCCTAAGCCTAAAGTACAGTCCAAAATTGAGTTACCTTGGGTAAGACCAGATGCTTGAATAAAAGGATCATGCTCACCCTTCATAATTCTTTTCATTCGAAACATAGCAGAGTTGGGATGGAAGAAAAGTGGCTCATCACCATGTAAAGGATAGATTTCAATCCGATTTTTCCCTACAACAAGAACATCTTCGTTGGTTTGATCTTGTAACTTTGCGATAGAATGCTTTTTCCTATCGATAAAAGTGACGTTGAGTTCTAGTGCAGTTTTTTTAGCCAAATCAACCATCTCATCATTTGTTCTCCCGGCTGTCGTTACAATCATATAATCACCTATTTGAACAAAAAAGGATGTCGCAGTGACATCCTTTTTGAACTCTTATTTTAGCAATGCTTATTTAATGCGGAAGTTATGTTTTCCATAATTGTTTCCATTGAATTTGATTCAATTTCATGTCTTGGAATGAAGTGAACAACTTCCTTGCCCTTTAATAAAGCCATGGATGGAGATGATGGCTCAATGCCTTCGAAATACTCTCTCATCTTTGCTGTTGCATCTTTATCTTGACCTGCAAATACAGTTACAAGATGGTCTGGTTTCTTCTCGTTATTTAGAACTGCTTGAGTGACAGCAGGTCTTGCAAGTCCAGCAGCACAACCACATACAGAATTTACTACCACTAAAGTGGTACCTTCTGTTTTCTCCATGAAGTTTTCTACTTCTTCTTCTGTTTGAAGCTCTTCAAAGCCTGCAACAACAAGTTCTTGGCGCATCGGCTTCACAATTTGCTTCATATATTCATCATATGCCATTGACATATAAATCCCTCCCAATTCAAGTTTCGATAAACATAGCATACTATAGATGACCAAGCAAAATCAATTTTCAAACATCCAATTCAATACCCATGTTTTTTTATTCTGGAGTTAAACCCCACAATGTTTTATAAAAGGGGTTGAAACCCCGATTAGTTATTACGGCTTTCGGTCATTTGCTTCCATACAGAGCCTTTTGCTTCTTCTCCACCTTCGATTCGTTCGATGGCTAATTTGATTTGCATTTTCACTTCGAATTCCGGGTCGTTTTCAACAGCTTTTAGAGCATCTAATGCAGACTCGTCTCCAACCTCAAATAAAAACATCGCTGCGCGCCATCTAACAAGCTTACTCGAATCCTTCAATGCCTCGCACATCGCTGCCATTGCAGCAGGATCACCGATATCTGACAAACAATCACCTGCTGTTCTTCTAACAGTAACCGACTTATCCTTTAAAGCCTCATACAGATAAGGTAACACTGAAGGCTTTTCAATCATGCCTAAATACACAGTTGCTAAACGACGAATAGATGGTTTTTCATCTTTCAATGCTTTAGCAAGGACAGGAATATCATCCTCTTCTGGATCCATTTGTTCAAGACTTGCATAGCGTTTTGTCCATTCAGGATCATCCAACATCTCCAAAGTAACTTTATAGGATTGTCTTTTTTGGACAGTTGGAGCAGAAGTTTGCTCTGAAATTTGTTTAACAATACGTTCAAGTCTTTCCTTGGGATATGCAGCAGCTAGTTCATCGACAACTTCTTTCCCTATTTCTCCATGATTGCCGTATCGAACACCTTGTTCCTTCCATTCTCTTTCTAACACAACATTTCCTGAAACCTCTTGTGCACGCAGCAACGCTTCCCGAAACACTTCAGGTAACCCAAATCGGAATTCCTGTTCACCATCATGAAGCTTAACCTGCATCGGAAGATCTTTGTACATTTGAACAAAAACCTTTACTTCTCCAAAATGCTCATCCAGCTTTGGAGCATCGTTCTCATCTTCTGTGACATCTTCCCCAAAAACCTTTCGAACCTTTGGTAGCAGTTCCTGCCAGTCATACCTCGCATTTCGTTCAACCGCTAGGAAATCCGCTACATGATAGACTCCTTTAATACCATCGATTGCCAAGATTTCTTTAATAAGTGCTGGTGCGTGATCTATGTTTTCTTTCTTATAATTATTGCTTTTTCCTTTTGGTAGTTCCTCGTCTAAAATAATTTTCATTGTATTCGGACTAGGTGTTGGTTCAATTGATTTAATTTTCACATCTACCGCTCCTTCTCCTACTAAGTATACTACCGTAATTGTAGCACACGAAATAACCATATATCCATTGTGAGAACTTATACTTCTACCGATTAGTCCTTGTCTTATTTTAGCGCTTAAGTACTAATTATCCGAACTTTTGTCATAATGGCTTATTTAACTCAATATCATAAATGTGTGTTCATTAAGATTTGTTTTCGCTTTTGTTGTACTAAGGATTGGAAACAGTAATGCATTTTTTACGTGAGTTATAGTACTACTTCAAGTCCATAGCCTTTCTCTACAACAAACCTTTCGAAAACTATACTACTTTGCTTTTGCAAACACCAAGGAGGTCTTCAATGAAAAAACGCTATGGAACACGCGAAGCTATTGTCGTGACATCTTTAGCTGCTGGATTTTTCTTCGGCGCCCCACTTGCAGCTGATGCAACTGAAAAGCAGAATTTGGATCCATTACTAGACAAAAACTATCAATTCGATACAAAACAGGAATTACGCTATGGTCATACCGGATACCCAGTCCGTTTTCTTCAATTTGAATTACATAAGTTAAATTTTTATTATGAAACAATCGATGGTCACTTTGGAGAAACTACTCAAGAAGCTGTAAAGAGATTCCAAGAATTATATGATTTGAAGGTTGACGGAATTGCTGGTGAAACAACATTAGAGAAATTAAATGAAGTCATCATACAGCCTAAGCCCCCCTTCTACTCTGTTGGGGACGAGGGACCAGAGGTCAAACAGCTACAATCCAAATTAAACAAATTAAACTATTATAGTGGTTTAATAGATGGGAAGTTTGAATCGGTCACGGAGGCAAGTGTGAAGGCATATCAAAAGAAATTCAACCTAGAAGAAAATGGGCTTGCCACGGACGAAACAATTGATCACATTATGAAAAACAAAAATGTCAGGGGGCTAACCATTAAAAAAGTAACTGTGGTTACAGCTCGGACACAGACACAGACAAATTCAAATACCGAAACGGTTGAAGCCGCAGTTGAACCAATCGAAACTCCACCTGTTGATGGCAGTGTGATATCGATCGCGATGAATTACATGGGTGTTCCTTATGTATGGGGTGGAACGTCACCAAGTGGATTTGATTGTAGTGGTTTTTTACAATATGTGTTTGCACAAAAAGGAGTTAACGTCCCACGAACTGTTTCTGGAATATGGAATCAAGGTGCGAGCGTATCGGCACCAAGTGTTGGGGACTTGGTCTTTTTCCAAACCTATAAACCAGGTCCATCCCATGCTGGTATTTATCTTGGAGACAATAAATTTATCCATGCAGATTCCACTGACGGTGTGAGTATTGATGATATGACGATCAACTACTGGCAGACACGATACTTAGGCGCAAAAAGATTATAAAGGCCCGGCACTTTGCCTGATTAATTTTGAAAACGTGGAGAAATCCAAAGTCACAGATTAAATAACATACGAATTAGTTATACAAATTGCAAAGTTAAATAACTCACAAAAGCTTGAGCGAATTTTCCAGACCTCAAGCTTTTTTTGACTTTAATTTTCTAAAGAAAAGAAAATGTAATAATTAACCATTTGTGTTTGATTTTTATGTAAAAAAGCGATAAAAGCATTCGAAAAAATGAAATGCGTATGCTTTTATATAGAGTGGCAGTAAAAAAGCATACACAAAATCCAAAAAACGGTAAAAGTGACTTCGAACGGAACAAAAAATGTAATAAATATCCATTCGCGTATGATTTTTATGTAAAAAAGCGATAAAAGCATTCGAAAAAATGAAATGCGTATGCTTTTATATAGAGTGGCAGTAAAAAAGCATACGCAAAATCCAAAAAACGGTAAAAGTGACTTCGAACGGAACAAAAAATGTAATAAATATCCATTCGTGTATGATTTTTATGTAAAAAAGCGATAAAAGCATACGCAAAAAAGAAATGCATATGCTTTTATATAGATTGGCAGTATTAAGTCATTCATAGTATCCAAAAAAAGGTAATGTTGATTCCAAAGACGACTATACTCTAAAACCAAGATTATAATAAACGAAAATAGTGATTGTATTAAAAGGCATGCTAATTCTTATGCTATTTACAATATTTCACTACAATAACCGTACTACTTTGCCGAGCCTTTTTTTAGTCATTCACAAGTTCAGAGAGTTCTGCCCATCTTTCAAGTAAGTGATCTAGTACTTCTGATTCCTTCGCATGATCATCCATTGCCTGCTGTGCCTTTTGATAATCACTTCCGGCTGCTTCAATTTCTTTAACAAGAGCTGCGACCTTTTCCTCTTGGGCTTCAATTTTCCCTTCAATTTCATCCCATTCAAGCTGATCCTTGTAGGAAAGCTTCTTTTTCTTTTGTTTCGGTGCCTCTTGTACAGGCTTTTTTTCATTTTTTTCTTTTTGTACCGTCTTCGCAGCCTCAACTGAATTTTTCTCGAGGTAATCTGAGTAATCTCCAAAATACGTTGAAATTTTGTGCCCCTCTTCAAAGATTAACAATTGGTCTGTTACTTTATCTAAGAAGTATCGGTCATGCGAAACAGTAATTACAACACCTGGGAAGTCTTCTAAATAATCCTCTAATACTGTTAACGTATGGGTATCCAAATCATTCGTAGGCTCATCCAGTAACAACACATTCGGCTCACCCATAATAATCTTCAACAAATACAAACGTCTTCGTTCCCCGCCAGAAAGCTTGCGAATCGGTGTACCATGGGTATGCATTGGGAATAAAAACCGCTCTAGCATTTGCGCTGCTGATATCATTTTACCATCAAGGGTATGAATCATTTCCGCCGTTTCTTTAATATACTCAATCATTCGTTTGTTAAGGTCCATATCTATGCTTTCCTGAGTATAATAACTGAGCTTAACTGTTTGTCCAATCTCTATTTCGCCCGTATCTACAGGAACTTGACCTGCAATGATATTTAATAATGTGGACTTCCCGCTTCCATTACGTCCAACAATTCCGATTCGGTCACCTGGTTTTACAAGTAAATTTACTTCCTCTAGAATCTTCGTTCCACCAAAACTCTTTGAAACATTTTTTAATTCTATTACTTTTTTACCTAATCGGCTACCACCAACTGAAATATCAAGCGAATCCGTATTTACCGTCTTTTTTGCATTCTCAATTTCCTCAAAACGTTGAATCCGTGCTTTTTGTTTTGTCGTTCTCGCCTTAGCACCACGACGAATCCAAGCAAGTTCACGTCTATATAGGTTTTGTCGCTTAAGTTCAGATGCTTGCTCCTGTTCCATTCGAATTGCTTTTGCCTCTAAGAAGCTACTATAGTTTCCGGTATAAGTGTAAAGCCGTCCTTCATCAAGCTCAATAATTCGGTTCGTAACACGGTCTAAGAAATAACGATCATGCGTGACAACCAGTAGTGCTCCATTGTATTTTGCAAGGTAGTCTTCCAGCCACTTAATTGTATCGTAATCTAAATGGTTGGTAGGCTCATCCAAAATCAAAAGGTCCGGAACTTCAATTAAGCTTTGGGCCAATGCCACGCGCTTCTTCTGTCCACCTGACAGTTCCATCACGTCCTGAGAAAAATCATTAATTCCAAGCTTTGATAACACAGCTTTTGCGTTTGAGTTTGCCTCCCACGCATTTGCGGCATCCATTTTTTGTTGCAGGTCATATAATTTCTCCTGATTTACTGTGTTCATCGAATCTTTTTCAATCTGAATCATCGCTTCCTCATATTCCTTTAATAATCGGAGGAGTGGGGTACTTCCTTGGAATACCTGGTCAAGAACCGTATTTCCTTCAGTAAATTCAGGTTGTTGCGGTAAATAGCTAATTGTATATCCCTTTGAATGAGTAATCTCACCGCGGTCCGCTTCTTCTACACCAGCAATGATTTTTAATAACGTCGATTTTCCGGTTCCATTCACACCGATTATACCGATTCGCTCATTATCTGTAATGCTGAATGAGATATCCTCAAACAATGTTTTTTCGGCATAGCTTTTTGCTAAACCTTCAACCGTTAAAAGCCTCATAACTGTCCATTCCATTCTTTATAAAATTGATCAAGAAACGCTGTCATGAAATCATGCCGTTCCTGGGCTGTTTTTTTTGCTGCATTTGTATTAAGTGTGTCTTTTAATTTTAATAATTTTTCATAAAAATGATTGACTGCCGTTGATTTACCATTTCGGTACTCTTCATTTGTCATGCTTTCACGATAAGGAAGCTCTGGGTCATAGATTAAATCACCATGTGCCCCCGCATAAGCAAAGGTTCTTGCAATACCGATTGCACCAATCGCATCTAAACGATCTGCATCTTGAACGACCTGTCCTTCAATTGTTTTCATTGGTGGTCGATTGCCACCCTTAAAGGACATTGTTGAGATGATTTCAATGATTTCCTCTTGTTCAGAGTCCGTTATTTGTAAAGACGAAAGCCAGTTCCGTACTTTCATGAGGCCTTCCTCTTCTGATTTATTTAATTTCTCGTCTGCCACGTCATGTAATAATGCTGCCATTTCTACGACAAATAAATTGGCATTTTCTTTTTCACCAATTTGCAATGCTGCTTTTCTGACGCGTTCTATATGCCACCAGTCATGACCACTGCTATCATGTTGCAGAATATTTTTCACAAATGTAGTTGTAGCTTCAATTATTTTTTGCTGCTCCATCGTATCCTCCACTACCATCAATATCGTAACCATTGTATCATATTCTAGCGCCAACTAAACTGTCGCGCACTACAAAACACATGCATAAACTAAAAAAACCAGAGTAAACTCTGGCAAATTGAAAGGTGGTAAAAATATATGTATCATCCAAAAGGTTTAAACAGGGAAATTGGAACTCCATGGTATGGACGTCATGTTGTATTGATTACCTGTAATCCCACTACAAATCAATTTTTACAACTTCATAAGAGCCTTCATGCTCCCACTGAACCGCCACATCCAAATTGTGCGGAAACAATCTCCCAATTCTTGAGTATTGGGTACAAGATCGCAGCCATTGCCCCCCTATCTCATAACGAAGTTCAATACATCCTAGTTAAATAGATTATTTGTTCATCCAACTAATCCCAATCGTATTTTCACCAGCATGTACCCCAATTGCAACCCCAAGAGGGTAAGCGTTAATCGAAATATGGTCTGGTGCAAATTCCCGAATATGTTGCTCCCATTCCTTTGTCTTAGAATCGTCCAAGCCATATAAAATATAGACCTCTTCCACATGATTTTTCGCAATGGCATCCTTTAGATAACCTAGTATTTTACTTGTTGCTTTATTTTCAGAACGTACTTTTTCTTTTACAGAAAGCGCACCATCGTTAATTTGAATGACTGGCTTAATTTGAAGCATGCTTCCAAGGAAATATTGGGCCGTGTTCATTCGTCCACTTCGGTGCAGTTGCTCTAAACTGCCGATAATAACGTAAGTTTCAAATCTATCAGCTAGATCCACAATATGTTTTTCAACGTCTGCTACTGTCCCACCATCCTGTAGAAGCTTCATCCCTTCCTTCATTAATTTTGTCATCGGATAGGTAAGGATTTTTGAATCAATGACTGTCACTGGAATATTCACTAATTCTGCAGCTTGTCTTGCTGACGAGACGGTTCCACTTAATTTTTCCGAGATATGCAACGAGATAATCTCATCGTATTTTTCTTCGAGACTATTATATAGTTCTACAAAGCTTCCAATGGAAGGCTGTGATGTTTTTGGGATGGTCTTTGCCGTTTTCAATCGTTCAAAAAATTGTGTAGGTGTAATCGTAACTCCATCAAGATATTCTTCCTCATCAAAAAAGACTGTCATTGGAATCACATAAATATCCTCATGATCCAAAAGTTCCTTATCCAAAAATCCTGTACTATCTGTAACCCATGCAATTTTCCCCATAAAATCGCCCCCTTAACAAATAACCATTATCACTATATTACTATATATGCTCTTACTATATCATAAAAAACATTAAATTATCAGAAAATTTAATCCTTTAGTCGTAAAAAAAAGAGGCAAGATTGCCCCTAAGTTGTAACGGTATGTAGTTGATGAATTGTCTCAATGATATAGTCAACCATTTCAAGTAAATCATCAATATGATCTTCTTGTATTAATCGCTGAAAAGTAATTTTACTATTGTTCGTATATTGATTTCTCGTACCATATTGAAAAGAAATTTCCTGTTGGATTTCCCTTTCGTCCCCCCAGATGGTGGTTAATACTTGTTCAATACTTGGACATACATTCAGAGATTCGAGTTTAAAAATAAACCCTATTTCCAGATGACACC
This sequence comes from Fredinandcohnia onubensis, assembly GCF_031181385.1. GTDB lineage: Bacteria > Bacillota > Bacilli > Bacillales > Bacillaceae_L > Ferdinandcohnia > Ferdinandcohnia onubensis_C. Next base: position 12,826 of record NZ_JAPSKV010000009.1, read on the forward strand.
CTGGTTTATTTTCATCAAGGCTTCGTAGTTCTGTAACAAGATTATCAAGATCCATTTTCAAGTTAATATAGGCTTGAATTTCATTGATGGTTTTATCCTTAAAGGTAATGCGATAATGCCTACCCATTTTCGCCATTTCCACTTGATCCTGACGATCTGTTATCGTGAGCTGTCCCTCTAAATCTAAATCATAAAGAGCTCCCTCAATTACAACCTTTAAGTTATCAAATACGGTTGGATCAAACATAAATATACCTTCCTTTTGGTAAAAAGGGGGAGATCCCCCTATCACTTTCTAAAATAATCCTACAGCTTTTCCGTCTTCAGTAACATCCATATTTAGTGCGGATGGCTTCTTTGGAAGCCCGGGCATCGTCATGACATCACCTGTTAGAGCAACGATAAATCCAGCACCGATTGATGGTCGGAACTCACGTATTGTAATTGTAAAATCCGTTGGTCTTCCGAGCAATGTTGGATCATCTGAAAGTGAGTATTGAGTTTTCGCCATACAAACTGGAAGGTTGCTCCACCCGAATTTTTCAAAATCAATCATTTGCTTTTTCGCTTTACTAGAAAACTCAACATCCTTTGCCCCATAAACAGTTTTAGCAATTGCCTTTACTTTCTCTTCAATTGAGGCAGATAATTCGTAAATGGGTGCATAGTGATTCTCACTATTTTCAATTGTCTCGAGTACCTTCTTAGCAAGCTCCACTCCACCTTCGCCGCCTTTTTCCCATACTTCTGTTAGAGCAACAGGATAAGAATGTTCCGCACACCAAGATTCAATTTTTTCAACTTCTTTTTCTGTATCCGTAACAAAACGGTTAATCGCCACTACAAATGGTAGTCCGAATGCTTGAATGGTTTCAATATGTTTTTGAAGGTTCTCTAAACCTTTGGATAAAGCTTCCACGTTCTCTTCAGTTAAATTTTCCTTTTTTACGCCACCATGCATTTTTAAAGCCCGGTTAGTTGCAACAATGACAACTGCTTCTGGCTTAATCTCTGCATATCTTGCTTTAATGTCAAGGAATTTCTCGGCTCCAAGATCAGCACCAAAACCACCCTCTGTTAACACATAATCAGCTAATTTTGCTGCCATTTTTGTGGCAATTACGCTGTTACAGCCATGAGCGATATTAGCAAAAGGTCCACCGTGAATAAGAGCTGGAGTGTGTTCAAGTGTTTGAACTAAATTCGGTTTAAGAGCATCCTTTAATAAAAGGGTAAGCGCACCCTCTGCTCCTAGGTCTGCTGCTGTGACCGGTTGTTTATGTATATTATAAGCTACCACTATTTTTGATAGTCTTCGCTTCAAATCCTGTATGTCGGTTGCTAGACAGAAAATCGCCATAATTTCTGATGCAACGGTAATATCAAAACCGTCCTCACGAGGTACACCTTGAGTCGGTCCTCCCAACCCAACTACAACATTTCGTAGCGCACGGTCATTTAGGTCAACAACCCGCTTCCATGTGACACGTCTTACATCAATTTGAAGTTCATTTCCTTGATGGATATGGTTGTCAATTAATGCAGATAGTGTGTTATTTGCAGTGGTAATCGCATGAAAATCTCCTGTAAAATGTAGGTTTATGTCCTCCATTGGGATCACCTGTGAATATCCACCACCCGTTGCACCACCCTTGATTCCCATAGTGGGGCCTAGGGATGGTTCTCTCATCGCAACCATTGCACTTTTTCCAAGCTTAGCAAGCCCTTGTCCAAGTCCCACAGTGACTGTCGATTTCCCTTCCCCTGCAGGCGTAGGATTAATGGATGTTACAAGGATGACTTTACCGTCCTTTTTTTGTTCAAGACGCTTCATCACGTCTAAGGAAATTTTTGTTTTGTAATGACCATAGGGTTCTAGTTCTTCTTCAAGTAAATCTAACTGTTCTGCAATCTCCTTGATTGGCTTTAATTCAGCCTCTTGAGCAATTTCAATATCAGTCTTATACTTTGTTGATAAACCCATGCACAATACCCCCAAGAACAATTTTAATAAACGATCTTCCCTTACCTCTTTATCTTACCTTATTTGTCACATAGGTATAAAGTGAAACTTCTATTTATTCCCTTCCTTTACCACATAAAACAAGTAAAGATATTTTATTTGATATTCTTGTGTGAATTGTTGTAAAATTTCAATTATAAGAAACTAGGAGATGATAGGATTGCCAATTAATATACCTCATGATTTACCTGCAAAAGAAGTATTAGAATCTGAAAATATATTTGTGATGGATGAAGATCGCGCGTATAGTCAGGACATTCGTCCACTTAATATAGTAATCTTAAACATTATGCCAGAAAAAGAACGAACTGAAACTCAGCTTCTTAGACTACTTGGAAACTCCCCCTTGCAGCTGAATATCACACTATTATTCCCAGAAACGCATGTCGCAAAAAACACGGGAAAGAATCATCTTGATAAATTTTACACTTCCTTCTCTGCCATTAAGCACAGAAGGTTTGATGGAATGATCATTACAGGTGCACCAATTGAGCATCTTTCATTTGAGGATGTGAACTATTGGGAAGAGCTAAAAGAGATTATGGATTGGACGAAAACCAACGTAACCTCAACCTTACATATCTGCTGGGGTGCACAAGCCGGACTTTATTATCATTATGGGGTTAAAAAATACCCACTTCCTGAAAAATGTACGGGTGTGTTTCACCACCATTTGGTCAATAAGGATGTGAATTTGGTTCGCGGCTTTGATGATTTGTATTTTGTGCCGCATTCCCGGTTTACAGAGGTAAAACTTGAGGAAATTGAAAATACTGAAGAATTAACACTTTTATCTTTTTCAGATGATGCAGGTGTGTGCCTAGTAGCTTCAAATGACGGAAAGCAAATTTTTCTTACTGGCCATCCTGAATATGATGTTAATACGTTAAAAGAGGAATATGAACGTGACCTTGCTAAAGGAAAGGTCATTATTCCTGTTAATTATTTTCCAAACAATGACCCAGCGAATCCACCGGTTCACAGCTGGAGATCACACTCTTATCTTCTGTTTGCAAATTGGCTCAATTATTATGTTTATCAAGAAACTCCATATGACTGGGAATGATAGAAGGTATCTCGGGTTCGAGATACCTTTTCTTACGCCTTTTTTAAAATAAACACCCACATAAACGATAATGCTTGTTTTAGTTCTTTAGGTAATCCCTTCGTAGCTTCTACATTCACAGCATCCTTATAAACAGGCTGCCCATCAACTACCCGCCAGCCATTTTCCGTTACCAATTGCTCAAATTCCCAGGGCATCATCGTATTTTGGATAACGGTCTCCCCGTACAAGCGTCGATATGCATGTTGCCTTGGTCCTGCCGTAGGACCTAATAACCCAGCACAAAAGATACCTCCTGGTTTTGTCACACGCTTAATTTCGTTGACTGCTTGGAGCGGCTTCTCAGTCCACTCAATTGAGTTAATCGCCATTATACCTGAAAAAGTTTCATCCTCAAAAGGAAGATCTGTCAAATCACCTTGTGTAAATGTAAGGTTTTCTGATTGACTTCTTTGATTAGCTTTTTCAATCATTTCAGCTGAAATATCAGCACCAACTACTTGAAACCCACGCTCAGAAAGTAAAAATGCCCCGTAACCGTCACCACATCCTGCATCCAAAATATGGGCTTTATCTTCTAGGTGTTTCGAAAAAAACGGAATAATTGTGGACCGGCTTCCGGAATTCCACATTGCTTGGCTTTGCTTACTCCAAAAGTCAGCTCGACCATCCCATTGCTTTTCAGCTTCTTTATGCCATCTGAAATCGGCCATCCTGGTCACCTCTCTAACTTATAGATGTTCTTTTAGATTATATTCCCGTAAGAGTCCTTCTAATTTAATTGCTTTTCTTATATCGCCTTTAATCTTTAATTTTCCTGTCATAAATGCAGCAGTTCCTCCTAGTTTTCCAATTAAAAACTGCCTAAAGTGTGCAAGTGAAAGAATTAATGTACAATTTGCCCCTTCAGAAGCCTCTAATACCCTTACCTGACCATCCGCAAGCTGAAGTTGATAACTTGCTTCCTCATCTCCTGTAATGTTGAATTGATAGATAACATTAAAGCCTTCAATTGGTCCTGGGTTCCGGTTAATCAATTCTTCAATTCTTTGCATCATTTCAGATAAAGTGTAACTCTCAATACCTTTTGTCATGTTAGCATCCTCCCAATTAATAAATATATTTACAAAACAAGGGTACGATATCGTATTCCTCATACAGAAAAAGATTATTCCTGCATTCCAAGATTCACAAATGCAGAAATAACGATTCGGTTTAATAATCTAGAGATTCCCTCAAAATCAAATGTCTCGTCTTCATTGTTAAAAAAGTTTTGCATAATGACTTCATTAATTGCACCAACCATTGCTTGGGCCACGATCCGCATTTCCGACTTTGAAACAGTTTTCGGTAACTCTGTCTGAACTGTTTGCAGAATAATAGATGCAAACACTTGGTGAGACCTTTGGCGTACTAATTCAACATTACGCGACACTCCAACTGATTCAACCAATAATATTTGTGCAACATTTTTATTTTCAAAACAAATCTGGATATACCGATTAATCCCAGCAAACGCTTTGTATGACATGCTTTCTTCTAGTGAGATTGCCAGTTTAACTTCCTCAGACATTTCGTTGCCTAGCTGTTCAAATAAGGCAACCATGATATCTTCCTTGCTTTTAAAATGCTGATAGAAGGTTGTCTTTGAAACTCTCGCCATTTCGACAATTTCAAGTACAGATGTCTTTTGATACCCCAGTTCTGTAAACAACTTAAGTCCAGCAAATAAAAGTTTTTCTCTTGCCTCTATCGGCATCTCCGTTACAAATAACAAGTCAATCCATCCATTCTTTTAGTACGTTTGCGTATCAGTCATTCTTTTTCTATTATACAACTTGGTTAAATTTGGTTCAATGCAGTTTTTCGAAAATTTTAAAAAGAGAGAAAAGACATTTCGCCTTTTCTCTTACATTTTAATTATTATTTAGTACTGTTGCCGGAAATTCAAATTCTATTTTCCCTGTTTGGTCATTCCATTTAAGATATGCATCAAACATTCTACTGTCTTTTTTGAAGCCTTTTATTAAATTTGTCTTATTTGCTGATAGTAACTTTTGAACATTTGTTTTTGTGATTGTTTTTCCTAGGATCTTCCCTGAGATTGTGAATTGGCAGCCTTTTGTTTTATAGTTTGCACAACCATAAAATTTGCCTTTATTGATGACCTCTCCACCACATTTTTTACAGGTTCCTACGACTGTACCGATTTCTTTTTTATTATAAGAGCTTTTTTGAGAACTAACATTTTCAATATTGATACTTGAGATATCCCAAGTTTCACTTTGTACCTTAGCATCATCCACAATTTTTTGGGAAAGCTTTTTCGTCTGAATCATAAATGAGGCTGGTGAAGCTTTACCTTGTCCTATTTCATGAAGACGCTGTTCCCATTTAGCCGTCATTTCAGGAGATGCAAGTATTTTTTCACCTATCACATCGATTAATAGAATCCCTTTTTCTGTTGCAAATACTTGGTTTTTCTCGACCTTAATATAGTTCCGTTGTTTTAACATTGTGATAATGCCTGCGCGTGTTGCTTCGGTACCAAGTCCTTCCTTTTTGGCAAGGATTTTCTCTAGCTCATCATTGTCAATATGCTTACCGGCCGTTTTCATTAAGGTAATCAACTGTCCTTCTGTGTAGCGTTTCGGTGGCTGTGTTTTCCCTTCTTTTGTATAACTGTTTTCGACAACTCCAGCTTCGCCCTTTTCAAGGGGAGGCAAGATTACATCCACCTCCTTTGAATTCTCCTCGAAGAGCACTTTTCTCCACCCTTCCTGAAGCTTAACCTTACCCTTTGTAACAAATTCAGCGCGCCTATCTACTAATGTTTTTACGGTTGTATAATTAAAAATAGCAGGCTTGTAGTGCGCGGCAATTAAGCGTTTTACGATTAAATCGTAAATCTTCTTCTCATCGCCAGATAGCTTTGCAGGATGTGGAACCTGTTCAGTTGGAATAATCGCATAGTGATCAGTTACTTTTTTCTCATTGACGTAACGAGAATTATTCATTATCGACACATTAGGTGTTGGAAAATAAGCCTTATAGTCTTCTAGTTTTTCAAGCTTTGAAAAAATTTCTGGGATTGTCTGTGCTTCCCCTTTTGTTATATAGCTTGAATCCGAACGGGGATAGGAAATAATCCCTTTTGTATACAGGCTTTGTGCGACATCCAATGTCTTTTTTGGTGAGAATTTAAATGCCTTGTTTGCCGTTGCCTGAAGACTCGACAAATTAAATAGTAATGGTGGCTGATATTCTTTCTTCTCCGTTTCCACTTCGGTAATTTCCGCTGGCTTATCTTGACAAAAAGCCGCGATCCTTTCCGCCATGTCTTGTGAAGAAAGCCGAGATTCATTATCCTTCATCCATTTTCCTTCATACTGCTTTCCATTTACTTGGAAGTTGGCAAAAACCTCCCAAAATGGCTCAGATTTAAAATCAGCAATTTCTTTTTCACGTTTTACAATCAAGGCCAAAGTCGGCGTTTGAACTCTTCCTGCTGAAAATACATCAGATACTCCTTTTTGCTTAAGCAGTAATGTATAGACTCTAGACGCATTCATCCCAACGATCCAATCGGCACAGGCCCGTGCCTTCGCTTCAAAGTATAGATTCCTTGTATCTTCTTCCATTAATAGATTTTGAAATCCATCCTTCACTGCTTTTTCCGTTAAAGATGAAATCCATAACCGTTTTAACGGTTTACTGACCTTGGCCATTTCAATAATATTACGAATGATTAGTTCTCCCTCACGACCAGCATCACCTGCATGAATGATTTCCGTCACTTCTGGTTTTCGAAGGAGATTCTTAATAATGGTAAACTGTTTCCATTTTGATTTCATGACCCGATATGAGAAATGGTCGGGAATGAGAGGGAGTGTTTCGATCCGCCATTTTTTCCAGGCAGGATTATATTCTTCGGGGGGAAGCAACTCACAAATATGGCCAACTGCCCATGTAAAGTAAGCACCCTTTGGAAATAATGGATTGGGCGAAACCTCAATAAACCCTTGAGATTTTTTACTCCTAAATGGAGCCGCAAGCTTCATCGCTTGGTCTGGTTTTTCTGCGATAATAACCTTCATCTAATTCCTCTTTTCAATTACACTACTAAGATTATTTTATCAAAACTTTATGATTGATAGAAATACAGATTTTGGTGGGAGAATGAGAGAGACAGATAGGAGAAATAATAAAAGTTAAAAAACCATTCAAGATGGTTTTTTAACTTCATTTCTTTGGAGATACATATGTGAAGGTTCGACAAAATGATGGATAGAGATGACAGTTAAATCACCATGCTGCACCGTGCCAACAGCTAAACGCCCTCGATCATCCTCAACTATGAATGGAGTTTCATGGTCTGCAGTCATTATACTTTCACATATGGATACAATTTTTTTATACAGGAAATCCTTATTGACCTTGGTGCTTTTCGAATTTGAGGTAAACCTGATGATGATTTCTTTCCCATTGTAGTTGTGTCTAAACATAATATAGCCTCCATCCAACATTAATGATAAAACGCTTTCAATTTCGTGTTTTTTACAAGATGAATCGATAATCGTCTTGGACACCTCAAACTTCTCTTTCTATTATTATATCAAATAATGGAATTTCTTCAATAATTATTGGAATATACGAAAATATTTAACATTTTTTATATTTATCCTCCTCTTTGTCACAAATATTTTCCAATAATACGTAAAAAACCCTTTATTCCCTTGACTTAACACGATTTAGGTTGTATATTAAAATCATCATTTAGCTAGTAGTTTAGTATTTTTTTTACAATATTATTATTTTTAAAAGATACATAAATAGGTAGCTAATTGACAAAAATTTTTACGATGCACGGTTGTGCCGAAGGTTTAGGAGGAAAAGCATAATGCAAAACGGTAAAGTAAAATGGTTTAACAATGAAAAAGGATTTGGCTTCATCGAAGTTGAAGGCGGAGACGATGTATTCGTACACTTCACAGCTATCCAAGGTGACGGTTACAAATCTTTAGAAGAAGGCCAAGAAGTTTCTTTCGAAGTTGTTGAAGGAAATCGAGGACCTCAAGCTGCGAACGTTGTAAAGCTATAATTCTTACATTTTAACTTAACAATGTGAAAACCAAGGCTGATTTTTTTTATCAGCCTTTTCTTTGGGCTCTTTCTACCTAAAAAGAGCCCTTTTTACGTATTTTATGATAGTTTCTCTCCGTATTCCTTCAGCTTTTGACCAACGGTACAGTTTTTAATACAAAAGTTTTGGGCGTAGCGTTTGCCATGTTCTTTACGAAAATATTCTTTTACAAAACAATCTTGGCAATAGGTGTCAAGTATTTCACCAACTTCCAAAATAAGTTCCTTGCGTTTCATGAAAAAAATCAGCTCCTATTTTCATCGGTATCACCTACTCGAACGAACAATGACCCATCCCATCAAATTCACCTACTTTATGAGTATGATGAATAGGCTTAATTACTTACCCTTTTATTTCAATTTTACTGGAAACAATTGTTCCTTCGAGCGCCTGAGTAGCTAGTCTATCTGCTTCTGCATTCTGTTTCCTGCCAATCGGATCATAGATTGGATGAATCCCTAACTTCCCAATTCTCTCCTCTATCCTATCCAACCACTTATTCAGGTTCTCCTCAAAGCACGGCCACTCCCCTGACAATTGTTTTAATACAACATGGGAATCCCCTTTAAATGTGACAGTTGCATGCTGAACACCTATTTCCTCTAGTGTATTTAATAGCAACCAGAATGCTGCGTATTCTGCCTCGTTATTTGATTCCATTTCTTCAAATACTTCATTTACCCTAACCCGATAAGGCTTTTTATTTTGGGAGTAGTATATAGCAACTCCTAAGCCTGCCTTACCCGATTGTATATCAAACCCACCATCAAAATAAGCAATAATATCCTGAGGTTCAGTTTCAACTACTTTGATCAATTTAATGATTTCTTTTTTTGTCCATTTTGTATGACGCTCATCATAAAATACGAGTTCCTTTGTGCGTCCAGTTCGTTCAAAGTCATCTGCTAAGAGCAATGCCTCTTCCGTAGATACTTCATCGGACATTAAGGTAATCACTTGGTTTTTTGGCGTTTTATAAGTCCATTCCAGCTTAAGTTTCATCATGCTCATCCTCTCTAGTGGAACGTATCTTCATTTTTCCTAATTTTTTACTCATTATACACTTTTTCCATTAGGTTATGTACTTCCACTTTTATTCATATCGTACTATAATTAACCTTTGACAATTTAATGATGTCCTTTCGCGGTTCGTAAACTCCCGCGTTATCAAAACTACAGGAGGTAATAGTATGTATAACGAATTACTTTGGTTCGTTTTTGCAATTGTCAATTTCATTTTAGTCTTAACTATTTATCGGATCTTCGGAAAATCCGGGTTATTTGTTTGGATTGGTTTTTCTACCGTTATAGCAAATCTGCAGGTTGTAAAAACGGTTGAGCTATTTGGATTAACCGCCACCCTCGGTAATATTATGTATGGAACAACCTTTTTAATAACTGATATTCTGAATGAAAAGTATGGAAAAGAGGAAGCAAAAAAAGGTGTTTGGCTTGGCTTTTTCACACTGCTTTCAATGATTATTATCATGCAGTTTGTTCTTGCGTTTGACCCGCATGAGGTGGACTTTGCTCAAGGCTCTTTGGAAACAATCTTTGGACTTCTTCCACGGATTGCCTTAGGAAGCCTACTTGCGTTTCTAATTAGTCAGTATTCAGACGTGATTATTTATTCGAAGATTAAAGCACGTTTTCCAAAGGATAACCAGCTATGGATACGGAATAATGGTAGCACAATGATTAGCCAACTACTTGATACATTAATCTTTACAAGTGTTGCATTCTTAGGCGCATATCCGTTTGACGTATGGATTGAAATTTTCATAACGACATACTTTATTAAATGGTTAGTTGCTTTAATCGATACACCATTTATTTATATCGCTAGAAGATTTCATAAAAATGCATAACCTAAGGGATGGTGAAGGATGTCTGTGAGTAGACATCCTTTTTTAATTATCTTCACAACTTTACATGATTAATGATAAAATAGGCATTATTTAGTATATTTTGGAGGCATTAGATGATCGAAGTGTATATAGATGGTGCAAGCGCAGGTGATCCTGGTCCATCTGGTGCTGGGGTTTTTATTAAGGGAAACGGTATCGTGGAAAAACATTCGATTCCACTTGGGACAATGACGAACCACGAAGCTGAATACTATGCTCTACTAAAAGGTCTTGAAATTTGCATCAAAAATGACTACAGAGTTGTATCGTTTCGAACAGATTCACAACTGGTTGACCGAGCAATAGCAAAGGAATACGTTAAAAATAAAAAATTTGCTCCCTTGCTCGAAAAAGCATTGCAGCTTTCAAATGAACTTGACCTCTTTTTTCTTAAATGGATCCCAAGCACACAAAATAAAGTGGCTGATGAATTAGCAAGACAAGGCATTCGAAAAAATGAAGCTTGAAGAAACCCTTGGACTCATTTGTCCAAGGGTTTTATGCCATTATATTTCGTTCTTCTACAAAACGATACGCTTGTGTTCGATTTTGTATTTGGTTTTCCTTCAGCATCTCTAATAATGATATGAAGAAGCTTCCGTCAAATTCTTTTTGTGCCTTTAAAGTGATTTCAATAGCAACATTGACTATTTCGTCTGTTGCGTTGGTATATTGCTGGCCAAATGTAATGAAGCCAACTGCGTCCTCTCCAAAATTAAAACCCTTTTGCGCCAAGAATTGCAAGTATTCATTTACTTTTTTTTCTAATTTAAACAATTGACCCCAACCCCAACAAAAAATTCTATCCTAATAATATCGCATTTTTTGTCGAAATACTACGATTTTTTTGTTAAAAAATGGGCTATTGTACCTGCAATCATTCCAAATATCGCTCCACCAAGTACTTCTTCTGGCTGATGGCCAAGTCTTTCTTTTAATCTTTTTTCCTTGTTATCATGGTAGTGATGGTCCTTTTGTCCTGCTAATCGTTCTATTTCTTCATCAAGCTCGTTCACCTTAATGGTAAGTTCACCTGATTGGCGGCGTATACCCTGTGCATCATACATGACGATTAAACCAAATACGGTGGATAGTGCGAAATCTATCGTGGGAATACCCCTTTTTAACGCAATAAAAGTAGCGAGTGAGGAAACACCAGCTGAGTGAGAGCTTGGCATTCCACCCGTTTCAAAGAAAGTACCCCAATCCCATTTTCCCGTTTTGGCTTTTTTGATTGGAATTTTTAAAAATTGAGCAAGACCAATTGTAAGTAGCGCAGTATAGATTCCCTTGTTCACGATTCTCACCTCATGGTTAGTTTCATTTATCACCTCACTTTCTATTCAAGACATATTCCAAATTAGGATGGAAATAATACGAAATGGAGGTGACATATCATGGCACAAAAAGGAAACAACCGCGGGAAAGCTCCTAAAGGCGTAAACCCACAAGGTCATAATGAGGATACCGAATTTTCAATGGAACCAAAAAGTGAGCTTGAGAACAGAGCAAAGAAATCAAATACGAAAATATAAGGTTTTTGTTGGACGCCCTGTGGTTGGTTGTGATTGCGGGGCATCCAAAAAAAGAGCACTCAAATTGAGTACTCTATTAGCTAATAAATTGATCTAAGCCTTTAAATTCAAGCTCAGAGAACTTTTCATTCACTTTTTCACGGTTAATTTGGATTAATGCATCTTCAAGTGAACAGTTGATCGGAACTTCGCAATGTATTCTCGCCAATTTTCGAGATAAATGCAGCATGTCTAAATCTTCTTTGATTTTAGTCTTTTGGCCTTTTGTTAGATTTTCTACATTTTCAAGAATACCTTCAATTGAACCAAACTGTTGGAGTAGTTTTAATGCTGTTTTTTCACCAATTCCTCTAACACCTGGATAGTTGTCACTTGTATCACCCATTAATGCTTTTAAGTCAACCATTTGCTGAGGAGTAATTCCTTTTTCTTCGAGAAAGCTTTCACTCGTATACTCCGCGTAATTACCGATACCTTTTTTCATAATTAAAACCGTAATACTTTCATCAAGTAATTGTAATATGTCTTGGTCACCAGTCAGAATGATCACATCAGAGTCCTGGCTATATTGTTTTGCAAGCGTACCAATACAGTCATCTGCCTCATATCCAGAAAGTCCAACATTTGGGATATCAAAGGATTCAACTACATCCTTAACTAAATCAAATTGTGGAATTAACTCTTCAGGTGGTGCGCCACGGTTTGCTTTATAACCATCATACATTTCTGTACGAAATGTGGAGCTTCCCATATCCCAACAGCATATGACATGTGAAGGCTTGTACTTATTGACGGCAGTCATCATATGTTTTACAAATCCGTGAATCCCATTTGTTGGAACTCCTTTACTATTTACCATAAAATATCCACTCATCGCCGTTGCATAAAAAGAGCGAAACAATAATGCCATCCCATCTATTAACATAATCTGATTTTTCATCAGCATATCCTCCCCTTCGGCAAAATCCTCATAAATAGAATTATAACATATATCTACAGTGCATTTGTTTGTATCTTCCTTCCAAGCGCACAAAAAGGCCCTCTTACACAAGAGGGCTCGCATTTATTTACTCTTCAGTTTTTCTGCTTCAATTTCTGCATAAGATGCAAAATGATAGGGGGTCGTCCCTTTTCCTTCTTGCTTTTTATCTTTTTTCGAAGCAGCTTGTTTATTGTTTTTCACATGCATGTCTCCTTTATGAGAGATTGTGTTTAGTATTAACCCAACATGCGTGATTTATTTATTTGCGGAATGCGTACTCCTTCACCATTTCAACTGATACAAGCTTTCTTAAAGGAACAATTCCTTTTTTTGCAAGTTTGTTCATTTCGTGCGTCACTTTATTAATTTTATCGACGGTGAATTCTTTGTTTTGTTTTGCTAAAGCAACTGCCTCATCAATAAATAGTTCTCTTTGTTGCTCTAGTCCCACGAATGTTTTTACAATTTCGTGTTGTGATTTTGAATGTTTTGTGATTGCTTCATGGACGTTTGTCATCATTTCTCCTCCGTTGTTTCATTCTTCATTAGTTTAACAATATGGGGTTTAGGCGTCCAACAATTGAATTGGTAAGCTGGATTTGTATCGTAGCCTAAACGTACACATCTGTAGATCATCTTGCCACTTTTTCGTTCTGCTAAGAAATGAACACAAGTGGCACACGCATGATACTTTGATTTCGAGTTAGTCAAAATCAAATCACCCCATATGCTCCGTATAGTATCCGCTTAGCTTTTCATGTACCTGTTCCAGGTTGTCGATATCGATATCCTCAGATAGAATTTTGGTTACTCCATCAAAATACTCCTGAATTTCTTGCAATGCATCTTTTTGAAGTGCTTGTAGCCTTTTATTAAATTCCTGTTTGTAGAAATTTACAAGGTATGCTTTGTTTTCTTCAAGATATGAGCTAACTGGAGCATCCAGCAATATTTCTATTTCATCCTGCATTTGTTTTTTCTCATTTTTCTCGAAAAATGATTTAGGATTTTTGAACAGAGCTAGTGCCTTTTTGTAACGTGTGTGATCTTCCTGCTCAAGCCCATTCTTAAATTCAATCGTTTCAAAATCTAGTTCAATGGACTCTGAAATACTCATATTTGAATTGATCGACTTAATTTGCTCATTAAAAGTACTGAGCTGGCCATGTAGTCGCTTTGAAATAAAAGTTTCGATTCGTAATGAAGTTGCGCGCAATTCTTGGGCTAAATCAAATCCGACTGACTCTAAAAATTCAGCCAAACATGACTGGAGTGCTTTTTTCAAATCTCGGCCATCATCACTAAGAGATGATGGGTTGAATGCTTCCTTAAACATATCTGATATACGAAGGAAGACCCTTTGCTTAATGTAGTAACTGAGCTCCTTGATTTCTTGCTCAACCACTCCAAACACTTCCAGTTCATCAACAGTTTCAATAACAGACTTCATTTTCTCATGCTGGTCTTTAGCATCTCGAAGTTTAGCACGCTTAATATCCTTGTCTTCCTTTGCAGATTGAATATACGAATCAATGATTGAAGCAGCACGCTGAATATCAACGTAACCTTCATTAACTGCTACTTCTGTCAACTCATCAATAACAAATGAATGGAAATCAGTTTCAAAACGTTCTATACCAGATGTTGCAAGGATTCCACGGTCCTTCTGACTATCTTCGTTAAGCTTCTCAAGTAAGGCAGCACGACTTGATACGGTATAGAGTCGAGGAAAACGAATTCCATAGCTTACAAGCTGTGACCCGACATAATCTTTTACATCTGATAGCTCTTCAGTTGAGTTTGCCAAATCTGCCGCATTAATGATGAAGAACATCTTATCCATACTGAAGGTGTCTTTAACACGGCCAAGTTGAATTAAAAACTCACGGTCTGCTTTAGAGAAAGCATGATTATAATACGTTACAAATAAAATGGCATCGGCATTTTTAATATATTCAAAGGCAACCCCTGTATGGCGAGCATTGATTGAATCTGCCCCTGGTGTATCTACCAACGTAATCCCTTGCTTTGTTAATGGACAATCATAATAAAGCTCAATCCATTCAACAAAGCATGCCTTTTCTTCCTTTGCAACATATTCATTAAAACCATCCATATCGGTCGTTAAAACGTGATCTAGGTCTGAAGCGATGTTCTCAAACCCTGCCAACACTGCTTTTAAGAATGAAAAATGAGGCTTTTCTTTCGCTTCGATTTTTTCGATATTGCTAATTCTTGACTTTATGATCTCTATACTGGCATCAAGACTACCCGCTTTTTCACCAAAAATGTGTAATGAGTGGTTGATATCGTCTAATAATTGTTTGGTTGATTTTATCTTTACAAGTACTGTTCCATGTTGATGTTCATCAGTTGGAAATGTAATTTTATTAATTGTTGCTGTTGTTGGGTTCGGTGAAACTGGAAGTGCATGTTTCCCCATTAATGCATTAGCAAAAGAAGACTTCCCTGCACTAAACGCTCCAAATAATGCAACCGTAAAATGTTTATGTTTTAAGCGATGAGCTTTTTCCTGAATATCTTTAGCAAGCGTAGAGAGACCTGTAATTGGTTTAATCAAGTCATGCGCTTTTTCCAAATGATCGCTCGCTTGCTCAGATGTTCCTTTTTTTTCTTTATGCTGTTGTGTTGGTTTTTCTTCAGATTTCGGAGTAGCCGCCTCTTGATCCTTCAAATCCTGCAGTATTTCTTCAGTGGAAGAAATCTCAACATCCTCAACAAATCTAGAAAGTAGGTTTTCAGCTGATTCCACACGATTTATTTCAGAATTTCCATTCATGATGTCGTCAAGCTTCGAACGAATCTCAGTTCGTTTCGACTCAAACTTCTTCAAAGTGGCAAACGCTTCTTGATAAACCTTATATTTTTCCAACTCTGCTTTTATCCCTTGCTCTTCTTTTACAGTACTTGACTTAACCTGCTCAAGAATGGCATTTAATAACGCTACTGCTTTTTGTTTATATTTTCTCTTAATATAATTTCCTACATCATCTGTATAAGTTAAAATGTATTCCCCTGTAACACCCGCACCAGGCTTAACTAAATCTTGTAACTCCTTAGCACTCAAGTCCGTTGCAAGCTCGTTTCCTGTCGGTTGTTTCGAAAGACGTAAGTTTCCTGCAAATTTCCCGACAAAATCCTTTAAATGCCATTCCAATTGAGTGGACATTCTTTCTTTCACATCTGCTAGAAAAGCTTGCTTTCGCTCTTCACGTTCCTTTTCTGTTTTGTTTTTGTAGAATAACAATCCAACCTTAAAATCAGGCTGCACACATTCAACAAAATTTTTCGCTAAATCACGAGTCTGGAACGGCATCAGAATTGCATTTGATAAAATCGTGTCAATTTCATCCATGAATTCTACTTCGATTTTTTCTCTGTTTTTTGCAAAGCTAGTTAATTGATTGTTTAATTTTTCAATTTGAGTGGGAATTGTCTCCCGTTCAGCTTCTGATAATGACCGAAGCTTTTCTTTTGTATCTTCGAGCTCTGCAGCATTTTTATCATCTAAAAATGTAATATGCTCTAAAATAATTTGTTTTGCAGAATGGTATACACCCTCTAATAAAAGTTGATCTTTGTTAGCAATTTTATCATGGAGTAACTGCTGGACCTGCTTAAACTGATTATGCTTGTGATTGGGTTCCTTTAATGTCGTGAAAAAAATATCTGAATAGGCTACATTCCAATTCTGAAATGCCTCTTCGACACCTTGCTTAAAGGAATCAAAATTTAGCTCTGATTCTTTATGTTTATCAACTTGGTTTACAATTAAATAAACTGTCTTGTTTCGATCTGTAAGTTCCTTTGTAAATTGGAAATTCAGCTCTGAAAGGACATGGTTGTAGTCCATCACATAAAACAGCAAATCTGCTAAATGGAGAGCCGATTCAGTTGATACACGATGGGCGTCATCAGTAGAATCAATCCCTGGCGTATCCATCACGATTACTTGCTCAGGGAGTTTCATATGATCATGACTTATTTCAATGGACTCAATTGATTCCCCGTCTTTAGCATATGATTTGATTACATCATAATCATAGGGTGCTGGGTATTCAATGATTTTTCCGTCACGGTAATAGACACGTGCGTATTCTCGTCCTGACTTTACTTTTACTAAATTTGCACTTGTGGGAATCGGGCTTGATGGCAGAAGACTCTCCCCTATGAGTTCATTAATCATGCTCGACTTTCCAGCTGAAAAGTGGCCAGAAAAACCAATCATATATTCAGAGTTATATAGCTTTTTTAGCAACTGAATAATTTTTGAACTACTTTCTTTATCGTTGTTTATTTCAAAAATGTCATACAAATAAGATAGTCTTTTTTCTAAATCTCCCTTTGTGATGTGTTTAATTTGTTCTGTTTGTATCATGTCTAATCCCCTTATTGTACATTGCATAAAAATTCAATATATATGTATTTTACTCTACACCAATGCTTTTGACAAAGCAGAATATTAGGAATCAAATTTTTCATAAAAAAAACCAGGTATTTACCTGGTTACGTGGATGGAATTATGGTGTTTTTTCTGGTTTTGTTTTGAGTTTAGAACATTATGTAGGACGTGATACATGATAAAGCTGTATATTCCAATGGTTAGTGTTATAAATAAAGTTAGCAATCCAATCACCAGCTTTCAACTGATAGTGATAATTATTTTCATCTATAATTAGTGTATCAGCAGTTTTCGCTCTTTTCAATCTTTTTTTAACGTTTTCATTCTATTTGGAATAAATCGATTTCTCACCAAGCCGATATTTTGATAATCAACATGAACTGCTAAAGCTCGTTCTTCGATTGGAATCCGAACAGTCATAACCAGTAGGTTCAAAAGTGTGAAAACAATAGCCGTTATATACGCTTGGAATAACACCGGGATTAGGACTAACTCTAACGCTACAACAAGGTAATTAGGATGCTTAAGATATTTATATGGACCTTTTGTCTGCACTTGTTTTGTAGGGAGGATCATAATTTTCGTATTCCAAAACATCCCTAATGATTGAAGTGCCCACACTCTACCTAACTGTGTTAACGCAAATAAGAAAAAAAGAACAGGGTATAATGTTGATAACTCCTTGTTAAAATAGACAACTTCAACCATGACCGAAACAAAAAACAGGATATGCATGAGTACAATGTATTTGTAATGCCCATGCCCTACCTCATAGCCACCTTGAGACAAAATCCACTTTTCATTTCTTTTTGCAATTCGCATTTCAATTAATCTTTGGGCGATTACCAACGTAATAAATATCCAAAATATCATCCTATTTCCTCCATTGTAAAAGGACTAACTCTGAGCTAAACCCAGGTCCTAAGGCTGTTACAAGCCCATAGTCACCCTCATTACCTAGCTGCTTTTCCATAAATTCCTTCAGTACATAAAGCACCGTTACAGAAGACATATTCCCCTGTTTTCGTAAAACTTCTCTAGAGATTTCTGTCATCGAGCGTGGAATTTCAAGTGCTGCCTCATATGCGTCTAATACCTTTTTTCCACCTGGATGGGCGATAAAATGCTTTATATTGTTCATATCCAGCTGATTTGTATGTAAATATTCATCTACATTTCCTTTTAACCAAGATTTCACGATACTAGGGATATCCTTTGAAAAAATCACGTGGAGGCCTGTATTTTTTATATCCCAGCCCATGACATCCTCTGAATCTGCCATTAAGGTCGATTGAGATGAAACAAAATGAGGTAAAGCATCTGATACTGAACATTCCTGATACTCTACTTCATCTCCCACAATACATATACAGGCTGTTCCATCCGCAAATAACGAAGTGCCTATTAAATTGCTCTTAGTAAAGTCATTTTTTTGAAAAGTTAAGCTGCAAAGCTCAACTGCAACGACAAGAACCTTTGCATCCGGGTATGCTTTGCAATAATCGAATGCCCTCGCCAATCCAGATGCCCCTCCCGCACAACCAAGTCCCCAGATTGGAATCCGTTTTGTATGTGTTCCGAAATCCATTTGATTCATGATCCTTGCTTCAATACTTGGCGTGGAAATTCCAGAACTCGATATAAAAATGATCGCATCAATTTCTTTCGGCGTGATCTTTTTTTTAAGCAGGTTGGTATTATTTAAGCAGTTCTGAATGGATTTCACTCCAAACGTAATTGCTTTTTCAATATATGTATTATTTTTTTCTTCAAAGCTATGGTCTTCGCTATACCACTCTAATGATTCGCTGAAATACCGTTCATCGATTTCACTATTAGCGAATACTCGGATGAGACGGTCTATGTCTGGAAAATGCTCTTGGAATAAGTACTTGATAAATTCAGTTGTTTTGGATTGATTAATCTTATGTGATGGATTGCAAATGCCAACTGAAATGATTTTAGGCATGGGCGCCCCCCTTACTTTAAAGGCAATCTTAAGGTTATTTTTTCCAGTTTTAAAATTAGTATGCAAACAATTAATAAAGGGCACAAAAAAAGCCTTCCCAGCACGGGAAAGCTCACGTTTCAAAGGAGTTGTTTGTTGTTGTGCATTTATAGTATAACTCAAACGTTTTAAACATTCACTAGTAAAATTTTGGTTTCCGGCTGAAAATGACACATCGAATTTCTGCGTTGGCTTGCTTTTCCGTTCCTCATGTATTAACAACATACGTTCCGGTACTCAAAGCTGCACCGCCTTGAACTTCTCGGTCCTTTTCAACCTTTATTAACTAACACCTTTACAGTAATGTCTTTACGATTTCTTCTCGCTTTTTGTCGATTGCATTAAAGTCCATGGCAGCTTTATAGTAATCTTCAAGTTTGTCATGAAGTCTTTTTGCTTCGCTTAAATAATTTGTACCAATCGCCATTTTATTTTTATATTCTAGGTTAAGCTCTTCAATTTCTTTTTTAAACGTGTTTTCAATTTTCGGGTCCATGCACAAAGTAAACATATCTACGACTTCATCACCCTCACGGAATGGGTCGACAACATGTGGTGCCGTTCCATCTACAATTGAGACACCCAACTTTGGTATGATGACCATATCTATGCTTTTTGGGTCAAAGGCACAATGGAAATATTCAACTGATAATCCCTGTTGTTCTGCATGCTTGGCGACCTTCTTCATCAAAGTCGACTTTCCACTTCCTGGTCTTCCCTTAATTATATAACGCTTATCATAATCTTCAGTAATATTATCTATGAAATTAACTGCACCCTTCGGTGTGGCCGCTCCAAAGAAACGCCTTCTTTTTGTTGGATGTTCCTCGGCTGTAAATGGTTTACTAAATATTTCATCGATCAAGTTCTGAAGGACAGCATCTGCCTTTTTAAAGCTCATTGATGAAACATAAATATCCTCACGCTTTAAATGTACCTTCTTAGCTTCCGCAAAGGTTTTGTAAGCATCTTCAAAGTTCTTTGAAATATCATCTGTTAGTTCAATGATTTCATCCTTAAATTGAGCTAAGTATTGATCATTGCGGAATTGACCGAGGTCGATCACCTTTTCAACGACTCCAGGGTATTTAGGCTCGATCACATGTGGTGCCGTTCCGTCTACAAATCCTAATTTTCGTTCAGGAATAATGATTCCATCTATAGAGTGATTATCTGAAGAACAGTGTAAGTATTCGAGATCGTAGCCTTTCTCCATAAACACAAGGCCGATTTTCCTCATGAAGGTGGACTTCCCTGTTCCAGGTCCCCCTTTTAAAATATATAGAGTTTCTAGCCCTTTTAGTGCCTCATCATAAAACGAGTAAAAACCTACACTTGAATTTGTACCTGCATAATAATTTTTTACTTTTGCCATATAAACTACATACCTCCTTGTAGACATTCGCCTACATTAGAGTATGGCAGATATATGTTGTGTGTGAATAAAAATAATATTGTTTTCGAACCGTAACATTTATTTTTTCTATTTTAATAAAACTTTTACTTTCATAATCACAAGAAAATCACTATTAAAAAATAGTGATTAAGAGGACTTTTGATCGTTCTTTTGTACATTAATATTAATTTGACAAATTGTACCATTCCCACACTTAAAACATCTTTCTTTATTATTTAGCAAGAGCGTATGACATCTAGAACAATAATACCTAATCATTTACACACCACTCCCTTTTTTTATTATCTTATGTTGAAGTTTGAACTGCTGTTATAACGTATGTCACAAATTAGTCAAATGTTTTCTTTTCCAAATGTGATAAAAATCACTGTTTTATTAAGTTTTCACTATTAATATAGTGATTAGATTAGGAATGAACAATTTGTGAAATAGTCAAAACCGACTAGTTTTAATCAAATTGTTTTGTATGATGATTATGTAAAAACCTTTGAATTTACGCTTGAAGGGGGTCGTGAGGAATGGCAAAGACACAGCTTACAAAAACAAACCAAAAGACAAAAATTGAAGATGAAAGAACTTCCTTAAAAGGAACATTAGCATCTGTATTTTTACTTGGACTTTTCTTAATTTTATCTTGGCTTGGTGTCTATTTCTTGTTCTTAGACAGATTGTAAAAGTAATCTCTATCTAAGTATAAGAGGCAAATTCATTTAAAAATGGCTTGTAATATTTTATGAGAAAACAAACAGAAAAAGAATGTGAAAATTTGAAAGGGGAAAAAGCCATGCATCTGCATAAATTTGAAAAAATATGGCTCACTTTTGGTATTGGAATACTTTTCGTATTTCTAGCAGTTGTTGGTGTTGGAGCATTCGCAATGGGCCACCAGCCAGCAAGTAGTATTAAGACAATTGATCCTGAAAAGGTTGCTGAAACAGCACCATTTGATAATCCTGGACTTGTTCATATCGAAGGTAACAAATATGAATTAAACCTTGTTGCAGAAGCCTTTGCGTATACACCTAGTACCATCGAAATTCCAAAAGACGCAGAGGTAACAATTAATGTGGCAACAAAAGACGTTGTTCACGGATTTTCGATTGCCGGTACGAACGTCAATATGATGGTTGAACCTGGATATGTTAGCACTTATACTCAAACATTTTCTAAAACAGGTGAATTTTTAGTGTTGTGTAATGAATATTGTGGAGCTGGACACCACCTAATGATGGCAAAAGTTGAGGTGACCGAATAATGATAAATTCAAATTTCAAGGTAGACAGAAACGATGGAAAATTAGCAATGGCACACTTTTACGTTGCCTTCGCTGCTTTACTTCTTGGGGGAACGGCAGGTTTACTTCAAACTCTTGTTCGTTCAGGGGAATTTACTTTACCAGCTGGAATCGGTTACTACCAACTATTAACCGTTCACGGAGTTTTATTAGGACTAGTACTTACTACATTTTTTATCATAGGATTTTTATTTGCAAGCTTAAGTAAAACAGCAGGAATCCTATCACCGAAAATTCGTTTAACGGGTTGGATTGGTTTCTGGACAATGACAATTGGAACTGCTTCTACAGCAACTACAATTCTTTTAGGTGAGGCATCTGTTCTATACACATTTTATGCACCTCTACAAGCACATCCGTTCTTTTATATTGGATTAGCACTTGTTGTGGTTGGTAGCTGGATCAGTGGCTTTGCAATGTTCACCCATTTTGGTAAGTGGAAGAAAGCAAATCCAGGTCAAGTAACACCTTTATTAAGCTTTATGGCTGTAATGACAATGATTTTATGGTTAGTTGCAACACTTGGTGTTGCTGCATCTGTCCTTATTCAGTTTATTCCATGGTCTTTTGGTTGGGTTGAAACAATTGATGTTCTCATCAGTCGAACCTTATTCTGGTATTTTGGTCACCCACTTGTGTATTTTTGGTTATTACCTGCATACATGGCCTGGTATGTTGTGATTCCAAAGGTAATCGGAGGAAAGATCTTCTCAGATGCACTTGCAAGATTATCATTTATTTTGTTCTTGTTATTCTCAATTCCAGTAGGATTCCACCATCAGTTAACTGAACCAGGTATTGATCCAAATTGGAAATATTTACAGGTTGTTCTGACATTCATGGTTGTAATTCCTTCTTTAATGACTGCATTCTCATTGTTTGCATCTTTCGAGTCATACGGAAGATCAAAGGGAGCGACAGGTCTTTTCGGCTGGTTTAGAAAACTTCCATGGGGAGATGCTCGTTTCTTCGCACCATTCATTGGTATGTTATTCTTTATTCCAGCTGGTGCGGGCGGAATTATCAATGCAAGTCACCAAATGAACCAAGTTATTCATAATACAATTTGGGTAACCGGACACTTTCACTTAACTGTAGCAACAACTGTTTTACTAACATTCTTTGGTATCGCCTACTGGTTAATCCCACATTTAACTGGTCGGGTGATGACAAAAGCGATGAACAAACTTGCCATCATTCAAACAATCGTATGGACAATAGGTATGACGTTTATGTCAACTTCCATGCATTTTGCGGGCTTATTAGGAGCACCTAGACGTTCTGCTTTCTCAACATACGGAGATTCAGCACAAGCAATGGACTGGATACCTTATCAAATTGCTCAAGCGATTGGCGGCTCTATTCTTTTTATTGGTATTATCTTAGTTCTAGTTATTTTTATTAATCTTGCCTTCTTTGCTCCAAAAGGTGAAACAGAATTCCCTGTAGGTGAAGTTTCTGAAGAAGCAGAAAAAACACCTATGATTCTAGAAAACTGGAAGCTTTGGGTCGGTGTACTAGCGGTATTAATCTTAATCGCTTATACAATTCCATTTGTGGATATGATTCAAAACGCACCACCAGGGGCAAAACCATTTAAACATTTACTATAAGAATCATAAAAGCTACGCAATCTTAGATTGCGTAGCTTTCTATTTTATAACTTATAAATAGCACTATATTTAGTTTCTAAATATTGGATTAAATAGTTCGCATTTAACCCCTCACCTGTTACATCTTTGATGATTTCTAAAGGCTTTTTCATTTTTCCATGCTTATGGATATGTTCAGTTAGCCATTCTTTAATTGGGAGTAAGTTCCCCTCTTCAAGTAACTCATCATAGTTAGGAAGGTCCTTTACCATTGCATTCTTGAATTGAGCCGCATACATATATCCAAGCGCGTAGGATGGGAAATATCCAAAGCTACCGCCTGCCCAATGGACATCCTGTAGGACTCCTTTTGCATCATTTTCAGGACGAATACCTAGATACTCTTCATACTTAGCATTCCATATTTCTGGTAGGTCTTTTACTTCAATCTCATCATTAAACAAACCTTTTTCAATTTCATAACGCACCATAATATGCAATGGATATGTTAATTCATCTGCTTCAATTCGAATGAATGATGGTTTTGATTCATTTATTGCTCGATAATAGTCTTCTACAGATACCCCATCAAATTGACCACTTGCATATTCTTTTAATAACTCAAAATTATTTTTCCAAAATGACAGGCTGCGCCCGAGTATATTTTCATAAAAAAGTGATTGAGATTCATGTATCCCCATTGAAGTTCCTTGTGCAAGGTTCGTTCCAACTAAATCTGCAGAAATGTTTTGCTCATAGAGAGCATGTCCACCTTCATGGATCGTTCCAAACACTGCAGTTCTAAAGTCATTTTCAACATAATTTGTTGTAACACGAACGTCCCCTGGATTTAAGCCAGTAGCAAATGGGTGAACAGTTTCATCAAGACGTCCCGCTTCAAAGTAATACCCCATTTTTCTTAGGATCTCTAAACTTAATGCACGCTGTTTTTCCTTAGGAAATTCATTAAATAAAAATGAAGTTTCTGGTTTGTTTTGTGATTCTGTTACTGCTTTTACAAGTGGTACGATTTTATTACGTAATTGAGCAA
The DNA here is from genome assembly GCF_031181385.1 of Fredinandcohnia onubensis. Classification (GTDB taxonomy): domain Bacteria; phylum Bacillota; class Bacilli; order Bacillales; family Bacillaceae_L; genus Ferdinandcohnia; species Ferdinandcohnia onubensis_C. The sequence continues at coordinate 37,267 of NZ_JAPSKV010000009.1, forward strand.
ACACTTGATCAACTACCTCTACTGTAACACCAGGCTCGTACATATCTAGTAACGTGTTATACTTGTTCCCTTCGTAGCCCCAGTAGTTAATAAATTTTTTCGTGAAATCGACAAGCTTTTCCAAATAGGGGCGGAACAATTCAAAATCAGATTTTTCTTTTGCATCCTCCCATACAGATTCAGCTTTTGATTGAAGAATCACAAACTCACGAAATTCATCAGCAGGAATTTTTTTGTTACGTTCAAAATCCTTTTGACATTCCTCTACTACTTTTTTTGTGATTTCACTAAGTTGTTGCTGAACTTCAGGAATGGTTAATTCTTTTAAATAGGTTTCCATTTCAACAGAAGTAGACATTGCAAATACTTCAGAAGACAACATTCCAATAACTTCTGAGCGCTGTTCTACTCCTTTTTTTGGAGCACCCGTTCGCAAGTCCCAATACATAACCCCAATTGCTTCATTGTAGCTTGTCATTTTCTTTACTAATTCAAGAAACGCTAGTTCAGTTTGTGTTAGTTGCTCAGACATATTTAGTCCCCCCATTAATATGTTTCTGTTGGCAGTACATTTTTTATTTTATTTAAAACCTCGTTAGAAACTTGGTCATCAACAAAAATACTAACTGTACCTGTATCTTCACTTGATCGAATTAGTCGACCAATTCCTTGTCTTAATCTCAGAAGCATATATGGTAAATCAACTTGCTCAAATGAATGTTCTGCACCTTTTCGTTTTGCCTGGAAAACCGGATCATTTGGTGGAAATGGTAATGACCAAATGATGACATTTGATAATGAAGGACCTGGGATATCGAGACCTTCCCATAAAGAAACTGAGCAAAGGATACTTTGTTCATTATTTTGGAACCTAGAAACCAACCCGCTGATTTCTTGATCTCCTTCAAAAAGAAAATCATATTTTTCAGTCTTACAGTTCTCTTTAAATTTCTGGAGCTCTTCCTTTGAATTAAATAAGAGCAATGCCCTACCTTCTGATTTTTCGATTTCATTCCAAGCAAAATCCAGTTTCGATTGGAAAACATCCTCGTTCGTATTGAACATAGGTATTTGGATCTTCATCTGAGTATCGTAGTCAAATGGTGATTCCACCGAAAATGATTGATATTTATTGATCCCCAGACTGTTAGCAATATAGTCAAAAGATTTATTTTCAGATAATGTTGCAGAAGAAAAGATAAATGGAATCTGTTTAGAAAATACGTTTTCCGCCAAAATGGTTTCAACTGCTTGGGGCATGATAACAAGCGTATAACTGTCACTGTCTGCCTCAACCCAAGTAATTGCATCATTTTCTTCACCGAAAAGCTTTAATGAATATTCCAATTGGTCTAAGTATTCATCTACGATATGTAATTCGTATTGGTCAATTGTATAAGTTTCTGCTTCAAAAACAAGGTTATTGCCTATCTCAACAATCATTTGATGCAGTTTTTTAGCGGTGGCAACTAATTGTACTGTCCGCTCAATATCCATTCGCTCAGAGCCTTCAACTGCTTGGCTATTTTCCTGGAGACTTCTGTAAAACTGCTCATTTTGTTCGATTGTATCCTCAATTAATTGTGCAAATTCTTCACGAATATCATTTCCCAATAACCTAGTTAACAGTGATTCCAAAGTTGTTTCTTGGATACGGTAGGTTAATGCTTTTTGTGCAGAGTATTCAAGTAAGTGGCCTTCATCAAAAACCACACAGCTGCTATCCGGTAAAAACGGAAGCTGTCCTTCTCTTTTCCGAGCGTCCATTGTCCATACATGCTCCATATAAAAGTCATGCGAGCAGACGATTAAATCAACAGCCTTCCGATAATGTTCTCTAGAAAGTGTAAGCCCACATCGGTGTCTCAACTCGCAAGAAAAGCAGTCCTGAAAACTATCCCATGCGACACTTTTCCATTCTTCATCTGCAAGATCAGGGTATGTTTTTCTGTCTCCATAATGATGAAATGCTTGCATGGTAGTATGATTATGAACAAAATCCGGAAGTTCGTTATATATTTTTGCAATTTTTTCATTGGTTGTCCGACGTGTAGCATGATCTAATTTTCGAATGCATAAATACTGATCCTGTGCTTTTGCGAGTCGAACATCAATATTCAGATCTAATGCGTCTGCTATTTTCGCGATATCCCCTTCAGGCTTAACAAGCTGTTCAATTAAGGACTCATCTGCACATGAGATAATCGCTGGCTTTCTCATATATCGGGCATAACAAATTGCGTATAACAGATAAACAATTGTTTTTCCAGTGCCTACACCGGCTTCTGCAAACACAATTGATTTATCCTTAAACGCCCTCTCTAGTTGAAATGCCATAAAAATTTGCTCATCACGGAGCTCAAAGCCTTTTTCAGGAAGGATGTCATAAAAAACATCGCCAATCCACTCATTTAATTTATCAAAGAAATTTTCATTTCTGGAAATTTGAAAGGGTAACCCTTCTCCAATCATATGTAAAAACCCCCAAAATCAAGGTACGCGCCAATTTTTAATTATCTACTAGTAAATGTGGGAAGTCAATATTTTTAAAAAGTACATTACGTCTAGAACTAGCAAAATTAACAAAATAAAAACTCGCCATAGCGAGTTTTTATTTTAGTTCTTATTCATTCTTATATCGTAAATAATCAATGTCTATGGAAGTAGAATGAGACATGGCATGAAGAAGGTCATTTTTTGCCTTGACAATGGATTTAAGTGGATCCATCTCTTCACCGACTTCATTTTGAAGTGCCCGATATGTATCATTCAGCGCATCTTGAATTTTCTTAAAGTCTATATAATTCATCTTTGATTCACTCCTGGAAATTTTGTTGACACCAATAGAGTATATGTCCTTCGGAATGGAACTATTCATGAATTACTAGAAAAAAAGAAAATTTTTATTGATTTCTTGGTGGTCTTTTACCCCAATACTGATAAAAGTCTGTGCGAATAAACCCGTTAAACAATTTACGTTTTTTTGTAGCAGGCTTACCATATAATTGCTCAAACTCCGGATGTGACGTTAACATATAGACTGACCAGGTATCATAAGTGCGAAGTACATCTCCCATACTGCGATACATTTCTTCAACAGCTTTCTTTTCACCAAGTCTTTCTCCATAAGGTGGATTTCCGACAATCACACCGTATTCTTTAGTTGTTGTAAAATCCGTAACCTGCATTTGTTTAAAGGTGATGATATCTCCGAAACCAGCCTCATCTGAGTTATCCTTAGCAATCTGAATCATTCGATGGTCGATATCAAATCCACTAATATCCAGAGGCTGATCATATTTTGCTAAGTCCTCTACCTCTTGTCGTGCTTCATCCCATCTCTTTTTTCCAATCCAATCCCACTCTTCAGATACAAAATCTCGGTTAAAACCAGGGGCAATGTTTTGGCCGATTAAGGCAGCCTCAATCGGAATCGTTCCTGAGCCGCAAAATGGATCAACAAAAGGCTTATCTGGTGTCCAATTTGTTAGCTTGACTAATGTCGCAGCGAGTGTTTCTTTTAAAGGAGCTTCCCCCTGGTCAGCTCGGTAACCGCGTTTATGGAGTCCGACCCCACTACAATCGATTGTTAAAGTCGCAACATCTTTCAGTAAAGCGACCTCAATCCGAAATAATGGTCCAGTTTCCTCAAACCAGCCAGATGTTTTACGATAATGTTTTTTAAGACTGTCAACAACCGCTTTTTTAACAATGCTCTGGCAATCTGAGACACTAAAGAGCTTTGATTTTACTGATTTTCCTATAACAGGAAATTCTGCATTTTCTGGAATAATGTCCCCCCAATTAAGGGCTTTTGTCTTTTCAAATAATTCATCAAAGGTTGTGGCTTTGAATTCTCCAACCTTTAACTTTATACGGTCTGCTGTCCTAAGCCATAAATTACTGCGACATATGGCTTGTTCATCGGCGACAAATGTAATTTTGCCGTTTTCAACGGTACATTCATATCCTAAATCCCGCACTTCTTTGGCAACGATTGATTCAATTCCCATTGCCGCCGTTGCAATAAGTGTTACTTTTCCCATTACGTTCACCCTAACTATGTACATTATGTATAGTAAAAGAATAAAGAAACTCACAGAGTAAAGCAAGAAATGCTATTTAATATCGTCAAAAAAGTACGAAAGCATACAAAAAGCTCTTCAATTATGAAGAGCTTTACTTCTTTATTCATATTGGTCGTTTAATTAATAACGTTCTGTAAGCCATGTTTTGTTCCTTCGTACTTCAGTCGGCAAAACGAATGCCTCGTACTCCGGTGGTAATCATCTATCTACAGACGTTAGGACGCCTGTCCTTCTCCTTGTTCATTTCCAAAAGAGAAAGTGCCCCTACCATAATTTGGGTTTCTCGCTCGTGGGGTTTACCTCGTTCCACTCCTGTAATTTCTTACAGGACTTCGTCACTGTGGCACTTTAAAGGTAGTCAAACCATATCCAAATGGACTTAGGTTTTTTCCCTGCCGTTAGCAAAGTTCAACACTTTAGCTACCCTAGCTTATTTTTTCGCTAGGCACGAACACTACGGACATCTCAGTCCGTGCGAGCATGGACTTTCCTCTGCAGGTTACCCTGCAGCGATTACCCGAACGTTATTAATGTGTGTAAAAAATAGTATAGTGGAAAAACATTAAGATTGCAAGTAATAACGCACTAGTAAATTTTTCCTATCTTTGTGGTCAGTTAAGGAACAAAGACTAAGTACGCCACGTCCTGTGGCAACGTCTTTGTGACCCACATCGTGTGGGCATCAGTCGTATAACTTACTTCCAAAAACATGTTTTTCAAGGTTAGATAACCGTTTTAAAATATCAAAATTAGTTGTTCCAGTTTGTGCCTGTGGCTGTTTCTTATAAGAATCCTCTAACTGACGTTTTAAGCGGAGATTCTCTTGTTGAAGTTCTTCAATTTCTTGGTAGAACATTTCATAATCCTTAATAATTACATCTAAAAATTTGTCAACTTCTTCTTGTTTATAGCCTTTCATTCCAGTTTTAAATTCTTTTTCAAGTATTTGTGTCGCACTTAGTTTTATTTTATCTGATATCATATCATTCACCTCGATACACTTTCCCCATTATTCCTACACCTATTTTTTCAAATAATTCGTGGATTGTCAATTTAAATGGTGGAACCATTAGTAGTCATTATTCGCGAATTGTTCTTCTTCAACGATTGCTTGAAGATCATAGGCATTTATTGTAATAAGCTGGTAGTCTTCATTTTCGGTTTTCTTTTTCGCGTCTGCATAGATATAACGAGGACTTCCATCCTTTTCCTCGTCATAGAAAATTAATAACGCATCGCTTTTATCAAGAAAAAAAGCATTCTTCAAGCGGAATTGTGATGGATTATCATATTTTCGATTTGTAATGCTGTTTACATAGTCAGCTTGCGACAAAATAAGCTGATAGTATTCTTTGTTTGTTTCATTCCATTTTTCTTCTTGTTCCAGAAATGGAGTAATGACAGCAAGCCTAAGGTCAGGATATTCCTCTTGAAGCTCGTATGTAATTTCAGCAGCCCATAGCTCAACACCAAGTTGACCGCTAATAATGACCCATTCTAAACCGTCTTCAATTAAAGGGATCAGTTGCTTCTTAAGGGCTAGTTTAATATATTTGATTCCCGGATGATCTTGTCCGAAAATTCCAAGCTCAAATGGTTTATAGCCTGTAATTGCAACAACCTTAACCATGTCAACACTCCTTTACATCGAATAAAGTTTCCATAAAGTATGTAAAACAGGAACCATGACAGTTCCTGTTAGATCGTCTTATTATATATTACATTTTTAGATTGCGTTTTATTTTTGAATTATCGTCCCATAAATGGTCCTGGTGGTCTCGCTCCACAATTAAAGTGCTGATTTGATACTTCATTCGCAACTGATTCTGTGTGTGGGTAGTAATGCATATGTTGATACATATGGTGGTTAATGTGTTGCGTATGTGAAGGATGAATATGTGGAACAATTGTTGTAAAGCAATGATGCTGAACACAGCATTTTGTTGGGTGTACGATAGGTTGCACTACGCGTGGTCTGCCATTCATCTTTTTATCTCCTTTCCTTCATCTGTCTTACATTAATAGCCTATGAAGGAATGGGTAGTCATGTACTAATCAAAACACCTATTTTTATAAGAAGTTTAAAAACTGCGGTGAATATGACGCATCGATTTTCTGTGTTGGCTTGCTTCTCCGCCTTGAAAATCTCAGTCCTCTTCATCCTCCTTTTTAAACACCTATTTTATTGTAAAAGTTTAGAAAAAGGCATATGAGCCTTCTTTTATTCCAGTTAATATGATTACAGTTATTACAAGTACAAAAAAGTACAGAAATAAAATTTTCTTATACATACATTTCTCTCTCCATCTAAAATAATATTTCCTTTACACAAAACACTATTTTACATGGTATTACAAAGTTCTACAATGACAAATGAAGGAAGTTTGCAAATCTTCATAAAATCGACAAACAAAGCGCGAAAAATCACTAATTTTGCGCTTACCTGGGCAATATTTTCTAGCTTTTTTGAAGTTTCCTGGTTATTCTTGCAAGTCGTTTTTGAAATTCACTTTCCATCTTTTCATTTTTTGTCTTAATACTTGGATCCCTGATTTCTTTCCATTTCACATATCCACTATTCGCAATATCCAATGCGATATTATAATCCCTCAAGTAATGTTCATAATATTTCGCTAACTCTACACTAGCTAGAACAGAATCATGCTCTGCCCCATTTTCATGTACCTCACCAAATAGCTTTATTGCCTCTTCATATTTTTTTTCCTTTTTAGATAAAAACGCTAACGCAAGCTTTGCCTTCATTTCTTTCTCTGAGTCCACATCAACAACTTGCTTATATAGTTCCTGAGCCTTGGAGGTTTCCCCAAGTGCCTCTAACCATCTCGCAACTTCGTATTTATCAGTCGTATATTTATTCTTTTCGTCAAGAATAACAGCACCAGATAAGTGAATATAAAGGGTTAGCAGAGATAGAATATCGATTTCATTATGACGCATCACCCCAAAAATTCCATCTGGTACTTGATTTTCGACAAAATCAAAATAAAGAATCGGTGCTAAATAACCTGGTACGTCACCATCACGCTGAATTTCAAGAATTTCTTTTTCGACATTTGAAAGTCTTACAGATTCGAGTTTGTTCTTCCATAATCTTCTTGCAGCATGGTACAAATCGAAATGCCCAAATTCTGGAAGTTTAGGTAGAGCATCTCGAATTAATGTATGCCTTGTTTTCACCTGTGGCCAATCGAATGATTTTCCGTTATATGTCACAAGGGTTGTGTAGTCAACACTTGAAAGAAAACTTTGGTAAAGAGCAACCTCGCTACCGGGATTCGGTAAAAAATGCTGAGTGAGAACAACGCGATCTTTCTCAACTCTTGCGTGTCCTAATAAAAAGATAGTGTTCCCAGTCCCCCCACCTAATCCTGTTGTTTCAGTGTCAAAGAAAAACAAATCAGAAACTTGATGTCCTTTTGCAGACAGAGGATGGTTTAATACAGAATTGTTCCACAGCTCAATTACATCGTTTAATTTAGTAAAAGAATACAAGCCATGCTGAAAATCCAGTGGATACTCTACTTTACGAACCATACAATAGGTACCATCAAAATAAAAAGGTTCCGCTCCAAACTCTTTCCACTTATCTAAATAAGGAATTTCCTCCAAATGAATAGACGGCTCTACTGGCTTTTGCTTAACGCCTTCTTCTTTGACAATATGATTTTTTAATCGATTTAATTTCCCTTTAATCGACATAATCGAGTCCCCTTTAATGTTTTGAACCTAGTTTTAACTTTGTAATTAATGTAAGTGCATCACCTTTTGCTCGTTCATTTAGCACATCCGTACCAATACAAGAAGGACAGCCTGATTCACATGAACATCTACCAATTAATTCTTCAGATTGATTGAGGAGGTTTTCCATGACCTCATAAACTTTTTCACTCAAGCCAATTCCGCCTGGATATCTGTCATATAAAAAAATTGTCGGCTGCTCATTGTGAACAGCTTTCACTTGAGGAACAACATGTAAGTCTGATGGGTCACACATGGTCATTAATGGGGCAACATGTCTTAAGACATTGGCGACACCAACTAATCCTTCTTCGATCCTTTGATCACTTATCCCCTCAAGCTCTGATTTTTTCAAGCTAATCCAAGCTGAAGACGTATGAAGTTCTTCTTCTGGTAAATGAATCGGCCCAGAACCGATATTTTCATGAGTTTCAAATTTTATCTTCTTAAAAATCGTCGCCATAGCCTGGACGGAAACATCTCCATATCCGATTTCTACAGATTCCTTCGACCGTTCCTTATCAGCCTCTAAAACACGAAGACTTACAGCTAGGTTTGCATCTGTAAAATAATCAACATCTACTTCTCTTACAAATGCTTTCTTTTCTTCCCAATCCAGCTTTTCAACCTGGTATTGAACACCTTGATGCAAATAAATAGCTTCATCATGAAGTAATGTCATTGCACTAAACCGGTCCATTTCCCCAATGACCTTGACAGCAGCTATATCCGTTTGATCAATAATGACAACATTCTCCTGAGAAGCAGAACGAAGGCTAATATTGTGGGCCGGAAATGAATCGTTCATCCAATACCATTTCTCACCATTCTGATGAAGAACTCTTTCTTCAGTTAAAAACTCTAGGATATCTTCCAGATCAAGTTCACCGAATGTATCGCCTGCTTTAAACGGCAATTCATAGGCAGCGCATTTAATATGGTCAATTAAAATAACAAGATTATTTGGATTAATTCGGGCTGTTTCAGGATTTCTACTAAAAAAGTATTCCGGGTTTTGAATCATGTATTGGTCCAGAGGATTGGAGCTAGCAACCATAAATATCACTGCTTCCCCTTGTCGACGACCAGCACGACCTGCTTGTTGCCACGCACTCGCGATTGTTCCAGGGTAGCCTGTCATAATACAAACTTGAAGCTGTCCAATATCCACACCTAATTCGAGCGCATTTGTACTAATAACTCCGTAGATATCACCCTTACGAAGACCTTGTTCAATTTCACGCCGTTGCTTCGGTAAATAGCCGCCACGATAGCCACGGATCGCTTTTGGTCCAAGCTTATGTTTAACTAGTTCCTGTAAATACGTTAGGATGATTTCTACCCTCACCCTGCTTCGTGCAAAAACGATAGTTTGAATTTTATTTTGTAAAAATTCACTGGCTAATTTTCGCACCTCAAGTGTCGCACTTCTCCGTATATTGAGTGGCTTATTGACAATTGGTGGGTTGTAAAAAACAAAATGTTTTCTTCCAGTTGGGGCACCATTGTTTTCTATTAACTCCATTTGGGTACCCGTCAGATCTTCGGCAAGTTCTTTTGGATTGGCAATAGTCGCTGAAGTACACATAAAAATTGGACTGCTACCGTAAAATTCACAGATCCGTTTTAACCGTCTGATTACATTAGCAACATGGCTTCCGAAAACTCCACGGTATGTATGTAGTTCATCAATAACGACATATTTCAGATTTTCAAACAATGAAACCCATTTTGTGTGATGTGGGAGAATCGCAGAATGCAACATATCCGGATTTGTAATGACAATATGACCTGCTTTTCTAACTTTCTGGCGGATATTTGCTGGTGTGTCACCATCATATGTATAACTATTAATTGCAACTCCCATTTCTTCGATAATTTCATTTAATTCACTTTTTTGGTCCTGTGCTAAAGCTTTAGTAGGAAACAAATAAAGTGCACGTGCCTGATCGTTTTCAACAATCGATTGTAATACAGGAAGATTATAACAAAGTGTTTTTCCTGATGCTGTAGGAGTTACGGCGACAAAACTTCCACCTCTTCGTGTTATATCAAAGGCGGAATGTTGATGGGTATATAGCTGATGTATGCCTCTTTTGTCCAATGCTTCTCGTAATCTATTATCTATGGATCTCGGCATGTCCATTGTTTTAGCAGACGTAGCCTCAATAGTATGCCAGTGTACAATATTTTTCGCGTATTGCGGGTTTTCTTTTATTAGATCTATTATTTCATGGATATTTTTTCGAAACTTCATAATCAATCACCTCAGGGATATCTATCTCCTATTGTACAGAATAAACGTTCGTTTTTGAAGTTATTCCTACTGGTATATTTAAGCATACAAAAAAGCACACCTAAATGGGCGTGCTCTTTAAATCAAGTTCCACAAAATGTTTGATATGGCCTGTTTGTTGGCTCAGGTGGTTTTGCGTATTCAGCTTGGTCCGGGGAGTGCGCAAATGGATTTTTTAATACCTTTAACAGTTTACCCATTACTTTATAATCACCTTCTGCAGCTGCTTCCAACGCTTCTTCAACACGGTGGTTTCTTGGTATGACAGCAGGATTCGATGTTTTCATTAATTCTTTTATCTCAACCTCTGATTTCTCTTGTCTAGACTGTCTTTCCTTCCATTTTTGCTGCCAGCTTTTAAATTTCTCTGTGTTACATATCTCAATGCTATCAAGCTTATCGAAGGTTAACGCTACAAATGTATTCGTGTAATCTAGTTGGTTTGAATTCATCAGTTCCAATAGGTTTTCAATAAGACTCTTATCTTCCGCCTCTTCATTGAACAAGCCAAGCTTTGCTCTCATCCCGTTTAACCAATTTTCTTCATAAATCCCGATGTATTTTGACATTTCATCCTGTGCTAATTTTAGTGCCTTTTCTTCATTTTCATCTAATATAGGCAATAAGCTTTCTGCAAATCTGGCTAAATTCCAACCACCGATATATGGCTGTTTATCATATGCATAACGACCGCCCGTGTCGATTGAACTAAAAACAGTGGCTGGATCATAGGTATCCATAAATGCACATGGTCCATAATCGATGCTTTCCCCACTTATCGACATATTATCAGTGTTCATAACTCCATGAATAAAACCGACCAATTGCCATTTTGAAATCAAAGCAGCTTGGCGATTAATCATCTCTCGTATTAAAGCAAGGTACCGGTCTTCCTCATCTTTAATCTCAGGATAATGTCGTTCTATTGTATAATCTGCTAACAATCTTAGTTCTTCGATTTTCCCAAGTCCTGCAATAAATTGAAACGTACCAACACGAATATGGCTTGAGGCTACGCGTGTAAGAATCGCACCAGGTAGAACTGTCTCTCGATAAACCGGTTCTCCTGTCGTAACTACAGCTAAGCTTCGGGTAGTGGGAATCCCTAATCCATGCATCGCTTCACTTATAATATATTCACGAAGCATTGGCCCAATTGCAGCTCGACCATCACCACCGCGTGAATAAGGTGTACGACCCGCACCTTTTAACTGAATATCAAATCGTTTTCCATCTGGAGTCATCTGTTCACCAAGCAACACCGCACGGCCATCTCCAAGCATTGTAAAATGACCAAATTGATGACCAGCATAGCTTTGCGCAATAGGCTCAGCTCCCTCGGGAATCTTATTCCCAGCAAAGACCTCAACCCCATCTTTCTGCAAAGCATCTACATCTAACCCAAGGAAGTCGGCCAAATTCTTATTTAAGATCACTAGTTCTGGTTCACATACAGGAGTAGGATCTGTTTTTGAATACAATTCCTTTGGTAAACGTACATAACTATTGTCAAAATTCCAACCCATTTTATTTTTTGTAATCTCGAACACCCCTTTGTGTTTTTTTATTAATGCATCCTTAAGTAATACCAAAGAAAATTTGTAAAAGTATTTACTTCGTGTTCAATACCCGTTTGTACGAAAGACAATTGAAATGGTTTTATCAATGGCTGAAGCACACTTTTTCGAATCCGCTCCCGCTGTAATTCTGACACAATCGTATCATATAAATCCCGCTGGTCGGTTGTAAAAGTTGCATCCTTCCCTATATTCTTTGCTAAATCCAAAAGTTCCTGTAAGCTTAATACCTTTCAATCAATTCTCGCTTGTAAAAAATGAAGAGACGATGAGTCAAGCAAAGTACTACCGCTTTTGACCATAATTGGGATTATTGCCTCCAAATAGGTTAACAGCACCTCTACCGTCTTTTGCAATGGTTGTGTACTATTCGTCATCTTCATTGTAAATGAGATATAATGCATCATCCCATAAAAAAGAATCGAAAGTTCAAACCCATATGGCCTTATTTCATCCCCATATACATCAACAAATCGTCCAGCTAGCCATTCCAACTCATGAATCCGATGATGCATCACAAGTTTTTTCAGTTCCACTTCATTTGAGTTTAAAATCGCCTCAAAAATGGTATTGAGGTTACGCTCCCTATTTAATTTGGTTAGTATCGAAATTTGTTCAACTAAAACACTGTGGTCCGTTTCATCTTTCCCAACCTGCAATTCCATACGAATTTGGCTGGTATCATAACGCAATCCTTCTAAGATTTCGGCAATACAGTCATTTTTATTCGAGAAATAATTATAAAATGTACCTTTTGAAATATTGGCTTGTTCAATGATATCTTGTATCGAGGTTTGTTGAAATCCTTTCTCTACAAATAATTTCAAAGCAACGTCAGCCACTTTTCTCCTACGTTTATTCATACATCCTCCAACCGTTTCCTGTATATTCCAAGTAAACATTTTATTTACTACTACTAGCATATTATACCTTGAGTATAAATATATTGCACAAATTGAACTAGTGGTATAAAATCATCAAGTAAATATTTTACGAACGAAACGAGGGGAAGATGAATGGAGTCTACTTTACAACAAAAAAAACCACCATATTTAATGTTAACTGTATTATTTATTGGGGCGTTTGTTTCTTTTTTAAATAATTCATTATTAAATGTTGCATTACCATCCATTATGATTGATTTAAATATCGAAAATTATTCTACTGTACAATGGCTTGCAACTGGATATATGTTGGTTAGCGGTGTTTTAATTCCTGCTTCAGCATATTTAATCACACGTTTTTCAAACCGTAGCTTATTTATTACATCAATGGTCATTTTCGCACTTGGTACGGCTATGGCAGCATTTGCACCTAATTTTGGGGTATTACTTGCTGGTCGTATGGTTCAAGCAGCTGGATCTTCAGTTATGGGACCATTGTTAATGAACATCATGCTTGTTAGTTTCCCAGTTGAAAAACGCGGTACGGCAATGGGCGTTTTTGGGTTAGTTATGATAACTGCACCTGCAATTGGACCTACCTTATCAGGTTATATTGTAGAGCATTACGATTGGCGCGTATTGTTTGAAATGATTTTACCTCTTGCAGTAATCAGCTTAGTCCTTGCTGTTTGGAAATCAAAGAATGTGATGGAAGTAAACAAAAATGCAACAATTGACCATTTATCCGTTATTCTATCAACAATTGGTTTTGGAGGATTATTATATGGATTCAGCTCCGCAAGCAACGACGGATGGAGCGATACCCTTGTTCTTTCATCATTAATTATTGGTGGCTTAGCACTTATTATCTTTATTTTACGCCAATTAAAAATAGATGAACCTATTCTTGATTTACGAGCTTATAAATATCCAATGTTTGCACTTGCTTCAATCATCTCCATGGTAAACGCGGTAGCGATGTTCTCAGGGATGATTTTGACACCAGCATATGTACAAAGTGTTCGTGGAATTTCTCCATTTGAATCTGGTTTAATGATGTTACCCGGAGCAATCGTTATGGGAATTATGTCCCCAATTACAGGAAAATTATTTGACAAGTTCGGACCACGTCTTCTCTCAATATGTGGGTTAGTAATTACAGCAGTTTCAACCTATTTATTATCACAATTACAAATTGATTCTTCATACACCTATATCATCACAACATACACTCTTCGTATGCTTGGAATGTCAATGGTCATGATGCCGATTATGACAAATGGATTAAATCAACTGCCTGAACGTTTTTACCCACACGGAACAGCTATCAACAATACAGCCCAGCAGGTATCTGGTTCTATTGGAACAGCCGTATTGGTAACTATAATGAATAGCGTGGCCAAGTCTGAAGGCGAAAGTCTCATAGCAAATGTAGATCCAACTACATTAACTGAAAGCACTCAAGCTTTAATTGGTCAACAAGCATTACTTGCAGGAATTAATTATTCCTTCCTAGTAGCGTTGGGTATTAATATAGTTGCTTTAATCTTAGCATTTTTTATTAAACGAGTAGATGTTAGCAACAAGGACGTTCATGGGGCTGAAACTGTTAAACCAGTTAAAGCCGCTACAAATTAATTTTTATCCCCTAACATTAGTTAGGGGTTATTTCAATTCCAGTGAATTCTTAACAACAAAAAAACAGACTCTATAATAGAATCTGTTTTGAACGGTTTATGATTGGTTCATTATGCTTTTTGAACATTAGCAGCTTGTGGTCCACGGCTACCTTCTTCGATATCGAACGTAACATCTTGACCTTCTTCTAACGTTTTGAACCCGTCACCTTGGATTGCTGAAAAATGTACGAATACATCGTCTCCACCTTCAACTTCGATAAATCCAAAGCCTTTTTCACTGTTAAACCATTTTACTTTTCCTTGTGCCATATTGTTTCCTCCTATGTAATGCAACAAAAGTTGTTGCAAGGTAATGCATGAATTATTATGTCCATAGAAAAAACATTTTATAACTAAAAAATTATTTTCTATTTTTTGGTGGAGGAAACAGATAAAATTTTTATGCTAAAAAGCTTTTATTATGGTTGTTGACAACCTGTAATAATCTTGTATTGGTCTCCATCTCTGCTCCACATAATGGACAAGTTGGCTCTTGTGTGCTCTTAAAATTATCTCGTACCCATCCATTACATTCCTCAGCTGTGCATTCCCACACCTTTGTTTCCTCAGTAACAATTTCTTCGACTGGTCTTCTTCCAAAAGCCATTCAAATCATCTCCTTTGTTTTGGTTGGCACGAAACTTATTGCAAAGTATTGTAAAAATAAAAAAACTTATTATAAAAAGTGTTCTTTGTGCGCTTATAAACTGGATAGCGCCACTACGGCTAACTTTGGCTTTAGGGCTTTTTGTTAACGCTAAGCTTCCTTGAGAAACTCCTTATAATAAGCATTACTATTAATTTAACTTAGTTAGTAAATATTATACCACTTTCTACCTATATTTGTAAAACGTACGTATTAATCATAAAGATGACAGGCTGTGAAATGAGATGGCTTTACTTCCTTCCACTGTGGAACTTCCGTTGAACATCTTTCCATTGCATATTGACATCTTGTTCGAAACACACAACCAGATGGTGGAGATAATGGGCTAGGTACTTCTCCTTCGAGCACAATTCGTTCACGTTTCACTACAGGATCTGGAATTGGCACAGCGGATAACAAAGCTTTTGTGTATGGATGAAGTGGTTCATCATAAAGGGACTCGCTATCCGTAAACTCAATCATGTTTCCTAAGTACATTACAAGAATGCGATCTGAAATATATTTGACCATTGATAAATCATGGGCAATAAATAAATAGGTTAAATCCATTTTTTCCTGCAAACTCTTTAACAGATTAACTATTTGCGCCTGAATTGATACATCTAATGCTGAAATTGGTTCATCACAAACAATAAATTTTGGATTTAAAGCTAAGGCCCTGGCAATTCCAATTCGCTGTCTTTGTCCCCCACTAAACTCGTGGGGAAATCGATTAGCATGCTCTGGACGAAGACCTACCAATTCTAATAGTTCCTTCACACGTTCTTTTCTTTTTTTACCTTTGGCAATACCGTGGATATCAAGTGGTTCCGCAATAATATCCTCAATTTTCATTCTTGGATTCAAAGATGCATAGGGGTCCTGAAAAATAATTTGAACATCTTTGCGGAGCTCCTTCATTTGTCTTGGATTAAACTGATAAATGTTTTTTCCTTCAAATAGGACTTCTCCTGCTGTTGGTTCAAGTAAACGAATAATCGTTTTTCCTGCTGTTGATTTTCCGCAGCCACTTTCCCCTACTAATCCAACTGTTTCCCCTTTATTTATGATTAAATTCAAATCATTAACCGCCTTTAACGGCTTCTTTTGGATAGAAAAGTATTTCTTTACATTTTTTATTTCAAGTAATGCGTTTGATTTCTCAACCACTTTCTTACCTCCTACCTAGACGTGATTTAGACGATTTTTAGCCATCGGATGATTTAACCAGCATGAGCTGTATTGTGTTGGGCTAACGCCTTCAAAAACTGGTTTATGTTCGGCACAAACTTTCATTGCCATTTCACACCTTGGATAGAATGAGCAGCCCTTTGGTGGGTCGAGTAAATCTGGAGGAGTACCAGTTATGGTCGATAGTTTTTCATGCTTATCCATATCGAGTCGAGGTACTGATTTTAACAATCCTTTCGTATAAGGATGAGTCGGATTTGAAAAGATTTCCTCGACAAGTCCTGTTTCAACAATTTCCCCTGCATACATCACAACGACCTTACTGCACATTTCCGCTACAACTCCAAGGTCATGGGTGATTAATATAATCGAAGTATTGGTTTGCTCTTGCAATTTCTTCATCAGCCTTAAAATTTGTGCCTGAATGGTCACATCCAGTGCAGTAGTAGGTTCATCAGCAATTAGAAGCTTGGGCTGACAGGCAAGCGCAATCGCAATCATAACCCGCTGTCTCATCCCACCTGAAAATTCATGTGGATATTGATGAATGCGCTTGTCAGGTTGAGGAATGCCCACCATTTCAAGCATGTTTACCGCATACTCAAGTGCTTCCTTTTTTGAAACCTTTCTATGGCGAATGATACCCTCCGCAATTTGAACCCCAATCCTAGTCGTAGGGTTTAACGATGTCATAGGATCCTGAAAAATCATCCCTACTTCGTTTCCTCTAATTTTTTCCATTGATTTATCTGATTTTTGAACTAAATTATCTCCGTTTAAAAGAATAGAGCCATTTTCAATTTTTGCTTGTGGGCTTGGAAGAAGCTTCATAATTGATTTAGCCGTTACACTTTTACCACAGCCCGATTCGCCAACAATGGCAATTGCCTCTCCTTTCTCAACTGAAAATGAAACTCCTCTAACTGCCTTTACTTTTCCTGCACTGGTATCAAACGAAACATGCAAATCATTGATTTCTAGTATGTTTTCCATCTACTATCCCCCCCACTTCTAATCAATGCAGATAATCTATTTCCGCAATTTTGGATCGAGTGCATCTCTTAATCCATCTCCGAACACATTAAACGCAAACATTGTTAGTGAGATGAGAAAAGCTGGGAAAAATAGTTGATAGAAATTCCCGATTAAAATACTACCTAATGCATCATTCGCCATCGTACCCCAACTTGCCTTCGGAGCAGGAATCCCAAGTCCTAAAAAGCTTAGGGTTGCTTCAGCAAATATTGCAGTTGGGACGGTCAAGGTCACATTTACTAATATTGGTCCCATTGTATTTGGAATCATATGTCTTCTTAATATCCAAGATGTTTTTGCTCCCATTGCATTTGCTGCTTGGACGTACTCATATTCCTTGAGTTGAAGCACCTGCCCACGTACCAGCCTTGCCATTGGTATCCAACCCGTTATGGACATCGCAATGATAATTGCCCACAAACCTCTTTCAAGGACAATCATGACTAAAATGACCATTAGGAGATAGGGAATAGCATATAGCACTTCTGCGATTCTCATCATCATATTATCGACTCTGCCGCCGCGAATACCTGAGATTCCTCCGTAAATAATCCCCGCTACAAAATCAATTAGAGCAGCCATTAGCCCGATAAATAAAGATATTCGCGCGCCATACCATGCTCGTGTAAACAAATCACGTCCAGATGCATCTGTTCCGAACCAATGCTCAGCATTCGGACGTAGGTTCTTTTTCGTAAAATCCTGCTCATAATACGTATATCCGTTTAAATGGGGACCGATGATGGCCATGACTCCAATGATGATAATGATAATGAGCCCTATCATCGCTAATTTATTTTCCTTTAGGCGATTCCAAACATCTCCCCAATAGGAAATACTGGGCCTTGCGATTTTCTCTGCTTCCGCATATTTCTGTTCAACTGGTGTAAACATATCTTCCGTTAGATTTGGTTGATTTTTCATTTACTCTCCCCCATTACCTTAATTCTCGGATCAATCCACGTATAGGCAATATCAACAATCAGAATGAAAAGAATTAGGATGGCTGAATAAAAAATCGTCGAGCCAAGAATAACAGGGTAATCTCTATTAAAAATACTTGTTACAAACATTTCTCCCATGCCCGGGATACCAAATATTTTTTCAATAATAAAACTTCCAGTTACAATATTGGCAATCAAGATTCCAACAATTGTAACGACTGGCAAAATCGCATTTCGAATCGCATGCTTTAAAATGATCGACCCTTTTTTAAGTCCTTTTGCTTTGGCTGTTAAAATGAAGTCCTGACTCATTACTTCAAGCATGCTTGACCTCATTAACCGTGCAATAAAGGCCATTGGCATCATCGCAAGTGACAGGGACGGCAAAACGGTATGTGACCATGATTTCCAGGTTGCGACAGGGAACCATCTTAATTCAACCGCCAAATAATTGATGAGAAAGGTTGCAAGAATAAAGTTTGGTACAGAGATTCCAATGATTGCGAGAATCATAGAGGAGTAATCAGGCCACCTATTCCGATAAAGGGCAGCAATGATTCCGAAAAGCAAGCCAAGTGGAATCGCAATTAGCAAAGCCTGCGTTCCTAAATGTAAGGAAACTGGGAAGCCGTTCACGATTAAGTCATTCACTGTTAAGGTTGAAGATTTATAAGAAGGTCCGAAATCAAACTGCAAAATAGAAAGTAAATAAAGACCATATTGTACATGTAAAGGTTTGTCCAAATTATAATAGCTTTGTAGATTATTGTAGACTGCCTCAGGCATTGTTCCCTCTTGGGCAAATGGATTTCCTGGAATACTGTGCATTAGAATAAAAGTTAGTGTGACAATCACCCAAAGGGTTACAACCGCTAGGATAATTCGTTTTCCAATATACTTAAGCATGTTATCCCCCTCTAAAACCTTGATTGCAAGCATTTAAGTAGAGCTTCTACTATAGAAAAATCGGGGTATGCTAAATTTCTAGCATACCTCGATTTACTTGTTACCTAGTTTTTAATATCTGCATAGATGAACTGAGGATAACTATTAATTGGTGTGTAGATACCTGTTACATGTGGTTTCACAGTAAACGGCTTTGTATAGAAATAAACAGGAATAATCGGCATTTCATCCATTAAGATTTTTTCTGCATCATGCATTGCCTTCATCCGTTCTTCTTGATCCATTGTTGTTTTCGCACGATTGACTAACTTGTCGTACTCGGAATTACTCCAGTTTGCGTCATTATATGGTCCATCTGATACCCAAAGATCCATAAATGTCATTGGGTCTACATAATCACCTACCCAACCCGCTCTAGAAATCTCATAGTCTCCTGCTTTTTCACGGTCAAGCTTAACCTGGAATTCAACATTCTCTAATGTAATCTCAACACCGAGATTTTTACGCCACATTTCTTGAACAGCTTCAGCTATCATTTTATGCCCTTCAGACGTGTTATAAGTTAACGTTACCGCTGGGAACTTATCGAGTCCTTCTTCAGCCAATCCTTCTTCCATTAACTTCTTCGCCTCTTCAATATTTGCTTCAAATAGCTTACCTGTATTCTCTTGGAAATCCCCTGATACATCAGGAATTCCTGGTGGCACTACCGAATATGCTGGAGTTTGACCACCTTGAGCAACGTGCTCCACAATTGTTTCGCGATCAATTGCCATAGATAACGCTTTTCTAATCTTTGCATTATTGAACGGTTTTTTCTCTGTGTTTAAATTGTAATAATACACAGAAAGATCAGAGCCGATTTGGAACTCAGGATTATTTTCAGCCTTTAACTGACCAATTACATCCTGTGGAAGCGGGTAAACTAGATCCAATTCACCTGATTGATACATTTGCCAAGACGTATTTTCATCGTCAATAATAACAAAATGAACCTCGTCTAAATTGATTTTATCTTTTTCATAATAATTTTCGTTTTTCGCAAGCTTTATGCTTTCTTTATGTTTCCACTCTGTTAATTTAAATGCACCATTTGAAACATAGGATTCTGCTTCCTGGTACCAGTTCGGATTTGCTTCCTGAACAGCTTTATTAATCGGATAATACGTATAGAAAGAGGTTAAGTCTAAGAAATATGGTGTTGGTTGTGCAAGCTTGACTTCTAACGTCGTATCGTCAACTGCTTTTACACCTACTGCAGCTTCGAGTGCTGCTAGATCAGCACCTTCTTCGGCTGAATTATATGCCTCCCCACCCTCTAAATAGTAGAGTTGATATGCATATGTAGACGCAGTTTCTGGGTTTAAAGCATATTTCCATGCATATTCAAAATCATGTGCTGTAACAGGGTCACCATTTGACCATTTTGCATCACTTCGAAGTTTGAAAGTCCAAGTTAGACCATCCTCGCTTGGCTCCCAGGACTCTGCCATGCCTGCTACGATCTCACCTTCTGGCGTCTTCTTTGTCAACCCTTCAAATGCATGCTCTAGAATCCATGAATCATGCGTTCCTTGTGCAGTACCTGGATGCAATGAACCAGGCTCCTCATTATTATTTAAGCGAAGGATCTTTGGTCCAGATGATTCCTGTTCGTTTTCTTTACCTTCCTCACTAGGAGTTGTTGGCTTTTCTGGTTCATTTGTCGTCGTTTCACCACTAAAGCAACCAGATAAAGCTAAAAAGATAGAAAGCAATAATACCAATCCAACTGAAAGCTTCCTTTTCAAAAAAAATGACCCCCTATACTATTTTTTGAAATCATATGATTTCTACATTAAATCTATAAAAAAAATCATCAAAATATTACACAAGGTATAAATTTCTTTTGATTTTATGTGATAAGTACTAGTTTTCCTTTCATACTTTAATACAACGACCTTTTAAGCCGCTAAATAAATCGCAAGTGCTTTACCTGTAATCTAGTAGTTTGGTACACTTAAAGTAATAGTAGAGAGTTGGAGTGATACAAATGAATCGGATCGAGATAACTGAGGTGTTACAAACGGTACCACTTTTTAAAGAACTAACAAGTAGTGAATTAAATGAAATCGTGAACATTGCCCAATACCGTCAGTATAAAAAGGGCTCCCATGTTTTTATTCAGGATGACCCTTTAGAGAATGTTTATTTTATTTACCAAGGAAAAGTAAAAATATATAAAAATGATGTGAATGGAAAAGAACAAATTGTGACTGTCCAAAAGGATGGAGATATGTTCCCACATGTTGGTTTTTTCAGAAAAGGAAACTATCCTGCTTATGCTTTGGTGCTAGAGAATACAAAGGCTGTGGTTATTTCAATTTCTCATTTTGAAAACGTATTACTACAGCACCCGCAAGTTAGCATCAAGCTCTTTAGGGTGATGGGTGAAAAAATAGTAGACCTTCAAAATCGACTAGAGGCTCAGATTTTAAATAATACATATGAACAAATTATTAAATTAATCATGCGCCTTTGTAATACAGATGGCCAAGAGACGCCCGATGGTAAAATCATGATTACAACTCAATTCACAAATAAGGATTTAGCTAATATGATCGGAACTACCCGTGAAACAGTCAGCAGAACTTTAACGAAATTAAAGAAAAAAGATATAGTGGAAGTTGATGAAAAAGGGAACATTATAGTTGATTTTGAAAGCTTAGAGGAAGAACTATTCATTTAAGTTTTAAAGAACTGAGCCAATTTTAGCTCAGTTCTTTTTTTAATGCCCAAAATAAAAACATTTTGATATGAAATGAATATAGTGACAATAGATAATACGTCTAGGGAGGAGAAAAAGAATGAAAGACGATATGTCAGATAAACCAAACCCAAAAGGTGAAAATGAAGCATTCGGTCCACTTATGAAATCAATGAATGAGTTCTTTACTCAGCAACCTGTCAAACGACTATTAGATACGATAGATGAATTCTTCGAAAAACCATTCCCGTTCTCAACTATTCCCATTGATATGTATGAAACAGACACAGAGCTTATTATTACAGCAGACTTACCAGGAGTCAAAAAAGAACAAATCGATATCGAGTACTCAGAAAGGTATATTACGATCACCGTTAACCATGTTGAAGAAATGGAAGAAGCCAATGAGAAAAAACATTATTATGTAAAAAAGAATTCTTTCAACAAAGCCAGTCGGACAATTTCGTTACCATACCCCATTCACACAAACCACATTAAAGCATCTTATGTAAATGGTGTCTTAAAAATTCGGATACCTAAACCAAGAAAACGAAAAATCTCCATCGATGAGAGCATGTAAAATTACATGCTCTTTTTTACATACTTTCTTTCAAAGATTAGCATGATATGGCTAGGAGGTGTAATTATGGACAAAAAGGCAGGCAACCAAAATTTACCCGATTTTAAGGAATTAAATGATCGAATTATTGCAGAAGCCAGTGATGAACCGATGCTTGTGATTAAAACGAATCTTGACCCTAAAAATGCAACAGAGGAAAACCCGTATTATAAAGAATCTGAATCAGATAGTAAAGAGGAATTTACCTCTTTTTTTGAAGAATCCTAATAGAGGATGTTCAAAAAGTCCGGTGAAAATGACACATCGAATTTCTGTGTTGGCTTGCTTTTCCGTTGCACACGTATATACTGCATACGTTCCTACTCAAAGCGGCGCCGCCTTGAACTTCTCGGTCCTTTTCATCCTCCTTTTTGAACACTAATTAATAAATGAAATGGTGATTAATCGTGGATAAAACATTAGGCTATTTAATAGAATCAATTTCAAACTATGGTGATGAGAATAAGACAAGCCGTGCTATTCTTACAAAGATGATAAACAACCAATACGCTTCTGAAGAAGCATTTGTAAGAGACTTAGATGAGGAAGAAATCGAATTTTTAAACAAAGTTTTACCTGAAGAAATAAATTATGCGATGGACGAAAAGGATTTTACACGTGTTCATCAACTTAATGAAGTATATGAATTGCTTTAGAAAAGGTGGAGAAAATGGCAAACGGATTTAGTACGAAGCAGTATTCGAATACAAATGTCGAAGAAGTAAAACGATTGAATGCAAATTCTGGATTATCCTATAACGAAGCATTACAGCAAATGGCAAAGCAGTACAATGAACAAAAGAAGCCTAAATAAACCTATGTAAAAAAGAAAGCTGAATTTGTGACAGCTTTCTTTTATTTGTTCGTAGCTACACTTTAAATGTTTTCGTTAAACCTTTAACAATTGAATTAACTTGGTTAACTGCCCCTACCATTTGTCCTGCTGTATCCATCATTTTATTGATATCGTAGGTCCCATCCTTTTTCTTAAATTGATTAAGGATGCCCCCCGCTCCTTTCGCTTTCATTTGACCCGAACCAATCGGGTTAGGGATCGGGTAAGGATTTGAATATGGAGTCTGATATCCGTTTGGAGAATAACCAGGATAACTGTTCATGTTATAGTGCATATAGGTTGGAGGATTGTATTGATTCCAATTCGATTGGTATCCTCCTCCGTAAAATTGCTGATAAGTAGGTTGCCCATAATATGGCCACGAAGTTCCATAAGGTCTAGCGGCATATTTGTTCCTGGGATTATTTTGATACATGTGGAACAAACCTCCTGTGATGTTCTTTTACTATAGATTATGTAGAAGTTGGGTTAGGTGTTCAAAAAAAGATACCATTCTATCTAGGTATCTTTTACAGAGGGTTTTATTGTTTTGGTTTTGTAGCCCTTTCCAGGATGTTATCAAGTACAAATTGAATAGATTCATACATATTTTTAAAACGTTTGACTTTTGTATCTTGATAAAAACTTTGGATGGAGATATGTTGGATATTTTCATGCGTAGCATCAATCTGATTAGGATGAAGATTTTTAGGATACTCTTTATTAATCCATGCAATCGCCAAATCTCTCCAACTATCTGCTATTTCCATTGTAGAATCTACAAAAGGTTTTACTTCTTTATAAAAATCCACTTCATAGGATTCACTCGTTTTAACATCCTCTAATCGTTTAAGGGATTGGTCACAGAGATCCTTTACAATATTCGTCTTTGCTAATAATTCCGTATACATTCTCTCACCTCAACATCTATCTTACTGCTTTAATAGCTTAATGTTAAGTGATAAGAATGCTCCTTTTCCGTTTGCAGTGATTGTTCTGGGTTTTGACTATGATATGTGTTTTGTAAGGTAATGAGATCATTTTCGAGATTCTTAAAACGCTTCAGTTTCTGTTCTTCCCCTTCATTAATACACAAATCTACTTCGGCCTGGATTTGTCTATCAATCGTGTTTAATGAATTAAGCAATTGATCAATATCCCCAAGAACATGCGCTTTCGTCGTAAGTTCACTCTTCAACATATCCATCCTCCTATTCGGTCTTTTTTAGTTAATTCGCTGCCGAATTTTTTCCTCCTGCACGCTTGACAAAACTAGTTTTTATTCGTCAAAGAAAGTGGTATTCCTCCAACTACTTTCCCTATTTTCGACAATGGTTTCCTACATTTTAAGAATGGTATCTATGAAAGATGCCCACACTACGAGTAGGAGGTGAAGATTCCATGGCAAAGCAAAATAAGAAGGAAAATAAGCAAGAACGTAATGAAGAGAAAGCACCTGGTTATGGAGACAAAAAACTTGAAGGACCAGATAGACCATCAACATAATATACATACAAAGGCTGACAGTCAGCCTTTGTTTTTTAATAACAATTCTTCTAGTAGGATGCCTGCTTGTACTTGCTTCTGTTTTTTCAGGAACCATTTTGTAAGATCAAATTGGTCTCCTAGCTCCACTTCTTCAAACCATTTATCTTTTCTCTCCCCTTTATACCAATCTAATGTCTTGCCTTTATGGTGTTGGATAATTGGGTAGGTAGTTCGTAAAAATGGTGTATTACGAAATCTTCGTTCATCAATATACCTTTCATAATCAAATCTAGAACCTGTATGCTCAACGACGTTGGAAAATTGAATAAAAAAATTATAGTAGTCCTTGTGAAATAAAAGGGATGCAAGCTTTTTACCAAGTTCAATTCTATTATCTAATTTTGTAAATTTATGAACGGAAAATCCAAATAATCTTCCATCCAATGTTGGGAAAAGGACTGAACTAAAGTGCAGAAAGTCCTGAAGATTATAGAAGAAACTTTGAAAAACCTTCCTTTTTAATAACGGATGTTCGATTACAGGCTTTTGAATGAGATTCTGTTCATTAATGATTTGGGCTGTTACCAAACGTTCCCCATTACCATATCGCCAAAAAAACTCCCATTCTGCCTCGATAAAACGGGATACCGAAAACATTTTTAGCATGTGAAACAAAGGCTTCCCTATTTCTTTCGAATACTCGTAAACCAAGAGTTGTGGAAATGCATCTGAAAAAATGAGCCAGTTTGCCCGTTCATATGTGTCGAATAAAATTTTTCTCTCTTTTTTTGTTAGAATTTTCGGGAACCATTCTCCTTCTAAATCCGTCATATTCCACCCAGCATTCCGTGATACTTGACTTGCTAAAAATGACCAGCGTATCTCTTTATTTCTTTTATAGTAAATTGCATAACGCTTCGTCCGTGAAATATTATCAATATTTCCTTTTGCTGTTTTTGACTGAATATCTAAAAGGAATTCTCTTTCTTCAATTGATAATTGCAGTTTCTTGTTTCTACGAATATCTACCATCAATTCTATTTCTAAAATATCGGTTTGTTTTTTACTCATTCTTGGCACACCTCTTACCAATAGTGTGCCCATCCTTTAGAGCAACACGCCCCCAAAAGTATATTTTCAGCCGAATAGTATGGTATAGTGAAAAGTAATCCTTCAAGACCTAACCCTAATTGTTACAATTTCTTTAAACTAATTCTGAGAAATTTTTGGTATAATAGGTGTCTTAAGGGGGGATGTGAGTATGGAGTTTCGATATCCAAATGGGAAAGTATATAAGCCCCAACAGGTAAAAAATAAACCACATCTCAAGCAAAGGATATATGGGAATCGTGGGATGACGCTAGAAGAAGATCTCAACGAAACAAATCAATTTTATTTGGAACAGGAAATTGCAGTTATTCATAAAAAGCCAACACCTGTACAAATCGTAAATGTCGATTATCCGAAAAGAAGTGCAGCAGTAATAAAGGAAGCTTATTTTAAGCAAGCATCAACCACGGACTATAATGGCATTTACAAAGGCCGTTATATTGATTTCGAAGCGAAAGAAACGAAAAATAAAACTTCTTTTCCGCTTCAAAACTTTCACGAGCACCAAATAAAGCACATGTCTGATTGTGTAAAGCAAAATGGAATTTGCTTTGTAATCCTTCGTTTTACAACATTAGATGAAATGTATTTCCTTGAGGCCAAACATTTATTAACCTTCTGGAATCGAAAAATGGCTGATGGAAGAAAATCAATTACAAAAAAAGAAGTAGAAACCTATGGTCATCCATTATCTATTGGATTTAGGCCAAGAATTGATTATATTAAAATTATAAATCAACTCTATTTTGAATAGTAAAATGCTAAAAATGAAACATTTTGTTATTCAAAAACGTCAATAGGTATGAATGCATTTGAAAGGCAGGAAACTGTATGTCTGAAAAATATAAAACACGTGAAGAACGTCGACATGCGAATCAAAAGAAAAAGAAACCAAAAAAAGCAAAAGGTTCAATATTTAAACGAATCATACTCATTTTCCTACTAATTGGAATAATAGGGATGGTAGCCGGGGCTACTACATTCTTCGTAATGGCAAGTGGAGCCCCACCATTAGATGAATCCTTACTAAAGGATCCACTTTCGTCAAAAGTTTATGATATGGATGGTAATAAAATTTATGAATTTGGGGCAGAAAAACGGACCTACGTCCCTCTTGATCAAATACCAAAAGACCTGAAGAATGCGGTAATAGCAGTTGAGGATGCTCGTTTCTATGAGCACCACGGCTTAGATATTATTCGACTAGGTGGCGCCGTTGTCGCAAATATAACCGATGGATTTGGTTCTGAAGGAGCAAGTACCATCTCGCAGCAGGTTATAAAGAATTCCTTTTTCGAAGAAGGACAAAAAAAACTTACAAGAAAATCACAGGAGCTATGGCTTGCATTTCAGTTAGAGCGTAAATACTCAAAAGATGAAATTCTTGAAATGTATTTAAACAAAATATACTATGGCGTGGGTAACACTTACGGTGTTGCAAAAGCCGCAGAATTATACTTTGGAAAAACCTTAGAGGAGCTTGAGTTACACGAATCAGCATTTATTGCAGGGCTTGGGCAAAATCCAGGAATCCATAATCCTTTCGTTTACCCCGAAAGAGCTGAAAAGCGCCGGAATACCGTGTTAAATTTAATGGTTAGACATGAATTCATTACTAAAGAACAAGCAGAAGAAGCTAAGAAGGTTCCTATCGAATCATCGATTGTCGAATCAAAAGAACAATCACAACCGATTGATTCTTTCATGGATCAAGTAAAACTTGAACTTAAAGAATATGATGATATAGATGTGTATAATGCAGGTGTAAAAATTTATACTACTTTTGACCCTGAAGCACAAGCACATGTCGATTCATTATTAGCTAATGAAAATCCTGATGTTCAATTTCCAAATGATGAGTTTCAAGCTGGAATCGCAGTTGTTGATACAAAAACAGGTGAAATTAGAGCATTAGGTGGTGGAAGAAACCAAGCCCAAAATAGCCGCAGAAACTTTGCGCTTGAATCCGAGAACCAACCTGGTTCAACGATTAAACCTATTTTAGACTATGGTCCCGCTATTGAATATTTAAAATGGTCAACCTACCATCAAATTAAGGATGAACCATACACCTATTCAGATGGTGTACCTATTAATAACTTTGACCGAAAACATATGGGACAAATTACCGCAAGAGTTGCATTAGCCCACTCAAGAAATATTCCAGCACTTAAGGCATTCCAAGAAGTTGGCGTAACAAAAGCAACTGAATTTGCTGAGAATCTTGGAATTACTTTCGATGAAAGAATTAATGAACCATATTCAATTGGTGGGACGTTAACGGGTATCTCTCCTCTTGAAATGGCTGGAGCATATGCGGCATTCGGAAACCAAGGGAACTTTATTAAACCACATGCGGTTAACAAAATCGTCTTTCCGGACGGAAGAGAAGTAACCCTTGCACCAGAGCCTGAAGAAGCAATGTCGGAAGCAACAGCTTTTATGATTACAGATATGCTAAAATCTGTAATGGATTTTGGATCTGGAAGAAGATATGATGTTTCTGGATTACAAATTGCAGGAAAAACAGGAACAACAAACTATTCCGCAGAAGATATGAAAAAATTTAATATTTCTTCAGGTGTGCCAGATGTTTGGTTCAGCGGCTACACACCTAGCCATACTGTCGCAATCTGGACGGGATATAAAAATAATCAAGAACCTATTAAACCTAATGAACAGAACCTAGCACTCAAATTGTTCAGAAACATCATTACCAAACTTTCTGAAGGAAAAGAAGCAGAGGATTTCGTAATGCCTAAGACAGTCGTTAAAGTGGGTGTTGAAAAAGGTTCAAATCCAGCAAAACTTCCAAGTGAATTTACACCAAAAGACCAAATTGTTTATGAATACTTCATAAAAGGCACAGAGCCAACTGAGGTCTCAGGCAAATATGACAAGCTCGATCCACCTTCAAATCTTGATGTACAGTATGACCAAGTTACAAATCAACTCAATCTATCTTGGGCATATACAGAAGGTGAGCTTGAGGGTAATAGCTTTGAGATTGGTGTTTCCATAGATGAAGGACCTGCAAAGGTTCTTACAACAACGAAGGAATTAACCTATACACTTCCTGATGCAATACCAGGAGCTATTTATAAATTTACAGTTACGGCTATAAATGATAAAAATCCTGAAATGCGCAGTGACCCTACCTCAAACACAATTGAGGTACCAGAACCACAGGAAGAAGAAATTGAAATTCCACTCCCTCCAGTTACTCCACCAGGTAATGAAAACGGTGGAAACGATGGTGATAATGGTGGCGATGGCGAAGGTAATGGCAACGGTGAAGGCGAAGGTACTGGTGAAGGAGCGATCTTCCCCCCTCTCCCACCTGGTAACGAAGACCGTGAATAAGTATAAAAAATAACGCACAAATTGTGCGTTATTTTTTTTGAGTTCTAATTTTCAAGATTGCATGAAGCTTTAGAAGTTCATGATAAAGTTCGTTTAATTGAACAAATGAATGGTATTGATGGGGCTTTTTCAAGATAAAAGAAATCCGCTCCTCAAAATTAATCGGCTTATAATCGAATTCCTGTGGGTTTTCGAGTATGGTTTCTGCACTCGAAAATTGCTTTTCATTTATTAAACATAAAAAGGTTAAAAAATCATCTATTGCTTCTTTCATCGGCTCAACAACTGCTACTTTTTCTCTATTTCGATAGCAGCAAGTTAGATGTTCTTTTCTTATATCCCATTTTTCAATAATATCAGATATACCCTTTTCATTATCCAACTTTCTCTTTCCCCTTCATTCGCTTTTTACCTTCCCTACAAACCTCTAAAAGCGGACATATTTCACATTGAGGATTTTGAGCCTTGCAATGGTATCTTCCGAAAAAAATCATCCGATGATGGGTCACAGACCATTCTTCTTTAGGAACCTTTTTCATTAATGTTTTTTCAACTTCTAATACAGAGTCTTTCCATCTGCAAAATCCTAGTCGCTTACTTACTCTTTCTACATGAGTATCAACCGCAATTGCTGGTATACCAAAGGCTACTGAGACAACAACATTAGCCGTTTTTCTACCTACTCCAGGTAATTTTGTTAATTCATCACGGTCCTGTGGAAGGATGCCTCCATATTCTTCAATTAACATCTGGCATAGTTTACGAATGTTTTTTGCTTTGTTTCGAAAAAGACCAATGGAACGAATATCATTTTGAAGCTCCTCAAGAGAAACAGCTAAGTAATCCTCTGGTGTTTTATATTTTTCAAAAAGAGAAGCTGTTACTTTATTCACCAATGCATCTGTACATTGAGCAGATAATGAAACAGCAATCACCAGTTCAAACGGATTCTTATGATTCAGCTCACAATGAGCCTCCGGGAACATCTCTCCCATTGTGTGTAGACAATATTGAATTTGTTGTTTGTTTAGCATTTTTTATCACCTGTTTTTTATCTTTAGCTCTCTAACCAATTATAAAAAGGTATTGTTCGTTTGTAATTTCCCTGCTGAGGTTGCTCAGATTGTTTTTGTTTATGTTGGTGTTGGCGGAACTTTTGAGAATGGTTCTGAGCCTGTGAAATCGTACGGATACCGTTCTTTTTCCATTCAAAGAGGATGCGATCAATATATCGGAAATTGAGCTTTCCTGACATAACTGCTTCTCGTAATGCTGCTTTTATAATGGAAGGATCATGATGATCTTGATCTAGCCACATTGCTAAGGATTCACATTCAAATGGTGAGAGTGGTCGTCCAAATTCTTGCTCAAAAATACTATATAAGTCTTTTTCGTGCTGTTGTTCGATTTCTTTTTCTTCATTCATGTTTTGTTGAACAAGATACTGGAGCATTTTCTCCCATAATGGTCGTAATGAATATTTTTCGTAGATGATGCGATTTTCATCATTTTCTTCATTTATTTCTAAATAACCACGTTGAATAAGTTGACGTAGTATTTCCATACATTTTTCTTCTGTAATGGTCATACGATTTGAGATTTCAATTGGTGTAGGAAAGAAGTTTCCACCATCCATAAAGGTTAAGATATGGAATAGGACCATCATTTCCTCTTCATTAAGCTGTAGATGTCGATACGAGGACATTAACATTTTAGGAATTGAAATACTGCCTTGTTCGAATAAATCAACTAATTTATCCATTTTCATGTATAAACACCTCTTCATACCCTAGTATAACATGAGATTACGATTAGCAATAAGAAAGAAATATTTGGTTTCAAATTGTTGGAAAAATAAAAAAGAAACCTTCTCCTTAAAGAAGGTCTCTACTATTATTAATCATGGGTATAGACGGTTTAATAAGCGTGGGAATGGTATTGTTTCACGAACGTGTTCAACACCACTAATCCATGCTACTGTTCGTTCTAAGCCTAAACCGAAGCCTGAATGTGGTACTGAACCGTATTTACGTAGTTCCAAGTACCATTGGTATGCATCACTTGTTAATCCATGTTTTTCAAGCTGTTGTTTCATAAGCTCATAATCGTGAATTCTCTCTGATCCACCAATGATTTCACCATAGCCTTCAGGAGCAATTAAGTCCGCACATAACACCACATCATCACGATCAGGTGCTGGCTGCATATAAAAAGGTTTAATTCCCTTTGGATAATTTGTTATAAATACTGGTTTCTCATAGCTTTCTGCAATTGCAGTTTCATGTGGAGCACCAAAGTCATCACCCCACTGTATATCATTAAAGCCTTTTTCATGTAAAAACTCAATAGCCTCATCATAAGAAATACGTGGGAATGGTGCTTGTATTTTCTCAAGCTTCGATACATCTCGACCTAATGTTTTCAGCTCTAATTGACAATTTTTCAAGACAGACTGAACAATATGTGCAACATATTCTTCTTGAACTTTTAGGCTATCTTCATGTTCATAGAAGGCCATTTCCGGCTCAATCATCCAGAATTCGATTAAATGGCGTCGTGTCTTTGATTTTTCCGCACGGAATGTTGGGCCGAAGGAGAATACTTTTCCTAAAGCCATCGCTGCAGCTTCCATATATAATTGTCCACTTTGTGATAAATATGCATCTTCATCAAAGTATTTTGTTTGGAAGAGTTCAGTTGTGCCTTCAGGTGCACTTCCAGTTAGTATCGGTGGATCAACCTTTGTGAATCCATTGTCATTGAAAAATTCGTAAGTTGCACGAATAATTTCATTACGGATTTTCATGACAGCATGCTGTCTCTTTGAACGAAGCCACAAGTGACGATTATCCATTAAGAATTCTGTTCCATGTTCCTTTGGCGTAATAGGGTAATCAACTGCTTCATGTATAACTTGAATATTTGTAACTGTTAGTTCATAACCAAAAGGTGATCTTTCATCTTCCCTAACAACACCAGTTACATATAAGGATGTTTCTTGTGTAATTGATTTCGCTGTTTTGAAAACGTCCTCATCAACTTCCGCCTTCACAACGACACCTTGTATGAAGCCTGTCCCATCTCGAAGTTGTAAGAAGGCAATCTTTCCACTTGAGCGTTTATTCGCTAACCAAGCACCGATTGTAACCTCTTCTCCAACAAATTTATTAACTCCTGAAATAGTTGTTTTCACAATTGTCCCTCCAAAAATCAATCAAATGCGCATTGGCGTATTAGCGCCACTTATGTAAAAATTCCTACTTTATTATACATTTCTTGTCATAATGAAGCAAGAAATACCATGGGGATGGTTCATGAGTAAACAAAACTCAATTGAACCATCCCCATATTAATCCTTTAATTACATTTTTTCCTCAACAAATTTACGAATACGATCAATCGCCTTTTCAAGCTGTTCTAACGATGTAGCATAGGATAAACGAATGTTGTTTGGTGCACCAAATCCTGATCCAGGAACAACAGCAACAAGTGCTTCTTCTAATAGAGCCTTAGCAAAATCATCTACATTATCATATCCTATCAATTCCGCACATTTTTTAGCGTTCGGGAAAAGATAAAATGCGCCCTGTGGCTTTTTACATGAAATACCAGGAATGCTTACTAATTTATCATAAATTACATCTAATCTTTGTTCAAACGCCTGTCTCATTGTTTCAACTGGTTCTTGTGGCCCTTCATAAGCTGCAATAGATGCATATTGTGCAATTGATGTTGGGTTAGATACGCTATGGCTTGAGAGGTCTGTCATGCTTTTAATGATATCAACAGGACCAGCCGCATAACCAATTCTCCAACCTGTCATTGAATGTGATTTTGAAAGTCCATTGATAAGAACGGTTTTTGCTTTCACTTCTTCACTTACCTGAGCTATTGAATAGTGAGTAGCACCAAAATATACAAGTTTTTCATAAATTTCATCAGATACAATCAAAATATTATGCTTCACACATAATTCACCAATTGCTTTTAATTCTTCTTTTGAATAAAGCATACCAGTTGGGTTACTTGGTGAATTTAATACTAAAGCAACTGTTTTATCTGTGATGGCTGCTTCCAACTGTTCTACTGTAACTTTAAAATTATTTTCTTCTTTTCCTTCAACATACACTGGTACACCTTCTGCAAGCTTTACTTGCTCAGGATAGCTAACCCAGTAAGGAGTAGGAATAATAACTTCATCATCTTTATTTAAGAGCACTTGGAATAAAGCATATAATACAAACTTTGCGCCAGTTCCAACAATCACTTCATTTGGCTTATATTCTAATTGTTGGTCTTTTAGAAGCTTATTACAAATCGCTTGTTTTAAAGAAGGCAATCCAGCAGAAGGTGTATATTTTGTATGTCCCTCTTTCATTGCTTTTATTGCAGCCTCGATTATATGATTAGGTGTATTAAAATCCGGTTCACCTGCACCAAGTCCTATTACATCATGACCCGCTGCCTTCAATTCTTTTGCTTTTGCGGTAATAGCAAGTGTAGATGAAGGTGTTAATGCTGCTACTCTGTTTGCTAATTTCATGGTTTTCCCCCCACGTATTATGGTTTGATTGAATTGCGGTATTTGCCAGTTTCAAAATACAATTTATGGTAGGTTAATCGATTATCGCTACCTATATAAATAATTTCCCAAATCGGGATATTATCTTCAATCCCAAGTTTGACGGAACGAATTTCTTGTGGATCCCGTTCCCTTTTTAGTATAGCAATTGCCTCTTTTTCTGTGATTCCATCACGTTCAAAGCGCGTTACTATTTCTCCATTTTTTTCTGGAATCCAAACCATCATTTTTTCACCTTTATCATTTTTACCGATAACGACTTGATACGCTTTGGTTCCAAAATATGTATAACTTTCTTCAATTGTTTGAATTGCTGTCTTCTCGAGCGCAATTTCATTTCCTTTTGATTGAGCAATATTTAACGGCTCTAATGCCGACTGATAAATGCTGATTCCTGTCCAAATTATTATAATAAGGAGAAGGACGAGTATCCAAATGACCCATTTTTTCATCTTAATCAACTTCTTTACGTACGATAAATTGTAAATACTGCTTTATTTTGATCATCTTTATCGAGTGCCAATCCAAACATAAGATCTTCATGCTTTAAACTTCGATTTAACACATCAACAATTTTATATAAATCAGGAGTATTTTGAATCTTAACAGTCGATAGAACTTCTATCTTACTTTCCAAGCAAGAGCTCTCCCTTCATTCATCACAAATTTTACTACTCATACTATATCTCACTAACGGCAACAATAGAAGTACTACAACATTACAGTTGAAGTTGTCTACACTAAGTTGCCTTACATCATTATAACAGGTGTATTACCATTCACAATATAATTTTTTCAGTTCGGGTTAAATCCTAACTGAATAAATAGCTTAAAAAATTAACTCCTAATCCCATGCCTTTACCTGTCTTTTGACAGGTCTTTTTTATTCTTGGTCACCCTTTGGTTGGTCACTTTTTAACGAAATTGGAAAGACTTCATAATCGGTCAGTGAACATTTGATGGTGACACTGCCAAACTGTTTTGTATAGTAAATGTCAATCCAACTACTATTTAGTCTTTCTAACACGTCTGAACTAGGAAGTGATCCTTTTTTATGAAATATAATCGCCATTTGGGGATTTACATGATTCACAAATTTTTCTCCTGAACCCTTCTCATGGCCAAACTCTGCGACCTTTAAAATATTTGTTATGGGCAGCTCTTTATTTGAAAGCATTTGATGCTCTAACTTTGAATTAGCACTGGTCATAAAAAGAACCTGATGGTTACCAAATCTCAATAATACATCCATGCTAAGAGACTTTTCATTATCATGTGCTTCATGAATGACTTCTGCAACTAGTAAAGAGCTTAATTGATAGGTCTTTTGGTTTTCCCACTTAACGATTTTAATATCGGCATATTCCTGCTTGTTATGTGCCCCTTGAATGATTTGAACATCTGAGAATTGCTGTATTAGCCAGTCTATATTTGAAGTATATAATGTATCTTGTTTTGTAATAATAATGCCTTTTAATTTTTTCACTTCATAGACTTCAAGGTACTCCTTTAGCTCCTTTTGCGTTCCGTTCCCACCGGTATTCACAAGGTAAAACTCCCCATTTGGTAAATGGATCAAACTTGCTTCACCATTTGATAGGTCCAAAAATGTAATCGCAATCTCATCCTCGGATAATTTAACATTTATTTTCTCTATATTAGTCCGCACATTTTCACTTGTCCAGTCTGAATTAAGTAATGTTAAAAAAATAAATAAGATCAGATTTAAATACTTCACAAATCAGCCTCCAGAATAAAAAAATCTATAGCCATTTTTCAACATGATCTAATAACTCATTAAGAGGTTTTTGAATAAATTTCATCTGAGGAATTGATGTAATGAACTTCTTTCCATACCATGTTGTTACAATTCGACGGTCTAAAATAAAGATTACCCCTTTATCTTTTTCTGACCGTATTAACCTGCCAATGCCTTGTTTAAATCGAAGAATCGCTTCAGGTAAAGAAAGCTCCCTAAAGGAATCTCCACCCTTTCTTTCTATTTCATTTGACCGTACAGCGAAAATTGGATCGTTTGGAGGAGTAAACGGTAACCTGACGATAACAAGTGCGGTTAAATCTTCGCCTGGGATATCAACCCCCTCCCAAAAACTACTCGTACCTAGAAGAATTGACTTATCAAACGCTTGAAAATTCTTTGTTAATTTTGCCCGACTACCACCACTTATACTCTGAGCAATTAACACAAATTCGTCAAGTTGCCGCATACTTTTTAAAATCATATAAGTTTTCTGCAACATTTCATAAGAAGTGAAAAGAACAAGCATGCGTCCATTCGTTTTTTTGGCAATTTCAGCAATATGAACAGAAATCGAATCAACAAATTCATCCTGTGATACTGAATTGATTAGTGGAACATTTGATGGTACCATCATTGCTGCTTGACGTTCATAATCAAATGGTGATGGTATTGACAATGTAATTGGTTGAAAATCTGACAATCCCAGTTTCTTAATCATATATAAAAATGAATCATCTATCGTTAATGTTGCAGAAGTCATAATCACACTTTTCTTAAAAGTAAAAAAGTGATCAGCTAAATAATCAGAAACATCTGTAGGCTCCACAAATAATGTTGCTGAATTTACAGGCCCTTTTGGATCGATTTCAATCCAAACCATTTGATTTTCCAACACACTATAAAAACTCTCGATGATAGCACATTTTTCAAATAACAAATTGAAACTTAATACATAATCATTAAATAGGCCTAATTGCAAAGGTGTTAGCAATGATTTATTTTGTATAATAATCTCGTTCTGATATTGAACCATTGTAGTAAGCTCTTTTTTTGAAATACTGAGCTTTGTTAGTTGTTCAATCGCTTCTTCCCAATGATCACCTGTTTCATTTATTGGATCTACTACATATTGAATCCGGTTAGTTTGGTTTTCATATGATTGTTTTAATAAGGCATGACTACGTATCATCCGGAAAAATTCATTAACAGATGCCCTCATATCCTTTAAGAGTTGGTTCACACGTACAAATGAATCTGAATTGTATCCAATCCGCTCCATTACTTTTGATGATTTCTTAAGTAAATCATTTGTTTCGAGTAGACCAATCCTCGTTAGTACAGAGTGAATCATTAAGTAATGAATATGTAATCCTACCTGCCGCTTCGCCAGAGCTTCAAAATGATGTGCTTCATCCATAATTAAATAGTCATAAGAAGGGAGAATCTCAAAATCATGGCTCAGATCCTGTAATAGTAAAGCATGATTTGTAATCAAAATATCCGCTTTTTCTGCAGCTTCCCTTGCTCTTTTATAGAAACTTCTTGACTCCCAGATTGTATCTTCAAATCCAGGATTTTCATATGTGCTTTTCACACGATCCCATAAAAGCTTGCCGCCTGAAGGTAGATTAATTTCGTCAATGTCTCCTGTTTCTGTCTCAGTTAACCATACTAGTATTTGAGCCTTCGCTAAGACCTCATCATAGTTTTCACTGTCCTCATAAAGAATCTGTTCAAACCTTCTTAAAGAGAGATAATTCCCTCTTCCTTTCAAAAGAGCAACGTCGAAATCAAACGAAAGGATTTCTCTCAATTTCTCAATATCCCGCTCTACTAATTGTTGCTGAAGTTGAAGGGTATTTGTACTAATCATACAACGTCCCTTCTTTTTTGAGATATAGATTGCTGGAAGCAAGTAAGCTAATGATTTCCCAATACCTGTACCCGCTTCGATGATTGCATGTTGGTTTGTTTCAAGCGCATGGTGAATGGTTTGCACCATTTCTAATTGCCCCTGTCGAAAAGGATAATCGTGAATCACTGAGTGAAAAACCTCAGTATATGTATTACTTTTTGTGTTTGGTTTCCCTTTTCGCTTCTTCTTTTTACGCAGTGCAAGTCCGCGATAGATATCAAATTTCGATTCGCGTAGTACATGATTGGATTTATCATCTATAATTTCTCGCAAAATTTCACGGATGTCGCTTTTAAAATAATTTGAAAGGGTATATAGCTTTTGAATCGTTACTAACGGCAGTTGCTCTATTTTACGTACTATTTTTAAGAGGATTTCTGCAGTTACTTCAGCATCACTATCAGCTTGGTGTGGATTTTCATGTGTTAATGAAAGAGATTCAGCAAGCTGTCCAAGTTTATAGCTATCTGCCAATGGAAGCATCACTCTTGAAAGTTCAACCGTATCAATAGTAAGACATTGGAAGTTCGTAAAACCGCACTTGGCTAGCTCCTCCTGTAAAAAGGAATAGTCAAAAGGAACATTATGAGCAACAAAATAGGAATCCTTAAACATCGAAATAATTTCGGGTGCTACAATTGAAAAATCAGGAGCATTTGCAACGACTTCATTTGAAATCCCTGTAAATTGTTCGATAAAAACAGGAATGTCTTGTTTTGGGTTTACAAAAGTTGCAAATCTTTCAATGATCTCTCCATCTTCAATAACTACAGCTGCAAACTGAATAATCTTATCACCCTTCTTTGGGGAATTCCCTGTTGTTTCCAAGTCTACAACGACAAAGCGCTTATTCATTTGGTGCCACCTCCTAACACAAACGCCCCCAATGCGGGGGCGTTGTTTTTATCAAGTTTTTCTTATAAAACAGTTGCAGCTGGTTCTTGAAAAAGTAATTCTTTAATTTGATTGTCTTCGTTCATGATTGCTACCCTTGGCTTATGTTCTGCCAGTTTATCTTCAGGTACAATCGCATATGAAATCACAATAATGACATCTCCCTCTTGTACAAGACGAGCAGCAGCTCCATTTAAACAAAAAACACCGCTTCCTCTTTCACCAGGGATAATATATGTTTCAAGTCGAGCCCCATTGTTATTATTAACAATTTGAACTTTTTCATTAGCAACCATTCCGACTACGTCTAATATATCTTCGTCAATAGTAATACTACCTACATAGTTTAAGTTTGCTTCTGTGACACGTGCTCTGTGTATTTTTGCGTTCATCATTGTACGGAACATGATGCTCCCCCTTGAATCAAAAGATTTCAAAATGTGTTTCAAAAAGTCCGGTGAAAATGACACATCGAATTTCTTCGTTGGTTTGTTTTTCCGTTGCTCACGTATACACAACATACGTTCCGCTACTCAAAACTTCACCGCCTCGAACTTCTTGGTCCTTTTCATCCTCCTTTTGAACTCGTATTTATACATCAAAAGTTATATTATCAATAAGTCTGACTTTTGTAAACTTGACAGCGATGGCAATAATGATTTTACCAGTTAGCTCAGAAAGCTCGTCAAGCTCAGGGTAACTGTATATTTCTACATAATCGATCTCACCAGATGTATGTTTTGTAATATGGTTCATGATTAGTTCTTCAATTACTCTTGGGTTTCGTTGTCCATCCTCTACGGCCGTTTTAGCTATTTGAAGGCCTTCATATAATCTTGGAGCTTCTGCTCTCTCTTTGGCAGTTAAATTCACATTACGCGAGCTTTTTGCTAGCCCATCCTCTTCTCGGACAATTTCCACCGGAACAAGCGTGATTGGGAAATTAAAATCAGAAATTAAACCATCCACCACAGCAACCTGTTGAGCATCCTTTAACCCAAAGTAAGCTCGGTCTGGCTGTACAATATTAAATAATTTGATTAATACTGTAGCAACTCCGTCAAAATGTCCATTTCGTTGTCTACCACATAACACATCTATTCTTGATTGAACATTTGCAGTCAGTGACATTTTGGTCGGGTACATGTCTTCCGTACTTGGGTGAAATAGAATATCAACACCATTGTTTTCTGCGAGTTTGCTATCTCTTTCAAAATCACGTGGATAAGAATCAAAATCTTCATTTGGACCAAATTGAAGCGGGTTTACAAATATACTTACTGCTAATACATCATTTTCGCTTCTCGCCTTATTCATTAATGTTAAATGACCTTCATGAAGATACCCCATTGTTGGTACAAACCCAACCGTTTTTCCTTCTAGCTTTAAAGTCTTGATATGATGCTGCATCTCCTTGATCGATGTTATAACTTTCATGTTCATTTTCCCCCATAAAGGCTTGCAAGCTCTTCTTCCTTCATTGTGTACGAATGTTTTTCATC
This sequence comes from Fredinandcohnia onubensis, assembly GCF_031181385.1. Lineage (GTDB taxonomy): Bacteria > Bacillota > Bacilli > Bacillales > Bacillaceae_L > Ferdinandcohnia > Ferdinandcohnia onubensis_C. Next base: position 77,088 of record NZ_JAPSKV010000009.1, read on the forward strand.
AGGGAATGACTTTGCTTTAACCTCAGTAATGTAATCTTGGATTCCTTGTTTAATCGGTTCATTTACAGAAGCATATTGTTTCACGAATTTCGGAACACGATCGACTCCATATGAAACCACATCATGGAATACAAGAACTTGACCATCTGTACCGTTTCCAGCCCCAATTCCAATAGTAGGAATGGAAATGCTATTTGTAACTTCTTCCCCTAATTGTTTCGGAACGCATTCTAATACTAAAGCGATTGCACCTGCTTTTTCCACTTTTTTGGCATCCTCAATGAGCTGTCTAGCGCTTTCTGCATCTTTTCCTTGTACCTTATAACCACCTAATACACCAACTGCCTGCGGGGTTAACCCTAAATGCGCAACCACAGGAATGCCTGCTTCAGTTAAAGCTGAAATCGTATAAATAACATCATTTGATCCTTCTATTTTAACTGCATTTGCACCCGATTCTTGAATAATTCGAGCGGCATTTTTCAAGGCATCAGATCGCGAGACATGATAGGACATGAATGGCATATCCGTTACAATATACGTATCCTTTGCACCACGTTTTACGGCCTTCGTATGATGAATCATATCATCTACTGTTACTGGAATAGTAGAATCATAGCCTAATACAACCATACCTAATGAATCACCTACAAGGATCATATCGACCCCTGCTTCTTCTGCAAGCTTTGCAGATGGATAATCATAAGCTGTTAGCATTACAATTGGCTCTTTCTTCTGCTTCATTTTTAAAAATTCTGTTGTCTGTTTCATCATTTTTCCTCCTTTTGGCTTTTAAAGCTCGCCTTGCTTAAGGCTGTCCTCGAGTCCTTAAAGAGGAGATGAAAAACCGATTCGTGGACGTTTTTTGTAAACTAGTAAAAAATCCTTCTTTCTAAAAAGAGAAAGAAGGATTAAACATTAATGTGTTCGGTAAATTTCATCCCTCTGTCCCAGTCCAATGGATCAAGGCAGAATATAATTGTAAATGACAAGGTAAAACTTAAGTGACTGGTGTAGTTCCGAAAGGATACCACCCATTACTTTGAATTATATAAAAGATTCAATATTATTGCTACATTTTATTTTTCAGGAACCTCAATGTCTGCTGAATAGATATGGTGCAATACCCCAGCTGCATCCTCAAGAAGTAATACACCTTCGTTATTGATACCGATTGCTCTACCTTCAATCGACCCTGAAAGTGTTCTTGCTACGATTCTCTTGCCAATACTTGTTGCATAGCTTTCCCATAATAACTTCACAACCTTGAAGCCATGTTGTAAATATTCCTTATACAGTTTTTCAATTTTTAATAAGATTACCTGAACAAGCTTCGCGCGATCAATTTTTTCTCCTTTTTCGATTGCAAGTGAGCTTGCAATTGAATGAAGGCTTTCAGGGAAATGGTTCAATTCTTGATTTACATTAATGCCAATTCCAATAATAACTGAATTAATCCGGTCAGTTTCTGCCTGAAGTTCTGTTAGAATACCAACAATCTTTTTTTGATTGATTAAAATGTCATTTGGCCATTTTATATCAGGCTCTAACCCTGTCACTTCTTGTATCGCTTGGACTACACCTACTGCCGCTAAAAGTGTTAATTGCGGAGCTTGTGAAGGTGGAATTTGTGGTCTTAATATCATGCTCATCCAGATTCCCGTATGCTTGGGTGAATACCAGGCCCTGTCTAGTCTTCCACGACCTGTTGTTTGTTCTTCGGCCACTACAAGTGTGCCCTCAACAACACCATCATACGATAGACGGTGTGCTATTTTTTGGGTTGAGCTGAGCGATTCTTCAAAATGAATATTTCTTCCGAGAAATTCGGTTTCAAGACCCAATTGAATTTCGTTGCCGCTAATTTTATCTGGCTTCGTGATGATTCGATAACCAAGTTTTCTAACTGCCTCTAACTCATACCCTTCGTTTCGCAAATCTTCAATATGCTTCCAAACGGCAGTACGTGAGCACCCAAGTTGATCACTAATTTTTTGACCAGAAATAAATTCTCCGTTAGCATTAGAGAAGACCTCTAACAATCTTTTTCTTATTTCTGATTGCACGATAGAAGCCACTCCTTTATTTTTCCCTTGTTATTTTCCACTTCGTTTTCAAGTATTCCATCTTCAACTTTATAAAAGAAATCTGATACCCATTTTCCTGGTTTTTGATTGAACCAATTTAAAAAATCCTCACCCGTAATATCCAAGTCTGATCGATGCTTAATGGGCAATTTTTCATATGCTTCATATGGTGATATTTCTTGTTCACACCCAAGCACACTTAAAATTCTCTCAACTTGTTGGACACAATTAGCTCCACTATCATATAACAGCCGATTGTTCCAACCACTTTGAAAGACATTTTGTATACAAGCTATATTTTTTACAACTTGTTCTACAACTTTATTTGGGAGTTTCCATTGTCTTAAAAAAGATTTGAAATCCTCTTTAGACAACAAATAACAAACAAGTGTCCAGTATTCAGCTCTGTCTTGCAATTGATTCCATTTGTATGTAGGGAAGTTTTCCAACCCTTTTATTTCATTTTCTAATCCAGGTATGTACTGAAATAATTTTGTCTCAATTAAGATTGGAAAAGCAGCCTGACAACTCGGACCCGATAGTAACTTTTCAAATTCGATTGTAATCCGTTCAACTGAAATCTTTTTTAATAAATATGCATTTTCCATGATAGCAGAGTGAGTTTTTTCACAAAGTAAAAAGGACAATTGACTTAAAAATCGAACAGCCCTCATCATCCTAAGCGCATCTTCACGAAAACGTTCAGTTGGATTACCAACTGTTTGGATAACTTTCTTTTCAATCGCTTTCCTTCCATCAAAAGGGTCGATAATACCTCCATTAATCGTCATCGCAATCGCGTTCATCGTAAAGTCTCTTCTTTTTAAGTCTTCATGAAGGGAAGTAACAAACTCCACATGTGATGGTCGACGGTAATCCTCATAACCTTCTTCCGTTCTAAAGGTTGTCACCTCAAATTGTTCACCCTCATGTAAAACGATCACGGTTCCATGAACGGCTCCGACATCAATCGTTTTAGGAAATAAATCGATGATTTGCTTCGGTATTGCCGAGGTGGCAATATCGATATCACCAATGGGACGATGAAGGAGATAATCACGAACAGAACCACCAACAAAATAAGCTTCGTAGCCATTATTATGTAATGTTGTAAGAATTGCTTTTGCTTTTACAAAAGATTCATCCATCGTCCTGAGCCCCAATCAACGTTTTTTCGAAAGTATTGAATAATATAAATCCTCATAGTTATTGACAATTCGTTCAGAATTAAATTTCTGTTGGACGGAGTTTATTGCCTGATTTGAAAACTTTTTATGTAACTCAAAATCGGATAGCAGGTTGATTGCCTTATTTGCAATATCTTTAATATCACCGAGTTTACAAATATATCCATCTACACCATCTTCAATGACCTCCGGAATTCCACCAACATTTGTACCGATTGTCGGAACCCCACATGCCATAGCTTCAATGAGAACGAGTCCAAAGCTTTCTTTTTCAGATAATAGTAGCTTTAAGTCACTGATCGAATAAAGTTCAGCAAGGTTCTCCTGCTTTCCTAAGAGAAGGACTTTATCATCTAGTCCTAATTCATTAATTAATTTACAGGCAGTTGTTAGCTCCGGCCCATCGCCAACCAGTAACAGCTTTGATTTAACTTCTTTTTGAACGAGGTCAAATGCGCGGATAACATCGAGTACACGTTTTACCTTACGGAAGTTGGAAACGTGGATGATCACTCGATCATCCTCTTCAATCCCATATTGACTTCGCAAATCATTCACATCTCGTTTGTAATAAATTTTCTCGTCTACAAAATTATATATCGTGTTAATCTCTTTTTTGGGCTCAATTAACTCATACGTTTGTTCAACAAGTGATTGTGAAACAGCCGTCACTGCATCAGATTGTTCAATTCCAAAGCGAATAAGTTCTGTTAAGGATGGATCATACCCGAGAACTGTAATATCTGTTCCGTGGAGGGTGGTTACAATCTTCACATCACCGCCCACCATTTGCTTTGCTAAAAATGCACATGCAGCATGTGGGATCGCATAATGCACATGAAGAAGGTCTAAATTTTCCCTCTTTGTGACTTCTGCCATTTTACTAGCTAATGCAAGGTCATAGGGTGGATATTTGAAAACAGAATATTGATTGACTTCCACCTCATGAAAATAAATATTTGAATAAATTTTGTTGAGACGAAATGGAAGACTTGAGGAAATAAAATGAATTTCATGTCCTTTTTCTGCAAGTAGCTTCCCTAATTCTGTTGCTACAATACCTGAACCTCCAACAGATGGGTAACAGGTAATCCCAATTTTAAGTTTCATTACGAATCTCCCACTTCTTCGTCAAATACATGTATGTGTATCTAATAACTTACAATTTATTTCCTTCTTGTCTATCACGGATTATTTCACGCCATGAGAAAAATCCTTGTTCAAGGCCATGAATAAGCACCTCTGCCGTTCCCATGTTTGTTGCTAAAGGTACAGCATATACATCGCATAATCTTATAAGTGCTGTTACATCTGGCTCATGTGGCTGTGCAGTAAGCGGGTCTCTAAAAAAAATCACCATATCCATTTGATTGTTTGCAATCATCGCACCAATCTCCTGATCGCCACCTAATGGGCCAGATTGGAATCTGTGAATTTTTAACCCTGTAGCTTCAGAAATACGTGAACCTGTTGTACCAGTAGCAAACAATTCATGATCCTCTAAAATGGATTTATAAGCTGTAGAAAATTGAACGAGATCTGTTTTCTTTTTATCATGAGCAATTAATGCAATTTTCATAGTTATGTATCCCCTTATTCGATAATATTTTCCAATCCATAAACTAGTACATCAAGGTTCATTACAGTGTCAACCGATAATTTAACACCCGACATGAAAGAAGCTCGGTTGAAAGAATCATGGCGAATGGAAAGCATTTGTCCATTTCCGCCGAACAGTACCTCTTGATGTGCGACAAGTCCTGGTAAACGGACACTATGTATACGAATTCCGTCATACTCAGCACCTCTTGCACCTTGAATCGTTTCTTTTTCATCAGGGTGTCCTTGTTTCTTTGATTCTCTTACAGTTGTTAAAAGTTCTGCCGTTTTCGCAGCTGTTCCAGAAGGAGCATCAAGTTTTTGGTCATGGTGAAGCTCGATAATTTCCACATCCTGAAAATACTTGGCTGCCATTTGTGAAAATTTCATCATTAATACCGCGCCAACTGCAAAATTCGGAGCAATAATCGCACCCACTTTACGTTCCTCTGCTAGCACTGACAATCTTTCTAATTCATCTTTTGTGAACCCTGTAGTGCCAACGACTGGCCGTACTCCATGTTCAATGGCAATCTCTGTGTGATATTTACCTGTTTCAGGTGTCGTTAGATCAATCAAAACATCGGGATTTGTTTCTTTAAACGCTTCTTTAATATCATTAAATATAGGTACGTTAACATTTGAGAATCCATCAATCTCACTTAAAGACATTCCGTTGTTTTTATGGTCGATTACACCAACTAGAGAAAAATTCTCTGTGTCCTGTACAAGCGCTACCGCTTCTTTTCCCATTCTGCCTCTAGGCCCAGCAATTACGATTTTAATTGTTTCCATACTTTTATCTCCCTTATTCGTTAGTGTCAATACGAGTCCATCTATCTTTATCTCTTGAATTAAATTTGTTCATAACAGTATTATGTGCGTCTTCAAGGTCAATGTTCAAGGAATTTGCAAGACAAATCAAAACAAATAGCATGTCGCCCGTTTCTTCTGCCATGCTTTTTTCAGTTTCTGTATCCTTTTTTGGTTTTTCACCGTAATAGTGATTAACTTCTCTAGCAAGTTCACCTAATTCTTCTGTCAGTCTTGCTAGTAATGCAAGAGGGCTGAAATATCCTTCTTTAAATTGACTTATGTACGCATCTACTTCTTCTTGTAGCTGTTTCATTGTTTTATCTGCCATCTCTATCACCTCATGAAGTTTCTCTTCCTATGTTAGCTTAAAATATAGAGTTTTGACAAACTTTTCTTTTATATAACATGATTTGTCAGATATTTACCCATACTTTATAATAAAGTGGCAAAATATTACTATCTCGGGGGTAAATCATTTTGAAGTTATCGATCAAAAGTATCTTTTTTATATTATTAGGCTCTGCCATCTTTTCGTTTGGAATTGTACATTTCAATATGCAAAATAATCTTGCGGAAGGTGGATTTACCGGAATTACTCTTTTGCTCTATTTTCTATTTGAATTCGATCCATCTTATACGAATCTAATATTAAATATCCCGCTGTTTATACTCGGGTGGAAGCTTCTAGGCCGTGTTGCATTTTACTATACAATGATCGGTACTATTAGTGTTTCAATATTTTTATGGTTATTTCAACGCTATCAGTTTGATATCCCACTTCATGGGGATTTAATGCTTGCAGCTCTATTTGCGGGTGTTTTTATTGGAGTTGGACTCGGAATTATATTCCGTTATGGAGGAACTACTGGCGGGGTAGATATCATTGCAAGGCTAGTTCGCAAATACGTGGGTTGGCCAATGGGACGGACAATGTTTTTGTTTGATGCTGTTGTTATCACGATTTCGCTTATTTTCTATCTATCTCCTCGAGAGGCTATGTACACGTTACTAGCTGTGTTTATTGGGGCAAGAGTGATTGATTTTATGCAAGAAGGTGCTTATGCCGCTAGAGGTGCGATGATTATTTCAGAGCAGAACGATAAAATTGCAGAAAAGATCTTAAATGAGATGGAACGTGGTGTTACGATTTTAAAGGGAATGGGGTCGTATACGAAACAAGAGAAAAATATCTTATATTGTGTTGTGGGTAGAAGTGAGGTTGGTCGCTTAAAACAGGTCATTATATCTGTTGATCCTCACGCTTTTGTTTCAGTTAGTGACGTTCATGATGTACTCGGTGAAGGTTTTACACTAGATGAGAATAAAAAGCCAATAGAGCGATGAATAAAAAAGCCAGTTATCACTTTGATAACTGGCTTTTTAGCTTTTATTATTCTTCTGAACGAGTCATTCCTGTATACATTAAGATCAATCTCAGTAGTTCTAGTACCGCTACTGCAGCTGCTGCAACGTATGTTAATGCCGCTGCATTCAGAACTTTTTTAGTTTCACGCTCTTCATCATTTCGGATAACGCCTGCTGATACAATTTCATTCATTGCTCTTGATGAAGCATTGAATTCAACTGGTAGTGTTACAAGCTGGAATAATACTGCTGCTGCCATAAAGATGATCCCGTATAGCATTAAGCTTGGTATTGTGAAAATCATACCTGCAATAATTAAAATCCATGAAAAGTTTGAGCCAATGTTCGCTACCGGTACTAGTGCATGGCGGAAGCGAAGGAAAGCGTAATTTTGTTGATCTTGAATCGCGTGTCCAACCTCATGGGCTGCAACTGCCGCACCAGCAATTGAATTCCCGTAGTAATTGTTTGTTGATAGTCGAACAACTTTTGATCTTGGGTCATAATGGTCTGATAGCATACCAGGTGTTTCTTCGATTCTCACATCATATAGTCCATTTTGATCGAGTATTCTTCTCGCTACGTCTGCACCTGTCATACCAGATGAAGAGGGAATTTGTGAATACTTCTTATATGCGCTCTTAACTTTAATTTGCGCATAAATTGGAATGATAATGATTAAAGCAAAATAAACAAAAATCATTTTTTTTCCTCCATACTTTATAGTATAGTTTAATTTTAATTTGAGTAGGACCTAAAGTCAATTCACTTGCTTACAAAATATAATCGTTAAAAACAAACAGTGGGTTATGTCCCACTGTTATCGATTATCATAATCTCTTTGTTTTTGTCGCTTTTGTTTATCACCTTTATATTTTCTCCATCCGACATAAATTAATGTGAGAATAATGGCACCACCTGTTGATATCATCACCCAGATAAGTGATGGATCGGCTTCATCCTCTTTCATCCGTTCAAATAAGTCCTTCAGATCCATTTCCATTTGTTCAAGTTGCTGAATTCTTGTAGTAGACTTAAGGTCCTCATTTCGGTACGTATCCAAAAATGCGATATGTGAATCAATTTTTTGAATATCCTCTGGCGTAATATCAACCGTAATACTCGGATGGATCATATCATATTTTGATAGAAAGACTGTCAGTTGATGATTAAAGCTTTCAGTATCTCCTTCTTTAACAGTATCTTTCATTTGCCCAAATGTCATCATAATGGAGTCTTCCATTTCAGTCCACATCGGCTGATGCTCTGATCTCATCGCATCAATCACCAAACGGAATTGTGTAACACGATTGATCCTTTCTTCAAAACTGAGTGAAGTCGAATTTACAGCTTCAAATGCTGAATTATGGGTCAATGTAATAATTCGAAGGTCATCCATTGAAAATGATTGTTCCCGCTGATTCATTCGTAAAAATTCATTTGAAAAATGTGTTAATAATTGCTTGGCATCCTTGTATCTTTCTTGCTTCACCATTTGCAGTGCCTGATCAGAGATTTGATCGAGCTTTTCCCAATTTTCTTCGTTGGAGGTGGCGTTTATGGATATAGGATGAATCATAACTATAAAGCAAATAATAAATATAATTCTAGAAATTTTCATACTTGTCCCTCCTCAAACATCTAGTAAAATGTATGATAGAGTGGACAAGAGTAGACCACTAATTTTATTTTATTCAACAGAAGTTACGAACTTCTGTTGAATAAAGTAAAAAGCCTCCGGCGGATGTCACGATTTTTCAAAGGAAATTTTTCGACCATGCTCGAAAAAAAATCGGACGTCAAATACACCAAGGTGTATTTGATTAGATTAACTCTAATTTATATCGATCTTTTTTTATACAAAGCAGATAGGTAATTAAAATTGACACCATACTTAACCAAAATGTGAAGTAGCCGATCTGAGGGATATATTGATCTAACACACTATACCTTGGCATCATAAAGAAAACGTAATCAATTACATCATTATGTAGGGTCCATATAGCTGCAATTACTAAATGAATCGGCTTTATTCTATAATAAGGAGCATATAATAGCCCTTGAACTGCCATTCCTAGATGAGAAAAAATAAGCATATACCCATATATATTCAGGCCGTCCACAAAATAAGTAAGAATATTCATTACTACTGCCCAAATCCCGTATTTAAATAGGGTAACAATCGCCAACGCTTCAATTAGCGGCCAATTTTTTCTCAGTAAAAACGCGATTAAAACGAAACAAAAGAACAAACTTGCCGTTGGGCTATCTGGAACAAAAATTAAAAATTTTGGAGGTGTGATGTTTAGTTGACTTTCATACCAAATATACCCATATATCGTACCAGGTATGTTAATGAGTAATAGAATCCAAAGCACCCAGCGTTGCCCCATTAAATATGTAATCCACTTCATCTATGTACCAACTTTCCTTTTTTCTTACCTCAAGATTCTCTTAAAAATAGTCTTTTTGTCAAGTTAAAAAAGGTTATATTTGCAATAAAAAAAGCTGACCGTATAAGTCAGCTTTTTGTTTAATTACTTAGAAGTTACACCTGAAATAAATTCAGCTAACTTCTGTAATTCTTCATCAGTTCCTTCGAACATACCTGGAGGCATTGAACCTTGACCATTTTTCGCAATGTCTGCGATTTCTTCAGCTGATAGCCCGTTATCTACTAACGCCTTTCCAGCTGGTCCCCCTTCAAGGTTACCACCATGACATCCGATACAACCTTTGTCTTGGTATAGTAAGTATCCTTCAGATTCCTTGTCTACCTCAGCCTCTGCTACAATTTTCGCAGATTCTGCTCTTGCTTCCCAGTCTACTTGAGAAGCCGATTCCCATGTTAAGTAAGCAGTAGCAGCAAACGCTAAAAGCATCATACCTGTAGCAATTGGGCGTTTAGATGGTCTACGTTCTGGACCACGATCTAAGAATGGTGCTAGTAAAAGTGCTCCAAACGCTAGTCCCGGAATAACAAGTACACCTATTATGTTATAATCACCTGATGCATACGTGTACTTAATTAATTGATACATGAATAAGAAATACCAGTCTGGTAATGGAATATATCCTGCCGCAGTTGGATCAGCGATTTTTTCCAATGGTGATGGGTGTGCTGCTGTTAGGCATAGAAAAGCTACTAAGAAAACAGAACCAACTAGCCATTCTTTTAAGAGGAAGTTTGGCCAGAACGCTTCTGTTTTTCCTGGATACTCGGAGTAATCCTTAGGAATATGCTTTTTATTACTTACAGGAACACGTGAATCCCCAACAAATTTCATTCCTTTTCCGCGATGCATAATCAGTCCCCCTCCTTTTTAGAGAATTTTACATTCAAAAGAGTTTGTACATATTTTTCATTATTAAATCGAGAAAGCTCGATAATTATTAGTCCATTTCAAACCAATGCGTGTAGTGCACACTTTTCACTTCATAAAATGAAGGTAATTCCATCCTACAATGGACCAGAAATACCTTGACGACGAATCATGATAAAGTGAGCAGCTAGTAATCCAAATAATGCTGCTGGTAAGAAGAATACATGAATAGCAAAGAAACGTGTCAAAGTCTGTGCCCCAACAATTTCAGGGTGTCCCGCAATTAGAGTCTTTAAGTAAGGCCCAATGAGTGGAACTGATTCAACAATTTGGATTGTAACTTTTGTTGCGAATAACGCTTTCATATCCCAAGGTAATAGGTAACCTGTTAAACCAAGCGCTAACATGACAAAGAAAATTAAAACTCCCACTATCCAGTTAAGCTCACGAGGTTTTTTATAAGCACCTTGGAAGAAAACACGTAGGGTATGTAGGAACATCATGACGATTACCAAACTAGCTCCCCAGTGATGCATTCCGCGAACGATCTGTCCAAATGCTACTTCATTTTGTAAGTAATAAACAGAATTCCATGCATTAATGATATCTGGTACATAGTACATTGTTAAAAACATACCAGATAGTACTTGGATGACGACGATAAAGAATGTTAGTCCTCCAAAGCAATAAACAAACGCACTAAAATGATGCGCTGGGTTTACATGCTCAGGAACTTCATGGTCTGCAATATCTGCCCAGAGAGGAGTAATATCAAGTCGTTCGTCAACCCAATCAAAAATCTTATTTAACATTGATTACTTGCCTCCTCCAGGATGTGGTTTTGCTTTTCCTAAATATAAATAACCATCTTTTACTTCACTTTCAAATACATCTAATGGGCCCATTGGTGGTGTACCTGGCACGTTCATACCATCCTTTTCATATAAACCATAATGACAAGGACAGAAGAAACGATCTGGGTTAGCTGGATCTTCACCCCAAGAAACTGCACACCCAAGGTGCTTACATACCGGTGACAATGCAATGATGTCGCCGTTATCTTTTTTATAAACCCATGCTGAATTTGGAACCTCTGATTCATACCATCCATCAACTTGATTTATTTTAAAATCAAATTTTTGAGGTTCATTTGAAATCTTATCAACACTTACCACTTGTACCATGTCTTGTTCAGCATCCTGCTGAAGTAATGGGTCAACTGCAAAGCGAACCATTGGCATTAACATCCCAGCTGCCATGAATCCACCTACACCTGTTAGTGTATAGTTTAGAAATTGACGTCTTGAAACCCGTTGTTTATTCTCGCTCATTTTTTTCCCCCCTCTATGCTAAGCTAAGTCCACTCCGGACATAATTGTACACATTTAAAACTAGGACATTCTCATGATATATCAATATTTGGTACAGGTCAATAATAGGATTTACCGAAACAATGGCAACTATGTGACTTTCTTAGGAAAAGTAAGGAATTTTTCAATATTATTGCTAAATAATGATGAATTATCTTTGCCAGATGTTTGTAAATAATGTGACCAGTTGTTTCATTTGATCTTGAAGCATCGTTTGTTTATATTTTTCTTCAACATATTCAAGCGGTAAAGTAGGAAGCCAAATTAGGGATCCATTTAAATCGGATTCGACCTGTTTCCAGCTGCTATCAGACGTGATAAATATGGTGTGTTTCATACCACCACTATTTAGATCGCTTGTCCATTGATTTAATCGAACTTTCGACATTTCAAGTTCTTCACCATTTGAATACGTAAACGCAGGAAATAGAATAATCCTTCCTTTAAATTGACGTTCCACATCATTCGAAAGAATGGTAATAAACTCCCCCATCGAAACAGTATTTTTTAAGTTTCCTTCAAGCGAGACAGGAATGAGCGGAATGACAGCTGTATCAACATATTCCTTTGCTTGAATGTACACATCCATATCCTTGGTTACCCATTTCATTATGTATGCTTCCTTTCTCAATTGCGTTATGAAGTAATGATAAACTCCTAAACTACCATACCATATTCTGGACAAATAAAAAAGACTGACACACTTTGTCAGCCCCAATGTTTACACAACCCTCTATAATTGTTTAAGTTGTTCAGTTAGCCTTTTAAACGCTGTCTCATCCTGTTTGTCAAGCGCCTCATCAATCCTCTTCAACAGATGTTCTTTTTGAAACATATGAATGGATTCCTCAAGAAACTTTTTCGCTAGCTCTTTATCCTGTTCGTTCACTTGAAGATGTTTTGGCATGTATGGATTCTCTTCAAGTACAGCCACATAATTCGGAGAATGGAAGGAGGATCTGAAATTTAGTTGAATATAAATTTCTTCTTCCCTATTTAGTCGAATATCATGAAATGACTTTTCAGCATCAGTGGTCATGACATTTTCCTTATAAAAACGGAAGGGTACATCATCAACACAATGAGTCGACATAATGATTCCTCGAGGGCAGTATTGGGCTTGCTCGACAAAGTGGACATTTTTCATGAGTTGGTCATGGCTCATTAAGTAGTTTAAAATCCAAACACACTCTCTTCTCTTTAGCTGATAATTATTCAGAAACCAGCGAATGAAGTCTTTTTTCTCGTTGACAGATACAGGGGTAGTCATCGCATGCTTCCCTCCTCTGCTAGTATGGAGTAATTTAATGTTATACTTCAACATTCACATCAAAATATCCTTCAAAAGGATGTTAAAAACAACAGAACTTTAAGCTTATTCCAGTTCGGATATTAATTCTTCAATCTCGTACTTCATTGGGTCAAGCTTAAGGAGTTCCCTAAATACTTCGATTGCCTCTTCCCGTTTACCGTCCTCCAATAGGAAATATCCAAACTCTTCTAAAAACTCTGGAGTTTCTTTAAAAGAAGTATATGCATGACGGTAATGGTTTAATGCATCCGAATATTGTTCTAGTTTATTTTTTGCAAACCCAAGGTCCCACTCAAATTGTTCATCATATTCGCCATAGCTCATGACATTATCGAGGCATTCCACAACATCCTCGAATCTTTCTTCGCGCAATAGAAACTTTGAAAGTTGTAAAGTTGCTTCCAGATATCCTGGATCAATTCCAACTGCAGCGCGAAGGTACTTCTCAGCATTTTCTTTATCACCAAGTAGCATTGATATTTTGCCCGCATAAAATGTGAGTTCTTTATTTAATGACTCCACTTCTAGGCCCTCTAAGAGGATCTGAAAGCTTTCCGTGAAGCTTCCTTCTTCTTCATATGCTTTAGCAAGGTATAAATAAAGTGAACCATAGTCCGGGTCTAGCTCTTTTAGTCTAGAAAGAATCTCGATTGCCTTTTTAAAGTATTTTGCCTGAAAAGCAGTAACGCCGAATCCAAACAACGTATTACTATCTTCTTGTTTTTTGATTGCTTCTTCATAATACGGAAGAGCCTCTTCAAATTTACCTGTTGTACTATAGCTTTCCGCGATTCTGGCGTTAACATTTACACCTGCTACTTCGTCATTATCCTGTAAAACCTGCATATAATAAGGAATGCTTTTGCTGTATTCGCCGTGAGTTAAATACAATTCCGCTAAAGCAAAATCAATGATTGGCTCATCATCTGACTTTTCCTTAGCTAACAGAAGTTTTTGCTCACTCACTTCGTGTAAACCCTGCATCTGAAACAGGTCAGCTTGCAAAACAAGGGATTCCAAATAGACTGGGTCATCCTCTGAAATTTGCTCGAGAATTTCAATTGATTCCTCTTCCATATCTAGATCAATCATGATTTCTGCTAAAAATACAAAAAGCTCACCTTCATCAGGGTATCTTGCGATTAATTCCTCAACGATTTCTTTGGCTTCTTCGACAAAGCCCCATTTATAGTAACTTTCTGCAATGGTGTATTTTTCATCATCATTGGAGTATTCTCTTAGCTTCTTTAAAGCTTTGAGCCCTTCTTCAACATTACCATCTTCAACTAACTGAATTGCACTCTCTAATCTATTCATAAAATCATTAACTCCTCTTACCTATCTCTCTTTCACCAATACGTCCTTATCATAGGAAGATGCAAAAAAGCCAGGTTTTTTTACTATACATTCATTACCATAGCCGGAACGAAAGTATACATTAGCATCAACTTTTGTAAAATTACCTTTATGCATGGTGATTGTGGGTATAAGATTATGATAATCGAGAGTTGGCTTTTCATCAACTGAATAGCCTATAGAATCATGCTCATATAAATTATAATCGAGTTCTCCACCTACACGTATATCCCCTTTGTCTGGATATATCCCGACCTTTTTTAACATATCAAAGGACAATGGTTCATTCTCAGTCGGACAAACCGGTATCGTTGGAATTCGATTCTCTTCAGTAATAACTCTCCACATCTCGTCCTTTCGATTACTATTAAAAATCGGCTTCTCTTTCATTTTCCACTCAGGGATGATTGGAATTTGAAAAGAATGGTAGGATTCCCTAATCCACCCCCATGGCACCTTGTTTAGATCGTCCACTTTTTCAATTGTGACAATAATGACAGGGACTTTTTTTCGCCTACAGGCAACAATGATAGATGGCGTTAAGGCTTCAAGGGGAATACGAATTCCTAAATAATAATCAATTGGACTATTTAACAGGTAATGCCTAGTATTCTTTAGAGAGTTGCCCAGTTCGCGTTCGCTCTTTACGTCACTTATGACTAGTAAGGTTGTACAACCTTTTCTTAAGTACTTTTCCGTCACTTCCATTTTAAAGGATTGAAATGAATGCTCTTTTGAAAAGGAGTAGTTAATCATAACGTGACCAGGTGTTAATAAGTATTGTGATAGGTTTGTCTTCATAAAAGAGAGTCTTTTGAGGTTTTCTTTCATATAATCAACGCGTTGATTTTTAATAAGAATTGAGCATGTTATGACCCTATTATCCTTTAAAACATTCGCTTTTTCTAATATATATGGCATCAAACCTCCCCTTTCGCAAATCTTAGTCTTAAGACAAGCTATGCAAAAAGTAGTGGATGTATGTTAGTTTTTGTTTTTAATAAAACAGAAAACCCATGGAAATTTTCCACGGGTTTTCATTCTTAATCTTCCTTTATTAATAAATCAAGGTGTTCAAAAAAGCTTGGGTATGAAACTTTAATGGAATCATAATCTTCAAGAGACACTTCATTACCCGCAATACATGCTGCAACAGCTAGCATCATGCCAATTCTGTGGTCTCCATGACTATGAACATGTCCACCCGTTAATTGTTTCTTCTCACCTGCTATAATCATACCGTCATTTGTCGGTTCAATTGAAACTCCAAGTTTAGAAAGCTCGCCGACAACTGTGTCAATTCGGTTTGTTTCCTTTACCTTAAGCTCCTCGGCATCTTTTATAATTGTTTTCCCTTCAGCCTGTGTTGCCAAAAGCGCAATGACTGGAATCTCGTCAATTAAACGCGGAATGAGGTCACCACCAATTTCAATCCCTCTTAATTCAGAAGTTTGGATTGTTAGATCAGCTATAGGTTCGTTATTTTCCACTCTCTCATTCTCGATTTCTAGACGTGCTCCCATTTTAACAAGCACATCAATAATACCTGTCCTAGTTGGATTCATTCCCACATTTTTCAATGTAATTCGACTGTTTGGTACAATAGCCCCTGCAACAAGGAAAAATGCAGCAGACGAAATATCCCCAGGAACCTGAATATTTGTTCCTATGAGCTTCTGTCCGCCTTTTACTTTAACAGTTAAACCTTCCTCTTCAACATCACAGCCATAGGCACGCAGCATGCGCTCAGTATGGTCTCTTGATTTATGCGGCTCTGTAACAGATGTTGTTCCTTTCGCATTTAAACCCGCTAAAAGAATAGACGATTTTACTTGAGCACTTGCTACAGGAGAAACATAGTCAATTCCCTGTAATTCGCCACCTCGAATTGAGAGTGGAGTAAAATTCCCATCTTCTCTTCCATCGATTTTTGCTCCCATTTGACGCAATGGTGCTGTTACCCGCTTCATTGGCCTCTTTGCAATTGACTCGTCCCCAATCATGCAAGTATGAATTGGAATACCGGAAAGAAGTCCGACCATTAATCTTGTGGTTGTTCCAGAATTACCTGTATCTAATACTACATCTGGTTCACGTAACCCTTTAAAACCTACTCCTTCAATTTCAACATGGTCCTTATCCTGTGTAATTTTCACACCAAGTTTTTCAAAACAGCTAATAGTACTTAAGCAGTCTTCACCAGGTAAAAAATTGTCCACAACAGTTTTCCCATCTGCAATTGCTCCAAGCATTATAGAGCGATGGGAGATGGATTTATCACCAGGAATATCAATTGAACCATTGAGACCTGTAATATTTGTACGTAGCTTTATTGAATCCATATTACCACTCCTAATCAAATACCCCTTTGTGTTTTTAATACGCTATCCATTAAATGTTTCATAATTCGTCTTGCTTTCAATACATAACTTAGCTTTGGCACGATCCTCGTCACTTTGGAAACTGATACGTAACGCACCGTATATTTCTTCTCTTGTCTCAATTATTCTGATATTCGTAATACTAATTCTTTCTTGAGCGAGAAGTCCTGTGATTTCCGAAACGACACCAGGATAATCCGGAATATCAACATATAAATCGTAGAATGAAGGTATAGCACCTTTTGTACGAGTAGGAAGTCCATCGCGAAAATTTTTGGCATCCATAAAATAATTATAAATATCATCGCCATTTCCACTTTCTACAAAGTTTCGGATTTGTTCCATTTCGTCAATCCAATTTTCAAAAAGATCTAGTAATACATTTCGATTATGTAATAATATATCACGCCACATGGACGGATTACTAGATGCAATTCTAGTAATATCGCGAAAACCACCTGCTGCTAGTGGACGAACTAGTTCATTTTTTTGATCATATTTTAGTGCTTGATGTACAAGACTTGCTGCAACAATATGTGGAAAATGGCTAATTACACCAGCAACACGATCATGCTCCTCAGGAGTCATAATAACAAAATTTGCTTTTGTTCCCTTTAATAGTGTTTTAAGTTGTTCTACACCAAGTTTACTAGAAGGTGATTCATTATGGGGGGTAAAAATATAAAAAGCATTCTCAAACAAGTGTTCCTTCGCAGCAACAACACCACTTTTATGAGAACCAGCCATTGGATGGCCGCCGATAAAGGTTACACCAATCTCCCCAAAAATGGAATCTGCTGTATGAACAATTTCCTGTTTCGTACTCCCCACATCAGAAACGATGACATCTTTTTTTAGCTCATATGAGCTGAGCTCATGAATAATGTCAATGGTCCGCTTTACTGGAACCGATATAAAAATATATTCACATGTATGTACGACATCCTCTAGCTTAAATACCACTTCATCAATCACTTGTAACGTTTTTGCCAACAGTGATGATTCTGTATTGCTATCAAAACCATAAATTGTAGCATCAGGATGTTCCTTCTTTATCGCAAGTGCAATTGAACCCCCTATTAAACCAAGTCCAATTACTAATATATTTTTTCCCATCTCATCACCACCGATAATAGAAACACTAATGGGGGTTACATTGAACCCCCACAGTTTTACTTCTGTTGATTTGCTAACATCTCTGAAAGTATCGCTATAAGTTCACTATTTTGTTCTTCTGTGCCAACAGTAATACGAAGGCTAGTTGGAAAGCCCAGAGCATTTCCTGAGCGAACAATGAAGCCCCGCTCCAATAAATAGTGAAACACATCATCACCTGGTTGTTTAAAATCAATCAAAATAAAATTACCGAACGATGGATAATAAGATAATTGATTTTCCTCACAGAAACTATAATACTGCTGCAAGCCTTGTTTGTTTTTCTCAACATATGAAGCGATAAAATCTTGATCATCTATTGCAGCAGCTGCTGCTATTTGACCTACTCGATTTGAATTGAACGGCTGACGAACAGGTTCAATTTTATTGATGAAATCACTATTTCCAATTGCATAGCCAACGCGAAGTCCACCAAGGCCATATGCCTTTGAAAAAGTCCTTAAAACAAGTAGGTTAGGATAGTCATTTAGAAGGGCAACAGTATTTGGATAATCCTTTTCATTTGCCGCAAATTCATAATAAGCTTCATCCATTACAATTAGGACATGCTTTGGAACTTGCTTCAAGAAATGATGAAGTCTCTCTGAGTTCACATACACTCCTGATGGGTTGTTTGGAGAGCAAACCCAAACAATTTCCGTATTCTCATCAATTTGCTTGAGCATTCCATCAAGGTCATGATGACCATCAATTAGCTCAACCTCACGTACCTCTGCCCCTTCTATAATGGCATTATGCTTATACTGCGAAAATGAAGGATTAGCCATAACTGTATTTTTGCCGGGTGCAAGCAAAGCAACCGTAATAATGTGAATGACATCGTCAGACCCATTCCCAAAAAGAAGTTGTGAACCATCTACACCTAAGTGCTTTGCAAGCTTTTCTCTAAGCACTGTTGCATAGCCATCAGGGTAAATTGCAAATGAGTCCAAGCTGTTTTTAACTGCTTCTTTTACTTTTTCCGAGCATCCATATGGATTTTCATTTGAAGCTAGTTTCACAATCTTTTCTAAACCGTATTCTCTTTTTACCTCTTCAATTGGTTTTCCTGGTTGATATGGTTTTAAATCTAATAACTGTTCCTTGATATTCATCTGAAGCTACACCTCTTAACTGTTAATTGGATGCAATACATCATCTACAAAATTTTTAAAATGGGATAAGGCGGTAGCTCTTGTTTCTTCATTTACTAATTCTGGTAGATACTCTTCAATCTTTTGGATAAGGGCACTTCCCATGATAACCCCATCACAATGGTCTTTAAGTGCTTCTACTTGAGAAGAATTAGAAATACCAAACCCAACCGCTACAGGAATATTACTATAGCGTTTTACCTCTTGTAAAAATGAGTATACCTCATTATTAAGCGAATTTCGAACACCTGTTACACCAAGGGATGAAACACAATATAAAAACCCTTGTGCATTCGAAGCGATCTTTTCAATTCGACTTAAAGAAGTTGGTGCAACTAGAGAGATAAATTTTAATCCCTCATTTTCACATTTTCTTCTAAGGTCTTCACTTTCTTCAAAAGGAAGGTCGGGAACAAGTAGTCCGTCAATACCATTTTGTTGCGCTAAAGCGAAAAAGTTTTCTTCTCCTAATTGTAGCACAGGATTGTAATAGGTAAAGATAATTACTGGAATTTTTAGACCTTTTTTTCTCATTACCGAAACAAGATTCATTGAGTTTTCTAGTGTAACCCCATTTTTAAGCGCACGCCCAGAAGCTCTTTGAATAGTAGGGCCATCTGCTAATGGATCTGAATATGGGATCCCTAATTCTATGATTGAAGCACCAGATTCCTGTAATGTTAAGGCGATTTCAACGGTCACATCAGGATGAGGATCCCCTGCCACGATAAATGGGATAAATAATTTTTCAGCCTTGGGTAATCGGTTCGTAAAGGTTGTGTTCATTTTTAGCTCCCCCTTCTTCTAGATATGTCATTAGTGAGTGAACGTCTTTGTCTCCTCGTCCGGATAAACAAACTAAGATTGATTCTTCTGGTGACATTTCTTTTGCCAACTGGATTGCTTTAGCCATCGCATGTGCGGATTCGATGGCTGGGATAATTCCTTCAACACGAGTAAGTAATTGCAAGGCATCGAGAGCTTCCTGATCGGTTACACTTTCATATTTCACTCTACCACTACTTGCAAGATATGCATGTTCAGGTCCAACACCAGGATAATCTAATCCAGCAGAAATGGAATAAGGTTCTGTAATTTGGCCGTGCTCGTCTTGAAGAAGATACGTAAGCGAACCGTGAATAATACCTTTTGTTCCTTTCGTAATTGTTGCTGCGTGTAACAATGTATCGACACCTTTTCCCGCTGCTTCAGCACCGACCAAGCGCACGTCATCATTTAGAAACGGATAGAACATACCAATCGCATTACTTCCGCCCCCCACACAGGCTACTACTGTTGAAGGTAATTGATTTTCGCGTTTTAAAAATTGTTCTCTTGCCTCATCACCAATAATTCGTTGGAAATCACGCACCATTTTCGGATAAGGATGTGGACCTACTACCGAGCCAATCATATAGTAGTGATCATCACAATTTTGTACCCAGTAACGGATTGCTTCATTCGTTGCATCCTTTAATGTTTGGTTTCCACTGGTAGCTGGAATTACTTCAGCACCTAAAAGTCTCATTCGAAACACATTTAGCTTTTGCCTCTCAATATCCTCTACACCCATAAAAACCTTACATTCTAATCCAAATTTAGCGGCCACTGTAGCTGCTGCAACACCATGTTGACCCGCTCCTGTTTCAGCAATTATTTTTTTCTTACCCATTCTTTTTGCTAAGAGAGCTTGACCAATCGCATTGTTGATTTTGTGTGCGCCAGTATGATTTAAATCCTCACGCTTTAAATAGATCTTCGCACCACCTAATTCTTTCGTTAACTGATCAGCATATGTAAGTGCTGTTGGTCGACCTGAATATTCTTTTAAAATACGAGTATATTCGTTACGGAATTCTTCATCTTGATATGCCTCGTCTAATGCCTTTTCGATTTCTTCTAATGGCATCATCAATGTTTCCGGCACAAATTTTCCACCAAAATCTCCGAATCTACCATTTTCATTTGGTACGTTCTTCAAATTTATCCACCCATTTCTCAATAGTCTGTATGATATTGTGATCTTTCTTTCCTTCATATTCAATCCCGCTTGAGATATCAAACCCATCGATCTTATAGCTTAGTAGGCTATCAATATTTTCAGGGCCTACTCCACCTGCAATGAAACAAGGAACCCCTTGTCGATTTGCTTCCTGTTGATAGACAGGAATTGACTGCCAATCAAATGTGATACCAGAGCCACCCCAAACATTTGCAATCTTTGTATCAACAACATAACCATCAGCTACATCAGCAAACTCCTCCATCGTTCTTAGAGCTTGTTCATCGTGATGGATAACCTTCCAAACAGTAGTCCCTGTCTTCTTTTTTAGTTGTTTAATAAAATCAACCGATTCTGTTCCATGACATTGGATAACGGATAAAGGGACATTTGCCAATACGGTCTCTATCTCTTCCAGCTCTGCATTAACAAAGATCCCAACAGTTTGTTTATCATTCAGATCAATTTTTTGTAACCATTGTTTCACATCAACAGGATTTACTTTTCGCTTACTGGTTGCAAAAATAAATCCGATATAATCCGCATTGCTTTTTGCAACCACTTGTAAGTCCTCGTATGATTTATTTCCACAATATTTAATGAGAGGTCGTTGCATGAGGGACCTCTCCAAACATTTGCTTAATCCCAATCCCCGGAGACTCTGCTCGCATAAATGCTTCTCCGATAAGTGCTGCCTTTGCACCATATTTAATGATGGACTTAATATCCTGTGGAGTGTGGATTCCACTTTCACTCACGACAAGACTATCTGCTGGAGCATCTTTTGCAATTTCTTCTGTATGTGTAATCGAAGTTTCAAACACTTTCAAATTCCGATTATTAATACCAAGGATTTTAGGTGTAAAAATGCTACACACCTGTTCTAGTGTTTCCCTAGAATGGACTTCAACAAGACACTCAAGACCCTTTTCATAAGCCTCACAATAGTATTCATGTAATTGGTTGGGCTCAAGTGCTTCTCCAATTAATAAGATCGCATCTGCACCGATTTTTTCACTTTGTTTAATCTGCTTCGCATCGACGATAAAATCCTTCCGAAGAACAGGGATATTTACATTCTTCTTGATATCCATTAAATATTCAATTGACCCCTGAAAAAATGGTTCATCTGTTAATACTGAAATAGCGTCCGCTTTTGCTTCTTCATATTCTGTTGCAACCTGGACTGGATGAAAATCCTCTCGTATCACACCTTTAGAAGGTGATGCCTTTTTCACCTCAGCAATGATACCAAGGGATCGATTAGGATTAGATAATACTTCATATAAAGAGATTCGCTTTACTACACTGTCAATCTCAGGATATTTAATGTTTTTAACCTCTAATTTCTTCTGTTCAAGAATTTTGTTTAGCAAAATACTCCACCTCACGATTTCTTAGCTGTTCAAATTGGTTTCTTGCTATTCCCATTACAAGTGCCTCTCTCGCCATTTCAACACCTTCACGAATACTGTTCGCTTTTCCTGAGATGTAAATAGCAGCACCAGCATTTAATAAAACAATATTCGTTGCACTTTGATTGGCACTTCCATATAAAACATCCCGCAGTAGGTTTGCGCTCTCAACCACGGAAGAGACTTGAATGTCCTTCATATTTCCACGGGGAAGGTCGACATCCTCGGGCGAGAGGACAAATCTAGTAATCTCTCCATCTTTTAATTCCACAATATCCGTTTCAGTTGTAATACTGCATTCATCTAGTCCATCACGTCCTGAAACAAATAAAATATGCTCAGAACCAAGTTTTTGAAGGGCATATGCCATCTTTTCAGCGTACTCAGTTGAGTACACACCTAATACTTGCCTTTTACATCTAGCTGGGTTTGCCATTGGCCCTAATAGGTTAAAAATGGTTCGAAATCCAATTTCCTGTCTCGGCGTGACTGCATGCTTCATCGCAGCATGGTAGATAGGGGCAAATAAAAAGCTCATATTTCGTTTATTTAATGCAGCCTTCGCTTCTTCTTTGGTTGATTGGATTTCAACACCTAAATATTCTAAAACATCAGCACTACCACTTTTTGATGACACAGCACGATTCCCATGCTTTGCAACTTTTATTCCTAAGGAAGAGACAATAATTGCAGATGCAGTTGAAATATTAAAGGTAGAAGCACCATCCCCACCTGTCCCACATGTATCAATTACTTGATCACTTTCATAATCAAGCTGCATCATATGCTCCCTCATTGCTCTTGCAAAGCCAGTAATTTCATCGACTGTTTCCCCACGAAAACGAAGGATTGAAAGTAAACTTGCAATCTGGCTTGCCGTTGCATCACCAGACATAATCACGTCCATTACTCGATAGCTTTCTTCTTCAGTTAATACCTCACCAGTAATACATTTATTTAAAAGTTGTTTAAACATGAATATCCTCCTTATCGAATGCTTCTTCCGCTAACTGGATTGTTTGAATTAAAGCACTTGCTTTATTTACGGTTTCCATCCACTCATGTTCAGGAACTGAATCAGCAACGATACCTGCTCCCGCCTGGACATAAGCAACACCATCTTTTATAATCGCCGTCCGAATTGTAATACAGGAATCTATATTTCCATCAAAGCCTATATAAGCAATGGTGCCAGCATATAAGTTTCGAGCCGTTGGTTCCAACTCTGAGATAATTTGCATTGCTCGAATTTTAGGTGCTCCAGATACGGTTCCTGCTGGGAACGCTGCTTGTAAAGCATCTAATGGATCAATTTTTTCATCTAGTTCACCAGTGACCTTCGAGATAATGTGCATCACATGTGAAAATCGACCAATTTCCATTAATACAGGCGTTTTAACAGAGCCAAATGTAGATACCCTACCAATATCATTACGTGCTAAATCGACCAGCATATAATGCTCTGCCATCTCTTTTTCATCCTGAAGCAATTCTGATGCAAGGGCTTCATCTTCTTCTTTCGTCTTCCCTCTCCGTCTTGTACCTGCAATCGGGTGAATCTCAAGATGTTTGTTATGAACCTTGATTAAACGCTCTGGTGAGCTTCCTACGATTTCGATATCATTGATCTTAATATAAAACAGATAAGGTGAAGGGTTTACCATCCGTAAGACACGGTATAGCTGAAATCCACTTACTGAGACGGGAATTTCAAAGCGTTGTGATAAGACCGCCTGAAAAATATCTCCATCCGTGATATAGTCCTTGATTTTACTAACAGCATCTAAGAAATCCTGTTTTTCGAAGTTCGTTTTTATATCTTTTACATTCGGTATTTCATGTAATTTTGGAAGTAGTAACATTTCACTTTGTTCTTTGTTTTGAATGATTCGGGATAAATACATGTTGATTTTTGAGTGAGCATGATCGAAAACAGCCTTTTGAATCCGATCATCTTCACCTCCGTTTAACCGAACAAAATGAACGACAATCAACTCCCGTGAATGATGGTCTAACGCTAAAATGGTTTCACAAAAGAAAAATTGATAGCGTTCCATGTTTAAATCATTGTTTGAGTGTTCATCTACCTTTTCAAATGTCGAGATTGCATCATACCCAATATATCCAACTGCCCCTCCATAAAAGGGGATTTCGATATCAAGCGGCTTTAAAGCAAGGTAATCCTTAATCCAGTTAAATGCATCCTTCATTGTTGACTTCTTTACCAAGCTTTGCTGGTTTTCATTTTTCACGTAGTAGTGACCTTTATTCTCATCCATAAACAGGAACGGCTTTAAGCCAATAAATGAATACCGAGACCACTCGGATTCATGATCCTTACTTTCAAGCAGAAAGGATGCTTCATTTTCTAGGTTTTGAAAAATTTGAATGGGTGTCAACGTATCAACTAAGAAACGTTTGACAATCGGTATTGTCCGATATTGTTTTGCATCGGACGCAAACGAGGAAAAATCATACGTATTCATTTAGCTCACTCCTCCATGTAATATGGAGAATGAGGATTTAGGAGGTATTTGAAGATAGGAATCGCTTTTTAATATAAAAAACGATAAAAATAAACAACCCAAAGACACGTTCGTATCTTTGGGTAGAATTAACATAACTAAACTCTGCTAACCTCGGCTAAACTCT
The DNA here is from genome assembly GCF_031181385.1 of Fredinandcohnia onubensis. Classification (GTDB taxonomy): domain Bacteria; phylum Bacillota; class Bacilli; order Bacillales; family Bacillaceae_L; genus Ferdinandcohnia; species Ferdinandcohnia onubensis_C. Next base: position 102,262 of record NZ_JAPSKV010000009.1, read on the forward strand.
CTCATTCTCATCTACCCTAAACTCAACTCTAAACTTCACAGAAAACTTACTAAACTCTAACTTTATCAAATATTGTAACTAAACTTATCATATACATCTTCAATTTGTCAATATATAGTTTTATTTACCTTGAACACTTGAAAGATCCGGTCTTAAGACGATTGCTCCATTTTGGTAAACATGATTGATTTCTTCTTGTTTTGCATTAGTATTCACAGTCATCAATATACGAATACACATTGGCAATGAACCTGGTACAGGAATTTCTCTCATACTCATTACCGGAACAAATGTCCATCCATCAATTTGTCTTGCCGCTGCAGCTGGAAAAGCTGCATCAATATCATCGGTAACTGAAAATACAATTTGAGCAACATCAGCTGCTTCAATACGGTTTTCAGTGATCATGTCACGCAATAGCTGTTCAGTTGCTGCTAATATTTCTTGTTTATTATTTTCTTTAATAGTTGTAGCGCCACGTATTCCCCTTATCATTTACACTCCTCCTTTATAGCATGAAGACATCTTATCTTAAATAAAATCCTTTAAGAAACGGAGTAGATGCTCATCTTCTATATCTTGAATAACAGTTTCCCCAATATTTTTTAACAAGACCATTTTTACCTTACCAGAGGTAGCTTTTTTATCATGCTTCATTCGTTCAAGTAATTTTTCAACTTCTAATTGTTCAGGAATGCTTGTTGGGAACCCAAACAAACTGAACCATTCTTTTATTTTTTCAGATGATAGATTACTATTAAAGATTTTTTCGCTCACCTTTAATGCAAAAATCATCCCAATCGCAACGCCATCTCCATGGGTAATCTTTCCATAACCAGATTCAGCTTCAATGGCATGACCTAGGGTATGACCAAAGTTTAAGATGGCACGTAGTCCTTTTTCTTGTTCGTCCTCAGAAACAACCTTTGCCTTTACGGCTACACCTTTTAATACAGCATATTGAAGCTTTTCACCTTTTAAATCGTCTAAAGATGTAATGTTTTCAGTTAGCCACTCATAAAACTCCGGATCCCAAATTAATCCATGCTTAATGACCTCGGCAAAGCCTGAACGAAGCTCGATTTTTGGCAATGTCTTCATTAAATCAATATCATATAATACCGCATTCGGTTGATGAAAAGCACCAATCATATTTTTTCCAAGTTCATGATTAATGGCAACCTTCCCTCCAACTGCACTGTCATGAGCAAGTAATGTAGTTGGAATTTGGATAAATGGGATGCCACGCATGAATGTTGCCGCGACAAAACCTGCTAAATCGCCAACAACACCCCCACCTAATGCAAGAATCACCGAAGAACGGTCCAATCCTTCTTCCAACGCAAAGGTCTGACATTGATAATACATTTCAAAAGATTTAGCACTTTCCCCAGCAGGGATAACGAATGATAGCGGCTCATCAAATTGGGCCTTAAGGATATCTTTTACTTTCTCTAAATAAAGTGACGCAACAGATTCATCACTTATAACAAGTACCTTTGATACCGATTTACAGGTATCCTTTATAACCCGTGGCAATTGATCGATAATTTCAGTTCCAATGAACATTGGATAGGTTTTCGATTTTGTTGCTATGGTTAACTGGTCCATTAGAATTCCCTCGAATACTCACGCGTTTTCGCTACATTTTCTTGAATTAAATCGATTCTGTCTTGTCCAAATTGTTCAACAATTGCGTTTGCAACTTCCCAAGCGACAACTGCCTCAGCGACAACTGATGCGGCAGGTACTGCACAGCTATCAGATCTTTCAATACTTGCTTCAAATACTTCTTTAGTTTCAATATCTACGCTTTTTAACGGCTTATATAGAGTTGGGATTGGCTTCATTACACCTCGAACAACAATAGGCATACCGTTTGTCATACCGCCTTCAAAGCCGCCTAAATTATTGGTTCTTCGCTTATATCCATCTTCTTTATCCCAAATGATTTCATCATGAACCTGACTTCCAGGAATTCTTGCCGCATCAAATCCAATACCAAATTCAACACCCTTAAAGGCATTGATACTTACCATTGCTGCTGCAATTTTCGAATCTAATTTACGGTCATAATGAACATAGCTTCCTACACCTGCAGGTACACCTTCAACGATGACTTCTACAATCCCACCGATGGAGTCACCATTTTTCTTTGCTTCATCAATAGCATTCATCATTTGAATGCCTGCCTCTTCATCCAAACATCTGACTGAAGATTCTTCGGTCTTTATTTTCAATTCTTCTAGGGATGAGTATGTAGTGTTCTTCGCACGTACTCCACCAATTTCTAATACATGTCCAGCAACCTGAATCCCTAAAGATGCCAAGAATTTTTTAGCTACTGCCCCAGCTGCAACTCGTACTGTCGTTTCACGTGCTGAGGATCTTTCAAGAACATTACGCATATCGCGATGCCCGTATTTGATGGCTCCATTAAGGTCTGCATGTCCAGGGCGTGGACGTGTAATTTTACGCTTAATATCTTCTGCCTCTTCATCAGTAATTGGATCGATACCCATTATTTTAGTCCAGTGTTTCCAGTCATTGTTTTCAACGACTAATGCAATTGGAGACCCTAATGTTTTACCGTGCCTAACACCACTTGCAATTTGCACTTGGTCCTTTTCAATTTGCATTCTTCTGCCTCGCCCATGTCCTTTTTGACGTCTAGCAAGTTCAAAATTTATATCTTCTGCAGTAAGTTCTAGACCAGCAGGTACACCTTCAAGTATGGTTGTAAGCTGTGGCCCGTGTGATTCACCAGCTGTTAAGTATCTCATGTGTGTTTCCCCCTTATATGCAATAGTGAAAAAGATTTTCACTTTCGTAATTTAAAGCGATTATGTACCAATATATCATAATCTCTGTAATTCCGGATAGATTTTTTCAAAAATTTCTATGATTATATACAATTATGATAAAGAAAAAGAATTCACCCATAGGCAAATTCGATTACTATATCGTAGCAGACATTATTAGATTTGTCATTTTTCTGACGTTTTATTTTGCATGTTTTATTTTTTTCGATAAAAAAATGTATCTTCGGTTTCTAAATTATAAGAACCAGGATTGAAAATTTGTTCAGTACTTCCAACAAACAATATCCCATTACTTTTCAAGGCATTACTAAACTTTTTGTATACCATATCTTTAGCCTCTTCTGTAAAATAGATTAAGACATTACGACAGACGATTAGATCAAATTCAGCATCGAATGGGTCTGCTAATAAATTTTGCTTTCTAAAGGTCACCGTCTTTTTAATCTCAGGTTTGATATGAAAAAAAGTATCATTTTGCGAAAAAAAATGATTCTTCATGTCATTTGGGAGCTCTTGTAGTGCGCGCTCAGAGTAAACACCAAGCTTTGCTCTAGCTAGTATATTTTCATCAATATCTGTAGCTAAAATCGATACTTTTTGTAAAGGCAAAAATTTTGAAAGAATCATTGCTAGAGTATAAGGCTCCTCACCCGCAGAACACGCAGCACTCCATACTTTTAGATTTCGATTCTTTTCTATGAGTTTTGGGAGAATCTTTTTTTCTAGTATTTCCCACCTTTTCGCATTTCGGTAAAATTCGGAAACATTAATCGTCATTCGATCCAAAAATTCGTGAAATAGCTCTTTGTCCTTTTCAATGCCCTTGTAGTAATCAACAAAACTTGCGAAACCCCTTTTTTCGTATAACGATGTAAGTCTTCTTAGCATTTGAGCTTCCTTATATAAACGTAAATCAATACCTGTTTTCCTTTTTATTTGTTGGGTAAAAGTGATGTAATCTGTGTTCATAGCAATCTCCTAAAAACTAAACATAATTTTGGTGGTGATAATAGAAAGTTCCTTAAGAAAAACCAGCCCTACTAGAGCTGGTTTTTGATGGATTAGTAAATCCAGTTATTAATAAGCTTTTCGTATTGCGCTACTTCTTCTTCTTTGAAGAAAAGTGCAATTTCACGCTCAGCACTTGCCGGTGAATCAGAACCGTGAATAACGTTCTTTCCAACAGTTAATCCAAAATCACCACGAATTGTTCCTGGAAGGGCATCCTTCGGATTTGTTGCGCCCATCATTTGACGTGCAGTTGCGATTACATTCTCACCTTGCCAAACCATTGCAAATACTGGACCAGAAGTGATGAAATCTACAAGCTCTCCAAAGAATGGACGCTCTTTATGCTCACCATAATGTTCTCCAGCAAGTTCTTCAGAAATAACCATTAATTTTGCTCCGACTAATTGAAAGCCCTTTCTTTCAAAGCGTGAAACAATCTCACCGATTAATTGACGTTGAACTCCGTCTGGCTTAACCATTAAAAACGTTTTTTCCATAATTCTCTCCACCCCACCAAAATATGTATAATAGTCATGTTTTAGCGACCAATCAAAATAGTAACACTATTTTGATTGGTTTGCAACTTTATTCATCAAATACACTTTTGCGTTTTTGCTCTCAGTTTTTAATGACAACACGGATGCAGGTACATAGGGGGCAAATAAGGTTAAAATTTTCTCTTTCCGATATATTTTGCAATATTATAAAGCGTATTTCTTGCACGACCAGAAGGTAATTCCTCTAATACCTTATACGCTTTCTCTAAATAACGGTTACTTATCGCCTCGGACTGCTTGATTGCATCTGATTGTTTAATCAACGTGATTAAAGGTTTAATTTCATCTGATGTTGTATGTTCTGAAACTTTTGTAATAAGGTCTTTAAGTTTCTCTTCCTTCATCGCATAAAGAACAGGCAATGTAATATTCCCTTGCATCAAGTCACTACCAGCAGGTTTTCCTAGTTGTTGATCAGTGCCTGTAAAATCTAGAATATCATCTGTAATCTGAAAGGCCATTCCAACATAATAGCCAAATAGATATAGTTTTTTATGGATATCAGAAGGAACACCTGCAGCAACTGCACCTAGTTGGCAGCTACTTGCAATTAATAGGGCCGTTTTCCGTTTAATACGTCGCAAATAACACCGTAGGTCTTGATCAAACCGATATTTATCTTTGATTTGCTCAATTTCACCTAAACATACCTCGACGATAGTATGAGCAAGAAGTTTATGTAATAAAGGATTATCAAGCTTCGTAATGATTTCTAATGAACTTCCAAGTATATAATCTCCTGCATACATCGCAATCTTGTTGTCCCATTTAGCTTTAATGGTTGGCTTGCCACGACGTAGGTCCGCGTCATCAATCACATCATCATGGACAAGTGATGCTGTATGAATAAGCTCAAGTGTTACGGCTACGTTTTTTATCACATTTATATCATACTTACCGAATTTGCCACCTAATAGGACAAAAACTGGTCGTAATCGTTTACCACCTGATTGCAATAAATGCAATCCAGCTTGCTGAAGAACAGGATGCTCCCCTTTGATTGAAGCCTCCAGCTCCTTTTCTATAATGGCTAAATCTGTATTCAAATACGAATACATCAAAGATAATTTCATGAGTTTCACCTTAGTTTACAAAAATATGACGCGAAAATATTATTTCTTATACCCTAAATGCATAGCAGCTACACCTAAAGTGTACGGTTTAACTTCAATGTCTTTTAAGCCTGCTTCTCGAAACATATTTGCTAGTTCTTTCATGCCTGGAAAATCACGGGCAGATTCTTGTAACCATGAATATTCCTGATAACTTTTTGCAAAAAGCTTTCCGAAAACTGGCATAATAAAACGAAAATAGAAAAAGTATAATTGACGAAATCCAATTATTGTTGGTTGTGAAGTTTCTAAACAAACAACCTTGCCACCAGGTTTTACTACCCTTTGCATTTCTTTTAAAACGGTCATATAATCCGGAACATTTCGTAAGCCAAAGCCAATTGTTACATAGTCAAAAGAATTATCCTCAAATGGCAATTCCATCGCATTTCCATGTACCAATTTAACCTGATTTAATTGCAGCTTGTCTACCTTCTCTTGGCCAATTTTAAGCATGTTTTTACTAAAGTCTAAACCAATTACTTCCCCCGTAGGACCCACTACATCTGCAAGCGCAATTGTCCAATCGGCAGTTCCACAACAAAGATCTAACGCGGAAGAACCTTTTTGAACATCCATTCGTTTCATTGTATCTTTACGCCAAGCTTTATGTTGTTGGAAGCTGATCACGGAATTCATTTGGTCATAATTTTTATATATTTTTTCAAACACATGGTGTACACGCTGTTCTTTAGATTGCTCCATAATTACCCTTCTTCCACAATCTTATTCATTGATATTGAAGCACCTTCAAATCGCAGCTCATTAATTCGATTTAATAGCATACTGTTCATTTTCGGGTTCGTTTCTAAAAACTGCTCCAACTTATTTGTTACATAAGAAAGCTGCCTGTTAAAAATGATCATTACTTCTGCTTCCTGATCTTGTTTTTCTTGATGAAAAACTATTTTCTTTAAAGTGTGGAAGAGAATTGAATTATCATTTTCTAAATACTGTTCTCTTTCATGCAGTAGTCTTTTTAATAACAAAAAATTTAAAATGAGCTCTTCCCATTTTTTTATTTGAAAGCTTTTTACAATTTTTTGAAAAATAGCCGATTCAACTGTTGTCACACAAGTAAAAAGCTTGTCTATATTTTCATTGTCCATTTGATACAAATAAATTTTGGCTTCATTAACTTCTTTAATACCTTCTGCAAGTACTCGAATGAAGTTAATATCGGAGACCTGAGCCAGAAGTTTATAATATAATCCGCTAAAATAATCTCCCGCCAATACAGCCAACTGTTGACTGCGCATGCGTTCATCTGAATAGGAAAGTCGATTGGGGACTGATTCATGGGTATCCAATGCCTGTTGAACAAGCATAGTTGTTACTATATAGTTTTCCAATTGCTCTTTTGGCAAAAGTAGATCCTCGCATATCGAATTTAATAATAAAATCTTATCTTCATCTATGCTTGGTGTTTCCATATATCTTTGAAGGTATGAGTGTTTTATTTTAACCTCAATACGCTCCTTAAGATTGGCAACTATTTCCTTGATGTCATGCAAATCAATCACCCTTGTTTCCCCAATTTAAATAAAATTTTTTCTATTTTGAAGGTCTTTATATTAGTCTCCTTAAAACAACGTTAATTATAACATATATCCCATAGTTTTTCCCTTAGTTTTATGCAATCCAAAAGAAAAAGCAGGAATTACCTGCTTTATTTTTTGGAACCTGATTCAGTTTCTCCATGGCTAGTTTGAATAATTGCATGACCACGAACCTTTATCGCTGAAGTATGTTCAGTAAATTGAGCAATCATTACTTCGCCTCTATCTAATTTCTCCGAATGATGAAAGCGTGTATCAGTTCCTCTAGTTAAACCGATTACATTCACTCCATCTTCTACTGCTTTAATTACAATAAACTCTGAGTTTGAATTATTACTCATCCTTCTTCACTCCTATGAATGCTATGTAAAGGAAATTTTTTCAACTCATTCAACACTTAATGGAAAATGAGTGAAACTCACATCATTTTTACTATCTCGTACTTCATTACGTATGTCAATTCTTAATTAAAGATAATACCTCACTTCGAGCAGCTGGGTCTTTTTGTAATATCCCACGAACAGCAGAAGTAACTGTTTTTGCTCCTGGTTTTTTCACTCCCCTCATCGTCATACACATATGTTCTGCTTCGATAACTACCATTACCCCATGAGGTTGTAGGGTTTCAACGATGGAATCCGCTATTGTTGAGGTGATTCTTTCTTGCAATTGAGGTCTTTTAGCGACAGCTTCTACAGCGCGTGCAAGCTTGCTTAAACCAGTTACCTTACCGCCTTTAGGAATATAAGCAACGTGTGCGTGACCATAAAATGGGACAAGATGGTGCTCGCACATTGAGAAAAATGGGATGTCTTTAACAAGCACCAACTCTTCATGTTCCTCACCGAAAATCGTTTGAAAATATTCTTTCGGGTCATCTTGGAGACCAGAGAACACTTCCGCATACATTTTAGAGACTCTTTTTGGCGTATCGACTAGTCCTTCTCTTTGAGGATCTTCACCGATTGCTTCTAAAATCATGGTTACTGCCTGCTCTATTTTTTTATAGTCTATGGAAGTCATTTTAGCCAACCCCTCTTCTTATTACGTATTGCCAGTCCATTGATTCTAGCATAATTATGTACAGAAAACAAAAAAGAGTCGTTAAAAACGACCCTCTTTGTTAACTTTCACATAGTTTCTATGTAAAATTATTTTACTGCATCCTTAAGCGCCTTTCCTGGTTTAAATGCAGGAACCTTGCTAGCAGCAATTTCGATTTCTTCACCAGTTTGAGGATTACGACCTTTACGAGCAGCACGCTCACGCACCTCAAAGTTACCAAATCCGATTAACTGAACTTTGTCTCCACCTTTAAGGGCTTCAAGAATTGAATCAAAAACTGCATCAACAGCTTTTGTAGCATCCTTCTTTGATAGTTCAGCACTTTCAGCCACCGCGTTAACTAAATCTGTTTTGTTCATGACATTCACCTCCTCCCAAATATGCTATTCATTCAATATGAGTGATTATTCATTGCTCTGCGAGTCTTGTGTCATCAAGTGTCTTCAACGTTAGTCTGATACTAACATGCCTTATAATAAACGATTATTAGACATAATTCAATATATTTCAACAGAAATTTTACCTTTTTATGTATATTTCACCAATTCGTCTATGTTTTTTTGTAAAAAGCTTATCACATTAGTGTTTCGTAAGCAAATTCGCCTCTTTTTGTGCAATTATTGCATAAAAAAAAGACTCCCTCGTGAGGAGCCCTTATCCTATAATATGATAGCAATTAATCCGCCCGAACCTTCGTTAATGATTCTTTCAAGCGTTTCTTTAAGCTTGTAGCGCGCATTTTCAGGCATTAATGATAATTTCGCCTGGATACCTTCACGTACAATGGAGCTTAACGATCTTCCAAATATATCTGAATTCCAGATAGAAAGTGGATCATCTTCAAAGTCTTGCATCAAATATCGGACCAATTCTTCACTTTGTTTTTCTGTACCAATAATCGGCGCAAATTCAGATTCTACATCTACTTTAATCATATGAATTGATGGTGCAACAGCCTTTAAGCGAACTCCAAATCTTGAACCTTGGCGAATAATTTCAGGCTCATCAAGACTCATGTCAGATAACGCAGGTGCTGCGATTCCATAACCAGTTTGTTTCACCATTTTTAGTGCATCTGCCACTTGATCATACTCTGCTTTTGCATGCGCAAAGTCTTGCATTAACTGTAAGAGATGATCTTTTCCGCGGATTTCAACACCCACTACTTCCTTAAGGATTTGATCATATAAATCATCTGGAGCATATAAATCAATTTCAGCTACACCCTGACCCATTTCGATACCAGCCAAGCTTGCTTGATCAATAAAGTCATATTCACTAAATTGCCCAACTACGCGATCAACATCTCGTAATCGCTTGATATCTTGGACTGTATCTTTGACAGCATCTTGATAGCTTTCTCTTAACCAATGATCTTCTCTTAAGACCATTACCCAGCTTGGTAGATTTACATTTACCTCTAGTACTGGGAATTCATAAAGTGCTTCGCGTAGAACATTGAATACATCTGCTTCACGCATGCTTTCAACGCTCATCGCTAATACCGGAATATCGTATTTTTCATTTAACTCTTGACGAAGTGCATCTGTCTCTGGGTGATGAGGATGAACGGTGTTTATAACCATAATAAATGGTTTTCCTACCTCTTTAAGTTCCTCAATCACACGCTCTTCTGCTTCAATATAATCTCTTCTAGGAATCTCTCCAATTGAGCCGTCTGTTGTTACAACAACCCCAATTGTTGAATGCTCCTGAATTACTTTTCTTGTGCCAATTTCAGCTGCTTCATGGAACGGAATAGGCTCTTCATACCAAGGAGTGTTTATCATACGTGGCCCATTTTCATCCTCATAGCCCTTTGCACCTGGAACCGTGTATCCCACACAATCCACAAGGCGAATGTTAACATCAAGCCCATCTTCAACATGTACAGAAACAGCTTGATTTGGAACAAACTTTGGTTCTGTTGTCATAATTGTTCTTCCTGCAGCACTTTGTGGTAGTTCATCCTGTGCGCGTGCCTTATCTGCCTCACTACCAATATTCGGTAAGACTACTAATTCCATGAACTTCTTTATGAAAGTAGATTTGCCAGTTCTAACTGCACCAACGACTCCTAAATATATATCGCCACCGGTGCGCTCAGCGATATCTTTAAAAATATCTACCTTTTCCAAGTGTGATCCCTCCCGATTTTACAGTTCTTGGGATAATTTTATCCGTTTACTACATATTCTAGGACATTATATTTGTATGACGTTGTCCTAATTAAATATGACTATTTCTAGAAAAAAATTCCCCCCATAATATGTAGCAGCAATGTTGAGTTCAAAAAGAAGATTGAAAACTACCCTAGCAAGCTATATTTCTTACACTTTTTGAACATGATTTACAAATTAAAAACCCTTCTCTTAGAGTTTATGTCTAAAAGAAGGGTTCATGACTTATTTATTTAAAAATATTGGTTCATTTTTATCATCAATCGTAGTGGGCTGGGAATTAATTGGAACAAACATTGAATGTTCAACCAAAATATCCCGAATATCATCACCTGTTTGATAGGTATGCTCATACTTTGTTAAATACTCATATAAATCCATACGATAGTCTACAAATATCTCATTTGTGTTCGTTATCAAGAGTGGTAAATTTTTCCCTGTAAAAGGACTAACCACAAAAGGTTCTTCTTTCAAACCTAGCTTGCTATAATCCAAAGTAAATACATTTGTTTGAAGTTGGTCTTTAAATGGCGCATATCCATTTGATGACCGATATATTTCTACTCGTAAATTTAATTCACTAATTTCCTCTGAGATTCGAACATCTAAAAGTTTAACAGTCGGGTTTGTCTCTACATTCACTAAAACATATAAATAAACTCCACCAGTTTCATATGCATTTCCAGGAGGTTCGGCTATGTACTTGGGTGAAATTCGGGTAAAATCAATTGGATATTTTTGATATAGAGGGGTCTCCATGTCTCTAGTTTTAATTGGCAAGAGCCCACCACTATCCTCTTTAAATTGATCAACCGCCCTCTGAACATCTGCGATTTGGTCTTCATATGGAATTTGGTTTTGAGTAAGCTTTTCTTTTGGATACAAGCATCCTGTAAGTAATGATAAAGAAAAAACAATTACCATCAGTTGTAACGTAACTCTCATAATAATACCATCCTTATGTTTGTATCTTTATTCACTAACAGGTCCGCTGAACACGACGAAGAAGATAATGATTCCTGCTAGAATCATAAAAATATATGCAATCGTGGCTACTAATCCTTTTAAGAAGCCCTTCAGTTTAAAACGACTAAGATAAATGGATATAACAGCGATAAACATAAATGCAATGCCTGCAAATGATATCCACATTTTTAGTAATCCTGGTGTCACCTTTTTCACTCCCTTGTCCAACATCTAAGTGTATTCAAAAAGGAGGATGAAAAGGACCAAGAAGTTCAAGGCGGCGAAGCTTTGAGCACCGGAACGTATGTAATTAATACGTGAGGAGCGGAAAAGCAAGCCAACAAAGAAATTCGAAGTGTCATTTTCACCGGACTTTTTGAACATCATCTTAACATTCCGTCAAATATTATATCATAATACGCATCTATAAACTAAGGCAATGTTGTTAACTGTGAACATGAAAACTTTTTTAATCCTAAATAAAACAAAAAAACTGAAGTAAAGAGGGGCGCCTTTACCTCAGCAAATCTTAAACAACTAAATATTCCCTTTATCCAATCGCTCAACCCACACAGTATACTACGTTGCATTTTATGCGAAAAAGGCATGAAATGTATCGTCTAATGCCTATTTTTAGCAAGAAAAGTGCAAACGTTTTACTCAGTAGAAAATCCTTGCTATGCGAAATTATTGGAAATCCCGCTAATATGGTATTCTCCTTGCCATCATATGCACGATAAAAGCGGTAGGTGTGCTCAATCTTGCTGCATTGAACCTTTTTCTTCTAAATAGTTGAAAAGATCAGCCATTTCATTTGTCCTTCCTCTGGACATGAGTTTATCTACAGCTTCTTTAGGTGACTGATCGTTGAATAGAACATCATATAGGGCAAATGTTATCGGCATGGAAACATCCATTTTTTTGGCTAACTGATAGGCTGCTTTTGTTGTCCTAACACCCTCGACAACCATACCCATATTATCTAGAACTTCCTTTAGACTTTGACCTTTTCCAAGCAGATTTCCTGCACGCCAGTTCCGTGAGTGGACACTTGTACATGTTACAATCAAATCACCAATCCCAGTTAATCCAGCGAATGTTAGGGGATTCGCCCCCATTTTGCTTCCCAAACGTGAAATTTCGGCTAAACCGCGTGTGATTAACGCAGCTTTAGCATTATCACCATACCCAAGTCCGTCCGTAATGCCGGCAGCCAAAGCAATAATATTTTTTAACGCCCCACCAATTTCTACACCCACAATATCAGGATTAGTGTAGACACGGAAATGCTGATTAATAAATAAGTCTTGCACATATTCAGCACTTTCCATATTTTTGGATGACACTGTAACAGTTGTTGGATGGCGTAGTACCACCTCCTCGGCATGACTAGGTCCAGAAAGAACTACAACATCTTTGAGTAAGTTTGTCGGCATTTCGTCCTCAATCATTTCAGAAATTCGCTTTAATGTATCCGGTTCAATCCCTTTACTAACATGAATAATCGTTAAAGGGTTTGAAATGACCTGAGTTATTTTCTGAAGTACTTCACGAATTGCTTTCGTCGGAACAGCAAGTACAATTGTTTTGACGTCCTCTAAGGATTTGTCTAAATCCGAATACCCAATAATGGTTTCTGGAAGCTCAATTGAGGGCACGTATTTTGAATTTGTATGTTTCGAATTGATTTCATCCACTTGTTCCTTACGATGTGACCAAAGACTCACCTCATGATCATTGTCCGCAAGAACGAGCGCTAGTGCAGTACCCCAACTACCAGCTCCAACAACCGTTATCTTCTCCATTACTTCCTCCCCTTTCTATTTTCGAGCTCTCGCGATTATCTTAATTGGCGTACCTTCAAAGCCAAAAGCATCTCTAATACGATTCTGTAAGAAACGTTCATAAGAAAAATGCATCAATTCAGGTTCATTGACAAATACAACAAAAGTCGGTGGCTTAACAGCAACCTGTGATACATAGAAAATTTTCAATCGTTTTCCCTTATCTGTTGGTGTCGGGTTCATTGCAACAGCATCCATGATGACATCATTTAACACATTCGTTTGAACACGCATTGTATGATTTTCACTGGCCATATCAATCATCGGTAGCAACGTATGGACCCGTCTCTTTGTTTTTGCAGACAAAAATACAATCGGTGCGTAATCAAGAAATAGGAAATGATCACGTACTTTTTGTTCAAATTCCTTCATGGTTTTATCATCTTTTTCTATGGCATCCCATTTATTAACAACAATCACCACTGCTCTACCCGCTTCATGAGCATAGCCGGCTATTTTTTTATCTTGTTCAATAATACCTTCCTCAGCATTTAAGACGACAAGGACGACATCAGAGCGTTCAATCGCTTTCAGCGCTCTTAATACACTGTACTTCTCAGTGCTTTCATAAACCTTTCCTTTTTTCCTCATACCAGCTGTATCGATGATGACATATTCCTTACCATCAACTGTGTATTTTGTATCTATAGCGTCCCTTGTGGTTCCCGCAATGTCACTTACGATTACTCTTTCTTCACCTAACAAAGAATTTACAAGAGATGACTTTCCTACATTAGGACGACCAATTAGAGAGAACTTAATGACGTCTTCATCATATTCTTCATCTTCACCCTTTGGAAAATGTCTTATAACTTCATCTAGCAAATCTCCAAGGCCAATTCCGTGGGAGCCTGAGATTGGCACAGGTTCACCAAATCCTAAAGCATAAAAGTCATAAATATCTGTTCTCATTTCGGGGTTGTCCACTTTATTAACAGCTAAAACAACTGGCGTTTCGGAGCGATATAATATTTTAGCAACCTCTTCGTCGGCACTTGTCACGCCTTCGCGACCACTTGTCATAAAAATAATTACATCTGCTTCATCGATTGCGATTTCAGCTTGATGTCTAATTTGGGCAAGAAAAGGTTCATCACCGATATCAATACCACCTGTATCAATAATGCTAAATTCTTGATTCAACCATTCACCTGAACTATAGATTCGATCCCTTGTCACTCCAGGTACATCTTCTACAATCGATACTCTTTCTCCTACTATACGATTAAAAATTGTTGACTTCCCGACATTCGGACGACCAACAATAGCCACTACTGGTTTTGCCACATGCGTTCTTCCCTTCTAAACTATCTAATACTACATATATCACATAAAATATGATTAAAATCAACGTTATGTATAAAATAAACCCTTCTACGCTAGAAGGGTCATGCTTTTACATTCTATCAAAAATCAATGGTAACAACAATCAATTGTTTAGTGTTTTACGATTATGTACAAATTCTCACTGATTTCGTGAGCAATTCCATCTAAGATTGCCTCCAAATTTGCAGCTACTGTCTCCATTTCCTCTTTCGTAGGACATGAAAACACGGGTGTTCCGCCAGAAACATTAACCTTTGATGTATCCATCTTAATCGCCGCTAAAATAAACTTTTCGATATTCATTTAAGTGGACGCCCCTTTTCGTTTGCGTTCCTCTCTGTTGGCATTCGGATTGCATTTTCTAATGTTGGTACACGACCTATTATTTCAATTGCTTTCTCAACATCTTTTTCCTGTGGCAAAACAAAAATTCCGACTCGTCCATCATTCAAATCTCGTTTTGCCAATGGCGTGAGAGCAGGGGTCCCCGAATCTCTGAATATCCCCAAAGCGGTAGATACATCGTGTAGGATAGCTTGTCTTTGACCTAAATTTGCAATGGTAGCTCTTGCATTAAACGTTTTCGGCTTTAAAACAAACCCCATTCCATATTCTAATATTTCTTCCTGTCTCGCAGGAAGTCCGATATTCATAATATAGATATTATCAACATATAATCCTGCATCCTTAAAATGTGGCTTAACAAACTCGATATCAACAATATCCTTTAGTCTACTGCCAGCCATTAGCTTTTTGCAAATTAACAGACAAATGATACCCACAAGTATTCCAACCCACATATTGATCGCTAAATAGGCAAAGGTAGATAAAAAGGAAGTAAAAATAACTAAGTAATTTCGACTTTCGAAGGCAACCGCGATTCCTTCAATATATGTCTTTCCTCTTGGAACAAGTTCGTATGAATCAAGTTCAGTAAGTGTGTTTCGCTCCATATTTCGCACATCGCGAAATTGCGAAGCCGCAATTGTTAAGAAGGTGATTGCCGTAAAATCTTCTTCCATGATTGAAGGTACAGCCACAGTTCCCAAACCTGCAGCAATAAATCCTAACGCAACATGAATGATTTTACCATGTAGATATGTTGGATACTGACGATAATCTGTACGCAGCATGTAAAGGCGTACCGAAACTCCAAATATGACCCCAAACAAAATCGGGTATGTATATTCATTCATTCTAGCCGTGTTTCTCCTTTGTGTTTTTTTGGACCAGAACATCCACATGATGTAGTAGAATCTCTAATGATGACCAAACAAAAATAAAACAAAAACTAATTGCAATAACATCTAAAAAGACAAATGAACCAATTTTATAAGAAAAATTGACATTATTGATAATAATTCCATAAAGAATATCCCCTTGTATAGCACCCACTAAAAGCCCAACCAATCGTAAACGGAAATCCTTTAATAACATTAAGGTTACATATATTAATGCGGCTCCTAGCATCAAATTGCGATTAAAAAATAGCCAGACTGGGTCATATAATTCGAACATTAAGAAACTACAATACGCTAATGAAATGGTAAGAATACAGATTAGCATATAAAATACTTGTTTTTTCGGGCGTTTCGAAATTTCTTTTATGCAAAAAAACAAGATCGGAAAGATACTGTAATTTATTTTAATATCACCCACTCCAACGTAGTACGGTGACAATATGATAGTCACTAGAAACAGAATTGATAGGAAAAGCCTTTCTTTGTTTTTCTTCATCAAAAAAGTACTACACACCCAAGCCATCCAAGAAATCCAATAAAACAAGACACCTTCCATATCTCCACCTCCCATTATTCCCATTATGGCTAGAAATTATGAATTTTAACCTTATTTGAATACCAAAATTCCTTTTATGAAACAATAAAATGAAATCAGAAATAGCCATTACCCCTATATACAATCCCCTAAAAAAAGGATAGTTATGTAGGAAGAAAGAGGTGGAAATGAAGTGGGTAAAGATAGACAGGAAAAAAAGCATAAAGAGGCGCGATTAACGGAGTCTGACCGTGATCAATCTCTTGACTATCCCGGCGCAACGAGATTAGATACTCCTGATGAAGCTAGGGAAATGAACCGTATGAATCCAAAATAAAAAGCCCTCACCCATATGGGTGAGAGCTTTTTTCGATGAATGCTTACTTTAATTTATTTAATTGATCACCAATTACTTCTCCAAGTTGAAAACCAGTTGATTCTTCTTGTTGTTGGTATTTGCTATAGTCTTCTTCAACGTTTTCTTCTAGTTCTTTCATGCTTAATGAAATACGTTTTTCGGATTGATTTAGTTCAAGGATCTTCACTTTTACTTCTTGGCCTTCTTTTAATACCTCATGAGGAGTGCCGATGTGCTTAGAAGAAATTTGCGAAATATGAACAAGCCCTTCAACTCCAGGTAACACTTCAACAAAAGCACCAAAGGAAACAAGTCTTCTTACTGTTCCTTCAACTACATCGCCAATCGATAATTTTTCTGTGATGCTTTCCCAAGGTCCAGGTAATGTTTCCTTCACTGATAACGAAATTCTTTCATTATCTCGGTCAACAGATAATACTTTAACCTTAATCACTTGACCTTCTGAAACAACATCGGAAGGCTTTGAGACATGCTCATGCGAAAGCTGAGAAATGTGTACAAGTCCATCAATACCGCCAATATCAACAAATGCGCCAAAATCTGTTAATCGCTGAACAGTACCTTCAAGAACAGCTCCAACTTGTAAAGAGTCTAAAACCTGTTGTTTTTTATTTTTTTGCTCTTCTTCAACTACAGCACGATGTGATAAGATTACTCTATTTTTCTCACGGTCAAGCTCAACAACTTTAACGGTTAATGATTTGTCCTTGTAATCAGAGAAATCCTCTACAAAATAATTTTCAACTAAAGATGCTGGAATAAATCCTCTTACACCAAGGTCTACAACAAGTCCACCTTTTACAACATCTTTTACAACCGCTTCGAATACTTCACCTGAATTATATTTTTGCTCTAAATCATCCCACGCTTTAGAAGCAAGTACAGCTTTTTTGGATAAAATTAAAGCTTCTTCCTCTACTTTTGTTACAGAAAGCTCTAATTCTTCTCCTTCTGATACAACATCACTAGCTTTTTCAACATGTAGGCTGGATAGCTCACTAATTGGGATAATGCCATCTAACTTACTGTTCTCAACTGATACAAAAACTTGCTTCTCTTCAACCTTTGTAATCTTGCCAGTGATTACATCACCAACTTGTAACTCTTTGTACTCAACTTGGTTCATATCCTCTGCCATTCCAATTACCTCCTTCAAAGTCCAACACGAAAAACAATGTATGTATAAATAATATCAAATGCGCCTTGGCGTATTTGCCCCCGATTTTTAGGCCCACAGGAAGTGGGTCATAAAGACGTTGCCACAGGATGTGGCGTTTTTAGTCTTTGATCTTACAGCTCGAAAAATTTCCTTTGAAAAATAGTGGCATCCGCCGGAGGCTAACTTTATTAAGTAGAGGTATACCTCTACTTAATAAAGTTAAAAATATTCTTTTAATTAACTTCTAATAAATAGAGATATTTGTCAAGTATAAACTCTTAATCTATTGATATTTTTCCTGTATTTCTCTTATAGAATCCATAATTTTATTGGTTACATCTTCTGGCGACGCCTTTTCCATTCTGAACTTTTCCATCAGAACTGGCTCACCGTATACAACCCTTAATTTACCAAACAGTTTATAAGGTCCTAAGATTGCACACGGTACAACTACACAATCAGTTCGAAGTGCAAAAAAGCCAACTCCCGTTAAACCTTTTCCAAGCTTTCCATCCTTACTCCTTGTTCCTTCAGGGAAAATACCTAACACATTCCCTTCTTTTAGCACTTTTAAGGCTGTTCTTAGTGCTTCACGATCACTCATCCCACGCTTTACTGGGAATGCATTTATTTTTGGTAAAATCGCACCTAATACTGGTACGTTAAATAATTCCTCTTTTGCCATAAAGTAAATATGTCTTGGAGAAGTAACTCCGACTACAGGTGGGTCTAAATTGTCGATATGATTCGAACAAATTAAGACCCCACCTTCCTTAGGTATATTCTCCTTACCAATTACTTCAATACGGTAAAGAGGCTTGATGATTGCTCCAACTAGTCCTCTTGCAAAGGGATAAAGATTCATTCCATTCAAATCCTTTCCTTCACAACATCCATAATCTTTGCAACAACCTCTTCGATGCCTAATGATGTTGTATCAATTTCGATCGCATCTTCTGCTTTTCGTAATGGAGCAACCTCTCGTTCTGAATCTAGTTTATCTCTTTGTGCAATTTCCAACTTTAGTTGTTCTAAATCCGACTGAAATCCTTTCGAAAGGTTTTCTTGGTGGCGACGTTCTGCTCTTTCATCAACAGAAGCGAGAAGGAATATTTTCACTTCTGCATCTGGAAGCACATGAGTCCCGATATCCCTTCCATCCATCACGACTCCACCGGACTTAGCAAAGCTTTGTTGGCGTCTTACCATATCTTCCCGAACTTTACGATGCTTAGAAACAATAGAAACTGAATTTGTTACATCATGCTCACGAATTTTTTCGGTTACATCATTATTATCAATAAAAACAAGCTGACCATTTTCGCTAGGTCTTAATTCTATATTTGCGTTTTGAAGAGCATCAAGAATTTGTTCTTCACTTTCTAAATCTAAGGATAATTGCAATGCTTTGTAGGTTAATGCACGGTACATTGCACCTGTATCAACATATATGTAAGATAATTCTTTTGCAATAATTTTTGCAACAGTACTTTTTCCAGCAGCTGCTGGTCCGTCTATTGCGATTGAAATCTTCTTGTCCATAAACTAAGTATGCCTCCTGTTAGTAACGCTCTAAAAAGGTCCTTTTACCTTGATAAACAAATAAGCTTGTTCTCTAAAGCTTATTATATTTATTCATTAGAACAGTATTCCTACTTACGAAAAAATGCAGGGAATCCCTGCATTTATATTTTAATTGTTATTTAATAATGTTTCAATGGTTTTAGTCGTGTCTGATTTATCGACACCTTCATATTCAATCATTCTCGTGATGTATGGAGTCAACGGGCTATATAAAATAATAGCCTGTGCAACAAGTAGAAAGATAAATTGAATAATAGCAAGCTTGATTAAAATACGTTCAAAATTTTTCATTCCATACCAGCCCTAAACCAAGTTTTTACTACTAGTATGCTAATGTAACGCTTTTTTTATTCTGAAAAGCGTGCTAACCTTTGAATTCGCTAGAATGTATGCCTTTTTTCTTTAACAATAATTGTCTTTGAAAACAAAACTTAATTAACTGTTGCCGAGCAGACTCTGTAACGTCCACAAATTTAATTGACGCTTTTTTTCTTTCTCCGTTTTTCCCTTCAACAATACGGATTACTTTACATTTAAAGGATACGTAATGATATTCGTCAGGAAGGGTTGGAAAGACAAAATATGTGTTTATATCTGCTCCAGGATTAAGGCTTTTCGAAGAAGGTAGAATGATTGAGGCACCACCAGCACTAATATCATGAGTAATTGTAACAAATGGCTGAAACTCCCCGTTCATGCTGTGGATTGCAACATCTACTGGTGTTTCTATACGTACATATTCTCGTCGTTGAATCTTAAACATTTGATCGTCACCCGGAAATGAAAGAACAATCATAGGGATATTTTGTTTAACCCTGCCTAGTACTGAAGTATCAAAAAAATAAGCCGAAGTACTATCTCCCGCTACAAAAGCCTTTAACATTGTTCCATTTAATAAATAAACTGTTTTCCCTGTTTTCGTATTAACAGGATAGTCAATATAGAGCTTGTGTTCATTTCTTTCAACAACCCTGCACCTATATTTTTCACCATTTGGATTAGTGGTTGGTTCAAGGTTTATCATATCCCCAATTTTCAACACGGACGTTCACTCTTTCTAAAACATTCTGTATATTAATTAAACCACGAATAAATAGAAAAGCACAAGTACCTTGTTCAGCCCCGACAAGCGTAAGAAAAGCCGGCGAGAAGGATGCCTTTTATCCTTCTTGACGGATTGGCTTATGACCTCGAGGGGCTAGGTGCTTGTGCTAGCCAATAAAAAAAGGAAAGCAAATTTGCTTTCCTATTTCGAACGTCTAAGATTTGTTTAACCCTTTATAGACTGGCTCAGCATTTTTTAGCTTTTCAACTTTTTCTTCAAATCCATTTTCAGCATTGATAAAGATTCGGTACGTATCATTATTAATGGTACCTAAGAACTCATAGCAAAGGACATCTTGGTCTAGATCATTTGTTATGATAGCTAGACGATCTTCCATTATTTCAAGATTCGGGTTAATATGTTTCTTCGCTTCTTCTATTGATATTTTTGGCTTCCCAGCGGTTTTTATCTTGCCAGCCATTAAATAATCTCTTGCCGTAAATCCGATAATGTTTCCATCATCAAGTGCTACTTTCATTTTAATGGAATCTGAATACATTCTTACACCATTAATAGAGGAAACGAAATTAAATACTCCAATGTTATCATATTGAGCACTTTCAAATAGCTCTAAGTTTTCGAATTTATTCTCTTTTAAAAATTTCTGAGCTCGGTTATATGCATCATTTAGACTGATTGCACTTTTTGCAACTTCACGGTTACGAATGATCCAAATCGGAACTCCACCCTTTTTCGTAATATCCATGAACGTATTTACTTTTGATTTTGGATCATTTATTTCTAGGCTATAAAATCCATTTTGTGATCCCTCACCATTTTCAGTAACTTTCATTTCAATGTTCCCTTTTAACCCTAGGAACTTTTTTGCGACTTCTTTTGCTTGTTCTTCATTAATTTCTGGTCCTTCTAAATCAGGAAATTTCTCACCATCTTTTTTCGTTGATGTAAGCGTGACACCAAACTCACTCTCAGAGTAAGCAGCCACATTTTTTTCGACGGTTTTAAGACCATCAATAATGGTGTTATCAGCCTGTTTTTCACCTGAAGCAAGCGCTAATTCAACATCCATCCAGCGAAGGTTATTCTCCATAACTAGATGTTGGACAGTCCGGAGCTCCTTTTGGATATCCTCTGAATTTTTATAGAGCTGTTGAAGTGTATTGTATTCTTTTTCAGACAATGGCTCTTTTGATAGGTCACGTACTGCTGTACGATAACTAAAATCCCCGATATTACTTAGAAACTCTTCCGTTTTATTAAAAGGCATTAGAGACAATGGTAGTTGTCCTACATCTGAATGTGCCTCTGACGTAAGTCTCCACACATCTGCAAGTGTTGGAGAAAGTGAACTTTGTGAATTCATTGCAAGTGTTGTTCCAATTTTGTCGTGTAAAAGGTCGATATGATAGGTTAAATTATGAAACGCTCGTTGGTAGTTATTTTCTGCTTGTATTAGAATGGCATTTTTCTCTTGGTGCTCTTTATAGCCCCAATAGCCTGTTCCAATAATCCCTATTGTAAGTACTGTAATTAATATTCCTCTTAGCAAATTGTCTCACCTTCCATTCTAATTACAGAATATGTGCTTTCCGATTCTCTTAATTTGCGGTCGACCCCAAATCCACTTACTTGTTGCTGTATCTGGATTAAAGTAATAGGTCGCACCACCTGTCGGATCCCAACCATTTATCGCATCAATTACTGCTTTTTTTGCCTGCTCATTCGGCGTCAACCAAATTTGCCCATCCGCTACCGCCGTAAACGCAAGTGGTTCAAAAATAACACCAGATACTGTATCCGGGAAAGTCGGGCTATCCAGACGATTTAAAATCACTGCTGCAATTGCTACTTGTCCAACATATGGCTCTCCACGAGCTTCTCCATAAACAGCATTTGCAAGGAGCTGAATATCATTTTGTGAAAATCCACCCGGCATATTCACTGCTGTTGGTCCTTGTGATTGTTGTACCTCTTCCTTCTGTTCAACCTTTGCTTGTTGTTTAGCTGGTTGTTTCGGTTTAGCTTGAGGCTGTTGAGCCTGACCAGCTTGGCCCTGCTGCCCTTGTGGTTGTTTTGGCTGAGCTTGAGGCTGCTGTTGCTGTTGCGCTGGTTGCTTTGCTTGCGGTTGCTGTTGTGCTGGAGCTTTAGCCTTCGGTTGTTGTGCTTGGCCCTGGCCTGCCTGTGGTTGTTTTTGCTCCGCTGTAAATTGCTTTTCTATATCAGTTCTCCTTGCCTCTGCCGCAGTTTTTGCTTTTTGGATATTTGCTTCAGATGGAGCGGACTGGATGCTCCACGGAACGCCCCCATAGTGGGTAAAACGATTCCCTTTACGCAAATTATTATATACAAATTGCTTATTATATTTTGTAAAGCGGTTTATCATGGCTTTCGTTTTGTCACCAACAAGCCCATCCACTTCTTCTAGCCCGAAAGCCTTTTGGAAGTTACGAACAGCCCAATACGTACTCCATCCATATACTCCATCAATCGTTCCGTGGTAATAACCGTTATACTGAAGTCTTGATTGCAATTCAATTACATCGTCACCTGTTGCACCACGTTGAATAATCTGTTCTGAAAAAGCATGAACATTATAGTTAGTTCCGCCGATGAACACACTGACAAACATGATAAGGACGATGGGGAACATCAAATATTTTTTGAAGCTCATGATCAATTACCTCCCTAACCATTTTCTATATATACTTACAAGTATTTTCTGTAGAGATTGGTATTTTATTCAGATTTTATATTTGATTAAAAATGAACATAAAAAATAACCTGCCTTAGCGACAAGTTATCTATACATTTGGTTTTGCTATTTTTACTTTTCGTAATCCAAACCACCATAAAAACAACATAAATGGAATCATCATATAAATCCACTTTTTTAATGATAAAAGTATGTAATCGTACATCCCATGTAACAGAAATGGAAATAGGAAGGATATCAAAATCCATTTTCGCTTTTCATTAGGAGAAAATTTAGCTTTTCCAAGATAAAATCCCATAATCACACCGAACAATGCGTGACTTGATACTGGTAAAAGGGCTCGACCTACAGCTAAATGAACCCCATTCGCCAATAAATAAAGAATATTTTCTAAAGTTGCAAATCCTAACGACAGCGCCGCACCATAGACTATTCCGTCATATTGTTCGTCAAATTCAATATGCTGGTAAACGGTATAAAAAAGGATAAACCATTTAAAAAACTCTTCTAATAAAGCTACCTTTAAGAACGCCTGTGAAAAGCTGTGCTTAAATACCTCTTCAACCCCTAAGACATATTGGATAAACATGATTGGAAATACCAATAAAGCACCAAAAATGAAGATTCGAAAAACCATTAAAATGGGTTCTGCTTCATATTTATCTTTTAAATAAAAATAACTTAATAACGCAAGTCCAGGTGCAAGTCCTGCGGTTATGACCGCCACCATATAATTCCTCTTCTCCCTAAAAATCAATTAATGTTTGAGTAACAGATACTTTTATCGTAACATGTAAGTTGGTAAATGAAAATATGAACTATTCTGTTTATGGATAATTTTTCTATATAGAATTGAGGGAGTTACATTGAAAAAAATACTTATTATACACACAGGCGGAACAATTGCAATGATGGAGGATAAAGACACCGGGGCGGTACAGCAAAACCAACAAAACCCCTTGCTTCTTCACACAGATGCTTTGTCATCCATTGCTGACGTTAAGGTCGAGGATCTATTCCAGTTGCCTTCTCCACATATTACAGAAAAGATTATGTTGATACTAAAGGAAAAAATTGAAACAAGTATCAAGGAAGATAATATAGAGGGTGTAGTCATTACCCATGGAACTGACACACTTGAGGAAACGGCTTATTTCCTAGATTTAACCGTCCAATTTGATATACCTATTGTTGTTACTGGAGCGATGAGATCAAGCAATGAGATTGGGGCAGATGGTCCTTATAATTTGATCTCAGCTGTACGGGTAGCGGCTTCCGAGAGTGCAGTTGGGAAAGGTGTTTTAGTTGTCCTAAACGATGAGATACATTCAGCAAAGAACGTAACAAAAACTCACACAAGTAATATTGCTACATTCCAAAGCCCACAGTATGGTCCATTAGGGATTGTGAGTAAGCGAGAGATTACCTTTCATCATGTACCAGCTGTTCGAGAAACGTATGTTATAGATAAAATTACTAAAAATGTTGTCTTACTAAAAGCATACGCGGGTATGGATGGGTCAATCATTCAAGCGATTCGATCATTACATCCTGATGGCTTAGTGATTGAAGCCCTTGGACAAGGTAATCTCCCCCCAACAATGGTACCAGAGTTAAAGAATCTTATGGATAGTGGAATACCTGTTGTCTTAGTTTCCCGCTGTTTTAATGGATATGTACAGGAAGTGTACAATTATGAAGGCGGCGGACGCCAATTAAAAGATTTTGGTGTAATTTTTTCAAATGGTTTAAATGGTCAAAAGGCAAGGCTCAAACTACTAGTCACGTTAGAAATCACAAATGACCATGATGAACTCCAAGAAATGTTTTACAAATAAGAAAAGGGCGCCAGTATGGCCGCCCTATTTTCTTTCCAATATTGTTTTTGCAATTAAGTCACCATGGAAACGTCCATTTTCGATGAATATTTCATTGGCGTTATTTCCTGCAGCAATAACACCGGATATAAAAATGCCCTCTACATTCGTTTCCATTGAATCAGGGCTAAATATTGGTCTGCCTGTTTCATTATCGATTTCAACATTCATTTTTTGCAGAAAACTGTGATCCGGATGGTAACCCGTCATTGCAAAGACATAATCATTCTTCACTTGTTTCTTCTCATTCCCAACCTGATAACTAACAGCTTCTGGGGTGATTTCAAGGACATTAGCATTAAATTCCATAGTAATAATCCCATTTCGTACTAATGCTTCAAATTCTGGTAAAATCCAGGGTTTAATGCTAGGCGAATACTCGGAACCACGATATAAGACTGTTACTCTTGCATCTGCATTTGCTAGTTCTAATGCTGCGTCCACGCTCGAGTTCTTTCCTCCGATAACAACGACATCTTTATCAAAATATGGGTGTGGCTCTTTAAAATAATGAAACACTTTTGGTAGATCCTCACCAGGAACATTCATGTAATTTGGATTGTCATAATATCCAGTCGCAATAATGACGTATTTTGATTGATATTTACCCTTTGAAGTAGTGATCAGGAACTCTCCATTTTTCTGCTTTAAGACTTCTGCCACTTTTTCAAACGCATTGACTCTGATTTTCTTTCGTTTTGCTACTTCACGATAATAGGCCAAGGCCTGGTTTCTTTTTGGCTTTCGACCTTCAATAATAAATGGTACATCCCCTATTTCTAATTTCTCACTTGAACTAAAAAATGTTTGATGTGTTGGATAATGGTATATTGCATTTACAATATTCCCCTTTTCGATCACTAATGGATCGATTCCAATATTTTGCAGTGCGATTGCTGCTGCCAATCCACAAGGACCCCCACCAACAATGACGACTTCTTCCAATTGCATGTTTGTCACTCCTACTAGTCAAAAAAAAATCTCCTACCAAAATGATAGGAGTTTTTTCTTGTCTTTGCAAATAAAATGATAAATTTAATACGACTACGCATTTCCTGCCCAGACTTTTTAAACCCACATGAAAATAAAAATAAAGTTAAATCCAGCCTCTGAAACGTGAAGCTTCTGCCATTTTTCTTACTCCTACCATGTAGGCTGCAAGTCTCATGTCAACACGCCTATTTTGCGCAGTTGTATAGATATTTTCAAAGGATTTGACCATTACTTTTTCAAGTTTTTCTTCAACTTCTTCTTCTGACCAGTAATAGCCTTGGTTATTTTGAACCCATTCAAAATAAGAAACGGTAACCCCACCAGCACTCGCTAAAACGTCCGGTACTAGCAGAATTCCTCTTTCAGTTAAGATTTGTGTTGCTTCAAGTGTAGTAGGTCCGTTCGCAGCTTCCACTACTATGCTTGCTTTTATATTCTGGGCATTCTCTTCAGTAATCTGGTTTTCGATTGCAGCTGGAACAAGAATATCACAATCAAGCTCCAACAATTCCTTGTTGCTGATTGTATCATTAAATAACTTCGTAACTGTTCCAAAACTATCTCGACGATCTAATAGATAATCAATATCTAAGCCATTTGGATCATATAATCCACCATATGCATCTGAAATACCAATTACTTTAGCACCGGCATCATGCATAAATTTGGATAAAAAGCTTCCTGCATTTCCAAAGCCTTGTACAACAACACGGGCACCTTCCAAATCAATGCCACGCTTTTTCGCCGCTTCACGAATACAAATTGTAACTCCCTTTGCAGTTGCAGACTCACGACCATGTGACCCACCTAGCACAAGTGGTTTACCCGTAATAAATCCTGGTGAGTTAAATTCGTCTATGCGACTATACTCGTCCATCATCCAGGCCATAATTTGTGAATTGGTAAATACATCTGGCGCCGGGATATCCTTTGTAGGACCTACGATTTGACTGATTGCACGAACATATCCACGACTTAATCGTTCAAGCTCGCGGAATGACATATCTCTAGGATCACAAATGATTCCACCTTTTCCTCCACCATATGGTAAATCAACGATACCACATTTTAAACTCATCCAAATCGAAAGCGCTTTAACTTCCTTTTCAGTGACATTAGGATGAAATCGAATCCCACCTTTTGTAGGACCTACCGCATCGTTATGCTGCGCGCGATAGCCTGTAAAGATTTTAACAGATCCATCATCCATTCTTACAGGAATTTTTACGGTCATCATTCGAATCGGTTCTTTTAATAATTCATAAACTTCCTCAGGGTACCCTAGTTTTTCTAATGCTTTATGTATAACTGTTTGTGTAGATTTGAGGACATCCATCTTTTCTTCCTTATTCTGCCCTGAAATGTCCTTTTTGTTTTCGGCTACCATTTGTAAACCTCCCAAGATTTTTCACAATTCCATTAGAGGATGTTCAAAAAGTGCGGTGAACATGGCGAATCGAATTTCCCCTTATTGTCCACCTTTCCAGTCACTAGTATACACCTTCCATATGTTTATGCAAGATGAAAAATGAAGAATCTTCATTTTTCTTTCTAATTTGTAAACCAGTTTCCAATTTGAAATTTTATAGCTAACAACTTAAAAGAAAAACCCCTAATCCAGGTTAGAGGTCTTCCCTATTTTTTTATAAAATACTTGTAAATATCTTTCATTGCATTTTCTTTAAAAAGTATTTTGCCATATTCATGGACTCTATATTTTGTAATCGTTGCAGGATTGCCAAATTCCGCTAAAATCGCAATGACGTTTTCAGTTTGGAGTGTCAAATTATCTTCAAGTAGTAAATAAAAATAATCTTTAAATGAATATAATTTTCCACCATCTATTGATAAACTTGTTAATCTGGTTGAAAGTTGGATGACATCTTCAAATGAGCGAAATTCATAAAAGATATCTTTACTTTCATCAAGCGTAACCTGCATTTCAATGTAATCTTCATCCATAAATTCTTCGTCTTCAAGGTCACCTACTGAATTAGTTACGATGATCACCATACCTTGAGCTTGTAAGGAATACACTTCAACAGCAATTGGACCATCGGCTTCAAAGCCTAATTCGATACTTGCTTCTTCAATCATATCTCGAAATAATTGGTGGACCTTAAGCGAATCCGACAAAAGATCATCTTTAGTGAGGCCACGATCAACCAGATCATCGAATGTTAGAAATATCTTGATTTTATTATAAGTTAAGCGTTCGAGACGCATTAAAAACCCTCCCTCACCATCACACCTACAGCAACCGTTTCTTTATTTTATGAAAGAATATAAATTATGTTCTTGGAATTAGCGTTGTTAGGACTTTTTTTGCGACGTCTATTCACTTCGCGATGATTGTAGGATAAGTAAATGTGTTTCAGGTGGTGCGCCGAGCCTGAGTGGAATACCGGATGTTCCATAACCATTACTCACGAAAATGGTCGTTCCAATCTTGTGCTCTACCCCGCCTTTAGGATATAGCCCAAATTTCCAAAGCCGGATTTGTCCACCATGGGTATGTCCAGACAATAGAAGACTTATCTCTTGTTCTGGTTGAAGTTCACTTTTAATTTCCGGATTATGGCTTACCAAAATTTTAAAATCCACCTCATCCCCTGCGTCTAGAAGAGCAAGGTCCAAACGACTTCTGCCTTCCCTCAAATCATCTATTCCTAAGAGAGCGAGCTTTTCTCCCTCACCAGTTTCAAAAAACATAGCTGTGTTATCAAGAATTTTAATTCCCATACTTAAAAGAAGAGAATCGAGTTCATGGTAATCAACTTCATAGTCATTATTTCCCCATACAAAGTAAGTCGGCCCAACCGTTTTTAGTAATTGAAGGTTTTTCTCCACTCTTTCAAATGGTACTCCCTTTTCGGTTAAATCCCCTCCAATTATAACAATGTCTGCTTTCCCTTTTACCTCATTGATAATATTTTCTGAAACTTCTCTCCTGTGAATATCTGAAATGAAGAAAATGGTAATCTTCCCAAAGCTTTTTGGGAAGTTTGAAAACGTAAGTGTATTCGTTATCACACGGTCCAATCTTGCTTCACGCCACATAAAGAGAAGGAGTATTATTCCAATTAAAAGTATACCGTAAAAAAATAGCATGGTCATGGTATTACCCTACCTATCTAATCAGCTTTTACTTTAAATCATTCGGAGTTTGAACTTTGACTGTATGAAGGTAAATCTACAGTAATGATACCATAAATAATGGAAAAGGCTATCAATAAAAAGGATTGCCAAGGACCATAAATAAATAATATAAAATAGCCTCCTACTAAACTTACGGGGAAGATTAATTGCAAAAATGAAAAACGGTTACCTTTAGCCATGTGATAAAAGTTTTCAATGGCACCCTTAATTAACACAGAATGGGCTAAAAATCCGATAAAAAAACAAATCATTAAAATGAAAAATAGGAACGGATTTATGATAAAACTTGTCAACAATTGTGGTATTTCAATAATGGAAGTACCTGATGTTAAAAAAATGATCATAAACCCGCAAAAAAATCCAATCACTTCATATATTAATTTATCCATACCCCCATCTCCTTCTAATTTCAGATTATGAGGAGATGGTAAAATAGATACAATTTTTCCTATCCCGTATTAAAAATAATTTCCTAGTCATTTTTTTATTTCTATAGCCATAAAGTAAACTGACATCGTTTTGCATTTTGACATCAAGGAGGTTGCTTTCATGTTTACTACTAGGAAGGCCTATTATCCCTATGTAAGCCCTTTTGACCCTTGCAAACCAATCACATGTAAAACCTACGTTACTCCTCCAAATCTTTATATAACATTTCAACCAGCAAACCTACCCCAATTCACACCAAAGCAAGCATTATACACAGGTACACTTTGGAAAATCTTTTACGACCCGTATTACGGTCCATATGAACCTAAAAGGGAGGCTGAAAATGAATGAATCCTAAACAGATGCCCCCAGAGTATTATGCGTTATTAGAAGATTTACAGGCTTTGGATTTTGTCTTAGTAGACCTCACACTGTATCTAGATACCCATCCTAATGATTATGAGGCGATTCAACAGTTCAACTCAGTTTCACAGCAACGAAGAAAAGTAGCAAAGCAATATGAGGAAAGGTTTGGGCCATTAACTCAATATGGTCGTTATAGCTATTCCACTTATCCTTGGAACTGGGATGACGAACCTTGGCCATGGCAGGTTTAACAAAATAATCATTTTTGTTCATCAAGGGGAGGAATTAATATAAATGTGGATATATGAAAAAAAACTACAGTATCCAGTAAAAGTAAGTACGTGTAATCCAGCTTTAGCTAAATTATTGATTGAACAATATGGTGGTGCTGACGGTGAGCTTGCCGCTGCATTACGGTATTTAAATCAACGTTACACAATACCTGGTAAAGTGATTGGATTGTTAAATGATATTGGAACAGAAGAATTTGCTCATTTGGAAATGATTGCGACTATGGTATATAAACTAACGAAAGACGCAACACCAGAACAACTAAAAGCTGCTGGTCTGGCGGCACACTATGTGAACCATGATTCCGCATTATTTTACGAAAACGCTGGTGGAGTACCATTTACCGCGACATACATCCAGGCAAAAGGCGACCCGATTGCTGATTTATATGAAGATATTGCAGCTGAAGAAAAAGCAAGAGCCACCTATCAATGGATCATTAATATGAGTGATGACCCAGATTTAAATGACAGTCTTCGATTTCTTCGCGAAAGGGAAATAATACATGCTCAACGATTTAGAGAAGCTGTTGAAATCCTTAAGGAAGAAAGAGATAAAAAGAAATTTTTCTAAATGAGTAAATAGCTGAATGCTATATTCAGCTATTTACTTTCGTGATATAAATTCACGTCAAACTCTTTTTTCATCATTTCAAAAACCCGCTGGCGCTCACGCCATTGTACTGGTTCCTTCCATAAGTCCTTACTCTTATCAACAATTTCACATCGGATCGCATGATATTTATCCTCAGCTTCGTCTTTCTTTTTATCAACATAGCGAATTCCACCATAGAGTCCACCGATTACAAATACAAACATAAAATAAATGGAACCGTCGAGGAAAATACTAATCATTAATTCTGTGGAGTGGCTATATGGTAGGACGATTGTTTTATAGACATATACTAAAAAAACAGATAATAAAAAAAGTGCACAAAGCTTCATATAATAAGCTCTTGCCTTTAACTTTTCAAATTTCCTCTTTTTATCAACCGAATGTTGAAGCATTTGTTTTGTTACATCGTCCGTATATTCATTTAAATCCCTAATTTTTTCTTCTATCTTTAATCCCCCCAAACCTTATACTCCTAGAATGACCTATTATAAAATATGTGCTTGTACATCTGTATATGTCTAATCAAAAAAAATAACGCAAACAATTCGCGTTATTCATTCGTTTATTTTTTTATCGGTATTTGTAAAACTTGACCTTCAATAACGGTATCACCATTTATATTATTCCATCTTTTGATTAACTCTTCACCAGAGCGACTATTATAATATTTCATAGAAATCCGATATAATGTTTCATCGGCTTTTACCTTATGATATTTCACATCATAATCGTCCTTTGGCTGTTCCTGAACTGGTTGCTTTGCCTCTTCATTATTTGATATATTTTCATTAACCTGTTGACTTGCTTCTTCTTTAGGTTCCTCTTGTTTTTTCACTTCTGGCTGTTTTGCTTCCTCTTGTTCAACAATTTTTTGTTCTTGTTGAGTTGTTTCTGATACTCGTTCAGCCTCTGTTTCTTCAGTTGGTGTTTCTACCTTATCAATTTCAGGATAACGAACGGCCTCGTCTTTATTTTCATAGCTTATGCTTTCAAAATTCGCACTCTTTTTTACCGGACTTGCCTCCAGTTTTTCAGGATTCATATTAAATTTAAAGCTAAGAATTGCAACAGGAAGTAAAATAAATAAAAGAGCCAACAAACGAATAATCGGGTATTTTATTTTAAAACGTGTTTTCTTTTTCTTTTGTCTATGGATTTCACTTCGAGATGGTAAAGTCGAAGTGCGTTTTTTTATATCAACTGACTTTTCTTCTCCTTCAAAATGCTTCAAGACGATACCCCCTCTTTTTGATCACGCAAATAATCGATTCTAAGCTTTACTGCTAAAATAAAGTCAATCCAAAAATGAGCATATACAGTAATCCAAAGGTTTTGATAGACCTCATAAATATATCCTAATAAAAAGCTTAAAAGAACAACGGACGTTAGTAGAACCCACTTATGTAAATAGCGTATATGTAATAATGCAAAAATTATACTTGCTATAATCAGTCCAAAATGGGTTTGAATAATACCTCTAAATAAAATCTCTTCCGCAAAGGAAATCAATAGGCATAAAATAAAAGTATGCGGAATACTTCTTTTTTGGAAAATTCTTTCGTTAATACCACCATCATCATACATTGCTTCTGGAAGCCATTTTACAAGCAATAAATCAATAATAACAACAGCAATTGCAAATCCGGAACCAACAAGAAGAATATTCCAATCCTTCCAATTCCAGAGCTCAATAAATGATGACCAATGATCAAACAGGAAAAAACCAAGCCCTAAAGACAAAATTAATAAGAGTCCTTGTGTTAGATAAAGGTGAAAAACGATTTCTTTATCTGTTAAATTTTTTACAATATCAGCTTGGCGCCTACCCATAATTTTCACCCATTTCTATGGAAGATACGATGCAATTCTTGTCTCCAAGATGATAGCTCCCACTCATTTACTTCTTTACCGTTTCGTTTGTACAAATTGAAGTCAATTCCACATAAATCACAGCAAGATGTAGGTCTCACTTTTAGGCTTTCGTCGAAGTATGATAATACAGCTTCCCTTCGACATCCGTGAGTCTCTAACCATCTCTCCATCAGTTTAAGTTTGCTGTACTTGTATAAATATCGTTTATTTGCAGCATCCTCAATGATTTCAACTTTCTGCGGTGTGTTAAGTTCGTACTCAATACACTCATCGATTTCAAGGTAAAATTGAATAAATCTCCATTGAACTTCAGATACACCAAATGCTGAATAAAAATACTCTTCAACCGATTTTGTATTTGTAAATTTTCCTTTTGTTTTTATCTCTTTATTCATGTATTCAATTATTTGATGGGTCTGTTCTTTCGATGGAAACTCATATTTAAGCAAAACTTCAGGTATTTCTCGGTCAAATTCACTATGAAGTAAAATAGCAATACTTGATTTTCCGTCCCTGCCAGCACGCCCTAGTTCCTGTAAATATGCCTCTACTTGTGAAGGGTAATGGAAGTGAATGACATATCGGATATCTGACTTATTCACACCCATCCCAAATGCATTTGTGCAACAAATAATGGATAGTTGATTATTGATGAATTGCTCCTGGATTAACATTCTTTTTTCCTGTTCCATTCCACCGTGGTAATAAGCAACTCGGTCAAAGCCTTCATCTTTTAAAAATTGCGTAATATTTTCCGCCCATAATCGACTTGAAAAGTATATAATCCCTGGCCCTTGCAAATCTTTTATATAATTTAAAAGCACTTCTTTCTTTTCTTCCAGCGAATTAACCTTTTTTACCGTTATGGCAATGTTTGGTCGATCAATCGAGTGGATGTGCATTTTCGGATCATTCAATTGTAATGTCCTGCTAATATCCCCTAGAACCTCTTTTGTAGCTGTTGCGGTTAGTGCTAAACAAGGTGGGGAGCCGATTTCACGGCGAATATCACCCAATCGGGAATAGTCTGGACGAAAATCATGCCCCCATTGCGAGATACAATGTGCTTCATCCACCACAAACATAGAAAAACGAATACCTTTTAATCGATTTAAAATAAATTTTGACTGGAGAATTTCAGGGGAGGCAAAAATATATTTATATTTGTGCAAGTTGGGTAGAACCTTACGTTTTCTCTCATTTGATAAAAAACTATTGAGGGCAATTACCCTTTTTTCACCCATTTTTCTTATCTGAAGAACCTGATCTTCCATAAGTGCAACAAGTGGTGAAATGATAAGTACACTACCTTCGAGAATTTGAGCAGGAAGCTGATAGCACAGCGATTTCCCTCCACCTGTGGGTAAGAGTGCCATGA
Organism: Fredinandcohnia onubensis; assembly: GCF_031181385.1. Taxonomy (GTDB): domain Bacteria; phylum Bacillota; class Bacilli; order Bacillales; family Bacillaceae_L; genus Ferdinandcohnia; species Ferdinandcohnia onubensis_C. The sequence continues at coordinate 136,361 of NZ_JAPSKV010000009.1, forward strand.
CATCTTGTCCAGCTAAAATATCTTCTATAATTTCCTTTTGCCCTTCTCGGAACGTAGAATGATTAAATTTTTCTTTTAAAATTAAATTAAGATCCATGTTTACCACCAAATCTTGCAAGAACTAGTCTAATTTCAAAATACGAGATGTCATTTGTCAATTTTTCCTTTAAAGGTCGTAATTGCTTTATTTGTAATGTCTTATAAACAGATAGTATCTGCTGCTGATGTTCGTGTGGAACGAATCGGTCAATTGAAAAATCAGGTTTTTGATGCGTTACTTCAACAATATGATCTTCAATTGTATTCCGTTTTAGATTTCGAATGATTCCAATTTCATCGATTGTTTTACCCAGTAGTAGCAATTGATACGTTTTCTTTGTTGAAGCTGTTAGTAATACATCCTCTTGATGATGAGCCTCAATCATAGAACTTAGAAGAGGGAAACTGTGTCCATTCATTTCGAGATGGTGAATAATCGTATGTAAGGTATGTAAAAAGAGAACCTGGCACCATACTTCATCCTCACCTAGTAAGGAACTAATCTGATCGATTGTATATCCAATTCTCGCTGAACTGGTCAGCCTCATGACAAAAATGATTGATTCTAGCTCTGAAACCATTTCAAGGAGCGACAAAATCTCATTGTAAAGGGCTTCTGATAATGTATATCGAGTATGTCCATCTTTAATTAAGAAACCTTTTACCCAGTCAACAATTGAATCTTCTTGTTGGATTGGAGTATATTGTTTTTTTTCATTTACTAAATTCGACAAAACTTGTGTTACTAATGAAAGCCTACGCCAAAGTAAGATGGACTGTTCATTATGCTTCCAGCCATTTAAATGGGGAGGAATCGGTTTCTTTTCAAATTCCTTTTTTAGTACACTTTTACCAAGAGATGTAATGGTAAATTTATTACTTGAAGGTGTTATTTCTTCAATTAGAGCATGTTCATAAAGTATTTGTATCTCCTTCTCAACCTGTTCTCTTCGAATCGGCCTTAGAATACCGAACAGAGGAGTGAGACCAAATAGATTCGCATCCCCAATCGTTTGAGAAGACTTTTTACCGTTCAACAAATGATGTATCCCATAAACAGTCCGTTCACCATCTAGTTTATGCAAGCAATATAAGATTAATATTGAGCGATAGGTAATGTTCACGGCTTCTCCCCCCTCAAACGACGAAATAGATGGAAAATTGTCGAACGAATGTTACTCTTATTTTATCAAATAATAACGAAAAGTGGGATGTTTTCGTGTGGAATTATGAACATGCTTGTCAAACGAGAAAAACCCTTTTAGATTAAGCAATCTCACTATATATTTTTATTGAAAAGTTTTGTGAACAGCTTTACAATGAATATGAGGAAGCTGTTTCCATGCTATGAGGAAGTAGGATGGGGAACTACTATAAATATACATTTTATACATGTAACGATTTTTCGGGAGGTAAAGTACACATGGCAAAGTATACCATTGTTGACAAAGAAACTTGTATCGCATGTGGTGCATGTGGTGCAGCTGCACCTGACATCTACGATTACGATGATGACGGAATTGCATTTGTAACACTTGATGATAACCAAGGAATTGTAGAAATTCCAGAAATATTAGAGGAAGACATGATCGATGCTTTCGAAGGTTGCCCAACGGATTCCATTAAGGTAGCAGACGAGCCATTCGACGGTGATCCACTAAAATTTGAATAGTCCTTATATTCAATGAAGAACCCCCTCCTTTAGGGGTTCTTTTTTTAATGGTAAAAAGCAGGCAATGCCTGCTTTTTGTCGTTATCCAAGTGGAACTTCTTTACGTTCCCCTTTTTCAAATGTCATTAAGGTTTTGTAGCCTACACTTTTAGCTAGTTCAATTGCTTGATCAAAATCAGCACCTACATCCTGTGGACGGTGTGCGTCCGATGACAAGACGATTGGAATGTTTTTGTCAAAGCACATTTGCAGTAGTCGAGGATCTGGATAAAGCTTGCCAATTGGCTTTCGCAATCCAGCAGTACTAATTTCAACGCAGGTTTTTGAGTTCGCTAATGCTGTCGTTGCACGATCAAATTGATGCAAAAGGAACTCCTCATCTTGAGGAATATATTTAAAAATCTTGACTAGATCAATATGACCGATAATATCAAATAGGTTTGATTCGGCCAATGTAATCACCTGATCATAATACTTTGTATATGTATCATGTAGATCCCTTTTATCCCATTCTTCACGAAACTCTGCAAGGTCAATTCCAAAATCGCCAACCCAATGAATGGAGCCAATTACATAATCAAAATCATAAGAAGAAATGAATTTTTCCATTTCTGCATGCTTCCCAGGTGTATAATCCATTTCAATGGACATTTTTACATCAATATTATTTTTCCAGGCAAGTTTAAATAAATCTACATAATCCTTCATGTCATAATACCTTCTTGCATCAACCCAAGGATTACTCAGAATATCTTTTGTCTGATAAAAATGATAAGCGTGTTCAGAAATCCCAAAATGGTCAATTTTTTTTGTCTTTGCTTCATCAATAAACTTCAATAAATAGCCTAATTCAAGCGTTCCAAGCTCTAAATGATTGTGATAATCAGTTCGCATACCGAATCCCCCCAAAGTTTTTCTTATTATACATGAACTTGTCTCTCTAGGGGAATAAAAAAGCTCAAAATTATTTAGGATTTTTCGACAATTAAGATTTGATTTGGAAAAATTAAATCATCTGTTAACTGATTTAGCATTTTTATTTCCTCAACAGATATACCTACCCTATGCGCAATAACTGACAAAGAATCCCCAGCCCTCACTGTATAGGTTTCAATCTTTTTTAAAACTTCTGCGTCCTCTTTTTCCAATTCCATTAATGTAGGAACTAAAATTTGTTCATCGGTTAGCATATAAAGAGGGTCAATCGCATTATTTCTAGAAGAGTTCCATTCTCCTTTATGTACTTCAAAGTGTAAATGTGGACCAGTTGAATTGCCAGTGCTACCGATATGACCAATTAACTGACCTTTTACAACCTTTTCTCCTTCTTGAACATTACGCTTGCTCAAGTGTGCATAAACTGTCTCATATCCATTCGGATGCTCAATAAAAACGACATGCCCATATGAACCCTTGTAATACGATTTTTTTACGATTCCTTCTTCAACCGCATATATGTGATCTCCAAGTGGAGCAGCGATATCTAAGCCTTTGTGATTACCTTGTCTCGTTCCAAATGTATCAGTGATTCTCCCTGTGACCGGCCAAGCCCATTCATCTGTTGCATGATTACCTGTAAGTTCATGTGCGTCGGCATTACGTTCTCCTACAAAGAGTAACCCTGTACAAACTGCCAAAATGGCAACAATTGCAAATCGTTTACCAAACATTTTGATCCTCCTCAAAATATTGAACAAATGATGCTATGAAAATGTGAACCCGTTATGTTTAGATTCAAGGACACCCCCTATCTCACATTATCTCTATTTACTAAGCAAATAAGGGACACCCTTACATTATTTGAAAAATTTTCTTAAATTATGTAAATAAAGTAACACTTTTATTAACTGGCAAGGTGATATTGCCCATTTCTCCTATCAAAATCATATTTTTAAGCAAAAAAAAGAGACAACTTGGTGTCTCTTATTGCAATTGAATTAGATTTGGTGCGAGCGGTACTGGTACTGGTTCCCCTATTCGAACATTACCGATTTGATCAATATTTCCGTAAAAAGTAACTTTTTCAAAATTAAACTCTTTAGCGGTTAGCATGATTGCATCCAACATAAGGATATAATTATCTGTATTTTCTAAGACCGAATCATCACTAAAATGAATTTCTAAATTAGAACCATCTGCTTTAATTTGTTTAATTTCAGATATGATTGGCGGATGTAGGGTATAATCACCTTGTTTAGCCTCTACTTTCATAGCTTCTAGTGCTTGTTCAATCGTATTAAAATTTTCAAATGTTAAAGCTAAAATTTTACGATCTGAATTATCATTTACATAATATAGGTATGCCTTTTTTGTATCTTTCTCAACATCAATATAATTTTCAATGATACCCGTTTGCCCTATAGTAATTCCTTGTTGATTATTTTGGAAAAGTTCAACATGTTGATAGTCTTCTAACAGATAACGGAACGAACTAATCGTATGTGAAAATTCTGCAGCTTCAGCAGTAGCAAATGACTCAGTATTAATCGAGTTGTCTACATCCACCCTTACAGCCTTTGAATTGTCTTTCGTTACAACTTCTGAAAAATCTTCAAAATATGAATTCGAAATTTCATCAATGCCCCATTCTTTGTTTTCGCGAATAGCCTCATTTACTCTTGGAACTGTCTTTTGCCATTGTTCAACAACATTTTCCCCGTTAGATTCGACGATTACTGAAACTACAGAAGGAAACATTACACCGCCCAAATACACACCATATGTTAGAAGGACTTCATTTTCCCCTACACTATTTACAGTGTAACTATTGCTAAGTTGTTCCTCAAATGAAAATATTCCAGCCTCTTCATTTTGTTGTGGTTCCTCTGCTTTTTCTAGTGTGCTCAACGATGCATCCTTTGATGTTGCTTCTCTGTTCTCTGAATCCATAGTAATGTTTGTATTTTCTCTTGCCATTTCAGCAGAATCGAAGCTTGAGCTGTTCATATTATTAATGAAAGAAGGAGCTAAGATGAATAATAGAAGCACTGCTGCCGCAGATGCAAGGGTAGGAACAAGCCACATTTTTCTCTTTTTCTTATTCATTTTAAGGGTGATATTTTGATAAATCTCTTGTGGTTTCCGTTTGTCTTTTATTCCTGGCATTTGCGATAGCATCTGCTCGAGTTGTTCATCACTCCACTTTGAATTTTTCATCATCTATACCCTCCTTTACGCCTGATTCCTCCATATACTTCTTTAAGACCTTTAGACCTCTATGCTGAGTTGTCTTTACCTTACTCTCCGTCCATCCAAGAGCTTCAGCAGTCTCTGAAATTGAAAGTGATTGGATATATCGTAATATAAGCACCATACGCTGGTCAGTAGTACAGTTTTCCAGGCATCGGTACATCATTTGTACCTGCTCATTTTGCAACGCTATTTCTTCCGGAAGTGGAGCAAAGTCTTTTACCTCTTGGCGATTCCAATCAAAGGAATCCATTATTCGCTGTTTCCACCCTTTTTGTTTCCGGAACGAGTCAATCGCGACATGTCTAGCAATTGAAAATAACCATGTTTTTTCACTACTTTTTCCTTCGAATCTATCATATGATTTTAAAACTCTTATATAAACTTCCTGAACGAGATCTTCAGCTTGTTCACGATTTTTTACCATATAAAATAAGAAGGAGAAGACATCGTGATGATACTTTTCATATAGTTCCTCAAACAAGGAATCCATTTGCAAATCCTCCCGTTCATTTCATTAGTCGAATGTTTTATAAAAAAAGTTACACTCCCAATATAGTATGAATTAATAAAAAAAGGAAGAATATTTTGGTAATATTCTTCCTTACTTTGCAATTGTTACATTTTTTAAGAATAGTAGTCTCAGGATTGGATATAAAATTAGAAAAAATACTCCATTCCCAATTGCATGACTCAAATCAAATGGTAATCCAGCTACGTAATAGGCAAGGAACTTACCCGAGAATAAATAAAGAGGGATTGAGATTACAAAGCCATATAAGAAACCACAAAATACTGCATAGATGGCTAATAAAATGACAGGAATTCGATCACGATACTTCCGTAAAGCCCCACTAATTAACCCAATTATCCCCCATGCAACGATTTGTCCAATGGTCCATAAACCCATACCCATTACAAGATTCGATAATACAGAACCGAAAACAGCAACAACCATGCCATAGATTGGACCCAAAAATAAGCTAGTTATCACGATAATCGCTGTCATAGGCTGGACATTCGGAAGGAATGTAAATGTAATTCGACCTACAACAGACAATGCGATTAGCATCGATAAAAGCGTTAAGTTTTTAACAGATAAATTCATTATTCCCACTTATGGAGATCGAATTGGATCTTATCTTCTGGCTCTAATTTGAATTCATTAGCTCCTACCATCGCTTCTTCACCATTAACAGAATAAAACCATGATGTCTTTTCTTCTTCGCTGCCTGCAACGCCATTAATACTGGAAACAAAAGCACCATCGAATTGTGTTTCAATGTCAAAATTTGCTTGCATGACGTCCATAACGGTAACTTCTTTTCCTGATTCAATTTTAATTTCTTTTTCTTCAATAATTTCTTCACCATTGTTTTTCGAGATAACAACAGTAACAATCTCTGCTGCTGTTTCTTTTTTATCTACAGTTTCTGCTGTGTTGTTGTTGGAAGATTCATTTGTAGATGGGTCATTGCTGCATCCAAATAAAATTCCCAATGATAGTAAAGCAACTAATAGTTTTTTCATGTTTCTAGCTCCCCTTTTGTTAAAATATGTGTATGAATAAGTGTTTTATGCACCTAACATCGAATCAAATGCGCCTTGGCGTATTTGCGCCCGATTTTTTTCGAGTCTGCTCGAAAAGTTTCCTTTGAAAAATCGTGGCATCCGCCGGAGGCTATTATTTTATTCCGCAGAAGTGTCCTTCTTCTGCAGAATAAAATAATAAAAGCTCACCCTTGGGGTGAGCTTTTAACAGGAAAACAACAAAAAAGCATGGTGTTTTAATGCTAATTCTCGCACCCCGGAGAATTAAAAAAGAAATGAATTAGGCAGGTCTACTGACTTAAGCTTCTTCCTACTTTGAGTCCTTCCCATATGTTGAACAGCATTCGCCGTTCAGTCATACAGTGGTTTTTCTCATTTCGTCCACTTTTACAGTTGCGGGGGCAGTTCTGGATTCACACCAGATTCCCTTTTAAGTCAAAAAGAATTATACTACTTTCTCTGACACCTAAAATTCAATAAATTATTTAATTTTCTATTTAACAATCCCTATATTACAAGAAGAGTTTTCCTTTGACAAGGAAATTGTTTCTTATGGAACAAGAATCTTCGCCACGTTTTTTCAAATTACTCACTATTTCGAGGTATTACGAATGTAAATGTCGTTCCTTCACCAAGCTTACTATGGACCGAGATATTCCCGTTGTGTGCACTAATAATGTTTTTTACAATCGCAAGTCCTAAACCAGTACCAGATTTCCCTCTAGTTCTAGCCTTGTCCGCCTTATAGAACCGTTCAAATACAAAAGGTAAATCTTCTTCTGGAATTCCAGAACCCGTATCCTTAATATCAACTTTTATTGAAGTTTCTTGACCAGTAACATGTACGACAACCTGACCATTTTCATCGGTATGTCTAATTGCATTATCAATTAAGTTTGTAAAAACTTGCTCAATACGATCAGAATCTATATAGATTTCACCAATTTCGTCTACCTTTGTTGCAGTTAACGTTATTTGATTATCCTTAGCTAAACCTTGGAATTTCCGAATCACACGATTAATAAGGGTATCGAAATCAACTTTTTCTTTATTTAAGGTAATATTCCCAGATTGCATTCTAGCCAAATCTAGTAACTCGTTGACAAGTCGACCCATTCGTAATGACTCATCATAGATGACTTTGGTAATTTCCTTTCGCTCTTCTTCGGAGCTCGCAATGTCATCCATAATTGCTTCACTATAGCCCTGGAGCATAGCGATCGGAGTTCGCAGTTCGTGAGAAACATTCGCAATAAAATCTTCACGTAGCTTGTCCAAACGTCTTTCCTCCGTCATATCACGAAGTACCGCTACGGCACCCCTAATATACGTCTGATTGTATAGTGGACTCATTAAAATAACCCAGGTTCTACCTTGAAGACTGATTTCAATAAATTGCTCTTTTTCAAATGAAACGGAACGTTGAAATAAATCCTTGACCTCTGGTGGAAGCTCTTGACCAACGTCCTGATACATACCTTGCTGGTAATACCAAGCTTGCAAAAAGCGTTCCGCAGGTGGGTTTGTTACCAATATCGTTCCATCACGATTTAAAGTGATAACTCCGTCCGCCATACTGTTTAATATGCTTGCAAGCTGCTCTTTCTCCTGATTAAGAGCATTAATATTATATTTTAATTGCCTTCCCATTTGATTAAGTGCCATTCCTAAAGCGCCAATTTCGTCATGAGTAAGTATAGGAACCTTCGTATCGAATTTCCCTTTAGCTACTTCAGTAGCAGCTTCCCTCATTTTACGTAAAGGAGCTGTAATACGTGTTAATAGGAAGAAGGCAAAAACTGTTGTAAGGACAATTCCGATACCTGCAGCCAATATTATAAATTGAGTAGTATCCTTGGTAGTCTTTTGAACTACATCTAAGGATTGATAGAGAAAAACTGCACCCATCCTGTCATTTTCGATGTGAAGAGGGGCCCCAACCACAAATAGTTCTTGTCCTTGCTCTCGAGGAGTTTCTCCATTTTCTGTTAGTTTTATCTTTTTGCTTGCGTTTTGGTCGTTTGTAATAACACGTCTAAGATCTGGGTCTTCTGTAATAACTGTAACAGGAATGTTTGGTACTGCGGTTCGATCAGGAGATACCCATAACGTGTTTTTATCTGCCGCAATAATTACCTTAGTTTCATCATTCACAAGCTCCCAAGCAAGGGTCCTTGCTACATCTTTATCCTCATGCTGCTCCATAATAACAGCAATATTTGCAGCAAGTTGAGTTAAACTTCTTTCAGCTTCTTGGATATGGTAATTCTCAAAATACTCCATGAAAAGTACCGTTAAAATAAATAACACAAAGGAAAACAGTAAAAGAATGGTTGCCCATAGTTTTCCTACTACACTTCTCCAAAATTTCATTCTTGGCCGACCTCAAATTTATAACCAACGCCCCATACAGTTACTATCATTTTCGCTGCATCCTGAGACACTTTATTTAACTTTTCACGCAAGCGTTTTACATGTGTATCTACAGTACGCAAATCACCAAAGAATTCGTAATGCCATACTTCCTTTAATAGCTGTTCACGGTCAAATACCTTGTCAGGTGATTTTGCTAAGAAGCATAATAGTTCATATTCCTTCGGTGTTAAGCCCACTTCTTTGCCATCTGCAAGCACACGGTGTGCATCATTATCAATTGTTAGATGTGGAAACACGATAACATCCTTAGCTGTTGTTTCCGTTTGAAGATAGGTTGTAAGTGATGCCCTTCTTAGTAAAGCTTTTACTCGAAGAACAACTTCTCTTGGACTAAATGGCTTCACTATATAATCATCTGTACCGACTTCAAAGCCCTGCACGCGGTTTACTTCTTCTCCTTTAGCAGTAAGCATAATAATCGGAGTTGATTTCTTCTCACGCAATTCACGACATACCTCAATTCCATCTTTTTCTGGCATCATGAGGTCTAATAGAATAAGATCATAATCATTTTTCATTGCTTTTTCTAAGGCAATATTTCCATTTTCCGCTTCTTCAATTGCATAATTTTCTCTTTCTAGATACATTTTAAGTAAACGACGAATTCTTTCTTCATCATCGACAACTAAAATTTTCGCTTCATTTTCCATTTTCTTATTCCTCCATTTTCTTTCCGAAAGAATATTTCTCTACATCACTATCGTACATAAAAATTTCATAATTTGCTATAACATATATCACACTAGTTTAACCAACGAGGGAAAAGTCGATAATTCGACACAAAAATATTAGATAAAAAAGCCTTCATCAAAGGATGAAGGCTCAGACTGTAGACAAACTCGATAAATTTCGAGTTTGCCTACAGTCTTTTTTAATTTACAATATTTATAGAGAATATTAGGGGTGATGGGAAAATGATGTCGAGAAATAATAACTTAGATAGAGAACAA
>NZ_JAPSKV010000010.1 GCF_031181385.1 Fredinandcohnia onubensis
ACTAAGCCCCGGACACCCATGAAAAGACCCGTTGCAACTAATGCTGGGATGATTGGAACGAACACGTCACCGAATGCTCTTATAGCACGTTGAAAGGCATTTCCACTTTTCGCTGCCTCTTTTGATTGGTCAGCTTTCGTTGATGTTTCAATTCCAAGTTTCTCGACTTCTTCATAAATACGATTTACTGTTCCTGTACCAAGGATGACTTGAAATTGACCGGAGTTAAAGAATGCCCCTTTAACCTTATCTACATTTTCAATCTTTTCTTGGTTGATTTTTTCTTTATCTTGTACCATAATTCTTAATCTTGTCGCACAGTGTGCGGCAGAAAGGATGTTTTCTTTACCACCAACTGCTTCAATTATTTCTTCAGCAATTCGACGATTTTCTGACATTACTTTCACCTCTATTAAATAGTGTTTGTGTGTAATCGATTTCATATTCATTATAAAAATTGGTAATCGATTACATATCCCTTAAAAAAATATAATAGCTCATGTGTAATCGATTACACATTCATTACAAAACCGATTATATACTATCTCTAATTATTAGTCTATAGTCGATTTGTTTTTTTTCTAAGGAAATCCCTTCCTGCAATATCTGTAGTAATGTCTTAGCTGCTTCTGCTCCCGTATGCTCACTTAATAAGTCAACCGTTGTTAATTTAGGGGTGATATATTTTGCTAAATCGGACGCACCCATACCTGTTAGAGCAACATCCTTTGGAACATGTAAGCCTTGTTCCTTCAAGTATTCCATGGCACCTATAGCTAAACGATCTGTAACTGCGACAATTGCAGTTGGTTTCTCAATAGAAGATTCAATGATCTCTTTTGCCATCATATAGCCTGATTCGATTGTAAACTCCCCTTTTTGAATCCACTGGTCTATAACAGGTAATTGGCTTTCCTCTAACGCATCCAAATATCCCGCTTTACGCTTGTATCCTACCTCATAATCTGACTCGTCTACACCGATAAAGGCAATTTTAGTGTGACCCTTATTAATCAATAGATTGGTGATGTCTTTTGCAGCACCGTGATTATTGTTAATAACAGACGGTATCCCCTCGAATTCCTGTCCAGTCGATACAAAAGGAATCCGAAGTTTTTCGATTTCCTTAAGTAAGGCCTCACTTCGGTTTGTCGCAAGAAGAATGATGCCATCAACCTGTTTGCTTTTTAAAAGTTTCACATACTCGATTTCTTTTTTCGGATCAAGATTTGTATTGGTTAATAGAATTTGATATCCGTGTTTGGCCAGTTCTTCGCTGATTCCACTCACAATTCTACTAGCTGTCTCAGTGCTTAATTTTGGTAAAATGACACCAATGACATTGGATTGCTTTGTCCGTAATGCCTTTGCATGCTCACTGGGAATATAACCTGTTTCATCTATAATTTTTATAATTCGTTTGCGAACGTCATCACTCACATATCCTGAGTTGTTCAGCACGCGTGAAACAGTTGCACTAGACACATTTGCCAACTTCGCAATTTCCTTCATCGTAATCATGTCATTTCCTCCATACATTTCATCCTCTTTATTTTACACAAAACTTTCAGAGACAAAAGGAAATTTTATTTGATTTGGAGAATATTTGTTTTAACAGGATCCAAATAGACACCTGAATCGATAAAAGGTCGTGAAGAAAATGATTGTTAAGCTCGATGCTGTTACTTTTAAAAAGGTAAAACCACTCCTCACTGGACTAGAAAACCACCCCGTCATGAATGGAGTGATTGATGGTAATAATCCTGGTGAGATATACGTAGACAACCAGAGCAATCCTAAAACTGCCTTTATTTGGGCAAAAAATGAGATGTTCTATCTTTGCGGAAGAGTTGATAATCAGAAGTTTAACTCACAACTTGAAGAATATATCGCAACTGTGATCCGCCCTGAGGCACTCCCTGAGGAGGATACTTTAAATCTCGAAATTTATCCAAATCATGATTGGAAGGGATCTGTTGAATCTATTTTTACGAGAGTTCCCCTTCTGAAAGGTGAGCGTGTGCCGTTTGTTTTCCATAAGGAATGGTTTAATACTAGCGATTCTAGAGGTGTGCCTGAAGGTTATGAGGTAAAACCAATTAGTCCGGAGATAATTGAAGGAGATAGAGACCATATCGTTAAAAATGAAATTATAAAATTTGGGGGAGAATCAATTAATTCATTTTTTCAAAAAGGATTTGGCTATGCCGTTGTTCAAGGCTCAAACGTAATCGGAACTTGTCTCTCTGTTTTTGTATCTGAAAATGAATATGAAATTGGAATTAACACATATGACACAAATCACCGGGGCAAAGGACTTGCTACCGCAATGGCAAGGGCTTTTATCGAAGAATGTCTGAGACGGGATGTAACCCCTCACTGGACAACGGAGTCGTTTCGCAAAGACTCCATAGCAATTGCAAAGAAACTCGGCTTTGAACAGCTAGAACATTACCCCGTTTATTACTTGCCGTTTGAGAAATTTATGATCAAATAAGGAGTTCACCGTTTGGCGAACTCCTTATTTATTTTCATCTATAGTAAACTCCTGAATCGAACAGTTTCTTTCATCAAATCGTTCCTCAAAGTTTCCCTTCGTACATTTTGAAATGATATTTCTCCAAAACGCCCGTGCACGCTCATTCTTTTCCGACTGTTGCACATACCACCTTCCAGGAAACATTGAAAAGATTTGCTCGGCAACATTAGAGCCAATACCTTTTCCCTCATAACCTCTCATGATAAAAAATTCTTCTATTGAATTGGGTTCTTTATCTGATTGACTTTGCAGTAAAACAAATCCTACAAGTAAACCATCCACTTTCACAAAATATGCATGATGATTACAGTCGGTCCAATAGACATCCAGATTAAATCTACCAAAACGGCCATTTTCTTTTATCGTTATACTACTCATATATTTCGTAAATTCATATATATAAAATTGCATGAGATTATGTAAAACGTCTTCTTCCTCTTTTGAAACGGCTTGTATTTGTATGTCCATTTTTACGTTAAGCCCCTTTATAATTTCGTCCGCATATTCCATAACTCTGGGAAAAATCGATGGTTGATCACCTGCTTTAAGTATTCAACCCCTGCCGAACCCCCAGTTCCCCTTTTATATCCGATAATCCGTTCAACCGTAATCATGTGATTATAGCGCCATTTCTGTTGGTGGGATTCAATATCAACTAACTTCTCCGCAAGCTCGTAAAAATCCCAATACTTTTCAACATTTTGATAGACATGCAGCCATGCCTGTTCAACACTTTCGTTCGCTTTATAATCCTCCGTCCAATCTCTTTCGAGGCAAGATTTATCAATAGTAAAGCCCCTTTTTGAAAGAGCTAAAATCGCTGCATCATAGATACTTTTCTCTTGAAGAGCGTTTTCAACCTGTTTGTAAATTTCGGGTTGATGCTTATATACCCCAAGCACATTCGGCTTCTTATGACCAAGTGCAAACTCGATTAACCGATTTTGATAGGATTGGAACCCCGAGGACTTTCCGAGCTCCCCCCTAAATTCCATATATTCAGAGGGAGTTAATGTTGAGAGAACGTCCCAGGACTGAATCAATTGCTGCTGGATTTTTGAGACCCTTGATAGCATTTTAAAAGCTGGTTCGAGGTCATTTTTTAAAATAGACGCTTTTGCTCCATTCATTTCATGTAAGATAAGCTTCATCCAAAGCTCACTTGTTTGATGGATAATGATAAAAAGCATTTCATCATGATGCTTGGAAAGGCGATGCTGGCTCGAGAGTAATGTATTTAACTGAAGATAGTCACCATATGTCATGTCCTTCGATAGATCATTATAAATGCCATCGTCTTTGCTCATAGACGTCTCCCTTCGATTTGAGGATGGTGTTTGTATGACCGAAACGATTATACACCCTTACTTTCTATGAATATGCCAAAATTCCTTTATATTTCATGAACTTTTGGTCGGGCTAAAGGCACTATCCACTTAAACCAAAAAACAGCCCCCTCCAAAATAAAAAAGCCTCCTGGAATTTAAATTTCCGGAAGCTTCAACTAAACTCTCTTCTTTCTCCTAATGATCAACTGATTCAGCACCTCGGATAAGACAAGTCCGAAGGCAATCGCGCCTGAGATCATAAATGCCCTTGCTGCTAGTGGTAGTGCTGTTGAATATTCATTTTCAACAAAATTCCGCATCGCGTTATATGCAATGCCACCTGGTACCAACGGGATGATTCCGACGATACTGTAGATAATCACTGGATTTTTATAGACCTTTGCAAAGATATGGCTGATGACAGCAACCAAAAAAGATGCAGCAAGTGTCGCATACACTGCATCAACCCCTTGTAGATATAAAAAGATATATAACATCCAACCAATCATCCCGACAAACCCACATTTTATAAGTGACTTTTTCGGAACATTGAAGATGATTCCAAATGTACTTGAAGCAACTAAGCTCGTAATCAAATGGGAAAACATTTTAAACTCCTTTCATATTAGAGAATGGCCAGCACAACAGCTATCCCTGTGCCAATTGCTAAAGCAGTTAAAAAAGCTTCTGCACCTTTTGAAATCCCCGAAACAAGGTGACCTGCAATCAAATCCCTGATTGCATTTGTAATTAATAAACCAGGTACAAGTGGCATCACGGAACCTATGATTATTTTATCAAGCTCTGCTCCAACCCCAGTAACGATAAAAAGATAGGCAACCACTCCAATCACAAACGATGCCATAATCTCAGCAAAAAATTTGATTCGAACCAATCGATGAAGAAATACAAAAATGGAAAAACCGACTCCACCTGTAATACATGATGGAATAAAATCTACCCATGTTCCTAGGAACATGATCGTAAAACAGCCGCTAGCTATGGCTGCTGAAAAAATCTGAATCCAAATGGGATAAGAAAGATCCTTTTTGGAAAGTTCCTCTAGCTCACGCTTTGCATCTTGAAGCGTTAATTCCCCACTACTTATTTTACGAGAAATGCCATTAACAAGAGTTACCTTTTCTAAATCCGTAGATCGCTCATTGATTCGTATTAAATTAGAAGGTTCTGTTTCACTCGTCGAAAACATGATTGCAGTTGGTGTTACATAGCTATGAGACGTTACATTCCCAAACGCTGCGGCCATCCGATTCATCGTGTCCTCTACTCGATACGTTTCTGCCCCACTCTCGAGCATGATTTTTCCCGCTAACAGGCAGATCTCCATAATTTCAATCTTATTTTCCATAAAACCTCGCTCCGATGGTTATAAAATTTGAGATACAGTAAAGCTTATATGAAAGACATCCTAATAATCAACTTAAACTTTGGTAAACATGAGAATAATGGAAATTATTCTGGTTTTATGATATATTCATCAATTATAGTACCGTTCAATAAGAAAGGAAGCAATTAGTTGTACCAAGACTTTTTGAACGCCCAGTATAGGATTACGAAAGAGGTTATGGCCGTGGAAAATAATAACGTTTCAAATTTTATTAGAAATATCATAATCGACGATTTAGAAACTGGAAAGCGTGACCATGTCGTGACCCGCTTCCCACCAGAACCAAATGGGTATTTACATATCGGACATGCTAAATCAATCGTTCTGAATTTTGACCTTGCGGATGAATTTAAAGGTAAAACAAACCTACGATTTGATGATACAAACCCTTTAAAAGAGGATATTGAGTTTGTGAACTCGATTAAAGAAGATGTAAAATGGCTTGGATATGATTGGGACGGTTTATTTTTTGCATCGGATTACTTTGAGGAAATGTATAGCCGGGCTGTTTTACTTATTAAAAAGGGCCTTGCGTATGTGGACGATTTAAGCGCAGATGAGATCCGTGAATATCGTGGTACCTTAACAGAGCCTGGAAAAGAAAGTCCTTATCGCGATCGTACAATCGAGGAAAACCTTGAACTATTTGAAAACATGCGTGCTGGTAAATACGGAAATGGCGAAAAAGTTTTACGTGCAAAAATTGATATGAAATCTCCAAACATCAATTTGCGTGATCCTGTTATTTACCGAATTTCGCATACGACTCACCATAATACAGGTGATAAATGGTGCATCTATCCATTGTATGCTTTTGCACATCCTGTTGAGGATGCAATTGAAGGTGTAACTCATTCCATATGTACGATTGAATTCGAGGACCAACGCCCTTTTTATAATTGGGTTGTTGAGCATTGTGAAATGGAGAGTAATCCACAGCAAATCGAGTTCGGACGCATCAATTTAACAAATACCGTGATGAGTAAGCGTAAGCTTAAGCAGCTTGTTGAGGAAAGCTATGTGGACGGATGGGACGACCCTCGTATGCCAACCATTTCTGGACTTAGAAGAAAAGGGTATACACCTGAAGCAATCCGTACTTTCTGCCGTGAGTTAGGCGTAGCGAAAAACAATGGAACCGTTGATACTCAAATGCTAGAGCATTTTGTTCGTGAGGATTTAAAATTAAAAGCACCACGAACAATGGGTATTATCAAACCGCTTAAAGTAGTCATTACCAACTATCCAGAAGGACAAGTAGAAATGCTGGATGCGGAAATCAACCCTGAAAATCCGGAAATGGGAACAAGACAAATCCCATTCTCTCGTGAAATCTATATCGAGCAAGAAGATTTCATGGAGAACCCACCGAAAAAGTATTTCCGTCTTTTCCCTGGCAATGAGGTTCGTCTAAAGCACGCGTATTTCATTAAATGTGAAGAAGTCATTAAGGATGATGAAGGAAACGTGGTGGAACTTCATTGTACGTATGACCCTGAAACGAAGAGTGGTACTGGCTTTACAGGTCGTAAGGTAAAAGGTACGATTCACTGGGTCGAGGCGACACAAGCGGTGCCTGCTGAGTTCCGTCTATATGAGCCACTTATTTTAGATTCAGACGAAAATGAGGAAGATGCGGACAAAACATTCCTTGATTACGTCAATCCAAATTCACTTGAGATTTTAAATGGATTCGTTGAGCCAAACATGAAAGATGTGAATCCACATGACAAGTTCCAATTCTTTAGACATGGCTATTTTAACGTCGATCCTAAACATACAACAGATGACCATCTGGTCTTTAACCGAATTGTCTCATTGAAAAGTTCATTTAAATTATAGAAAAAAGACTCGTGCCTATGCACGAGTCTTCTTTATTAGTATCTATCCTCTATGTCGATTCCTTGGTAATAGTGCTTGAGAATTTCCTCAAAGGTTGCCCCTTTCTCAGCCATTCCGACTGCACCCGTTTGTGACAAGCCTACACCATGGCCCCAGCCGCCACCGTATACTTTAAAGCCAGTAACTTCTTTTGATTTATTGTCTTTAACTGGCTCAATGTGGAACAGCGTGCTTAAAAGTGAAGCTTGGTTACCACTTGCATTAATATATTTTAAAGTTGTTCGAATACGATCTTTGTACTCATAAAATGTACCATTTTCCGTAACAAACTCAATTTCGAGCACACGACCTGAACTTGAGCGCTCTAAAACGTTAATTTCATAAACCTTACCAACCTCAGTGTTATAGGATGTACTCAATACATCACTCATTTCCTCTGCAGTCCATTCAAAATTCCAGCGATGGTATTTTGACCAATCTGCTTCAAAATCTCCTTCCTTTGCTGCACGTAATGAATTAGAGTTGCTACTGTTTTTGAAGACTTCCAGAGATGGTACGTGTTCAAATGCCTTACCTCTTTGTGCATCTGGAACACCTCTTAAGTATGGAACCGGATCTGAACTCCATACATCCTCATTATTAGCAGAGAAACCGCCACTAGTAGAGTTAAACACAGCCGTAATTAATTTCCCTTCATAGGTTGCAACAATCCCACGTGTACCATCAACTGCATCATTTGAGATTGGATGTTCAGCCTCAAAACCGCCATACACTTGGTCAGACGTTGTTGGAAGAAGATCATACCCGTCCTTACCTCTTTTACCCATGTTTGATAAGGCATAGGTTCTGGCAGCAATGGCTTGTGATTTTTGTGCCTCTAATTCACCATATGGTACAGGTGGCAATTCACGTGGAACAACACCATATAAATACTCCTCAATTGGAAGTTCATTGATTCCCGCAAGTGCCCCTGAACTATTAAAACCAACCTCGGCGATTCCGCGGTACTGATTCCCGTTAATAGTCACTAAATCCTCTGAAATAACTTGAATCGGATTTGTTGTTGTGATGACAGTTTCTCCTTTTGAGACTTTGATAGTTGATTCGCCTTCAACAGTAGTGATTAATCTCCAATAGGCATCACTAGCCCCTAATCCTTTTGCCACAATTTCATTCTTAAAAGCAGTCCTTACCGCAAATGAAGCATCTGACGGAAATTCCCCAATTAATAAACGCCAACCATTATTGTATTCTTCAACATAAGTTGAATAACCATTTGATTCTGCAAGGTGTAACCAATCCGCAACAGCCGCATTGCTTGTTGTATAGGAAACCTGTAATCGATAGTTTGTTTTTACAACAGATGAGCCGGCAAGCTCGACTTCAAGCTCCCCGCCATCACTTGATAAAAGAACCTCACCTGTTTCTTTGTCAATAACATCAAACTTACCCCCCGCACCGACCATCAAGGACTCAACAGAAGGAACAACTCCAATCCGAATATCTGGTTCCTCTCCCTCGTTTGCTTCTGCTGGGTTGCCCCAGATTCCCTGAAGTGAAAAAATACTAACAAAGGTAAAAACAAATAATAGCTTTAACACTTTTTTCACGCACTATTCCCCCTACAATTTTTCGTCATACACTTAAGTTCGTTAAGGAGGATAAAACATCCTTTCATACAAATTTACTATTTTTTTAAAATAAAATTTCACTAATGGATTTTACATGTTCCCTACCATCCGATTGAAACTGACAAGATTCATTTTTTTTCTACCCTTTTTCATGCTTTTGGCCGCCTAATGACTGAAATTTTTATATGACCTTTGACCCATTTTTAGGCATAAAAAATAACCAGGATTCCTGGTTATTATGATTGATATTGAACCTGATGAAGATTTGCGAAGATCCCGCCTTTTTCTAACAGTTCATCATGTCCGCCTTGTTCTGCGATACCGTCTTCTGTCACTACGATAATGCGGTCTGCATTTCGGATTGTAGCCAAACGATGCGCGATAACAAGTGTTGTACGATTTTTAGAAAGCTCTGTTAATGCTTTTTGGATAATCTGCTCTGTTTCTGTGTCTAAAGCAGAAGTGGCTTCATCCAATATTAAGATTGGTGGATTCTTTAAAAACATCCGGGCAATCGCAATCCGTTGTTTTTGACCACCTGAAAGTTTAAGGCCACGTTCCCCAACCTGTGTTTCATAGCCGTCTGGTAGTCCAGCAATAAACTCCTCCAGGTGAGCACGCCTTGCTGCATCTTCAATTTGTTCATCCGATGCCCCAAGCATTCCGTATGCAATATTTTCACGCAGCGTTCCTGTAAAAAGGAATACATCCTGTTGAACAATTCCAATTTGGGAACGCAACGATTCCTTTGTCATTTTACGAATATCCATTCCGTCAATCGAAATGGAACCTCCATTAACATCGTAGAAACGCGGAATTAATGAACAAATAGTCGTTTTCCCGGCTCCAGAAGGGCCGACAAACGCCACTGTCTCTCCAGCACGAACCTTTAGATTTATATCTTTTAAGACAGGTCCTTGCTTTTCATCGTAGCCAAAGGTTACTTGATCAAACACGATATCTCCACGAAGAGATGGAACAACAACCGCATCCTTCGCATTTTTCACTTCAGGCTCCATATCGAGTAGCTCTGTAAAACGTTTGAAACCAGCCATCCCTTTTGGATACAGTTCCAACAGGGCACTAATTTTATCAATCGGTTTAAAAAGGACATTTGCATATAAGACGAATCCAACTAATTCTCCGTAAGTTAGCTCCCCGCTAAAGCTTAACCACGCACCGACTACTAACACGATAAGGACAAACAGACGTGTCATGAGGTAGATGCCAGCAGATGCTGACCCCATTACTTTATAAGCACTAAGCTTTGAACGACGGAATTTGCCGTTATCGACTTTAAATCTAGAAATTTCAAATTCTTCATTTGTGAAGGATTGGACAACACGTGCCCCTGCCACACTATCCTCGACCCTAGCATTTACATCCGCAATATTGCTATACATCGCCTTCCATGCACGATTCATACGGACATTTGAAAATGCAATCAACCATACTAAAAAGGGCACAACAACAATCGCAATTAGAGCAAGCTTCACATTGATCGTTAACATAATCCAAAATGCACCAACAAAAGTCATAATGGCAATGAACAAATCCTCAGGGCCATGATGAGCTAGCTCACCAATATCAAACAAATCATTCGTAATGCGGCTCATGATATGACCTGTTTTTGTATTATCAAAAAAGCGAAAAGACTGCCGCTGCACATGTTGGAATAACTGCTGCCTCATATCCGTTTCAATGTTGATCCCAAGCTTATGGCCCCAATAACCTACAATAAAGTGAAGACCTGTGCTAACTGAATATAGTGCTAACAATCCAATGCTCACCCATACGATCGCAGACCAGTTACTAGTTGGCAAAAGTTTATCAATAAACCACTGCACCGCTAGCGGAAAGGCTAGCTCTAGAATCGCAACAATCACCGCACAACTAAAATCAATTAAAAATAAAGTGCGATGGGGCTTATAATATGTAAAAAAACGTCGAATCATTTTGCTCTCTCCTTGTGATTTCCTACTGCTATAACGAATTATAAGCTGTTTCACCTAAATTTGACAAACTATTTTGTTACTCGAATTTTTTATGTTTGGCTTACCTCGCTAATGCTCTTTTTTCCAGCCGCGAATTCTTCCACTCTCCCATTCCAACACAACTCTGTTACATACCTTAAATGAACGGCCGCCTAAATCCCTGAATAGGATATAAAAAAATGGGATGGTGAACAAAATGGATATACCGACAATTTTATCGGGGCCAATCCTACGACGTGTTGAGCTTTCTCACATTTATATTTGGATTGCATTAAGAAAAAGATACAGACTTGGAGCAAAGCTGTATCAAATTGAAAAAATAGATGGTACCAATTTTGCGTACCATGAAATAAATTGTCATTCTGAAACAACGACTTTTCGTGCTGGGAAACAACTATATATTAGTCTAGTCAAACTGACACCACCAAATCAAACCCAATTCCCTATCAACACACTCTTAGGCTATAATCTCCTTTTCCAAAAGAATTCTGAATCTCATGACTTACAAGATTTTGGACTTCTAGGAAAAAGGCAACCAAACTCTATCACATATGGAGACCTCGATTATCCTAGCTTTTTTATTCCGGACCCAACTCAACAAAAAACGAATCTCCTATATGGATCATGTCGAAAGCTTCATGGAAAAGGTGAGGATACCCTTAGCCAAGGAGACGAAACAATCGTTATGAACTATCTAGACCCTGAAAAGCGCCCAGACGCTTTATTTTTATTAGGTGACCAAATTTATGCAGATGATGTACCAGATCCGATATTTCAGATCATGGTGAATGCCGGTAAAAAACTTATTGGAAACGGAGAAAAACTTACTGAAATAGAGCCTCGCCTTAAAGAAAAACCATTCAAAAAATCAATAAACCAGGCTCGAGGAAGACAATTTATCATGGAGCATTTTTGCAAATTCACCTCCTCACATGCCCGGAACCATGCGATGACATTTGGTGAATACGCCACTCTCTATTTACTATCATGGTCACCTGATCTTTGGGATGCTTACACAGATGATGGCAATTTCCCTTCATTTAAAGACAAAATTAAGAAAGATCAAATTTATTTTATTTCAAAAAAAAACAAGCGAAAAAAGGAAAAGAAAGCATACGAAAAAGAGTACAACGAACAAGTGGCAGATGTGAAGAAAACCTACCAAACACTTACAAAGGTAAGAAGATTACTTGCCAACATACCAACCTATATGATCTTTGATGACCATGATATAACAGATGATTGGAACATCAGTCACAATTGGAAAAATAACGTCTACTCATCAAAACTTGGAAGACATGTGGTTGCCAATGGACTTATGGCTTATTGGCTCTTTCAAGGATGGGGTAATGACCCAGACCGATTTGACCCTGCATTTCTCCGTAAGATGTGGAGATATAGTAAAACCTATGATACTCGTTTACATTCACATGATGCATGGGAAGAAATACTTTGGAAGTTTGATCAGTGGAATTTTGTTGCACCGACAAATCCAACATCCATTTTCCTTGATACAAGAACACAACGAAAATACGATCACACCCCTCTTCCTGTTTCCCTTGGACGTACTATCGAAGAAAAGGATCGTCCTCCTCAGCTAATTGGCGAACATGGTTGGCAGACGGCATCAGATTGTTTATACGCAAGTGGATGGAAAAGCGGTGAACCACTCCTTGTTATTTCACCTGCACCTGTTTATGGAATAGGCTTAATCGAGTCCTTCATCAATCAATATATTTATCCATTAAAAACAATTGGAGTTCCTGCAACAACAGCATTTGATTTTGAGTCTTGGAAGTATAATGGAGAGGGCTTTAGTGAACTCCTGTACCAACTCAAGGAGTGGAACCCGAGTCACTGTTTTATCTTATCAGGAGATGTGCATTACGCTTCTACTGTTACGACCAATATCGAATTTCCCGATGGTGATCATCTATGTATTTACCAATTTACTAGCAGTCCAATGAACAATATGAGTTTTTCAGGAATTCAAGGCGGATTGATGAAGGCAATCGTTACCTTAAATGCAGCCAAGCGAAGGAACAAAGAAATCAACAGATATTGTGATGCGACCTACGATATCGTTAAACAAAAAAGAAATACCCCTTGTCCTACCAATTTTACGTGGAAAGAAAAGATTCGCTACCTTTCTACGAATCAAGGTCCCATCATCGAAACCGGAAATAATATTGGATACCTCGTACTTACCTCAAACTCCGCTAACAATGCGTTACTTCAAAACAATAATTCAATCACCTATAAACCAATCACATTATCGTAAAAAATACCCCGTGCCAAAGTAGCACGGGGTATATCCTTTATTTTATGGGCTTTTTCAAGAATCCAACTAATAGCGCCGTTATAATTGTACCGATGATTATCGTAAGTACGTATAACGCCCAACTCCCATTTACAAAAGGAATGACAAAAATTCCTCCATGTGGAGCAGGTAAGCCAATACCAAACAACATCGTTAGTGCACCCGTAACTGCAGAACCAATGACCGCAGAAGGAATAACGCGGCCAGGGTCAGCAGCAGCAAATGGGATTGCACCTTCTGTAATAAACGATGCACCCATGAAGTAAGCTGTTTTTCCAGCTTCGCGTTCTTGCTTTGTAAATTTATTTTTAAAGAGGGTTGTCGCTAAAGCTAGTCCAAGCGGTGGTGTCATTCCACCCGCCATAATAGCTGCATGTGGTGCATAATTTCCAGCATCAATCATGGCAATTCCAAAGGTAAATGCCGCCTTATTAATTGGGCCACCCATATCAATTGACATCATTCCACCTAGAATTAAACCAAGTACAATCAAGTTCCCTGTACCTAGTCCTTCAAGCCAACCGGTCAAACCATCCATTACAAATTTTAACGGACCAACAAGTACATACATAATGGCACCTGTAGTCAAAATTCCAAAGAACGGATAGATCAACACTGGTTTTAGACCTTCAAATGATGATGGTAAACTTGAGAAGACTTTCTTCAGTAATAAGACCACATATCCTGCTAGGAAACCAGCTATTAATCCCCCTAAAAACCCAGCTCCTCCAGTTGTCGCCATTAGACCACCAATCATTCCTGGTGCTAATCCAGGACGGTCAGCAATACTCATCGCGATAAATCCTGCTAAAACAGGAATCATTAGTTGAAACGCATTGGCACTTCCGATTGTCATCAACGCGCCTGCAATCGGATTATAAGATGGATCATTCGGGTCAGAAGCATTGATCCCAAAGATAAATGAAATGGCAATTAATAACCCGCCCCCAACAACAAACGGAAGCATATTAGAAACACCATTCATTAAATGCTTATAAAAACCACTTCTTTCTCCGCCTTCTGTTCTTTTCTTTTCAGTTTGTTCAGCATGGTAGATTGGGGCATCCTGATTAACCGCTTTTGTTAATAATTCCTCTGGTATGCGGATACCTTGAGCAACCGGTACCTGAATTACCTTTTTACCATTAAAACGAGCCATCTCTACTTGCTTGTCTGCAGCTACTATGATTGCTACTGCCTCATCAATATCTTCTTGAGTAAGTTCATTTTTCACACCTGTTGAACCATTTGTTTCAACCTTTATATCAATGTTCATTTCTTTTGCTTTCGCCTTTAATGAGTCCGCCGCCATATAGGTATGTGCAATTCCGGTTGGACATGCTGTTACTGCAAGAACTTTTTGCTGCCCTTGTTTTTTCTCAACCGGCGCTTCTACTTCCTCTGACTCATTTTCTTTTTCATTAATCACATCGATTAACTCGTCTGGAGTTTGAACCTGCATAATCTTTTCACGAAAACCAAAATCCATTAATAAGGATGACAATCTTGATAGTGTTTCAAGATGTGCATTATTTGCCCCTTCACTTGCAGCAATCATGAAAAATAAATGGCTTGGTTGTCCATCCAATGATTCATAATCTACTCCCTTTATGGAGCGTCCAAATGCAATCGCTGGTGTTTTCACCGCAGCTGTCTTCGCATGTGGTATAGCTATCCCTTCACCAATTCCTGTTGTACTTTGGCTTTCCCTTGTTAAGATTGCCTGTTTGTATTGTTCTTTATCCTGTAGACGGCCAGCTTCATCAAGTTTTGAGACCAATTCATCAATGACCTCAAGCTTTGATGAAGAAGCAAGGTCAATAATGACCGTATCTTTCTTCAACAAATCCGTAATTCTCATCCTGCATGTTCCTTTCTATATCTTTTTCACTTGTACTTGTGAAATCAATTCATTAATTTTCTCTTCCGTTGCTAGTCCTTCAGAATAGGCTGTGGCACTGCCGGCTGTTGCTCCAAAACGAAATGCATCTGTCGCAACCTGTTCTTTGGAATAAGATGCAATAAAACCTGCCACGACTGAGTCCCCAGCACCTACTGAGTTAACTAGTTTCCCTTTAGGAATGTTCGCAAAAAAGACTTCATCATCCACAAATAGCAAACTACCTTTGTCCGCCATCGAAACAATGACATGTTGCGCTCCCATTTCAATAAGCTTTTTCCCATAAGGAATCGCTTCTTCGGCATTCTTGATTTCAACACTGAAAATTTCACCTAATTCATGGTGGTTTGGTTTAATTAAAAACGGCTGATATGGAAGCACCTCAACTAATAGGTCTCTTGTAGCATCAACAACCACTTTAACTTCCTTGTCTTGCAATTTCGCGGCAACCTGTTGATACAGCGTCGACGGTAACGACGTCGGGATACTCCCTGCAAGTACCACCACATCTCCTTTTTGCATTTGATCAAACTTCTCTAAAAGCTGTTCAAGCTCCGTAGATGTTATTTGTGGACCGGCCCCATTTATCTCCGTCTCCACATCAGAATGGAGTTTCACATTGATTCTTGTGTCGCCCTCTACAGTGACAAAGTCTGTCTTGATATTCTTTTCTGTTAAGCTATCAATAAGGAATTTGCCAGTAAAACCTCCTATAAACCCTAAGGCAACACTCTCTACCCCAACATTTTGTAAAACAGTAGAAACATTGATTCCTTTTCCACCCGGGCTTTTTCGATCCGTTTTAATACGATTCAGTTCACCCACCAAAAATTTATCCAACTCGATAAAGTAATCAATGGAGGGATTTAACGTAACTGTGTAAATCATGTTGTCACGACCTTTATGTTGATATGTTCTTGATAAGATGTAAGCTCACTCTTTGTTAATCCATTATCCGTTATTAAAGTGGCATCCTCTAAGGAGGAAATTTTCGAAAAAGAAACCTCATTAAATTTCGTGTAATCAGCCAATATATAATTTTCCTTCGCTAAGCCCATTGCTGTTTGTTTAATCAGTGCTTCTTCAGGATCTGGAGTTGTAAAGCCATACTTCAAATCAATCCCATTCACTCCTAAAAAGCACTTATCAAACCGATAAAGGTTCAAGCTTGATAATGCCCGACTCCCGATCAAGGCTTTTGTACTCGGTTTCAAAACACCGCCTATTAGATAGGTAGTAATACCCTTTTCAAGTAAGGGTTCAATCAAGTTTACTCCATTGGTCACCACAGTAAGTCCCTTGTGGTCAAGAAATGGGATGAGTTCTTGTGTCGTTGTCCCTGCATCCAAATAAATGGAGTCGCCATTTTGAATAAGCTCTGATGCGTATTTAGCAATCGCTTGTTTCTCTTTTACATTCTTTGCCGTTTTTTCTATATAACTCGGTTCCAATTGATTTCCGTGAACGAATGAAGCCCCACCATGGACCCTTCTTAATTTGTTTTCATTTTCAAGCTGTACTAAATCACGACGAATCGTTGATTCCGACGAATTTGTTCTTTCAATCAGCTCTTGAAGTTTCACTACTCCATGTTCTTTTAGTAACGATAAAATTAGCTGATGTCTTTCTGGAGTTAACATCATGTCACATCCTTCATGGATTGTACTCTCATTATATTGAAACCTTTTTTATAAATCAATCAAAAACATCCATTTCCATCCAAAACCACCCACAAGTAATTTTTCCCTCTTTCTACAAAAAGCTTTCTATTGTATAATGAGAAAAGTTGAATAAAAAGGTTTTCTAGGGTTCCGTAGCCATCGCTAGTCTGGTCCGAGAGAAAACTCATAGCAATAATGGATGTTCAAAAAGTCCGGTGAAAATGACACATCGAATTTCTTTGTTGGTTTGCTTTTGCGTTCCTCGCGTATTAAAGACATACGCTCCGGTACTCGAAGCTACACCGCCTCGAACTTCTTGGTCCTTTTCATCCTCCCTTTTGAACTCTCACTAAAAAGCTATGCCACGGAGGGACAAAAGCCTGGGAGATTATACATTTGTTATAATCTCTTAGGCTTTTTCTTTTTAACCGCTACTATAAGGGGGAAGTAAAATGAATTTAGAATGGATAAAAGTCTTTTTTGCGGCTTTTTTTGAAGTATTTTGGGTGATTGGATTAAAGCATGCAGATAGTTTTTGGACATGGACTGGAACTGTCATTGCAATCTATATCAGCTTTCATGCGCTTATTGCAGCAGGCAAAAAGTTACCGGTTGGTACGGCATATGCTGTCTTTGTTGGACTCGGTACTGCCGGAACCGTCATATCAGAAATTCTGTTTTTTAATGAACCAGTCAAACTGGCAAAGCTTCTATTAATAGGAGTGCTTTTAGTTGGAGTTATTGGTCTGAAGCTGGTTACAAAAGAGAAGGACACGGAAGGAGCTGAAGGTTAATGGCATGGTTCTCACTCATTATTGCAGGTGTTTTTGAAATGTTAGGGGTCGTGCTGATTAATCGACTTCATCAAAAGAAAAATTGGCAATCATTAGTCTTACTGCTTGCCTCTTTTGGCGGAAGCTTCCTA
Source organism: Fredinandcohnia onubensis (assembly GCF_031181385.1). Taxonomy (GTDB): domain Bacteria; phylum Bacillota; class Bacilli; order Bacillales; family Bacillaceae_L; genus Ferdinandcohnia; species Ferdinandcohnia onubensis_C. The sequence goes on from NZ_JAPSKV010000010.1 coordinate 17,549, forward strand.
TTCCTGAGCATAGCGATGGAAACTTTGCCAATGGGCACGGCATATGCTGTATGGACAGGAATTGGAGCATCTGGTGGAGCCATTTTAGGAATGATCCTATACGGCGAACCAAAAGACTGGAAACGATTTTTGTTTATTGGGCTCATCATTAGTGCAGCGGTAGGCTTGAAATTAGTAGGATAATCTAAAGGGGAGCCTTCCAAGAGCTCCCCTTACTTAAATCGACAAAATCCGTCTATTTCCACGGAAATAGACTAACACTCAGTATTGAAATTTGTCTAAAAATGAGAAATAATCCTTTAAAAAGTCATAAAAGAGCTGTTCAGTAGGGAGCAATTTTCGCTCTTTAGGAATAATAACACCTACCGAACGGGTCACCTCAGGTTGTAGAACCGAAACTTTCACAGTAGAACGTGGTATATTTTCAATTAAGGTCACCTCAGGAATAATTGTTATTCCTAGTCCTGCTGAAACAAGACCTTTTATGGCGTCAATATCTTCTCCTTCAAAGGAAACTGTCGGCTGAAAACCCAACTGATTACATGCTTTTACAATGATATCGCGTAAGATAAATCCATTCGGAAATAATACAAACTGCTCCTCTTTTAATTGGCTAAGACTTAATGATTTATTCTCAGCAAGTGGATGCGCGCGTGGTAAAAGTGCCACCATCTTATCCGTAAATAGAGTCGTGCCAGTAATCTTCTTTTCCTGATTTGGCACGGGTCCTAGCAGAGCCATATCGATTTCGCCAGTTCTCACTCGTTCAATTAAAGAATAATAATTTCCTTGTGACAATGAAAACTTAACTTGCGGGTGACGTTCACGAAATGCAGATATCATTGTTGGTAAAGTATAAGCTGCTAAACTACTAGGAAATCCGATTCGAATCGTTCCTCGTTCCGGATCTAAATATTCTTCAATCTCACGTTTTGCATTATCTAATACATTTAATGCCTGCTCGACATGATCTAAAAAAACTCTTCCAATCGGCGTTAATTTCACATTTCGTCCATCTCGAATAAACAAGTCTACACCTAATTCGGATTCAAGGTTGAACAACTGCCTGCTTACTGCCGATTGTGCAATATGCATTGAATTCGCCGCTTCCGTAACATGTTCTCGTTTTGCAACTTCAATAAAATAAGTTAACTGTCTAAGTTCCACAAGGTGTCCTCCTTAATCCATCTCATTACGGCATTGTTTATATCTTTTATTAATATTGTTTAGATTAATTATTCATTATAAAATAATAAATATCAAGAATTTACAGATAAAACGTCCGTTTTATTTTTTTTGTATTCAAAATGGAGTTCAAAAAGGAGGATTAAAAGGACCAAGAAATTCGATGTGTCTTTTTAATAGGACTTATTGACTTCATCAAAAAATATATAGCAAAGAAAGGGTGAATGTACACGATGGCTATGATCGAAAAGTCTATTCCTGTACCAGAGTTAAAACAAGCAACCGATTATATGAACAAAGTATATGAGGAGGTTAAGAAGAGAAATCCTCATGAACCAGAGTTCCACCAAGCAGTGAAAGAAATTTTCCTTTCTCTTGTACCTGTGTTTGCTAAAAATCCAAAATACATGAAACACGCAATTTTGGAAAGACTCGTTGAACCGGAAAGAATGATTACATTCCGAGTACCTTGGGTTGATGACCAAGGCCAAATCCATGTAAATCGTGGCTATCGTGTTCAGTTTAACAGTGCACTTGGCCCTTATAAAGGTGGTTTGCGTTTCCACCCTTCCGTTAACGCAAGTATCATTAAATTCCTCGGCTTTGAACAAATCCTTAAAAACTCTTTAACTGGTCTTCCAATTGGTGGAGGTAAGGGCGGATCTGACTTTGATCCAAAAGGAAAATCAGATAACGAAATTATGCGATTTACCCAAAGCTTTATGACTGAATTAGCTAGACATATCGGTCCAGATATCGATGTACCAGCAGGAGATATCGGTGTTGGGGCAAGAGAAGTTGGCTACATGTTTGGTCAATACAAAAGACTTCAAGGAAGCTTTGAAGCAGGCGTTCTTACTGGCAAAGGCCTTGGCTATGGCGGAAGCTTAGTTCGTACAGAAGCAACAGGCTATGGAACTGTATACTTTGTAGAGGAAATGTTGAAGGAACAAGGTCTTTCATTCGAAGGAAGCACAGTTGTCGTTTCAGGTTCCGGTAACGTTTCTATTTATGCGATTGAAAAAGCTCAACAACTTGGTGCAAAAGTGGTTGCATGTAGTGATTCAAACGGTTATATCTATGATGAAAATGGGTTAGACCTTGAAACGATCAAACGTATTAAAGAAGTTGAACGTAAACGTATTAAAGAATATGTATTAGAACACCCAGAGGCAGAATATATTGAGGGCTGCTCAGGTATCTGGTCAATCCCATGTGATATTGCACTACCTTGTGCAACTCAAAATGAAATTGACTGTGAATCAGCTCAAACACTTATTTCAAATGGTGTGAAGGCAATTGGTGAAGGTGCAAACATGCCTTCTACTTTAGAAGCAATTGATTTATTTATCGAAAGCAATGTCCTATTTGGACCTGCGAAAGCAGTTAATGCGGGTGGTGTTGCCGTTTCTGCACTTGAAATGTCACAAAACAGCATGAGACTTTCTTGGTCATTTGAAGAAGTCGACAGCAAGCTACAGGACATCATGGCTTCGATTTATCGCAACAGCATGGATGCTGCTGAAGAATATGGCCATCCTGGAAACCTTGTATATGGAGCTAACATCGCCGGCTTCTTAAAAGTAGCTGACGCAATGATCGCTCACGGTGTCATTTAATAAGTCATTCAAAAGCTGTTTCCTCTTTAGGAAGCAGCTTTTTTCATCACAAACAAACATAAACAAAAAAAGGCACATACTCTCCAAACGGAGCATGTGCCTTTATGAATCAACCTTCTAATAATAGGTCTTCTGGGTCTTCTAATAATTCTTTTACTTTCACTAGGAATCCTACAGCGTCTCTACCATCGATGATTCTGTGGTCATAAGATAATGCCACATACATCATTGGACGTACTTCAACCGTATCATTTTTATCAATTACTACAGGACGTCTTTGGATCTTGTGCATTCCTAAAATACCAACCTGTGGTGCGTTAATAATAGGTGTTGAGTTTAGAGAACCGAATGTTCCACCGTTAGTAATTGTGAAAGTTCCACCTTGAAGGTCGCCTAAACCTAATTGGTTGTTTCTTGCCTTTTCAGCTAAGCGGCCAATTTCAGATTCAATTCCTGCAAAGCTTAATGTATCTGCATTACGTACAACTGGTACAACTAAGCCTTCATCTGTAGATACAGCAACACCGATGTCATAGAAATTCTTAAGAAGGATTTCATTTCCTTGAATTTCAGCATTTACATATGGATATGCCTTTAATGCTCCAATAACCGCCTTTGTGAAGAATGACATGAAACCAAGTTTTACGCCATGCTTTTTGAAGAAAGCGTCTTTACGACGATTTCTTACGTCCATAACAGCAGTCATATCAACTTCATTAAATGTTGTTAGCATCGCTGCTGTGTGTTGTGCTTCAACAAGACGTTTTGCAATTGTTTGGCGACGTCTAGACATTTTAATGCGTTCTACACGTGGATCGTCATTTACCACTGGTGCTGCTGCAGGTTGTTTTGCAGCTGGTGCCGGAGTTGCTGGTGCTGTTTGAGCTTGCTTATAAGCCTCAACACCTTCAACACGAACGCGTCCTAGTGGATCTTTAAATGGCACTTCATTTAAGTCAATGCCAAGTTCTCTTGCTCTTTTTCTCGCTGCAGGTGAGGCAATTGCTGGCTTGCCTTTTTCATCTGTAGATGCTTCTGCAATTGGTTCTGATTTTGCTTCTTCAGCTTGTGGTGCTGCCTCAGCTTTAGGTTCTTCAGCAGGTGCTGGTGCGCTTGATTCTGAACCATTTTCATCAAGCTTTGCAATAACTTGACCAACTTCAACATTATCACCTGGTTGGAATAAGAATTCCTTAATAACGCCTGTATGTTCACTGTTAATTTCAACGTTTACTTTATCTGTTTCAAGTTCTGCGATTGACTCACCTTTATTCACGAGTTCGCCTTCTTTTTTCAACCATTCAACAATTGTTCCTTCTGTAATGGACTCAGCTAATTCTGGTACTTTAATTTCGATCATTGCTGATTCCCTCCTTTATCTGTAAGCAATGCATCTTGCATAATCCATGCTTGTTCTTGTTTGTGAATATCTGGGTCACCCGTAGCAGGACTTGAACGCTTCGGTCTACCAATATAATCTAGTTTAATTTCATCAGATAGAATATCCATTAATACCGATTGTAGAGCTGGCCATGCTCCCATGTTTTTCGGTTCTTCTTGAACCCAAACAACCTCTTCTAGGTTAGGATACTGGCTTACTAGTTCTTCTAGCTCTTTCTTAGGGAATGGATACATTTGCTCCACTCTCGCAATATGCAGAGTATCCGCCTTTTCTGCCGGTAAATTCGCAGCTTCTGTTGCTAAATCAATAGCTACTTTACCTGTACATAAGATTAGGCGAGTTACTTTATCTTTGTTCGTTCCCATTCCTGGTTGCTCAAGTAGTGGCTTAAAGCTTCCATCCGTTAAATCAGCTAGTGATGATGCTGTTTGTGGGTGACGAAGTAGACTCTTAGGAGTCATTACAATCAATGGTCTTGCTTCATCAGTTGAAGTAAGCAATGATTGTCTTCTTAATAAATGGAAGTATTGAGAAGCGCTTGTTACGTTCGCAACAATCCAGTTGTATTCCCCAGCTGCATTTAAGAAACGTTCCACTCTTCCACTTGAGTGCTCTGGGCCTTGTCCTTCATATCCATGTGGTAAAAGCATGACAAGACCTGACTTTTGGCCCCATTTTGCGTGACCTGAAGATATGAATTGGTCAATAATTGGCTGTGCCACGTTCACAAAGTCCCCAAACTGTGCTTCCCAAAGGACAAGTGCATTTTCATCTTGAACACTATAACCATACTCAAATCCTAGAACAGCTGTTTCAGACAATGGACTGTTGTAGATTGAGAATGATGCCTTCGCCTCTGGAATATTGTGCAATGGGATATATTTTTCATTCGTTTCATAGTCATTTAAAGCAACATGACGATGAGCGAATGTTCCTCTTTCACTATCCTGACCTGTTAAACGAACTGTTTTCCCTTCAGCAAGAACAGATCCGTAAGCGAGTGTTTCAGCTAATGCCCAATCTACTTTGTTTTCTTCATCTAAAGCCGTTTCACGTCGTTTTAAAATACGTTCAAGCTTCGGATAAACCGTTAGTGTTTGAGGCCACTGTAATAGTCCTCTGTTGATACTTCTTAATAGGTCAGCAGGTACCGTTGTATCGAATTCTGGAATAGCAGACAATGCTTTTGGCTTCTTCGGCTTCACGCGCTCTTCATTTTCCACAAAATCATCAAAAATAGATTGAAGACTTTGCATGAATTCCTCACGTTTTTTGGTTAATTCTTCTGTTGTTATTACATTTTCAGCAACAAGCTGATTTCCGTACTTATCTGCAATAACAGGGTGATTTGCAACCTTCTTGTACAATAACGGTTGTGTTACGCTCGGGTCATCCATTTCATTGTGACCAAATCGTCTGTATCCAACTAAATCAATTAAGATATCCTTTTCAAAACGCTTACGATACTGATATGAAAAATGAATAGCTGCAAGACAAGCTTCAGGATCATCTGCATTTACACGTAAGATTGGAATTTCATAGCCCTTCGCAAGGTCACTCGCAAAACGGGTTGAACGTGAGTCTGTATTATTTGTTGTAAAACCAACCATATTGTTTGCAATAATATGAACGGTTCCCCCAGTATCGTAGCCTTTTAATCTACTTAAGTTTAGAGTTTCAGCTACTACTCCTTCACCAGGAAATGCTGCGTCGCCATGGATTAGTACACTTATTGCACTTTGCTTATCCTGAACTGGGTAACCAGCTTTACTTGTGTTGTCCTGAGCCGCTCTAGTAATCCCTAACACTACAGGATTTACAAACTCCAAGTGACTTGGGTTGTTTGCAAGATTAATACGAGTTACATGCTCTTTAGGACCTTTAACAGCACGGTCAGCACCTAAGTGATATTTCACATCACCAGACCAACCATAGTTAATCCCTCTAGAACCTTCTGATGGGATTAAATCTTTGTTTGGTGCATGGTGGAATTCAGAGAAAATGAGTTCATACGGCTTATGCAAAACATGTGCAAGCACATTCAGACGGCCACGGTGAGCCATACCGATCATAATATTGTCAGTACCGTCACTATTTCCTTCTTGAATTAAGCGCTCAAGCATTGGAACGAGCATATCTAATCCTTCGATTGAGAAACGCTTTTGACCAACGAATGTTTTGTGTAAGAATTTTTCAAAGCCATCGACATTCATTAGACGCTCAGCTAATTGTTTCTTTTCATCTGCTGTTAGCTTTAAGTTAATTCCATTGATTTCGACTTGTTGTCTTAACCATTGTCTTTCATCTTCGGAATCAACATGTCCAAATTCATAAGCAATTGATTGTGTATAAACAGATTTTAAATGCTCATAGGCATCCCAACCTGTTTGTACTGAAGGAGGTGCTTCCTCCCAAATATATGTCGCTGGGATATCCATTAAATCTTCTTTTGTAAGATTATAATAACCAGGCTCTAAAAAGCTGGTATCTGGCATTGGTCTAGTGCGAATTGGGTAAATATCTGCCGCTATATGGCCGTACGCACGAATGCTCTTAATTAATTTAACTCCAGATGTGATAGTCTTGATTGTCTTCGGTGAGATACCCCCACTTACTAGCTCTGCTGTTGCTGCTTGCTCATCTGTTGGTGGTGGCCCAAGTTCTTCGAAAAGCGCTTTCACGGAAGGGTCTACTGAACTTGGATCATTCTTGTAATTTTCATACATGTCAAAGACATAACCCATATTCGGGCCATAGAATGACTCCCACACATTTTTCCTTTGTTGATTATCCATTTGTGATTAGCCTCCATATTACATTACATACTTGTATAGATGTTTAAAAAGTGCGGTGAATATGACACTTCGAATTCCTGCGTTGGCTTGAACTTCTTGGTCCTCTTCATCCTCCTTTTTAAACTTGCACTTGTAATACTTAATAGACAAAATTTGTATTTTATAGAACTATGACGTCTACACCTACTATACCTCATTTTCCACTGATTTCTAGTAAAATGCTTACATTGGAAAATTCCTAAAAAAAGCCGAAAAAATAGGCAAAATAAGTGTCATTATATAGTCATAATTCATAATAAATATGTTATTCTTATCTTATAGTCGAAAACAGAAAGTTTCCTTGATGTAAATCAAGTTTTACAAGTAATTTTTTAAAATAAAAAGTTTTGGAATAACATAAAGTGAAACTCTATTGTAGTACATCAATCCTCTTGAAGTAAAGGAACCGAAAAAAGTAAGTCATACTCTTACACTTTCGAAACGATAAGTCGTTTAGACTTCGGCAAGGTAGGTAAACTATAGTACAACAAGAGTCCGCATTTTATGGGCATTTGAAAGGAGAAAAAGTGTTCTGTATGATTAGCAGTCCACATGATCCAAGCTCTATTCGACAGGTACCTATTTTTCATGGTTTAAATGAGAAGGAAATGAACCTTTTACAAAAGGTTACGCAAATTCGCGATTATCAAAAAGGGGAAGTGATTTTTAGAGAAGGTGATCCTTCCGATACCCTATATATTATCAGTGAGGGGATCATTAAAATTACAAAAGTGGCAGAGGACGGAAAAGAACAAATCGTTCGTCTCCTATTCCCTGATGACTTTTTCGGCCAGTCCGCGATGCTTCAATCAGAAAATCATTATGCGAATGCAGTAGCAATTAACGATACTGTTATTTATACGATTCAAAAACAGGATTTTTTTAATACGTTAGAGCGAAATCACAAAATGGCCCTCCGCTTCATGCGGGCATTAAATGAGCGGATTTATCAAGCCGACGAGTGGATGAGCTTACTTAGCCTAATGGAGGTTGAACAGAGATTAGCAAGCGTGCTCCTCTTGTTCAATGACAGGGTTCGCTCCAAAGATGGCCGCTTTAAGCTCCCTATTACTAAAAAGGTTCTAGCGTCTCTCATCGGCACAACACCTGAAACCATTAGCCGGAAGTTTGTTAAATTTATTTCTGAAAACCTAATTGAGGTAAATGGACAAAGGGATATTCATATCCTCGATTTTGAGGGCTTAAAAAAGAAGGCAAAAACATTATAAGTTGCTAAACCCACATGTGATGTGGGTTTTTTATTTTGTTGGAAAACGGTGACGTCTTAATCCCATAACAAACGCGCCCGACCATGTTTGGTCGGGCGCGTTAATCCTTAAAAGGAAATATATTGACGTGGGTTCACTGCGTTTGAGTGTCCTCCACTGTATTGAGTTGGACTATAGGGTCCGTTATATATTTCAAAATGAAGATGCGGACCAGTCGAGTCACCTGTATTCCCCATGTAGCCAATCAAATCTCCTTGTTCCACTCGGTCGTATTGACCAACGAAACGTTCCTGTAAGTGCGCATATACGGTGGTCATTTGACGTCCATTGATATAGTGGGTGATCATGATGACATTACCGTAGCTACTTTCAAGGCGTGAGCGTGTAACCGTACCGCCTGCTGACGCATAAATTGGAATGTTTCCTGGTCGTCCACCTTTTCCGATATCAATCCCGAAATGCATTTTTCCCCAGCGCATTCCAAATTCAGATGTGACTCGGCCTGTTGTTGGATTAATAAACCCGCTATTGTTCACAGCAGCTGGAGGTGCTGGTGGTAGTGGAGGCAGTGTAGTACCAGCCTCTTCGGCCTTTTTCCGTTCCTCTTCAGCCTTTTTCCGTTCCTCTTCGGCTTTTCTTCGTTGCTCTTCAAGTTCCTTTTGCCTTTGATTCCACGCATTGATTTCCATTTGAATTGCCTTTTCCTGCGCAGCTAATAATTCTCCAACATCCTCTAACACATGGAGCTCTTCATGCATTTTCTGCTCCTGGGCCTCTAATTGCTTCATCACTTTATTTTGTTCTTGAATTTGTGCTTGGAGCTGAACCTCTAACCGATCAAGTTCTTTTAATTGCTCTTCCTGCTGTGCAAGTAGGGTCTTTACCTCTGCTTTATTTTCTTCAAGTAATTTAATATCAGCTTCATGTTCTTTCATAATTTCGCGGTCAGCTTGTACAAATGTAGATACCGCACTAACTCGATTGATAAAGTCATTAAAACTTTTTGCACCGAGTAACACATCTATATAACTAACCACTCCACCACTCTGCTGAAGACTACGCATTCGCTCCTTGATAAGCTCGTCCCGTTTTTGAATCCGTTCCTCGAGCACTTTCATTTCCGCCTCAAGACGCGCAATTTCTTCTTTCGTTTCTTGAATCTTTGCTTTTTCACTCTCAATTTTGCCTCTCGTTTCACTTACAGCAAAATCAAGTCTTTTAATTTCCTGCTCGACACTAACCTGTTGTTGTTTGACCTCATTAAGAGCCCCCTCCTTTTGGGAGATTTCAGACTCTAACTCTGTCTTTTTTTCCTGAACTTCTTGCTTTTCATTTTCTAGCTCTTCATTCTTTTGAATCGCTAATACAGTATTAGGCATAGATGTCAATAAACTTCCAAGTCCTATTGATATACCCATTCCAATCATAAGAAGTTTTCTTTTCAACCGGCCACATCTCCTTCTACCAAACTAGCAACCTATAAAAAGATGAAAAATATTCTTTTTTCACCAAAAGTATCATATTTTGCTATATATTCTCACGTTTTGTATTATATCATAAAAAATTGTCTTAAAACGTCAAAGTAATATTACAATTATATTTCATAAACACTTGAAAATACTAGATTTCCTTAAGATTTTTCGACAAGCTCTAGGATCGCTAAATCCCCCAAAAATTCGACAAGCATCTTGAATTATACTATAAAAAAACTCACCTTATGAAGGTGAGTTTAGTTTCCAGTTCGAATTGGTTCATTTTCATTTATTGGTGTAGGAATTTATTTTAAACGCTTGCCTGAACGTAAAATTGATTTTTCAACAAGTACATTCATCGCATCAACGCTACTTTTAACAGCCTCATCACTTAATTTAATACAGGACAATTCCGTACAAGCCAATATCACGATTTTACAATTCTCTTTTTCAACAAGATGCTTGATTAACTGCTCAAGTTCACTAGAATCAACATCAAGATCACTTTTTACATTGTTATAAATAATATCCATGACCTTTTCTTGTAAGCTATCATTTGGGGCCAATAGCTCAAGGTTATATTTTTTACAAACATCTGCATAGATTCCACTGCGAATTGTACCGTTAGTTGCAAGAATTCCGACCTTTGTACCTTCACCATGCCGATTATGAATTTCTTTAATTGTTTCTTCGACCATGTTGATGATAGGGATATTCGTCAGCTTCTGAAGCTCATCGTAAAAATAATGAGATGTGTTACAAGGAATTGCAATATTAGCGACACCCGCTGCTTCTAGCAACTTGAAATCATTTTTTACAGCATCTAAGAACGTCTCGCCTGTGTTTGTAAGGATTGCATTTGTCCGGTCTGGAAGGGTAGCATGATTAAGAATTATCATATTTAGATGGTCTTGGTCCTTATGCGCTTCTGTTTGGTTGACAATTTTATCAAAAAATACGGAAGTAGCCTTTGGACCCATGCCACCGATAACGCCTAAGATTTTTTGTTCCATGTTAACACCTAGTTTCGTTTTAAGAGGTTATTTAAACATATATTTTATTTAACGGTCATTGCATGACTCCCTAAGTCAACATAGCTCGCAAAAAACGCATCTGCATCGTATGTGACTTGCCCTTGCAATGGGTTCATGACATGCACCTTATCACCTTCATAACCATTTAGAACAACGGCATGCAAGTTAGTAGGAGCATTAAACTTTTTTTGTGTGTCATGAATATTCCAAGAATAATTAACCTTTTTCTTACTTAAGTCTAAAGTTACCCAAACCACCACAGGGTTCCCTTCTTCAAGCTCCATTATGATTTCCTCACGAGTACTTCCACTTAGGTCAACAGGTTCTAATTCAGCCCCTTCTTTCCCTAAATATGCATTCGCTGCTTGTACAATTGGAGGCGCATAAGAGAAGAATCCGCTCCATTCCCTCGGGTTTCCTGCATATGCCTTATTAGGATCTGGCCCATAGAGGACATTGTTGATCGTTGTAAAGGGCTGCTTCGGTAAATAATTATCAGCCATATCCACTTTCGAGACTCTATAACCGTAAAAATTTAACACGGAAGTAAGTGACGTAATTTCACAGCCATTTGGAAGCTCCGGTAATTGTAGAACCTTTTCAACTGGTATGAATACTTCTACTTTACCGTTTGATACCTCTCGATATGGATTCGTTTCCTGGGCATACACAGTTGTGAGCCCAGAAGTGATTCCGTTTGTCCCTGATATCAGACTTCTAGCAATGCCTTTAACCGTTTCAACATTCAACATTAAATAAACGACACAAACGAAATTCAAAAATAATAGTCCTCTTACTATTTTTTTCACTTCTATCTGCCCCTTTACTCTGTAAGACAATCTTTAGACAATTACTAGAAACCATGTATATGTGAAAAAAACAGACTTTATAACTCAATAAAGAATTTCTTGTACCATACAAGGAATACATAGACCGTATAGATGTATCTTGCGTAGTTATGTCTTCCATGGAAATGGTCATCAAGATATTTAACGAGCTCTTCTGTATGGAAGAATTCTTTCGCAATATCGGATTCAAACATTTCTTTTACAATGTTGTAGTATTTCTCTTCACGGAGCCAGTGTCTCATTGGAACTGGAAATCCAACCTTTTCTCGATTTGACCATTCCTCTGGTAGCACTTTTTTCGATGCTGCACGAAGAGCATATTTTGTATCCATTTGATTCACACGTAAATTACTTGGGATGTGTGATGCCATGGACATCACTTCCTTATCTAAGAACGGAACCCGTAATTCAATCGAGTGAGCCATACTCATTTTGTCTGCTTTTAGAAGGATATCCCCTGGCAACCAAAGTTTGAGGTCAAGATACTGCATTTTAGTAACATCGTCTTTTCCCTTTACATCATCATACACTTTTTTCGTAATACTTTGAATAGAAGGGCCTGTTTGATATTCCTCTTTTAAGACTTTACGAGCATCTTCTTCCTCGAATACTTTTGCCTGACCGATGAACTTTTCCTCTACCGGTTGACCACCTTTTACAAGAAAGTTGGTGATTGTATTTTTGGGAAGAGCACCACTTACAGCGGCTATCGCACGACGAATCCCAAATGGAATCTTTTCGTATTTTTCTAGCTTCGCAGACTTCTGGTACCAAACATAGCCTCCGAAGATCTCATCTGCCCCTTCACCAGAAAGGACAACTGTTACATGCTCACTTGCTAATTTTGATAAAAAGTATAACGGAACAGAGGATAAATTTGATTGCGGTTCATCCATGTGATACTGGATTGTAGGTAGCATTTCAAATGCCTGATCTGCCGTCATCAGTTCTTTATAGTTCTCTATTTCAAGTATGTCGGATAAATCCTTAGCCAAATTGGTTTCATTGAAAATCCCTTCATAATCCTGGAATCCAACAGAAAACGTTTTGTTTGGCATTAATAAAGCCGTGATATAACTAGAGTCAACCCCACCGGATAAAAAAGAACCAACTTTTACATCACTGATCTTGTGATAGTTAACCGATTCTTTTAATGTATTATTAATTTCTTCAATATAGTGGTCAAGTCCTTTATTATCTGCATCAAAATTAACATCCCAATATGGCTTTATTTCAAGGTTTCCTTTTTTATAAATCATGTAATGACCAGGCTTTAATTTATAGACACCTTTGAAGAAGGTCTCATCAAGCACTGAATATTGGAAAGTTAAATATGGTTTTATCGCATCTTTATTTAACTCTTTCTTAAATGCTGGCTGCTTTAAAAATGCTTTGATTTCAGAGCCGAAAATAAGTGAGTTGTCTGTTGTATTTTGTGAATAGTATAAAGGCTTAATTCCAAAGAAGTCACGCGCTAAAAACATGGATTCATCGTTTTTATCCCAAATTGCAAATGCAAACATCCCGCGTACCTTTTGTAAAAGGTCTACTCCATATTCTTCATAAGCATGGACAACAACTTCGCTGTCTGCATCACTTTTGAAAATATGACCTTTTTGAATGAGGTCATCGCGAATTTCTTGATAGTTGTAGATTTCGCCATTGAAGACTAATACACAACTCCCATCTTCATTGAACATTGGCTGACTTCCTTCTTCAGATAAGTCAATGATACTTAGGCGACGAAAGCCTAATGTTGCATGCTCGTCCGAATAGTGATTACCACTATCTGGACCTCTATGAATTATTGTATCCATCATTTCATTTATTACTTGTACTTTATCTATTTCAAGCTTTGAATCAGCAAAACCAACGAAGCCACACATAGTTTTAATCACCTTTACATCTTAGATTTTTACAGATCACTTTTGCCTTGTTGTTTTATCCATCACTACGGCCTAACATTTGACGTTGTTCTTTTGTTAATCCGGCAACACGGTTGCGTAATGGGAAGAATAATTTTTCACGTGATACATTAGGTCTCATTTTTGCGATTTGCTGTAGGGCAACACCTGCACCATAGTCCATGCCTTGTGCACCTGCAAGGATTACAACATCCCCCGGCTCTGCATGGGTTAAGGCTTGTGCAATAGCGTCATCAAGCTCATCATAAAGAGCCACCTGAACTCCCGCCTCTGCCATGACTTCCTTGAACACGGCTGTTTCTTCATCAGTTACGTAGTCCTTTGAAGTGACATGGGAGACGCTCTTTGTCGCAATAATTTCGTTGAACCCTAATGTTTTTGCCCACTTGACGATAGCCTCTGCATTTTCACGGTTAACCGTCGGACCTCGCTCTCCACGTATCGCATACACTAAATGAAGATCTTTGTACTCCATATATTTCAATGTTTGAAGAGTCACATCAATATTCCCTGCATTCGCAAAGTGGTCATCAATGATTTTAATATCATCTTCAAAAATAAACTCAAAGCGACGTTCCACTCCACCAAAGTTTTTTAACCCTTTTTGAATGGAGGATACCGGCACTCCGCAAAGAAGTCCAATTGTAATAGCCACCATCGCATTATACACAGAGTGCAAACCAGGAACAGATAGTTCGATCTCGAATTCGCCTGGTTCTATCTTGGTTTCATAGCAAGAAAAAGGCTTTAAAATCTCAATTGTAAACTTCGCTCTACCAGTGGTCAAATCCAAATTTTTGCAGGCAATATGACCGTCTTTGCTGTCTAATCCAAACGTGACAACCTGTGCCTTTGTTTGGTCAATTAAGGAAGTAGAATACTCATCATCCAGATTTAAAATGGCAATGCTTTTTTCACTTGCATGGCGAATTAAACCTGATTTCACTTCAAAATATTTTTCAAAAGAACCGTGGGAATCAATGTGCTCACGACTGATATTATTTAGAGTGACAATATCATAATCTACCGCTTCAACACGATGTGTTTCTAGTGCGTTTGATGAAACCTCCATTGTCACATGAGATACATCTTTTTCTACCATTTGACCCAAGTAGAACTGTAAATCAAGGGATTCAGGAGTTGTTAGTTCTGAAGGAATCGCAAAATCGTCAATCTTAATGGATACTGTACCAATAAGACCTGTTCTGTAACCCTCTTCCTCTAGAATGGCATTCGTCATAAACGAAGTTGTGGTTTTCCCGTTCGTTGCTGTAATCCCAATCATATTCATTTTCTCAGATGGCTTCCCATAAAATTCAGCTGCAAGTCGAGCTAATGAAATACGGCTGTTTTTTACCACGATTTGAGGAATCTCTAATCCTTCTTGCACATCCTCAACAACACAAGCCACTGCACCATTGGAAATCGCCTGCGAGAGGTATTTATGGCCATCTGTTTTATAGCCTTTTATACATACGAAAAGATGTCCGTCCTTTACCTTTCCAGAATGGTATGATAGTCCACTAATTTCAATATCCTTATCATCAATGGTTTTTTGAACCTCAATTGCTGTTAGAAGCTCATGTAATTTAACCATTTTGTTCCCTCTTTTCTTAACGTTTCTTTGATTTTTTCCCAGATATCATTTTTACAAATGAGATAAACGGTTTTGGGTCGTTCCAATCCCAAATTGCGTAGGCCTTTGGTTTAAAATAAGACCTAATAACTTCACCAAGTGAAAGCTGACCTGTTTTTAGATAGCCCTTCACAGCATAAAAATCCTCATAGGCATACCAAAATACTTGATTCGTATCATGCTTAAGGCCTTTTGGAGGAAGTGGATTACCCGTAAGTTCTCGATATGTAATGTACGGGAAGTTAAAACCTACCTTATTTAATAACACATTAAAATTGGTAATCCTCACATTTAATTCAATTAAATAATATTGCCCAGTTTCGGCATCCTTTTTAAACTCAATTTCCACAAACCCTTTAAAGCCAATCGCCTCTAAAAAGCGTGAACCTATTTCATATAACTCAGGAACATAGCGTTGCCCTGTGTACACAGAAGCCCCGAAATTGATCGGATATTGGCGGAATTTTTGAGCTGTCACCCAATGAGTAACCTTCGCGTCCTGATTCAAATATGCATCAAAGGTATACATATGATCATCAAAACCAGGAATGATTCGCTGAACAATTACCTCTTGTTTCGCTTCCTTTGCCTTTTGGAGAGCTTCGTCTAACTCCTCGCGATTATTGACGATAAATAACTTTTTACGGAAAATCGAAACAAAGGTTGGTGAATCGGTTGGCTTTACAACGCATGGATATTTGATCGCTTCCTCGATTTTTTCATAAAAATTCTCTTCATTTAAACGAACCGTCTCAGGAACAAGCATTCCATGTTCAGTTGCTAACTGATGAAGGAGTTGTTTATCCATTGTTTTCGTATAAAGACCCTGCTCCGTTTGCGGGATTAAATAGTACTCTTTTAATTCATTTAAATATTGGTCAATGACCTCCACATAGTTGTCATGACAAGGGATAAGAACAGGCTTTGCTGTTTGCTTTCTGGCATATTCTTTTAAAAAAGCAATAAAGCCTTCTGTATCTTTTCTGTAATGTGGTGCAATAATATGCTCCGTACAGTATTTTGAATCTGCACCATACGTATTTTCATATGAGTAATCCACTGCAACCGTATGTATGCCTTCTCTCCCTAAACACCTTATCGTGCTTAACCCTATATAGTAATTGCAACCTAAAATGACTGCTTTATTATTCATTTTTTATCGATCTCCCTAGTATCTATATCAAAAAATACGCTCTACTGAATAAGTAGACACGAATTGCTATATACGTTTTTTCGACAATTATCACATTCTCCATATTGACACAGAATAAAGGGTCTTTCAAGATGAAATACACCTTATTCCCGCTTGTTATCAAGCTGTAACAATTGAAATGTTTAAGGCGCCCGTCTATCGGCGACAAGCATAAGACGAGCGCTGACAGAAGGTGCTTTTTACCTTCCGAAGCGATTGGCTTATGACTCGAGCCGATGGCGCCTGAACTAGACAACACAAATGAAAAAAAGAAACAAAAAATAGAGTACAGTATATATACGTTCGTACTCTATACCCTATTTTCGACTCATTTCCCCATTCATCTTTTTAGTAGATTTATCATCTTTGTTCTATTATATACCATTGGCGATCCGTTCACTGTAACGACTTAATCGGAAAACGAAACTCTCGATTGCTCTGTCCCGTACTATCATGTACCCGCTCAACATATTGAATTTCTGTTTCCGACATTAATAATACGGTCGAACTTCTTGTCCCATACCCATTTGTTTGAATAAATAATGAAGAAAGAATTCGTTCCCATTCAAGGGACACGCCAGTTCTAGGTAGAAGGTTGTCGTTCGGACGATCTGTGTTCTGGAGTAGCTCGAATAGGTTTTCTACTAAATCTTCTCCCTTTATGATCTTTGAAAGGCCCTCTTTTCCTTTTTGAACTTTCGGCCAGCCTGTATCAAGCAAATGGTTACTTAGCCCGTGGATACCTGGTTGTACCTTTTCCAAACTTTTTCCGACATTTGAGTAATAAAAGAGATGTTCTGGGTCACCTACTAAGAGATTGTAGCCAGGATACTGGGAGTTCGTCCCTTCTAGCTGCTTCATATACTCAGCAATATCATCCTTATAGATGAGAGCTTCTTTTACAAGTGCTCCTCTAGATTGTTTTCCTACTGAGACTTCACTTGGATCTCGATAATTCGTTATGGCTGCAAAGCGCCCGGCTTTGGTGACTCCCATCCAGGTTCCCATTTTTTCAAGATCTCTTCCAGCCAACAGAGTAGGCTCATCCTCCCAAAAGTGAATCGGAGCTGTTGGCCGCTGGAGAAACTCATCCCGGTTGGCAGCAACAATTAATTTATAAACCGGATGTGCCTGATAGGCGAACAATATTAAACACAATCTACCCACCGCCCTTTTTCATAAATTATAACATTTATATGTTCCTCTTGTGAGTTCTTAGACTTTAATCACAAAAAAGGTGTCTAACTTTGTTTGACTGTTATTATATAGGAAATCGTAAGTAAACTGGCTTGTCTTTGACATTCTATTATTAAGATAAAATGCGATTTTGACTTAAAGCCTTATTAATACACTCAGTGTTTTGAATGAAAGGGTGATTCGGACTCAGTTGGAAGCAACGAGTGGCATACTGTCGTAATCAATTGGGTATTTGGACTCGGATGACTGCTTCAACCTGTCGCGTGTCGCAATCAACTGGGGTTTCGGACTCGGATGACCGATGCAACCTGTCGGTGTGTCGCAATCAACTGGGGTTTCGGACTCGGATGATCGATGCAACCTGTCGTGTGTCGCAATCAACTAGGGTTTCTGACTCGGATGACTGCAACAAAAGACAGTGTATCCGAATCATTCGAGCATCAGAGTCAAATGATCGCTAGAGCATAAGGACGCCCAGTTGTGAGGAAAATCAAGATCTAACCATCCAGAAATGGATTATCTTTTTTCATTACTTTTGAACAATTTCATAGTAAGTTCCTTTGTTAAAAAAACAGCGCAAGTCCATACTCGCGCTGTTTTTACACATATATTAATCAAGCAGACTCGGCTTATTGAACGACTTCACTTGCTATTTCTCGTGCTTTTAGCTCTCTTCTTAAAATTTTTCCGCTGATCTTTGTTTTCGGCAATTCATCCAATACTTCAATTTCCCTTGGAGCGGAATGTGCCGCAAGATGTTGTTTTACAAATACGCGGATATCCTCTAGTAAATCTTTCGTTGGACTGTAACCATTCTTTAGAACGATAAAGGCTTTTACGATCTCCCCTCTTATTGGGTCTGGCTTTCCGATGACACCAGCTTCAGCAACCGCTTGATGTTCAATTAGCTTACTTTCGACCTCAAATGGACCTATTCGCTCACCAGAAGAATTAATCATATCATCGCTCCGCCCTTGGAAAAACACATAGCCATCCTCATCTAAAATAGCCAGGTCACCTGATACATACCAACCATTTACAAAATATGATTGATATTTCTCTTCATTTTTCCAAACTTCTCTCATGATTGATGGCCAAGATGCCTTAATGCCAAGATGACCAACCTGACCATTCGGAAGCGGAATTCCGTCATCGTCGATTATTGCAACTTCAATACCTGGAAAAGGTCTCCCCATTGAGCCCGGTTTAATGATCTCTGATGGAAGATTGACAATCAATTGTCCGCCTGTTTCTGTCATCCACCATGTATCATGGATTCTTTTCCCTAAAGTTTCAATCCCCCAGGTAATAACCTCAGGGTTTAACGGCTCTCCCACACTTAAAATATGCCGTAAAGAACGTAAATCGTATTTGTTTAATACTTCATTCCCCTCTGCCTTCAGCATCCTGAACGCTGTAGGTGCACTATACCAAACCGTTACCCCTGTTTTTTCAATTGTTGAATACCAGGAATCTGCGTTAAATCTCCCACCGTTAACGACAATTGTGGCGCGATTTAACCAAGGAGCAAAGATTCCATACACCGTTCCTGTTACCCAGCCGGGATGTGCTGTACACCAATAAATATCATCCTCTTTTAAATCAAGGACCCATTTTCCCGTTTGGTACTGCTGAATCATCGCGCGATGTGCGTGCACAATTCCCTTTGGCTTCCCGGTTGATCCACTTGTATAGTGAATATTAAGGCGGTCCTCAAGCTCCAACCATTCAATGATACTGTTCTCACTTTTCGTTTCCGCTAATACCTCTACAAGTGAGATTTCATTATCCTGACACTTTTCTAGTCCCTCCGTAATAAATACTGTTTCGAGTGAAGGCAATTCTTGTTTTGGGACTCTTTTTACTAACTCCGAATCGGTGATTAGAAAACGACCCTCACAATCTGAAATACGATCTCTTACTGCATCCTCCATAAATGCTTCAAAAAGCGGTCCTGCAACGGCCCCTAATTTAAACGCCGCAATCATTGCAATATACATTTCCGGATTTTTCGGTAAAAAGATAAACACAATATCTCCCTTTTTAACCCCATACTTTCTTAATACCGTCGCTAAATGGTCCGACTTATCTTTGATATCTTTAAAGGTGAAAATTTGTTCCTCATCTTCATTTATGTAGTGAAGGGCGACTTTGTCTCCATACCCATCTTTTACATGCCGGTCAATACATTCATAGGCCATATTGACTTGCCCTGTTTGATACCAACTAAACTCCTTTTCAACTTCCTCCCATGAAAAGTCCTTATACACCTGATCATAGTCTTTTAGATTATAGGCATCATCAAAAGGTCTTATCGCACCTAATTGTGTCGTTGTCAATTCAACTCTCCCCTTTCTTTAGCTTAATAGAGATAATATTTCTGCCTTCAATTGTGCCAACTTTATATCCCCACGGGACCTAGGCTTTGGATCATCAATTTGCATCGTTTGATAGACTTCACCCGGTTGCCCTTTTAAAATAACAATTCGGTCACATAAATAAAGTGCCTCATCGATATCATGCGTAACGACAATCATCGTTGATTTGTATTTCTCCCAAATTGTCAGCAGTAAATCCTGCAACTGCATTTTTGTAAAGGCATCAAGTGCACTAAACGGCTCATCTAATAGTAAAACTTCTGGCGCTGTGATAAGTGCACGAGCTATCGATACTCTTTGTGCCATCCCACCGGAGATATCCTTTGGATAATGATTTTCAAATCCTTGCAATCCTACTAGCTTTACATATTCCTGGGCTTTTTCACTTTTTTTACTATCACCCTTTAAACCAAATGAGATATTTTCTAATACCGTCAACCAAGGCATTAAACGTGATTCTTGAAAAATAACGCCAACTTTTTCGTGAACGGACTTAATGATATCACCGCTTATTTTCACCGTACCTGTATAATCAGAATCTAATCCAGCTAGGACACGCAATAAGGTGCTTTTTCCACACCCACTCGTACCTAGCACACCCACAATTTCACCTTGTTTTGTTTCAAGGTTTATATTTTTAAACCCTGTCGTACCGTTCGAAAAGGTTCTAGAGACATTTTGAACTGCCAGCATCTTTATTCATCCTTTCAGGTCTACTTCACAAAGCTGTCCTGCCAGTGAAGTGTTTTTTCCTCTGTTTTCTTTAAAATGGAGTCCGTTATCTTTCCTAAAATCGCAAATAGTACGATGCTTGCGATGACGGTCTCAGGAGAATAAGAGTTTTGGCCAACAACAAGCAAATATCCAATCCCCTGACTAGCGCCCATTAATTCTGCCGCAACAACAAACATCCACCCTAGCCCTAATCCGCTTCGGATTCCAACCAGAAAAGAAGGAAGGGATGCAGGCAATATAACTTTTCTAATCAACTCAAACGTTGAAAAATTATAGATTTTCCCTACCTCGATCAACTTTCGGTCAACACCTTGAATGCCTGACACGATGTTTAAATAAACCGGAAAGAATACTCCAACTGCGATTAGTGTAATTTTTGACGGTTCTGCTATCCCCATCCACAGGATAAAAAGAGGTACCCAAGCAAGGGACGGAATCGAACGGAAAGCCTGAATCATTGGGTCTAGTAACTGTTCAGCAATTCGAAAATAACCTACCAATGAACCAAATATAACAGCAGCAACAACCCCGATTAGAAAACCAAAAAAGATTCGATATAAAGTAATGCCGATATGACCCCAAAGACTTCCATCTCCAGCAAATTCAATGATTTTTGCTAGGATAACCGTTGGTGCTGGCATAAGATGCCCTTCAAGCACACCAATATGACTTAAATATTGCCAAACCACGATTAAAATAGCTGGGATGATACTCCCAAGTAGAATTACTTTTACACTTCCCGATAATACAAACTCACGCTTCGGTTTCACCTTAATTTGCCTAGTCAACGCCCCGCCTTTTGTGCTCATTTTTACCCTCTCCTATCACAAAGGAGTGCCGTTTTGAAAGAGGCACTCACCTCTATTGTTTAATTACGTTTTCCGCAAACGTAGGATTAATCAATTCTTCAACTAGTTGATCCAATTCAACATCTTTTCCGATGATGTCCTGTGCTTGAAGGACCTTACCTGCTTCTGATAATGCCTCAATTTGTATTTCACCAGGAACTGGATTAGAAAAATCATTTCGTTCATTTAATTGTTTATTTGCAACTTCAATATCAATATTTGCGGACTTTGCTAAAATTTCCGCTGTTTCTTCTGGATTTTCTAGGACCCATTTACGAGCCTTTTCGTAGACCTCAATGACTTTTTCAACGTACTTAGGGTATTTTTCCGCAAACTCAGAACGCACATTTAAGGTTCCATACGTATTAAAATCTGCATTGCGGTAAAAAAGGTTCGCATCTGTCTCTAATTCAACCCTTGCCATATGAGGATCTAACCCTGACCATGCATCTACCTGACCAGAAGATAACGCCGCCGCTCCATCTCCATGCTGTAGATTAACAATCTCAACATCTGAAGGACTTAATCCTTCCTCATTTAAGGCACGTAATAGGAAAATATAAGGATCTGTTCCGATGGTTGCAGCAACCTTTTTCCCTTTTAAATCACTTATACTTTGAATCTTTGAATCTTTATTTGCCACCAATGCTGTCCACTCTGGCTTTGAGTAAATATACACGGATTCAATTGGAGCTCCCTTTGCTTTAGCCATTAGAGCCGCTGCCCCTGCAGATGAACTGAAATCCGCACTTCCACTATTTAAAAATTCTAATGCCTTATTACTTCCTTGACTTAGAACAAATTCAACCTTAATTCCCTCTTCTTTGAATGCTTCTTCAGCCCACCCAAACTCTTTTAAAACAAGACTTGTAGGCGAATAAAAGGCATAATCTAATGTGATTTTTTCTGGTTTTTCACTTCCTTGGCTAGCTTTACTTGAACTATTCGAGCAACCTACTATTCCGATCAACAGTAATACAGCAGTTAAGATAACACTTATTTTTTTCATGTATATACCTCCAGTATTTTTATAGGAAAACTAGGAATAGTACTAATACAACATCTAACTTTCATACCCTAACGATGAAAAAAGCCCTCTTCAGTAAGAAGAGGGCTTTTTCCTCCTCTTATCTTTCAGGTAATTGTACCTGATGGAATTAGCACCTTTTCAAGAATAATCTTGAAGGTTGCCGGGTTTCGTAGGGCCATGTCCCTCCACCGCTCTGGATAAGAGTCCTTTATTAAATTAATACGTTCTAGTTTTACTTTATAAATGGATTATAGAATGTAAAATACCCAAAGTCAAACACTTTTTGAAAAATTTTCCCTTATTGAAATTTTCTTATATATCTTACTTCCCTATATAAAACTATAAAATTAACCCTAAAAATCCAACCAAAAAACATTGTGTCATATTTGTGAAGCCTATTGCTTTAATTGCAAATCCGCTGTATATTAAGAGTGTAGAAGTTAGTGAAAAACTTCACAAACTAACTAACTACACAAGCTGGCAGCTAAAGCAATCATATTTTTTTAAAACACCTTGTGAATAATTTCACAATATAAAATAAAAGGGGAGATTAAGATGAGAACATTCTTAAAAGGACCTAAAATGGCAGTTATTTGGACAGTATTACGTGTATGGTTAGGTATTCAATGGCTAGAAGCTGGTTTTCATAAATTGACTGGAGGATTCGACGCAGGAGGATTCCTACAAGGAGCACTTGCAAAGGCTGGTGGCGAACACCCTGCAGTAGCAGGCTGGTACGCAACATTCCTAGAAGGCTTTGCCGTTCCAAACGTTGAAATTATTAACGTACTCATTCCATGGGGCGAAGTTCTAGTTGGCCTTGGATTAATCCTAGGTGCTGCAACAATCCCAGCATTAATTGCAGGTGCATTCATGAACTTGAACTTCTTACTTGCCGGAACAGTTAGCACAAACCCAGTACTTTACACATTAGCAGTTATTCTCTTATTCGCAGGCGCCGCAACATACTACTACGGTGTAGATAGATTTGCAATACCATTCCTAACAAAACGAATCAACGAGAAAAAAGATACTAAAACAGCAACAACAACTGCATAACTAAAAAAGGAGTTCCACCCAGTTAGGGGTGAACTCCTTTTTACATTCTATTCATCATCTATCTCGCCGTCACCGATTTCATCTTCCTCTTCGATCTCCTCGATGTCCTCGCCTTCCTCTGGTCTTTCGTCATCCCCACAACCCATTAAGAAAAACATTGGAAATGCTAATAATAACAGCATGAATAAACGTTTCATTCGTTTCATCACAAAACCTCCTTTTTTCTATACTTTCCAATCAAGAGCGAAATATGTAGACTAGAAATGGGCAACAGTAATAACAATCCTATATTATAACTTGGAGGTTTAACACAATGCGAAAAATAAAACTAGGCACCAGTTCACTAGAGGTTCCTGTTGTTGCAGTAGGGTGTATGAGAATCAACTCATTAGAGAAGCCTGAGGCGGAAGCGTTTGTGCAAACGGCATTAGAAAACGGAGCAAACTTTTTTGACCATGCCGATATTTACGGTAGTGGCACTTGTGAAGAAATCTTTGCAGATGCAATACATATGAACGATGATGTGAGGGAGAAAATTATTCTTCAATCTAAATGTGGCATCCGAAAAGGAATGTTTGATTTTTCAAAAGAACATATCCTTAATTCCGTTGATGGAATCTTAAAACGACTTAAAACGGACTATCTTGATGTTCTACTTTTACATCGTCCGGATGCCCTCGTTGAGCCTGAAGAGGTTGCAGAAGCATTCGATGTGTTGGAATCCTCAGGGAAGGTTCGTCATTTTGGAGTATCTAACCAAAAGCCGATGCAAATACAGTTATTAAAAAAATATGTGAAGCAGCCAATTGTTGCAAATCAGCTGCAATTAAGCATCCCAAATGCCCACATGATTGCAAGTGGCGTTACAGCTAATATGCAAATTGATCAATCCATTAACCGTGATGGAGATGTCCTTGATTTTTGCCGTTTGAATGACATTACCATTCAACCATGGTCACCTTTTCAATATGGTTATTTTGAAGGACCTTTTCTTGGTAATGAAAAATGCCCAGAATTAAATCAAAAAATTGATGAAATTGCAGAAAAATACGGTGTATCTAATACGACCATTGCAATTGCTTGGCTGTTGCGTCATCCAGCTAACATGCAGCCGGTTATTGGAACCATGAATATAGAGCGATTAAAGGATTCTGTGAAAGCAAGTGAAGTTCAGTTATCCCGTGAAGATTGGTACAGTATTTTTCTAGCTGCTGGTTATCTACTTCCGTAAATAAGAAAAGCACAAGGTGCCTGCATATCGGCGACAAGCACAAGACTAGCGCTGACAGAAGGCGCTTTTTGCCTTCAGAAGCGATTGGCTTGTGACCTCGAGCCGATGGCGCCTGGAGCTAGACATCACATACGCAAAGAGGCACCTACAAAAGGGGTGTCTCTTCTCTTTAATTTTCAGTAAATCCTGTCGCAATTACCGTCACAATAATTTCATCTTTCAAATTGTCATTAATGACCGATCCAAAGATCATGTTTAAATCTTCATGTGTTGCTGATGAAATCACGTCGGCAGCTTCTTGTATTTCAAATAGACTTAAGTTTCTTCCGCCTGTAATATTTAAAATGACACCGCGTGCTCCGCTTATAGAAGTTTCAAGAAGTGGACTATTGATTGCTTTATTAGCGGCTTCAACTGCACGCCCGTCCCCTTTTGCCATACCGATTCCCATCAAAGCTGTTCCTCTGTGTGACATGACTGTTTTTACATCTGCAAAATCCAGATTAATTAATCCTGGTACCGCAATTAAATCAGAAATCCCTTGTACCCCTCGAAGTAGAACATTGTCTGCTTCGCGGAAGGCTTCAATCATCGGTGTACGCTTATCAACAATCTCCAATAATTTCTCATTTGGAATGATAATTAAGGTGTCAACCGCTTCCTTCATTGCATCAATTCCTGCATCTGCATTAACAGCACGCTTACGGCCTTCAAATCGGAATGGTCTTGTTACGACACCTATTGTTAATGAGCCTAGCTTCTTAGCGATTCTTGCAATTTCCGGAGCAGCCCCAGTACCAGTACCACCGCCCATTCCAGCGGTGACAAAGACCATGTCCGCTCCTCTTAAAGCATCCTCAATCTCTTTCTTGCTTTCTTCAACGGCTCTCATCCCTATTTCGGGATTGGCACCTGCACCAAGTCCCCGCGTTAATGATGCTCCAATTTGAATGGTGATTTCTGCTTTTGATTGATTAAGTGCTTGTCCATCTGTATTTACTGCTATGAATTCAACGCCTTCTACCCCTGCTTCAATCATTCGGTTCACGGCATTATTTCCACCACCGCCAACACCTATTACTTTTATTCTTGCGAATTGATCTATGTATGGTTCAAACTCTAGCATGACTTTTTCCTCCTTGCCGCCCGTTGCCTTCTTCCTAAGTGAAGACGGATTTACACTATATACTTCGTAGTACTACTTCGCTTTCTGTCACTAATTTCCTCTAAAAATAGAAAAGAACCTACACTAAATACCTAAAAAGCATAATATTAGATTTCTTTTACAAACTAATACTAACATGTTATGAAAGGAACGAGCCATGATAAAAAGGATATCATTTGTAATTGGAGTTTTTTTCTTTACCTTTATCGCTTTCCTCCCTACGGATGTAGGAGCAAATAGCACTGAAAATATGTATGTCGTCCAAGCAGGTGATACATTACCTGGGATTGCAAAAAAATTTGAAACCTCTGTGGAGGAATTAAAAATCACCAATGGGATTCAATCAAATTTATTAGTTGTCGGGCAGAAACTATGGGTTCCTATTTCTTATGAGGTTGTAGTTGGAGATACCTTGCAGAAGATTTCTTCCAATTTTCATACATCCCCTGAGCAGATTAAAACGACAAACAAGCTTACATCTGAAAAAGTCGTTCCAGGACAGATTCTCAAAATTGCCCCGAGAAGGCTGAATATGCAAGGGGAACACATTTTAATGACAAAAGAAGAATTTAAAGATTGGCTCTTCAATCAGAAGATTAAACGAAAAATAAACCTCATCCAACAGCATCACACATGGGTCCCAGACTATAGCCGGTTTAACGGCTCCAACCATTTCGTGCTGTTAACAGGTATGGAAAATTACCATAAAAATCATATGGGCTGGAAGCATATTGCCCAAAATATTACGACTTTTCCGGATGGGATGGTCGCTGTCTCAAGGCCATTACATATTGTCCCAGAAGGCACAATTGGTAGTAAGGCTAACTCTGTCGGTATTGCAATTGAACACCTTGGAAATTTTGATATTGGTCATGATGTGATGACGAAAGAACAAAGCGACACAATCATCTATATCAATGCCGCTCTCAGCCTTAAATTCGGATTAACTCCTTCCATTGACAGTATTACCTACCATCATTGGTGGGATTTGCGAAACGGCGAAAGAGTGCTGGATAAAGGGCCTGACTATAATGTGAAAACCTGTCCGGGAACTGGATTTTTCGGCGGCAACTCCACAACAAGCGCCACGAAATTTTTTTATCCCTTGATTATCCGTAAAATGGAAGAACTTCGAAAGGAAATCGATTAAGACAAACCCACTCTACCTTAGGGATGAGTGGGTTTTTAGCTAAATCATTCTATTTTTGCTTATTTAATCCCCTTCCAAAATCACGAGGAAGTGGAATTAAATCAAAATACTTTCTTTCTTAAAATATTCAGGTTGTTCCTTCTTAAATTCATACAAATGTGCAATACCTTTTGTAATATGCTCATTCACAACCTCCTCTGCCGCAACAACATCCTTACATTTAAGTGCATGAAAAATAGCTCTATGTTCATCCAAAACAGTCTCCCAATCCGCAGCCTTGGTTGTGATAAGTCGAAGCATTCGAACCCTCTTATACTGCCCGTTCATTTGGTCGATTCCTTTCCAAATACGGTCCATCCCTAACCCTTTATAAATGAGTTCATGAAATTCATCATCATAAGCTAAAAAATCCTTTTCATTTTCTTCCCGTAAGGTAATTTCCTGCATTGTTAAGCATTTTTCTAATTTATATAATGAGTCAGGAGTAAGTTTTTCCGTTGCTTCTCGAATCACAGCAAGCTCCACAGCTTTCCTCATAAATCGGGATTCCTCAATATGTTTCGGATCGATTAAAGATACAAATGTCCCAATCTGTGGCTTTATATCTATTAATCCTTCCTTTGCAAGCTGCATTAGAGCTTCTCTTATCGGTGTTCTGCTAACACTTAGCTGAGTCCCAATCTCACTTTCTGAAATCGGAGAACCCGGACATAAAGAAAAATCTATAATTTTTTCATTTAGATAGGAGTAGACATATTCTCTTCTTGTACCGCCATCACTTCGTCTAACTTGATTATATTTCATAGCCCAAAACTCCCTTTAACAAATATCACCCATAAGCGTTTACTTTTACCTGGATGATACAAACTATTATACTATTATAATCATTTTATACTAAAACGCTTACATAGAATAGACCCGAATTACAAAAAAAAGGAACCTGGTATTTTTTCCAGGCCCTCCCCTATATTATTAAGTATGTAAAAACTTCACGCAGACTGGGTATGGTACAGTGATATCTGAATCAATTAGTGTTAATTTTCCCGTTTGTTCGTCCCTCGCATATAACACAAGGTTACTTGATTCCTGGTTGGAGCCCACGATGAATTTTTCTGTTGGATCAAATACAAAGTCACGTGGCCAATCCCCTTTTGACGAAGCCCTTTCGACTAATGTTAACTCCCCTGTTTCCTCATTCACTTGGAAGACAGCAATACTGTTATGTCCACGGTTAGCCGCATATACGAACTTCCCATCTTTTGAAATATGAATAGCGCTACCTTGACTGTTTTCACTAAAGTCCTCAGGAATGGTTGAAATATATTGAAGTTCCGTAAAGCTTCCATCGCTACTGTCATAGGCTAAAGCAACCACTTCGTTGCTTATCTCTGTCATCAGATATGCATGTTTCCCATTAGGATGGAAAGCAATATGCCTTGGCCCGCTTCCTGGTCGAACTGATAAACTACTTACTTCTCGTAAATACCCATTTTCTACTGCATAAGTGATGAGCTTATCAATGCCTAAATCAACTGCCACCACATATCTTTCATCTGGAGTAAATCCTGAAAAATGGGTATGAGGCTTTTCTTGTCTCTCATGTGGTCCCTTACCTTGATGTGCAACAACCGATTGGGAAGATTCAATTCGTCCCGTTTGACTGTTAACTGAATACAGTTCAATTGTGCCTTTATGATAGTTAGCCGTTAAAACTTGGTTATTTGCCTGATTTATACTGACATGACAAGGTGATGCCCCTTCTGAAACATAATTGTTTACTAGCTTTAAATCACCTGTTTGTCTATCGATTTCATAGGCGGCAACTCCACCCGATTCTCCTTCTTTTATAACCGAGTACAGAAAACGATTATCCTGGCTCACTGTTACAAATGTAGGATTTCCTAATGTTGCTGCTAGTTTTACGTCCTCTATTTTTTGTTCGTCTGTATCTAAAGTAAATGTATAGACTCCTTTACTGTCCCCTTTTGTATAAGTACCAACATATCCGGTAAATTTGCCCATTGTTGAACCCCTTTCATAATTTATTAATTTGCGTTTCATGCGGTAGCAATTCTCTCACAACCTATATGATCATTGATTTTTATGTCGATTTGTGACTCGATGAATATGTATGGTCAAATAAACTTCTTCTTCCTTGGAAATCTTCCAACCAAACTCTGTCTTTAAAAACTTCGAAACCTTCTTTGTACATTTATAAGCTTCTGAATATTTAAGTTTGATCTGCTTATGGAAAAAATCTTCAATGGAATCAGATAATCTTTCCTTGCGCATATACCTCATTCCAAAGAAGCGAAGATGGGTTACAAATCGTTCATAATTCACAGAAGTCTCATCAAGCTCCATATCAAAGTGGTCTTTCACTATGTTTAGTATATCATTTACCATCTGTGCAATCTGAACGGCCGCTCCCATATTATCTCCTTCGAGCTGCCCATTTACCAAATGTAGAGCAATTGACGCAGCCTCGTCTTCATCAAGCCTGATACCAGTCTCTTTCTCAATAATATCCAATGCTATTAATGCAATCTGGAATTCTGGTCTATAATATTTTCGAATTTCCCATAGTAGGGCATTCTTCAATTGAATACCTTGTTTATGCCTACTAATGGCAAAACTAAGGTGATCTGTTAAAGCAACATACAGGTAATCATCTAGTTTATGAGGTAACTGAGTTTTAGCATATTCTAAAATTTTGGAGGAAATGCTTAAATACAGCTCTGATGTATCTTCGAGTAACTTGGCAAGCTTTTCGGTAATCCCATGCTTTTGTAAGATAAATGTTTTCTCAATTTTCGAGGCATCAATATTATCTCCAGACTTTCGTTGAAAAGCTAAGCCTTTGCCCATGACCACTATTTCTTGATCGAGTTCATTTCTACACATCACAACATTGTTATTTAAAACCTTTTCGATTTTCATGCATCCACCCCGTCCCTATATAGATTCCCTACATATGCTTGTAAAGTTTATTAATAATACTCTTTTAGCATCTCTTCTATTGCGAAAGCTACCCCATCTTCTTCATTTGTTTTTGTATGAAAATTACAGATGTCTACTATTTCTTTATCAGCATTCCCCATGGCAACACCACGACCAGCCATTTCGAGCATACTTTTGTCGTTTAGGTTATCTCCCATCGACATGACATCTTTCATTTCAATCCCCATGCTTTTTGCTAATTCTGCAAGGGCTAATCCCTTGATAGCCTCTGGGTGGTTAAACTCCAGATTTAAGTAACCAGAAGAAGTGATTACCACTCCAGTCTCTTCTTTTAGCTCATTATACACCTGCTGATGTCTTTTCTCATCGTCCGCAAAGCTTAATAGTTTATATATTTTTAAATCATCAATGGCCTCTAATTGTTCATAATCCTCGATAAACTGAACACTTTCATTTTGGAAACGCAGTTCAATTTTTTGATTAATTTCTTCATCTGTAAAATTTGGATTGACTGTTTTCCACCATCTAGTCATCCGTTCAATAAACCTGTCTCTTCCAAAAGAAAACAAGCCCTTATTGGTAAAGAACTCCGTATACATTCCACCATTATGGCACGCTGTGTATACCTTTTTACAAACCAATTTATCCATTGGAATATCACGTAAAACATTCCCGTTTATATCAAAAGAACTAGCGCCGTTCAAAGTTATAATTGGACAAGTAATTCCTACTTCTTCTAGAGGCATGTTTGCAGCATCATAAGATCTTCCTGTTACAACAACAAACTTTACCCCTTTATCCATTGCTTTTTGAATTGCTCGTACATTCGCCTCACTTACTTTATGATTATCGTTTAGTAGAGTCCCATCTAAATCTGAAGCAATCAGTTTCATCCCAAATCCCTCTTTCGTATAATATCAAAAAACCTAAATAAACTGTCTCCTAAAACAGAAACACCTTACTTAGGTTTTGCCTGCTTTACCAGTAACAATCCTACTTTCTATTATAACAAGATATATATTTAACACAAAGCTAAGCTACTCACATAAAAAGGCTACTTACAACTTTATGTTATAAGTAGCCTTCCTCTTATTCTTTAATTGGCTCTGGGTTAAGAGCACCATGTTTAATGATACTAATTAAATAGCCAATTACACCACCGACTATTGCTGGTACAATCCAGCCTAATCCTACTGAGTATAATGGAAGAACTGATGCTAAAAAGTCATTTAAAGCAGCAATTTTTACACCTGCTGCATTTAATCCATCATTAACACTTAGGATCAATGTAACTAAAATACTAACTCGGTATACTTCCTTACGTCCCTTGAACAGTGGGTGTAAGAATGTTAATGCCATTAAGCAAATCGCTAATGGATATAGAGCTACTAATACTGGTATAGAAAAACTGATAATTGTATTTAAACCGAAGTTTGAAATCACTGCACTAAATACTGTAAAGACAACAGCCCATTTCTTATAAGAAAGAGCAGGAATTAATTTTGTGAAATAAGACGCACAAGATGTAATAAGTCCAATACTTGTTGTTAAACATGCTGCGATAACAATCACTGCAAGAATAACTTTACCATACCAACCAAAGAAGTGTTGAGAAGCAGCAGATAGGATTGATCCACCATTATCTAAGAATCCAAGACCTTCTACACTTGTTGCACCTAAGAATGCTAGTGAAGAATAGATTACTGCTAGTAAAACCCCTGCTACTAATGCAACTTTACCTGTTGAAATCATGATTTCTTTTTTAGAAGTTGCTCCACGTTGTTTCATGATGTTAATAATGATAATTCCGAATACAAACGCTGCAAGTGCATCCATTGTATTATAACCTTCTTGGAAACCTTTAAAGAAGCTATTTGACATATAAGTTTCTGTAGGCTCTTGAATTGCACCAATCGGATTTACGAATGCCGCTATAATAAGAATAGCAATTACGATTAATAGTATCGGTGTTAACATTTTCCCAACAATATCAACAATCTTACTTGACTTTAAAGAAAAGAATAATGTTACCCCAAAGAACACAATTGTAAATAGGAATAACGGAAGATAGCTTGTTTGATTTTCTAGGAATGGAACGATCCCAATTTCATAAGCAACTGTATTCGTTCTTGGAATTGCAAAAAAAGGACCGATTGTTAAATATAATGCAACAGTAAAGAAAATACCATAAATAGGATTAACTCGTCCCGCTAAAGACTCCAAATCACTTTTACCTGAGAATGCTAATGCTAGTATACAAAGAACAGGTAACCCTACTCCTGTAATAATGAAACCCAGATTCGCTGTAAAAACATTGTCTCCAGCTAACTGACCTAATTGTACCGGGAAGATTAAATTCCCTGCTCCAAAGAATAATGCAAACAACATAAAACCGACTGCAACAACATTGCTAAATGAATCTCTTGATGACATATCTATTCCTCCTAAAACACTCTAGACACCTTATTCTCCGATAACATCTAGAGCATAAAAAATTATACTAGTAAACTCACTTGCTTACAAACATCAACTTGATAGGAACTAATATATCACATAAAATATCCAAAAGCAACACTTTTCAGAAAATAGAATTATATCAAAATACTTTAAATAATAAATGTAAGTTCTGGTATTTAGTTCCATCGCACTAGTTTAATCTGTCTATTGGTCCGTATAAACTATTTTAATATCATTTGACTTGGACAAGAACCACAAAAGATATTGATAAAACTATTATTTGTAAATATGGCTCATTTCATAACGATGCAGGTCCTTGTTTATCGGATAAGAACCTTGTACATATTAGTGAGGCTGACTTGATTTGTTAACCCAACGCAAAAAAGGGACCATTTAATTCGCATCCTGAATTAAATGGTCCCTTTTTAACAATACTTTTTAAAATAAAGCATTTTAACGTGTTACTCCACTACAGTATCGGCCCCACCTTCGCCAAATACCACGATGACCACACATGTCATCCACCTGACTTTATTATAATTGATAGCGCTTTCATTTTCAATTAAAACCTTTCCCTAAGATTCGACAATTGAAAAATGTAGGGAAACGTTACAATCATCATCCACCTATTTCAACTCGTTTTTAGCCTCGTGTGCTTGAGGGCTTGTCTATCTTTGAACCACTGAAAAGTCCATATTGAAAATCCAAGCCATGTAGCACTTGCAAAATATCCAGCTATTATATCAGTTGGATAATGAACCCCTAAATATATTCTGCTGAACCCAATCCCTACTATCATAATTCCACTAAATATGAGAAGGACTGTTCTCCCCCACACTACTGGTATATGGCGCCATAACAAGAATGTGAAGATACCGTAAAATGTGAAAGCATTCATCGCATGACCACTCGGAAAGCTATAACCTGAGATTTCAACTAATCTGTGGAATTCTGGTCTTGCCCTTTCAAATAGTCCTTTTAGTAAGATGTTCAATATTGGCGAACCGACCATCACTCCTATTAACAAAACCAACTCATGACGATGCTTTAATACTTTATAGAGGAAATACAAAATAATAAGAGATAAAACAATGACGACTGGTGCAGATCCGATAAACGAAAGGAACTTCATCAGCAAAGTAAGTCCTACTGATTCCATCCCCTGAACCAAACCTATCACATGATTATCAAAATAAAGCACATCATGGATATGAACAAAATTGGCAAGAATCCCAAACACAATAATTGATGAAAGACAAAAAATAACTGCAACTGATAACGGTTTTCTTATATTCATTAACGACACACTCTTTCTAGTTTGATCGCTCTTAGTATTTTTTCACCTTGAAAAATTTATACGAAATGGGTATTCCTCACTATGACGTAGGGTGTGCTAAAATAGAAGAACCTATTATTGTAAAAAGGTTGTGTGTTGAGTGAGACGAATGCTTGCGATAAGTGATATTCATGGTGATTTAGATAAATTTGAACGGCTGTTAGAACTAGTAAACTACAATGATCAGGAAGACCAGCTTTTGTTGTTGGGAGACTATGTTGATCGAGGTCCACATTCAAGGGCTGTTTTAGATAGAGTGATTGAATTGCGAAATAAAGGCGCGATTGCGTTGATAGGCAATCATGAAAAGATGATGTTGGAAGCCTTTCGCGCTGATTCTATGAGTGTCAACGCTGGTTTTACAATGGCGGGATTAAAACCTTACAAAACTATGGCTATCACATTGAAAAAGATGATGCAAAATATTGGTACACAACGGAGGAAATGCCTAACCTCCTTCAAATGAACAAAGAAATCCGACCACACATAGAAGCTCTAAAGGATTTTCCATATTACTATAAAACAGATACTCATATTTTTGTTCATGCAGGGGTTCATCCTGAAACACCTTTGGAATCAACTGACCCCCATTTATTAGTCTGGATCCGTGAGGAATTTCACAATGGCTACACCGGTCATAAGACCGTAGTTTTTGGTCATACACCAACCAAATATCTACATAAGAGCAATGAAGTTTATTTCGGAAAAAATAACATCATTGGTATTGATGGTGGCTGTGCATACGGAGGAAGGCTTTACTGCCTTGATGCTACCAATTCGCAGATTTATTATGTTGACTAGGAAGAGTAGGGATGGTTCTTTGGGAATCATCCCTACTCTTCACCCGTCCTTTTTAATAATCTCAACAAATTTTGTTGATGCTGGTGATAATGGAACATTTTTAACGTAACAGATTCCAATGCTCCGTTTTGGAATCTGCTCTGTAAGCTTTACTTCATGTAAGATGCCTTGGTTCAAATATTCTTGTGAAAATTCTCTCGTGACACATGCAATACCAAGATTTATTTTAGCAAACTCCAATAATAAATCATGGGAACCCAGTTCAAACTCGGGCGAAATCCTTAATCCCTTTGACAATAAATATTCCTCAACATATTTTCGCGAAATGGATTTTGGTTCCAAAAATATTAACGGATACTCTACTAAGTCGGATACATTTACGGTTTTATGTAGAAGTTTTTTAAAATTTTTTCCGCACACAAAAATATCATGAATATCCATACATGGTATTTGTGCTAGGGTAGGGTCATTAACCGGAAAGTTACAAATCGCGAGGTCAACCTCACCCAACTTCAATAAGGAAATAAGCTCCTGGGTTGTCCCATTTTCAATTTTAAACTTTATTTTGGGATATTCCGTATGAAATGTTTCTAAAAATGCGAGCAAAAAATACTTCGATATTGTATCACCCACACCTATTCTTAATTCCCCTTTTGTAAGATTCTTAAATTCCAAAATCATTTCCTCACCAACATTGATGAGATTCATTGCTGAATGAACGTATTCATATAAAAGATTTCCCTCTTCAGTCAAAGAAACCCCTTTAGGCGTACGGTTAAACAGTCGTATATCCAATTCCCTTTCTAGCTGCATCATCGCTTGGCTAACTGCAGGCTGTGTCATAAATAGGTCCTTGGCAGCCTTAGAAAAGCTTCCATTCTTAGCAACCAAACTAAAAACCTTATATAAATCTAATTTACCTACCATATTAATACTCCTTATACCCATTATTAGATATATTAATTTTACTTATATCACATAATAGATGTATAGTACTAGTAGATAATATTTACATAAAAACTTATCAGCATGTAGGAGTGATTGTTTTGGAAAGAGTAGTTGGAACAGTTGTAAGGGGTTTACGTGGCCCAATTATCAACACAGGGGACAGCATCGAGCAAATCGTTGTTGATACAGTATTAACCGCTTCTGAGGTGGAAGGCTTTACGATTCAAGATAAAGATATCATAACTATTACAGAATCTATCGTTGCTCGTGCTCAAGGTAACTATGCGACAATCGACCATATTGCAAAGGATGTACAATCAAAATTTGGTGATGACACAATCGGTGTTATTTTTCCAATCCTAAGCCGTAACCGTTTTGCAATCAATCTTCGTGGAATTGCAAAGGGCGCGAAGAAAATCGTCCTTATGCTAAGCTATCCATCTGATGAAGTAGGTAATCACCTAGTGGATCTTGATTTACTTGATGAAAAAGGCGTAAATCCTTGGACGGACGTGTTAACAGAGCAACAGTTCCGTGAACTATTCGGACATAATAAACACACTTTTACAGGTGTAGATTACATTGATTATTATAAATCGTTGGTTGAGGAATATGGCGTTGAATGTGAAGTCATCTTCTCAAATAACCCAAGAACGATTCTAGACTATACAAAGAGCGTGCTAACTTGTGACATTCACACAAGATTCCGTACAAAGAAAATTTTAAAGGCAAACGGTGGAGAAAAAATTTATAGCCTTGATAATATTCTTTCAGAATCAATCGACGGCAGTGGCTATAATGAAAACTATGGTTTGCTTGGTTCTAACAAAGCAACTGAGGAAAGTGTGAAGCTCTTCCCTCGTAATTGCCAACCAGTTGTAGATCAAATCCAGGAAATCATCAAAGAGAAAACTGGTAAAATGGTAGAGGTTATGATTTACGGTGACGGTGCATTTAAAGACCCTGTAGGACAAATTTGGGAACTTGCTGACCCAGTTGTTTCACCTGCCTACACAGCTGGCCTTGAAGGTACACCAAATGAGGTTAAATTAAAATATCTTGCTGATAATAATTTTGCTGACTTAAAAGGTGAAGAACTTAAAAAGGCAATCTCTGAGTTTATTAAAAATAAAGAAGGCGACCTTGTCGGACAAATGGAAGCACAAGGTACAACACCTAGAAGACTAACTGACCTGATTGGCTCTCTATCTGATTTAACATCAGGAAGCGGAGATAAAGGTACCCCGTTCATCTACATCCAAGGTTACTTTGATAACTATACAAAATAAAGAATACCAAATCCCCTGTGAGCACACAGGGGATTTTTTCTTCGGAAACATGTTTCCTTTTTGCGAATTGTGGTATTCTCTTACTAAATAAGTACCATGGGAACCATGGGGACGGTTCTCCTGGTTCGTAAACCCATGAGAGCCAAGAGAACCGTCCCTGTGGCTCAAAACAAAAATGATTTAGATACAAGGAAGGATGATATTTTTGCTTGATTTTCTCGATATCAATTGGGAGGCTCTACTCCTGAATACCGGAATCATCATTTTAAAACTAATCGGGATCTTTATTGCATTTTTCATTGTAAAAAAGATCGGAAACAAAGTGATTGACCGAACCTTTACGAAATTACAGGATAAACAAAACATTACACTAGGGCGAGCTCATACGCTTCAAAGACTAATGGAAAATATCCTTTCATATGCTTTAATCTTTATGTTAGTTGCGTCCATTTTTGGCATTTTTAATATTCCTGTTGCAAGCCTGATCGCCGGTGCTGGGATTGTTGGACTAGCTGTTGGTTTTGGTGCACAAGGACTGGTAAGTGACGTTGTGACAGGCTTTTTCCTATTATTGGAAAAGCAAATTGATGTTAACGATTATGTCACCATCGGAGCTATTGATGGCGTTGTAGAGGCAGTCGGTTTACGAACCACACAAATTCGCGGTTTTGATGGAACCTTACATTATATTCCGAATCGCGACATTACAAGTGTAAGTAACCATTCCCGCGGAAATATGCGCGCACTTGTAGATATTGGGATTGCCTATGGGGAGGACATTGATAAAGCGATAACCGTGATGCAAGAAGTATGTGACCAGGTGGCTGCCGAGAATCCAGTGATTGTTGAAGGACCAAATGTCATTGGGGTTCAAGCACTTGGGGCATCAGATGTCGTTCTACGTGTTATTGCCAAAACAGAAAACGGCGAACATTGGGGCGTTGAGCGCCAACTTCGAAAAGCGATTAAAGAAGCCTTTGATAAAAACGGAATTGAAATCCCATTCCCTCATCAAGTCACCATTCATAAAAATGACGAAAGTCCGCAAAGAATGGGACAATCATAATGTAATAAAGGGCATCCTGCTGAGGATGCCCTTCTCTATTCATCGATTAAAATTAACTGCTTCTGTTTGATCCAATGTAATCATTGTTTCACTTGGCTTTGTTTCTGCAATGATTTTACCATTTCTAAATGAATAGCGAACTTTCGCTTGTTTACGGACTGTTTCATATTCATTTTCTGCTGACATGACAATGAAGTTCGCCGGCTTTCCTTCTTCAATTCCGTAGCGATCTTCAATGTGCAGTGTCTTAGCACTGTTTGTCGTAATTAAATCAATGGAATTCACAATTTGCTCATAGCCCATCAACTGTGAAACGTGGATTCCCATATGAAGAACCTGCAGCATATTGCCCGTCCCTAGTGGATACCATGGGTCAAAAATATCATCATGGCCAAAGCTTACGTTAAGTCCCGCTTCTAGCAGTTCTTTAACACGAGTAAGACCTCTACGTTTTGGATACGTATCAAATCGACCTTGTAGATGAATATTCACAAGTGGATTTGACACAAAATTAATATTAGAAAGCTTTAGTAATCGGAAAAGCTTGTACGTATACGCATCATTGTATGACCCCATCGCAGTAGTGTGGCTTGCTGTTGTACGGGTACCAAGTCCGCGCTCATACGCTTCCTTTGCCACAACCTCAACAAATCTTGATTGTTCATCATCAATTTCATCACAATGGATATCAACTAATCGATCATATTTTTCGGCTAAATCAAAAGCAATCTTCATTGAATCGACACCAAATTCACGGGTAAATTCAAAATGAGGAATACCACCAACGACATCAGCACCCATTTTCACTGCTTCCTCAAGCAATTCTACTCCATTCGGATAAGATAAAATTCCTTCCTGAGGAAAAGCTACCAGTTGAATATCTACGTAATCCTTTAATTCCTCTTTTACCTCAAGCATAGCTTTTAATGCTGTTAGACTTGGGTCTGTAACGTCAACATGCGTACGAACATGCCCAATCCCTTGAGCAATTTGCCACTTTAGTGCAGTCTTCGAGCGTGTTTTTACATCCTCAAGGGTTAAGGATTCTTTACGCTGTGACCAGCGCTGAATCCCCTCAAATAAGGTTCCGCTTTGATTCCACTCAGGTTCACCAGCAGTCAAAGTCGTATCCAAATGAATGTGCGGCTCAATGAATGGTGGCAAAACAAGGGATCCATCTACATCGATTACTTCCTCATTTGCCTCTATTTCGCCTAGTTCTTGAGTAATTTCTTCAAACTGACCTTCTTTGATAACGAGATGCCAGAGACCTTCTTTTCCTCGTAAGGTTGCATTTTTAATAATCAACAGAAATCACCTTTGCTTTTTTAATTTTTTTAGCTTCCGCTAGTTTCATGAATACCAAGTAAATTACCGCTGTTCCTAGTAGTGCATTTAGTGGTGTGATCCCAGGTGCTACTTGCGCAAATGCTACACCTACGCCCCACGCCGCAATTGAAACCCAGTTTACTGATTTAAACGTCATTTCCTCAAAAGCTTTATATTCTCTACGCTTTACAAAGAAGTAGTCTGTAATGATGATGGCACCAATAGAAGGGATCGCAGCACCAAGAAGTGTTAGGAATCCTACAAAGTTGTTGTACATCCACATTGCTAGTATGGTTCCAACTAGTCCATTTACGACTACAAATACTTTTTTAGGAATCTTCGTGATGTTTGCAAATCCTAAGCCTGAAGCATACAGTGCGTTGTCATTTGTAGTCCAAATATTTAACCCGAGTACAATAATAGCTGGAATCATTAATCCCTGTAGAAACATTACTTCAGAAATATCCGCTAAGCCATATGACATCGATCCGATTGCTCCGAAAAAGAACATTAAAGAGTTTCCTAAGAAAAAGGCAATCACTGTTGCTATTACTGCTGAGCGTGATGTTTTTGCAAAACGTGCAAAGTCTGGTGTTAACGTTCCTGCGCTAATGAATGACCCAATGCAAATCGTAAGTGCTGCTGAAAGTGTGATGGATACGGTTGGTTTGTACTCCATTAGAGCCGCTATTCCACCTAAGGACTCAGTTGCCTCCACCGCTGAGTAGCTACCAAGAATCGCAATTGCTGGCACCGCTACGAATCCTAAAACAACCAGTGCTTTCATTCCAAAAATTGAAGTTGCTGTCATTGCAAGCCCAAAGATGAATATTAAGGCGTACACATTCCAGTCCATTGCATTTGCAACTGGAACTGCGAACATCGCTACACCTACTCCGAACCAACCAACTTGAGTAAATCCTAGTAAAAAGGATGGTAGATACGATCCCTTATCACCAAATGCATACTTTGCCAAAAGGTGTGTCGATAATCCTGTCTTCGCTGCGATATAAGCGAGGGTTCCTGTAAAGATTCCTAGAGCTAGATTCCCTGCTAACACAATTATGATAAACTCTGAAAAAGTTAAGCCCATTCCAATTTCCCCACCAGCTAGCATACTTGCTGAGAAAAACGTAAGGCCTAACATTACGGATAATGTCTTCCAAAAACCGTTTCGATTTGATTGTGGAACTGCTTGCCATGAGAACTCTGAATCCATTTTTTTCATAAATGATTCCTCCTGTATGATCATTTCTGATACCAGAAGCAAGCAGAAAAAAAGAGGCTAATTACCAGGTATCCTGACAATTAGCCTCTTCATCTATCAAAAGAGCACAGGGAAAGTTTATACACGTATCCCCACGTCTTTTAATAAAATCCCGCCGTCCTTGTCAGCCTCTCTGGACTGAATTAAAGGTACCAGTTATTAAATTAATGTTATTATTGCAGAAAATCTCCATATCGTCAACAACTATATTTAAAATATTAGACTAGAATACTATTTCCCCGAAAATATAAAAGCCCACCACCATAAGGTGATGAGCAGTTTTATTATTGAGCTGTATAGCCACCGTCAACAATTAAGCTGTTTCCTGTCATGAATGTAGAATCATCACTAGCAAGGAATAATACAGCTTTAGCCATTTCTTCAGCTTGTCCAAGGCGTTTCATTGGAGTCATACCACGTAATACTTCTTTGCTTTCTTCAGGAATAATTGGAGTATCAATGAAACCTGGGCAAAGAGCATTTACACGAATATTTTGTTCTGCATACTCAAGTGCTAATGAGCGAGTTAAGTTCACTACTCCACCTTTTGCTGCGTTGTAGGCTGCTGAACCTGGTGATCCCACCCAACCATACATAGATGCAGTGTTCACGATTACTCCTCCGTCCGCTTTTAAGAATTCACGGATCGCTTCACGTGCTACTAAGAAAACACCATCTAAGTCAACATTAACCGTATTTCTCCACTCAGAATATTCTAATTCATGTGATGGTTGAACTCGTCCAATACCAGCATTATTGAAAACAATATCCACTTTACCGAATGCTTCAACTGTTTGTTTATAGATATTTGCTACTTCTTCTTCACTTGTAATGTTTGCTTTTACAAATAAAGCTTCCGCGTTTAGCGCTTTCAATTCTTCCTCAAAAGCTTTTCCCTTTTCTTCATTTAAATCAACAAGAACAACCTTTGCCCCTTCTTCAACAAATAAACGAGCTGTTGCTGCTCCAATTCCTGAAGCTCCTCCAGTTATAATAGCCACTTTATCTTGTAGTTTTCCCATTATATAGTCCCCCTTATTGTATAATATGGATAGCATTACCCTATAGTAGAGTAATATTTACTCTAATAGGCTTTGTCACCATTTGGTCACAATTCTATTTTACTATCTTGACTAGACTTAACAATCATCAAAGAAATTCAAAATGTCTAAATAATAGACATTTCCAATAAAACTGTCTATTTTGCGGAGGTTTTTTTTATGAATGATGAATTGGATCTCATATCTAAACGACGAAATCGAACCCAAGAACACTTAAAGCATGCCCTTATTGACCTTATCAAAGAAAAAGGATATCATACCGTTTCTGTAAAAGACATTGTAGATAAGGCTTCCTATAATCGCAGCACCTTCTATGTTCACTACCACGACAAAATTGATTTAGCTGAAGACTTGCTAGATTCCATGATGGTAGGTTTATGGAATTCGGTTGGAAAACACCACCCTCCTGGACAAAAAGTGTATACATCTAAGATAGGCAAGCCTTCTTTTAATATCGTGTCCTATATTGATGAGCATCGTAACTTTTTTGAACTCATTAAATATGACGACACCTTACCAGGGTTACATACAAGTCTACCTCAAACCATTTTAAAAATTTATCAAGAAAAATTTATATTTGAAACGATCAACAATATTCCGGTCAATATGGACTATTTTAAACGCTATACAGCCTATGGCTTTTACGGGCTTATTCAAAATTGGATTACAAGCGATTTCAAGGAATCTCAAGAGGAGTTTATTGAAGAAGTCATTGAATTAACAAAAACGCATATCTATTCGTTTAAATACACAGGTCATTAAAGAGGACAGGTTCAGGGAACCGTCCCCTTTTTTTAGATATGCTTCCGAAGTTCCGATTCTACAAACTTCATATCCTCCAAAAGAAGGGGATACAAATTGGGCCTTCTTCGGGCTGCGAGTGGATGATAGGCAACCGTCGTTTGATAGCCGTTCGTCTGATAGAAATTGCCCCTAAGTCCTTTGACCTCAAGCTCTGGATTCTGAAAAAAGGATTGCACTGCTACGTTGCCTAAACAAACAATAAGTTTAGGTTTTAGTTCCTCCAGTTGAGAATACAGATGGTTTATACAAATTTCGCGTGTCTTTTCCTTATCATAGGCGCGTTTCGGTTGTCTTTTTAAAATATATGTAACGTATATTTGCTCTTTATCTAATCCCGCTTCATAGGTTGCCTTTTGCAAGGTTTGCCTCGTTCCACAAACCATTGGATTACCTTCACGATCTTCACGAGCACCTGGATTATCCAAAATAATCATGATCGGTGCTTTCGGGTTACCCTCACCCCAAATCATTCGCGCCCCTTGCTGATACAACCCACAATCCTCACAATTCTTCACATCTTCGGGTACTGGATCCTCATCCCACATCACCGGACAAAATGAATTCACCTTATTCACACTCCTTGAGATTAGGATTACCAGATGAAATGAAAATCAACTAAAAAAATCTGGACTATTGAGTAAGTCCAGATTTTCATTTAAAGAACATTCTCGGTTACAATTTGAAAAATAAGAAGTACCGTTACAACTCTTAAAATCGGCTTTACATATTGGGGCTTTAATTTCTGCGCAATACGCACCCCAATTTGTGCTCCTGTAAAAGAACCCAGTAACAAGGCAATGGCAACCGGCCAAATCATCTTACCCGTCGCAATATAGGTCATCGCAGCCCCAAAACAACTAGAAAATGTAGCAAGGCGGACCAATCCGACCGCACGAATGTATGCAATATTGAGATGATTATATAGATAAAGCATTAAGGTCCCCTGACCAGGCCCAAATAACCCGTCATAAATGCCAATACTGTATAGCCCGGGTGCACT
Organism: Fredinandcohnia onubensis; assembly: GCF_031181385.1. Lineage (GTDB taxonomy): Bacteria > Bacillota > Bacilli > Bacillales > Bacillaceae_L > Ferdinandcohnia > Ferdinandcohnia onubensis_C. The sequence continues at coordinate 61,037 of NZ_JAPSKV010000010.1, forward strand.
GATTTTATTGATCTTCAATGGTTCATTTCCGGTAAAATCTCCTTTTCCCACAAAAGAAACAATGAAAGCGAATAGTAGCAGGACAATTGCCACAATATACATGTTTTCAGGTGAAATCCGTGAAGCGATAAGGCCCCCGCTTATCCCTCCAGAAAGACTAACTGGTATAATCCAAAATGATTCTTTTAAAGACAGCTCCTTCTTACGTAACAAGTAGAAGAAACTCGAGAACGAACTAATTGTATTTGAAACCTTATTCGCTCCAATTGCCGAATGAACAGGAACACCTAAAAGCAACATCGACGGCAAACTGATTAATCCCCCACCACCAGCCAGCGTCCCCAAAGTCGTCGCACAAATCCCAATGAAAAACAGAATAACATACTCCATTTATTACCACCCCTTGTACCTTAAGTATAGTAGCAAAAGAGTGATTAAGAAATTTAATCTTTATTATAGAAATGGATAAGTATTTCCTATGGAGTACCAGACACAAAATGTTAACGGAATTTCCACACTTAATGGATTGATTTTCTATTAAAATAGGGATGAATAAATAGAAAGGAAGTGGAAGTTTGTTACTTAAAGTGCGAACTGAATCAGAGGAATTGTTAGCTCTACGCTCATTAGATACTCGAATGGAGTTAACGGTAAAGGAAAAATTTCACTATCAAAATCTTGAAAAAGGCTATGAAGGAGAGATGAAATTTGATTCCATGTTACAGAATCTCCGTGAAGAACGATATATAATCAATGACCTATTACTAGAAGTGAACAACTCCTTTTTTCAAATTGATACGTTGCTTATTTTACAGGGCATAATTCATGTTCTAGATATAAAAAACTTTCAAGGAGATTGTTACCTTAAATCAGACAATCTTTATTCAGTTACAACTGGCCGTGAATATAAAAACCCCATAAATCAAATAAATAGAAGCGCCTCTTTATTCCGCCAATTACTCCAAAATCTCAATCAACATTACCTAGTGGATGCCTCCATTATTTTTATCAATCCCGAGTTTACATTATATCAAGCACCTCTTGAACAGCCATTTATTTTACCAACTCAAGTAAATCGATTTTTGAGAGATTTAAATAAGGGATCCTCTCAGTTAAATGACGGACATAAAAAAATTGCCCAAAAACTATTGGAGTTGCATCAGCCAAAGAACCCCTTCACAAAGTTGCCATCCTATACTTATGAAAAAGTTAAGAAAGGGATATTTTGCAAGTACTGCAAGTCCTTTCAGATTACAATAAAGCACCATAACCTTGTCTGTAATAACTGTGCAGAGGTGGAAAAAATAGACCAAGCTATTTTGCGAAATGTGAAGGAATTTAGTTTGCTTTTTCCTAATCAAAAAATTACAGCTCAAGCCATTTATGACTGGTGCAAACTTGACTTATGCAAACGCACATATTCGAGAGTCCTAAAGGCAAACTTTAATACTATTGGTAACACAAAAAATACTTATTATGAATAAGGAGTAAGAGTACTATATATACTACCCCATCCAGCTAATCGGTTGGGGTTTTTTGGTCATATTTTTGCTTGTTTTCCTGACCTCAGTTCAAATCACGTTGGATTTCTGACTCAATTCTGCTCTTTCCGACTCCCACTGTCCAAATCATGCAGGATTTCCGACTCTAGCACTCTCTCTTTTCCTTTCTGTGTCGTAATCACACCTGCATTCTGACTCTATTCAGCTTTTTTCGACTCCCACTGTCCAAATCATGCCGGATTTCCGACTCTAGCACTCTCTTTTTTCCTTTCTGTGTCGTAATCACACCTGCATTCTGACTCTATTCAGCTTTTTCCGACTCCCACTGTCCAAATCATGCCGGATTTCCGACTCTAGCACTCTCTTTTTTCCTTTCTGTGTCGTAATCACACCTGCATTCTGACTTTATTCAGCTTTTTCCGACTCCCACTGTTCGAATCATGCCGGATTTCCGACTCTAGCACTCTCTTTTTTCCTCTTCCTTGTCCAAAAATCTCACCTTACGTTGTCAACTATTTAGACTAACCTTAAATATTAATCTGATTCGAACTCTACCACCTCTTTTGCCTCATTCCTTGTCCGATTGACACCAGTTTCCGACTCACTCATGTTTCTTTACCAACCACTCGTCCGAATATGAGCTCACTTTCTGAATTAACATAAAAAAGCAGACTACCTAGTTCGCTTGGCTTATTAATTATCAAATCATCATATAACACGCACATTTGCAAGCATTCCGGATGTATAATTCGGTATTTGGGGCTAATTCTAAGATAGACCCGGATTATGTAACCTAGACATGTTGTAGATAGGTTTTATCACGAAATATGCTGTTTTATCGCATTTGCAACCTTGTATACATCATTGTTACAATTATTATTGGTTAAGCAGACTGTACGTCCTTATTTATTTACCAAGAAACATAAATGTGAAAACATTCACATAAAAAGGGAGTTGATAAGATGGGATCTAATATCCAACCGGAGCAAAATCGCAACGAAGCGTTGAGTGATGACTATTCCTTGGATAGAGTACCTCTTAACAAAAGAAACATGAGTTGGTTAAGTATAACGAATATTACATTCGGAATTGCAACGGCTATATTTTATTTTCAAATGGGAAGTGTAATGGCACTTCAATTTGGTGCTATTAACGCCATCATTTCCGCTATATATGCGATTATCGTTGCCGGTATTCTTGGAACATTCATTGCGTACCTATCTGCAAAGTCAGGTATGAACGTAAATTTATTATCAAGGGGTGGCGGGTTCGGATATATTGGCGCATCATTAACCTCCATTATTTATGCCACAAATTTCATCATGTATTGTGCACTTGAAGGTTTAATCTTAGTTTCCGCAGTCCATGAATTCTTACCTATTATTCCAGAATGGGCTTTAATTCTTTTCTTCGGCACCATTGTCATTCCATTAAACTGGTTTGGAATTAAGCAGTTGGATAAATTGCAAAAATGGTCATTGCCATTGTTCGGTGTCTTTTTAGTTGCGGCAATCGTAGTGGCAGCTATCAAGCCATCTGTTTACGATGGAACTTTCTGGTCCTATATGCCAGAAAATGTTCAGGTTGGAGGGACCGCTCTCTTGCTTTGTATTGGCATGCAGCACGGGATTATGGGATTAACTCCACTACTCGCATCCGATTATGCACGATTCCTTAAACCTAAGGACACGAAAATTGGGGTATTTGCAATCGGGTTTGTCCCGCAGATCTTCTGTTTTGGTGTAATGGGAGGCTTAGGTATTTGGTTTGGTGTAAGTCTAGGTGAACCAAATCCTGGTGTGTATATCGTAATGCTGCTAGGAATGTGGGGAGCGTTGTTTACGATGATCACCCAAGTGAGAATTAACGTCACAAATATCTATAGTGGTTCACTATCTCTTTCAAATTTCTTTGAAAACATATTTAACTTTAAACCCGGAAGACGCTTTTGGGTAGTTGTTACCGGAGTATCTGCCATCTTCTTAATGCTTACCGATATTGTCAATCATCTTGGCACTGTATTGACCTTCCAAGGTGTCTTCTTATTATCATGGGCGGCTATTTTAGTTACAGATGCTGTCTTTGTTAAGAAGTTATTAAAAATTGGCCCCGGATATTACGAGGCGAGACAAGAGAACTTGTATAAATGGAATCCCGTAGGTGTTGCCGCTTTATTAATTTCAAGCGCCCTCGGTACAGTAGCCGCACTTGGATTTATGGGAACCTTTTTACAAAGTACGGCAGCATTTTTTGCGGCAATCCTTGCATCTATCCTTACCATTATTTTAGCCGTTGCCACAAAAGGAAAATATTATATAAAAAAAGAAGCAACAGATATCAAAAAAGAAGAGTACGTCGCTTAACATGTTAACCCTCTACATACTTAAAAAATGTAGAGGTTTTTTTATAGCCGTAGAAGTGTAACTAGGCCTGGGCGGTGCCCTCACTTGGCACCGGCAGTAGATTCCTGGGTACCTAATCGTAATGATGTATTTGCTCAGGGCATAGCCAAGACCTTATCCATATTTGGCAATGCCCATATAAAACCGAAAACAAAGTCCAACTCAATTGAGTTCTCAGTAATTGAAACCTCCCCTTTATTTATCGCCATTAGAAGTCGTCAACTCATCATCAATCCTACTCATGAATTCCTCTGCCGCATTGTAACCTTGCTGCTTTAAATACCAGTTGTTTGCGGCCGCTTCAATTAGCCCTGCGACATCTCGCCCCGGCTGAAGCTGAATCTCAATCGAAGGGATTTTAACACCCATATATTCCATCGTGTTGATTTCTTGTTCTAGATCATTATACAGAGCATCCTTTTCCCATTTCGTCAAATGAATATCAAGGGAAATGCGAGTTTCATCCTGAAAAGCTTTTCGTCCGTACATTCGAACCACATTTAATAACCCGATACTGCGTAGGGCTAAAAACTCCTTTGTTTTTTCATCATGTGTACCTAGAATCGTTTGTGGACTTAGCTTTTTTAAGACCACGATATCATCTGCTACAAGTCGATGTCCCCTGCGTATCAAGGTATGTGCAGTCTCACTTTTTCCTACACCAGAATTCCCACGAATCAGGATACCAATCCCAGACACGTTCATACAAACACCGTGTACAGCAATTTCTTCCGCTAATTCCTTAATTAAAAAGGCATCTAATTTTACGATAAAATCAGACGTATCCTCGGTCAACTTTGTGACCAGTAATGGAATGCCCTGCTCCAAACAATGCTGTGTTAAATAGGTTAGGCCCTCTTCCCCACATGTTACAATAAAACAAGGAGGATGATATTGAACAATATTCCCAATCCGAATCCTACGCTCTTCTTTTGTGAGTTTATGTAAATACGTAACTTCCTTTTTCCCTAAAATTTGAACCCGTTCTGTTGGGAAAAAGTCAAAGTGACCAACGAATTCCAGTCCCGGTCGATGTACCCGGGATTGCGTAATTGTATTCTGTAACTGGTCTTCACCAGCCAATACCTTCAATGAAAACTTACGGACCAAGTCATTCACGGTTATCCTTTTCACAGTACCCTCACCGTCCATATAATGTTTAAATGTATTATACTTTATTAGGGGTAGAAACGTCATCAGTATGTTAATGAAAAAGAGCCTCCCTTTAGGAAAGGCCCTTATCTCTCATTCCCTTTTGCAACCGGATTATCTTCATAAGAAACCCAATCACTATAACTACCTGCATATAGCCTGACATTCTTAAATCCTGCCATTTTCAAAGCAATATAATTGGGAGTAGCTGTTACACCTGACCCACAATAAACAATGATTGGGTCTTCTTTATTAAGGTCTGCAAATCGCTTTTTCTGTTCTTCACTATCTTTAAAGGATCCTTGCTCCATACCCTCTATCCAACATCTATTTATTGCGCGGGGAATATGTCCTGCGATTCGATCGATAGGTTCAATTTCCCCTTTATAACGGCTTTCATCTCTCGAATCTATTAAAATGGGAGAGTCTTTTTTCTGATCTACGATTTCCTTAACTTCTTCATAAGAAGCTAGCATGTCTTCACGTATATTAATGTTCAATGAAGCTGATTCTAGTTCTGGTATTTCATCTGTTGTAGGATAACCTGCTTCAGTCCAACCTTTAAAGCCTTCGTTCAATACAAAAACCTTCTCATGTCCAAGATAGGTTAGTAACCACCAAAAACGGGATGCAAATTGACCTTCACCCCCATCATAAGCAACTACTGTTTTTGAATGATCGATTCCAACCTTTTCAACCTCACGTTTAAACTGCTCGATTTCCGGTAATGGATGTCTTCCCCCATGCTCCGACACAGGAGCCGATAGCTGCTTTTCTAAATCAAAATAATAAGCACCCGGAATATGACTTTCCTTGTACAACCTTTCTCCTTGGGTTGGATTTCCTATGGCAAACCGGCAATCCGCAATTTTTACATCCTTGTTATGTAATTGTTCAACAAGCCAATCCTTATTCACTACGAAGTCCATCTCATCGCCTCCATTTTCATTTTTAGCTCCTTAGCTTTTTGACAAATACTACTTTTAGATAGTTTCCTTCCTTAAATTGCGAAATTGTTTGAAAGTCCGAAGGTAATGTAAATTCCTCTTTAATTTCATATTTGCAATTACTCTCCTTAAATGCCACATCAATAAAGCCCTTAAATTTTTTCATATCAAAGGATGCACTATTTGTTGAAGCAACAATTACCCCATTATTTTCTGTAATGACAATTGCTTCCTTCAAAAGATTTTTATAGTCCTTTTCAGCGCTAAATGTCATTTTCTTCGACCTTGCAAAACTAGGAGGATCAAGAATAACCACGTCAAATTTCAAATTCTTTTTACCTGCGTATTTAAAATAATGAAAAACATCTTCAACTATAATATCATGGGCCTCATAATCAATCCCGTTTACACTAAACTGCTCAATCGTTTTCGGCAAACTACGATTTGCTAAATCCACACTCGTTGTCTTTACAGCTCCACCCATTGCTGCAAACACAGAAAATGCCCCCGTATATGAAAAAGTATTTAATACAGTCTTCCCCTCTGCATACTTATCGCGAATTGTCTTTCTTACATCCCGTTGGTCTAGAAACACCCCAACCATGGCTTCTTCGTTAAAATACACGGCAAAATTAACCCCGTTTTCTTTAACAATAATCGGAAACTGGCCACGTTCGCCTTCTACAAACCCGTCTTCTTCAATAAATTTCTCATCTTCACGAAATCGTTTTTTCTGATAAATTGCTTTATACTGGGCTAGATTTTTAAGTGAGGTTATCACATGATCGGAATATGTATAGATACCTTTACTGTACCAATTGATTAAATAATACCCATCAAAATAATCAATGGTGAAGCCCCCAATTCCGTCTCCTTCTCCATTAAATACACGGAAGGCATTTGTTTCCTTGTCATTAAAAAATGACTTTCTTTTGTCTAAGGCAGCTTTTATCTTCCTTTCAAAAAAGGACTGATCAATCTTTTCATCCTTGTTTCTCGTTAGGATCCAGCCATATCCTTTGTTTTGCTTGCCGTAATAGCCCTTCCCAATAAATGTATTTCTTTCATCAACAAGGTTAATTAGGGCTCCCTCTTCTAAAGATTTTGTATTATTCATCGCTTGCTTTGTAACAAGAGGATACCCCCCTTTATACTTATTAGCGAGTTTTGAATTAACTTGTATATTCAATTCCGTTTCCATGTTCTCCATCCTTATCCTTAGGTTTTTCTTTCTACTATGATACAGTTCTCTTCGTTCATTTAAAAGGGACAGTACCACGCCACCATATAGTAACGAGTACTGTCCCTTCATTTTTACTTATTCATCGCAGAAAGAAAATCCCCTAAAAGACTGTCTAAATCAGCATTTTCCGCATCAATATCTTCTTTTGGTTCATCTTGCTTGGCAGCTTCCCAGTTAAAATTATCTAAGTCATCCTCAAAGTTGTCAGCATCTTCAGCTACCGTGACTTCGTTAACCGATTGTAGATGACCCTTCTCAGCGATAGGCTTAACCCTATGTTCCTCCACAGATAATTCTTCTTGGAGATACAAGGCCTCATTTAAATCTACAGATTTGCTATTTAACGAAGCTAGTAGAGCAGTCGCACGAACCGGGTCAGATAAAAGGTGGTAAATAATACTTCCTAGTAATGCCTCAGAATGCTCATGCTTAAGCCAATTCCGCTGTGATTTACTCAGTTTATGAGGGAGTGGAACGGTTATCACTTCCCGCTCCCTTGAATAGGTCTGGCCGACTCCCTGCATGACAAACTCCGCTATTTTACTAGAAAAATTCCTTCGCTCTGTTTCCTTCAGTTTTTGTAGATGCTTTAATAAATGATCAGGTGTATCAGATGGTACTCGAAACGAAATCGCTTGGCCCCTTTTTACCTCAGGTGAGATTGTTTTCATAGGATCACCTTATCTTGAAATATTATTTTTTTACTGGCTCTTGTGGTACCTTTTGCTTCTCATTTTTTCTTATAAAGTCAGTAATGAGTTTATAATAGGCGTTTGCCATCATCCAAATACTTTCTTTTTCATCTTCAAAGAATTCAATATTATAACCGTCGAGGTTGTTATTTAATGTTTTAATATAATCTTTTAGCACATTTGACCCACCACCGACGAAATAGCAGATTTCCGTTTGAGAGTTTTTAAGCCAAACATTGCGAAGTAATCGATATTGCTTTTTCGCCAATTCAAGCAAGATACGGTCCGTAATGTCATGAACGCTTGTCCGACTACCTTTTACCATAATATGATTTCGGTTGTTTTTTCTCGTAATAATATCAACCACATCTCGGCGGCTATCTAACTCTATTCCGTGCTTAGAGCGAATTTCTTCTCTAATTGCTTCTAGTGATTCGGATACGCCAAGATTAAAGCCTTGGGCCTTATCATCATCGACAGTTCGGTTACGAATCACCGCAATATCCGTGGAAAGACCACCAATATCCTGAATTAAAATCCGTTTATCAATTAAATCCTTATTGATTACTTTCAGATTATTATCCATTACAAGATTAATATAAGCGGCAAAACCTTCTGGATAGATTTTGACTTCATTGAATTTAATGTTGACCTTTAATCCCTGATATCTCGGTGTTACAAGAAATTCCACTTGATGAACAGATCCTGTTAACTTTGAACGATATCCAGCATCTTTTCCTTCTTTTACTTCTCGAAGTGGTAATCCTGTTCCTAGCGTGTAATTTGCATCAATTACATTTTTTGACCTCGGAAAGGAAGATGTGTTACCCTCCCGTACCGCATCCAATGCCAATGTAGCAAAAAGCATAATCAATGTCTGGTCCTCTTCTGATTTGCTGCTACCTGGGTCCAACTCTGATGCACTATTACTCTTGGTTGCTAAATGCCCTACACGATAAATGACGTTATTCTCTTTTAGGGCAGGGGAGTGAACCTTGATATGGATTCCTTCCAACGGATCCTTACTATTTAATTCTTCTATTCCAATTACCGGACGGTCCTCGGTGTCTCTAGCAATAATATTAGGTATATTTAATTCGTACTCTAGTTCTCCGAAGATCGCCTTAATAGAGTCATTTCCAACATCAACTGCTGCAATTCTGGACATAGTCATTCAAACATCATCCCTTTTCAATTTAGTTAGATTTGTTGCTATGTACGTCTGTTGAACTCGTTTACCTATTAAAAGCGTATAAGAGATTACTAGATTCCACAATGATTCTCAGCAAAAAGAAACAAAATTGTAAACCTGTAAACACTCTGTAAACATGTCGTTTTTTGTATACATTTCTGTAAACATTGAATACAAACTCGTACACATGTCGTCATATCGCTATGTATACAGGTTTGTAAATATGTAAACGTATTTGCATACACCTTGTTTACTTTTTGTGTACATGTAAACAAAATTGTAAACAACAAGAAAATAAAAAAAGGATGCTCCCAAAGTTATTGGAAACATCCCCTATATTTCGTATTCGATTTTTACTTGATTTGCCCGTTTCCTCGAATTGTATATTTTGTGGAGGTTAAGGCCTGTAGCCCCATTGGTCCACGAGCATGTAGTTTTTGAGTACTAATTCCAATTTCTGCACCAAATCCAAATTCAAAACCATCTGTGAACCTGGTTGAAGCATTATGGTAGACAGCTGCTGCATCCACTTCTGTAAAAAATTTCTCTACATTTTCAACGGTTGAAGAGATAATCGCTTCGGAATGCCTTGTTCCATATTGATTAATATGGGTAATAGCCTCTTCTACATCCTCAACCACTTTCAAGGCAATTTCTAGCCCTAAAAATTCCGTACCCCAGTCTTCCAAGCTCGCAGGAATAATTCCCTGTCCTACATTTTGGACCGTTTCATCCCCATGTATTTGAACATCTTTTTCCTGCATGGCTGTTATCAATTCTTGTAAATGCTTAGATGCCCAATCCTTTTGGACAAGAACATTTTCAATTGCATTACATACCGATGGACGTTGTGTTTTCGCGTTAATTGCAATCTCAATCGCCATTTTTGGATCAGCTGTTTCATCTATATAAACATGGCAATTTCCTGCTCCTGTTTCTAATACAGGAACTGTCGAATTTTGTACAACAGTCTGAATTAACTTCGAACCACCACGTGGAATCAACACATCTAGATACTCATTTAACTTGAACATTTCCGATGCTGTTTCTCGGCTTGTATCCTCTATTAGTTGAACAGCCTCAACTGGTAGATTACTTAACTCAAGCGCATGCTGGATAACCTTCACAAGGGCTTTATTTGAATGGATCGCTGTAGAGCTACCACGAAGTAGTACTGCATTTCCCGTTTTTAAACATAAACTTGATGCATCAACCGTCACATTCGGTCTTGCTTCATAAATCATTCCGATTACCCCTAGAGGAACTCGAACTTGAGCAATCTTAAGTCCGTTTGGACGCTCCCATTCCTCTATTAATTGTCCAATTGGATCCTCAAGTTTCGTTAATTGAACAAGGGCATCTGCCATATCTTGAATCCGCTGTTCATTTAACTTTAAGCGGTCAAGTAAAGACTCACTCATTCCATTAACTTTTCCTGCTTGTAAATCCTTGTTGTTTTCTTCCAAAATAAACATTTGCTCTTTGATAAGTTGCTCAGAAATTGTCGAAAGAGCCTTGTTCTTTTGTTCTGTGGTTGCCTTTGCTAAAAGTGATGTTGCTGATTTTGCCATTTTCCCTTTTAGAATTAACTCACTCATACTTAACTCTCCTCTCTTTTTGACTTACCCAATTATCTCTATGAATGACAACACGTTGATCACTGTTTAACTTAACCATTGCCTTAGTGCTCGATAATCCTTTAATTTCTAATAATTGATCAGAAGAAAAATTCACTTTTCCTTTACCGATTATATCTCCTTTAAGGTTTACAACCTCAACAACATCATTGATTCTAAAATTACCGATAATGTTTGTGACACCTGCAGGTAGTAGACTTTTACCGTGCCTTAAAATAGCGGCTGCAGCACCCTGATCAACTTCAATTTTCCCACTTGGAATTGAGTGTAAGGCTAACCACTGCTTCGACGTATTCATGCTAGGTCGTGAGGAGTCACCAATATACGTTCCATCCCCTTTTCCTGCAAGGATATCGACAAATTTTTCATCTCCAGAACCGGATCCAATAAACACTTTTACTCCTAAACCGACTGCTGTCCTTGCTGCCTCAATTTTTGACTTCATTCCTCCAGTGCCTACCTTTGAACCCGCTCCAGAAGCTCCACTTACTAATTCATCGTTAATCTCACTGAGGAAGTTGTACCTTTTGGCATTTGGATGTGTTTGTGGATTTTGATCATAAATCCCATTGACATCTGTAATGATAATTAAAAAGTTAGCATGTACAAGGCCACTTACTAGTGCCGATAACATGTCATTATCTCCAAAGTTTAATTCTTCTAATGATACGGAATCATTCTCATTAATAATCGGTACAACATTCCGTTTTAGAAGTTCCGATAGAGTAGCATTAGCATTGTTGTACTGATCCTTGTATAAAAAATTTTGTCTTGTTAACAGTAATTGCGCGGCAACAATACCATGCTTTTTAAATTCTTCCGTATACCCTCTAAGTAGAAGTCCTTGGCCCACTGCTGCAGCAGCTTGCTTGCCAGCGACGGTTTTAGGGCGGGAAGAATAGCCAAGGTCCATAAATCCAGCCGCAACAGCCCCAGATGAAATGAGAATGACTTCATGCCCAAGTTCCTTTAAACGAGCTATCGCATCCACATGTTCTCTAAGCTTATCGTTACTAAGGCCACCATTTTGATTTGTTAAAGAACTGCTCCCTATTTTGACAACAATTCGCTTCTTCTTCATTTCATTCACCACCCATTAATTTCTATAAAAAAAGGCCCTTCCATCCCTATAGAAAAGGACGAAAAGACCATGGCTTTCGTGGTACCACCTTTATTGTTACTAGAAACTTCTAGTAACCACTCAAAACCTTTAACGCAGGCAACGGTTAGGTTTACCTAACAGTTCTAGGGACAGGTTCAATAGCATTGCAGGTTGTAAAATCTTTCAGCCCATGGATTTTACTCTCTTTTACCTGAGGACTACTTACTAGTTCCCTTTCATCACTTCAATTTATTAAATTAGTCCGTAAAATTATAGATTAGGAATATTATGAATCAAATTTACACTTGTGTCAATGGAAGACAGCATTAATCAAGAATTACCATTTATAAAGGTACCTTTAAATACAAAACCTACTAATTGATATTTGAATATAATTGTCATAGCATTTTAATTGACATAAATAATAACATCTATATAATAATTATTATAAACAAGTATTAATTATAGATTTATTAGTCAATAATGCTAATAATCTATATTAAATATAAATTAATTGGAGGAATTTTATTATGTCACTTATTGGAAAACAAGTAGAACCATTCACATTACAAGCTTATAGAAATGGTGATTTCATCGAGGTTACAGAGGAAGACTTAAAAGGTCATTGGAGTATTGTTTGCTTCTATCCTGCTGACTTCACTTTCGTATGTCCTACTGAACTAGAAGATTTACAAGAGCAATACCCAGCATTACAAGATCTTGGTGTTGAAGTATTCTCTGCTTCTAGAGATTCTCATTTCACTCACAAAGCATGGCATGATTCATCAGAAGCAATTGGTAAAATTACTTATACAATGATCGGTGACCCTGCTCACGTTCTATCTCGTCAATTTGATGTATTAGTTGAAGAACTTGGACAAGCTGACCGTGGTACTTTCATCATTGATCCAGATGGTGTAATCCAAGCTGTTGAAATCAATGCAGACGGTATTGGCCGTGATGCAAGTACACTTATTAACAAAATTAAAGCTGCACAATATGTTCGTAACAACCCTGGTGAGGTTTGCCCTGCTAAGTGGAAAGAAGGAGAAGCAACACTTAAGCCAAGCCTTGACCTAGTAGGAAAAATCTAAGGAGTGCTTTAAATGATACTAGATGCTGATATAAAGCAACAATTAGCTCAATATCTTCAACTTTTAGAAAGTGATGTGCTACTCAAAGTTAGCGTGGGTTCTGATAGTGTCTCAAAAGATATGCAGGCTCTTGTTGATGAGTTGGCAGAGATGTCTTCTAAAATTAAGGTTGAGTATGTTCAGTTAGAAAGAACACCTAGCTTTAGCATCAATCGTATCGGCGAGGATTCTGGTATTACATTCGCTGGAATCCCACTTGGACATGAATTTACTTCATTTGTGTTGGCTCTTTTACAAGTAAGTGGAAGAGCTCCGAAGATTGATCAGAAGCTAATTGATCAAATAAAAGCTATTAAAGGTGAATACCACTTTGAAACTTATGTAAGCTTAAGTTGCCACAACTGCCCTGATGTTGTACAAGCTCTTAACGTGATGAGTGTTCTCAACCCTGGCATCACACATACAATGATTGATGGTTCTGCTTTCAAGGAAGAAGTTGAAAGTAAGGATATCATGGCTGTTCCAACTGCTTACCTAAATGGAGAAGTTTTCGGTAATGGTCGTATGTCACTAGAAGAAATTCTTTCAAAAGTTGGCAGCGCACCTGATGCATCAGAATTTGCTGAGAAAGATCCATTTGATGTTCTTGTTGTTGGAGGCGGGCCAGCAGGTAGCAGTGCAGCAGTCTATGCAGCACGTAAAGGTATTCGTATAGGTATTGTTGCTGAACGCTTTGGTGGCCAAATTATGGATACACTTGGCATTGAGAACTTTATCAGTGTTAAGTACACAGAAGGTCCTAAGCTTGCAGCAAGTCTCGAAGAACATGTTAAAGAATATAATGTTGATATAATGAACCTACAGCGTGCGAAATGCATTGAAAAGAAAGACTTTGTTGAAATTGAACTAGAAAACGGTGCTGTATTAAAAAGTAAAACCGTGATTCTTTCAACTGGTGCTCGTTGGCGTAATGTTAATGTACCAGGTGAAGCAGAGTTCAAAAACAAAGGCGTAGCATACTGTCCACATTGTGATGGCCCATTATTTGCTGGCAAAGACGTAGCCGTTATTGGTGGCGGTAACTCTGGTGTTGAAGCTGCAATTGATCTTGCAGGTATTGTAAAGCATGTAACAGTTATTGAATTTAATTCAGAGCTAAAAGCTGATACAGTGCTTCAAGATCGTCTTTTCAGTCTTCCAAACGTAACGGTAATTAAGAATGCACAAACAAAAGAAATTACGGGTACTGACAAAGTAAACGGTATTACTTATGTTGACCGTGATTCTGGTGAAGAAAAACACATTGAATTACAGGGTGTATTTGTTCAAATTGGTCTTGTACCAAATACAGATTGGCTTGGTGACACAATCGAACGCAATCGAATGGGTGAGATTGTTGTTGATAACCACGGTGCAACAAATATCCCTGGTGTATTTGCTGCGGGTGACTGTACAAACAGCCCCTATAAGCAAATCATCATTTCAATGGGATCAGGTGCAACTGCATCATTAAGTGCATTTGACTACCTAATTCGAAACAATTGGGATACAACTACAGATGATTCTAGTCAAAAGAATCTGGTCCATCAATAATCCTTTTCAATAGTAAAAGTCGCTATCAACCTAAATGGTTAATAGCGACTTTTAATTCACCTTGATTAATTATATTTTCTTAACAAATTCAGATTTTAATTTCATCGCAGCAAATCCGTCAATTTTACAATCGATATCATGGTCGCCTTCAACTAAGCGAATGTTTTTTACCTTTGTGCCCTGTTTAAGTACAGAAGAGCTCCCTTTTACCTTCAAATCTTTAATAACAGTAACAGTATCTCCATCAACTAATACATTCCCATTTGCATCTTTGATGACTTTAATGATGCCCCTGTTGTTCCCCGTTCGTACCGTTAGTAGGAAGAGTTGTTGGCACTTGCGACTCAGTACCGGGTTCTACTAATAAGAATTGGCCCATCATGCCGTCATCTTCATGTCGCAATAAATGGCAGTGATACATCAATGGGAAATGAGGGTCAGCGTGATTGCCAAATTCCACAACAATTCTCACCTTTGAACCATTTGGAATAAAAACAGTATCTTTTCTTCCCCGCTCATACTCTGAAGGTGGCTTATCATTTATGTCTAGAACTCGAAATGCTGCATTATGAATATGAAAATTATGCGACCATCCAAAGTTGTTGATCTCCCATATTTCTGTTGCTCCTGCTGGAACAACCTCATCAATACGATACATATCCATTAACTTGTCATTAATCTTATTCTCCATTGTTAGCTTGAATTGACGAACTCTAGCATCTTTTGGTGCCTCAATTGGTGGTACGCTTGAAAGTTGCCCAGAGACTTGTGCTGACTCTTTTAATTCAGAGGCTGCTACTATCTTTAACAAATCGAATTCACCATTATCTATACCGCTATTTCCACTAAAACTATGGAGAATCGTCTCTTCACCCGGCTCAAATTCTACAACAATTTCCGCACGTTCACCTGGACTTAGCATAAATCGTTCTAGGGTTACCGGCTCTTGAAGGAGACCAGCATCGTTTCCTACAAGTTTAAACGCTCTTCCATCACTAAATCCAAAATTGTAGGCTCTTGCATTCGAACCATTTAGCAATCGAAAACGGACCTGACTCGTTTTAACTTCAATATAGGGGTCATACGTTCCATTCACAAGTATTTCATCACCAAGTGTACCAAATACTCCCTCTTCATCCTCTGTTAATTGTCCCTCATTCGTAAACAATTTATCTTGTATAATGAGTGGAATATCATCTACCCCATATTCAGAAGGAAGTTTTTTTGAGTCCTCATCATCGATGATGAACATGCCTGCAAGTCCCTTATATACATGCTGGGCTGTTTTTCCATGTAAGTGAGGATGGTACCATGTGGTTGCAGATGGTTGATCAATCGTCCAATGGGGAGTCCACGTTTCCCCGGCATCAACCATTTGATGTGGACCTCCGTCCATTTTGGCTGGCAATCTCATCCCATGCCAGTGTAGAGTCGATGGTTCGTTCAAACTATTTACAACGTTAAAAGAAACCTTGTCCCCACGAGAAGCCCTAATCGTTGGACCTAAATAGGACCCATTGATACCCCAAGTATCCGTAATCTTACCTGGTAACAATTCTGTCTCTCCCGTTTGCATGGTCAATGTAAAGTTTTTTGTACCATCAGCCTCGATTATAGGCTCTACAAGCGGTGGAAGTTTTAATGGTTGCTCAAAGTCTAGCTTTCCCACATTTGTGATAATATCTTCTTTACCACAACCTGCTAGACTAACGATAAGTAACATACTAAAAAATGCGAAAATTCTATTATATGACCTCAATTTTTCCCCTAACTTTCTCTCTTACCCATACGGTAGTTTAATATATACCTTGTTTCTAGCCTATTTTACTATCGTTTTTTCTTTATCCATGATGAATCATGGTTTTGTCATAAAATCGACACATTTATTCCACGCATTTTATAATTCATCAAACGAACCCTAATTTTTTATCAAGATGATGGAAGCCTCTATCAGACATCTATTTTTCCTTTTATGATAAAATAGTCTAATAGTACCAGAGCTTCATGGAGGTTTCATAATGAAAGTAAATAAGGGCATATTGTTTGTATTATTGGGTGCTGGATGTTTTGGCTTTACACCGGTTTTTGCGAAATTGGGGTTTAGCTACGGCTATTCACTAGGCCAAATCAATATTGTGCAAATGCTGATTTCCTCGTTTTTATTATGGTCTATCACTCTAATTAAACGACCTAGCTTTAAAGGACTTACGAAGAAAAATCTTCCTCTAATCATGCTCACCGGATGTTTTACCGGATTAACAAGCATTTTTTATTATGGGGCAATGCAATATCTACCTGCTTCATTGGCCATTATTTTAATGTTTCAATTCGTTTGGATTGGAATTATTTTAGAATGGATTTTCAGCAAGGTAAAGCCCGCTCCCATCACTGTTTTATCCATTTTTTTAATATTAATCGGCGTCTTTTTTGCTTCCAATATTATAAATGGCGACATCCAAGGGCTACCTCTTAAAGGTTTCCTTTTTGGTATTTTATCTGCATTTACTTATGCGGGATTTATTTTTTTCAGTGGAAAAGTCGCTGTAGATGTAGACCCATTGGCTCGTACTTCATTAATGGCAACTGGGTCAACCATTTTAATACTAATCATATTCATGCGCGACATTCCATCTGTTTTTCCATTAGAGACAAACTTAGTAGCAACAGCCGTTGGTGTATCTTTATTTGGTGCAGTCTTTCCTCCACTGTTTTTCGCGGTGGGGGCACCATTGGTATCTGGCGGAATTGCAAATATCCTAACATCCATCGAATTACCAATCGCTATCTTATCAGCTAGTATTATTTTGTCCGAAACAGTCACACCCCTTCAATGGGTTGGAACGGCCACTATATTAGCAGCGATTGCGTTGAATGAACTTGGCGGTAAACTATTTAAAGTCCGAAAGCATAATAAAAAGGTTATATATATCGATAAAAACAAACAGCCCCTCTAGCAGGAGCTGTTTGTTTTTTCTATATAATGTCTTGATTCTCAAAGGCCTGTTACATGGGCAAGAAGTAACCCTTTTCGTCAAACTTCATTTCATGTAGGTCCTCTAGTACTTCAATGTTTTCTCTATCTTTTAATTCATTAAAAATAACTTCAGATACATATAGTTCTCCGATATGAAGTGTATTTGGAATTCTTGCAATTCTAGCCTTTTCCGGTGATACACCCCAATTTGCACGGAGTGCTGCTTTTAGAGCTTCTTGGTCATTATCAAGAATAATTGGGATACTTGCTCGAGCTAAAAATGTACTTGTAATTACATTTTCATTCATTGCTTGATAATCAATTTTTTCAAATAAGCGCTTTGTAGTTAAGTCAGCTAGGCCAATTCCCAACGCATTTCCATGGCTCGCCTCACTTAAATTTGAAGCAATGACATATTTAATGCTCGGCTTTTTGGGTTCTTCAACTCCGAGCACCCGGATTCGCCCAATAATATTGGTATCCATTCCTGTCCCACTAAAGTTTTTCCCAATCTCGTCAACGACTAAAATATCCATATTTTTGACTGGAAGGCTAGGCATTAACGCAAATGCCTCTTTTAACAATTCTCTTTCACGCTCTTCAACTCGATCTTTTTCGATAGCCTCGATGATGGCTGTTTCTTCATGAGCGTTTTCAACAATAGCTATACCAAATAAAGTATTTGAATTGGCGATAGCCACTTTGCCGACCTCAGGCATCATTTCGCTAATTCCTTTAATACCATGTGTATGTAAAGCTAAGGCTTGTTTATGTTTCCCCATTCCAATTGACGCCATTTTCAAAACGCCACTCTCAACCTTGTTTTTAAAATCAGTATGCGGCTTAACACGCCCCATAACGATAATTCCATCAGCTTGATAAGCGTTCTTATCAATGTAAACAGGGATACCATCAGAGGTTTTGCCCACTTCAACAACATCCATCGATGAACGTATTTCACATCCTGTTGATTCCTCCGTGACGCCTAATCCCTCTAGGACTTCAATTTGTCCTTCAGCAGTGGCTCCACCATGACTTCCCATTGCTGGAATTATAAATGGAGACGCTCCTCTTTTTTTAATTTCATCTGCAACACTTTTAACGATTAAAGGAATATTGGCGATTCCTCTACTTCCCACAGTTATCGCAATCTCCATACCTGGTTTAATTTTTTCATCCGCATTTACATGAAGAAATTGCTCTGCAATCGCCCCTGGGATATCTTTAATACTTTCCGTTTGGAATTTCTGACGTATCTTTGCAACCTTTGGTAAAGTCATCATCCTTGTCTCCTTTACAGAAATACTACTTGTTGATAAAAAATGTTTGTATACAAAGTCAGCAAGAGATCTGTTTGACCTCTTGCTTGATATTTTACATATTACGCTTTTTTCTTTGGAGCTAGTTCAACTGCCATACGTAGAGCTTCTTTTAATGATTGCTCATCTGCAATATTTTTACCAGCAATATCAAAAGCTGTTCCATGGTCAACACTTGTACGAATGGTCGGAAGACCTACTGTAATGTTAACCCCAGCCTCTAGACCTAACACTTTAATTGGTCCATGACCTTGATCGTGATATTGTGCAACAACAATATCAAAGTCTCCACGTCTTGCTCTAAAGAATAATGTATCTGCTGGAAGTGGTCCCTGAACATTTATTCCTTCTGCTTGCGCTTTTTCAATAGCCGGAACGATTTTTTCTTCTTCCTCACCATGACCAAAAAGCCCATTCTCACCAGCATGTGGGTTAATTCCACAAACAGCGATTCGAGGAGATTCAATTCCTGCCTTTTGTAATGTCTCATGTGCAAGTTTGATAACTGTATATTGACGTTCAGCATTAATCTTATGAATCGCATCAAGAAGTCCAATATGTGTTGTCACATGAATGACTCTTAACGCTGGGGCAGAGAGCATCATTGCAAAATCCTTTGTATTTGTTAATTCTGCTAAAATCTCTGTATGGCCCGGATAAATATGGCCTGCTTTATGAAGTGCTTCTTTATTTAGTGGCGCTGTACAAATCCCTTGAATTTTGCCTTCATTTGCGTATTGAATAGATCTTTCTAAATAACGGAAAGCTGCATTTCCAGCTTCTGGTGAAACTTGTCCCCATGGTAAATCTTCAGAAACTAAATCAAGATCGATAATATCAATTATGCCATATTGTGACTTTGCTTCTTCTGGATTGGTAATGCTATTTAATTCAAGATC
Source organism: Fredinandcohnia onubensis (assembly GCF_031181385.1). Lineage (GTDB taxonomy): Bacteria > Bacillota > Bacilli > Bacillales > Bacillaceae_L > Ferdinandcohnia > Ferdinandcohnia onubensis_C. The sequence goes on from NZ_JAPSKV010000010.1 coordinate 80,785, forward strand.
GATATTTGTTACATTTAAAGCTCTTTTTAAAATTTTTAAGTCGCCTACAACAAATGGACTGCAGTTATCATAAATGTTTTTATCATTCAAAGATTTTACGATAATTTCAGGTCCGACACCAGATGGATCTCCCATTGTAATCGCGATACTTGGTTTATAGCTAGTCATATCTAATTCCTCCTGTATATATATCTAATTTAACATGCAAAAATCAGTCAAAATTTCTATATCAGTACTCATTGAGTACGTGTACTTAATTCAGTAACCTTTTGAAGAGCCTTAGAAAGTGCTTGATCGGTTCCAAACGCACCTGCTTTGGTGACAAGTGGAATGCCATCATATAATCCTCCAAAGAGTTTGCCATACGGTATACCAGGCTCTACTTCACCTATGACTCGAATCCCTTCACCTTGTAACTCTTTACATGTAGCACCTGCAATATCTCCACCTGTTAAAACGGCACCGCAAATTTTCTTGCTTTCGATTAATTGACCAGCAATTTCTCCCATTGATTGGGCAATTGTATTTCCAACATCGAAATTTGATAAACCAAGTTCACGTTGTAAATCCTTTACTTTCCCTATTACTTCCTGGTCTCGGTTCGTAGTTACTACTAAGTCGCCTTTATCTAGCAATGCCTTACTTTCTTTCACAATACGATCAATTTCAAGTTTTCTCCTATCCTCAAAAAAGAATTCTTCAGGAGAAATAACAATTTCTGCTACATCATTTTTTTCTTTAAGGACCTGAATTTGTTGCTGAGTAATAGAATTTACACTACCCGCAACCACTAATACAGGATCTCGGTCACTAACTTTAGTTGTATTTATAACCTCTTCCTGGGTTTCTTCTAAGAAGATGTGTGAAGCGATTCCTGCGGATCCCACCCAGAGATATTTCTCTTGTAAAGCTTGTGCTGCTTTAACGATGATTTCAAGTTCCTCATCCGTCGTTGCATCGATAATGACGATTTTCGAAGTATCACTTAAGGATAATTCCTTCATTATGTTAGATAAATGATCGATTCCTTTTCTAACATGAGACATTGTAATTAGCTCAACATCTCTCTTACTTTGTTTCTGTACCAATTTTGGCAGATAACTTTCATTTACTGGGCTGGCAGGGTCTTTCGCCATTTCAGCTTTCTCTAATAAAACTCCATTTACAAAATGTTCTCCATTAATAGTCGCGCGATTACTTTTTGGAAAAGCTGGTACTACAAATGAAATCTTATAGTCAAAAGCATCCATTACTGCATCAATTTCTGGACCAATATTTCCCCTCATCGTTGAATCTATCTTCTTGAAAACATTAGAAACACCTAATTGCTTCAATTGTGCCGAAAGATCAAAAACGATGTCATAAGACTTACCGGCCTCTATTGCTCGACTGTCTGAATTTAAAACAATGACATCTTCAGTAAGATGTGACGGTTGTAATTGTGTATATGAAAATAGCACTGTTGTGTTTAAACCCTGTTTTGCAAATTGAACTCCCGTGTCGTTTGCACCCGTTAAATCATCTGCGATTACCGCTAGTTTCACCTACATCCCGCCCCCTTTACTACTTAGTTTGTATAATTTAGCTTTTTTTATTTTGTTTCGAAACAAGCGTCTCACTACATGTAGTGTTTCAACTCTTCTTTTGAAGTGCTTTATATCTATTTTATGTGGCATTTTTAAACAACAATCTAAAAACGCTTACACTCATCATAAAACAATATGTTGCATTTAGCAATAGATTTAATGATATTTATTATATTTTTTAAAATATGTTGCATTTTGCATCGATACAAAAACCAAAAGAAAGACACAAGCTTTATTTTAGCTTGCGCCATAATGTGGAACGGTTAATCCCTAATCGCTTAGCGGCTTTCGATTGGTTCAACCCTTCTTCTTCTAGTACTTTTCTGATCACTTGTTTTTCTATATCTTCTAATGTGCCAGTTATATCAATCTGTACGAATAGATCATCTTTCTTTTCCTTTAGATCTATTCGTTCCAAAAGCGCCTTAACTTCTTCTTTCTCAATATAATAAGTATGTGATTGTAAAAATAATTGTTCAATTACTTGTTTAAGTTGTTCTATATTTCCCGGCCAATCGTATTTTATAATCTCTTCCATGGCTTCCTGACGAATCCCTATGACTCCATTTCCATACTTCGGATGTAATTCAGTAATAAATAAATGGACTAAATCCTCGATATCCTCCCTACGTTCTCGTATTGGTGGGATATGGATTGTTAGTTGCGCCAAGGCATTATATAACTCTTGATGGAAAGAACCACTTTTCACCTTATCGTCCATATTATCATCGGAAGACACGATCCACTTTAGCTTTTTACCATTTCCATTTATATAAACTTGATAGAGTTCCTTTTGAACATATGGGTTTAATTTATGGATGTTTCTTAAAAAAAGAACACCCTCTGATAACGTAAGTAAGAAGCCTTCATTCATTTCTTTAAGTTGTTCAGCGGTTAATTGTTCGCAATTTAAAATAATAAATGGCTCACTTTGTGACCTTCTATTTTGGTAAATCGATTGAGCTGCTACTGATTTTCCATTTCCCTTTTCGCCTGAAATCCAGACAGCATCATCCTTTTTACTGTATTGCTCAATTTTCTTTAAGACATTTTGAATCTGTTCGCTTTTTCCTGAAAAAGGAGAGAAAGTTGAATCTGGGGTGTGAATTTCAATTGCATTAACGTTCATCCCTTCTCCTTGGTTAGTAGATTCATTAGGAAGGTTATTTTCTATAAATAGAACAATATGATTTTCTTTTGAACATGCTGTTATTTTCCAAAACGAATCATTTATGTGTATAGTTTTTGAAATCCTTTGACCTGTAATGACTATTTCTTGTATTAAATTTCTTATCGTATCTGAATTCTTTACCTTCACCCAATTAAAATCTTGATTGAAGCGTTCATTGCTGTAAACGACCTCTTCATCTTTGTTAAGAACTCCAATTGCTTGCTCGCTACAACTGAGAATCGTTTTAAAAAAAGAAACGTCCTGTTGTAACTGTGAAAAGACATTGTAGGTTCTTCTAGTTTCTTCTAATGCGTCAATAATAGCCTCTTTGCCTGATGTGATTAGAACCCCGGTCAAACCTAACTCTTTTGCAACTTGGACCGTAACCACATCACCTATGACCACTTCATAATCTTGATCTTTTAGATTCGTTAACATTTCTTTTACTTCTATTTCTTTTGTAATCGTTAATGTTTTAATATCAAAATCTAGGAGTTTACATATTGTACCCGCACCCTGTGTAATATTGGAGAAGCCCACAATCGCAGCTTTTCGCGAAAATCCTTTAACCATAGTTAAAATACGTAACACATCATAGCCAGATACTTGAATATCAATCACCGGTATAGAAACAGTCTCCTGAATTAATGAAGCTGTCCCCCCACGACTTATAATGACATGGTAACCGTTCTTTTCAGCCTCTTTCGCAATGGCTACTCCTTCATGCAAGTTCCCTAGTTCAATCTGAAATTCAATATCATGAACATCTTGTGTGACTTCTTTCATCATTTCATATAATCCCTCATAAGGGACAATTGCCAATGCCTTAATCATTTCCCCATCACCCTTGACTTGATTTAACCATCCTATTATTCGTTACTTTTAGCTAACACCTTGTTCATGCTTCCGCTTACGTACCCTTGTAGGTCAAGAGTGACATATTTATAACCGAATAACTGAAGATTTTCGATAATTTCTTGATGATTGGTTAAGATGCGCTCCATGTCTTGAGGCTCTACCTCAATTCTAGCAATATCTTCATGTGTCCGAACACGCACTTGTTTAATACCTAACCCTTTAATGTATTCCTCTGATTTTTCAACTTTTGTTAGCTTTTCCTGCGTTATCTTTTCACCATAAGCAATTCTTGATGATAAACATGCAAATGAAGGCTTTTCCCAAGTTGGTAAATCCAATTGTTTTGAAAGTTCACGTATTTCTTCCTTATATAGATTCGCTTCTTGAAGTGGGCCTCGTACACCATGTTCTTTGGCCGCACGAACGCCAGGGCGGTGTTCACTCATATCATCTGCAATTAAACCATATACAACGTTCTTAAATCCTTTTTCACGCATGATAGGAACGATTTCCTCGAATAACCCATTTTTACAAAAATAACAACGGTTCCTGTCATTTTCCGCATAACCTGGAATACTCAGCTCAGAAGTTTCAATAACTTGATGTGTTGCACCAATCTCTTTAGCAAGCCTCTTAGCTTCCTCTAATTCACTGGATGGGTATGTTTCAGAATCAGCCGTAACCGCTAAAACTTTCTCTTCTCCCAAAACATCAATAGCTACTTTTAATAAAAATGTACTATCTACTCCACCAGAAAAAGCAACCACTACATTTTCCATCTCTTTCAATATTTCCTTAAGTCGTTCATACTTTTCTCGCATTCTCTATTCCACCTATATCAATAATTTAGTAGTAAACAAGTGATACTTAATAGATTATAGTGTTTAAAATCTAAATATCTTTGCATTTTGCAACACTTTTAATTATAAGCGATTTATAACCAAAGTAAAAGAATTTACTAAAGCGATTTCATTAATGGCATAAATTGCATGGGCAATCAAGTATATTCCTCGTCTGTTTGTATAGTAAAGAAAAAGAGCCCTATAATTGAGCTCTTTTTCGGTTCTTTACTTTATGAACTTAGATAAACATGTTAGCAATTAAAATAAGAATGAATCCTGTGAACCACATAAGAGTAGTTGGTATTGACCAAACCATGATTTGCTCTTTTACATTTTTTATACCTAACATACGGTTTACTACCCAGAAGAAACTATCATTAAAGTAAGAGAAAACAAGTGATCCTAATGCAGCAGCTTGAGCAGCAAGTGCCATGTTTACATCTAATTGAGCTAAAATTGGCGCTGAGATAGACGCTGCAGTTATCATCGCTACTGTTCCACTACCTTGGACTAGACGAACCATACTAGCTACAAAGAAAGGAATTAGGACAGCTGGGAGTGGTAAGTCTGCTATTTGTTGAGCAATGTAATCTCCTGTTCCACTTGTACGCAATACATTACCTAGCGCACCACCTGCACCTGTTACTAGTAAGATAATACCAGCATCTTGAATTCCTTTTTCCATTTCTTCAAGCGTTGTATTACGACTTAGTTTTCCTGCTAATGCATAAATAGCTGTGATTAAACCAAGTGCAACCGCTATGATTGGTTGACCTAAGAAAGTAAAGATTCCATAAATACCATCTGTTAATTCTAAAGCTGATAATGTTGTATTGATAAAGATAAGGATAATCGGAATTAAGATTGGTAAAAAGGATCTTGCAAATGAAGGAAGTTCTTTTGATCTTTCATTTACAATCTCTAATAACTCAGGGTAAGTCATTTCTGTTTCAGGTCTAACATATCCAGAATCAGATTCATCACTTGGAAGTTGATAAATCCTCTTGCCAAGCCATTTCGCATATAGAACCCCTACAATTACTAGTGGTATACCAAATCCAAGACCTAAAGCAATCATTAGACCGATGTCTACTCCAAAAATCCCCGCAACACCTAATGGACCTGGAGTTGGAGGTACAATGGAGTGTGTAAGTACAAGTCCAACCGCTAACGAAACACCAATCGCTATAACTGATTTACCTGTTTTCTTTGAAAGTGTCTTTACTAATGGATTTAAAATAACGAAAGCTGAGTCAACAAAAATCGGAATCGAAATAATATAACCCGCTATTGCCATTGCCCACTCTTCTTTTTTCTTACCAACAAATTTAATTAATGAATAGGCTAATGTTTCGGCAGCACCTGTTATTTCAAGAATACGGCCCATCATAACACCTAATCCAATTACAATACCTACTGAAGCTAATGTACTCCCGAATCCTGCTGAGATAGCTCCAGCAACTTCACCAGGAACCATTCCCCCAACAAGTCCAGCGATTGAAGCTCCTATTATAAGCGCTAGAAATGCGTGAATTTTCGTTTTTAATACAAGTAAGATTAATACTATTACCCCGAGTATAAGCCCGGAAACCATTTGGATGCCTGACGGTTCCATTTAATTATTTCCCCCTTAATTTGAAGAGTGTTTTTATTTGAATTGAAATAATGGATGAGATACCAGCTTTCATTTTTTGTAAAGGTCTGTTAGAACATACCGATTATTACCGCTTACTATATTTCTCATTTTCAAGTATACGGTTACATTATTTTACATCGGCACAAATAGGACTATTACACTTGAGCAAATCAATAGATGATCTTGTAAATAAAACTTTCTATATAAGGAATAATGATTTCTATAAAATTGTGTACAATTTCACTAGCATCTACTATCCATCCCAGGAAGGAACTGCAAGTGCTTACAAACGGACGATAAAAATAAGTGGTATGAACCACTAACCAATTAGTCCTATCTATAGGTAAATTTGCAACATATTTTTGAAAGTTTCATATAAAAGATAAATTGTTCACTCAAGAAATGTTGCGTATCGCATCACTACTTGTTCTGTATCAGATTTTATACTGTTCTAACAGTCTTGTCAAGTAGACAATAATCGACATTTTGCTTATTTTTACAACAATATACTCATTTTGCTTACAAACTTCTCTATATTAGTAGAATAAGTGATTCGTCACTGTTAAATTTTACTACATGTAATATTAACCGGTACTTGTTTCCTATACTAAAATAATAGAAGAATCCCTTACATTCTGGATAAACCAAATATTTCAACTACTAGAATGCTAGAAATATTCTTGCAATATAATTGCCACAGATGAAACCAAATTAACACCTCCCTGTTCTTTTTCTACAGACTTTCTATGATACGATTATTGAAAATTAGCAACTAAAGAATATGGAGGGTAAAAAATGCTAAAAAAAATGGTAGCAATCTTAACAGGTACTGTACTCTCAGTAACAGTAAGTGCTAATGTACAAGCTTCAATGATTACAGTACAAAAAGGAGATACCCTTTGGGATCTATCACGTGCGCAAAATACATCAGTTAAAAACACTAAAATGTTGAATAACCTTTCGACAGACCTTATTCACCCTGGGGATGAACTATTTATTGCACCAGAAAAACAATATACGGTTAAGAAAGGCGACACTTTATGGGACATCGCCATTGATCATCAGGTAAAAGTTTCGCAACTAAAGGAATGGAACCAATTACATAGTGATCTTATCCATCCTGGATTAAATCTAGTAATCTTTGAAGGTGCAAAAACAGTTGCAACAGCTGTTGCAGATAAACCATTACAGTCAGTTGCAGGAACAACAAAAGAAAAAACAGTTACAGTTGATAAAAAAACAAATAAGAGCACTCCTGTTACACCTGCAGCGACTACAGAAAAGCCAAAAGAAAGTGCACCTGTAGCACCCGCTGCTGAAAAACCAAAAGAAAGCTCAGCTACAAAACAAGCGGTATCAACGAGTAGTAGTACAAGTCAGAAGGAAATAACCGTAACAGCTACAGCTTACACCGCTACATGTGAAGGATGCTCAGGTATTACATCTACTGGTATTAACCTACTGGAAAATCCAGATGCAAAGGTGATTTCAGTTGACCCATCTGTCATTCCACTTGGTAGCAAAGTTCATGTAGAAGGCTATGGCGAAGCAATTGCCGGAGACACTGGCGGAGCGATTAAAGGAAACAAAATTGATATCTTTATTCCTTCCAAACAAGATGCAATTAATTATGGTGTCCAACAAGTAAAGGTAACGATTTTAGACTGATAAAAATCTTTGAATCTCCGTGCTATCACAAAAGGCCCTGCAAAACATTTAAATTCATGTTTTGCAGGGCCTTTCTTATTTTACTTTTGCACTTTTTCTCTAACCTCCAACATATACAATATTCCCTCCGTGTTTACCATATTAAGCATGCATATAGTTAAATGTAATTTTTTGTAAATAAATATTACGTTGGTAAAATCCTACTCAGTACAATAAAAGTGGCTACATACAAAAGTAAATGGAGGCATAACCTTGGATTACGTTAAACCTACCCAGTTAATAGAGGATGTTGCACATGCAGGTGCATATAAATCCACCCTAAAAATAAGTGACATTTTGATTAAAGGGATACTTTCAGGAGCCTTTCTCGGCTTTGCAACAACACTCACCTTTACTGCCACAATCGAAACCAAACTAAGTATTGTTGGAGCTTTAGTCTTTCCAGTTGGATTTGTACTCGTATTATTATTAAGCCTTGAACTTGTGACAGGTAACTTAGTAAGGTTCCGATTAATTGTTTTTGAATTAATGGTCATTTCATTGCTTAAGACAATAACCGTAATTCCCTCGTCTATTAAACGAGTAACGTAGTGACGGAAACCACTCGGGTATCCACCAGAGTGTCCTACAGCATCAAGCCCCGATTTTTCAAAAAATAAATTCTTTTAAAATAACTATTTTAGATCCAAATAAGAGTTTGTCATTCACCCATAAAGTAAAGTATAGTTAGTATCTAATAAAACAATCCTCTGATAAGGTTGTGTTAACATGCGTATTAATAAATATATAAGTGAATCTGGAAAAGCATCTAGAAGAGGTGCCGATAAATTAATTACCGATGGGAGAGTTACCATTAATGGTAAGCGTGCAACTATAGGTAGCCAGGTTGAGCCTGGGGATGACGTTCGAGTGGATGGAAACCCCATTCGAGTAGCAAGGAATAATGTCTATATCGCCTTAAATAAACCTGTAGGCATTACTAGCACAACAGAAAAAGGAGTTAAGGGGAATATCGTTGATTTAGTCAACCATCCATTAAGAATATTTAACATTGGACGGTTGGATAAAGATTCAGAGGGCTTAATACTTCTTACGAACGATGGCGACATTGTTAACGAAATTCTGCGTTCTGAAAATAAACATGAAAAAGAATATATCGTTTCAGTAGACAAGCCAATAACTCCTGAATTCTTGAAGAAGATGTCAGAGGGTGTCAAAATATTGGATACAAAAACACTTCCTTGTGAAGTTGTTCAATTATCAAAGTTTGATTTTCAGATTATTTTAACACAGGGGCTAAACCGTCAAATACGGCGCATGTGCGCGGAATTAGGATACGATGTTTACCGATTGCAAAGAACCCGAATCATGAATATTCACTTAGGCAACCTTCCTCCTGGACAATGGCGAGATTTATCTAAGAAAGAACGAACTCAGTTATTTAGAGAATTAAACTATGAGCCAAAAGAATGGTAAAACTATGGAATGTCCAATTTAAGTAGAATGATCAGTAGATTAATCCTTTAACTAAAGGGACATTCCCATATTAAATGAAACCCTAGTGCTTCATAGCTATTAAGCCTAAGTAAAAAATTTCAGAAGCTATTAAAACACATTGAATCCCCCCATTCAATGTGTTTTTATTTATGATAAAGTTTTAGTGGTCGCTTATGTAAAACAATTACTTAGTCCCTAACGACATTGAACTAATATAAATCCAATTGATAGATTGTTAAACAATATTGGAACAAAGCTTTACAAAGGCTACGCCATTCAAAAAAAACAATAAGGGAACTATCTAACTTTACCACTACTTATGGTACGGTTCATTCCTAATGATCCGAAACGCACGATACACCTGTTCCACTAATATCAATCTCATTAATTGATGCGGGAAGGTCATCTTTGAAAAAGACAATGTATCATTTGCTCGCTTCATTACGTCCTTGCTTAAGCCTAGAGAACCACCGATGACGAAGACAATTTTGCTTTTTCCATAGGTTGCTAGGTTTTCAAGATCGTCAGCCAGCTGTTCGGATGATTTCATCTTTCCTTCAATTGCTAATGCAATGACATGAGTGTCATCCGATAATTTTGAAAGTATCCGCTCCCCCTCTTTTTGTTTCACCTGCTCCATTTCGGATTCACTTAAATTTTCCGGTGCTTTTTCATCCGCAAGTTCAATCATATCAACCTTGGCATAGGCTGTTAATCGTTTTAAGTATTCGTTGATCCCCTGGATCAAATATTTCTCTTTTAACTTTCCAATTGTTACGATTGTGATGTTCACACTTATCCCCACTTCGTTCACATTTTACAAACACACTATCCACAGAAGTTATCCACATATCCACATTTTCTATCCACATCTTGTATGAGAATATTAGTTCCCTACAACATATACCGCCTTATTTTGACAAAATTCACAGGTTGTTGATAAGTTTTCGTCTTCAATTTTCGTCATAATCGGCGCTACCTCATGTTCATCAACCACAATGTCCAATGCTAATTCAATATGTTCTCCACAACATTTAATCATTTTTTCGTCCTCCATCAAACTTACCCACATCCGCCTGCGGATTATGGGTATAACTTTATCTTGTTATTTTTCTTATCCACATGTTTTATCTTACCCATTTTAGCATATAATCTTATCCACAAAAAACAGGGGAAGTTTCATTCCCCTGTTTTCTTGAGCCTACATTGTTTCTCTTGCCAATCGTACTGTCACCTTTTGCTTTTCACCGCCCCGGTAGAATGTGACCTCCATTGTGTCACCCACTGATTTTTCATTATATAAATGTTTTCGTAAATCAATTAGTGAGCTGACTTTCTCACCATCTAGTTCTACGATCACATCAAGCTCCCTCAATCCCGCCTGGGATGCTGGTGTATTTCGTAGCACTTCTAAAACTGCTACTCCCTCTGTTACGTCATTTGATAAATGCAAGGTCTGCATGCGATGATAGGAGGAAATTTCACTTAAACTCTTTAGTTGTCCTACTCCTAAAAAAGGACGATTAACTTCACCATACACTTCAAGGTCTTCAATAATCGGCTTTGCACTAGTAATCGGAATCGAAAGGCCAATTCCCTCAACGGCCTCCTGCGCAATTTTCATTGAATTAATACCAATTACTTCTCCTTTGATGTTAACCAGCGCTCCTCCACTGTTTCCTGGATTAATCGCAGCATCTGTTTGCATGACATCGGCATTCCAATCAGGGACTCCATCCTGATTAATATCGACTGGAATTGTTCGATTTAAGCCTGAGATAATTCCTTGAGTGACTGACCCAGAAAACTCAAGTCCAAGCGGGTTTCCAATAGCAATGACAGGTTCACCAAGATTAATGTTATCGGAGTTTCCAAATTGAGCTATCTTTTTTATATGGCTTCCGTCAATCTCAATTACCGCTAAATCCGTCCAAATATCACTTCCGAGTACTCTTCCCTTCACCCTTGCCCCATCACTAAGACTCACCTCTATATCAGAAGCGCCTTCAATTACATGATGGTTTGTGACGATAAAGGCCTTACCATCTCCTTTTTTATAGATGACCCCAGAGCCCGTTCCCGCTGTCATCGATTCCTCTGTCCAGAAATTAGTTTGTTGTAAATTGACAATTCCTACAACAGCCTCACTTACCTTATTGACCGCACTGGTAATCTCAGTAGTCACGTTCACGTTGATATTTTGTTGAACACTTTCTCCTGTTGCTGGTGCTTTTTCCTCTACCTCATCAAGTCCATTCACCTCTTCAGGAGTTGCATTTTCGTCATTTGGAAGTAAATGAAACTTGGATAAGGTCGGTAATAGAGCTATTACAAGAAGTGCCCCAATAACAGCACCGACTAATGCCGAGAGAAACCAACTGCCTCGGTTGCCTTTCTTTCTTTGCTGCCTTTGGTTTATATAATTCTGATCATAATACCCCATTAAATGATTTCTCCTTTTACACTCTTTCTATTAATTTTACCCATATTTTATGCAAATCATGACCCAGCCCCACAACAACAAAAGACAGAAGCCACTAGCCCCTGCCTTTTTCTTTAAGCGTTTTTCCGCTCCATTAAATTGATACCGATCCCGATTAACATGACTCCCATTAACGTCAGAATGCTGATTGGATATAGTAATTCACTCATCGGTGCTTCATAAATGGTAGCGGCTTTTAAGCCTTCCATAGCATGTTTAATTGGCACAAAGTCCGACACCTTTAACAAGAAGTCTGAGCTTACAATTTCTAATGGCCAATAGGCCCCACCAAGCATCGACAAGCAGACCGATACAAGTGAAATAATCGCATTGAATTGTTGAGTACTTTTAACAACACTGACTAAAAATAACGATAGCGCGACAATTGAGAACACGTATGGGATTAACACAATTAACGTTTTTCCAAATCCCCCATAAAAGTCTACCCCGACTGCATACCGGAACACGATAAAGATGAGTGCCACCTGAAAATACCCCATTAGGAAACTATAAATTAAATTGCCTGCATACATCTCCCATTTTTTTAAAGGGGATAAAATCATACGGTCCCAAACTCCCCATGTTCTCTCTTGTAATATGTTGTGAACATTATAAGAAATCGTGTAAATGACAAAAAACAAGGTAAAGCCAAAAATCGTCTGCAGCTGGTTATCAATAATTACAGTATCGTCGCTCCGAAAAGAAGCAGCTTGAATCTTGAATAACGGGTTCTCTTCCTTTTCATTTAAGTCTTCAATAATGGCATCTGAGTCGATATGGCTATTTGTAGCTGCTGCCTCTTTTATCTTCTCTTCCATTAAAAGATTCCCATAAAAGGTCTGAAGATAGCTTTCTATGATATGAAGGTTAGACGTCTCTGTCACTATGACAATAGTGTAAGAATCCTTATCTAGCTTCACAGCAGCCTCTGCATCACCTTCACTGACCATTTTCTTTGCCTCATCTTCTGTCACTAGCTTAAATTCAAACGCCTCAGTCTTATTTAGTTCTTTCCAAAGCCCCGTTTCTTCAATATTTTCAATATCTGTATAAAGGGGTACTTTAATATTTGTATAATTTGCAGCACCTAATAACAAGGCAAACACAATACTCATAACAGTCATGCCAATCATAAGCATTGGCTTTCTTAGAAATAATTTAAATTTTGCCTGTAAAATACTTATCATATAGCATCACCTCTTTTCGGAAAGCTAAAAACAGCTGCGGTCAGCATCACCAAACCAAAGCCCACTAAATAAAAAATATGATGTGTAATTGCGGAAAGTTCCACTCCTTGAAGCAATTGTAATAATGCGGTCATTCCTGCACCATTTGGCGTAAAATTACCCAACATTCCAATGACAGATGAAGTTTCAGCAATCGGCGTAAAACTACCACCTAAAAAGGCAAAAATCGAAACCATCACATTCCCAAAAAAGTTTGACACACCTTCTGAGTCGATTCGGAAGTTTAATGCAGTCAACAATGCACCTACTCCACCTATCGCAAAGGAAAGTGATAGGTTCACTAAGAGAAACCCGAAAAGATCTTTCCAAACGACATTAAATATGAGAGAAGTAACTCCATATAAAACTGCTTGTTGTATAATCGCAATCAGTATTACAGAGAAAAAGATACCACCCAGATACGACCATCTTGACGTATTCGATAAGATAATTCGGTTGAACACCTGTAACTGCTTTTCACGATAGGCAGATGAGCCAATATGGGAAGCAATAAACATAATAAACATAACGCTCATACCGACGGAATAATATTGCAATGAATTAATCGGTTCACGCTCGGTAACAGTCTCTGTCTTTCCAAGTTTCACACTATTCATATCTTCTAACTGAATTCCAGCTTTCCCTATTACAGTCATGGAAGAGAGCTGTTTTTGGAAATTCATAAGGATATCCTCCACTATTTTGGGAGAAATCTGCTTTCCTTCATTTTTATAAAGGGTAATCGTGGCAGATGAAGGTTCATCTAGTAAGGCAGATGATAAAATATCATATGTGTAATGCTCTGGTATCTCAATAACAGCAGCGTAATGATCATCATTTTTTATTTCATCCAATTTTTCCGCCTTAACTACCTCAAGTTTTACAACTTCTTTTAGTTCCTTACTACCAAACATCTCATCTACTAACGTCTGAATTGGACGAAGTTGATTTGCGCTTTGGATTAATGCTGTTTCTGCTTCCTCTGGCAGTCCCTTCGCTTTGACCTTTTGGATAAACGCTTCAACATCCCCTTGTTCGTTGCTATGATTAATAAATGCCACTTTAGCTGAGATTGGTTCTGCGTCCCCACCCATGACCCCACCTAAGGCAAAGCCTAGGATTGCAATAAGGACAAGCGGCATTAGAACTAAAACCAGTAACTCTTGGGGGTTCCGTCGTAACACTAATAAGTCTTTCTTAATAAATGGAATAATCATCCTCTCACCTCCTAATCTCTTAACGCTCTACCTGTCAGATGAAGAAATACGTCTTCTAGTGTTGGCGCTTTTACTTCAACTGATATCAATGTTGTACTCGTTTCCTCAGCTATCTGGGAGATTTTTTGAAACAAATTGTACTCCTTTGGAACAATAACAGTTACAACTCGCTCCTGCACCTTTACTTGACGTACGGTTGTATCTGCTTCAAGTAATTGAATAAATTCTTCTTTTACCCGCTCAACCTGAATGGAAATTGTATTTTCAGAGGATAGAATATTTTTTAACTCTTCCTTCGTACCTGAAGCGATAATATGACCTTTATCCATGATATAAATACGGTCACATAGGAACTCGACTTCTTCCATGTAATGACTTGTATATAATACCGTCATTCCACGTTCCTTATTGAGACGTTTTACCGTTTCTAAAATATAATTTCGAGATTGTGGGTCAATCCCTACCGTTGGCTCATCCATGATAATAATTTCCGGATTATGAAGTAAAGCCACGCCAATATTTAACCTTCTTTTCATACCACCGGAAAATGTTTTAACTAGATCCTTTCTTCTGTCAGTTAAACCGATTTGCTCTAAAACTTCTTCAATTCGCTGTTTTAATTCAGCACCTTTTAACCTATAAATCTCTCCAAAAAATCGCAAATTTTCTTCAGCTGATAAATCCGTGTACAATGCAATTTCTTGAGGAACCACTCCTAAAATCTTACGGATATTCTGTGGATTCTTAATCGTACTTTCATTTAGTAGCCGCACATCACCAGATGTTGGAACCACCAAGGATGAAAGCATAGAGATGGTCGTAGATTTTCCCGCTCCATTTGGACCAAGCAGACCCACAATCTCTCCTTTTTCCAAAAACATATTAATCCCCTGTGCAGCATACTTTTGTTTATATTTCTTCGATAAATCAATCACTTCTAACATAACCGTCGCCTCCTCATAATGCGTGTTCAAAAAGGAGGATAAAAAGGACCAAGAAGTTCGAGGCGGCGTAGCTTTGAGTACCGGAACGTATGCAATTAATACGTGAGGAACGCAAAAGCAAGCCAACAAAGAAATTCGATGTGTCATTTTTACCGGACTTTTTGAACATCCGTTTATAGTTTTATCATAGACTTTCAGGGCCTCTAACAGCACTATCTAGCGTCACTTGTTTATGTAAAAAACATGACCTGAGTCATTTCTCCATCAAAAAAGGGCCATCCACTGATGTTTGGACAACCCATGTATGTTATGTAATATCATTTTTCACTGCAAAAATTGCTAGCTGCGTACGATCGCGAAGCCCTAATTTATGTAAGACTTGCGTGATGTGGTTTTTTACCGTACCGACAGATAGGAATAATTCATCCGCAATTTCCTTATTTGTTTTTCCTTCACCTACTAATCTTGTGATATCTAATTCTCGTGTAGATAAAGGCAATTCAAGTTTTTTCTCAACCTTGTGTAATAACCGCGGCATAACTTTTGCTGCAACCTCTTCATGAATCGTTAGACCCCCTTGAAAACAACTATAAACCGCATGGATTAGTGTATTCTGGTCTGACGTTTTCAGTAAAAAAGCATTTGCCCCGTATTTTAATGCCTGGATTGCGTATTCATCATCATTAAAGGTTGTGAGGATTAAAATCTTTGCATTAGGCCAACGTTCCTTGATCTTTCTAGTTGCCTCAAGTCCATTCATAACTGGCATTCGGATGTCCATTAACACCACATCAATAACATGTGCCTCCATCTTCTTAATTGCTTCTTCCCCATGTTCGGCCTCAGCCACAACACGGATTTTCTCGTCTTGCTCCAACATGAGTTTCAAGCCTTGCCTAACAATCGACTGGTCTTCTACAATTAACACATTCCACATGTCCGTTTCCCTCCCTTACGTTTTTCCTAACGGAAGTATTCCTTTTATGACAAACTCCTCATCCGTTTGATAGACCGTTAGCATTCCCTCCAATTCCTCAACTCGCTTTCGCATATTTGAAAGGCCGAAACCCTCTTTGAACGACTCCTTCTTATAGATTCGATTTTTCATGATAAGTTCAATATTTCCGTCTGCTGTTTTCCCAAGTAGCACCTGCACTTCACGTGAGTGGGCATGGCGCATTGCATTTGTAAGTCCTTCCTGGATTACTCTATATAGCACCACACTCTGTTCATTTGTGAGCTGTTCCGACAATATACCTTGTTTTGTCGTCAGTTGAACCATAATATGGCTTTCAGCTTCAAGTTTTTTGATAAGCTGTAAGATGGTTGCAATTCCTTCATGCTCTCGGTCCTTTAAAGTTCGGACTGCAAAGCGTGTCTCTTCTAAGCTCTCTTTAGCCAATTCCTTTAAATCATGATAATGTTCTGGACCTTGTTTAATTGAAAGGATCTCCAACTGCATTAACAATGCTGTCAACTTATGCCCAACGGAATCATGAATATCCCTTGCAATCTTAGTCCTCTCTTGATATCGCGCTTCCTCCTCTGCCACAAGGGCAACTCTTTTTAACTTTCGATATTCCCCAAGCAATTCTTCATAGAGGTTGCGTTGTTCCTCTCGCTTCGTCCAAAGTTCATTCACCTGAAGGGCAAGAAGGTAGAATAAGAGAAAATAGACATAAACAGATAAATCATTTTTCATCCACAAAAAGAAGCCCGATAAACAGGCTGCCGTAAAAACAACAAGTCCTTTAAATGGTTGACTTCCTAGTTGAATTGTAGCTAATAAAACAACGTACATTAGTAATAAAAGTGTAAATGGATTGCCTGATTCAATAACCCCTTGCGTCAGTAGAAGTATGGTTATCGCAACATATAAATAGATTGGCCTTGGTGTGATTTTCAAGAAAAAATATAAGGTCATAACAACAGCACAAATCATAATTGAATACGCGTTTGGAACCGGCTTTTCAAAAATGAAAAACAACACCCAAAGAACCATTAAACCTGCCGTTCGCAACATAAATATTTTCATAGCATCCCTACTTTCATTCTAATTTCAAGTTACTAGAAAATTATGGGTGCGGCAAGTGTTTTTGCAAACAAAAAAGCCCATCTGATCAAAGTCAAATGAGCTTTTTCTTATACAAAGGCTAGTTTTGTAGGTAGCTTAGGATCTGTATCATACAAATCGAATTGTTCGCCGACAACATAACCCTTACTTTCTAAAGTTTGCTTAACCGACATACGTGCTAAATCCTTTAAATTATTATCTTTACTTAGATGAGCTAAGTAGATTCGTTTCGTGTTATCCCCAATTACATCTGACATTGCTAACGCTGCATCCTCATTCGAAACATGTCCAACATCACTTAAAATACGTCGCTTAATACTCCAGGGATAATGGCCCATTTGAAGCATAGACACATCGTGGTTGCTTTCAAATACATACGCATCCGCATTTTCAATGGTGCCTTTCATCCGGTCACTGACATAGCCCGTATCCGTAATTAAAACAACCTTTTTTCCTTCATTGTGGAACACATAAAACATCGGTTCAGCCGCATCATGGGAAACACCGAATGATTCAACATCCATATTTCCAAATGTCTTTACTGTCCCCATTCTAAAAATAAACTTCTGTTCCGTCGGAATTTCCCCAATATTACGCTCCATCGCATTCCATGTCTTTTCATTCGCATAGATGGGAAGCTTGTACTTTCTCGCCAGTACACCAAGCCCCTTAATATGGTCACTATGCTCATGTGTCACAAGAATCCCGGAAAGATGCTTAATTTCTTTGTTGATTTCTTTAAATAACAGTTCTAGTTGTTTACCACTTAACCCGGCATCTACAAGCAAGGAATGCTTGTCTGTTCCAACATAGAACGCATTTCCTGTGCTCCCGCTAGCAAGCACACTAAAATGCAACCCCATAGTCGTTCACTCCGTCTTATATAAAATTTGTCCTTCGATGGCATTGACATAAATATGTGTTTCGTCGTCTATGATAACATGCCAAGCTGGAGCCAATAACTGCGATTCTGAATAGGGGACAAGTGGGTAATACCCAATTTCCACCTTAGATACATGGCTACCTGATTTTAGATGGAAATTATTAAAAAGGTTTTCTAGAGTTTCCATTGGCTTAATTAACTCCTCCAGCTCATGCTCTTCAAATTCAGGAATTAATGTTTGCTCATAGGACGTTACCTCATGGTCCTTATTCAGATACAAATAAATGACACCACTTATATTTGCTGATTGTCCAAAGACCTTGTAATTTTGATATTGTTGAATTAAAACAATCGTTCCAGTTTCTTCATCCACTTCCCAAACGGTATATTTGTCACCCGATAGGATATGATCCTTCACAAATTGTTCGATTTTCATTTGATCTGTTAAAGAAAGCTTAATAGGATCAGTAAACGTAGCCTTTAGTATACCAGCAGTATCAATATTTACATCCTGATTTTTAAGAGTTTTAACATCCTCCTCTGTAAAAACCTTGACCTTCCCACTAATATAGCTTAATTCCTCCGGTTCCTTTGGCAAAACCTCATACGTGATGTCCTCTTCTGCTAGTTTTTCTTCAATACTTAATTCTTTTAACAAATCGAGTTGACTGCTATCCCTTTTTTGAATAAGCTGATATCCTAAAAAGATGTTGAGAATCAAGAAGGTAATGATAAATAAAGACTTGGTTTTACTCCAATCCATCTTTATGTCCTCCTAAATCCTCATTCTTTATCTCAACCTTGTTCCAACTTCCATTATACCTGTAAGTCCAAATCGGTTGAAGTGAAACAAACTGGGAATTATCTTCATTCTCTACAAGGTCATAAGCAACTGTCACACCCTCGAGCAATTCAGGATTAAAATTCCGCATGCTTGTAATAACCTCCATCACCTTTTCGCCCTTTGGTAGTCTTGTCTTAATTGAGTCCAAATCAATTCGCAAGTTTATGGAAGGATGAATATACCTCGCTATATCATTGTTATCCCATTCTTGGATAATATCTGCTAGTCGACTAAAAACAGGAATATTATTTACATAGAGTTTAAAAACGGTCGTTTGACTCTCTTTACTCCAGCTAAAAAAGCGATAATCATCTGTCCATCCAACATGTTCATTTACAAAGTCAATGCTTGTTTGAATTAAATCTGTTGTCTGTGCTGGTTCTCCACTTATTCTTGTTGGATTAATGAACATAATATATTTTTGATTATTATAGACTCTTAGTAATCTTGTTCCATCGGTATGAACTTCACCGGTAGTGAGCATATCCCCCTTTACAAGACTTGAGTTGGTGAATAAACGATCTATGAAGGTATCAATTTCAATCGCATCAATATAATAATCAACACGTTCTACAATCGTTGTGTCCTTTGGCAAGTAGACTGAATTCGTATCTGATAGTTCATATTCTATTTGCTCAGGATATCTCGTCGCCGTTGTAAAGAAGTCTTTTCGAAATTCCCTTGTAAGTCTGCTATTGACACGGCCCTTATACACCAAGTTGTCACCTGTGGACACAAAATATATATTCCCTTCGCCGTTGTTTTCTGAATTGACATCAATTACAAATCGGTCAAACGAAATGGAGGAATGGTCCTTATCATTAATATTAATAAACAATGATTTATAAAGCTGCAGCGGAAACGGATTAGGAAAGTATATTTCAACATGTCCATTTTGATTCAAAAAATCTGCTAAACCTTGATCCTGAACAGTATGTGTGATGTTTTGGACCTCACGAATTTCCCAAGGCCTAAGCTCTTTCATGACTCGGTTCAGTTCTGTCTCGTTAAAAGTCCCAAAATGGTGACCATCAATATGATATAGAATTTTAGTTGGCTTAATAATTTGAGAGGTGTCCTTTGTAATATTTGTCGTTACTTCCGCTACTAAGTCATCATCTGATTCTCCTAAGTTCTTGTATTCGGGCTGATACGTCCACAAAGACCATGTAAGAACAATGCTAGAAAGCACTAAGATGATTAATATTGTTGTTTTAATTGATTCATACTTCATCCCAATCATCCTCTAAACCATCTTGATTCACATTGATTGGTAGGGTAAAGAAAATAGTTGTTCCAACTCCTTCTTCACTTTCAGCCCAAATCCTACCTCCATGAGCAACAACCATCTCTTTGGCAATAGCAAGCCCTAACCCTGTTCCTCCTAATTTACGGGTACGTGCTTTATCGACTCGGTAAAATCGCTCAAAAATTCGATTGATGTTATCCTTCGGTATTCCAACACCCTGGTCACTTACACTTACGGTGATTTCACCGTTTGATTCAGCTACTTGGAAGGTAACCGTTCCTCCCTCGGGTGAATATTTCAAAGCATTTGAAATAATATTATCGAGAACTTGTGTCATCTTGTCTTGATCGATTTCCAGATAAATTGGCTTCTCAGGTAAATTACGAATAAAAGAGATATGCTGCTCCCTTGTCATTTCAAAACGGTCAATGATTCGGTGGAAGTACTTTGTAAAATCAATCAAATCCTTGGATAAACGGTAATCCTTACTATCTAGTTTTGATAACTTCAGCAAGTCATTGACCAACCTAATCATCCGTTCTGTTTCAGTTTGTGTTACATGTAAAAATTGAGGCGCAATCTTTTCATCCTGCCAAGCACCATCTGCCAGTGCTTCAAGATAGCTCCGCATTGTCGTTAATGGTGTTCGTAGTTCATGTGATACATTTGCTACAAACTCTCGTCTTTCACCTTCAATCTTCTCTTGCTCGGTTACATCATATAGGACAGCAATTAGACCATTGATAATGCCTGATTCCTTTTTAATAACTGAAAAACTAACCTTTATAATGTATTGCTTTTTATGCGTACTAAAATCAAGGATTTCCGTATCAATATCGTGAACAAGCTGCTCAAATGTATATTGTTCATCTAATCCTAAGACGGAAACAATTGATTGATCAAGGACTGTTTCACGTGAAACATCTAGCATGTCGATTGCAGGCGTATTGATTAAGATAATCCGACCCTTTTTATCGGTTGCAATTACCCCATCTGTCATATGGGCAAGGACAGAAGAGAGCTTACGACGTTCCCCTTCTGTTGTCGCTTGTGCATCTTGTATTTTTTTTGATAAATTGTTGAAAGTCATTGCAAGTTGACCAATCTCGTCCTGGCCAAATACTTTCACCTTTTTTGAAAAATTCCCTCTTCCTAATTCTAAAACATGCTTTCTCATTGCTGAAATTGGTCTTGTAATCGTTTGAGCAACAAAGATTCCAAGGATTGCCGTAATCGCCATGGCAATTCCAGTACCCGTTACAAAGATATCATTGATTTCCTTAATGTCATCATAGACATTTTCCATCCTTGCGGTTAAAAAGATCGCGCCGATGATATCTCCATTCGAACGAATCGGTGTTGAGGATACATACATCCGATCATACGTAGCCTCATCTAAGCGCACATCATCTGGGTTGTCACCAAGCAATAACGTACGTTTGACCGAATCCTCATTCGTTTTCCGTCCAACAATCCCTTGACTGTATGGGTTTGAGCTTCCAACTACACGACTTTTATTATCGATAACCCGAATCTCCTGGATATCTTCAGACTCATAGTCCTGCAAAATATTTCGGATATCTTTTTCTAATGTAGAAGGATCTTCCCTCTCTTTATTCATCTCCTGCTCAATACTAAAGGCAAGTATATTGACCCGTTCATTTAAGGACACTTTAAAATTTTCTACCAACCGCAACTCCAATTTGCCTATAAAATAAACACCGATAATTTGCATCGCAATTAATATTAAAAGCAAATAGATGAGTGCAAATTTAAAATGAATGGATTGAAAAAAACCTAGTCTTTTCATTTTTGGATTTACTCCTGATCAGGGTTTCGTAAATAGTAGCCCACTCCACGTCTTGTGACAATCCATGTTGGATGACTCGGACTGTCTTCAATTTTTTCACGTAAGCGGCGTACGGTTACATCAACTGTACGTACATCTCCAAAATAATCATATCCCCATACCGTTTGTAATAAATGCTCTCGTGTCATTACTTGACCAAGGTGTTTGGCTAAATAGTGCAACAGTTCAAATTCACGATGTGTTAATTCGATTGTCTCTCCACGTTTACTCACCACATAGGCATCTGGATGGATGACAAGGGAACCCACAGCAATCTCACTTGTTGTTTCCTGGCTAACTGCCTCAGAAATTTGTTGGTGTCTTCGAAGGTTTGCCTTTACCCTTGCAAGCAGTTCTCTCGTACTAAAAGGCTTTGTAACATAGTCGTCAGCTCCTAGCTCAAGCCCTAATACTTTATCAATTTCAGAGTCCTTTGCTGTTAGCATAACGATCGGCATATCATACTTTTTTCGTACCTCTCGACAAACCTCCATGCCATCTTTATGTGGAAGCATGATATCAAGCAGAATGAGGTCAGGATTTACTTCCTCTACTTTTTCTAAAGCCTCATTTCCATCATAGGCACAAACGACTTTATAACCTTCCTTTTCAAGATTAAATTGTAATATATCCGCAATTGGTTTCTCATCATCAACTACAAGAATTACTTTTTCCATTCACTTTTTCTCCTTCACAATGAAATAAAAACCTTTACTACAGTTTTCATATTATATAGTTCGAATTGTTCCTTTTATTTTGTTCCTTTACTTCTAACTTTAGCAGAAAAAG
Organism: Fredinandcohnia onubensis; assembly: GCF_031181385.1. Classification (GTDB taxonomy): domain Bacteria; phylum Bacillota; class Bacilli; order Bacillales; family Bacillaceae_L; genus Ferdinandcohnia; species Ferdinandcohnia onubensis_C. The sequence continues at coordinate 103,600 of NZ_JAPSKV010000010.1, forward strand.
GGAGGTATATCATCAGAAGTGTAAAAAAAACCAGTGATATAGGTCGTCCGTCCAATCTCTACTTCCATTTTATCGTTCTTTATACTTATGAAAAAAGCCTTCAGCATCATGCTGAAGGCGTATATTGGAAATTATTATAAGTAATCTAATGGATTTTTCAAAACTCCATTAATATATAATTCGAAATGCAAGTGAGTTCCTGTTGAGTTACCAGTTGAACCCATTACACCAATTTGTTGACCCTTCGTTACGGTTTGTCCAACACGAACATTAAGGGATGACATATGAGCATAAATGGTTTTCATTCCATTGTTATGGTTAATAACAATTTTATTACCAAAGCCGCCAGAATATCCAGCCTCTACAACTGTCCCATTGTCAGCTGCTTTAATCGCATAATTACTTGGTCTTGCAATATCAATACCTTTATGGAGTTGTCCCCATCTATATCCAACGTGACTTGAGATATAACCGCCAACTGCTGGCCATGCTAGCTGACCTGATCCTCTTGATGGAACAACCTTCGTTCCTTTTTCAATGATCTCTGTTATAGGCTCTTTGACGATTGTTTCATTAAGTTTCTTTGTTTCAGCATTCACGCCATTAACCATTTTATATTCATAATGAACAGTCTTTTCACCCTCTTGACCTTCTTGAGTGACTTTTCTGTCCCCTTTATACATATTTGAGTTTTCATTGACTTTTGTTTCAAAATTGATCGTTTCTTTTTTATTTTGCTCCATTTTTACCACGACTGTTAAAAATGGCTTATACGCTGTTACGTTTAACTCTTGTCCAATTTTTATAAGTGTATCCTCTGTAATTCCCGGGTTTAAAGCTAATAAATCTGCTGTCGCTAAATCATGATCTACCGCGATAGAACCTAATACATCTCCTTCTTTAACTTGGTACTTTTTTTCTTCTAATGTACCCTTTTGAAGTAATGTAACGGTATCAGCAGGATTATGGATTTGCTCTGGTGAAATTTTTTCATCCGAAATTGAAACCTTTTCCTCAAATGAAACGTCTAATAAACGAGATTGTCCTTCAGCCAATGCAGGCAATGGTTGTTCTGAGTTTTCTCTCGCTTCAAGCTCCTGCAATTGCTCTTCTTTTACATATTGTAATTTTAATTGTCTAAGAGCCTTATTCGCTTCTTCTTCATCTTTTAGATAGGCAACTGGTTCTCCATCGATCGTAATGGCTTTAGCTTGTGCTGCAATTTCAATCTCAGATTCTAGCACCTTTACAGTATTTTCGTTATTGAAAGTAGGATGAAAAGCCTGTTCTTCAATAATTGAAACATTATCAGCAACTAAAGAAAGCTCTTTATATTGATCTTGTATGGAATCTACTTTTTGATCGACTACCTTTTCTACAACATTCTTTGAATCAACTGTTCCAACTCTAGTCCCATCTATGTATACATGATACACTGTTTGGATTTTTGTATCAGCTGATACTGTTCCAAACATTAATGTTGAAAGCGCAACTGATGTTATTGCAACTCGTTTAAATAAAGTCATATATTTTCTTGGTGTTTTTTTTGTATTATTTTGATTTGACACGGTCTTTCCTCCCTGAACAAAGGTTGCTTGTCCGAAATTTTCGTTCATCTCACCTTGTGAGTTGAAAAGCGTCGTCTTACAAAATACGCCAAGACGTATTATATCGTTCGACAATTCTCTCAAATTTACACTTTATTAATTTACCATAGAATTTGAAAAAAAGTATAATAGTTTCCAATATGTAATATAATTGTAGTATTACTGACAAATTTTTACACAAAATATGTAGGATTTTGACATTGAAATGAGCCTTTCCTCTCATTATTCCATAAATTTTTTAACGATTTATGTCGTTTTTGCACGACGAAAGACACCTTAGCAAATATGTACATAGTGAGATTGTCATAAAAAAACAAAAAAACATAGCTGTTTCCAACTATGTTTATTATTTTATTAGCTATATATATTTCGCACTACGTTTGTTTGTGTTCGGTCCGGTCCAACTGAGAAAACAGATAATGGGATACCAGTTAACTCGGATATACGCTCAACATAGTTTCGAGCATTTTCTGGTAGTTCTTCTAACTTTTTCATCCCTGTAATGTCCTCAGCCCAACCTGGAAACTCTTCATAGACTGGCTCACATTCTGCGAGAATTTTTAAACTAGCTGGGTATTCCTCAATTAGCTCCCCTTTGTATCGATAGGCCACGCAGATTTTTACCGTTTCAATTCCTGTTAAAACATCAATGGAATTAAGAGATAAATCAGTAACTCCACTTACCCGTCTTGCATGACGTACGACTACACTGTCAAACCAGCCTACTCTTCGAGGACGTCCAGTAGTCGTCCCATATTCACGACCAACCTCTCGAATTTGATGACCAATCTCATCTTTTAGCTCCGTTGGGAAAGGTCCGTCTCCTACACGTGTTGTATAAGCTTTTGAAACGCCTACTACACGATTTATTTTAGTAGGGCCAACTCCAGAACCAATTGTAACCCCACCTGCTACTGGATTTGAGGATGTAACAAATGGATACGTTCCTTGATCAATATCTAACATAACACCTTGGGCACCTTCAAATAGAACACGACATCCATTATCTAGAGCATCATTCAACACAACGGATGTATCACAAACATATTTAACGATTTGCTGTCCATATTCATAATACTCATCTACGATATCCTCTAGCGAAAATCCTTGTGTTTCATAAACCTTTTCGAATAGTCGATTCTTCTCAGTAAGGTTATGAGAAAGTTTTTCTTCAAACACTTCTCGATCAAGTAAGTCTGCAATACGAATTCCCACTCTAGAAGCCTTATCCATATAGGCAGGTCCAATTCCCTTTTTTGTAGTCCCTATTTTGTTTATCCCCTTGTATTCTTCTTCTAGTTCATCCAACTTAATATGATAAGGAAGAATCACGTGGGCACGATTGCTTATACGTAAATTATCAGTTTGAACACCCTTGTCATGCAAATAGGCTAGTTCTTCCACTAATGCCTTTGGGTCTACTACCATACCATTGCCGATGACACAGATTTTCTCTGGATAAAAAATCCCTGATGGAATCAAATGAAGTTTGTACGTTTCTCCATTAAACACGATTGTATGTCCCGCATTGTTTCCACCCTGATATCTAGCTACTACTTCAGCCTTTTCTGAAAGAAAGTCGGTAATTTTCCCCTTTCCTTCATCTCCCCACTGTGTTCCTACAACTACGACTGCTGACATTACTATGCACCCCCAGGGTTAATATAAAGATATTGTTCATTTCCAGTCAATATTTTATCAGTTTTCATTCCTTATTACAATAAAAATACGAACATTATATTAATGTAAATATTAAATATTCGTGTTTATTATTTGATTTTATCTCCAATAATATGTAAGAAAAACAAAAAAAGACGTATCATCGCTTTGACACGTCTTTTTCCTGTATTCGGGTACGCTTTAACATTCTTCTTACGCACCTGGTGGCATATTGGCATCATCAAACCTTCGTTCCAGATTGACGAATTTATTATATTCTTTAACGAATGCCAACGAAACTGTTCCAACCGGGCCGTTACGTTGTTTAGCAATAATGATCTCAATAATATTCTTATTCTCTGACTCTTTATCATAATAATCATCGCGGTATAAGAACGCAACAATATCGGCATCCTGCTCGATACTTCCCGACTCACGAATATCAGACATCATTGGACGCTTGTCCTGTCTTTGTTCTACCCCACGGGATAACTGTGATAAGGCAATAACAGGAACCTTTAATTCACGGGCTAATGCTTTTAAAGAACGTGAGATTTCAGAAACCTCTTGTTGGCGGTTTTCGCCGCTTCTTCCATTACCTTGGATCAACTGAAGGTAATCGATTAGAATCATTCCTAATCCACTTTCCTGCTTAAGTCTACGGCATTTTGAACGAATATCATTCACACGAATACCAGGGGTATCATCAATATAAATTCCTGAGTTGGATAAGCTACCCATCGCCATTGTCAGCTTACTCCAATCTTCAGGTGTTAAGGAACCTGTACGTAGATTTTGTGCATTAATGTTTCCCTCTGCGCAGAGCATCCTCATCACTAGCTGCTCTGCACCCATCTCTAGACTAAAGATAGCGACATTCTCATCTGTCTTAGTTGCTACGTTTTGCGCAATATTAAGAGCAAATGCTGTTTTACCAACAGATGGACGGGCTGCTACGATAATTAAATCATTTCGCTGGAATCCGGCTGTCATCTTGTCAAGTTCCGTAAACCCGGTAGGAATTCCTGTAATATCTCCTACACGATTATGAAGGGTTTCAATATTATCATAGGTCTGAACGAGAACATCCTTAATATTTTGGAAGGCACCCGCATTTTTACGGTTCGCAACTTCCATAATATTTTTTTCGGCCTCACCTAAAAGTGCATCGACCTCGTCTTCTCGTGAATAACCATCCGTAGCAATCGTTGTTGCTGTGCGAATCAAGCGGCGTAGAATTGATTTTTCTTCAATAATCTTCGCGTAATATTCAATATTCCCAGCGGTTGGGACGGAACTCGCCAATTCACTTAAGTACGAAACGCCACCTATTTCATCTAAAATTTTCGCATCCGCTAACTCGGAAGTAACCGTTACTAGGTCAACTGGCTCACCTTTATCGGAGAGATTAAGCATCGCGTCAAAAATCTTTTGGTGAGCTGTCCGATAAAAGTCCTCTGGAATCAATACTTCTGATGCAAGAGTTAATGAGCTTGGTTCTAGAAAAATAGCACCTAAAACAGCTTGCTCAGCCTCTATATTTTGCGGAGGAATACGATCAGCAAAAATGTCACTCAACTATTCTCCACTCCCTTTACATACTTTTTTATGTCTATCTATCTATCTATTATACTTCTCTTTTATTTAATTCCAATGGTAAAAGCTTTATTAACAAACATGTAAATAAAAAATGTGATCTTGTATTAAACAAAACCACATTCTTCATTCTATCTGTTTTCCCTATTCAGTTTCAATGGAAATTACTGTTCTTTGACATGTACCTTAACAGTTGCTGTTACTTCTTGATGTAATTTTACAGAAACATTCGTATAACCTAATGCTCTAATTCCATCAGGAAGATCAAATTTACGCTTATCAATTTTAATGCCGTGCTTTTTCGCGAGCTCATCTGCAATTTGCTTACTTGTTACAGAACCAAATAAACGACCACCGTCACCCGCTTTTGCTTGCAGTTCAACAGTCAATGCTTCAATCTTTTCCTTTAGCTGTTTTGACTGGGCAAGTTCCTCAGCCGCTTCTTTTGATTCTTTATTTTTCTTCGCTTCTAACGATTTCATATTTGCTGGTGTTGCTTCAATTGCAAGATTTTGCTTGAATAAGAAATTGTGAGCATATCCATCAGATACGTTCTTCACTTCCCCTTTTTTCCCTTTACCTTTTACATCCTTTAAGAAAATAACCTTCATTTCTTGGTTCCTCCCTCTAAATACTCATCTATTACTAAAAGTAGCTGTTCTTCTGCTTCTTCTATTGTTGTGTCCTCTATCTGTGTTGCGGCATTTGTAAGATGACCACCACCGCCTAAACCTTCCATAATCAGCTGAACATTGACGTCACCTAATGAACGTGCACTGATTCCCACTCTTAAGTCATGTCGGACAGAAATAACGAATGAGGCAACGACATCATTCATTGTCAGTAAGGTATCTGCGGCTTGTGCAATCATCACCTGGTCATAGGTTTCATTTTGTTTTCCTTTTGCAATCGCAATTCCTTTTTTATAAATAAATGCTGACTCAATTAATCGCGATCGCTTTTTAAAATGGTCCATATTTTCCTTAAGGAATTTCTGAACAAGAATGGTATCTGCTCCTTGGGCGCGAAGATAAGATGCTGCATCAAATGTTCTTGAACCCGTGCGAAGCGTAAAACTCTTTGTATCAACAATGATTCCAGCTAGTAAAGCCGTCGCCTCAAGCATATTTATTTTTTTCTTCTTAGGTTGATATTCAAGAAGCTCCGTCACCAACTCGGCTGTAGATGATGCATATGGTTCCATATAAACGAGTAATGGTGATTGTATAAATTCCTCTCCACGGCGATGATGGTCAATAACAACCACTTTATCGATTTTTGATACCAACTTTTCCTCAATTACAAGTGATGGTTTATGGGTATCTACTACAACAAGCAGTGTATCATTTGAAGCGATTTCAAGAGCCTGCTCTGGTGTAATAAAATATGACCACAGCTCCGTATTTTCCTTTACTTCCTCAAGTAACCGCCCTACACCTGAATCAATTTCATTCGGATTTAATACGATATATCCTTCTTTATGATTCATTTGTGCTACTTTTAATATCCCAATGGAAGCACCTACTGCATCCATATCAGGGTATTTATGGCCCATGATGATGACTTTATCACTATCTGAGACAATTTCCTTTAGAGCATGTGAAATAACGCGTGCGCGGACTCTAGTGCGTTTTTCCATTGGGTTTGTTTTGCCCCCATAGAACTTAACCTTACCATTTGGAAGCTTAATCGCAACTTGGTCTCCACCACGTCCCAGTGCAAGGTCCAAGCTCGATTGTGCTGAAACCCCTAGCTCTGGTAGGGTTGGGACTCCAATTCCAATCCCAATACTTAAGGTTAGTGCTACACTATCCCTTGCTGTCGTTTCCCTAACATCATCAAGAATCGTAAACTTTGTTTTTTCAAGATTGGATAATATTTCTTCATTCAACACTGCAATGAAACGTTCAGATGAGGTCCGCTTTAAAAATACACCATGTTCATTCGCCCAATCATTGAGGATAGATGTAACCTGACTATTTAATGAACTCTTCCTTTGGTCATCCATCCCTTGAGTAACTTCATCATAGTTGTCTAAGAAGATAATCCCTAGCACTGTACGCTCAGCTTCATACAATTGCACAATTTCCATTTGTTCAGTGACATCAAAGAAATAAAGTAATCGTTCTTCCCTCTTAATAATTACCTTGAATTTCTGCTCATTTAACGTAATTGTCTCACTTTCGACCTCTTGCTGAATTAAAGGAACAATTAATTCCTCAATATCATATAGAGATCTCCCCACTAACGTATCAGCGTCAAGGCAATTTGATAAGTAAGCATTTGCCCATTCAACTTGAAACTCATCATTATATAGCAAAATCCCGATCGGCATTTCCATTAACGCTTCTTCGCCAACCTTCTTTAAGCGATAGGATAGCGTTGAGATATAATGCTCCATTTCTTTTTTAAGAAGTGAGTTTGCTTTGTATAAATAGTACGTAATTAATCCAAGGAGCAGAAAACTTGCTAACCCAATTACCCACTGAAAATAAACGAGAATTGCACTAAAAATACTTGTGATAACAAGTAATGCATATAAGGGATAGCGAAACAACTTTCTTTTGTAAAAGTCTGGCATGTAATTTTCAGCTCCTAAAGCTTTGTTTTACTTCTTTTTACTAATTCGATTTCGCAGTTGGAATCCTAAGTCAATTATACCTAAGATTCGAATAATATAAAGGAGAAATGGTGTTAAGACCGTTAAAACAATCGGTACAGCCTTTGGTATTCTTTTTTGATGACAGTAATAATAAATAAATGACAAACCTTGAATGACCATTAACAACTGCAAAATAAAAAAGAAATTTAAAAAGGCGGTATATCCAAATGTACCCTTTTCCATCTCAACAAAGCTCAAAAGTAAAATCAATAAATAATACCATAAGATACTCTTTGGAAAATTAATCTCACGAAATGGCGGGAACGGTTCCATCTTCACCTGAAGCCTTACTAGTATAGGCTTAATCACCACAACGGTTATGAAAGCCAATAACATCGCAAGGAAGACAAACATACTTGGCATCATGTATTGCATTATTTCAACCGATTCTTTTAGCCGTGTAATGGCCTCTGTATTCATTTCTCCCCCTGTTGCCCTCATTATACTCTCAGTCAATGCAAAAGATTCTTTGGTGCTTTCTTTTAATACTTCATTGACGTTAACTTGTAGAACAAGGTTAACCGTGACAAACAGTAGCACAATCGAAAACAAATAGGACAAACATGCGCCTAAAAAAAGTTCAATGCCACTTCTTCCCCTATTGATCATTTCACCTAATAAAATCCCTGTAACTCCAAACATTATCGTAAGTATAATCCCCATTACAGAACCTAATAGTCCTGATAGGAAAAAAGCGATGAATAAAAATAACAAAGACTGCTTTACTTTATACTTCACTGTAAACAGAATAAATGGAATTGGCAAAAGGAATGAAAGTACCGTTCCAAGTAGTGGGAGATATAGACTGACAAGTAACAGTACACTGTATACTGCTAAAAGCATGGCACCTTCTGTTAATAATTTTGTATTTTTCACCTTTTCACCTCAACTTATATTGCAACACATCAAAAAACAGGAGCCTGTTTTACAACCACTTTCTATTTTAAAGATTTACAAGGAAGTCTTCAACTTTTGGACTTCCATAGGATATGGTGACTTCGACGTTTTAGATAGGACATGTTGTCTTTAGTTGAGTCTCCACTGTGACGAAACTTTTTGTTTTACTTTTCCCTATTTTCTATTATGATAGTAATTAATTAATAAACGTAACCACAAGGGGAGCAATTTGCTGAGAGTGAACATTAAGAGTTCAGACCCTTCGAACCTGTTAGTTAATGCTAGCGTAGGAATGTGGGGATTTTTGGGAACTTATACTTTATATTAAAGTTGTTCTCCTTTGGGGTGCGTTTTGTTCATTACACACTTCAAGGGGGTTTTTTATGAGAAATACTAGGTTACAGGCCATGATTGAAGCGGCGATTTTTGCCGTATTAGCGCTAGCATTAGACATGTTTGTGCCATCAATAAAAATTGGTCCTTCTATCTCTATATCATTCGCTATGATACCTATATTTATTGTCGCACTAAGATGGGGATTTAAAATTGGTTTCCTTTCCGGTTTTTTATGGGGACTTCTACAGGTGATTTTTGATCCTTGGATTATCCATCCAGTTCAAGGAGCCATCGACTATTTCTTAGCTTTTTCTTTCATTGGATTTGCTGGTTTATTTAAAAATGCCGTTCAGGAAAGCTTAAGAACTGATAACAAAGGTAAGTCATTAGCTTTAATCATTAGTGCCATTTTTATCGGAAGCCTTGCTCGCTACTTTTGGCATTTCGTATCAGGCTTTGTCTTCTTCGCTGAACAATTAAAAGGCTTTGAAGCAGTATGGTTTTCTTTAACAGCTAACGGCATCACTTTTTTAGGTGCATTCATCTTCTGTTCCATTATCATGACCTTATTAATTCTTTCTTCACCACGTTTCTTCATACTAAAACAGGAATTACAGAAGCGACTCTAATAGTTAACAAATTAATTAACAAAAAAGCGATGACCGCATTAGGCGATCATCGCTTTACTTTATTATTCACCAGATACATATGGTAATAATGCCATTTGACGAGCACGTTTAATAGCAACTGTTAATTTACGTTGGTATTTTGCGCTTGTACCTGTTACACGACGAGGTAAAATTTTACCACGCTCAGATACGAATTTTTTAAGTAAATCTACTTCTTTATAATCGATGTGTGTAATTCCATTAGCTGTGAAGTAACACACTTTACGACGCTTTGCACGTCCACCTTTACGTCCGCCTGCCATTGATTTTCCCTCCTTTTAAGTTTTTATTATATGATTGACTTACAAGTTAGAATGGAAGATCGTCATCTGAAATATCAATAGGTTGTCCATCATTTGCAAATGGATCTTGGTCTACTCTTGTAGGTCCTTGGTTTTGATTTGGGTTCTGACTCTGTCCAAATGGAGAATAGCCGCCTTGGCCTTGGTTACCTTGGTTTCCACCTTGGTTACCGCCAAAACCACCTTGATTGCCACCATAGCTACCTTGATTACCGCCATAGCCGCCACCAAAGTTACCGCCACCGCTACGCTGTTGGTCATTCGCATTTCTTGGTTCAAGGAATTGAACACTTTCTGCTACAACCTCAGTAACATATACGCGTTTGCCATCCTGGCCTTCATAATTTCTTGTTTGAAGACGACCATCAACGCCTGCTAAGCTGCCCTTCTTTAAGAAGTTTGCAACATTCTCAGCTGGTCGGCGCCATACAACGCAATTAATGAAGTCAGCTTCACGTTCACCTGACTGATTCGTAAATGCTCGATTCACTGCGAGCGTGAAGGTTGCCACCGCAACTCCACTTGGGGTATATCGTAATTCAGGGTCTTTTGTAAGTCTCCCTACAAGAACTACGCGATTCATCATCAGAACCATCTCCTAACAGGATATTCAAACAGAGCCTATACTCTAAAAAATTCTTATTCTTCTACTTTAACAACGATATGACGGATAATGTCTTCACTGATTTTCGCTAAACGATCGAATTCGTTAACAGCTTCAGCATTAGACATTACGTTAAGAATCATGTAATAACCATCGCGGAAATCATTGATTTCATAAGCTAAACGGCGCTTACCCCATTCTTTTACGTTTGTAATCTCCGCACCATTGTCTGTTAGAATGCCACTAAAGCGCTCAACTAAAGCCTTTTTTGCTTCATCATCAATGTTTGGACGGATGATATACATAACTTCGTATTTTCTCATCACGTTACACCTCCTTTTGGACTAACGGCCCTTTTACCTAAAAAGGGCAAGGAGCAATTATTTCAATTACTCACAGAAAAATATTATATCACATGAATAATTACTAGGCAAGAAATGTTTGAATTTAAAAACCACAAAACGAAACTCGTTCTGTGGTTACATTTGACTTACCTTATACATTAAATCGGAAATGAATAACATCCCCATCTTGTACAACATACTCCTTACCTTCAAGGCGAACCTTTCCTGCCTCACGAGCAGCATTCATAGAACCGCCAGCAAGAAGATCTTCATACGAAACCGTCTCAGCGCGGATAAACCCTCTCTCAAAATCAGAGTGAATAATACCTGCACACTGTGGAGCCTTCATTCCTTTTCTAAACGTCCACGCTCTTACCTCTTGTACACCGGCAGTAAAATACGTAGCAAGTCCTAATAAGTGATACGCAGCTCGAATCAATTGATCAAGACCAGACTCTTCAATTCCTAGCTCTTCTAGGAACATTGCCTTTTCTTCCCCTTCAAGCTCCACAATTTCAGACTCAATCTTTGCACAAACAACAATGACTTCTGCATTATCCTTTTGTGCAAACTCACGTACTAATTGAACATATTCATTTGAAGAAGGATCTACAACATCATCTTCACTAACATTCGCAACGTACAAAACTGGTTTGCTTGTTAGTAAGTGCATTCCCTTTACATATTTCAGTTGCTCTTCAGTAAATTCAACTGCACGAGCTGGCTGCTCATTTTCAAATGCTTCTTTTAACTGTACAAGAACATCATGCTCAGCAACTGCATCCTTGTCCTTTTGCTTAGCCAACTTTGCAACACGATCAATTCGCTTATCTACTGATTCAAGGTCAGCTAAAATCAACTCTAAATTGATTGTTTCAATATCAGCAATTGGATCTACCTTACCTGCCACGTGAGTGATATTATCATCTGCAAAACAGCGTACCACATGACAAATCGCATCTACCTGGCGAATATGTGATAAAAACTTATTACCAAGACCTTCCCCTTTGCTGGCACCTTTTACGATACCTGCAATATCAGTAAATTCAAAGGTTGTTGGTACAGTTTTTTTAGGTTGTACTAATTCAGTTAATTTATTTAAACGCTCATCTGGAACCTCAACAATCCCCACATTTGGGTCAATTGTACAGAACGGATAGTTCGCTGATTCCGCACCTGCTTGTGTAATTGCATTAAAAAGAGTTGATTTTCCAACGTTAGGAAGACCAACGATACCTGCTGTTAACGCCATTGATTTTTCCACTCCTCTTATCCGAAACATACTAGCCTTCAACAATTATAGGTTTTCCTTATAAAAAATACAAGCCGTTTCGGCTGGAAACGGCTTTTGTATAAATCCACCATTCTAAAGTTTTTCAATTCCAACAAGGCAATCATATAAAGTACTGCCAAGTCCGTTATCGGATACTTCATGTGATGTGAGATTATTGACACTACCACCAAAGATATGCCATTGTCCTTCATCAATACAAATAATCTTTGGAGATGACTCTTTTAAAATTTGTACTCTCCCTGTAATTTCACCACGATCATTAAATACCCTTACCCTATCATTCGGCTCAAGACCTTTCTGCTCAGCAATATCCTTAGAAACCTCTACTTTTACTGTTTGTAGGCTTTCGATTAAATGATAGTTTTGTGAATGGTTTGATCGTAAAGGATGAATCGTTAATAGCGAGTATGGATATTTTTCACCTAACCCTTGATTAGAAAATATCGATTCTCTAGGATATGATATTTTTATTCGTCCATCATACCCTTTCATCTCTCCTAAAGATGATGTGAATTCAAATTTTCCGGATGGAGTTGAAAAGTGAAAATCATTCCACGGTACAAGCTTTACAGGCAATGGTACGTGACTCTTTTCTTTAATCTCTTCAAAGGTAATCCCCTTGTCTTCTAATGAACTTACTCCCATTTTTATAAATTCTTCTCTTGAATAATTAAAATCTTCACCAAACCCTAACCTTTTGGCTAATTCAGTCCAAATCCAAACATCTGATTTTGCCTCTCCACGTGCCTCGACTAATTTAGGTCCATAATTAACAAAATGATGGTACATGGATGAATAATAAATATCCTCTTCCTCAAACACAGTAGCTGAAGGAAGTACATAATCGGCTAACCTTGCCGTATCAGTCATAAACTGTTCTAGTACAACTAATGTATCTACGGATTGAAAGGCTTCCTGCACTCTATTTGTGTTTGGAACCTGAGTTAACGGGTTCCCACTTGATACTATAATCATTTTTATTGGAGGTTCTGAAGCACTAAGAATCTTTTCCGCTTGTTCACTCATAATGAAAGATCTCGATTGTTTCTTTCTATCTGGAAGTGTTAAAGCCGCACTATCAAAACTTTGGCCAACTTGTGTATTTCCAAAATTAGCACCACCGCCTGGGACACCAACATTTCCACTGACTGCAACTAAGGCATCAATTAGACGAATAGTATTTCCACCATTTGCGTATCGCTGCATCCCGAGCCCCATATAGGTTACTGTTGGCCCACCACTATATACGTGAGCTAAATTTGTAATTGTTTCACGTGGAACATTGGTTACTTTCTCAATTTCCTCCAATGTAATTGACTCTATTACATCCAATAAATCACTAAAACCCACCGAATATTTTTCAATGAATTCTTTATCCTGTAAATCTAAACGAAGTAATTCCTTCATAATTCCAATCGCTAAAAAACCATCCATACCTGGAGTAATAGAGATATAGGAATTTGCAATCTTTGCTGTTCCATTGTAAATGGGATCAATGACAATGATGTTTGTACCCTTCTTTTTTACTTCCTGTAAATAACCAAAGAGATGCATATTCGTGCGCGCCACATTTCTTCCCCAAATGATTACATTTTTACTATTATAAATATCATCAGGTGCATGACTGGCTGAATTTCCAAAATCCCAATTTTGTGCTTCAATGCCTGAGCCCCAGCAAATGCTGCCGATTAGGTCAGTAGCACCACCATAACAATTAAAAAATCGATCAGGTATTTTAGTTAAAAGGCCACCGTTTGCATAGTCATGACTGTGCAAAACTGCTGTAGAACCATATTTTTGTCTTACTACAAAAAGCTTCTCTGAGATTTCTGTTAATGCTTGTTCCCATGTAATTCTTTGAAACTCTCCATCTACCTTTTTCAATGGGTAAAGAATACGATCATCAGAGTTTGTTCGTGCTTCTAGCATACGCCCTCTGCCGCAAATTTTGCCCTTCGTAATTGGATGATCTTTATCTCCATCTATTTTTACAACTTTACCGTTTTCCACTTCAACAACAAAACCACAACTGTCCCAACAATTTAAAGGACATGCAGATTTAAATGTGGCCATTCTCTTCATCTCCCTACACATGTAGAAAACCTACCAAAACTTCATATCCTCTATTATAAATCACAGCAACTAACATTCTATAGAAAATATTTCCGCTTAAAAGCGAACCCGAAAAAATAAAGCACGAGGCTTAATCCTCATGCTTCACAAGAATCTTTTTTAGTTTTCGACTAAACTCTTTACGCGGAATGAGTACACTATGTTCGCAGCCTTCACATTTGATTCGAATATCCATCCCTAATCGAATAACTTTCCATTTATTTGTTCCACATGGATGAGGTTTCTTCATTTCTACAATATCATGTAATCCATAGTCTTTATCTACCATGACACCCACCCTTTATCCTTTTATATGAAGAATCTTTATATGTTGTATTGTATCAGGAAATCACTTTAAATTGTAGCGATTTACAATTGGATATAACAAAATGACGGCCAATAAGTATAAATTTGCAATACCATATAGTGGGTATAAAATTGAAACAAGCGTTGAAAAACCAAAAGTCGTAAAAGGTACCATCAGCAAAATCAATAGAATGGAAATCATCCACAAGGGCATTTTTAACTTTTCTTTAAAACGTGTGGACAATCCTAGTAATCCCGACGCGGCAGTAGTAAATATTGCTCCAAATAAAAGAATGGACATGATAAACACCGCTACATAAGGGAAATTCTTTAAGATTACAAATAACGGAATTTCATAAAGCATAATCTCTTGAGCCACTTCGATAAGTGCCTCGTTATAAATAAAGGTAATAACTCCTAAAAACAAACCACTTCCGATGCTTGCAACCCAAGCTTCCCCTTTTGACTTCATTTCTTTCCCAATTGCACCTAACACAGCAACAAGCGGTAATATGTTTAATGCTGTAAATGTAAATGCTGCTGGCCAATTGCTCTGTTCTTGAATAATAAAGGTAATTTCTTTCCCACTGGATGATAAGAAAATGAATAAAACCGTGATCAAAAAGATGATTAAGGCAGGAATAATCGCCATATTTATTGAAATCAAGCCATTAATATTCCACAAAAAGACTAGAACTAGGAGGAAACCAAAAATCATAATTCCCCACCAAAAAGGAATCGCAAATAACTCTAAAGTAGCTCCTCCACCCGCTAACATCACAACCGTAGTTGAAAATAAGTATAAAATCGTAATCACATCGTACACATGTGAAATTTTTTCTCCTACTAATTCTTTTAATACAGGAACAAAATGCTCGGCTTTTTTTTCATAACTAATCTTCATAATGATATAGCAACAAATAATAAAAATGAACGTAAAAAAAATGATAGCTAAGGCACTTTGTTCTCCGTAAAACTGCCAAATCTCCCTTCCCGATGCATAACCTGCACCTATTGCAGTTCCTAAAATGAGAAACATCCACCGAAACCCTGCCTGAAACATATAATCCCTCCACACCTCATAATTCCTCTTCTACTAAGAACGCACATATTGCTATACTTCTAAGATTCTTTTTTATCAAGATGTATAGAATGTTAGATTTCACCGTATACTGTTACTACAGTTAAAAAGGGGTGAAAAGCCTATGAATCTTAGATATAAATTATTCGATCATCTAAAAAATGAACCTTTTCGAATTCCACATGATCTAGACTCAGCTGACCATCAAATTGCCTTAAAGATCACTTCTATGCTCCCACGTACTACTAATCAACCAATTGTTATTTTTTGCATCGGTACAGATCGTTCTACTGGTGACTGCCTTGGACCTTTGATTGGCACTAAAATTACCGAAAAAAGATTGTCCCACTTTCATGTATATGGCACATTGGACGAACCTATTCATGCAGTTAATCTTCAAGAGAAAATTGAGGAAATCAAACAGATGCATTCAAACCCATTTATTATTGGCATAGATGCCTGTTTAGGCAGACTAAGAAACGTGGGAGCCATAACCATCGGAGACGGTCCTATTAAGCCGGGAGCAGGTGTAAATAAGGAATTAACCCCTATTGGGGACATGCATATTACTGGGATTGTAAATGTAAGTGGATTTATGGAGTTTTTTGTCCTTCAAAACACAAGATTAAGTTTAGTTATGAAAATCGCAAATACAATCACAAGTGGTATTTGCAAGGCTGAGTTTCAGTTTCTGAGAAAAATGGAGCTGGGGAATGTTGAAAAAGATCGTTTTTCCTTATAAAAAAAACCTCTTCTATTTTGAAGAGGTTTTAAAAAAGACCTTGTGCAAAGAACAAAATTGAATTCCAATAATACACCACTGTTACGAGGATAGCTACAACAAGGATACCAGGTAACAGATTTGCAACACGTATATTGGTGATTCCTATCAGATTTGTACCAATTGCGACAATCATCAAGCCACCCGCACCCGTCATTTCGACAATAAACGCGTCCATCACTTCGGTCGGAATAAATTTATCAATTTGTGTAGCAAATAGTGCGATTGCACCTTGATAGAGAATAACAGGAACTGCAGAGAATAATACACCAACCCCTAAAGTTGTTGATAATATTAAACTAGTAAATCCATCTATGATCGACTTTGTATAAAGGACACGATGGTCATGGCGCAGTCCACTATCCAGTGCGCCAATGATGGCCATTGCACCAATGACAAATATTAAGGTGGCTGTTACAAAACCTTTTGCAATCGTACCTTCGTCTGAAGATGAACCTACCTTCTTTTCAATCCAAACTCCTAATTGATTTAATTTATCTTCTAGGCCCCACCATTCGCCAAGAATGCCGCCAAACACTAAACTAAAGATGACAATTAGAAATTGTTCACTTTTTAGTCCCATTTGGATACCTAACAAGCAAACAGCAAGTCCGATTGCTTGCATTACAGTTGTTTTTATTTTATCTGGAATCCGGTGTAATACCTTTCCTAATAAGGTTCCAGCTACTATACATAATCCGTTTACTATCGTCCCTAATAGAACCAATTTTCATTTCCCCTATTTCCCTTTTTTATGTAATAAAAAACGCTGCACAGTCCAGTTATATAATCAATAAAACAAGACGTGCAGGTTTGCTAAGAGCTTTATGAGATTTTTGGTGAATCTAGCAGTTCAAGAATTCTTTCAAGGTCGTCATTGGAAAAGAATTCGATTTCAATTTTTCCTTTTTTCTTGTTTTGTTTAATCGAAACAGATGTACCAAATCGTTCACGAAGGAATGACTCTTGTTCTTTAATAAAGATATCTTTTTCCTTTTTTGGCGGTTTCGATGTTTCACGTGGAACATTTTGATTAATTTGGCTAATCAAGGCTTCTAATTGACGTACATTAAGCTCCTCAGCAATTACTTTTTCAACAACTGCATTTAGCTTTTCCTTCTTTTTCAGTCCTAATAATGTACGTCCATGTCCCATAGATAATTTCCCTTCAGAGATTAAATCTTGGACATGTT
Source organism: Fredinandcohnia onubensis (assembly GCF_031181385.1). GTDB lineage: Bacteria > Bacillota > Bacilli > Bacillales > Bacillaceae_L > Ferdinandcohnia > Ferdinandcohnia onubensis_C. The sequence goes on from NZ_JAPSKV010000010.1 coordinate 121,042, forward strand.
TTGGAAGAGATAGAAGACGAAGGTGATTCGCAATATGCGGTCTACTTTTTCCTAATCTTTTCGCAAGCTGCTCTTGGGTGATTTTTAAATGGTCCAGTAAGGATTGGTAAGCAAAAGCCTCTTCAATTGGTGTTAAATCCTCACGCTGTAAATTTTCAAGTAATGCAATCTCCATCATTTGTTGCTCATTTAGTTCACGCACAACAACTGGAACAGTACTAAACTTTGCTTCTTTTGCAGCACGGAAACGTCTTTCACCTGCTACAATTTCAAACCCTTTAATTGTTTTTCGAACAATAATAGGTTGTAAAATTCCATGTGTAAGAATTGACTCTTTTAGTTCAGTAATTGCCTCTGGCGCAAATGTTTTTCTTGGTTGATATGGATTTGTACGTAATTGAGTTACTTTAACTTCTTGTACAACCTCTTCATTCCCCACTTCCATCGATGTGGAAAATAAAGCATTGATACCTTTACCTAACCCTTTAGCCATTCACAATCACTTCCTTTGCAAGTTCTAAGTATACTTCGGCACCTCTAGATTTTGGATCATAGATGATAATTGGTTCCCCATGACTTGGAGCCTCACTTAAACGGATATTTCTAGGAATAATCGTTTTATATACTTTATCTTGAAAATATTTTTTCACTTCTTCAATGACCTGAATACCTAAGTTTGTTCTTGCATCTAGCATGGTCAAAAGAACCCCATCGATCATTAACTCTTTATTAAGGTGTTTCTGAACCAAGCGGATCGTATTTAATAGCTGACTAAGTCCTTCAAGTGCGTAATACTCACATTGAACTGGAATGACCACAGTATCAGAAGCTGTTAATGCATTTAATGTTAACAACCCTAATGATGGCGGACAGTCTATAATAATATAGTCGTATTGATCTTGTACTTCTTCTAGTGCTCTTTTTAGACGAACTTCGCGAGAAATCGTTGGCACTAGTTCAATTTCGGCACCAGCCAATTGGATCGTTGCTGGAATCATATATAAGTTTTCAACTGTCGTTGGAACGGTTACGTTTTTCGCCTCTACATCATCAACAAGCACATCATAAATGCACTGATCTATATTCGCCTTTTCTATGCCGCAGCCGCTTGTTGCATTCCCTTGAGGGTCAATATCAACAAGTAGAACCCGCTTACCAACATAGGCTAAGCAAGCACTAAGGTTAACAGAAGTAGTCGTTTTACCTACTCCACCCTTTTGGTTAGCAATTGAGATGATTTTCCCCACGATGTCACCTACTTTCTACTATTCCTACTTATTTTTACAAAGTGAGGTCTTTATCAAATGCGCCTTGGCGTATTTGCGCCCAGATTTTTTAGGCCCACACGAGGTGGGTCACAAAGACGTTGCCACAGGAAGTGGTGTACTTAGTCTTTGATCTTATGGTCGAAAATTTCCTTTGAAAACCTGTGGCATCCGCCGGAGGCTTTAACTTTTTTAAACGGGATTTGAGAGCCCGATTGAATAAGTTAATTCTATCACTTTTTCTATTCTATCATGAAAAAATGATATGGTTTATCTTTTTTTACTAAATTAACAGTCAAAAATGTTTCACGTGAAACATTTCCTATGACAAATAGAATACAATTTAATAGTTTCCAATCTAAATAGTATTATTGAACTAAAAAAATTCCTCACCTTGATTAGGTAAGGAAGGAAATACAATCTATTTATTTTTGGGAATTCGGATTGTAAATTGATAAAACTCATCGAATTCTTCTTCTTCAGTATTTAAAGAGACACCACTTTCTTCAACCATGGTTAATGATTGACGAATCGTGTTCATCGCAATTCTCATATCGCGGCTAACTGCTTTAAATTTAGGTTTTGGCCGTTTTTTCTCCTTTTCTAGTTCAAGGATTTTAACGACGCGATCCTCCGTTTGCTTTACATTCAGCTCTTTTTCAATAATGTCATGCATAAGCTTAATTTGCTTCTCTGGATCCTTGAGAGGAATTAAAGCTCTCGCATGTCGCTCTGTGAGCTTTTTCTGCATGAGTACTTGTTGAATTTCTTCAGGCAACTTTAATAAACGCAACTTATTAGCGATTGTTGATTGACCTTTACCCAATCGTTGAGCTAACGCTTCCTGTGTAAGACTATGTAATTCTAGTAATCTAGCATAAGCATACGCTTCTTCAATGGCTGACAGTTCCTCACGTTGCAGGTTCTCGATCAATGCAACAGATGCAGTTTCTGCATCATTGAATTCTTTTATAATAGCTGGAATTGTCTCCCATTCAAGAGTTTGAACGGCTCTCCAACGTCGTTCACCAGCTATAATTTCATACTGGTTATCAGCGACTTGTCGAACAACAATTGGTTGAATAATTCCATGAGTACGTATGGTTAATGCTAGTTCTCTAATCTTATCCTCTGCAAAAACAGTTCTTGGTTGATATCGGTTTGGAACAATCTCATTTATCGGAATTTGTCGAACTTCTTCATTCAGGTGTGTTTCTTCATCTTCTATTGAATCTTGTAATTGTGTTTCTACCACCTGTTCTTGATTCGTTTGTTGTTTGTCATCTTTTTCACCGATACTAAATAATCGTGAAAATGGATGCCTCATAATTCCACCACCCCTTAGAACTCCCACTAATCAAATGCGCCTTGGCGTATTTGCACCCGATTTTTTAGGCCCACACGAGGTGGGTCATAAAGACGTTGCCACAGGATGTGGCGCTCTTAGTCTTTAGTCTTTCTGCTCGAAAAATTTCCATTGAAAAATCGTGGCATCCGCCGGAGGCTTAACTTTATTTAGACAACGATTGAACGCCTCACGTAAATCGTTACACCGTAAATACATCCTACTACTTAGATAAGTAGAAAATTCTGCTGAATAAAGTTAATAATTCTCTATTTACTCTCTCATTCCTTCTATTATAACACGGATTTCATAAAAATCTTACTATCTTTCTACTAATTAATGATGAATCAAATTTACAATGTAAAAAAAGGTTCACCAATAGATTATTTAATTGGTGAACGATTTGGTGTTCCCGGTTTACGTGGGTATTTTTTTGGTGTTTGTTTTCTCTTGTCGATTATCACGATATTTCGGTCACTTTTTTCGATCGGTAATAAAAAGTGATGTACATCTCTCACTTGACCACCTAGTGTTGTGATGGCTTTCTTGCCATCCTCAAGTTCCTCTACAACAGAAGCTGCCTTCATCGCAATAAATGTTCCATCTACTTTCACAAGAGGCAGGCATAATTCACTTAACACAGACATTCTAGCTACTGCTCTTGCCATCACAATATCAAAAGACTCTCTAATATCTATCTTTTGACCAAAGGTTTCAGCACGATCGTGATAGAATGTCATATTTTCAAGCTGTAATGCGCTTGAAAGCTCCTCAAGAAACGTAATACGCTTCTGTAGTGAGTCAACTATCGAGATTTTTAAATGAGGAAAGCAAATTTTAAGTGGGATACTTGGAAATCCAGCACCCGCTCCGACATCACAAATTGAGGCTTCTTTGGAAAAATCAAAATAGAATGCAGCCGAAACAGAATCAAAAAAGTGTTTTAAATAAACCTCTGGCTTTTCTGTAATCGCCGTAAGGTTCATTTTTTCATTCCATTCGACTAACAATTTGTAATACGTTTCAAACTGATTAAGTTGGGTTGGAGAAAGGGATATCCCCTTCTCTTCCAACATAGTTGCAAATAATGAAGTGTCCATTTCATTCTCTCCTAGTTAATTTACGCGAGCAATTTTTCCTTGCTCTAGATATACGAGTAAAATGGAAATATCAGCTGGATTTACCCCTGAAATCCTTGAAGCTTGAGCAATAGATAGAGGATGTACTTCCTTTAAATTCGCTCTTGCTTCATTAGCCAAGCCAGAGATTGCATCATAATCAATGTTTTCTGGGATTTTCTTATCTTCCATTCGTTTTAGTTTGTCAACTTGCTGCAAGGATTTTTGAATATACCCTTCATACTTGATTTGAATTTCAATTTGTTCCGCAACATCAGGGTGGATCTCTTGTTCGCTTGGAGCCAATTGGCGAATATGTTCATATGTCATTTCTGGCCTTTTTAGAAGGTCAATTGCTAAAATTCCATCCTTCAGCTCACTTCCACCAACAGAGCGGATTAATTCCTGTACTTCGTCGGTTGGTTTAATTCTAGTCCCTTGGAGACGCTCCATTTCTTGTTGAATGGCTGTCTTTTTATTCAGGAACATTTGGAATCTTTCTTGAGGAATTAAGCCAATTTCATGACCAAGCTCTGTTAATCGTAAATCTGCATTGTCATGACGAAGAAGTAAACGATATTCAGCACGAGATGTTAATAAACGATAAGGCTCAGCTGTACCTTTTGTTACTAAGTCATCAATAAGTACGCCAATATAGGCATCTGATCGGCTTAAAATGACTTCCTCTTTGCCAAGGGCACGGCGTCCTGCATTAATACCTGCCATAATCCCTTGTGCTGCTGCTTCCTCATATCCAGACGTTCCATTAATTTGTCCCGCTGTATAGAGGTTTTTAATTTTTTTTGTTTCTAGTGTTGGCCAAAGCTGTGTAGGTACAATTGCATCGTATTCAATTGCATATCCTGGTCTCATCATTTGTGCATTTTCAAGTCCTGGGACAGATGCAATCAATCGATGTTGAACATCCTCAGGTAAGCTTGTAGAAAGTCCCTGTACATAGACCTCCTGAGTATTTCTACCTTCTGGCTCAAGGAAGATTTGATGTCTAGGCTTATCATGGAAACGAACAACTTTATCCTCAATGGAAGGACAGTAACGTGGTCCAGTACCTTTAATCATGCCAGAATACATCGGTGAACGATGTAGGTTTGCATCAATAATTTGATGTGTTTCTTCGCTTGTGTATGTTAACCAGCATGGAAGCTGATCGGTAATGTACTTTGTTGTTTCATAAGAAAATGCTCTTGGTATTTCATCACCAGGTTGAATTTCTGTTTTACTATAGTCAATGGTATGACTATTCACCCTTGGGGGGGTTCCAGTTTTAAAACGAACTAAATTAAAACCTAACTCCTCAAGATGCTCTGATAACTTAATAGACGGTTGCTGGTTATTTGGTCCACTTGAGTACTTTAATTCACCAAGAATGATTTCACCGCGTAAAAATGTACCTGTTGTAATGACAACTGTATTTGCACGATATTCTGCACCAGTATTTGTAATGACACCTTTACATACGTCATCCTCAACAATTAAGCGTTCAACCATCCCTTGAACGAGGGTTAAATTCTGTTCATTTTCTAATGTTTTTTTCATTTCATGCTGATAGGAAAACTTGTCTGCCTGAGCACGTAACGCACGTACTGCGGGACCTTTTCCTGTGTTAAGCATTCGCATTTGAATATGAGTTTTATCGATATTTTTCGCCATTTCTCCGCCCAAGGCATCAATTTCACGAACGACTGTACCTTTTGCAGGTCCACCTACTGATGGATTACATGGCATAAACGCCACCATATCTAGGTTGATTGTTAAAACGAGTGTCTTTGCTCCTAATCGCGCTGAAGCTAAGCCCGCTTCACAGCCTGCATGCCCTGCACCGATGACGACGACATCGTAATATCCGGCATCATAGCTCAATTTAACTTCCTCCTCTTTAAGGATGTTCAAAAAGTCGGCTGAAAATGACACATCCATTTACTGCAAACATTGCTCCGAGAAAATGTTGAATAACTAGGTTATGCGCTTGCGTCTACTAGTTTATTCTTGAAGTCAATTCCTCAGCGCAAGGCTGCAAGGATGTTAACTCAAGCAGTTGCCTCGCTCCGCTACTCAAAACTGCGTCGCCTCGAACTCCTTGGTCCTTTTCAACCTCCTTTTGAACTCTAATTTATTTTCTATTTACCTAAACAAAATTGAGAGAATAGCTGATTAATTAAACTTTCATGAACAGCATCTCCGATAATTTCCCCTAATAGCTCCCAGGTTCTTGTTAAATCAATTTGAACCATATCGATTGGTAGGTCCGATTCTGTACCTGAAATGGCATCCTCAATTGACTTTTTCGCTTGTGTTAACAAAGCAATATGGCGAGAGTTAGAAACATATGTTAAATCATTTGCTTCAACAGTTCCAGTAAAAAACAATGATGAAATAGCTTTTTCTAAAGCATCTACCCCTTTTTCTTCGAGTAAAGAGGTTGTAACGACTGGGTAGTCTTTAGCAAGTTCCTTTACCTTCTCCATATTAATTTTTTGCACAAGATCTGTTTTATTGATGATCACAATCTTTTCCATACCTGAAATAGCTTCAAATAAGCGCTCGTCCTCTTCTGTTAGCTCATCTCCGTAGTTTAAAACCAATAAAATTAAATCGGCTTTTTTCAAAACTTCTCGGGAACGTTCTACACCGATCCGTTCAACAATATCCTCTGTTTCACGGATTCCCGCTGTATCAACAAGACGTAATGGAACACCTCGTACATTTACGTATTCTTCAATTACATCACGAGTTGTACCAGGAATGTCGGTAACAATGGCCTTATTTTCATGAACAAGGCTATTTAATAGTGACGACTTCCCCACATTCGGCCTACCTATAATAACAGTAGATAAGCCTTCTCGTAAAATTTTTCCTTGGTTAGAGGTTTCTAATAACTTTATTATCTCATCTCGTACATGTCTCGCTTTCTCAAGCAAGACATGATGTGTCATTTCCTCGACATCATCATATTCGGGGTAATCGATATTTACTTCAATATGGGCTAAGGTTTCAAGCAATTCCTGACGTAATTGGTTAATGAGGGTCGATAATCTCCCCTCCATTTGACCAATCGCAACACTCATTGCACGGTCAGTCTTTGCTCGGATTAAATCCATGACAGCCTCTGCTTGAGAGAGGTCAATACGTCCATTTAAAAACGCACGCTTTGTGAACTCTCCTGGTTCAGCTAGTCTTGCTCCATTCGTAAGTACAAGCTGCAGGACCCGATTAACAGATACAAGTCCCCCATGACAGTTGATTTCAATTACATCCTCTCTTGTGAAAGTCTTTGGTCCCCTCATCAAGGTTAGCATTACTTCCTCAACAACCTGGTTTGTATCTGGATCAACGATATGTCCATAATGGATGGTATGTGAATCGACCTCTTGTAGATTCTTCCCTTTAAATACCCGATTTGCAATATCAATTGCTTCATCCCCGCTTAACCGAACAATTGCAATCGCTCCTTCTCCCATTGGAGTTGAAATCGCTGCTATTGTATCAAACTCCATTTCTTCACCTTCTTTATATCAACATTCCAAATGTTTCTTTGTAATTTTTGCTTATTAAAACCTGTGAATAACTTTTATCATTCCTTTTTTACTAGTATTACCTAATTATCCACAAGGATAACAACTCCTAGTTTTCCCAAAATAAAAACTATACTCCATTTTATCTTATCCACATGTGAATAACAATAATAGAGAATGCTCTTAAACGCAATAAATTACCATCTTTCGTGTTGTACAACAGCCTTTATGTAAAAAATCCATTTCCTATTTCCTCTTAAAAATGCACAAAAAAACCTAGGCAATTGCCTAGGCTTCTTTTATTTTAATCTGCTGGTGAAATAACGATATGTCGATTTGGGTCAGATCCACTTGATGATGTTTTAACCTTTTTATGAGTTGCAAGAGTTGTGTGAATGACTTTTCTCTCATAAGAAGGCATTGGTTCCAACTTCACATCTTGCTTCGTCCGGCTAACTTTATCGGCAAGTCTCTCCGCTAATTGAATCAAGGTTTCTTCACGACGACCTCGATAGTTCTCAGCATCCACCATAATATTTAAGTATTGATCGGAATATCGATTTGCTACCAATTGTGTTAAATATTGAAGCGAATTTAAAGTTTGTCCCCTTTTTCCGATAAGAACGGCCATCTTTTCACCTGATAGTTGGAATGTAACATTCTTTCCATTCCGCGTAACATCCAATTTTGCCGGTATCCCCATAGTTAAAATGACATTTTCTAAAAACTCCTGTGTCTTTTCTACTGGATCAACTTTTACTGTTACTTTAACAACAGCTGGCTTCGTTCCAAAAATCCCAAATATCCCTTTCTTACCCTCATCGATGATTTGTATATCGGTGCGGTCTCTTGTTGTGTTAAGTTGAGCTAAAGCTGATTCTACTGCTTCATCGACGGTTTGCCCTGTAGCAGTTACTTGTTTCACTTTTTGGCTCCTCCCGCATTTCCAGATTTAGCTGCTCTAATATCTGGACCTTTTATTAAAATCGTTTGAACAATCATAAAGATATTACCTACAACCCAGTATAATGATAAGGCAGCTGGGAAGCTAATTGCAAAGACAACAATCATGATTGGCATCAGCCATAACATCATCGCCATTTGCGGATTGTTTTCCATCCCCATCATTGTAATCTTTTGCTGGATAAATGTCGTCACACCAGCAACTAAAGGAAGAATATAATATGGATCTGATTCTCCAAGATCAAACCATAAGAAATTATGTTCAGCAATTTCTCTCGTTCTCATGATCGCATGGTAAAAACCAATTAAAATTGGCATTTGAATCAATAATGGGAAACATCCGGCTAATGGATTGACGCCATGCTTTTGGAATAACTGCATTGTTTCCTGTTGTAGCTTTTGTTGAGTAGCTTGGTCCTTCGAGCTGTACTTTTCACGAAGTTCTTTAAGCTCAGGTTGTATGGCCTGCATTGCCTTCGAACTTTTCGTTTGTTTAATCATTAATGGTAATAATGCAAAACGAATTAAAAGAGTTACAATAATAATGGCTAAACCATAGCTATTACTTGTAAGTTCAGCAAAATATGTAATCAACCAAGATAATGGATATACAAAATATTTGTTCCAAAATCCTTCACTTTCTGCGGTAATCGGATCATTGATTTCAGTACACCCTGATAATAGTAGCGTTAATCCAATTAGCGCACTTATTAATAATATTCGCCTTTTCAACTACATTTCCTCCTAGTTCTAAATATCCTAAAGGTAAATATTTATCCATTTATTAAAAAAACATACTCATTCGTAGAAAAATCAATATGTCCCCTTGTATTCTACCATTTTTGTATGAAAATTTCTTTCTTTCCTTCGAAAAAATCTTCTACTTTTGCACTTTTTTTAACACTTTTGCCACCTTTAAAACATGAAGTAGGCTTTTCTCCACTTCAGCATAGCTCATCTCGGCAACCGGCTTCCTGGCAATGATCACATAATCCTTGATTTGGACTTGATCTTTGTGTTCAAGAAAGAATTGGCGAATTAGCCTTTTGATTCTGTTTCTAGTAACAGCGTTTCCAATTTTTTTGCTCACAGATAAGCCGATACGAAAATGTTCAAGCTCATCCCGTTCATATACATAAACGATAAATTGCCGATTTGCTGAAGATTTTCCTGACTTAAACACCGTTTGAAAATCTTGATTTTTTTTTATACGGTATTCCTTTTTCATCCTTTACAACTCCCGTATGACGAAACAACGTTCAATTTCTATGATCTACTACCCTTTGTTCCACTTTTCTTAGTATAGGCAATAGAAAAATTGAAATAAACCTTTTTATTGAAAAAAAGACCACTGAGCTTTCAGTGGCCTATGCTGATAATACTTTTCTTCCTTTTTGACGACGACGAGCAAGAACTTTACGTCCGTTTTTAGAGCTCATGCGACTACGGAAACCGTGAACTTTGCTGTGTTTACGTTTGCTTGGTTGATATGTTCTTTTCATTTATATGACACCTCCCTGAGGAATTAACTCTCATATTATACATCAGACAGTCCTACTAATTATATTGAAAACCTATAAAAAATGTCAACCTTATTTGAAATACTATATTTTGGATAAGGATTTTTTGTTTAGAAAAAGGGAATTATGATCTTGAACTGCTACTTGCAAATTTCCTCACTCGTAAAATTTTTTCTCCTTTTCTAATTGTCCAGCTCCAGCGGCTAGAAATTCGAAAAATTTCATCTCCTCTGGCAGATGCAAAGAACGCCTCTTTGTCGGAGCTTCCAATTTTCTCGTTTCTTGGCGAGCCGCTTGCGCTTTTCTTTTTGTGGACAACTTTTTTCGACACTTTTTTTAATCCACAACATTTATCGACAACTTTTACACATCATCTTGTGTTGTGGATAAATATTTTCCACAAGGTATAGATATTGTGGATAAGTTTTTAAAAACCATTGATTATCTAGTCATTATTTGATATTATAGTTTTGTTTTCACTCGTTATAAGTTATTAACAATTTTCCTTTATCCACAGAATGTGGATATCATGTGGACAGTTTTTTACACATTGTGAATTACAACTTGTCCACAATCAGTGGATTATGTCGAAAAGATGTTTTTCTACTATATTATATAGTTATTCACAAATTACCAAGTATGTATATTTATAAACTTATATTCTTTTAATGAAAAATAGCTGCATAAAGACTTATTTTTATACATTTGATTAATCATAATTAGTAGAAGAAATTTCAGACGTAACATCGTCTACTTACCTTGGTAGGTACAAAATAGCTAACAAAGGAGGGAGATTGTTGGAGAATATTGCAGATTTATGGGCAAAAGCGCTCCAAGAGATAGAGAAAAAATTAAGCAAGCCGAGCTTCGAGACATGGCTAAAATCAACAAAGGCCCATGCACTACAGAACGATACACTTATTATTACTGCTCCCAATGAGTTTGCTAGAGATTGGCTAGAATCTAGATATCTGCATCTAATTGCTGAAACAATATATGATCTAACCGGTGCAGAGCTCGGAATCAAATTTATTATTCCTCAAAATCAGCTAGATGAAGAATTCGAATTGAAAACACCTGAGAAAAAGGCTACGAAAAACGATGAACCAGCTGAAAACTCTCAAAATATGCTCAATCAAAAATACACATTTGATACATTTGTAATTGGCTCTGGGAATCGCTTTGCACATGCTGCATCCTTAGCAGTTGCAGAAGCACCAGCAAAAGCCTATAACCCACTCTTTTTATATGGTGGTGTTGGATTAGGTAAGACCCATTTAATGCATTCCATTGGTCATTATGTTCAAGAGCATAATCCAAATGCAAAGGTTGTCTACTTATCATCTGAGAAATTTACAAATGAATTCATTAACTCCATACGGGATAACAAAGCGGTTGAATTTAGAAATAAATACAGAAATGTCGACATCTTACTTATAGATGATATTCAGTTTTTAGCTGGAAAAGAATCAACTCAAGAAGAATTTTTCCATACGTTCAATACTTTGCATGAGGAAAGTAAACAAATTGTCATATCTAGTGATAGACCACCTAAGGAGATTCCTACTCTAGAAGATCGTCTTCGCTCCCGCTTTGAATGGGGATTGATTACCGATATTACCCCTCCTGACCTTGAAACAAGAATTGCGATTTTACGCAAAAAAGCCAAGGCAGAGGGACTTGATATTCCAAATGAAGTTATGCTATATATTGCGAACCAAATCAACACGAACATTCGTGAGCTTGAAGGTGCGCTTATTCGTATCGTTGCATATTCTTCATTAATTAATAAAGATATAAATGCGGACCTTGCTGCGGAGGCTTTAAAAGATATCATTCCAAGTTCTAGACCGAAAGTTATTACGATTTTTGAGATTCAAAAGGTCGTTGGGCAGCATTATAGTATAAAACTAGAGGATTTCAAGGCGAAAAAGCGAACAAAATCCATTGCATTCCCACGTCAAATTGCGATGTATTTATCAAGGGAACTAACTGATTCCTCGCTGCCTAAAATTGGAGAAGAGTTTGGAGGCCGTGACCATACAACGGTCATTCATGCTCATGAAAAAATCACAAAACTATTAAATACAGACACTCAATTACAAAAACAAATAAATGAAATCATTACACAATTAAAGGGGTAATACTCATAGATGGTTTCATCTTTTTAATTTGGACAAGTACTTGTAACGTGAATACTGTGAATAACTTCTTTGTTGTTGCGCACAGTCTGTCCACATGTGGATGGACTGTTTTCATTTGTTTCGTTGCGGTTATCCACATATTCACAGGCCCTACTAGTACTTCTACGACTTTTCTTTTAAAAAATAAATATATATAAACTAAAAGTGTATTCACACGAAATCAAAAATAGAACTATCTTTAGGAGGATTTTTGATGAAATTTATTATTCAAAGAGACCATCTTGTTCAAAGTGTACAGGATGTAATGAAAGCTGTATCTTCACGAACAACCATTCCGATCTTAACAGGGATTAAAATAGTTGCGACAAATGAAGGAGTAACACTTACAGGTAGTGATTCCGATGTCTCCATAGAATCTTTTATTCCTAATGAAGAAGCTGGAGATGAAATTGTTGAAATTAAAGAAACTGGAAGTATTGTTTTACAAGCTCGTTTCTTCAGTGAAATTGTTAAAAAACTTCCTAAGGATACAGTAGAAATTGAGGTTCATTCAAATTTATTAACTATAATTCGTTCCGGAAAAGCTGAATTTAACTTAAATGGACTTGATGCTGAAGAATATCCACAGTTACCTCAAATTGAAGGAAACCAAGGATTTAAAATTCCAGCTGATTTACTAAAAAATATGATCCGACAAACGGTATTTGCTGTTTCCACTTCTGAAACTCGCCCTATATTAACAGGTGTAAATTGGAAGGTTGAAAATAGTACACTCAATTGTATTGCCACAGATAGTCACCGTCTTGCAATGAGAACGGCACATATCGAAACAGAAAATGATGGATCCTATAGTGCAGTAATTCCAGGTAAAAGCTTAAATGAATTAAGTAAAATTCTTGATGATACGACAGATTTAGTTGATATTGTCATTACCGAAAACCAAGTTCTCTTTAAAACAAAACATCTTTTATTCTTCTCTCGTTTATTAGATGGCAGCTATCCAGATACGACTAGACTAATTCCAACTGATAGCAAAACTGAAGTAGTATTAGTGACGAAGGAATTTTTACAATCAATTGATCGTGCATCTCTACTTGCAAGAGAAGCAAATAATAATGTCGTTAAATTTACAACTTTACCTGATGGAGTGGTCGAAATTTCGTCCATTTCTCCTGAAATTGGGAAAGTAAATGAAGAAATCCAAAGTAAATCCATTGAAGGTGAAGAATTAAAGATTTCTTTTAGTGCAAAATATATGATGGATGCATTAAAAGCATTGGAAAGTTCTGAAATTCGTATTAGCTTTACAGGCGCTATGAGACCGTTCTATATCAAAGCACTTGATGATGATACAGTCTTTCATTTGATTCTCCCAGTGCGCACTTATTAAGAAAAGAATGAACTACTAGGTCGTAAAAACCTAGTAGTTTTCTTTTCTAGTTGGATTTTCTTTAGTAAAATAAAAAGAAAGAAGGCGAAAAAATGGCAAAAGAAATACAAATTTCGACAGACTTTATTACATTGGGACAGTTTTTAAAGCTAGCCGATATCATCCAATCAGGTGGAATGGCAAAATGGTTTCTCGGTGAACATGAAGTCTATGTAAATGGAGAGCTAGAGAATCGCCGCGGTAAAAAGCTAGTAAATAAGGATGTAGTAGACATTCCTGGCTTTGGAACGTTTGTCATATCAAATGCTTAAGCTGCGGGGGACTGCCCCTCGCGCTTGTGCGCAAAGGGTGAAGCCATTTGTTCATAGAAGAAATAGAACTGACGAATTATCGTAATTATGAAAAGTTATCCATATTATTTGAAGATAAAGTGAATGTCATTTTAGGTGAAAATGCACAGGGAAAGACAAATGTGATGGAATCTATCTATGTTTTAGCAATGGCAAAATCACATCGGACCTCAAATGATAAAGAATTGATTCGCTGGGATGAAGAATATGCTAAAATAGAGGGTAGGGTTCAAAAACGGAACGGCCCCTTATCCTTGCAGCTCGTTATCTCTAAAAAGGGTAAAAAAGCAAAAAGTAATCATTTAGAGCAGCAAAAGCTAAGCCAATATGTTGGAAATATGAACGTGGTTATGTTTGCCCCAGAAGATTTAAATCTTGTAAAGGGTAGCCCACAAATTAGAAGACGATTTATTGATATGGAAATAGGGCAAGTATCTGCAGTTTATTTACATGACTTAAGTCAATATCAAAAAATCCTCCACCAGCGGAACCACTATTTAAAGCAGCTTCAAACTAAAAGACAACATGATCAAACCATGCTTGATGTATTAACTTCACAATTAATTCAGGCGGCCGTTAAAATTGTTAAAAAGCGATTTGAATTCCTTGTTTTATTACAAAAATGGGCTGAACCAATTCATCATGGAATTAGTAGAGGTCTAGAAAGGCTTCAAATTGAATATAAACCTTCAATTGAGGTATTAGAAACAACGGATTTGTCGAAAATGGTAGATGTATATGACGAAAAATTTGCTAAAATAAGAGAGAGGGAAATAGAAAGAGGCGTTACATTAGCGGGGCCACATCGGGATGACCTTGCATTTTTTGTGAATGGAAAGGATGTTCAAACATTTGGATCCCAGGGCCAGCAACGTACGACCGCCCTATCCTTAAAGCTAGCAGAAATAGAATTAATTCATTCAGAGATTGGGGAATACCCAATTCTATTATTAGATGATGTTCTATCTGAATTGGATGATTTTAGACAGTCCCATTTATTAAATACAATTCAAGGTAAGGTACAAACCTTTGTTACAACAACGAGCGTTGAGGGGATCAATCATGAAACGTTAGAGCAGGCAGCAACCTATGAGGTGTCTGCAGGACTCATAAAAAAGCTTAAATGAGGTGATGAGTTTGTTCATACATTTGGGAGACAATGTAATGGTTCGTTCATCAGATGTGATTACGATATTAGATCGACAGCTTTTAAAATCCTCCTCTATCGTAAATGAATTTCTAGATGTACAAAAAGACAGAGTGGTAGAATTGTCTAATGGAAATACAAAATCAGTAGTAGTTACTGTTGATAAAGTTTATTATTCACCTTTATCCTCTAGTACATTAAAAAAACGTTCGCAACATGTTTCCGATTTTGAAACAATTTTAGATGAAATATAAGCATGAAAGCAACTCAAAACTTGTTCTTTTTTTCGTTAATATAAAGTGTAGGTGATATTGGTGGCAATGGAAGAAAAAGAATTGCAACAACAAGAATATGATGAGAATCAAATACAGGTCTTAGAAGGTTTAGAAGCAGTAAGAAAGCGCCCTGGTATGTATATTGGTTCAACTTCTGGAAAAGGTCTACACCATCTAGTATGGGAAATTGTCGACAATAGTATTGATGAAGCATTAGCGGGTTATTGTGACGAGATTAATGTCGTCATCGAAGAAGATAATAGTATTACTGTAAAAGATAACGGACGTGGAATTCCGGTTGGTATCCATGAAAAAATGGGTCGTCCAGCCGTTGAAGTAATCATGACCGTTCTCCACGCAGGTGGGAAATTTGACGGTGGTGGCTACAAGGTTTCTGGCGGATTGCACGGGGTTGGTGCTTCTGTTGTTAACGCACTTTCTACAAAATTAGAGGTGTATGTACATCGTGATGGTAAGGTTCACCATATTGCATTTGAACGTGGTCACGTCGTTTCTGAACTAAAAGTGATTGGTGAAACTGATCATACTGGTACGATTACACATTTTAAGCCGGATGGTGAAATCTTCACGGAAACCCTTGAGTATGAATTTGATATACTTGCGACTCGACTTCGTGAGCTTGCGTTCTTAACTAGAGGCGTTAAAATCACAATCGAAGACAAACGGGAAGAGAACAAACGTAAGGAATATCATTATGAAGGTGGAATCAAGTCATACGTTGAGCACCTCAACCGTACTAAAGAAGTGATTCATGAAGAGCCAGTATTCGTCGAAGGTGAAAAAGAAGGAATTTCAATAGAAATTGCCCTTCAATACAATGATAGCTATACAAGTAATATTTATTCCTTCGCAAATAATATCCACACATATGAAGGTGGGACACATGAATCTGGATTTAAAACGGCATTAACACGGATTATCAATGATTATGCACGTAAAAATAATATATTCAAAGATAATGATGCAAATCTAACTGGTGATGATGTTCGTGAAGGGCTAACCGCAATCATCTCCGTTAAGCATCCAGATCCACAATTTGAGGGACAAACAAAAACAAAGCTCGGAAATAGTGAAGCAAGGACAGTGACTGAATCTGTCTTCTCAGAGAAATTTGAGGCTTTTCTATTAGAAAATCCGTCAGTTGCTCGTAAAGTTGTCGAAAAAGGAACAATGGCGGCTAGAGCACGAATGGCTGCGAAAAAGGCACGTGAATTAACAAGAAGAAAAAGTGCTTTAGAGGTTTCAAGCTTACCAGGAAAACTTGCTGATTGTTCATCAAAGGACCCTTCCATTAGTGAGCTTTATATTGTTGAGGGTGATTCAGCGGGTGGTTCTGCAAAACAAGGTCGTGATCGCCATTTCCAAGCGATTCTTCCACTTAGAGGGAAAATCCTTAACGTTGAGAAAGCAAGGCTTGATCGAATTTTATCCAATAATGAAGTACGTTCTATGATTACTGCATTAGGGACGGGTATTGGTGAAGATTTTGATATCGCAAAGGCCCGTTATCATAAAGTCGTCATCATGACAGATGCTGATGTAGACGGTGCACATATTCGGACTTTATTATTAACGTTCTTTTATCGATTTATGCGCAAGATTATCGAACACGGATTTATCTATATAGCACAACCGCCATTATATAAAATTCAACAAGGTAAACGTGTTGAATACGCATATAATGACCGCGAACTAGAGAAATATTTAGCGGAAATGCCAAGTAATCCAAAACCAGGTATTCAACGATATAAAGGTCTTGGTGAAATGAATCCAGAACAGCTTTGGGAAACCACAATGGATCCTAATAACCGAACAATGCTTCAGGTTACCCTTCAGGATGCAATTGAGGCAGACGAAACATTCGAAATGCTGATGGGTGATAAGGTTGAACCTAGACGTAATTTCATTGAAGAGAATGCACAGTACGTGAAAAACTTGGATGTCTAACGATATTTTACAGGATAGTTTTGAAACCTAGCTATAGGCGTTATCGTCCCGAGTCTTAAGCCAAATGCTTATGCTTGTTTTCGATAAATGAGTGCCTTGTGCGTTTTCGTTACTATCCTGTGTTTTAGTTATATATTTGAATGGGTTAAAATAAGAATCCAAATTTATTTTATACCCCTGATAAAGGGAGGTTTCTTTTTATGTCTGAAAATCAAAACTCGCATATTCACGAGATAAATATTAGCCATGAAATGAGAACATCATTTCTAGATTATGCGATGAGCGTTATTGTGTCACGTGCCCTACCAGATGTTCGTGATGGTCTAAAGCCAGTTCACCGTAGAATTTTGTATGCTATGAACGACTTAGGGATGACATCTGATAAAGCCTATAAGAAGTCTGCTCGTATCGTAGGTGAAGTAATTGGTAAATACCACCCACACGGTGACTCTGCAGTTTACGATACGATGGTTCGTATGGCACAAGATTTTAACTACCGCTATATGCTTGTTGATGGCCACGGAAACTTTGGTTCAGTAGATGGTGATGCGGCAGCAGCGATGCGTTATACGGAAGCACGTATGTCCAAAATATCAATGGAACTTCTGCGTGATATTAACAAGGATACGATTGATTACCAAGATAACTACGATGGTTCAGAAAAAGAACCGGCTGTTCTCCCTGCTCGTTTCCCTAATCTTTTAGTAAATGGTGCAGCGGGAATCGCAGTAGGTATGGCAACGAATGTTCCACCGCATCAATTAGGTGAGGTTATTGATGGTGTACTAGCAGTCAGTAAGGATCCTGAGATAACCATTGCTGAGTTAATGGATATCATACCTGGACCAGACTTCCCTACAGCTGGACATATTCTTGGTAGAAGCGGAATTAGGAAAGCTTATGAAACTGGAAAAGGCTCCATTACTTTACGTGCAAAAGTAGAAATTGAAGAGATGAAAAATGGCAAGGAAGTTATCCTTGTAACCGAACTTCCTTACCAAGTAAATAAAGCTAAATTAATCGAAAAAATTGCAGAATTAGTTCGTGATAAAAAAATTGACGGCATAACAGACCTTCGTGATGAATCAGACCGAAATGGTATGAGAATCGTGATGGAAGTAAGAAGAGATGCAAATGCGAATGTTCTTTTAAATAATTTATATAAACATACTGCATTGCAAACAACTTTTGGAATCAATATGCTAGCTCTAGTAAATGGGCATCCAAGAGTCCTAAACTTAAAGCAATGCTTACAATATTACTTAGATCATCAAGTTGTTGTAATTAAACGCAGAACAGCATTTGAGCTTCGAAAAGCTGAAGCAAGAGCTCATATTTTAGAAGGTTTACGTATTGCGTTGGATCATATTGATGAAATTATTACGTTAATTCGTGGCTCACAAAATACGGATATCGCTCGCGAAGGCTTAATGACAAGATTTAACTTATCTGAAAAACAAGCACAAGCGATTTTAGATATGCGTTTACAGCGTTTAACAGGTTTAGAACGTGATAAAATTGAAGCGGAATATCAAGAGCTTGTTGCGTTAATTGCAGAATTAAAGGCAATTTTAGCAGATGAGGAAAAAGTTCTAGAAATTATTCGTGAAGAGCTATTAGAAGTTAAAGAACGTTTTAATGATACAAGACGTACTGAAATTCTAGCAGGCGGGCTTGAGATGATTGAAGATGAAGATTTAATTCCTAGAGAGAATATCATCATTACTCTCACAAACAAAGGGTATATTAAGCGTCTTCCAGTTTCAACATACCGTAGCCAAAAACGCGGTGGCCGAGGCATTCAAGGAATGGGAACAAATGAAGATGACTTTGTCGAACATCTTCTATCAACATCAACCCATGACACAATCCTGTTCTTCACAAATAAAGGAAAGGTCTATCGTTTAAAAGGCTATGAAATTCCTGAATTCAGTAGGACAGCAAAAGGACTTCCAATTATTAACTTACTAGAAATTGATAAAGAAGAATGGATCAATGCTATTATTCCTGTATCTGAACTAGTTGATGATTGGTTCTTGTTCTTTACAACAAGAAAGGGCATCTCAAAACGAACTCCTTTATCATCATTTGCGAATATTCGTAAAGGTGGATTAATAGCTGTTGGATTGCATGAAGGTGATGAACTTATTTCTGTTCGACTAACCGATGGATCGAAAGATATTATCATTGGAACAAAGGACGGTATGCTTATTCGCTTCCCTGAGTCAGATGTAAGATCTATGGGTCGTACGGCTGCGGGAGTTAAAGGCATTAACCTTTCTGAAGGTGACGATGTAGTAGGAATGGAAATACTCGAAGACAACCTAGATGTCTTAATTGTTACTGAACATGGTTATGGCAAGCGTACCCCAGCAGGTGAGTACCGCATCCAAAGCCGTGGTGGTAAGGGACTCAAAACTGTTAATATTACCGAAAAGAACGGTAAAGTAATTGCGGTTAAAGCTGTAACAGAAGAAAATGACCTTATGCTTATTACAGCTGCGGGTGTCTTAATTAGAATGTCAATTAATGATATTTCACAAATTGGCCGTACAACCCAAGGCGTTAAACTCATTCGTCTAGACGAAAATGAGCATGTAGCAACTGTTGCGGTTGTTGAAAAGGAAGAAGAAGTGGAACTTGAAAGTGAATCAGTAGAGGCTGTAGAAGAGACAGTCACTGATGAACAACCAAGTAACGAAGAAGAAACTGAATAAACTATATGAAAAGAGAAATGCTGCAAGTGCAGTATTTCTCTTTTTTTGGTAATATAGTACTAGTATTTAATGAAAGACGAGGGCGAATTAAAATGCGTGTAAGGACAAGCCAGTTACAAGAAGGATGCATCATCTCAAATGACATCTTTTCCCTAACGAACACACCAATTATTCCTAAAAACACGGTGTTAACAAATGAACATATACAAGTTCTTCATGCTTTTTTAGTTCAAGAGGTACAAGTTGAAGCATTTTTAATCAACGGTGAGTCTTTCACTCCTACTGAAATAGTAGAGGAAGTAGAAGTTGTAAAGGTAGAAAACTCGATTGCGGAGGCTTATCTCAAATCTGTAGGAGAATATAAACAACTGTTCCAAAGCTGGCAAGCAGGGGCTCTCTTAGATATCACTAAAGTACGCCAAATAATACTTCCCCTCCTAAACAGAATACTAGAACAACCAAAAGAAATATTCTCATTATATAAATATATAAACCGAGATGACTATATGTACCATCATTCTGTCACAGTAGGACTGCTATCAGGATACTTAGGAAAAAGGCTGGATTACAACGAGGGCGATTGCAATCATCTAGCCATTGCGGGATTACTTAGTGACTGTGGAATGTCTAAAATAGATCCAAAAATTCTAACAAAGGGTACATCACTGACTTATGGAGAATATAACGAGGTAAAAAAACACCCTTTATATAGCTACCGAATCATCGAAAAGATTCCACTTATAAAAGATAGTGTAAAATTGGCAGTTCTCCAGCATCATGAACGAATTGATGGAACAGGTTACCTACTTGGGGTTACCGGGGAGAGACTGCATCCATTTGGGAAGATTGTTGCAGTAGCCGACGTGTACTCGGCAATGACCTCAGAAAGACCTTACAGTAACCGCCAGTCACCCTTCGAAGTCCTTGAAGAGATTAGAAGCGAATCGTTCGGAAAACTCGATCTAAAAGTAGTAGAGGCCTTAACAAATAGTGTTGGGATAATATCTATAGGAACAATAGTAAAACTCTCAAATGGGCAATCTGGAGAAATTGTGTTTATCGATAAATCACAGCCCACTAGGCCACTGCTAAAAATAAATGGAAATGAATTCTTGGATTTAAAGGCTGACCGTGAAGTCTACATAGAAGAGATTATCTGATAACCTCCGAATTTGGAGGTTTTATTTTTGCTAAAAAAGAAGTAGAAAAACACTTTTTAAATTTAATACTTGATTAAAAGGCCTTTTACATTTATACTTTTAAAAGTCTTATCCTTTCAACATTATTATTTTAAAAAAGTAATTGACTTTAATAATGATAATGTGATATATTAATAAAGTCGCTTCGGGGCGACAGACAAGTTCTTTGAAAACTAAACATAATACAAGCGTCAACGTTTAATTCTAAAGTAACAAAATTATTGAGCAATCAATACTCTTATTGGAGAGTTTGATCCTGGCTCAGGATGAACGCTGGCGGCGTGCCTAATACATGCAAGTCGAGCGAACTTTTGGGAGCTTGCTCCCAAAAGTTAGCGGCGGACGG
>NZ_JAPSKV010000026.1 GCF_031181385.1 Fredinandcohnia onubensis
TTGTATGCTTTTGGATTTCCACCAGACTCTTTCATAGCTATAGTCATAAGCGAGCTTGCCCAAGTTGCTGGAACACCTGTAATAGCCATTGCTTGAGCTATCCAACTTTTCACATTACCACTAGCTGTACTACCACCAAAACTAAAAAATTCATCAATTTTGGATTTAAAGAAGGCTAATGTTTTATTGTTAAGAAAGTTCATGATTCCTGTTCCAAGTGTTTCAAATGCACCACCAGGAGTTTCCATACTAACACCAAATTTCTTCCATACGTTATCCATTAGTGTTTTTGGTCCTTTTAATGCCCAATCAAAAAAGTTACCGACACCATCCTCATAGCCTGGGAATCCGTAACTTTTTAATAATCTTTCCGTTGGTTTGTTAGGTAGTACAGAAGTACCCTTAGGGAGATTACTATGATATTCAGCTCCTCTTGTCCCAAGGAGGGTTATACCTTGACCAGGAATATGAGCTAATTCACGACCTTTTTCCCCAACAATCGCTGGTCCCCCTGGATGTCCACTCGATGGAGTACCTTTAGCATATAGCTCCATATTTCCGGTTGCACGTCTAGCTGAGCTTGGACCTGAGTTTTTCTTACTGTTATATCCTTTAGGTTCCCACATAGGTATTTTTGTTTTAACACCTATTTTATCTAAGACCCAGTTAATACCTGAACTCATAGCGTTAATTGTCTTGGCAGATCCACGAAGCATTAAGTCCCAATTACTTAACACTTCACCAGAAGTCCAATCAATCTTATCGACCTGTCCTCCAGCTTGTGCTTTAGCTTGTTCAACAACACCGTTATGCATTTCAGTTGCAGCACTTACTGATTTATCCCGTTGAAGTCGAGCCTCTTTGATCATTTTTTCAGCTTGTTGTGCAGAAATTGTTCCTGTTTCATCACGTTCTCGAATTATTGCTGCTACTGTTTTATTGTATTTATCGTTTGCCTCTTTAACAGCTCCGTTTTTTGCTTTTAAACTATTCTGAACTGTTGTTGCAGCTTGTTGTGCGGTAATATTAGCTGATTCATTTTTCAACCTTTCCATAATGACTTTTTGTTCTACTTCGCTTTTTGACATTGTTTGAACTGCAGTTGTCATCATTTGATTTTGGATCATGTTGATTTCATCTTTTTCAGCTTGAGTTAAGGCCCTTTTTTCTTGGCTGGCTAAGTCCATTATCTGTTTTATTCTATTTTCAGAATCTTGAACAGCTTTTTGTTGTTCCTCTTGTTTAATTTTCATATTGTTTAATATTTCCTGTTGCTCAGATGCGCTTAAAACCTTGCTATTAGCGAGGAATGTACTTAGGTTTTTATAACTTTCATCAAAATCTAACTTCAAACTTTCAGAAATTTTATCTCCCATTTGACCAAACGTTGAAGTTAATTTTTCTGCAGTCTCTGCAGTAATTTTTTCACCTGACCACATCAATTCATTAAGTTGAGTAGTTGCATCATCATTTAATTTTTTATAACCAAGTACTGCTTTTGAAGTTGAATCAGATACCTTATTCCCAAAGTTTTCTATAGTAGGAATGCTCTCTTCTTTTAAATGCTTATACAAATTTACTCCACCTTGAATTAATAGTGGAAGCCCCACAGTAGCTAATGCACCCACTGGACCACCTAAAGCTCCCACACCAAGACGTGCTACACCTAAAATTTTGGAAAGACTTCCAATATTCTTTGATGTCTTTAATACAGTTCCTCCCATGCCAACCAATTTACCTGAAGTAGCCCCTATTGCTGTATTGGTACCTTTTAACTTTCCTCCAGCAACTGTTGCCGAATTACCTAAATTACTTACAGATGTAGTTGTAAGCATTGCACTTGTACGATATTTTCCAAACACGCCTATTCCAGTGCTAAATGCTTTTGATACAGAACCAACACCCTTAACAACAAATCCAAGACCTATTGCTACGGGACCAAGTGCTGCAGTAATGGCTGCTATAGCAACGACAGTTTTCTTACCTGTTGGAGATAGACTTTCCATCCATTCGGTAAATGCTTTTATATGCTCTGATGCACTTTCAAATGCTGGCTCTATTGTATCCAATAATATATTTCCTAAAGGGATTAAGGCTGCACCTAGTTCACGTAAATGTTGTGTTGCTCTATCCCCTAAATTATCTTTCAGTGCCTTTCCTGCCTTGTTTGTTGCACCTGCTACTTCACCAAGTACATCTTTTGTGGGATCCATGGCTCCAATAACATTTTTTTGTAAATCTTCCCATTGAGTTCCGAATAAAGCTACTCCAGCTTGTTGTTGTTTTAGTGGATCTTTCATTGATGTAATAGCTGCAACAGTTGCCATAAAAGCCTTTTGAGCTGAATCTCCACCTTGAGCCATCTTCTTAGCCATATCATCAGCATTAAGCCCAATTAATTTAAAACCTTCTTCCGTCGTTTTTGAACCATCAACAGCTCGAATTGCGTATTCTTTAACTGCATCTCCAACTTTATCAAGGTTCCATGCGCCATTTTGGGCACCTTGAATAAGGACATTAAACATCCCATCTATGTCCATTCCAGCAGTTTTAAATTGAACACTATATTCGCTGATAGTATCAAGAAGTTCGTTAGAATAATCTCCACCCTTTTGTGCTGCTACCGTTATATAATCCATTGCCTTAGAAGCATCAACGCCAAATTGATCAACTAATGCTTTTGCTGCACGTGTGGATTCCGGAATTTCGTAGCCAAATGTATCTCGAAGAATAAATGCTTGTCTTGACACCGACTCTAACTCTTTACCTGTGATATTTTGAAGGTTCTTCTTTACAGAAATAACACCTTCTGAAACTTCATTCATATCATTGCCAAAACCATCTTTCCAGACTTCTTTAGCAGTCTCTCCCATTGCCTTCGCTTCTTCTTTAGTAAGATTTAAAGCTGCTTGCATCTTACCCTGAGATTTTTGGAAATCCGATGCTGATTTCATTGCAAGTCCACCTAGAGTTGCTAGGGGCAATGATACGCCGACAGTCAACCCTTTACCTATGGATTGTAAAGTTGTTCCCGTCTTACTTGCTCTATCTGAAAAAGAAGCTAAAGACTTTTCAGCCTTTGCCCAGGACGATTCCTGATATTTCGTTTCTATCGTTAATTCCCTTAATTCACTAGATACATTTTCTACTTCTTTTCCTAGACGATTATAAGAGGCTATTTCGTAGTTTAAACTTTTAGCAACTTTCAGAGCTGCCTGTGACTGACCTTGCCCACTTTTTACAAGATCATCATATTGTTTCCTTAATTGTTTTACCCGTTCCCCCTGCAGTTGGTATTGCTTGGACAAATTATCATATTTAATTTTTAGTCCATCTACAGTTTTCCCAAAGTTTTCAAATGAGGAGGAAGAAGCTTTTAGTTCACTTTGAGCAAGCTTCATTTTTGCATTGAGATTTTTAACACCTTTGTCAAAATCAGTCCCATCTAACCCTACGCGAACTATCATACTCCCTAAATTATCATTTGCCATGTTTCTTCCACCTCCTAGAAAACATGATTTATTGGTGTTAGGTTTCCTCTTGCTTTTGCTTGTTTTAACCTTGCTCCAGGTTTATTCATTTTATGTTGATATTCTAATAATTCAAAGAAATAATGACTATCCATTTCATCTATTTGTTGGATGGTCCAAAAGCGTGGTGCTCCCATTAACTCAAGATAAAGGTCTTTTATTTGTTCTATTTTTTGGTCGATTGTGACACGTTTTCCTGAAGCTCTGTTAGGAACTTTCCCATATCTTGTTTATCCTCAATAGAAACATAACCCAGCACACCCACTCCAATAATGTTATAGAAAACATTATCATGGTTAATAGCGTTAAGACCGTTTTCTAATTGCTCTTTTGTAAATTGTTTGTCAAATATCTCAACCAATAGGTTCTCTCTACGGTCTAATAGTTCTATTTCATCCATATCCTCAGATCTGGCATATTTCTCAACTTCTAGTGCTTTACGGTGAATCTTCATTGGAACAAATTCTTGGGTAAATGTCTTTTCTTCCCCATCAATTTTTAATGTAATTTCCATATTTAATTACCTCCTAAAAATAAATAGAGACACCTTATAAAGGTGCCTCTTACTTGTTTAAAATCATACTGTTGTTGAATCTAATGCTGCAGGATCGAACACTTGCTCAAAGAATGTATCTCTAAATGGAGCAAATGCTTCATCGGCAGTATCACCTACAATTTTAAATATTTCATCTGCATCCCGGCCGATAAACGTTCCAGTAATTTCTGGATTTTGAAACTCTGGTGAGTCCGTTTTTGTATTAATATTTGTAGATGGCACGGAGAACTTCCCTTTTGTTAACCAAACAACCTGCTCCGTATCATCGTCTTTGTCACCAATGAAACCTAATGCAACATAAGGCGCTTTTGCAGTTTGTTTATAAATAACAACACCCTTATTTAATTCCATACCAAGTATATCTGAAATAACCTCTTGGCTTAATTCGTCTGATGTTAATGTCAAGGTTGTTTCTCCGATTTGAGTAACTACTTTGACAGGTCTATTATCTGCATAATTTGTCGCAGAATTTGTTGCAGTTTCAACGTTAGCTGTAATTGCTTTTGCAAAAGGTTTAACTTCACCATAAGTGGCTTTGCCACCTAGTGGATCTGTTAACAATTTTGCGTATACTAATTTCCTTAAACCTACATATGCCATATTAAATTTCCTCCTCTATTTTCACTTTTGTTGAATATCTTATTGATTTTCGAATGGCTCCTGTCTCTTCTTCAAAAAAAGGAGTCACTCCTGTTCTTCTGAACTGAAGTGACTTCATTACAGTATCTATTGACGATTGAATGGCTCCTGGATCATCTTTTGTCCAGAAGTCAATTTGGATATCAATGTCGCTCGTTCTTGCTTTGTTATCTGCATAATCATTATCAGTATTATCCAACTCTGCGACACGGATATAAGGGTACTTATCTGCAAATTCTGAGGGTACACTTAATCTAAAAATCTTCTGACCCACTAATCTTATAACCTCTTCATCTGCTTCAAGTGCATCAATCACTGGAACTTCCATATCCATCATAGTCCCAGCCCCTTTTGTATTACTGCTTTCATTGCGTTTTTCACTTGCCCTCTAGATTTTGTTATTGCTCTTCCTCTAAAATCATTAGGCGGCATTTTTACAGTACCAAAGAGAACAAATTTTACCCTCCAAGCTGTTTCTTTACCTGGACTTACAACAACATGAGGGATTCCATCTGTTCTTTTAATACCAGAAATTTGTAAATCATCTACAGCATGAAGGTGATCAATAGTACTTTTCGGCATTTCTTCTTTCATGGTGTTAAAAAGAATTTGACCACCTTCGCGTATTGCTTTATTTTCAATCCGTCTGCCATTTGTGCCAAGCTCTAATAATTTTCTTCGGAGTTGTTCATATCCCTCAACATCAAAAGAAGTACTCATTAAACCACCTCTTTACATTGAAGCAAAGTAAACTCTTTTCTTTGGAAATCAAGCTTAATATCCTCAATTTCATATGAAAAATTCTTGTAAGTCACTCTCATACCAGGTTCTAAACCCTCTTTATACCTAATCTCGAACCAAATAGCATGTTCTAAATGGGCGACAGCTGCTTGATACAAACTCTTAATGCTAGATGTCTGTGGAAGGTAAGCCCAACATTCATAGACAGTTTTCTCTCTCTCAACCATTAATTTAGTATTGGGATCTCTCATCAATTCTACTTTTTTAACTTGGATTCGCTTGCTATATTTACCCTTAATCAATTGGAATCCCCGCCTTCAATTGCAACAATAAACGCTGAAATGCCCTTTCAAGCTTTGGTATTTTACGTTCATCAGTCTCATAATCCATTTCTATATAGATTAATAGAGCTTGTTTATATAGATACAAAGTATCTTCATCTATAATTTTTTCTTCAGGAACACCAGCACCCTTTAAATAACTTTTGGCAGCACCTAAAAGAAGAGCGAGAACCTTATCGTCCTCACTCCCATCAATTCTTAATGCGGTTTTTAGCTCAGAAAAATCCTCTAAAGTAAGCATATTTACGCACCTTCAATTGGTATTGCTTCAGTAGTAACAGATAATTCATCACTTAAAGACGATTCCAAGCCGTTATTAGTTATAGCTTTGACTTGATATTTATACGTTGTGGATGGATTTAATCCATTATCAGCAAAGCTTGTACCTATTCTTTTACCAACACTTACTCCATCTCTATAAATCACATATTCTTTGATTCCCCCAATTTCATAGGTAACAGCATCCCAAGTAATTGTTGCAGAAGTATCTGTTACATTACTTGCTGCTAACCCTTGGGGTGTATTAGGGTGTAGTTGCTACTTCCGCAATACGGAATGCAGATTTCAATTTGATTCTGTGGTCAATCCAAGCTGTTAACACGAACTGTTCAATACCTGTTTTAACATCTTTATCACGGTCATAAAGAACATTTAAATCGTAGTTATAGTGAGAATATGAGAAATCACCTACGATTGGTTTTACAGCTGAATCGCAAAAAATAACAGGTTTACCTAAAATTTGTTCAGGTTGAGCACTATATAAAGTTGCATTACCGTTTGCTAACAACTCGATAATGTCTGAATAATCCTGATAACGCATAACGATTTTAGCATTTTCGCGGTAATCTTCATGCAAATCCGCAATTGCATTTTTAATAGCTTTATACAAGTTTTCAGCTTGTACTTTTTTGATGTCATTTTGAGTAGAGTAGAATGACATGTGTTCTTCTCCAGTTTTAGGAGTTAAAGCAAATGATACTTTCTTTTCTTTTGCTGCTAAACCTGAACGAAGTGCATTTTCTGCATGAGAAACTAGATTAGCAGGTGATCCATTCAATACTGTTTCAGAGATACCTGCAAATACCTTGAATTTATGACGAGTAAATGTTACAACATCACCTTCAAGTTCTAATTCTTTTGCTGTTGCTGTATCTGTAATGAAATCATCATCATCAAGAGTATAATTTAGCTTTGGAATCTCTAAATTTGTGATATTTGTTACAGCTGATACCTCACGTAGTGGGTTTTTAACTAATGGTTCTGTAATGATTTCAGTTGATACAGTCTTTGGTAAAAACTTTTCTCCACCAGTTGCCGGATTTGTATTATCCCCCAATGCTTGACGAACATCTGGTGGAATAGGTTGTTGACGAATTGTTGCACGAATCAATTCAGCCTTGGCTTCAATAACCTTTTGTTTAGGATCCAGATTACCTTGTAAACCTTGATTCGATTCAAATTTTGCTTTTTGTTCAGCTTCCATTTGGTCATGTTGTTGTTTAATTACATTAAAACGTGCATTTAAATCCTCTTTAGACTTTTGTAATGCTTGAATATCCTCTAATGATGCAGTCGTATCCATTGCTTTAGCAGCAAGTTCATTTTCAGTTTTTTGTAATTGTTGACCAATAGTGGCCATAGCTTGTTTTAGTTCAAATAATGTTTTCATTAATAATTCCTCCTAAAATTGTTTTTATATATGTCGAATTTGCTTTAGCTTCTTCTGCTATACGTAGTCTTTGAGCCATTTCTTCAGCTGAAACAGCACTTTGCTTCTCTTGAGAAAATTGTTTTGGTACATTTTTGTACTGTTTAAGCATTTCCTCACTAATCGAAGCTACCATTTGATTAGCTTCCTCCACTACATCACATAATCCATATTCAAATGCTTCATCTGCCGACAACCATGTTTCGTTGTCTAATAATTCCTGAAGTTTTTCCTCAGTCAGTTTACTACCAGCTTTGGAAAGATATGTTTGTGATGAAGAAGCACCAATTCTCTCTAAATCATCAGCTAATTTCCGGAAATCATTTGCATTCCCCATTCCAAAGGTCCAAGGATTATGAATCATAAGCATTGAATTTTTGGGCATAAAAATAGTGTCACCAGCCATTGCTATGACACTTGCTATAGATGCAGCTAAAGCATCCACAAAAACATTTACTTTTGCCTTATGACGTTTTAGCATATTATAGATAGCTATCCCTTCAAAAACACTTCCACCTGGTGAGTTAATGTGAAGATTAATAGTTGATATTTCCCCTAAACCATCTAAATCTTTCTTAAAACTAGATGCTGTAGTATCTATATCATCCCATTGATTACTAACAATATCTCCATAAATAAAAACATCTGCTTCGTTTTGATTAGCAGACATTTTCATTTCCCAAAACTTATTCTGTTTATTATGTCTCTCCACTTGATTTTTCACCTCCTTTACGTTGTAATGGGTCCATATCAATTGGATACAAGTCACCACTAACCCATAGGTTCGAAGCATTCCCACCCTTCGGTGGTAAATCCTCTAACATCCTAACCTCATCTTGTGTCATTCCACCCGAGCGAATCATAGCCTGATAAAATTGAGTTCTAGCTGAAGTATCCCCTCTTAGAAGTCCACCAAGATTGAATTTAAAATAAAAACCAGCATT
>NZ_JAPSKV010000011.1 GCF_031181385.1 Fredinandcohnia onubensis
AGAAAAAATAAAAAGAAATAGGAGAAACCCTTTAGGGTTAGCCGGAAAAGTAGTGCGGTTGGCGAACTTTCAGAGCCCTTTGAAGGGCTGGCCAGTAACGAAGGCTTTCAGCCGCAGAACAAACCACACGTTCTCACGGGTGGTTATGATTCATAAGTTGATTTTTCCACGATTTTTGTTTTGATGTGTTCTGCAAAATCCTCTAACAGCTTAACTGAGTTTATATCTGTTTCAAATAACGGAATATAAAATTTTTGTTGAGTTTGAAATTCTTTTTCAATCTTAGATATATATTCCTGTTCATTACTTTTGCGCTTTTTCAGAAACTCTCCATCAATATTTTCTGCTAAGAATTTATTAATAAACAGCGTGTCGACTCCTATATCATGCCTATTGAGTAATCGTAAAGCATTTGCTGTTTCAATGATTGGCAGTCTTTCTGGGTTAAGGACGAAAATAAATCCGGTCATGTCTTTATTTAAAATGATTTCCCTCACAGCACTAAAGCGTTCTTTCCTTCTCAGCAATACTTTATAAATTGGATCATCTATTGGTTCCCCGTCATTTAACAACTGTGTATAGGTATCATTCCTCTTCTTTCTTCTTTCAAGCATTCCATCAATCCAAACACTCATTAATTCAGGAAGTGTAAGTAACCGAATTGTGTGTCCGGTAGGCGCCGTATCAAAAATTATAGTATTATAGTGTCTCTCTTCATCGAGAATGATAGAAACGATACGATCAAATAGAGCCGCCTCTTCTGCACCTGGGGAGGAACTAGCAGCATCAATTTGCCGATTAACCTCATCTTGCATATGTGAACTAACGACACCCTGGATATTTTCTTTTACAGTTTGAATATACTTTCTTGATTCAATTTTTGGATCAATTTCAATTGCCTCCATGCCTGGGTATACTTCAATTGCTTGGTTTTTCAACGGTTTATGAAAAATATCTCCTACATTATGTGCAGGATCGGTTGATACAAGTAACGTTTTAAGGCCCTGTTGGGAATGTAAAATCGCTAATGCTGCAGCACTCGTCGACTTTCCTACCCCTCCTTTTCCGCCAACAAATACAATCTTTCTTTCTCCAATCATCTTGTTCCCTCCATTTAACAACAGCGAATTCCTGTAAGTGGAGATTTTTCCATCCCCATTCGCAAGTGCCAGTCATGAAATTTTTCAAGCATATAAGGATAAAGCTCTAATGTATAGTAAAAGGCAGGGTTTGGGAGTCCAAGAGTTTCAGATAAACATAGAAGTAAGAAAAGGTCATCTTCATCTCTTAACTCCCGTGCAATTTCTGTCCGATGGTTTACAGAGAGTATCTCATCATATAATTGGAGCATCCTCTTTAATGCTTCTATTCCCTTCATTCTTTCACCTTCTTTACATAAAGTGAAAAAGGAAGTCCTCTACATGAAGGGTTCCTTTTTCAAACGGTATTTACATGTTTGAATCAAAATTTTGTGGTGTATCCTTTTTACTTAATTCTTTAAAGGCAGTTAGTACGATCCAAACGGCAAAAATTAAAATGATGCTTCCGAGAATAAATAACAGTAAATTTGCATCTGTACCCCCTACACCTGCCCAGTCAAAGATAACCTGTTGGACCATTGCCCACACAGTCATGACGAGCAGGAATAACATTGGAATGAGGGTAACTAAATAATTACGTCCCAACCGTTTTAGCCACACCGAGATTAGAAGTAAACTAATAGCAGCTAAAAGCTGGTTTGAGGTACCGAATAATGGCCACAATACATACCCACCTGAACCAAAACCGTTTGGTCCCTTTGGTAAAAGGACTAATGCTGCACTTGTAACAACGGCAACCGTTGTAGCTACATGGGCTTTTTGAAGTGCCGGAACTTTATATTCAGAACCTAGCTCTGCAATAATATATCTCATTAGACGAACTGATGAGTCTAACGTAGTTGCAGCAAAGCTAACAACAATTATGGCAATAATGGTCGCTGCAATATCAGTAGGTATGCCAATTCCGGTAGATAATTGTGCGCCACCGGAGATAAAGTTTCCTAGTCCGCCAGAATTCGCTGCTGCAAAACTACTGTATGCTGCTTTAAAGTCTCCAGCATTTGCAAACAAAGTGACACAGGCAATAATTGAAATTAAGGCTAGGAATCCTTCCCCTACAGCCCCAAAATATCCTACAAAGCGAGCGTCAGTCTCTTTATTTAATTGTTTTGATGATGTACCTGACGACACAAGTCCATGGAAACCAGAGATTGCACCACAGGCGATGGTAATAAACATGAGTGGTAACCATGATTTATCTGTTGCCTCTGAATTCAACATAGGTGCTGTTACTTCTGGATTTAAAAATACAAGACCCAAATACATAATAGCTAATCCGATTACGAGCTGGTGAGAGTTGATATAGTCTCTTGGCTGAAGTAATTTCCATACAGGTAATGTTGAGGCAAAATAGCAATATACCATTAGGATAACAATCCAAACAAAGAAAGCCATAGAAACCCCGCTTAGACCAAATAAGGTCGTAGCCTCTGCACCACCAAAATAGCTTACTAAATCAATTTGTAATGCGGGTATCTTACTTGTTAGAATGGCTGAACCATACATGATAATTAGTGCTACAATGGATGGAAGTAACATGCTTCCTTTTTTCTTGTAGACAGCGTATCCAATCCAAATTGCAAGCGGAATTTCAATAAATACGGGAATGACACTTGCTGGAAATTTGATAAATAGATTTGAAATAACCCAGGCAAAAACAGCGTTAACCATCAACACCAAAATCAGAATGATAAATAAAAATAAGAGCTTTGCTTTTTTACCGATTAATTTATCTGCAAGTGTACCTACAGATTGCCCCTTGTTTCTGACTGAGAGGACAAGTGTACCAAAATCATGTACGCCTGCAGCAAAAACCGTACCTAATACTACCCATAACAACGCAGGTCCCCAACCCCAATAAACTGCTATGGCAGGTCCTACTATTGGTGCTGCACCCGCAACGGAAGTGAAATGATGCCCCCATAAAACATGTTTCTTAGTTGGTACAAAGTCGACCCCATCATTAAACTCATGAGCAGGTGTAACAAAATTTGGATCAAGGCGATAAATCTTTTCAGCAACGAATTTTGAATAATACCGGTAGCCTAAGATAAAGACAACAGTGCCAAATATAGCTATCCAAATTGCGCTCAAGCTTTTCCCTCCAATACAAATTTTTTTAATAAATTATAAAACTTAATGCACCTTTCATGTTAAAACGTATTTGTAAGCGTTGTCAATACTATTATCTAAAAAATCTATATTTTCAATCATCGACAAATGAAACAGTCATATTTCGTGAAGAATACTCTCAATCTATTTATGGTCATAATAAAAAACCGCGGAAGATTTATGCTCCTTCGCGGCTTTTTTGTAAGTTATGAAAGCAATGCACGGTCATTTGTCATTTTCGCGCCTCTGATTCGCTGGAACTCATTTAGTAATTGCTCGATAGTTAAATTCGCTTTTTCCTGTTCATTAACCTCTAATATAATTTGTCCTTTATCCATCATGATCAAACGATTCCCTAAATCTAGAGCTTGCTGCATATTATGGGTAACCATTAATGTTGTTAGATTGTATTTTTCGACGATTTCTTTGGTTAAGTTTGTGATTAATTCAGCACGAGCTGGATCAAGTGCTGCAGTATGTTCATCGAGTAACAATATTTTCGGTTCAGTGAAGGTAGCCATTAATAGCGATAATGCCTGTCGTTCCCCTCCTGATAATAATCCCACTTTTGCAGATAAACGATTTTCTAATCCTAGGTTAAGGGATTGGAGTACTTCTTTAAAGTAGTCCTTGCGTTTTTTTGTTACTCCTTTACGTAAGGTACGAGTTTTATTTCGTGAATAAGCCATTGCGAGATTTTCTTCAATGGTCATATTCGGCGCTGTACCTGCCATTGGATCCTGGAATACACGTCCAATAAGCTTAGCCCGTTTATGTTCTGGTAAGAATGTAACATCCTTACCAGCAATATCAACAGAGCCTGCATCCGGAATGAGCACTCCCGATATTACATTCATTAACGTCGATTTACCGGCACCATTACTACCAATTACAGTTACAAAATCGCCTTCTTTTAACTGTAGATTCGTCCAATCAAGAGCAATCTTTTCGTCTGGTGTACCTTCATTAAAGATTTTATGAATTTGATTTAAGTGTAGCACCTGCCTCACCCTCGCTTTCTGAAGGTACGTTCTTCATTCGTACAAGTTGTTGTCGTTTTGCTCGTCTGCTCTTCTCTTTTGTTCCTTCCAGGATTTTTGGTAGGACAAGTGCAATGATTACGATGATGGCTGTAATCAATTTCATATCTCCAGGCTGTAGGAACTCAACACGTAATGCTAGAGATACAACGATACGATAAATAATCGCACCACCAATTACTGCAAGTGTTGCTCGTGCAATCGTTTTGGCACCAAAAAGAGCTTCACCAATAATAACGGAAGCTAAACCAATAACGATCATCCCAATACCCATTCCAACATCAGCAAATCCGCCTTGTTGAGCAATTAGTGATCCTGAAAATGCTACAAGCGCATTTGATAGACCTAATCCAAGAATCGTCATCAAGTTTGTATTAGCAGAAAAGCTGGATATCATTTTTTTATTATCCCCTGTTGCTCTTACTGCAAGACCGATTTCTGTTCGTAGGAAAAGGTCAATTAAAAACTTAATTAAGAATGTAACAACAATCATAAACAATAAGATACCCCATGTTTTTGGTAGGCTATCTCCTAAACCGATTGTTGTTAAAATAGAATTAAACAATGAATCGATTCCTAATGAAGCAGATATATCAGATACGTTTGTAAAAGTTGTATCAATATTTAATAACGAAACATTTGATTTACCCATAATTCGGAGATTGATTGAATAAAGGGCGATCATCATTAAAATACCAGCTAGTAATGCATTAATTTTTCCTACCGTGTGTAGTAATCCAGTGATACTCCCTGCAATAAATCCGGCTACAAGTGCTAATAATGTTGCAATAAAAGGATTTACTCCATTTGTTATTAAAATGGCGGAAACAGCAGCTCCTGTAACGAAGCTGCCGTCAACCGTCAAGTCTGGAAAATCTAATATACGGAAGGACAGGTAAACACCAATTGCCATGATTGCATAGATGATTCCTGATTCAAATGCCCCAAATAATGCTGTAAACATGTTGAATCATCCTTTCTTTAGTACTGTTCAAAAAGGAGGATGAAAAGGACCACGTCGACAAGAACGCCACGTCCTGTGGCATAGTCGACACTAGCACATCCTGTGCGTCGAAAGTTCGAGGCGGCGAAGTTTTGAGTACCGGAACGTATGTAGTTGATACGTGAGGAACGCAAAAACAAGCCAACGAAGAAATTCGATGTGTCATTTTCACCGGACTTTTTGAACATCATTGTTTATTCACCTTCGTAGATGTCAGCCAATTCTTCCCATTCAGGTTTAATTTCGATTCCTTGCTCTTCCGCTGCTTTTTTATTAATGATAAGCTGTAGGCTATTTGGAAGTTCAACTGGAATTTCAGATGCTTTCTTTTCTCCTTTTAGAATCTTAGCAGCCATAAGTCCAGATTGGTATCCAATATCGTAGTATTCAAACCCACTAGCTGCAAATCCACCAGCTTTCATTGAATCTAGCTCACCAACGAACAGTGGAATATCCTTTTCATTTGCTACTGCAATGATTGAATCTAAAGCTTGAACGGCAGTGTTATCAGTTGGAATATAAATTGCATCAACACGGCCAACTAAGCTTTGAGCAGCTTGATTAACCTCAGCAGTTGTAGACACAGAAACTTCTACTAATTCCGCACCATCTTGTTCAGCATATTCCGTTACTTGCTCAACCTGTACAACAGAGTTTTGTTCACCAGAGTTGTAGATGACTCCGATCTTTTTCGCTCCCATTTCACGAGTGATGAAGTTAATTGTTGTTTTAGTAGCATCTGGGTGGTTATCAGTTGTCCCCGTAATATTATCGCCCGGCTTATCAAATGCTTCTACTAATCCAGCACCAATTGGGTCTGTTACTGATGTGAAAATAATAGGTATTTCACTTGTTGCATTGAGTGCAGCCATTGCACTAGGCGTTGCGTTTGCAAAAATTAAGTCCACTTTACTACCAACAAGGTTTTGTGCAATTGTTGCTGTGTTACTTTGCTCACCTTGGGCATTTTGGAAATCAAACTTTAAATTATCGCCTTCCTTAAACCCTTCATCTTCTAACGCTTTTTTGAAACCTTCTGTTGCAGCATCTAAAGAAGTATGTGGTGCATATTGTGTAATACCAACTACTACTTGATCTTTTTCACTGCTGCCACCAGCATCCTTTGAAGTGTTATCAGTAGCATCACTTCCACATCCTGCTAAAGCAAGGAAGCCCGCTAATACCACTCCTAGCATTTTTGTTGATCCTTTCATGCATATCCCCCCAAAATCTCTTTACTCTTTTTTGATTTTCTAGTAATCTATTACTTTACTAGAATAATAATATTCATGCACTTTTACTTTATTGCATAAAAGCGAAAAAGCGTTAATGCACGTCATTAGTTAATCGTAATATTATCATTCTAGACGCTTTCCGTCAATTATTTTCTGAAGATTTTACACTTTCAGCTTATAATTTTTCTCGAATAGCGTAAAAAGATTTTTTGTTTTCGTATGATAATACGTTTTATTTTATTTCACTTAACAAAAAATAGAGTAATATGAGTTGCGATGGAGGTATTTATTTGAAGCAATCTGTACAATGGTCATCAAAATTAAGCTTTATTTTAGCTGCAGCAGGATCTGCTATCGGATTAGGGGCGATTTGGAAATTCCCTTATGTGGCAGGTACTAGCGGTGGCGGAATTTTTTTCATTATTTTTCTTTTATTCACTTTGTTAATTGGTTTACCACTCTTATTAGCTGAATTCGTAATTGGGAGAACAACTCAAAAAAACGCGATTCAATCTTTTAAAGAATTAGCACCACGAACGAATTGGCATATCGTTGGTCGATTAGGTTTTTTTACAAATGCGGTATTACTTTCTTTTTATAGTGTAGTTGGTGGCTGGATTTTAATTTATTTGGTCAGTGGAAGTATAGGAAAATTATATGGCTTGACGGAATCAGAGTACGGAGCATATTTCGGAGAAACCATTACAAATCCATTCCTAGTTGTGCTCGCACAACTATTATTTATGTTAATTACCATTATTGTAGTTGCAAAAGGAGTTCAGGCTGGTATTGAGAAGGCGAGTAAATGGATGATGCCTGCACTTTTTATTCTTTTCATTGTTATAATTTTTCGTTCAATCACCCTTGAAGGTTCCCTTGAAGGAATTTTATTTATTTTAAAACCTTCTCTTTCATCACTAACTTCTGAGACCATTCTATTTGCACTAGGTCAATCCTTTTTTGCTCTTAGTGTCGGCGCCTGTACAATGTTAACTTATAGCTCTTATCTTTCGAAGAAGGAAAATTTGGTACAGTCTGCGTTCTCAATTGTGGTGTTAAATATCCTTGTTACACTCTTGGCTGGGTTAGCCATTTTTCCAGCTGTATTTGCCTTTGGCTTAGAGCCTGATGCTGGCCCTGTCCTCTTATTTAATGTGTTACCAACTGTTTTTGGAAAAATGCCTTTTGGAATCGTATTTCTATTAGCGTTTCTGCTTTTATTTTTATTTGCTACTCTTACGTCCGCATTTTCGATGCTTGAATTAATTGTAGCAATCTTATCAAAAAAGAACGAACAAAACCGAAAAAACATTGCGTGGATTGCAGGACTTGTAATCTTTTTACTTGGTGTCCCTTCTGCCCTTTCTTTTGGAGTATTAAGTGATGTTAGTTTATTTGGAAAATCCATTTTTGATCTGGCTGATTTTCTCGTTAGTAATATTCTTTTACCTGTTGGGGCTTTCTTTATATCTATTTTCGTATCATTTATATTCCCACGAAAAGCACTCTATAAAGAATTGCAAATGGGCAGCAAATTTCCGATTATCATAGTACAGGTTTGGTTCTTTTTAATTCGCTATGTCGTTCCAATTGTAATTATCATTGTATTTTTAGATAGTTTAGGATTTATTTAAAAAAAGGTGTTCCAATTAAAATTGGAACACCTTTTGCTTACTCTTTTTCTTCGTCATTATCTTCTCGTACTTGTACTGGAGCAAGATTGTTAATCACCTTAATTCTCATGATTCGTTTCTCATCCATTTCAACAACCTTAAAAGTATGATTTTCGTACTCGATCTCTGGAAATGCATCTCCTGAAGGTATATATCCCAATTGACCTATTACAAAACCGCTTAATGTATCATATTCATCTATAGGAAGGTTAATCTTTAGAATATCCTCCACTTCATATAAATTAATCGTTCCAACCATGGAGTATGTCCTATCATCTAACTGAATATATTCTTCATCCTCAATTGTATAATCATCATATTCATCAAATATATTACCAACGATTTCTTCAATTAAATCCTCAATTGTAACAATTCCATCTGTTCCACCATATTCATCGATCACAATGGCCATATGGATATTATTTTTTTGTAATTCCTTAAATAATTCATTCGTGTGCTTGGATTCCAATACAAAATAAGGATCCCTTAGCAGATCTTTTAAGTTAAATGTGACATCATCACAGTCATCTACAAACTTTATTAATTCTTTGGAATGTAGTATCCCAACAATCTGATCAATACTCTCATCATAAACAGGAAAACGTGTGTATTTTTCTGTAGTAACAAGATGAATAATTTCCTTTAGTGTGTAATCGAGGGGAATTCCAACAATATTCGTCCGGTGTGTCATAATGTCCGAAACTGTTTTATTATCAAACTCAAAAATATTGTTGATCATAATTTTTTCTGATTCTTGTATGGTCCCTCTTTCTTTACCAACATCGACCATCATTCGAATTTCTTCTTCTGTTACATTTTCATCCTCCGCATTGGGATCTACACCGAATAACCGTACAATACCATTCGTTGATAAGGTTAATAACTTAACAAAAGGAAGTGTAACCTTGGATAATAGCGTTAGAGGGCGAGCGGCAATTAATGAGATTTCTTCTGCTTTTTGTAACGCCAGCCTTTTTGGAACCAGTTCTCCTATTACTAATGTAAAGTAGGATAGTATGAGTGTGATTACAACAACTGAAATTGTATCAAGAAGAGCTGGTGCAATGGGAACTTCAAGTTCAATTAACCAATTTGTTAAATATGTAGCAAAACTTCCAGCCGCGAAGGCACTCGCCAGGAAACCTGCTAATGTAATACCTATTTGAATTGTTGCTAAAAATCCACTTGGGTTTGATAGAAGTCTATGTAACAAAATCGCTTTTTTATCTCCACTATCAGCCATCATTTTTACTTTATTATCATTTAACGAGACCATTGCCATTTCAGATGCAGCAAAAAATGAATTTAATAATATCAAAACGACAAGGATTAAAATTTCAACAAGCATATTGAATACCTCCAAGGATAGAAAAGAAACATATCATTTTTTTTAAATTCCCCTTCTCTTACATTCATTATGCTTATTTTACTATGAGTTGCGATTTCAAGCATTTTTAGAGCTTCAACTTTTTTTTATTTATATTGACAATAAGTATTGTCGGCTTTATAATTTAT
The DNA here is from genome assembly GCF_031181385.1 of Fredinandcohnia onubensis. GTDB lineage: Bacteria > Bacillota > Bacilli > Bacillales > Bacillaceae_L > Ferdinandcohnia > Ferdinandcohnia onubensis_C. The sequence continues at coordinate 9,679 of NZ_JAPSKV010000011.1, forward strand.
CTTAAAGTGATTTATCTTGAATTAAAGATAAATGATTCTAAAATAACTTTTTGGGGGATTTTAAAATGGCAAACACAAAATGGGCAGTGGACGCATCACACAGTAGTATTGATTTTTCTGTAAAACATATGATGATTGCAAAGGTAAAAGGTTCTTTTGAGAGCTTTGAAGCTACTATTGAAGCAGATCCTGCTGATTTAACATCTGCAAATATTGAATTCAAAGTTGATCTTGCGAGCGTAAATACAAAGAATGGAGATCGTGACAACCACCTTCGTTCTGCTGATTTCTTTGATGTAGAAAACCATCCAGCAATGACTTTCAAATCAACTTCTATCGTTAAAACTGATGATGATGAATACAATGTAACTGGTGATTTAACAATTCGTGGTACTACTAAATCTGAAACGTTCAAGGCTGTATTTGAAGGTGCGGGCAAAGATCCATGGGGCAATGAAAAAGTAGGTTTCAGTGCAACAGGAAACATCAATCGTAGCGATTATGGTTTAGTATGGAATGCTGCACTTGAAACAGGTGGCGTTCTAGTTGGGGACCAAATTAAAATTTCAATCGAAATCGAAGCTGGAAAAGCTGAATAAAACAATGTAAAGAGCAGGCCTTTGTGGCCTGCTCTTAAAAGTTATATAGTAGTGTAACGATTTTATCCTCAATTGGCTTTCCATGGGCATCGTTCATTAAGTTGTTTAAAAGAATCGAAAAGATTAGGTCTTCTCCACTCTTCGTCTTAATATATCCAGATAAAGAACTCACGGTTCGTATGGTTCCAGTCTTCGCTTTTACCTTCCCTGCCATCTCAGGATTTTTCATTCGATAACGTAATGAACCACCCACTAATCGTTCACTATTACCTGCTACAGGTAATGATTGTAAGAATACAGGAAACCAGGTTTGTTTTTGAGCGGTAAAAAGTAGCTCTGAGATGTCGTTGGCAGACACTAGGTTAACATGTGAAATTCCTGAACCGTCTCTAATGACCATACTACTTGGGTCCACTCCGATTTTTCGAAGCTCATCTTTTACAACAGCTATCCCTTTATCCCAACTCCCTTCTCCATTACGAATACGGCCCATTTCCTTTACAAGTGTTTCACCGTGTCCATTATTACTTAGCTTCATAAAAGGAATGAGGAGTTCTTTTAATGGAATCGATTGATCAGTTGCAAGTAGTTCTGCATTTTGGGGAGTTTTTGCAATACCATCTGTTCCAATCACATGGACCCCGTTCTTCGCTAATGCATTCTTAAACAAATCTAATGTATAGCCTGTAGGTTCCCAGACCGTCATCCATTCTTGAACCGGTTTCGAATTAACAGGTATTGTCCCTTCAATCGTAATCACATTCTCGCCATGTTCGCGAATGATATCGATGTCTTTTTTCTCTTCTTTTTGAACCGTTTTTGTGTTGTTGATGATTTTGATATAATTGTTAGTAGGTTGTACTGAAATTTCAGCTTTGTTTCCCGCTTTCTTTCCAGGTGCAACCTCCACAATTAAAGTTCCTGAATCATAATCTTTATTCGGAGAGGCAGTTAACCCTGAAACGGCTGAACCATAATAATAAGTCTCATCGCTCCACGTTAAATCGATTGAATAACGCTCGTCATCATACCAAGAATCATCCGCGATTATATTTCCAAAAATCACATCGACTCCAGATTTCTTAATTTTTTTTGCAAGTAAATCTAAATCTTGTTGGAGTAAGGTTGGATCTCCTTTTCCTTTCAAATAGAGATTTCCTGATAATTTGTTCCCAACAAGCTTTCCATCTGTGAGTACTTCAGTTGAAAACTGGTAATCTTCACCTAGAGCAGATAACGCCGTTGCTGCTGTAATTAGTTTTAAATTGGATGCAGGTCGAAGTCTAACATCTCCAGCATGTTGATATAATATTTCTCCACTTTTTGCTGACCTAATACTAATTCCGGCAATTGCACCTTGGAGGTTAGGTTCATTTAGAACTAGTTGATTAAGTTGTCCAAGCACTTGATTTTGGTTTGCGTTAGCAATTGCTTTTTCTTGTTGAGGCTGAATGGAAGGCATTATGGTTATGACAAGTAAAAGTACAGCAAATAGAAACATTTTTTTAGTTCGAATAATGGTTTTCCTCCCTTTTTCTTTTCTATTGTACAAGTATGGAATCTTTACCATATTTTATACAAAAATGCAGGTAATATGAAGAAAGAAATGTTATTTATTTGCATAAAAAAAGCATCTCACTCTTGAGATGCTTTACAACTTATAAGAATACAAAATAAATAACAGCTGCTAGTACAATGCGGTAAATCGCAAATGGTAATAGCTTGATTTTATCGATGAGGCGTAGGAAGAAGCGAATTGAAATGAGAGCGAACACGAATGCACTAATAAATCCTGCAATAAATACCGGAAGTGCGTCCACTGAAAAATACTCTATGTTTTTCAGAAGTGATATTCCACTTGCTCCTGCCATGATTGGAACAGCCATGATGAATGTAAAATCGGCAGCTGCTCTATGGCTAAGTCCTACAAGTACACCACCGGAAATGGTTGCACCTGAACGTGAGAATCCTGGCCATAGTGATAAACATTGAATTAGTCCAACTGTTAATGCTTGCTTATACGTAATTTGATCCACAGTTTGCGTATTTGGATGTTTAGCACTATATCGATCAGCGACAATCATTAGGATTGCACCAATTACTAGTCCAATTAAGACAGTTTTAGTTGTGAATAAATATTCATCAATTATATCTTCAAATAATACTCCAAGGATACCTGCAGGAATTAATCCTACGATAATATGTGTTAAACGTAAGTGTTTTGCTCCGACTGGAACAATTTTATTTTTTCGGTTAAGTCCAAGTAAATCAATAAATCTGTCTTTAAATACGACAACAACAGCTAGTATTGAGCCGAGTTGGATCACAACTTTAAATGTGTTTGCTGGATACTTTCCAAGAAACTCCTCTGTTTTTAGCCACATATCATCTACGATAATCATGTGACCTGTTGAGGAAACTGGCGCAAATTCTGTTAACCCTTCAACCAGTCCTAAAATAATCGCTTTAATTAGTTCAATTATATCCATTAGACGTAAAGTACTCCTTTTTTAAATGTCTAGTTTCAGGCGCCGAATGACGTGCGCCCGAAGCATTTTTAATTATCTTGTTTTGGACTTTCTTTTAGTGAAAAATATAACAAGAATCCCAATTCCCGCTAATGCAATTAATGCATAGGTGATATTGGAGTAGATGTCCATGTAGTGTACAATTGTATCCCATGATTCACCAAAAGCAGCACCAAGCATAACGAGGATTACATTCCAAATTAATGTTCCAAGTGTGGTAAAGATAATAAACATCCAGAATTTCATATTTGACATTCCTGCTGGAATGGAAATCAAGCTTCTGATTAATGGTACCATTCTGCAGAAAAATACAGTCCAGTATCCATACTTATCAAACCAAGCATCTGCTTTATAAATATCCTCTTTTGTTACACGTAATATGCGACCATAGCGGTCAACAATTTTCTCTAATCGCTCGACATCAAGTAATAGACCAATTCCGTAAAGGATAATGGCACCTAACACCGAACCGAGTGTAGCTGCAATAATAACCCCTGTTACTGTTAAAGATGTTCGTGTCGTCATAAACCCACCTGCCGTTAAAATAACTTCAGATGGAATAGGTGGGAAGATATTTTCTAGTGCAATTAATAGAAAAATCCCAACATACCCGAATTGCTCCATTATGTCTGTTATCCAGTTTTCCATTTTAACCTCCAAATAAGATGCTACTACGTCCAATTTCGATAGCATTCTTATTGTAATCTATGTTTGTCCTTCTTTAAAGTATTCCTTAAAATTTTTCCAATCAATGAATTTCCAGAACAACTGGACAGTGGTCACTCCCCATGATGTGTGAGTGAATCTCAGAATCTTTTAGTCGATTTTTAAATTGCTCAGATACGATAAAATAGTCAATTCTCCATCCTATATTCTTTTCACGGACATTTCGCATGTAGCTCCACCATGTATATTGATCGGTCATGTCTGGATAAAAATATCGGTAGGTATCAATGAATCCAGACTTGAGTAGATCAGTCATTTTTCCGCGCTCTTCATCAGTGAATCCAGAATTTCCTCGATTTGATTTTGCATTTTTTAAATCAGATTCGGTATGAGCGACATTCAAATCGCCACAAAGAACAATTGGCTTACTCTCATTTAATTGAGTGAGATAATCACGCATTCGGTCTTCCCAATCAAGCCGGAAGTTAAGTCTTGCTAGATCCCTTTGCGAATTTGGTGTATAGACATTGATTAAATAAAAATCTTCAAATTCTAATGTAAGAATTCGCCCTTCTGATTCTTCGTTTTCATCTCCAACGCCATATGAAACGGAAAGTGGCTTTACTTTTGAGAAAACAGCTGTTCCTGAATAGCCCTTCTTAAGCGCATAGTTCCAATATTGATGGTAGCCTTCAAGGTCTAGTTCAATTTGACCTTCCTGAAGCTTTGTTTCCTGGACACAAAAAATATCAGCGTCCATTTCATGAAAATAATCCAAAAACCCTTTTTTTACACAAGCACGTATTCCATTCACATTCCAAGATACAAGTTTCATAATCTATAAAGCTTCCTCTCTTTGTTACTCCTCATATATCATTTTTCTCGTCATTCCTCCATCTACAACGAAATTAATCCCTGTAACAATATTATTTTTCGAATCGGTTAGATACAGGCATGCATTTGCAATATCTGTTGGAGTACCGACCCGCTTAGAAAAGTGTTGGTCATGGTCTTCTTTACGAAGTTCTTCATAGTTACCCGTTTCAATCCAACCTGGTGAGATTGCATTTACTGTTATTTGATACTCCGAAAATGAAGCAGCAAGTGCGTGAGTAATCGCAACAATTCCACCCTTCGTTGCTGCATATCCTTCTGAATGGGCTTCAGACATCATGGCCCTTGTTGATGCAATATTAACGATTGAGCCACCAGATTGCTTCATATATCTTGCAGCTTCTCTCGAACATAAGAATACACTTCGTAAATTCGTATGAATCACGTCATCCCATTCTTCAACCGTGACATCGAATGGTGATTTGAATAAGCCTTTACCGGCATTGTTTATTAAAATATCAATTTTACCATAGGTTTGATAGGTTTGGTTTATCAGATTTTTAATATCCTGTTCCATTCTTACATCTGTTTTTATAAAAATAGCTTCCATACCTTGTTCTTGAAGTTCAAGGGTTTGTTTTGTTCCCGCTTCTACATCAATATCTGCTAAGATCACTTTATCTCCATTATGTGCGTAACTATTCGCTATTCCTCTGCCAATTCCATTTGCCGCACCTGTAACAATAACAACACGATTCATTTATTTCACCAGCCTATTTTTCATAGTTTCAAAAACTTTTCTTACCCATTATAAACGAAGGAACCAATCTGGCAAAATAAAACAGAGATTCAGGCGTTACGAGAATGATAAAATAGGTTTTGGGGAGTGAGGTTTTTGAGGAAAAAAATTATAGCATTCCTATTCGTATTATGTAGTCTTCCAATTCTACTAAGCTTAGATCCTATCATGTATAACTCTTCATATTATGCTAAATACGAATCACCGAATGGAATTCTTTTTCTAAGCTATTCAGAAAACTGGAATGAACAACAATTAGAGGAACTTTATCAGGAACTAATAAAAAATAAACATGGTGAGGAAATGGACCTGTTACAAGAAGTTCGGGTCATGGATGGTCCATCACCTTCAAATAATAGAATTACAGGAATCTATCATCCATTTATAAGCAGCATTACCCTATATAAAGGAAATGAACATACAAATGCTCGAGAATATCGAGATACGCTATCGCATGAGTATGGTCATCATTTTGCTTATTATTATTTTCCTTCGCACCATTTTCCATTTTCAAAATGGGCGAAGTTAAGAGGGTTAAATGATATACCAATTCATTGGAATTCATTTTTTAATTACTCCGTATCAGCACATGAATGGTATCCGCAGGAAATTTTTGCAGATGATTATGTCCTATTATATGGGTCAACTGATGAAGCTAATCGAGATGAAGTCTATTCGAATGAAGCATTTTATATGCGAACAGAGCATGAAAATCAGCAACTTACGAATGTCTTGGGGAATCAAGAATTACAACAATTTATTGAGCGAGAAACAGGAATAAAGATTGGTGATGACCGAAAATTGAAAACGCCTAAGTTGTCTTTAGTTACGGATGACAGTTTGACTTTTGAAATTGAAAAAAAGGAGAATGTTGCATATCGGTTAAATCTAGCAGACTATGAATATTATGAAATTACAGATGACAAGAGTGGTTCTGTTACTTTTTCAATTGATCATATCGATTTGCCTGAAAATGAAGTTATATCTATAGATGTTCTTGATTTAGAAACGTCAATCGGCTTTCTCACTGATGAGATCCGACTTCATTTGGAAGATTAGATAGAAAATTATCCGCATTTCATTATATAATATAAACAGAGAGTTTTTTGAAAGGCGGTAATGACGATTCCAACACCGAGTATGGAAGATTATTTAGAAAAAATTTATTTATCGATTCAGCAAAAAGGCTACGCTCGAAGCGTGGATATTGCTTCTTCATTAAATGTTCTCCCTTCTTCCGTTACAAAGATGATGCAAAAGTTGGACGAGGAAGGCTATGGGATTTACGAGAGATACAGAGGCTTTGTGCTTACCGAAAGAGGATCTACAGTCGCAAAAAAACTAGTCGAAAAACATGAGATGCTTGAAGATTTTTTGAAAATGATCGGCGTCCAGGACCACAATATTTATGAGGAAGTTGAAAAACTTGAACATTATATCAGCAAGGAAACTTCTCTATGCTTATCAACTCTAATTGATTTTTTTGATGAAAATCCATCCGCTAAAAAGGAATACCTGCAATATCGAAAAGATAAGATGTAAAAGCTCAGGATAACCTGAGCTTTCTTATTTCAATTTAATATTGACCTCTTCATCCAGATAGGTAGTTCCCCAATAACCGTGAATTTGCAACCATCCAGGAATGATTTCTTCAGTAGTACCTTCTCCATAGACTTCAAGTAACACTTTCGTTTGAAAATGACGAGGTTGCTCTCCCCCATACATATACCCATTTTGGACATACTCATCACGTTTGTATATTTTCCCATTTCGGTCAACAAATACACCATCACTATCCATCATACCGATTGACATAGCAGAAGTGTTATTTCGTCCTAGTACATCAAAATGAAGCGATTCAAATTTCCGTCCTTCCTTCATTTCAGCAGTTATTTCAATTTTTGTAGGCTCACCAAGTTCAACTTTATCAATTGAAATATGACTTCCTTGATAATCAAAGGTTTGCGGAAATGGTTTGTTCATATCAATTTCTATCTTATAGTAATCATTCTTCGTATAGTACAATGAGCTTAATTGAAGACTAACTTCCTTTGGCTTCTCAAAATAAAGCGAATCAAAAGGGGATTGAAAAGTGTTGTATTGCCCATCCCCACCTTGAATTGGAACACTCCATCCAAACATCGCTGGTTTTGCCTTCTTTTTCTTTGTTTGGATTCCTTCAAAAAACAGTTCATTAATATGTTTATCACCTGTAGCTTGCTCAAACCGATATTGAAGAAGCGTTATCGTTGGAGCTATAATCAACTTCTCTATCTCAATTGGAAATCCATCCACTGTGAATTTTTTGTGGACGACATGTTCGGACGATTCTTGCTTTTTAACAGGTATCTCAAAATTCCATTCACCAGGGAAAAACGAACCTTCTCCATAGAAATCCATCCATTCAAAGTTTTCAGCATCCTTTTCCATCTTTTGAAGTTTTGATAGATTCAGTTTTATGGTTTTTGTTTCAGATGAAACGGGTAATAAACTAAGTATCCCCTTAAAAACATCTCCTTCACTTTCGAGGGCTTGAACCGGTAATTGGTTGATGGGAATGGCTTGTTGATCAAAGGTATTCATTTCCTCTGCTACAAATACACCATTCCAAATATTAATTCCATATTGTTCACTATTTTTAAGATTTTCAACTTCATAATAAATTAACGTTTGATAATCATCGGCGATGGCACTTTTTATCGTAACCTTAATTCCATTGCTCTCTTTAACAAGATTAAGTGGCTCCCCTAAGCCACTTTTTAAATAAGCTAATAGTTGTTCATCCTCTTGATCACGCAAGTCTTGCCAAGAGTAATACATATAAGCAAATCCATTGGTCACATAACCTATTAAGAGCAGTAAAACGAGTGATGATGCAATTCCAATACTTATTTTGGTTCGTTTCTGTTTCTTCTTCTTTTTAAATTCTTCGATTTCAATTAATCTTGTCTTCACATCATCAAAAAACTGTGTAGGAACTTCTATTGCATCAGCTTCATCGATTAGTGAATGAATTGTAGCTTGGAACGCTGCTAGACCGCTTTGACAGCTTTTACAACTGTGTAAATGAATTTCAAATTCTATTTTAGAAGGACGCTCTAAAGTTCGGCTTAAATAATCAGTGTATTTTTCTTGATTATGGCCTTCTTCTACTCCACTCAAATTCTGGATACCATTATGTAAATGCGCTCTTACTGTTTCGACGGGGTTTTCTAGTATGTCGGCTACCTGATCACGGGTAAGGCCAAGAACATATGTTAAAGCGAGAGCATCTTTGTTAATTTCACCAAGCTTATCTAGTATACCCTCAACCGATACTAGCGTATTTCTGTGCTTACATTCTTCTATAAATAGGGAAATAACCCAATTTTCAAAGGAAGCCTGCTTTTTTTTCTTACGTATTTCCGCCTGTGCCTTTACCATCACATTGTAAAAAATTTCTGGGATGTCTTCCGTTTTTCTTATATAAACACAGGCAAGCTTGTACAAGCTTACTTTTCTTTGTTCAAACCAATCGATGATTGAATCCATGTTTTTTTGCTGCAACTTCTTTATTAAAATAGGGTCTGTTTCCGTTTTAATCACAATTTATGTCGCTCCCTTACCTTTCCTTCTCTCACTATTTCAACATAAATCGTGCGAATCCTCCTTTCTAGATCAATAAAAAAAGACTAAATCAGTTTTGATTTAGTCATGAAATACGTTTATTTCTTTTTTAGATCCTTTGTTTCTTCATCATATTCTTCAGCAAACTCAGTTTGAAAAGTTGGTCTAAATTGCGATCTATTTTCTACTTGTGGCTCTCCTTCAAGTACCTTATTCTGCATATAAGCATGGAACAGGACTTCACTTAGAGCAATTGCACCGGCTGCTACTAGAGAAGCTGTGATTAAGTCTGAATTATTGTCCATTAACATGTAGCTTAATATCCAAATGGTAAAAAAAGATAAGCCGAAATCTGCGATCGTAGCAACGGTATTACCCGCTCTCGGTAATGTAAATAAATCTCCAACAACGTATGCTAGCCCCGTAACAAGTATACTCATGAGTAGAATCTCTCCAAAGGATGCACCTCTAAATATTCCAAAAAGGGACAAGAGTACAATTGATATCACGATAAACTTGATTCCTAAAGCCTTAAAGTGCCTCATGATTTAACATCACCCTTAATTCTTATTTAGGTTTATCTTTTGATGATGCTCTGTAGAATATAAAAGGTAATTTTTGGTCAGTGAACATGAGGAGTTAGATAACCTGGTTCTCTAATTGACTATGATATAGGTTGTGATAATACCCTTTTTGCTGTAAAAGAGAGAGATGATCTCCTTTTTCGATGATTTCTCCGTCTCTTAAAACAATAATTTGGTCTGCTTTTTCGATCGTATTTAAGCGGTGGGCAATGATAAAGCTTGTCTTTCCCTTCATTAATCGTTGTAGTGCTTCTTGAATTTTCATTTCTGTGACAGTATCAATACTGCTTGTCGCTTCATCTAGGATAAGAATAGACGGACTTGCAAGAATGGCTCTTGCGATCGAAAGTAGCTGCTTCTGCCCTTGACTAATGCCACTACCATCTTGGTTTAGAATCGTGTTATATTGTTTCGGAAGTTTCATTATAAACGAGTGTGCATTTGCCAATTTTGCAGCTTCTATCACCTCTTCGTCTGTTGCATCTAGTTTCCCATAACGAATATTTTCCATGATAGATGCTTGGAACAGATAAACATCCTGAAGCACAAAGCCCATATTTTGACGAAGGCTTTCCCTTGTCGTGGAGGAGGTATTCACACCATCAATTCTTATCGTACCTTCATCCGGTTCGTAAAATCTCGATAATAAATTAATGATTGTTGTTTTCCCAGCACCCGTCGGGCCGACAAAGGCAACCGAATCTCCTGCCTTAACTTCAAATGATACATCTATAATTGTATTGCCACCCTTGTTATAGGCGAAAGAGACATGGTTGAATTCGACATTGCCATGAATTTCATTCATTTTTTTTGCATTGGTTTCGTCCTTAGCCTCTACTTCCTCATCTAAAATATCAAATACACGCTCAGCACCTGCAATTGCGGATAGCAATGTATTGAATTGATTGGCTAAGTCATTCAGTGGGCGGGTAAATTGTCTCGAATACTCTGCAAAAATGACAATCGTTCCGATGGTGATATTTCCATTTAAAGCAAGTATCCCACCAATCCCTGCAATGATTGCAAAGCTTAGGTTGTTTAATACGTTCATAAGTTTAGGAATAAAACCAGAATAAGCTTGGGCATAATAGCCTGCTTTCTTTAGTTTTTCACCTTTTTCTAAGAATTCATTGATCACTTTTTCTTCTTGTGAAAATGTCTTTACAATTCTTTGACCAGAAATCGTTTCTTCGATATAACCGTTCAGTTCTCCTAAATAGCGTTGCTGTTCCTTAAATAGCTTCCCGGTTCGTTTTGTGATCCACTTAATCCCGATAAACATGATAGGGATGATAATCATCGTAATCAAAGTTAACAGTGGGCTTAGCCATACCATTATTGCCACAGTACCAACCAATGTAAGTAAACTTGAAAAGATTTGAATAACAGACGTATTCAACGTCGAGCTTACATTTTCAATGTCATTTGTAATTCGGCTCATCAGTTCCCCATGTTGGCGTTTATCAAAAAAGTGAATCGGTAACCGATGTAACTGCTCGAAAAGCTCAGTTCTCATAGAAAAGACGGTATTTTGAGCAATCCCTACCATCCAATAGTTTTGATACCACAACGAAATGGAATGCAGACTATACACAATTCCTAAACTAAGAAGTAAAATGAGGATTCCATAATTGTCTTTTGTTACGATATATTCATCAATACCTCTTCCTAACAAGTACGGCCCTAGGAGACCAAGCCCTGAACTCGCTACTACCATAGCAAGGACAGCGAGTAATAATTTGTGATTGACCGCCAAATAGGACCAAATTCTTTTGACGGTACCAATTCTGTCCTTAGCCTGTTGTGGCTTACTCCCATCTTTTTGATTAGGGCGATTAATTCGCGTTGACATGAGCTTGTCCCCCCTTTCCGAACTGTGTTTCATAGACCCTTTGATAAAAAGATGAGGTTTGTAAAAGCTCTTCATGGTTTCCAATTGCAAGTAATTTTCCGTCTTCCATCAATAAAATCGTATCAGTTGCCATGGCTGTGTAAATCTTGGAAGTAATGATCATTGTTGTACAGGTGTATTCTTTCAAAGCCATTAATAATTGGGCTTCTGTTCTTAAATCTAATGCACTTGTACTATCGTCTAATAGTAGAATTTTAGGGTTGCGAACAAGTGCTCTCGCTATTGAAATTCGCTGTTTTTGGCCACCTGATAGGTTAACCCCTTTTTGACCAATAATGGTATCGTATTGTAATGGAAGTTTTTCAATGGTTTCATGAATTTGGGCTACCTTTGCTGCTGCTATGATTTCTTCCATCGTCGCATCCTGTTTACCCCAGAGTATGTTCTCCTTTATCGTTCCAGTGAACAACAATGCCTCTTGAGGAACATAGCCAATTTGTTTTCTCAATTCATCAAGTTTTCGATTTTTCACATCCATCCCGTCAATCACAACACTTCCATGAATAACATCATATAATCGTGGAATTAATTGAAATAAGGATGTCTTCCCTGAACCGGTTGCACCAAGGATTGAGACTGTTTCACCTGGCTTTATTAAGAAAGAAATATCATGTAAAACCTTCACGTTTGTTCCAGGATACTTGAAATCAACATGAGAAAATTCAATGCTACCTTCCGGGTTTTTAATACTTTTGACATTCTTTGTTGATTCTATTAAGTCAACCTCAGTATCTAATACATCAATGACACGTTCTGATGAAGCTTTTGCCCGTGAAAAATGCATGATAATCCATGAAAAAACACCAAGTGCACCAGTAATCCTTGTCGTATAATTGATTACCGCAACAACTTCACCTACTTGAACATTTCCATTACTCACATCAATACTCCCAAACCATAGAATCGCAATGATGCTAGCGTTCATCAAAAGTAAAAGTACCGGCATTGTCAACTCGATAAGGCGAAGCGATTTTATCGTTTTCTCCTTTAAGTCCTCATTGGCATGTAAAAAACGGGAGGTTTCATGCTTCCATCGTACAAAAGCTTTGATAAGTCGCATCCCCGATAGATTTTCCCTCATCACTCCATTGACGGTATCTAGTTTCTGTTGAACAGATTGAAAAAGCCTTCTCGCTTTTGTCATGACAAAAATAAGAAATAAAATTAAAAAAGGAGTCGTAATAATGAGCATCATTGCAAGCTTGGCATTAACGAGGAAAGCCATAACCATTCCAAAAATGATGAGCATCGGTGCCCGTATGGCGATACGCAGACTCATAAATACAGTATTTTGTAACTGGGTGACATCATTGGTCATTCTCGTGATTAATGTCGCTGTATCAAATTTTTGAAGATTTGCGAAGGAGAAGGATTGAATTTTCCCAAACAATTCTTTTCGAATGTCAAAAGCAAAACTTTGACTGGCATGTGATGCAAAAAAGGAATTTGTAATACCTGATATAAAAGCAAGTAGCGAGATTCCGAACATAATTCCTCCCCACTTCATCACAACAGAAAGATCATTTTGTAATATACCATCATCGATCACTTTTGCGATTAAAAGCGGTTGCAAGAGTTCCACTGTGAGTTCAACAAAAGTCAATACAAGAGCAATCGAAATGGCTAGTCGATAGGGTTTCAAATAAGAAAGTATTCTAAACATAAGGGCCTCCAAAATATGTACCAAACAATTATTTCAAATTCCGAATTATTTTAATCATACAATATAATCCATTATTATTATAGAAAAAAAACACCAAAAGCATCCGCTTTTGATGTTTTACTTTATTCAGTAGTTGTCAATATTAATAAGTAGGTTAAAATGAAAACTAGTAATCCATTAAAGTGAGAATTCAAACCACGGCTGAATAAAATTAAAGCCTCCGGCGGATGCCACGATTTTTCAAATGAATCTTTTCGAGCAAGCTCGAAAAAAATCGGGCAAATACGCCAATGCGTATTTGATCATTAGTTTTGTAGTTTGTGAGAATATAATTTTTGGCTGACGAAAAAACTTATAGCAGTTGCAAGTATGACCATTATTAACATATACAGAATTAAATGATGCATTCCCTTTCCTACATCAATCTGACCTGTAATAAGCATTCCCATGATACTTGCCCCAAATGTAGTTCCAATGTTTCTTGCAAAGAATTGAAGACTTGTTGACATCCCCTTTTGATGAGCTTCTGCCAATTCCTGTGACCCAATTGTCCCAATCGTAACGACTATACCGAATGCAAAACCTTGAATCGTTAAAATCGTAAAGATATACCAGAAACTTGTGTCTTTATTCATGAAAAATGCAAGAACTGCTGATAGGATGAGCAGGCCGTTTCCTAAAAAGATTGTTTTTCGATATCCATATTTTAAGATTAGATTTCCTGAAGGAATAGATGCAAGCATCCAGGCAACACTCATACCGAATAGAACGAGTCCACTTACTGTTATTGAAATCCCTTGAACTTCCTGCATATATAACGGAACATAGTTGGAAAACGCAAAAATACTTAAAAAGATTAAAAAGCCATTAATATTCAACCATGAAATATTCTTATTCTTCAATATTTCAATTGGGATGAATCGTTTATCTGATTTTTTCTCGGCGTAAATAAATGCAATTAAAAAGAGAATCCCAATTATATTGTAGATTACAAGATTTTTACTTGTAATGGTGTTCATTAAAAACGCAAGCATACTTCCTGTAAAAAGAAGTGCACTAAGATAATTAAGTGGATTTTTATCCTTAGTAATGCTTTCTTTATATGGAATTAAACATAAAAGAACAATGATTCCAATTGGAATATTAATAAAAAATACCCACCGCCATGAAAGTGTCTCGACGAAATAGCCCCCGACAAGCGGTGCAATGACAGCAGCAACTCCCCACATGGCTGAGAAGAATCCCTGAATTTTTCCGCGTTTTTCGATCGAATAAAGGTCACCGGCAATAATCATGGTTAAGGGTGCTACTCCACCAGCGCCTAAGCCCTGAATTCCACGGTACACGATTAGTTCTACCATTGAGTCTGCTAATCCACAAAGTAATGAACCGATTGTAAATAGAATGATAGAAATACTGAAAATCTTTTTCCTTCCATAAATATCGGCAAGTTTCCCGAATATTGGTAAGGAAACAGTAGAAAATAAAACATATATGGCAAACATCCACCCATAAAACTTATATCCACCTAACGTCTCCGCAATCGTAGGGGCGGTTGTCTGGAGGATTGTCGTATCCATAGCACTGATAAGCATCGCAAGTACAATACTTACTAACACAAATGGTTTTGATTTCATAATGTCTTCCCCTTTTTGCCTTGAATTACTCCATTATACTACAGATATTGGAAAGAATAAGATATATGATTTTTTTCAAAAAAATACTTTACGGACTTGATTTTATCAAAAAAAATGAGGTTATTTAATGATTCGCATTCTTGCAATTAGTCATCAAAATGAACGTCTGACAGATATCGCAATTACAGAAATAAAAAATACAGATTGTAAATGGTATTGGATAGATTTTAACCGACCGACAGAAATGGAAATTGAGGAATTATCAAAAACACTTCAATTTCACCCACTGGCCATTGAAGACTGTATCCATGTGTTGCAACGACCTAAATTAGATTTTTATGAAAAAAATACGTTCTTTGTTTCACACAGTCTTCATCGATTTACACTGGAAAAAGAAGAAATCAATATGTTTCTAGGTGAAGGATATATAGTGACCTTTCATTTATCAGAATTAGGCGAAATAAATGATGTGTGGAATCGCTTAATAGTTACTGAAACGATTGAGAACTGGGACCCCTCCCTCGTGTTGTATCATATCATTGATAAGCTAGTTGATAATTATTTTCCAGTTGTGTATCAACTTGAAGATACCTTAAATGAAATTGAAGACAATTCAAATGAAAAATCGATGGAGGAGCTACTTGATGAACTCTTTGATACGCGTCATAATTTACTTACCTTAAGGCATACGGTGGTACCGATGCGGGATTTGGTATATCGAATCATTAACTCACATCGCCTTGATCTATTGCAGCATCGAATTGAGTATTTTCATGATATCCATGATCACCTGTTACGTCTAACTGAAAAAATTGATGCGAGCCGGGAGCTTACTGCAGATATTCGAGATAGCTACTTGTCATTAAATTCGCATCAAACTAATAAAGTGATGCGTATCTTAACTGTAATAACGACAATCTTCATGCCACTAACGTTTATTGCCGGCATCTATGGAATGAATTTTAATCATATGCCTGAACTTACATATAGATATGGGTATTTTATAATTCAAGCAATTATGATTTTAATTGGAATTGGTATGTTTGTGTGGTTTAAGAAAAAAGGTTGGTTTCGGTGAGGTTTTGGTACGGACGCTTATAGGATAAGGGAGAATGTATTAGAGCCGACCAAACATACATTTTGGTCGGCTCTCTTTTAATTATTTCTTTTTACCATTATTAGATTTCTCTTGTTCGTAAGATAGCCCAAAGCCGTATTCGTATTTGAAACCCGCTTTAGTTTTATAAGTGAAATGTTTATATTCTTCAGGTGCAAAGCTTGGAACGTCTCCTACTTCTCGCTCTACTGCTTTCGCGCTAGCTGGTATAGCGAATGGTAGTTTACCAACCGGATTGAATTCTCCAGTGATTACGTCAAATACTGCCTCTTGTTGTGTACCAAAAGTACCAATAAATGCAGCTACTTTTGGTTCAAGCTTATTGATTAGCCATTGGTTCGTAAAGTTTACAGCAGTAATCGTTGGAACCGCTTTTTGGATCTCAACAATTCGGTCTACATCAGATATTCCAGTTTCTGGACCAACCGTAATTCGTGGGTTATTATCCCAGTTCGATTGAGTTGGTTTCACATATACATATGCATGTGTTGCTTCCTCTACACTATCAACTATTTCAATGTTAGGGAATTTTTCGTTAAGTGTATGCTTTAACAGTAAATCCTTCAGATTGTTTTTTATATTCCTCAATTACATACTGTTCAGGATTATCATTACTTCTAGGTGCTGCAACTCCTACAAATCATTCAACATAAAGCTTAACATTTTCTAATTTCTCTTCTGTTAACGGTAATAGTTTTTCACCTTTCACATTATCATTACGCATTAGAACAACTGATTTTTGATGCGCTTCATAAGCTAAAGCTCTGTGTTCTTAATCGTTTGCCAAAGCGATCGCTTCTTCAGGATTTACATAAGGATCTTCAAACAATCCTAATGTCATCATTTCAGAAAGAGTATAAGTTAATGATTCGTTTACTTTTTCGATGTCTAGAAGGCCTTTGTTAACTGCCTCGATTAAGTACTCTGGTGTCGCATTACCTGAGATTATGTTGGTACCAGCATTTACAGCTTTTGCAACTTTTTCGGCTGTTGTTTTATCATTGTATCCCCATGAACTACCTGCAACTGCACCCGAGTCAGAGTTAGCATAACCTTTGAAACCAAGTCCTTCACGTAGGTACCGGATAATCCCTTCATTTAATGTCATACCCACTTATTCAAATTGCTGATCCTCTTGATTTACATAAGGTGGTAACCCCTGGTCAGCACTATCATTACTTGGATATGCATAATAAGGCATTACCGATGAAACTCCTGCTTCAATCGCTCTTTGGAACGGAGGAATGTGATACTTTTCCATACTTCCCTCTGTCGGATAAATGTTAAAGCTACCGTTTTCAAAGTGAGGATCTTGTCCATCATCACGAGCTCCGCCACCAGGGAAATGTTTTACTGTGATTGCTACACTGTCTTTTCCAAGTTCTTCACCCTGGAATCCTCTAATAATTTCATAGTTCATATCTCCAACGACTTTTGGATCTTCCCCGAATGTTTCTTCAATTCTTGCCCAAAGTGGATCAGTAGCAACATCAGCCATATATCCATAAACTTTACGAATACCTGCTGCTCTCCATTCTTGACGGGCAATATCGGCGAACTCACCAACAGCTTCTACATCTCTCGCAGCAGCTAAACCTAATGTTCCAGGCCAGAATGTGTGTTGATCTTGAGCATTGGTGATATTTGTATAATCCGTTGAGGTTTATAGAAAAATACTACCCACCCAAATCGTTTTTTTGTGGGGTTTGTATTTATTCTCGTGTTCATTTCCAGCTTGATTGAATTGTTATATAGAAGGAATAATTTTGGAACGTACATATAGTTAACACTTTCGGAATACGCTTCCATTTTTGTGAAAATAAATAATTAATTAGACTACTAAACAAATTAATTACTAATATATTACCATTCCAATAAGTGAATCGTCATGAGTCTTAGTTACTTATTTACAGGGGGACTTTCGGTGGTAATAATATCTAGTAGGTATAGTAAAAATGTAATAGATTTGACTAAATAATCAGATGTATTTAAATTTTTCATAAAAACTTTATGAAAATACTATTTAATCCCCCCTTATTTCAGATATAATAATACTTAGAGTAACGAAATAATTTTAGGGGGTAAATTTATGACAAAGGTTAAAGAAAAACTATTAACTCGTGCTGAGGTCTCTGTTGAACAAACCTGGAAACTGGAAGATTTGTTTCAATCGGTTGAAGTTTGGGAACAAGAGTTAGCTTCAATTGAGTCTGATGTTTCAACTGTCACAAAATATAAAGGTAAATTAGGAAATGATGCAAAAACATTCTTAGATTGTCTACTTGCAAAAGAAGAACTTCAAAAGCGAATGGTTTTACTAGGTACATATGCGAGTCTGCGATTCAATGAGGATGCGACCAACCCTGAGAATCAAGGAAATGCCGCAAGAGTTTCGTCTCTTTTTTCAGCAATTGGTGCAGCACTATCATTTATTGAGTCTGAAACACTTGCATTACCGGATGGAACAATTGAACAATACATAAAAGAAGAAAGAGAATTAGAAGTATTTCAGAATAACTTAAGCGTCATTTTGGAAAAAAAGCCACATACCCTTTCACCTGAAACGGAAGAAGCACTAGCTGCTCTTGGTGAGGTTCACGATGCACCATATATGATTTATCAACGAAGCAAAGCGTCTGATATGGCATTCCCTTCATTTAATGATGAGGAAGGAAATGAGCTGCCACTTTCCTTTGCTTTATTCGAAGATCGCTACGAGCTTTCTGAAAATCCAACGATTAGACGAAATGCATTCAATACTTTTTCTGAGACATTGAAAAAATATCAAAATACGTTTGCGGCTGCATATGGCACAGAAGTAAAAAAGCAAGTGGCCTTATCAAAATTACGTAACTATGAATCTGTTACTCATATGCTCTTGCACCCACAACAGGTTACTATTGATATGTACAATAATCAATTAGATATTATTCAAACTGAACTTGCTCCACATATGAGAAAATTTGCGAAACTGAAACAACGCGTTCTCGGCTTAGACAACATGCATTTTAGTGATTTAAAAGCACCAATGGATCCTGATTTCAATCCAAAAACAACCTATGAAGAAGCTTCAAAAACAATTCTTGAGGCTTTGCAAGTGATGGGTCCTGAATATAGTGCAATCATGGAAAAAGGACTTACTGAGCGTTGGGTTGACCTCCCTGCTAACGTTGGGAAATCAACAGGTGCCTTCTGTTCAAGTCCATATGGCGCACATCCTTACATTTTAATCACATGGACGGATACAATGCGTGGTGCCTTTATTTTAGCTCACGAACTTGGGCATGCCGGTCACTTTTACTATGCAAATGGACATCAACGAGTTGGCAATACCCGTCCATCCACTTACTTTATAGAGGCACCATCAACTATGAATGAGTTGCTTTTAGCTGAACATCTATTATCGAAAACAGATGATAAGAGAATGAAGCGTTGGGTGATTCTTCAATTGCTAGGAACTTATTATCATAACTTTGTGACTCATTTACTTGAGGGTGAATATCAACGTCGAGTTTATGCACTAGCTGAAAATGGTAAACCAATCACAGCCCCTGCCTTAAGTACAATTAAAGGTGAAGTTTTAAAATCTTTCTGGGGAGATGCGGTTGAAATTGATGATGCAGCAAGCTTGACATGGATGCGTCAGCCACATTATTATATGGGACTATATCCATATACGTACTCTGCTGGATTAACTGCTTCTACTGCTGTAGCCCAGTTAATCAAAGAAGAAGGTCAACCTGTAGTTGATCGTTGGATTGAAGTATTAAAAGCTGGTGGTACAATGAAGCCACTAGAATTAATGAAATATGCTGGTGTCGATATGTCTAAACCAGATGCAATCCGCAAAGCAGTTGCCTATGTTGGGGAATTAGTTGCAGAATTAGAAGGACTTTACGAATAATAATGAAATGCCCAGACCTTATCTGGGCATTTTTTGTATTAACACATACAAGCCATGATGACGTTTCCGTCTGGGTCTTTGAAATTAAACCAAGCAAAGTTCTCCCCCACTCTTTCAATTTCCCTTACGATTTCGATATCATTTGATTTAATAAAATCATAAGCAACATCTATGTCGTCAACTAGAAAATTAAAAATCGGGTTTGGCGATGGTCTGTGGGTGAAAGCAGGGTCAAATGCATGGTCATCTAAGGTTAAACTAGTTGTTCCATTGATTGGAATGTTATAAACCGGTGATTGAACACTTTTTAAATCTTGTTCAAATCCTAAAATCTTGCTGTACCATTCAACTGATTTTGTTAAATCTGTAACGTGAATGAACACCCCCCCCATTGTGTTTGTGATTGGAGATTGGTTCGTTTTGTTCATTTTTACAACATCCTTTTATAGTTTACGAGCTTTTACGATCATCGTTGTTGGAAATCTTCGTGCTTTGTATAACGAATAATAACGGTCTGAAACTTCATCTTCACTCGAACTAAATGTTGCTGAAACATCACTTTCGATTATTTGTTCAATTGTAAATCCCGCTTTAATTAATTCGTTTAAATATGTACTCATTTTTCTTGTTGGAATGACCATCGGTGCATTTTCACCTTTAAAGTTACTGTATGTAACTGTTCCTTCGTTCTGATATGATCCTTCTAGGTAAATACGGCCATTTTCACTTTTTAAATGAGGATATAATGGATGATCCCAACTAAATACGAAATAACCACCAAATAGCAAATAGTCATAGATTAATTTAAAAGTTGCTGATAAATCTGTTGACCAACCGATTGCATAAATAGAATAAACTAGATCAAAATATTCCTTCGGTATGCCAATATCCTTCTCCATTGGAGCACAATATAAGTGAGGATTCAAACCCGACAATGTTTGGTTTGCAGTTGCTATTTGAGATACTGACAAATCTACTCCCCAAATTTCACTTGCTCCTTTGTCTGACATGTATTTCAATGAATGCCCACTTCCGCAACCAATATCAAGCACTCTCCTAAGTGTTATATTCTCAAGTAGTCCCAATTCATCTTCTGTTTGTGTAAACGGACCATAACTAGGAAGAGCATCCTTTCCATTAAAATGATGTGCTACAATGTCCCAGCTTTTCTTATTGTTTATCAAAATGTCATTTGTCATAACCCTTACCTCCTATAAAACATACATTCTATAAAAAATGTAAATATCCTTTTCTATAAATGTAATAAAAATCCATTTGTGCATCATTTTTTATTAAAAATACAATGAAAACATTCGTAAAGAAGAAATGCGTATGCATTTTTGAATTTGGTAGTAAGAAGCCATGCGTAAAATCCAAAAAAAGGTAGAAATGATTTCATAAGGGATCAAATATGTAATAAAAATCCATTTGCGTATCATTTATAAGTAAAAAAGCAAAAAAAACATACGTAAAACAGAAATACTAATGTTTATATTTAGAATGGCAGTATAAAATCATTCGAAAACTCCAAATAATGTAAAAAAATATATCAAATCGTAGAAAATGTTTGTTAAGAAATATTAAGTAAAACAAAAGCACCCTTACTTGCAGGACGTAAATAGCTAACATCAAGTTGCTAGTAAGGGTACTAACTATTAAACTATTTTTGTTTCTTAAAACATGATTTATAATACAGCTTTTTTCTGTATTATACTCCTCCACCGTAACTGTACTACTAAGAACTCGAGCCCCTTTAAAAACACGTAAACGATTGGATTTGTCTTAAGCTGATTCCAAAGTACAACCATCTATAGCCATTCCATCTGTACCCTGAAACGGACCTTCTCCCAACAAAAGTTGGGTAGAACCAGAATTGTCCAGGGCCTCGTAGCCATACATAAGTATATCAATACAGACATCCCCTGATGCTCCATGGATCGACTGCAAATGCTTGAGCTTGTTGAGATTGCGAAGGAACAAACGATGGTGGTGGTGCAGTTGGTGGTCCTCCTCCCTGTCCTTGGCCAGGTGGTCCAAATGGTGGCCCACCTCCAGGTCCTTGGCTAGGTGGTCCGAATGGAGGTCCCATCGAGCCCCCACCAAATGGTGGGAAGAATGATCCCATCTGTCTTTCATATTCGTAATAATTGTCTAAATCAGTGTGGTATGTGGTAGCCCGTTTGGGTCGTAATAATACATCTATTTATACACTCCTTATTCATAGGCTACTAGCATCCTATTCCATAGGCTTACGCCTTTCAACTTGTACCTCTAAAATGTGCTTTTACCTAGAACCTAAGAAAAATAAAAAAACACCTGTCTCTGATACGCATATAGTATCCAAAGGCAGGCTTACATGTTAATGGTCTCTATGTACAAAATAATTTAATATTTGTTTTAAGAAACTAGTTTTTAGTTGAAGATCTTGCAATACTTCCATCGCCTTACAGTAATGTTCCCACATTTCCTTTTTAGCACCCTCTAAACCTAGGATGGTGACAAATGTTGATTGATTGTTAATGACGTCCTTTCCTACCATTTTTCCAAGTAATACGGGTGCACCTTCAACATCTAGTAAATCATCTTTAATTTGAAAGGCAATACCAGCATGATAAGCAAACTTTTTTAAAGCTTCGATTTCTCTTTCGTTCACTTTAGAGAGTATAGAAGGCATGATAAGAGCAGCCTCGAAGCCTTTACCTGTTTTTAAATGGCACATAAGATTTAATTCTTCAAGTGATAATTGTTTGCCCTTAGAATTTAAATCCATTGCTTGCCCTTTGCACATATATTCTGTACTTTGGGTTGAGTATTGAATCAACTTAAGTACCACTTCTGCATCAAACTGAGTAAGGGATGCTTGCTCGAAAGTTGCCCTTTGAGTCAGAAAGAGACCAGTTAATTCCGCAATGGCGGTATTATATACTTGATGGACTGTTTCCTGTCCACGTCGAAAGGATGCATTATCCTGTGATGGAAGATCATCATAGATTAAAGATGCCGTATGCATATACTCTAATGACTTCAGCAATGGAGCAATCGTGCTTTCTTTTAACCCGTATTCTTTTACTCCCATCATCCAAGTTACAATCGGTCTCAGCCTTTTTCCGCCTCCATCTAGACTATAATTTGCAGCGTTTAATACTGGTGAAACATCATTGTTAGGGTGGTTGATGTATAAAAGGTTATTTATCTTTGTGCGCACTTCTTCAACTTGCTCAATAAATTCTTCTTTTTCTTTCTGTTCATTTTTTAAGTTCGTAACCATATGATCTCGTAAAAGTTTATCAAAGAAATCGACATCTTCTGCCTTTCGAACCATTTTTTGTACTACATGATTAAAGGCCGGATTACCCGAAGCGAATGTCTCCATTACTTCTTCATACACCTTATTTCCTACCCGCTTTTTAAATCGTTTCAATCCATTAATAGCTCGATTTAAAATGATTTCACAGGCTTTTGGATCAGAATTGTATATGTTATGGATCAGATAAGAAATGACAGCCCAATATAATTCATATGGGTTTACTAAGTCGGTTCGCTTCTTGTGATATGTTAAATAATACGTATATGGGGTTACGGCACTGTCCTCCATGTCAGAAAACATATCTGAAAAATCATCTGCAAGTTGATTATAAATCCCATAACAGAAAATCCGCCTATCATGGCCATCATCTTCGGGCGCATTTATTAAAGAACGGACAATCAAACGTGAAGAGGATGATTTAATAATTATTGGTACATATAAATCTTCATTCGTGTACGTTGCATTTGAAAGAACTTTATCTCGGTCGATATCTTGTGATTTAAAAAAGACATAGGATTGTTCAAAAAATGAGTGCAACTTCTCTTCTGGTTGCTGATTCTTAATGTACTGGAAGGCTTCTGAAAGTTCCGATTGAACAAATTCTAGTAAAATCTTATTTTTCCCCGTCCACTTCCCTGGTTCAGGTACAATTTCAGTAAGTAGTGTTGTACGTATCATATCGGAATATTGCCGCTGTTCTTTGTCGGACAATATCTTTGCATCCAAAAGGTCATCGATAAATGGATAGGTAAGACCATATGCAAAGCCTAGTCGAAGGGCAGTATCTAGTTTAGTAGAGCGAACTTCTGGCGAGAGGTCCTCCCCCATTTCCTCAATCTCATTAATGATGACGCCCGCAATGATTTTGATTAATTTCCTCTGAGCATGGGTACCATTCATTCCTTCTGGTATATTCATAGACACAGTTTTTAATTTTTCTAACAACCATATAATCGTCGATTCAATACCTTCCTTTTGTCCCCATCTGTATAACCCTGTTGTACTAAAAATATCATTTACTTCATTTTGATCTTTGGATATTGTTTTGAGCAAATGTTCTTTCAAACTAGTAACAACGTTATCAATCCTTGCTTGAGTATTAGAAGCTTTAAGATCTTTTCCCATATCTCTCATAAATATATATGAAATACTTCTGTCCAGGTAATGAGTTAATTTCCCAGTATAATTTAGCCATCTTATATAACTATTATAATCCTTTGTATCGGATGAATTTTTTTCCCCTCTCAGAAAAGAAATTGGCGAAGGATGAATATGATGATTCTTCCAAGTTTTGAAGTCTTTTGTTAGTGTTGGAATATAACTTTTGTCATTGATATCTTTATATAGTACTTGAAAATATTGAGCGGCTTTTTTCTCAGCCAGTTGATAACATCTTTCGGCATTGTTTCTTAATCCAACGTTCATTATTATAGATACCTCAACTTTAGTTCATTATCTTATATGTATGATAGTTAGGTGGATTCATAACGTTAACTAAAAATCCATAGTAGATGTTATCTTTCTGCCAATAAAGTTTGCAGATACAGGACTTCTACCTAATTCTCTAGCCCATACTGAGAGTTGCCCAATATGGTGTATTTCATGTGCAATGATATGATGAAGGATTTCATCAACTGTATATAGCTCGTTGTCCCATGCAACATTTATTTTTATTTCTTTTATTTCTTCCAAACCTGAGTTTAAAAACCCATTTATTTCTTTTCGATGCTGGTCAGAAAGAAGTTTAACCTTACCTAAATTGTTGTATTCCGAGTAGTGAACGATTACATCTTCCATTCCCCGAATTCCCCTTATCCAACTATATTCCACATCAATAATATGAAATAATGTATATAAAATACTACCTACTCCACCTGTGCGCTCCTTTACCAAATCATCAGACGATAGCTCTTTACACCATTCAAACCATTCATCTCTTACCTGCCAGTTATACTCAAAAAACTTTATCAATTGAAACACCCCGAAACCTTACTGTTTTTGAAATAATGCGGTTAATAATCCAGGTACACCAAAGACTTCATTTGGCTGTTCAACCACCTTCATTTCTCTTATTTCAATATCTTTAAAATCTCTAAAAATAGACTTTAATTTTTGATCGGTGTAGCCTAAACCACCCTTTAGACTCCGTAATCTATAAACCTCCCAGTCGGAGATATCGGACCCTCCAAATTCTCCGCCCTCGGCAAAGCAAGTAATTCAAAAAAAACCATTTGGTTTTAATGCCTTTTTCACTAAATTTATGTATGATATCCTTCGATGAGGAGCAATATGGTGAAACAACCTGAATCATATACAATATCGTAAGTACCTTCCTCAACCTCTAAATCAAAGATATTCTTATGAATGTAGTTTATTTGTAACTCACTTTCAGCAACACGTTCTTCGGCCCACTTAAGAGATTCTTCTGATAAATCGACAGCATCAACGGTACATCCCTTTGCTGCAAAGTACATTGCGTTTCGACCTGGCCCACATCCTATTTCCAAAACTTTGCCTCTAGTGAAGAAATTTCTATCAAAGTATGAAACTAAGTTTTCGTCAGGAGAGTTCACAAAGAAGGGTATGCTTTTTTCTCTGTTTGCATAAAAAGTATCCCAATAATGGGTTGGCTCACGCAGTAACGAATCTAACATTTTAAATACGTCTTCAAAATTATAAATTGTTTCTGTCAAAAGGTACTACTCCTTTCCATTTTTAATAAATTTCTTTGGCACCCGACGGTAAATGTCTCACATGCATCAGATACTCGCTCATTTTCTTATCATCTTCAATTGGATATGTAAACGATAGCTTTTCTGCAACGTCTACTGTTAACGTTCTAAATAAATGACAAGTGATAAATATAGAATCCCAAAAGTCCTCATAGTTATAGTCTGAATATGTTTTTTCGTACTGCAGCCAATAGGATTCAGGAAGAAATTTTTTAAAGTACTTCCCCATTTTCCCAACAGAAACCTGAAAATCAGTATCGCACCCAATCCACCATTCGACCATTTCATCTAAGCGTTGCCTAATCACTACTTCAAACATTTGTTTAGCATAGGGTAACTCGTCTCTCCAAATTCCTTTGGCAACATCTTGTAAACACCACCAAAAATCATTACAACTACTAAAAAACATTGCTTCAGTGGGTTGTTTGACTTGATAATCAATATCTGTTGGAGCAGGAATGGATGGTAAGATATTATCTTTATCCAATAAAGGTACTGTCAGTTTATCACTACCATATTCTTCAAGCATTTTTTCTTTTGTTTCGATGTGAAGATCGATTCGATTTCCATCTTTAAAAAGCATTAAATAACCATAAGAACGACTAAAATCTAGATTAGCTCCGCATAATTGGTCATTTCTATCTGGTTCCTGTAACATGAGTAATTCACCAAACATGTTAATCCAGTTATCATCTTTTATAAAAGACTGAGTATTCGTTACTACATATACAATATCGTAATCTTGAAAAATATCTTTAGGAACATTTGGATTCGTTCGTGAACCGTTCATGTAGACAGCCCGTATTCGTTCATCTTCCTTTGCGATACTCAGGATTAAGTTCATCATCTCTTGTTCGTTTCTCATAAAAAAACTCCTTGAAAATAGACTTTCAGTAATACTTATTTCTATCCTTACCTTAATATCACCTGCATATATCAAATAAATATTTGATTGCTAGCTAAACGTTACTAATTCAAAAAGCACTAGTCTTTCCACCTATAAATCCATGACTATTCATCGAATTCTGAAATATTGAGAATTAGGTCACGTAGTCAGATAGGACGATTGATACTTACTAGTTTCGGAATATTCTGTTGTATTTTCCCTATCATACATAAAGGAGTGATGTTATTGTTAAAAGTCTTATCAAAAGCAGGTCTAACTCTTGCTTTAGCTGGGAGTGTTGTGCTTACAGGTTTTCAACTTGATGAGTCCCCTTCGGTTGAAACTAGCAAGTATGACTTAAGTCTTGCGAAATATGTAGCTCCGACTCCAGAACTAGCTGACAAGGCAAAAGAGTTAGGTTTTGATGTGTCAAAAGTGAACCCAGCCGAAAAAATTGCGAATCACGGTACGAAGTTTCAACAACCTGGTGATAATCATGTAGCTTCAAAGAAGCCACAGGGGATATTCCAGTTTTGGTTATTCTAGCAAAGTACAAAGATGGTGATGAACCGATCGGCGATCTTGAAGGCCAGGTTCCTGCCGAATATTATGAGGATCTTATTTTTGGAAGCGAATACAATCCATATGAACTCGATGATTTTAAGCAGTACGACGGTTCAAATGTACCTAAGGATCGTACCATGCAAAACGCCTATAAAGAATCAAGTTATGGAAAAACGAATATAATGAGGCATGAAAATACTGAATTTGCATGGGTGGAGCTACCCAAAGGTGCCTCCTATTACTTGGATCAAGAAGGAACATATGCTGAAAATGGGAAGTATGTTCTTGGTAACGTAAATGGTGATGCACATACAGGTGAGTTCGTTCGGGACCTTCTGAGGGCAGCTGATGATCAAATTGATTTCTCTAAATACGCCGAAAATGGAGAAGTTCCAAATATTTTTATTGTTCACGAGGGTACTGGAGCGGAATGGAGCCGCGACCCTGCCCAATTCTGGTCCCATAAATGGAATCTATTAAGTGCTCTTTACTATGGCAAATACTATGAAACTGGTAAACCAGCTGATGTCTATGAAGGCCTGAGCCAAGCTGAATGGATTTCGAAGACGCAAGATGAAGCTATGACTTATGATGGAGTTATCGTTAACAACTACAACATCCAACCAGCGATTGGTGGAAACGTAGCTGGGTTTAACGCGGCAACTGGTGGATATGATGATGAATCTGTTACAGGCCCGTACCCTGCACAGGTTGGTGTATACGCACATGAATTTGGTCATGCGTTAGGATTACCAGATTTCTATGATACAGCATATAATTCTGAAGGTGTTGGTAACTACTCCATGATGGCGGGTGGATCTTGGATGCGTTACCCTGATGCACTTGAATACAACGGTAACTCTCCTACCCATTTCGATCCATTCTCTAAGATTTTCTTAGGCTGGGTGAATCCGATTGAAGTGAAACCAGAAGATGGTGTTCAAGAAATTACTTTACCTTCTATTGATCAAGCAACGGATAGCAATGGTATTGTTAAAATGGAGGTTCCAGGTTCTAACGGAACAGAATATTTCTTATTCGAAAATGTTCAACAAAGCGGTTTTAACCAAGGCTTAATCCGTCAAGGCGAAGATGCACATGGATTAGTTGCCTGGCATGTGGATGAAAATATCATCAATTTATACCAAACTGCCGGCTTCCGTCCAAATAACGTCGCGAACTGGATGAATAAGAGATTCCAATATAACCATTCGCAGACTGCGAGCGACGGTACAGTAGTAACACATTATGGACTGTCAGTGCTACAAGCAGATGGAAAATATGATCTTGAAAAGTATGTAAATCGTGGAGATGCTGGTGACTTCTTCAAAACGGGCAATAAAATCACTCCGGTTTCTGGCAATGTTCACACGGGTTCATACTACTTCTGGAAAGGCAATGGTGCAACACCTGCTGATTCCGGAATCCATGTGACGGATATTGTAGAAAACGAAGACGGTTCGATTACGGCTAAATTCTATTACAGCACAAACGAAGGTAAGAAAAAATAACTATGAAGAAACCTGAGTCTAAAGTAGACTCAGGTTTCTGTAATATTTCATGGCTACTTATCAAGCTTTAACTTTGCTAAAGCATCTGCTAATGCGGTATTAATAGGTTCTTCTTTTTGCTGTTTTTTCATGAAATTGGACACTTCTCGTTTAGATAGTTTTCCTGATTGGTTCTTTTTGCGTCGCTCGTTGAAGGTTGACAATTTTTCTCGATGTCCACATTTACATACGAATAATTGACCTTCCCCTTCTCCGCGTAGTTCCAATTTCTTGTGGCAGTTTGGGCATCTTGCATTTGTTACTTTCGCAATGTTTTTACGATGTCCACATTCACGGTCCTGACAAACGAGCATTCTTCCCTTTTTCCCGTTGACTTCAAGCATCAATTTCCCACAATCAGGACATTTTGTGCCTGTGATGTTGTCGTGCTTGAACCTTGAATCACTCATTTTTATATCTTTAACAACCTCTTTTGTGTACTGTTTTATATCTGAGATGAATGTATTCTTTTTCAAACGCCCTTTTGCGATTTGTTCAAGCTTCTGTTCCCACTCAGCTGATAGCACAGGAGATTTTAAATCATCAGGTACTAACTCTAATAGTTGTTTGCCTTTATTGGTGATGTAGATGTCTTGCCCTTTTTTTTCAATTAAAAATGTATTAAAGAGCTTATCAATGATATCCGCACGTGTCGCAACCGTACCCAATCCACCTGTTTTACCAATGGTTTCAATTAGATCCTTGCTTTCTCCAGCCATATATTTTGCTGGATTCTCCATTGCGGAAAGTAAGGTTCCTTCATTAAATGGCTTTGGCGGCTGCGTTTCTTTTTGTATTTCTTTTACAGATAGAACCTTTAGGGTTGATCCTGGTTGAACGGAAGCTGGTATTTGACCCTCATCATCGTTCTCGTCAGTTGAAGTAATCACTTCTTTCCAACCCAATGATAAAACTGTAATCCCTTTTGCCACGAAAAGTTCCTTGCCAATGCGTGCCTGAACGGTTTTTTGTTCATACGTATATGGTGGAAGAAAGACAGCTAAGAAGCGTTTGACAATTAAATCATAAATTTTTTCTTCCTTGGCAGATAAGGCCTGTAAATTAGGGCGATCCTCAGTTGGAATAATCGCATGGTGGTCTGTTACCTTGCTATTATCAACAAACGATTTGTTCGTTTTAATCCCGCTTTTCAGGATCTTGGCACCAAGCTTCGCGTATGGTTGCACCATACAAGCTTCAATTCGATCCTTCAGAGTATCAACAATATCAGTTGATAGAAATTTTGAATCGGTTCTTGGATACGTAACAAGCTTGTGTTGTTCGTAAAGCTTTTGGAGAACATTTAAGGTCTCCTTTGCTGAAAATCCGAATCGTTTATTTGCATCACGTTGAAGCTCTGTTAAATCATAGAGCTGCGGTGCATAGCTTTTCTTTTGTGAAGTTTGTACGTCGATGATTTTTGCTTCCTGTCCTTGAAGAGAACGTACAATGGAAGTTGAAACTTCCTTTTTAAAAATACGTTGTTCCTTTGTTTTTTCATGCTGCCACTTCAAGGTTAAGCCGTCCGTTAATGCATTTATTTCAAAATAAGGTACCGGTTTAAAGTTGCGAATTTCTTCACCACGCTTTGCAATAATGGCTAATGTTGGAGTTTGCACTCGCCCACAAGAGAGCTGTGCATTGAACTTTGTTGTCAATGCTCTTGTTGCATTGATTCCGACTAACCAGTCAGCTTCAGCACGGGCAACGGCTGAGGAATAGAGATTCTCATATTCCTTTCCGTTTT
Source organism: Fredinandcohnia onubensis (assembly GCF_031181385.1). Classification (GTDB taxonomy): domain Bacteria; phylum Bacillota; class Bacilli; order Bacillales; family Bacillaceae_L; genus Ferdinandcohnia; species Ferdinandcohnia onubensis_C. The sequence continues at coordinate 40,314 of NZ_JAPSKV010000011.1, forward strand.
TTAAGTTTGCAAAACCTTGCTTAATCGCTTTATCCGTCACAGATGAAATCCATAACCGTTTGATCGGCTTACGTGTACTTGATTTTTCAATGATCCATCTAGCAACAAGCTCACCCTCACGACCGGCATCTGTTGCGATAATAATCTCGTTGACATCTTTACGATGCATTTGTGTTTTAACGGCACTATATTGTTTGCCTGTTTGCTTAATGACAACGAGGCTAAGCGGATTCGGAATAATCGGTAAATCCTCTAATTTCCATGATTTATATTGGTCTCCGTATTTTTCAGGGTCTGCTAATGTAACAAGATGCCCAAGTGCCCATGTCACAATATATTTATCTCCTTCGAAAAAGCCATTCCCTTTCTTATGGCAATTAAGGACACGCGCAATGTCTCTTCCAACAGAAGGTTTTTCTGCAAGAACTAGTGATTTCATATTAATTCCTCCAATTCACTCTTCCTATTATACACGATTCCTATTTCTAGACATAAAAAAACTCGGTCTTTTCCCGAGTTTAGCTAGCTTTACTGTATGGTAGGACTATTTTAAATTCCGTTAAATTTGAATCTGATGAACATGATATGGATCCACCATGTTTTTCAATAATTTTTTTACAAACAAAAAGTCCAATCCCTGTCCCAAATTCCTTTGTTGTATAAAATGGTTCAAATATCGTATCCAAGGATTCCTTAGGTATGGCTGGGCCATTGTTAGAAATAGAGACAATAATCTGATCATCGAGATTATACCCCTTAATGATAATGTTGCGGTCGGTTTCTCTTTGTTTTAATGCGTCAATGGAGTTCATGAGAATATTCAGTAATACTTGTCTAATCTCATCCTCATTAACAGTAATATAAATGTTCGAGCCAATATTTGTATGTACTTTCACATCACCATCTAAAATACTTGCATAAATAAATTCGGTAATTTCAGTAAATAAATCAAGTAATGAAACTTCATTTTCACTTTTCTCAATTAATTCCTTCTTAGACACGTGAAGAAATTGCGAAATTTTGTAATTCAACTGATTGAGTTCATGACTGATGATGTCCAAATATTTAATGTTAGGGTTATCATTTCCGATTAATTTAACAAAACCAATGACTGCCGTAAGTGGATTTCGGAATTCATGAACAAAGGTAGATGCCATCTGTCCCAAAATGGTAAGACGCTCTTGATGACTTTGGTCTATGTATTGTATTTTTTCTTGGAGCTGATTCTCTTTCATTTCTGTATATTTGGAAACAGCATAGTAGGAGAACAAATCGAAAATCCGATTCACTTCTTCAAAAATAGGGTCTAATTGATCATGATCCAGTTTTGAGCGGTATATGTATTTTAATATTTCTGTTCGACCTATGTTTACATTATAGATGAATTCCCCAATATTAATATTCGCTTCAACTCGTTCTATGGCTAGTTTATGAGCAAACGATTTTAGTTCTTCTTCGTCGATTGGATTAATTAATGAGTTTTTTATCAGTTCAAACATTGTTAAGCCATTTAACACTAATTTTTCCTTATGAATGTCAGTTTCAGACATTACGGCTTTATTTTTCCAAGATGTTAAAAAAAACGATAAATTGCTTTCGAGATAATAAATCAGTTCTCCTACTACAGGATTCATTCCGTTCAAGTCCTTTCTTTCACTTCAATCAGCTCATAATCTCAAAGTTATATATTCTATAATATTCTACATATTTCGCAAAACTCCTTTTTAGAATTTTAAAAAAACTCAAATAGTAGACAAGTTTTCGAGTGGGTCAAGCATACATTATAGGGAGACAAAATATAGGAGGGTTGATTATGAAATTTGTTGTGATTAAAAGGAGTTGGATTGTTGCCGCTTTTGTTGCTGCAGTGGTAATGATTGGAGGTTGGGTTTGGTTACAGCCTGAGATCATTCCAACAATAGCCCCACAAACAACTGCCAAAGATGATGTTGTAATACATATTACAACTGGAGAATTAAAATCTAATACAGATGATGGCAAAGAAATTGAATCCTATTTCTGGAATCCAGGGACAGTCTATGTTCCTCAAGGTAAGGAAGTGACCTTTAATATTTATGGGGTAAATGGCAAGGAGCACTCATTCTATATCGAAGGTACAGACATCAAAGGTACAGTGAAAAAAGGAGAAGAAATCACGATTAAAGCAAACTTTGAGGAAGATGGCATGTATCGCATCATTTGTCTAAATCACTCAGATATTAATAATAACGGTCCGATGATTGGTTATATTGTTGTAGATTAATAGAAAAGTGCAAGGCGCCCGCTTATCGGCGACAAGCACAAGACAAACGTTGACAGAAGGCGCTTTTTGCCTTCAGAAACGATTGGCTTGTGACCTCGAGCCGATGGCGCCTAGTGCTAGACATGTAGTAAAACAGGAGAGCTGGCTCTCCTGTTTTTATTGTTTACGCACAGTGATTGCATTCGTTGTCTTTTTCACAATACAATCCTCTATGTCTGCTTGTCCAAGAAGACCTAGTGTAATTGCGGCATCAATTTTCTGCTGGTCAGGTTGCTTTATAATACGGATGCAATCGACAAGATTGAGCTCTTCTAATTTCTTCACTATTTTTTCATCATGGTAGCTTTCAGAGGTACGTATTTGTCGTTGAATCTGGTAATCTCCAACGATTGACTCCCCTTTTTCCTGCTTCCCTACCGTCTCATCAAAATACACATTAATAACCTTCTTCATTTCCTTTAATTCCTTCTCAATTTCCTTAGCCTTTTCACTTAACGTAAAATACTTTGAAATGAGTTCTTCCGGAATTTGTGTAAATCGCTTGGAATCCTGCACATTTCTCACCCCTAATGACTTGATAATTCATCATATGATGGGGAATGGGATAACATTCTAGTACAGAAAAAATCCAGCTAAAAGCAGCTGGATTTAAATACTCTTATATAACAGCTTTTTCAGCAATGGGAACAGGACATCTGGTAGTTGTTCGATGTTTGGTACTAAAATACTGTATTTACCATATATGTTTTGAATGGTTGTTTGTTGACCTTCATCAATTTCTCCATTTGATAAGAAGACGTTGATGACTTCGATACCATGTTTTCGTGCTTTTAATACGGCTTCATGTGTATCAATAATACCATTTTGCTCATAATCAAATGCTGCGGGCTCTCCGTCAGAAAAGACAAGTAGGAATTTTTGTTTCTCGGTTCGTTGTAAGAGTTTCTTCGTTTGCAAACGAATGGAAAAACCGTCGCGATTGTCTTCTTCTGGCTCGAGTTGCATGATTTCTGCACCGTAGCTGCGCTTTAAGCTCGAGTCAAAATCAATAACCGTTTGCAGGTAGTTCGGTTGTTTTGTGCTATCTGCATCATTGGTGTCCTCCCAAAAACCAGTCACATCATGAGGAACCTGGACAGATTTTAATGCTTCGTGGAAGAGTGCAATCCCTAGCTTTGTTTGGTCCATTTTATCGTACATCGATGCTGAACAATCCACTAACAATGAGAATACCGCATCAATTTGATGGGATGGCTGTTCTTTTTTATAAAATAATCTAGGATTGTCGTCAGTGAAGATACGAATTAGCTTCTTATTTAATCTTCCAAAATGTAAATCCCCTCTTGGAAGATTCTTTTTATGTTCCAATGTTTTAAGGATCATTTGCTTTAGCTTTTTCTGATAAGGAGCAATGATCGTTTTGTTTTTATCGTATTGGATGACTTCTTTGTCCGTTGGTTTTCGTGCATTCTTAAAGACAGGGTAGGCAACCCGGTTTTCTTTTCCAAATTCAGCTTCAGAGGAACCTTCCTTTTCAGAATGCACCATTTCCATTGCTTCCATCTTGGAATAATCTTTATTTTTACTTTGTTTGGACGAGCCTTGGGCAATTCCTAACGCTTGGTCACCCTCTTCGCCTTCTCTTGCCCCTTCACCCATCAGATTCGTTCGTGAACCTTGTTCTAGATCAAATTGTAAAAAACTTTTTGTTGGTGTACTTGTTTCTCGATGCCAAGTTTCGAACTTCTCTTCATGGATATCTTCATCCCCTTTTTTGACATCATCAAGCACATCATTGTTTTTCAACTTATCCTTGCGTTTTAAATCATCAATTGTTAAGCCATCTTCAAGTATTTCATAATCGAGTTCTGGTAAATGAAAATACGTATTTAACATATCTTCATCAAGTACATCCTCTAGTACATCGATGATTTCTATGCATATTTTGATAATGTCCTTTGTACTTTTTGCATCAAAGACTTTCTCAATTTGACCTCGTAAAAACGGAATCACGAGATCAATTCTTTGTTGAATAGACGGAATTTCTTCAAGTGGAGATTCAGCCGTTAATAGAACAAAAATGCTGTTAAACAAAGCATCAGTTGGCACACTTTTCACAATGTTAACATGGAGCTGATCCTCATAATACTTGCGATAAATACGTCGTCTTGCAGTAAATGATTTTCGTGTTCCTGGCCGTTCTTTTTTACAAAGTTCTTCCAAACGACTATCTTCAAATAACATAAATAATTGCTTCGCGAAACTCGGAAGATCACTTTTTCTACAGAATGATAAATAGCGATCAATTTCTTTAAAATCCGTATATTTTATGCTACCAATCGTCCGTAAAAAAACATCAGTTAATAGTCCATTTCGTTTGTCGCTATTTGTGCGATTATCCCAAAAATGACTAATAATAACCTTTTGCTGGATCGGATCAAGATAAGATTTATAGCCTAACTCTATTTCGAGTTCAGGATTTTTTGAGATTGTTTTGGCAAGGTCCGATAATTCCATGAATAGAAAGGAGTCGACCTTTTTATCATTAAATTGAATAAATCTCATTGTAAAAACCTCACTCAAACAGTGTTTCTGCTATATTTTTAACGGCTGCTTTCTCACGATCATCTTCTAATTTTTCAATGATACCACGTTCAATGGCGCGTAATGGTGGCATATACATGGCTAAATCACAAGTATCAATCAATGCCCGTATGGATGCCGCTTCCTCAGAAAGCATACCACCTCGGACCTGTGTAATTAAATCAGCAGACAAGGATACAAATTTATTAATTACATTTTCGTCCTTCAATGCTGTTTGTGCTTGAAGAACTTCCTTAAGTGTTTCTCCTTGAATATATGGTACTTCAATAACGACAAAGCGGTTTTTCAATGCCTCATTTAAAGGTACGGTTCCAACATAGCCTTCGTTAATTGCGGCAATGACGCCGAAACCATTCTCTGCACGTACTACTTCAGCAGTAAACGGATTTGTGATCATTTTACGATAATCGAGTACACCATTTAGAATTGGCAATGTTTCAGGTTTTGCCATATTGATTTCATCGATATAAAGTAGATAGCCTTTTTTCATCGCGTTGATTACAGGTCCAGAAACAAATTCAATTTTCATTTTTCCATCATGCTCTTGAATTGTCTTGTAGCCAAGTAAGGCTTCTGCATCTAGGTCGACTGAACAGTTTATACTGTACATGGGTTGTTGGAATAACTGTGAAATGGTTTCAGCAAGCTTTGTTTTTCCTGAACCAGTTGGGCCTTTTAATAGCACATTTTTACCAATGCTAAGTGCAATAATTGCATCTCGAATAATATTGATATCTGAAGGAGTGTAACCACCTTTTCCGATTAAATGTTCATCTCCGGAAACTTGGTTCTTTCTATTTGAAATCTCAGTTTGTAAATTTATCGGTAACTTCAATTCTTCTAGTTGAATCGTCATGAAGTATCAAATCCTCTCATACATATGTTTATAATGTGAGTTCAAAAAGGAGGATGAAAAGGACCAAGAATTTCAAGGCGGCGCAGCTTTGAGTACCGGAACGTATGCAGTTAATACGTGAGGAACGGAAAAGCAAGCCAACACAGAAATTCGTCGTGTCATTTTTACCGGACTTTTTGAACAACCTCTTATGTCCCCACGTATTTTACCGAAGTTTGTACGCTTAGGCAATGAATACACCTTGAAATTCAAGTATTTGTGACATTTTTTATGAAGATATGGTATTATAATAATAAATACTCGTAAAATACAAATAGACCGCAGATGTTGCGAGCATCTACGGCCTAGCAATAGAATGGTCCCACTAAGAGGATCAGCCTAAGATGAAATAGACCTCACCCGATTTTTAGCGGAAAAAGGGAGGTCTATTTTTTATTGTTGTCAAAAGATAAAATCGCAACAACAAGCGACGCGAACGAAAGCATTAACACAAGGCTCTCATATATCGTCATATAGGCATCACCCCCTTTCATTTGGGAGCTTAGCCGACCACCCTTATCGGACAAACTATTGCTTATTCATTATAGCACATTTTACCATACGAACACACGTTTCATTTAAAATTGGTTCTTTAGACTTACGAGTGCACCGTCGAGGTTTGCTTTAATCGCATCCTCTTTCTTATTAAGATGCTCACCAATATAGGCAAGAAGTTCATTATCGAAGGCTAAGCCACTTGCAAATTGACGTTTGACAAAGCGCTCAGCTTCTTCAAACGATGAAAACTTTGCATCAAGTGTTTTCTTGTCGTGGTGAATAACCCAACGAACGTCCTTTTTAAAGATAAAGGACTTTTCCCCTTTTCGATTCACAAACAGAGTTCCATTATCATTCTCTTTGAGATTGAGTTGGTTTTCAGGTGCATCATGGCGAATTGCATATAATGGGAATGTATTTTTGACGAATAGCTCAAATGCTGTATCGCCAAGTGAACATCCTGATGCTTTCGGATGCCCCCCACCACCAAATCGTTTTGCAAATTCAGATACATCGACCTCATCATATATGGTACGAAGACCAATCTTTTTCGTGCCAACATTTAGTATCGCAATTAAATCAAGATGTGGATTTAGCTTCCCGAGTGCATTTCCAAGTTCAGAAATGTATTGTTCCCCATGAACAACTCCCACACAATAATCTTCAATGAATGTTTGCACCATTTGTCTATTTTTCGAGTTAATATATCGCTCGATTTTCTTATCTTCCGTATCTAAAAGAAATTCTTCCGCTTCCGTTAACTGGAAAGTATCTTGATTGTTTTGAAGTCGTTCTAGCATCTTCATTTCAAACTCTTCAATTCCAATAATAAAAAATAAATCATTTAAGCGTTTCGCTTCTACGCGATTTTCAGTTTCCCATTCCCACGTATCATAAAGTCGTACAAGCTCAATAAATTCCTCCAAGCCATTATGTTTTTGGATGAGATTTTTTTCAAGAAGAAATTCATAATAGAGTGATGTTGCACACGTTTTCTTGCCTGACTCATATTCAGCCTGTACAAATCCCCAGTCATACTTATTAAAATGCATGGCTGTTTTATGATGGTCAACCATCTGTATGTAGTGACCCTTTTTATGACGTTTTTCCAATGCTTTTTCATTTTTATCATTCACTGCAAGATCCGTTATGTATACTTTTGCTTGATGGTGTTCTGGGTTTTCAATATATTTTTCCACGCGCTCGTTTAAGTTTCGGTAAGAGCAATAGGAGATATCAACCTCATCACCAAATGCCAGTTTGGCAACAAGTCCACATCCTACTCCGTCTAAATCACTATCTGAAAATAACTTTATCAAGTCGGATTCCCCCTTTTACTCCTAGTTTCGATTAGATTTGCTATTTTCATACCCATTTACTACTTTACACTAAAAAAGAAAAAAGGACGAGTACTGGTTGTCAATCGAAGAATTTTTACCTACCATTCTGTCATTTTTGTGATATAATCCATTAATCATCAAGAAAGCAAAAGGAATGTTTTTATGAATCAAACATTTAATTTAAAAGAAAAAAATAAATTATTTTTTCATATCCTCTTTCCAATTCTGGCCACACAGATTGGTCTTAATCTCATAAATTTTGTGGACACGATGATGTCTGGTCGTTCTGGAGCAAACGACCTTGCAGGAGTTGCGATTGGATCAAGCCTTTGGGTACCCGTGTACACAGGCTTGTCGGGGATATTAGTAGCGATGACACCCATTATCGCTCAATATGTTGGAGCAAGACAAAGAAATAAGGTTCCATATTCCGTGATGCAAGGTGTTTACATCTCTATTGTTATTGCAATAGTCGTTGCTTTAATTGGTGGATTTGTCCTTGACCCCATTTTAGGATTTATGAACCTTGAAACCGAAGTTCGGGAAATAGCTAAGGAATATTTGATCGGACTTTCGTTTGGAATTGTTCCTCTTTTTGTTTATGCAGTATTGAGATCATTTATTGACGCACTGGGTCATACACGGGTGACGATGATTATTACTCTTTCTTCGCTACCGATTAATGTATTGTTTAATTATCTGTTAATTTTTGGAAAGTTTGGTTTTCCTGAATTAGGTGGTGCTGGTGCAGGTTATGCCACCGCCATTACTTATTGGCTAATTGTGTTTTTAGCCGTTTGGATTATTTTAAGCCGGCCACCCTTCACTGAATATCGTGTTTTACGAAAACTTTATTCAGTGTCGTTTTCTAGCTGGGGCGAAATTCTAAAACTCGGGTTGCCGATTGGGTTTGCAATCTTTTTCGAAACAAGTATTTTCTCAGCGGTCACATTGTTAATGAGTGAATTTAATACGATTACCATTGCTGCCCACCAGGTCGCGATTAATTTTGCGAGTTTGCTTTACATGATTCCTTTAAGTATTTCGATGGCACTTACTATCGTTGTGGGCTTTGAGGTCGGTGCGAAACGATTTAAGGATGCCAAACAATATAGTATACTTGGCATTTGTATTGCTGTCGTCATGGCGCTTGTTTGTGCATTGATTATTCTTGTGTTCCAAGAGCCAATTGCAAAAATGTACTCAACAAATACCGCAGTTATCGGATTAACAACTCAATTTTTACTATATGCGATTTTCTTTCAGCTTTCAGATGCCATTGCTGCCCCAATTCAAGGTGCACTTCGTGGCTATAAAGACGTAAATACAACTTTTGTGATGACACTTATCTCTTATTGGGTGATTGGTTTGCCTGTAGGTTATGTCTTGGCAAAATTTACAACGCTTGGAGCGTTCGGGTATTGGATCGGCTTGATAGTAGGATTAGCTGCCGGTGCTGTAACATTATCTGGTCGATTGGTTATCGTACAGAGAAGAGCAGCACGGATAATGGTAAGTAAAAAGTGATGTAAACCAGCCTTTTGCGGGCTGGTTTTTTGTTTTATAAATAAATACCCATCATCTCATGCAAAAACTTAATTTCATCCTCATGGGAAAATTGATTCTCGTGTGGGGTTTCGAGTACAAACGGAATATCACCAAACACTGAACTCGATAATAATTCTTCGATTTGCTCTACTTTTATCTCTCCATAGGGAATATTGGCATGTCGGTCTTTCATAGATCTGGTGGGGTATGCTGAATTGTTTAAATGAACCGCTTTTAGATGTTCAAAATAACCGAGCTCAATCCCTTTTGCTTCAACATCAGCCCAATTGTCTCCATCCCAAACACCACTTGCGAATACATGGCAAGTATCTAAACAAAAACCGATTTTCTCAGGAAACTCTGTAAGCTGCCTTACTTGGACAAGCTCTTCAAGCATTGTTCCAGTTGACCCACTTTTACCAGCATTATTTTCTAACAGCAGCAATGCTTCTCCATCCCACTTCGACAGAACGTCATTGAAAGTTCCAATCATCCGCTGATAGCCTTCTAGAGGATCTGTAGCATTTTTTAATACACCAAAATGAACAACCACACCAATCGAGCCGCATTCATTTGCAATCTCCAAATCATTTAATAACGAGTCCTTAACAAGCTCAATTTGCCCTTCATCCGCAACTAAATTGGTTGGATACGGTGTATGGGCAATTGTTAGGATATTATGCTCTTTACAAAACTTCGCACATTCTTGTGCATCATGAATATTATATTCTTTAACAGACAGGCTTCGTGGATTTTTTGGAAAGTATTGAAAGGAACTTGCTCCAATTTTTTTTGCATGTTGGGCAGCACCTAAATACCCTTCCCTAATACTAATATGACTACCAAATCTCATGATTTCGTCTCCTATCTTACATATACAGTTAGTTTTTCTATCAGAGTAGGAACTATTCAATTAATGGACATACTAGTTTTGAGGTGAGTAAAATGGAAGACTTTACATCAAAGGACGAGACGGTACAAAATAAGTCAATCGAAGAATTAGAAGATGAAATGGGTTTATACATTGTATCACCTGAAAAAATTAATTCTATATTTGAAGACGAAGAGCAATGAAAAAAGAGCGGAATTCAACTCGCTCTTTTTGTTCATTATCTATTTATTTAGTAAAAATACGACCATAGACTTGTTGCTCTCCAGACAATCGTAAACGAACATAAACTTATACATGTTGCACTAAGTATTTTGGCTACTCTTTTATGTGATCCTTTATAAATGGAGTGTGCGAAGGTAAATGCAAAAATCAAAAATAAAATGACTGAAATCTCCATATACATATTCATCTCCATAAAAATACCCCTTTCAAACCTAGATATGCTGAGATATTTTGACGAGTCTCTCTTATTTATCATCAGATTATAAAGGAAACTCAGGAGTTGTACAACGGAAATTAGTACTAATTGTAAATATTTTCTTGTTTTGTTTACAATTTTTTCACATTTTCCATTTCCTCGAGATAAACATGCTGCAGGCTAAGCTTTTCTTCAATCGTTAGACTGGAGTCGAAGATTCGTCTACTAGCCATGAAAAATTTTTCATATGGGGTTTTACGAAGTCTTGGATGGGTCAATTCATCTAGTAAATCCCTTCGGATTGTGGAACGCAGAATGTTTTCGCTGCTCACGTCCTTTTGCCAAAGCCGACGATTCATCCAAAGGGACTGATATGCTTTTAGGAGTTGATCAAAATTAACAGGATCCATTTTCATATAGCTCCTTTTACACCCAAGAGCCCATCAAAAGTTGGGCTCTAAGTACTTAATCGTCAAACTTATATGTCCAATATACTTCTGTTCGTAGCCACTCAATAATTTCATTGTCACTGTCATCAATCTTCTGAAGCAGATTTCCCATCAATCCTTCTGTTTGGGAACGGTGTGCTTTTAGTGTCTCAATCTTCTTGTCTAATACTTCACTTACATCAAACTCAGCATCATGTTCACCAATTTTTTCAACACGGTCATGAGTGATTGCTTTGCAGTATACGGTCGGTCTATTTTCTCTCGGAATACGTTTAACCGCACGAATGGTTGCTTCTCCTGTAGCATCATGGTCAGGATGGACACCATGTCCAGGATAGAAGGTAATAACAAGGGATGGATTTATTTCCTTGATGATTTCCTCAATCGTGTCTGCGATTCTTTCTGGATCTAAGAATTCCAATGTTTTATCACGATATCCTAGCATGCGGAGATCGGTTATACCACATGCTTTACAAGCTTCTCTCAGTTCTTTTTTTCGAATCTCGGGTAAGGTTTCTCTCGTTGCAAAAAATGGATTTCCTAAATTTCTGCCCATTTCCCCAAGGGTTAGACAGGCATATGTAACAGGAACCCCTTTCTGTGTATTTAAACTAATTAAACCTGATACACCAAATGCTTCATCATCTGGATGTGGTAATACAATTAAAATATGTCGCTCCATTTTACTACTCCTTTTATTAAAATATGCCGTTGAAGTTCCAAAACTCTAGAATGGGGTTGTGCTAATTTGAAGCGCAACTGCGAGTTTCCCTTCCTCATCATGACCTGCTAGTAATAAACGATCCTTCTCGTCTAGCTCCCAATCTGTTAACCCTTCTGCATAAATCCAACCGATATCCATCTTAAGGCCTACACGGTACGGGTCATTTCCAACGACTTTTCCTTCTGTAAATGTAACAAAGGCATTTCGAATAAATGCACCAGCTGATGTTTTTTTAGCGCCAGAATGTACAGCATATGCGCCATTTGTGGTTTCAAGGTGAATATAAACGTTTTGATTGGCAAAACGGTTAATTAAATCCTGTACGTCTTCTTTATTAATGGGTTTCAAATGTGAATCCTCCAAACTCTATATAAATATGTAAACATATATAAATATTAACGATTTTATCAATAAAATTCCAATAATGCGAACTGCAAAATCAAATTAATAGCAATCCCTTGAAAAGATGGTATGATTTTCTACGTATTGGACATATTACGTATATGAAGAAGGTGGTGAACAAAATTGGCAAGAGAAAACCTTGAACTTGTAAATAATATGGAATTTGGTATCACTTCGAAATTCGTGCCGAACTTATGTGAAGCAAAAACGTTAAAAGTTGTTGAGATAAATCATTCCTCAGTTCGAATTGAACTCGAATCAAAGCAAAAAGGGGTCTTCCCACTTTCCCATTTTCAATATTTAATTCGTCATGGGGCATTAGTTCTATCTAAGGATGAAGATGAAGAAACAGCATAATAGAAAACAACCATCTAGTTTTGATGGTTGTTTTTTATTTGGTGTTATTCACCTAAGTTTTCTTCTTTTAGTACAGACTCAATTCCTTCTATTGCTGCATCTGCATCATTACCTTCTGCTTGAATCTCGATTTGTGAACCTTTTGGTACACCTAAAGACATTACACCCATAATTGATTTAAGGTTAACAGATTTTCCGTTGAAAGTAAGTGTAATTTCTGATTGAAATTGACTTGCTTTATGTACGAGCTTTGTAGCTGGTCTTGCATGTAAACCAGCGTCACTAGTAATTGTAAAAGTTTTTTCTGCCATAAAAAAATCCCTCTTTCTATTATTGACTCATATATAGAATAGCCATTAACCTATAGGATAATCAAGTGTATTTTTTTAGATTTGGCAATTTGCACAAAAAAATGTTTTCCTGGATGACACTTCTTTCTTCTTAATAACGGAACCACAACGTACACATGCTTCACCTTCTCGGTCATATACCTTACATTTCTCATCATAACCGCCGGTTATATGATCTCCCTTAAAAAGTGGCTGCTCGATATATCCACCAAACCGAATGGCATCTTGAAATACAGAATGGATCGATTGATACAATTTTTGAACTTGTGCCCCATCAAGCGTGTCAAACGTTTTAGTCGGTAGAAGTCCTGCAGCGAAGCAAATTTCATCAGAGTAACAATTTCCGATTCCTGCGATAAAATTCTGATCGACAAGCGTTGTTTTAAGCATACCCCTTTTGTTTTCAACTAATTTATTAAAAGACTGAAGTGTAAAACCAGGTTGAAGAGGCTCTGGCCCTAAATCTGCTAATTCGATTTTGACTTGGTCAGGCGTAAGTAGATGTAAATAACCTAATCTCAATCCAATAAAACAAAGTTGATGTGATGCAAAACGAAAAATCACTTGTTTTGTCCTTGAAATTGTATCGTTATCCGTTTCTATATACATCAAACCACCAACCATAAGATGAAGCAGTAATTTATTTCCGCTTTTAAGATCTAAAATGAGATGCTTCCCTCTACGATGGATTTGGTTAATTTTATTTCCGACAAGTTCTTTTGTAAAATCAGAAACCGAGGTGTTAATTGATTTTTCACGGTTTACTTCTACATCTTGAATGGTATGACCTGTTACTTTAAGTTGAAGGAGGTTCTTGTATGTTTCCATTTCTGGCAACTCTGGCATTTTTACACCTCCGATGATTGTTTTCATTTAGCATAAACAATATAAGAATATTTCATGTATATAAAAACGCCACGAGGGTGTTTGTCCCTCGTGGTTTTTGATTAGTGAAGTTTTGAAATTTCATTTTGGAGCTGTTTTGTGCGCTTTGCATTTCCTTCTGCGAAGTTCGCAAGTCTTTCTTTCAGTTCATGATCATTATGAACTCTTTCTGAGGTAATTAAATAGCGTCGCATCAATTCAGACTCTGCACTATAGGCTGCTTCTAGCACTTCCTTTAAAGCATTCTCTGTTAGCGCATCTTCACGATCATGATCCCGATCAAAATCCATTTCATGATTCATCAAAATCACCTCTATAAAAGTATCTGCTTTTTTTAGAGGAATATGATGATAAAGGTAAGGAAAAATTTTATTCGAATACACCCATAATCGGTTGTCCATTTTTCACTTGAGTTTGTACACCATTTTCGTCTTTTGCAATCTTACCAGACACGATGACATAATCAATCCCTTTTGATAAGGCTGCTGGTTTTTCGGCTGTTGAAGTGTCAATGATCTCATGGTAGTCAAAAATAGTAATATCTGCAGTTGCTCCAACATGGAGCCTTCCTCTTGTTCCCATTGCTGGTGCAACTTCTTCTAACTGTCTCGCGGAATGAATGGTAATTTTTTTCATCCCTTCCATCAGTGGTAAGATATCAAGGTCTCGTATGTAATACCCGATAAACCGTGAAAATGTTCCCGCTCCTCTTGGATGATTAAACTCACTATCCATCGTTGCATCGCTGCCAATCATACTATGGTCAACCTGTAATGCTTGAATGAGCTCGTCCTCATCCATCGCATAAACGATGACTTGTCCACCTTTCTTACGGTAAATCGGAAAAGTTTCCTCGGTTAGTCTCTCAGTTGTGCCAGCTACTTGAATGTCGGAATAGGATATGCCAAACCTTGTTTGCCAATCTCCACTGAGACGCTCAAATGAAATATCTGTTGCCCAAGAATCGTATGGGTACACATCATATGTGACTTGGTACCCATCAGCACGAGCTTCTTCAATCAGAGCTAACGCTTCATCCATCGCACCTGTCCCGCCTGTACTGTGAAGATGCATAAAATGAACCGGAGCATCAAGCTCCCTTGCATAACCAAGAACTTCTTTAACTGAATCAATACTTGTATGTTCACCTGTTAGACTAGAATGTCTGCCATGGAAATGTGTGACAATGCCATATTTCTTTGCAACTTTCATGATTGCCTTGATTTCATCAGGTGTCGTTCCTGGATAATACTCAGGGCTAAATGCTACTGCGAGCGCCCCTTTTTTAATTTCCTCATCTGCTCGTTTTACCATATAGTCAATTTGCTCCTGAGTTGGTGTGCCATGGTTACCAAGTCCAGCTTCATACCGTAAGCGAACCGCAAACAAGGCACCCCCATAGTTTACTGATGTTGGATAGTTTTCGTACTGATTAAAAAATCCGTTAAAATCAACAGTACAACCGTGCATTGAAAGATTTGTTGTAACCCCATCACCAATTTTGAATTTCGCTGCCATAGGATTTGGATTGAACGACAACATATCAATAAAGCCTGGACTTACGATTTTTTGATACGCATCAATTTCTGTCTCTCCACGAATCGCTGTTTTTGTAACCGCAGCCACTTTGTCGTCCTTAATTCCAACATGATATCCAATTTTCATGGTTTCCTTGTCTGGATCGATCACAATTCCATTCTTAATCACGATATCAAAGGTTTCATTCTGTGGTTCTTCAGCCGAAGTCGTTTGTTTGTATTTGAACTCTTTAATCTCTAGCTTGTTCTTTTTTGATTTAAAGCCGATGAGCTGTTCCCCATCGAATAGAAACTTATCTCCACTAATTTTTTTAAGTTGGGTTGTCTTATTGGTGGCTAATTCATGAACAAAAGCAGAAATCTTTCCTTGGTCTTTGATTGTGTAGACAATATGATCTAGCTCAGGATTAGCATCGACCCAGTCGACTGTCGCCTTTTTCGATGGAAGGTCAACTACGAATAAGTCCATATGGGAATCAAATTCTGGTGTATTAAAAATGATTTCGGCTTTCTGCTGTTCATGATTAGTCTTGGCATAGAGCATTCCTTCCTCGTAGCCATTCTTAAACTTAATATTACTGATTTTAGCGGTACCCTCAAACGGAATTTCGGTAATCGTTTCTTTTGTGCCAATGTTAATCATCTCGATAAAATTGCTGCCATCATCTTTCTTTCCGTACAAATACAACAAATGGGCGTCCGGATTCACTTCCACCCCTCTGTAGGTTTTATCAGGACTGTTTGGAACTTGGTAATCCACCCACGGTGTCACATTCTCAATCACAGACTGTTGTCGGTCCCCGATATAAAGTTTCTTTTGACCGTTTTCCTCTAACAAGGCGAGAACTTGATTCCCATAAAAGGTAATCCCATCTATCTTAAAGCCATTCACAACTAGTTGGCTTTTTACCTCTTCATCGGTATCCGTAAAAGACTCAGATGGTGAAATGATTTTTGACCCGAAAAAGGCGACAAACAAGACAACTGCTAACGTTACGCCATATCTAATAAATCGATTTTTCATAATTATCACCCTAATAAAAGAGGAAAAAATCTCGAATCCCGAAATCTTTTCCCCTCCCGTTTATTCCTTCAATGCTGCTTCTAAAGCAACCTCGATCATATCATTAAATGTTGTTTGACGTTCTTCAGCTGTTGTCTCTTCTCCGGTTAAAATATGATCACTAACTGTTAAAACTGATAATGCATTTCGACCAAACTTCGCTGCTAATGTGTAGAGTGCAGTTGTTTCCATTTCAATCGCTAGAATCCCATACTGTGCCCATTTTTCTAGTTCGGCATTTTCATTATAGAAAACGTCACTTGTGAAGACATTTCCTACTTTAAGATTAAGGCCTTTTTCAGTACCTGCCTCATATGCTTTTTTCAATAGATCAAATGATGCCGTTGGAGCATAGTCGACACTCCCAAAGTTGATGCGGTTCATTTGTGAGTTTGTTGAGGAAGTCATTGCTAAAATGACATCTCGCACTTTTACATCCTTTTGAATCGCACCGCAAGTTCCGACTCTAATTAAGTTTTGGACTCCATATTCATTCATTAATTCATGTACGTATATTGAAATGGATGGAACCCCCATTCCTGTTCCTTGGACAGACACACGCTTTCCTTTATATGTACCGGTAAAACCGAGCATTCCACGAACTTCATTGTAGCATTGAACATTTTCAAGAAAGTTTTCAGCAATATACTTTGCACGCAATGGGTCTCCTGGAAGCAAAATTGTTTCAGCGATATCCCCTGGCTTTGCACCAATATGTGTACTCATTCATGATCCTCCTATGTAGTAAAAAATTACACTTTATCTATGTTACCACAATTCCATTCTACTTAAAAAGTTTGATTAACGCAAAAATATGGGGAAAGATAAGATTGTATCATCTTCAAAAAGGGGGTATTCGTACATGGCTAACGAAAAAATGAGTAAAAAATTAAGGCAAGCTGTTGACTATGCAAATGCAACTGACACTACAAAAGGTGTTGGAAATCCACCAAATACATCGAAAAAAGAAAAAGACGGCTTTATGCAGCCTAAATAATTGGAGGGAATAAAATGGGTAAGAAAAATCGCAATCGTATTAATGCACCTAAGAAAAACAACCATACTCCACCTGAAGCAATTGAGGCGGAACAAATCGCTCATGGTAAAGAATTCTCTGCTGCTGGTGGTCGTAAAAACGGACCAGGGCATAATGAATAAATGAAATAAGGGCGTCCCTTTGCAGGGCGCCCTTTTTCAATTAGCTATAACGACTAATAATTTGGTTAATTTTTGATTTGAGGTTTGGAAGATCGTCAGTGGTTACAGTGAAATTTACGAAGGATTCATCCATATCCATCGCCTCAGCTAGGAAGCTACTCAACCCACGTGCACGTCGATCCACCTGCATCATCACGTCCATCCGTTCTTCTGATTGTGGAAAGAACATCACTTCTACTTCATCTAATCTTCCACGATATTGTCCACTTGTTGGGACAAACTCAAATTCCTGTACAAATGGAAGTCGTCTTCTTAGACGGTAAGGTGCTGCTTCACAATCAACCTTACGTAAGCTAAAGCCTAAATCATATACCGCATTCAACACACCTGCTGCAAGTGGTGATGGCGAAACTGAAATATAATCCTTATCTGATGGGTCTATTGCATTTTTAATATCTAAGCCTGTATGAATCCACACTCTTGTTTTTCCAAGTGTTGCAGGCGTATCAAGTGGGAGGACAAAAGAAAATGGAATCTCACGTCTTTCATCACTTCCAATTGTAAAACGCTCAACAATTTTCACTTTTTCAATTGTTGCTTGTTGATTAAACTTTCTGTCATTCGATTCTTTAATGTAGGTTGTCATTAAGGAAAGATAAATCTCATCGATTTGCTGTTCCGTATTTCCCCCAACAATTTCAACAACGCCAGAAACCTTTTCACCGGCTCTTAGTTGGTCAGTTGTTAGTTTCGTATCAACCCTTGCACTTCCAATCCCAATGCTTGAAAAAAGTTTATTGAATAAAGACATGGCAATTCCTCCTAATTCTTGATATAAAACTATACGACTGGGCATGAAAAAAGTTTCTAAAAAAATGAAATTTTTTTAAAAATAAAAACGACAGGTTGCCCCGCCGTCTTATGTACCTAGTCTTCATCTTCTTCATCAATTACACATTTAAAGAGTAAGTATTCAAATGTAATATCCGCTAGCTCCTCTAGCTCTTCCTCACTTGGGGCAAATCCCCTTTGGACAAGCTCGTTATAGAAAAACTCTGCAATTTCTTCCGTATCAATAACAACCTCAATCTCCTTCAGCATGATCGCCCCCTTTACTTAAGATGTATGATGCAAAAACGTCACCTATGTCATTTCATATGTATATTATTTTTTAGTCATGAAATCAAAAGTTCATACATAGGATGGAATATAAGAATTGGACAAGCCTAATGGAGGGGTTCTCATGACAAAGCAAGCCGTTATTGTAAAATTTCCAGTACAAGAAGAAGTAAATCACACCAATAAATTCCTAGCATTTATTGACGGAGACGGATTTGATAAAGTGTTAGGAAAAGTAACAAAAGGATTATTTTCTGTTATTTTATTTTTAGGGATCCCTTATTTTTTTTATGTGTTAGTGCAAGCGTTACTCATGGGTTAATCGTTACCTTTCCCAGATTCAAATTTTTGTAGATTTTTCATAGCTAAATCCATAACATCTTTATATTTCTGATCCTGGAACATATCGTACAGGATCTTGTAGTCGTTGTACACATCTAATAAACCATCAATGATTTCTTTTTTCTCTTTTTTAATACGCATATGATCTTTTTCGGATTTACGATAGATATCCATATTTTCATACATCCCCGCATTATTGTTTTTCTTTTTCACAAAATACTTCAGCGAATATTTTTGAAGGAATGTTTCGGCTTGATCAAAATCTGCAAGTAGTGTCAGCTCATCCTCTCCTGCTTCGAGCCACTCACCGTCTGTCACTCGCGCTAGTTCGTAAATCACATCCTCCCATGCACCCTCTTTGTATCTCCAAATTTCCGTGTGTATCCCGACAATTTTAAACACATCATTGTCATATCCTTGAACAAAGACAAGGTCACCAAAATAATATTTGTATTCAATATCGATTTTTTCAATTTCCATCGGCTTTGCTTGGTATTGGGAAAGCAAGGTAAGCGCCGCTTCTGAGTAAAATGCCTCGCCTTTATTGACTTTATATAGAAAGTTTCCATCTAGCTTACGGATATCGGTCACAGATCCAACTGTTCCATATAACTTAACAACGACGATATCCCCGATTTTGTATTTTGGCTTTTTGCTTTTACCATCCATATCCTCATCCCTCTGCTTTGGTGTCGATTTAAAGGGTGTGAAATAGTATATGCAAGTCTTTTGCAAAACGGCATTATAATAGGGCTTGTGAATCAAGAAATATTAAAGGGTGGCGAGCCTAAAATTTATGGGGATGAGGTGTTCGTTATAGAGGTTTATTTTGGGTGGAATGTTTAGTGTCAGTATTTTTGGGATAGTGGCAGTAAATCATGATTAGTGGCAATATTTTAACGTAGTGACAGAAAATCTTGGATAGTGACTCTATTTTTGAAATAGTGACAGTATAACTAGGATAGTGACAGTATTTTTCCATACTAACTATATTTATGCCAATTTAGTTGCTAAGAAACGTAAAAAACCACTGAGATTCCGCATCTCAGTGGTTAATACTCAATCTTCGTTTTCATAAAGATCCCAGGCTTTATCGAAAATAGACATACTTTTTAAATATTGTCCGTTTAGCTCTAAATAAGAGCTCAATTCATTATAATCCTTCGAATAGATTGGAAAGCTATGATCCAAATAGATGTCATTTGCAAATTGACTAATCTCATCTTTCGCTTTTGCCGTACGGAATTTTACAATATAGTGATAAAATGACTTTCCCATAACAACCACATCCTACATAAGCGTTCGTTTTGTCATTTTATCATGTTATGGTATCAAGTCAACTGAAAATAGTTTAAAAACGGAAGTAATTATGCTTTAGAAATCGCGGAATTTCCATAAGTTCTTTATAGCTAATTGTCTTCAATAGTTTTTTTGTATCGATTAACATGAGTTGGTCTTCGATTTCATTGATAATGCTTTCCTCTTGATACTCCATTCCGCATTCATCACACTTTACACAAGGTGTATCGGTAATTTCAATTGCTCTTGTTCCATCTGGTAGTTCCCAAAATACACTGTTTGTTGCTTCTTGGGCTTTTTCGGAATCACACCACATACAATTCAACAATATGACCTCCAATCCCATTTAACTTGATTTTTCATCTTCTTTGCTAGAGCCCTTCATTTTTTGTAAAGTAGATTGGTATTTTTTCTCCTTCAATTCGTCGCGTTTATCACGTTTATCTTTTAACGTACTATGACTAGGGTCTTCATTGTATTTCTTTCTTCTTGAAATTCGGTTAATTCCTTCAGGGACAAGGTTAAAGCCATCACCTAGAAGCCCCGCTATTCCTGCAGTTGATTTTTTATCTTCGAGGGAGCCCACATGCTCTGTAAAATATGCGTCTGCACGGCCGGGTACATAGTTTTCTGGCTCTGGATAGGTAGTAATGACTCCTTCAAAATTACGTAGCACCACTTTTTCGGGACTTTGTGAAAGCAGATAATTCGGCTGTACTGCAATTTTTCCGCCTCCACCAGGTGCATCGACGACGAAGGTTGGTACGGCATAGCCTGAAGTGTGACCACGTAAGCCCTCGATAATTTCTAGCCCTTTTGAAACAGGTGCTCTAAAGTGGCCAATACCTTCTGATAAATCACATTGATAAATATAATAAGGACGAACTCTGATTTTGACTAAATCATGCATCAGTTTTTTCATGATTTCGACGCTGTCGTTAATACCTGCTAAAATAACCGATTGATTCCCGACTGGCACACCACTGTTAACCAGCATTTCACACGCTTTCTTTGCTTCCTCTGTTATTTCAATTGACGTATTGAAGTGTGTGTTTAACCAAACAGGATGGTATTTCTTTAAAATATTACACAGATTTTCTGTTATACGCTGCGGGAATACAACGGGTGCTCTTGTTCCGATACGAATGATTTCCACATGCGGAATCGCGCGTAAATTTTTCAAAATGTACTCAAGAATATTGTCATTAATAAGAAGGCCGTCACCACCGGAAATAAGGACGTCACGTACTTCAGGAGTGTTGGCGATATAGCCTATCGCGGCATCAAGCTGTTTTTTCGGAACCCCCATGCCGATTTGGCCGGAAAACCGTCTTCTCGTACAATAGCGGCAATACATCGAACATTGGTTCGTTACTAAAAAGAGGACACGGTCTGGGTAACGATGTGTTAAACCAGGTACAGGTGAATCCTCGTCTTCTTCAAGAGGATCTTCTAAATCATATTTTGTTTTATAAATTTCTTTCCCAATTGGCACAGATTGCATCCGAATTGGGCAACGAGAATCATCAGGATTCATTAACGATGCGTAATAAGGCGTTATATTTAAAGGAATCGTCTTTGTGGAAATTAAGACACCTTCTTCTTCCTCTGGAGTTAGATTAATAACCTTACGTAAATCATCAATTGTGCGGATTGTATTCGTTAATTGCCATATCCAATCGTTCCACTGCTCCTCTGTTACATCTTTCCATAATTCAATGTCCTTCCAATGACGCTCAGGTTTATATAAGTTCATCTGCATAAAAAATCTCCTCCCTACTCTTATTAACATGCAAGTAGCATGCCAACTGGTAAGTAGAGAAGAGATCCAAATGAAAATGGGCTAATTTTTCTGCTTTTGCAATTTGTATTGCAGGGTTTGACGTGGAATTTCTAGGAGTTTTGCCGCTTTGTTGATGTTACCACCTGACTTTTTCATGGCTGCATCGATCAAAGAGTTTTCGGTTTCTTGTATGACTTCGCGAAGCGGTCTTAATGTTAATGTAGACGTTGCTTGCGTATCAATAAGATGACTAGGTAATAAATCTGTTGTAAGTGATGATCCTTCAGCCATAATCATCGCATGTTCAATGATATGTTTTAATTCTCTTACATTCCCTGGCCAAAGATAGCTAGCGAATAATCGAAGGACTTCATCATCTATCTTTGAGACACTTTTTTGAAAGCTATGATTATAGAGGCCAACAAAATGATCGACTAAATACGGTATGTCCTCGAGTCGCTTCTTTAATGGTGGAATCTCCAATGAGAAAACATTCAAACGGTAATACAAATCTGGTCTTAGCTCATGATCTTTCACACAATCTGTTGGATATTTGTTTAGCGCAACAATCACACGTACATCGACTTGAAGAGCTTTCGGGCTGCCAATTCTTCGGACCATCCCATCCTCAAGTACTCTGAGCAAACGGGATTGGAGCTCAAGGGGCATCGAATTAATTTCGTCTAAAAAAAGAGTCCCGCCATGTGCAATTTCAAATAACCCAGCACGATCCACCGCACCCGTATAGCTCCCTTTAACCGTTCCAAATAAAATGCTTTCTAATAAACTTTCTGGTAACGCCGCACAGTTTTGTGCTATAAAAGGAGCCTGCCTTCGAGGTGAGGCATTATGAATCGCTTGCACAAGAAGTTCCTTACCTGTTCCTGTTTCCCCATACACTAAAACAGTAGATGAAGAGTTTGCAACCTTCATTGCTTGTTTTTTCACAGCATTGAAGCGCTCATTTTTCGTCAGGATGTCAAGAAATGTGTATTTTGCTCCATATAACTCCTGAGGCTTTTTTGAAGGACTGTGAACCTTTGATTGTAGGTCCATCAATTTATTAGATAAATCTTTGATCTTCGAGTAATCTTTTCCAATTTCAACAGCACCTATGAATTTCCCATTTATATGGATGGGTAAGGTAGTATTCACCGTATCAATCAGCTTTCCCCATTTGTTTTTATAGGTTTGGGGAAGATGATAAATCGGCTGTTTTGTACGAATGACCTTTAAAAGAGTACTAGAATCCTCATTTAAAGAAGGAAAGACCTCGAGAAGATGCTTACCAAGTACCTCTTCCCGACTAAGCCCATCGTGCTCGGCTGCTACCTGATTATAGAAGATGGTGATACCTTCCTCATTTACAACATGTATGGCTTCATCAATACTATCTAAAATGGCAATGACTAGTTCTTCCCCGATTTGCATGCATCTCCACCTCCCTCATCACATGATGAAATTCCGGCGCTAGATGCCGAAAAATTGGCAGGGTCAGTCAATTGATAAATCCTTCACCCACACATTCATGTCTTCAATCTTATCAAAAATATAGCAGTTGTTTGTGAGTCTGCCAGTATATGAGTATCCTAACTGGTAAAAGCTTTTATTCATTCCATATGAAAGTGCCCTCGCAATCGAGTAGGCACAATATATTCCGTTATTAATAAGCTCCTTTTCAAGCTGAATCAAGAGCTTTTTCATTAAGCCGTGTTTCCGATACGCATCCAAGGTTGCACAATCGGTTAACTCCGCATTATAAAATGTATGATTCACTTCGGCTGAGGCGCTACTTATGATCACACCATTGTCGAGTGCGACATAAAAAACCGTGGAATCCTTCATCACTTTCTGAATATAGTCTGGGTTGTTTAATGGAGTTGGATAAATCTGAAACACAGTATCATACAATTTAGCAAGTTGCCCTGCATCTTCAGGTGTTGCTTTGCGGAATAAAAAATGAGTATCTGTTGGTTTATTTTCTGGTGGAATTCGTAGGATGTCGGTCATTATTTTTTCTTCTTCCATCCATTTATCACTATTTCGTCTTTCATTTGTAAAATACTTCGTAACAAAATAGGCATCACTGCCATTAAAATATTTTTGGACCATTGCTTCAATCATAAAGCCACATGACATAAATTCAATTAAGTCCTCACGTTTAGCCATACAAATAACTTTTTCAAATGAATGCATTGCTGCAATCTCGTTAACCTCATCTAATAAGGACATAAGATTACCTCGATATTCTAAAACGCGTAGTCTCCGGTTGAAATAGTCTACGACAATGTCTGCTTGATATGAAGCTGCATGTAATCGTTTTTGTTCACTGTATTTTTGACCTGACAACATCAAACCTCCTCAAACCCTTTTCATCTATCATATCATTTTTCAGAAACTTCACACCATGCTAAAATTGTTTGGGCAATGATTTCTGCCGTTTCAAACATGCGTTCAAGCTCAATATACTCATTTGGGTAATGAGCGACTTCTGTTGTTCCTGGACCGAACACAATGGTTGGAATATTGCCAACCGCTGTTAAAAGCCCACCATCTGTTCCCCAAGGAGATGCCTCAATGACTGGTTCTTTCCCCATAACCTCTTTATACGTATTGATTAAAAGATTCATAAGTTCATGGTCAGGTTCAATGGTTCCAGGTACCCAACGTGCACCAAACCACTCAAGTCCTACTGGATGGTCTTGGAACCATGGATCTATTTCAGGTAATTTTTCAAGCCATTGTTGCATTTCAGCTTTTGCATGCTCAATCGTTTCTTCTGGGGCGACACCCATTCTTCCTTCGATGGTGACAACATCGGGAACAGAAGACGGCCAGGTTCCCCCGTTTATTTTTCCAATATTGATAGGCACTGGGATTGGTGTATTTTTATACAGAGGATCATTTATCGCCGCATTGCGAATCATTTCAAGCTTTAAAAGATGATTAATAACCGTCATCGCCTTTTCGATGGCACTTACACCTTCATATCTCGTTCCACCATGTGCAATTCGTCCGTAAATATCAATTTTAAACCACATTGAACCTTGTTGTTTCGGGAAAATCTTCATATTCGTAGGTTCTGGGATAATTGCTCCATCTGCTTTATAGCCTTTGATAATTGTTGCAAGTGTTCCAGCACCACCACTTTCCTCTTCGATAACACTTTGAAAAATGACATCGCCTTTTAGTTGAATACCAGATTCCTTGATGGCTTGGATCGCTAATAGCATTGCGACATTTCCACCCTTCATATCAGTGGAACCTCGCCCATATAATTTTCCATCTTTCACTTCAGCGGAATACGGATCCATCTCCCACTGGGTGATATCACCTTCTGGAACAACATCAATGTGGCCATTTAAGAGAAGTGATTTTCCCCCACCTGTCCCTTTTAAAACACCGACTACATTAGGACTATCGAGAAAGTTTGTTCTTGGTGAAACAAAATATGGATGTTTTAATAGTTCCGCCCCATTCGGTTCCCAGATGTCAATTTCCATCCCAAGTTGACGGCATTTTTCAATGACTATTGCTTGCGAAGATCTTTCATTCCCTTGGAGACTCGGTTCTTGAACAAGCTTCTTTAACATGCGAATTCCTTTACCCTTATTTTCTTGGATCCACTTTTTCACTTTATCGTTAGTATCACTCAAGCACTTCCCCTCCCTTTAGGTTAGTTGTGAAATGGTTTCATCCCACTTCAATTCGGCACTCGTATTTTTTATCACATCTTCAACTGTAAACGGAGTCATCACCTCTAATAGGTGGAGGCCATCCTCTTTTACCTCAATCACGGCCATATCGGTAATGATAAGATCGACACAGTTCTTAGAGGTTAAAGGCAGACTGCACTCTTTTACAATCTTGGAGTTTCCATGTTTGTCGATATGGTTCATTAAAACAATGACTTTTTTTGCTTTTTGTGCTAACTCCATTGCCCCACCCATCCCTGGGACACGTTTACCTGGAACAATCCAGTTGGCGAGGTCGCCTTTTTCACTAACCTGAAGGGATCCAAGAATTGTTATATCAATATAGCCCCGACGAATCATTCCAAAGGCAATTGAACTATCAAAATAGGACGAACCTGTAACAGTAGTTACTGGATAACCCGCGGCATTACAAATATTCTCATCTTCATTCCCTTTTTCAGGGCTTGGACCGATCCCTAAAATGCCGTTTTCAGCATGTATCATGACATTGACCCCTTCAGGGAGGTGATTTGGAACGAGGGAAGGAATACCAATTCCTAGGTTTACAATCATACCATCCTTGACTTCCTGTGCTGCCCGTTTAGCGATCCGATTGCGAATATCTACTCCCATACCCATTTCCAATTCACCCCTTTGCTCTTGATAATCATGTCTACATAGATTCCTGGTGTTACAATTTCTTCTGGATCTAGTTCTCCTAATGGAAGAATTTCCTCAACCTCGGCAATCGTGAATTTACCTGCCATGGCAACAAGCGGATTCATGTTTCTGGCACTTTTATCATAGACAAGATTTCCAAATGGATCGGCTTTTTTAGCGAAAAGAATTGACACTTCCGCTGTTAATGGCTTTTCTAATAGATAGTTTGTGCCATCCACTGTAATGATTTGTTTTCCGTTAGAAACAATTTCGTTGTCAATTCCAACATCAACTAAAATACCACCAAGTCCGACCCCACCTGCACGGATTCGTTCAGCAAGTGTGCCTTGAGGTGAAAATTCAATTTCCATTTTTCCATCCGTCATTAGTTGTCCTGCAACAGGATTTGAACCAATATGGGAGACAATGCATTTTTTCGCATGTCCTCGACTGACAAGTTTCCCAATGCCGATATTTGGAAAACCTGTGTCATTCCCAATCAACGTCAAATTTTTCACATTTTTTTCTAGCAATCCGTCGATCAGCGCAGGGGGACTTCCAATTCCACCAAATCCCCCAAACATTACCGTTGTTCCATCATTGATATGTGCGAGTGCCTCTTCTAGAGTTGAAATTTTATTGTATCGATTTTCAATCAATTATGGTCACCTCCAGATTATGTTGATATGATCCCTTTCTTTTGCAGGGCTGTCTCAACATCTTTTAAAGTTTGATCAAAGAGCTCGATTAGCTCATCAATTTGTTCAGTCGTAATTGTTAGTGGTGGTGCAACAAGAATGGCGTCACCACCAACACCTTCAATTCCAGCTGCAGCCGGATATAGTAATAGGTCATTGTTCTGACCTTGACTGACAACCAGTGAAGTTAAGTCAATTTCCTTATTAAAAGGGAACTTTGTGATCATATCGGATACGAATTCGATTCCACACATCAAGCCTTTTCCACGAACATCGCCGATAATCGGATGCTTTTTTTGCAATTCTTGTAGTTTAGTATTTAGGTATTTTCCGTTATTCGCAGATTTTTCAACTAGATTATGAGTTTCAATATAATTGACAACCGCTAATGCAACAGCTGTTGATTGTGGGTTTGCACTATAAGTGTGTCCACTCATAATTAACTTTGATCCTTTTTGAATGGGATCCATTACCTTTTCACTAACGAGGGTTGCGGCAATGGGTGTGTAACCCGCACTCATACCTTTTCCAAGGGCAATGATGTCAGCATGTGTGTCCCAATGTTCAAGGGCAAACATCTTTCCGGTCCGGCCCATTCCGGTCATGACCTCATCAGCGATAAATAAGATATTATGTTTTTCACAGATTTTTTTGATCACTTGATAATAACCAGGAGGCGGGACAATTGCACCACCTGCAGCTCCAATGATTGGTTCCGCAATAAAAGCAGCAATATGCTCGGCCCCGATTCGGTTAATCGCCAGTTCGAGTTCGGTTGCACACATATGATTGCAAACCGGATATGTGGCATTGAAAGGACATCGGAAGCAATACGGCGGTTGAATGGTTGGATAGTCTTCTAATAATTGGACAAAGCGAGCTCTCCTTCCGGTGTGACCAGACATGGAGAGTGCACCAATCGTGATCCCGTGGTAGCTCATCCAGCGAGACAAAATTTTGTTTTTTCCTTTAATTCCTTTTTCCTGCCAATGTTGAATGGCAATCTTCATTGCCGTTTCCGTCGCCTCCGAACCGCTGTTCACAAAAAAAGACCAGTATTCACCGCCTTTTGCTAGGTCACTTAATTTCTGAGCCAATTTTTCTGCAGGTTCACTTGTGAATTGTGACCTGTAGACAAATGATATTTTGTGAGCTTGGTTTTCAATTTCTTCAATGATTTCTTTCACGCCATGGCCGATGCTCGCCGTGATGGCCCCTGATGAACCATCGATATATCTCTTTCCATTTGTGTCGTACAAGTAGATTCCATCCCCATAGCTAATCATCGGATATTCCTTATCCAATAAAGGTTTAATTAAGCGGGTTGCGTCCATCGCGAACCCCTCCTCGTGAAAAATGGTGTTACAGTACTATTTCGGTTAATTGGTATGCTGCGAATGGTGAGTGCTTTTGATAGATGTTTTGGGTTTGAGTATTGATTAAATTGGGTTGTTGGTGGCGGTCTAGGATTTTATGTTTTTTCGGATGATGAAGGACTTTAGCATGTGCGATTTTCTTCGTAAGGTCCTTCATAACCCCGATGAAGAACTTTAGCACGCGTGATCCTCGCCATAGAGTCCTTCATAACTCTGATGAAGGACTTTAGAATGTACGATTTTCTCCGTAAGGTCCTTCATAACCCCGATGAAGAACTTTAGCACGAGTGATCTTCGCCGTAGAGTCCTTCATAACTCTGATGAAGAGGAAAACCTCATGAAATGTCCACACAAATCCCCTTCATCAATTTTTCTATATAACCTTAAACCAACACAAATCATTGTAAGCGAATACAATAGATAAAAGCCTATTATTACATCATATGTATGTAAGGATTGATAATTTCGTTAATCGCAGGTTTTTTCATCTAAAAGGCTTTTGTGTATCCAAATGGCTGCTTGCATGCCGTCTCCCATGGCGATTGTTGTTTGTTCAGAGTGTACGGCTATATCCCCAGCTGCCCATACATGCTCGACGTTTGTCTTTTTAGTCCTTGGGTCAACGATGATATGCTTATTTTCTGTTCGTTCTATGCCAAGCTGGGTAGCTAATTCTGAACGGACCTCGTTTCCTGGAAATCCCAAAAAACCTCGGTCGCCCTTTATGACTTCTCCACTTTTCAAGCGAACACCGACAAAATTCCCGGTCCCCTCTTCAAGCAATACCTCCTCCGTGTCATCCTGAATATGAGTAATTCCGCTTTGTTCTATCTTTGACAGCAACTCACTATCAAGTTTTTTCCAATCATGATTAATAAATGTGATGTCTTTTGTAAAATAGGTTAGAGTGAGGGCCATGTTTGCGCCAGACTTTCCAAAACCGATCACAATTACATGCTTGTCTACTACCTCATACCCGTCACAATCAGGACATACATATATCGTTAAACCTAGGCATTTGTAAATGTTTTTGATGGGAGGGATATTGTCCTTTACGCCTGTTGCCAGTAACAACCGCTTAGCAAAATAGGTATCCCCACCACGACAATATAGCTTAAATACCCCTTCCGCTTTTTCAACCTTAGTAACTTCGTTTTGCATAAAAGAAACCCCAAGTTTTTCGGCCTGCAATTTTCCTAGGTTTCTTAAGGTTTGTCCACTCACACCGTCTGGCCAACCTAAAATATTATGGTAGGACCTGCAAATGGTAGAACGGCCGTCATTTGAATCAATCACTGCTATTTTATGTTTATAACGTCCAAGCTGGATTGCTGCTTGTAGACCAGCAATACCCCCGCCGATTATTGTGACATCATATTGTACTGACATACTTTCACCTCGTTTAAAACATATACTTTTTATCTTTTGTTTCGAATGGATGATTCTATTCAAAAATACACGAAGTTTACATAATCCAATTATGATAAACATGAGTAACATACTAATATTAATTTTACATAATATTTTTATGTTAAACCACTTCCTAACCTTCTTTTATCTCATTAACAAAAAAAAGCTCCCTTCACGAGTTGTGAAAGGAACCTTTTCTATAGCTCTGTATATTTTTATCGTACGTAAGAAGCACCAACAATTATCAACAAGATAAATAGTACAACGATTAATACAAAGCTGTTGTTATATCCAAATCCACCATATCCATGTCCATGTCCGCAATGATCATGATATCCGTAATGCATAGTGTCATCTCCCTTTCTTTTTCTTACACTGTTAAGATATGAGCCTATGGGTTGTACTGTATGTGCGATTGCCTATTTTTGGGGACTTTTTATTATTTCTTTATTTGTTATATAAAAATAGTATAGTAGACAAAGAGTTTGATTGAATTTTTATACAGGATGATTTATAATTACCCAATAGAAACTTATAATCAGAAAGCAGGGTCAATATGAAAGCAGAAATACTTAACGCTATTGAAGAAAACAAAGATCGTTTTTATGAAATTAGTGCATATATTGGAGCAAATCCAGAACTGGGTCATGAAGAATTCAAAGCTTGTAAAATTTTAACGGATGAACTTAAGAAACATAATTTTAATGTAGAAATAGGAACAGCAGGCCTCCCTACTGCGTTTGAAGCTACATTCGACAGTGGTAAACCTGGTGCTACGATTGGAATTATGTCTGAATATGACGCTCTCCCTGAATTGGGACATGCATGCGGTCATAATCTAATCGGAACGATGGGGATTGCAGCTGGAATAGGATTA
Organism: Fredinandcohnia onubensis; assembly: GCF_031181385.1. Lineage (GTDB taxonomy): Bacteria > Bacillota > Bacilli > Bacillales > Bacillaceae_L > Ferdinandcohnia > Ferdinandcohnia onubensis_C. The sequence goes on from NZ_JAPSKV010000011.1 coordinate 70,957, forward strand.
TCAAAGGTCCTTTCTGAAACTGGTGGAAAAGTAGTTGTATACGGTACTCCAGCTGAAGAAACGAAAGGCGGAAAAGTAACCATGGCGGAACAAGGTATATTTGATCACCTTGATGTCGCAATGATGGTTCACCCACTTAGCCAATACGAAAAAAGTGGTGCTTCCCTTGCGATGGACGCAATCCAATTTGAATTTTTCGGAAAAGCAGCACATGCTGCGGCAAGCCCTCATGAAGGTATAAATGCGCTTGATGCCGTGCTTCAAACGTTCAACAGCATTAATGCGTTAAGACAGCATATTACACCAGACGCACGTATCCATGGAGTCATTCCAGAAGGTGGAAAAGCAGCAAACATCGTTCCGGATTATGCTGTTGCACAATTTTATGTCCGTGCTGCTTCGCGTTCTTATTTGAATGAATTGGTAGAAAAGGTGAAGAAATGTGCAGAAGGTGCTGCCCTTCAGACAGGAGCTACAATGGAATGGTCAAACTATGAGTTCTCTTATGATGACATGATTACAAATGAAGAACTTTCAAATGTCTTTAATGATACGTTAATCGAATTAGGGGTTAATCCTGAGGAGATCAACGAACGTTCAGAAGGCACTGGGTCACTAGATATGGGGAATGTCAGTCAAGTTGCCCCTTCTATTCATCCATATGTAAAAATTTGTGATGAGCCATTTGCTTGCCACACCCACGGATTTCGTGAAGCCGCTTTAAGTAACCAAGGTAAAGATGCTATGATACTTGGTGCGAAAACAATGGCTGTAACAGGATATAAGATCTTAACAAACCCTGAATTACTCCAAACAATAAAAGCAGAATTTGAAAAAAATAAAAGATAAAGTGAAAAGATAGTCGGTTCCTTGTTATTAGGGAGCCGTTTTTTTTTTTGAATAAATAATTTTTAAAATGTTCTAAAAATAAAATTTATACAATATTCTATGGTAAGACCATGCATCAAGGTGCAGCATGTGTTTTAAATTTAATCAGGATGGTGACGTGTATGAAATTACTTTCGTTTCAAGCTACAGATGGTGTTCGTTTAGGTATCAAAACAGATAGCGGCATAGTTGATGTGCGAGCTACTGCAGAAAAAGCTGGTTTGATTGCCCCTTCTTCAATCGAAGAAGTGATTTCAAGTGGTAAATCTGGACAAGTAAAACTTCAACAGGTGGTATCGGCAGCAGATGCATTCCTAGACGAATCTAGTATTACATATGCACCAGCTGTGCAAACGCCAAATAAAATTATTTGCTCAGGTGCAAATTATCGTGCACATGTTAAAGAAGCAAACTTTACCGTACCGGTTTACCCAATTTATTTCTCTAAGTATCAAAATAGCCTTGCTGCACATAACGAAGAGATTGTACCTCCTTCCGCAACGAAGCAAGTAGATTACGAGGTTGAGTTGGTCGTGGTGATGGGTAAACAAGCTAAGAATATTTCTCAAGAAGAAGCGCTTGATTATGTTTTTGGATATGCGACTGGAAATGATATCTCGGCACGGGACCTTCAAACAAGGACCAACCAATGGACATACGGTAAAGCGATTGATCAGTTTGCTCCAATTGGGCCTTATCTTGTAACAGCTGAAGAAGTTCCAAATCCTCAAAATCTAGAATTGCAATGTTGGGTAAATGGTGAATTACGTCAAAACTCAAGTACAGAGCTCATGATTTTCTCGATTGCTGAAATGATCAGTGACTTATCCCAAACAATGACCCTTGAACCAGGTGATGTGATTTTTACTGGAACACCAGAAGGCGTTATTTTAGGCATGAAGGAAAAAATTTGGTTGAAACCTGGCGATGAAATTGTCTGTGAGGTTGAAGGGCTAGGTAAATTAGTCAACCGGATAGCGGAGTAACCTTTTTCGCACATTCATTCGTGACTAGACTTGTGGGATTCTACTTGAGTTAACCCCATTAATATTGCCAGTCACGAATGATTTTTCATAATAATTGTAAGCGATTACAAATGTTTTATATTCTAAAGGGGGCAACTATATGGAAGGTACTATATTTTCACTGATTCCACCGATTGTTACGATTGCTATTATTTTGATTACAAAGCGATTATTTTTAGCATTAGGTATTGGAATTGCAATAGGAGCATTGCTCTATAATCAATGGAATATCATTGATAGTTTTGTAAACGTTTACCACATCATGGCAGATGTACTAATAGGTGATGGCAAAGTCTTGTTGTTCGTTGTGTTAATAGGAATACTCTCCTCCCTTCTCTATCTATCAGGTGGCATTTATGCCTTTTCCGAATGGGGAGTAAAAGTTGCCAAAACGAGAGTTCAAGCTCAAATGGCGACAATGTTAATCGGTTTTTTCACATGGTTTGATGATGCATTTAGTTGTCTATTCCGTGGTAGCGTAATGAGATCAGTAACGGATAAATACCAAGTATCGCACTCTAAACTTTCCTACTTAATCCACTCAACCTCTGCACCAATCGCTCTACTTATACCAATTTCAGGACTTGCGGCTTTTATTACTTCAATCATTGCAGGTGTCCTAACTGACACTGAGATTACCTCCTATCAGGCATTAGAAGCGTTTTTATTAGCCATACCTACCAATTATTATACAATTACTACTATTATCCTCGTATTTATCGTTGCATATTTTGGAATAAATGTTGGCCAAATGCGTAGCGATGAAGAACGCGCAGTTACAGAAGATATATTATTTGATACAAAACGTGGTAAGGTGCCCGGTTCTGAAGATACGAAACTTCCAACAAGAAATGATGGAAACATGGCAGATTTACTTTTCCCTGTTTTAACGTTAATTATCGTAACTGTGATTTCTGCTATCTGGATTGGACGCTCAAGTGCTGAAGGACCAATCACCGCTTTTGATGTGTTAATTAATACAGACATTATTCTTTCCCTGGTATATGGTGCGATTGCAGCCGACCTTGTCATTTTAACAAGATTGCTAATGAAAAAGACTTCTGGTGAACACTTAAAGATTTCTACTTTGGCTGGTATTAAAACAACACTCCCGAGCGTTATCATACTTTTCCTTGCACTAGTTACAGCTAAAGTCATATCTTCGTTAGGTGTTGGGAATTATCTTGCAACATTAATTGATGGAAATCTACAGCTTGCTTGGTTACCTGTTATCTTCTTTGTTTTCGCAGCTTTTATTTCTTATTCAATTGGAAGTACGCTCGGTACTGCTGGTCTTATGATTCCGATTGGTGCTGAAATCGTGGCAACAATCGATGTTACTTTCCTAATTCCGGTAATTGGCGCCGTCTTAGCAGGAACTGTATTTGGAGAGCATACTTCTCCTTTATCTGATACAACGATTCTGGCATCGATTGGAAGCTCGGTCCACCCTATCGATCATATGGTGACACAGCTCCCATATGCTATGCTTTCCAGTGTTTCTTCAATCTTTGGATTCATCGTCCTAGGATTCACTCAAAATATTGTGATCGGTTTGATTACAGCTATTCTAGTTATGGTTGTAGGTGCATATTTATTTAAAATGCGGCTAAACAAGACTCAAACCTTAAATGGGGAGATTGCCAAATAAATGAATACTTCTCCCCCTCCCCCCTTCTTTTTTTCAAGGGGGGTGTTTTCTAGTAATTTAGGGAAAATCTTACCATTATTGTAATAAATATGAAAGGTGATATAAAAATGATTGAACCAGTGAAACGTTTAAATGTTACAGATAGTATTGTCAACCAAATTAAGGACCTAGTTCTGCAAGGCAAACTAAATGAAGGAGACAAACTTCCTCCAGAGCGGGAACTAATGAATTTATTTGGGGTCGGTAGGCCTTCATTAAGGGAAGCACTGAAGGTTTTGGAGGCGCAAGGTTTAATTGAAAAGACACAGAAGGGTACGATTATCACAGGTAACCATGATAAGTTTTTCTCTGACTCCCTCATGTTCCAGCTCTATTTTTCCTCTGCCCAATGGCAAGATATTTTTGAAGCTCGTAGATTTTTAGAAAAAGAATTAACATACCTAGCATCAACGAGGGCAAATTCTGAAGACTTTGATGAAATCGAGCAAACCATTGTTGATATGGAAGTTTCGGTTCGTGAAAACAATCAAACAGAATATGTTCGTTCGAACCTGGAATTTCATAAAAAAATTGCGAAAGCATCGAAAAACCTTGTCTTATTCAATCTATATGAATCCATTAATAATTTAGTGAAGCACACTCAGGAAAGTGGAGTGACTGTACTTGGAGTAATGAACGAGTCACTCAATTACCATAAAGAAATTTTTACAGCGATGAAGGAATGTAATGCAGAACTTGCTAGCAACCTTATGGTCCAACACATCAATAGCGTAGAGGGTTATTTTCAAAAGAGCCAAAATTGATTTGAAGACGGTCTCTTTTTAAAAAGGGAACCGTCTTATTTTTTACTAGTTTTTGGAAGATGGACAGGTTGTAATCTACCTGTAAAGAAACTGTAATACTAATCTACTTATTTTTTTCATAGAAATGAGTCATAGAGAGTTACCCAGTACTTAAATTAACTAGGAGGACTATCACTATGAAAAAAATACTATTAGGACTAGCGATTTTTATAGCATCTCTATTTTTTGCAGAACAAGCGTTTGCGTATACTGTACAAAAAGGTGACACAATGTCAGAAATTGCACTTAAACATGGAATGACGTTAGAAGAATTAGCAGTGATGAACCCGCAAGTAAAAGATTTAGACCTGATTGTGGTAGGTCAACATATAAATGCAGAAGTAGATGATAACACACCTAAATTATTTGAAGGTATGCATGTTGAGAAGAAAAAGGAAGTTGTAGTAGCTACACAAGGAGCTAAGCAAGAAACAGTAAAATCAGAGAAAGTCGTTACTGAAGTTAAAAGCGTTTATACAAATTATAATTTTTCTTCAGCAGAACTAGATTTGTTAGCAAGAATTGTACGAGCTGAGGCTCAAGCAGAACCTTTTGAAGGAAAAGTAGCAGTAGCAGCAGTTGTGTTAAATCGTGTAGAAAGTCCCAAATTCCCCGATACGATCCGAGATGTGATTTATCAGCGTGGCCAGTTCCAACCTGTACGAAATGGTCAAATTAATAAACCTGCAGATGAAGAGTCGATAAAAGCAGTGCGCGCGGCACTCACTGAAATGAGAAATATTGCGAAGGATGCATTGTTCTTTTATAACCCAACAATAGCCACAAGTCGTTGGTTAGATTCAAGAACAACAGCCGTTAAAATTGGACGACATGTGTTTAAATATTAAATTCGTTATTTGAATTCGAAAATAAACTAGGGAACTTGTGAGGTTCCTGTTAACTATAGAATAAATGCCTGAGCCCTGATGAGGGTTCAGGCATTTTTGATTTTATCCGTTATTACCTCATTTTCAAAAACTGCATGCGTTGGTTAAATAATGTTGGATACGATAGAAAACCGAGCATAATACTTGTGACAGCTGCTGTTGTTAGAAGTAAAAAGAGTACGAGTAATTGAAATTGAACCGCTTGAATTGGACTGGCACCAGCGATGATTTGGCCACTCATCATACCAGGTAGTTGAACGAGTCCAATTGTTTTTTGGCTTTCAATTGTAGGAATCATACTTGCTTTAATTGATGTGATTAGCTGCGTATGAATCGCTTGTTTTGGTGTCCCACCTAAGGACAGAATAAGCTCAGTTTGCTCCTGATGGCCGTCAACCTCCGACGTAAATCGATTTAAAAATAGAATAGCAAGGACCATCGAGTTGCCAACAACCATTCCACTGATGGGAATGATGTATTGGGCTGTGGCTGGCGTAATCTGAAAACCGAGTAAAATCGCTTGAGTTAGTACTTCCATAAAAATTAATGTAGCCGCAATTTTCCATGTGATTCCTTTGATAGCCTTTCCTTTTTTCCTCGCATTCTGTGTAGCCGCCACAATCATGACAATGACCATTAGAAAAATATAAAGGAGACTTTCCGTATCAAAGACAAATTTTAAAATATAGCCGACTGCAAATAATTGAATTATTGAACGAACAACTGCAATGGTCGTGTCTTTTTCCAATCCCAGATTAAATGTTTTCGATAAAAGAATCGGGATTAGCACAAAAATAAGGGCAATTACTAAAGCAAGTGTGCTCACTCCATCATCTCCCCCTTCACAAATTGTTTTACTTTTTCATGAGTAGGAGATTTCAACAATGCACTCTCGCCTGTTTCAATGACTTCCCCTTCCATCATAACCCATACATAATTGCCGATTTCAATGGCTTGCTGAAGGTTATGGGTAATCCAGATGATGGTTACATTGTACTTCTGGTTGATCTTTACGATGAGTTCTTCAATTTCGTGTTTCGAAACACGATCGAGTGCAGAGGTTATTTCATCCAACAGCAAAATTTGCGGTCGATTTACAAGCGTACGCGCAATGGATACCTTTTGGCGCTGTCCACCTGATAAATCACGGACATCTCGATTGAGGTATTCCTCTTCTAACCCAACATCTTCTAATAAATCCTTGGCTGTTTTTTCTTCTAAGACTTTATTTTGAAGTGTCATCGGTAACGCAAGATTATGATAAACAGTCCCGTTTACCATAGGTGCATTTTGCAGGCCAATTCCTACAACCCGACGTAATTCAACCGGTTCATATGTTTGGATGTCTTTTTCTTTTATGTAAATTTCACCTGAAATTGGTGACAGAAGTCCGTTACAAAGCTTTAAGAGTGTTGTCTTCCCCGCTCCAGAAGGGCCAACTAGTGATGTAATCGTCCCCTCATAAAAGGATCCCGTAATATTTTTTAAGATATGTTTTTCATTGGCATGAAAATTCACCCTGTTAAAATGAATGGCTGGTTTTAATGTTTGCATTTGTTCACTTCCTTTGTTGCGATATCAATAAGATAACATACGATTATGTTGAAGTGATAAATTTTAATTCATTTTTGTATATTATGTACCTTTTTTGTCAAAGGCAATTTAAAATAATACTATATGTTTTTGATTAGGAGTGTTTTTATTGCAGCATAAGGACAAAGTCATCATAATTGGCGGGGGAATGGCGGGAAAATTAGCTGCGCGCGTTCTTTCTAATTCTTTTCAAGAAGTGATTATCATGGAGCGAGATTCTGAAGTTACCTCGCCCATTCCAAGAAAAGGAGCGCCGCAAGGTAATCATATTCATGCATTGCTTCATGCAGGTGAACAAGGTCTTGAAGAACTTTTTCCTGGCATCACTGAAAAATTTTATTCAACAGGAGCCGTGAAAATAAATTCAACAAAAGACCTTGCATGGCACCATCATGGAGTTTGGAAACAGCGCTATGATGGTGGTTACACAACCACTCTTCAAACTAGACCACATTTGGAATGGCATATAAACCAGTACATAAAAGAGGTTGAAAACATCACCATCCAATCCAATCAAACTGTTAAAGGGTATTTATATGACGAGGGAAACAATCGAATGATTGGCGTTGTTTTGAAAGACGGCAGCGTGATTAATGGCGATTTGATTGTGGACGCGAGTGGAGCTAGTAGCTTCACGTATCATTGGTTGAATGAACAAGGCATACATATCCCGCTTGAAAAGGTGAAAATTGATTTAACTTACGTTAGTCAAATTGTGGAATTGCCTGAAAATGTGAGCCAGGACTGGACAATCAAGCTACTTTACCCAAACCCACCTCACGAGAAACTTGCAGGTTCGATTTCAAAGGTTGAGGGGAATCGATATTTGGTTACATTCATAGGGTATCATGACTGTATTAATGACAAAGAGGTTGTTAAAGAAAATAATTTATTACACCTAGCAAAAAGGTTACAGAAGAACGATATGTATCAGACATTACAAACTGGCACGCCTCTAACTAGTATTTCTGTTTTTCGGGTGCCACATATAACATGGAGAAAAATCGAGAAAATCAACAACTTTCCTGCGGGGCTTATCATGATTGGCGATACAATTTGTAGAATTGATCCCTTTTTCGGTCAAGGAATGAGTATTGCTGTGTTAGAAGCCCTTGCCTTAAAAGGCATTTTACAAAATCAATCGTTGGAAAATCTAGCTCGTGATTTTCATAAAAAGGCAGCAAATATCATTGCTCCGGTTTGGAATATGGTACTTACAGAGGATTTTCGGTATCAAGAAACAACAGGTAAAAAACCATTTGGACTTCCCATTCTGCAATGGTATGCTCGGCAGGTATTTCTTTTATCAGCGAAAGACACCAACATCTATGATTCTTTTATAAAAGTGATGAACCTAAAAAGTCCAATGACCATTTTGATGAAACCGAGTATTGTTTTTGCGGTTTTGAGGAATGGGTTAACGCAAAAACGGAGATTGTGATTGGTCACAGTCTCCGTTTTTTATAATTTACCGAAAAATATTATGATTCGTGCATGGGAATTCCTTCGTGTATCATTTTGACTTGCTCATTTATCTTTTGCTTAACTCTATTAAATTCTGCATTCTCTTCCAATGTCAGAGGTATTCCTTCAATAGCTTCTACGCCATTTTTTCCTATTCTCGCTGCTTGACCAATTGAAATTCCATCCTTGCCAATAACTGACGAAGGAATGATTTCTTTTGTATCTTCAACGATTGCTTTAATAATCTTGACTAAATTAATAGAAGAAAGCCACCCTGAGGTTCTTCCTGAATTCAGGGATTGATAGTCAGCAAACCAATTTTTGATAATCTGAATGACAAGATGTTTTTGTTCCTCTTCCAGATGAATTTGCTTTTGATTGATATAAATACGACTAAAGATTGGAATTTGATCTTCTCCATGTTCCCCAAACACTAAAGCATCTATGTTCTCGATTGGCTCCAGTAAAATTTTTGATAGTGCCCAACGGAAACGAAATGTATCATTTAAAGAGAAACCTATCATTCTATTTTTTGGAATTGCAACTAAGTCCTGTAATAGTGTATGAATAATATCTAAAGGGTTAGTTGCTGAAATGATAATCGGATTCTTTGTATATTGGTTAATATGGCTAGAAATTTGTTGGATGATTTTATAATTACCCTCTAAATAGTCCATCCGTGACTGCACCTGTTGTTCTGGTATTCCTACTGTATTAATGATGATGTCTGAATTTTGTAGTAAAGAAAAATCACCACTTGTAATATTTACAGATGAAAATTCAGCTGCTGCCTGCTCCATATCCATTTTGTGACTTGCAGCAATGTTTTCTTTCAGGTCAATTAAACTAATTTCATCAACAAGGTTTTGTTGAGCTAGTACAAATGCTGTTGTTGCTCCTAGAGTTCCTGCGCCTCCTAAAATACTTACCTTCAAATTTTTCAACACCCTTCATATTATTATTGCTACTAGTTACCTCACCATTAGACCATTTCCATAAAGAGTAAATTTGGATTTTCCAAATAGCTTATCAACTGTTTCAAAAAGTAAGAGGCCATTGCCCCATCAATTAATCGATGATCAAAACTAAAGCTAATCCCCATAACGTCACGAATAACAATTTCTTCATCTTCAGTAACGATTGGCTTTTTCTGGATTCGGTGAACACCAAGGATTGCTACCTCAGGATAATTAATAATTGGCGTACCAAAGATGCCTACACCGGTTGAACCAATATTTGTGATCGTAAAAGTCCCACCCTTCAACTGTTCCATGGATAAGGCATTATTTCTAGCTTTCTCAGCTAAATTAGTAATTTCACTTGCAAGAGCTAACATGCTTTTTTGGTCAGCTTGTTTAATCACCGGAACAATGAGTCCATTTGGTGTATCAGTTGCAACTCCAATATTAAAATGCTTTTTTAGAATAATTTCTTCTTTCTCATCATCTATAGAAGCATTTAAAAAAGGGAATTCTTTTAGGCCTGAAATAGCTACTTTTATGATATACGGTAAATATGTTAAATGAACCCCTTTTTCTTTCGCTTTAAATGACATTTCCTTGCGGAGTTTAACTAGCTTACTGACATCAACTTCTTCTAAAATCGTAGACTGCGCAGCAATTTGTGTAGATTGTGTCATTTTCTTTGAAATACTTCGTCGTAAACCTCTAAGTGGAACTCTTTCTACTAAGTCTTTTTCTGATTGGTTCAAGTTCTTTTCCGTACTCATTTCACTAGTCTTATTCAAAACGATTTCCTTTGTTGGCTTCTGTGCTTCCTCAAGTTCTTCCTTATACCTATGAACATCTTCAGCAAGGACTCTTCCGTTTTTCCCGGACGGAACAACTTGTAATAGATCCACATTTAATTCTCGGGCAATTCTTCTAACTGTTGGGGTTGCGATTACTCGTCTTTTTCCCATTTTTGGTGGTAGCTTTTCCTCAATATTTTCTGAACGTCTGGTTTCTTTTTCAGTATTGACACCAACAGATTCATTAATGGTTTCCAACCTTGCATGTATATCTTGAATATCAAAACTAATAATGACAGATTCTACCTCTGCAACATCACCCTCTTCGTAGAAGATTTCTCTTACCTTCCCACTTACAGGTGATGTAATTTCGATCAAGGCTTTATCCGTTTGAACCTCTGCAATAGGTTCATCCTCTTTAATAGCTTTTCCCTTCGTTACAAACCATTTTACAATTTCTCCCTCTGCAATTCCTTCGCCTACATCAGGCAATTTAAATTCATAAATCATATCATCACCTCCAAAAGATTAGTAATGTAATACTTTATCAACAGCACGTAAGAGTCTATTTTCGTTTGGCATCCATTCATGTTCTACCTGTGGAAAAGGATATGGAGTATCAAACCCTGTGACTCTTTCAACTGGACTCTCCAAATACATGAATGCTTCTTCCATAATTCTTGAGGCGACTTCAGCCCCAAAACCACTTGTTTTAACTGCTTCATGCATGACAATTACTCTGCCGGTTTTCCGCACTGAGTTAATGATCGTTTCTGTGTCAAGAGGTACCAAAGTTCTCAAATCAATAACCTCAACAGATAACCCTTTCTCGCTCTCTAATTTTTCGGCAGTCTTTTTTGCTACATGTACTGGTGCTCCCCAACTAATAATTGTAAGATCCTCTCCTTCTCTTACAATTTTTGCTTTTCCAAGAGGAACCGTGTATGCTTCATCAGGAACCTCTTCTTTTACAGAACGATAAATTTTCATTGGTTCAAAAAAGACGACAGGGTCGGGGTCTTGGATTGCCGCTAATAACAATCCTTTTGCATCATATGGACTACTAGGAATGACAACTTTCAAACCAGGTGTATGTGTAAAGAAAGTTTCATAGCTATCACAATGAAGCTCTAAAGCATGAACTCCACCTCCAAAAGGCCCTCTAATTACCATTGGTGCAGTAAACCTTCCACCCGTTCGGAACCTTACTCTCGCTGCCTGCGAACAAAGTTGGTCCATTGCTGAATAGATAAACCCCATAAACTGTAACTCGACAATTGGTTTCATTCCATTTGCGGCAAGGCCAATTGCTGAGCCGACAATACCCGATTCAGCAAGTGGTGTATCTACAACTCTATCCTCTCCGAACTTTTCTTGAAGCTTTTCGGTTGCTCTGAATACACCTCCATTTGTTCCTACATCAAGTCCCATTACCATTACTCTCTGATCCTGTTCTAGAGCTATGTCCATCGCTTCGTTTACAGCCTGAACGATTGTTTTTACTGGCATTGTTGCAACCCCCTTATATATTAATAAATTGTTCACTATTTAAATCCTCTTTTTGTAAAATTAAGTCAGTCGTAGGAGTTTCATAAACATGATCAAAGATATCTGTTATTTTCGTTTTTGCTGTGCTTTCAGCTTCTTTTACAGCTTCATTTATCTCATTTTTCATTCTTTCTGCCGTTTCAGCGTCCTCTTCCTCTGTCCAGAGTCCTTGTTTAAGTAAAAAGTTTTTAAACAAATACACCGGATCTCTTTTAGTTTTCCATTCTTGGGCAATTGTATCTTCCCGGTATCTGGTTGGATCATCTGATGTTGTGTGAGGTCCAACTCGATATGTAACCGCTTCTATTAACGTTGGCCCCTCTCCATTTCGCGCGCGTCTAATCGCTTCTTTCGTAACCTCATAGACAGCTAATACATCGTTTCCATCTACTCGAACCCCTGGCATACCGTAAGCGATTGCTTTTTGAGAAATTGTCTCAGTTGCCATTTGTTTTTCAATTGGAACACTGATGGCCCATTTATTATTCTGACATAGGAACACAGCTGGAACTTTTAATACGGCTGCCATATTAAGTCCTTCATGAAAGTCCCCTTTAGAGGTTGCTCCGTCTCCAAACGTTGTTAACGCCACTCTATCTTCTCCCTTTAATTTACTTGCCCAAGCAGCACCTACAGCCTGAGGAATTTGGGGAGGAATCATGATTGCTAATGGAAAGATATTTACATCATCTGGAACGTGACTTCCGTCTTTGTGACCCATTGCATAGAGCAAAGCCGTTTTCATATCCTTTCCAAAGGTAAAACAAGCTGCTAAGTCTCTTCCATAAGGAAACAACCAATCTCCCTTTTCAAGAGCAAAGGCACTTCCTACTTGGGCAGCCTCTTGCCCACTATAAGGAGGGTAAGTTCCTATTCTTCCTTGCCTTTGTAAACGAAAAGCCCGTTCATCATATAATCTGGCCATTAGCATTTTTTTATAAAGCTCACGTAATTCATATTCAGATAGAGTTAGAGTCTTGTTATGTAATAGTTGCCCCTCATCACCAATTCTACGAACTAAATCATATGTTTTTGTTTCCATCATACTTCCTCCCTCTTATTTAAAATAATTGAACTATTTATTGACACAAAAGGAATACATGTTATCATTTTAACTATCAATATATTGTTTTCTTTAAATTCAGACTTTTCTCGCAGTATTTGAACTCTAAAGGAAGTGAATCAAATTTGTTTCCAAAAGTTTTTGAACGGATTCCCCTAAAAGTTAAAATTATTTTGTTTTCCACTTCTGTCATTGCAATCGTCTTAATTGTTTCCGGCTATTCTTCTTACATTATTTTGTCAAAATCGATTGAAGAAACTGTTGGTGAAAACGCTCTTGAAATTACCCATCTTATTTCTAAGATGCCCGCAGTACATGAAGCTTTAAAAGAACCAGATAAAAGGATTGATCTCCAAGAAGTATATGAAGACTATTTGAATGAATCAGATAAAGAACTGTTTTTTGTATTAGTAAACCAGGATGGTGTTCGATATACCCATCCAGACTCATCATTAATCGGTTTTCATGTAACAGGAAATGATATAAAAAGAGCCCTTTCTGGAAAAGCCTATTATTCTTTTGCAAACGGAATATCTGGACCTACATTACGAACTTGGGTCCCAGTTATCGACCCTGATACAAACCAACAGCTAGGAATCCTGGCAATTGGTTACTCTCAGAAGAACATCAGTAGTTTTGTACAGAGAAATATGGATTTACTTGTTTATTCGCTATTAATTGCATTCTCAATTGGAATTCTTGCAGCTATTATTTTTGCAAAACAAATAAAGAAGATCCTACATAATCATGAACCTGAGGAGATTGCTAAGCTTTTCATCCAAAGGGAGGCAATGCTAGAGTCTTTAAGTGAAGGAATAATTGCTACCGATCAAGAAAACAATATTACGTTAATAAATTCAGCAGCAAAACATATCCTAAACCTTCCTCAAGACATTGATAAAAGAAAGCTTTCCGAAATTATGGACGATTTTTCGCTATTGAAATCCCCTTCGAACTATCAAAATATGGAATTATTTGTAAATGATACAGTGATATTAGCAAACTACTACCCCATCTCTAAACAGAATAAAATTTGGGGACATATTATTACATTTCATGACATCTCTGAAATAAGACGTTTAGCTGAAGATCTAACTGGTGTAAATGAATATGTTGATGGTTTGCGGGCAAAAACTCACGAATTTTCTAATAAGCTTCAAACGATATCAGGATTAATTGAATTAAATCGCTATGATGAAGTTAAAGCTTATATTTCCAACACAAATATTCAACAACAAAAACTATTAGAATTTTTAACACGAAATATTCTAGAACCTAAAATTTCTGGACTTTTATTGGGTAAAATCCAACAAGCAATCGAGCTAAACGTGAAAGTTACCTTTACTCCTGGAAGTAAAATAGGAACATTACCTCCCAAAATTCCAGTTGATAGTGTAGCACTTATTATCGGAAACCTTCTTCAAAACGCGATTGATGCGGTTAAACATACACCATCTGGAGAAGTACAGCTTACATTTTTGGACAAAGATAATCATCTCACTATTTTAGTTGAAGATAATGGAAGCGGTGTCAATAAAGAGAATGTTCAAACTATCTTCACCAAAGGCTATTCTTCAAAAGGAACTTTAGGTTATGGATTATTCCTTGTGAAACATCATGTAGAAAACTTATTAAATGGCTCAATCACTTTCTCACAAAATGATGGAGTTTGTTTTACTGTGCAAATTCCAAAACAAATGGATAATCATATTTTGAAAGGATGATTACAATGATATCAACCTTCATAGTCGAAGATGATCCAATGGTTGCTAAAATCAATGCTGATTATTTACAAAAGATGACCTCCTTTTCACTCATGGGTCATGCGAAAAATGGTAAAGATGCTCTCCAGCAAATTATGAATCTGCGACCACAACTCGTATTATTAGATGTCTATATGCCTGAGTTGACTGGTATTGAATTATTAAGGGAATTGCGTAATAAGAACGTCATGGTTGATGTGATACTCGTTACTGCTGCAGATGCTCCTCATCTAATCGAAGAAGCACTGCGTCATGGAGTTGTTGATTGTATCCTAAAGCCATATGGTTTTGAACGATTCCAAACATCACTTGCTTTTTATAAAAAAAGACAGACGATGTTTCACTCTCTACCACGAATTCGTCAATCTGACATCGATCAACTCTACTCGACTACTTTAACAGAAGAAAAAATTGATTTACCAAAAGGGATTGATCCAGTAACCCTTACCTTAATAAGAGATGAACTTAAGAAAGCAAGGAAATCCTTTTCGATTACTGACCTTAGCAAACTCGTAAAAATTTCTACCCTTACCGTACGTAAATATATTGAATTCATGATTCAAAATGATGAAATTGTGTTGGATTTGGAATACTCCGATAAGGGACGGCCTAAAAAACTTTATTCTATTAAAATATAAATTCTAATTGTTCAGCATGAGGAAATTCCTAGTCATACCTCATGCTGGTATGTCTTCCTTCAAGTCCTTTTTCTTTTTGTTGATAAATTTTAAAATGAGCGGTGCTAGGATAAACAATGTAATAAATAACAAAATTATTTTTGAAATGGTACTGCCAACGAAAATATCCAAACTACCATTTGAGAGATTAAAAGCTTGACGTGCTGACATTTCTAGTCGAGGTGTCAAGACAAATGCTAATAGCAATGGAGCAATTGGGTAATCATTTTCCTGTAGGATGAATGCTACTACACCAGCAAACAACATAATCCATACGTCGAACATATTGTTATTCACACTATATGAACCGATGATACAAATAACCGTTATAATCGGAACCATCAAGGAGTTAGGTACTAGAATGACTTTCATTAAAATAGGGATAAAAGCTAATCCAGCAATCAAACTAATAATATTTCCTATATACATTGATGAAATTAAACCCCAAACAAAATCAGGATTGCTTTGAAATAAAAGTGGTCCAGGGTCTAGCCCCCACATAATCAAACCACCTAACAATATAGCTGTTGTGGCAGACCCAGGAATTCCAAGTGATAGCAAAGGAACAAACGCACCAACTGCCGCCCCGTTATTACCAGATTCTGCTGCAGCTACACCTTCAATAGCTCCTTTCCCCATTTCTTTTTTATTCTTTCCAACTCTTTTTTCCAACACATAAGAAAGTAACCCACCAGTTGTAGCACCTGCTCCCGGTAATACACCTAAAAAGGTGCCAAGTAAACCCGAACGTACACTAGGTATTGCGATTCGTTTTGTATCATTTTTATTTAATAGACTTTCTTTAAATGATAACTTCTTTGTCTCTTTTACATTGAGTTTTTGAGTAATCATAACGATTACTTGGCTAAAGCCAAACATCCCGATTATCATCGGAATCAATTCAAGGCCACTTAGTAATTGATCTGAACCAAATGCAAATCGTGCTTGCCCTGACATTGCGTCTACACCAACTGTCGCAAACATGACTCCAAGGACTGTTGCAGCTACTCCTTTTGAAGGGCTCTCACCTAGGAGCCAGCCAACAGAACAGAGTGCCAATAATATTAATAAAGCAATTTCTGGTGGTCCAAAAGCCAGCCCCAAATCAGCCAAGGCTGGTCCGATAAAGGTCAATGCTAATATCCCGATTGTGCCACCTATAAACGATGCCATATTAGCTGAGAATAATGCCTTACCTGGTTTACCCTTTTGAGTAAGCGGATAGCCATCGAACGCAGTAGTGATTGCTGCTGAATCACCTGGAATATTGATTAATATGGCACTATACGCACCGCCGTACATGCATCCGTAGTAAACAGCAGCTAACATGATAACACCAGTAATCGGATCCATTCCAAAGGTTAATGGCAATAGTAATGCTACCCCTAATGCTGAACCCAATCCGGGTATAGCACCAATGACTATACCAAGCACTGCACCGACTAGAGCTGCTAACATGTTTTGTATAGTTATGGCTTCCATAAACCCAGAAAGAAGTAATTGAAATGTCTCCATAAACGTATCTCCTTTCTTTTTAAATTCCTACAAAGCCTTCAGGAAGTGGTACCCTTAGGGAGATTTTGAAAATGATATAAATAATAGAAGTTGTCGCGATTCCATACATGAATGCACGGATTTTAGAATACTTTTCAATGATTATTAACCAAGCAATAATAAAAATGGCAATTGAGATAATCATTCCTAAAACATAAATAGATAAGATCATGATTAAACTCCCAATGAAAGGGTATAATTGTTTTTTCATGAGACCACTAGGTTTTTTATCATTTTTTATAAAGATATCCAGTGTCAATACGGCTAAAATGAGGCCAGCTATGAAAGGAATGAAACCACTACCTGGTGCATTATTTTCCCAAAATGTGTAGTTAAACCAGCCTTGATGAATAAAAAAGAGTGCGACTATAAATAAAAGAATGGATATTACTCTAGTCATATTAGATTCCTCTTTTCAACTAAATTAAATAGATTAGAGTATTTCAAAGGGCTGTTGTGGCAGAAGGTATGTATACCTTCTGCCTTTCTCATTAATCTATAAGCCCCATTTCTTTTGATGCTTCTAAATAAAGATTTAGAACTTCTTCATAAAATACCTTACTTTCTTCGGCATCCATGTACTGACTGGTCAAATCATATTTTTGAATATAATCCTTTTGCCAACTTTCTGATTCATGAACTTGTTTCAACACATCTTCCCAATAAGCTATTTCTTCTTCTGTCATTCCCGGTGGTCCAACATATCCTCGGAATGATGAGATTTTGATTTCCCCTAATCCTACTTCTTCAAAAGTTGGGACATCCTCTAATACACCACTAATACGTTCCTGTGAAGAGGTAGCTAAGGCTCTTACTTCACCAGCTTCAATTTGAGACTTTACTTCATTCGGGTTAGCTAAAGTTACATCAATATGTCCTCCAAGTAGGGCGGAAGTAGTTTCTCCACCACTTTCAAAAGGAATATACTTTAAATCGGTTTCCCCATACTTGTTAATCAAATGGCTTAGGATGTGGATTTCTGTACCTTGACCTGTTCCTCCAATCGAGACGGTCTGCGGGTTTTCTCTGGCAGCTTTCGTAAGGTCTTCTAAGGTTTCATACCTACTATCCGCTTTAACAATGATTAAATAGCTATCTAAAGTAAGTGTCCCTAGTGGAGTTAAATCTTCTATAGTGACATCATTCTTGTTTAAAAACGGGCTAATAATTTGACTCGAGTTCCAGGTCAAAATCGTATTATTAGTGCCTTCTTTCTTATACGTATAGGAGTTCGCAACTGCAGTACTTCCTCCAGGCTTATTAACAACCATTACATTTTCATCAATCAATTTGTTCGCTTGAATAATCTCTGCAAGCATTCTTGCATTTATATCACTTCCACCACCGGCACTTGCTGGAACGATTAGTTCAACAGAGCCATCAAGTTTGACGGTTGAATCTGTTTCAGTTTGGTTCTGATCATCTTTCGAATTTTTATCTGCAGAAGCCTCTTTTGAAGAGTCTCCCTCGCTTGAGCATCCAAAAAGAACGAGCAGTAAACACAATACAATAGCTAAAAGATGATATTGTTTTTTCACCAATATTCCTCCAATTCATTTTTGAAATATATTTTAAAAGGTATCTTTTACATGCGTTCTTTCAGCTACTTCTTCATCAAGTTCAATTCCTATTCCTGGGCCTTCAGGTGCAAGTAAATATACGCCATCTTCACCTCTTACCTCTCTTATATGCGGGCCTTTGATTAACACATCTTGAAAATAATCACGATTGTGAGAGAAATATTCTACCCATTTCACATTAGGCAGGCCAGCAGCTAAATGAATATGAATTTGCTGAAGATTCCAAGGTGAAATCGGAATATTGTGAGCTGAAGCAAAATGATAGATACGTAACCAGTCTGTGATTCCGCCAGTTGCCATGGCATTTGGTTGTATAATATCGATCGCTTTCTTTTCAATAAACTGGCGAAACTCTGTTAATCCACTATTTTGCTCACCACCGGCAATATAGGTATTTCCGGCATACTCTCTAATTCTCGCATAACCTGATATATCCTCAGGTGCAACAGGCTCCTCAAGCCAATAAATATCGTATTTTTCCCATACTTTTAGTTGTTGAATGGCTGTTTCGGTATCCCAAGAACCGTTAATGTCCACCATTAGTTTCACGTCTGGACCAATCGCTTCCCGTACGGCTTGAACCCTTTTATTCGCTTCTTTAATCGGAACAGCGACAGAACCTGCACGAATCTTTAAGGCGGTATGTCCTTGTTCTACATATTCGGCGGCTTTCTTAGCCAATTCATCTGGCGGTAACTGATGTCCTACATTTGCATAAGTTAGTATTTTGTTACGCTTAGAACCGAACAAATCGGATAACGGAACTTTTAGCTTTTTAGCCTTAATATCCCATAACGCGAAATCAATAGCAGCGATACAATCTCTTATCATCCCCCTCATACCTAGTCGCCATGGTCCATCAAACATTTTCCACCAAAGCTGTTCATTGTATAAAGGATTTTCACCTAGAATGATATTTTTAAAGTTTCTATTCAGTAACCTAGCTGCCACATCACTTGCAATTCCATGAGGATAAACTGGAGAACTAATGAATCCTGTACCTGTAATCCCTTCATCGGTTTCTACCTTCACAACAACAACCTCATGACCACTAAATGCCATATCTGATTTTCCCATTCGTTCATATCTGTCTACTGTCATATCCGTAATTTTCATTGGCCTATTACAGAACTCGTTTTTAACGATTCTGTTCTTCCCCCCCTATTTTTTTATAATAATAAGCGCTTTCTTAAGCATCATTATAGTATCTATATTTTTTGATTTCGCCTTTAACTTTATTTAATTTACTTTAAAAAAGTTTAAATAATATAATTAATAGGTTGGAATTGGCCTTAAAAACATAAAAAAGAGGCTGTAATAATTACAACCTCTATCTAATAATTTTAATTTGCCTCTAATAATAAAAATGTATTTATCCTAAAGCCACTCTTTCGTTTAATTCCTCATGATAGATCCACGCATTTTGTCCAGGTGTTGTGGCACCTATCCATACAAAAAGCGGATCCGGTCCATGTGAGCCGTTAAACGTGACGACGAGGTGTTTGTAGCTTTTGAGATTAAATTCTTCATCTTCTCGGAAGAAGGATAGCTGCGGATTATACAGCCGATTTCCTTCTGTATATTCATTTCTGTATTCACTATATTCAGGTAGATCTTCTGGACGTTTTACTTGGCTAAAAGTGACCACAATTTTTCGAGTTTCAAAAAAGAGCGATACATATTCGTATGATAAGCCTGCTGTTCGAATTTCAGGCGTCACATTCAATTCTGGATGTTGATTCGCGATTGTGTAGATGGAGTCGAAAACATAAGAGGCGCGTTGTCTGGAGATGAAGTTTCTTTCGGTGACGAGATCAGGCTTTCCCTCTCTATCCTTATAAAAACGCTCTAAACCATGTTTAATCCCTTTGATAATTAATTGTCGTTCAGCGCTACTTAAATAGAATTCATGACTAGAATCTAGCAAGAAACGAACCTCCCTATTGATAGTTTTCCTTATTATACCTTCAAGGGGGTGTCGAAAATTGTTATATTGTGGTTGAATCTATTATTCCAATAAAAAAGAATAAGCTTATACACTTAATAAACTTATTCTTTCACATTCATCATTTTATAAAATTATTCAAACAGATCCTTAGTTGCTTCTATCCATGTTTTAGCCATTAGCATATTCCCGAGCGTGTTCATATGAACACCATCTATTGTTAGAGGAAAGTCCTTCTTATGCTTTAAAAATGACATAAAGGACTGATGTGTCGGAACGATTCCTGCATTATATTTCTCTGCTAATCGATGGATGCTTTCAATATATGGTTTTAACATAGAGTTTCCTTTTCCGAAAATATCTTCTGAAATAACAGTCGGTTCCATTAAGACAATTGCAGCATTGGTTTTTTCCATCGTGTTTATAAGAAGAGTCTCTAACACTTCTTCAAAACGTTGTGGTAACACTTGCTCCATCTCAGGAGAATCTACTTGTCTCCATACATCGTTGATACCAATGGAAATCGAAACGATATCAGGATGAAACGAAATAACATCTTGCTCCCACCGTTCAGCTAGGTCTATTACCCGATTTCCGCTAATCCCTTTGTTTATGATTTCAATATCCCTTTGTGGATACGAAACCTTCAAATAATCATGAAGCAATCGTACATATCCCGTTCCAATGCTATCACTCTCGTTAATCCCCCACCATGTAATGCTGTCACCAATAAAAACAATTCGTTGTTTCACACTTTTTCCCTCCATGTATGTAAGTAATCCTCTAGCTTTTCACACACATAATAGATATAAAAAGTTATCAGGCTGTATGGATCATTTACATCCTTGATGGAATCGGCTTTTAAAGGCTCGATTTCCCTTTTCCAATTTGAGAAGTCAGTGATAATCACACTTAATTCTTCATGCCTATCTATTTTTTCAGGATCGATCACTCGGTATGGAAACAGAGGTACGTTCCACTTCGATACTTCCGAAAGCACAGCTTCCATTTTCACAAGCGCTTGTTTAACCTTCATTTGATGTTCGTCAAAGATCGAGTAGAAATCTGTTTCAATCTCTTGGAAGTCATCCCCCCAAGTTAACCGTGCAAAATAATAACTGTTCAGTAATTGTAACGATTCCCATGGAAAGTGGAGATCCACTTTTTTCTGATTTTCTTTAGCTATATAAGGCACAATTAGATTAACCATTGAATTGATTCCTAGATTTGCATACACTTCGATGTCTTCGTGAATTCTGTGAAATAAAGGAGGAAATAAATCGCCTAACATATAATGATCACTATAATATTCAAAAATAGTGATTTCCTGCTGACTGGCCTTAGCTATTTGACACCATTTTTGTAAAGCCTCAAATGCTCTTTCTTCCTTTATAAAAGATTGCTGATAATTTCTTCCCCAATAAGCAAATAGCGTATTTACTTTACTAGAACCACTTACCCCTTCTTGAAGTTCTAACATATCCCACGATAAGCCTGCATTGTAGGCGATATGCTCTACTTCAATGCTAGGAATTTCACTCTGTAAGAGTTCAGTAAATTCTATGTAACGAGCTAAAAAGTCTTCGCTATCATTTATCCCAATATCGGCTGGCCATAAGGATACTCGTTTAATGGATGTTGTTTCTTCACTATAGCTTTTTATCTTATCGATAAGCGCAAGCTTCCAGCTATCATCTGAAAAATCAATCTGCTTTTTTTCAGAAACAGAGGGTTCCATTAATAAATAGTGCATGCTATGTCCGCCAATTGTAATTGATAGTCCTCTTTTTTCAATCTCTTCTTCGATTACATGTTTTACTTTATCCCATAACATAAAAGTAAAAAACAGTTCATTTATATAGTGTTTCGCAGCCCAATCGATGAGTTGCGTTAGGAAAGGAATATCATCGTAATTTTCAATTACTAGCCCTCTTCTTACCATATTTCCGCTTTGGATTTCAGTTGGTATAAAGCGAGCGTCCTTGTATTCTATTTTTTCTTTAGATAAAAAATGGACCCATTTGTACCCAAACAGTTTCTTACAAAGATGATAAACGCCATAAAGTACTGATCTAGCATTGCTTCCAATAATATAAATTTCTCGATCTACTTGTATAAAATGAAAAGCATCAATAGCAGGATCATTTTTCAATAAAGATTGTTCAGTTAAGCCTTTTTCTAAAAAATCTTGATCCAACCCTAAAACAAACGAATAAGTTATAGGCTCTTGAACCTGTTTTGTATACTTGAGCAACTCTTCTGTAGCAAATATGATTGCTGGATCACTATTAAGAGTCTTACATCTAACTGACATCTTGACACCTCCTCGCATTAGTCTAATAAGGATAGGTTTAATTCTTTTAAGATAAGGCCTGATAAGATAATGGCGTTCGTCCATCCACTTTCTATAACATATGCACCCCAACCCGTGTCACCATTATTGCCAAAGTACTCTCCACTGTCTAAATGATAGGAACGCATCCAGCCGCCATCAAATTCCTTTCTTGGAGAAGTGATTTGAATATTTGATAAAAAGAGAGCGAGTTTGTCATGAAAATTATTAATTTTAGAGTCTTCTGTTGCTTTCCATGCCTCCCAAGCATTCATCAGTAAGAAATTATTTGTGTACAATTGGTCTGCAATTCCTTCACCATTCATTCGGAAAACTCCCGTATCCTCTGTACCATAGCGTTCAGGATCCGGATTATCACTTTCTTCGATTCCACCTTGTTGTTGATGTTGGTTCACCATTAAATAATCAAGTACTTCGAATAAACCCTCCCGAATCGCGTCCTTCTTTGTAACAGCAAATAGTTGAGCCAATGATAAGAGAAATCTGCTATATCCAGCCGTTTTGCTATACATGAATTTCAAATCTTTTTTATTCTCAAGCATAGTTAACGTACCTTGATACGCGGTTTCTAAAAACTTTTCATCCTTCGACACATAATATGCTTGTATAAAGGCAGCGTGGACAATTGCTTCAAAATGTGGATTCATACTAGCCAACGTCGAATTTTGGAAACAGGCGGTTCCTTTCTCTATTAGCTCTTGTTCACGGATACATTCTGGGCGAAGTCCATTTTTGTTTTGAGTGTTTAATAGAGCATACGCAGTTAAAAGGCCTCTTTCTTTATATATGGTTTGACCTGTTTTACGGTACAAATACAAGAGAACCAGTGCTACCCAGCTATTATCATCAGAAAAGATTTGGTCGGGTTTCCTCTTCGGACTTTGGAACCATTTCCAAAAACCATATGTAGCTGAATTCGAATCGGTATCCTGATAGCCGGCTTCAAATAAGTAGTTGAACAACTGATGTGATCTCTCGGTCCATTCTGGGTCCTTCGTATATTCCCCATATAGGTAGAATAAAAGGGCTGTATGTGCATGACAATCCGGTCGGAAATCCATACTTATATCGCTTCGAATTGAATGGACATTTTCATAGACTCCATGACTACCATCTTCCTTCGGTAAGATTCCAGAATGTAAAAACCAGTTCATCCCTTTTTCGATTGTTTGTTTAGTATCAGATTTCTTTGATGTTTGAATGATTGGTTGGATTAATTGTAGTGGTAAGTGATACTCCATCTGAAGCCATTTTACAACCACATTCCATAACCAATTAGGTCTTAACGTCCACTTCTGTTCATTACCTAAAAAAGAAAACGTTGAAAAAATGGTTTTACCTTTCCCATGCTTTTTCACAACAATTCCAGGGTATTGCCCTTCCTCTATAGTTTGATGGGTCTCTTTGAAATGACCGATATCTAAAAGCCGTTCCGTGTCAAAGGTAAAGCCTGTTAAAAAGGCACCTTGCCATTCGAGTAACTGACCTTTCTTACAATATGGAGTATCTTGAGAAATTACTAGTTTTTCTAGTCGACGGTTCGTTACTGTGAAATCCTGCTTGAAGCCAAAAAGGCGAGATGACGGAAAATCCTCACAGTTGATCAGTTCCCCAAATAGGATTCCACCATGTTCAACATAGTCCCAAAGTTTTTCAAGTGTGTCGTACGGTAGTTTAATTGGATTACCATTGTCATACCCATTGATAAAAATAATTGAGTATTGATGAAGGTTCTCTTTTAAGAGTAGATTGATATCCGAAAAATAATGAGTATAGTTTACAACGCTTTTCATTTGCATACTTTTGTCAACTAAAGCAATCAAAGTTTATCCACTCCACTCTTTGTCTTCATTTAAATTTTGTGGATTTTGGGCCAATCAAGTTCTATTCCTGCTCTCGCTAAACGCGATTGAAAATCCGTTAGTTTATCATCTTGATTTCTTACCGCATGTGGGATGATTTCATGATCAATACAATAAGCCGCTAAATGCCCTGCTACTTCACCGATATTCCACTCCACTGGATGTAATCGATAACAACCATTTGTAAGATGAGTGGTGCCGATATTTTTGCAAGCCGGTAACAAATTTTGAACCCGTACAGGTAGTAAACTCCCGAGAGGAATTTGGAATGGATGGGACGAAATATCAATATACGTATCCAATCCTGTACTCGGATGTAAATCTAAACGATAACTTCCAATCCCAACACTATCGTGAAAGAACGTGGCACTTTCTTTCCCATCGATTTCACCGCTAATATCTTGTTCTTTTACGGTATATTGTGCTTTAATTCGTCTTGATTCACGGATATAAGGGTACATGGCTAATCCATCTTCAGTTCCTAACACATCTTTCCTTAACCGTATTCCCGGATATCCTTTCCCGCCATCTGGACGGGGTGCTTCTGTTTGCATCCAATAAAGCAGGGATAAACTTAATTGTTTGGCATTATATAGATGCTTTTCTTTTTCTTCATCGGTTACATCAATAATAGGACCTAACCAATAATCGTTTTGTGGCCAATTGACGATGGTTACATCACTCTGAAACGTACCTGGTTCAAAATTATCTTTATCAATAACTCTTCGATAGTTCCATAATGAGAAGCGTTCTGGTTCGTAAAAAAAGGCATACTCAATTGGTTCTAATGTGTGAGGTACTAGCCCCCACCAACTTAATTGTTTGGCTGGCCAAAAATCTGCCTGATAGTTCTTCCAAAATTCATATTGATTAGGTTTTTCAATTGTATGATTTTCCCCTTCAATATGATCAATTGCAAAACAATACGTAAAAGCCTGCATATTGTAGGGTTGATGTTCTTTTGGTGCATGGTCTTCCCCAGTTACTTCTTGCGATTCAGCTCCAATTACATATTCAACATTCGCAAGTGGTAAAACATCTCCCATTTCAGTTGCATCCAAAAAATACTTCCCTATTAACTGGTAAGTATGCCCCGTTCTTGAATGCTGAACGCTTACTGATTGAACTTGATCATTTTCGGATTCTGCCTTCCTAATTTTATACTCTGTTAATAGCGTCAGCCTTCCACTGCTTATATAGGGCGATAACATATCGTAAAGAACACGTAATGCTACTCGCGGTTCATGACTTATGTTACTAACAATGGCATTACCAGGATTGAATTGATCATTCATCCGGTCTTTGGTCTTAACTGGATAATTGGAAAGATAGTATTCTCTGATTTTTTTTCGGAAAGTTAGATAGGTTTTCGTTGCTCCAAATCGTTCAATCCATGGATGCTCATCCGGTGGTACACCTTGACTTGTAATTTGGCCACCAATCCATTTCGTCTCCTCGGTCAAGACCACGTTTTTCCCAGATTGTAAGGCGGAAAGTGCAGCGGCACATCCTCCGAGGCCACCCCCTATAATGACAATATCTGTTTGCAATTCTTCAGAGACTTTCATCGTATTCCCCCTTTCATTTTCAAAAGCTCGATATGATTCGAGTTCTTAGATTCAGAATTACCTCAAATCCCATTTAGTTTTACAGGTTCTCTCTTTTCAGAAGATTGATAGGCTGCTAGAGCTACCTCTACTGCTTTTAACCCTGAATGGCCTGATGCTAGGGGGGATTTACCAGCTTTTACACTTGCAACAAAATCCTCAATTAAACCGGCGTCCATATCATCGCCCCAGCCAATCCATTTGACTCCTTCGTGATTAGAATAATAATCCATTTTTTGCGAGAACGCATCTATCTTTAAGGTCCCATTTGTTCCGATAATTTCCATTGTTACATCGCCCCATGTTGGATAAGAGCTGTTTCTTGACCAACTGCAATCGAGTGTAGCAAACATCCCATTTGTAAATTCCATTGTGAGAATTCCACAATCATCAATCGGGTGATCAATATATACATTGCCGATTTCTGCGTAAACTTCTTTCACTTCTGCTCCTGTAAACCATCTCATGATATCGACTACATGAACTGTATGATCAAGAACCGCTCCACCGCCAGACTTCTCCTTATCAATAAACCAGCCTCCAGGATTGGTTCCCCTGTTTGTTCCCTTTATGGCTAAAATTTCTCCTAATGCACCTTCTTCAATCACTTTTTTAGCATGTTGAATGGGAGTGTTAAATCGAACAGGAAAAGCTGTACCTAACAAAACTTGATGTTGTTCACAAACGCTTATCATTTCTTTAATATCTTTTAATTTGGTTGCTAACGGCTTTTCACATAAGACATGCTTTCCTGCTTTAGCTGCAGCAAGTACGTGTTGATGATGAAGATTGTTTTCAGATGTTACAATGACAGCATCAATATCAGATTCCAATAAATCATGGTAAGTGGGATAATAGACTGTATCGTATAACTGAGAGTGCTTCATTCCTCTTTCTTCATTCTCATCGGATATACCAGCTAATGTGACACCTTCCATATTTTTAATGACGGATGCATAACTATGGGCATGCATATGAGCAAAGCTTATGATTCCAATCTTCATATCAGTTCTCCCCCTTCTGACCTAGTGATACAGGTACACCTGTTTTTAAAGATTCGAGGGCAGCAGCTGATATTTCCATGGCTTTATACGCATCTTCTGCTGTAACAATCGGTGTGTCATTCGTTTTCAAACATGATAAGAAATGCTCTAGTTCTATATGATACGGTGACTTTTTCATAGGACTTTGTGGTACCTCAACACCGTTTTGTTCCTCGTTCGATTGTCTGATCGAAAGTAAAACAGGCTCTTCTTTTAAACTATCATATTCGATGATTCCACTTTTTCCGGCGAATTCAAATTGGGAAGAAAAAGTTTGATGAGCCCAAGTACCTTCCACATGGGCAATAACACCTGATTTAAAGACTAAGGTCACAATCGCGTAATCGAGATGGTCCAGTCCTTTATCAGAAATGCTTTTCGCAAATACTCGATCCACTTCACCAAAAGTCCAACGCAGAAAATCAAAATCGTGAATGATTAAATCCAGTATCACACCGCCACTTTTGGATTGGTCTGCATACCAATCACTCCATCCCAATGGAAAATTACCGCCTCTTCTTGTACGAACAATCCCAATATCCCCAATTGATCCTTGTTTAACAAGCTCTTTTGCTTTTGAATATTGTGGGAAGAAACGAACCACATGTCCGACAAATAGTTTCACATCTTTTTTCTTACAGTACTCAATCATTTCCTGAGCGTCCTGAAGGGAATATGCTAATGGTTTTTCACAAATCACATCAATACCTAGATCCGCCGCTTTTATCACATATTCTTTATGCAGAAAAGTTGGAGCACATAAATCGATCACATCTATACGTTCGAGATTACCTACCGCTTCTTCTAACGTTTGAAAAGTCTTTGTATCATTTTCACCTATGATTTTCTCTGCTTGCTCTTTTCTGATATCTACAATTCCAACGACCTTGACATTTTCCATCGCATAATAGGCACTTGCATGTACCATACCCATAGTTCCTGCACCTATCAATAATACGTTCTGCATACAATCAACCTCTTTTCTCCATTTCCGAAAGTTGCTTAATAAGATTATTTAAATTTCCATGCTTCCATTTGCGATGACTTCTTTGTACCAGTGGTAGCTTTCCTTCTTAATCCGATCCTGTGACTGAAAGTCTATATACACTAAACCAAATCGTTTTCCATACCCATCAGCCCATTCAAAATTATCTAATAATGACCATGCTAGATAACCGATGATTGGGATACCTGAATCAATCGCTCGACTAACAGCTGTTAAATGTTGCTTATAATAGTGAATCCGGTCTTGATCATTCACTTTTCCATTAACAAGATCATCCACACAACAAGCTCCATTTTCCGTAATAAAAAGCGGAATATTACCATAGCGCTCAGCAAGATAATGAAACACTTTATAAAAACCGTCTGCATAGATTGGCCAGCCAATATGTGTGTGGTTGTAATCAATTTCAATATTCTCGATATCTAGTAATCCTTCATTTTCCTTATAACGAGCCACATTACCGGAATAATAGTTTACTCCTATAAAATCAATAGGCTGTTGAATGATTTCCATGTCTCCGTCTTCAATATGAAGATGTGCACCTTTCTTTTTAAACCAATCCACTAAATAGTGTGGATACTTTCCCTTAAAAATAGGATCTAAAAACCAATCGATATTATGACCAATCTCTCTTCTACAAGCTTCAATATCTTCCATCCGATTACTAAAAGGTTCTCTCCACGTGGTATTTGTTGCAGTACCAATCTGTCCTTCAATCCCTAGTTCTCGAAAGATTTTAACAGCATTTCCATGTGCTAGGAGCAAATGGTGGGAAACATCAACCGCAAGCTGAAGATCTTGATAACCTGGGGCATGAACACCTCGATAATTCGATAAAAAAGCAGCACATAACGGCTCATTTATCGTCTGCCAATATTTCACTTTCCCATTAAATTCCTTAAAAATGGTATCAGCGTATTGGCTAAATGCATCAATGGTATTCTGGTTTGCCCAACCACCCTGATCCTGAAGCGCTTGGGGGAGATCCCAATGATAAAGAGTTAACATTGGTTCGATTCCTTTATCCACTAAAGAGTTAACTAGTTTATGGTAATAGTCCAATCCTTTTTGATTTAACTCTCCTTGACCCTTTGGATAAATCCTTGGCCATGAAACAGAAAAGCGATACACGTTTGCACCTAATTCGTTCAATAGTTCGATATCTTCTTCATAACGGTGATAACTATTACATGCGACATCACCATTATCATTATTCTTTACTTTTCCAGCTGTATGGGAAAAGGTATCCCAAATGGATAAACCTCTCCCATCTTCAAATGCCGCGCCTTCTACCTGATAAGCAGCAGTCGCAGTTCCCCACTTCATCCCTTTTGGAAACTGTATCATCGGCATACGTTTTCCCTCCTAATGAACCGTACAATTTTACCAATTAAAATTTCCCGCTGTAGCTATTCGATGGTAGAAATGATTGCCTAACGAACCTTCTGGTATCCCATTTGGACCATCATGAACCAATCTTATTTCCTCTAACTCTTCAATTTTTTCTATAGAACCTTCAAACCAATGTGTAATTCGGAGTTTAGTCGTTTCCATTCTTGCAAGTAATCCCCCGTAGCGGAATTCAATTATTTCCCAACCAAAAGGTTTATATAGCGAAAACCAAACTTCTCTATGCTTACTATGGAGAAGACTAATTTCTCTCGTCAATTCTTGTAACTCGATTAAAAGAAGTTTCATCGTTTCTTTATCACCATTGTCATAAGCAGTTTTTAAATGAATCCCCATTTCCGACTTGATACTAAGTACACTTGCAAGCTGTTCATAAAACTCAAATAGTAACGATGCATTAGGATTTCTATCCTTGGCCGCGCTTAGTTGAGGAATTATCTTTTGATAATGTGCATTCATTTCAAGTCCACGGATATTTTCATCAAATAAACCAATAAGAAGATCCTGCCATAATAAAAATTTAGAAGCATTTGAGGAGTTCAGATTATTTTCCATTACACCAGGTGTTTCATCTAATTGATTGAGGGTAAGGAAATCCTCTAAATGGTTTCCCGTGCAGAAAAGGAAACGCTGGGCTAAATGCTCCTTTGTTACGGTTTGATGATAGGTATGTTCCGCATATAGCTGAATTACTGGTAATGCAGTTGTAAGTGGAGTTTCCCCTCCATTATCGCCCCATAATGTCGTAAAAACTTCTTGTAATCCATCTTTTTTACAAGCTGATAAAGCAGCTTCTGTTGTTGCAAATGCACGCCCATAGTTTGGAGAAATCCCATTCCATGTCCAGGCTCCCCCAGCAAAAAGAGTATCTCTTCCTAACTCTTTATGCTTCTGAATATACTTCCGATAAAACTCTTCATCTGCATGATAATAATCCCAATACACAAGTTCCACATTTTTTGGGATGGAAGTAATCGCTTCTTCTGGGATATGTACATCTTCATCGTAGTATTCGCCATGTTTTGAACCTAAGCGGAAATACATATCACTCCAAATCATTGGTTTAAGCCCATGACGCTCTGCAATTGACACAACTTGTTCTAAATGCTTATTCATAATCTCAAAACGATTTTCATATCCGTTTAAATCTAAATAGCGACCAAGCCCAAGCTGATGCGCTTCATCCATTCCAATATGAATGCGATTGGATTTAAAGGGTTTCGAAGCAGCTTGAATCATACTTTCAATAAACTGGTAAGTTTTTGACTCGCCTACTAATAAAATGTCTGCGGTGTCTCTTATTTGCTTCGCATAACCCCATTTCAAGGCCATTGTTAAATGAGCGAGAGTTTGGATACAAGGTATCATCTCAATCCCTAGGGCATCTGCATATTGATCGCACGTCTTTAGTTCATCTTCTGAGTATCGACCACGCATATACCCGAAATACGGATAATCTGGTACTTCATACGTATCCTCTGTATAAAGCATGACAACGTTTAATCCCATAATGGAAAGTTTTCTAAGAAATGCTTGAACTTCATCTACTTTTAGAACGGCATTTCTAGATACATCCAGCATGACACCACTTGTTCGAAAATGAGGCTGTTCAGTTAGCTCAAATTCGCCATCCTTCTGATAGTTCTCTAACCACACACCCATTGCACGATAGAAATGAATTTTTTCCTGATAATAAATTTCACCTTTTCCATCCTTATTGCTAACTTGGATCGGACCTTCCCGTTGTATAACGGTAATCGGGTAGCCCTTTTCATTTAATTCAATTCCCAGATCATCGGTTAATAACTCTAATCCCTTAATAATTGAATTTGTTTCACCCAATAAATGAATTTGCATATTTGATACCTCTTTTCGATTTTGTCGTAACAGTTCTTAATCTCTCTCAGGAAAAATTCTTTTTATTACGTTGATAAACAAAATTTCCATCTATCATTGTGGCTTCTACTTCTATAGTCTTTGATAAAATAACGAGATCAGCATCATATCCAACGGTAATTCTACCTTTACGCTCACTAACACCGCAGACGATAGCCGGATTATAGCTTGCCATTTGAACGGCTTCTTCAATCGGAATACGAGAATTCTCAATGATATATTGAACTGCCTTGTCTAGCGTTAAAGAACTTCCCGCAAGGCTTCCGTTCGCTAATGATACTTTTCCACCACTTTTATAAACTGTTTTCCCACCGATTTGATGACACCCATCTGGTAATTGGTTAGTCCCGGTGCAATCGGAAATTAATGTGATATGATCCACTCCTTTCATTTCATAAAGGAGTTCAATTATTTTTGAATGTACATGAAAGCCATCTGCGATAAGTTCACAGTGTAATTCTTTTAAATCAAGAGCTGCAAACGCAGCTGTTAAATTACGATGTGTAAACGGACCCATTCCATTGAAACAATGAGTAACTCTAGATAGGCCGTATTTAATCGCCATTCCCATTTCCTCATAGGAGGCATCTGTATGTCCGGATGAAATGGCAATATTCATTCCTTTTAATAATTGAATGACATCGGTTGCATTTGGAAGCTCAGGTGCTAATGTTACAATTCGTATCACATCCCCCGCCGTAAGAAGAATCGATTGTACGTCTTCTATAACAGGATCTAGTATGTATTCTGCTTTTTGAGCACCTTTATATTTTTGATTAATCCAAGGTCCTTCTATATGAACACCCAAAAGCTGAGCTCCACTATGTTCTTCGGCAACTATCTGTTTACTCAATAAAAGGAAGGTTTTAATATCTTCTAATGTGGCTGCCCTTGATGTTGACAAGAAACTCGTCACACCAAATGCTGGGAGCCCATTTTGAATACGATAAAAACCTTCCTTGGTAAGATCCATAAAATCTTGACCATTTAGACCGTGTATATGTGTATCGATAAAACCAGGACAGATCCACCCTTCCACTTGATAGTAGGGCAGATCCTCTATGTTTTTCTGGCCAACGAAAATGATTTTTCCATCTTTGATTTCAATGATCATATTTTTATCAATTCTCTTATCCGTAACAACATTTCCATGTAAGTAAAAGTGGTTACACATCATTTGAATTCAAAATCCTTTCGCTTTATGGCCTAATTTTAAGTACTACGTATAGTGAATGATTTTTGTAAGAGTTGTAGATTCTTTGTTTAACAGTTTTTCAAATTCTTGAGGTGCATCTACAAATTCAACAACTTCTGAAATGAATGGTCGTACATCAATGCGTTTTTCTTTAACGAGTCGAATATATTCACCAACGTTTCTTCCTTCTGTCCAGCGAACATATTCATAAGGATAATCAATTGCTTCCTTTTCGTATATACTGTCGTATCTACCAGGACCGCCTGCTCGAGATATGAGTAGCTGGGCTTCTTTTCCGAACATTAAGTTTCTTGGAAAGTCGGGTTCAATATCACCTACGATGACTGCCTTTCCTTTGTTACGGATCCATTTCAAGCATTCATGAGTGAGCGGGGAACGTTTCCCTCCGGCACATAGTAGTACGGAATCTGCACCACGGGATTTAGTTTCAATCTGGATGGCTTCTTCAAGCTCTTCAACGGTTGCAAATGATTTAATATTGTCTTCCTTCAGCATTTCTACTCGACTTTCGTGAAGGTCATACGCAATCACATTATAGGCTGCTGCATTGGCTATTTTGGCAATTAATTGCCCTAAAACTCCTAAGCCTACGATTACGACTGTTTCACCAAATTGAAGATTCGCAATCCTGAGGGCATGAATGGCAATCGCACCAAGCCCACCTAGAGCTGCTTCTTTCGGATCAACAGTATCGGGAACTTTAGCATACAAGGTTTTCGGTACACTTAAAATTTCATCATGATGAACATATGGTGCACCGTAACAAGCAACTAAATCCCCTTTTTTCACATCGATGATGTCACTCCCACATTCAATGACTTCACCCATTGCACTGTAACCAAGATGAACCTTTCTATCCTCACTAATGGCTAGCAACGACAGTTCTGTTCCTGGTGAAATGACCGAATATAATGTTTTAACTAATATATAGGAAGGTTTCCCTTCTATGCTTGGTACTTCATCTTCAATGATTTCAACTTTCTTGTTGTTGGCTACAATTCTTTTCATTTGAAATCCTTCTTCCGTCAATTATTTAGACAGCCACTTTGATAAATTCGCTTTTACAAATTCATCATCATTTAGGTGTGGGTAGCTCGTATAAATACGGTCTAACTCTTCTGCCTGACCAGGACTTAAGACTTCACGATCAACTAAACACCAATTTCCTTTGAGTAGTCCTTGTCTTGCTAAGATTTCATTAATGCCAGCTATACTGCCCTTAAAGCCATTACGTGAATCAAATATTGCGGCATTCGCATCTGTAATTTGTTGACCAAGTGTTAATAACCCATTTGGAACAGACTTTTGAACTCTTACCATTTTAATTTCCTCAAATGTCTCTACGACACGTTTTGTCCAAACAGACCAGTGTCCCAGCAGTCCGCCGACAATTCTTTTTTCTACCTTCTGATCCCCTACTGTGAATTCATAGACTGTTAACAAATCATTTATGATGTTATCATCATTACCCGTGTAAAGTGAGATTTCTTCATTTCGAGGAGAGTGACATACTGCACGAACTACGTCTATTGAACAATATCTATCAAATGGTGCAATTTTAATTGCAAATACATTTGGAATGGAAGCTAAGCGTTCCCAAAATTCATACGAGAAAATACGTCCACCTACTGCAGGTTGTAAATAAAAACCGAACACTGGAATAACCTCTGCTACTTTTTCAGCACGATCAATTAATTCATCCTCGGATAAATGGTTCAAGCCACCCATACTCAAAAGCCCTAAGTCATAGCCGACCTCTTTACTAAATGCTGCCTCCTTAAGGGCCTGCTCAGTAGGTCCACAAATTCCTGCGACTTTAATAAAATCATCAGAAACATTGGCACGTTTCGTTTCTTCAATCGCGATTGTTAGTACTCGTTCATAAAGATTAAACTCAGGATCTCGTATTTCAAACTGTGTTGTATGGACTCCTACTGCGATACCACCTACACCTGCATCGATATAGTAGCGTGTTAAGGCGCGTTGCCCTGCTTCATCAAGTTGTCTATCTTCAGTTAACGCTAGTGGATGAGCTGGTATCACAGTGCCTGCATGAAGCTTTTTCTTAACAGCCTCTTTTAGCATTAAAATGCACCTTCTCTTTCTTGGAAGTGGGTAGGTTTATTGATCGTATGGCCGTCGCTAACAACCCAATCAGCAATCATATCAATCATTTGTTGTACCGTAACTTTTGGATAACCAAATAATTTATGAGCTTGAGAAGCATTATTTAATAATGCAGTCGGGCTTTCACTATTCACATATACCGGTTCTTTGTCCATTCGTTTGCCAAATTCCTTTGCCAGCCATCTGACTGATAATGTTTCAGGTCCAGTTACATTGATGATTTTTGGTGGATAATTTGTATGTAACAAAGAACGAATCGCATATTCATTTGCATCCCCCTGCCAGATCACATTCACATTTCCCATCGTTAAATCGATTGGCTTTCCTTGGTGTACCGATTTTGCAATTTCAAGCAATACTCCATATCGTAGGTCAATCGCATAGTTTAAACGAAAGTGAACGATTGGTGTTTGGTTCTTATGAGAAAAATAAGTTAAAACGCGTTCTCTACCTAAACAAGATTGTGCATATTCACCAACAGGATTAGGTGTCACATCCTCGGTACAACCATTGCTTAAAACGGAAATGAGTGGATACACATTACCTGTTGAAAAAGACACAATTCGTGAATCTTTAAACTTCTCTGCGACACGTCCTGGAAGATAAGCATTCATAGCCCATGTCCGATGTTCATTCCCAACTGTTCCGAATTTCGTACCTGCCATAAAGATAATGTTCTTTACATTTGGTAGTTTTTGAAGTTCTTCTTCCTTCAAAAAGTCAGCCTTAATTGTTTCAATTCCACACGCTTCTAATTCATCTATTAAACTCTTATCTGAGAATCTTGCAACACCAATAACTTTTTTTGATTGACCTGACTGCTCAACAGCTCTTTTTGCTAATTTCGCTAATGTCGGGCCCATTTTTCCACTAACACCTAGAATCATAATATCTCCGTCCAGTTGTTGGAGATCCTTTACTAATTCTTTGCTAGGTGTAGACATAAACTCCTCTAGTTCTGCAATCGTTTCCATTTAAATCCTCCTAGTAACTAAATTTTTGCCTGCTCTAACGCATAAAAGCATTTGATAATTCTGAATTACCTTTATTTTATCTTTGGCTTTATTAAAAGACAAGTCACTTAAAGGTCTTTTAATAAACACTCATTTTTGATTGACATTTCGATAAATTCCTCTTAATCTAGTAATAAGATTATTAAGAGACATTTCTTTAATATGTCTTTTAACTGGAGATGAAATGATGAAAACAAACCAATTATCAGACCATGGTACTGAAATTATTATTGGCATTGTTAGTCCTGAAGCACTTGAAAAAGAAATAATGAAAGCGCTTGAAGCATTCCCTAATTTACAGCCAATATTTCTACATTCAACCCCCTCTTCGATTGAGCCGGAGGTTATGACAACCTTGATTAATAAAGTGGAAGTTCTTTTATTTACCGAATTTCCAACTTATTTAAAAGCTAAACAGCTCATCAACTTTTCGATACCCGCGCATTACGTTCCGATAATGGGAACTGGACTTTATCGATCTTTATTCTTGATTAATAATCAATACGATACTAAACATTTCTCTATTGATACGGTTGAAGAAAAATATATTCGCCGGATCTTATATGAATTAGACGAAACGAACTATGTATGTACATCCTACCCCAATTCTAGTCAGCCTGATTGTTCCGAGGAAATTGTCCAGTTTCACCAAGACAACTATCAGAAGTACCACTCCATTGCCATCACTGGGGTTCAGGAAATCGCACAAAAGCTTTCGGAATTGTCTATTCCGTATGAATGGGTTACCCCCACTTATCAGGATCTAATTGTTTCCCTCGAACGTGCATTACTTGCAACGGAAGCTCGTAAACATAAAGAATCTCAAATCGTTTTTGGGATCATTGATATTGACAAGTTTGATAAAGCTACAGAAAAATATCCATCAGAACATGAAGTACAATTATTTAAGCTGAAATTCCAACAAATCATGTTAAATTACACAAAGCTCCTTGATGGTCATTTGATTAATTCAGGTGGGGAAGAATTTTCGTTTATCACCACACGTGGTATTTTTGAAAGAGAAACACGCGGGTATAAATTCATCCCCTTATTGAATGCGATTAAAACTGAACTAGGTGTATCCATCAGCATTGGTGTTGGCTTTGGTCTCACGGCCGCTGAAGCAGGTAACCACGCGAGACTAGCACTCAGACAATCAAAAGAATTAGGCGGTAATGTTTGTTACATCGTTCGTGAAGACCAAAGTGTAATTGGGCCAGTTGATATGATAACCGATACTCAATATGAAAAATATGACCTATCTATTACAGATGCAGAACTACTGCAGAAAGCAGAAAAGGCCGGAATGTCTGCTGCCTATATGACAAAGCTTATGGCAAGGGTAGCACGCCATAAGAAATTTGACTATACAGCTCAAGAGTTAGCTGACACATTGAACATTACAACAAGAAGTGCCCATCGAATCCTACTAAAATGGATGGATGCTAACTTGGTAGATATAGTAGGCGAAGAAAAAATCACCTATAAAGGAAGACCAAGACGGATTTATAGGCTTAGCTTTATCATTGATGAGAATGAATAAATACAATGCCTAAAATAAAATGGCGGGTAAAATTGTTTACCCGCTGTTTTATTTTGCAATAATAATCGTTTCTGTCACTATACATACACCCGTCTTCCTGTATCTTTACTCTCATTCGCTGCTTCAATAAAGCGAATAATTTCTTGAGTTTCTTGCATGGGAACACTGGATTGTCCTGTCTTAAAAAAACGAATAATTTCTTCTAAGAGACTAGCGTAAAAGGGTTTTGAGGAAGAAGAAATCGATACGAAGTGATTGCCTTTTTCAAAGTGAATGATCGCACCGAATTCACCATTACCGCCCCTACTCCCTCTTGCAGTTCCAATTCTTCCATCTTCCCATTGTGAAACAATCAAATCAGAATCCACGGTAGATACAGAAGTAACATGCTGCGCCCCACAGCCTAAAATGGCATAAAGCATCTCAATCGTATGAATCCCGTACCAAAAATACCCCGGTTGAGTGTCGACCATATCCATTGGTCCAAAACAGTCGGCTCCAATGATTTTTCCTTTATCTTGGGTTGCAAGGGCCTTTCTTACCTCTTCTGCAAATCGTAATGCAGATGAACTCATAATTGGAGTACCATATCGTTCAGAAATCTTCACCATTTCAATAGCCTCTGAAGAAGATAGACAAAATGGTTTGTCAACAAATAATGGCTTTTGATATCCTACAAGTTTCTTCACTTGTTCTAGATGAACTCGACCATCGACAGACTCTAGTAGTATTGCATCACATGTTTCTGCTACTTCCTCAATCGTCTTAACCAAGTGAACACCAAATCGTTCCACATCTTTTGTTATCCCCTCTATTCGAGAATAACTCAACTCAAAATCAGTCGATCCGACCGGACAGGCTACAGTCACCTCAGCACCCTCTATATAAAAGGGATTAGTCGGATCATTTAACAATTTAGTAAAAGCAGATGCATGTGAGGTATCTAGCCCAATCATTCCTATTTTTATATCTCTCATATCGAAACTCTCCTATAAACCCAAAGCAGATTATTTAAGACCTGATAGCTGAATACCTTCTGTAAAATACTTCTGGAAGAACAAGAAGATTAGAAATGTCGGAATAAATGAGATAGTCGATCCTGCCATCTCAATTCCAAAGTTCCCTTCCTTATTTAACGTAGAAGCTAAACCAACCGTGATTGGATACATTTTTTCATTCGTCATATAAATAAGTGGTTGGAATAAATCGTTCCAGTTACTTACAAATGCGAACGTTCCAACAGTAGCAATGGATGGAAATGCTAATGGCATATAAATTTTTCGAAAAACATGAAAATCGTTTGCTCCATCCATCCTTGCTGCTTCATCTAATTCCATAGGAATGCCCTGCATAAATTGACGTACTAAAAATACACCCATAATTGCCCAAAGCTCAGGAACTATCAACGCTTGATATTCATTAATCCACCCAAATTTTGAAAACATGATAAATTTCGGAATGATCAGCAATTGCGATGGAATCATGATGACAGCCATGAATGTCCAGAATATAAATTCCCTTCCAAAGAATTGCTTTCTTGCAAATATATAGCCTAATAGCCCTGCAAAAAACATTTGCGAAAATACAGGGATAACAGTTATAACAACAGAGTTCATAATCCATCGTAAGAAGTTATCATTCCGAAAGAGGTACGTAAAGTTATTGATCGACGGATCACTAGGAATCCAAAATAATGGGTCCATTGCTGCAAATGTCGTTTCTTTAAATGAGCTTAACACCATGATCAAAAATGGAAGGAGAAAGCAAAACCCCAAGAAGATCGTGACAAAGTATTTTATTATTTTAGTAAACAAGTTCGTTCATCTCCCTTACAACTCTCAACTATTAATAGATCCCTTGATCTTTACCAAAATATTTTCTTTGGATAAGCGATATGATTAAGATTATCGCAAATAATACGTAAGATAAAACGGCTGCGTAGCTAAAGTTCAAATTCGTGAAACCTATTTGATAAAGATAGAATACAATGGTACTTGTCGAGAAATTTGGTCCTCCGTTTGTTAATAGGAATGCAGAATCAAAGATTTGGAAAGAACCAATTGTCGTAATGATTAACACATAGAAATGAATCGGTTTTAATAATGGGAAAGTAATTAACCAAAAGGATTTTAAAGGTGAAGCACCATCGATTTTTGCGGCTTCATACATATCTTTTGGAATGGATTGTAGCCCTGCAAAATAATAAATCATTGTACTTCCAGATACTTTGAAAATACTCAAACCAGCCAATACAATTAGGGCTTGTGAAGAATCAGATAAAAATAATTGGGCATCAACACCTATAAAACTTAGAAGGTAGTTGATAAATCCTGCTTCCGTTCCTGAAAACAACCATTCCCATATCCCCGCCACAACAACGAATGATGTTACAACAGGTAGGAAAAATATCCCTTTAAAAATTTTCGTAAAACGAATTCCTGATTTTATGACAAGCGCTAAAATCAAACCTAGTGTCATTGTAGGGACTATATAATAGAAGGAAAATAAAACAGTGTTCCAAATTGATTTTAAAGCAATCGGATCATCAAATAATTGCTTCCAGTTTCGTAATCCAACAAACTCAGAAGTACCAATAATTCGATAATTAAGAAACGTTAATACGAAGCTATAAACAAATGGAATAACTTGAAATATCAAAAAATGAATTAAGACTGGTGCCAGTACAATATAAACAATTCCATTTTTTCGCATTTCATCTTTTATCCTGTTTTTTAAAGGAGGCTTGACCTTTTTTAGAGTTTCTAGAGGTACCTTGTTATGAGTTTCTATGACCTTTTCCAAGCTATCACCTTATTTCTTTATTAATTAACAAAAGTTTTTGTAAACAAAGGACCTTTTAATAAATAGAGAGTCTTATTCACCTAGGAATAAAACTCTCTTTTCGTAAGAAGCTATTTGTTTACGGCTTAGCTAATTCAGCTTCAATTGCTTCAGCTGCTGCATCTGCTGCTTCTTGAGGAGTTTTTTCTCCTGCCATCATTGTTTGTATTTCAGCTTGAATAAATGGCATGATTGCACGCCCTTTTGGATGAATAACACCTGGTAATGCAAATTCTGTATATGTTGCAAGTTGACTCATATATTGGTTAGAATCAAAGATATCTTTTGCCTCTTCTTGTGTTGGGATATATTGAGTTACAGTATTAAAAATACGTTGATTCTCTGGATTTGTAACAGACTTTACAAATTCTGCTGCTGCATCAGGATTATCAGTGTTTGAAGGCACAACGAACATTCCTGTCGTACCATAGGTTAATTGCTTTTCACCTGTTAAAGGTGGAGCAATAGCGAAATCGAATTTCCCTTCTTTTTCCATCATCGTAATACTTATTCCAGATCCAAGTTGTGCCATTATTTTTCCGGCGAACCATAATTCATCTTGTGTGGTTGCTGTAATAGAATCTTCTGGAATATATCCTTTTTGATATAAATTATTAACCATCTCAAATGCTTTCACACTCTCAGGGCTATTGATTAACACTTCATTCTCATCTGTTACAACATCTCCACCTGCTTGCCAAACCCAAGGATAGATTGTTCCGTTCATGGAACCTCCTCCTAAATAGTTTAATCCATAGAAACCTTTTTCTTTTGCTTTTGCTGCCCATGCTTCAAATTCTTCCCATGTTTTTGGAAGGTTTGCCGGATCTTCACCAATCGCTTTAACGACATCTAGATTATAAATGAATGTATAAGCTTCTTGCAGGATTGGTAATCCATACTTCTTGTCTTTCCAAGTAGTAGATACTAATGCAGTATCAACAAACCCTTCAAGATCAGATTCTTCTAAGTATGGGTCTAATTCTAGAAGCATTCCCACATCTGCATATTGTGGCATTTGGTCAGGAATGGCATAGAATACATCCGGCCCATTGTTTGCTGCTAAAGCCGTTAGAACTTTTTGGTCTCGGTTTGCCCATGGGATTGTTTCAATATTTACCTCTACATCTGGAAACTCTTTATTGTAATTAGCAGTGATTTCTTTCCACATTTCCTCTTCTTTTGTAGCATCACCTGTATAAGGATGTACCCATACTGTGATTTCACCATCAACTTTTCCATCTTCTTTTTTAGGCTCTGTACTTGAGTCATTACTACAAGCTGAAAAAAGTAAGCTACCTGAAAGCAAAAGTGCCATGAACGAAAAACGTTTCTTTTTCATCTACGAATTACCCCCTATTAAGTCAAAAATAAAATTTGTAAGACTAAAAACCTACCATTATATCTTTTAGCAATCCCCCCTTTACCTCAACTATTTGTCTGAAAACACACATAATTGAAAGCCTATACATTAGATGTTAAAAAAATTCTGCAATTTCAAATACTTTTACTAATCTTATTCTAGTTCGTTTGTATTATTGTGACAAGTCTATAAATTGTCTTTAATAAAAAATGGAATTAATTTAGTACCCTAACAATTAAATAGCAATTACACATAGTTCAATCCTTGTGGAAATGGAAATGGAATAGGAAATAGATCATGTATTGATGAATCTAAATCTTTGTTTCCTTTTAAGATCAACTCTTCCAGGTCCCGATTACTGATTGTAACGGAATTCCCCTTATATATAAGAGTTTTATTGTTTTCATCAATATCTGAAATATGTAGCTTATCTTTAAAATATGGAGCGAGCTGCTGTAACAGTAAACCTAGATTCATAATCTTAATCGTTCCTGGAAATGATTGTTCTCCACTTCCCAATTCTGGGTCTAGCTTTAGTATCAACTCTTTTTCATAAGTAGGTACATTAAATAGTAAAGATTCAATCCCGTATGAAAATGCTTCTTTAAGCAAACTCACAATGGCTTCCGGGTCTCCTCCCCACTCGATAATTCTAGATTCCACGTTCTCTTGTTCCTGATACGGCACTCCGAAAATTAAAAACGCTTTTACCTCCTGATTTTCTTCTGCCACAAGAACCTTGTGCTTCATTTTGAAAATACTAGCAAATCCCGCTGACTCATTGAGCTGAGCCATTTCAAATATACTTTGTTCATATCGTACTGGTCTACGCTGACTAATTTTTCTCATTTGAAACCAATCGGTAGGCTGGAGTTCACGAACATGATAAGCCTTCTCCTGTTTTAGGTCGTCCTGTTTAATCTTATATTGCTTCAGCTTTCCATAAAATGTGCAACCTTGTTTGATATATAGTGGTAAATCTCCAGAAATAAAGAGAATTGAAGCGCCAGATTTGTTCACATGATCAAAAATCATTTGTAAAAGTGTGTTCGCTAACCCTCTTTTCCTATATTCTGGCTCCGTACAAACAGCACCAATTGAATACGCTTGAACTTCTGAAGCCTCAATATGAAGTATAGATGGCACCAATCCAATAAAAGAAACTAATGTCCCATCGATAAATGCACCATACGATTGATAGAAGGCATGTGAGAAAACTTGTGGAAACGCAACCCCCATGGAGATATGTCCTTCCTTACGAAACACTTTATCAGCCAACCCAATTGCCTGTTGAAAATCACCTTCTTCTAGTAAACGAAACTCAACCATTTAATTCACCTCAACTTTTACCATTTCATTATTAATCACAAGTATTTAGAGACAACCTCTTACCCTATCGCAAAAAATGTAATCGCTAACAGTTTGAATCATGTTATAATACAACTAAACTTTCTGACTTACTTTCTATTTTATTTGAAATTTATTAAGTGACAAGTCTATTAAGTGTCTTTAATTAGATCCATGTACATATTTTTTATCTTAATGAGGTGGCATATATTGGGTGGCTGGGAAAAATTTAATAATTATGCGGTATGGATGGTAAAAGTTGCATATGTAAATTTACTATGGATTGGCTTTACGATAGTTGGATTAGGCGTATTTGGTTTATTCCCTGCGACGGGTGCCATGTTTGCAATCGTTCAAAAATGGCTGCAAAACGAACCAGTTGATCGTATCTTTCATTCATTTTGGATAACCTTTAGAAAAGAATTTATCTCACTTAACAAGTTTGGCCTATTCTTTATCGTGATTGGCTATGTATTAGTGTATGACTTTATGTTTGTATATAAGAATGTGGACAAGCTACAGTTGCTGTTTCCAATACTCCTGTTTTTAGCGATTTGTTATTTGGTAACGTTATTGTATTTCTTCCCTATATACACACAATTTAAAATGAAATACTTTCAATATATAAAACAATCATTCCTAATTGGAGCTAGCTCTGTGTTAGAAACTATTCTCATTTTCACAGCATGTATGCTTCTTGGCATTATAATAAACTTAATTCCTGGAATAATCCCATTATTTACTGGAAGTGTACTAGCCGTTGCGATTACTTGGTGTAGCAAAAGAGCCCTATTTAAAATTAAAAGCAAGAAAAAGAGTTTTATTCATCAGTAAAATTAGCAGTATTTTAAGAGTGTCTATCAATGGACACTTTTTTTCGTGGGCAAATATGCAGATACATTTTTTATCTAGATTTAAAGTCCGTTAAAAGTCTTGATTATTCTTACTATTCTTTTACACTTTAAGTAAGTTTAGTAGAAAGTTTCCACCTAAGGAGGATAACAAAATGGATTTTAGTAAGTTACATTATTATGTACCTACCACGAAAGCTAGTGAACCAAAGACAATCACGAGAGATTTAATTATCTATGGTGCAACACCCGCTGGAATTACGGCGGCCATTCAGGCAAAACGAATGGGACTTTCTGTTGTCATTGCTGAATTTGGTAGACATGTTGGCGGAATTACAGCAAGTGGTTTAGGTGCCTCTGATATTGGTGCAAAAGAGGCAATTGGTGGTTTATCGAGAGAATTTTTTCAGGAATTAGGAAGTTATTACAATACAAACGAACAGTGGACCTTTGAACCGAAGGCAGCAAAATATGTATTTGAGAAATGGCTCAAGGAAAACGATATTGAAGTTGTTTATAATCAGCATGTAATTAAAGTAAAAAAAGAGAATAACAGGTTAACAGACATAATTATGGAAGATGGAACTACATATATAGGAGACTTTTTCATTGATACTAGCTATGAGGGTGACGTAATGGCCAAAGCAGGTGTAACGTACTTTGTAGGTAGAGAGTCGAATGCCACTTACAAAGAGAGATATAATGGAATCCAATTTGGACACCCTCACCATCAGTTTGAAAAGTGGATTGATCCGTATGTAATTGAAGGTGAACCTTCAAGTGGAGTATTACCTGGAATTACAGAAACTACTCTTGA
The DNA here is from genome assembly GCF_031181385.1 of Fredinandcohnia onubensis. Lineage (GTDB taxonomy): Bacteria > Bacillota > Bacilli > Bacillales > Bacillaceae_L > Ferdinandcohnia > Ferdinandcohnia onubensis_C. The sequence goes on from NZ_JAPSKV010000011.1 coordinate 115,482, forward strand.
AACTCTTGGCTATCAAGGTCAGGGTGACACACGAATTCAAGCCTATAATTTTCGAATTTGCTTAACCAAAAACCCTGATAATCGGGTTGCATTTCCGAAACCTCCCTCCTATAACCGCGAGCGCTATGCGTTGTTATTACGTTATATCAATGCGGGAGTTTGGGATGCAATGAATCTACATACCTTGTTACCTAATGGAAAAACGGACTTAAATAACTACGGAGGATTCTCTACGGATAACATTGGGATGAATTATGAATGGCCTGAAGGAGATTTCGACACACGTGAAAGAATCTTTCAAGATCACTTAACATACAATCTCGGCATGCTCTATTTCTTAGCCAATGATGAACAAGTTCCAAAAGCGATTCGGGACGAGGTCTCTCAATGGGGATTAGCTCGAGATGAATTTGAAGAAACTGGACATTGGCCACATCAGTTATATATTCGTGAAGCAAGAAGAATGATAGCTGATTATGTGATGACAGACCACAATTGTTTGGGAGATCGTAAGGTGGAGGACTCAATTGGATTAGCTTCCTATCAAATGGATTCTCATCATGTCAGAAGATTAGTTATTGATGGACGAGTCTACAATGAAGGTGATGTTGAAGTACCGATATCACCTTATCCAATCTCCTATCGTTCAATTCGTCCAAAAGCTGAAGAGTGCACAAACTTACTCGTTCCTGTTTGTTTATCAAGTTCACATATTGCCTATGGTTCCATACGGATGGAGCCCGTTTTTATGATTTTAGGTCAATCGGCAGGAGCAGCAGCAGCTTTAGCCCATAAAAATAATACATCCGTACAAGGCATCTCTTATGAACAATTAAAGAATGAATTACTCTTATACGGACAAGTACTACAATGGGATGATTCAATTGAAGATGACCCTGTATTACGAATGAAAGAAACGTTTGGAAAGAAATAAAGAGAAGGACTACATTTAATGGAAAATGTAGTCCTTTTTTCTTGTTACGGTAAAACTCTTACCGTAATTGTTTGGCTCTCTCCAATATTTAAGAAATCGTTGTTATTTAAAGAAGATACCTTAGATTTTTCCAGAATAGAAATACTAGTTGTTTCTATATTTTTGTTTGCTTTGAATCGAAGTACAGCAATTTTTCCATCTTCCTTGAGTGACTTTCCTGTAGGCAATTTAGCTGAAATCTTTACCTTTCCAGATTCCTTTTCCACTTCGAATTCTGTACCCTTCTCACTAAATGGGCCAACCCCTTTTGCTTGTATGAACTTTAGATCTTTTGCATCATAGCCTAGTTGAGCAATCGTCTTATCTAGATTATTTACTTGATTGGCATAGAGAGCTACCTCAAACACATCACCTTGTTTAATACTTAATGGACCATTGAGATGTAATTGTCCTGGGTGTGTTTTATCAGAAATGCTTACCTTATACATCAATGTTCTATTAGAACGTGGTGAATAATAAAGATGTCCATCTTCTCCTATCGTGAATGCTTCAGAATCCTCAAAGTAATGAAAATCAAGGGTGATTGGATCAATTGCTACTAATCGCCGACCAAGCTGCATGTAAAGAATATCTTGATGCCATTCGACATTATAAGCGCCCCATTGACCCCAAGAACCATCAGATGGGAACAGATTTTTATACTTTATTAAAGCAAGTGATTCAGGATCCAACGCAAACACAATTCCGTTTACAGCTCCCCATAATAACCCATCAGGACCAATTGAAAGTCCACCAATTGCAGGAGGACTATAAAGTCCAGGAATATCTAAAGAAATTTCTTTGAGTTTCTTTACATTTTTGATATCCCATACGAAAATTTTAGCTTCAGTTGCCGTTGTTTCAGAACTTAATCCCCCATTAATACTAGTAGAACCATAAATTTTTCCGTCTTTATGTGCTAAAGAAATGATACTTTGATTTTCAACAATATTCCGGTGCACTTTATAGGATTCATTTGGATTTTTACCAGCAGGTTCATAGACCATTAATGCCCCACCAAGTTCCCCATAGTCAGGAATCGATCCCAAAAAGATTTTTCCTTCGACTTCAATTCCGCTGATTGGACGGTCTTGTGCTTCTCCAATATTAAACAGTTTCCTAGGATTATCACCGCTTGCTGGGATATATTCCTCAAAAGCGCCTCCAGGATAAACTCCGAAGTAGACTTTGTCTTGAAAGGGAATGACTGCTCCAGCCTGCCCCATTGGGAAAAGCTTCAATTCTTTTGTAAACACATCATATTCAGCTGCCTTTGAGGCCTGCATACCTGTAATATAAACTTTTCCGTTTGTCCCCTTCTTAAATACGTGAGTGATTGAAGGTGATGGTGGCAAGAAATTAGAAATGGTTTTAATTTTCCCAGTAGCTGGATTAAAGAAGATATAGCTCCCAGCAAAATTCATCGTAACCAAACTTACACCTGGAAGTTCAGGGTCCGGTGATTCAACCCAATCTACCCCTCTGAATCCTGTTCCAAAATCTACAATTTCAACTAACTCAAAAGTATTGATATCGAAGGAAGCTATTTTCCCGTTAACCGGCATGTAAATTTTCCCATCAAGAGATGTTTTCGGCAGATGAAGGCCGGAACTACTGTTTTCAATTTTAATATCTTCCCATTTTTGCGTTTCTAAATTATACACATACCTTGTTTGTGAAGTTTCAAAGCGTGCAATTAACAGTCTGTCATCAACAATATCTAAATCATATACATATCCTTCTTCGTTTAAAGGAGAAGCAATTTCAACCTTCTCGCCTGTTTTTACATCTATCTTATAAATCTCTCCAAGTGATGTTCCACCATACACATATCCATTACTATAATCAATCGAACGAACATATTCTTGGCTAATATGCCCCATTAATCGACCATAATCATGTGCTGTTTGAGTGGAAGGATCATACTTAATAATTTTCCCTTGTGGACCTGTTGCAATATATACATTCCCCTCTTCATCATGCTCAAGTGCCCAAAAAACATTCTCGGTACTATGTGTGTAGACCTTTTTAATCTCTTTTGTGACAGGAGAATACACCCACAACTGTCCACCTGCAGCCACATATACGTCCCCGTTCGGTACAACCGTATGGCTCCAAACATCTCCTGCACCTTCCATAGGTAAGCTACGGATAAGTTTGTGCTCATCAATATTGATTACATGGAATACAGGTGGAATTCCTTTAACGGTTGTATACATGACATTAACACCGTCTTCAACACCAGTTCGTCCATCAAACAAACCAATTGTATCAGCAATCGGCGGTTGTAGATTTTCAGGCTGACCAAAAGACAAGTTTCCTAGTTTTTCATGTATTTCGCCAATCGTAATCAATGACGTTTGATCGCGTTCTAGCTGAAATTCATTATTTATAATTGTTTCATTACTTAAAACTGTCCAAGCTTGCCCGGACTCAGATCCCGCTTTGAATTGTAACTGAACAATACTTGAGTCCGATTTCAAAGGTTGCTCCGGATTTGTAGAAGCCATAACAGTCAATCTCCCATTAGATTCCTCGACAATTACTGATGCAGATTCTGTTGCAAAATTCCCAAGTGGTTCATAGCTTAAAAATTGTAGATTTTCGCGGTCATAGTAGACATACCCTTCAATATGATGAAGCTCTTTTACTTTTGAAGCATCTAACGTAACTGTAAAAGTCTCACCTTCAGCAATTTGTGTAGGAGCTGATATCGAGAGATTTGCTGGTGATTGATCTGCCTCATGTAGTACCGTTACATCATCATAATAAGCTTCGGCAATTTGATACGAAGTGGAATATAAGACCATGCGTGCATAAGCTGCTTCAGCCGGAGCAACTACTTCTCTGGTATAAATATCGCTCCATTCCTCTACCGGAACGTCTTTTCCAGATGCATAATGCATTTCAGTTGCACCTACATCAATGCGAACATCATCTTCATTATAAAAACGAATATCAATACTTGCTGTACCACCATCTTTAAGATATAACTTACTCGAACCTGTGTAAGTATCTCCAGGAGTAACAGAAACATAATCACTAATTAAAGCTACGGACCCGTTTCTTACTTGGTCATAGATCTTCAGACTATAATCACCTGACGCACTAATTTCGTTATTCAATTCATAATAAAAATCAGATCCAACATTAAATAATGATTCCCAATACTGAATCTTCCCATTGTACAAAGGCTTCTCAAAATCCGAATTTCGCACATCTGTTCCGATTGGTTCTAATACTTTTTCTCCCTCAATCGCTACATCATCAAAGTACGCCTTTGCAATCGCATAGCTTGTTGTATAAACGACTACTTTTGCATATTTCGCATTACTTGGTGCAGTAGCTGATGGTGTAGAGACCTTTGTCCATTGCTCGATTGGAAAGCCTTTTGAGGTTTCACTATGTGTTACATATTCGGTAGTTTGAATCTTACTATTCTTTTCATCATAAAACTCTAAACGAATGCTAGCTGTACTATCCGCTTTCATGAACAACATAGCGGTGCCGGTATATAAATCCCCTGGTTTAACTTCAACTGAGTCACTTAATAAACCAACTGATTTATCTCTATACTCATCTGAAAGATAAAGGCTGTAATCTCCGGTTGCACTTTGTTCATTTGTTACAGCAAAATTGTGTCCATCCCCAGAGTTGACATAGATGTCCAGTCCGGGATTGTGCCGTCGACCACAGGCTCTTCAAAACTACCATTCTTTAATGGGTTTGGGGTATGTGGTTCATCACCGTCTCCTTGATTCGGTGAATTCACCACCCTTATGTCATCATAATAAGCTTGAGCGATTGCATAGCTTGTAGTAAAAACTACAACTCTAGCAAATTTTGATCCTTCAGGTGAAACAGCAGTAGGCGTTACAACCTTTGACCACTCCTCTACCGGAAATCCCTTAGAGGTTTCAGTATGTGTTACATACTCTTCTGTTTTAATTTGATTATTATTTTCATCATAAAATTGAATCCGGAAGCTTGCTGTACTATCGGCCTTTAAATATAACATAGCTGTTCCTGTATACGAATCACCAGGTTTAACTGCAATCGGATCACTTAGCAGTCCTACCGATTGTCCCCTAATCGTATCTGATAGATGAAGACTATTCTCTCCTGCTGCACTCTGTTCTCTTGATACTTCAAACGAAAATCCGTCACCTGTCTGAAACAATGGTGTCCAGCCCGTGATTTTGCCATCGGCTACAGGCTCTTCAAAACTACCATTCTTTACTAATGTCGTACTTGATGTAGAAGCCGCACTTACTGTTTCTAAAAATAGTGGTGTTCCTTGAAATAAACTTGTAAGCGTTAACAAAAAGCAAAGCATTAACAATGTTACCTTCCTTTTCCTCGCCAAGAACATAACCCCTCTCCCTTTTTAAATAGAAACGTTAATATCTATAAATCTTCTTTATTTTATTGATTTTGCAAAAGTGAGACAAGTCCGAAAATGGTCTTTAAGTGAGAATATACTTAAACCCTTCTTTCGTATGATAACAGGATTCTATAACCCTCCTACTATAGACCTAAAATCTTTATCGTCATATTAAAGACTAAACTCTTTCATTATTCTTTTATTGTAGTCAGAAAATTTCTAATAGTTTATCATCCTCCTTTGCACAAAAGGGGGTGATGGAGTGAAAGAATGGAGGTGTATTTCGTAATTATATTTTGTGCGGTTCCTTTAAGGGCGAGCGGAATAGTTAAGGATTTATTTCAAATTCGTGCCTTCCTCTCCTATCAAAACATGAAAGGATGAAAGCGTTGAAAACAAAATCAATCATGTGTTCTTTGATCACAGTTTTAGTCTTTTCGTTATTTTCCAGTGTAATTGGTAACAATCAAACATTTGCTGAAGAAAGCAATATTCGTGAGATTGGAACTGTTCTTAATTCAGTTTCTGTTCCCGCAGCTGATTATGGAAAAGGTCCAAATGGTGAAGATTGGGTATACGCGGTCGCTAACGGCTCCCCTGCTGTATTTAATGTTCTAGATGCAAAAACGGGAGAGCGTGTTGCGAGTTTTCCACTTGATGGAGCTAGTGGTGCATGGGGTGTAACAGTTGACCCTATGGGAAATGTCTATATCGGAACAAACTCTAACGGCACATTGTTTAAATATGTTCCAGGTGCAGATCATGTAGAAAACATAGGAAAACCAATCCCAGGTGAATCGTTTTTATGGCGTCTAAAATCAGATGAAGATGGTCGTATTTATGGAGGTACCTTTCCGAGCGGAAAAGTATTTCAATATGATCCTGAGACTAAGAAGTTTCGTGATTATGGTCAAGTAAAGGAAGGACAGCAATATGCCAGAGGTCTTGATATTTATAAAGACAAAATTTATGTAGGACTTGGAACTCAAGGAGCAAATCTTATCGAAGTAGATATACATACAGGTGAAAAAGTAGAAATTCCACTACCAGAGAAGTATGCGGAAAGAACCTATGTATATGATATTGATGTAATTGGCAATAAAATGTTTGCTAGGGCAACTGGTTCTAGTAATACAATACTCGTTTTTGATTTAAAAACCATGAAAATCGTTGATGAAATTGATGGTGCCAATGGACTTGATGTTTCCGAACCGGGGCCTGGGAACTTGGTTTATTTTATCAAAAACGAACAACTATACTCTTATGATTTAAACTCTTTGAAACTAACACCTACTGGATTTGATAATCTGTTTTCTGCAAGAGATTTTGGTTGGGCAAAATTTGAAACCAGTGAATTCCCTGGAAAGACATTAGTGTCAATTGCTTGGGATGGAAAGATTCGTCACTATAATCCAATCACCGGGAATCATCGTATTTTACAAGGACAACTGAGTGGTCAACCTGTTAGTATCCAATCCCTAACGCAAGGGCCAAACGGGAATATTTTTATTGGTGGCTATTTATCAGGTGGGCTTGCCCAATATGATTATAAAACCGGTCAAGTTACTGAAAATAAAGGACTTGGACAAATCGAAGGAATGATTGCCCATCAAAATCGTTTATATATGGGTATTTATCCTGGTGGGTTGTTATATTCCTATGTTCCTACTGAAAACTATGAAATGGGTATAAATCCAGTTGAACATTTCGCCTTGAAATCGGAAGGTCAGGATCGTCCCTTTGCTTTAGCATCAGCTGGTGATTTATTAGCCATCGGAACGGTTCCGGATTATGGACAACTAGGTGTTGCTCTAACGATATTTAATCCGGCAACAAATGATTATACTCTTCACCGGAATATCGTAGAAAACCAAAGTGTCATTTCATTGGCTTATCAGGATGGACTTCTCTATGGTGGCACTTCTGTTTGGGGTGGTCTAGGGATTGCTCCAACTGAGGAAGAAGCGAAATTGTTTGTCTATAATGTGCAAACAGGTGAAAAACAATTTGAAACCATTCCCGTTCCTGGTGAGAAAGCCATCTCCGCTCTAACCCTTGATCATGATGGAAACCTATGGGGACTTACTTCAGGCATCTTATTTAAATACGACACAACAACTAATGAGGTTGTTGAAACGAAGGAATTGTATCAAGTAGATTGGAATTCGATAAGCCATTTATGGAGAGAAGGTTTTCTACAATATGCTGACGATGGCTATTTATATGGTCAAGCCCGCGGAGATATCTTTAGAATCGATCCTAATACATTAGATCATGAAGTCTTAGCAGAAGATACAAAACTTTTTGCAATGGATCCAGATGGAAATATATATTTTGCCCGTGGAACTAAACTATATCAATACGAAAGATAGTTTAGTAGGAATAGCATTAATACTGCTACCTTTCCTATTACGATTAATTTATAAAAACTGACAGGCGATTTCGTTTTGCCTGTCAGTAATAATTACGAATTTAGGAGGAACATGCATTGAAAGATAAATTGAAACTATTTTCTATTGTACTATTAACTACAATTCTCGTTTTCTCCACTCTTCCCTATTTTCAGCAATCAAATGTATTCGCTGCAGATGACCAATGGAAAGAATTGAATGTCGAGAATGGTGATTTTGAGGCAAAAACAGCATCCGATACTGAACTGCCATCTTGGGCATATTGGACCGGTGGTTATAAGACGGGAATGAGTATTTCAGATGAAGTTGTAAAAAGCGGAACTCAGAGTCTTGCTGTCAATAATAACGGTGTTGTTGGCTTGTTCAGTCAAGCTATTGATGTAAAAGCAGGTAATCAATATAAATTAAATGCTCAGGTATATGTCGAAGAATTAACTGGGAAACCAGGAATTTGGCTTCGCTGGATAGATGAAAAGGGCACAAATATCTCAAACAATGCACAGTATTTTGATATACAAGAACTTAATAAGTGGCAAACAGTGGAGATTGAGGCAACTGCCCCAGCAGGTGCTACAGAAGTAAAAATATTTATCTACCAAGCAACCACATCCAATATGAAAGGTTACTATGATGATATTAGATTTTTTGAGAAAGAATCGAATATTTTAGACTTCCCAATTGAATACGGTAAGCCTATTAATCATGGGCCAGCTGCATTAGCAGCCAAGTCTCAAGGAGTTGCAATTGGAGAAGGTGAACTCTACTATGCGACAAATGGTTCACCGGCAACATTTTATGCTGCCGATGCTGAAACAGGAGAAAAAATATTTTCTGAAGCCTTGCCTGGAAGTGATGTTGTGTGGGCAATGGTCGTAGGCCCGGATGGAAATGTCTATTTTGCAGGTACCTATAATGGCATTTTATACAGATATGTAGTCAAAGAGAAACGTTTAGAACAGCTTGGGAAAAATCCATCAGATAATTGGGTTTGGCAACTAGAAGCTTCACAAGATGGAAAAATCTACGGGGCAACCTATCCAAATGCAAAAGTGTTTGAATACGATATTGATACTGCTCAATTTAAAGATTTGGGGACCTTTTACGAGGGTCAGCAATATGCACGTGGACTTGGCATTACGGGAGAAAGTCTATATGTCGGAACGGGTACAACAGCATATTTATTGAAAATGGACCTTGCATCCGGTGAAAGAACAGAAATAAAATTACCAATTACAGGTGTATCCACATCCATTTCGAATATTTGGGAATATGGTAATAATATTTTTGTTGCCTATGGAACTTCACTGGTGACAATTGATAAAACAACAGGTGAAGAAAAGAATACAATGAATTGGCAAGACGAGCACACGTTTGATGGGCTTATATCCTCCCCATCCCCATATGATGAAAATATTCTTTATTACATTAATAAAAATACGCAGCAGTTATGGACCTATGATATGACAACGCATGAAACTGCAAAAGTAGAACCGACGGTACAACTTCCTGCAACTCCTTCCAAAGCGATGCGTTGGATTAAGGATAGCAGTGGTAAAGATGTATTAGCCATTTTACATCATCAAATCGAATATTCCATCTATGACCCTACTACAAATACTGTAAGTGTCAGTTATCCTGAAGTCGATATGCAAGGACTTTTAATGCAAAGTTTAGAAATTGGTGAAGACCAAAAAATCTATATGGGTGGCTACCAAGGTTCCTTTGGAGTCTTTGATACATCAATTGATCAATACATCCTACAAGAACGTGATCCTCATCAAATTGAAGGGATAGGATTTTTAAACGGCGATGTTTATCTAGGAACATATGGAGGCGCTAAAATTTATAAATATGATCCAAACCAACCATTTACCTTTTCAGGTGGTAAAACCGGCGAAAATCCTGAGATGGTACAAGACATCGACGATGATCAAAGCAGACCTTTCACTTTTACGTCAGGAGATAACAAACTCTTTGTTGGTACCATTTCTGATTATGGTAGATTAGGTGGAGCGCTTACCATCTATGATGCTAAAACGAATAAATGGAATACAATCCGAAATATCATTAAAAATCAGAGTATCATAGGCTTAGCTTATCATGATGGAAAAGTCTTTGGAGGTTCTACGATATCTGGTGGTCTAGGTATTGACCCAACTGAACTAAAAGCGAAAATGTTTGAATATGATGTGGCAACAGGTAACCATGAAGCATTTGACCTTCATGTAGATGGTTTAGAAAAGCCAGAAATGATTGGTGAATTATCTTCTGGTCCCGATGGTAACATCTGGGGTGTAGCATGGGGATTGGATGAGGCTGGTTCCTTTAATACTGTGATTTTTGCCATGAATCCAGATAATCGAGAAATCGTAAAAAGTACTCAACTATACAAAGGAGTTAATCGTGGAAGTCAATGGCGACCTTTCTTCATTCGTTGGGATAACCTAGGATATTTATACACAACAGCTGGTCGTACATTAACGGTTATTGATCCAGAGACAATGAAGAGCAAACAATTGGTTACAGGTAATGTCAATTTAATGGATGTAGATAAGGAAGGAAATATTTATTATTCAGCAGATCATAACTTATATCAGCTTCCTGTTCCCCTTGAAAGTGGAACATTAACAGTCGATAGTGAGACACTGTTACAAGGTTCCGAGCAAGAAATTGATATAACTGTTACACTTGCTAACGGAAATAAAATCGAATTAGCAGGAGCTCAGATAGATTGGATTAATTCAAATACAGATGCAGTTAGCCTTGAGGATGGAAAAATTCGTGGGAAAAATGCCGGAACTACAGAGATATACGCAACTGTTTCATACAACGGCGAACAAGTCAAAACGAATACAGTCGTCGTTAAAGTCGAAGTTACAACCGAAACATTAGCAGAGCAAATCAATGAACTTGAAAAAGCAGGAAGCATTCCACATTCAGTGGCTCAACAATTAACTAACCGATTAGCCCAAGCAAAACAGCACTACGATAAAGGTAAGAAAGAACAAGCAGTAAAGCATCTTGAAGATTTCCGTAAACACCTTGACAATAGCATTATCGATCGCGCGCTCAAAATCACATTACTCAATAATGTTACGGCTATTGAAGAAACATTTAAAAAATAATCAATGAATTAAAAAGGTCCTCTGCGTGAGCAGAAGTAGTTCCGTTTTTGTGAGGAAACATCGAAGGTAAAAACAGTTTTTAGAAACGGACACAAAGTAGTAAAGTAATTGCACCCTTAATAAGCAAACTTGACAATAACGATTGTTGTCATGCAAATAAGGGTGCAATTCAGTTGGTGATTTTAGTTTTTTGAAATTATTACTTCCATTTCTTGGATTATCCGCATGGCTCTAAACTATCATTTTATATAAAAGCATACGCATTTACTGTTTGCGTATGCTTTTATCGTCTTTTCACATAAAAACAATACACAAGTGGATAATTATTACATTTTTTAGTTCTTTTAATATCACTTCTACCTTTTACTGGATATTGCGAATGGCTTTACTCTACGAATCTATATAAAAGCATACGCATTTCTTTTTTGCGTATGCTTTTATCGTCTTTTTACATAAAAACAATACACAAGTGGATAATTATTACATTTTTTAGCTCTTTTAATATCACTTCTACCTTTTACTGGATATTGCGAATGGCTTTACTCTACGAATCTATATAAAAGCATACGCATTTCTTTTTTGCGTATGCTTTTATCGCCTTGTTACATAAAAACAATTACACAAATGAATAATTATTACTTTTTTTAGCTCTTTTAATATCACTTCTACCTTTTACTGGATATTGCGAATGGCTTTACTCTACGAATCTATATAAAAGCATACGCATTTCTTTTTTGCGTATGCTTTTATCGCCTTGTTACATAAAAACAATTACACAAATGAATAATTTTTACTTTTTTTAGCTCTTTTAATATCACTTCTACCTTTTACTGGATATTGCGAATGGCTTTATTCAACCAATCTATTTATAAGCATACATAATTCTTTTTACGTGCAGCATAAATAATCGCGAACTGGGCTTTTATAAAGGTAGCTATATACAAAATTAAAATCAAAAAGCTTGAGGGGGTTGGGACGTCACCTCAAGCCTTTTTGTTAGTACACTATATAACTTTAAAACTACCCTTGATTACCAGGGTTGTTAGGTTTACCCGGTTTGTTTGGTTTACCTGGTTTATTCGGTTTCCCCGGTTTATCAGGCTTTCCTGGCTTACCAGGTTTTTCTGGTTCTTCTGGCTCATCTGTCCAAACGATTGTATATGTTAATGTTGATTTTCCATCTGTGCCAGTTACTTTAATTTCCGCCTTGTCCGTTGAATGAACGATGTCTACCGTAGCACCTGATTGAGTAGCCTCGGCCACTATATTTTCAGTTTGCTTACCATACAACGTATAATTTGTAGCACCAGGTTGAAAACCTTCAAGTGCTTGGCCATCAATTGTAATCGATTTTAAGGTTGCATCTGTTTCAGGTACTGCAATTTTATGAAGCTTACTACCTACTGCATAATAGATGCTTCCATCATTTCCTAGAGTCATGCTGTTTACAAAATCCTCAGCAAGTACTTTATAATTTAATGTTTCAGGGTCAATCGCAATTAGTTTACGAGATAAAGTTGTATAAAGCATGCCATCTGGACCCCACACGAGTTGGTATGGGAACCATTTACTACTATTATATAAACTTGGTCGAATCACTCTGCTATCAACAACTTCATAGGTTTCTGGATCCATTTTAAAAATAGTTCCTTCAACAGCACCCCATAAGTATCCATCTGGTCCGATTGATAAATCGCCAATCATGCGAGGTGTAACATCAATTCCAGGAATCTCCGGTGTGAATTCTGCAATCTTCTCACCTTTTTCAACATCCCACACGAAAATTTTAGCTTCTGTTGCTTTCGGGTCGATTCCTAAACCACCCCATACAGAAGTACCACCAAATAATTTTCCATCATGATAAGCTAAGCTAATTATACTTTGGTCCTGAACAACATTTCGTTGTTGGAACCATTCACCCGTATTCTCATCATAAATGGCTAGAGCCCCACCTAGTACGCCATAATCAGGAATTGTTCCAACAAAAAGTTTGTTATCCCCTGACGTTATCGCAAATGGACGATCTTGTTCATCTTGAATATCATATTCAAGTTGTGGATTGCTATTTAAGTCTACAGGTTGAGTTGGATCGTAACTGTACATAATTGCACCCACATATGTGCCAAAATACACTTTGTCATTCAAGAAGCCAATCCCCTCTGGTTGAGCAAAGGAAGAAATATTGACTTCGATTTCGTTTTTGAACGGATTATATACACTCATACCACGTTGATAGCCGCCCATATATAGTTTTCCATCTGGGCCCGTTTCAAGCGACTGAATTGCTACTGCTGTTGCAGCTAGATCTAAAATGACGAAATTCAGCTCATTTGTTTCCGGATTATATAACATATATTCTCCGTATTGTGTGACCATTGCTAATACCGTCTCACCGGTATTTAATGTAATCCATGCCATGTCTTTTACTCGAGGTGTATCCGGAAGAATTGGAAGACCTTCGATTAGAGTTTCTACATTTGTATTAAGGTCATATTTGAATAATTGTGTTCCATTTTTATAATAAATCATGTTCGGTTGTGTTGGATCTGGTTCGGAAATCATATTACTAAATGAGAAAGAACCCTCGACTTCCATTGTCGCTGGATTAACAACAATCATGTTAATTGTTGAAACGGCTACAAGTAGTTTCCCATTTACAACCCAAACATCTTGGATGAATCCATTCTCACCTGAGTGCCCTTCTAGAATAAGCTCCTCTTTTTCACCTGTATGTCTATTAATCTTATACAAATGTTTTATAGTTCCAGTACCAACGTAAATATAATCCCCATCTACAGCGAGTCCGCGTGCATAATCTTGGTCTGAAACACTACCAAAATCTTTGAATTCGCCTGTAGCGGTGTCATACTCGAAAACACCAGAACCAGGATATGTGGCACCATAAATTTTACCATCATCTGTTGCTTCTAAATCCCATACCCATGCGGCAGAAGGATTGGCCCCGAGGTCTTGAACTTCTTTTAATTCTGGGACATAACGGTATAACTTTCCGTCAGAAGTGCTAGCGAAGTATACATTTTTATCAGAACCAATGGTAATTGCCCACACTGCCTCGGTATTCTGAATGACTTTGGAAAACTTAAGTTCCCCTGTTTCAGCATCTAAAACGGAAAATGTACCTGGAGCACCATTTGAATGATAATATACTTCATTTTCACCTAGGCTATTTTCCTGAATCGCTCCTGCTTGTCCTAATTGTACATGAACCATCTCTCCTAGATTAATAGGAGCCGTATATTCACGATCTAATTTGCCATCATCCGTCACTTTTTCAAAGGTAACATCGTCAAAATAGACTTCTGTAAAGCTAATTCCTCCCGAATAGAAAGCTAATCTTGCATACGCAGCATTATCTGGAACAACACTAAATACTTTTAAATCCGTCCATTCATTTTTCGGTAGGTTCCCATTTAGTTCTCGATGTTCTGTAATTCTATTATTGTCCGCATCAAAATAACGAATTTCCGTTACCACGTTATGTGACTGACTTACAACATTTGAATAAACTGTTAATAAATATGAAGCACCAGCCTCAACTGCAATTTTATCACTTAAGACACTTACACCTGCTTGGTCAGTAGTATCATGTAAATGCAGGCTTTGAGTCCCAGTACGAGCTCGATCTGTACTTATTCCAATTCCTGGACCCTCAAATTCGGATGTCCAACCAGGAATGCTTCCCTCTACGACCGCATCTTCAAAACTAGGATTCAATACTTCCGTATTGATATCGTCAGCTGGAGGCTCTTCGATATAAGTACCTTCGATCGTTACATCATCAAAATAAGCCTCTGTGATTGATGGATGTCCTGAGTTGAAACGAAGTTCGACTTGTGTTGCTCCCTCTGGCAGCTCAAAAGGCACTTGAATTTCAGTCCACTGATCTGTACCTAACTGAGATGCACTAAAATTAATAAAAGTAGCATTGCCAACTCTTTGTCCTTCACCGTTATAAAAATGAACCTCATATCCAATACTGTGGGATTGTCTAACAACGTTTACATATGCTTTCGCTACATATGAGACACCTGTGTTAACAGGAATCTTTTCGCTTGTTACCTGCAAATTCCCACCTGGATTATTGCTATTTTCATCTTTAATGTGCAAGCTTCTGTTACCAGTATGAGCTTTTTCATCACTAAAATTAATACTCGTCGATGGATTATTGGTCACAAGACTCCACCTAGGATTTTCGACTTCTTCAAAACTACCATTTGGCACCTCGACTTGTACCGTTTCAGCAGAAACAGGTAACGCATTAGAAGTAGTAAATGGAGCGATCACACCAAATAATAAAGTAAAGCAAAATGTGAGCATGATTGATTTCTTCAAGTTTCTAACTCTCAAACAACAAACCTCCCTTTAATTATGTAAAAGTAAAACGTTATTGAACCTCCTTTCTATATTAGAGGAAGCGATTACAAATATTTGAAAGCTAGTAAAAACTTCCTTATTTTGATTCTACTTAACTATATTACTCATAAAAATAGGTCTTTCTACCGATACTCTGTCGTAAATAGGACTTTAAATCAAAACAATAGAAATTGAGATATTAAATGTAAACATCAATTAATTTATTCCAATATGCAATTAAAAAAGAGGCTGCATAAATGCAACCTCATCTCTACTGCTATGGAATAAATGACTGGGACAAGGGACCTGTCCCTCCGACCCACAGTTATATCCCAATATATCTAGTGTCATCTTTTTTAAGAGGGAGCGTATCTAAAAAACGTTGAATTTCCATATCCCAGAATTCCCAGGTATGACCGTGACCTTCAGGTACATGGTAGGCGTATTCATAGAAATCACTCAGTCTCTGAAAAAAGTCACGTACCATCTCGTTCAAATCTAACCAAGGATCCTCACTTCCGCAAGCATGATAGACTTTTGGAAGAGCTTGACCTGACTTTGTAGCTTCAATCGCTAGATATTCAAGATCATGGTCTGTATTTTTTATATCACCGTCACCGAAAATCTCGACACGCGCTTGTGCTTTCTTTGAACCATCATTACGAAATGGAACATCAGCCTTATTTCCAGCTGAAAAGGCACCGATAGCAGCATAAAGATCTGGTCGTGCTAAACCAATCCGTAAACAGCCATACCCACCATTCGAAAAGCCTGATATGTAATGATCATCACGGTCTGTGGACAGGCGTGGAAACAAATGATAGATAAGACCTGGAAGTTCCTCTGTCATATAGGTAAAAAACTTCCCACCATGTTCCATGTCTGTAAAGCAAGAATTCATTCCTCCAGGCATAATGACTGCAATGCCATATTTAATCGCATATTTTTCGATATTACTCATGCAGAGCCAAGCAGATGCATCACCAGAACCACCGTGAAGAAGCCATAATACCTTAGGTTTTTGTTCTTCTTGATAGGGTTGCCTTTGCTGAGGAAGAATGACATTTAACGTAACTTCCATTCCAAGCACTTCTGAATACACATAAGTTTCAATTAGCGCCATGAACATTTCCCCTTTTCATTAGACCTGGTTTCGCTATGGTTAACCATGAAATAAATTTTTCTAACGAATGATCCCAATGTTTCCAATCAGTCTGTTCATCCATTGTTTTTTTAAAGGTTGTCTTTACTCCGAGATTTGACAGGTATGTATTGTACGATTCATTTTCTTCAAATAAACCATTTTCTGCATTACAAGATAGATAGATTTCCGGAAGTGGATTGTTCGCGTTTTGCAAATTTTCTGCTGCTACATATAAATTTTCGCTACTATTAATTATCTCATCAACTCGTCCGAAAATATCTACGGCTTTCTGTTTATCTATGCGATTAACAATCCTCATTATGTCAATAGGACTTGAAAAGGCAGCAGCCAGAATAAACGTATCTGGAGCGGATAATCCTGCTTTCAATGCTCCATAGCCCCCAATACCATTTCCGGCAATAAAGCGTTCGTTCTTTGATTGAGAAAGCGGAAACATGTTTTCACAAATTGCAGGCAATTCCTCGGTGATAAAGGTAAAATACGGCTTTCCATGATAAGTATCCGTGTAGTAACTTGTATGTCCGGCTGGCATGACAATTGCGAGTGAAAGATCATCAATATATCTTTCTAGGCTTGTTTTTCGTAACCATGAGGTGTGTCCATCCCCCATCTCATGCAATAGATAAAGAGTTGGAAAGGTTTTACGATTTTCAGTAAATGACTGTGGCATTAGAACGGCCATTTCGACGGGCATGCCTAGTATTTCAGAATGATATTTTACATTGAGTAAGGCCATTTTAATCACTCCCTCTAATAAAATATTAATAAGAAAGGGCGATCTCCTACTTGAAGTATCGCCCGTGCTTATTGTTACTTTTTACTATTGTTATTATTTAACTCTTTTCCTTCTCATCCATTGTGTTGCAGCCCACTTATCACCAACGATAACCGGTGCCCCACCATGTAAGGTTTGTTCATTTAAGTCTTGGTCATTATAAAAGTATTCAAAGTATACAGCCATCCCCTTTTGTGGAGATACTGAAAAATTAAGTTTAGGAAAATACGTTTCCCCGCCATGTTCCACATCGCTTAAATACATGACCATTGTACTGATTCTAGGGTTATTTATCACCTTATTAGTAGATGTGAAAAAGTCAAAATGAGCTTTATATTCTTGCCCAATTTTATAATTTAGAATTTGAAGACCTTCTCCATGTTCAGTTGGTATATTCATAATCTGAGAGATTCTTTTTTCAATTCTACTAACAATAATATTTTCACTTTCTTCTAAAAAAGTACTACTACTCGTCCTCATATTATCTACGCGTGCATTACTAATTTTTGAACGATTTATTTTATCCTTAGACAAGCTAATTAACTCATCACATTCTTCATCACTTAATACATTACCTAAGATTACGATTAAAGGCTCTTCCAACCTAGCAATAATCTTGATCTCTCGGTCCTCTGTTATAATTTTATTGCCAATATGAGTAAAAATGGTTGGCTCTTTAGTTGGTAAATCTGTAGCATCCATTGTCAACTTTCATCAACCTCTTCAGAAATTTAGATTTGTAAATAATAGATTGATATTAAACAGAATAATAATTGTTCTTGGTTCCCTCCTGTTTTCAAAATGGATGTAAATCTTGAATTAGTTCACCGAAACTAATTTTTGCTTTTTTATTTTACACTCTGAAAATGTATTTTTCTACTATTTTTTTGAAAAAAATAACAAATAAATTTCTAGATTACTATATTTCGTTCATTTCAAATGAAAAGCCGATTAACCCTCTTCATGGAGTCATCGGCTGAATAGATTAGATTAACACACCAGTTACTTCTATTGGTGTTAACGCTTTTGTGTTATTTATAAAGACAAACGCATCATACCGCTCAGATATCACAGACGGCACATAGTTACCATAATGCTCGTATTGCGGATTATAGACAACGCCAATTGCACGGTGTCCAAGTTCTTTTTTAAATAAATTTTTATTTTTCTCATTAAAAACAAGAATCTTATCGTACGCTCCCGCTTTATAAAGAAGATCTTCCCAGCTGCCAGCAACTGCTGGAGGGGTATTCATTTTTTCAAAATCTACACCCCATTCGCTAGCTGCAATCACCGTTCCATGATGTGTACCGAAACCAACAATAAACACATTTTCACTACCTATTTCTTCCCTGATAAGCTGTCCTACATTTACGAGTCCTTCATTTGCCATATCAGTAGCTCTTGCATCCCCGACATGTGTATTATGTTCCCAAATGATCCCTTTGGAATGATGGTTATAGAAGGAATCAATTTTACGAATGACCTCAACCATGTGACGATCTCTGATATTCCATGATTCATTATCTTTCGTAATCATCGTAGTATAATAATTTTCAGCATTCGCCGTAATAAGCGCGTTTACCTCTACGTTTAAACTACTTTCATGTGAATCCTGATAGGCATGTTTATTCGCCATTATTTCCGTCAAAAGCTGTAGAACCTCTTCATGACAGCCTTCATTATAGAAAGAAGAAGACAAAGCATACTTTTCTGCTTCTCGATTAAATGGTTCAAAACAAGCGAAAGCTTTTCTCGCGACCTCAAGATCAGGTAAGTTTCTTTTTTCTAGATATTTTAGAATTTCATCCATTGATTCCCATAAACTATAAATATCAATTCCATAAAAACCAATCTTTTTTCCATTCGGTTTTCCTTGGTTAAACTCTTTTAACCATTCAACTAGATCAATTATTTCTTCATTTGCCCACATCCAGGTTGGCCAACGTTTAAAAGATGATAGCACATCTCGGGCATTTTTATATTTTTTTGAGTAGCCTTTAATATAGTTATTCACCTGTTGGCATGCTGGCCAATCACCTTCTACTGCAATAAAAGTAAAATCTTTCTCAATGATTAATCTTTTGGTGAGTTCTGCGCGCGTTTTATAAAACTCAGATGTACCATGTGAGGACTCACCCAACAAAATGTATTTCTGATTTGTTATCGCAGTAACGAGTGGATCAAGATCATGTGTAAAATTTGTTAATGGAATTGAATGTTGTTGGATCGCTTGTATCATTTTATCTACCATATGAGCCCCCTTAGTTTTTGTATTCAGCCTGATACGAATTCTCGCCTGAATGAACAGAGAGCAGTGTATCAGCATAACCAACTAGTCGATTTACAAGTTCATCGGAAATGGCATAAACGAGCTGATGAAGTGACTCTTTATGTAAGGCCGGATCGTCAAATATAATCGTGGTATTAATGAAAATCTCCTTAGTATCATATAAGTTATAGTGGATAATAACCTTGCCAGCTGCACCACCAGTAGTCGGGTCCTTATAGCTCGGTAAAAAAACATACCATTCCTCTGCAGAAGGAGATCGAAAGTTTTTTGTGAATGTTAACCCTTTAATTTCTTCCTCAATTTGTTTACTCATTTGTGGATCAATCACATCAAAAATCTTGTTTTCCATAGCTGATTCTTACTCCGCTGGATTCGCATCGACAGCAATCTCATATGCATCTAGCACCATATCACGTTCAGATGGATCGTTGATTCCAGTCAAAAACTGACCATCATCCGTATTTTCTACCTGCATGACAAATGTATTATTCTGGTCCTGTTCGGAGTGTAACAATGCATATGTTTTTTCCTTCATATCAAATAAGGCCTCAATCGAAAATTCCTTTTCTTCGCCGTTTTCATCTTTCACAACTATCTTATCTCGATAGACATCGCCCATGTCATACACCTCCTGTAATTTGCATTCATATCTTTTCCAAAACCATCAAAATTACTAAAGGACTTTTTAAAACGCAAAAAGCAGTGTATTTTCTAACGAGAAATACACTGCTTCCAGAGTTATATTGGTTTATTTTTTTGCTTAGATTAGTCGTCTACAACCACTAAACTGGAATTTAATGATTGGGACTAGGGACCTTTGTCCTTAGGACAAGGAACATATGTCCCATTATTCTTCATTGAACCACAGTTTTGTTTTGTCGTCGACTTCGCCGTTGTAGTTGATTAGGATTTCTTCGCCTGCTTTTATGTCTTTGTACGCATAGAAATCAAATGTGTGATTATCAAAGTTAATATCATAAACGGCATTCGGTTCATAGGAATGGTTAAATAGCATACCATATCCAAGAAGGATTGCCGTATGATTAATTCCATACTCAAAAGCGTAATCAGCGAGTAATGTTTTTTCAATGTGCTCGTGCTGGTCATTCGGATATGAGATCACGGGTGCTTCATGGATTAGTTGTCCTTTTTTAATATCCATTGTAGCAAATACCCCTCTATTGAATTCACCATCACTTAGTAAAGATTTTTTTATTTCAATCATGTTGTTTGCCCTACCTCATTTTTGACTTCCTTCTAACTTTAACATTAATTTGCGAAAACAAAAAGGTGTCAGTTTACTGACACCCCAGACTGTAGACAAACTCGATAAATTTCGAGTTTGCCTACAGTCTTTTTTAATTTACAATATTTATAGAGAATATTAGGGGTGATGGGAAAATGATGTCGAGAAATAATAACTTAGATAGAGAACAA
>NZ_JAPSKV010000002.1 GCF_031181385.1 Fredinandcohnia onubensis
TCAACTTCCTGTTTTTAGGAGGTTTACGGTAGTCCAACTCTACTGGAGTTACATCAACTTCCTGTTTTTAGGAGGTTTACGGTAGTCCAACTCTACTGGAGTTATACCAGTTCCCTTTTTTAGGAGGTTGACGGTAGTCCAACTCTACTGGAGTTACATCAACTTCCTGTTTTTAGGAGGTTGATGGTAGTCCAACTCTACTGGAGTTACATCAACTTCCTGTTTTTAGGAGGTTTACGGTAGTCCAACTCTACTGGAGTTACATCAACTTCCTGTTTTTAGGAGGTTGATGGTAGTCCAACTCTACTGGGGTTACACCAGTTCCCTTTTTTTAGGAGGTTGGCGGTAGTCCAACTCTACTGGAGTTACATCAACTTCCTGTTTTTAGGAGGTTTACGGTAGTCCAACTCTACTGGAGTTACATCAACTTCCTGTTTTTAGGAGGTTTACGGTAGTCCAACTCTACTGGAGTTACATCAACTTCCTGTTTTTAGGAGGTTGATGGTAGTCCAACTCTACTGTGGTTACATCAACTTCCTGTTTTTAGGAGAGTAATAGGACTTCAGCACATAGGTAAGCACCAGTTTACTATTTGGGGAACAAGTCTCTGTTTCGAAAAAAACAAAAACCCCATCCCCCACCCCACCATCAAAGATACTCCTTCACAAACTCCTTCGAGTCCACACCCATGATTGCGTTGGTTTGTAACTTGTTAGCTTCCAAATATTGCTTAATTAAATAATAGCCTGCACAATAACCTGCCATCTTGGGGCTGAAGCCTTTTCCGTATAAAAGATCGTTGTGTTTTCGTTCGTTTCTTTTTATAGTTCGGTTCGGAATTATTAGTTGTTTGACTAGTTTTTCAAGCTGTACATCGGAGTAATACTTCGTCCATCCCGCTAGGTTCTCCGCCCCACAATGCTCACGAACTGCGTTTTCTGCAAGGCCCTCTAAGATCACCGTATCCAAAAAAGTTACGTCAGCTTCCTTCTTTTTATATTTTTTCAAACGACACACATGATTGTATTCATGTGTGAGGACTGCTTTGATTTCGTCATGTGAATTATAAGGAGAGAAAAAAAGAAATAATTTGTCCTTAAAGGCAAGCCCTGATTTGCCATTATAATCTCTTTTGATTCTGGAGTTTGTTTCGTCTGCCGGGAAAATGAAGATTGGGACCTGCGGACCGTTCCATTTTTTTTGCAAGACACTATATTCTTTTTCTACTTTTCCCCATACGTTTTTAGGAAGGCTATCAAGTATGTTTCCAATAACTGACCTGTACATTCCGTGCATTTTTAAATACTGATAAATCTCACGTTCTGAAGCCTTATTTGAAAAATAGCTCCTTAGTTTTTTACAAAGATTTACTGGATTTTCATGTGACTCCTTCAGCCATTGGTCTGTACGGATTACCCCACGTCACCACATCCTTTCTCCACCTCATTATCGTATTCAGTTTTCATAAAAAAGGAGCCAGACCATTTGGCCTGACTCCTTGGATTTACATGTTATTGATATTTCTTAAATAGAATTGTTGCGTTGTGTCCACCGAAACCAAGTGAGTTACTTAGTGCAACATTTACTTCTTGTTGTCTTGCTTTGTTTGGTACATAGTCTAAGTCACAATCTGGATCTGGTGTTTCATAGTTAATCGTTGGTGGAATGATACCTTCTTTAATTGCAAGTACTGAGAAGATTGCTTCCACACCACCAGCTGCTCCAAGCAAGTGACCTGTCATCGATTTTGTAGAGCTGATCGCAACTTTATAAGCATGTTCACCGAGTACTTCTTTAATTGCTGCAGTTTCAAACTTATCATTGTAATCTGTGCTAGTTCCATGAGCGTTGATATAATCAACATCACTTGGATTTAGTCCTGCATCTGCAATTGCTTGGCGCATTGCGCGAGCTCCACCTTCACCGCCTGGTGCTGGAGCAGTTATATGATAAGCATCTCCTGTTGCCCCGTAGCCAACGATTTCTGCATAAATATTGGCTCCGCGTGCTAATGCATGTTCAAGTTCTTCAAGGACTAGAACTCCAGCCCCTTCACCCATTACAAATCCGTCTCGGTTTTTATCAAATGGACGGCTTGCTGTTTTTGGATCTGGGTTTAATGATACGGCTCTTGCTGAAACGAAACCAGCAAATGACATACTAGTTAATGGTGCTTCTGTTCCACCAGTAACCATGACGTCTGCATCTCCGCGTTGGATTACCTTAAACGCATCACCGATTGAGTTCGTGCCCGTCGCACATGCCGTAACTGTACAAGTATTAATTCCTTTTGCTCCGATAGCGATGGATACCTGTCCAGCCGCCATGTCTGGAATCATCATTGGTACATAGAATGGACTTACACGACGATAGCCTTTTTCTAAGAAAATTTTATGCTGTTCTTCGTGAGTTTCCATTCCGCCAATACCTGAACCAAGCCATACTCCTACGCGCTCTGCATTATCTTCATTGATAGTTAAGTTTGCATCTTTAACAGCCATGAATGAAGCAGCTATTGCATATTGTGTGAAGCGGTCCATACGACGTGCTTCTTTTTTGTCCATATAATTTTCCGGATTAAAATCCTTTAATTCCGCTGCCACCTTTGCAGGTAAGCCTTCAATTTGAACTCTTGTTAATGGACCGATACCTGAGACACCGTTTTTCGCGTTTTCCCACGTCGTTTTCACATCGTTACCTAACGGCGAAACCGTGCCTAATCCTGTTACTACTACACGCTTCTTTTCCATAATCTTTCTCCTTCCAGTCTATTTCAACATTTCTATTAAAAGTTGCGACAAATAATGTTCTTTTATGTTAGTTTCTTTAGCGACCCCATCTTATACAGATGGCACCCCAAGTTAGTCCTCCACCAAATCCTACCATAACAATTACGTCATCATCCTTAATTTTTCCTGCTTCAATATCTTCAACAATCGAAATTGGAATGGATGCTGCTGATGTATTTCCGTATTTATTTACTGTTTTAGACATTTTTTCAACTGGTAGTTCGAGTCTTTCTCTTGAAGCTTCCATTATTCGAATGTTTGCTTGGTGTGGGATTAAATAATCAACATCTTCACGCTTTAATCCTGCTTTTTCTATTACATTTACACTTGATTCGCCCATTTGTCTTACTGCAAATTTGAAGACTTCGCGCCCATTCATAATGATGTGTTCATCTTGGTAAAGATGTTTAGCACCAGTTCCGTCTGCTCCTAATTCGAAAGAGAGGATTCCTCTTCCTTCTGAAACTTCACCAAGAACAACTGAACCTGCTCCATCTCCAAATAATACGGCTGTATTTCTGTCGCTCCAGTCCACAATTTTAGAGAGTTTTTCAACACCTACTACTAATACATGCTTATAATCACCATTTTCAATAAACTGTTTACCTGTAATGATTCCGTACATAAATCCAGCACATGCTGCACTAATATCCATTGCCGCTGCATTTTTTGCACCAAGACGTTCTTGGATCATACATGCAACTGACGGAAATGGATTGTCCGGTGTTACTGTAGCTACAATAATCAGGTCTAATGCTTCTGCGCTGATACCTGAATCTTCTAACGCTCTACGGGCTGCTTCATACGCCATATCAGAAGTATTTGTATCATCATCGGCAATTCTGCGTTCTTCTATTCCTGTTCTTGTACGAATCCATTCATCTGATGTATCTAAGATTTTTTCGAGATCTTTGTTTGTTACCACTCTTTCCGGTACAAATCGATTGATTCCAATTATTCCTACACCCATACAAACATCTCCCTTTTTATGAGAAAAACATAATTATTATCAAAAAAGCTTTTTTTATTCCGAGCTTTTCTTATTATCAATTATTATGACTTGGTACTAATTTTAATTCATTTTTTAATTGTTATCAACTCTTTGGTTTTATTTTTTGAAAGATTCCATGTTAGCCTAGGGTTTTGAGTGATACTAGCCCATCTCATTTTTTGCGATGCATCATATGAATATAATAAAACTGTTGTGAAGAAAACTTCTAATGTGAGTTGGTGATAAAAATGAGTAATGAGAATGAAGAATTTGATTTAAAAGAAGAAAAGAGAGAGCGTGATTCTTCTTCGATGGATCCGTTTGATCGCCTCATGTTTGGTCCTCGTCCGACAAAGAGAAATGAAAAAAATGCATCAGAAGAAAATTCCAATCAAAACCATGCTGATGGAGTAGATTTCAACCAACTTATGGGACAAATTAGTGATATTATGACCTCCATTGACAAAATCAAACCAGCTTTAAAAGATCTTTCGCCACTCCTTGATTATTTTCGAAAAAAATAGAAGAAGCTATCACCTGATGTGATAGCTTCTTCTATTTTGATGGAAGATCTCCCGTTTCTTTATATTGTTTAATATAATCTTTTAGTTCTGCAATAAAGTTTTCATCAACTTTTGGGCTAAAAACCCCCATTGAAATGACTTCATCCTGAAAATCAAACGAGAGGTTTCCTGAAGCAAGTTCACCTTTATTGAACTTTTCGGCAACTAACATATAGAGTTGATCCACATGCTGAACAGTACTTGTATAGACAGTTTCTTTGCCCAGGTCTGATTGGTCTGATACATAACCTATTGCATATAGGCCTTCTTCCTTAAGCTTTTCTATCACTGGTACATTGTAGCCATCTCCAGCAGGATAAATAATATCGACACCATCTGAAATCATTTTCTCAGCAATCGAAATTGCCTTTTCGTCATCATCCCAGTTTTGAACATATCCAATATCTACATCGACTTCATCATTTTGAAATAAAACACCTTCATAAAACCCATTGATTTCAGGTTGCCATTCAAAAGCAGCAACAATACCAACTTTGTTTGTTTCCGTCATTTCACCCGCAACCATGCCACCGAAAAATCCCATTGCATGAGCTTCAAAGTTTAAGCTCGTCACATTCTCTTTTCGCGTATTCCCATTAAAAAAAACAAAATGTACATCAGGGTATTCATCCGCAATATCATTAAAAATTGTAGCATATTCACTACCATGGCCAAATATTAAGTTGACACCTTTATCGACATATTCATCCACAGCAGATCTAGTTGCAGCTTCTGTCGTAATTCCTTCTTTGTAAAAGACATCAACCTCAAATTGAGATTTTATCTGTAATAAACCCTTATACCCTTTCGTTCCCCAAACTTGGTCATCTATTGTATCTGGTACAAGCAAACCTACTTTTTTGACCCCATTATCTGCATCTGTTTGTCCACAGGATACGAGAAAACTTAATAGGAATAAGAGCGTCACCCACCTAAACAACTTTTGCATTACTACAACTCCTTCAAAAACAAAAACCAAATTCATCTTCTATACTTTATTTTATTGTACTTTGTGCTACTTGAAAAGCAAAAGAAGTACTAGCTGTCTAAGTTTTGGTGGATATATTCTTTATGGTCATTCTTTATTTGAATACCTTCAGCTAAACTTTTATTCGAAAAGTCGATAAACGTAAACAAAAACTCTATATTCTTCGTCCGGATCTTCCGATGTTCCCACAGACTATTTTCTAAATTTATTTTGGAATACCAACTCTCATCCAATTCTTCCTCAAAAGAGTTCTTTGCAACTCTGTTTATATTATGTGCCGAAACAAGAATAAGTTTCGTTTTTGAATCGTTGCAATAGTCGAATACAGATTGAAGTCTTTCCTCTATTTCCTCATTTCGATATGGATGGGTAGTGCTAAACCATGGATATATGACTGCATCTGTTTTGTCGATTAAACTCTGGTTTAATATTGCCTTTGAATTCTCGATAAAAAGAAAATAGGCATTACGCCCAACATAGAGCATTTTATTTTCTTCCGGACTATTTTCCATCGGTTCTGCATCTACTCCAATGACATTGATTTCCTCTTCTAGCATCCTGCAGCAGAGTCCATATCCCACAAACGAGAAAGCATCGAATAGTATGACCTTCTTCACTTGTAACATCCCCCATATATTATTAATCAAATGCGCCTTGGTGTATTTGCCGCCCGATTTTTTTCGAGCCTGCTCGAAAAACTTCCATTGAAAAATCGTGGCATCCGCCGGAGGCTAACTTTATTCAGCCATAGTTTGAACTCCCACAAAAGACTAAACCTTTACTCCTCATCCCCCCATTATATTAATAGGGACTTCTGCTGAATAAAGTTACAGTATCGTATGCGGGTTGGTAAATAAAAAGTCCCTATTCTTTCAAGAAACTGGGACTTTTTATAATTCCTTTTCATTTTCTTTATAGAAGCTACCAATCGAGCGACTGAATGCATACGTATTTTCACTGATATGATAACTTAACGTGACTAGCTCGTTTCCACTTTGATATTTCTTACTGTGTATTTCAGGAGTGTATGTTCTTTCATTTGTGTTATGCCAAATTTTAATTGGAATACCTGGGATTGCAAGACTTTCTTTTGGTGCTATATCTTTAATTTTGGATTCAACTTCTCGTTCCTCAAGGTGATAAGCTATTGCAACTTCTTTTAGCAATTTTTTATAAAAAAATTTATTTTTTCTTTCATTCTCAATATGGGCAACTAAATCAATACATGGATTTAGGAAGGCCATGGATCGTATTTCTCCTTGCATCCTTTTACTTAACTGCATGGCAGTTAATGCTCCCATCCCTTCTGCAAGAATATGGATGCGTGTGTTTAGGATTTCACGTTTCATCACGATGTGATACAACTGTTTTGCCAATTTAACGGAGGCAGGATTTCCCCAGTTTGCACCGTACAGGTTTGAATAAAATACCGTATATCCCTCATCCTTAAGGTATTCGAGAATTTGAGACCTTGCGTAATTTTGAATCCAAAAGCTAGAGCTTTCTTCTACAAAATTCGTTTTATCCCCAATGATTAAAACAGCAAAGCCATTTGGACGTTTTGGCAAATGAAGAGCAGACCACTCCGTATCGAGCTTAAAGAATTGTTTATTTTGTACCATTGCCCTCTTCTCCTACTCCTGATTTTCGTCCTTCATGATTAGTGTATGATATGAAATAAAAGATGAAAGGGGGAAATGCCTATAAAATAGCTTTTCTTAAAGATGACAAATGTGGTAAACTATTTAAAGATATCGTTAAATTTAATGAGGTGAAAACATTGCGTTATTTTTGGACTTTCTTTTGGACATTCCTCTTAATCCAAATGGCTTCATATGTTATTGGATCAATGCAGGCAGCTACATATTCATTTCAAACAGCTTCAGTCGTTGCGGTGATTGTTACAGCCCTAATCATTATTTTAGGTTCTGTTATTCCAAACGAGCCTGTAGAGGAACCTCATCATTAATATGCAAAAAAAGACCCGAACGGGTCTTTTTTTGTTGTTTACGGCTTTCTTTTATATGACCATTTGCGGTTGTGGTTTGAGTTTTCCGGGAATGGGTCACCAGCACTTAATTTTACACTTTTAGGGTTCTTAACCATATCTCCTTGCTCGCCGATTTCTACATAAATCCCATTATTCGGTGCTTTTTGCCCTGCACGAAATTCATGACTTTGCCCCATCATAATCCTCCTTTTTGAATAGTATTACAAGATTACTATTCCCACTACCCTTTAAAATCATGAAAAAAAGCCCCAGTACTTAAAAAGGACTGAGGCTTCATAAAATTTGCTTATTCCATAATTGCTTTTAATACTGCTTTTTGAACGTGGAGACGATTTCCTGCTTGTTCGAATACAACTGAATGTGGACCATCAATCACATCGGCCGTAACTTCTTCACCACGATGTGCTGGTAAACAGTGCATGAACATGTAGTCTTTATTAGCAGCACTTACAAGCTCTGAATTAACTTGATATTGCATAAACGCCTGAAGTCTTTCTTGCTGCTCCTTTTCTTGCCCCATGCTTGCCCATACATCTGTGTATATATAATCGGCACCTTCTAGGCCGCCAACAGGATCATGGCTAACATCAATAACTGCGTTTGTTTCTTTTGCAATTTCTTTTGCTTTCTCTACAATAAAAGCCTTCGGAGCATATTTAGGCGGACAAACTACCGTACAGTCCATTCCAACCTTTGCCGAAGCAATCATTAGTGAATGTGCAACATTATTGCCATCCCCAACATAGACAAGTTTGCTCCCTTTGAAGATTTTCTTTTTTTCATAAATCGTGAGTAAATCAGCTAATGCCTGGCATGGATGATAGTCTTCTGTTAGACCATTGATGACTGGAATACTTGCAAATTTAGCGAGCTCCTCAATTTTTTCATGCTCAAATGTACGAATCATGATGGCATCTACATATTCAGACAATACCATCGCTGTATCAGCAATTGATTCTCCTCTACCTAGCTGCATATCATTGCTATTTAGGTAGATTGCATTTCCACCAAGCTGAAGCATACCTGCCTCAAATGACACTCTTGTACGGGTTGAATGCTTTTCAAAGATCATCGCTAAGGTTTTTCCTTTTAAATACGGTGTCTCTTCCCCATTCTTATGCTTTTGCTTTATTTCAATAGCTGTATCCAACAAACTGATAATTTCTTCACCCGTTAAATCAAGGAGAGTAAGTAAATCCTTTCCCTTTAGAACGTTGTTAGCATTATGTTTAATAGCAGTTGTCATTTGCTAATCACTTCTTTCTGATTTTTGAATGTACCTCTACGCTCTTGAATCGACATGACTGTAAAATTCGATACACGGAACGCTTTTAAGAATGCATGTAATGTTTCAATTTCAGTGAATACATGAATTCGTTTTTGACTTGCCTCTACCTTATTCTTTTTCGCACTTTTCTCGCCTGTAAGGCTTACAAATGCTAAGGCCTTTTCGCTCTTACTCCATTCTGAAATGTCGTTAGAAATATACGTTTTAAGTCCCATTTCCTCTGCTAATTGCTTCACTTCTTCAGGAATACTTTCCGCATCGAAGACAATTTCATCGGCGCCTTTTTTCGCAATGATATAGCTGTGGAAAACTTTTGTAAGTGCCTCATCAATTGTTGCAGCAATGCTAATTCCTTCACCGGTAGATTTCATTTCAGGTCCTACTGTCGGATCTCCGAGTAGTTTATAAGTTGAGAAAACAGGATATTTCACTGTATAGTACGGTAAATCAGGTAATAATCCTTTTTCTGATGTTACTTCTTGTAGAGATTTACCAAGCACAAGTTTTGAAGCAAGTTGAGCCATTGGGATCCCTGTAATTTTGCTAATTACTGGCACCGTACGGCTTGCTCTTGGGTTCACTTCGAGTACATAAATTTGATTGTCACTGATTACGAATTGAATGTTCATTATGCCTCTAAACTCTAATTCACGAACAATCTTAGTAGCATAGATTTCAACCGTTTTTTTGTTATCTTCGGTTAAAGAAACTGCAGGCATAATTGCATGACTGTCACCAGAGTGAACACCTGCTTTTTCAATATGTTCAACAATGGTAGGAATCAAAATCTCTTCCCCATCAGATAGTAAATCAACTTCAATTTCTAATCCAGGTACATACGCATCAATCAGGAGTGGATACGTATCTTCTGTTATGTCTTTTAAAAATGAAACAAGCTCGTCCTCATCATTTATTACAAGCATTCCCTTGCCACCTATAACATACGAAGGACGGATTAAGACAGGATAACCTATCGCCTTAGCCTTCCCCACTAATTCTTCTGCCTTATCGGCAATCTCACCAGGGATATGTGGGATATTTGTTTTTTCTAAGAGCTTATAAAAACGGTCACGGTCCTCAAGCTGGTCAATGATATCGTGTGTGATGCCGACAATTGAAATACCTTCCGCCTCTAATCCTTGGGCAAGATTAATCGCTGTTTGACCACCAAATTGAACCATTACTTGATCCACTTTTTCTGCTTCGATTACATTTAAAACATGTTCAAGGGTTAATGGTTCAAAAAATAATTTATCAGCAATTTCATAATCGGTACTTACAGTTTCTGGATTGTTATTCATCAAAATGGTTTCGTAACCCTCGTCTTGTAGTGCAAATATCCCATGAACCGAGCTATAGTCAAACTCAATGCCTTGACCGATTCGAATAGGTCCAGAGCCAAGAATTAATACCTTTTGCTTATCGGAAACGTCCAGCTCATTTTCACCAAAATAACTTGAATAATAATAAGCAGTTTGTGCGGCAAACTCTCCTGCACAGGTATCCACGCATTTGTAACTAGGAATAATGCCAAGTTCTTTTCGTTTTGCACGAACCATTGATTCCTCCACTTGACAAAGGAACGCAATATGCTGATCAGAGTACCCCTTTTCCTTTACGATTTGCATAAATTCTATAGTAAAATCAGTAAGTGCAGTTTGTTGAATTCTTACTTCAGTGTCTACCAAGACCTTAAACGTCTCTAGGAAAAATAGATCTATTTTTGAAATTGAATGAAGTTCCCCGACAGTTGTTTCTCTTCTTAACAATTCAAGAACAGCAAAGAAACGATTTTCACTTCCTTTTTCAACAAGCTGGAGAAGTTCCTCACTTGATTTATTTACAATTGCAGGTAAGCGAAGGCTTTTATTATCGCCCTCTAGCGAATGTACTGCTTTTTGAATGGCACTTTCAAGATTTCGGTCAATGGCCATTACCTCACCCGTTGCTTTCATTTGTGTTCCAAGCGTAGTAGGAACATCTGTAAACTTATCAAATGGAAAGCGTGGGAATTTCACAACAACATAATCTAACGCCGGTTCAAAGCTAGCAAATGTTTTTCCTGTAACTGGGTTTACTAATTCATCTAATGTATATCCTACAGCAAGCTTTGCGGCCATTTTTGCAATTGGATAGCCCGTTGCTTTTGATGCTAGTGCCGAGGAACGACTAACTCGTGGATTTACTTCAATTAGATAATAATTCTTACTAAAAGGATCTAAAGCAAATTGGATATTACAACCACCAATTATTCCTAAAGCAGAAATAATTTTAATAGATGCAGATCGTAGCATTTGATATTCTTCATCTGTTAGTGTTTGTGATGGTGCCACAACGATTGAATCACCAGTATGGACTCCAACAGGGTCGATATTTTCCATGTTACAGATGGTAATGCAGGTTCCCTTTTTGTCCCTCATTACCTCATATTCAATTTCTTTATATCCAGCAATACTTTTTTCAATCAAACATTGAGTAATTGGGCTTTCGGATAAGCCATTTTTCGTTAGTTCTTCTAATTGTTGCAATTCATGCGCAATGCCTCCTCCTGTTCCCCCCAATGTGTAAGCTGGACGAACAATGACAGGAAATCCAACCTTTTCTGCAAAAGTTTTTGCTTCTTCAACTGTTGTTACAATTTCACTATCCGGGACTGGCTCATTTAGTTCATTCATTAAGCTTCGAAAGGCCTCACGGTCCTCGCCTTGTTTAATGGATTCAATATGAGTACCAAGGACTTTCACATTATACTTATCTAGAATACCTGTTTCACTTAAACTAAAAGCTAGGTTGAGACCTGTCTGACCTCCAAGTGTTGCGAGTAAACCGTCTGGACGTTCCTTTGCAATGACTTTTTCAAGGCTTTCAACAGTTAATGGTTCAAAATATACAATGTCTGCATTGACTTCATCTGTCATGATGGTTGCAGGATTATTATTTACTAAGATGACTTTATAGCCTTCTTCACGTAGTGCTCTGCACCCCTGTGTCCCAGAATAATCAAATTCTGCTGCTTGCCCGATCACAATGGGCCCAGAGCCAATTACTAATATTGAGTGTATTGAATGATCCTTAGGCATATATCTTTTCTCTCCTAACAGTACAGTTGTTTTCTATAAATTCATCAAAAACCCAACTGCTTTCAGATGGTCCTGGGTGTGCTTCCGGATGAAATTGAACCGTTAAAATAGGAAGCGTTGAATGTGTTAATCCTTCTACTGACTTGTCATTGCAATTTATAAAGCGAGCTTTCAATTCTGTTTGACTCAAACTGTCTTCATCAACAACATAACTGTGGTTTTGTGATGTAATATAAACTTTTTCATTCAGTAAATCTGTCACCGGTTGATTTGCGCCTCTATGGCCAAATTTCAACTTCTTTGTATCTCCACCTAGGCTTAAGGCAACAAGCTGATGTCCTAGGCAAATGGCTAGTGTTGGAAAATATTCAATCATCTGCTTAATTGTCGGAAGATGTTCAGCTAGGGCCTTTGGATCTCCAGGACCATTTGACAAGACAATACCATTTGGTTGAAGTTGTTTGACCTTTTCAAAAGATGTAGTATAAGGAACTACAGTTACCTTACATCCCTTTGACAAAAGAGATTGTAAGATTGATTTTTTATACCCGAAATCAACTAATACAATGTGTTTGTCTCCTGTACCAAAAGTTTGCCACTCCTTACTTGATACTTCACTTACTGGATTAGCATTAACAGACATGGCTGGTACATCAAACGAAGGAGAATCACTAATTACAGCCTGCATGGTTCCTTCAGTTCTGATTCTCTTTACAATTGCACGTGTATCAACATGGGTAAGCAATGGTATATTCCATTTTTCAAGATACTGTTTTAAGGAATACTTTGCATTATAGTGAGAATAAGCATCCTTTGTTTCATATACAATGACTCCAGCCACGTGAGGTTCTTTACTTTCAAAATCGAATTCATTAATTCCGTAATTTCCGATTAGTGGGTATGTGAAAACAATGATTTGATTTTTATAAGAAGGGTCCGTTAACACTTCTTGATACCCGGTCATCCCAGTATAGAATACGATTTCTCCGTTCGTAACAGCCTTTTCAGAGGCTTGCGATAACGTTCCTTCAAAGCTTTCACCATTTTCTAAATGTAGATATCCCTTCATTGTTTCACCTCGTATTTTTATTTAAATAGACGTATTTTTATACAATTACATTCAAAAAAAAATTAGCTTCTATGGCTGGTAGTTAGATAGATTCCCAACTACCAGCATCGAGCCTAGGCAATATGCTCTGCCACAAGTGTTTCTTTAATCAACTTAACTGCTTTATCGATTTCTTCGTAAGAAATAGTTAATGGTGGTAATAAGCGGATGACATTCGGGCCAGCTGGAAGAGTTAAAAGCCCATTTTCTCGAAGTGACGTAATTGAAGCTGCCACCTCTTCTTTACAAGCAATCCCTACCATTAATCCACTACCACGAATCTCTGAAACTAATTCGTGATCTGCCAGTGCTGCAGTAAGCTCATCTTGTAAATAAGCCCCTTTTTTCTCAACTTCCGCTAAAAACTCATCCTCAAAAATAATTGATAGAGTAGCTCTAGCAGCAGCTAATGAAATTGGGTTTCCACCGAAAGTTGACCCATGTGAACCAGGTCCAAATGCTTCCTTCAGCTTTTCTTTACCAAGCATAGCACCAACGGGTAGGCCGCTTCCTAAACCTTTTGCTAATGTAATAATATCTGGTGTAAGGTTGAAATGCTGGTGAGCAAAGGCCTTCCCAGTGCGACCAATCCCTGTTTGCACTTCATCTATAATAAATAGTGAACCATGTTTTGCACAAAGTGCTTGAATCTTTTTAAGGAACTCTTCTGTCCCAAGTACAACTCCACCTTCACCCTGCACAACTTCTACCATAACCGCTGCAACTTCATCATCCATTTCGCGCTCTAACGCGTCACAGTCATTGTATGGCAAATAGATAAATTCGTGCAATAATGGCCCAAATCCTGAATGAATTTTTTCTTGGCCCGTTGCTGCCATTGTTCCAAATGTTCTTCCATGGAAGGATTGTTTAAATGTAATGACTTTTGATTTTTGTGTATATTTACGAGCGAGTTTTAAAGCTGCTTCATTTGCCTCAGCTCCACTATTACAATAGAAAACGGCATCTAGCTCTGAGTTTGATACTAGCTGTTCAGCCACTTCTTGTTGAATATCGGACTTAAACAAATTTGATACATGCCAATATTTCTTCAACTGCTCTTCTACTGCTTTCATAACCTTAGGGTGGCGATGTCCTAGATTACAAACCGCGATCCCGGAAACGAAATCCAAGTATTTTTTTCCTTTATTGTCTACAATGATTGCACCTTCTGCAGATTCAACTGTTAAATCCCATCTCGCATAGGTTGGAAATAGTGCATCCATTATACCACCTCTAGTTCTTTTACAATTTTTGTTCCTTTCAATGTTCCATCTACTGATAATAACGAGCTTTTCCCGTTAATAATCGTTATTTCATTAAGTCCCCCATCATTTAATGCTGAGAGAGCTGCTTTTACTTTTGGAATCATGCCTCCGTAGATAGTCCCTTCATCGATGAGGGATAAAACAGAATCTGTTGAAAGCGATGGTAAAACTTCACCATCTTTTTTGATTCCATCTACATCGGTTACGAATAATAGATGTTTTGCCTTAAGAGCGATTGCAACACTTGCTGCTGCAGTGTCAGCATTGATATTGAATTTTGTAAAATCCTCACCAATCCCAATTGGAGAGATAACAGGAACATAATTTTGAGAGATCAAGTATTCCAAGAATGAAACATTTACGTCGACAATTTCGCCAACATACCCCAATTGTTCAAGGTCCACTGGCTTCACTTTGATGAGTTCTGCATCACAGCCAGATAATCCAACTGAAGGAATACCAGCCTTCCCTAGCTCGACTACAACCTTTTTATTAACCGTTCCGGATAATACCATCTCAACAACATTAAGTACTTCTTTTGTTGTTTTTCTTAATCCATTTACAAATTCGCTTTTTAAGTTCAGTGAGGAGAGGGTCTGAGCAATTTCAGGCCCGCCACCATGCACAACAACTACTTTATAACCACTGTCTTTTAATTCTTTAATACTATTAAAAAATGAGTCCGATAACTCACTAAGTATACTACCTCCACATTTGATAACAATTGTCTCCATTTCTAGTCTCCTTATGTTCGGTAGCTTGCATTTATCTTGACATAATCATAGGTTAAGTCACAGCCCCATGCTGTACCAGTACCATTTCCTAAATGAAGGTTGACGTGAATAACAATATCAGTACCATCAAGATATTCTTTTGCAAACTCTTCAGAGAAAGCCACTGGCTGACTTCCTGATAGCATTTGGATTGTTCCAATTGAGATATCCACATTATCAGGATTCACAGTAGCTGCACTGTGACCGATTGCTCCAATAATTCTACCCCAGTTCGCATCTGCTCCATAAATTGCTGTTTTAACAAGATTTGAACCGACGATTTTTTTCGCAATAATACGTGCATCTACATCCGATACAGCACCTGTTACATTCACTTCGACTAGTTTTGTAGCCCCTTCTCCATCCTTTGCAATTTGCTTTGCAAGGTCTTCAAAAGTGGATTGAAGTGCTGAAACGAATGAATCCCATTCAGGATGTTCTTGTGTAAGTTGGTCATTTTCCGCTAGGCCACTTGCCATTACCAATACCATATCATTTGTTGAAGTCTCTCCATCAACGGTGATTTGATTAAAGGTCACATCTGTCACTGTTTTCATTGCAGCTTGTAGGGAGTTTGAATCAATATTAGCATCAGTTGTTACAAAGCCTAGCATCGTTGCCATGTTTGGATGAATCATTCCAGAGCCTTTTGCAGCTCCACCAATTGTAATTGTCTTTCCATCAATTGTTGTTTGATAACATGCTTTTTTCATTACTAAATCCGTTGTTAAGATTGCTGTTTGGAAGCTTTGAGCTGCTTCTACTGTATCAGTAGGATTGAGTTGTTTAATGCCCGCTTTTATTTTGTCCATCGGTAATAGTTCACCGATGACACCTGTTGAAGCAACAGCAACCAAATGGTCGTCGATACCAAACTGAGCTGCTGATTCAGCTCTCATTTCGTATGCATCTAATAATCCTTGTTCACCTGTACACGCATTTGCACATGCACTATTGATTACGACAGCCTGTAATTTGTTCTCTACGGCAATACTCTCTTTCGTAACCTTTAAAGGAGGGGCTTGAAAATGACTTTGCGTATATACAGCGGCACAGTTAGCCGGAACATCACAAACAATCGCTCCTAGGTCTTTCTTTTTATAGCGTAATCCGGCATGAACTCCTGCTGTTTTAAAACCTTTGGGGGTTACAACAGTTCCCTCTTCTACTTTTATTATTTGAATCTCCTTCATATCTATCATGCAAAGTCACTCCTTATCTATCAATCTTAACTTACTTATGGGAATAGAGGGACATAGTGTAATCCCGTATTTTCGTCTAAACCTAACATAATATTTGCATTTTGGATGGCCTGACCAGCAGCCCCTTTAACTAAGTTATCGATGACTGACACAACGGTAATTCGATTTGTTCGCTCATCCAATGCAAGGCCAATATCACAATAATTCGTTCCATAAACCTCTTTTGTGGCAGGAAATGTGCCTTTTTCTCGAATTCTCACAAATGGAGCATCTTGATAACTTTCCTTATATAGTTCATAAAGTTGGTCCATTGTAAGTGTATCGTTTGCACGATTTATATACATCGTTGACATAATTCCCCTTGTCATTGGAACCAAATGGGTACTAAACGTAACGTATGGGATTGAATCATCCCAATCTTGGATCACCTGTTCAATTTCCGGAATATGTTGATGTTGATTTACCTTATAAATTGAAAAGTTTTCATTAGTTTCAGAGAAATGTGTAGTTCTAGAAGGGCTCTTTCCAGCTCCGGATATTCCAGATTTAGCATCGATCACAATTGATTTTTCATCTATTAGTTTATGTTTTACTAACGGAGCTAAACCAAGGACTGTTGCAGTAGGATAGCACCCAGGATTGGAAATAAAACTACTACTCTTAATTTCTTCCTTATTCCATTCAGGAAGACCATATGTAGCTTTGTCTAGGTCTGCTTGTAATGCGCTTGGCTTTTTATACCATTGTTGATATGCACTAGGATTTTTTAGACGATAATCCCCAGATAGATCAATAATCTTCACATTTTCTTTCAATAGTTCAGGTACGATTGTGGTTGATACCCCTGATGGTGTAGAAAGAAAAACAACATCAACTTCATTTGCAATCTTAGGAATATCAATTTCTTCTAAAGAATGATTTACAAGATTGGTAACATGGGGGTAGACCTCTGAAAGCTTCATCCCTGTTTGAGACGAAGTGTGAACAGAATGAACGTCTATAGTTGGGTGGTTTGTCAATAATCTTAATAATTCAATTCCGCCATAACCAGTAACCCCTATAATTGCCGCTTTCAATATATCCACCTCATTGTTTTTATTAACTAATTAAATTTTGAAATATGTTTCATTATAAGTCCGTATAAAAATAAAATCAATTGTATTTTTATAAATAATTCAGTTTTTTTATACAAAAAAACCACCAGAAGTCGATGGTTTTAAAATTACCCTCCACTTACTGGTGGAATTAACGCTACTGTATCTCCTGCTTTTACAACGTCCTTATCAACTGCATACTCTTCGTTAATTGCAAACATAATTTGGTCAAGGTTTATTATACCATGTTCGTTCGAAAGCTTTTCTTTCAAATCTGTTACAGATAGCTCATCTTCATATAAAGTTAATCTTTCTGTTCCCGCCATTTCCTGTAAATGGGCAAAGAATAAAACAGTTATCATTATAGATCCTCCTCTTCAGGTTGACCGGTCGGGTATTGTTTTGTCTCTAATTGATCACCGATCCACATTTCTCCATCTTCCCAATGTTCCTTTTTCCAAATCGGAACAATTTGTTTTATCCGTTCGATTGCATATTCGTTTGCTGCATAGGCATCCTTACGATGTGGTGTGGAGACTGCGATTACAACAGCAGCTTCTGATATATCTAATCGACCTATTCGATGAATAATGGCCGTTTTGGCTTCTGGCCATTTTTCAGATATTTCCTCACCAATTTGAGCAAGCTTTTTTTCTGCCATTGGAACATATGCATCATATTCTAAATATAAGGTCCGTTTTCCCTTTGTGAATTCGCGGACTGTGCCGATAAAAGTAGTAACAGCACCAGCCTCACGTCTAATAACCTTATTCGTAACCTCTTCAACATTTATTGGTTCTTTCGTAATTTTAAATAAAGCATTATTCATTGATTTACCTCCTTCAATCCAAATACGCCTAGGCGTATTTGCGCCCAGATTTTTTAGGCCCACAGGACGTGGCGTTCTTAGTCTTTGATCTTATGCTCGAAAACTTCCTTTAAAAAATCTGTGGCATCCGCCGGAGGCATTTAACTTTATTCAACTCAGAATTGTTCCTTTAAATTTCATTACTTACGTATACTACATTTACTCTTTTTGAATAAAGTTAAATACCCATTCTAAATAAATTTCTTCATCTTTTATATGAAAAAGAGGAAAATTAGATTCGATTGGAATCCAAGTAATAACTGCAACAATGTTTGTTAATGAAGTTAGCAACTCCATGTCAGCTTCATTCCTAATTAAAACAATTTTGGGATAATCAGCTAATTTAAAACCTTCAATTAATATCATATCATTTTCAAAAAAAGCATACAGCTGAATGAGCTTTTCTAAAGTCCACCCGGAAGTCTTTGCTTCTAACTGAAGACTTCCACCACCTTCAACAATGGTTGCAGTCGCGCCCGCTTTAAAGTGTCTGGAAGAATCTTTTTCTTTATTTAGTCCCTTCAGGTTGCTTGTATGTCCATGATGTTTAATTGTTGCAATACTAGCCCCAAGTTCTGTGCCTCTTTTTACAATTTTTTCAACTAGGGTAGTTTTCCCGCTGTTTTGATATCCAACAATTTGTAGAAGTGGAAACCTTATATCCAAGGCCACATACTTCCTTCCTGATCTTCCAGTAATAACACATCAACTTTGTCGCCTTTTCCAAATCCGCGTGTTCCACCAGGTAAGACCATTAATGCGTTCGCTCCGGCAAGCGAGGATACTACATTTGATTTATCAAGGCCACTTGGCGTCACCAAAATTTTTCCATCAGAAAAACTGATTCTACTCCGTACAAACCTTGTAAATGGGTTTGGTTTTGGAAAGTCAGCATTGAGTTCAGCTTTCATTTTTAATAGATGTGGTTGATTCGAATATAATCTAGTTCGCACCACTGGTCTAACTAACAATTCGAAACCTACATAACAGGCAGAAGGATTGCCTGATAAGCCAAACAATAGCTTGCCATTTAACTGAGCAACCGTTGTGACACTACCAGGTCTCATTGCAATTTTATTAAATAATACTTTAGCACCTAATTTTTCATAAATTGCCGGTAGATAATCATAATCCCCAACTGATACCCCGCCCGTTGTTATGAGAATATCAACGTCATCTAATGCGTTTCTGATTGCCTCATAGCAAAGGTCAAAATCATCTGAGAGTTTACCGAAATATTTGGACACTGCACCTACTCTTTCAATTTGAGCACTTACCATAAAGGAGTTGCTGTTACGAATTTTCCCAGGCACTAAATCTTCATTAACATCAAGCAACTCGGTTCCTGTAGCGTAAATGCCGATGACAGGCTTCTTTGCCACTTCTACTCTGTGATAGCCAAAGGTTGCTAAAAGTGCTTTTACTCCAGGATTAATGAATATTCCTTTTTCAACTAGGACAGAATCTTTTTTTGTATCTTCACCCTGAAATGAAACATTATCACCGGACTTAAAAGGTCTTTTAATCGACATATATTTTTTGCCATTACGTTCGTATTCATTTGTCAACTCAAGCATCACAACCGCATCGCATTCGGCCGGCATTTGAGCCCCTGTCATGATTCGAACTGCTTGAAAAGCTTCTACCTTTTTCTCAGCAACTGAACCTGCGCCAATTTCTTCAATAACTTCAAATTCAATCGGGTGATCCTGTCCGGCATTTGTTGTATCCGCTGCCCTTACCGCAAAGCCATCATATGGGGAACGATCAAAATGAGGGACATCGTGATCAGCAATTAAATTCTCTGCTAAAAATCGTCCGTAACTGGCCTCTATCGGTACTACTTCTTTATTACCTGTACCCGCAAATTCCATTACACGAGATACCGCTTCTGAAACCGGTATCGGTGTTCGTCTTTCAACCATATTATCCACTCGCTTTTTTTATCTACTTTTTTCCTATTGTAGTATATTTAAACAAAAACCACTACTTTCTTGCAGTGATTCACGTCACTCCCATCCTAATTTATGACGTTTTTTTAAGCATATGTGTGATTCACATCACCTCATTTAACTGTGTTACAAGCTATGCTATAAGTAGCTTACTAAATAGGAGGTAGAACATGGAACAAACTTTTACTGAACAACATATCATTGGAGAAATTGTAACTGAGTTTCCGAAGGCTGGAG
Organism: Fredinandcohnia onubensis; assembly: GCF_031181385.1. Classification (GTDB taxonomy): domain Bacteria; phylum Bacillota; class Bacilli; order Bacillales; family Bacillaceae_L; genus Ferdinandcohnia; species Ferdinandcohnia onubensis_C. The sequence continues at coordinate 20,213 of NZ_JAPSKV010000002.1, forward strand.
ACCTTTTCAAAAAACTTCGAATTGATTTTTGCTGTGGCGGTAACCGACCACTTATAGATGCAATTGAGGAAAGAAATCTTTCAAAGGATGAAGTATTAACAAAATTAAATGATCTTTACCAGGACATGAAAGAATTAAATGAAAAAACCGTGGATTGGAAGGCTGCAAGCTATTCCGAATTAATTGATCATATCGTTAATAAACACCATCGTTATTTAAATGAAGAACTTCCACAACTTAGTCCATATGTTACAAAGGTATTACGTGTTCACGGTGGAAATCATCCACACCTAGCAAGAGTACATTCACTTTTTAATCAATTGAAGGTTGAACTAGAACAACATACTATCAAAGAAGAAGCAGATTCTTTTCCTCTTATCCTAAAATTTGAAAAAAAACCAACTGCTGAAAATCATGAATTAGTGAAAAAGCATGTAATAGAACTAGAAGACGACCATGATGAAGCCGGAAATATTATTAAAGAAATTCGTGACATCACAAATGACTTCCAACCACCAATCGGTGCATGTGGAACGTATCGTCTTGTCTACCAACGTCTTGAGGCACTTGAAGCAGATTTATTCCAGCACATTCATTTAGAAAATAATATACTCTTTCCAAGAGCTGCAGCAGGCAACTAACACCAACTAGGGTTTATACCCTGGTTGGTTGAATAAAGTCAAAAAGAGCTGATTTCATGTCAGCTCTTTTTTATGTCATCCGTTCATCCAGTTCTTTTGTTTTTATATTCAGGTTTATATATTTCTGTTTTTCTTTGGTTGGATTCTTACTGATTTCAGGCTTCCCTAAAAAAACTCGCCCAATAAATATAATACAGATCACTAATCCTAATACAAACATCGCTTTTCCAAGCTGTTGTTGGGCTGTCACTAAGTAGTTATTACAAAGACGGGCTGGTGATACTGAATAAAGCCAGCTCATCACAAAAATCATAGAAATCACATTAGCCCAAATAAAAGCTTTACTGATAGGGCCTAACAGTTGCCAGCTATAAAACAATAATACCCCTGCAAGTAGTGATAGGCTCATATATTTCGTAATCTCCAAGATTGGCTCATTCAGTGCGGCATCCACGGACCTAGGCAGTACCCAAAACCCTACAACACATATTGTAATTAATATACCCGCGATTCCATTTTCATTGTAATATACAAAGAAGCCTCGCCATTTTCTCGGAAACCCCTTTGCAAGAACATATCCACTCCCTATCAATAGTGGGTATTGAATGAGCATGGTTCCAACCATGCTCTCTTCTAACAATGACCTTATATACGGAAGTGAAACAAATAGAAGTAAAAGTAGCCCTATCATTACATATCGAAAACGGTACATATTTCCACCTCTAAAATAGGATAGAATCCATATATTCCACAACAACTTGTGGTGTTTGGTAATCAAAGATATTAGTTAATTTTCCTTCTGGATTAATCACATAAAATGCAGAATTGTGCTCATAGCCCCCGTATTCATTAGGTATAACAACTACTTCAAGAGCGTCAAGGACATTCTGTAATTCCTGCTCATCTTGAATGGTAGCCATTTTCCAATGCTCCCCATCCGCACCAAAATGATTAGAATATGATTGTAATACCAATGGAGAATCATTCTCTGGGTCAAAGCTTATACTTACAAGCACAACTTCTTCCCCTAGGACATCATTAGGAATATTTCCATAGATTTCTGCAAAATTTCTTTCTAAAACCGGACATATGTCCCCACACGATGTATACATAAAGGTTAAAAGCGTATATTTCCCCTCTAACTCTTGTAGTTGAAAGTTTTCCGAATTTGAATCAATTAATGTAGCAGAAGGGAGCTTTGGTTGCTCCCTTTCTAATTCGATAATTCTTGCTTTCTCAGCAGTAAAGGCCCGTAATCCATCTGTACCTATCCATAGCAATGAAAGACCCGCTATAAGTGCAAATAGAATTCCAACACTTTTACGCAACATGACGATCTGATCCTATTTTTTCTTGAAACTTATAATCAATTGATCTTGAGAAATTCCAAAAACGGATTATAAATATCAAAACTGCAAGGACTATAAAGATACCGAAGATAGCTCCCATACGGTCATATGGAATCCACTCTGGAAAGTGCTCAGCCCATCTTCTTGGAGCTCCAACTTTTCCGGAGAATAGAAACGATCCACATAATCCAATGAAAAACATGATGTATACCCAAAAGCTGATTCCATCGATTGCTGTTTCCTTCTCTTTTCTATTCACTTTTGCTAAGTAATACATAAATCCAAATAACATTGCAGTTGCACCTAATCCCATATACATATGGAAATGCCCAGGTACCCATTTTGTGTTATGCATGACATGGTTTACAACAATTGTTGCATCAATAATTGCTGGTACGACACCGATTACCCAACCAAACATGGATAAAAACATGAATGATGAGGCAATGTCCCATTTAATTCCTGAACGATAGACAATCATTAGCGCACCATATGCTGTGATAACTAATACTGGTAATCCGTTTGCATATGAGAGCACTTGACCCAAAATGATCATCCACTTAGGTAATGCAAAGTCCATTAACAAATGGTGAGTATAGATTGTAATCGTAAATAAAGTTGAACAGTTCCAGGCAATTAAGAATGGGCGGTTCGCCTTCCATGGACGATTTGTGTAAGCTGCTAATATCTCATAAACTGCAATAACTCCCATGTAAATAATCGAGTTTGCAAAGATATGACCAAATGCATATGTTAGATTTTTTGCAAGCATTGGATCAATTGTGATAGATGGAATAAATAGATTAATAAGGTTCATAACGAGCGCTGTTGCACCTGCAATTAATGCAGTAGTGTTTACAATTGAAACCATTGTACTAGCCACGACAGCCGCAGGAGGACCATAGCCTTTTTCCTTGCCGAAGACGATAGACCACCCTAAACCTCCGCCTAAACTTCCATATTGTTTAATAATCGCTCTAGCAACATCCAAATTTAATAATAAGAATCCCACACCGAGTATGAGCATACCACCTAAAGATAGTGTTGCTCCCGTCATCGCCCATCCACCAGCGGAGATAGCTGGTAGTGGATATAAGAACGTCCAAGCACCGGCAAAGTCAAATACAAATATTCCTACCAATACCATTACGACACCCATTGTGAAGGTGAAAAAATTTGTGATTAAAATAGCTTTGCTTAATTTTACATACTTACTTAAGAAGTACCACATGACTGCAGCTGCGGCTAACGCCGCGGCCCCTATCATCCCCGTTCCATGGACGGTCATAATTTCATAAAAGAATGCAGGGTCCACTTCAATCATTTTTCCTTGTGCAAGTAGCATTAAGACTCCAAATACCATCATTGATAGAATGATGAGGCTACCTGTTAGTAGATAAATAGCGATTGTTTTGTTTCGGGAGTTATTTGTCCCTCCCATTACCATATTAGTAGACATTGTTAACTCCCTCCTTAATTTGTTACGACAATTTCACCAACCATGAGATGATGAGCAAGGCCACAGTATTCCATACATAAAATTTGATATGTCCCAGGCTCTGAGAATGTATAGTTAACAGTGTTTATATAATCTGGCATTGCCTGAGTTTGTGCTAATAAATTCATGTCTTTGTCATAGATACCAAAGCCATGGTTAACATCTGAGCTTGTGATATCGAATTCAATTGGCTCCCCCACTTTGAATTCAGTTTGGCTCATGTTCCATCCAAATTGCACAGCTTCAACATCGGCAATAACTGGATTTTCTTCTTGTCCATATACCGGTCTTTCAAATGGAAGATCTTGTAGTGTGAAATACGTTAAAGTTCCAAATACAACGAGTAGTACTAAGAAATAAATTGTTCTGAAACGGTACCATTTTTTCTGAATTGGTTCATACTCTCTTCGTTTATTGGTTTTTAATACGACGGTAATAAAAATAACAGTAATTAAGGACATTAAAATAATGGAAAGATACCAAGCCGCTGTTTGGTACAAAGAAACCCCCTCCTAATTTCTCTTTTCAGCAAGATTGTCACATATTGCTCGACCATAAATCTGTTAAGTTTGTCACAAAATGGGACTGAAACAAAAAAAGACACATTCTTGTCAAGAATGCATCTTTTTATGAGGATTATTTAATTAAATAGGTTGACGCCAGCATCATGAATGAGATGAAGACTGTTGTTAATACCCATAGCCAAGCCAATTCCATATTTCCGCTATCAATGGCAACATAAATTGCTGTTGGCAGCGTTTGTGTTTTTCCAGGTATATTACCAGCAAACATCAGGGTGGCACCAAACTCCCCAAGTGCTCGAGTAAAGCTTAAGATAAAACCCGTTACAATTGCTTTAATCGATAATGGAATCGAAATGTACAGAAATATACTAAATTCATTTGCTCCATCCGTTCTAGCAGCATCCTCAATTTCCGTATTTACTGTTTGAAAGCCTGTCTTAACAGATTGGTACATTAACGGAAATGCAACAACAGTAGAAGCAATAACAGCAGCCCACCACGTAAACATAATCGGTTGTCCTGTTAATTTCTCAAGAAACGTTCCTACAAAACTATTTCTTCCAAAAATCACAATTAATAAAAAACCAACAACTGATGGGGGCAGAACCAGTGGCAGCATTAACAATGTTTCCAGAAAGAGCTTACCTTTAAATTGCTTATGTGCCATCCATTTACCTATTATTAGGCCAAGGAGTAAGACAATACAACCTGCCGTTATGGCGATGGTGATTGATAGTTTAATAGGTGACCAAAAAGTAAGTTCCATTATTCAAACCTCAATTGTTAAAAAATGTTCAAAATGTCAGGAATCCTTATTTTCAAAGGTATTATGCTTCAAAAATGAAGTAAGTGTGATTTATTATACACCTACTGTATGCCTAACATTATATGATTTCCTTAGAAACAAGTATAGCATTCCTATATGGAAGGTGGTACCTATGAGTCAATTAGCATTACATCAATCAACCATTTCAGATGAATTAAACGAGCTTCTTAAATCAGCTAATCAAGTCATCAATATGAAAAAAGGAACCTATTTATTTCGCGAAGGAATGAAAGCTTCCGAGCTCTATCTGATTCTATCAGGACGTGTAAAGGTAAGTAAAGGGACATCGGATGGCAATGAATTATCGCTTCGAATCTGTAGCCAAAATGAAATTGTTGGAGAGTTGACATTATTTACAGATCAACCTAAATATTTATTTGATTGCAGGATATTGGAGGATTGTGAAATTGCTGTCATTCAAAAGGATGAATTAGAAAAAAAACTTTTTGAAAATACAACTCTTGCATTTGAATTTATGAAGTGGATGAGTGATCATTTTCGAAAAACACAAACAAAGTTTAGAGACCTTGTTTTATTAGGTAAAAAAGGAGCATTATATTCCACCTTAATTAGGATGACCAACAGCTATGGGGTTGAAAAGGAAAACGGCACTTTAATAGACCTACGTCTGACAAATCAGGAACTAGCTAATTTTTGTGCAACCACAAGAGAAAGTGTAAACCGTATGCTGCATGATTTACGAGTAAAAGATATCATTTCTGTTCACAAGAGCTATATCACCATTCACGATTTAGGATATATCAAAAAAGCAATACAGTGCGAGGAGTGTCCAGCTAAATATTGTAGTATTGAATAACCAAGAAAGACCCCTGGGCGCGCTCCCATGGGTCTTTCTTTTGGTTATTGTAATGTTTTTTCTTTCTTACGAAGTGATTCCGGAATATATACACAGAATGGTTCGCTCTCCATGTAATCACCTGTCATGGCATATGCACGAGAACGTGATCCACCACATACATGTCTAAATTCACATACTCCACATTTTCCTTTATATTTGTCAGGATTACGCAAATCTTTGAAGATTGGGGATTCACGATAAATTTCAGCAAGTGGGGTCTCACGAACATTTCCTGCTTTTACAGGTAATAATCCACTTGGATACACATCTCCAGTATGAGAAATAAAGACAAATCCATTCCCATCGTTTACACCTTGTGGTGCTCTTCCAAGTCCGTCAATTTGCCCTGTTTTCCCTTGCATAAGGGCATCTTTATAGCGGATTTGATGCACAGCATCCTTTGTTTCACGCATTTTTGATTGAATAACTACACGGCGATAGTGTTGCGCAGCAGTCGTTTTTATATCAAATTTTACTCGTTTACTTAGGTCATACATCCAACGGAATACTTTTTCATGTTCAACTGGGGTAATCATGTCCGTATCCTTTCCACGACCAGTAGGTACAAGGAAAAAGACGCTCCATAATACACAATCGAGATCCTCAACTAATTTTGCCATTTCATCTAATGCATGTACATTATATCTTGAAATGACAGTGTTGATCTGAATAGGAATTTCAAGTTCATGTAAATATTTAATGGCTCTCATTGTTAAATCGAATGAGCCATTTGTTCCGCGGAAATGGTCATGAATTTCAGCAGTTGGACCATCTAAGCTAAATGCCCAACGAGCTAATCCTACTTCTTTCGCCTTTTGAATGGCTTCTTTTGTTACATTTGGTGTTGCACTTGGTGTCATGGAGACGCGCACACCTTTTTTAATTGCATATTCGGCAATATCATAGACGTCAGGTCGCATTAAAGGGTCCCCACCTGTGAACACAAGCAATGGATTATTCATCTCATATATTTGGTCGATTAGCTTTTTCCCCTCTTCAAAGGACAGCTCTCTAGGATCTCTTTTATACTGAGCTTCGGCACGGCAATGTAAACATTTTAATTGGCAAGCCCTTGTAAGCTCCCAAATCACAATAAATGGATCTTCGTTATAGTCTCTTTCAAACATAAGGCAAACCTCCTTTGTTAATGTACACATTTTAGCACTATAAAATAGTGAGCAATGTGAGGTACATCACAGAAAACGGAGGTGTTTAAAATTGTTCACAAATTAAGGAAAGCGGAAAGTGCCCGTCTATCGGCGACTAGCATAAGACAAGCGCTGACAGAAGGTGCAATCTCCTCTGAAGCGATTGGCTTATGACCTCGAGCCGATGGCACTTGGAGCTAGACATCAACACTATATGAAAATTGAATTGAAGAATTATTCTTTGAAGAAATTAAATGTAATTGAGGGTTAACACTACAGCTACAAGTAGGTTTGGAGCCCCCATGAGGAAAAACAAATAGGAATATCGAATTCTTTTTTTGCGGTCTTTTTTGCTTTCGGTGTAATAGTTCGCTCTTGCCCGATCGCCACTTATAAAGGTATCAGATACAATCCCAGCAAGCAAAAAGCATATTATACCCATGGTCCCAGAAATAACTGAATATGTTTCAAATTGGCGAGTAGACAAACCAACTATTAGTAGAAGTCCAGAGGTTACTATACCTAATATTAAGCCTACTCTCAAACATAATCCCTCCTTCCAGATAACTCTATATTCTTATTTTATCACATTTTTCTGAAAATTATGAGTGATAGGCTTGAATAAGAAAAACAAAAGCCATTGAGTTGTTTGAGGAAAAAAGACGTTGCCACGTCCTATGGCAACGTCTTTTTGACACATATCGTGTGGTCCTCAAATTGGCTTCTGCTTTATTTTTTCATATTCAGTTTTATTATTGATATTCTCAAATTCCATACCTTGAAGCTGAAGGTCATGATCGGTTATAAATTTAACATTGCAAGTGTCTAATAATTGGCTCATTTTTAGTTTATTTTCTTTAAGTAATTGTTCTATTTTATTTGCAACCCTAGCATGATACACGGCAATTAATGGTTGTTGTCTGTCATTGATAATAGGTACGATTGCATCAATACTACTTTGATCCTTAGTAAAAGAAATAAGCTGCTTTACTAGTTTGTCTGTAACAAAAGGTGTATCACAAGGTAAAATTACATACCAATCAGAGGATGTTTTTTGCATGACTGTGAAAATGCCAGCGAGTGGTCCCCTTCCCTGATATCCAGGTAAATCCTGAATAATAGAAACCGAGGATTCGTATCGAAAATGCTCTTCTAATATAGGATGACTCACAATATAAAGTTGGTCCACGTTATCTTTTAATGCATCAATTGCATATTCGTAAAAATATTTATTTTGAAATTGGGCAAATGCCTTAGGGCTTCCAAATCTCCTTGATTCCCCACCAGCCAAAAGAACACCTATGATTGTCGTTATTTTCATCATTAAACACCCTTTTGCTTTTTTCTTCATAGTAGCATGATTGGAACAGCCTACCAAACGAAAAATCAAAGTGAACGATAAAAAAGTGTAGACAAAGCCTTTAAAGACAATGCCTACACTATGTGAGAGATCGGAATCTGTGATTGATTATTACTTTTTACCGATAGCAACGCGCCATACTTCTGGGCCTTGTTCAAGGTATTCCCAAGTGAATGCATCACCGCGCTCCATCATAAACTGATATTGGAGTGGTCTTGGATCATGGTCATTTGATAGCTCCATGATTTCACCTGGTTGTAAACTATCAAATGTTCTAAATATTGTTGGGTGCTTATCCTTCGGTGCATAATCTGGTGCGTTTACTTTCGCTGCAAATACCATATTAATATTCCTCCTTTTGATTTATGGGTCCATTGTACCCGAGTCTTTTTAGATCATGTAGTGAAGCTAATCACTAAGTACGTATGTTTTTTATCATATGTGCCGAAAACTATGCGATAATTAGATTGAACATGAATATCCCACGTAAACATCTTGTCATTCTTCATGATTGTGGAGTTTAAAAGAAATAACGGGGTGAAGAATATATGAAGGAATTTGTAGGAAAATGTAAGGAATGTGAAAAAGAAATCTATTGTTTAGATGGTTTTATAAATGGTGTTGTATTAGATGATAAAAATGGGATACTTTGCTTTGATTGTGCTGAAGAAAAGCAAGCTAACTAAGCTAGGAGTTTTGCTCCTAGCTTTTTTGTGTCCATTTTTCGAACATTGATTGTCATTCTCACCGACTATGATTTAAATCACTGTCTTAAAAAGTGGAATTGTTACACTAAAAGTTGAGTAACCGCATATATAGTTTATTTGAACAAGGAGTGAGACAGATGGGACTACCATCGATTCGTGAACAATTGAAAGGAGTACCCTTGTTTCGGGAACTAACATCAGAAGAACTCGACCCAATTGTAGAAATTTCACAGTCACGATTATATAGACAAAAGATGTTTATCTTTATGCAAGACGATCCACTTGATTGTGTATTTTTCATCCAATCCGGAAAAGTAAAAATTTATAAGTCTGATATGCACGGGAAGGAACAAATTGTTTCCGTTCTAGAAGCAGGTGAAATGTTTCCTCATGCTGGCTTTTTTCGAAAAGGCGGTTATCCCGCACATGCCGAAGTAATCGAGGATTCAAATATCATCTTCACCCCCATTGATAAGTTTGAAGAGATATTGCTAAAATATCCTGAGCTTTGCATTAAAATTTTTAAAGTGCTTGGTGAAAAAATTATAGACCTTCAAAAACGTCTAGAAGAACAAATTTTATTAAGCACCCAAGAACAAATCATTATGCTTTTACTTCGTCTATGTAGGAGTAATGGTGAAAAGACAGGAAATCGCTTTAAACTTACAACTCATTTTACAAATCGAGAACTCGCTAATATGATCGGAACAACACGTGAATCGGTAAGTCGAACGATCTCTGTTTTGAAAAAGAAACAGATTGTTGATCTGACTACAGATGGTTATTACTTATTAGATCATATGAAGCTGCATGATGAAATTTTCTGAGCTAATTTCAGCCTGATTGACAATCAACAAAATTTGCATTTGTGATTCATGTCACACCGTTTCTAATTGAAAATGATTATCATTAGATTATAAACGTTAGATAAGGGGGACATTTAAGTGAAATCAAAAGTAGTAGAAGTAGATGTTAGGGAAGATCTTAAAAATAAAATTGAGCCTTTTCAAAAGATTATGGAAGCCGTTAAACCTTTAAAGGATGGGGATACCTTTATTTTACACGCGCCTTTTAAACCGACTCCTTTATTTCCAATTTTAAAGGCAAAAGGATTTTCAAACGAGGCAGAGCAAATTGATAAAAAACATTGGAAGGTTACCTTTACTAAAAGAGGTGACAAATAATGAAATTAGATAATCGAGGTCTTGAGCCACCAACTCCAATGATGCGTACGTTAAAGGCTCTCGAGAAACTAAACAAAGGTGAAACATTGACGATTATTAATGACCGTAGACCCATGTTTTTATATGAACAGCTTGAAGAACTTGGCTACAAGCACATAACAGAACCACATCCTGAGGGCGGCTTTCAAATTGAGATTACAAAATAAGGAGCTGCTTGATAATGATACCTCAATTATCAAATGAAACAAATATCAGGCTACCGCTTTCATTCATTATTTTTAGTGTTGTGGCATTGGTCGCATCCCAAGTCATCCTCCTATTCAATGGACATATGGTGATTGAAGGGAACTTTAGAAACCCCGCCATCTTATCATCAGCCCATTTACTTATCCTGGGTTGGGCCTTAATGGTTGCGATGGGGGCTATGTATCAGCTTGTACCAGTAGCCTTTTTAACTCCGATTTGGAGTGAAAAATTTGGATTTATTCAATTTTGGATAACTGCAATTGGTTTTGGTGGATTTGGTATCACTCTTTCCTTTTCACCTACCATTTCTATTTTTACAGGTTCACTTGCTGTAATTGGAATATTATTATTTCTTGTTCAAATGTTTATGACAATGAAAAAACAGGCAAAGAAAAACATTCTAACTGTTTTAGTTGGTAGTGCTTTAATTTGTTTGCTATTCACAATTTCACTAGGAATTCTATTGATTGTTAATTTAGGAGCTGGAATAGCACACCTTGATCATTTCGCTGTTTTAAAAAGTCATATTCTACTAGGTGTGGCAGGATGGTTTACATTTTTAATTTTCGGCTTTTCTTATAAAATGGTCCCTATGTTTTCGTTAACACACCGATTTTCGATGAAACTATCAAGTTGGGTCTATACTGTTTACGCCATCGGACTAGTAGTAACCATTTGGAGCTTTATTACTGAAGTGAACCTATTGTTACAAGTTGGTATGGTCTTGCTTTTTGTAGGTTTCTCCTTATTTTCTTACCATATTTCCACTATCATCAAGTTTAGATTAAAGAAAAAGCTTGATAAACCATTTATTTTTTCATTAGTTTCCATCTGTTTTGGCTTAGTTATTCACTTTTTCGGAATGGTTCTTGCGTTCATACCAGGGTATTACGAAATTTATGGCGTCCTTGTCTTTCTTTATATTTTTTTGTGGATTGCAGGTAGCATTCTTGGCTACTTATATAAAATTATTCCTTTTCTCTGGTGGACTCATAAATATAGCAAATTGATTGGTAAAAGTAATGTACCTACTTTAAAACAAATGATTGATGAAAAAATCGCAATTCCCATTTTCACAGGTTTCGCTGCTGGATGTGTTGTCGTAATTTTAGCCATTGCAACTGGCCAATTGCTCATTTTTTCGATTGGCCAAAGTTTTGTTGTCGCTTCAACTTTCTTTTTCAGCTACAGCATTATAAAAGTACTATTTAAATAAAAGGGGAGAAACACAATGGAATTAAAAGAGAAAATCCTTGAGCAGTTAAAACAAGTGATTGACCCTGAATTAAATATTAATGTTGTTGATTTAGGACTTATTTATGAAATTAATATTAAAGAAAATAATAATGTATATATTGAAATGACGCTAACTACTCCTGGTTGCCCACTACATGATAGTATTACCAGTGGAGTGAAGCATGCAGTTGCCTACCTTGAGGAAGTAAATGATATTGAGGTATTAATGGTATGGCATCCTGCTTGGTCTCCTGAACGCATGTCTGAAGCCGCCATGAAGCAACTCAGAGGTTAACTTTATTCAGCAAAAAAGCAGGGGATTTCACATTCTTAGTTTGTTTCGTTATACTTTAAATAAGCTATTTCTCGAAAGGAGAGGTTTTAAATGGATGAAGCTTTAAAGGAAAATATGTTGGGGGCACTTGAGCAAGTAGTTGACCCTGAATTAGGTATTGATATTGTTAATCTAGGTCTTGTCTATGATGTGGATATGAATGATGAGGGTGTCGCTCAAGTTACGATGACATTAACATCAATGGGCTGCCCACTTGCTGGAACGATTGCAATGGACGTAAAACGCGTTCTTACTGAACTACCTGAAGTAAAAGACGTAGATGTTAACATCGTTTGGAATCCACCTTGGAACAAGGATATGATGAGCCGTTACGCAAAAATTGCTCTAGGAATTAGATGAAATAAATAGAAAAAGAACGTGTCAACCTGTGACACGTTCTTTTTATAAATGCTTTTTAAACCATTCAACTGATGCGAGAAGCCCTTCTCTTGTCACTTTATGATCTGCCCGTGTGTCAGCAATAAAAGAAAGATTCTCCTCTTTCCCCTTATACAGTGGTTTAATTTCTTGGTAAAAATCATACGTATATTTGAAAGGAACCATTTTGTCTTTTTCACCATGCCAGAAAAATAATGGTCTTCCGTTTACTTTTTTAGGTTGCATGCTTAAATCATATTTCCGTAGCTCTGCATATTTTTCTTCCAACTCAGCATCTGAGAAAGGAAGTTCAATGTCATGTCGTTTCAATTCCTCAATTTGCCCCCGGCAGAACTCTTCATAATATGGACTCCCCATTAAACTTACTGCAGTCTTAATCCAAGGGTATTGGGTCAATGCCCCTAACGTCACGATACCTCCCATTGAAGTACCTGCCACGCCGATTCTTGCCTCGTCAATTTGGCCTTGGTTTTGTAGTTCGTCCTTAATGATTTGAAGTTCTTTAATTTCATTGACGACAATATCCCAAAACTTAAAATCCATTTCATGATCATCTATGCCCTTATCTCTTTCACCATGATAGTCTGCTTCAGGCAAAACTACACGAAATCCTTGTTCTGCATAAAGATAGGCATAGTGTAAATTATGTTCTTTCGCACTACCAAATCCATGAACAAAGAGGATCAACGGCAACGCTTCATCCTTTAACTGATTTTTAACAATATGTAATGCTGGTATTTTCGCATATTTCCTATTTTCAATAATAATCATCTTTTGTGTGTACTCCTTTAAAGAAAACTTTTACCATCCTCTAGTGTATCATTTGTTGGAAGTTTATTGAAAAATATTGACTTTTCAATTGACGATTATTTTAATATCTGTTTAAGTTAAGGAAAGAGATAATAGGTTCACAAGGAGATTGATATGACTAAACAACACTTAATTGCACTTGACCTAGACGGTACTCTACTAAAAGATGATAAAACGATCTCAAAAAGAACAAAAGACACGATAGAAAAAGCCAAAAAAGCCGGCCATATGGTGATGATTGCGACGGGAAGACCTTTCCGTTCGAGCTCAATGTATTACCAAGAACTTAGTCTTACAACACCAATCGTTAACTTTAATGGAGCCTTTGTCCATCACCCACTTGATCAAAAATGGGGAGTGTATCACGATACACTCGATTTAAAAACAGTAAAAGAAATTGTTGATGTTGCCGATGAGCTCCGTGTAAAAAATATTTTAGCGGAAGTAATAGATGATGTGTATTTTCATTTTCACGATGAAACAATGTTAGATATTTTTGGAATGGGGAAACCAAATATTGAAACGGGTGATTTACGAAAGATTTTAAAACATGATCCAACTTCATTATTAATTCACCCTGATGAAGAAATTGCAGATACAATCCGAAAGTATCTTTCTGACATCCATGCTGAAGTAGTTGATCACCGCAAATGGGCCGCCCCTTGGCATGTGATTGAAATTGTTAAATCTGGATTAAATAAAGCTGTTGGTATTCAGAAAGTTGCTGACTTTTATCAAATTCCAAAAGACAGAATTATTGCTTTTGGAGATGAAGACAATGATTTGGAAATGATTGAATACGCTGGTCACGGGATTGCCATGGGTAACGGGATTGACGAGCTAAAGAGTATTGCTAACCATGTAACAATGACTAATGAAGAAGACGGAATTGCTCTTTATTTAGAGGATGTTCTAAAATTGGAGAAAAATAAGTAGCTTGGTTCAGAAATAATTACCTGATATAACCCAAACGTAAAACTCAAACAATATAACTAGTGCTACAAAGAAGCACTTCTTTTAAAGCTGTTAAAGGGGGAATTTACGGATGGGTAGTAATAAATCAAAACGATTTGTTCATCAAGGTGCAGATGCTGTTCAACAACATGCTCAGCGCTTTCCTTACCGTTCCACTCTAGCTGAAGCAGAAGCAAAGAAAAAAGCGAATGTCGAAAACTCATCTCTTGGAGGAATTTAATATGGGAAACCGTTTATTCCAAAAGGCTCGTGAAACCGTAGAAGTTGCGAAATTAGCGAGTGCTGGCCAAAGTGATACATCCTTACAGGATGCCGTTTCGGTTGCTAAAAATGCACTTTCTTCTGCATATGCTAACTCTACAACAGCCGAAAAAGAACAACTCCGCGAATTGCAAAATGAATTAGACCAACTTCAATAACCTTTGGCTAATTCAAGAAAAAAATAGGGTCAGACTCAACGTCTGACCCTCCCCTATTTTTATTGGAATTGCTGAAGTTTTGCATGATAAAGATTTGTGATCGAACCGTCTTTTGCACTTCTTTCGTATAAATGAAGTATCAATGCTCCGTTTGTCGGAAATTTATCCTTAGGAATCGATATATTAATTTCAAATGGTGACCATGCTGGTGCACCCTCTGATGCCGTTTGCAGTGTTTCAGGAATTACATAATCATGTCCATCCTCTACTGCATAAAAGAAGGTTGCTTCAAATACTCTTACTTCCCCAGTTACCGTATATTCACCATTTTCACCAAGTACTTGAACATTACGAAATGCTGTATTTCCTTCTTCAGGAATTGTAAAACTCTCTTCTGCCTGTAATGCATTGTTTTCAATTTTTTGTCCATTAACTTCTGATGCTGTTATGAAAATATGTGCTTTATATTCTCCGGGAGCAAGCCTCGTTCCATCATTTGATGTGTAATCCCATTGCTCTTCCCAAACCTTTTCTTGACCAGGCTTTAATTCCATTTCCTCTATTGACTGGATAAACATTTTATCGATTGAATAGCGGTAAACTTCCTTTCCATCTGCATCCTTCACAATAATTTCATATTTTTGACCAGATGGTATCGTCATTTTTACTGAATTGTCGCTTGTATTTTTTACTGTAATAGTAAAGGTTGCTTCGGTTTCCCCTGTTTTAATTGAAAGGTCAGTTTGAAGTTTTTCAACCACGTTCTCTTCACCTCCAGGTACCTCACCCTCTTGTGCTGGTGGTGTTTCTTTTTCTGTATCTACTTCTTCACCACCACCTGAATTTACTGGAAGTGCCTCTTCTGTTTTAGTTGAGCCACATCCTGTGATGATAAATAGACTCATTATAAATACTAAAGTCACTAGAAGCCATTTTCTCATGTTTGTCACCCCTTTACTCTATTTGACGAAGTCTCCTACTAAAAAGTTACTACTCTTTGCGAAATAATCCATAAACGCCAATTGTTTGTACAATATTTGTAAATGCTTGAGGATCAACTTCTTTTATTATACGTTCTAAATCATATAATTCATATCTTGTTAAAACAATCATTAACATGTCCTTTGTCTCACTTGAAAATGCTCCTTTGGCAGGGATCAACGTAATTCCTCTTACTAAATTTGAATGAATTGCACTTTTCAATTCGTCCGCTTTCTTCGTAACAATCATCGCTGTAACCTTTACATGACTTGTATGAACTGTATCGATAACCTTAGTCAACACATACAAAGCAACAAGTGTATATAATGCCTTTTCCCAACCAAATAAAAATCCTGCAGTAATTATGATTAGCCCGTTAAGTGTAAAAATATAGGTACCAATTGGTTTATCTTTTGATCTTGATAATACAAGCGCTATAATATCAAGACCACCTGTAGATGCTCCCCACTTTAAGGTAAGTCCGATTCCAATGGCTTGAATGACGGCACCAAATACAGCATTCAGTAAAATATCATTGGAGATACGTTCGAGTGGGATAATCGCCAAGAATAAAGTTGTCAGCGCAACAGAAATAAAGCTATAAAGGGTAAATGACTTACCTACCTTTTTCCATCCTAAAATCGCAACGGGTATGTTTAATAATAGTAGTATTACACCTGTTGAAATATGAATTGGCGTGTAATCACCAAGGATTCTAAACAAAAGCTGTGATATGCCAGTAAAGCCAGAAGAATAAACATCAGCTGGAATTAAAAATAGATTTAGGGCAGCAGCATTTAGTATTGCACCAAATGTCACAATCAATATTTTTTTCACTTCTCTATTCACCATTCAAATAGTCCTCCTGGAACAACATTCTTCAATCCTAGTAGTAAATTAGTCGTCATACAAAATTTTTCCTCAATTGTTGTATTTTTATCCAATACTCGCTACACTTACGATAGGCAAGTTTGTTTCAAATTTGACCAAAGAAAAGAAGGTGAGACTTTTGACCGTTAGAATTCTTACTGATAGCGGTAGTGACCTACCACTTCAATTTTTTAAAGAAAATAATGTTACATTATTCTCCTTAGGAGTTCATCTAGATGGGCAAGATTATGAAGATATTGCAACAATTAACCCTGTAAAAGTATTTGAAGCGATGCGAAATGGGAGTGCACCAAAAACATCCCAAGTTCCTCCACACCGTTTTAAAGAGGTTTTTACTGAAATTGCAAAAGAAAAACAATCTGCTGTCTATATTTCCTTTTCATCACAATTGTCAGGAACCTATCAAACGGCAGTGATGATGAGCGAGGAAGTAAGAGAAGAGTACCCAGACCTTGACTTAACAATTGTGGACACAAAATGTGCATCCCTTGGCCAAGGTCTTGTTGTTAAAGCTGCTGCTGAGCTTGCCAGCAAAGGTGCTTCAAAGGATGAAGTTGTGAACCTTGCGAAATTTTACAGTACTCATATGGAGCATCTTTTCACTGTGGATGACCTTGAATATTTAGCACGTGGGGGAAGAATTAGTAAGGCTTCCGCTTTTGTTGGTGGACTTTTAAACATAAAGCCACTTTTAAATGTTGAAGATGGAAAGCTTATTCCACTGGAAAAAATTCGAGGTAAAAAGAAAGTGTATAAGCGAATCGTTGAGTTGATGGAAGAGCGCGGGACTGATTTATCAAAGCAAACGATTGGAATTAGTCACGGAGATGTAGAAAATGAGGCACTTGAGGTAAAGAAATTATTTGAAGAAAAATTCGGATGTGACTCCTTCTTCATTAATGTAATCGGTGCTGCGATTGGATCTCATGCTGGTCCAGGAACGATTGCAATTTTCTTCTTAGACGAATTGCCAAATAGCTGATTTTACATAGTTTGAAAAACAACTGGATATCCTAATATCAAATGCGCCTTGGCGTATTTGCGCCCGATTTTTTTCGAGTTATCTCGAAAAATTTCCTTTGAAAAATCGTGGCATCCGCCGGAGGCTTTTACTTTATTCAGCTCGGATTAAATCCAACACTGAATTGTTAAGTATGACTCCATTTCACCTAGAAAAAGTAGTGGAAACGCGGAATAAAGTTACACGGATTGAGGATTGAAGGGAGTGTTATTTATGCCAAAAACAAGTGACAATGATAAAAAAGCTAAAGATAACAATGCATTACGCCATGAGAAGAATATGATGAGAGAAAAGAATCGTCAGGCGGGCAAACATCAATATTCAAAGAAAACAGATCATCTTTAAAATGAAACGAAACGCATCGGTAGTTGCCGATGCGTTTTTCTTTACTCTTCTTTTTTAAAGTATGTCCAACCATCCTCTTGGTATACTTTTCCTTCTTTCATTAGCTTACCCATTGCTCGTTTAAACGCTGCTTTACTCATGTCAAATCTGGCTGAAATATCTTCAGGAGAGCTTTTATCCCAATATGGCATAGCCCCACCACGGCTTTCCATATACTGATAAATTTTCCCAGCATCGTCTCCCATTATTTCATGACTTCGACCCATTAGTGACACATTAACAGTCCCGTCTTCCTTTACGTCAATAATTCTTCCTTGCACCTTTTCTCCGACTCTTGGTTCCCTTGTTCTTTGAGATTCGTGGATAAAGCCAAGGAACCCTTCCTCTGAAATCATAAAAGAGCCCACCATTAATAATCGGTACACAGTTCCTGTTATGTTTTTATTAAAATCTTTTCTTGTAGCCGGTTTTGAAATAGAACGAATGACATCTTCAGTTGCAAGCTTTCCAAAGAGTCGTCCATTTTTATCTGTTCGCAATGAAATATATAGTTGATCGCCTGGCTCTGGCCAGAGATCCCACACCTCATGCAAATCATCTTTTGAGACTAATATATCCTTACTAATCCCAATATCAACAAAAGCGCCCAATTCACGTTTGACTTCAACCACACTGGCCCAATCATAGGAATCGATTTGAATAGTCGGTATTGTCATAGAGGCTGCCAGTCTTCCTTGATGATCTTGAAAAAGAAAAACAGTTACGTCCCCTTCCGGATCAAATCCGTCTATAATTTCATTTTCATGTAAAAGCACATCTTCTTCACCATTTGTTAAAAAATATCCAAAGGGAGCGTCTCTATCTACACGTAAAGTTACAACCGTACCCGGTATTAATTCATTCATTTATTATAGCCCTCTTTCTTATGTACTTAGCTTATCTTGCTATTGTCTTACATAGTATAGACGTTTACGACCATCATTTACTAGTATTGTTTTGGAAAAAGTTGTCCTAATTGCTAAGATTGACTATAATCAAGGGAAATAAACTATTTTTTTGGAGGTTGGCAATGGCAAAGGAAAGCTCATTCGATATTGTGTCAAAGGTAGATTTGCCTGAAGTAACAAATGCAATAAGTATTGCAAAAAAAGAGATTCAAACTCGGTACGATTTCAAAGGTAGTAAAAGTGACATCACGCTTGATAAGGAAGAACTTGTTTTAGTATCTGATGACGAGTACAAACTGGAGCAACTGAAGGATGTCCTGATCAGTAAAATGATTAAGCGTGGGGTTCCAACTCGTAATATTGATTATGGAAAAATTGAAAATGCATCTGGTGGAACCGTACGTCAACGTGCGAAACTTATTCAAGGCATTGACAAGGAGAACGCGAAGAAGATTAACACCATTATTAAAAACAGCGGCCTAAAAGTAAAGAGCCAGGTTCAGGATGACCAAGTTCGTGTAACAGGAAAAAGCAGAGATGATCTTCAACAAATTATCAACGCCATCCGTGAAGCCGATTTACCGATTGATGTGCAGTTTATAAACTACAGATAATAAAAATGCAGCGGACTAAATATCCGTTGCATTTTTTTATTCAAATATGTAAGTTAACACTTCTAGTGCTTGATCAACTGTTTCAACAGTGACGTTTGCTTTATTGGAAAGTTCCTTTAATGGATGAATCAGTGATGGTGGTCTAACAATAATGGTTGGTTTATTCATCGTAATGGCTGCACTCGCATCCATGGCTGTATTCCACTGTTTGTACTTTTCCCCAAACAAAGCAATGACCACATCAGACTTTTGCATTAATACTTGTGTTCTGAAATTATTAATGGCTGATGCTGCATCATCCTTGTAATAACTACCAGGTTGTTCGCCCAAAATTTGTTCCCCAATATCATCAGACTTATCATGGTCGGTTTGTGGTCCAACAAATATTAACGGAAGATTTTTTGATTTCGCCTTATCCTTAATTTCCTCACGCCAATTGTCATGAATTTGCCCAGCTAAATATACTGTTATTTCCATGTTTTCTCCCTCCTATTATCTTTTCATTATCTTATCATACATCTATGACTATTTTACAAATTTATACATTATGATTTCATCTTCATAATGTGTACCACTAAATTTAACAAACTTAACTTTTCGCCCTTCCTCTTGGAAGCCAAATTTTTTATATAGATGGATTGCTCTATGATTATGTGAAAACACCTCGAGACATACCTTTTCAAGAACAGGCTCTTCTTGTGCCCAATCAAGCAAACAATTCATTAGGTTGCTGCCAATTCCCTGATTACAATATGCTTCTTGAATACTTATTCCAAAGTAACCTAGATGAGAGAGGCGCTTCCGTATCGATGTCTTGAAATTTAAATTGCCAACAATTTCCCCATCCTTTTCGGCTACTATAATTAATTCCCTGGCTTTGAATGCTCCTCAATCCATTTTTCCTCATCCTCAATACTTGTGTTAAATTCTTCAGGTGACGTCAGCATGTATGTGGATTCATTAAGAACGATTTTTGTGTGTTCAATTAACTGTAGTGCATCCTCTTTTCTAGCAGGTCTAATATTAAACCCCATAAAAAACCTCCACTCTCGAATTAGTATTTATAATTTATTTCTCTAAATATATTGATATTCCTTTTAAATAATAATAAAAAGAAGACCCTCCACTTAAGGAAAGTCTCCTGACTAAACTTAGTAAAAACCAACAACTTGCAAAACAATCACGCCCACGATTGATACGATACTGCCTGTTAAAAGCACGATAAGAAAAGTCCTTAATTTCCTTGTATCTATCCAAACGACGCCCCCAACCAAAATTGTAAATAGCAATCCAAAAAAGAGAGAAGCATATGGATTTGTCGGGGTGATCCAATCGTTAATACTTAAGAAATTCATTTACTCAACTCCTACTCTAGGATTGTATCGCAGGTGTACTCAAGAAAACTGTAAGTCCCCCTGCAATCGCCAAAACCACGCCTACGGGGGTATATGACGATAAGTAAATACCTAACGGAAAAACAAGCGCCCCAAGGACAAATAATACCTTTGCGATTTTCATAACCTCACCTCTTCTATCTAGATACTGACTCCTTCAAACGATCAACCATCCAGCGATTTCGGATTTTTCTCCCCCAGCCCGCTTTGTTTTCTCTTAAGGACCGGACTCTCCAATACATTGGTGGGTGAAGCATGAACTGAAATTCAACAAACCTCCATAAAAATGAATCTCGCTCAATCGATGACTTTGGCTCATCTTTCTCGCCCTTTAGAACTGTACTATATGAGAGTGATTTATTAATCGCTTCGTCCTGTTTCTCTGCTAAAGCTATTAAACTGTTTGACATTTGCTCACTTCCCCCATCTAGCAGCGATGCTCCTAGGTGATCTGCACGGACTTCCATCCACTGCGAACAAAAAGATTGGATGATCGGGAATAGAATCATTAAAATCCATATTAATAAGAAAATTGGTATTCTATATTCTTCAATGTTTGCAATATATTTTTGAATGGACAAAACCACAACAAGAACCATTAACAAATAACCGAGTCTCCAAAGCTGTCCCCACAACACATCCCGCTTTTTAACATGAATTGCTTCATGGGCAAGGATACCTTCTATTGCCTCAGATGGTAATTTTAAAGTAGCAGTAGTTAGGGTAACCATCGCTTTACCAATATTCATACCTGTCGCAAGCCCATTATACTCGCTGCTTTCGGTTTCATAGAGTCGGATATTCGGAACACCGGCCTTTTCAAAGATCCGTTGAGATGTTTCGATTAGTTGTGGATTCTTAGTCTCCTTTGAATCCATTGCTACTTTTAAAACCTGGTCCGAAATATAGAGATTAAAAAGCCAGTAGGCTAAAATGACTGTAACCATGATCCAAGGCGCAACTTCGAAATAATATAAAAGGAGAAGTAAACCTGTGTAGGCTGAAATACCTTTTACCGTTGTTGCAAAATAAAGCTTTCCAATTAATCGTTTTAAATTTTTCCGATGCCAAAATGGTAGAACGATTTGTGGCTCTTTTACACTTTCCTCAACTTTGGTCATTTCCTCGAACAATCTTTTCCATTTTTCCGGTTCTAGGATCGTTAAATAAATTGTCTCACCAGGTACAGATAAACGTAATACCTTCTGAAAGTTTGTTGTCAAATCAGTATTAGAAGAAAACATCGTAAATAATGGATGAAGCTTTAATAAGTCTACAGTCGTTTCTAGTTTCACTTCCTCCAAATCTTCTATAGGAATCTTTCGAGATTCAAAACGTGAGGTGAGATATAATTGCTTTTCTTCTATATCAAAAAATATTTTTACAGTTGCATAACTGCCGATTCTTTTTATGACTTCTGTAAATGTACTGACCAGTCCGAAAACAATAATGTATTTTAACGGACTGTATTCAGGACCAAAGATGTAAAACATGATACCACCAAACACAACTAATCCAGTCATCAATAGATCGGATGCAATTCTCTTCAAATTACGTTTTAAAGTGATTTCCTCCACTACTATCTGACGTAATTCTTTTTCAATTTCAATACGTTTTTCATTTCCTGTAGTTAGCGAGATTGCAAGAAAATAGCCACTTGAAATAAACGCGATATAGATGAACCCATTCATAAACGAATATTGATAAAACACAAACCCGATCGAAAGAAGACCCAGGAGTATTTCAATTGTCGTTCCTACTTTTTTATTTAACGTCCCGCAAACCAAACCAATAATTTGAATTCCGGCCCCTACTAATATATACAATACGATCAAATGCCAACTTGGTAGCAAAGGCCCCACCTACTTTTCATTATTGAGTACCATTTTTTCCGTCATCTCGAGAATATCTTCCATTGCTAAATCGGGATTTTGATTGATAATTGTATAACGCAGACCGTTCTCATCCCAGCTTAACGCATCAATAAAATCATCATATTCTGCATTCTGGCCACGCACTTGCCATTTTCCAGGTTTAATTTCCGTTCCTGCTTCTTCTGGAGTTGGAAAGATTGAAACTAATACAGAAGGGACAGCTTCATATAAATAATAAACAGTAATTTCTGGACGATTAACTACACCTTGAAGGTTTACAACTTCAACATTTTCGACAGTCAAGTCTTCTGCTGAAAAAACAAGGAATGGTTGTGTTAATGCTGTTTGTGCATCTTCAAGTGACCCATAAGATGGTTCAAGTTGTGACTCAATTGGGGTTATCGTCACATTTTCAGGTATTTCTAAAGTGAATGTATCCTGCTTAAAATTTGGTGAAAAATCGAGCACCTTATATTCAAACACAGATTTCGTATCTCCGACGACAGACATCGATTTCACTACAAACCAAGTCTTTTGATCAATCCAGAATTCAACTTCTCCAAATAAATTAGAATCTGTATTCGGCGTTGCCTTTATATGATATACATTTAAGTCTAATAATTTTTCTTCACCAACAATTTCATATTCATGTGTTTTTTTAATAGCATCTAGCGTTGTCATGAGTTGTTCTTTCGGTGAGGCATCTAATAACGGCATGCCTTCCTCTGTTAGATCGATACTTAATGCCGTTTCACTCCCAGTTTCATAGGAAATCACTTGTTTTCCGTCGTTTAACACATATGATTCAAGGTCATTCGTAAGACCTGTTGTAATGATTTTTCGTTTTCCATCTTCTGCAGCGTACTCTTTAAAACTAGCATCTTCAGTGACCTCACCATTTGTCTCAAGCTTTATGACACCTTCTCCATAATAAGAAAGCTTACCTTCCTTAGATGATAAGACTTTTGTGACAATTTCTTCTGACGACACAGCCATATCCCCCTTACAACCTGATAAAATCCCCATTATTAGAATAGCAATTAGCAAGAATCGTTTTTTCTTCATATTAATCCCTTCCTTCTTTAATCCAGCAAGCGAGTAATGTTCCGTCTTTTTCCGCTGACCAGATTCCAATTTTTCCGTTTTGTTGTTCCATTAACATTTTTGCAATACTTAATCCTAACCCAGAACTTCCACCATTATTCCTAGCATTCTCTGCCTGATAAAAGGGGTGGAATACTTGGTCCAGTTGTTCTTTCGGAATTCCTTTTCCCTCGTTTTGAATTAAAATGACGGTACCTGCTTTTCTCCATGTTTCAAGTTCTACCTGAAATTCTTTAAATACCCAATCTGGTAGTTTTGTGTCACTTGAAATAGCAGCAAGCCAAATTTGTTTACCTGTTTCAGTATGACGAATAGCATTACCCATGATGTTATCTACAACTCGCACCATTTGTTTTGGGTCAACCTTATAGGATTTTTTTACAGATTGAAGTACATGTAGTGAAACTTCTTTTCGAATACATGGTTCATCATATCCTGATAACAACATCTCAAAATATTCTTCCCCTTCTACTTCAACAAGCTCAGTCCGTTGTTTAGAGGATTGTAATGCAGTATACATTGTTAAGTCATCAAGCATACGTTTCATGTACTCAAGCTTCTGAAACAAGATTTCCTTATATTCTCCCCTTTCATGCTCGGTTAGCGTTCTATCATTCTGGAGGACTTCAGTATAAGCTTGTATCACCGTTAAAGGTGTTTTTAAATCATGTGATAATGACGCCACAATAAATTCTTTTTCCTTTTGTTGAACAGCTAATGCCTCTTGCGTTTGTTCAATCTGTGCTTTCATTTTCCAAAAATGTTTAATTAAATCCCCTATTTCATCATTTGATTCCCGAATTTGAGTTGATGGACTTTCCCCATTTGCAAAAGCAGTCATTTGAGCTTGTAACTGGCTTAAAGGACGATTCAACTTTCGATTTAATAGAATCACTACAATCGTATAGAGTAGGATAAAAAAGATACTAAAAAATACACCCAAATAGATATAACGGTTTGTTACTCCTTCAATCCACTCGTCTCTAGCAATGGATATTTCAAAAATCCCAACAACACTGCCATCTTTACTAACAGGTTTTTTCAACGAATAAGTACGAGCATTCTTTTGGAGATCATTTAAATTTCGATATACCTGTTCCATGTTTATCGTAGGAAATCCATATGAACCAGGTTCAGGTAAACTAGAAAATAAAACGACTCCATCAGCTCGATATAATGTAATTTTGATAGATTCATTTGTTAAAGCCTTAACAGAATCATACATTTCTATTGATTGTGGTCTGTATAAATTAGGATCCAGGAGCTTTGGCTCAATTTCCTCCATTTTATTAGTCATCTCAACGTATTCCACAAATGCTTGCTTATCATCGAGGTTACTTATACTTATATAAAGAAAATAAAGTGCAACAACCGGAAGCAGCATCACAATAAAAAAGCTGACCATCAACCACTGTTTAATTCTCATACAAGTGTTCTCCTATAAAACGATAGCCAACGCCCCAGACCGTTTGGATAAACTTTGCAGATCGTGTATCATCCGTTAATTTAGATCGTAAGCTTTTAATATGAACAGTGACTGTATTATTTCCGTCGACATCCTCCTGCTGCCAAATATGCTCATAAATCTCTGTCTTCGAAAATGTTTGTAATGGATTTTTTGCTAAGAGAAACAATAACTCTCTCTCCTTAGAGCTTATCTGAACAACGTCACCGTTTAAATAAACAAGATCATTTGTAAAATCAATGGTCAACCCATTCATATAAGTAATGCGATTATCATTTACTGTCTTATTGTTATATCTTCTGTATCTTCTTAAATGAGAGCTAATTCTCGCACTCAATTCCTCAAGACTGAATGGCTTTGTAACATAATCATCAGCCCCAATATTTAAGCCTTTTATTTTGCTCTCATCCTCATTTCGTGCACTCAAAATGAGTAATGGAATTTCACTTTCCAATCGAATGGTCTTACATAATGTATACCCATCCATTTCAGGTAACATTAAATCAATTAAGGCAAGGTCAAATTGATCCGCTTTAAAATCCTCCCACCCTTCTTTTCCAGTCGATGCCCATGTTACGGTATAGCCTTCTTTCCGTAAATGATCACAAACAATACGGGCGATTTCCTTATCATCTTCAACAAGTAGAATTTTTTCAGGTTTTTCCATGGATAACCCCTCTTTCTATCTATTTTCATTATAAAGGATGTTCCTGAGAGTAATTGGATTTTTTATAAATGCTTTATATTTATCCTGAATGTATATTAATGGCCCTTTTATAAAAAAGTAAGTAAAGTGCAGTTACTACATAAAAGAGGTGTTTATTTTGTCTAAAAGTCAAGGGAAGAATATCTTGCCTCCACAACATCAAAATCAACAGCCCGGAACAGAAACGGAAATGGTACCAAGACCTGTCTCCGAGGATCATTCTTATCAAGGCAGCAATAAGTTAGCAAATAAAGTTGCCATTATTACAGGTGGGGATAGTGGAATAGGAAAGGCAGTTGCGATTCATTATGCAAAGGAAGGCGCAAATGTTGTCATCGTATATTTAAATGAACATGAGGATGCTAAAGAAACAAAGCGCCAAGTAGAAGAAGAAGGACAAAAATGCTTACTTTTATCTGGTGATATTGGAAATGAAGAGTTCTGTAAGGAAATAGTAAAGAAAACAATTGATACATTTGGACAGCTAGATATTTTGGTCAATAATGCAGCTGAACAGCATCCCCAAAAAAGTATTTCTGCTATCACAGCTGAGCAGCTTGAAAAAACATTCCGAACCAATATCTTTTCTTATTTTTATTTAACGAAGGCCGCTCTTCCCCACTTAAAACAGGGTAGTTCAATCATTAATACTGCATCTGTCACAGCTTATAAGGGGAATGAACAACTTGTTGATTATTCTGCAACAAAAGGAGCCGTTGTCTCTTTTACTAGGTCACTTTCCATGCAATTGGTCGGTAAGGGAATCCGTGTCAACGGAGTAGCACCAGGACCGATTTGGACGCCACTTATTCCATCTACCTTTACAAGTGATCAAGTTGCGAAATTTGGTTCGACAACACCGATGAAACGCCCTGGACAGCCTGAGGAAGTCGCACCCTGCTATATCTTCCTAGCTAGTGATGATGCTTCCTATATGTCAGGCCAAATCCTTCACGTTAACGGTGGAGAAATTGTAAATGGATAAAAAAAGAAAGCATCACCCAATGTTGGATGATGCTTTCTTTATTATTCAGGTTTCTGGCGTCCATGCCTTTTTTTATTTAAATAAATGAACCCAATCATTAACACTGGTACGATAAATACAGCAAAGAATAAGGTATAATTAATTTTCGTCGTGTCCCGAACCACGAAAACTTCTGAGATATCTCTATTTACAACAACATGAAATTCACCATCTGTCGGACGGATAAGGTCCTCCGTAATCAGTCCGGTTAATTCTTTGTCTTCACCAACTTGATCCGTTGTTAGAGTGAAGCTTTGAGTTTTCGTTGTGTTATTAATCGCCACAAATGCTATTTGCCCCTCAAACTCTCTTTTAAAAACTAATAAACCTGCATCATTTTTAACTAATTCAATGGAACCCTTTGTTAAAGCAGGTACTCCTGAACGGATCTTTGATAGCAATGTTATATATTCCACAAGCTCTTGGTCTGTTCGAAAATCCATTAATCCAAGATTGTCTGGTGGCTCACTCCCATTTAATGCTATTTCCGTCCCATAAAATACAATAGGAATTCCAGGTGTTGTATACAAATACGTTAATGCTGACTTTATGCGTGGCGCTGGGTGCTCATTCGATTCTGTTGCCAAGTATGTAAATCGAACCGTATTCAAGTTATCCATATAATTAATTAAGGAATTGGGATTTTCAAATTCTTGATTCTGCTCCCATATTGTATCTACATTGTTAAAAGGTTGATCTGGAACACTAAAACTCGTGATTCCTTCATAAGGAGTCGGATTGAAAACTGAATCAAGTCCTGCTGCTTCAAACTCTCTTAGATTATCTAAACCAGCAGACTCACCAATTAAAATCAAATTTTCTTTTTTTGATGTAAGCTCTGCTGATAAAGTAGATATATCATTTGGTGAAACCCCTTCTACGAGATCTAACTTATATCCATCAATATCTGTTTCTTGAACCCAGCTTAATGCTGTCTTGACTAATTCACCATTAAGAGGACCTTCGTTTGAATTGATTCCAAGGTCTAGAATAATTTTCATATCCTTCTTATGTGCTTCTTTTACAAGTTGTTTTAAGTCATCTTTCGTACCATAATGCTTATTGATTTCTTGCCTGTCAGTTACATGATAAGGATAAAATGTATTCGAATCATTTTCAAAAACAGGAGATAATAATAGTGAGGTAAACCCCATATCCTTTATGTAATCGAGTTGGCCAATAATTCCCTGAATGTCTCCTCCATGGTAGGCGATTGGACTTGAACGATCCACATCAAGATCATTCGTACTGTCTCCATTATTAAAACGATCGACCACTATGTAATAAATACTTTCTTCTTCTATCTTAAAATCATCAGCAGCCACAACAGGCATGGCTAACATAAGTAACAATGGTAGTAGAAACGCTACTATGTATAACTTCTTCTTCATCATTTAACTCCTATCGTATTAGTAATCATCATACTTAAAAGTAACCTTTCCCCCCCTAAAAATCAAATATAACAACGGTTTGTTCAAATTTTGTACAAATTTAACATCTAAAAAATTCGGGATTATTCCCAAAAAAATTACGTATCTTTCCCTCATTAAACTGTGATAAACTAATATAGTTTTACACCTATGAAACAAAGGGAGTGGACCACTTGGCAACTTCTAACAATACGAAAAAATTAACACTGTTTGCATTGACATGGCCAATTTTTATTGAATTACTTCTACATATGTTAATGGGTAATGCAGATACATTAATGCTAAGCTTGTATTCCGATAATTCAGTTGCGGCTGTTGGGGTTGCAAATCAAATCTTATCCTTAATTATTGTCATGTTTGGTTTTATCGCAACCGGTACTGCCGTATTAGTGGCCCAAAATTTTGGTGCAAATAATGAAAAAAGCGCAGCGGAAGTTTCGGTTGTCTCAATTATTGCGAACCTAGTATTTGGTCTTATTTTAAGTCTTATCGTTTTTATTTGGAGTAGAAAGCTCTTGCTATTAATGGATTTACCTGTTGAATTATTAGACGAAGCAGATAGCTATCTAAGAATAGTAGGATTATTCTCCTTCCTCCAAGCACTAATTATGACGATTGGCGCAGTCATACGGAGCTATGGTTTTACACGGGACACCATGTACGTAACGATCGGTATGAATATCCTAAATGTGATTGGTAACTATATTTTTATCTTTGGTCCTTTTGGATTGCCTGTACTCGGGGTTGAAGGAGTTGCCATTTCTACTTCTGTCAGTAGATTAGTAGGCTTACTTGTTATCACCTATCTCTTAATCAAGCGAGTAGATCATGGTCTTCCATTTAAGAAGTTTTTCACTTTACCAAAACAGCATATCCAAAACCTTCTTAAAATAGGGATACCTTCTGCCGGTGAACAACTCTCTTATAATTCCTCCCAGATGATTATCACCTATTTCATTACAATTATGGGGACACAAGCGCTGACTACGAAGGTATACGCACAGAATATAATGATGTTCATTTTTTTATTTAGTATTGCGATTAGTCAGGGAACACAGATTTTAGTTGGACAAATGATTGGAGCCAGTCAGATTAACGATGCATATCAAAGGGCATTAAAAAGTCTAAACCTCGCAATTTTAATCTCAGCTGCAATAGCTATTATTTTTTCAATCTTTAAAGAACCACTGCTCTCTATCTTTACAAATAACCAAGACATAATAAAAACCGGTGGTGTCCTCATTCTTTTAACCATTATTCTTGAACCCGGCCGAGCCTTTAACCTTGTCCTCATTAATGCATTAAGGGCTGCTGGAGATGTTAAATTACCGGTTTATATGGGAATTCTTTCGATGTGGGGGATTTGTGTACCGATTGCCTATGTGCTTGGAGTCCATTTTGATTTAGGATTAATAGGTATTTGGATTTCCTTTATTGTGGATGAATGGCTCCGCGGAATCGTAATGCTGTGGAGATGGCGTTCTCGGGCTTGGGAACAGAAATCACTTGTTACGCCTGTTGAGAATCCAAACATAACAGCCTGATAGAAACAGGCTGTTTTTTTATGGAGGAAATAATCCAAACTATGGGTAAAATCCTTGGTTATAAATTTCCTTCTTTTTGTCTAAAAAGAGGATAACACAACTTATTATAGATAACACAAGATGGATGGAGGATTTGCATTGGATTTACAACAACGTCTCGGCAGCATAAATGAACAAAAACGCTCTTTTATTATGGGAACGACGGAATGTATAAATGACCAGTGGATCTTCTTTGATGCAGAAACAGATGAAGCATCTATGCTTGAAGAAATGATTGGGAAGGAAGTAGAAGTTTTCACTTTGAACAAATGGGAAAAAGGTATTTTTGTGGAGGATAGCCTTATCCAAATGAATAGTTATTTTTACAAGCTTGATAATGGGGACTGCCTTCGTTTTCGTAAAAAGTTATCACTTGCCTATAAGGAACTTTTGGAAAATTTCTCAGAAGATCAGTTTTTACGCTTTACGTCTACCTTAAATAAACTTTCCTTCTCAATATATGATTGCATCCATTGTCATAATCAATTGATGTACCAAATAGACAATGGAGAAAATGAGGGTGTTAATTTTATCATGTTTGATAATACAGAGATGCTCCTATCTGTTCACCATCACTTTTCACGAGGAAAATTAAAAAAGGATCGTTTTGAATTTACGTTAGCAAATGGAAAGAGAGCGGTTCTTTCGACACTATGCAAATAACAATAGGGCTGTTCATCCGTGAACAGCCCTTTTTATTTTTACAATGCCTTAAGTTTAGCTAGTCCATTCTCAAATTCTTCACTTTTCATTGGTTTATCAATATAAAATCCTTGTGCATAATGGCAATCAAGTTCTTTTAGTAATTCGATTTGCTCAACGGTTTCAACACCTTCAGCCACTACCTTTACAGATAAACCATGCCCCATCGTAATAATCGCCTTAACGATCGCAATATCAGAGGTATTGACCCTCAGATTATTAATAAAGGTCCGATCAATTTTCAAGGTATTGATAGGTAAATCCTTCAAATAACTTAAAGATGAATAACCCGTTCCAAAATCATCAATAGACACCTTTACACCGAGCTTTTGCAGCTCTTTCATCACAAATACACTGTGTGTGATATTTCGAAGCATTACACCTTCTGTGAGCTCAAGTGTTAAAAATTGCGGTGGAAGACCTGTTTCTAATAATGCCTCCTTCACCTCATCGATAAAGCTAATTTGTTGAAACTGATTAGCAGATACATTAACAGCTATGGTTAAATAATCATACCCCATATCATGCCATTTTTTATTTTCCTGACAGGCTTTTGTTAAAACCCATTTGCCGATATCATGAATCAAACCTGTTTCTTCAGCTAATGGAATGAATTCCCCTGGTGAAACTAGTCCAAGCTTTGGATGTTCCCATCTTAAGAGAGCTTCACTGCCATAGACCCTTCCTGAGGCTAAGTCTATAAGGGGCTGGTAGCATAAATGAAATTCATTTTTCTCAAGGGCTCTGCGCAAATAACCTTCAAGCTCAAGCTTATACAAAACTTGCTGATTCATTTCCGCCCGGTAAAATTTCATTTTGTTTCCCCCCTGCTGCTTTGCAAGGTTCATCGCGGTATCAGCATGCTTAAATAGCAATTCAGTTGTTATACCATCATTAGGATAAAAACTAGCTCCAATACTCCCCGTTAAAAAGAACTCACGTGCTTCAAACATAATTGGTTTGGCGATATCATGCAAAAGACTTTGTCCAAGGTCAACAATCTTTTCAATCTCAACATCATTGGTTATTAAAATCGTAAATTTATCACCGCTAAATCTTGCAAGATAGCTCTTAGTGGGGAGTAAAGCTTTTATCCGATTTGCAAGTTCCTTTAATATAATATCTCCCGCATAATGTCCCACTGTATCATTAATAATTTTAAAACGGTCTAAATCTATAAATAACACAGCAAATTTATTATGTTTCTTTTTCTGCTTAAACCTTTTCACATATTGCTCTACTTGATTCGTAAAATGTTGACGATTCGGCAAGCCAGTGTCCGCATCATAAAAGGCTAATCGCTTAATCTTTTCCTCAGCCTTTTTTTTATAAAATGCCTCAATATTTTTATTTTTTTCGGTAGTAAGTTGGTGTTGCTCTATTAATTCAATGATATCTATCAATTGTTTATATACAAAGCCATTCGTTCTCAATACGAGATTCACCACTCTTTTTCCCTCAAGAAGTATGTATATCTATTCATAAAGATAGCATAGATTTTGTCGAAAAACATAGAAAAAAAAGAAAAAGCCACCCAGATTGGTAGCTTTTTCACAAAATTTTTAGAAACTCCACATACCTAGTGGAAGTTTTGCCCCTAACACAATGGTTAAGATTAACACAAGAATAAACAATACCCAGAATAGTCCATTAGATTTCCCTTTACTGGAACGTGCTAAGATCATTTCCATAAATCCAATCGTTAATATGCCAAGTATTGCTTTTCCTATGTATTCACCGTTAATCTCAAATACACTAAATAAAAGCAGTAAACCGGTTGCTAAAATGAATAAATAAAATAAACGTAAAGTCATTTTAACAATTTTTTGAGATTTTTCTTTTCCAGCCTTATTTAAAACTGTTGCTGCAATTACAAAAAGAATAATAGCAACTACCCAAGAGGTAACATGTGCGTGTGTCATGTACTACTCCTCCTTTTCTTTTTTATTCCAGAGATTATCATAGCATGTTTATCAGGAATTTCAAAAGGTTACATCTATCCTTTTTCACTGTGCACATAGTAAATATGTCTTTTTTGTGAAATCGTATTCCCTTCAATTATTCCTCAATTTTATTTCGCAATGTTCCAAGGCCATCTATTGTAATTTCAATGACGTCTCCGCCTTTTAAGAAACGTGGAGGATTAAAACCTTTCCCAACTCCTGATGGTGTTCCTGTAGCAATAATATCTCCAGCCTCAAGCGTCATTCCTTGTGAAATGACCGAAATAATCGTTTCAATCGGGAAAATCAATTGACTAGTATTACCTGACTGACGAACCTCCCCATTTACCTTCGTCTTTACGGACAGATTACTCGGATCTGGAATCAACGATTTATGTACGAGCACTGGACCCATTGGACATGTCGTATCTAGGCTTTTTCCAAGAAAAAATTGTTTATGTCTTGATTGAATATCACGGGCAGTTATATCGTTTAGGATTGTATATCCAAAAACATATTCAAAAGCTTCATTTACTTTAATGCCTCGACCAGTTTTGCCAATAACAACTGCTAACTCTCCTTCGTAATCTAACTGTTCAGTGATATGTTTATGATTTAGCACAGTTTCTTCTGGACCAACTACTGTTGTTGGTGTTTTTGTGAACATTACAACATGCTCAGGAATATCCTTTGCACTTCCCATTTCAATAACGTGTTCTGCATAATTTTTACCGACACAGAAAATATTTTTGCTCGGTCTTGGAATTGGAGCCTTTAACGTAATTTCTTCAATGGGATAAATACAACCAGTATCAGGATTTTCGCGAACCCACAATTCAATCTCCCGAACTCTCTCAAGACACTCTTCCCCTTGAGCAATCGCTTCAATCATTGTTTCTGGAATAGTTGTTGTGCCATTCATTTTCATTTCAGCAACTTTTACATCTATAACTTGATTAAGCTGCTCGTTTACGATTCCAATAAATTGTTTTCCATTCTTTTCAGCTGTTACATACCTCATTTTCATCACCTCTTATTTTGTCTTTTACTTAATTCTATTTTAGATGTTGAATTTCCTCTTTCTATACTTTTTGTAGAATTTTGTATGTTTTTGTAACATTATAAGAGGTTTTAGCGAACTTGTTTTAATCCCTGTAAAGGCAGGTATAATAATGGTACAAAGCTTGTATGTACTACTTTAGACTAAGCGTTCATGATTATAATGTACTAAAAAAAAATGGAGAAACGAAAATGTTCATGTTGAAGATTGCAATTGAATTAAAACGCCGAAAAATGTCAACCTTGGCAAATCGGCACGGCTTTACTGCTTGGGAGACAGTAAAGTGTAGTCAAGAGTTAGATCAATTATTGAATATTTATCAAAAGACAAAACAAAAGAAACTAAAGATGGTAAATTGAAAAGACTATTCGCATTAGCGAATAGCCTTTTTTCTTATATCAACCTTTTTAGCATATGTTAATGTTCTCCAAACCCATTCAAATGGACCGAATCGGAATTTTTTCAACCAGAAATAACTTAGGATGATTTGAACAATGTAAATACCAATAGTAAGAAGGAAACCTATAAATGGCTGTAGCTTGCCATATAATCCAAAACCATATCCATAAAACAATAAGGTACAGACTATTGATTGGAATAGATAATTACTCAGCGAAAGCCTTCCAACAAGAGTTAGTGGAGATAACAGCCTTTTCCAAACGGGTAATCTCATTAACAGGACTATCGATGTTGCATATAATAAGGCTGTGCTCGGACCGCCAATTGTATCCTGTAAATAATCAGTTGCCGGATTTTTAGCCGTGTAGTAGGGGAGCAGTTTCATAGGAACCCCAATTACCAGTGAGATCAACCAAAGAATCTTAACCTTCTTAACGTCGTCATCACGGCCTTCAAACCATTTTTTCTTAGCGATAAAGGCACCTAGGAGGAACATTGGTAGCAATGTAATAATCATTACAAATATGCTTGCAACGTTATTCACAAAATACCAATCTTGATATCTTTGAATCGTAATCTCCCAAAACCCACCGTTCGCATAAATTTCTGCTGATTTTAAAGCAAGCTGTTCATTGTACATCACAGCATTTAATCCTGGTTCAAACAAGACCGCTACAAACATAAGTCCACCGAGAACTACATTTGGTACAAAGATAAGGACTAATGCCCAAATAAGCAAGGTAATCGGCTTTGCTTTATGGAACAATAATAAAATCGCGCCAATTACAGCATAGGTGATTAAAATATCACCGTGCCAAACGAAAAATGCATGTAAACATCCAAAAAGTAATAGCACAATTAATCTTCTTGAAATCAATGGATAAAACGAATAGCCTTTAGCAACCGCTCTTTCCTTAAACAAAATAAAACCAAAGCCAAAAAGAAAAGAAAATAAAGTATAAAAACTGGCTTGTGCAAAAATATCAATGATCCTATTTGTCCACTGATTGAGTTCCCCTGTCCACCATGTTTCTGGATTTAAATAGAGAATGGGTGCAAAAAACGATGGCATATTGACAAAAAATATCCCTAATATCGCTAACCCTCTTATCACATCAATTGAGTGAATCCGCTCTGCTCCTAATACGGGACTAAATCGTTCATTACTCATTCATACAACCCCTTACCATTTTACATATATTCGATTATAAGAGAACTAAATTTGAAACACTAGAAAAATTTTCTAATATTGATTTTAGACTTCTGGGACTATGTTAAAAAATCACATCTTCTGGGCATTTCTCATAGAATAAAAAAACTGTTAATATCCGTACCGATGATATCACTATTCGTAATTCTTCAAATTCGTTTTGTAAAAGGGTGTTTTTGTATGCCAGCAATCGTAGGAGCCGTAAAAGTAAATAGTGTTGGAAATAGCAGTGTCTTCAATATTGGTGATGTCTTTCAAATCTCCCCTACCAGCACTGCTAAGACTTTTGCAGGGGCTGGCTCATTTAATACAGGGGATGGTCTTCGAGTCTATAATAATCAAAGTGTTACGAACACTTACGATACAGATAAAATTGACAATGTCATTGTTGGGAATGCTTAAGGAGGGATGAGGACATGAACTTTTATATTAACCAAAGTATTTGTATTCATACATTGCGAGTGGGCAGTGTTAGTAATTCATCGGTATTACAAATTGGAAGCGCTGGTCTGATAAAGCCATCATCTCACCTTTATAACACAGGAGAATTTACGGAACCAGCTCCAGAAATCGGCTCTCAGACCTCACCAATTGAAAAACCAGTTGTTCCACTAGCCGCCCCAACTCCATCATAGGCATTCACCCATATTAATGTTCATGCATACTGTAAACCATCAATGTTTATAGAAAGGGTGAATGCCGTTGTACACTTATCCTTATGACATCAACTCTTATATCCGAAGCCTGCATTACTATATGGAACAACAGAATCAACGAATCTCACAATTAGAAGAGATGCTGCAGCTCATCCAGGGGGAACTTAAAGAAATCAAAAATAAACCAACTACTCATATAGAAAGAATTGAATATAAATTTGATCAACTTAAGGTTGAAACGTTGGAAGGTACATTAAATATCGGATTAAACCCTATGAACGGAGAACAAATTGAAGATTTTGCAGTATCACAAACTAAGATGAATATTCCTGACGTCCGACATACCCATAAAGACTTAATTGGTGAGATTGAAAATGAAATAGATGAATACTTAAGTAATGATTGCTCTGTTTATATCCAAAGTAAGTTAAACCAACAAAGGACTTCAATCCCTGATGAGCATGTTCAGTTTGTTGTGGAGGATATTCGTAAGCAAATCAATGAACGAATCATTTTTTATTTAGAACAAAAGCAAGCTGAACTCCAAGATCCTACACGGATTCATGAGGTATATTCAGCCATTGTTGAAAGAATAAAAATTGATATTCAAAACTCAATCACAGCTTATCTGAATAATCTTCCAGATAATTTGAAAGAGGGTCAAGATACATGAACTTTACTGTTGTAAATAAAGAAATCCATGTTGGGAATATTGAAATCGTTGGAGTATCCACTTCATCTGTTTTTATTATCGGGGACGCTAAAACAATTTCAATGGCATCTGCCTTTGATACTCCACCGGAATCACTGATTATTGGACCATACGTTCCATTAGCACCACAAGGTTGATGTCCATGCAACGAATATCCGTTGTCGATCTTATTTATGTCAATTCTGTATCTTTTAGTAGTATTTTAGAAATTGGTGATTCCAAAAAAATCACCCCTGTTTCTCAGGCACTTGCAGTACAAAGAGAGGTTCCACTTTTTTTTACAAATGAAGGAGATTTTTCACAATATCCTATTTATTCAAGGGAACTTCCGAAAGTAAAAGTGACCGAAACAGTTAATATGAAGATATTTAATCAAAGCCCAGTTATTAAGGTAGATTCCATAAAGGTCAACGGGGTTTCGTCAGCTGCCGTTATGCACATTGGCTCAACGGAAACCATTCACACTGAATCAAAGGTAAAGCATATTCGAAAGCTCCTTGATGACAAATCAAATACGAACAGGTAACGAAATACCTAGTTTTTCATAAAGTAATAGTATGAATAATTAAATTGTACACTTAAAAGGATGACGCGATATGCCCTCAATAGTAGGACCAATCAAAATCAATAGTGTCGGTGGTGGAGTCGTTAATTTCGGGGACTCCTTCTATGTTTCACCAAAGAGCACAGGCAAGACATATTCAGGCTCAGGCTCGTTTAATACAGGTGACTTTATCTGTACAAATAACGGTTTGAATGCTACAAATACAAATGATGAAGATTTTGCAGACCAACTTATAAAAAAGAATGCGTAGAAAAATACTAACAGTAAGTAATTTTAACACGATGCGATGGCTAGATTCTTAAGCTAATGTTTTTTTGGTATATTACCGTATCGTTTTACGATAAGTGGTATATCGATTTGATTTTATTCGGGATACCTACACATCGTTTTTCGATAAGTGGTATACCGTTTAGGCTCTTTTCGGGATACCTACACATCGTTTTACGATAAGTGGTATACCGATTAGACTCTATTCGGGATATCTCCACATCGTTTTTCGTAAATGCTATATCGATTAGGCTCTATTCGGGATACCTATACATCGTTTTACGATAAATAGTATATCGATTAGGCTCTATTCGGGATACCTACACATCGTTTTTCGATAAATGCTATATCGATTAGGCTTTATTCGGGATACCTACACATCGTTTTACGGTAAGTGGTATACCGATTAGGCTCTTTTCGGGATACCTGCACATCGTTTTTCGATAAGTGGTATACCGATTAGGCTCTTTTCGGGATACCTATACATCGTTTTACGATAAATAGTATATCGATTAGGCTCTTTTCGGGATACCTATACATCGTTTTACGATAAATAGTATATCGATTAGGCTCTATTCGGGATACCTACACATCGTTTTACGGTAAGTGCTATACCTCAACGGCCTAATGAATATATTTCGACCACGAATGTTTCGGCTACTACTTGCATTGTTCAGTAGAAAAAGGCCATTTCTGGCCTTTTTTCTTTTTCTATAAAGTTTCTAATTTTACAAGCGTACCTCTGCCCGAAGGCTCTGCTGGTTCAACAATTAGACGTTTTGGCAATCTTGCCCTTAATTCCTGAACATGGCTAATGACGCCTACCGCTAACTGTTTTGAGTGAAGTTTTTCAAGTGCCGATACAACCGTATCCAATAAATCTGCGTCCAGTGTTCCGAAGCCTTCGTCTAGGAAGAAGAATTGTAATGGATATTCTCCCCTTAGCTGGATTTGAGCAGAAAGTGATAATGCCAACGCCAATGATGTTAAGAACGTTTCTCCACCGGAAAGGGTTGTCACAGGTCTTCTTACACCACCATTTGCATCATCCCTCATAATAAATCCGCCCTGCGAATCCACTTCAACAGCATAACGCTGCCTTGTTAAAATACTAAGTCGCTCTGTAGCATCATGACTTACTTGAACGAGTTGTTCTTCGGCAATATATTCTACGAAGCTATTTCCTTTGAATACGGATTGTAGCTTATTATATTGCTCTACTAATTTATCTAATTTAATGCGGTTATCTTCAAGCTCGTTGAAACGCTCATGTTTATCTAAAAGCACTTGGAGAGCTTTTAAAGCTGCTCCTTTCGCTTCTACTGCTTGATTTAGCATCTCTTTCATTTCCGTACGGATTATTTGGATTTCTTCCCATTTTTCTTTTGTTAGTTCTTCGCCATTAAGTAAATCATTTACTTTTTGCAAATCAGTTTGG
The DNA here is from genome assembly GCF_031181385.1 of Fredinandcohnia onubensis. Lineage (GTDB taxonomy): Bacteria > Bacillota > Bacilli > Bacillales > Bacillaceae_L > Ferdinandcohnia > Ferdinandcohnia onubensis_C. Next base: position 59,059 of record NZ_JAPSKV010000002.1, read on the forward strand.
ATTTGCTTGTAACGATCCCAAAACAAGTCGATTTGTTTTTGTAGTTCTTCCTGCACTTGTTTGGAAAGAAGCGATTCCTTCACATCGGATATTGAATTGAAACTTGTAGTCTCAAGCACATCTGTCCATTTTGCTGTTGCTTTTTCACTTCGAACCTTATCATCTTGTACGGCCTGTATGGCGGCATGGGTTTCGTTTTCGAGTTTTTGACATTGTGATTGGACCATTTGCCAAGCTTCATACGCGATACTCTCAGTTTCTTCAAGCTTTTTAACCATTTGCTCGGTTTCAGCCATGAGCTGCTTGATGTTGTTGTCTCCAACTTCTTTTGAAAGCTTTTCATGTGCCTCAGTTAATGCCTCGAGTTTACCCTTTAAGGTTGAATTGATTTCAACAATTTGGCGATCAATGCTATTACAGTCATCCTGATATTTCTTCTTTTCCTGTTCTTTTCGTTCTAATAGATTATTTCCATTTTCGATTTCAACAGAAAGACTTTGTGCCAACTTATCATTTTTGGAGATTTCCCCAAGCTTCGCTTCAATTGTTTCAAAATCAAGCTGATGGAAAGTTCGCTTCCAATTCATGAACTGTTCCTTCATTTTTTCTTGTAAACTCGCAACCCGCACTTCCAGTTCATGATAAGATTTCGTGCTAATTGATATTGTCTGTTCAAGCTGACTTACTTTTTGCATGACAGCTCGAATCTCTTGGATCACTTTTCTTCCTGTTTCTTGAATCTTTAAGTAATCCTGATGTAATGATTTTTGTTCGACAATAAGAAATTGAAGTTTTTCGGTGACATCTTCCATTTCCTGATCGTTTACCACCATATTAGCTTTTGGAGGGATAGTCATTTCACCTGGATATTCTTGTACAAGCCCCCCAGAAATTTGTTCAAGTTTAATTTTTAATGTAGAAAACTCTTGTTTTACATTACGGGCTGTTGCAATCTCATTTGTCAATTTTTCAATTTGTGTTTCTAAGGCATCTCCATAATCCTCATGAACAACTGGATTCGGGTGATGGGTAGATCCACAGACTGGACATGGTTGCCCAGATTGAAGCTGGCTAGCAAGTCTGATGGCAAGATTATTTCTACGGCTATCCTCTAATTCTTGCTTAAGCCTAGATAATTTAACCTCAGCAAATCCTATAACTTTTTCGCATTCTTTATCCCGTTCACAAACCGTTTCATATGTTGATGCATTTTTTATAAAGATGGTTTCCATTTTGTGTTTAGCTTGGGCAAGATTCTCATTCTGAGAATGCAGCTTTTCTTGCGTTTGCTCAAGCTGTACGCGACTCTTTTCTAATTCCGTCTGTTGTTCCTTAAGGTTTTCTGTGGAGAACATAATGGATTGTTTCATTTGATTCGCTTTTTGAAGCTCTTCACGAACATCCGCTGAAACAGTTAACTGAGTCAGTTTTTCTCTCCGTTCTTTTTGCATTCCTGAGTCTGATGTAATGGAAACTGTGATCGCTTCAACCTGATTTTGTTTTTCACGTACAAGTGATTGTAAGTTATTCACCTTTTGTTGTAGTTCATTTACTTCCTTTTCAAGACCGTTTGCTCTTTCCTGAACAATGATCGCATCTGAAAGTTTTTGCTTCTTGGTTAGATAATACGGTAGCTTTTCAGTCTTTTCCTCACGTGCCTGATGATACTCATTGGCCTTGATTTCATTTTCCTCTTTTTTTGCCGTTAACTGGCTTTGTAGGGATTGATAACGAACAGTTGCTTTTTCTAAAGCATCCTTCGCCGTTTCATATTCCTCCAGATAAGGCAGGATAAGAGCAGCTGTTTCTGCATTCTCCCGTTTTTCTTCTAGCTGAAGAATTTGCGGCTTCTCTTGTTCAATTTCAACTAATTTTTGTGATAAAGCGCTCTTTTCCAGCTGCCATTGCCATATATTTTTGCTTTTTTCAAAATCAGCCTCTATGTTATTAACTTCGTTTTGACGTTTATTAAGAAGGACCTCTGTTTCTTTTAGCTCTTGTTCTGCAGCTTTAATTGCTTCTGTTGAAGCATCCCCAAGACCAGCCTGCTCAGCTGTTACTTCGTTTAACTCATTTTTTGCTTTCGTTAGCTTATTCTTTAACTTTTTATTAAGCTTGTCCCCATATTGTTCAAGATTGAATAGACGTTGAAGCATTTGTCTACGGTCCGCACCCTTCAGTGATAAGAACTCTGAGAATTTCCCTTGTGGTAATACGACTGCTCTCGTAAAGTCATCAATCGTCAAGCCTAATAAATCCTGTACGCACTGATTTACCTCACCTATTTTATCAGCCAGGACAACTGATTCCTCTCCTACTTCAATGATCCGACTCACTGAAGATTTGACCTTTAAGTCGTCCTGTCGTTTAAAGCTACGTTCAATCATATATCGGTTTGTTCCTTTGGCATTTTCAAGTTCAAAAATAAAAGAAACATGAAGCTGATTTTCTGCATGATTCAGAATCCCATGGGTATTATTCGATGCGCGCTCCACCTTTCCATACAAGGCAAGTGTCATAGCATCAAGGATTGAGGATTTTCCACTTCCAGTTGGACCAAATATCCCAAAAACTCCCTCTTCACAAAGGGAACCAAAATCAACAGTTTGTTTCTCTCGGAAGCTATGAAGCCCCGCTACTGTGAGTGTAATTGGTTTCATGCTTCGTCACCTTCCTCATCTTCGTCTTCGGTTATGAGTTCTAAAAACAATCGGGTAAGTTCAGGCTCTGGTTTAGCCCCACCGGTTTGTTTTTCATAAAAACGTGCAAAAAGTTCATCGATTGGGGTATTCGTACTTACAGTCCGTTCCAGTTTATCTTTTTCAAGTTCTTCAAATACAGGCCGAATATGGATTAAGCCGCTATGATACTTACGCAATCTATGAATCTCTTCGATTGATAACGCATTTGTTACATGAATTTCAAGGTCAATCCATGCGTTTGCATCCTTGCCTTCATCAAGCCAACTGTATACTTGAGAAAGCCCTTCTTTTGCCTTCCATCTTACAAGTGGCCTTCCACTTGATAAAAATACCTCAGACATTTCAACCGGTTGGCCAGGTTTTGCGTCTAAAATTGTGACTGACTTTGCATAACCAGCTTCTGAGAAACTATAGGCTAATGGTGAACCTGAATATCTTGCCATTGTTTTCGCTCTTGATACCATTTGCGGGCGATGCAAATGCCCTAATGCAACATATTGTGCTGCTTCCGGAAGGCTTGTGGCTGCAACGGTGTACGCTCCGCCAACTTCTATTGGTCGCTCAGAATCAGTGCTACTGCCACCTGTCACATAGATATGGCTCATTGCGATATTAATCGTTTCAGGTGTGAAAGATTTACTCATTTGTTCAAAGATCCCTTGAATCCGTTGGTCATATTTATCGCGAAGCATTAATTCTTCATGAGATTCAGATAGTACTTCAGCCAATCGTGACTCAGACGGGTATGGTAATGCTGCTAGTTTAAGAGTTTCATTTGTAGAGGGTACATAGATGGTTTGGACATCCATCGTTGGCAAGCCCAGCAATTGAATTCCCTGACCGTGCGCAAGTGGTGATGCTGCTGACAAGCGGTCAGGGTTATCATGGTTTCCTGCAATGATTGATATTGGTCTCTTACCCCCATTTGATAAACGAGAAATACTTTCATAGAATAAGCTTTCAGCTGCAGCGGGTGGATTCACTGTATCGAAGGCATCTCCAGCCATTAGCACAACATCGATTTTTTCTTCCTCGACAATTTTTACAAGCTCATCCAAGAATTGTGCTTGTTCTTCTAATCTACTTCTTCCCTCAAGTGATCGACCTAAATGCCAATCGGCGGTGTGAAGAATTCTCATTTGAAAGTCCCCTTTCTAAACCGTAATCCAGTACTATTATTTTAACATAGGAGGCTGCCTAGAAATGGTAGAGTTAACTGGAAATTGACATAAAAAGCACTGCCCTTAAAGAAGAGCAGTACTTCTTAAACTACACCTCTAACAAATGGCCACCATCAAAAAAGTATAAATACTTTTCTGTGAGTGGTTTTCTCCAAATGTGTTCAATGGCCTTACTATATAATTCAAGCTGTACACGATAACGTTCTTCAAGTTCAGGCTTTGCATCTTCAAAACTTCTGAACTTACCAGTAATCGTATCTGTTTTATAATCAATCAGAACAATTCCTTTATCATCTTCAAAAATACAGTCAATGACCCCTTGGATGAGGACATTTTCCTGTTGTTCATCAGACCAGTCCGCATAGGCTTCAATAGCCGGAATAGCTACACTAAACGGAACTTCTCGTCTTACATTTTCAGCTGTAAGCATCCGCTTTGTAAGATCCGATTTAAAAAATCCCGAAATACTTGCTACATCAATAACATCCGCCTGCTCCTGTGTTATTAATTCATGATGAACCATTTTTTGAATCTGCTCGCGAATTGATTCTTCATTTATTGGTTCACTAAGGCTAATATGTTGCATAACCATGTGCATCGCTGTACCACGTTCTGCAGGTGTTAATGATTTTTGCTGCATGAACCTTGGCCGGTCTGCAGAGCTTGAGCGGAACTTTGGAAGAAAGAGTGTGTCACTATGTTCATCCATGCTCTCTCTTTGTCTTTTGATTTCTGAAACAGACTGTTTGGAACGCTTATTTGCTGCAGATTTAAATGGATATTTCCAAGTTAATTGATGTTCAATTCTTTCTAAAAGTTCACTACTAACTGGAATTGGCTTTCCATCTTTCATTGCTGCTTCTATTTGTTCTTGCTTGCTTTCTTCCCCAACCTCAATTTTTTGTAACTCTACAGAAGGGATTGTCCGAATCTTCCATTTTGCTGGATGATTTACGATATCTGCTGGGAGTTGGTCTACTGATTCTTCCCCTCGTAGCAACACAGCATCCTTATGTCGAATTAAACCGTGGCCGATCCAATCTAAATAGGTTTTTGCACCTGCTCTTAAATGGTCTGCAATTAACCATTCTTTGTTTTGAAGTGTGGCCTGCCATCTACCAATTTGTTTTTCTACATCCTTCACCGTACCTACAAGATATAGCTTTTCCTTTGCTCTCGTAAGGGCAACATAAAGAACACGCATTTCTTCTGAAATCAGTTCTAGATGCATTTTCTTCTTAATCGCAAGCATTGGTAGAGTTGGATAGCTAATCCGAAGCGTTGGATTCACATATTTCGTTCCAAATCCAAGCTCTTTATCTAATAAATATTTTTTATTTAAATCCATCATATTAAATTGCTTTGAAAGTCCACCAACAAATACAACCGGGAACTCTAGTCCCTTACTTTTATGAATTGTCATAAGGCGGACAACGTCCTCTTGTTCACCAAGGGCTCTAGCTGTACCTAAATCATCCCCACGATCCTGCATGCGTTCAATAAAACGCAAGAATCGAAATAAGCCTCTAAAGGATGTTGCTTCATATTGACGGGCACGGTCGTACAGGGCACGAAGGTTTGCTTGACGTTGCTTTCCTCCAGGCATACCCCCTACAAAATCATAAAAGTATGTTTCTCGATACAATTGCCAAATCAAATCAGATAATGAACCAGTTCTTGCTCTTGTACGCCAGCTATCTAATTTATGATAAAAATCGGATACTTTCCCGTGTGTTGCATCATCAGAGGATACTTCTTTTAGAAATACTTTCAACGCCTCATAGTAAGGACTGTTTTTTTCATACGTTCGAATCTTGGCAAGCTCATCGGCTTCTAGTCCAACAATTGGTGAACGTAAAACGGATGCGAGTGGAATATCCTGGTATGGATTATCAATTACCTTCAGTAAGGACATCATAACGCTGACTTCTGTCGCATCAAAATAGCCAGTTGAAAGATCGGCATAAATCGGAATGCCTTGTTGTTTGAATTCCTCCATAATTTGAGGAGCCCATGGCATTGAACGCATCAAAATGACAATATCGCGATAAGTTATGCTCCTCATTCGATTTTCTTTACGATCATACACTTGGAACCCAGAAGAAATCATGTCCTTGATTTGCTTCGCCATCGCGCGAGCTTCAAGCTGTGCTGTTTCAAGCTCTGCCTCGTCAAAGAGAATCATTGGCTCCTCATCTTCTTCGTTATCTTCTGGCTCAAAACTCGCCACTTCTTGGCCATTCTTATCAATTAACAATAGTTCAGCGGCCATTTGATTACTTTCAGGGTAATCAGCTCCTAGCTTTAGCTCAGCATCATCGTCATATTCAATTTCACCAACGGCTTCACCCATGATTTGTTTGAACAGATAATTCGTTCCGTCCAAGACCTCAGCACGGCTACGGAAGTTTTTCGATAAATCAATTCTTAATCCACTATTTTCCCCTAATTGGGTAAACCTTTTATATTTACTTAAGAACAGCATCGGTTCTGCAAGCCTGAAACGGTATATTGACTGCTTCACATCCCCAACCATAAACATATTTCCAGTTGCTTCTCCGTCTTTTGTAACTAGCTTTAAAATAGACTCTTGTACCATATTGGTATCCTGATACTCATCCACAAAAGCCTCTTCAAATTGGAGACGGTATTCAAGCGCTGCTTCGGAAGGCACTAACTCGTCTGACGAAGTCCTATCTTTTCGTAGAATCTCAAGACAATAATGCTCTAAATCAGAAAAGTCAACTAGGCCCTTTTCTTCTTTTACCTTCTGAAATCTTTCACCGAATTCAATTACAAGTTCAACAAGCATCTCGATCGAAGGCTGCATTTCTTTTATGTTGTCTAAATAGCTTTCTGGAGGACGGCTGAACAAATCTTCCTTTATTTTTTCAACCAGCTTTTTTGCGTCATCTCTGAGCTTTGATACCTGTTCCTTCAGATATTCATCATACTCATCACCCTTAACAGGCTTCGCTCTACCAAACACTAGAGTCTGCATTTCATGATAAAGAGCCGTCCATGAGTGGTTCTTTGCATGTAAGAGTCGATGGATCTGCTCAAGGTCTGCTTCAATATTTTCTGCCCTTGGAGCGGGTCCCCCAGGCATTCGAATTAAATCCATCGCATGTTCTAAATTAGCTTTTGCCCCCTCAAGCTGAAGAGAAATATCCGCTAACAAATATGGAATATATGGGGTTTGATCCAAGCTCTGGTCATCTACTCGGTAATCCTCCACAATTTGCTTAAGCCACTCATTAGGCGCTGGGTGTGCTCGTGAAAATTCATATAGTTTCCGGATCATATTTTGCAATTCAACATCGGTGCGGTCATTCGTAAAACGATCAACTAAGTCAAAGAATTTAGTGTTTTCGAGTTTACTGTAATGCTCTTCAAAAAGTTCCTCCATTACCTCATCCCGCATTAACTCCGCCTCAGTTGAATCTGCTATTCGAAATCCAGGGTCAATGTCAATTAAATAGTAAAACTTTCGAATGACCTCCAAACAGAAAGAGTGAATCGTTGAGATTGAAGCTCGATTGAGTAAGCTAAGTTGACGTCTAACATGTAAGGAGGCTGGATCTTCCTTTAATGCTTTTTCTAGTGCTTCTCCAATTCGATTTCTCATTTCAGCCGCAGATGCATTTGTAAAAGTCACAACAAGTAAACGGTCAACATCAACTGGATGTTCCTTAGATAATATTTTTCTAATAATCCGCTCAACAAGAACTGCCGTTTTACCAGAACCCGCTGCAGCTGCGACTAAAATATCTTGACCACTTGAGACAATTGCTTTCCATTGATCATCGGTCCATTGACTTCCTTCTGGTTTTGGTATGAGATTAGTCATGAATTTTCACACCTCCATTCCGAATTTTCTCGAGAATAACGTCTTTACTTTCATTTTGGAGAACTCGGTACTTGTTTTCCTCTAAACTTTGGTCAAACTGACAAACAGATTTAAACGAACAGAACGTACAAGGCGTTTTATCCTTAAGCTTATATGGTGCAATATCGATCTCACCATCTGTTATCCTGTTTCCAGTGTTTTTAAAGACTCCACGTACATGGTTGCGAAGATATCCCAATTCTTCTTCACTTGCCACTTGTGAATTAGAGTAAAAGCTACCGTCCTTCTTAATGGCTGCAGAGACAATTTGGGAGTAGCCTGTTCCGAGTGATTGGTCCATTAAACGAACAGATTCCTCATCCCCTAATAAGAGTCCTTTCATTTTAAATCTCTTAAAAATTTCCTCTTCAATTTTATCCTCAGACAGGACTTTATTTGAATGAATTAATGGATCATGAATATGGAAATATAGAACACCTGCAGGTTTTGCAGCCGTACCAATCCAATCTTTCGAATGCGTAATGATTACATCCAAATACGTTAACATTTGTAAAGCAAGTCCATAATAAACCTCTGAAAGATTAAGTGCCTTTTGACTAGACTTATAGTCGATCACTCGTAAAAGCACACCATTTGAACTTTCTGCTTTATCAACTCGGTCTATTCTACCTATGAGCTCCATTGTACTGCCATTATCCAAATTAAAACGAATTGGTGGAAGTGGGCCCTTCTTACCAAATCCTAGCTCAATCCCTACTGGGGCAAAGCCACTTGCTTTCGCATGGTCACTTAAAATCTTTGATGCACGACTGATGATTTTTTGTAATTTATGCATGATATAGTGATAACGGTTTGAGCTTAATAAAATTTCCTTCTGTAATCGTGGAGCTAATTCTTCTACTGCTTTTATGGCTAACTTGTCACACTGTTCCTTTGTTAAGTCCCGCCAGTCGATACCATTCTTTCGTAAAAAATCGGCAATATTCTTTAAAGCCGCATGGAATAAATCACCGATATCTGGTGATTCCAAGCGAAATACTTTCCGTTCTTTCAACTGAAGTCCATAGCTTGCAAAATGAGAGAAAGGACAGCCCTGGAACACTTCCATTCGAGAAACGCTCCCTTGAATATGGTCACCATATAGGGCATCCGTTATTTCTTTTGATAGCTTTTTCGGTTTGTTTTTATAAAATAAACTACTTAATACAAGCTGACTTTTATCTTTCATTTCATCGTGGTTTGCAAAATAATTGTATACATCCCACCATAAATCCTGAATTGGATACTGCTTTTTCCAAGCCTGTAATTGTGTTGCCAATGAAGATAAGGCAACATCAGGATTCACAATGTATTCTAACTGTTCTATAGCTGGTAACTCAGAAGGTTCATTCATGTAAAACTTTTCTTCTGCATTTGGAAATAGATCCTTCAGACGTTTTATGATTGGTGATGGAAGAAGTGACTTTCCTTCTTCATTAGCTAAAGGATAACTGATATACAAAGCTTCCTGTGGACTAGTTAGTGCACAATAAATAAGGAAATTTTCATCTAAAAGAGTCTCTCGACTTCCTGGCGCTAATTGTAAGCCAGCATCACCTAATGTTTCTCGGTCTGATTCCGAAAATACACCTTCTTCATTTGGACGTGCAGGAAGGACACCATCATTCGCACCGATAATAAAGGTACATTTAATGTTTGATAATCTAGACCGTTCCAAGCTTGCGACAAGGACTTGGTCTATCGCAGGCGGCACTAGTGCGAATCGCATGCTTTCCAACCCAGTTTCAATCATGTTACTAAACGTAGTAATGGAAACTTTTTCGTCACCAACGATTTCAACATATTGATCTAGTAGTTCTAAAACCGCATTCCACACCTGATCATTTTCTCTTGCTTCCGAAAGTCGTCCAGCGAGTTCTGCGTTCAACTTTAACTCTTCCATTTTTGCAGGGATTTCAAGATCCTCTAAATAAAGAAAAAGTGCCTCACACATCCCCCTACCGTTCTTCGCCTTTTGGAGACGTTTCCCGAGGGAAAGTAATGGGCGGGCAATCATGTCACGAAGATCATTTAGCTTGTCCTCATATTCACGTTCGTTGTCTGTTTGCGGAAGGTCTGAATCCTCTAATCCCCTAATGCGCTTATATTTCCATCGGTTATCATTTGTCCATTTATAGCCTTGAATCCCGTACTCAAGGACATAGTTTTCAAGCTTGTCCATGTCCTCTCGAAGTGTTGAAATCTCTTCACCAAAAGGATATAGGAGATCTGTTTTAACACAACGAAATACAGACTCATATCGCCAATTGCTATTTACGACCTCAAGACTTGAACGGATCAATTCAATTAATGGATGATTTAACATCGATCGTTTTTGGTCAATGAAAAATGGGATGTGATAATCCTGAAAGATTGTTTCAATGATTTCATGATAATCACTCGCATTGCGAATCATAATTGCAATATCACGATATCGATAATTTTTATCCCTTGCTAATTTTTGAATTTCACGCGCAATCCCTTCTATTTCAGCACGTCGGTTTACCGCTTGGTTTAGTGTGATTGACGTCCGACCTTGATATGGAACTGTTGGTCTTTCATCAAAATATCTTTCTAGATGTGCTAACGAAGGTTCAGAAGAGTACCGATATTGACTTGTTAACAAAACGGGCTCCTCAACCTTTATGCTATTTTCTTGAGCGAACTGAATAATAGATTGATAGGTTTTTCCAGTCATTCGGAAAAGACTTAAATCATGTGGCGGAACTTCATACGCCTTATCAATCGTTAAAGCAATTGTTACTTTCTTTGAGACTTTCATAAGCTGCCCTAAGACTTCAAGCTCCTGAGGGGTAAAACTATGGAATCCATCAATTAAGATTTCTGCTTCTTTAATATAAGTAGATTGAGGAATTTTTTCCGCTAAAAGTCGTAAATAATCTTCAGAATCTACGTATTTCTCAAATAGATGTTTTTCTAATTCATCATATAAGAGTTGAAGATCATGTAATTTATCTGAAAGTACTTTATTATCAGGTGAAACTGTTTGTTTTTGTTCTTCAAGAGTTTCAGGAGTGACACAATATCGTTTAAACTCCGCGACCATTTCTTCCATTTGAGTAATAAATCCATTTTTATCAGCAGCACGTGAGAAAACCTTAAGATCCTGTTTTTTGGAATCAATAATTTTACGAAGCAGCATATTCACTCCAACATTATTCACATGATAACGGCTCATTCCCCCTGTTTCCTGCAACACTCGCCATGCCAAACGAGTAAAACTAAATACTTGAGCTCTCATCATACCGCCAATTCCAGGGGTGTTGATTAAATCATATTCTGATTGGAACGTCATTTGGTCTGGAACTAAATACACAATCGGAAAACCTGTTGGGTCGTCTAGAAGCTTTGAACGAATATCTTCAAGACATGTGTATGATTTCCCTGTACCAGCACGTCCCAATATAAATTGTAGAGACATATAGTAACCTCCTAAAGAGAAGAATCATTCGTTTCATTCTTATCTTCTAATTGTATCAAAAAAAATGTCGAACAGTGAATTGTATCACCATCCAGATTCTAGAAATGTTCTTTTTTATAACAAGGATTCCAGTTAAGGCATATGTTACAAAGAGGTGGTGGTTTATATTGAAGCGGTTATTTCTTGTAGCATTTTTACTTATTATTACGGGCGTTTTTGTGGCCTCCAATATTTATACTTTCATTCCAATTTATCCAAGCATTTCAGATTCCATCGATATTACGATTGAAAAAGCAGTGCTTGGAGGTAGCGTCTTTTCATTTTTCTATGCGATAGGCTTACTAACCTTTGGCCCACTTTCTGAAAGGGTAGGTAGAAAAAAAGTGATCGTCTCTGGCTTATTCTTCTCAATTGTTACGACCTGGTTAGTTGGTTTTTCCTTTAATGAGGCAAGTCTATATGTTTTTCGAGGATTACAAGGGATTGCTCTTGGAAGCTTTGCACCGGTTGCATTTGCCTATACCTTTGAAATATTTCCAGTTCGACATCAAACCCTAGTTCTTGCCCTTATCAATAGCGGTTTTTTAATTGCTGGAATCCTTGGACAGCTCATGAGCTCAAGTATCACTTATTTTTATGGTTGGGAGTATGTTTTTTATAGTTTTGCTGGGATCTATCTTGTCCTTTTTATAGGTAGTTTGTTTATCTACCCAAGTGTGCCAGTTATGAAAGAAGCAAATGCCTCTCTCTTACAAGACTTTTATAAAATTGTAAAAAACCCTTCATTAGTCATATGCTATTTAATCACTTTTTCAATTTTGCTATCCTTTATTTCATTTTATGATGGCATCGGTCAATACTTAAATGAACGGCATAGGGTCGACGAACAGACATTATTCAAGTTCAGGTCAATTGGCCTTATTGGAGCGTCTCTATCTCTATTCACAGGAAAATTGGTTCAACAATTCGGCGACCGTCGAACATTATTAATTGGATTAAGTTTAGCTACTACTAGCCTACTTTGTCTTTTAATGTCCAAAACACCAGGAGTTATTGCTGTTTTAAGCATACCTTTTGTTGCATCAATATCATTGCTCTTCCCTTCGATCATATCCTTAGTAGGCAAGTTGGGAGAACACGCACGCGGTTCTGCTATTTCTTTATATTCCTTTACATTATTAACCGGCGCTAGCTTTGGTCCAATTATAGCCTCAGCTTTAGATTTTCCTATTTTACTAGTAAGCCTTATTGGAGTGTTTATCTTCAACATAGCCTTAAGCATGCGATTAAAATTATCCTATGTAAAAGGGTACCACTAGACAGTGATACCCTTTTGACTATTTACCCGTTCTGTTACAACTCGGGCAAAGCGCTCGAACCGAGGTTCATCGATCCGCTGTGGCATTAATTCAATTTTTATGGTCGCCGCCAACTTCGAGTGTACATAAAGCATATCGCGAAATTCATCAACCGCCCCACAAAAATTCGGATAGCATTGGTCCCCTGTACCAAAAACTCCTGTTACAATACCGTTTGTAGGACCGTTCTCAATAGCTCGATAAAGCCGAAGCATTTCATGCGGAATTTCCCCATTCCCCCATGTATAGGTCCCTATGATAATGACATCAAATGATCCTAATTCGTAATAAGGAAAGTGTTCCACCTGATAGACATAACACTCACTGGTATACCTTCTCATATAATGGTTGATGATTTTTGCTGCTTCCTCTGTATTGCCTGTTATTGATGTATAGACAATAGCGACTTTCATACTTATAGCTCATCAAATCCATTGGATTGGGATACCTTCGTATAAGTCCGTGATTTTTGCTCAAAGAAGTCAGATTTGGTATCATTCATCATCTCATCACTAAACACCTGAATCCATGACATTGGGTTTTCTTTTTCTTCATATAGATTTTGAAAACCAAGTTGGCGGAAGCGCTTGTTCGCAAGATACTCGACATACTCTTCAAATTCACGTAAATCGATTCCATCAATGTCTTTTAAAATATAGCGTGCCCACTCCTTTTCAAGCTCCACTGCCTGTCCAATTGATTTATAAACATATTCTTTGTTTTCTTCGGTATTCAAATCTGGGTTCTCTGATAAAAGAATTCGAACAAATTGTGCAATGAAATATGCATGTTGCATTTCGTCTCTTTGAATATAGCTAATCATTGTACTAGTCTTAAGCATTTTTTGCTGCCTAGCTAGATTATAGAAAAAGGCAAACCCCGCATAAAAATAGATTCCTTCTAGATTAATCGAATTAATCGCTAACTTAAACAAATTTTCCGGAGTTGGATGTTCCCTAAAACCTTCGTAAGCCTCTAAAATCAATTGATTCCTTTTTCGGACAATTGGGTCTTCCTTCGCCTGATTAAAACGCATTTTTTGTTCGGGTAAAGGCACAAGTGAGCTCAGAATATAAGAATATGATTCATTATGAACGGCTTCCTGTTGTGAAATTACTGCAAAAATGGCTTTAAAACTAGAGTCCGTCACATAATCCATTACCTGGTTCATTGTCGGTGTTTGCAAACTATCTAATGATGCAAGTTGCGTATTGATTCGTAAAAATACATCCTTTTCAATAGAACTTAGTTGATCCCATTGCTTGATGTCATCCTGCATGTTGATTTCTTGTGCTTTCCAAAAATTCGAAAGCAAGGTTTGATAGAGTGTATACATTTGTGGATATGCGATATCGTTCCAATTCAATAGTCCTGAGGTTTCTCCATTAATGATTCCTGTTGATTTATTCGGATACTCTGGATTAAACAATTTTATTTTTGTTAATGGCTGATTACTCGTCATCTGCTTGATTCCTCCTTAACTATGGCATAGTTCACATTCTTCAATTTCTGCTTGTGACGTGCTTCTCACATAATACGTTGTCTTAAGTCCTTGTCTCCAAGCCTCTATATGAAGCTGTAAAAGATCCTTTGCTTTAATGTCATGTCTAACATACAGATTGAAGCTAATTCCCTGGTCGATATGACGTTGGCGTGCTGCATTTTGTCTAATGCTCCAAATCTGATCCACTTCGTGACGTGCTTTTCGATAAAACTCATACGTCTTATAATTGATATCAGGGGCGGTAACTTTAAACTTAAAATTCTTTTTTTCCTCCGCATATTCAGCCGCATAGATTGGGTCAATTCCATCTGTGGAACCTCCGATTTTAGCTGTCGATGAATTTGGAGCCACAGCCATTAGCCAGCCATTGCGTATTCCATGTTTAGATATATTTTCTTGAAGCTTACTCCATCGTTCCGACGAATACTTTCTGCGAGTAAAATAGATTCCCGATTCCCATTCAGAACCTTTAAATTTACTATAAGCTCCTTTTTCCTTCGCTAGCTCCATCGATGATTTGATTGCATTATAAGCAATTGCTTCATATAGTTCATCTGCAAATTGAACAGCCTCATCAGATTCCCAATAAATACCCTTTAACGCTAAAAGATGATGCCAACCGAAGGTACCTAATCCTACTGCTCGAAACTTCTTATTTGTAAGGTCAGCTTGTTTAACCGATATCGTATTTAAATCCACAACATTATCAAGCATCCTAACCTGGATTCGAATTAATCGTTCAAGGACATCGTCTCCGATAGCTCTTGGTAGATTGACAGAGGAGAGATTACAAACCACAAAGTCACCAGGCTTACGTACAATTACAATATTTCCTTCATCGTCGATATACTCCTTCGTAATCGCTGTTTCTGACATATTTTGAGCGATTTCTGTACATAAATTACTGCAAAAAATCGAGGTTCGTCCTGTTCCTAAAAGGTGTTTGTTCGGATTCTGGCGATTTACTTCATCGCGATAAAACATGTATGGTGTTCCAGTTTCTAATTGAGCAATCATGATCCTTGCCATAACATCCATTGCACGATAGGATTTACGTGGTAATAGTGGATGATTCACAGCTTCCAAGTATTTTTCGGTGAAGTATTTTACATCCTCTTCATCGTAAAAATCCTCGAGACCTAATGGGTTTCCGTTCTCATCTTTCCAGCCCATGATTTGCTTTACTTCATGTGGACAAAAAGTGTGCCACTCCCCAATACTTCTGCCGTTCTCATCTACCTCTTGCAGCTTTTCCATAAACAAATCAGGTATGGAAACCCCTGTAAAGATATCGTGGGCCTTACGTCGTTCGTCTCCATTATTTGTTTTTAAATCTAGAAAGCCATTCATAATATCTTTGTGGAAAAGGTCTAAATAGATGGCAATGGCTCCTTGGCGTTGTCCTAATTGATCAACACTTACTGCTGTATCATTGATAAGGCGAATCCATGGAACAATCCCAGAAGAATTCCCTTTAAATTTCTTTATGTCAGAACCTAATGCGCGAACCTTGCCATAATATACACCAATTCCGCCACCATCTTTTGATAATCTAGCAATATCCCAGTTGTTTAAATAAATTCCATCAAGTGAGTCCTCAACAGTATCAATGAAACAAGAGGACAACTGACCAAAACTTTTACCTGCATTTGATAGAGTAGGAGTGGCCACTGTCATATATAAATTACTTAACGCCCAATAGGCTTCTTTCACATAAGTTAGACGAACTTCCCTTACCTCATGCTGCATTAATGTCATCGCGATTATCATGAATCGCTCCTGTGGAAGTTCGTAAATATTTCGTTCGTAATCCCTTGCAAGATAGCGATCCGCTAATAAAAACAAACCAATGTATGTAAATAAATGATCTTTAGAAGGATCTATTACATCTCCTAGTTCAATTATTTCATCCTTAGAATAGGAGTTTATTAATTCGTTAGAATATATTCCTTTTGATGTTAGCTCCTGTAACAACTCATACAAACTGCCATATTTTAGCGCACTGTTGTAATTTCTATTAGTTGCAGCTTTTTCATACAGTTCATTTAAATAGAGATTAGCCGCTAAATATGTCCAGTTGGGTTGATCCATGGCAATTTTGTTTAAGGAATAAAAAAGTGCATGCTGGTTCGCTTCAAATGTAGTGACATTCATTCCCTGCAATTTGTTTCGAATTTCGGTCGTGTCGAGCTGGTAGGTACTTTCTGCATATTCAAGCGAGTGTAAAACTGAATCCAATTCCCCTTGTGTTGTAATATTCATCTATTTCTCTCCCTTAACAATTTATTCGCTAAAATAAAAAATCCGCCCAATTGAATTGAGCGGATGAAACGATAACATCAAGAGAGCACAAGAGTTGCCCTACCTGTCGCCACCGTTTCATCTTCCCAATCCCCGAAGAAGGTGAAACATCTTAAGAAAAGACAGGTCTCCTGACTAATGCGTCACTCTACTTTGAACCCTTCCCATATAAGTACCTTTATTTAAGTGATCTTATACAGTGGCCTGTTCATTTCGTCAGCATTTACAGTTGCGGGGGCAGTTCTGGACTTTCACCAGATTCCCTTTTAAGCACAAATGGCATCTCCTCCCAAGGCTAAACACAATATGTAGTTGTTAAAATTCAAAATCTATCAATATATACTATTACATTTAATAATAAGGGACACCTACTATTTTAGCAAGACAAAAATTGACAATTATTTCTCGAGAAATAATGCCTTGAGCTTTTTCTAAAGGTGAAAAAGTGTATGATATCTTTAGTAAATAGAAATCATAGTGTAGGGCAACTTACTGATTTTAAAAAGGAGTGTTTTGTGAATGAAAGGAAAAGCGACACCTTATTTAATGTTTAATGGGAATGCGAAAGAAGCTTTGGAATATTATAAGGAGATATTTGAGGGCAAAATATTGGATGTTCAAACATATGCTCAGGCAGGTTATGAAACTCAGGACTGGGCTAATGACCGACTCATACATGGTAAATTTAAAAAGAATGACTTCTTAATAATGGTATCAGATGACTCTCCCGACCAAAGTGTAGCTTTCGGAAACAATATCTCTTTAGTTATAGAATTTGAAAGTGAAGAGGAAATTACGAAAACCTATAATGACCTAAAGCAAAAAGGCACTGTGTTCATGGAATTACAAGATACATTTTGGGGTGCAAAATATGCAAAAGTAAAGGACCAATTCGGGATCATTTGGGACTTAAACTACGAAATGAAGTAAATGATATTCCCCTAGCAACTAGGGGAATTGTTTTTATTTCTTCCATTCATGTTTTAGCAGCCCATAAAAGTACATATCAAATCGCTTCCCGTCGCGCTCTAGAAATTCTCTTGAGGTGCCTTCTCTAACAAATCCTAACTTTTCATACAAGGCGATGGCCCTCTCATTGTACTGAAAAACGGATAATTGGATTCTATGAAGATTTAATTCTTGGAAAGCAAAATCCAGCACGAGCTGTATGGCTTCGTATCCAAGCCCTCGATTACGGTTTCCTTCTCCACCTATTGCGATTGCTAGCCATGCATTTCGATGCGGCCAAATAATACTATCAATGTCCACAAATCCAACTAATTTATCAGTCTCCAATTCTTTAATCCCAAATACAAACTCTTTCTCGTTTTTCTGTTCAACCCACTCTTTAAAAGCTGAATGATGTTTAGGAAAGGATGGTAAAGTGTCTAGATTTCTAAGTAACTCTTGATCCTCATACCAACTTACAATGGACGGAACATCATCTTCTTTAATTCTAACAAGCTGGACTTTTTTTCCTCTTAACAAATTGTACGTAATCATTTAAATTACTCCCTTATTCTTACTATGAGAGTAATTCAACATTTTTGGTAAAAATCCTTTAGAAATATTTTTCAGGTCATATAAAAAACGAGAGAAAAACACTACGTTTTTCTCTCGTTACTAGCCTTTTTACAGTCTATTAAGCTGTTTTTCTTCTGTTTACATAGAGGAGACCAACAGCTACTAGGATTAGGGAAAGTCCAACCACTAACATGTTAGCCATATTCGTAGCTGTTATAGGAAGTTTTTTCCCTCCATTAGAATTCTTCGAATCAGAATCTTTTACAGTTGAGTCATTTGTATCAGAACCCTTCACTTCAGAACCGGGACTTTCTTTAGTATCTTCAACTTCTAACACACCAAATGTACTAAAGTGATCGGTAGTAGCAGTAATTTTGCCATCTTTGTATTCGCCACCGACCAATTCCCATTCCTTACTTTGTGGATTCCAATAGAAAACCTTCACTTTTTTCGGATCATCCACTGTTTTAGGGTCAATCGAAAAAGTCATTGTGACTTTTTCGTTGAACTTGTGATAGCCCTTGCCTTCGGATTTGATTGTAAAATCATAGGCAACTAAAGCATCCTTACGATTGTCCTTCTGTACTTTAATTTCCGTTTCACTATCAGGTAAGATAGATGAAGGAATTTGAAGGTCAACCACGCCATTTGAGATGACTAATGTTGCACTTGCTGCTTTAAGTTTCGCAATTGCTTCAGAGCTCAATGATACAAAAATTGTATTTTTCTTTTCAGGAACTTCAACTCTAACAATAGCTCCTTCTTTTAGTTCGCCTAAATCATCTGCAGATACTACATATTTGTTTCCTCTCTCGGCTTCTGGAGTAACAACAATAATCTGCGGTTCCTCTTCGCCTGGTGTTGTAGTAACATCAACGATTCTACCTTCAGTTTCAGTTGGGATTCCCTTACTACCAAGGCTCACTAAATGCTCACGGAAGTTTTCCCAATCAGAAAGTCCTAAATCTGTTACACGGCCTTCTTCGTAAGCTTTTGCAAATACGTCATAGCCGTCTCCACCTTTAGCTGTGAAAGCATTTGTAGCAATAATATAGGTAGTATTATCATCAACAGCTACAAGGTTTCCATTAGCATCTACAATGTAAACAGCAACTACACGTTCGCCTGCTGGTTTCGAAGAATCGAATTCTACCTTACCTCCAGCAACATGTAGGAAACCACCATTCTCATTCGGATACTTGCTAACAGAAATTTCAAACGCTTCTTTCAGCTCAGCACCTGTTAATTCCATCGTAGCTAACGTATTACCAAATGGAAGAACTGTGATTACTTCACCTACTGTGATTGGACCTATATTAATTGCTGCACGAATCCCACCACCATTTTGTAAAGCCATCACTACATTTTCACCAGTAAATTCTCTTGCTTTTTTAAGCATTCCATCTGTAATTAAGTTTCCTAAGATTGTTTCGTTTTTCCGTACACTTGGTTTTGTATTATCACCATTTGTACGTGGGTTTGCTAATTCTATAGGAGTTGATACTCCAATTTCCTCTTGTGCTACTTTGTCAACCTGGGCTTTGTACGGTGCTAATACTTCTGCTGCTTCAGGATCAACCTCTTGATCACCGATTGAAATTAATTCCCCAGCATGTTCAATTACTACACCTTTTTCATCGAATACTACATCCAGCACACCTAGGTTGCTATTCGCATTACCTGCTTGAACGATTACTGTAGGTGTTTCATCTTTTGCAACAACGGATGGCACATCCAATGCTGTATGACTATGTCCACCTACAATAATATCGATGCCTTCTACACTTTCAGCTAGGATTAAGTCGTTATCAACCGCAGCATTATCATCATAACCAATATGTGTTAATGCAATAATTTTGTTGACTCCTTCTGCTTCAAAAGCTTCAACAGCTTTTTCAGCTTCTTGTAGATAGTTTTCAAATGCTATTGAACCCGGGCTTGAAATGTCAGCAGTTTCTTCTGTTGTTAAACCGAAGATACCGACTTTATCACCGTTAACCTCTTTGATGATTCCATTGTAAATTTGTCCATTATCAATTTCAGATGCGATAGAATCATTGAAAATCCCATCAAATTTAGCATCCTTCGAGAAATCAACATTGGCACTGACAAATGGGAACTTAGCTCCCTTGATAAATTCAACTAATTTTTGATGTCCTTCAGATGAAGAACCTAAGTCAAATTCATGGTTACCAAAGGTCATTGCATCGAAGCCCATTAAATTCATCATGGCTAAATCTGCTTTTCCAAGGAACTCATTAAAATACAGTGTTCCAGTAAATGCATCTCCTGCATGAAGAAGTAGTGCATTCGGATCTTTGGCTCTTTCATCTTTCACTGCCGTTACCGTTTTAGGCATCTTTTCTAAGGCAGCATGCGTATCGTTTGTATGCAGTACAGTTAAGTTAAATTGACCTACCACATCAACGATTCTACCTTCAACCTCAGTTGGTATTCCCTCGCTTCCAAGACTTACTAAATGGTCACGGAAGTTTTCCCAATCAGAAAGACCTAAGTCTGTTACACGGCCTTCTTCGTAGGCTTTTTCAAATACGGTATAGCCGTCTCCACCTTTAGCTGTGAAGGCGTTAGTTGCAATAGTATACATCTTCTCATCTTGTACTTCGACATACTCACCATCTTCGTTCAAGTAAGATACGGATACCACGCGTTCATGTTCTGGTTTAGTCGAGTCAAATTTAACTTTACCGCCAGCAAGATGTAAAAATCCACCATTTTCTCCAGGGTACTTGCTTACGGAGATTTCAAATGCCTCTTTCAATTCAGCGCCAGTAATATCCATTGTTGCTAACGTGTTACCAAATGGAAGAACTGTAATTACTTCACCAGTTGTGATTGGGCCAGCATCGATAGCAGCACGGATTCCACCGCCGTTTTGTAAAGCCATTATCACGTCTTTACCTGTGAATGATTTTGCTTTTTCAAGCATACCGTCTGTAATTAAGTTACCAAGAATCGTTTCGTTTCTACGTACGCTTGGTTTTGTATCATCACCACTTGTACGTGGGTTTTCTAATTCAATAGGAGTTGAGACTCCGATTTCTGTATTAGCCACTTCTTCAACTTTTGCCTTGAATGGTGCTAATACGGCCTGAGCTTCTTCGTCAGGATCTTGTCCTTTAATTTCAATTAATTTACCATCATGTGTCTCAACTACACCATTTTCGTCGAATTCAACATTTAGAACACCTAAGTTGCTGTTTGCATTACCTGTTTGAACGATTAATGTAGGTGTTTCATCTTTTGCAACAACGACTGGTTCAGCCAATTCTGTATGGCTATGTCCACCAACAATAACGTCAATTCCTTCCACTTGTTCTGCTAGGATTAAGTCGTTATCTACAGCAGCATTATCGTCATAACCAATATGAGTTAGTGCAATAATTTTGTTAACCTCTTGTGCTTCAAATGCTTCAACAGCTTTTCTTGCTTCATCAAGGTAGTTTTCGAATTCAATTGAACCTGGGCTTGAAATGTCAGAGGTTTCTTCTGTTGTTAAACCGAATATACCCACTTTCTCACCGTTTACTTCTTTGATGATTCCATTGTAAATTTGTCCATTTTCAATTTCAGATGCGATAGAATCATTAAATATCCCATCAAATTTAGCATCCTTTGAGAAATCAACATTGGCACTTACAAATGGAAATTGTGCACTTTGGATAAATTCGACTAATTTTTGATGTCCTTCACTTGAAGAACCTAAGTCAAATTCATGGTTACCGAAGGTCATTGCATCGAAGCCCATTAGATTCATCATGGCTAAATCTGCTTCTCCTTGGAACTCATTAAAATACAGTGTTCCTGTAAAAGCATCTCCTGCATGAAGAAGGAGCGAATCAGGATTTTCTGCTCTTACTTCCTTCACTGCAGTTACCGTTTTAGGCATGTTGTCTAAGGAAGCATGAGTATCATTTGTGTGCATGATGGTTAAGTCATAATTATCTTTAAGGTCAACTTGAACCATTACCGGGTCATGGTCACTCGCACGCCCCGCCATATCTGTAAAATCTGCATTAATGTGTAAAATATCAATTTCAGTTCCAGGTACTAAGTTATTTGATACCACAATGTGGTCTAAAACTTGTGAGTTACCTTGGAACAGATATGTGTAACGATCACTTAGTTCAACATGATTAATCATGTTGGTCATTAAGTCGCCTTCGTGGATTTTAAGAGACTCAGAGAATTGGAAATCGTTAAAATCACCAACTGATACGACATTTGCATCTGGGTTATCAGATTTTATTTCTTCAATAAAGTCATAAACAATATTCGCAATTTGTTTACGTTGAACTTCACTACCATATACCGGCGGTTGTGTTGAACCGAATAATGGAGTGTCTCCAGATTTGGAGTTCCAGTGGTTAACAATAACCACAACATCTTCACCTTGGAAGGTAAATTGTGCTGCTAAAGGTTTACGGCTGTTATCAAATGCTGCATTTGTAGGATCAATTCGTCCAGGGTTAAGTGTTAATTTACCATCATCATAACCAACAGCTGTTGTTGCATCACCAGCCTGAATTCCCTCTGGCAAAGAAACACGTTCTGGATTATATAGGAATCCAACACGTATATTTGCATTAGGTGCTCCACCGTCTTGGTTATTAACAGGATCAATATTTAAATATTGATATTCAGGACCACCCGCAGCAACAATTGCTTGAATCAAACGTTCATAACTTTCGTTAGCGGCTGCATCTCCTGTACTTTGTCCATTGTTATCTTGAACCTCAGTTACCCCGATGATGTCAGGACTCTTCATGTCTTGAACAAAAGCTCTTGCTAATTTTTGAGCTTTATCGTCTGATGTTTCTTTCGTATTATTTGAGAAGTTTTCTAAATTGTAAGAAGCAATCGTTAGCTTATCATCTTCTTTAACAATTGTTGTTGTCTCAGGTTCTGCAATACCTTTAACATGGTTTGATTGCATGTCTTCTAAATCAACATAGATCTTATAGTTTTGGAATCCATAGTTTACTACACCTGTGATCGGTCCTGTAAATTTGTCTCCTGTTGCTACCTCGAAATCTCTAGCAGCATTATTATCATACATTTTAAACTGGATACGATCCGGATTCGCATTGTCTTCCGTTAGTAATACTCCACCATGAAGAGTATCCGTTTTTCTGTTTTCTAAAACTGTAATCAAATCTCCGTGTTCTTGAGGTGCAACAGCCTTAACTGTTCCAACTTCAACAAGCATTCCTTCAATACTTTCCCAGAAATCAATTGCATCTTCTTCTGGGTCAAACTCTCCGAAACTATCATTATCAATCACTTGATTTGGTAGATTGTCGCTCGTAATTTTTATTGTTTCAGGTAAATCAACGGTTTCCTCAAGCTTTGTTACCTTACCGCCCTGATCATCTCGTGCATTGATTTGTGTAACGGATAGGTCAGTCTTTTGTTTTGTGTCATAATACCCATCTATATGAAACTCATTGACAGTACCTGTTACGCTTACTAGATTACCTATTTCCACATCTGCTACTTGGTTTCCTGTATAAATCACGATACCTTCAGATGTTTTTGGATTGTTATCCTTTTTATCATCTGGAGTTTGCATATGAAAATAGTTGCCACTACCAATTTTGTAGATATACGTAACGATACCTTCAACATTTTCGACTTTCACATTATCTAATGGAGATTCATGAGATTCTCCTTGGATATCATGAATATTGATTTCTTCAGCATCGTATACTGTATATATATATTCTTTTACTTCACTGGCTGTTAAACCTTCTTTTACAGCAAAGGCTTTAATTGTTACATCTTCATTAACAGTAATTGGTTCACCATATTTTTGACCATTTTCAACTGTCGGTTCAGAACCATCTATTGTGAAGTAAATTTCTGCACCTTCAGTTGTTGTAGATAAAGTTACCTTTGTTCCGGTAGGAACCATACCTGATGGTTGAGATGCACCAACTGGTTGAGCTTTTGATGAATCTGCTACGATATCTGCTTGTCCACGAGGAATGATTTGATAATCTTGATCAAATTGTTGAACGATACCAGTAATAGAATCATAAGTAGTACCAACAGTCAGGTCCAATGTACCTTTTTCATCACGAACTAAAAATTCTGTACCATCTTCGGCTTTGGCTGTATAATTTGCCCAGCCATTTCCTTGGTTTACATCGATTAATTCTACATTTTTTACTAGAGCTAGTTTAGATTCGTTCTCTTCATTAACTTTAGCCCCTGCTAATTCAACTGGAGAGGGTACACCTTTATCTTCTGTTTTTTCAATCAATGTTGCAGGATCTAATTGCAATAACCCTCTATAATCTTTTAATGAACCACTTACAGTGATTTCATCACCAAGTTGAACATCTAAAGAAGTTGGACGAACCGCAATTGCAGCTGTTTCATCTTGAATGTGAATTGTATTCTTTAATAATGCAGTTACTGTACCTTTTACTGCGGCTTGACCAGTACCTTGGGTGCGAGCTTCAGCAATTGTGATTACTGTTGGTTGCTCAGGTTCTGGAGTTGGTTCACCAGGGTTGGAATCACCGTCAAGAAATTCATAAGAAGATGCGTTTCTTAATCCTGGAACACTAAAATATGCTTCAAGGCTCCCTGTAATAGCTACTTTTCTTTGAAAATTTTCTGGATGATCTACTAAGTTTATCCCTGTTCGAACATCACCTTTTGGTAACTGTACAGGTAAAATCTTAGCAGGATCAGTTTCGTTTGGATCATCAGCTAAACCAAGATTTGTATTAATATCGAATGGACTTACTTGGTCGTAGCTTGTTCCACTTTTAGCCGTTCCAACAATATATCCTTGTACTGTAGCTGTGCCAGTATTATTTGCAATTGCATCTGCTACAGTTTTATAGGATGTTTGTTCAACAGTTGCTTCTGCTGCACTAACAGCAGGTGCGAAGTTTAATAGAGTAGTAGGCACTATTAAACTAAAAACAAATAAGATCGATAGTAATTTTCTTACTATGCCTTTTTTCACAGTTTTCTCCCCTCACTTAGTAAATTAGTAGAATATGGTACGCCTACATAATACTGGGAAAGGGGTATTTGGTCAATAAAATTTACGAAAATTAAACAAAAGTATTACAAAATATTAGTATAATACACGAACAATAGGTAAATAGTCATAGTCTAATGTTAATGTTTTTTTCTTTAGATAACCTTACAACACAAAAAACGACCACAAATGGAAAAAGTAGCCGTTTTTTATACGATATAATATATATAAACTCACAATTTGTTTTACCTTAACCAACTAAATTTTTATATGTCTTTTGCAAATAACTTTTATTAATCTTTCCCACATGTGTTTTAGGGATCTCCTCCACAAAGATAAACTCTTTTGGTACTTTATATTTGCCTATCTTTTCTTGACAGAACTCTATTAATTCACTTTTTGAGACCTGTTGGTCTGGCATTAAGGAGACCACACCAATCACCATTTCTCCCCATTTTTTATGGGGTACACCAATAACAGCAACCTCATTAATAGCAGGGTGCTTGCTTATACATTGTTCAACCTCAAGTGGGTATACATTTTCTCCACCTGTGATAATCATTTCTTTCTTGCGCCCCACAATATAGTGATAGCCTTCTTCATCACATCTTGCTAAATCCCCTGTGTGCAACCACCCGTCATTGTACACTTCCTTTGTTGCATCCGGATTATTCCAATAATGATGGAATACATGTTTTCCACGAATCAATAGCTCTCCAACTTCTCCAGCCTTTGCCTCATGTCCTTCGGCTGTCATAATCTTCACTTCATTAAAAAACATGGCCTTTCCAACAGACCCTCTTCGAAACCTTGATATCTTCGGATCAATAAAAAAATTATTTGGCCCCGCCTCTGTTAAACCATAACCTTCTTTAAAAGATAATCCCTTTTCTTCAAAAGCGTGGTAAATTTCGAGTGGGCAAGGCGCTCCCCCAGATAGAAAGGTATGCATGGTTGGAAATGTCACATTTTTGAAAGAAGGGGTGTTAACCATCATATGGTACATCGTTGGAACGAGTAAAACGATTGTACATCCTTCTTGATTAATAATTTGAATGGCACGTTTGGGCTCAAAGTTTCTTGCTATTACAACCTTGCCCCCCATCATTAAAATTGGAATGGATAATGCATTAAGACCCCCTGTATGGAACATTGGCATATATGTTAAAGTCACATCTTCTGCTGACAAATTCCAGCTCACAATTGTATTTAACCCGTTCCACAAAATAGATTGATGAGAAAGAACAACTCCTTTCGGTTTTCCTGTTGTTCCACCTGTATAAATGATCGCCAATGGGTCTTCTTCTAGAATGCACTCCTCTGGTTCAATTGAGGTACTTACTACATTTACAATCCGATGATACTCCTCAGAATCAATTTTTATGATTTTCCTAGATTTATTTTCTTGTAATAAATCCTCAAATTGGCTTGAGAATGCAACAAGTTTTGGTGACGAATTTGAAAGTATATAATCGATTTCTTCACTCGATAAGCGCCAATTTAGCGGCACAAAGATTGCCCCAATTTTTCCACATGCAAATAGCAAATCGAAATAACTAACATCATTTGGAGATATTAGTGCTACACGATCTCCCTTCTTGATGCCAATTGTTCTAAAAAAGTAAGCGATACTTTCCGCACGTTTATTCAGTTCCTGAAAGGTAAATCGGCTGCCAGTTTCTCCATCCACGACAGCAATCGAATCAGGTGATAGTCGAGCCCGATTTGCAATCCAATCCAGTTCCCACCTCACAACTATCTCTCCTTACGTCTTCTTAATTCTATTCTTACTATAGAAGACAGGAGTTACATGGAAGTTACATGAGGTTAGTTATAAAAAAAAGAGTGGGTCTCCCACTCTTTTCGTTACATCATAATCCCACCATCAACATGCAAGGTTGTTCCATTCACATAATCGGCTTCATCGGAGGATAAAAATAAATACGCATTAGCGATATCCGATGGCTTCCCCAGTTTTTGAAGTGGAATCATTTGCTTTAATTGATTGATAACTTTTTCAGGAACGGTTGCAACCATTCCTGTTTCAATAAATCCGGGTACAACTGCATTGACGTTAATTCCTTTTCTGCCCAACTCTTTTGCCCATGTTTTGGTCATCCCTACTACCGCGGCCTTAGATGCTGCATAGTTTGTTTGCCCAACATTTCCATATACACCCGTTACAGACGAGGTACTGACAATCTTTCCTTTACCATTTGCAATCAGGTGTGGAACCACTGCTTGTGTACAATTGAAAACGCCTGTTAAGTTCACATCAATAACCTTTTGAAAGTCTTCCTGAGATAGCTTTGTCAACATCGCATCACGAGTAATTCCAGCATTGTTTATTAAAATATCAATCTTTCCAAACCGCTCCATTACAGCAGCAACCATTTGATCGACACTGTTTCTATCTGCAACATCGACCTGAAAGAACTCAACATCTGCACCTTGTTCCTTTAATTCCTCTGCTCTCTTTGCACCTGTTGTGTCATAGTCTGTTAACGCAACTTTTGCTCCTTCTCGGACAAATGTGATAGCAGCTTCTAGCCCTAGTCCGTTAGCTGCTCCTGTGATAATAGCTACCTTATCCTTTAATCTCATTTTGCAGGCTCCTCTTGCTTCATAAATTTATGCATTTCACTTAACAATAAGTCTAGATTATCGATTAACGGCGAGTGGCCACAATCCTCAAGTTCAACAAATGTAGCGTTATCCCCTAAATCCTCGATAATTTCCTTTGCCATATTTTCTAGTACAACATAATCCCTGTCACCACGCATCACTAGCACTGGGATATTAATACGGTCTACCAGTCCTGTTCCCTCCGTTAAACCATTGTGATGATGACTGATATTAAAAGTATTTAATGAAAAATAAACTTCAGCAAGATTTCGCTGTGTCATCATATCCTCTAGATACTCATCATAATGCGCTTCTTCAGGTTGTCTTTTGGTGTAAATGGCCGCATTCCAAATCGCTTTTAATGTTTCTTTATCTCGATTGTTATAAGCGGTTTGGATTGGGATTGTACGTGCTAGATCTTGGTGAATGTCATCCATCGTCTTTAAACGATATGAAAAATCCATCTTCCCGTCAGCACCTAAGCCAAAGAAGGGAAACCCCCTCGTTGATGCTGATGCCAACAGTATTAGCTTCGAGCAAAGTCCAGGATGGTCTACGACAAACTGCATTCCTACAGCACCACCAGTCGACCAACCGACCATTGTAAAGTCTGACAAGCCTAATTCGTCAACGAATAGCTTAATATCATCAGAAAAGTCCTTTATTGACTGAACTTTTTTGTGGTAGGTTGAAATACCAAAACCTCTCATATCAACTGCATAGACTTTGTAATCGCTGTCAAGATTTTCAATAACTATATCCCAGTGCTTTGATGAGGACATGTTCCCGTGAACAAGTAGTACAATTTTATCCCCACCCTCACGTTCCCGATATCCTAACGTTTCTCCATTTGCTAGATTAACAGATTTCAGTTCGACAGCTGGCATGAACGATCCCCCCATTTTATTGCCGTGGCCCCCCACGCATATCCAATTCCTGCACTCACTAACACAACAAGATCTCCTTCTTTTATTTTACCTTTTTTTTCCGCTATTTCCAAAGAAAGAATTTGATCTATTTGACCGATATGCCCATATTCATTTAAATAGATTGATTGTTCCTCAGATAGGCCTAATTCCTTTAACACGTAATCATGGGCTGATTTCTTCATGTGGAGAATACCTAAATAATCAATATCTTTCTCTGTATATCCACTTTTTTCTACGGCAGTTCGAATAACCTTAAGAAAGTTTTGCATGGACTTTTCTTCAAGCCGCTGCTTCATCCCCTCTGGGTCAAGGACATCGAGCATGTTTAATTTTTGCTCAAGCGCCTCTTTTGTCATTGGATATTTTGTTCCCCCTGCTACCACAACAACGTCCTCGGAAAATGCACCGTCCGTTATAATATGACTTTCAAGGACGTGGTTTTTTTGTGCACCTCTTTGTAAAAGAATTGCACCTCCACCAGCTCCTAGATTATACATAAAGCGAGTTCTCAGATTCTCGTAATCAATGAAATCTACATTGCGATAACCACCTGCAAGTAAAACCGTTTTAATAGAGTCATCCGACTTCATCATATTCTTAGCGACTTTTAAAGCCATGATTGTCGTACCACAGCGCATCGCAACGTCAAATCCCCAAGCATTAACCGCACCAAGCTCTTGTTGCATCTTAATCGCAGCTGTCCACAAGGGATATTCCTTATGTTCTTCTCCGATATAAATAATTAAATCGATATCTAGTGGATCGATCTTTGCTTTGTTTATAGCTTCTCTTGCTGCTTTTATTCCCATTTCACACGTATGGTCATCAGGTCCGGGAATTGGCTTTTTGAATATGCCCAGTTTCTTTTCAACAATTTCCTTGGGTATCCCGCTCATTCGTGAAATGTCTTCTCCAGTTAGAAAATCATTTGGAATGTAAATTCCTGTACTTATAATTCCAACTGATTGCAAAGTCAATGTGAGTCACTCCTCTATTACACGTTTCATGTACTGAACAGCATCATCTAAATCTGTAACAACTACTTCATCTTCCCCTTGAACATGGCTTACCTTTATCCGCCATTGCTTTTTCATTGTCTCACTATCAACATGAATTAAGGCACAACGGACAACGAATGAAGTTATGGTTTGATTATCATTCATGACCCTTTCTCCTTAGCCAGCAATTTTTTCTTTATCGACGTCTTTCGTTTTATGCGTACCCTTCCTTTTATAAAACCACGACTTTACAGTTCCGACGATTCCCATTGGGAAGAACATAACGGCTAAGATATATAAAATGCCAAAGAAGATCATCCATCGTTCAAAAATCCAATGAACCTTTGCAAGTCCTGTTAGCCAATGGTGGGCAAATTCAATTAGTCCCGCTCCAATGATGGCTCCAACAAGCGTCCCTACTCCACCAATGATCGTCATGAGAAGAGCATCCAATGTCACATCGAGCGCAAATACTGAAGTATTTACAAAACGTAGTGTAAGAACATACATCGAACCAGAAACACTTGCGATAACACCAGCTACAATACTTGCAATGATCTTATAATGAATCACATTGTAGCCTAGTGACTCTGTCCGTGGCTCATTTTCCCGGATAGCTTGAAGAACTCTCCCTAGAGGAGATTCTGTAAATCTCTTTAACACTAAAAAAACAACAATCATAAGAATTAATGTAATAAAATAAAGAGTCATCCGATCTTTAAAAACATCAGGGATGCGAAAAGTAAATCCGTCATTCCCCCTTGTTAACGACCTCCACTTTTCTGCAGCTACTAAAAACAAGCCTGAGAACGCCAACGTCAGCATCGCATAAAAGTGACTCTTTAACCGTAGTGAGAGTAAACCGACAACATAACTTAAAATGGCTGCCAGTATCATTCCAACAATAATCGATAGTAAAAATATAGGAACTGTTGGGTCAAAGCGATCTAAAAGAATTCCTGTCGAATAGGCACCTATTCCAAAAAACATGGCATGCCCAAATGAAACAATCCCTGTAAAACCTAGTAAGATATCATAGCTCATTGCAAAGACAGCAAAAATAAAAATTTGTGTAAATAAAATTAATATACTTCTAGTATCATTGATAAATGGATAACATAGAAGGAACACAGCTGCTGCAATGTAAATAATATTAGCTTTTGAAGAACCAGTAAGAAGCTTCATTTCCTCACCCCTTTGCACCGAATAATCCTTGTGGTCTAAAAATTAATACAACGGCCATTAGAAGCATATTAACTGCTAGTGATAATTCTGGGACGTAGTAGGCCATGAAGGATCCCGATAACCCTACTAGGATTGCTGCAAACAGGGAGCCTGTAATACTTCCCATACCACCGATAACAACGACAATAAATGCGAGTATCGCAAATTCCATTCCCATCTCTGCATAAATTTGGCCGGAATATGGTCCTAGTAATACACCACCAAGTGCTGCCATAGCTGCACCTACCATAAAGACAAGCATAAAAATCTTTTTAATATTGATTCCAAGTGATTGAACCATTTCTTTGTTAATTACACCGGCACGAACAATTAATCCGATTTTTGTATTTTTAAGGATATAGTAAATGAGGAAGAAAACTAGAAATCCAACCAATATGATAAACAAGCGATATTTGATTAAAATAACCCCGCCAAATTCCCAGCTCCCGCTTAAATATTCAGGGGTTTTCGCACTTAATTGGTTCGGTCCCCAAACGACCTTCAACATTTCAGAAAGAACGATCATAACCCCTAGCGTGATCAAAATTTGCTGAACATGATTTCCATATACAGGAGTTACAATGAATTTTTCCATAAGTAAACCTAAAATAAGTCCTGTAATCAGGGCAGTAATAATTCCGGCTACAAAGCTTCCAGTTTGCCCATATGACCAAACTCCTGCATATGCTCCCCAGGCAAACAAACCTCCATGCGCAAAGTTTAGGACATCCATAAGACCAAAAATCAAGGTTAACCCTGCTGCAAGTAGAAAAACTAACATACCTGTAGCAAGGCCGTTAATCGTTAAATTGATGATTGCTTCCACAAATTTTTCCTCCTTTCACCAATGATTCCAACTAAGCAATTCCTAAATATTGTTTACGGAGTTGTTCGTTTTCTTTTAACTCCTTCATTTCACCACGATGTACGGTTCTTCCATCGTCAATAATGAAAAAGCGGTCTCCAATCGTACTTGCCATGATAAAGTTTTGCTCCACGAGTACAATTGTCGTTTTTGATTTCATCTCTTGAATGGATTCCATTACTTTTTCAACAACAATTGGTGCTAGTCCCTTACTTGGTTCGTCAATGAGCAATAAGTCATTGTTATTGACATATGCTCTGGCAATTGAAAGCATTTGTTTTTGTCCACCACTGAGATTTCCGCCCTTTCTTTTCCAGAACTTCTTCAAATCTGGAAACAGATTCAAAATATAATCTAGGCGTTCCTTCGTTGCTTCATTTTCCTTTTTAATTGCAACTTTCATATTTTCTTCTACAGTCAACTCTCCGAATATCCCTTGGTCTTCAGGGACATAGCCAATTCCTTTTGTGGCAATATGGTAGGTTGCTAGACCTGAAATGTTCTCACCATTAAAATCGATTTTTCCTTTAGCCGGTGGATTAAGTCCCATAATCGACCTTAAGGTAGTTGTTTTGCCGGCACCATTTCTGCCTAATAGAACAGTAACCTCTCCTTTTTTAGCCTCAAATGAAACGCCTTGAAGTATATGAAATTGATCAATATAGGTTTCTATTCCCTCAACCTTAAGATGCAGTGTCATCGTACAAACCTCCTAAATACGCTGATTGAACTGTTTCATTGTTCATGATTTCTTCCGGTGTTCCATCAGCAAGCAATCTGCCGTTAAATAAGACCATCACACTATCAGAAAGATCAAGAATCATATCCATTTTGTGTTCAATCAAAATAATAGTCCGATTCCCTTCCTCCTTAATTTTTTTGATAACCTCTAGGATTGCAGGAACCTCCTCAAGTGACATTCCAGCAGTTGGTTCATCAAGTAACAGAACCTCAGTCTCCAATGCCAACAACATGGCTATTTCTAATTTGCGTTTTTCTCCATGTGCAAGGTTTTTAGCGATTGCATCAGCTTTATTATCAAGAAGAACAAGCGATAAAATCTGTAAAGCCTTTTCTTCGAATTGTGGATATTTACGGAAATGCTTAAACATTTGGTAGCGAACACCAGATTCCGATTGAACGGCTAATCGTACGTTTTCTAGAACAGTCAAATTTGGAAACACATTTGTTATTTGAAAGGATCGACCGATTCCTTTACGTGTACGTACTGTTGGAGATAATTTTGTAATATCTTCTCCTTGTAAGAAAACTTGGCCAGCAGTCGGTGTAAGCTGACCACTTAATAAATTGAAAAAAGTTGTTTTGCCGGCACCATTGGGGCCAATAATTGATTTGAAGTGGTTCGGAGGAACTGAAAAATTCACATTATCAACAGCTACATGCCCTCCAAAAGCGATTGTCAGATTTTTCGTTTCAATAATATTCATCACGTATTTTCACCTCTTTTTTCTAAAAGTAAGCTTCGGTAGTAATCCTACCGAAGCTTATCGTTCAAATTAGTTGCGAACTGGTGGAGCTGTTTCCTCTGGGCTTAACTCTCTTATTAAGACTGGAACTGGATAATCCACACCATCAACTTTTTCCAGGCGAATCGCATATAAAGTTTGAAGAGCTTGGTGATCTTCTTCACGGAATGTCATTTTTCCTTTCGGTGTATCAAAGCTCATTCCTTCCATTGCTTCGATTAGTTTATCTGCATTCGTATCGCCATCTGTCTTCTTAATCGCTTCCACAATTGCTAAGGCAGCCGTCATTCCTCCTGGAGTAAATAAGTCAGGAACTTCACCATTGAACTTTTCTTTGTGTTTTTCAACTAACCAATCGTTAATCTCATTTTTCGGAAGTTGATGATAGTATACTGTGAATCCTTCCATTCCAACTAACGCTTCCATTGTTGCAAGTGCTGGGATATCTGGAGCACCTGTGGAAATTTTAATACCATTTTCTTGAACCTTCATATCTGCAATTTGGTTCCAAGGTGAATTTGCACCTGCCCACACAACAAATAAATAATCAGGCTTTGCTTCAATAATCTTTTGGATATTTGAAGTAAAGTCAGTTGCTGCAGGATCTGCATATTCTTCATGGATAATTTCAGCACCTAAATTTTCGGCGGCTTCCTTAAAGGCTGCAACTCCATCTCGACCGAAAGCATAATCTGGTGCAAGGGTTGCAATTTTAACCCCTTCTTTTGCAATTGCTGCCGCACCTGCAACCGCATCCTGTGATGAATTACGGGCTGTTCTAAATATATACTCATTCCAATCTGCACCTGTAATACTGTCTGCTGCAGCTGGTTCAACAATCATAATCTTTTCATATTCTTCAGCTAATGGAAGAACAGCTAATGTGTCTGCTGAACTTGATGATCCAACTAAGAAGTCAACTCCGTCTTCTTCAATTAATTTTGTTGCTTTTTGAATGGCAACTTCTGGTTTTGTCTCAGTATCCTCTACAAAGAATTCGATTTTTTGACCATTTACTTCCATCGTCCCGTCTGTAGCGTACTCGAGGCCGAGTTCAAATCCTTGTGTTGACTGCTTTCCGTAGGATTCAAGCCCACCACTTAATGAAGCAAGCACACCAATTTTGATTGGATCCTTTGATTCTTCTGCTGGTTTGTCTGAATCTCCTGAGCTTGGATTCTCTTCTTCTGTAGTTGATGACCCTGAGCTACATGCTGCAGCAATCACCATTAGCATGGCAAGCATGCTTAAAAAAAGCATTTTACGAAATGAGTAATTCTTCATTTTTCCTTCCCCCTTATATTCGTTGAAACTGTGAAACCTTTGCATTCATCGTACTTGAGGATAGTTACAACTGAGTTACAAAATCACTTTAGAATTTTTCAGACACCCTTCCATTGAATAACAGTAGCAGCCCATGTATAACCCGTTCCGGCACTTACTGCAACCGCAATGTCCCCTTCAGATATTTTACCTTGCTCATTAGCAAAATGCAGGCCAATACATGGGTCTAGTGCCGACATATGTCCATGATGATCTAAATAAATTGTATTTTCTTCTGGTATCTGTAATATTTGAAGTAGTTCTCTAAACATGGAGCGTTTCGTATGTAGTGGTAGAAGAACTTTAATATCTTGAAGTGAATAGCCGCTTTTCTGCAATGAATTTCGAATTACTTTTTCAAAATTGGGAATGGATACAGGGTCAAGTCTCTCCTTCATTCTGGATGGATCATGTACATCGATATAATGTTGCCTATTTACTACTGTTTCAATGCTTGGAAAAAGCTTAGAGCCTCCAGCGGGTACCCGAACATCCTCATAAAATGAACCATCGGTGATTATCGAGCTTTCAAGAATTTCACTTAAAGTGGAATTTTTCTTAACGAGTACAGCTGCCCCGCCATCACCAAAATTAAACATAAACCTGGAACGGGGGTTTTCGTAATCAATAATTTGTGATTCCTTACAACCTCCAACTAGTAAAATGTTTTCTATGGTTTTATCTGATGTAAGCATATCCTTTGCCACTTTTAAAGCAATAGGAAAACAAGAGCTCACATTCATTAATTCAAAGGCATATGCGTTTTTCGTTCCTAATTCAAATTGAAGCTTTGGAGCACATGACCAGACTAAATAATCCTTATGTGGACTACCAAAATAGATAACAACATCAATTGATAAAGGATCTATTTTAGAAAATAGTTGCTTTGCAGCCTCAATTCCTAGGTCAGTAGCCTGCATTGTATCGTCGGACACATGCTTTTGATACAAACCGAATTTCTCAATGATAACCTGTTCAGGAATTCCGGTTTTTTTAGACAATTCCGCTGCTGTTTCAATTCCTTTTGGAAAATATACACTTGTCGCTTCAATTCCAACATTTATCATACTAATCCCCCTTCTGATTGAACCATCATACCTGTTGCCCAGTTAATACAAATTTCCTTTTTTATGAATTAACTAGCTGGTTCTTCTGAATTTTCCCTGTCGCATTCCTTGGTAGTTTTTCGATAAACTCTATTTTTTGAGGAATCTTGTATCTAGCCAAAAATAGTTTGCAATATTCGATAATTTCCTCTTCTGTTAGTAAACTCTCTTTCTTTTTTACAACAAAGGCTACTGGAGTTTCTCCCCATTTCACATCAACAACTCCTACTACAGCTACCTCTACAACATCTGCTAACTGACCAATTATTTGTTCAAGTTCCAACGGGTAAATGTTTTCTCCACCGGAAATAATCATTTCTTTTTTCCTTCCCACTATATACAAAAATCCCTCTTCATCAACCCTTGCTAAATCTCCTGTGTATAACCATCCATCCTGAAGAGCTTCAGCTGTTGCTTCTGGTCTATTCCAGTATTCTTTCATTACATTTGGACCACGGACAATGAGTTCTCCAATAGCTCCCCTTTTAACAATAGCTCCCTCTGAATCTATTAATTTATAATCACAAAACATAACAGGCTTTCCAATAGACCCGATTTTCCGTTTAGCATCCTCTTTAGAAAGCATAAACAATGTTGGTGATGTTTCAGTCATCCCAAACCCTTGACCAAACAGTAACCCCTTATCAAAAAAAGCCTGAATTAGTTCATGAGGACATGGTGCACCACCGTTATAAAACCATCGTACAGATTCCAAATTGGTCTTTTCAAAAGAAGGACTATTCAAAATGGCCTGATGAATTGTAGGAACGCCCATTACAATTGTCACTTGATGCTGCTCAATCAACGATAAAGCCTTCTCCGAATCAAATTTTCCCTCAGGTAAAATTATGGTCCCTCCAGTAAAGAGGGTCGGAAATGCAAATAAACCAATTCCACCAATATGAAAAAGTGGAAGTAACACAAGTGAACGGTCATTTGATGTGATATCAATTGCAGTACAATTATTGATGGCATTCCAAAACATATTATCCTGTGTTAAAACCGCCCCCTTAGGCTTACCGGTTGTTCCCGAAGTATAACAAATTATAAAGGGAGCGCTTTCATTAATATGTAAAGAAATGTTCTTATTTCTATCTTCAAGATTCCTTACGTTTTCTATAGAAATTATTTCTCTCAATTTACTTTTCTTCTGTAACGAAATAGCTGTATTTTTAAAGACATTTTCTAAAAATAGAACCTCTGTCCCACTATCATTAAATTGGTATAAAAGCTCATTTTCCGTTAAACGAGTGTTAAGAGGGACAGCGATACATTCTAGTTTTGCTATTGCAAATAATAAAACAATATATTCATATCTATTATGGGATAAGATCGCAATGCGTTCTCCTGCCTTTATAGATAAATCTTGTTTTAGGAAAGTAGCTAATTTGTCTACATCTTGTTTCAAAACTTTATAGGAGATCTGTTCTTTTTCTGTAATTACGGCTATACGCTCTGGATGTAAATCTGCTCTTTTATCAATCCAATAAGCAATGCCTTGCATAAAGACTCCTCCTTGTTATTCCTTTTTAAGTCCATCAAATATTAGTGTCATTGCTGCTTCAAACGCCTCCTCTGGGACATCCTGTTGCTCCCAATACACCCATCTCATTCCAAGAAATTGACCAATTGACATTAAGCAATACGCAACCGTTTCTTGATCAATTTCTTTAAATTCCCCAACTTCGATTCCAGCATCAAGACTTTTTAAGAAGCCATTTGCGAGTTTATCATAGTACCATCTATAAAGTTCTTTATCGACCACTACCGCTTGTTGAACAATACTATATAAATTTCTATGGCTCTTTACCCAATTAAAGAAAGCCTTGAAACCTTTCCTTTGTGCATCTTCGAAATTTTTAGATTTACTCATTTCTTCTTTTATTGCTAAACGAAGTTCACGACTATATTGTCGAATTAGTTCGTCAAAGATATCTTTTTTTGAGGGAAAATAATTATAAAATGTACCCTGAGCAACGTTTGCTTCTTGTGAAATATTTACAATTGAAGTTTCATAGTATCCCTTTTGTCCAAATACCTCCTCTGCTGCACGTAATAGTTTCTCTCTTGTTTCTAGCCCTTTTTGAGTCAATACTTTTTCTTCAGACTTAATTGTTTCTGACACCTGAATCACCTCTCAGTTTTTATTATATGTGAATTTTAGAATTTTACAACAATTTTTTACAAAAAAATAAACTACTATCCTGTAGTAGTTTATTGGACATTCGATTATCTATTTTTGTGTTTGAAGGACCATTTCGTACATTTGTTTTGTTGTTTGCATTGGCTCTACTCCTAGTTCTTCCTCCAATGCCGCAACACATTTTCTATACCACTTGATTGCTTGGGGACGGTTGTTTTTATGATAGTAGCAAAACATCAATAATCGATAAGCTTCTTCCCATGTACGGTCCTTTGCTAGAATTTGTTCACACCAATAAATGGCTTCTTCAAATTTTTCCGTTTGAACATAGCCTTGCGCAATGCGTTCCGCACCCCGTAAAAATAATACTTGAAGCCTTTCCCTCTCACCCAAGCACCAATCTTCATATCTTCGGTTTGGTAAATAATCACCTTCATAGTATTCTAATGCTCGCCGTAAGCATTTGATAATCTGATCAGTATCCTTTTCATGCAAACCAGCATGGATCCATTCTTCGAATTCGATAATATCTAACTGATAGCCGGCTTCCTGATTCAACCCATAAGATGATCCTATCCGTTGGATAAAAAACGGAGTCGATCTAGCGACACGGTTTGGCTCTAATGCATTGTTTAATGCATTTAAAGCAACCTTAAAATCTCTCGCTGCTGCTGCTTCTTCATGCTCTGGCCAAAGCATCGCAAATATTTCTTCGCGTGCAATCATTCGATTTCGCATCGTTACAAAAAGCTCAAGCAACTCCTTAGCCTTTCCACGCTGCCAATCAGATTCTTCCACCTCTTGACTGCCAAGCCACACTCGAAATTTACCTAAAGTTTGAATTCGTAATGTGTAACCAGGATGAGATGTGATATTTGAATATCCTAAATCATTTAGCAATTGATTTACATACGGAAGATGAATTCCTTCCTTCTGAGCTTCTAATAACAAAGGCACAATATTATATAAATCTAGCGGTCCAAAAGTCGTTCGTTTTGTTAGGATAAAATCATATCCTCCAACCTGCAGTTTCTTGAGAAAGTTCGTAATGAAATCTTTAAAAGCTTCCCGGTTCTTCTGATGAAAATAGAGAAATGCAAACCAAAGCTGCGTTAGTACAACTCCATATTGGTCACCACAATTTGTATACAAAGCCTCGCATCTTGTTAAATATTGTTCAGCATCCTCCCATTTTTCATTATGAACAGAAGAAATTCCCATGCATAATAAAATTAGTGCAGATAGCCATGCGTCCTTTACCTTTTCTGTCTCATCCAAGGCCCTATTGCCATATTCAATGGCACGGTCATATAATCCTCGATTTCCATTTAGAAGACATAAGCCCATCAAGGGTTCTGCCTTTCCTCTTGATACATTTATTTCATCCATAATTTCAAGAGCTGTTTCATAGCATTGTGATGCTAATGAAGAATCATATTTATCGAGTAATTGCACCGCATGTCCCATACGCATCCAGCCACAAGCCTCAACAAATGGTGCTTGAAATTGAACTCCTTGCTTTATCCCGGATTCTGCGAGCTCTTTTGCTGCTTGCCCATTGCCCATAAAGGCTTCGATTAAGGATAACAGTAGATCTGTTTCGCGATGAGATTGCTGTAAATGAATGGTTTTCTGATTTCTTTCAACCAATTTCTTTTGTGAAAGAATTTTTTTCGCTTCTACAAGTTTACCAGTTCGTAAATAAAGCCTAGATTCCAAGTTTCCATCTAATAGTGGAATATTTAGGCTTCTCCCTTTTTCAAACCATTTTTTCGCTTTATTAGCTTGGCCCGCATTTGCAAGGTTTTCAGCCATTAATTGGTATAATCTACTTTTATCCTCATTAGATGAGGACTCATTTTCTTCAAGAGCCTCAATCGCCTGTAATAAATAGCGCTCAGCTTTACCCGGTTGGATTGTATCAAGATAGATTCTCGCTTGTCCCTCATATGCCTTGCTTAAACTCAGAAGGTCTCTGGCAGACTGTGCTAGGTGTATTGTTTTTATGTAACAATCCTCAGCCTCTTCATAGGAACACCGGTACCTCAATGCTTCCCCCTTATATAGCCATAATAGGTAATAATGATTCATAAGAGAGTCTGGAATGTTTTTAATCCGGTCCAACAAACCCTCAAGTTGCCCGTTTTGTATCATTTTCTTTCCATAATGGTGGAGAATTTCTGCTATTCCCTCAAAATCTCGAATTGCCTCAAGATGATATATTGCTTGATTAAAATCACCAATTCGTTGATAATATCTTGCAGTTTGAATATGGAGGTTATTAAAATGCCGATCATTTGTCGAGAATAACCTTTGCTCAAGAAACTCCTTAAACAAAGCATGGTATCGATACTGCCCTTCTCCAATCGAAAGTAAAAAAAGATTATGGTCAGAAAGCTCCTTTAACATTTCTGCTGAACTTCGAATTCCTAAAACCTCGTCACATACTTTTCCATTTACTTCTTCAAATATGCAAGTGTTCTCTAGAAATTGCTGGATCATTGGAGGTTGTTTCATAAACACTTCCATCGCAAGGAAACGAAATAACTCATCAAGTGATTTTGATTTATTATTGAGAATCGATTCCAAGCCACCGTCAGAAGAAAGTTGTTGGCGAATCATGCCAATTGCAATAATCCATCCTTCTGTCAGTGAAAAGATTTTTTCAATTTCTTTCTCAGTCATATCCCCTTCGTACAAATCACTTAACAGGACTTCAACCTCATCATACGAAAACATGAGGTCGCGCTGCCGTATCTCTAAGAGTTCTTCTTTCACAATCATCGAAGTCAGAAAAGCCCAGGAAGGTTTTTTCCTACTTGAGATTACAAGATTTAAATTGGGTGGAAGATGTTGAATCAACCATGTCATCCACTGGTCAATTGAAGAAGAATGCTGAATCAAATGGTAATCATCGATGACAAGCATAATACTCGAATCTAGTATGGTAATTTCATTAATAAATAACGAGCAAAGGGTTCGTATTTCTTCATCACGTACATACCGTTCAATATTTTCAACATATAGTAGGAGTTCTGTTCCAAAACCTTGGTGATTTTTCCGTATAGCATAGACCACATAGATTAAAAATGGAATAATGTCATCATCATTTGGTCCTACACTATACCAACACGACAACTTTTTCTGATCACGAATAAAAGATGCAAGTGCAGTTGTTTTACCATATCCCGCTCCAGAATGTAGAATGGTTAGCGGATATCTTGGAATCGTTTTCATTTTTTTCATCAATGAAGGTCTTCTCAATATGGTGTCCTTTAAGTTCGGTGGAGTAATTTTTGTCTGTAGAACTTGTATCTTGGTACCCATCCCATAACCCCCCTTCTTCTAAAAATTGATAATTTTGGTACTATTTTATCATATCCAAGCTAAAAAAGAACTCGAATTTCGACTGAGTTCTTTGTGATGTTATAGATGATTTATTAAGTTCTTCTTAGTTTAATAGTTCCATTTTGTCGAAAGGCCAGTATTTCATATTAACCTTTCCCACAACTTGCTCCATCTTTACAAAACCAAAATGGCGACTATCCCAACTGTCTATACGATTATCGCCAATAACGAAAATATGATTTTCGGGAACTGTTGATTTTCCTGCCACTTTTTCAAGGGTAAAATCACCTGTTAATTGTCCAACGAATAGCTCCTTTTTAAAAGTATCTAAAAATGGTTCGGGAACACTCTTTCCGTTTACATAAAGTACATCGTCACGATATTCGATATGATCCCCTGGCAATCCAATAACCCGCTTTACAAAATCTTCTTCTTTATTTTTATGGAATACAACAATATCAAAGCGGTCAAGTTCCCCAATTTTCATCCCAATCTTGTTGACCATTAGGAGGTTTCCATCCTCGAGGGTTGGCATCATTGATTCACCCTCGACTATGTAGTTTGTAAAAAAGAAGGTTCGCAAAAAAACTACAATAATCAAACTGATTCCTAAAGATTTACCAAAAGAAAAATGATGTTTTTTCTTTGCTGGGGTTTCCTCCACCAAAACTCCACCCTTCACTTTAGCATTTTACGCCTCATCTTCCTTAAGACGAGTCGGCTTTACTTTTAACCTTGCTTCTACTCTTTTACCTACAATCCATAGTACAAATATTATAATAACTACAATTATCGTTCGAACTGGTTGTTGAAAAAGAGCTCGTATATCATAGCCTATGAAGCTAATAGTGAATATCATTACTAATTTTCCACTTAAAACTGCTAAAACAAATTGAGGTGTACTTACTCTTGAAAGCCCGGCTACTAGATTAATTGCCGCTGATGGGGTAAATGGAAAACATAATAGGAGGAATATTGGACCAAATCCGTGCCGTTCAACCCAGTTAATAAGACCTTTCACCTTTTTATGACGACTGACAAATGAAAAGAATCTTTTTTGACCATACTTACGAACTAGGAAAAAGACAAGGAGAGAACCACCAATTGCCCCTACCCATGAATACAAAAACCCAAGCCAAAGTCCAAATGCATTCGCATTCGCTACGACAAATGCAACAAGTGGTAGAAACGGGAGAAACGCTTCTAACATTGGAAGAACAATTCCAGGCAATGGACCAAATGACCGATAATCCTTTAATAATTCTTCAATATTTTTCAGTGTAATGAGTTCTTTAATTGCTTCTATGTCCATAAGAATCTCCTTGTTAGCTTACTCCCCTTATTGTACACCCAATTGGGCATTACTACCAAAAATAATTTTCACATAGAAAAAGACACTAGCATTTAGGTCTAGTGTCTTTCCAATTCTTATACGAGATATTCTACAAACCAATCTTTTATATGGTCAAGGCGGGCCACTCTTAATTTTGGATTTCCGCTTCTAGATAATTCATGGTTAGCACCTGGGAAACGAACAAATTTTGTTGGTTTCTTTTGGTGTTTCAAGGCAACATAGAACTGTTCTGCCTGTTCGATCGGACAACGGAAATCACGCTCACCATGGATGATTAATAAAGGAGTTTCTACATTCCCCACATATTTGAGTGGTGAGTGATTCCATAACTTTTCAGGATCTTCAAGGAAATTCCCTTTTAACTCCCATTCAGTAAAGAAGTACCCAATATCACTTACCCCATAAAAACTAAGCCAGTTAGAGATTGAACGCTGCGTAACCGCGGCTTTAAATCGATTTGTATGACCTACGATCCAATTCGTCATGAAACCGCCATAGCTACCACCTGTTACACCAAGCTTTGTTTCATCAACAAAGTCAAAATGCTCTACAGCATAATCAGTTGCTGCCATCACATCTAAATAGTCCTTGCCACCATAATCACCTCGAACAGCATCAACAAATTGCTGCCCATAGCCATGGCTTCCCCTTGGATTTGTAAAGACAACAACAAATCCCTTACTAGTTAACACTTGAAACTCATGAAAATATGTATTGGCATACATCGCATGAGGCCCACCATGTACTTCAATAATTGTTGGATACTTTTTACCTTCTTCATAGCCAAACGGCTTCATCACCCAACCATTAATTTCCCAGCCATCTGGAGCATTAAATGTAAAACTTTGCGCATCTGATAATTCAATATCCTGTAAAAATGCTTCATTTACATTTGTGAGTCGATTTATTTCGCCAGTACTTAAATCTAAATAATATAAATCTCCTGGTTCTGTTGGTTTACTTATACCAACAACTGCCTTATGATTTTTTACTGTTAATGCAAATACATGCTGGTTCTCGAATAAGGATGGATAGATTTCACCCTCAATTGAACCATAATAAACTCCTGTGCTGCCATGGTTACTTAGCAGAAAGTAGTAACTTCTGCTATCTTCGTTCCAGATGACACCAGGATTGGAGCCACCTAATTGTAAGTCAGCAGCAACACAATCTCCAACATATGCATCTAACTCACTTGTTAAACAAGAAAGCTCAGCACTTTCAATTGTATATAACCAAATTTTTGGTAAAGTGGCACCTGCAAATTCTTGTTCATGTCCAATTAATGCAATATATTGGCCATCCGGTGACCAAGAAGGGGTACCAAAGTTACCTGTGCCGTTCGTAATCTTTTCATTGCTCTTATCTTTAAGTGACATCACATAGACATCCGAAATCAAATTATAATCTGAATCCTCACTAATATCACCTACAAATGTAAGTTTTGATCCATCTGGAGACCAACATCCTGCCGTATAATCATGTTCCCCTGATGTTAATTGCTCCACTGCACCGGTAGCCACATCTACCAATGCAAGATGTTGATTTTTATTATCTAAAAATCCTGCTGCATCAGATTTATAACGGATTCTCTCGACAACCATCGGTTCAAGTTTTTTATCATCTTCGTCCTTCTTCTGCTTTTCTTTATCCGTAACGCTCTCGTCATGTGCTAATGAGGTAGTAAATAAGATCTTTGAACCATCCGGTGACCAGATCGGATTTCGTGCCCCGTTTGCACAATATGTTATTTGTTTTGGTTCACCACCGTTTGTATGTAAGCGATAGATTTGCTGTTTTCCAGAACGATTCGATACAAATGCAATTGATTCTCCATCCGGGGACCAACGTGGCGAACCGTCTCTCACATCGCCAAAAGTCCATTGAGTAACCTTACCTTCAACAGTGCCAACATATAAATGTGAGTTATACTCGTGCTTATCCTTATTAATTTCAGTCTCCACAAACACATATTTGCTTCCATCTGGAGAAAATTGTGGATCATTGACTGTTTTTAATTCATATAAATCCTCTGCTACAATGCCTCTACGTTTTATCTCTGTCATTCTTCTCCCGTCCTTTTTTACGAATTGTCAAAGTAGTACCTCATACATTATGCACCACTATTAAAAGTATTTCGACACTAGAAATACTTTTTCCTTCTCTCTTCTTGATTCTTCTAAAAATATGTCTTATTATATATGCAAACATACGTTCTAAAAAAGAGGGATAATGATGACAAGAATACCTGAGGATGA
The DNA here is from genome assembly GCF_031181385.1 of Fredinandcohnia onubensis. GTDB lineage: Bacteria > Bacillota > Bacilli > Bacillales > Bacillaceae_L > Ferdinandcohnia > Ferdinandcohnia onubensis_C. Next base: position 103,641 of record NZ_JAPSKV010000002.1, read on the forward strand.
CCGAGCTATTTTTGAAAAAGCTATCTTTTTACCAATGGTTCTTACCATCCTTAATCGTGATCTGACAGCAATAGAAACAGCTGGCTTTAAGTTAAAAAAGCCGTATCTCCATTTACTTGAACATACAATGAAGAAGGTTCAAAAAGACCTCTATACAATTAAACAACAAATGAAAAAGAAAAATATGAAGGTATGGGAAAAACAAAGAGATGAGGCATTCACATTATTTTCATTCATGTATCGAGGCTATGAAGAGGAACATAACTACTTTAACCCACGGATTCGAAATGAAGTTCAACAGTTGCTTGAATCCTATTTCGTCGAAAAAAATGACAATGATTAAATTTAATCAATGTAATACTGGGAAACTAATTCATTATTGATGATCAGATTGATTTGGTATAGTTTCATTGTTTTGAGGATTTAGTATAAAATTAATGCGTTTATTAGGCTTGTCCATTCTATTGGTAACAATTGTTCGCAGTTGTGCAGTTCTATGGAGTTGGTTTTGGAAGGAGCCTTTCGAGATTTGCAATTTAATAGCTTGTTTATTTGTAAAAATAACAGTTGTGTTCTCATTCACACTATATCTGCAATCTGAAACATAGTTATGAGATAGCCATGCACAGTCTTGCTTTGTTGGCGATGAGGTTGGAAATAAAAAAATCTTATTAGACGCTTCAACAATAATCGGGGCTTTATGAGTCACTCCCATGATTTCACGTGTCCCTTCTTGCCTGCCTTTAAGTGAGCTTCCAAAATAACGGCAGCTTCGGTCGACGATCTCTGTTGGCTTCATGGCTACAACATATTCACCTTCAACTTCAAGTACCCTTGAGCAAGTATTTTTTCCTATTTCAATAGGTAATACTGCCATTGTGTCTGGATTAATTTCATATTCCATCAGATAATTCGTTTGCTTAACCTCCATCTATTCAACCCCTTCAAATTATTATAATATTTTCACTAATGGAAGCATTTTCATAATAACACTTCTAGGTATTTATAACTATACAGTTCACAAAAAATTCACAAAAAAGAGTGGAATTTCTTAATCAAATACGCCCTGGCGTATTTGCGTCCGATTTTTTTCGAGCATGCTCGAAAACTTACCTTTGAAAAATCGTGACATCCACCGGAGGCTTTAACTTATTCAGACGGGGTACCAACCCCGACTGTATATAGTTAAAATGCTCTTTTGGGATATAAAAACATTTTTAAAAGAAAACCACCAAGTTCATTTCTATGAATTTTCATTTATTTGTCCAAGTTCTTTTTCGGCTAGATAGGAGTTTGCTTGTTCTAATGTCGTATGCTCATCAACCGAATTACCCGCATAGGCAGATTCAGAAAGAAAAGGATTATTCGTATCTAGGGCATTTGACATTCCGAAAACTGGATTTAATGGTGTATTCTTTGGGATATCGTGATTTGAACCCTCATTTAAATTTTTCACATTTTTCCACCTCCATTATTATCATGCATGTAAATACAAATTATCATTCAAGAATTTAACTTTAGTCAGAGTATTCCAAATAAATTTTTAAAAAGTCTAAAAATTCGGTTGATTTTACGTGTCCACCCAAATATACTATTAAAAAGGATTAGGAGTGAGCTTTCATGAAAAAAAGAAAAACATACTCTGAGATCATGAAGTCACGGGATACGAAAAATTTCAAAGCACCAAGGGAATCGGTATTAGACATATATATTCAAATGATTATCGATGAGAGCCTATTTAAAAGAAGAAAAGAGCTATTGGAAACGAGGGTTAATGAAGCAATTGATTCAAAAAACGAAGGATTGTTTATGGAAGCTTCAGCTGAGTATCGCAAATTATTTAGCAAAACGTCATAAGATAATATTGTAAAGTCCAAAAATAACCGAAAAAACTGACTAACAATTTGTTAGCCAGTTTTTTATGAGCCGTATTATTTTGAAAACTGTGCTTCTTCAGTAGAGCCTTTTAGAGCAGTTGTAGAAGATGTTCCTCCTGTAATGACCTGTGCCACTTCATCGAAATATCCTGTTCCTACTTCACGTTGATGTCTTGTAGCTGTGTAACCATGCTTTTCGCTTGCAAATTCAGCCTCCTGAAGCTCTGAATATGCCCCCATTCCTCTTTCTTTATAGCCTCTAGCTAATTCAAACATGCTGTGGTTTAGAGCATGGAATCCAGCCAATGTAACAAATTGGAATTTGTAACCCATTTTTCCAATTTCTTTTTGGAAATTCTCAATGGTCTTTTCATCTAGTTTCTTCTTCCAGTTAAAAGATGGAGAACAATTATAGGCTAATAGCTTACCAGGAAACTTCTCATGAATAGCATCTGCAAAACACTGTGCTTGTTCTAAGTCTGGCTCAGACGTTTCACACCAAATCAAATCAGCATATGGTGCGTATGCCAAACCACGTGCAATTGCTTGGTCAATACCTGCCTTTGTCCGAAAGAACCCTTCTGGTGTTCGTTCACCTGTAATGAATTCCTGATCAACAGGATCGATATCACTTGTTATTAAGTCTGCAGCGTCAGCATCAGTTCTAGCTACTAAAATTGTTGGTACTCCCATTACGTCGGTAGCTAGTCGAGCGGAAATTAAGTTTCGTACGGCTGTTTGTGTTGGTAATAAAACCTTTCCACCTAAATGGCCACATTTCTTTTCAGATGAAAGTTGGTCTTCAAAATGAACACCAGCAGCACCCGCTTCGATCATGCCTTTCATTAATTCAAATACATTCAACTGTCCGCCAAAACCTGCCTCTGCATCTGCCACAATAGGAGCAAACCAGTCGGTGTCACCTTGGCCTTCTAAATGTTGAATCTGATCTGCACGTTGTAGCGCTTGGTTAATACGCTTTACAACACTTGGTACACTGTTGGCTGGATAAAGACTTTGGTCAGGATACATGTGCCCTGAGAGGTTCGCATCAGCAGCTACCTGCCACCCACTTAAATAGATTGCTTTTAAACCTGCTTTTACTTGTTGCACAGCTTGATTGCCAGTTAATGCACCTAGTGCATGAATATAATCCTCTGTATGAAGAAGGTTCCAAAGCTTTTCAGATCCTCTACGCGCCAATGTGTGTTCAATATCGATTGAACCACGTAAGCGAATCACATCCTCAGCACTATAAGGTCTTTCAATTCCTTTCCATCTTGAATCCATTTCCCAGCTTTCTTGAATTTTTTGAACTCTTTCGTTTGTCATTTTATATTCCTCCTTGTATTTTACTCATTTTTTAATTTATAAAATTTCATATCCAGGTAAAGTTAAAAATTCAACAAACTCATCATTTGTTACTAAGTCCTCAAACAGACGTGTTGCATCTGCAAAACGACCTGCTTCAAATGCTTCTGACCCGATTTCTTGTTTAATGTTTTCAAGCTCTTCTTCTTTCAGTTGATGAACTAGCTCAAGTGTAACCTTTCTTCCATCCGCTAGTATTCCTTTTGGATGGCGGATCCACTGCCAAACCTGAGCTCTAGAGATTTCAGCTGTAGCTGCATCCTCCATTAGATTATGAATCGGTGCGGCACCATGCCCGCGAAGCCATGATTCAATGTATTGAATGCCAACATTGATATTCGTACGAACTCCTTGCTCTGTAATAGCTCCTTCTGGAACAGCAATGAGTTCCTCGGCCGTCACTTGAACGTCTTCACGTTTTTTATGAATTTGGTTAGCTCCAAGCATAACTGTATTAAATACTTCCCTAGCAACCGGCACGAGACCTGGATGAGCCACCCATGTGCCGTCATGACCATTGTTCGCTTCACGTTCCTTATCTACTCTTACTTTAAGAAAGGCTTCCTCATTAGCTTTCGGGTTATTTTTTACAGGTATTTGGGCAGCCATCCCACCAATAGCATGAACATTGCGTTTATGGCAAGTCTTAATGACATGCTGTGAATAAGCACTCATAAATGGGGCTGTCATCGTGACCACCGAGCGGTCTGGTAATATCACATCTTCTACATTTCGAAATCTTTTTAAATAGCTAAAAATATAATCCCATCTACCACAATTTAGCCCTGCAGAGTGTTCTTTTAGTTCATATAAAATTTCATCTACTTCAAAGGTTGCTAGAATCGTTTCAATTAATACAGTTGCCTTTATCGTTCCTTGGGGAATTCCCATTTCATTTTGTGCATTGATAAAAACATCATTCCAAAGTCTTGCTTCAAGATGGCTTTCCATCTTTGGCAAATAATAATATGGACCACTTCCATTCTCAATCAAGTATTTCGCATTATGATAAAAATAAAGTCCAAAATCTAGTAAACTCGCTGAGATACGGTTGCCATCAAGTTGTATATGTTTCTCTTCTAAATGCCAGCCACGTGGGCGGACAACAAGTGTTGCAGTTACATCGTCAAGCTGATATTTCTTTCCGTTTTGATTTTCAAATGTGATTGTCTTTCTTACGGCATCTCGTAGATTTATCTGTCCCTCGATAATGTTATTCCAAGTTGGAGAGGTAGCATCCTCAAAATCAGCCATGAATACTTTTGCTCCTGAATTTAATGCATTAATGATCATTTTCCGATCAACTGGGCCAGTAATTTCAACTCGCCGATCCTCTAGGTCTTTTGGAATCTGCGCAACTGTCCAATCTCCATTTCGGATATGCTCTGTTTCAGGCAAAAATGTTGGCATCTTTCCATTATCGATTTCGTTTTGTCTTTGCTGTCTCTTTTCTACTAGTTGTTTCCTCCTCTCTCCAAAGTTTCGCTCTAGTTTTTCAATGAAGTTCAATGCCTGGGGTGTCAAAATTTCTTCATACTGCTCATTCATCTTTCCCATGATCTGAATTCCTGAGGTTTGTGTCGTCATTTTGTCCCTAACACCTTCCTTGTATTGTTATAATACAGATTATTAATTCTAAAAGTATTATATAACACACTTTTAGGAATTGGAACATTTTTCTGTATATTTTTATATAACAATTAAAAAATAGTAATTCTGTACTATAACAACACAAAAATAAAGAAAGCCTTGTTAACAGATTTCACTCTGAAAACAAGGCTAATTAGGTTATTTCTCACTCTTTTCAAATTCGTTCGTATACGTAATTCTTTCAAGCATTGTTGGGTGTCCGTATCTGAACATTTTCACTAAGAATGGTGGATTCACTTGACTTAAACCGGCTTTTGATAATTCCTGGAATGACGAAACTGCTGCCTTGTTATCCTCCGTCATTTCAAGAGCGTACAAATCAGCTGACTTTTCCTGGTGTCTTGAAACAGCATTTGAAAATGGGTCAGAAACAAAACTTAATACAGAGATTAGTAATAGAAACACTGGAAGAACGGCAATATCTTTTACACTTGATATCTTAAACATATGGCCCCATTTTCTAACCATAAAGGACATAAGCTTACTAATAATAAAGAGGCCTACTAGGGTTAAAAGCAAATAACCTGCAATTCCAATATAAATGTGCTTCATCACGTAATGCCCCATCTCATGGGCCATAATAAATAAAATTTCATCTTCACTCAGACGTTGAAGTGTTGTATCCCATAGCACAATTCGTGAGTTAGATCCTATTCCTGTTACATATGCATTAAGGGCATTTGTTTTTTCAGACATATTCACTTCAAATACATGGTCCGCAGGAATTTCCGCACGATCTGCCAATTCAAGAATCTTTGTTTCTAACTCTTTATTAGTTAATGGAAAAAAGTCGTTGTAAAGTGGATCTATAATAACTGGTTGTACAAACATGAGAAACATGGAAAATGGGATTGATAGAAGCCAAGCATGGAACCACCATCTTTTCTCATTTCTTCGAATCAACCAGAATAAAACGCCCACAATTAAAATCATTAACGCATAATTCACCCAAAAATCAATCAATAAATCCTTCATCCAGCCTTGAGTCGACTGTACAGTAATATTATATGATTTTGAAACATTGTAGCTAATCCATGATAGCGGAAATGACAAAACTTCTACCAACAAGGAGAGCCAGAATAAATAAATCGCTGTCTGTAGGATTGAAAACTTAGCTGATACTTTTGACCAATCACGGAATTTTGCTGAAATCCCAATCACGAGGACAAGTATATAAATCAACCATTCAAACGGTACTGACAGGAAAAACAAAAGGTTTCTAATTTGTGAATACTCTTGACTTAATAAAAGCTCACGATCATTCATAAATGTCTGTGGATCCGCTGGGCTCCCTTTTAGCTGTGCAGGGATGTCGGTATTTGCTCCAAAAAATAAATACCATGCTATAAATAAACCAAAAACGAGATAAATCCCAAGTGACCATCCGATTACTTTTTTCACTATGCTGTCCCCCTTTATGTACAACCCTCTTAGTAGTATTTTAGTTAAAAGTAGGGCCAGATAGAACAATGACTTTCCTTATATCTTCATTTTTGACAATATAAGCGTATAAAAAACTCATTGATTTCTAATTCATAATTAGTTATCATGAATGAAATATAATCGAAATTCTGTGATGAAGAGAGTAGTCCTGATGTAACCTTAGCGAGTTGGGGATGGTGGAAGCCCAATGGTGAAATCAAGATGAACCGCACTTCTGAGAAGCCCACCTGAAATAAGTAGGGTGTGCCGGGGGAACCCGTTACTTATTAAGTTAGGTTCATCGTGAACAAGTAGAGTGGTACCGCGGGTAAATCTCGTCTCTTTTTTAGAGACGGGATTTTTTTATCTTTAAAGGAGGGTTAGAAAATGAATGTTATACAAGTGTATGCCGAAGCAATATCCAAACAGTCCGTTCTGTTACCATCGTACTTAAAGAAGGATTACGATTGCTAGGAGTAAAAGCACCAGAGGAAATGTAGTAGGCCCAGGACCTTGTGTCCCGGGCTCTTATTCTGGATGATACTGATATTTTTTCAGGTCAATTATACCGTTAACAACCTCTATCCCTTCATCCTCTAGAAAGATGACTTGAGCAGCACGTGTTTCCTCATCTGTGATTGCCATTTCACCCTTGGAGTTGATAACCCGGAACCAAGGAAGGTTATATTTCTTACTCATCGAATGAAGGATTCTCACAACCTGCCTTGCACCTCTTGGACTTCCAGCGAGTTTTGCAATCTGTCCATAAGTCATAACCTGTCCAGAAGGTATTTGCTTAATAATTCTAATAACACTTTCGGTAAATGGTTTCATATTAACTTTGTCCTAACACTAAAAATAATTATTGTGAGCTTACTAAATTTATTTCCCTTTATAGTTCGGTTTTCTTTTTTCATTAAAGGCAGCTAGAGCTTCCACCCTGTCCTCTGTCGGGATAATCACTTCATACGCTTTGCGTTCTATCTTAAAGCCTGTATGTAGGTCAGTGTTCAACCCTTGCTTAATAGCAAATTTAGCTTGTTGTAAGGCAAGAGGGCCGTTCTTTAACATACCATTTGCTAGCTTCATGGAAGCTTCCATTAATTCTTCACGCGGTACAACACTTGAAACAATCCCATACTCTTTCGCCTCTTCGGCGCTAATTCGTTTTGCCGTTAAAATTAGCTCCATTGCTTTTGTTTCACCAATTAGACGGGGAAGTCGTTGCGTTCCCCCAGCTCCAGGAATGATTGCCAGACTTGTTTCTGTCAACCCCATCTGTGTATTTTCAACTGAAATTCGGAAATCACAAGCTAGTGCAAGCTCCATTCCACCACCAAATGCATAGCCATTAATAGCAGCAATAGTTGGCTGTGGTAAATCTCCAATACTAGCAAAAACCTGACCTATTTTATATACGTTTCTTCTGACCTCTGCTTCATTTAATGTTTTACGTTCCTTTAAATCTGCACCCACACTAAATGCTTTTTCACCTGTTGCAGTAATGATAACAACGCGAACATCGGCATTTGTACGGATATCCTCGACCACCTCATCAAGTGTTTTAAGCATCTCATAATTAAAACAGTTCAAAGCTTCTGGGCGATTCAATGTGACAGTTGCAACGTGATTTTCAACTTGGTATAAAACTGTAGTCATAATTCCACCTCTTCTATAATTTAATATCGCTTACATCCTATTTCGCTTCAAACTAAAAAATTCCTTTAACAATTTTTATCAGCGTCTACATACTAAAAAGAACAGGCCGTATGACCTGTTCGTCTACCTTATTTATTCGTAACTAAATCCTTTAAAGCACGACGAAGAATCTTTCCGGTCGTATTTTTAGGAAGTTCTTCTAAGAATTCTATTTTACTAGGGAGCTTGTATTTAGCTAAATGCTCACGACAATAATCAAGAAGATTCTCTTCTGTTAAATCTTCTTCCTTCTTTACAACATAACAGAGAACTGCCTCACCCAGATTCGGGTCTGGTACGCCAACAACAGCAACTTCAACAACACCAGGATGATTATAAAGTACTTCTTCTACTTCTCTTGGATAAACATTATATCCACCAACATTGATCATATCTTTCTTGCGGTCAACGATATAATAATAACCTTCTTCATCCATCTTTGCTAAATCACCCGTATAAAGCCAGCCATTGCGTAAGGTTGCAGCACTTTCTTCAGGCATTTTATAATAGCCTTTCATGACATTTGGGCCACGAACAATCAACTCTCCAACCTGACCAACTGGAACTTCGTCACCATTTTCGTCAACAACCTTATTCTCCACATTTACAATGTTTGTCCCAATTGAGCCTGGTTTACGTGGCCGATCTAACGGATTAAAGCAGGTTACAGGTGATGCCTCGGATAAACCATAACCTTCAGATACAAGAACATTGAACTTCTGCTCAAAGCTCTTTAAAAGCGCAACCGGCATTGCTGCACCGCCTGAAATACATAAGCGCAAAGAGCTTAGGTCCTCAGGATTTCCATCAGAAAATTGGAGGAGAAAATTATACATCGTTGGTACCCCCGCGAAAACAGTTGCCTGATGCTCACGCGCGATTTGGAATATTTCCTTTGGGCTGAACTTAGGTATAATCAGCATTGTTCCACCGCTCATCAACGGTGCATTTAATGCGACTGTCATGCAGAAAACATGGAACATCGGTAAGGTTGTAATAACCCTATCCTGATCAGAAATTTTTAGGTATTCCGCAACATCCCTTGCATTGCTGTACAAATTCATGTGAGTCAACATTGCACCTTTTGGTTTACCCGTTGTACCAGATGTGTACAAGATTACGGCAACATCCTCATCTTCAAGCGTTGGTCCATCGTATGAGAGTTGACCTGAGCCAACAACTTCTGTAAACGATTTCAATTTAGGGTAGATTGATAGTTTTGTGACATCGACTCCACTATTTGTACCCTGTGGTGTTTCGCAAACAATGAGATGTTCAACTTTCGGAAGGTGTTCATTCATCTTTTCAAAAAGTGGAACAAGCAAGTCTAATATTATGACAGCCCTTACATCTCCGTTGTTAATAATGTACCCGATTTCATCCGGCGTATATATCGGATTAATTGGGATAACTGTTGCCCCTACACGTAGAGCACCGTAAAACCCAATTACAAAATGAGGTGTGTTGCCCAGTACTAGAGCAATGTAATCACCCTTTTTAATTCCCAGCTTCTCCAAGCCATTTGCAAACTTTGTAACTGCACCATCTAATTCAGCATATGTACTTACATTACCTTGAAAAATATATGCTGGTTTGTCGAAGTATTTCTGTGCTGTTTCCCCTAGTCGTGATGATAGATTCAATTTTCTCCCTCCCTCAGTCAATATTATGAATGAATGGTCATTCATTTATTGACAAAAAATAAAATTCTAAATATATTATATTGAAAGAAAGTTTTACTATCAAGATGGTATTGCATATTTTTATAAAAAGCGGACTAGATTGTATGAATCTAATCCGCTTTCGTCATTTACTTAATAAATTAAATTGATAAAATCATCCTTCGTAATTTTCCCGAAATAATGCTGAATATCAACATTCTCTAATGCTTGCTCTAGCTCCGCTTTTTCATATTTTGTTCCAATTAAACGCTTTTCTATATCTTCTACATCACCCACACCAAAGAAGTCTCCAAAAATTTTACAGTTTTCTATCATTCCCTTTTGTACTTCTAGTCGCACATCAATCGAACCTACAGGGAAGCGATGAGTATGCTGGTAATTGAATTTTGGAGATTTTCCGTAGTTCCAATCCCAGTTTTGATAGCGTTCTTTTGAAATTTCATGAATGTTTTCCCAATCCTTATCTGTTAGTACATATTCAGGTATATCACCATCGGTGTTAAATATGTAGCGTAGCAGCATTTGTTTAAATTCTTCAATTGTAATTTTTTCATTTAGGAATTCGCTAATATTCGCAACTCTACTTCTTACAGATTTAATCCCTTTCGACTCAATTTTATCTTTTTTCACTTTAAGTGCTGATACTACATGGTCAATTTCTGAATCGAACATCAGTGTTCCGTGGCTGAACATTCTACCCCTTGTTGAAAATTGAGCGTTTCCGGATATTTTTCTTCCTTCCACCTCAATATCATTTCGGCCACTTAGCTGGGCATTTACACCAAGTTTATGTAATGCTTCAATTACAGGCTCCGTAAACTTTTTATAATTGTGGAAGCTTTCTCCGTCGTCCTTCGTAATAAAACTAAAATTTAAATTTCCTAGGTCATGGTAAACAGCTCCACCACCCGATAAGCGTCTCACTACTTTTATCCCATTGTCTTCTACATACTGCGTATTGATTTCCTCAATTGTGTTCTGATTTTTTCCAATGATAATAGACGGAGCATTTATATAAAATAATAAGTAAGTCTCATTTATATCTAAATTTTTTAGTGCATACTCCTCAATGGCTAAATTAATTTGTGGATCATGTATTCCTTTATTATCGATAAATAACATCGTTTTTCACTCCCAAGTTAGTCCTGATTTTGCTAATTTGATAAGGCCATTAAATTGTGCTGAAGCTTGAATAACAAGGTCTCCATGATTTCCATAATGAGGCAGATGTGTTAACCAAAGTTCCCTTACATTAGCCTCTTTAGCAATCTTACCTACTTCTGTACTATTCATATGGCCCATATTTGATCCATCTTGGTCCGCATACAGATTACATTCACAAATAAATAGGTCTGCGTCTTGTGTAAACGGAATAAACTCTTCTAGAAAGCTTGAGTCAGCTGAAAATACAACAGTCTGTCCAGCTGCTGTAATTCTCATTGCATAGCATACAACTGGATGCTTCGTCTTCATAAATGAAATTGAAAATGGACCAATTTTGATCTTTTCATCTGGATTGTATGCAATCGCTATTGTATGTCCTTTATGTCCCAATTTTACAAAGCTTTCTTGATCGTCCGTATGGCCATATATCGGCAGTTCCTTATGGTGATTATGTATTGCACTTGTTACAAGTCTTGCATACTGCATCGGACCAATATCTGCTATATGGTCATGATGGTAATGAGATATTATCATCGCATCAAGCTCATCTATTGTTAGATAGTTTTGAAGCTGTGCTAGTACACCACTTCCGCAATCAACGAGTAACCGAAAACCGTCATGCTCAAATAAATAACCAGATGTAGCTTCATTCACAGCTGGAAATCCACCCCAAAATCCAACTACCGTAACCTTCATAGGATCACCTTCTCTCCCTTAAAATAACTACTCTTCAATGGTTTACCCTACCCACTACCACTATAATCGATACGCAAAAAAATTTCACTTTTAAATAAATTGTTACAAAACAGTTATTGACATATTTTCGACTGTTATAGTACACTATAAATAACAAAGAAACGGAGGGGTTGTAAATGTTAGTAAAAAGTACAGAATTTTTTAAAAACCTACCACCCAAAAAATGTGCAGAGTGTGGCAATGATATCGACGAACAGCATGAGTGCTACGGCAACAAATGCGACCACTGTAACGAAATTAAATAACAAAAGGAAGGCCTAGGCCTTCCTTTTATTTTTATACTAAAACTGGTGTAGTTTCTTTTAAATATTCTATTACCTTGTTAACCGCTTCTTCACCTTGGTCAATACAGTCAGGCAGTCCTAGACCCTCATAAGAGCTTCCAGCTAAAAAGACACCTGGTAGTTGTTCGGCAACATTGTTCTTAACAGATTCAATCCTGTCCTTGTGCCCTACTGTGTATTGCGGCATTGCATCTTTCCATCTTGTTACTATAGAAAATTCAGGTTGGTCTGTAATATTCATTGTTTTGTTTAAATCATCAAGAACAACTTTGACAATTTCTTCATCTGATTGATCAACGATTGCTTCGTCTCCCGCTTTACCAACATAGCAACGAAGGAGCACTTTACCTTCTGGAGTCGTATGCGGCCATTTTTTATGGGTCCAAGTAACTGCCGTAATAATATAATCATTATTCCTTGATACAACAAAACCAGTTCCATCAATATCTTTTTTAATGGCTTCTTCAGGGAAAGCCATTGCAACAGTAGCTACTGATGTAGAAGGCATTTCTTTCAAGGAATCGAAAAATGAGTATTGGTTAAAAATGGATTGTGTTACGTGATGAGGTGTGGCAACAACTACACTATCCGCCGTAATCTCTTTTCCATTGTTCAGTTTTATAACATAATGGCTACTTTGTTTTTCAATACCTTCAACCTTAATTCCCTTAAAAACGGTCCCAGGCTCAAGTTTTGCTTCAATTGCATCTATGAATGATTGTAATCCAGTTGTTACAGTTAAGAACTGTCCCTTTGGAGCTGAAATTGTTTCCCCACTTGGCTTTGGTTTTGGTGGTGTTGTTTGCTTCATGCCTACGATTAGGCTTCGATATTTCTGCTCAACTTGATAGAATTGAGGGAAAGTCGACATTAAACTTAGTTGGTCAATATCCCCAGCATATATCCCTGAAAGTAATGGCTCAATAAGGTTTTCAACGACCTCATCACCCAGTCTTCTTCTAAAAAATTGACCAAGTGATTGATCGCCTTCACCAGGTGTACGAGGTAACACAAAATCCATTGCCGCACGAAGTTTACCAAACGGGGTAAACAAACCTGTAGTGATGAATGGTCCAATTTGAGTTGGTATTCCCATGATAGATCCACCTGGCATTGGATGGAGCTTTCCGTTCACAAGAACATATGATTTACCAGCAGTATTGTTAACCAATTTATCCCCTAGACCAACCTCATTGACAAGCCGGGAGGCACTCTTTTTCCTAGCTAAAAAGGAATCTGGACCTCTTTCAATGACAAAACCATCTCGCTCTACGGTTTGTACCTTTCCACCAAGTCGATGGCTTGCTTCTAAAAGGGTACACTTTATGTCTAAGCCCTTCTCTCTTGCCTCTTTCTGGAGATAATAAGCTACAGTTAAACCAGTAATCCCGCCACCTATTACAACTACCTTTTGATTACTCACTTAACATCGCCTTCTTTCAATAGGATGTCAAAAAATCGGATGAAAATGACACATCGAACTTCTTCGTTGGCTTGCTTTTCCGTTGCTCACGTATTAACTGCATACGTTCCGCTACTCAAAGCTGCACCGCCTCGAACTTCTCGGTCCTTTTCATCCTCCTTTTGAACACTCATTTAAATGTAAAAATTCAATGACCATTTATTTTTTTAGTTCTTTTAAAACAACTGTTGCCAAACAATCGATAAATTCTGGCTTTGAATTTGGCATTTCAGGACGGTAATAGCTTACACCTAACTCTTCTGTAACAACTTTACATTCGTAATCATTGTCATAGAGGACCTCTAAGTGATCTGCTACAAATCCAACAGGAATGTAGACAAATGCTTTGTAGCCTTTTTCGTTGTAAAGGTCTCTAGTTAGGTCCTGAACATCGGGACCCAACCATGGTTCAGGGGTGTTACCTGCACTTTGCCAGCCTATTTCATAATTCTTGATACCTGCTGCTTCAGCAATTAAATCAGCAGTTTCTTGTAACTGACTAGGATAAGGATCGCCAGCAGCAATAATTTTTTCAGGCAGACTATGTGCTGAAACGATTAATACTGCATTCTCACGTTCTTCTTCTGGCATTGAAGCAAACACCTGCTTCACCTGTTTTGCCCAGTAATCAATAAACTTTGGCTCTTTATACCAACTTTCTACAGAAGTAATAGTTGGCCCCCCAAGCTTTTCTGCCTCTTCTTTCGCACGACCATTATAGGCTTTTACACTAAAGGTTGAAAAATGAGGTGCAAGAACTAGACTCACAGCTTCCCGGGTTCCATCCTGTTTCATTTGAGCTACTGCATCCTCAATGAATGGCTCAATATGCTTTAAACCTTGATACAATTTAAACTCAATTTCATCTTGTATTTGATTTAAATGTTCTTCAAGTTTTTCACCTTGTTCAGTAGTAATTTTTGCAAGAGGTGAAATCCCACCAATTGCTTCATAACGATTACGTAAGTCCTCAAGCATCTCTGGTGAGGGCTTACGACCGTGACGTATATGTGTATAATATCGTTCGATATCCTCTTCTTTATATGGAGTACCGTATGCCATTACGAGTAATCCCATTTTCTTTTTTGTCATTTAATACACCTCAGAAGCTAGATTAATTTTTACTTGAATACTCGTGGATAAATGTAGTTAGACGCTTTAGTGTCTCTGGATTAACATCTGGGAACACACCATGTCCAAGGTTGAATATATAACCCGGTTGTTGCATTCCCTGGTCTAGGATTTCTTTTGCTTTTTCTTCAATGACTTCCCAAGGAGCTAGTAGAATTGCTGGATCAAGATTTCCTTGAACTGCTTTTGTAATTCCAAGTTCTCTTGCTTGCATAATTGGCAAGCGCCAATCAAGTCCTACAACATCCAGCGGTAAGTCATGCCATTCTAATGCTAAATGGCTTGCTCCTACTCCGAACATGATTAATGGTACATTCTCTTCACGAAGTGCAGTAAAAATACGATGCATAACTGGTTTAATGAAATGACGGTAGTCTGCCACATTTAATGCTCCTACCCAAGAGTCAAAAATTTGTACAGCCTTTGCACCCGCAGCTATTTGTGACTTTACATATGTAATTGTCATTTCAGCTAGTTTATCCATTAGAGCAAACCATGCATCAGGTTGTGCGTACATGAAAGCTTTCGTTTTATTATAGTTTTTTGAAGGTCCACCTTCAATCATATAGCTTGCTAATGTAAATGGTGCTCCTGCAAATCCAATCAACGGAACGGAGAGTTGTTCAGTCGTTAATAGCTTAATTGTATCAAGTACATACGGAACATCTTCTTCAGGATGAATTTCACCAAGTTTCTCAACGTCCTTTACGGAACGGATTGGGTTACTGATGACAGGTCCAACTCCTGCTTTGATTTCAACATCTACCCCAAGTGCTGGAAGTGGAGACATAATGTCTTTATATAGAATTGCTGCGTCCACATCATATTGCTCAACTGGAAGTCTTGTCACATATGCACATAACTCAGGCTGATGTGTAATTTCAAACAGTCCGTATTTTTCTTTAATTTTTCGGTATTCTGGCTGGGATCGTCCCGCTTGGCGCATATACCAAACCGGTACATGTTCCGTTTTTTCACCCCTTGCCGCTCTTAACAAAGTATCATTAAAACCCTTTTGCATATGTATTTACCTTCCTTTCAACATCTTCACACAATAGTCTTTATAATAGCATAAGTAAGTATTATTTATTGAATTGAACATTTCATCCTCACTTTATCACTATAATTGTTTCTACTATCCTTGTATACAAAACCGAGGCAAATGTCAAAAATTTGACGAACATTCACAGATAAAGGGTGGTGAAATGAACACCACCCTTTAACATGTTTTATTTACTAGAGAAAAAGGTAGGCTTAACAACTTGAGATTTTGTTCCTTCTTCTTTCGTCTGGGAGTTAAAAGGGACTACAAAATAAGATGGTATCGAAAATATATTTACATTTTCAATCTCAAAGTCCCCACTCCCTCTAACAGAACCCACATATTTAACAGACTTTGCATTCTCCTCATATATTCGATATTCAACCCGTTCATCTTCCGCAGGTGTCCATTTTAGGGAAACCGTAAATAATCCAAGTGGTTTGAAGGTCAAGCTAGCTTTAACATCATCAATTTTCGCGAGCCGTATCGGTGGCTCAAGTTCCTCTACATCCTTTGGAGCCGAAAAAGCTGATACTTTCTTAAGTTCAGATTGATCAAGAATCTTTTTAAAGAGTTTCGTCGGAGATGCACTTCCACCTTTTAAATAATGAGTGGCATCTGTAGAATCATAGCCCATCCAAATTGCCCCTACCACGGAAGGTGTGAATCCGACAAACCAAGCATCCTTTATTCCATTTTCTACACCAGGTAAATTGGTTGTCCCAGTTTTCCCTGCAAGTGCACCCTGATAAGTTCCCACCCTTGCAGTACCATTATCGACAACACCTTCAAGCATTCTTGTCATATACCAAGCCGTTTGTTTTGAAAAAGCTTCAGTCTCATGTGTCGATGCCTCTCCAATCACTTTTCCTTCACGGTTTACTATTTTACTAATGACATGTGGTTCAATCACTTTTCCATCACGGGCAAAGGCGCGATAGGCTTTTGCCATTGCAATAGGAGAAATTCCTTCTTTAAGTCCACCTAAAGCGATCGATAAGCCTTGGTCTGGAATTGTAATACCTGCTTTCGTTAAATATTTTTTAGCTGTATCAATGCCAACTCTATCAAGCATCCAAACAGCTGGAGCATTTGATGACTCGACTAAAGCATCATACATTGAAATTTCACCTTTATATATACCTGAATAATTGCTTGGTTTATATTCACCATAGGTTAATTTTTTATCAACCAACATGGAATATGGTTCAAATTCATCTTCTTCCAATGCCGGTCCGTAAACTGCCAACGGTTTAATCGTTGATCCTGGTTGTCGTTTAATTACAACACGATTAATGCCTCGACTTACATAATGCCTACCGCCAATACTAGCTAAAACACCACCTGTATCATTATCTAATAGTACAAAGGCACCTTCTACATTTTCATCAACACCCGGAAAGTTCTTTTGATCCTTAAATAGCTCGAAAGCTGTTTTTTGAATCTCCAAGTGAAGAGGAACAGTAATTGTATAACCACCTCTAAGCAATTCTTCATTTGATAATTGATAGCGTGTCTTCGCTTCATCAAATACCATATCAATATAGGTTACTAATGCCGGGTCTCGTTCTACCTCATGGACATTTAGAGAAAGAGTCTTTCCTTGGACTCTAACAGCTTCCTCTGGCTGTAAAAACCCTCTTTTCTCCATTAAGTTAATGACCAAGTCCCGTCTTTGTTTACTTTTTTGAGGATTCAAGATTGGTGAATAAGTTGATGGTGCTTTCGGTATTGCTGCAAGTAGCGCACCTTCTTCAACCGATAATTCACTTACATTTTTATTAAAATAAAATTTTGATGCAGATTGAATTCCGTATGCACCGTGACCAAAATAAATTTGATTTAAATACATTTCTAAGAGCTCTTGCTTGCTGTACTCTTCCTCTAAATTAATGGCAATGATCAATTCTTTCGTTTTTCGCAAGAATGTTTTTTCATTTGTAAGGAAGACATTCTTCGCAAGCTGTTGTGTTATCGTACTTCCACCTTCTACCTTTCCACCAGCAATAATATCTTTGTATATGGCTCTAGCAATTGCTTGAAGATCGATACCATGGTGTTGATAAAACCGAGTATCTTCTACTGTAATAAATGCCTGCTGTACATATTCCGGAATTTCCTTAATCGGTACAATATCCCGATTCTCATAATATAATTTCGTAATAAACTGTCCATCTTCATCAACAAGTTTTGTTGCTGAATTCATAACAAGTTTTTTGTCATCAATGACATAGTCACCTGCATATATGATAAGCAAATACGCACACAATCCAAGGACAAACGAACCGATAATAATAAATAATGAGAGAAATAATTTTCTTTTCATACTGTGACCTCCTTGGAATAGTTAAAAGCGGAAGCGGCTCGATCAGCCCTGACAAGCATAAGAAAAGCCGGCTAGAAGGATGCAGTTTATCCTTCTTGACGGATTGGCTTATGACCTCGAGGGGCTAGGCGCTGCAGCTAGATATAATGAATTCGATCTTAGTTGGTTATGTTATCTTTTAGTATAACTGTAAAAGATTCTCACTATGTATGGCCTATAAATAAAGGAGGAATAATGTGAATTTTTATATGGCGTTCGGTACAATTGAGTTTTTGAAAAAACTCCAGGAAAAGCACAAAAATGAAAACATGACTGCTTTTTATAATAACGAAACAGCCATTCTGCTCCATGAAACATCTAAGAAATCTGTTTTTGCCGCACCACGAAAATATGAAGTTCTCACTGCTTCAGGGGACATTGAGAGTGCGAAATTTTCTGCATTCACATATATCCCTGTATCTGAGGAAGGCAAACCGTTATTTGAATACAACATCACCCGAATGGGTACTGTGTTTCAGAACACTCCAGGATTTATTGCCTTTCGGGCACTAAGGCCAATAAAAAATGATTCTTTTGTAGTTGTGAGTTTTTGGGAAAAAGAATCCTTTTATTTAGATTGGACACGCTCGGAAGGTTTTGAACAGCTTGAACAAGTTATTGAAAAAACGAAAGCCGGCTTAAGCCAAACAGTCTTTTCTGGCCCTGTTTATACAAAAACTTTTCATTCCTTAACAGATGATTAAAATTTGTGTGCACTCCTCACACCTAATCCCCAGCTACATATTCTGTAATACAAACATAGGTTAACGTGTAGTTACCTCTGCTTGAATTCGGAATTAGCGAATGGGGGTTTAACAATGTTAGTGGAATTAACCGCCCTGCATTGGATATATGTTTCGTTTATCTTCTTAATCATTGGTTTTATGGTGATGAGGAGGGACACTTCACTTATTTGTATTATCGGAATCTTTCTTCTCGCCATCACAGCAACTGGATCAATAAGTGCATCCGTTAGTGGAGTCTTTAATAGCTTTACTTATGCAATAACCGAGTTACTCTCAACCATACTCGTCATATCGATTATTGTTTCAATGAGTAAAGCATTAACGGTCACGGGAATCAATGATATCATGATTGCTCCTTTTGCAAAACTTATCCGTTCCCCTGCTCTTGCTTATTGGACCATTGGTATTGTCATGATGGTGATTTCATGGTTTTTCTGGCCATCCCCAGCTGTTGCCCTTATCGGTGCGGTACTTTTACCGGTAGCAATGAGAGTAGGTTTGCCCGCTTTGGGTGTCGCAATGGCAATGAATTTGTTCGGTCACGGAATTGCATTGTCGAGTGATTTTATCATTCAAGCCGCCCCTAAGCTTACAGCAGATGCTGCTGGTCTTGAGGTTATGGAGGTTGTAAAAGCAAGTATACCTTTAGTTTTTGTGATGGGAATTGTAACAACTGTTGCAGCATACTACTTACTCCGTCGCGATATGCGAAAAGAGACTCTTTCTGTAGGTAGTAACTCTAACTATTCAAATCCGTTGACAAAGGATCTCTCAGAAAAAGAAGAAGAACGTTTAAGAAGCTTACTTTCTACTAACGCGAAACGTCTCTTTGCCATTTTAATCCCAATCCTTTTTGCCCTAGATGTTGTTGCCATGTCTGTCTTGAATCTTTCCGGTGGAGACGCAACAGCACTTGTTGGTGGAACCTCTATCTTTATTCTTCTACTAATCTCACTTGTTGCTCATAAAAATGCGGGATTAGAAAAAACAACAACCTATTTAATTGAAGGCTTCCAATTCGGATTCAAAGTATTCGGTCCGGTCATTCCAATCGCCGCGTTTTTCTATCTTGGGGACTCTGGTTTTGTAAAAATCATTGGCGACTTTTTACCAGAACATTCACAGGGAATAGTGAATGACCTTGGAGTTAGTCTTGCATCTGTTGTACCATTAAACGCCCCAGTCAGCGCGGTTACCTTAACCATTGTCGGTGCTATTACGGGCTTAGATGGCTCAGGTTTTTCAGGAATTTCATTAGCTGGATCACTTGCTGCATTATTCTCATCCGCCCTCGGGGCTGGTGCTGCGACATTAACCGCACTTGGTCAAATTGCCGCAATTTGGGTCGGTGGCGGAACCCTCGTTCCATGGGCGCTCATCCCTGCTGCTGCAATATGCGGTGTCGACCCATTTGAACTTGCTAGGAAGAACTTACTTCCGGTAACAATTGGATTGGTAGTAACAACCATTGTAGCGATGTTTTTAATATAAAATTATTTTATAAAACAAATATTATTATGAAATTAAATAAAGCCTCTCGATTTGAGAGGCTCTTTCAAAGTTCATTACAATAATTTAAAAATATTTTTGCTGCTTTTTCTATATCTGCCTTACTTATTCCCCGATATGTTGTCATCCTTACAATCTCCTCTGACATACTTTTTACCATTAGTCCAGCATTCAATAGTTCATGTTCAAATTTTTTTGCTGGATAACCGCTTAAGGATACATCTACATTAACGATATTCGTTTCTACTAGATCTGGCTGGACTATTACGTTTTTACAGTTCTTAAGTAAACTTGCTAGAATTTGCGCATGCTGGTGGTCATCATTTAGTCTTTCAACTTCTTCTTGTAAAGCAAGTATACCAGCAGATGCCACAATACCAGCCTGACGCATCCCTCCCCCGAGCAATTTTCTGACCTTCCTTGCACGTTTTATAAACTCCTTACTTCCACAAAGAAGTGAACCTATCGGTGCACTTAATCCTTTGGATAGACAAAACATAACGGAATCAACCGAAACCAGCAATTCTTTAACAGGAATCTTATAATGTGTTGCCACATTAAAAATTCTTGCACCATCCATATGTATATGAATGTTGTACTCTTTTGCAAGTGAACATATCTCTTCAGTTTGTTGAACTGACATACATGTTCCACCTTTAAAATTATTAGAATTTTCTAAGCATAGTAGATTAATAGCCCTATCCTTAAAAATTGACTGTAAGTGTTTTTTATTAGGAAAACCTTTTTCATCTGTATCATAAAAGGTTGGTTTTAAACCAAAGTATTCATCCATAAATGGTGACTTTTCACTATAATAAATATGGTTATACTTACTAATAGCAACTGCATCTCCCCTTTGACAGTTAGTCACTAATGCAATAATATTTGCCATCGTACCACTGTTACAGAATAATGATTCTTCCTTCCCTGTTATTCTTGCTGCCAAATCTTCTAATCTATTTATCGTTGGGTCTTCCCCTTTTCCCTCTTTACCCCATCTACCATCATCACCTACTACTGCTTTAAACATAGCCCTTCTCATTGATTCTGTTGGTTTTGTTAATGTGTCACTTCGTAAATCAATCATGGATTTATCCCTACTTTATAGATTCTTAATCTAAAAAAGAAAGTGAGGTAAACTTAAACTAAATTTCCCTCACTTTCCTTATTCATTACTTTTCAGATAATACTGTTTTTGCAATCTCTGTATCTAATTTTTCGAAATCATAATAACTTATTGTTTCATATAAGTCTTTTCTTGTTTGCATTCTGTCAAGGAATTGCTTCTGAGTACCTGTGTTTTTAATTTCAGTATAAACATCTTCGACAGCCTTCGCAGCTACTCTAAGTGAGGTAACTGGATAAATCACCATGCTATAGCCAAATATTTCAAACTCATTCGCACTATAATAAGGTGTCTTCCCAAACTCTGTCATATTAGCGAGTAATGGCGACTTCACCAAACTCTTCACTTTATGAAACTCCTCTTCTGAAGTTAAAGCTTCTGGGAAAATTGCATCGGCTCCTGCTTCAATATAAAGGTTTGCTCTCTCAATCGCTCGTTCAATCCCCTCAACAGCAACTGCATCTGTTCTAGCAATTACAATTAAAGATGGAGCAACTTCTTTTATAATTCTTATTTTTTGGGCCATGTCTTCTGGACTTACAAGCTTCTTCCCATTAAGGTGTCCACATTTTTTAGGTAGATCTTGGTCTTCAATTTGAACCGCAGCAACCTTTGCTTCAACCATTTCCCGTGCTGTTCTAGCTGCATTAAGAACCCCACCAAACCCTGTATCGATATCCACTAAAAGTGGTAAGTTTGATGCACGAATTAAATCTTTAGCCCGAGATGCTATTTCCTCAGAGGTAACAATGCCTAAGTCCGGCAGTCCCCTGCTTGCGGTGTATGCTGCCCCAGACAAATACAAAGCTTCAAATCCCGCTTCTCTAGCTACAAGTGCACTTATTCCATCATGTGCACCTGGAATTTGCATGATTGCAGGGTCTTCCATTTTCTTACGAAAAGCCGAAGCTAGTTCTTCTTGGCTTCGTTCTTTTTCAACAATCCAAGCCATTTCTTTCACCTCATATAGTCTTTTAAATTACTAACTTCGACATAAAATCATTCACATTCGTCTTAGATAGTTTTTCTATGTCTGCACATATTTCATAGATTTCGTTTACTTGCTTTTGTGGGAATCGTGTTTCTAGATTATTTACAAATTTTCTTTTTAATAATGGAATCCCTTCATCACGGCGGAAACGATGCCCAAGTGGATATTCTCTTTCAACATTCGCTGTAGATGTTCCATCTTTAAAGAAGATTTGAACCGCATTCGCAATAGATCTTTTATTTGGATCTAAATAATCTTTACTATATTGTTTATTTTCAACCACTTCCATTTTATCGCGTAATGAATCGACTCTTGGGTCTGTTGCTGTTTCTTCTTCATAATGGTCAGCATTAATTGTTCCATATAATAAACCAATCGCAGTTATATATTGAATACAGTGATCTCGGTCAGCTGGATTGTGTAATGGTCCCGTTTTATCAATAATACGAATTGCTGATTCATGTGAAGTAATTACAATCTTATCAATGTCATCTAATCGATCAATAATTTGCGGGTGTAATTCAACTGCACATTCCGCTGCAGTTTGACCATGAAATTCAGCAGGATAAGAGATTTTAAATAGTATATTTTCAACTACATAAGATTGCAATGGTCTTTCCAATGTAATCTGCTCTCCCCCAAACAGAACATCCTGGAATCCCCAGTTAGAAGCGGTAAGGGCTGTTTTATATCCCATTTCTCCATTCACAGCCATTAATGCAAGGCGAACAGCTCGGCTTGTTGCATCACCAGCAGCCCATGATTTACGTGAACCAGTATTAGGAAAATGACGATATGTTCGTAAACTTGAATTATCAATCCATGCGTTTGATAAGGCATTCATTACCTCTTCCTTAGATCCTCCAAGCATTGCCGTAACAACAGCAGTTGATGCAATTTTCACAAATAGAACATGGTCTAATCCCTTACGGTTTAAACTGTTCGTTAAAGCCAGGACACCTTGAATTTCGTGTGCCTTTACAATCGCTTCGAGAACTGTGTCCATCTTAAGTGGATCTTTCCCCTCAGCAATATTTTTTCGGCTAATATAATCAGCAACAGCTAGAATTCCACCTAAGTTATCTGATGGATGTCCCCATTCAGCTGCTAGCCAAGTATCATTGTAATCCAACCAACGAATCGCACAACCGATATTAAAAGCTGCATGGACTGGATCTAACTCAAATTGGGTACCCGGTACTCTACTACCGTTTGGAACAACAGTACCTGGCACGATTGGCCCGAGGTGCTTCGTACACTCTGGATATCGAAGAGCCAAGAAGCCACATCCGAGTGTATCCATTAGTACATATTTCGCAGTTTCAATAGCTAATTCACTTTCGATAGGCTGATTTAACACATAATCTGCAATTTGTTCAATAATTTCATCTGTCTTTAAATTTGGATTTGTTTTAATATCTAGCATAATCAATTCCTACTTTCATTCTTTATTTTGCTTATACGTTTTGGTCAATTGATGTGTCTATTTTATTTTTACTTTTTCTACTACGGAAAATTGGAACAATAAATGAAAGCGCAGCAACAATTAATAGAGCACATGAAATTGGATTCTCAATAAAGATTAGTAAACTTCCATCAGAAATGGTTAAAGCCTGACGAAGAGATTGCTCCATCATTCCACCTAGAATAAATGCTAATAACATTGGTGCAGCTGGAAACTTAAAATACGCCATAAAATAACCTAAAACTCCGAATATAACCAATAAAAATAAATCAAACGTTCTAAAGCTTATTCCATAAACACCGATTATACAGAATATAACTACCAATGAAATAAGCATTGGACGTGGAATTTTCAATATTTTAGATATATATGGGATTAATGGTAGATTCAGAATTAAGAGAATCACATTCCCGATATACATACTAGCAATTACACCCCAAAACACATCTGGATGATCATTCATTAATAGTGGACCTGGTTGTACACCTAGTACAATTAACGCCCCAAGCATAACAGCAGTTGTACCTGATCCAGGGATCCCTAAGCTAAGTAGAGGTACGAAGGCACCACTAGACGCACCATTATTCGCAGCTTCAGGTGCTGCTAATCCAACAATTGACCCCTTTCCAAACTCTTGAGGTTTTTTGGAGAGCTTTTTTTCTGAAATATAACTTAAGAAGGATGCAATAGTTCCTCCCGCACCAGGTAAAACCCCGATTAAAAAGCCCATTACTGACTGTCTTCCCATTGGTGCAGCCATTTCTTTATATTCTTGCTTTGATAAACGAAGACTTCCAAGTTTGCTAGAATAATTTCCACTTTCTTTACGTTCAAATATTAGTGAACTTACTTCAGCTAAAGCAAATAACCCCAAAGCAATGACTAGAAAGTCTATTCCTTCTAGTAAATTAACATTGCCAAATGTAAAGCGAGTTGTTCCAGTTTGACCATCTATGCCTATTGTTGCCACAATAAATCCTAGTGTTGCTGATATTAATGCTTTTACCGTTGAACCTTCAGAAAAGCTCGATACCGTCATTAGCCCCATAAGCATTAAGGCAAAATATTCAGTAGGACCAAATGAAATGGCTACATTTGCAAGTACAGGAGCAAAAAGTGTTAATAAAACAACACTTATTGTACCACCAACAAACGATGCAATCGCAGCAATGGCTAATGCCTTACCAGCCTTCCCCTGTTTCGCTAGAGGATATCCATCAAAGGTTGTTGGTACAGACATTGATTCACCAGGCGCATTTAAGAGGATTGAAGATGCAGCCCCACCATAAGCAGCTCCGTAGTACACTCCAGCCATTAACAATAACGCCATAGCTGGATCCATACCATATGTAATTGGTATCATTACAGCAATTGCTGTTATTGGTCCCAAGCCTGGGATCATTCCGATTAATGTTCCTACTACTGCTCCAAGGAAAACAAAAAGCAATCCCTGCAGACTTAATGCAACCTTAAAGCCAGTAATTATTCCATCAAATACATCCATTGTGCTTCCCCCTTTCTAGAAAGGCAGTATACCTTGTGGTAGTGAAATTTGTAAGAATTTGCTGAATAAAAAGTAAATGACTAGAGGGATCGCTAGAGAAACGATTACATTGCTTTTCCACTTCTTATATCCCAAAAACCATGAATTTCCAAAAATAAAGATTGCCGTCGTTAATATAAACCCTAAAAATTCAAGAAGAATTATAAATAGGAGCACAAACCCAAGGACTGTGAGAATTACTCTGTTCTCACTATTTGGAATTTTTGTCTTACCTTGCAAATGGTTGTCTTTTTGAAAATAGAGTAGAATTGATAGGAATAATAAAATAAAACCTAAAGTAATAGGGATTGCATCTGAATCAACCGGAACATAAGGATATTCTGGTAAACCGAAAGCTAACACTAAGTAACCAATTGATACTAATGCCAGAATAAGTGATATTTTTTTATTTACAGTATTTAACATATGTACACCACCTTTATTAAAAGGAGCCAATGACTTGAATCGTTGGCTCCTCTCGTGAAAATTCTTATTTTCCTATTCCAAGTTCATCAAGAAGTGCTTTCATAGATTCATTTTCTTCAGTTAGGAATTGCTTGTATTCTTCGTGATTCATATACATTGGGGCCCATCCATATTGCTTGCGAATGTCTGCCCATGCATCTGATTCACTTAATTCTTTGAATTTTTGTTCGTAGTATTTCACTGCAGCTGGGTCCATTTCAGGTGGCCCAAAGAAACCTCTCCAGTTTACAAAAGTTGCGTCAATACCTTGTTCTAATACAGTTGGGAAGTCTTCTAATACTTCACCTTCTAAGCGTTCTTCTGAAGTAACACCTAGGACCTTAATTTTCCCAGCCTTAACCTGTTCAATGGTTTCAGCTACCCCTGTAGAAAAAACTTCTACACTTCCATTTAAAAGCTGTGTAAGAGCTCCACCATCTTGGTCAGATACAAATTTTACTTTTTTAATGTCTACACCAGCAGCCTTTGCTACTTTAATAAATTGAATATGGTCCATACTTCCTGGTGAAGAAGCACCTACTACTGAAATGCTTGAAGGATCTTTTTTCATGTCTTCAAATAATTCATTCAGATTATTCCACTTTGCATCTGCACGAACAGCAATGGCAGCGTAATCAGCAATGACGTTGGCAATTGGAGTAAAATCTTCAAAATCAAATTCAGATTGTCCATTAAGTGGCACTAATAACATAGGCGGTGAATTTACGAATAGGTTGTATGGGCTATCCTTTTGTGCATGGATGTATGCCCAAGCAACTGCGCCCCCACCTCCAGGCTTATTAACTACCCCTATACCTTGATCAATAATCTTTTCATCTTCAAAAACTTTTGCAGCCATACGTGCAGTTGTATCCCAACCGCCACCTGCTCCAGCTGGCGCCACAATTTCAATTGGTTTTTCTGGTTCCCAGCTTTCCGCTGATGCTTTTTCACCAGATTTTTCTGACTGCTTTCCTTTATCATCTGAGTTATTTGAAGTTGAGCTGTTGGAACAAGCTACTACAAATAACACCAAAAGGATCGAAAAAATTGATAGTACTTTCTTCATAGAATCCCCCTCCTATTTTCAAAACATTAAAGGTGATACAATTCCTTTAATATAGAAATCATATATAACATCTTCTAAGTTGTAACCGTTTTCAATTTAATGAATTTATTGTCTTTTTTAAACATTTTGTTCATTTTGTTCACATATCCTTCACATTTGTTCTGCTACTAATAAAAATAAAAAAGAACCTAGTGATTGTACCCTAGGTTCTTAATTAAGATTTCCTTTTTCATTTAGAGTGTTTTGTCTTTATGTACTAATGATAGAATCCGATACTTTCTCTCCGGTCTACCTACGATTCCATATTCCAGTTCTGCTGTAGCCTTACCTGTAGAAATAATATACTCTAGATATCGTCTAGCAGTTGTTCTAGAGGCACCCATTTTCTCTCCCATTTCTTCTGCAGAAATACCTTCTACAACTGTTTTCATAATGTCAATTACCTTTTGTAAAGTTAAAGGATCGATGCCTTTTGGCATATCTTCATTTTGTTTGACTGTTGTTTGTGTGTTCCCGAAAATCGAGTCAATTACATGTTGATTAATTTCTGATTCAGCATCCAATAACTGTCTTCGCTTTTTATAATTTTCAAGTGTTGAAATAAATCTATCAAGCGTAACAGGCTTTATGATGTAGTCAATAACTCCATTCCTTAATGACCGTTCAACTAATTCTTTTTCAGTAGATGCAGTAATCATAATGACATCGATGTGTGGAAAGTCCCTTCTAATAATTGGAAGCAAATCTGTTCCAAGTTGATCTTGCATATAAATGTCGAGGAGCAATAAATCAATTTTTTCTTTTTCTAATAGTTTAAGAGTTTCTTCTCCCGTCAATATTTTACCAACTACTTGAACGCCTTCAATTTTCATAAGAAACCTTTCATGTATTGATGCAACTCTGAAATCATCTTCAGCAATCGCAGCTCGAATCACATAATTCACCCCTTAGTTGATATTTTTCATTTCCTTTGGAATAAAGATTGAAAAAACGGCTCCCCCACCTTTAACATTGTTTATCTCAATTGTCCCATTTAATTCAGTAACAGCCTGCTTTACACTCGGTAAACCAAAGCCTCTATTTTCTCCGCTTTTAGTTGAGAATCCCTTTGAAAAAATGTCAGTTTTTTTTTCAAAATTGATGCCACTTCCTGAATCTGCTACCTCAAAAACAATTTCATTTCCAATATCTGTTGTGAAGAAAGAAACCTCTTTTTTACCATTGGTTTTCATTACTTCTTCAAATGCGTTGTCTATAATATTTCCTAAAATTGTAATAAGCTTTGATAAGTCAACATGTTTTGGAAGTGGTTTCAAAAAACTATTCGGGTCAATTGTAAAGATTATCTTATGCTCCGATGCTTTTCCAATTTTACCAAGTAATATTGCTTGAACCTTATGATCATGTATCTGTTCAAATAGAATTCTACTTTGGAATTGTTGATTAGATGATTCCTTTTGAATGAAATCAATTGCCTCTTGATACTCACCTAACTGGAGTAAACCTGACAAAGCATACAACTTATTTGTAAATTCATGTGTCTGTGCTCTTAAATCCTCAGAATACTTACGGACCTCGGAAAGAGTATTTACCATTTTAGTTATTTCTGTTTTATCTCTAAAACTTGCAACGACTCCTACAATCCTAGCTTTTTCAATGATCGGTGTCCGATTAACAATTACTACTCTATCCTTTAATATCATTTCCCGATCGGTTTCAAGCATTCCTGACTGTAAAACCCTATACATTTCAGTATTTGGAATCACATTCTCGATTGGTTGATTAATAGAGTCATATGCTATTCCTAGAATATTTTTTGCGGTATTGTTCATTAATGTTATTTTACCATACTCATCAACAGCGATTATTCCTTCTTTTATAGAGTATAAAATAGCATTTCGCTCTCTATATAAAGAAGCAATCTCGTGTGGCTCAAGCCCTAAAATATCTTTACGGATATTTTTTGCTAAAAGTATTCCTCCACCAATCCCAAGAATTAAGACGAAAAAGGCAATCATACTATATTTAATTAATCTATCTGAGATTACTGCGCGTACATCCTCTTGCATGAAGCCAACCGATACAATACCGATGATATCCCCATCCTTATCAATAATAGGAGCTTTTCCACGCAAAGATGGGCCTAAAGAACCGATAGCTTTTGATGTATAATACTCACCATAAATTAAAGCTTTATCATTATCCCCACCAACCATCTTTTTTCCAATTTTCCATTCCTGTGGGTGCGAATAACGTATGCTATCCTTATTTCCTACAATGATAAATTCTGCCCCTACTTCTTCTCGTATTTGCTCTACTATAGGTTGGATTACTCCTGCAGGATTTTTCAATTCAAATGCTTTTTGGATCTCTGGCATAAATGAAACCGTTGTGGCAACCTGTAGAGCAAGTTGACCCATATTTTGTTCAGTTTGTTTAGACTCAAAATACGAAAAGATAACTGTTAAAAATACAGTTACAAATAATAGCAACGATATGATAAGTACAAGAAGTTTAGTTTGTAATGAGACTCTCATGATGGGTACATCCCCTTAATTAGAAATAGGGCCTTATCCTCATTTTATGCTGAATAGTCAGAATAAATCAAGAACATTGGTTAACTATTTTTAGAAAAAAAACCTTTTCCGAAGAAAGGGTATTTTATTTCTCTACAAAAAAATTATTCTCAACCACAATTTTAAAGAGTCTCTTCAATATTTAAACTTTCTATAAATGTAACGAATGCTTTAATCACATTTAATTCAAGTGACTCATTATGGTAAAACATCCATGTTTTTCGTAGGAGTGGCATACCATCTTGGTCAGTCAAATTTATTTTATGGATTCCTTCTAGTCCATTTAAAATCATTCCTGGCATAATAGAGTATCCTAATCCATTAGCTACCATTTCTTTGCAAGTATCTACTTGATCTACTTCCATCGTTATCATTGGTGGTTTTGAATAATTCTCCGACCACCAATTATCAACGAGAGATTTTAATAAGTTATCGGTTTTGTAATCGATTCTGGGCAAATTCGGAAGTTCTTCCACATTCACTTCAGTTTTTGAAGCAATACACAACTGTTCCTCAAATAAAAGCTGTTTTTGTCCTTGCCAATGATAGTCCCCTCGCACAAAAGCAATGTGCACATCCTTTTTATATAAAGCATTAAACATATCCCTACTCCATCCAGTTGTAACTTGGAAATCAACATTAGGATACTGATCTTTAAAAAGCCGTAATAGTTTGGGAAGCTTATATTTTGTAAAATAACTAGAAACACCAAACTTAATAGTACCTACTACGTTATTATCCATACTAGATATATTTTCTTTTATTTCTTGTAGCTTTCGAACCATCTCTTCTGCACACTTTGCTAGATATTCACCTTGTGGGGTAAAATTGACTCCTCTTCTTCCTCTATTAATAATTTTCGTACTAAATTCCTTTTCAATCTGTTGAATTCTGTTTGTCAATGCTGGCTGTGATAGATATAAAATTTGAGCCGTCTTAGTGATATTTTTGTTTTCAAATAAAACCTTTAAGATTTTCCAATCCTGGCTTCTCATAACATTCTCCTTTTTAGATATTCAATTTGGTTATGGCTAACTATCAAAATACAGTATTTTACTTATATGTTATAGTATACTATATTTTTAATAAAAGGCTTTCCAAATATATTGTGAGTTCAGCTAATGAGTGCATTTTAAATTAGTGTTGTTAGTTGTGGATAAAATATAAGGATTTTGACTTAAAATTTCCATAGTTTAACACGGTTATAAAATCTTTAGAGTAAGGGGGTAATTATGATGGTAATAAATGTTATTTTACTAATCGTTTTATTTTTTCAAACCGTAATGAATATGACAAGGGCAATTATTTCTCTGTATGCCACAGACTTGGGCGCCACAACATTCGACATCGGTTTGTTGACTGCTGTTTATGCATTTTTTCCATTGATATTTGCAATACACGCCGGGAGAATTGCAGATAAGATTGGTGATAAATTACCTGTATTAGTTGGACTGTTAGGTATTGGAACCGGTATGGCAATTCCGTACTACTTCCCTTCCCTCATTTCATTATATATTTCCCAGTTAATTGTTGGTGTCTCGACTATCTTTATAACTGTATCCCTTCAAAATCTACTAGGGAACATTTCTAATGAAAATAACCGTGATCGTTATTATAGTTATTTTGGAATGTCTGTAGCTTTTGGTTCTATGATAGGACCTGTCATTGCAGGTTATATGGGAGAGCATATTTCGTATTCATCCGTTTTCTTAGCATCGATCTTTATAATTATCGTTCCAATCGTTATGACGTTATATATCCCAGTTATTAAAAAAAATAAAGAAGATAAAAAGATTAGTCTAAATTCTTCAGTTAGATTATTAAAAATCCCTATTTTACGAAAGGCATTAATTGCAAGTGCACTTGTTCTTTATTCGAGGGATATTTTCGTCGCTTATTTCCCCCTCTTTGCAAAGCAGTATGGTATCACTACATCAATGATTGGGTGGATTCTCGCAACCCAAGGATTAGCGATTATTCTCGTTCGGTTCTTATTACCTGCATTAACAGAAAAACTTGGCAGAGACAAAGTTTTAATTGCATCTGTTTTTATGGCAGGTATTTCATTTTTATTAGTTCCGTTTACTGGAAATGTGATTTTATTAAGCGCGTTAAGTGCCCTCATGGGACTTGGACTCGGTTGTGGTCAGCCGCTTTCAATGACCACTACCTATAATGCATCACCAAAATCAAGAACAGGTGAAGTTCTGGGCTTACGACTTGCCTCTAATCGTTTGTCACAATTAATAGCCCCTGTCTTCTTTGGCTTAGTTGGATCCTGGGCTGGTATTTTTTCCGTATTTTTTATTAGTGGAACATTTTTAATTGGTGGATTATTTGCTATTAAACCCGAAAAGAAAAGAAAACTAGCTTCATAGAAAAGGAAAGCCTACAGCTTTGATATTAGCTGTAGGCTTTGTTTATTATAGGATGTTCAAAAATTCGGGTGAAAATGACACATCGAATTTCTGCGTTGGCTTGCTTTTCCATTCCTCACGTATTAATTACATACGTTCCGGTACTCAAAGCTGCGCCGCCTTGAACTTCTTGGTCCTTTTCAACCTCCTTTTGAACCCGTATTTATAGTTTAAAAGATACAAATTTCAATTCTGTCATTTCTTCTGTGGAATATTTGATACCTTCTTTTCCAACGCCACTGTTTTTAACTCCACCATATGGCATATTATCAACTCTAAAGGTTGGAATATCATTAATGATGACTCCCCCTACCTCTAATCGGTCAGCAGCCCCAAATGCTTTTTGAATATTTGTTGTATATACTCCTGCCTGTAGCCCATAATCTGAGTCATTAACGAGACTGATAGCCTCATCCCATGTTTTATACGAATTAACAGACACAACCGGACCAAATGCTTCATTACAAGAAACTGAAAGTTTTTCGTTAGTGTTTACTAAGATCGTTGGTTGGAAGACAGTTCCTTCTTGTTTTCCACCATAGACGACTTTTGCGCCATCTGCTTTCGCCTCTTGGACCCAATTATCGATTCGATCCGTTTCGCTTGGATTAATGAGGGCCGATACATCTGTCGTTTCTGATTTCGGGTCACCGAGAACTAATTGACTAGTATAGTACTTCAATTTTTCAACGAACTCTTCAAATACATTTTCATTCACATAGATACGTTGTACCGAAATGCATACCTGCCCAGCAAAATTGAATGCCCCCTCTGCACAACGAGCTGCAACTTTCTCCAAATCATCTGTACTATCAATAATGACAGCAGCATTTGAGCCTAATTCGAGGGTAACGCGTTTAAGTCCTGCTTTCTCTTTAATTCGTGTTCCAACTGGTACACTACCTGTAAAAGTAATCATTTTCACACGATCGTCCTGAACAAGTAGATCACCTACCACACTACCTTTTCCTGTCACGACATTTAGAGCACCTTTTGGCAGTCCAGCTTCTTCAAATAGCTTCGCTGTCATAATTGCACTTAATGGTGTTTGTGATGCAGGCTTTAATACGACCGTATTTCCTGCCGCAAAGGCTGGGCCAAGCTTGTGTGCAACTAGGTTAAAAGGAAAGTTAAATGGCGTGATTGCCGCTATGACACCCAGCGGTTCTCTTTTTGTGTATCCAAATCTTCCTTTTCCGTTTTTTGCAGCATCAAGTGGTACAGTCTCCCCGTGAAGGCGTTTGGCTTCTTCTGCAGCAAATTTGTAAGTTTCAGCAGTTCTTACAATTTCTGCCCTCGCAGCTTTTAATGGTTTGGCATTTTCAGAGGCTAAGATAAGAGCACATTCCTCGAGCCTTTCAGTAAACTGATCAGATACCTTTTCTAAGATTTCCGAGCGCTCAAAAGCTGTTAAATTTCGCATTGTTTTTGTTGTTTGTTGGGCACTTGCAATTGCATTTTCTACCTGTTCTTTTGTGGCTAAAGGGATCATTGCAATGATCTCTTGATTATAGGGTGAGCGTAATTCTTCGTACTGGACGCCTTCTTCCCATTTTCCATTGATAAATAACTGTTGGTTTTCCATTTATTTTCCCCTCCCATAAAACACTTCATATAATCGTACAACTTATAAATATAGTCCATAAATAGATTATATTATATTTCTCTTCTTCGAATAACTGTTATAAAATATAAGTTCAGTATCCTAATGAATGGAGAAACAAATATGAGAGGTATATTTGAAAAGATAATGCCGTATATAAAACGACTCTGGGAATCTATTAAACGTTTTTGGCGAGATAAGCATATTACTAAAATTTTATTACTGATTGTATTGGTGTTTATCTTAGTGTCTATGCTCTTCTTTGCCTTTATGGCTAGTCAGGCAAACGTTCAATCACTGAAAGACGGTTTGCGTCAAGCCACTGTTATTTATGATAAAGATGGTGAAGTTGCAACCAATATTTCGACGAATCGAACTGAGGGTGTCTCAGTAGAAGAACTTCCTGAGCATGTGAAAAATGCGGTTATTGCGATAGAAGATGAGCGCTTCTATTCCCATAATGGTTTTGATATTAAAGGAATCACGCGCGCCTTTTTTAATAATTTATTTGCTGGAAGAATTACAGGTGGAGGCAGTACGATTACTCAACAGCTTACAAAAAATGCGCTTCTCTCTCCTGAACAAACTTATAAACGGAAAATCGAAGAACTATTTTTAGCATTGGAAATTGAAAAGCATTATACCAAGGACGAGATTTTACAAATGTATTTAAATCAAGTCTTCTTCGGAAATGGTTCATGGGGCATTAGCCAAGCTTCGAAAAAGTATTTTAATACGGAAATTGAAAATGTATCAATCAGTGAGGCTGCCATGCTTGCTGGAATTCTCCAAGCACCATCAGCTTTAAATCCTTATAAAAATTATGATGGTGCGATTAAGCGAAGAAATACAGTACTGTTAAAAATGCATGAGTTAAAGATGATTTCTGATGATGAATATGCACAAGCAAAACAAGAAGAAATTAAGCTTGAGGATGGTGGCGGAAGCTATATAGAAAGAAGCTATCCTTATTATGTTGATGCAGTGCTAGATGAAGCCATTAAGAAATATGGGTTGACGCAAGAGGAGATTCTGACTCGAGGGTATCGCTTCTATACTGAAATGGATCAAGATGTTCAAACTGCCCTTGAAGCTGTATATAAAAAGGACTATCTTTTCCCTAAAGGCAGGGATGTTCTTGTGCAAAGTGGTGCTGTTATGTTACATCCTAAGACTGGAGGTGTGCTTGGTTTAGTCGGAGGCCGTGGTGAACATGTATTCCGAGGTTTTAATCGAGCTACACATTTGCAGGCACAACCAGGGTCAACACTAAAGCCATTAGCAGTATATACTCCTGCACTAGAAGAAGGGTATGAAGTCACATCCGTATTAGTTGATGAGTTAAAAACATATGGAAATTACACACCTGAAAACTTCTCAAAATCGTACCAAGGTGAAGTGAAGATGTATGAAGCACTTGAGCACTCGTTAAATGCACCGACTGTTTGGTTGTTAGACCAAATTGGACTTAATAAAGGGCTTGATTCTTTAAGAAGATTTGGTATTCCATACTCAGAAGAAGATAAATATCTTGGAATTGGACTTGGTGGCATGCACAAAGGGACTTCTCCTTTACAACTAGCGGAGGCCTATTCAGTCTTTGCAAATGATGGAAAACGACCGGAAGGCCATCTAATCTCAAAAATAGTAGGACCAACCGGAAATGTCATTGCAGAACATAAGCATAAAACTACTAAGGTTACATCGAAACAAGTGGCAAACGATATGACTTCTATGCTACTAAACGTTGTTGAAACAGGTTCAGGTAAAGGAACAAAAATCCCTGGAGTTGACCTAGCCGGAAAAACGGGTTCAACCCAACTCCCTTATAAAGATATTAATGGAACAAAGGACCAATGGTTTGTTGGATATACACCCAATTTCGTCGGTGCCGTTTGGATGGGCTATGACAAAACAGACAAAACACATTATATCCGCGGCAGTAGCTCTGACTATATTGTTCCTTTATTTAAAGCAATGATGGACGAAGTGCTTCCTACAATGGAAGTCGACTCCTTTGATGTCGTTTCTGTTAATGCGAAGCTTTCGGGACAAGAGGACCGAAAAACGATCACAAAGGAAGAAATTAAAGAGCAAGCTGAAAAAATCGAAGAAACCTTAAAAGAAGAAAGTGCCAAATGGAAGGTAGTATTGGAAGAGGCAAAAAAAGACATTAAAAATGTAAGCGAAAAAGTTGAAAATAAACTTAGAGATCTACTAGGAAACTGACATATAAACTTGAAAGAGTATTGGGAGACCGATACTCTTTTTGTTGTCTCTGCGATGGCTGGAGTGCTATCAAGCCACTAATTACTGGTAAGTGATGTATCTCCACAACATTTGGAGCGCTATGAACTTCCTAATTACTGGAATGGGATGTGTCTCCACGACGGCTGGAGTGCTATCAACTTCCCAATTGCTAGAAGGTGATGTATCTCCAAGACGGTTGGAGTGCTATCAACCTCCTAATTACTGGATTGTGGTATACCTCCACGACTGTTGGAGTACTATCAACTTCCTAATTACTGGAATGTGATGTATCTCCACGACTGTTGGAGTGCTATCGAACTCCTAATTACTGGAATGTGTGTGTCTCTACGACGCTTGGAGTGCTATCAACCACCTAATTACTGGAATGTGATGTATCTCCAAGACGGTTGGAGTGCTATCGAAATCCTAATTACTGGAATGTGTGTGTCTCTACGACGGGTGGAGTTTATCCTACGCTTTTCCCATACGTCAATAAAGGTAACGAATTGGAGAACCGTTAAATTTACAAAGCAAAACACAAAAAGCCCCTTATTTAGGGCTTTTTTCAATTACTTCTAAAAAGTGTTTTAGGATTCCGGCTGTTAAGCCCCAAATGACACGGTCTTCATAATAATAAAAGCATTCGTCCATGCCTCTTACCTGCCATTTATAATTTTCCCCTCCAATGATATCGTTAAAGGGAAAGTTTTCTTCGGGCTCTACATGAAATTTCACTTTAAATATCTGTGGTGGATTTGACTGAAAGAACGACAATGGAATCGAAAATACTTCTCCAACTTCTGCTGGGTTTGGATGAATCTCATTAGGATTATTTATTACACCTACAAATGGATAAATAATCGTTCCAAATGGGGAAACAAAATAATCCAATGGACTTACATTTGTAATATCACTTTCTTTTAGCCCTAGTTCCTCCATCGTTTCCCTAATTGCTGTATGCTGTTCATCTCTATCTGTCGGGTCCATTTTCCCACCTGGAAAGCATATCTCACCTGGCTGCCTTCTTAATTGATTTGAACGAACCTCAAAAAGGATATGAACGTCATTATCTTTCTTAATTAAAGGAAGAAGAATGGAAAAGCGCTTAAAATCCCCACGGCCTAATAGAGAGGGAGTACGTTCCTTAACTACATTGACAATTTTATCGATTTCCATAGTTCACCTCGAAACGTTATTTACTGTTTCAAACCTTTAAAAGCTTTAATAAAATCTATTGGGTCTTCTTTAATATTATAGGAGAATACTCCTTGGTTTGTGTGGAGATATAAAAAGCTGGCTCTGTAGGATACATCATATACATGATCTAGATGAAATTCATTTACTGAAGAAAGGATTCGGTCTTCAAACAATCGCAACTGATGCTGGTTTTCAATATACTTTTGCACATTCCACTCTATTTTTCTTTGTATAGTAACATACGGATGAGATGCAATAATTTTCACAATACTCCCCTTTCTTTTTCTATATTGTACCAGAATTGTGTATTTGAAAAAACCACAGTGCTTTTACACACTGTGGTTTTAATAATTATTGTTGTACTAATTCTTTTTCAAGGGCTTGTAAACGTTCTGCTACTTCTTCCTCAGTTAACCCGTTCTCTTCTACATAACGGTTGCGTGGGTGAACGCGACATTCATGTGTACAGCCTCTTAGATATTTATGTTCATTTTCTTCAGAGCAAAGTATTTGTTCATTACATTCAGGGTTTGCACAGTTTACATAGCGTTCACATGGTTCTCCAGTAAAATGATCTTTCCCTACAATCACATGCTCTTTTTGGTTTACCGGAACAGCAATTCTTTCATCGAATACATAAAGCTGGCCGTCCCATAGTTCACCTTGTACCTCAGGGTCTTTACCGTAAGTTGCAATTCCTCCATGAAGCTGGCCAACATCCTCGAAGCCTTCTCTTACTAACCAACCAGAGAATTTTTCACAACGAATACCGCCAGTACAGTATGTTAGAATCTTTTTTCCTTCTAGCATGTCTTTGTTTTCACGTACCCATTGTGGTAAATCACGGAAAGTTTCTACATCTGGTCTAATAGCGCCTCTGAAATGTCCTAAATCATATTCATACGTATTTCTTGCATCTAGGATAATTGTATTTTGGTCTTGCATTTTTTCATAAAAGTCTTTTGGACTTAAATATTTTCCTGTTAATTCAAGTGGGTTGATATCATCCTCAAGGCTTAAGTTGACAAGCTCAGGACGAGGTCTAACATGCATTTTCTTAAACGCATGCCCATCTGCTTCATCAATTTTATAAACCATTGTTGCAAAGCGAGAATCTTTTCTCATTTCTTCCATATACTTGTCAGTTTGTTCAATTGTACCAGAGACCGTTCCATTCATACCTTCTGTCGCTACTAAAATACGACCTTTTAGACCGATTTCTTTACAGAAAGCAAGATGCTCTGTTGCAAATTCTACTGGATTTTCAATTGTTACATATTGATAGTAAAGTAATACTCGATAAGGTTTTGTTTCTGTCATTATTTTCGACCGCCTATCATTAATATTTGCAAGATATGAATGTGTTTAGGATCGAATTACACTTTTCTCTTACAATAGTGTATTGTATCAAATTATTTATTACTAAATCAACGTTTTATACCTTCCTTATATTGTAAATTCGATTTTTTATAGCAATAATATATCTATTTTTATCAATTGATATATAATAAGTTTGTCAAACTTTATAGATGGGGGTTTCAAACATGAGTTTACCTAAAGCATTAACGATTGCAGGTTCTGATAGTAGTGGAGGAGCTGGTCTCCAAGCTGACATAAAAACCTTCCAAGAACATGGAGTTTACGGCATGTCTGCCTTAACTGTAATTGTTGCGATGGACCCGAATAATCGTTGGAATCACCAAGTGTTTCCGGTTGATCACGATATCATCAAGGCACAATTAGCAACAATCCTTGATGGCATTGGTGTCGATGCGGCAAAGACTGGTATGCTTCCTACTGTCGATATTATTGAAATTACTGCAGATGCGGCTAAAAAACATAATCTTCAAAAATTTGTAGTGGATCCTGTAATGGTTTGTAAGGGAGAAGATGAAGTTCTGTTCCCAGATCATGCCGTTGCTCTTAGAGAAATTCTGACTCCACTTGCAACAGTCATTACTCCGAATTTATTTGAAGCAGGTCAATTAAGTGGAATTGGTTCTATTACAACTGTTGACCAAATGAAAGAAGCTGCTGTGAAGATACATGACCTTGGTGCGAAATATGTACTCGTAAAAGGTGGCGGAAAGCTAAAACATGATAAAGCAGTAGATGTGTTATATGATGGAAAAGAAATAGAGGTCCTTGAAAGCGACCGTTTTGAAACAACATTTACTCACGGTGCCGGTTGCACCTCTTCAGCTGCAATCGCAGCAGGACTTGCAAAAGGATTAGAAGTAAAGGAAGCCATATATGAAGCGAAGAAATTCATTACGGCTGCCATTCGTCACTCCTTCCAACTAAATGAATATGTTGGTCCAACAAATCATGCTGCACGTCGACTTTATGGAGATAAATAATTTCCCAAAACAGCTGTAGACAAGCTCTACAGCTGTTCTAATTCGTAGGCAATGGAAAAAGCGCAAGGCACCCGTCTATCGGTGACAAGCATAAGAAGAACGCTGACAGAAGGTGTTTTTTATCTTCCGAAGCGATTAGCTTATGACCTCGAACCGATTGCGCCTGAAGCAGGACATCCTGAAAACCTGCCTAGACGAAATTTATATATGATGGTAATATTGTGAATATCATAGAATAATAGATACGCAATCATATATTCCCACATGTAAAAAGCCATAGGTAAGGAGTGTGTAATATGCCTAGGATTAACAAAGATATTGTTAAATTTTTACGCAAAAAAAACAACATGACTCAACGTGATTTTGCTAAAGCAGTAAATTGTAGTTTTGCACTTATTGCCCTTGTAGAAGTTGGCAAACGTAGAATTACAAATAATCTTGAAACAAAAATCAAAGAGTCTTTCAACCTAGACGATCAACAAATTTCATCCCTTGCCACCATCGTACAGGAGATCGCAAAGGGTGTACATCCGTATATGTAAATACAAATGCTCAAGTGCCTTGCTCAGCCCCGACAAGCACAAGACTAGCCATCTAGAAGGTTGCTCTTTGACCTTCTAGATGGATTGGCTTGTGACCTCGAGGGGCTAGGCGATTGAGCTAGACGTAGAACAAAAAAAGCAATTGGACATTCATGCTCCAATTGCTTTTTTATTTTAGGATTGAGAACCCGTATTCCTCTAATAGGGCTATTGCTTCATCGCTCAATAAATATTCATAAAATATTTTTGCTTCATTTAAATGCTCTGATGATTTTATGACGCCAATTGGATATATAATCTCTGAATGATACTTTGTATCCACACTCATCACAATCTGAATTTGGTCTGAAAATTGGGCATCTGTTTTGTAGACAAACCCCGCATCAACATTTCCTGTTTCAACATATGTAAGGACTTGCCGAACATCTTTGGCAAAAACAATTCTATCCTGCTCATAAAATTCTTTCCATATTCCCTGACTTTCAAGTGCTTCCTTCGCATATTTCCCTGCAGGAACAGATTCTGGTATACCGATTGATATCCGTTCGGCCTTTGTTTTCAAATCTTCTATTGCCGTAATCTGCTTTACGTTTTCTTTTGGAGCAATTAAGACGATTTCATTGCCAATTAGATTTTGCTGGAGTTTATCGTCAATTAGTCCCTCATCAACTAGTACATCGAACTTTTCAATGGAAGCCGATAAAAAAAGATCAACCGGAGCTCCTTGGGAGACTTGTTGTGCAAGTGCACCTGATGCTCCAAAATTAAAGGCGATATCAATTGTAGGATGTTCTTTTTCAAAATTGGTCTTTAATTCCTGTAAAACATTTTGCATACTTGTAGCAGCAGAAACCGTTAATTCTACCGCTTTAGTAGACTCTTGATCTATACCTTGAGGCCCACAGCCGTTTAAAAAAAGAGCAAGAAAGAGTATAAGGATAAATTTATGCATAAAAAAACACCTTCCCTTAGCTAGTATAGCTAAAAGAAAGGCGTTTTGAAAATAGTCATTTTTTATAGGTTTAATAATTCAACGTGCTTGCCGATGTGTTTTACAAGGGCTTGACGGTATTCATCTTCATTATCATTCAATGTACCGAAGAATTCATCCTTGAAGATGAAGTTTCCATTTTCATCTTTTGCAGTTAACAATAATCCGTATGTTACATGGACTACTTGTCTTGCTGCGTCATTATTCATATATTCAGGAAGGTTTTCATCAGAAACCGTATCAAGTGGAACGATCGTGTTCATATCTGGTGTAATATGGTAATACTTAAGTGCTTCATTTAAATGTTCTAGTGCATATGCATGCATTCTTCTATATAGACTAGGATTTACCTTTGCAATTACACATACAGCTTCAAGCCAGTTTGTGCCAGCTGTTTTAACATGAAGAACTCCATTCGTATACTTCGCGATAATTGGGAACGCTGTAAATTTATCACTTCCAGAGTGGATACTTAATTTGTATTCAAAGTATTCAGCGATTAGCGCGTGTTCACTTAATTCTTTTTCGAATTGTTCAATATCACCGATATAATCAATTCCTTTTTGGAATTCACCACAAAATCTTGGCGCAAGACTAGTTACTGTTACACCACGTTTTTGTAATTCATTTGCTACAAAGAAATGTGCTGCAGGAGATGTAACTGTTTCAGTTTCATCAATTGAAATTTCAAAATCAATGTCACGGTCTACTTTTTCGATATATGTGTCATGGACATGGACCATATAGTCTAAAGCGTTTCCGTATAACAATACAAATTTCTTTAAAGTATTTTCATCAAATCCGATTCCAAGACCTTTTACGTCAAATTCTTTATTTAAATATAGCTCATTATAGTGATTCTTCGTTTCTTCAGGGAGGCTATCAAATTCAGCACTGATTTCCTCTACTGTTAAGCCCTCAACTCGGTTTTGGATATGGTCTGAACAATCTAATGTTAGCATTGACATACCAAGTGATAATGCCATTTTAATGTCTTCTTCTTCTTTTAAGTGGTCGCCGTCTGCACCAAATCCACCTGTATAACCTTCTTGGAAAACAGCAAAGCTCGCTGCGTCAATTACATCATTCATTGTACGATTTGTTAATGTTAATTCACGAATACTTTGTTGGGCAAGAATTGGCTTTACATTATGGTCACGAACAGTTTCAATATGTCCTGGTGAAGCTAGACCTAAGCGGTCCCCTAAACCCATTGTTGCAATTTTTGTACCGAATGCTCTTGGAACAGTATATTCAAAGTAACGATTTAATACTAAACGATTTTCATGTGTTAGCGGACAAGCTTTTCCATTATCAATTTCTGTACCATCTAATTCTTCAAATAAAGCGCCTTCTCCTGATGCAAGGATCCATTTTTGCTGTTGGTCTCTGACCATGACAAGGCTTACATTATCATGATGAGTTAAAGATTTTTCATAAACCTTAACTTCCCCCGAATTTTCGAAAACGTTTTCGTTTTTTAATGCTTCAACTAGTTGCTTCATATGTTCCATGGATATAGCCTCCTAATTAAATTGCCTTCTATTAAAATAATATCGTAATATACTAATATTGCAATCGAAAAATCACTATTTTTTGAATAAAATGTTAAAAACTTTCTCTATGTTTTCTGTTCTTTGGGTATTTACAATTACACCCATTACCACATCTGGATCATCAATTGCTTCGTTAAATAGTGGCAAAACTTGTGCATCGATTCCAGTAACCTGATTTTTAGAATCATAATACATAAATTCCTTACCAACTGGTAATTCTCTATCTACTAATTTATCTAGGCTATAAAAATATTGTTCCCCATTCATAATATCGAACTGTTCTTTGTCAATGAACAAAACATCGAGTTCTCCAGTAGATATTTCTCCAGTTACTCGTTGTAGAGCGGCCATGACAACATTTAGATCTGCAGCATCTGGTGCATATGGGATTACCTGTATCGATACTTCATGTGTTTTTCTTTCTTCTTCTGATAGAATTCCTTCATTTAGCTTTTGTTGGATATTTTCAATTTCATTTGAATCTACCAAGTCTCCTAGAACAAGAATCGAAAGTGCAGAATCCTTTTTGGGCGAATAGTCGTTTACTAGAAAGATAGCGACAATAAATACAATAAGAAAAGCAAATAGATAATATCTATAGTACTCCCAAGTATACTTGGCTTTTTCAGCTGTACTCATGGCTGCAAATAATTCTTTGACCTTTCCTTTATCTCTCAAAGCCCTTTCATCCCTTCTGATGTGTATATGAGGGAAATATACTACATATCATCCCATACTATGCATTTTCGTATTTTTCATGTAAAAATGCAATACTATCATCTATAAAAGGTTCGGTTGTACTTTCTAGAAGAAATTGGATATAAGGTTTTTTAGGCTTAATCAGTTCCATGACTAAGTCGTAGTTTAATAGCCCTTTACCAGGAGGAGCAAACTTCAACTTGCCATCTTCAATAACAAAATCTTTACAATGAACAATGATAATACGATCGCCAAATAGTTCGACAGCCTCTTTAAAAATTTCATCTTGATAAATGTAATTTTCAACAGTTAATAAATTTACGGGGTCAAAGATAATTTGTAAATTATTTGAATTTACTTCATCCAATAACCTTTTTAAGAGCATTGGGTTGTAAACAGGATGGTTAACTCCTGCTTCTATCCCTACAATAACTCCAAATTTTTCTGCTTCATTTACAAGTTCTTTCACACTTTCAACAACATCTAAAAAAGGTTTCTCTCGGAAATTATCTACAGTAAATCCCATTTTCGCATGGACATTTCCTGTTTCAGTTCCAACTACACTACAGCCAAAATCTCTTGCGTAACGGATATGCTCCTTGAAGCGGTCTAATGCTTTTTGACGTTCTTGTTGGTCTGGGTGAATCATATTAATGTAGCATCCTATTACTGCGATATGGATGTTCATTTGTTCAAAAGCATTACCTATATTCTTAGCAAGACCAGGTGAAAGACTTCCTAAACTCGTGTTTAGTTCTGGAAATGATTTTGCTAAGGCCAATTGTACAGAAGATAACCCTTTATCTTTTACTGTTTGCACAAGTTCATCTAAGGAGCCTGCCTTTACATCATGGGCGCGAATTCCTAGATTGATCACATGAACACCTCACTTTAATCCTTTAGATATATCGCTAAATCTGGGATTGTTTTTTTAATTTCTTTGGCAATAATTTCAGCAATTTTATTTGCCCCATCCTCTCGAAAATGCGTATCATCACTAATTCCATCTGGGTAGTTTCGATGTTCACCCGGCTCAAACCAGATAAAAAGATTTTTGCATTCTTCAGGACCTAAAGATTCATATAAGTTCTTCGAATCATTCCATAAATCGATGAGGCTTACATGTTTTTCCTTTGCAAGGGCAATCATCGCTTCCGGATATTCTCCTAAACTATTTATTATTTTTCCGTTTTCATCAAAGGTTCTTCGATGCATGGAAGTTACTAAAATCGGGATGGCCTTTTTTGCTCTTGCGCCTTCGATATACTGGCTCAAATAATCTTGATAGGTAGAATAAGGTTCTGTTCTTCGATGATCCTGTTTTTGATCGTTATGCCCAAATTGAATGAAGAGGTAATCATTCGGTTGAATTTCGTTTAGTATTGCTTCCAACCTCTTTTCATCAATAAAACTTTTTGAACTTCGACCGCCAATTCCGTAGTTGTGAATGTTTACATTCTCTTGAAAAAACTGATGAATTACCTGTCCCCAGCCTGCACGTGGTTCTTCGTTCGGTGGACAATCAGACACTGTTGAATCTCCGGCAATATATATATGAACGTTTTTCATTGAAACACCTTCAATTCGTCTATTTACTAAAACTTGGTTCTCTCTCATTTGATTTTACTTCGTCTTTCCCATTTACTTTTTCTTCAATTCTTGCAAATACTTTTAGCGCAAGCCACATAATAAAATAGGCTAGTATACTTACACTAAGAAAAGGTATGAGGGAT
This sequence comes from Fredinandcohnia onubensis, assembly GCF_031181385.1. GTDB lineage: Bacteria > Bacillota > Bacilli > Bacillales > Bacillaceae_L > Ferdinandcohnia > Ferdinandcohnia onubensis_C. The sequence continues at coordinate 148,383 of NZ_JAPSKV010000002.1, forward strand.
GGGACATAAGTAAATCCAATATAAAGTAGGATAAGCCCTAATACCATCGCAAAAGTAACGAGTGGGTAAGATAGACCGTACATGACGGCATTTTTCAAATACGATTTTATATTCCCATTAAAATGGACATAGATTGGGAATATATAGAGTAGAATTACGATGTAAACTGAACAAATTGCAATTAGTGCGTACCTCACCACGATAAAAAACAGGCTTGTGGTTGGAAGAAATACAAGATCAACATATAAGATATATCCAGCTATGAACAGGGTAAGCCCTAGGAGGTTGGATTTTAAAAATTCTTTTTTATATACGCTCCAAAATGTTGAAAAAACAGGGATATCTTCATCTCCCATAATCCACTTTCGAGTTACTGCAAAAAGCGCTACAGTTGCAGGTACAAATCCTGCAACAACTAGTCCCATTATTGTAAATAGAAGCCATAACATATTTAGATAAATCAAACGTGATATAGCCCCACACCAACGGTAAAATGGACTGTCCAATCCTCCTAGCATATGTCTTTCCCCTTTCTATTGTTCTTTATTAAGGAAGTTCAAAAAGTCACCAAATGATAAGCTGCGAATCTCGGCGTCACTCGGTCTCTCCGGCCCTCACGTATTAATTGCATACGCTGCGGTCCTCAAGCCACGAGTTCCTTGACCTTCTTGCTTCTGATTTGTCGACTTTTTGAAACACTTATTACTATAGTTGTCCTTGATAGCATTTTAGTAATTCTTGGATGGAAATTGGTTTCTTCTCTTCCACTGATTTCCAAACCGCTTCTCCAAGTGCGATTGAGTAGGCTCCAGCTTCAGCACCTGCTAGTATTTCATATTGGCGTCTTGGATCAATGCCTTGATATAAATCATGAATTAACACTGGATCTCCACCGCCGTGTCCACCAGCAGTTTGGACAACATGAATAATTTCTTTTGAGCCAAATAATGGATAATAATCGATTGTTTGCTCAGGCACTTCGAAAGGTACCCGACTTGGTGCATGAAATTCTTGTGTCTCAATTCTTCCCTTTGTACCATTGATGGCTAAGCGATAGCCTTCAAATGGTGTTGAGAAATTAATAGAATAGCTTAATAGAGCACCTTTGTTATATTTTACAGAAGCTGTATACGTATCTTCAATGTTTATCTCGGAGTCAAAGATACATGCATCTGGTCGATAATCCGTATATTTATTTTCTTTTTTATCTCCCATGTTTAAGTGATCATCTTCAATTGCTTCCGAAAATTCACGAGGATTCCATCTTAAATAATAATCACATTTATCTTTTACATGGCATGTACCACAATATCTGTTATCTGTAGTTGGGTCTGGGTTAAGCTCTCCATTTGGCCCATAATATTGTAATGCTCCATGTGCAAAAACCTCTTCTGGATATTGATCAATCCACCAATTGACAAGGTCAAAATGATGTGTTGATTTATGGATTGAAAGTCCACCAGAAAGGTCCCTTTTCCGATTCCAGCGTTTGAAATAGCTCGCCCCGTGATATGTGTCGATATACCAATTCAAGTCAACCGAAGTCACTCTTCCTATTTTACCTTCTAAAACGAGTTCCTTAATCTTTCGATGATATGGACTATAGCGATAATTAAATGCTACAGTCACTTTGCCTTTACTATTTTGTTCTGCTTCAATGACTCTCTTTGCATCTTTTGCAGTCGTTACCATTGGTTTTTCTGTGATGACATCAACATCATGTTCAAGTGCTTTTAAAATGTAATCGATATGTGTGTTGTCACGGCTTACAACAATAATACAATCCGGTTTTGTTTCCTCAATCATTTGATCAATTTGATTTGGAAGGTAAGTCGGTGTTTGAGCTAAGACAGGAAATTTCTCTTTGCATAATTCAAGACGGTATTCATCGCTGTCTAGCAAACCAACAATCTCGCTTTGTTTTGCAAACTTTTCAACTAATGGTGGAATAAACATTTTAAGGGCTCTGTTACTTAATCCACAAACTGCATATTTTTTCATTGTTTATTTAACCCCCGGATGTTCAGCAAGCAATTTTTCCATCTCCATACTTGCCATGATAAAAGCTCCTGCACCATGTAAGTCATTATGGCTGCGCTCACGGTTAATATAATAGTCATATACTCCAATTGACGTACCGATTACAATATCATCAATAATAAGAGTGCCTTCTTCTGTTTCTTGAACTTTATACTTGAGCAGTCCTTCATATGCCTTTGCTGCATATTTCGCAAATTCCTCACCCACATATTTCTTGGAAACAGCTTTAGCAATGACATAAACGAAAAGACTGGAGGCAGATGTTTCAAGCCAGTTGTCTTCATTTTCTCCCTTGTCCACAACTTGGTACCATAGGCCCGTCTTTTCATCCTGATATTTGATCACGTCACGAACGTAATCTTGAATGAATGCAATCCACTCTTCTTTATGTGGATGTCCCTCTGGTAATATATCAATCATGTCTATGACCGCTAAGCCATACCAACCAAGGGCACGACCCCAAATCTCTGGTGCTTTACCATCAGGACGAGCCCACGGCTGTACGGCCTTTTCGTCCCAACCGTGATGATATAAGCCGGTTGCTTCACTCTTTGTATGCTTTCTCATTAAGTTTTCCTGATGAATGACCATATCGATTAATTTTGGCTCATTGAAATCATTGGCATAATGTAACGCAAATGGCCCTCCCATATATAGGCCATCTAGCCACATTTGGTACGGGTATTTATCCTTATGCCAGAATCCACCTTCGCTTGTAAGATTTAAAGTTGTAAAAATATTACGTAAGCGTTGAGCAGCTATTTTATATTTTTTAAGACCAGTAGCTTTATATAATGGGAATAATAAGAGTCCAGCTTGAATTGAATCTAACTCATCTCTAGCAAATAATAAGTTTCCATTTTCATCGATATTGTGATCAACATATGCCTTTAAGTAATCAAAATATTTGTCTTCACCTGTTTTGTTGTAAACTAAATCCATTCCACATAAAAATACGCCTTGGTGATAGTGCCAACGTCCACCCGGTGGAAGCTCCTCTGGAGTAAATTTTGTCATCAACGTGTCACACATTTTTTTTGCAAAATATAAAGGTGATTTTTCAACTATCGTGTTATTCAAGAATATTCATCCTTTCTCACAGTGAAATAGGTAAAATTTGAAAACGGTAACAACTCTCCTGCCTTTATGATAGGATACTATTATAATAATAACTATAATCATTTAATTTACTTTTAAATAGGTCAGTATACCCTTGTATTTATAAGGAATGTTCTAATATTATGAACACAATGTAACAAAATGATTATTCAAATTATGTACGCTTACATTTATAATAAAAGACATTCGAATATTACAGGGATGTTACAAACTTAATAATCATCCCCTCACATTTGAATAGATTTGGAGTGATTACATGAAACTTAAGCTACCGGGAAGCTTCTTCCATAGGATGATTTTATTTGTAAGTATTTTGGCCATTATACCAGTCGTAATTGTCGGAATATTTTCATTCCTTCGCTCAACCTCTGTTGTGGAGAATTATGTTGCAAAAGAAAAAGAACATAGTGTGTACCAAATCCAAACAAATGTCGAGCAGGTTATTAAGTCAGTGGACCAATCCCTGACACAGTTAGCAGCTTCATCAAAAATTATTGAATCATTAAGGGAACCGCTTACAACAAGACAATTCCAGCTATATAACCAGTTAAGGGACGATCTAAGTCATCAGCAAACATTCGATACACGTCTTACTGATGTTGCTCTGATTAGTTTTCAAAATAACTGGCTTGTTAATAATTATGGACTTCAACGACTATCTGAGGGACAACTGAACGAAATCTCCGATCGTTATCTTTCACTAAAGACAAGCTCTGTCTGGCTTTTAGAAAAAAACACGAAGGACCCTTTGTACAAGCAAGCGGCTTCCCGTGCTTGCGGCTATAATTTGAATCTAATTAAGAAAATACCTGCGATTTCTTCTAATAAAACAGGGATGATTATTGCGAATATACCGACATGTAGTTTTCGCGATATTTTAAAGAAGGACAACTCTTTAGAAACATTTTATATTTTAGACAAAAATGGAACCGTTGTCTTACACAACGATACGAAAAATGTAGGACAAGCTTTTGAATATAAAGACGTACTGTCTGAAAATACCTCCATTGAAGAAGACACCGGGCAATTTACGATTGCATCCGATAGTACAGACTATCTCTTTACCTATCGAAAATCGTTCTATAATGGTTGGACATATGTTTCTGTCGTTGAACTTGGTGAACTGACAGCACAATCAAGATCCATCGGATGGCTAACACTTGCCATCACCTTATTGATTGCTGGCCTTTCATTATTACTAGCTTTATTCGGTAGTAGATTGATCTATCAACCTATTAAACAATTACAAAATGTCATTTTACATTCATTAACCAATATAGAAGAACAAAAAGATAAGAATGAATTTGTCTTTATTGAAAACCATGTAAAAGACATGATGAAACAAAATGATATTTTAGAAAAATCATTATCAAACCAAATTAATCAACTCAAACAATTTTTCATGCACCGTCTCTTAACTGGAAATGTTACAGATGAAGAGTTAGAAGGCAGAATGAAATATTTTGGCTATAACTTAGATTTTAAATGGCTCAGTGTTCTAACAGTTCAAATCGACAGTCTTGAGGGGACTTCTTATAAGCCAAAAGAAGAAGACGTTCTATTATTTGTTATTAATGGACTGGTTGAAGAAATGATCCCGCGTGATGAGCGAATGCTACCAATTGTTAATAAACAAACTCAAGTTACCCTATTATTAAGCAACATTGAATCGAAGCATGAGTTTAATCAATATGTAAATGATCTTGCTGAACAAATTCAGAAAAAAATTAAAGAGGAATACAGTGTCCCTGTTAGTATTGGGGTAAGTGAACCATTCATTGATGTTCTTGAAACGAGAAATGGTTATAAGGAGAGCCTAGAAGCCCTCAAATACACACTAAAATATGGTACTGAATCGATTATTTTCTTTGAAAACCTTGAAATTGGAAAAGGATTGCACACATACTTCCCTAAGCGACTTGAAACTGAATTATTCGACTCGATCAAAGTGAACGATAAAGACAAAGTCTATCGTCTACTCAATGAGCTAATTGATGAAATTTTCTCTGAGGATCTGAATCATATTCAATACCAAATTTCATTAGTTAGATTATTAAGTGATTTAATTGAGCTAATGCATACATTGGCAATCAATGTATTAGATTTAGAAGACAATCGTTCAATTTTTGAAAAAATCTATGAACTGAAGTCAAGAGAAGAAGTAAAAGAGTGGTTTATCACAGTTATCATTGATCCCCTTCTTCAAAAGATTGATGACCGTGCTGAATCCCAGTATAAAACTATTTCAGAAAACATTGTTCATATCATTCATGAGGAATTTGAATCCAATATTACACTCGATATGATTGCGAATAGGTTACATTACAATCCGAATTACTTAAGCAGTATTTTCAGGAAAGAAATGAACATTTCATTTAGTGAATATTTATCCATGTATCGGATTAATATGGCAAAAAAATGGCTTGCTGAAACTGATATTTCTGTGAAAGAAATTTCAGATCGACTTAACTTTAATAACTCCCAAAACTTTATTCGCTCCTTTAAGAAAATTGAAGGAACGACACCTGGTAAATATCGTGAGTCAATAAGAGCTACGTAAAAAAGGAGATGTACCCATGCAAAAACTAGTAGTCTCTCAACATGGAGATGGGGATTATTCTACGATCCAGGCCGCGATTGACGCGGTTCGGGTCTTTCCACTGGAACCTGTAACCATTTATGTAAAAGAAGGTCTTTACGAGGAAATCATTACTGTACCTGAAAATAAACCCAATATTACCATCATTGGGGCTGGAGAATACGAAACGATTATTTCAGGAAGTAAATTTGCTAGAATGAAGAACTCAGATGGGAATGAAATTGGGACATTTGAAACAGCTACTTTCCATGCGTTTGCTGATTTATTCCAATTGAAGCATCTAACGATTCAAAATGTTGCCGGTTATGGTGACGCTATCGGCCAGGCACTTGCACTTTATGTAGCGGGAGATAAATGTACATTTAACCATGTTAGGTTATTAGCAAATCAGGATACTCTTTACACATCTAAGGGAAGGCATTACTTCTCAGAATGCTATATTGAAGGACATGTAGATTTCATCTTTGGCTCTGCTGTCGCTGTTTTTGAGGATTGTACGATTCATAGTCTTCGCAAAGGCTATATTACTGCTGCATCAACTCCTAAGGAAAATAAATATGGGTATGTTTTCAAAAATTGCAAACTAACCGGAGCAAAGGATGTCTCTGAAGTATACTTAGGACGCCCTTGGCGACCATTTGCCCATACAGTCTTTATCAATACATGGATGGATCAGCATATTCATCCCTATGGATGGGATAATTGGCGAAATGAAGAAAATGAAAAAACATCTCGGTATTTCGAATGGAATAACATGGGTCCTGGAAGTGATTCCTCACATAGAGTTGGCTGGGCAAAATCATTAAGTGAAGAGGAAGCTTCCAAATACTCTTTAGAAAATATTTTCCTTTCGAATGATCAATGGATACCAAAATAAGCTCCCAAATAGGGAGCTTATTTTTTCATCACTTATCTAATCCAATGTACTCAAAATAATCAAAATCAGCATGGTTTAACGATTCAGACCCATTTGAACTAGCATACATTCCTAGATATGCTCCTGTAAAACCGCCTGCAACATCTGTGCTTAAAATTCTTCCATCCACATCTTCTTTTAAGACTTGCCACTGTTCTGGCTCTTTTGCTACATAAAAGTGGTAGGACTGTCCATATGCCTCTACTTTTAAATAAACATCTTTTTGTTCGTAAGGACATGTCGCAAGAATTTCTTCATGACCAGCTTCTCTCATTACCAGTTTGATCTCAGATTGTGTGTATTCTACTCGATAATGAAAATCAGAATTTTGTAATAATACAAGTCCTGCGGCTTCATATTTATTGTTTGGTGAGAATTCCATTTTTGTTCGAGTTGCAAAATTGATATGGCGCTGTCTAAGGCCAACAAAAGCAGGATTGACAGTTTCCGTGATCGTCTCAGCCTTCAATCGTAATCGCAAATAACCTGGTCGTTCCTTTAACGACCAAAAGTCACCTCGTGGTGTACGGATAAAATTCCATTGCATCCGTAGTTCAGGTAAATCAAAATGGTCACAAGCAGGTGCGGTTGGCCATCTTTTCTCCTTTAAATTTGGGTTAGTTCCTTCCATCTCAACAATACCTTTTCCTGGATTGACGACTGGCCACCCATCCTCCCATTTGAGTGCAACGAGGAAGGACTCCCTACCTAGGTTTCGATATTCACCACCGTATGGACGTGAACCTAAACAAACCATCCACCATTCACCATTGTTTGTATCAATAATATCACCGTGACCTATATTTGAAATCGGGTATTCTCTTCCTAAATGCCGATGTGTCAATATGGGATTCGTTTTAGCACCTTCATACGGGCCCGTAACGGATTCGCTGCGTGCCACTGTAATGGAATGAGTAAAACCAGTGCCACCTTCTGCAATGATTAAATAATACATGCCATTGACCTTATATATATGTGGTGCTTCCTGGGCATGAACATTCTTTAAAGCCCCATCCCAAAGACTGTATTTCTCCCCGGTCAACTGTTTCGTCTCTAAATCTAGTTCCTGTAACCAGATTTCCATATGTTTTGGGTAAAGCTGCCCTCCTGGAGGTCGTCGATTTGCTGTCACATATACTTTTCCATCATCATCAAAAAACAATGATGTATCAATACCAGGGCAATCCTCTAACCAATATGGATCAGACCAAGGGCCTTCAGGATTTTCAGCTGTTACAAAAAAGTTTTTTCTTGCACCTGTTTGACTTTCTACGAAGGTAGTAATGACATAGAAGACACCCTCGTGGTATCGTATGGTTGCTGCATATATTCCCTTTGAATTCGGAGTTCCATCAAGGTTCAGTTGACTTTGTCTATTGAGCACATGCCCGATTTGCCTCCAGTTTACCAAATCTTTGCTATGAAAGATGGGTATACCAGGGAAGTATTCAAATGTAGAAGTGACTAAGTAATAATCATCATCTACTCGACAAATAGACGGATCTGGATAAAATCCCGGAATAATTGGATTTTTAAATGTAGACAATTTGTTCTCCCCTTTCTTCAAAACACTAAAAGGGCATTGAATGCGCTTTTATTTGTGTACTGAAAAATAGTCGAAATCTGCATACCCTTTGCTATTCTCTTGGTTTTCGTTATAACAATAAATACCGATTTGAGCACCAACCCATTTTCCTGGTGTAGCTTCAAAGATGTCTTCTGCTTGTACAAAGCTGATTCCATCTTCACTAAAGCTAAATCTACAAATCGCGCCTTCATTTACTTCTACATGTAAAAACAGTTCATTTTCTTTGATTTTGCCGATACATTGTACGTCTTGAAGTTCTTTCTCATCTCCCGTGACATAAAAAACACCCAGTTGATTTTCTAGTTTTCTCACTTCAATTGAAGCATACCGTTCTCCTAATACAATCAAACCGCAGTGATCTTCAGGAGATTCAGGAGAGAAAGTCAGTTTTGTTGTAACTTTAAACGTTTCTGCCGGGAATTTCTGGGTCATGACATTTGGAATATGATAAAGATTGTTTTTTTCAGAATGGCCAACAGCATATAGCCTTAACGTTTGGTCCTTCAATTTGTACCAATGGGATTTACGATTTGCTTGCCATTGCCATTGTAGCCCTAATGTATCCGAGTTAAAATCATCACTCATGTCCGGAACCACAACCTCTGAAGATACTTGTGCTTTTGGTTTTTCCCATCGGATAACAGGTTCTCCGATTCCTGCATCGTTTTGATTTTGCCCCATTAATGGCCAATCATTTTCCCATTGCATCGGTTGAAGGTGAACAATACGACCGTATGCCTCCTTATCCTGAAAGTGGAGAAACCATGATTCACCCGTTTCCGTCTCAACCCAACCACCTTGATGAGGACCATTAATATTCGTATTGCCTTGATGTAAAACAATCTTATCCTCATAAGGTCCAAAGATATTTCTTGCCCGCAGAATCGTTTGCCATCCAGTAGGTACCCCACCTGCTGGAGCAAAAATATAATAATAGCCATTTCGCTTGTAAAATTTCGGACCTTCAATTGTTGGATGGTGCCGGGTTCCGTCAAATACATGAACACCCTCATCTAATAGCTCTGTTCCATCTGGTTCCATCCGACTTACATGGAGGATACTTTTGAAACCCGTTCTGCTTTTTGCAAATGCATTGACCAAATAAGCCTGACCATCATCATCCCAGAATGGGCATGGATCAATCCAGCCCTTTACCTCTTTAACTAAGTGTAATGGTGTCCATTCCCCCGCTGGGTCTACTGCAGTGCTCATAAATATGCCTTCATCAGGTGCACTAAAAAACACCCAAAACTTACCGTCGTGATAGCGAATACTAGGAGCCCATACGCCCTCCCCATGTCGTGGTTTATCGTAACTTGCGTATGGTAATGTTTGTGCCACATGATTTATAATCTTCCAATTTACAAGATCAGTAGAATGTAAGACCGGTAAACATGGTGTCATGTGAAAGCTTGAAGAAACCATATAATAAACTTTACCTACTCGTACAACATCAGGGTCTGAATAATCTGCATGTAAAATAGGATTTTGATAAAAACCATTCTCTAAATCTGCTTGCCAAACAATCCGATCAGCAACACTTTTTTTTGCTTCCGTCATGTAAACAATCATCTCCACACTAATTTTTTGGATTTATTGTTACCTTACATCCAAGATTGAACAAATCCATTCAAACGATTTCTCTCCACATATCTCATGACCACCGTCAAAAAGATGCGATTCTACTAGTTGTTCACTATTACGTTCTGAATAGATTCTTTTAATCTCCTTAATTGCTTTTTCAGTTTCATTTATTGGAAAGAGATGATCTTGTTTTCCTGCTTCTATAAAGAGTGGCCGTGGAACAATTAATGAGATTAACTCTGGCATTTCCGCCTCTTGCAAGATGCCTGGTACATAATTATCTAAACAGTGCCTTCTCTGTATGATGCTTCCTTTAAATGTATTCGTATATCCAGAAATAACAGTTGCAGTGATTCGTTGATCGAGAATAGAGGTGTAGGCAGCAACAAGTCCTCCTCCCGAAATCCCCATACAACCAATGCGGTTTGAGTCGATTTCTTCAAACCCCTCCATGAAATCTAAAACTTTTTGACATTCAAAAACACGAAGTCCTGCAAGTGTCTTTCCGTAAAGCAATAACTGACTCGCCAGTGAATAACAAGAATTATCAGATGGATTCAATCGGTCATCATTTGAATAGGTTCGTTCCCCAAAACCAATTAATTCTGGTGCCACAACGATAAATCCCCGTTTGACAAGCTCCACTGCAAAATCCTTATGCAATCCAGGTTCCACTTCTCGATCATTTCCAAATGGGTCTAGACCCACAATATCTTTGTTTCCATATCCATGACCATGCAAGGCAAGAACCGCCGGAGCCTTTTTTCCGTGAATTTTATTTGGTACCAACACATACATCTGCATCCTAACATTTGGCAGAGTTGTAATCTCAGCACTATACCTTGTATATTGCTTATATTCCTTTTGTTCTACCATAGTTGGCTGAAGTGGTTCGTCATTGTTAAACGTACCGATTCGTTCCCGAAATTTTTCCTTTAAAGCTGTTTGCCACTTTTCATCATAGGTTTTCCTATCACTTTTGACGGTGTCTTGATATAATTCATCCAAAAATCGATGGTTTACCCACATGTAAATCCCCCCGTTCGTATTGATCTACATGTTTTATAGATCTTGTTTTAAAAAGTTGCTCTGCTCATCTATTTGTAGATAGTTTTTGTTTGCCATTTGTGAAGCATAACCTTCAACATTTTTATCTTCAACTCGTTTTAAAATGACTACTGGGGTGGAGTTATGCTGCTTTCTCATAGTAAAATGATCGATGTTAACATGCTGACTATCTTCAATTTGAAGGCCAGTACCTTGGCGTGTTTCTACACGAACATGATGGATATCTAAATTTGAAATATATTTTCCAAAGATTCCTGCTCCAGCCATTATTAATTCCTCTTGAACCATATCTGGCTCTCCGCCCTCTTCATTTGGGTCCACCGTCATTTCGATGGTAGAATGAGAGATTGAAATATCATTAATTGGTCTTTCTGGAAGCCCATATATAAAACCAGCAGCTGCTCGGCAGTTTCTAGCAATGATATGACTAATTTGAATATGTTCGATTGCAGGTGTCTTTTCAGTAATTGGTAGTGCCTCAGGACTATTTACTTTTGGGTCGTTTTCGTTTACACCATGGCGATAGAATGAATTAATCGCAATTGGACAGAATACATCTTCCATATAAATATTGTTTACAAGGATATTTTTCACATAACCGCCGCGTTCACGGTTTGTTTTAATCCGTACTCCACGATCTGTTCCAATAAAAATACAGTTAGATATCGTCACATTTTGGATGCCGCCAGACATTTCACTACCAAGGACAATTCCACCATGTCCATGGTGCATCGTACAATTCGTTACGACCACATTTTCGGTCGGCTTACCCACTCTTCGTCCATCCTCATTAATGCCAGACTTTATGACGAGGCAATCATCTCCAACAGCAAAATGGCAATCTGAAACACGTACATTTGTACAAGAATCAATGTCAAAGCCATCACCATTTGGTGTATCAGCTGGATTTTCAAATGTCACATTATGAACGGTTACATGATCGCAATATACGAGGTGTGTATTCCAAAAAGGCGAATTTTTTAAAGTGACACCTTCAATTGTGACTTTCTTACAGTTCATCAATTGTAGTAAAGGTGGACGTAGGAATTGAGAATCCCATTCGACTAGATTCGTCTCGATAGGTTCCATAAAGTTCTGATTAAGTTGAGAGATTTTTTCTGTTGTTTTTGAAGCGTATGCTTTACTATTCACACGGAGCTGTCTATTAATCTGCCACCATGCTTTGCCTTGTCCGTCAAAAGAACCTTCTCCTTTTATGGCCACATTCGTAAGGTTATCTCCGTAAATTAGTGGAGAGTACCCATAACATTCATAGCCAGACCAACGTGTCTTGACAGGCTGATAACGATCAAATTCATCCGAAAAAGTGATCGTTGCTCCTGCTTCTAAATAAAGGGTAATATTACTTCTAAGTACAATTGGCCCCGTCAAATAAGTGCCCGATGGTACAAATACAGTTCCCCCTCCCTTTTCTGCACACTGAATAATTGCCTGAGCAATAATTTCTGTGTTATCTGTACGATTATCTCCAATCGCTCCTAATTGTGTAATGTCTAAAAACGCCATTCTATTCCCTCCAACAATACCATTTATCGTTTTGCTTCTTGGTGATCTACAAGTTACATGATTTGCGGTATACCATTTATTGTTTTACGACTTGATGCTATACCGATTATCTCGCTTGCGGTATACTATTTATCGTTTTACGACTTGATGCTATACCGATTATCACGCTTGCGGGATACCATTTATCGTTTTACGACTCGATGCTATGCCGATTAACACGCTTGCGGGATATCATTTATCGTTTTACGAGTCGATGCTATACCGATTAACCCGCTTACGGTATACCATTTATCGTTTTACGATTTGATGCTATACCGATTAACCCGCTTGCGGTATACCATTTATCGTTTTACGAGTCGATGCTATACCGATTAACCCGCTTGCGGTATATCATTTATCGTTTTACGATTCGATGCTATACCGATTAACCCGCTTGCGGTATACCATTTATCGTTTTACGAGTCGATGCTATACCGATTAACCCGCTTACGGTATACCATTTATCGTTTTACGACTTGATGCTATACCGATTACATCATTTAATTAGTTGCTATACTTGTAATCTATTATTTAATAGGTTGTAAAAATTTTCGGAACCCTTAATCGGTCCTGCCGTTTTTCCAACTAACTTATGCAGTTGCAAACGAATGAGCGTAGCTTGCGTACTCGCATTCATATCCCCTTCGTATAATCCTTTACCGAGATGAACTGCCACAGGCATATATGGATAATACTCATCAGATTTAACTTGGGCAACATTTGGTGCAGTCGGTGAATGCTCTATTTCCCTTGAAAACCCGCCATCCGGACGTTTAAGCTTTTCCATATTATCCACTGTAATTTGAATAATTTCTTCAAGTTCCTGAATCGGTATATCAAGATTAATATAGGATAATAGATCAATAGGATTTCGAATGTAGCACATATCCTTTGCTATTTCAGTTCGTAAACAACGAAGTATACTTTGATACATCTTTTCAACTCTCGGCATAGGTAAACCAAACTTATGATAGAAGGTGTGCAGTTTAAATGTCCCTGAGATACGCACATACATACTACCTTCTCCCCAAAGCCCAGTCTCGGGATCTTGTATGCTTTTTAAGAAATTTGCAGCTACCTGTATCATTTTTTCCTGCCTGTCTTTATCCATTTGTCCGATATACATGCAAGAGGATGCTAATAAATCACAGCCACGCCAACTATTCACTAAACTAATGCTTTTCCATTTATTTAGATATGCTTCTTCGGAATATACATAAACTGGTGCTTTATTGAGGTCTACTGGTGACGGATAGAGTGGCTCTCCACCCAATCGATGTAGAGAATTTAATGAATAATTGATGGCTCTGCTTACCATTACTTCATCATGCTTCATATTAGGATCTTCATCCAAGAAATAACCTGTTTCTGAGTCTTGTTTATCCTGAAAAAAAGAAACAAATTTTGCCCGTACTTCTACGGGCATTTTAGTAAATAATTCATTTCTTGATAAGATGTTTAAAGCTTGGGCAGTTGATTCGATATCAGGCGTAAAGGAGCTATCAGAAACAGAACTTTTTGCATAATAAAAACCGCCTGTGACCGGATCATATTGTCCTGCCAGCCACTCAAAGAATCCATCGAATAAAGAATCTAATTTGTGAAAGGATTTGGTATAATACATCTCTGTAGTTCTCCTTCTATATTTAGTTTAAATCGACTACTCCTTCATTGAGCCAAGCATAGCTCCCTTTGTGAAGTATTTTTGTAGGAATGGGTAAACCATTAATACAGGTATTGTAGCGACAACAATTACTGCCATTTTGATTGTAATGTCTGGTGGTGGAATATTTGTAAATTCAGAGCTATCATAGCTAAGCCCACTCGCAAGGACAACAATTTGTCTTAGCAAAACTTGAATTGGCCATTTTGCCGCATCATTGATATAAAGGATTGCATGCATATAAGTGTTCCAGTATGCAACAGCATAGAACAAGGAAACGGTTGCAAGAGCTGGCTTTGAAATGGGCATTACGATTCTAAATAGTACTCCAAAATCGTTACAGCCATCAATTTTAGCTGATTCAATTAATCCTTCCGGTAATCCCATGATAAAGCTTCGTAAAATAATCATGTTAAATACGTTGATTGTGACCGGTACAATTAATGCTGCATAACTATCAAGTAAACCTGTTTCTTTTACAATTAAGAATGTTGGTATCATTCCACCACTAAATAGCATTGTGAATACGAATAGAAATAAGATTTGCCTTCTACCAACCAGATCTCTACGTGATAATCCGTAAGCTGTTAATAATGAAATGAACATACTCCATAACGTTCCGATAAGGGTAACCCCTATTGAAACGAACAATGCTTTAAAAATTGTATTAGTTGAGAATATATACTTATAAGCATCTAAACTAAAAACAGTTGGAAATAAGACAAAACGTTTATCTGCTAACTCTGCACTTGTTGTAAATGATGCCGCAATTACATGTATAAAGGGCAGGACCATTGTTAGTGCAATTACAACAAGTAGTAAATAATTTCCCCATCGAAAGATACGACTTCCGAGCTGTTTTTCTCCAACCATGCTCTCACTCCTTTTGTCTTAATAGATACCTTCTTCTCCGAATTTCTTAGCCATTCTGTTTGCAAAGACAACTAGAACTAAACCAACTAGACCTTTAAATAAACCGACTGCAGTACTATAGCTGTATTGTCCTTGTAATAAACCAGTTGTATATACATACGTATCAAAAATTTCCGCAACATTACGGTTTGATGCATTTAATAATAGGTATACATGTTCAAAACCAAGCTCCAGAACGTCACCGATTTTTAGGATAAGAAGAACAATAATAACTGGGCGAATTGCAGGTAATGTAATATGCCAAATTTGACGTAGTTTACTTGCTCCATCCATTTTTGCTGCTTCATATAAACCTGGATCTACCCCAGAGATTGCAGCTAAGTAAATAATGGTTCCCCAACCAGCACTTTGCCACACAACTTGTGTGATATAAATCGGTCTGAACCAATCAGAATTCATTAAGAAGTTCACCTTATCTAAACCTAAACTAACTAATAATTCGTTTATTAGCCCGCCATCCATTGTTAAAAGCACAAAGCTAATTGAAACAATAATTACCCAACTCATAAAGTGTGGAATATAGATGAGTGACTGTATCGTTCTTTTAAAGAAAAGATTTTTGACCTCATTTAGCATTAATGCCAAAATAATCGGAATTGGAAACGCTATAAAAATATGCAATCCAAAAAGTACAAGTGTATTTCTAAAAATCATCCAGAAATCTGAATCTGTAAAGAGGCGTGTAAAGTGTTCAAATCCGACCCAATCACTTCCAAGGATCCCTTGATATGGCTTGTAATCTTGGAATGAAATCACGAGACCTAACATTGGAACGTACTTATAAATAAGTAGGTACAACACACCTGGAAGGATCATCAAATATAATAATTTATTTTTGAATATGCGCCTTTTTAATTCGGCCTTAAAGCTTCTTTGCAAATCGGTACTAGAAACTTGCTTTGTTTTGTTTAATGCTAGTTCCGTTTGACTGTTTTGTTCAACAACTGTTTCTGACTTCACCCTCATCTTCCTTTCATCTTATAATCGTAATCTTGAATGCATTTGCTTTTAAAGGCTTGTCATGCGCAAATACATTAGGAGATATTCGTGTTACCGTTTTTGGAACAAACCTTATACTTGTATTGTGTAAATCTTTTTACATATCGTAAATAATCAAAGTTTCATATACTCGGTAGATAATGAGAGTATATGAGACTTTGAAGACTTATCTTAGATTATGATTATACTGTCCACTTCTCTTTTTCGTTAAAAATGATTGTTTATTTGCCGTTAAATATGGGATGAGCCATTGTAAAACCGCAAGTGTAAACAGAACGACTGGAATACTCTCTGCTTCAATGCCATTAACAAAAGTTAAGAATATGATTATTCCAAAACCCCTACCTAAATTGATAATCGTCTCCCTTAATACAACTGCTTCTGTTCTAAAGTTTGACTTTAACGGGAGCTGGCCAATCATGTTATAGTAATAAGCTTCATATGAATTTCCTTGCAATGGCTTGAATATGGAATAGATGGACATAAACAAAATCACCGTTAAAGCAGATAAATCAGTTAGCAAGAATATGGTCGAAAGTGTGAAACCAGCCGCAGATATAACCAAATACTTCACAGTTCCTCCAGCATGGGCAAACCTTGAAATTAAATAGCTTGATATAATTGATAATGTTAGGAAAACAATGTTTAAGTAAGCTACTGTCTGTTCCTTTAGAAAGATCTCGTATAATAAAATGGACGGAATGAACGATAATATTCCATGTGGAAAGCCTAAAACAAACCAGCCAAGTAGCGATTTCTTAAACCCTGGTTCCCTTTTTACGATTAATGGTAGGTACTTCATGTAATAGGATGTATGATGATTTTCTTCTTTTTTTAACTTCAAGCTTCCCATTGCAGCAATTGCAAACATCACAAATGCAGCGCCAAAGACAATCATATAACCTTGGAATCCCGAGTATAGACCAATGATAAATCCCGCGATTGCCGGTCCTGAAAGATTCGTTCCATTCATTACAATGGTGTTTATTCCTAAAACTCGTAGGCGATTTTCGTCCGTTGAGACCTCATGAACAATTGTAAAGTATCCCAACCAATATAAAGCCTGCGAAATTCCTTTCATGATTGCAAATAGAAGATAGAAAGTCACGATTTGTTCTTGAGCCAATAAAATAAAGAGATAAAAGAATGCGGTGATAAAAATACCTAATCGATACGCGAGTAGTTTTCCTTTTCTTTTGGCAAATTTACCAATTGAGAATGTTGTAAGTGCCTGGGCAAGAATTGCTACTAAATTGAAAACTGCATTAATCAATAAACTATTGGTTAATCTCCATAAATAAATATTGAGAAAGATTAAAGACATCGAATTTCCGAATTGGTAAATCGCATGATTCACCAGGGAAATAACGGCTTCTCGATTTAATCTCCTCGCTTTTTCAATGCGGAACATATGGTACACTTCCCTAAAATACAGATTAGTAGAATAGTAGGTAGTATCCGTTTACCCATTTATTCAGTTAGATGATGTAATAAAATAAAAGGCTGTATGGACAGCCTTTTATTTTAGCATTAAGAGTTCGATGAATTATTTAGACTTTTTATAAGACTCGTTAAATTCTTTAATTACATCGTTCCCGCCAGATTTCTTCCAATCTTCTATTGCTTTCTCGAAGCCTGCTTTATCAAGATCTCCTAAGATGTACTGATAAGTTGCATCTGTCATTTTTTGAGCAAGGAGTTCTCCTTTTTCCGCAAAAGTAGCAGAGTCAAGTGCATTTGTTGGATTATGAATTAAGTATTTCTCATTATCGATGATTAATTCTTCCGCTTTTTCCTTAGCAGGTAATGTAAATACCCCTTCATATCTTCCGTTTGTACTAGGCTCACCAATTTCAATTGCTTGGTAAGGTTTTACTTCACGGTTTGTTAAATCTTGGTCCTCAGATGCTAAAGCTCTACCATCTTGTACTTCGTAGTGTTCACCTTCAATACCCCAGAAAATTAGGTTAGCAATTTCAGGTGTAGCTAATTTATCAAAGAAACCTAGAATTCCTTTTAATTCTTCTTCTGATTCAACAGCAGATTTAGGGAATAATACTACGTTACCGTAACCAGGGATTGCCCATACTCCAAATTCTCCATTTGGACCCTTAATGTTATTATGAACATCGTACTCAATGTCAGGATTTAGGGCTACTGCATCCTTGTGAAGACTTACAACGTCCGCCATTGAACCAATATACATTCCTGCAGTACCATTCTTAAAGAATGCTTGTTGATCTTCTTTACTTGTTACAGGGAAGTCTTGGTTAATATATCCATTGTCACGAAGGTCTTTAAAGAAATCCATTGTTTGAACATATTCATCAAACATAAATTCTGGAAGAAGTTCTCCGTCCTTTTCGCCCCAATCATTTGGTGTTCCAAACCAAGATGAAACCGTTTTAAATGCTCCATATACTAAATCACTACGGTCAGTTAATCCAAATGTATCATCTTTTCCATTGCCATCTGGATCATTTTCAGTAAATGCTTTAGCCATTTCATAAATATCCTCAGTTGTTTCAGGAGTACCTAGACCTAAATTCTTAGCCCAGTCGCTTCTATAAATTAAACCTTGGCGAGATAATGGTCTTCCTTGATAGATTGAATAAATTTTTCCATCAACAGCAGTGTTAGCTAAAATTTGTTCATTTAGTTTACTTAAGTTTGGAAACTCGTCTAAGTATGGACCGATTTCCCAGAACTGGCCATCGCGAATTGCTTCTTTAAATTGGACGAATGTAGTCTGGTTTTTTAAGAATACTGCTTCTGGTAATGTTTCTGTTGCAAACGCTGTATTCAGTTTTTCCTCATAGCTAGTATCAGGAGTCCACTGAATGGTTAGATCTACACCTGTTTTCTCCTCTAATAACTTTTCAACCTTGTCAGATGGAACCTCAGGTGTGTGAAGGTTAGCCATAAGTGTAAAACTAACTTTTTCATTTGATTCTTTTGGCTTGTCAGAGTCTTTTGCATCTGAAGCGCTTTCATTTGAACAAGCAGCTAAACCGCCGACTCCTAACATCAATGCAAGGGACAAGCCTAAAAACTTCTTCTTACTTTGCTTCAAAGTAATTCCCCCTATATATTTTTTTGGTACACCTTAAATTTATCTCCATGATCGTATGATGTGAATAATCAATTTCTCACATATCCTTATAATATCAAGGTTTGTAAACACTTACATCGATGAGTATTAGAAAATGATTATCATATTTACAAAAGTTTCGAAACTTTCACAAAGTGGATAAAAAAGTGAAGGCATAATTTGAGCCTTCACCTTACTATTTTTGAAACTACTTATTTAACATTCTGGTAAGCTTCATTAAACTCTTTAATTACATTTTCCCCACCAGATTTTTTCCAATCTTCAATCGCTTTTTCAAATCCAGCCTCATCTAGATCACCGAGAATATATTGATATGTTGCATCAATCATTTTTTGATTCAGAAGTTCTCCTCTTTCTGCAAAAGTAGGTGAATCAAGTGGAATTGTTGGGTCATGAATTAAATATTTTTCATTATCTACAATTAGTTTTTCAGCCTTTTGTTTTGCAGGCAGAGTATGGACTCCTTCATATCTTCCATTTGTCTTTGGTTCACCAATTTCAAGTGACTGGTATGGTTTTACTTCTCTTGTTGTTAATTCAGTATCCTCAGAGTTAAGTGCTCCACCATCCTGAACAGTATAGTGTTCTCCCTCAATTCCCCAGAATATCATGTTTGAGATTTCAGGTGTCACTAATTTATCGAAGAAACCAAGGATATCTTTTAATTCTTCTTCACTTTTAACTGCTGATTTCGGGAATAATACAACGTTTCCGTATCCAGGGATTGCCCAGATACCGTATTCACCATTAGGACCTACAATTTTATTATGAACATCAAATTCAACATCTGGATTAAGTTGTTTCGCATCTTTATCAATACTAATTACGTCTGACATTGATCCAATGTACATACCAGCAGTTCCGTTTTTAAAGAATGCTTGCTGATCTTCTTTACTTGTTACCGGAAAGTCTTGATTAATATAACCGTTATCACGTAGCTTTTTCATGAAATCCATTGTTTGTTTATACTCATCAAACATAAACTCTGGAAGAAGTTGTCCATCCTTTTCACCCCAGTTGTTTGGAGTTCCAAACCAAGATGCTACAGTTTTAAACGCACCATATGATAAGTCAGCACGGTCAGTTATTCCAAATGTGTCATCTTTACCATTTCCGTCTGGGTCATCTTCCGTAAATGCTCTTGCCATTTCATAAATATCTTCAATTGTTTCTGGAGTTCCTAAGCCTAATTTTTCTGCCCAATCTTTTCTATAAATCAAACCTTGGCGAGATAATGATCTACCTTGGTATAACGAATAGATTTTTCCATCAACAGCAGTGTTTTCTAAGATTTGTTCATTTAATTTACTTAGATTTGGAAACTCGTCTAAATATGGACCAATTTCCCAAAACTGTCCATCACGGATTGCTTCCTTAAATTGAATGAATGTTGTTTGATTCTTCAGGAAAACAGCCTCTGGCAGTGTTTCTGTTGCAAATGCTGTATTTAACTTTTCTTCATAACTAGTATCTGGAGTCCATTGGATAGTCAAATCAACATCTGTCTTTTCCTCTAGGAGCTTTTCGATCCTATCAGATGGAACTTCTGGGGTGTAAAGGTTTGCCATAATCGTGAAACTAGTTTTTCCATCTTTATTTGTGTTGTTAGAAGCACCAGAGCTTGAACATGCAGCAAGTCCACCTGCTCCTAGCATTAATGCTAAAGACAAACCTAAAAGTTTCTTTTTACTATTTTTCAAAACTATTTACCTCCTAACAGGAATGTTTATTGCTCTCTCAATCTATTTGATTTAAGGGGTTCCGTAAATAATCACTATCTTAGTTACTCTTATTATATAAGGCTCTATGGGCATTTACGAGATTGGATAGTAAGAAATTGATTACCTATTTATAGAAAAAAATATTATTCTAGTCAATATATTTTAACTCTTAAATTAATAAAAGTAGCCGCGAACAGCGACTACTTTCTCATTTAGATAGATATAGTTATTTTTCCATTTCTTTAAATGCTTCATCCGCTAATTTTGCAATTGTCATGTCATCCATTGGGGGATTATGAAGTCCCGCTCTTACATCTCGATAATAGCGTTGTAACGGATTGGACTTTTGTAGGCTCTTAGCTCCAACTATCCGCATTGCTTTATCTACAACGGAAATAGCGCTATTTGTAGCAATATATTTCGCAAGCCCGAGCTCTGAACCAAGCTGACTTCGATCAGCAGTCCTGTCCCATTTGTCAGCAATTGCATATAGAATATGGCGTGCCTTTAAAAGCTCTGCCTCCATTTCTCCCACATTCCGCCTGACATTTGGAATCGTTTTAATCGGCCTATTTAGGCTGTTGGGCGAGTATTCATTCGCAAATTTCACAGCATAATTTCTTGCTGCAATTGCAATTCCCAAGTAGCAAGCCGGTATATGAAGCAGCCAACCATTTGGAGTTGCTTTTTGCTCAGGGGTTACCATTTCAACTAAATCATCTTCATTCAACTCAACATTTGTGAGGACAAGATCGTGACTTCCTGTACCTCTCATGGAAATTGTGTTCCAGGTTTCTTCGATTGCAACTCCAGACTTAGATCTTTCAACTAAGAATTCCCCAATTTGGTCCGTTCCTTCTATTGAGGCAATTACCCCAAAATAAGTGAGGGCTGGTGACATTGTTGTAAATGATTTTCTTCCAGACAGGACCCACTTATCCCCTTCTTTTCTAGCTGTTGTTTGAGGTTTACCTCCCCTCGTTGGGCTTCCTGTTTGAGGTTCAGTTGCCGCTCGATTATAAAGAGCACCTTGTAAAACTTCTTTTGCGTAAAATGATCGCTTTTCTTCCTTCCAACGCTTTTTATCAAACAAATCCATAGTTGCGCCTAAATGCCATCCGATTGATAAGGCGGTTGAGCCGTCTCCTATAGCAAGTCGTTCTTGAAGTAATACTAGTTCATATAAGGAAAGCCCTTCTTTCCCACCATATTCCATTGGAACGGAAAGGCTAGTATATCCTGTATTTCTTAGTTCCTCTATATTTAATAAGGGGAACTCACCTGTTTCATCATACTCTGCTGCTCTTTCGTTAAATTTATCTGCTAATTCACTTGCAAGCTTATATAAGCGTTCTTGTTTCTCTGTTTTAATAAATGAAATGGGCATTTTCACCTCTCCTTTTTCAAACACCCTTAAGTTATTTACTTTTTATTATACTATTCCTATTGGAATAAATAAAAAAGGATGCCTTAATATGAGGATGTGATACTTAATGAAATAATGATTATTTCGCTTTTAATAAAAAAAGCTAGACAAAACAGGACATGTTTTACCTAGCTTATTATTATCGATTTAATCATTATCATTTTTATCGTCATCATCTTCGTGCTTTTTATGATGATGCATTGGAATATATCCGTGTTCTTTGATCTTCTGGTAATGTTCGTCTAACCAGTTCAGTTTTTTATCTGCTTTTTCTTTTGTAAGGACACCATATTCCACATATTTATTTATAATCTCCTTTTTTGTTTCAAGAAGATCAAGATACAGCTTATCAAGCTCTTGCTTTTGCTGATCGGTTAGTTCCACCTTTGGCTTTTGGTCAACATTTCCCATTTCCGCGGATGCTTGGATTTCACCCACTAACAAAAAACTTAGAAATAAAGCTAAACCAGTATAAATTATTCTTTTCATTATGATACTCCCTTTCTGCTTATGTACAAAACTCGTATATAGTATCCATAGTTAAACAAGAAATATACCTAGAATTAGCAATAATTACCACACTGTTTATTTGTAACCTTTCATTCATTGAGTCGTAATAAAGGTATGATATATTAATCCCATCAAGAATCAAAGGAGGAGTTATATGTTAAAGAAGATAATAAAGACCATTCTAAAAGAGGCGTCCAAACCAAAAAAATATCATTATTCAAGTAGTGACTATAAATACAAACATAAGAAACATTCCCACTTAGGACACCAATATTATAAGAAAAACTTTAAAAAGAAATTCTTCTCCAGTTAATGAATGGGCTATGGAGAATTCGTGAAAAAGCTTTAAAACCCGGAAAAATTATTGCTGATTATTTAATTGAGGATGTTATTGGAATCGGTAGCTATGGGATTGTTTATTCAGCTACGTCGACCATTTTAGATAAACCTGTAATTATAAAACAACTTCGAGCACGTAAACAAAATAAAGCTGGAGTTGCCTCTTTTAACAAAGAAAAGGATATTCTCCAACGTCTGGATCATCACTCTATCCCTAGCTTTGTAGACTTTTTTCATAGCCAGGGTCGCCATTTCCTTGTTATGAAAAGAATGAGTGGGATTACATTAGATAAATTAATTTTTGAGCAAGGAAAAGCTTTCACTAAATTTGAAGCCTTTCAAGTGATTGAAAAAATTATTAGGATCCTAGACGACTTACACTCTGAAGGTATTGTCCACCTTGATCTACGCCCACCAAACATTATGGTGGATAATGAAGAACAAGTATCCATTATTGACTTTGGCTTATCCGCATTTATTAACGGAACCGTTAAAAAGAGAAGCAATTCATTGATGAGAGAACCCCAGCCAAAAAGTGATTTCTATGCAATCGGTCATACCCTACTTTTCATACTCTATTCAGCTTATACTCCAACTTCTAAAAAGAGAAAAAGCTGGGAAGAAGAACTAGAACTTTCAGCCTTGCAAAAACAGTTTATAAGAAAGTTACTTCAAATAGAAAGCCCATTTCTTCATACAAAAGAAGTGTTAAGTAAAATACGTATTATTCTTCAAGATATAAAATAGTAAAGGCAGCCAAATGGCTGCCTTATTTTAAGAAGCTTTTTGTATTTCTTTAATTGATTGCGCTTTTGTTTTCTTCGCCTTTGTTCCAATAAATACAACCGCAATTACGGTTAATGCTTCAAATGAGTACCTGAACCAAGGATTTTCAAAAAACTCATGTAGAAATGGCTCTCCTACAATCATTTTTGCTGCTGTATAGGAAAGGATGGCTGCACCGATTGTAACAATGATTGGGAAACGGTCAATTAATTTAATGAACAGCGTACATCCCCAAACCATAATTAATGTAGCTGCAGCACGAATGAAGATTGCCCCAACAGTTCCCCAAATGATTGCTTTTTTTTGCTGTTCCTTTGGTAAATTTCTTGCGGCTAAACCGATGACAATCGCATTATCGCCTGCTAAGACGAGATCAATTACTATAATCGAAAGTAGAGCTGAAAAAAACTCTGCTGAAAACAATTCCATAAGTAATTCACCTCGGGATTAGGTTTCTCTAATCCTTCATGAAATTGTTCTTTAAATAATGGTATCAGGATTGGAAAAATATATTATAATCATTACAACGATTCATCTTAACCACATATAGTATCAGTAGGTATTTATTTTTCCTTAAGGAAATGGGGAGTATGAAATGAAGAAGTTGATTCCTTTTGGTTACTTCGCTTCGATTGTTTTGATTTTATCTGGAATTCTTTACTTTTTTGCTGCTAACTGGCCAGAATTTTCACGGTATGAAAAACTTTCACTTTCGGTTGCTGCAATGCTTTTGTTTTATTTATTATCTGTGCTTTCCACAAAACTTCTTTCACAACAATTTTTTTTAGGAAAATGGTTGTTAGTGGCAGGTGCAATCACCTTTGGTTTATCTATAGCATTAATCGGTCAAATTTATAATTCTCATGCTGACAGTTATGTATTATTTCTTGTTTGGCTAATACCAGCTTTACTGCTTGCAATAAGCACCAATTATACTCCTTTTTCCATTATGAGCTTTATCCTTTTTCATCTCGCATATTGGTTCTATATGAATCCCTCATCGTACTTCATTGTTCGCACAGATTTGCAAGAGTGGCTCATATATTTTGTGATTGGTGTACTAAACTTTATCCTCTTTATCCTTACCTTTACACCGGTATTGAATAATAAAGCAATTCGTTATATGTCCTATACGATGACCCACATTATGTTAATCGGAATGAGTATTTTCGAATTGTATGAACCCTATAGTGGCTGGACGAATGTCTTATATATTTTGTTTGCTGCCATTTGTTATTTTTATCTTGCAACGAAGAAAATTGATAAGTATCTTTCCATTATTCTTTTCACAATGGTTAGTATTTACGTCTGTACAAGGATTATTGAAATCCCGTTTTTATTCGGAGATTCAATAGGTTACCTTGGCTTGCAAATAGTGGGCTCAATTGCTTCCATCGCTCTAATAATTGGTGGAATCTTATTGGCTAGGCATTTATCTTCTAAGCATTCAGAAGCTCCAATAGGTCAAGCGATTAAAGGTACATTAATCGTAATTGTTACACTGATTGGTTCTTTCATGTTTTCGATAAGCTTTGGAGGAGTTCTCTTTCTGTTATTCTCTAGCTTCTATGCCACTGTTTTTTTGAGTTTATTATTTATAACTACAGGTTTATTTGTGAAAAAGCTTGGTCCATATGTCCGAAACACACTACTGTTTATCGGATTTTTCTCAGGTCTACTAGAAGCATTTTTCCTATCTACACCCATTACAATTTTCTTTTTAATCGTATCTATTGTTGTAACTGTGATCATGAAAGATGGAATCATTAGATTTTTGAGCTACACAACAACCATTGGTTGTTTAGTAAATCTAATTTTAGATGAATTAGGAATGTGGGTTCATTTAGAATTTGTATTCATAAGTATTGCACTAGTCAATGCAATAATCTATTATTTCGTTCGACCGCAAGCTGCATTAAAACGAATAAGTTTATTTTACGTCTTACTCTTTTTCTACGCTCTTACCTTTTTAGATAATCTGCTTTGGCAGGAAATTATCTATAGCTTATTGTTTTTTATCATTACAACAATACTTGTTCTTTACTTCTCTCGAATAGACGATTTATTTCTATTTAGAATGACGATATTGTTCTGGATTGCTCTATTTATTTCAACTTATTATGACCTTGTTTGGTCACTTGTACACAAATCACTATCACTACTTCTGATCGGCCTAATTTTCTTCGTAATCACTCAATTCTTTGAACGAAGGGCTGAAAAAAATGAATTAAAGAAAGAAAAGATTTTTACGAAAAAGCAGTGGAGGCTTATTGGACTCATTCTTCTTTTACAGTTGACGATTGTAGGATACCAAATTGGGACTAGTGAGTCATTATTAAAAAACGGGAAAGAAATTACACTGGAGTTAGCACCTGTTGACCCACGTTCGATGCTTCAGGGTGACTATGTGATCTTGCGTTATGAAATTGCAGAAGTCAATGAATTAAAAAATGTACAATCAGGAAATAAAGTGTTTATTCTTGCGAAACAAGATCAACACGGTATCTATCAACGGGAGAAAATACTCACTTCGATTGATCCCCGTGACTATCAACTCGATCAAGATGAGGTCCTTATTGCTGGTAAATACAATGGCTATAATGGCATTATCATCGGTATAGAAAGTTATTTTGTTAAAGAAGGTACAGGATTAGAGATACAGCGTAGTGCAAAGCACGCTAAAGTAAAAGTTTCAAAAAACGGAAATGCATTACTACAGTCGATTGAGTAGGAGGCCAAAAGCCTCCTTTTTTCATGCAAAATTACGATACTATACAACTTATCATGATATAATTTATACGTATTATAAAGTGAAGGGGAGAATCGAGAAATGTTACAAAACCTATATGAATCTTTAGACAAAAATTATACTGAAATGGTTGATATTCGACGTTATTTACACCAACACCCAGAAGTTTCATTTAAAGAATATAAAACCGCTGAATACATCTCGAATTTTTATAAAAATTTAGGAATTGAAGTGCGTACAAATGTAGGCGGCAATGGTGTTGTGGCGAAGATCCATGGAAACAAACCAGGTCCAACTGTAGCTTTACGCGCTGATTTCGATGCCCTTCCAATTCAGGACGAAAAGGATGTGCCTTATAAATCAACTGTCCCTGGTGTCATGCATGCTTGTGGACATGATGGACATACCGCTACATTGCTAGTATTAGCAAAAACACTTCATGAAATGAAGGAACAACTCGCAGGAACAGTGGTCCTCATCCACCAACATGCAGAAGAATTTGCTCCAGGTGGTGCTATTTCTATGATTGAAGATGGTTGTCTTGAAGGTGTAGATGTCGTATTCGGTACACATTTATGGGCAACAACACCTACTGGAACGATTGAATACCGCGTTGGTCCAATCATGGCTGCTGCAGATCGTTTTGAAGTTAAAATTCAAGGCTCAGGTGGCCACGGAGCACATCCGCATACCACGAAAGATGCTGTTGTTATTGGGTCTCAGTTGGTTATGAACTTACAACAAATTGTCAGCAGACGTGTTGATCCAGTTGAATCTGCAGTTGTATCAATAGGTTCGTTCGTTGCAGAAAATCCCTTTAACGTAATTGCAGACTCAGTTAAACTTGGAGGAACAGTGCGAACATTTAGTGAAGATGTTAGAGACCAAATCGAGCATGAAATTGAGCGAATTGTAAAAGGAACATGTATTGCAGCTGATTCTACTTACTCCTATGCCTTTCATCGTGGTTATCCTGCTGTCGTCAATCATAAAGAACAAACGGATTTCCTAGTTGAGGCTGCTGAAAATGTACCGGGAGTGACAAATGTTACTGAAGCTGCACCACAAATGGGTGGCGAGGATTTTGCTTATTATTTACAGCATGTACCTGGAACTTTCTTCTTTACAGGTGCGAAGCCGGCTGATGTAACAGAGGCCTTTCCACATCATCATCCAAAATTCGATATTGATGAAAAAGCAATGCTAATAGCTGCCAAAACATTAGGATCAGCAACATTAAATTATCTATCAGTCGAAAAATCAGAAGAAGCAACAGTATAAAAATAAAACGCAAGAATGATGAGTTTCACACCATTCTTGCGTTTTTATTATTGTAGTATTCGAATACGATAACAATTTTTTGCCACTTCACCTAAGTGATCGAGTAAATTGTAATTAGCATATGCCCCAACAACTGCTCCAACACCTGGGAGTAATTGAAGCATTTTTACGAAATCAATATAATCTCGGTATTCTTGCTGGAAGACACGCCAATCCATTTTCAATAAGCTTTCTTTCTCTACTTCCCAACTCTCAATAATCCCAAATGTTTTCTTTTTATGTTCATCACTAGAAAAAGCCAACTGAAATACATACAACAAGAAAAGACGTTCCTCATAATTTTTCGTATCAAACCCATGTATCGCTGCTACCTCAAATAAAAACTTCATCTTTATTGATAGAAGCAAAGGGAAATCGGCCAAGGCTAAAAAAAATCCTCCCGCACCTGTTCCAGCTCCTTCTGCAGCTGCAGTTCGTCTATATACTGTTAATTTTTCTTCTATTAGCTTTTCTTTTACCTGCAATGTCATTTCATCAGGATAATTTCCCTTTGTTGTGTATTCTGACCCAACTAATGTAGCTTGAACCATCTTTTTGATGCTTTCGGTAATAACCGTATGGGCTTTTTCAGGAATCATTTCGTTCACTTTTGTTTGAGCTTTTTTCGAAACACGTTGGAGCATAGTAGATTTTTTAATAAGCTTTTTTCGCCATTGAAATAATTCCTCTTCCACTTTTAACAGATATGAATCATCCATGCGCCTCTACCCCTCTTTTAATTTAATACTTACTACGATTTAAAATAGGGATAGGTTTCAAATGATTAACTATACATCCGGTCAAGCTTTTGTACCTTACCCTTTGTATAAACAAATACAAAAAGATAGACGAACACTAGACCTACAACCAATAATAAGAATGTTGTCGAGATTTCAACCGTTAGTAAAAGGATCACTGTAAATATAACACATTGAACAACTAGTAACTGGAATAGAAACTGCAAATATGAGGCTAATTTTGAGCCTTCACTTACTGGATATAATCGAACCCATATTTTCAAGCTATGGTGTCTCCATAATGTAATAAGCTGGTAGCCTGTTAAATACAAGAACAATATCATCACAAACGCTTTCCCATATTGAAATGGGACGAAATGAATAATCAATCCACCAATGATTGTTAGCCTCGTATACATTCCTAAGTAGTCGCTTGTCCGCAAAAAAGTACGCGTATATAAATAGCGGAATGTATTTTTCTTAGAGTATGAAATTAAACCGGCAACCCAGTTAAACCATGGCCGTCTTTTCACCCGCTCCTTTAGTTTAGGAACATCTGTGAATAAATTTGCAATTCGATAAAAAGTAAGCATTCTCTTTGACTCTAACTCGATTAATGTATTCCATTTTAGACCTTTTCCTTCAACTGCCTTATGAAAATAAAGAAGCAACACGAGCATGAGTATTACGACACAACCGATAAAAATGATTGATGCACCAGAAAATAACAAGTACATAAGCACGATATTTAAAATAAGCCTGATTACGGTGTCAGTATAATAGGTTGAGTTTTCCTGGTCATGCTGAGTTAACCATGTTAATAGCAGGTTCCATGCTTTGCTTAAAAGAACAATTACAAAGATAGCTGCTAAGGACGAAAAGGTTTTATCTGTAACAGCTAGATATAAAGGTGCTGCAATTGCAAACACAATTAATAATAAGTAAATTTGAGAAAACAGGCTGTACCAAAATGCCTTTTGAAAATATGCGGTTAACTTCGTTTCTATAGGCAATAAGAAAACAAGGTCAGGCTCTTTCACTAAGGTTTGAACTCGACTTCTTGTCAATATAGCTCCTAAAACAAGGGCAATTATAATCGCGTAAGGAAATTCCTTAGGAACATCCTGCAACCAAAAATTATAGTAGTATGCCCCTCCCCCACCTAAAAAGAGGAGAGCGATTAGCAAATGGTCATTTAACATATACCGCAAATAACGGCTTATTTCCTTAAAATGTTGGATCTGGCGCTTTTTCCATAGTTCCTTGATATCAATCATTTTCTTCTTCCTTTGTCAGGCTGATATAAATATCATCGAGTGATGCATTACCCATTTTAAATTGTCTGCGGAGATCTTCTAAGGCTCCTGAAGCCTTTACCTTTCCGTTATGTAAAATGATAAAGGAATCGCAATACTTTTCGGCAGTCGCTAAAATATGCGTGGACATTAAAATGCCCGCTCCTTGATTTTTCTTTTTATTCATTAGTTCTAACAAGGATTGAATACCAAGAGGATCTAAACCTACAAAAGGTTCATCAATGATATAAACGTCTGGCTCAACTAAAAAAGCACACATAATCATAACTTTTTGCTTCATTCCTTTTGAAAAATGAGCCGGAAAAAACTTTACCTTTTTTTCCATTCGAAATTCTCGTAATAAAGGGTCAAGCCTTTCTTCAAACACTTTTTTATCAAGTCCATAGGCCATTGCTGTTAATTCAAGATGTTCATAAAGGGTTAACTCATCATAAAGGATCGGTGTTTCAGGAATAAAACTAAATTTGGATCGATAAGCTTCCATGTCCTCTTGAATCGTTTTTCCTTGAATATGGATAGACCCTTTCTTTGGCTCCATTAGTCCAATAATATGTTTAATTGTCGTGCTTTTCCCCGCACCGTTTAATCCGATTAATCCTACAATTTCGTTTTGATTAACTTTGAAGGAAACATCCTTAAGAACAGGATTTTGAGTGTAACCACCGGTTAGATTTTTTATCTCTAGTAGTGCCATGTAAAGCTCCCTTCTTACCATACAAAGTTTTTGCGTATTTTCGATGTCTAGCTCCATGCGCCATCGGCTCGAGGTCTTAAGCTTGTCGCCGATAAACGGGCACCTTGCGCTTTTCCTTTTATCATATCAAAAATTGCCATTTTTACATAGTTAAAAAATTTGAATAGAACATTTTAAAACGGCCATACTAATTTTTGAAGAGGGCAAGAAAAAAGCCTTTGATGTTAATCATCTACCTGGAATGAGGTGTTTGTTAAAGACAATATCCTTGTTTTAGACGACAGCTTTTTATACCTGTTATAAGGGGATGGTTACTTTGGGAAATGTGAGAGAAAAGTATGTTCGAAACAAATTACCACTAACAAAATAACATTATTTTGTAAATGAGGTGTTTGTTAAAGGCTACCTAGTCGCTTTATAAGTTGTATTAACTTATAAACATTAGACAAGGGGATGGTCCGCTTGAACTACGGAATTAGCTCACTCCATTAGATAAAGACTTTCATTCCTAAAAAAAATGAGGTGTTTATCAAAGATACCGTTAACCTATAACAAAAGCCTTCTTCAAAAACAGGATGCATCCTTTGCGATTGCATCCTGTTTTCTTTTTTTAAAAATTTATTACAACATGAAAATTTTAACATCGAATGAACATGTGATAAAATACTAGTTATTAACTGAATTTTGAAAGGAATGGACGTAAATGAGTGATTGTATTTTTTGTAAAATCATCAATGGAGAAATTCCAAGTGCAAAAGTTTTTGAAAATGAACACGTATATGCCTTCCTAGACATCAGCCAAGTATCAAAAGGACATACTCTTGTTATCCCAAAAGTACATAAAGAAAATGTATTTGAATTAACGCCAGAAATCGCCAAAAATATCTTTGAAGTTGTACCATCGATTGCAAATGCTATTAAAAAAGAATTCAAGCCAATCGGTATGAACCTTTTGCAAAATAACGGTGAACAAGCTGGACAATCTGTATTCCACTTCCACTTACACCTTATTCCTCGTTATGGAAAAGGCGATGGATTTGGCATCGTATGGAAGTCTCATGAAAGTCAGTACTCAGCCGAAGATTTACAAAATATTGCCTCAAGCATTTCAAAATCAATCGAACAGAATTAATCCTAAAAAGGCAAGACTTACGGTCTTGTCTTTCTTTATGTCTTGAAAGCGCTATTTCGTGTTTTTTCTAAAAATTTCACTTTTTTTTTCATAAAAACATGATAAGATAACTTTATTCAACTAAAGCAACAAAATAGGAGGATTCAAACATGCAACGAGCTTACAATTTTAATGCCGGTCCCTCTGCTCTCCCAATTGAAGTTTTAAATCGAGCCCAAACCGAACTTAATAATTTCAAAGGAACTGGCATGTCTGTAATGGAATTAAGTCATCGTAGTAAAGAATATGACCAAGTACATCAACAAGCTATTTCTGATTTACGTATCCTCATGGGTATTCCAGACGACTACCATGTATTATTTTTACAGGGTGGCGCTAGTTTACAATTCTCAATGATTCCCATGAACTTTCTCACTCCTGGTAAAAAAGGTGACTACATATTAACAGGTTCTTGGTCTCAAAAAGCACTTGATGAGGCAAATAAACTTGGAGAAACCAATATAGTCGCATCCAGTAAAGAAGATAAATACAATTATATCCCTGAAATTGGTGAGAACGCTCATTCAGAGAACTCTGCTTATGTTCATATCACATCAAACAACACCATTTATGGTACACAATGGGAAAAGTACCCTACCTACACCAATGTGCCTTTGATTGCAGATATGTCCAGTGATATTTTATGTAGAGAAATTAATGTAGAGCAATTTGGGATGATCTATGCTGGTGCTCAAAAAAATCTTGGTCCATCTGGGGTAACCGTTGCTATCATTAAAGATTCCCTATTAAAAGAAGGCACTAGCAATCTGCCAACCATGCTGGATTACAAAACACATGTAAAATCTAATTCGCTTTATAATACACCACCTACTTTTTCAATTTACATGCTTTCACTTGTGCTCGAGTGGGTCAAGGAGCAAGGTGGCGTACCTGCGATTGAAGCGAAGAATAATGAAAAAGCATCTCTTTTATATCATACAATTGATGAATCAGATGGTTTCTATAAAGCACATGCTAAAAAAGGTAGTCGTTCCACGATGAATGTTTCATACACACTTCCAAGTGAAGAGCTTACGAAAAAGTTTTTAGCACAAGCAAAGGAAAAAGGTTTCGTAGGGTTAAATGGACATCGCTCAATCGGTGGTTGCCGTGCATCTATATACAACGCGGTACCTTATGAGTCTGTTGAAGCCCTGGCCTCATTTATGAAGGCCTTTAAATCAGATAATTAGAACTGTAAATTAGTCTAATAGTCTGATATACTAATAAATAAGATTCTTGCAATAGGCAATGAGTGCACTATTGGAGAATCCAAAAATATAGCTTAGAAAAGCTGAGGAGAGATGAGAAATGAATACAAAAGTTTTAGTATTTTTAGCATTATTAGTTGGAATGGGTGCTGTATTGCACACAGTTATGCCGGGAATTTACCTAGGAATGAAGCCTGATTTATTGTTAATCTTCATGTTTTTAGGAATTATGTTATTCCCTGAAAAGAAATACGTGTTGCTTGTAGCAATTGTCGGCGGTGTTATTTCAGCATTGACAACAACCTTCCCAGGTGGTCAAATTGCGAACCCTGTCGATAAATTATTATCAGCATTCGTATTCTATGGCATGTTTACAGTTGCAAGAAAGCAGACACAATCACTAGTAATGGTTTGTGCTATTACTGCAGTAGGAATTTTAGTTTCTGGATTTGTTTTCTTAAACACTGCACTTATTATTGCTGGCTTACCTGGAACATTCATCGGATTGTTCATTGGTGTAGTCATCCCAGCAACTGTAATGGGTACAATTGCAATGGCGATTATTTATCCAGTTGCACAACAAATTATAAGACGTACAAACTTTACAGTTAGTGCATAATCATGAATTTCTGGTGTCCGACTATTTGGCGGGCACCCTTTTTCTGTCCATTTTTTTGCGAATTAGTTATAATCGATAGAAATGAATTTAAACTGATAGAATGAAAATAAAATTGATAGAAATGAAGTACCGTCGATAGAATCAAGTGATCCACCATTCCTACTCCATATCTCCATCAAAAATCTATGAAATTAAGTGATATCTAGTCAATTTTCATCATATAGTAGAAGTAAAAAGTGGGACAAGGAGTGGAATTCTATGTTAACAGTACCATGGTTTGTATATGTAGCGTTATTCGGAGTACTTTTTAGTGCATATATGGTGATTAGGACATCTAGAGAGGATAAGAAGATTGAAGACTCCTATATTGAGCAAGAAGGCAATGTATATATCGAACGTATGAATAGCGAAAAAGAAAAACGTTCTAAGCAAATGAATAAACCAGAGGCCATGTAAAAATCGAAAAGCGCAAGTGCCTTGATCAGCCCCGACAAGCATAAGAAAAGCCGGCTAGAAGGATGCCTTTTATCCTACTTGACGGATTGGCTTATGACCTCGAGGGGCTAGGCGCTGGAGCTAGACAACATAAAAAGGACCGTTCACTAAACGGTCCTTTCCCATTATTCTGCTGCTGGAGCTTTAAATAAGTCTTTAAAATCGTCATCCTTCACTTTTACATCTGCATTATCAATTGCTTTGTCTAAAGCAGTTTGAAGAGCAGTTTGGTCTGCTTGAAGTAAAGCTTTGCGAATTTCGTCCTTTTTCTCTTGTTCCATCTTATCGAAACCTTCAGTTGTTCCGGTTACTTTAATAATGTGATAGCCAAATTGGGATTCAACAATATCACTTGTTTCGCCTTCTTTAAGGGTAAAGGCAACTTCTTCAAATTCAGGAACCATACGTCCTTTTCCAAACCAACCAAGGTCCCCGCCATTTTGAGCAGAACCATCTTCAGAGTATTCCTTTGCTACATCTTCAAACTTTTCACCACTGTCAAGCTTAGCCTTCGCTTCTTCAATTTTCTTTTTAGCTTCTGCTTTTTGCTCTTCTGTTGCATCCTGAGGAACTTGTGCTAAGATATGGCTGGCTTTAACCACTTCGCCTTCTTTCACTTCAATTTCTTCCAATGCAGCTTTTTCTTTTAACATGTCAGACTTGAGAAGTTCACGAACGAATTCCTCACCATTTTGCTCAACAATTGCATCAAACTGAGCACCTAGAGCAGCTTGCATTTCTTCATATTTTGCATCTATTTCTTTATCTGTCACTTCATATTTCTCTGATAATACTTTAGTATAAACTAAATCTTTAAGGATCACTGCGCCTGCTTGATCCTTCATTGCATTATATAATTCGTCTTTTGTTACATTTCCAGCTTTTGTTTCTACAAGTACTGCTGAATCATCGGCATTATTACAAGCACTTATACCAAAAATACCTACAGCAGCTGTTAAAGCAATTATTGATTTTTTCATTACACACACTCCTACTATGTACAATTTTTATATACGGTTTGTCCAAGGGTACAAAAATTACTATAACATACTTTTAAAAAAGAAAGAAAACATTTTCGCAAGATTATTCAAAAATCTGGGACATTCGCACAGTCATATAGGCTTTATGCGAATAGGATATAGTGAACTGAATAACAAGGCTTTAGCCATTCAAGTTCAAAAACTCAGTTGATTGTGAAAAAGAATTCCTAAAGGCGAGACACTCGCCTATTCGTTCACAAATGATTTCGCATAAAATACCGTACTAAGATATTGGAGGTGTTACTATGAGTCACGGATACGCTGGTGGATTCGCGCTAATTGTCGTGTTATTCATCCTTCTAATCATCGTTGGTGCTGCTTGGTTCTAAAAAAACCATACTCAAAAAAAAGAAAAAGGATGGCCGAAAAATCGGTCATCCTTTTTCCATTTACGTAAACAAGACCTCTACATAGGAGGAAATAAGTAAAATGGTAATTAAAATATTAATTGTTCGATAAACTTTTGGCTGGCGGTCATCAGGAATTTCTTTTTGCTCACATAGCCGGTAAGTCATTTGATTAATGTAAAACAAAATAAAAGCAGCAAATGGAATATAAAATAAGAGCACTCCTCATCCCCCCATCTAAAATCAAATAATGCCGTGGCATTTTTTCTCCTAGATTTTGTTCAATCATGAAAATCTAAGACTCCCAGAAGGCTCAACTTTATTCATTACTCAAAATTCAAAATCCCAAAATGAATAAAGTTTATTTATGAATTAAGATATCATAGCCGTCCTCAACTTCTTCAACAGTACAAGATCTTGGTGCCTTAATAAACTGACCTAAATAGATAAAATCAGGAACACATAATCCAAAATTGATTGCTGCAATAATGGAAAAATAATGTATATAGACTGGAAAAGCAATACACGCACCAAGCATAAGAGTAGTAATCAATAAAAATGGTGTACTCATTACTAAAATGATAAACGGTTTAGAAAGTGCATCTTTTGAACGAGTAGAAACAATTGGAATGATTCCGTACATCCATTTAAATGTTACTTTTAGTTTTTTACCAGTTACGCAAAACGGTAAAACATGCAAGGTTGCATGTAATGGATAAATCAACAATAAAGCTAATAAAAAATAAATTGATCCATCTTCATTTAGTTTAATTGAAGAATACATAAGATTCATTGGCAAATAAAAAAGAATAAATGCAATGAACATTGATATCAAGGATACCAACACAATTCGATGGAATCCATAATCCTTTGAAAGATTAATGGTTTTCCAACAAGTCATACTAAATCACCATCCGCAATCATAAGAAGTAAATAATTGGAAGTCGTATCCAAATCGAAGTAAAAAGTTTCTAAATTAGTTACTCTAAACTTACTAAACTACTTTACTTTGTTTCTAACAAAAATGCAATAGGTATCCAAAAGAACGATAAAATACATGTTTTTTCGACTTTTTTCGCGGTTTTTGGGCATATTATTTAAAAACAAACTTAGTGTATTCATTCATTCAACTAAAGAATTTGAGGTGTTAACTATGGAGTCAATTGAAGAACGTTTGGAGCGACTTGAATATTATCAGTCACTCATCTTTCCGTTGTTAGGGGATAAGTTATCACCATTTCATCAATTAATAATGGAAGCAAAATTAACAAAAAAAGACGTTGAGGACTTATTGGACCTTTGTGAAGAGATGAGCATTAAATATAAAAAACAAAAAGCGGAGGGATTAATATATTTCACGCCGCTTTTAACTCAATTTGTAGGGATGCTTCATCCTCACTTAGATCCAAAAACAACAATCGACGTATTAGCTAAAGAAAGAAAATATACCCCTTTAATGAACGAGTTTAAAGGGATAATCAACAAAATAAACTGAATCTAGATTACAACTCTATTTTTTCCTCTACTCGTTTGTAAAGCTTTCCATCTACTTCAATAAAATCATCCTCTATATTTCGGAAAGATTTCTCGAAGATTTCCATATAATCGTCTCCATAGATGTTGCGGACAATGCTCATAACCTCAACGATTTCTGGGAACTTTCCGTAAAGCTTCTTAAGTGGAATTGCCCCTTCCAAAACTCCATTTTTACTAGGATTATAGCTTTCCACAATTTTTAAAAAGATCTCTTCCCCTTTTGGTGTCAACTCGATATACGTGTTACGCTTATCATTTTCCTTTTTTGAAAATTGTAAAAGTCCACGTTCCTCTAACTTTTTAGAAAAGTTAAATGCAGTTGAAACATGCATAACTCCAAACTTAGCAATCTCTGAAATTGAAGCACCTTTCAAATGATACGCTATCCAAATAATATGATGTTCATTAATATTTAAATCATAAGGCTTGATCCATTGTTGCCAGTCCTTTTCAATAGATTTCCATAATGCCTTACTTAGCTGTGCGATTCTCTGACTAAAAAGGAGCGCTTCTTTGATGGAGGCCATTTTTTCTTCATGTTTCATAGATTCACCCACTTTTCTATTTTCTCTTATTACTATTATGCCAATAAAATAAAAATTAATAAAGATGTAAATTTACGAAATTTTTAAATTAGGTTAAAAAATTTTGATTCTATGGGATTGTAACCGCTTTTTCTAATTTTTCTAAAGCGCTTTCTATTTCCGAAAGCTCTTTTTGAATATTTTTTTGATTACCTTCAATCTCTTGTTTCCAATGATTTAGTGAATACTTAATATCACTGGAAACCTCTGTTATTGTATTCACCGCCTGTTTCGTTGATTTAGAAACCTGTTCTGTTAAGGATTTCCCATCTGAAACAACCTGTAACAGGGAATTAGAGATTTGTTTTTGATTATTTTTTAATGCCCTTCTAAATTCCTTGCCTGAAGTAGGCGAACTTAATAGGACGGATACACCACCGATCACACTTCCAATTAATACTCCATATAATAGAGACTTTGTTGATGTCATCTTGAATCACTCCAAATCAGAACTAGTATTTACAGAATTCTACAAAAACTGAAGAAATCCTTTTTCAACTTGTTATTTTTTACAAAATTACAGTTGCTGTAATAAGTCATTTTGTTGGATATACCAACGGTCTACAATACTATTACGGACCAGTACAAAAACGATTCGTTTTCGTTCCTTCCCTTGATTTTCCCGATATATTTCGACTTCAACTGGGATTTCCATACTTAATAGTCCTTTTAAATCGCTTAACGGTAAATAAGACATGTTTGTTATTGAAAAAATAGTAATTTTATTTAAGGTTTTGTAAAGCTTCTTATTTTTTGAATTCGGTATTACGGTTTGTTTGATTATTTTTCGATCTGATTGGTTAATACCGGCCACAAATATTTCAATTAGGCGATACGGGTCCGCATTATTAATGTAATCTTCTAACCTTCCTCCCGCCTTTAATAACATGAGATTATGTGCAAAATCTGGTTCCTTTGAGCTGTGGGTAGTACTTCCTAAGAAATGCACACAAAAATGGCCAGGAAAGCCGTTGCTTAATGCACCTGCACCATGTGGCATACCGTGCATGGAGGCGGCAATCATTTGATCTCCATATTTCACAATAATCGCCCTTCGCTTCCAGCTCCATTTCCCACTGTAAATTTTCTTCATGATTTTAGTGTCCTCAATTGTGAGTGGTTGTACATCAGCATGTCTGCTTCCAGCCCTTCTTTGCACTCGAAATTGAAGACCAGTTTCAACATCAATAATCGTAAAGAAGGATTTTCTAGGAAGAATCTCATTAACGATGTCCCAAGGAACCATTTCAACTTTAAAGCTTAATGGGCTATCATTCTCATCATATTCATTTGTATCCGCAATGGCTGTATTATGAAAGGTAAATAAAAAAAGAAAAAATAGAAGTATTGCTTTTGTCATTCTTCAGGACCTCTTTTTTTACATAGCTTTCCATAAATGATGAAAATCTATTTATAAAAAACTCGACTCATTAGAAAAAGTGAGTCGAGTTTTAATTGATTATTTATGAAAGGTTGGTTTATAGAAACTTCGATTATCCAATGCAAAAACACGGTCTGAGAATTCGCCTGGTTTTACACGTTCTAATGCACGATCCAACATGTTCATTTTTGCATCCAGGTTATCTATATAATGGAGAATTTCCGCTTCCTTAATCATTGGTGGCTTAGGACTTCCCCATTCTGCTTTCCCATGGTGGCTTAAGATAATATGCTGCAAGACTGTAACTTCTTCACCTTCTATACCAAGCTCTTTTGCAGCTTGTCCGATTTCATTTACCATAATTGAAATATGGCCTAATAAATTTCCTTCTACTGTATATGTTGTTGATATAGGTCCTGACAGTTCGGTAACCTTGCCTAAGTCATGCAAAATGATACCTGCGTACAATAAGTCCGTATCAAGTGATGGATATAGATGAGCAATTGCTTTTGCTAAATCAAGCATTGAGACAACATGATAGGCTAAGCCAGACACGAATTCATGGTGGTTCTTGGTTGCTGCTGGATATTCATAAAACGCAGCTTGATGTTTTTTCAGTAAATGCCTCGTAATTCTCTGGATATTAGAGTTGTTCATTTCAAATATATATTGTGTGATCTTTGAAGCCATCTCATCCTGCGGCACAGGTGCAACTTCAAGAAAATCAGAAATAGTAACTCCGTCTAAATCAGTTATAGGTCGGATATTTCTGATTTTCAACTGATTTCGTCCTCGGTAGCTATTAATTTCACCAGCAAGTCTTACGATTTGTTGAGCAGCATAGTTTGTCTCATCTTCAGGTGTTGCATCCCAAAGTTTTGCTTCAATTTCTCCACTTTTATCCTGAAATACTAAAGTTAAGAATGGTTTTCCATTACTTGCAATGCCTTTAGTTGATGATTTAATAAATAAATAGACGTCAACCTGCTGTCCCACCTCATAATGTACAATGCCCTTCACCATATTTTCTCCCCCTGCTTATCTATTTACTCTCACTTCTATCAAAATGAGGACTATGAAAATATCAAATTTCTTACAAAAATTATAGCATACTTTTATGGTTTTCTATGATAGCCTCATTACCTAGAATAATAGGTTTTTCTATACCAAATCCTTCCAAAACATGTTGATGACAAGTAAATAGGAGGACTTGATTTTCACTCGATACCTCTTTAATTAAAGAGATGGCATTTGTTAAACGGCCTGAATCAAAATTAACAAAGCTATCATCAATAATAAATGGAAATGATTGACTAGGATGCATCGTATTAGCAAGCGAAAATCTGAGCGCAATGTACAATTGCTCTGAAGTGGCCTGACTAAGTTCATTCGGCTTATAGCGTACACCCTTTTCATTCTCGACAATAAAACCATCGACTTCATTGTCAAGGTAGATTCTTTTGTACTTCTTATCTGTGAGAATAGAAAAATAATGCTCAGCCCTTTTCATTACCTTAGGTAAGCGGAGCTTTCGATAGTGATCAACTGTTTTAGATAGAATATCTTTTGCAACTGCAAGTGTTGCCCAGTTTTTAGCATAGTTTTTTACTAATGAATTACTTGCCTCATAAGAATGAAGTAAATCTGCATAGGTTCCACCTTCTTCTAGTTCTTGTATTCGGTGGATTATTGCTGACAGTTGACCTTGCCTTTCTTTTTCAATTGTTTGAAATCGAGTGATTTCAGCTGACATCTCTTCAATTAGAACTTCATAATTTGTGCCTATATTACAAGTTTTAACTAACTCCCCAAAGCGTTCGAGTTGCGCCAAAAGTAGACTCATTCGCTCTTTAAGTTCTTTTGCGGTATCATTTGCTTGTCCCTTTGCCCGAAACTCTTCTTCATTCGAAACTTTCGCGATATCCCATAGAACTTGAAATTCCTTTTGAAGATGCTCGATTTCCATACTTAGCTTTAAAATCTGTTCTTCTGAATCCTTTATTTTCGCATCAATCTGTAAAAGCTTTTCATATTTCTTTTTTTCTACTTGCAACCGGTTCGCCATCTGGTCAACTCTGATGGGACCTTGGTCTTCTATGTTTAACTGTTTTGCAACAGTGTAAATTTTAGATTGGAAGTGAGAAATCTCATTTTGAAGCTCTACTTTTACTACAGCAAGCTTTTGTTTACTTAATGCTTTCTCCTTGATGGCTTCAAGAATTTGAAAAGCATCCAATAATCGTTCATTTGAAATTTGCATTGGAAGTCCATATGTTTTCTTGATGTTTGTAGCTTTTTCCTCTAAGGCGTACTCAGATTTCTCCCATTCCTCAAAGTCTTTAAAAACCTTATCTAATGCACGTTCGTATTGAAGATGTGAGGCTTTTTCAATTTCAATCTGCTGCCTTGCATGCGTATCACGAATAAGAATTGCTGTTACCTCTTCATGATCTGAATAGTTGCTATTTGCTAGTTGCTCTTTAATAGCCTCCAATTTTTTTAATAGCCTTTCTCTATCTTCCTGGAGTTCATGAATGAATGAGGAAGACATCTGGGAGGTTACTGTTTTCCCAACTGGCCACATGAGAGCACCTAGGACAGTAAATATCCCACCAATTATCCATTCTTTTGTAACATAGAAATAAATCGAGATAATCAATAGTGTAAGGCCTATTCCATAAAACAATCGAGTATACTTGTGTTTGTTTTCGGATTCCTTTACTGTAACTCTTTTTATTTTTTGATCGATCCTTTTTACCTCTTCCTCAAACAACAGCTTTTCACTTTCTAGGTTATCCCTCGAAGTATATTGGTTTTTCTTTTTTTCATTGCGTTTTCGTTGTTCCTCTGGGAGAACCTGTTGCTTTAAGTCACTTAACTTTTGTTCGCTATGATCTAGCGCTTCCTTTACTTGCGTAAAGCTATTATCTAAGAAATGCTTCTTTTGCCTATGTCTTACTGTTTCAGAAACAATTTCAGAAAACATATCTTTTGCAGTAATACCTAGATTTAATTTCAAAACATCTGTCTCTGGTAATGTTAAATTAATTTGATCTATTAGTTGTTTTAATTCATCATCTATCTCTTGAAGTTCTTTAGAAATGAGCTGAAATCTGTTTTCCTTTTCAGTAAATAGGCTCTTATTTTCAACTAATTCTAAAATCCGTTGTTCGTTATCCATGTATTGTTTGGCCAATCGGATTTCACTTTTTTCCTTGTTCCATTCTAGAATTTGGCCATTTATGGCAGTTAATTGTGCCTGATACGGTGTTAACTGCGCATATAGTTGTTCTAAGCGTTTCAGCCCATCCTCGGGGTAAGGCTCAAATGCTGGTAAACTTTGCAATCGATTTTGTAAGGTTTGATATTCTTCTACAATTGGTTGAATTGATTGGAGTTTCTCTGATTCTTGAATTTTTTGCTTTAAAGAATTTATCTCGGTATCATAGGATACAAGTTCCTTTTCGATTTGTTGTTGTTCGTTCAGGAGAGATTCATATTCACTATTTTTCTCCTGCCACCTCGTAACTTTTGCATGTTCCTCCTTTAGTCGGATAAGTTCCATATTAAGTGGTGGATTCTTTCCTTTTGGTTTATATAAACCATCCATTTCCTTCAATAATTTATTTTGTAATTCAAGTAAGGCGTCTGTTCCAATTGTCCCCGCAGAAAATAAAAACCTTCCTACATCCTCGCTCTTTAAATTATGTACACCTTGTAGTCCATGAATATTGAAGGAATACACATTTTGAAATAGATTTTTATCCATTCCTTGGAATAGCTCTGATATAAATTCTTCTCCTTTGACTGTTCCATCTGGCATAAATACAGATACGTCTCCTGCAGCTTTCCCTGGCAATCTTTCAATCATAATTGTTCCGTATTCGTCGGTTTGGAGAATGAGCTTTCCACCATATTTGGTTCCTGTTTTAGGGATATAACGTTGCTCATTTTGTTGTTTTGTAGGAAATCCAAATAAAACGCTATGAATAAACGACATAAGCGTTGATTTTCCAGCTTCATTTTGACCAAAAAAGACCTGAATATGTGGAGATAGGTCTCCAAGTTCCAAGTTTTCAAGTTTTCCATATCCATAGACCTGAATACCAATGATTTTCATATCGTCACCTCCTATTGGAAAAATAGAGTTCGCGTAAAATTAAGTTTTCCGCATCGTGAAGTATTTCCTGTAGTTCTTCACTTGTAAAAGTCTCAATATGCCTTCGGAAGCTTTGATTGTTCCGTAAAGGGAGTAGTGCCTGTTCAAAGTCCTGATAGGTTTCCATGTTTTCTAATAAATCACCAATAAAATGAGAATCCTGCTTTAATTTTTGACGATTGATTTCTATTTGGAAATTTTGTTTAAGTCCTACTACATAAACAAAATTCTTTTCTTCTATCTCATCGTTTAGTAAAGATAGGAGATCTGCTTTTATAGCATTTTCTTGAAGTTGTGCATGCAGTGGTCCGTTTCCTATATATTCAATCGTTGCAAATAAGCCTTGGGTTTCTTTACGGAGGGAATCAAGATGAGAAAGTGATCTGTCAACAAGTTGGTCAAAACTAGTAAGCTCAGAAATATCGATGGTCGTATTTTCCCAAATTAAATCCGATGTTGGAAAAAATGTATATTCTGTTTTAGCTTTTGAAAGCTTTATAAGATAACCACCCTTTTCACCTGTTTCCTTTTTATGCCTACCTTGAATATTGCCAGGATAAATAATAGGAGGGTCTTCAGATAAAATTTCCCTTGTGTGAATATGTCCAAGAGCCCAATAGTCAAATCCTTTTTGCTGGAGATCTGATAGCAAAAACGGAGCATAACTGCTATGGGAACTCTCCCCTTCTTTACTTCCGTGTAAGATGCCTATATGATACGTGGCACCGTCTTTCTTTTCATAGAATTGGGTTTTGTTTTCGAGCACAGCTTTTTTTGCATAGCTAAACCCATAAATATTTGCAACGGTTTCTCCATCTTTTTTATAAGGAATGACCTCGACATTTTCATTTTGAAACACATGGACATTGCTTGGCCATTCAAAATGTGGCCAATTTCCACCAAGATGGTCATGGTTCCCATGGACGATAAAAGCTTCTATGTCATGGTCTTGAAGTCGTTCCATTTCCTTACGAAATCGTGATTGTGCACGAAGGCTTCGGTCTTCTCCATCGAATAAATCACCTGCGATGATGATAAAATCAACCTTTTGCTCAATCGCAATGTTGATTAATCTAGCCAAGGAGGTAAAAGTACTATCTTGTACACGCTTAAAAACTTTCGATGGAAGATTGGTCAATCCTGAAAAAGGGCTGTCCAAATGTAAATCCGCAATATGTAAAAAAGTAAGTGCATCCATTAAATAGCTCCTTTAGACTCGTTTACCTATATTCTATCACCTACTCAATGCGAATGCACGTTCTTATTTCTATAGAACTATCAGGGTGTTTATAGGTTTTAAATCACATAAAAACCGAGGGGAATAACCCTCGGTTTAATTCTGGTAGCTTATTTATCATTCTTTGTAAGTTGTAGTGCTTTTTTGATGTCTTTGAAGGAGGAAGATTTACCGTACATAAGAACTCCTCCGCGATAGACTCTAGCTCCAAATATCGCTAATAGAGTAATTGTTAAAACGAGTAGCCCAATTGATAATGCAATTTCCCACGTTGGAAGTGTTAGCATGCCAACTCGAAGGAACATGATCATTGGTGCGAAAAATGGAATATAAGAAGTGATTGTAATTACGGATGATTCTGGTTTTGTTAGC
This sequence comes from Fredinandcohnia onubensis, assembly GCF_031181385.1. Lineage (GTDB taxonomy): Bacteria > Bacillota > Bacilli > Bacillales > Bacillaceae_L > Ferdinandcohnia > Ferdinandcohnia onubensis_C. The sequence goes on from NZ_JAPSKV010000002.1 coordinate 193,320, forward strand.
CCAAACATAGCAATCATAAATGCGGCAACGATTAACAAGGTCATCGGTGTGATCATTTGTTGAACATCTTCAATTCGACTAACTAGAGAGCCTAAGAAGGCTGCAAGTGTTGCATATAAGAAGTATCCTAGAATGAAGAAAACCCCAGCGTAAACAAAGGTTGATACTGGCAAATCGCCAAAACCAAACACTTCAAAAAATCCGCCTTCCATTCCACTCATGCTTTGCTTCAAGGAGCCATATCCAACCAATAATATCACAGCAAATTGAGTTAGACTTAATAGTGCAATTCCAAGAATCTTACCGAACATTTGCTTAATCGGAGAAACACTTGAAATCAATATTTCCATAACACGAGATGATTTTTCAGTAGCAACTTCCATCGCAATCATATTTGCATACATGATGACTGCAAAATAGATAACAAATAAAAGGACATAAACTAAACCACGCGCTTGATTAAGTTCTTCTTCCGTTTTTGCATTTTCTTCAAGGGCCACTTTATCAAATTGAACAGGTGCATACAGTTGATTAATCTGATCTGGAGTTAATCCCGCTTTTGTGGTTGCGATTGTCACCTTCAACTGTTGAAGAGCCTGTTCAAGTTGCCCAGTGATTTCTGAATCCGTTATCGACGGTGCCTTATAAACTCCCTCTGGTAGTCCTTCAGGTGTTTCCGTTAGGATAAGATAACCGGTTAATTCTTCTGCGGTAACCCGTTCTTGCGCATTCTCTTCTGACCCTTCCATCTTTTCAATGACGATATCACTAGACATTGCTGTTAAAGTCTGCTCATAAGCTTGATAAAGTTCCTCTGACTCGCTTAGAACAGCTACATGGTTTGTTTCATCTTCATCAAACTTTTCAATAATGGATTGAATATTTGCCAGACCAAAGATAATGAGTGCAGTTATCAATGTCGTAATAATAAATGATTTTGTTTTTAATTTACTCACATATGTGTGAAAAAGGATAATCCAAAACTTATTCATAAGAAGCACCTACCTTTTCGATAAAAATATCATTTAAGGAAGGTTCCTCTAATACAAACTTTCGAACAAAGCCTTTTCCTGCAATAGAATCTAGTATTTTTTGTGAAATTTGTTCACTCTCAACCTGTAAATGGAGGCCCTCCGCAGTTTCTTTCGCCCTTGTTACACCTGCTAATGTTTTTAAATGACTAATATCAAAATCGGCATGTACAATTACATTTTTCTTTCCAAAAGAACGCTTAATTTCTTTTAGAGAACCATGTACAACTGGTTTACCATGATGCATAATGCATAAATGCTCACATAATTCCTCAACATGTTCCATCCGGTGACTTGAAAATACAATTGAGGTCCCCTCATTTTTCAAATCCACAACGGCTTCTTTTAGAAGCTCTACATTCACGGGATCAAGCCCACTGAATGGTTCATCAAGAATAAGTAACTTCGGCTTATGAATGACAGATGCAATAAACTGTATTTTTTGCTGGTTCCCTTTTGATAATTCTTCAACTTTTTTCGTTGCATATTCAGGTACTTTAAATCGCTCTAACCAGTAATCAATCTGTTGTAAAATATCTTGTTTTTGCATACCGCGTAGTCTCGCTAGGTACACAAGTTGATCACGCACCTTCATTTTTGGGTAAAGTCCTCTTTCTTCTGGTAAATACCCAATCATATGGCTAGTTTCATAATTAATCTTTTTTCCATCCCAACTAATTTTGCCATCACTGGCATCTAGTAATCCGAGAATCATCCGAAATGTTGTTGTCTTTCCTGCCCCATTGGCACCTAAAAAACCAAACATTTCACGCTCAGGTATTTCGATTGATAAATTATCTACTGCTGTGAAACTACCGAATCGTTTTGTCACATTTTCTAGCTGTAATGCCATTTCGATTCCTCCTTCTCCTGTTGTTTTTACGAATGAGTTAGGAAAAAGTTTCAAAAATTATCATAACACATTATTCATTGTTTTTATTGCGCTGAATCTTGCAATCAACTACACTTTAAGTATCTGAATTTTAACTTTATTTATGGGGGACTCTGACATGAACTATGTGTTAACAGTGTTTGATAAAACGGGAGAAAAATTACTTGAAGAAACATTCGAAGCTGCTACTGAAAAAGAGGCAAAGGAAATTGGCGAAAGAATTCTGAAGGAAAAAAACTATTTAGAAACGACACATCGCTGCACAAGCTCATCAGGGAAATTAGTTTTATTTCATCGTTAAGCAGGTACCTAATTCTGGGTTCCTGTTTTTATTTATAAAAACATCCCGTTGTGTTTTCAACGGGATTTTCTTCATTATTCGCCTTTAAAAATTGGCTTTCTTTTTTCTAAAAAGGCTTGAATGCCTTCGCGGTGATCCTTTGTATTTCTCATTGCATACTGTCCGTGTTTTTCTAATTCCAATATTTTTTCAAGCTCTGGTAAGTGCATTTGATTATAGATAGACTTAGTTTGAATCATGGCAAGTACAGGTTTCTTTTTCCACTTTTTCACCTTATGGATGACAGCTGTTTGCAGTTCTTCCTCTGCAACCTCATCAATTAATCCAATATGTAGAGCTTCTCCTGGTGATAATGGCTTCCCTTCCCAAATTAAATGTTTTGCTCTTGCTTCGCCAAGTCTTTTTTCAAGAAAGAAATGTGCACCACCGTCAGGAATTAGGCCGATCCCGATAAAGTTCATAGCTAATCTTGATTGTCGATCGGCGATGATGTAATCCGCACCTAACGCAAAACTTAACCCTAGTCCAGCAGCTGGTCCATTGATTGCACTGAGTACTAGTTTCGGTAACAAGTAGAGCGTTTTCATTATTTCTGAAATAAGTTCCATCACAGGTGCAAAAGCACTTTCGTCAGTTGAACTTAACATTGTTTTAATATCTCCTCCAGCTGAAAAGCTGCGTCCACTACCAGACAATACAAGGATATCCACTTCATCGTTGGCAGCTACTTCTTTTAAACTATGTAAAATTTGATTAAGCATTTCAATATCCATCGAATTAAGTGCCTCTGGGCGATTTAGAGTAAGATAGGCTACTCGCCCATCCAAATGAAGAAACACTTTTTCTACTTTTTCGATTGCCATTATAAAGCCCCCTTAGTGGTGTTTCTACTATTATATAATTATATTACTTTAAAAGAAACCGTTTTCAATAAATTAATAAGGTCATCCAGAGTTTATTGGATGACCCTTTTGTGTGTTATCTATCTTCTGGTTTTATCCGGCTGCGGACCTCTTTACTAGATTTGCGGGTTCGCTATCCCCTAGTTTTATCCAGATGCGGACCTCTTTATCGGGTTCGCAGGTTCAGTATCTCCTAATTTTATCCAGCTTCAAACCTCTTTACCATGTTTGCAGGTTCGCCATCTCCTATTTTTATCCAATATCGAACCTCTTTACCACGTTTGCGAGTACGCTATCTCCTATTTTTATCCAAATATCGAACCTCTTTACCATCTTTGTGGGTTCGCCATCTCCTAGTTTTATCCAATCCAAAACCTCTTTACACTATTTGCTGTCAAGGTGCCCTACATGTTTACTTAATTTGTGATAAATGGTCTTTCAGTTGGTCTCGAAGGGCTCTTTTAAGAAACTTGCCCACTGATGTTTTCGGGATTTCATCCATGAAGATGATGTCATCTGGCAACCACCATTTCGCAAATTGTGGCTTTAGAAACTCAAATAGCTCATCCTTTGTGGTTTTTTCCTTTGCAGCATCTTTTAACACTACACATGCAACTGGCCGTTCTTGCCATCTTTCATGCGGTACTGCAATAACAGCTGCTTCGAACACTGACTCATGAGCCATGAGTGCATTCTCAATATCAACGGAGGATATCCATTCTCCACCACTCTTGATTAGATCCTTTGTTCGATCCACAATCTTCACAATTCCTTCTTCATCTACTGTGACTACATCACCGGTATGCAACCACCCATCTCGGAACGCTTCATTTGTTCTCTCATCTCTATAATACTCATCAGCAATCCAATTTCCTCTTAACAATAACTCTCCCATTTCTTTACCGTCATTGGCAACCTCTCCATTTGCCCCTACTACCTTCATTTCGACTAGGGGGACGATAGACCCTTGTTTCGACCGAATTTCTAATTTTTCTTCTTCAGATAGATCATTTTGATAGCTTTTTAGACGAGATAACACAACAAGTGGCGTTGTTTCTGTCATCCCATAAGCATGGATAAACGGGATTTTGTATTTTGATTCAAACGCTTGAATAAGCCCCTTTGGAGCTGCAGAACCACCACATAATATACGAGTTAAACTGCTTGTATCGTAGTTGCCTTGCTCTAGTTCATTAAGAAGCCCAAGCCAGATTGTTGGTACACCTGCAGTTATAGTAACTTTCTCAGAATCTATTAATTCAGCTAATACCTTTGGGGTAAAATAGGGTCCTGGCATAACGAGAGTCGTTCCAAACCACACCGCCGCAAAAGGTAAGCCCCAGGCATTTACGTGGAACATTGGAACAACCGGCATTGCAATATCACTTTCAGTCAATCCTGAACTATCAGCTAGACCGAGTGCCATACTATGTAAGACAACTCCGCGGTTTGAATAGACAACCCCTTTCGGATTACCTGTTGTTGCAGATGTATAGCACATCCCTACCGGATCATTTTCATCAAGGTCTTTCTTAAATTGGAATGCAGGATTTCCTTCATTTACAATTTTTTCATAATGATAAAGTGGTTCTAAGTTTGATTCAGGCAATTCATCCTTATCAGTCATAATGACGAACGCCCCAACTGTTTTTAATTGATCCTTTACCTTTTCTAATAATGGTAGTAGGTCTTCATCAAAAAGCAGTACCTTATCTTCAGCATGATTGATGATATAGACTATATGCGCGGGTGAAAGGCGGATATTGATGGTATGAAGAACTGCACCAATACCAGGTATCGCAAAATAAGCTTCTAGATGACGATGATGATTCCATGCTAGTGTTCCAATACGGTCACCTTTACTGACCCCGATTTTGTCTAGGGCACTTGATAATCTCCTTGTTCGTTCACCTATCTCTTTATAAGTATGAGTTACAATACCAGTTGAAGTTCTCGAAACAACGGTTTTGTTTGGAAAATACCTCTCTGCACGCTCGAGCATTGATGAAACTAGCAATGGTACATTCATCATAATCCATTCCCCCACTTCAAAATAATTTGAAATAACCAAGTTACTCTTGTAAACTTATAACCCCATATTTTTCGCGATTATCGTTTTCATGATTTCATTTGTCCCTGCATAAATCGCTGATACTGGTGTGTCACGAAACCGTCTCGCAATCTCGTATTCCTCCATATATCCGTATCCACCATGTAGGTGCATACATTCAGCTGCAACTTTTTTTGCCATATCGGTTAACCACCACTTTGCCATGGAAACCTTTGTCACCACATCCTTTCCTGCGATATGTTTCTCAATCAAATCATCTAAAAAGGTTCTGCCTATTTCAACTTCAGTTGCCATCTCTGCAAGTCTAAATTGAATATGTTGGAATTTACTAATCGACCGCCCAAAAGCTTCGCGCTCTTTAACATATTTCATTGTTAGCTTTAGCATTGTCTCAGCTGCAATTTGAGCGGATATTGCAACAATTAGTCGTTCTTGCTGGAGCTGCTGCATTAAGTAATAAAAGCCCTTCCCCTCGATTCCAATAAGATTTTCCGCAGGAACAAGTGCATCTTCAAAAATCAGTTCTGCCGTATCTTGGGCATGGAGACCAACCTTATCTAATTTCCTTCCCCGAGTAAATCCAGGGGTATCTTTTTCAATTGCTAACAAACTAATTCCTTTATGTTTTTCTTTCGGATCTGTTTTACAAACAACAACAACTAAATCCGCATGAATGCCATTTGTTATAAATGTTTTCTGACCGTTTACAATGTAATGGTCACCTTTCCTTACAGCAGTCGTTTTAATCCCTGCCAAATCCGAACCAGCACCTGGCTCTGTCATCGCTATTGCTGTAATCATTTCACCTGATATACATGTTGGCAGCCATTTTTGTTTTTGTTCCTCTGTGCCATATTCGTTTAAATAAGGGACCACGATATCACTATGAAGACCTATTCCTATCATGCTTGCGCCAACTCGTTCAAGTTCCTCGTTAATGACGACAGTATAGCCAAAATCAGCATTAAGGCCTCCATATTTTTCATCAACCCATGGACATAAAAATCCATTATCCCCCATTTTTGTCCAAAAAGAACGAGGGATTATCCCGTTTTTTTCCCAATCGTTATAAAAAGGATAAGCTTCTTTTTCAAGAAACTTTTTAAAGGCATCACGAAAAATATGATGCTCGTCTTGTAAATAACGTGCGGTCATTATTATCCCTCCTAGTAATAAGGGTTTGTTTTTATCAATGTATGTTTCATGATGGGTAAATATAATGTGGTATTTGTGTGGAAGTCTTGTCTACTAGAAACAAAATAGAAAGCGTTTACATTTTAATGAAAAGGAGTCTATTTAACTTTATGAGTTCCAGTACTTGAATAATTCCTCATCATAAAGAAAAATCCTCCTTTTTGAACGAAAAAAAAAGAGGTATAGTTTCCTATACCCCTTTTGCTACACCAAACAAATCGTTTAAAATATCGATTTTTTTGTTCGTGTATTCAATAAAATGATCATTGTAGGATTTCGGATCCTTCGGGTTTGCAAACTGAGTAATCTTCCCTGTCACAGGATCAATAAATTTGCTAGCTGCTCCACAGCCTAAGCCAATGATTGTTTGCATTTCTTCCATAATCATAATATTGTAGATACTCTCTTGCCCTGGTAGTGAATAGCCAACATTCTCTAAGTTTCCAAGTATGTTCTTCATTCGATATAAATAATATGGGACATACCCGTGTTCCTTTGTCCAAGTTGAAGCATTATTCATCATCTCTGTAATTTCTTCACGGCCGGCAACCTTATATTTTTTCTTGTTTCGGGTCATTTCAGATGCACGCTTAAAGGATAAAGTATGAACGGTTAATGACTCAGGCATAAGCTTTTCTGTTTCTGAAAGGGTATAATTGAACTCTTCTACCCCTTCACCCGGAAGGCCAATGATTAAGTCCATGTTGATATTGTTCATCCCCATATTTCGTGCAAGATGAAACTTTTCAACTGTTTCTTCAACTGTATGATGACGGCCAATCGCTTTTAGTGTTTCCTGTATATAGGACTGCGGATTAATACTGATACGGTCAATATTCCACTTTTTTAGGACGTCAAGTTTTTCAGGTGTAATCGTGTCCGGTCTTCCTGCTTCAACTGTGATTTCACGAATGTTTTTCACATTTGGGAAGGACTGGTACATTTCTTCATACAGCATGTCCATTTCTTCTGCCGTGATACTTGTTGGAGTTCCTCCACCATAATATACAGTTGTAATATTAATATGATTTTCCTTTAACCAACGCCCCATCTCACGCATCTCATAATGAAGTCCACCAAGGAAGGAATTGACTGATCCTTGTCTTCCATTGATGGCATAGGCAGGGAATGTACAATAGGCACATTTTGTTGGGCAGAACGGAATCCCAATATAAATACTTACTTCATTTTGTAGTTGATATAAATCAGGAACCATTGTGAGTTGACGGTCGACAATTTGGCGCATTAATTCGAGTTTTTCGTCTGTAATTAAGTAATCTTCTTTCAACTCTTTGTGTGCTACCTCATGAGATTTTCCCTCTCGAATCTTATTGTGTAACAGCTTTGTTGGGCGTATGCCAGTAAGCATTCCCCATGGCTGAGTAATACCCGTAAAATCTTGCATGACCATTACATACACATGTGAGACTGCATTTTTTATCTTTTTAAATAGTTCTTTGTCATTCTCAAATGGAGGAAATTCCTTACGATAGCTTCCCTTAAATTCGTTGCCGGATTTGATGTCAGTCAGTTTGGCATATGTTGTTATGAAAGGACTATTATATTCATATTGGAAGTCTACTAATAGTTCAGGATTTTCTAACTCTGTATTTGAGAGTTCACTTTCTTCATAAAAAAGATTCGTGATGAGCTGTAAAGGTCGCATAAACCGGTCATCCTCGAGCCCCTTGAATAAAATTCGCATAATTTGTATCACCTTTTCAAAAAAATACTTATTTAAGTGTACAGAATGTACCTTTTTTAATCAATATGAGAATTTTGGGTAGTTTTTGTTTATGGCTGTGGGTGTCGGATCGGCGATAAATCATTTCTATCAAGGTTAACCGTTTTCCCAATAAAAATACCCCCACAAACCGTGGAGGCAAGCCAAACCTTATTTTTCAATCTTTATTTGTTTTAAGAAGTCAATTCTTTGCTGCTTACGGAAATGCTCTTTAATCATGTAGGAGACGCCATTCATATTATTTGACCGAGTTACCCAGTCTGCAGCAAATTTCACTTTCTTCGGTGCATTCCACATTGCAACTCCTAAGCCAGCAGATTCAATTATTTCAATATCATCTAGTGAATCGCCAATAACAACTGTTTCTTGCAATGGAATATCTAAGTGATCAGCTAAAGTTTTTAATCCATTAAGCTTAGAAACACCAAAAGGAGTAATTTCTAGCTTATGCGGTTCTGTTAGATCAACTTGAATGTCATTGAAATGCTCATTCACAGTGTCTCTAATTGTCTTCAGTTCATTTTCACTTTGTGCATAGACCTCAATCTTAGGTGGTGCTACAGGATTGTCTGTTAAATAATCCCCAAGCGAATCGACAAACTGCATTGGATAAAAAAGTGGATCACCAGAACCAAACATTGCTTTTGCGATTAAATTACCAGGGAATCTAACGCGATTGCCAATTGAAAACTTTTCATGTTGGAGGCGAATGCTACACTTAAAGTTTTCTAATACCTGGACAATATTAAATGTTTTCTCCTCTGAAATTCGTTTTACATAAATAGGTTCATCCAGGTTATCACTGATGAATCCTCCATTATGCGTAATTAGCAATGAGTTCAGCTTTAGTGCTTTTGCGATTTTTTTCGTCGATGGGAAGTGACGTCTTGTTATGAGAGTCACATAAACTTCCTTTGCACGGACGAAATCGATGGCTTCCTTGGTACCACTTTGAAGCCGACCATTTGGACGTAGTAATGTGCCATCAACATTTATTGCTAGTAACCTATACATATGGCAGGTCCTCCTTCTCAGTTGGGCGTCCCCTATACATATGGTTATGAATAAATGAAACTGATTAGAACAAAAGACTAATATAGAAAAATGGGCGACATACATGTGGTACTTAAAGTTTCACATATATGAGCAAAAAAAAGAACCCTCACCAATTTCGGGTGGGTTCCTAGAAATTCTTATTGTTGGTCCATACTTCCGTATAGTTCTTCAAGTGGCTTAAGCATAATTTGATTTAATTCGCCGATGACAACGCTCATTCGCTGCTCAGCTTCCATAAGTTTTGCAATTGTATCATGTTGTTGAACAAGTGCAACTTGTCTTTGGGCTTGTTCTACTTCTTCTTGTGAAATATCTTCACCCATCATTTGTTTTTGTTGAAGGGATAACTGAATGTTCCGGAAGCTTTCAAATAATTTCTTTGCACCTTCGTCATTATTCACTTGATCATATAATTGCTTTAGTTGTTTAAACTCATCACTCTCACGAATCGCCTTCTCAACACCATAAGCAACATCATATAAATTTACACCCATTTTACCTACCTCCTTTGTCCAGATTTATTACGAGCAAAATGGTTCTTTTCCACTATAACAAACATTTCCATATAATTCACCCTCATCTAGAAATTAGATAGGTTATTTTAAGATATACAATATAGGGCGTTTTGTTTATGTTTATTGTAGAAACTGTGCAATAATTCCTTGAAAAATTCCGATGATTCCACCTAGAAGCGCTCCTAAATAGGTAATCATTTTGAATTCCCGTTTAGAAATACCTAACACCATTTCCTCTAGGCGCTCTACAGAAAATGTTCCAACTTGATCCTTTACAATTTCCTCGATCTTGAGGCTTTTCATCAATTTCTCAATACGATTTACCACAAATTCGCCTGCCATCTCAATTCCTTTAGGAACTATCTGCTCAAGGATTCTGTCTTTGTAAGGTAGTAATGCCTCATTTACAGGAGTTTCAAGATACTTCTTAACCGGGAAAATGTTTATAGTTTGTTCCTTTAAGAATGAAAGAACTTTTTCTGACCCTACCTGCTCGACAACTATATTAACCTCCCAGGCTTTCACCTTATTCCATTCTTTTTCAATTAAAGATTGTAGAAGCTCCTTTGTTCCTGGATTTGATAGAAATTTTAAAATTTCAGGTTGAATCTTATCTATTAAGCTTGTGTTTCCTAAAAACATTTGTACCATATTTCCAAGCATTCCACGGGTCGCCAGGAACTCGTCAATCATTCTTTTTAGACGATGTTTCCCTTCCTCACTTTCGAAATAATCTATACCTTTTTCGGTTATATATTCCGCAACCGCTGGAAATCTCTTTTCGATAGTTGAAAGTAGCTCTTCTGGAATGACATCGCCTATTTCCTTTTGACCCATTTCATTTATAAGACTTTTAAATTTTGTTTCAATAAAGCTCTTTAGTTGCTCCTCTGCGCGTTCATCAAGATTATGTATCCCAACTTGTCCAGCTATCTCGACAAAATTTTTCTCAGTATCCAGCAGTTTAGATACCTCTTCCTTCGCCCAGCCTTCGATGTTTGCTACAAAGCTTTCATCCTGTAATTTTTTCTTTAGGCTTTCTGGTGTTAAAAGATGCTCTACAACGGTTCTTCCCATCTGCCTTGCTAGCTCTTCCCTCCGTTTCGGGATTAATCCAGGAGTAAATGGAAGGCGTTTTCCACCAATATAGATGGCTTTATATGGCCGAAATAACATCTTGATTGCCAATGAATTCGTAACTCCTCCAATAATGGCTCCAATCACCATCATTAATACAATCATTAAAAAAACGTTCATACAGTTCACCCTTTGTTAACTTAATATCAAATACGCCTTGGCGTATTTGTGCCCGATTTTTTTTCGAGCTCGCTCGAAAAATTTCCTTTTAAAAATCGTGGCATCCGCCGGAGGCTAACTTTATTCAGCCAAGGGATAAGTTACCACTATATTGTGTACTCTAATCTACTTCATCCCACTAATAGAAATAGAGGACTTCCACTGAATAAAGTTAATTTTTTTTCACAGTTTTTATTGTCTTTTCATACGATACGATATCAGGCATTTGCCTATATATTTAAGCAAAACCGTTTTTCTGGATTGAATCATCACCTTATCAATTATAGTGTTTGAACGTCAAGTTACGCAAATGGGGTTATCATGATGACGGAAAAAATTCTTATCGAGGTGATTCCTGTTTCTGACGATCAGGATTCCTTTTTACAAATAAAAATGAGTGACATCATCATTAAGAAGTTTGGCTTACAAAAGGAACAGCCAATTGAATTATACTGTAACAGGAATAGTCTTATGGTAAAAATCGTATCTATTAATGAGAGCGAGCCTGTCATTCAATGTCCAACTTTCATATTAAAGGAATTACAGCTTCCTTCTGAGAATTTTTCTATAACGTTATTCAAGAAAGCATATAACAAACTAGAAATGGGTCCGGTAATCGGACTATTAACAGAAGCAACTGAAAAAAACAACCAAGTATCATTTGGGGCAATCGGAGAGTTTTGCGAGGAACTGTCACTCTATGCATGCGAAATCGGAGTACTTTTCTATGTATTCTCCTTAAATACATTTTATGACCACAAAGGGTACATCTTTAACGATGGAAAATGGAAAAAGTCGACTGTTCCTTACCCGCATGTGGTTCACAACCGGATTCACTCACGCAAACGAGAACAACACCAGAGTTTTATCGATTTTACAAATGAACTACAAATAAACAAAGTCCCATATTTTAATGATCATTTTCTAAATAAATGGGAAGTACACGAAATGTTATATGAAAATGAGCATCTCCATTCTTATCTACCTGACACCGTGCTTTTAACAAATAAAGATGTTCTCTTTGAAATGCTTGAAAAATATCAATGTGTTTTTGTAAAACCGGTCCATGGGAGCCAGGGGAGAAATATTTTTCGGATTCAAAAAACGGATGAAGATACGTATTTTTTAGATTATACAACGTTCTCAGGTGACATTGAGACGGTCCATCAAAGCTTCCCATCCCTCTTTCAATCCTTACTCTCAAGGCTAAAACAGCATACTTTCATCGTACAACAATGTATTCCGCTTCTTTCCTATAAAGAAAAGCCATTGGATTTTCGCGTGCTCTGTCAAAAACAATATAGTGAAAAATGGCAACTAACCTCGATTGTTGCCCGTGTATCTTCAAAGGATGAATTTGTTTCCAATCTGGCAAGAGGTGGAGAAATTCAAAAGATTCATAATGTCCTTCTAGAAAACTTTGAAATGAAGGAGATTCCGCATATTAAGAGATTAATAAAAGACTTGGCACTTGAAGTTGCTGAAATTATTGATGGAACAGCGGACGGAATATTTGCGGAATTAGGGATTGACCTAGCTCTCGATGAAACTGGAAAGCCAACCATTATAGAGGTTAATACGAAACCATCAAAAAATCAGGAACAGGATAAACTATCGACCAAAATTCGCCCAAGCGCAAAAGCGCTTCTGCAGCATTGTGTCTTCCTTTCCAACCTAACATGATCAATCAAAAATAGTATAAAAGAAAGGGGAGAATCTTGTGATTTCACTGGGATTTGTTACGCTTTATCCGAACCAGGAAAAAGGTTATGCAACGGAACTTGCTAAACGTGCACCTGATTTTGGGATTCAACTTTTCCGATTTACACCAACCTCCATCGAACCAGCCTCTGAAATGATTCAAGGAGAAAAATACAATGCGATTTCACATACTTGGGAAAAATGTAAATTTGAAATTCCAACCTATTTATATGACCGCTGTTTTTACTCAGATGATGAAGTCTCTAAGAAAAGTCAGCCGATTATGAACTGGTTAAAAAGGAGGCCGGGCAATCTATTTTTAGGGCAAGGTCTTCCAAGTAAATGGGAGATTTATAAAATTTTAAGTCAAGATGAGAAATTATCACCTTATATCCCTTCAACTGAACAAGCACTCTCTTCACCCGCTATCCTTCGAACCCTAATGAAAAAACATCAACTCATTCTAAAACCAGAAAAAGGTTCGATGGGAAAAGGGATTATTGGTCTCTTTCTTCACCAGGATTATGTTGAAGCAATCTATAAAGATGCTAATCAACTAAAAAAGCAGCAGTTTACAACAAGAAGGGATTTAAAAAAGTGGCTTGATATGATCATTTCTAACCAGCCCTATTTATCTCAAACCTATTTGCCTCTCCATGATGCAGACAACCGCCCTTTTGATATTCGAATTCTACTTCAAAAAAATGGGCATGGAGTATGGATTGAGCAAGGTCGTGGAATCCGTCTAGGATTGCCTGAGCATCTCATTTCAAATTTAGGTGGCGGTGGGGAAACTCATTCCATTGAGAGTTGGACAGAAAAAATGTCTTTCAATCAAAGGCAATTACTTTCGGATAATATTCATACAATTATTAATAGGTTACCAGAGGTTCTTGAAGAACATTTTGATCCATTATTCGAACTTGGAGTTGATTTAGGTCTTACAAAGGACGGTGCCATCTGGATATTAGATACAAATTCAAAACCAGGTAGAAAGGTAGTTATAGAAACGAGTCCGGAACAAGAAGAAACCCTTTATAAGACATTATTAGAATATTGCACACATCTACATTCTACTTAGAAAAGCACAAGGCGCCCGCTAATCGGCGACAAGCATAAGACGAGCGCTGACAGAAGGTGTCTTTTACCTTCAGAAGCGATTGGCTTATGACCTCGAACCGATGGCGCCTGAAGCTAGACACTTTTAAAAAGGAGCTGTAAAAAATGCGTACACCGCTACCACTGAAAATTACGGAACAAGTAAATGGAACCGTGAATATTCCTAAAACATTCAAACTAAAAACACCAATCAAGCGTATCTTTTTTGGTACGTCCTCCTGTGAATGTAAGGTCGTCCAAACTGACCAACAGGAAATTAAAATGTCCCAGGATATTTTTACAGACTTAAAAATTCCCTATACAAGTACAACTCAAGTGATCATCCATGAGGATCATCTCTATATTGGGCCTTTGGTCGGAATTTTCACAGCTGGTTTTAGTGAGTCGATGATTCGCCCAATTGGTGAACGAACACTGTTTTTTGCGAAGCTTTTGGCCCAAGAAAAAACTGTCGGAGCATACGTTTTTATTTTTGGTGCGAAACATATTGATTGGGATAAGGGTACCATTCATGGACTTTTTCATAGCCATAATGGCTGGGAAACGATTGAAATTCCGTTTCCTAATGTTGTCTATGACCGTCTTCCAAACCGTCGTACTGAAAAACATAAAACATTAAGTGAAATTAAACAACGTTTACATCATGAATACTTAATTCCATGGTTTAATCCTGGATTTTTTGATAAATGGGAAATTCATCAGTTATTAGAGGGTGACCACCGCGTTGCTACGTATTTACCAGAAACCCATAAAAACCCGACCTTTTCGCTAATTGAACGAATGCTTTCGAAGTATCAGCATGTATACATTAAACCAGCAAACGGAAGCCTTGGTTTAGGAATCTATCAAATTCTATTTGATCGTGAAACAGATGAATATTATTGTCGATTTCGGGATTCGGACGGAAAAAATCGTCTCCAACGTTTTTCTTCCATTGAGGCATTTGTCAACACTCATTTCCGTAATAGACGATTGGAGCATTATATTGTCCAACAAGGCATTCATCTAATCCGGAGTGATCATAAAACGATTGATTTTCGTATTCATACGAATAAAGATGAAAAAGGAAAATGGCAGGTTAGCGTGATGGCTGGAAAAATTGCAGGTCGTGGCAGTGTTACAACGCATTTAAATAATGGTGGTGTGGTCCGAACACTTACTGAAGTATTCCCTGATGTTGAAGAGTGCAAAAAAGTCACTGATTCACTAAGCCAGGCGGCCCTTTTATTAAGTGAAGTTATTGATTCTCGGCAAAAAGGGCATATCGGGGAACTTGGTTTTGATTTAGGTATTGATAAAAATGGAAGTGTATGGCTTTTCGAAGCGAATTCAAAGCCGGGTCGCTCGATTTTTTCTCATCCAAAGCTAAGAAAATACGATAAACTCTCAAGTAGACTACCACTACAATACGCTGTTTACTTAACGGAAACGACGATTAAGGCCCCTGAGGAAGTGTTCAAATGAGCACCATTTACTATCACATCGAAAAACAGGAATGGTATCAATGTGAGGAGGAAAATGGACTTTTAATCGGAACGGAAAATACAATCATTTCTTATGTTGGGAGCAGGCAGGAGCATTCGCTCCCTTTTTCTGTTACTAAAAGTGGAAAGCGTGTTGGGCCATTAATTGGAATTCTCACCGGCTCTTCAAAGGACAATACCTTTATTGGAAATCTCAAAGATTTAAAAAGGATTCTTTCATCCTTACAGGCCGAAGATGCCTTAGGAATCGTTATGACACCAAATTCCTTACAGGAACATTCAGTTGAATGCTTTACCTTTTACCAGCCTATACAAAAATGGATCAAACTCCGGACACCACTTCCAGACGTAGTCTATAATCGTGTTCCTTATCGTCGCATGGAGAAATCAAAGCATTTCATGGATATAGTTTCTTTTTTTAGAACAAAGGGTATCCCCTTTTTTAACCCGTCCTTTTTTTCAAAATGGACTGTTTATCAAATTTTACGAAAAAATGAATTTGTTTCATCCTTTCTTCCTGATACCATACTTCTTAAACAAAAAAGCGACCTTGAACAAATGATAACAAAACATCAGGACCTCTATATAAAGAGTTCTGCTGGACATAAAGGCATTGGCCTTTACCGGATAAAAAAATGGAAGAATCTTTTTATTGTAGAAACACCAAACGAAAAACAAAGCTATTCATCCCTTACCTCATTCTGGGAGAAAAATGAAGAATCTTTTATACAAGAGGAATATCTATTGCAAAAAGCCATACAGGCTGACACATTTAAAGGCAAGCGGTACGACATACGTCTATTATGTCATTATGACGAAAGTGGGTATATCATAAGCGGTATTGGAGTCCGAGTTGCAGGCGAGAATGAGGTTACTACACATGTTCCAAATGGGGGGTCAATTATTCCATATGAATCTGTAAGTAGCCGTTTTAACGAAGCCATTTTACAACAGCTTGTTTTTGAGATTGGAAAAGAGCTTGTAGAGCAAACCGGCGAATTTATCGGAGAATTCTCAATTGACCTTGGGCGTTCTGTGGATGGCGAAATTATCATATACGAAATTAATTCAAAACCGATGGTATTTGATGAGACGTATATTCGTGAGAAAGGACTTGAAAATTTAACCAGACTCCTTATAATGAAAGGGACAAAAGTGTAAGCGCCTTAAACAGCTTATACGAATCGTTCAAATACTACCTAAGGAGAGCTAATTGATGATCTCACATTTTCAGTGGAAACCTCTATATAAAAGCAGGAAAATTCCTGGTTGGAGCTTTTCCTTCTATTATCAAGGAACGAAGTATAATGGAAACTATAATAAGGATGGAAGCATCGATTGGCATGGCACTCATCCAGATTTAAAAGTAATAAACGATATAACCAAACAAATTCATGAATTAATGCTTTTTCATGTTTACGATAATTAACAGGATATTCTATTCACCTCCTTCACAGACTAAGACTACAATTGCGTGTTCAAAAAGGAGGATGAAAAGGACCAAGAAGTTCGAGGCGGTGCAGTTTTGAGTAGCGGAACGTATGTAGTTAATACGTGAGCAACGGAAAAACAAGCCAACGAAGAAATCCGATGTGTCATTTTCACCGGACTTTTTGAACATCCGCTATAAAGGAGGTTTTTTTATGGCTGAAAAAGGAAAAGAGCGCGAAGACCTTCAATATGAAGGTAAAGATGAGGCATTCATGGATGTCGATCGCTTCATAAACGAAGGGATGGCTGGTGGAAGTGTTCATCGCTTTCATGGTCAAACAAATATAGAAGAAGCACGGGATTTTGTTGAGGAAGAACCACCAAAAGAACTTGAATAGCAGTTAGCCACACTTTCTCCTTCTGTTATAATAGAAGGAGATTTTTTATGCTGCGATATAAGGAGTATTTTAAAATGATTAATAATTTAAAGAATCACTATAAGGATGCGTTTGTAACGTCTGAATCGCCATACAATACTGAGACATATATGTGGTTTCTAACAGATTCTGGACCTTTGTTTGGGATAAAAAAGGAGCAACTTTCTTCAAAAGAGGCCTCCCTTCTATCTTCTCTTTTTACACCATACGGCACTCATGAAAAAGATATGACGGATACTCAGGCATTCTGGTATAACCTTTTGTTTTTGCAACAAGGAAACCTTTCCCCTGATCAACTGTCTTTTACACAATGCCGGTTTATTCAATTTCATGCTGACCAACCAATTACCGACAAACTTGAATTCCAGGAAGCTATTCAAGCGCTATTACCACGGGATACGATCTTTTTATGGGAAAATGACTCGAGTGGAGTTCTAATTGAAACCAGAAATGAGGAAGTGGTTGAGGATGTCATTTACGATGAAATTACCGTTACATTAACTAGTGATTTCTATACCGATATGAATTTATTCATCGGACAAACCCATCCCCTTTCAGACAATATCGGCTCACTTTTTCAAAATGAAAGAGAATGGTTTCGTAAAGGAATACATTTTTTACATAAACAGAAAGTCTATCGACTTCACGATATTTTGCCTTTTTTACTATTAGAAGGATTGGATAATGGTTTTCGAAACCAACTTAAAAATATAATACCCGTGGAACTTCAAGGTGACCATGAATTACTAGAAACAATCAAGGTTTTCTTTGAAAGTGATTTAAACGTGTCTAATGCAGCTAAACGGTTATACATGCATCGAAATAGCTTACAATATCGTATTGAGAAATTCATCGAAAAGTCGGGAGTCGATATAAAACATTTCCATGGTGCTGTTACGACGTATTTAGCAATTCTAGAATTAGAGCACTATTCAGATTTGTAGACATGCACGAAAACCCTTTCAAAGTTTTGTGCAATTTACACATTTACGATTTTGGCCTCTCTAAAGTAAACTTTAACTATCGAAAACGTTTACACTAGGAGGAGAAACAATGGCTGAATTAGTATTAGACCATATTTACAAAGTATATGACAATAAAGTAACAGCAGTAGAAGATTTTAACCTTCACATTCAAGATAAAGAATTCATCGTATTCGTAGGTCCATCTGGTTGTGGTAAATCTACAACATTACGTATGATTGCAGGACTAGAAGAAATTTCCCAAGGTGATTTCTTCATAGATGATAAACGTGTGAATGATGTTGCTCCTAAAGATCGTGACATCGCGATGGTATTCCAAAACTATGCATTATATCCACATATGAGTGTATATGATAACATGGCTTTCGGATTAAAGCTTCGTAAATTCCCTAAAGACGAAATTGATCGTCGTGTGAAAGAAGCAGCAAAAATTCTTGGCCTAGAAGAATACTTAACTCGTAAGCCAAAAGCTTTATCAGGTGGTCAGCGTCAGCGTGTTGCACTAGGTCGTGCGATTGTTCGTGACGCAAAGGTATTCTTAATGGACGAACCTTTATCAAACCTTGATGCTAAGCTTCGTGTACAAATGCGTGCTGAAATTTCTAAACTACACCAACGTCTGCAAACAACTACTATTTACGTAACTCATGACCAAACAGAAGCGATGACAATGGCTACTCGTCTTGTTGTTATGAAAGATGGTATTATTCAACAAGTTGGTGCACCAAAAGATGTTTATGACAACCCTGAAAACGTATTCGTTGCTGGTTTCATTGGATCTCCTGCGATGAACTTCTTCCCAGGTACTTTACAAGATGGTACATTTACAATCGGTAATGTAAATATTGCTGTTCCTGAAGGTAAAATGAAAGTTCTACGTGAGCAAGGCTATGTAAACAAAGACATCATCCTTGGTATTCGTCCTGAGGACATCCATGATGAGCCTGTATTCATCGAGTCTTCTCAAGGATCTAAAATTAATGCACTAATTGAAGTATCCGAATTAACTGGTGCAGAAACAATGCTTTATTCACAGCTTGGAAATACGGATTTCGTTGCACGTGTAGATTCTCGTACACAAGCAAAACCAGGTGAAACAATTGAACTTGCATTTGATATGAACAAATCCCACTTCTTCGATGCTGAAACTGAAAAAAGAATTCGTTAATCTTAAAATTGAAAGTCGCCCACTTGGGCGACTTTTTTACATTGGTCCAGCTTTGCTATTCGTTAATAAGGATCGTTTCTTGGTTATGACAGTTCGGACAATAAAATAGATGAGCACATTCATTGTTTTGAAAGGTTGTTTGGATGCCGTCTATTTTTTTCATGTCATCAATTGGCATATATGCACTATAATCATCAAAATAATCGATAATACGTCCTGAATCCTCTAAGGAATTCCCACATTGTGCACATGAGAAGCTAGCATTGTTAAAGCCATTACATAATGGACAAATTGGCATGATCTTCTCTCCTATATTCTTAATTACTTACCGATAGTTTTTGATGAAACTATACTGTTATGCTTTCTTTTTCATAGGAATTAATTGGTAGATAAATTTTCGAATATAATCTTCTCTTCGTCACATAATACTTAGTACAAACACAGCAACAACAACTCACCAAGCAACACCGAAACAATCTTTAAACAGTTTTTACTCGGGTTAGCCTAGAGGCTAAGGAAACCCTTATATCTGGTGCAATTCCGGAGTAACCCACCAAATAAAAATCAGTTTAAGGAGATGAAGGAAAAATGGCAAACAACAATAGCAACAACAGTAACCAATTATTAGTACCAGGTGCAGAACAAGCTATCGACCAAATGAAGTATGAAATTGCTCAAGAATTTGGTGTTAACTTAGGTGCTGACACTACATCTCGCGCAAACGGATCAGTT
The DNA here is from genome assembly GCF_031181385.1 of Fredinandcohnia onubensis. GTDB lineage: Bacteria > Bacillota > Bacilli > Bacillales > Bacillaceae_L > Ferdinandcohnia > Ferdinandcohnia onubensis_C. The sequence goes on from NZ_JAPSKV010000002.1 coordinate 213,377, forward strand.
GGTGGAGAAATTACAAAACGTTTAGTATCTTTCGCTCAACAATCTATGAGTGGTCGTCAAGGTTAATAAAAATTAAATAATTTGGCTTAAGAGGCACCCTTTAAGGGTGTCTCTTGTTTTTATATAAGGATAATGTTCCAACTTTTGACTTGATTTATTAGATACTTTTGTTGGGATACTAAGCTAGAAGATATTATTTTTAGGAGGGTTTTGCTTTGAAGGATAAAATACAAAACAGTACTGATGAATTAGCTGCAAGACATTATCAACCAGAAGATTATGGTAAAAATGATCAATTATCTTCCGGATTAGCTACAACTCATGAACAAGTAAGTGATTCTTATATGGAAGGCGAGATTACAGCCCCTTTCAATAGCACGAATGAAAAAAAGGCTGAATCATCTAATGAAGGCTACCAGGATTACTATTCATAAGACTAGAAATTCCTATTAGGAGAGATCCGCTTTGAGTGAAGTAAATCAAATTATTCGGGATATAACAACAAAGGCAAAAGATACGTTGACAACAACATCCCAAATGGTAAAAGAAAAAATAAACACTGTCTTGAATCGGCCAATGTCAACGATAGATGAACTTGCAGAGTATATTTCGACCCACCCAGACACGAGTTTTGATGTCAAAGAATTTCTTGGATTCCAGTATCATTTTTATCATTTAAAGATTGCAGATACTACCTTTTATCTAGAGACAAAGGGCGATCATGGTGACTATATTCTGGAGCTTACCGTGTCTTCATCCGAAGGGATACTTTTTGAATATCACTCTTTTGAGAAGAAATATGGTGCTGATGACAAAGTCCCCATACCCCAGACTGTGGCAAGTATCATCCAATAAAGTACAAAGGGGGCGGTTCTACAGGTTTCCACTTTCATGAAAACCAAGAGAACCTCCCCTGAATATTTTAATTTTCGATATCTAATATAGGTTGGTTTACTTCTACGAAAACCTTTCTAGTGCGGCGGTTTTCAACCTCTGTGACTTTTATTGTGAGATGCATGTAATCAAAGGTATCTCCGACAACTGGAATTTTTTCAAATGATTCAAATATCCAACCGCCTACTGAATAGTGTGAGCTTTCAGGCTCTTTAATTCCAATGATATCAGCAAAATCATCAAGTGGCATATCTGCATTTATTTCATAAGTATTTTCATCTATTTGTGTAATATATTTAATCTTTTCATCATGTTCATCCCAAATTTCTCCTACAATTTCCTCTAGAATGTCCTCTAGAGTAATCAAACCTGAAGTTCCACCAAATTCATCCACAACAATTGCTAGATGTGTTTTACTTTTTTGAAGTTCAGGGAGTAGAGTTGAGATTTTCATTGACTCGACTACAAAGAATGGTTTACGAATAATTGAACGGACATTAATGTTCTTTTGTTGAACGAGAAGGCTTAAAAATTCACGTTCTGATAAAATCCCAATAATATTATCAATGTTGTCCTCATAAACCGGTACACGTGAAAAGCGTTCCTCTAAAAACATATCTCGAATATTTTCAATCGAATCATTGACTTCAACCGCAACCATGTCAATACGTGGTGTTAAAATTTCTCCCACTAAAATATCATTAAAGTCGAGTGATCGATGTACTAGCTCTTTTTCTTTATTGTCAATAACTCCTTCTTCCTCACTTAAATCAACCATTACTTTGATTTCTTCTTCTGTAAAGGACGGAGTCTCATTATTACTTTTAATGAGTTTAGCTGCCAATGCTTTTAGTAGTCCAAATAGATATGTAATTGGTGTCAGAATCTTCATTAATGTAAATAAAATACCGGAGACTCTTAATGAGAAGCTTTCCGCATTTTCTTTTGCAAATGACTTTGGAAGAACCTCCCCAAATATTAATATAAGTAATGTCATCACAAATGTACTGACAACAAGTCCCGTATTCCCACCAAAAAGATCTGTTGCTACTTTTGAGGCTATTGATGCAGCAGCAATATTAACGATATTATTTCCAACTAATATTGTTGAAAGGGCGTTATCAAAGTTCTCAGTAATAAAAAATGCTTTCTTACTTCCACGTCGGTTTTCATCCACATAATTCTTCAGTCTTATTCGGTTAACACTTGAATAAGCTGTTTCACTTGCTGAGAAAAACGCTGATAACATGATAAGAATGAGTAACAAAATAATGGTACTCAGTGGCAAATCGTCCACGTAATTTTCACACTCCTAATTGTAATTACCTTTGTATTTGTTTAAGATAAAACAAAGGAATTTGTTAAATGTTAATACAAATTCTTCCGGTTATTTTTATAATAGCAAACATTCTTTTATATGGGAATCATTATCTATGACCTATGATTCAAATCACACCATATTGTTTTTAGTATTGATATAGTACTTATAAAGAAAAATTAGCGGCAGGTGATCCTATGGACTTCAAACTTAATACTGTATATGAAGAGATTGGTGGCGCAGAAGCCATTCATAATTTAGTAAATGCATTTTATCCAAAGGTATATGCAGATCCAGATTTAGCTCCTTTATTCGAAGGAGATATTGAGGAAATTAAACGAAAGCAATATATGTTCTTAACTCAGTTTCTAGGTGGACCCACATTATATAGTAATGAATTTGGACCTCCAGCCATGAGACATCGTCATATGCCTTTTGAAGTTACATCGACTCGTGCAAAAGCTTGGCTACGTTGCATGAAAGAGGCATTCGAGGAAACGGAGCTTACTGGTGAGGTAGCAGAGGCCTTCTATGCTAGACTTCAACAAGTAGCAGGCATTATGGTAAATACACCAGACTAAAAAAATCCACGATAATCGTGGATTTTTTTATGATTCGATCAATATTGCACCGATAAAGAAAACTAAAACTAATGCTGCAGCAATATTAAATGTAATTGATAATTCTTCCACATTGACTCCCCCATTATCTTTAGATGATTTTATAGTATCATCTAATGTGGAAAAATCAGGCTAATTTTATGGCGGATTTTTGTCAAAGGAATGAACATTTTCTGACTCCTTTTTCTTAGCCTGCGATTGAATTCTTACCTTGCTGCAGCTGATACATTTGATAGTACTTCCCTTTCCTTTGCATCAGTCCGTCATGGTTTCCTTGTTCGACGATTTGTCCTCGGTCAAGAACAAGAATTTGATCCGCATTTTTTATTGTCGACAAGCGATGAGCAATAATGAAGGTTGTTCGTCCCTTCTTTAATACCTCTAACGCATCTTGGATAATTGCCTCTGTTTCTGTATCAATACTGGCCGTTGCTTCATCAAGAATGAGAATGGCAGGATCGAAGGCAAGTGCTCGCGCGAAGGAAATAAGCTGCCTTTGTCCTGATGACAATGTACTTCCTTTCTCGATCACGGGCTCATCATATCCTTTGGGCAAGCTTTTCAGCAGTTGGTCTGCCCCAACATCCTTTAATGCCTTTTCAACCTTTTCTCTTGATATTGAAGGGTCATCTAGACTCACATTCGTTGCAATCGTTCCAGTAAAGAGGTAAGGATCCTGCAACACAATTCCCATGTGCTTACGCAGTTGCTGTTTCGGAATATCATTTATATTTTTCCCGTCAATCAATATTTGACCTTCCTTTATATCATAAAAACGGAACAGTAAATTCATGATTGAGCTCTTTCCAGAACCCGTATGACCAACAAGCGCTACGGTCTCTCCTTGCTTTGCTTCAAAGGAAATATCTTTTAAAACATATTCCCCTTCTTTGTAACCAAAGTTAACATGATTAAACGCAACATTTCCTTTGTAGCGAGATATCTTCTCCTCATTCACATCGACACCTTCTAAGTCAAGAAGCGTAAAGACTCGTTCACCCGCTACCAATGATTGTTCTAAAATCGCCAATTGGTTGACCATTCCAGTAATCGGCTGAAAGAGTCGGTTCAAATAATCAACAAAAGCATATAAAACACCTAAAGAAATAACGCTGTTTGCTGACAAGGATGATCCTCCAAAATACCAGATTAATGCAACGAATGAGACATTTCGGAGAACCCCAACAAGGTTAAAAGATGTTAAAGCATTTAAGCTTAGTAGTTTATTTTGATAAGAAAAATGTTTCTCATTAAGCTCTTCAAATTCCTTACGGGATTCTTCCTGCCTCTTAAAGGCCTGGATAATGCTTATCCCTTGGATGGACTCATTGATCATTCCATTGATTTCACTTAACAGTGAGCGAATCTTATGATTGTACTTTGAAGCATATTTCCGGTAGACCTTAATCCAAATAACTAAGATTGGAATGAGGATTAAGCAAATTAGAGCAAGCTTTACCTCTAATAAAAATAACGCAATAAATATCCCAGTGATGTAAATAATACTTGAGAAAAAATTAGCTAAAACTGTTACATACAGTTCTCGGATCGCTTCGGTATCATTCGTGATTCTTGAGACCACTTTACCAGCTGGCAAATTATCAAAATACTGTATTGGTAACCGCTGAATTTGTGCAAATACATCCTGACGCATCTTTTGAATAATACGATTTGAGGAAGTCTGTAATAAAAAGCGTTGCCCAAAGTGAAAAATGGATGCAACTACTAAGAGACCAAAATAGGCCACTATTAATTTAATGAGCTTTGGAATCTCAGGTCGATAAAAAGCGAGTAACTCATCAACGGATAATTTTGATGCAGGGTATATTAGTGTTTCACCATTTCTTGTAATTTCAAGATTCCCGTTTTTTACTGTTCGTTCCCCATCAAATTCGATTGCCCTATCCACAAAATAATAAGAACGACCAACCTGTAAAATACGGGATTCTTCCCCCTTATCCTCACCCTCTGAAAAATTATCAGAACGTTTATACCAAGTGTTGTTGTATTCTACAGCTTCGGTACTTTCAGTCGTTACATACCATTTATTCTCAATTCCTAAAATATGGTCATCAATCATGGTCTTTGCAATGAATGGACCCGTTAATTCAGCTGCTACTGCGAGCGACAGCATTAATAGCGCTGAAATAATCATTTTCTTATAAAGAAGTGCATAAGTTACGAGACGTTTACCTACGTTCATGCTGTCACCCCACTTTCTGTTAGTTCTTCCACTTGTTGTCGGTCAAATTGTTCTTTGTACCAACCGTTCATGGCTAATAACTGTAAGTGTGTTCCCTCTTCAATTATTCGACCATCATCAAACACAACAATCCAATCCGCGTGCTCTACGGCTGATAATCGGTGAGTCGTAATAATAGTTGTTTTTCCAGCACGCTCTTTTTGAATATTCTCGATGATTTTTGTTTCTGTTTTCGCATCAACTGCTGATAATGAATCATCTAAAATAAGAATTTCCGGATTAATGAGTAATGCACGTGCTATTGAGATTCTTTGCTTTTGCCCACCTGATAACGCTACCCCTTTTTCACCAACAAGAGTCTGCAAACCTTCGGGTAGCATTGTTAAATCTTTGGTAAACGCTGCAAGTTCGATCGCCTTTTCAAGCTCAGCATTTGTTGCATCCTTATTGCCAAATAGGATATTCTCACGAACTGATCGCGAAAATAAAATATGGTCCTGTGGTACATAGCCAATCCAACCGTGAAGTGTCTCCATTGGAATGCGGTCAATTGGTGTCCCGGAAATCATAAGTTCGCCTTTGCCAACAGGATATTCACGAAGCAACTGCTTAACAAGTGTTGTCTTACCGCTTCCTGTTTTACCTACAACCCCTAATGTGCCCCCCTTATTTAATGTAAGAGTAACATCTTCAAGGTTTTTCACTGTTGATGTAGGGTATTGAAAAGTCACTTGACGATATTCGATTTGTTCAGGCAACTTAATTTCTATTGTATTTTTGTGATTAGCAACATCTGGCTGATAGGCCAGTGTTTCATTCACACGGTCGAGTGATGCATTTCCCCGCTGCATGATGTTGATGAGTTCACCGATTGCTAACATCGGCCAAATCATCATTCCAAGATATACGTTGAAAGAAACAAGTTCCCCAAGGGTAATTACATTATGAAACACGAGATAGGCCCCATATCCAAGGCCAATTAAATAACTTAATCCAACCAATATCTTCATTGTTGGATCAAACAAAGCATCAATTTTTGCTACCTTAATATTTTTTTGAAAAACATCTTCAGTCAAATGACTGAAACGTTGTTCATCTGCTTTTTCTTGTACATAGGCTCGAATTACACGAATTCCAGCAATCGATTCGAGTACTTGGTCATTCAAGGCTCCAAACGAGTCCTGAGCTTCCATAAACCGTTGATGAATTTTCTTTCCGTAAATATTCATAATGATCGCCATAATCGGAAGTGGAATCAGTGCAGCAAATGTTAGCTTCCAGCTTATTAAAAATCCCATCGTAAGAAGGATTGTCAGCATAAAAATACTGGAATCCACTAAAGTTAAGATCCCAAACCCGGCTGTTTGAGAAACAGATTTTAAGTCATTCGTTGCACGAGCCATCAAGTCACCGGTTCTATTTTTCTCATAGAAACTGGGCTTCATGATTAACAAATGCCTCATAAATCGCCCTCTCAAAATTCTTTCGACGAGATAGGCACCGCCAAATAATTGATACATCCAAATATAGGTGATTCCGTAAATAACAAGAGCTAAAGCTACTAAAAATAATAGGTATTGAACTATTTTTTCAGAGGTTAGTGTTCCGATATGAATTTCATCAATCGCAAGGCCTATAATCTTTGGAGGTATGATTTCTAAAATACCTACAATTGTTAGCAATATAATTGCCACGGTGTATCTTTTCCAATATTGTTTAAAAAACCATCTTAATTTTCCTAAAACTGAAAACATAGGTATCCTCTCCCTTCACGTTCCAGTGTTCTAGCCGCTTTCTGGATCTCCGAAATATTTAATTGCAATAATCACATTCATTTCAACTTCCTCCTTAGTTGTTGTTCAAAAAGTGCGGTGAATATGACGCTTCGAATTTCTGCGTTGTCTAGCTTTTCCGTTCCTCACGTATTAACTGCATACGCTCCGGTACTCAAAGCTGCGTCGCCTTGAAATTCTTGGTCCTCTTCATCCTCCTTTTGAACACTTATTCTTTTTGTAATTTTATAGTAAACAACCTTGTAGTTGTTGTACCCAAATAGGCCCAAAAAGGGCATACCGGCGTAAGCGCGATATGCCCTAAAAAGCACATAAAAACACAAGTCCGCATAGCGTGACCTGTGTATCCTTTGTGTAAAACTTATTTTTGATAATCGTGGATTATCAAACTATATTTACAATAGGAAGGGTCACGAATTGTATAAAGTTAATTGGAAAAACATTTAGCTTTTTCATTTCGTTACCATCCCTTCCATTTTATAGTAATCTTAATACTTTGTTAGATTACCACCGTGGACATGTTATTGTCAATCACTAGTTTTTCGACAAGTTTCTCAATTTAAAATTATCCCAAATATCGATGGTAAAGGCTTTTAGCTTCTGATACATCCTTTGTTCCATGAATGAGAACACGTCCATCTTTGAAAATGACCATTCGGTTTTGACCTTTTTGAAATGATAGTAAGTATGGGTTGCTTTCGACTTTTCCTCCTTGAGCGGATAAAAGTTCGGCAAGAGAATGTAAATCTCTTTCGATTTTTTCACTAGGTCGGATTTGAACAGAATCCCTTCCACATAAAACAGCTGACTTTGTTTGATTTTCATAGGATAAAAAAGGATAGGTTGGATTTTTTCCACATGAAAGGCAGCTTTCCTTTTTCACACGATCAACCTTAATTGCGGTATGTTGATTTTTCCATAAATCAAATGAAACTAATTTACTGCGTAATGCATCGTAATCCTCAACCAATAATTTAAGGGCTTCGGTTACCTGATAGGCTACCACCATCTGTACAGCTGGGCTGATGATCCCCACCGTATCACATGTTAGTCCTCCCATCGGTACAGTTTCTAAGAGGCAATGCAGACATGGTGATTGACCAGGAAGGATTGCATAACTAATTCCATAGCTCCCTACGCATGCCCCGTAAATCCAAGGAATTTTATATTTTTGTGAAGCATCATTTAAGATCATTCTTATGTCAAAATTGTCGGTCGCATCAATTATTAAATCAACATGATCAATGATATTTTCAATCTCTTGAATGGAAACATCCATGACATGAGCCCGAATATCAACCTCTGAATTTATTTTTTCTAAGCGTTGTTTTGCCGCAACTGCTTTTGGTAAACGATTGGCTGCATCTTCTTCACTATATAACTGCTGTCTTTGTAAATTTGTCCATTCTACATAGTCCCTGTCCACGATTGTTAACTTTCCGATACCTGCACGAACCAGTCCCTCAGCGCTGCCCGTACCAAGTGCACCAGCACCTACAATTAACACATGCTTACTTCTGATCTTCTTTTGTCCTTCCAATCCAATTGGAGTAAATAACTCTTGACGAGAATAGCGTTCAGTCACCCCATATCATTCCTTCCTTTAAACTCCTGTAAATCCCAAAATATAATTTTATTTTTAGCTTGAAATTATCGTAACACATCTAGTTCCTTTCCATGAAGTAACGGGACTTCTAAATTATGAATAATGGACTGGAGAGATAATAGCCAAGACTTAACATAATCACGAAATAAAGAATAAAAATCAAATCATACTTTGAAAGAGTTAGTTCATAGTAAAAGGTACGATTTCTATGGTTCAAAAAGCGCTTTGTCTCCATTGCAACTGCAATCCGATGTGCCCGCCTAATACTTTGTGATAATAACGGAATCGAATAAGCTTTCAGTTTAAAAAAGATAGAGCGAATCCCTTTTTGGTGCTCAATCCCACGAACGCGTAATGCATTTTGAATCGTTTGGAACTCCTCCATCATAATAGGAATCAACCGTAATCCAGCCATAAAGCTATATGCATATTTAGGCGGCAACTTTAGTTGCTGCATCAATGAATAAAAAAGAAACACGGGCCGTGTAGTTAAAGCGAACGTTAAGCCTAGACCCGCAAATATAATTCCTCTAAAACCAACAACTAGTCCTTTATTAATACTTTCCTCTGATATTGTAATGAGTCCCCACTTAAAAAGTACCGTCTCTCCTTTACCAAATAGAATCATAGATGATGATGTTGAGAGAAAAATAAGCAAAAATGGTAAAGTAAATAGAATGATTCGTTTAAATGAATGTCCTGTGAATCCAAAAAATAAGATAAAAACGACCAATGAGATATGAATAAGTAGTTGAAGAGTATCAATGAATAATACTGCAATACATAAACTGACTAGCACGAACAGCTTAATACTTGGATTTATTCGATGTAGCCATGTATCTTTACTTAAAATTTCCATGAGTAAATTCCTTTCCCTTACTACACTTGCACGAGGCTAAGATTTACTTTTGCCTGATTTAACAATTGATCTTTTATTAATCTCCCATTTTCAATGGTCCAACTTCTAGTCGCAAAATACTCTTCAATTTTTTCATCATGAGTAACCATAATGATCGTCTTGTTCTTGTGTCTATAATTTTCTAGTAAAGTAAGAAGTGCAAACGTATTTTTTGAGTCAAGTCCAAATGTAGGCTCATCTAGTAGAAGTATTTGCTGACCTCTTACAATCGAGGCTGCTACACTTAATCTTCTTTTTTGCCCCATAGATAACTGGTAAGGATGTTTGTTTTGATGCTCTATGAGGTGAAAGATTCGAAGTAGTTCCTCTACGGTCTCAGATATTTCTCGTTCATTTCGTTTATCAATTCTTAATGAATACGCAATTTCTTCATAAACAGAGTTTGTTACAAATTGAAGCTCAGGGTTTTGAAAAACAAAGGTCATGAGTTGATCGAGCTTCTTTGAAGTTGTAACTACTTCTCCAAATAATGAATAGTGACCTTTTGTTTGTATGAATTGCATTAGGGAGTGAAGCAAGGTACTTTTACCAGCACCATTTCTCCCCTTGACCACAATCCACTCTCCTTCATGAACTTGAACATCGTTAACATATATCTTTTCCTTTTTCTGTCTATATCCCCTAAATTCCTCTAGGCGAATAAATGGATGATTATAACCTTCTTTATTTACATATTCCATCCATTTAAAGTCTTGAACAAATTGATCCCAGACCCCAGGATACCAAATACCTTGCTCTTTGATGAGCGTTTTATAACTTGAGAAAATTTCAGATTTTGAACCATCAGCAATGATTTCTCCAGCTTCATTGAAAAGGATGATTCGATCAACAATTGGAAGGACATGGTCCAGTTTGTGCTCTACGATAACTACTGTTTTATCCTCCACAACATTTCTTATAACTTCCCAAATTTCCTTTGTCCCCTCCGGATCAAGCATGGATGAAGGCTCATCTAAAAATAATACATCTGGCTCTAATGCCAAGACAGATGCTATGGCTAAACGTTGTTTCATGCCTCCAGACAAAGTTTGAATGTTTGTGTGGATATCTTCTAAATCTAATCCAACTTGCTCTAAAAGGCTTTTTATCCGTTCGTCCATTTGGTCCCTAGGAATTTGTAGATTTTCTAAGACAAATGCAAGTTCTTCATCAACAAAAGGCATGCAAAACTGTGAATCAGGATCCTGAAAAACATAGCCCCATTGTTCGGGAATCTGTAATTTATTTACCTTCATTGGTAATTCTATTGAGTTTGGAATAATCCCGCTTAATACTTGAAGGAGTGTCGATTTCCCACATCCTGAAGGTCCGAGAATTAATATCTTCTCTCCTTTTTTAATATGGCAAGATAAGTCCTTAAAAAGCAAGGACTTATCCCCAGGAAATATTAAACGAAGGTTTTCTACAAAGGCAATTGATTCCATATTCTACCCCTTTTATTTTTGATCTAGTGAATCAAAATCACTGTTGGATAGTGGGCGTACAAGTTTTGTTACTCCTGTCATTTCCAGCGCACTTACTAGATAATAAGCAAATATACCGGCAAAAAGAATAGAACCTACGAATCTAGCAACAAGCAACAAAGTGAGGTTCCATGCAGTTAAGTCACCTATTTCCCCATAAGCAAAATCCATTATTACTGATCCTAGACAAGAAGATAGAGCTGCCAAGACGACCACAGCAAGATTATATTTCTTATATCGAAAAAGCATAAACACTGCTTCAGCACACAGCCCTTGTACAACACCGTACAGCAGAACCGTTAAGCCCCATGGAGAGCCTAAAATAAATTCACCTGAGGCAGCTGCAATTTCCGCCAATAATGCAACACCAGGTTTACGAATCACAAGATACGCAACAGTCGCCGCAATAAACCACATTCCATAGATTAACTGATCAGCATGTAGCCCAATTGGCTTTACAACATAATATAAAGATCCCCAAACAATATAAACAATTCCGAATGCAATGGCGATTACGATTGTAACCAAAATATCAGTTAGTTTTAATCCTTTGCTCATTAATACCTCTCCTCTTCTTCTTTGTTTATACAGACAGTTTTGGTTGAACTGGCCAGTTCTCTAATTGGTACGCCATTTCCCAAAAGGAGTACTCATATTGACTGCTAATCATAAAATGTTCCTTCATGCGATCACGATCCTCTTGTGTAGCTTTTTCTGCTAATTCATCTACTCTATCAATCTGTTCTTCAACTAGTTCTTTAAACCAGTCCCCACCATACGCCGCAATCCACTCCTGGTAAATCGGCTCTTCTGGTTTGCAATCTTTAAGTCTTTCACCAATTTCATAATATAGCCAATAACAAGGTAATAAAGCAGCAATTATATCACCCAAATGACCAGAATAAGCAGCTCTATACAAGTGTGATGTATATGCATATGCTGTCGGTGCGGGTTTAAAGTTTTTTCTTTCTTCCTCCGTAATCCCAAGTCTTTCCGAAAAACTTTTATGCAGCGCTAGTTCGGCTTCATAAGTTCCTTGAGCATGAATAGCAAGCCGGTTTGTCGTATGTAAGTCCTCTGCCTTTGCTGCACCTAAAGACTGCACTTTTGCAAAATGAGTTAAGTAATAGGCATCCTGCATGACATAGTAGCGGAAGCACTTAATTGGTAATGTACCGTCTCCAATCCCTTTGACAAATGGATGATCAAAGCTTGCCTCCCAAATATGGTTTGCCTCTTTACGTATTTCTTCTGAAAATAACATTTTCAATTCTCCTCCCTTTACTGTTATTTGCAAAATAAAAAACCACCTTCTTTTACAACGTAAAGAAAGTGGTTTGGATTTAGACATATAAAAATAAAGAGACCCGTCTACCCACTTCCCTACGCTGGCATCAACCAGATCAGGTTCTAAGGGTCTCAAGGTTATGATAAATCAATCCTCAATCTCAGCCTTACAGTAAACGATTCAAAGGTATAAACCCAATACATTTACTTATTTAAAGGCACCCCTAGTGGAATTACAATTATTTATGCAATTTTTCTTATTTCCTATCATAACATGTTGGAAATAATTATCAAGGCTTTTCTAAGGTTTACTTGTTACTCTACATAAACTGCTGTTCCATATGCAATAATTTCAGATGCATTTTGCATAACAGCTGAGGTTTGTAGTCGCATCCCAATTACCGCATTTGCTCCTTTTGCGTTTGCATCTTCCACCATTCTACCAATTGCTTTTTGGCGAGCTTCTTCCAGCATTTCAGTATAGTCGGAGATTTCTCCTCCTACGATTGTTTTTAATCCTGCCATTATGTCTTTTCCAATATGCTTTGACTGAACAGTCCCCCCTCTTACAAACCCTTTTAGTTCTTTTACTTCTTTGCCTGGTACAAAATCAGTAGTCACGATAATCATTTTCGTCATCCTCCTCTTTCTCACGCTTTCGTTCCCATACTAATAGGGCAAATAATAGAATAATGGCAACCATGTAAAAGGCATAGAATGTCAGCGCCTTTGAAATATCAATGAACAAAAATACAATTCCTACGATTTGTCCAACAATGGCTATCATTAATACAATATATTTTGCAATATCTCTCATCATTCCCTACCTGCTTTACGTCGATAAATTTTTCTAGCAAAAATGAGATAAAAAATAAGTGGTAGTGGCGTTTGGATTAATCCCCATATTCCCCAAAACCAATAATTATGTCCCCGCTTTCTAGCATCTAAAAACAACCAAAAGCTTTGAATAAGTAGGATAATCACTGCCACTATAAAAAGTAGAGTATCATTCGTATTCATGTGCAATCACCCGTTTTCGATAACGAAAGAAGCTATATACTGGCATGCTAATGGTGGCAATACCTTGAATCACAATAAAGGCAAGAGGAAGACGGAAAAATGCCGTTATTAAAGCCGTCAGGATGAACAATGCAATCAAAATAAATACGGTCAACTCTCGTCTAAACTTCTTCTTTTGTTTTTTTTGTGTGGTAGCTACCATTTGTTCAAATACTTGCAGGTCCGGAGTGAAAACCGAGTAATGATGATCTATTTTAGTAAGAGCATCATTTATATCTTGAATCGTTTCTATATCCTCTTCATGTTGTTGTTTGTTGTTTAGTAGGACTAGCTTGTTTTTCTTCATGAGGTCTCAGCTCCTTTCTTACTGTATGGATTCCATTATGTATTCTTGATTTAACAGTACCAATGGCGATATGAAGCATATCAGCAATTTCTTCATACGAATATCCATAATAATGTTTGAGAACTATTGGAATCCGAATTTCATCAGAAAGCCTTCCTAGTGCATTAAGAACATCATTCCAATCCTCAGATTGGTTCTCGAATTGCCACTTCATTTTGCGTAATGCTTGCTCCTGTTGCTGATAATTCTGTTCGCGTTTCTTTTTACGAATATCGTCTATGTATAAGTTCGTCGCAATTGTTATGAGCCATGAGGAGAATTTTGCTTTACCGTTATACATTTTGATTTTTTCCATGCTTTTCATCATTGCCTCTTGTGCGATGTCTTCAGCAATATCAGGTTTCATTGTAACTTTTATTAAATACTTAACTAAAAAAGGATAATGCTCTTTAAAAAGCATCGCAAACGCGAGTGAGTCACCACGCTTTGCACTGCGAATTAGTTCCTTTTCATCCATGCATTGAATTCTCCCCCGAGAAAATTTGGTTATTTTTTATTTTTCGCTAATAATACGTATGAAGTCATTAAAAAGTTCACTTTCAGTTTTTAAAAAATTTAATATGTTCATTTTCTACAGTTTAACCCATCCTATAGAAAATTACATTCACTCATTTTGACTCAATAATGGAGTTTTCCTCTGAGTTTGTCCGAATCATGCTATCATTCGGACTCTATTTTGGCGTTTCTCCTTTGGCATTGTCACAATCACACCCTCTTTCGGACTCATGCTTGGAGATTTCCTTTGGCATTGTCACAATCACACCCTCTTTCGGACTCTACCTTGGAATATCTCCACTGACCTTGTCAGAATCACACCCTCATTCAGACTCAAGCCCAGAGATTTCCTCTAGCCTTGTCACAATCACACCCTCATTCGGACTCAAGCCCGAAGATTTCCTCTCACCTTGTCAGAATCACACCCTCTTTCAGACTCAGTCCTGCTGTTTTTCACTATCCTATACGCAATAGCACCTTGCACAAAAACTGACCAAAAAGAAAAGCAGCTCTTTTCAGTAAGCTGCTTTTCAATTCAAATTATTCTTTTTCTGTTGACTCTGCTTTTCTCGTTTGGACTAATTCATCTGTTAACTGTTCGATGCTGTTTTTCACATTACCTTTACCAGATAGGTTTTCGATAATTTCTTTTACATCAATACCTGACGATGCTTTTAACGACTCTTGAAGAGTTGACATCAAGTTAGTAGCATAACCGGTTACCTTATTGGCTCCGCTATTTTCCCCATTACTACCAGTATCCACAACTGTAATTTTGTCGATATTTGATAATGGTGCTGCCACTTCTTTCGCATATTGAGGAAGCATTTTAATAACCATATCGAGGATAGCCGCTTTCCCATATTGCTCGAATGCTTCTGCAATTTTTTGTTTTGCTTCCGCTTCTGCAAGACCTTTCAAACGGATAATATCTGCTTCAGATTCCCCTTGTGCACGCTGGGCTTCTGCTTTTGCAAGACCATCAATACGGATTTTTTCTGCTTCCGCTTTTGCCATTGCTTCAATTCGATATTTATTTGCATCTGCTTCAGCTAACTGCTTCGCTTTTTCAGCTTCGGCCGCTTGAACAACGGAGTAACGGTCAGCATCTGCTTTCTTCTTAACTTCTGAATCGTATTGCTTTTCACGACGTAAGATCTCTTTTTCTTCGAGTTCAATTTGCTTCTGTCTTTCAATGATTTGGATTTGCATTTGCTGTTCAGTTACCTCTTGTTTCGCTCTCGCTTCTTCTAGGTGGTATGCCTGGTCAGCACGTGCTTTTGCAATATCCTGCTCTCTACGGTACTCAGCCATTTTTAATTGGTTGATTTTTTCAGCCTCTGCTACTTCTGTTGCGCGCTCTAGCTCAGATTTTTTTGCTTCTTTGTCTGCTTCCGCCCGTTTAATACGAGTTTCTTTATCAGCTTCTGCAGTTGCAATATCCGCATCACGTTTTACCTGAGCAATTCTTGGCTTACCTAGTGAATCGAGGTAACCGTTCTTATCCCGAACATCCTTGATTGTAAACGATACAATAATAAGACCCATTTTTGCTAAATCCTGTGATGCAACACGTTGTACTTCTTGTGAAAATTTTTCACGATTTTTATAGATTTCTTCAACGGTCATTGAACCTAGGATTGAACGAAGATGTCCTTCTAACACTTCTCTTGCTTCATTTTCTCTATCTTCTTTTCGTTTTCCTAAAAATTGTTCTGCTGCTGTTGCTATTTCAGAAATGGAACCACCGATTTTAATAATTGCTGTTCCATCGGCCATTACCGGTACACCTTGCTCTGTGTATACTTCAGGTGTTTGGACATCTAGTTTACTAGATAAGAGACTTAGTGGTTCAGCCTGTTGGAAGACTGGAAGTACAAAAGTACCGCCACCACGGACAATTTTTATTCGGTTACCGGCTTCGTCCACATGAACATTCTTTCCTCCTAAATAACTACCCGTTACAATTAGTGCTTCATCAGGGCCTGCTGTTCTGTACTTTGTTACAAAGACTCCAATAAGTGCAAGTAGTAAAAATGCGACAACTCCAATTACAATCCAAATTCCTGTTGTCATAGTTGATTTCCCCCTTTAATCATCATACTTTGGTAAGGTAAGACGTAAGCAACGCCTTCTTTAATATCTATAATAAGAACCTTTTCATCATAAGGAATTGGTTCATTATTAAAGCTTTTTGCAGATTTAGAGATTGTTCCACTGATTCC
Organism: Fredinandcohnia onubensis; assembly: GCF_031181385.1. Taxonomy (GTDB): domain Bacteria; phylum Bacillota; class Bacilli; order Bacillales; family Bacillaceae_L; genus Ferdinandcohnia; species Ferdinandcohnia onubensis_C. Next base: position 229,626 of record NZ_JAPSKV010000002.1, read on the forward strand.
TTCAATGACAACCTCACCGAAGCCATCAATCGGGATTGAAGTAATGACTTTGCCTATTCTCCCCTTCAAATCCTCCTCCTTGTATACCATCGATTCTTCCGCAGAAGACAACGGGATTAATACAAAAACATTTAATAATGTGACTAAAATAAGTGCTAATACGAGTGAAATAACAAAAATTAATAAACTATGAAAGGAAAGCAATTTTTCAAAAATGTACCCAGATGCGCTTAAAAAGGTGAGGAATGAGAAAATTAGTGTTGGGCTTAAAGAACTTTCTGGAAAAATCCCCTCTAAAAAATCGCCAAATAGGATAAAAAGAAGGGTACCAACTCCACTAATGACTAAGCCAATCAAATAAATCGTTTCAATGTCATATCCGAATAATTCCATAACTTCACCTCCAAATCCAACGTAATAATTTTGAAATTTTCTTTACATTCTCATTTACGGAAAATACTTGAAAAAGGTTTCATTTTTTTGCAATTTTTTCAAAAAAAGAAAGATCCCGTCATCCGGGACCTTTCTCTTAGTCATCATTATCCTTATCTCTCTTTTTTTCTTCCTTTTTACGCTCTTTCTCTTTTTCTTTCCTTTTTTTCTCTTCTTCTTTCCTCTCTTTTTGCTCCTCTTTCCACTTATCTTTATCTTTTTTCTTATCTTCCGACCTCCACTCATTCTCCTTTTTCTGAACAGGAGCCTGATAGGTTGGGAGATTGAATGAAGTAGGTGGAACATTACTTAATGACTGTTGCATTATTTCTTTAAAAATTGTTGCAGCCGTTGAACTTGTAGTTGTCAAATAATGTTCTGCATCAGTCTTGTCATATCCAAGCCAGACTGCACCGACAAGTTCAGGCGTATATCCGACCATCCAAATATCCTTTGCTCCATTGATACCATCAATAGCTACCTGAGTTGAACCGGTCTTACCAGCTACTTCTCTTCCTTCTATTTTTGCATCTCGGCCAGATCCATTTTCAACAGCACCCTTCAGCAAGAATGTCATTCTTTTAGCAACCTCAGGGGTTGTAACTTGTACAGGCTCTTCATTCCACTCGGCAATGACCTCACCGTTTGTATCAACAATTTTTGAAATTGCATGTGCCTTCGTCTTTTTTCCTTCGTTTGGAAAAGTTGTATAAGCTTCAGCCATGTGAATGGGGGCAACCCCCTGATCAAGACCTCCAAGAGCAAGACTCAAGTTATGATCATTTTCTGTTATCGGAAGACCAAATTCATTTACAGCATCAATCCCGCTTTTAAGTCCAATTTCATTCAACAACCAAACTGCTGGAACATTATCTGAATTCCTCACTGCATCATATATGGTGACACTGCCTTTAAATCTTCCACTAACATTTGATGGTTGGTAGCCATTGAAACTCATTGGTTTATCAGGTAGTACATCATATATGCTGTAGCCACGTTCCAATGCTGGCGTGTATACAGAAAGTGGTTTGATTGTTGAACCCGGCTGCCTTTTTAATTGAGTTGCATGATTGAAACCACGAAATACATGCTCCCCACGACCTCCAACTAAGGCGTTTATTCCACCAGTCTTTGGGTCTACTAAAATAGCACCACTTTGTAGCAATTGATCTTCTGGACTAGTAGGAAATAGGCTGTCATTTTTATATACATTTTCGACAGATTCCTGCATATGAGGATCAAGCTCTGTATAAATTTCCAAGCCACCAGACATCACCTCATTTTGGGTGAGTCCATATTTTTCAATTGCTTCTTCAATTATATAATCGACGTAATATGGGTATTTTCCTTCATATGGATCAAGTTGGCGCCCTTTGAACACGATTTCTTGTGCCTTAGCTTCCTGCACTTGGTTAGAAGTTAAATATCCCTGTTCCTCCATCGCTGCTAATACAAGATCCCTGCGGCTAAGCGATTTTTCCTCGTTAATTAATGGGTTCATTGTAGAAGGTGCTTTAATTATACCGGCAAGAATAGCTCCTTCACTAACTGTTAGTTCATTAACCTCTTTGCCAAAATAAGTTCTTGAAGCATTTTTTATGCCCCATGCCCCTTCACCAAAATAGATTTGATTCAAATACATTTCAATAATTTTTTCCTTTGAAAATGTACGCTCTATTTTTTGAGCAAGAAAGAATTCGTCTATTTTCCGTTTCAGTGTTTGCTCATGAGTTAGAAAGACGTTCTTCGTCAATTGCTGGGTAATCGTACTTCCACCTTCAACTATTTCACCCGCTTTTAAATTTCGGAAAAGCGCACGAAAAATACCGATATAATCCACCCCTGGATGTTTGTAAAATCGGCGGTCTTCAATGGCAACTAAGGCATTAATGACATGTGGCGGAATTTTTTCATAGCTTACACCTTCGATTTTAGGTCCAGGTACCTTACTGGCGATATCTCCATTTTTATCATAGATAATAGTTGGTTCCGGCAATGGATTGTTCAAAGCACTAACATCCCGAGAATTGATATACATGTTGAGCCCAATAGCAATAAATAAAATAAAAACCAACCCAATTAACAGGATGATTTTTACTTTTCCTACTTCGGACAAAGTCTTCATGAAGTTTTTTCCCATTATTCGAATGCCCTCCAAATGTGCATATATGTGTTAAAAATTGCGTTACATATATAGATTCGAACGGGAATAATTTTTATGGGGATACCAAACTTATTTATTTACAGTCACGAACAAATTCTAATATGTCAGTATACATCCTAGAGTGATAGTACATCCCAAATTCTAGACCACGTTCAATAATTCTTTTTTGTTCTCCTTCATAGCCTTGAGACACTACTTCATATATTTCGTTGGCATGTTGCACATCAAGTACCTCATGATCTGTAAAATGAACGAGTGACTTGTTTTCGCTCCCATAGGTGTTTTTCGCAAATTGGCCCACTAATGGCGAAACACGTGCAACGATTTCTTCAATTACACCAAGTGCGGCCAGCCCTTCCAAATAGTGATAGTGAAGACAAAGATCAGTTAATGCACGGTTGTATGCAAGAACAGGTATGCATGGTTCGCTTTCGTACATTTCTTCTTCAGATATTCCAATACCTTTTAAAAACTGTTTATAAGTCTCGCTATGAACATACTTTTCGTTCATTTTCCCATGCTCTTCAAATAGGTTTTCCACAAGTGGCATCCTCATTCGAAAGTCTGACATATTCGTTAAAATCGCTGATAAAAAACGCGGAAAGTAAAGAACGACATGATAAATTTGAAGTGCAATTTCCTTTTGCTGTTCTTCTGAAAATTCCCCTTTCGCCAAAGCCACAAATAATGGATGTCGTTCAATTTTCTCAACTTGAAACATACCATCTGTCACATTCTTTAACTCTACAAATTTCTCCATTCTTACATCATCCTCCTAAATAAGTGTTATTTCATGAAAATTCATTGAAAGGTTTGCAGGAATATCCCCGTACGCAAATGTTGTTGATGAGAGTTGTATACTAAAAGGGTTATTTCGATATTGCTCTGTTTCTTTGGAAGATACTCCAAAAAACAAATAGGTGTATCGCTGCCTATAGGTCCTTTGAATATAGGAGATACATTCCTTTCGATATCTCTCTGGTTTTTCCCTGGCCGCAAAAAATGCCATATAGCCATGCCGAAATTCCTCACCTTGATCAGGCAATAGTGGGCAACCAACTGCCCGACAAATCAAATTTACTATCTTAAACATGAAAGGAAGTCTCTTAGAAAGTCGAAGCTTTCTAGCATCTGATTGATTCACAAGTTTACAGATTGCTAGGTCGCCCTTCTCATCTCTAACAACCAAGAACAAACCATTTTCTTTTAAAAATATCCTCTTATCACATAGTGCAAAGTCTTGAGACCTAGCTAAGCTCTTGTAAATCTGCCATGCCTTTTCCCCTTCAATTTCAATTACATCAACACGATTGTTCCGATATTTTAAGAACATTGGTACTCCAATATGAAACGTTCTTCCAAGTTCAATTCCACCTGGAAGGAGCCCATTACCTTTTGTCATGGATGCTTTGTTTGAATTGGTATCAAGAACGGTGGAATACATCCATTTGACTGTACCTTCATTTTGATAAAGAGATACTAAATGTTGTGTCAATCGATAGTATGCAAAGGTCCGATGGAAGTCAGGATGAATCCTTAAGTCATTTAAGTAATATACATGTTTACAGGCACCATCAATTACCCGCTTTTGCTGACTCACTGCAACACAGCCAATTAATGTACGCCCTTTAAACAATCCAAAGTGCCTTGTCCTTCCAAATTCCTCTGACAGTTCAAAAAAATTCGGAGATCGATCAACATAAAAGAGCTCGCTACCTGTACTTGTTTCATTTGATAACTGAAGCAGTTGTGATCCGTATGATTCATCAAGTTCCATAAATGAATAGGTCATACCAATTGCCCCACTGTTATTTTTTGATACAACATCGAACGCTCTAATCCTTCACAACTTTTTGACAGCTCCTCATCGCGAATAAACCGATCCACAAAAAAATCAGGTAATTTACTCGTACTAAGCATATTTCGGAACAACAATACAGCTTTTTCCGATTTTGATTGAATCATACTGTTACATATCGCTTCCTTTCCTTTTTCATCAGCCCAGTCAAATACATTTGACAAATAAAAAGCATCAATCGAATTTTCCTTCCCTAATAGATCTTGGATACTCATTGGATAAATTAACAGTTTATCAATATTTCTTTTTACTTCTTCATATCCTTCTGGAGTTAAATATAATGGAACTCCCTCGACCTGATGATACAAATAAGTAGAAAATAATATTTGGCTTAAAAAGTAATTATTGTGAATCTGCTTTGTTTTCACTTCCTTCTCAAATTGACTTAAGAAGAAATTCCCAAAATCATTTTCACTGGCATTCTTAAACATATAGCTAGGAAAAAATTGTAGGTGTGTCGTTTTACTTAACAATATTTTCACAGCTGTTCGCCATTGGGCAGTTGTTAGATATTCTTCATAAAATTTCTGTTGCTCAGCAAGGTTTTTGGCAGAAAACAAGTGATTCCAAACAGTCTCGTCATATACATTCCGGCAAATGTTTTCCCCTAAAAATCTATAAAAACGCTCATTTACACCACAATGATTAATTCCATTTTCTATTTCACTACGATGCAACTTCCAAAATTGTCTCGCATAATCTGGCAATTCTTCAGCAATCTCCTCATACATTTCATTTCGGTTTTCACTATCCATTTCCCCGATAAAAGCAAGAAAATCATTCAGAGCAAACTGCTGAATCGCTACCTTTTTCAACTCAATCAAAGCACATTGCGCGGGATTTACATCAACACAGAGAACTTGGTTAATCGTGTCAGTCAGAATGGAAAATGCCGTACATCCACCTGAACCAACTACAAGCACTTTCTGTGGCCCTACTATCCTTGAAATCTCTCTTTCTACCAAACTGTCTTCTCTGATTTGCGAAAAATAAATGTCAGACATTACTTACAACCCCTCCTTCAAATAAATCCAAGACTTCTTTTTTTCCTTCTTTCCAATTCAGCATTCTTTTTCTTCCAATTTCCAGCTGCTGATTGAATGTATCTCTAGCATTTGGATTATCCGGTATTGCGGAATATAGGACGACATTCATTCCTTGTGATAGATCGACTTTTCTGGAACAAAGCCAATTCTCCACTGCTGGATAAGTTGATTTATATTGATAAAGTGAATCTATTGATTTTGAGGTTAGTTGTTCAATATCTAGCTCATATATATGTGAAAGCTTTTTTGAGAAAATTTGAACCTTCTCCTTTACTTCTTCAGGAACATCGGATACCTGGAAGTTCGGGTAAGCGCAATCATCAAACAACGCTTTAAAAAGCACCAAAACCTCTGGATTTTCAATTTCTGCAAGAAGGTGTATTTTTCTACCTATATTTTCATCCATTAATCCTTCAATATAAGACATGAAAAGGTCTAGAAAACAGCTCATCCTCGAAAACAAGGGACCGAAGTATACAAACTTGTCATCTCCTTGTTCAAAGGTTTGAACTAGTTGGAAGGCGAAAAGCTTTTGATTTCGTCTTAAGCATACAGCCTGTTCGTATCTCTCAAATCTCGGAATAAGGTATTCCTCCCCCACCTTGCTTACTCGCCTCGAAAACGAAAGCAATTCTTCTTTGTGTTTTATAAGTAATTGATTTGTCTCGATAATCTCTAATAATTGAGTCACTCATCACACCAACCAATTCCTATAGTGTAAAATTACACCATTTATTCTTTAGTGTAATTTTACACTATTCGAAATAAACTTCAAGTATATTTCCTTAATTTTCTATAGATAATAAAAGAGCCTAGTTTATAAATTATCCAGATGTAGAGTTGTATTTATGTTGCATCTTGTAAACTAAAATTTTTATTGTAATTTCGACAAATTTAGATAAAAGTATTCTTTTTGTGTTTTTATATTTCATTATTGGAGGAACCATACAATGTTTGGAAACAAGAAAAAAGACGTGTTTTTTGATGCCCTGACTTCAATCTCTTCAAATTTAAAAGAAGCGGCAGATTATTTCGTACAGTTTAAAATTAAAAATGTAAGTGACTTGAAAGAATTTTCGAGTCAAATGAAAGAGTATGAGAGAAAAGGTGATGATGTCATTCATGGCTTAATTGCTCAACTTAATAAATCTTTCATCACACCGATTGAGCGAGAGGATATTCTACAGTTGGCTATGAAAATGGATGATGTTTTAGATGGAATGGAGCAATGTGCAGCACGTTTTGAGATGTATTCTTTGACTACTACAGACGAATACATGACTTCTTATGCTGACTATATACATAAAAGTACGATTGAGATCTTTCATGCCATTGAACTTCTTTCAAATAAAAAGCTTCTAGAGATGCGTACACACGCGATTAAAATCAATGATTATGAATCACAATGTGACGAAATCCTAAGGGTTTCAATAAAACAGCTTTTCCAAACTGAAAAAGACCCTATAAAAATTATTCAGGTGAAGGAGATTTATGAGATTCTTGAAGGCATTTCGGACTTCTGTGAGGATGTTGCGGATACTTTAGAGACCATCATTATGAGAAATGCATAAGGGAGAATCTTCTTAATGGATATTTTACTATTATTAACGGTATTAATTGTTTTTTTTGCGTTAGCATTTGACTTCATTAATGGATTTCATGATACGGCTAATGCAATAGCGACAAGTGTTTCAACAAAGGCACTAAAGCCAAGAGTTGCTATTGTCCTTGCAGCCTCCATGAACTTTATTGGTGCCATTACATTTACGGGGGTTGCGAAAACTATTACAAAAGATATTGTTGACCCTTTTGCGATTGAAAATGGAACAGTCGTTATCTTAGCAGCCCTACTTTCCGCAATTGCTTGGAATTTGATAACGTGGTACTACGGGATACCAAGTAGTTCCTCTCATGCTTTAATTGGGTCCATTGCTGGTGCAGCAATTTCTGCTGCAGGTATTGGGATTTTGAATTATGGCGGCTTTATAAAAATCTTACAGGCGCTCATTCTTTCCCCTTTTATAGCATTAGCGGTTGGATTTCTAATGATGAGCCTTTTTAAAATCATCTTTAAAAACACTAATCTTTACAGGACAAATAAGGGGTTCAGGACCTTTCAGATTTTCACAGCTGCCCTTCAATCTTTTACCCATGGAACGAATGACGCTCAAAAAGCGATGGGTATCATCACAATGGCTTTGATTGCTGGTGGTTTTACAACCTCTACCGATATACCACTATGGGTAAGAATTTCTGCTGCAACTGCGATGGGGCTCGGTACATCTGTTGGCGGCTGGAAAATCATTAAAACTGTAGGTGGTAAGATTATGAAAATCCGTCCTATTAATGGGGCGGCGGCTGACCTGTCTTCAGCACTCATCATATTTGGAGCGACCTATATTCATTTACCAGTTAGTACAACACATGTGATTTCATCCGCAATCATGGGTGTCGGTTCCGCTCAACGTGTAAAAGGCGTTAAATGGGGTGTTGCCCGTAAAATCGTCCTCACATGGGTGATTACACTTCCAATCTCAGCATTGCTTGCAGGTATCATTTTTCAAATCCTTAACCTATTTTTCTAAAAGGTGGCTACTGCCACCTTTTTTATTTGTTATAATAAAATTGTAAAAAGATGACATAAGGAGGTATTCCTATTGGGCACTCACTCAAGAAGAACAGATCAATTTATATTTTTATTATCTTGGCACTATTGATCACTAGCTCAAATTATACAGTGATGGTCATTCAGCCATTTGAGCCTGTCACAGATACATTGATTCTCGCATCCTTGTTTGATTTAACAATCGTATTACCTCTTTTCTTCTATTTATTTGTGGTTCGAAATCGTTTTTCCATGATTACTCTTCTTCCTGTTGTGATTGGTTGCTTTTGGTTTGCATACTTCATTGTTCCCCATCATGATATCGCTGTTTTTAATTACGCAAAATACGGAATCTTTCTAATCGAAGGCCTCTTTATTGCAATTGAATTATTTCTTGCCGTCTTGTTAATTCGTAAAATTCCAACTCTCATCCAGAATTACAAACTACAAAAAGAAAACTCTTTTTATTATCCTTCTACTATACGTGCTGCCTTAAATCAAACATTTGGAGAGAAAAAACTTCTTGATATCCTTGTGTTCGATTTTTCCATTTTCTATTATGCATTTTTCGTTTGGAAGAAAAAATGGGAAAATAAAGCCGACACTCATGTTTTTACCATCCATACAAAATCAGGTTATTTTGGGTTGTTTATCATGTTGGTTCATGCGATGATCATCGAGGTAATCGGGGTTCACTTTTTAATTGCCCACTTCTGGAGTCCAATTGCAGCATGGATTTTTACAATTTTTGATTTATATGCATTGCTTTGGATTATTGCAGACTACCAGGCCGTACGACTCTCGCCAATTGTAGTTAAAGATGGTAAGCTCTTTGCACAGGTTGGAATAAGACGTGAAATTGAAGTTGATTTAGACAATTTCAAATCAATTCAAGCAACAATTACCGATAAAAAAGCAAGATCAAAAGAAAAAGATAGTTTTGCTATCACTCTTCCAGATTTCTTTGAAGAAGATCCACAATTTGAGATTGAATTAATCACCCCAGTTGTTGCTTATCTGCCATTTGGAAAGAAAAAAAAGATCACCAAACTTTATGTAACAGTTGATGAAAAAGAAACATTCTTTAAAGAATTGAATAGCTTTATCAAAGAAAATCATACTGTAATCCAACATTAATCAGATAAATGTATTTTACTCGGCATCTTTGCCGAGTTTTTTCATTCTAAAGGAGAATTGAAGGCTAGTCTATTCTACTAACTTTTTAATATACATATTATAAGGCTGGCCTTAAGGATGTGAAGCTTTTGAAATCGTTTATTCACGGAAAAAAGACACTATATCGCGGCTTAATTTTTATTGTTGTGTATCTTAATACATTGTTAACTTTTGCTATTATATATATCTTTTTAGATTTACTAGATCTTGGAGCGGTACATGACCATTATGCATCAGATTCGCACCAAGAACAGTCACTAGATATTGTGACTCGGTCGTTATATTTTAGTGCAATTACTCTCTTATCAGTTGGGTATGGGGATGTAACTCCATTCGGAATCTCAAGGGCTGTAGCGATTGTTGAAGCATTAATCGGTTATTTGTTACCTGTGGTCATCGTGATTCAGTTTCTCCCTCCTTTTCGTAATACAGAAGGTGATAATTATCCGTATGATTAAAAATGAGCTAGTCCATCAATGGGCTAGCTCCTCATTTTAAAAAGGTTGTTCATCTTGCGCCATTTCAACTAGATGGCCGGCTCTTTCTACTTTTGTTTTTAGGTATTTTTGGTTAAACTCTGACACATCTCCCCAAATTGGCATCCGTTCTGAAACATTCATTCCTGAATTTTTAAGGGCATCGATTTTTTTGGGGTTGTTTGTTATTAAGGAAACAGGTTTTGTCCGTAACGCCTTCAAGACACGAATCGCGTCGTCGTAGTTTCTAGCATCATCCTTAAACCCTAGTTGGATATTTGCTTCAACTGTATCTAGGCCATTCTCTTGAAGGATGTAAGCCATCGCTTTACTAAATAAACCTATTCCTCGACCCTCATGATTCGCTAAATAAAATAAAGCTCCTGCCCCATGGTCTACAATGATTCTCATTGATTGTTTTAGTTGATATCCACAATCACAACGTTTGCTTCCAAAAATATCACCCGTATGACAAATACTGTGCATCCGAATTAAAGCCTCGTCTGCATTTTCAAAATCTCCATATACTAAAACACTGGACTGCTGTTTTTCAGCAAGGTTTGTTGATGAAAGCTTTTCAATAATTCGATTTGCATCCAACGTTACCTCATCACAAAGGAGCCAGCAATACCACTCAAAAATGACTGTCTCTCCATCTAAATTCACAGGAAGTTTAATTGGCCCAACTAAGTATATTGCTTTATCTCCTCTTTCAATAAGTTTAATTTTTTCTTGTAAAATTGATATAATTTCTTTAGAAATCATGAATAATCCCCCTTGCTCATTTGGTTACAAGTAGTTTTTGATTAATATCATTTATTTATCCACCCTAACTTTCTCGTTATTAATGCTTTTGGACTTGCTTTTTATAGATAAAAAGTGATATAGTTACCTAGGTAACTAATTATAAAAAAATATGCATTGAGGTGTTTTTATGCAAACTGGCCATAATCTATTTCACGCAGTGCATCAGTTATCTCGACAGCTTACGAAACATGTGAATGAAACGTTAGAACCCTTCGGACTATTTGGCGCGCAATGGTCCGTTTTATTTGTTTTAAAAACAAAAGGGATATCAACACAATCTGAGCTATGTGACTATTTAACTGTTGAGGCTCCACCGATGACTCGAAATATTCAAAAGCTAGTTAAGCTTGGGTATGTCAGACAGATTCAAGGAACTGACAAGCGTACCAAGCAAATTGAATTAACGGAAAAGGCACTAACTGAGTATCCACAATGGGAACAAGCTATGATTGAAATGAATGAAAAGCTCGTAGAAAATTTCCCAACAGAATTGCAGGACCAGTTATATGATCTTTTAAACCATTGGTTCCATCAGATTAAGAATTAACACCAGGGAGGAAAACTATGGGGAAACAAAAACTTTGGACAAAGGATTTCATTAATCTTTCGGTTAGTAACTTTTTTGTATTTTTGACGTTTTATTATTTATTAGTTTCGTTGCCGGTATACACGTTGAATGATTTGGACGGAAATGAATTAGAAGCAGGGCTCATGGTTACTGTATTTTTATTCTCTGCAATCATCGTCCGTCCATTTGCGGGTCAATGGTTAAATACCATTGGTAAAAAGAAGGTTCTTACGCTTTCATTACTTATTTTCATGATTTCATCGCTATTCTATTTCTTCACTCCATCCATCTACTCGGTTTTATTGTTACGTTTATTCCATGGAATTGGTTTCGGAATGGCAACAACCGCTGCTGGAGGTATTGTTGCAGATATTATCCCCGATTCTCGAAAAGGAGAAGGCATGGGATATTTTATTATGTCAAACAACTTAGCGATGGTTATTGGTCCATTCTTAGGGTTAACACTACTGAATAGAACCGGAATGAACAGCGTGTTTTTTGTTGGAGCGATTTGTTCGATTCTTGCATTGGTAACAGGCTATTTTGTAAAAGTTCCTGAAAGAGCACAAGAAGAATTAATACAACAAAAAGCAGTAAAAACAAAATTGTCTTTCGGGGATCTGTTCGAGGTTCCTGCGATAAAAATTTCGATTGTCGGTGGACTATTAGGGATTGTATACTCTTCCCTCTTATCCTTCGTTTCCGTATATGCCCAAGAAATTGGATTGTTTGAGGTTTCAAGCTTCTTTTTTGTGGTATATGCAGTTGTACTTTTAGTATCTAGACCTTTCACTGGAAGATGGTTTGATCAATACGGTGCAAATAAAATTGTCTATCCATCCATCGTAGTGTTTGCAATTGGAATGTTGTTTCTCGGAACTTCATCAACTTCCTTTATGTTTTTATTAGCTGCTGCCTTAATCGGTTTAGGCTGGGGAACATTATTCCCAAGCTTCCAAACAATAGCTGTTCAAGCTGCAGCCCCTACACGTAGAGGAACAGCAACCGCTACATTCTTATCCATTTATGACACTGGAATCGGTTTAGGTTCATCAATAGTCGGCCTTCTAAGTGCACAAATCGGGCTCGGCACGTTTTATTTCTTCAGTGGCTTTTATGTGTTATTCGGGATTATACTTTATTATTTTCTTCATGATCGAAAAACAAAATTTGATGTACAAAAGGAACAAACTTATCATCAAACATCAGAATCAATCTAGGATAGAAGGGATTTTCCTTTTCTGTCCTTTTTTTATTAAACAGATTATGTATTTCTAATAAGCAGATGATTAGATTGGCATGATGTTAATGGGTATAATTATGATTGAATACTATTTTACATAAGGAGTGATTGTACAATGTTTGATGTTATTATTGTCGGCGCTGGTCCTGCTGGCGCAAGTGCAGCTTTATTTACATCTAAGGCTGGTAAAAAAACATTACTTTTAGATAGTGATAAAGGTATGACCAAGCGTGCTTGGGTTGAAAACCATTATGGCGTTACGGAAATTGAAGGCCCTGAACTAGTTGAAATTGGCCAAAAACAAGCTGCAAAATTTGGTGCTGAAGTTGTACAACAGGCGGTTACTACTGTTGAAAAAACTGAAAACGGTTTTAAGGTTGTAACGGATAACGGTGATTACGAAGGAAAATACGTGGTTTTTGCAACTGGAGCTTTAACGGACGTAGCTGCTGCTGCAGGAGTTGCTACTAAAGAAGGCACTGAGCCTCGTATTAAAACAGTTCTAAATGTTGATGCATCTGGTAAAACAAATGTTGAGGGTATCTGGGCCGCTGGTACATGTGCAGGTGTAAGTGTTCATACAATTATTACGGCTGGTGACGGTGCAAAAGTTGCAATTAATATCATCAGTGAAATCAATGGTGAGCGTTATGTTGACCATGACGTGTTAAAAAAATAAAATGTCATTATAAAGCCAGGTGAATAAATTTTCACCTGGTTTTTTTTCATAAGGATGTGACTACCAATAAAGGCTAAAATTGTACAGAATAAGGTCGATGCCAGTAATCATTATCTGAAACTATTTTTAAATATGAACGTAATACATAATAGGAATAAAAACAGAAAGAGGCATGCAAATGGAATCGAAACATATACTTGAAAGTGAACTAAAAAAGATAGAAGCATGGGAAAAAGACCAGAGTGGTTTATGGTTTTGGGAACGAATTGGTCGACTCCCATTTAAGCTTCTAGATAAACTAACTCCTAAGTTTATCCATGAAAAAATCGGCATTTTGCTTGATGAAATTGGAAGCTACATACAAAACGGTGGTAAATATCTCATCCAGGAAAAAGCCATTTTTAATCTAATTGAAAAAAAAGCAAATACGCCCATTGAAAAGATTGCAGATATCGAACAAATCCCGCTTCAAAAAATGATGGAAGTCAGCCAAGAGCATTCAGAAAAATGGGCAAAAGTAGCCACCCTGCAAGGAGCAACAACGGGGGTCGGAGGTATATTTACACTTGCAATCGATATTCCTGCTTTGCTCGGAATGTCATTAAAAACACTTCAAGAGATCGCAATTATACATGGATTTGATCCAAACGATAAAAACGAGCGAATTTTTATTATAAAATGTTTACAGTTCTCTTCTGCTGATGTAGTTGGGAAGCAGGCGATTCTAAAGGAACTTTCCTCCTTTTATCAAGGCAGAAATTCTTCGAATGAAATGATGTCACAACTCCAAGGTTGGCGTGAGGTTGTGTACACCTATCGCGACTCATTTGGATGGAAGAAACTTTTTCAAATGATACCAATTGCAGGGATTCTTTTTGGAGCTGTCTCCAATCGCTCGATGATTCAAGATCTCACGGAGACTGGAAATATGTTATACCGAAAAAGAAGAATTCTGGAAAGATTACAAGATGAAGCTCCAGCATCCTAAAAGTCCCATTTTTATGGGTCTTTTTTAGGATTAAGTACTCCCTCACAACTAGTCGGTCACATTTTTTATTAAAGTCGAATAAGATACTCAAGAGACTAACACAAAGGAGTTATCAACTTATGAAATGGAAAAATTACGGATTATGGGTCTCTCTTGGATCGATTTTATATATGGTATTTAAAGACTTAGGTATGCAAATAGATTTAACTGAATGGGAAACATACGTGACTGCAATATTAGGATTACTGGGAGCTTTAGGGATTATTTCAAATCCGGATAAAGGTAAAGGCTTCTTTGACAAAATACCTGATACACCTGTTGAGGCAGTTGCACAAGTTACAGAACAATTGCAGAACCAGCCTCCTAACGGTCATGACGGAAATACACCACAAAACCACATACAGAATCCAACTAATCTCCACCAGAACCAAAGCTATACGTCAAAACAAACAATGGGCAACACACCGCAACAGCAACCACCGAATCAAATGGAACCCGTTCAATCTCAATATCAAGTAAACCAATTCCAAAATGAATACCAAGATTACGAAAACCAAACAAATCATACTCAACAATTCCAACAACACCAAGAATATCAAAATCAAAGTAATGTAAATAATGCGACTTATACGCAAGAACTCGAACCAGCACAGGTTCAATCTGAAGTTAATATAGACTCTAATCAGTATGCCGAAGTGTCTAGTCAAGAGCAGACACCAAGTAATTTTGACAGAAGCTCTATTCACGGAATGCCAGCACCGCCAAATGAGCATATGTAGTAAGTTTTTCCAAGCACCTGGTCAGCAGGTGCTTTTTCATTAAAATAATATGAATAATTAACTGGGAAATATAAGAAAATAGATATATAGAAATTGAAGTGTGGTGGATAAAACGATGTGAAAGCAGTAGAACGTATATTTTGGAGTATCGCATTACCAGGGTTCGGACAATTATTAAATAAACAATATGTGAAGGGGCTAACTTTTATTTTCTTAGAGTTTTTGGTCAATACCTTCGCAAATTTTAATCATGCCATTATGTTAAGCTTTTTAGGAGAAACACAGCGAGCGCTTACATCAATCAATTATGGATGGCTCATGTTTTACCCTTGTCTCTACTTTTTCGCCATGTGGGATGCGTTTAAAGAGGCTGGTGGGGGAAAAGCACCGTACTCCTTTTTACCGTTTGCATTTTGTGCCTATTTTGTTACCGTTGGCCTAATGGTCGCACCTAAGGCGATTTTTTGGGGAATTACATTTGGACCTGTCTTTTTCCCAATGATGTGTGTAATTCCAGGATTAATTGTTGGCTTTCTCTTAAGAAAAATTATCCTAGTCTTTAGTAAAGAGGACGCCCTCGTGTAATACATATAGCAAAAGGTTGCTGACTATATTAACAGCAACCTTTACCATTTATTTCACCTTTTTATACAATTTTTGTTTTTTACTAATTTCCTCGTAATAATCGTCTTTGTCCGTATAATAAATGGTTTCCTTATCACCCAGACCTAGTATGCCAAACATTGCTAAGCTCTCATAGAACAAATTATGAACCCGCTTCTGTAATTCTTTATTAAAATAAATGAGAACATTTCTGCACAAAATGACATGGAACTCATTGAATGATCGGTCTGTCACTAAATTGTGCTGTGCAAATACGACATTACTAGATAAATGCGAATGGAATTTCACACCATTATCGGTAACCGTGTAGTAGTCTGAAAAAGCATTATTTCCACCAGCCTGCAAATAGTTCTTCGTATACTTCTTCATATTCTCTAACGGGTATCTACCTGATTTGGCAATCTTTAATACATCGGCATTAATATCTGTCGCATAAATTTTGGTCTTCTCATAGAGTCCCTCTTCAAGAAGAAGTATTGCCATCGAGTATACCTCTTCACCTGTAGAACATCCCGCATGCCAAATACGGATTGATGGATATGTTCGCAATAATGGAACAACCTTTTCTCGAAAATCTAAAAAGAATAAGGGATCCCTGAACATCTCTGTTACATTAATCGAGAAATCAGCAATCAATCTGCGCAAACATGCAGGATCATGAAGAATTTTCTCAAGTAGCCCTGTTATACTTGAAAGCTTTTCAGCCTCTACTCGATGCTGGACTCTTCTTCTTATCGAATTGTATGCATAGCTTCGAAAGTCATAGCCACACCACTTATAAAGACCTTGCAGTAATAATTCGATTTCAATTCTCTCAAGATTTGAGTTTTCCTTTGTTTCAAGACTTATTTCATCAAATTGAGTATTCATAGTTTAAGGAGTCCCTTCCTATTGATATAACCAAACCTTCATTAAAGAAATCAGTTGATCAGGATTTATCGGTTTGACAATATAATCAGATGCTCCTACCTCCATACACTTTTCACGATCTTCTTTCATTGCTTTTGCCGTCAACGCAATAATAGGTAAACTAGAAAATTGTGTTTTCTCTCTTATTTTTTTAATCGCCTCATAGCCATCCATCTCAGGCATCATAATATCCATTAATATGAGGTCAGTATCTGGTTGTTGTTGCAATAATTCAATTCCTTCAATCCCATTCTCAGCAAAGGTTACATTCATACCGTACATTTCAAGAATACTTGAAATCGCATATACGTTTCGTACATCATCATCAACAAGGAGGATTTTCTTACCGAGTAGGCCCGTTTGATCTTTAACAGAACTAGTTGAAGGTATACCTGTTATTTCATTCATTGATTCGTTGCAATCTACTAACAATGAAATCTCTTCCTTCAACCTTTGCGGAGAGTGTTCGTCCTTAATGATAATTCGATGAACATATTTGTTTAGGAAAATTTCCTCTTTTGATGATAGGTCACGCCCTGTATAAACTAATACCTTCACATCTTCATGATGATGTGAATTCTTTATTTTCTCCAATAAATCAAAACCGTTTGTGTCTCTTAATCCTAGATCCAGTATAATAAAATCAAACGAATTTACCTTTAATTCTTCAATCGCTTCATAGCCTGAAGATACTGCTTTGATAATGACATCCATATTACCTATAAACTCCATAAGGGTATTTCGTTGTAGCAGATCATCATCAATGATTAAAAGCCGTTTAATATGACTATTTTCATCAACACTCGGGGTTTCTTTAAATACTACAGAAGTTTCAAAACTACTTCTCTGGTTTGAAATTTGCTTTTCGGTAGATACCGCAACTTCATTTATAGCATTTTGATGTTCAATTTCATGTTGAAATTCACCAACAGTAAAGGTAAATGTACTACCTTTTCCTTCTTCACTCTGGAGGACTATTTTGCCACCAAGCAATGCGGCAATTTCTCTACTGATTGACAATCCTAGGCCAGTTCCCCCATATTTTCGGCTTGTAGTACCATCTGCTTGCTGGAATGCTTCAAAAATAAGTTGCTGCTTTTCAGTTGGAATTCCAATCCCACTATCGATTACTGAAAAGGAAAAAGCAGGCTTGCTATTGTGTTCTAGGTAGGAGGAAATTTCTAGTTTAATCTCCCCTACTCGGGTGAATTTAAAAGCATTTGATAATAGATTTCGTAAAACCTGTTGAATTTTTTGTTCATCATTATAAAGGAAAGTTGGAAGGCCCTTTTCCACATTGATTGAAAATTGCAGACCTTTTTCATTCGCAACTGGTCTAAAGCTTCTTTCAACGTAATCAGCTAAATCCTCGATTGTTATTTTGCTAGGATTCACTTCCATTTTTCCAGATTCAATTTTTGCTAAATCTAAAATATCGTTAATTAGTGCTAATAAATCATTTCCAGCGGAGTAGATTGTCTTTGAATATTCTACTTGTTTAGTAGATAGATTTCCTTCCGTATTGTCCGATAGGAGCCTAGATAAAATAAGTAAGCTATTTAATGGTGTTCGTAATTCATGGGACATATTTGCTAGGAACTCGGATTTATATTTTGAACTTAATGCAAGTTGTTTTGCTTTTTCCTCGAGTTCCGCTCTTGCTGCCTCTACCTCTTTATTCGTTTGTTCAAATCTCTTATTTTGATCCGCAAGGCTCTTCGCTTTTTCTTCAAGATCAGCGTTTGTTTGTTCCAGCTCTTCTTGCTGAACTTGAAGTTTTTCCTCTGATTGACGAAGGGCTTGTGTCTGTTCCTCAAGCTCTTCATTGGTAGCTCTAAGTTCCTCTTGCTGCGCTTGTAATTCTTCAGATTGGGCTTGAACCTCTTCCATTAAGGTTTGAGATTCCTCCAATAATTTAGCTAACCTGATTCTTCCCATTACGCTTTCAATAATGATGCCTAGACCATTCAGTAGTTCTTCTAGAAAATCCTGTTGAGTTTTACTGAATGACTTGAAGGAAGCAATTTCGATTACGGCTTTTACATCCCCCTCAAAAACAATCGGTAATACGTATATATTTAAAGGAGAAGCTTCTCCTAACCCTGAACTTATCCGTACATAGTCTGAAGGTACATTTGTTAAAATGATCGGAGATTTTTCAAGGACAGCTTGTCCAATAAGTCCTTCACCCAAACGGATTGTGTTAGATAAACTCTTTCGTTCTTTAAAAGCATAGGACGCGAGCAGTTTAAAACGCGCTTCCACATCATCAGCGTTTTCTATATCCTTGATATAAAATACAGCATGGCTAGAGTCGACTAAAGGAACTGTCTTAGACAGAAAAGTTTGTGCTAATGTTTCTAAGTCGTTTATTCCCGTTAGGCTCGTAGTAATTTCCGCAATATTAGAATTCAACCAAGTCAATTCTTGTTCTCTATTTATTTGCTGTTGTAAGGAATCTGTCATTATATTAAATGAGCTTGCGACATCACCTATTTCATCACTTGAATCGATCTCAACCTTTGTATTGAGGTCAGCACTACCGTTTGCCACCTGTTTCATTACAGTTGAAACTTTATTTAACCTATTTGATAGTGTCCAGATACTTTTAGAAAGAAGACCCATGATTAAAATGACGCAAATAAGGATTATAATTGCACTGATTATTAGTTCTTTCTTAAACTCTGAAACACTAACATGCAATGATGATTCCATGCTTACTTCAAAAGATTTTGTTATGTCGGAAAGAACGGTAAAGAATTCTTCATGAAGTTCGGCTGAATTCTCATCAATTAAAGCAAGAGCTTCATCTTTGCTACCAGCGTTGACAAGGTTGATTAACTCATTTTGATATAGATTGAACTCACTATTTATTCCTTTAAGTTCCTTTATTAAGTTATTTTGTTCTGCAGTATTCGCCTTTTCTTCAATTAAAGTAATATTTTCTACAATGGATTGATTTTCTTCCTGTAACTTTACCAATTCTTGTTGGATCATTTTTTCATCATTAAATAAAACGAGGTTTCGTAGTCGGATCCCTTCATCCTTTATATCCCGATGAATTTTTTCTGCTAGTATAGTTAACTCATAGTTTGATTGTATTGTGGTACTCATTTTATTAAGACTAGCGATCTGAGTCCAGCCAATACCTATGAGAACAATAAGCAAGATTGGTAATGTACTAAGCCCTAATAATAATTTTGTTCTTAATTTCATGAATGGGTTCCTTTCATGTACATTTATTTACTAATCGTTGAGTCGTTGAAATCAAAACATGTTTGATATACTAGTGCAATTGCTTGAACTCGATCAGTAACATTCATTTTTTGGAAAATCCTTGTAATATGGTTTTTTACGGTATGCTCACTAATAAATAATTTTTCCGAAATTTCCTTATTGGTTAATCCCGATAATAGAAGCTCAAAAACATCCAATTCTCTTGAGGAAAGGCCAAAAACTTCCTTTGTTACCTGAATGGTACCTTTTATTTCTCTTGGATGTTCGAATATCTCAGGTTCTGTATTAGAAGATATAGTTCCTTGATAGGAAGATGAAGTTTTATTCTTTTCAGCAATAAAGTCTATTTCGTTATGGCCTAAGAGAAACGCCTCAAATTTTTCCTTTATTAATGGAGGGCTTAATAAGTATCCCTGAATCTCTTCACATTTAAACTGCTGTAAAACAGCCAACTGTTTCTCAGTCTCTACTCCTTCGGCAATTACGGACATATTTAAATTATGTGCTAATGATATGATTGTTTCTGTTAATACAGTTTCGGCAGGGGAGCCGTTAGAAATTTCTTGAATAAAAGTCCTATCAATTTTCAGCGCATGGATTGGGAAACGTCGCAAATAGCTTAGAGACGAGTAGCCAGTCCCGAAGTCATCGATACTTACCTGTATCCCCATATCCTTTAATTCTTGAAGAGTCTTGGAAATCACAGTCTCATTTCCCAATATAACCGATTCAGTAATTTCAATTTCTAGTAAACTTGGATTTACATTGTGCTCAGATAAAATTCGTTGAATTTTATCGACTAAATCTTTTTGAAGAAAATGTTGTGCTGAAAAGTTAACAGCAATCCTTATTGGATAAAAATCAGCATTCTTCCATTCATTTAATTGGCTGCAAACAGTTGTAAGTACCCATTCACCAATTTCAATGATTTGCCCAGTTTCTTCAGCTAATGGAATGAATTCGCTTGGTGACAATGTTCCCCATTTTGGATGTTCCCACCGTAATAAAGCTTCTGCACTTTTAATCTTACCGTTTGCAAGTTCCATACGTGGCTGATAAACGATGGAAAGTTCTTGTCTTTCAATTGCCTTACGTAAATCATTCTGCATAATAAACGTTCGGTAGGATTGAAGGTTCATTCCTGAGTGATACACTTTATAATTGTTTTTGCCTTGCTCTTTCGCGCGAAACAATGCTGTACCCGCGTTTTTCACAAGAGTTACCGAATCTTCTCCGTCATAAGGGAATATACTCAGTCCAACGCTTGCTGTAAAAAACAATTCATAGTGATCAATGTAGAGAGGCTCATTAAAGGTAACATTAATTTTTGTAGCAACTTCTAATGTTTCCTCACGATCTGTATTCGGTAAAATGATGGAAAACTCATCACCACCAAATCTAGCAACAAAATCTCCTTCCCTTACTGTTTCTTTCAATCGGTTTGCAATTTCTTTAAGCACCCGGTCACCTGTATTAAAATCAAGTGAATCGTTAACATATTTGAAGTAGTCAATATCTAAAACAATAATTCCAATTGCTTGGTTCCTTTTTTTAGATTCCTTCACCCAAACAGTTAGTTCATCCTGGAACATTCTTCGATTAGGTAAACCTGTTAAATAATCATGTAATGCCATGTATTCAATTTCTTTATTTTTTATTTCAAGTAATTCTGTTTGTTTCATAAGCTGCTTTTTTATTGTATAAATTTCAACGAAGCCATCAACCTTAGCCTTTAATACAATTGGGTCAACTGGCTTTAGTATATAATCAATTGCCCCAACAGAATATCCTCTAAAAATATGATCCGAATCCATATTATTTGCAGTAATAAATAAAAGTGGAATGTTTTTTGTTTTCTCACGTGCTTTAATTATTTTCGCAGTTTCAATCCCATCAATTCCTGGCATTTGAACATCCAATAAAATGACAGCAAACTCGTATTTTAAAAGACACTTTAATGCTTCTTCTCCAGAATTAGCTTTAATTAAGTTATAATCTTCCCTTTCAATTATAGCTTCTAAGGCCAATAAATTCTCTGGACGATCATCCACTAAGAGAATATTAACTTTTTCAATATCTGCCATTACTCCACCCCTGTAATTTTCCATATACTCTGTTATAGGATATCATACCTATATCTATGGGTGGAGTTTATTTTAAGTGTTAAATGGACTAGTTTTTTCCATATGTAAAAAAGAGAGAGAACCCCTAATTATTCATTTGGGGTCACTCTTTTTAAATAGCTAATCTTCTCTTCCTTCACGAAATCGCAGTCTGGAACAAATGGGTTATTGCGCAATTGTAGCGAAAAATGATTTAAAAACTTTACGAGAGCATCTCTTTGAGTCTCATCTATATCTAACTTAAGACCATACTGGAAGATTCCCTTCACTTCTTCTTTCCAAACAACTTGACCATTTACTGTAATAATCTCCCCCATAATCTTCGTTTTGAATTGATAGGTGATATCCGGACGTACCGGTAACTGGATAGTTGATAAAAACCTTAGCCCACCTGGACCAATGTCTTCAATTAAAATCTCTGTATTCCCTAATTCAACCTTATTTCCAAGTATAGTTGTTAGCGTCATTTGTGAACTTAGTGGAAATAAAAGATTTATCCTGTAATATCGTCTTCTATTCGGGAATTTAGCCGTATCGCTATTAAAGGTTGGCTTCAAAATCATTTTTGTTAATAAATTTTGAAATGTCTCTTCTGGTACTGGTTTGCTAAAGATATAGCCTTGAATTTCTTGACATTCCTGTTGTCTTAGGAAAGCTAACTGTTCGATTGTTTCCACACCTTCTGCTACAACATTCATGTCTAAACCTTTAGCCATAAAAATAAGAGATTTAATAATGGTTTCAACATTATTTGTCTTTGCAATGTGTTTAGTAAAGGACTGATCAATTTTAATTGTATCAATAGGATAATCCTTTAAATAAGTGATAGAGGAATAGCCTGTCCCAAAATCATCTAACGCAATTTTCAACCCAATGCTCTTAATATATTGTAAAGCTAGTTTAACAGCTTCCTCATGCTTAATCATGGTTGTTTCTGTAATTTCAAGTTCAATTAAAGAAGGATTTGTATTGTTATTTTCTAGAATAGCACCCAATTTTGCCTTCCAATCACTTTTTAAAAAACGTTGTGCAGATATATTCACTGAAATTGGAACAACTTCAAGATTTTGCTGCTCCCAGTTGGCAATATTTTGACACACCTGGTCTAATACCCAATCACCAATTTCATTAATATAACCCGTTTCTTCTGCAAGTGGGATAAATTCAAGCGGAGATACAAGTCCCCATACAGGATGTTCCCACCGCACTAATGCTTCAGCACTAACAATTTTACCTGTACCTGAATCAACCCTTGGTTGGAAATATACAACTAATTGATTGTTCTCAATCGATTTTCTTAAATCCCTTTCAAGATAATACTGTTTGAAAGAATTAATACTCAGTGAGGAGGAATAGATTTGATACGTATTTTTACCACTTGCCTTTGCCCTATACAAAGCTGCATCCGCATTTTTTATTAATTCCTCTATAGTTTTTCCATTCTCGGGAAATGTACTAATGCCAACACTTGTAGTTATGAGTAATTCGAAATCTTCAATGTTAAATGGTAGGTCTAGACAATCTATGATTAACTTAGCGGCCTTAATTGGGTAATCTGATTCTTCATAATCCCATAAAATAACGCCAAATTCATCTCCACCTAATCTTGCAAATAAAGAGTTTTTGTTCAGCAACATATTCACTCTTTGACTAAACTCAAAAAGCAATTTGTCACCAATTTGGTGTCCAAGCGATTCATTGATATTTCGAAACCTGTCTAAATCTATATATAGAATTGAAAAATGCTTGTTAATCTGATTTGAAGCTGAAATTAGTTCATTTATTTTATTTTCAAAAAGCATCCGATTTGGTAGCTTCGTCAAATAATCGTGAAAAGCTAGATATTGTATTTTTTTTTCATATTCTTTTTGTTCAGTAATGTTTGAAATAATCCCGTCAATCCTAATTACTTCACCATTTTTATCAAGAACCGGTAATGTTTGATCTTGTATCCAAACAACATTCCCATTTCTATGAATAATCCGGTATTGATGATAGAGATTTTCACCTTTTAATTTTTTTTGTTGCATATGATGATACTCGGTATAATCGTCGGGATGGATTAGTGAATCCCAAGTAAGTTGATTCCCGAAATCAGACGGAGAATACCCTGTAATTACCTCGACTCCTTTAGAGACCAAATTATATTCACCTTTTTTTACATCTATTGACCAAATACCTACCTCTAAATTACCAAAAATATGTTCGATTCGATTTTCACTTTCTTTAAGCTTTAGTTCTGCTTTTTTTCGTTTAGTGATATCTTGAACAGTTCCTATAAATCGAACAGGTTTCTTATTTTCGTCCAGTATTACATCTGCTTGGTTATAAACATAAACAACGGTCCCATCTTTACGAAGGATTCTAAATTCAAAACCATAGTTTCTTTTTTCTTCAATAGCAGATAAAATTGCTTTTTTAAACTTATCTCGATCATCTGGATGAGCTAGTTCTGAAATACTCTCAAATGTTGGAACAAATCCATCGATATTTTCAATTCCAAATAACACATACATCTGATTTGACCAATAGGCTTCATCTTCAATAATGTCATAATCATAGCTGCCAATCGCACCTACTTTTTGTGCTAATTCTAGACTACCTTTGATCTTGACTAGTTCTTTTTCATGTTGAACATATTTTGTTATATCCTTTGCTACGGCATAGATAATGGTAGTGTCCTCATCACTATTTTTTATTGGAATTAGATTAACATCGATATAAATTATTTCTCCATTTGCATGTGTTACGGCTGTTTGATAATTTTGTACCTTCCCCTGTAGTGCAAGTTCGAAATATTTTTTTCTTTTGTATCTGTCATTATTGTATAAAAACTGTTGTAACTTATAAGGCAATTCCTTCTCACTGTAACCAAACGTTTTAAGAACTGAAGGATTATAATGTAATAAATTCACATCTGCATCGAATGCTAGAACAGCATGTGGATGATTAAAAATTAGTGTTTTTAGTAAATTTGATTCATTTTCAAACTCCTGATTTACTGTTTTAGGTAATTCTATATCCATACTCGAAATTTTTGTAAACTGCTTCAAAAAAGATAGTCCTGCCATATTTATCCCCCTTTTTATGATGGCTTATCTTACTATAACGAAAATGTATTTCCCCCAAGTGATTTGGATTTATAAAGATTCTCATCAGCCTTTTTAAACAATTCCTCTATGTCTATTCCATGATGTGGGTAAAATGAAATTCCGATACTAGTTGTGATATCCAGCACGTATTCCTTTATTTCCATAGGCTGGCTAACTACATTCAAAATTCGATTTGAAATATCAATAACTTGTTGCTCGTTGATTATTTCTGGAATAATGACTGTAAATTCATCCCCACCCACTCGTGAAAGTGTATCCGTATCACGAATCACTCTACGTATTCGATTGGAGAATTCTTTAATAACCTCATCCCCGATATCATGCCCGTGGCTATCATTTATTTGTTTAAAATTGTCACAGTCTAAAACAAGCAAGGCTGTCCATTTACCTCTACGATCCGTTGTAAACATAGACTGTTGGAGCCGTTCTATAAAAATTCGTCTATTTGGCAAACCTGTTAAGTGGTCATAAAAGGCCAGTTTCTCTAACTTTTTCACTTTTCTTTTGTATTCAGTAATATCCCCTGAAATCACAACTATTTTTTCAAGCTGTCCTTCTGAGCTTAGAACGGGTATTAAGTCTGAATGTAACCATACAAAATGACCATCCTGGTGTTTACGTCTTATTTCAATGTCAACATTTTCTATTGTTTCAATCAGGTTTTGATATTCGTCGTTCATCCTTTCTCTGTCATCAGGATGTATGGTTTCAATGAAGGATTTACCAATCATCTTTTGTACAGGGTATCCTAAAATGTCCTCAATTGAAGGAGAAACATAAGTAATATCCCCGTCTGGTGTAAGTACTTTGATGATATCAACAGAATTCTTCGCGATGATTCGAAAGGTTTCTTCACTTTCTCTTCTTGCTTGTTCAGCCCTTTTATATTGTTGAAGTTCTTTTAGTCTCAATGTTTTATCAGTTACATCGCGTACGATTGCAACAAGAAATACAATTTCTCCATCAATGATTGGAGTTAGTACCGTTTCATTAATCATTATTTGGCCATCTTCTAACATGATCTCGTCTTCAAATGTAACTACTTGTTTAGTAGATACAGCCTTTTTATAAAACATTTTAAGATACTGTAGTTTTTCCGTTGGTAAATACTCATCCATCGTTTTTCCAAACAGAGTTTCATCGGTATTAAGAATTGATAATCCAGATTGATTAGCATACAGGTATGTATATCCTGATTGGTCAACTTGCAAAATATACAGAATATCTTTTAAACTATTAAATGCCGTAGCTACGAGATTAATTAATTCACCAATACTTTTTTGCTCAAACATTTTGATAAGGTTCATGTTCATTTCTCCATATTTCCTAAATGATAACTAGTCCATAATTGATTTTTTTTATTTTCATCTGTAAGTCTATTTTGCCGGAAATTGTCAAAATAATGTATCACCATCTATTCTTATTCATATAGGAACCCATTCTTATTTCCCATTAGGAAGGTATTCCTATCCTTCAAATAGGAACCACAAGGGGAATTAAAAAATACTACTGAGGAAATTTCAGTAGCAAGTGTGATACATATAGTTAGATTTATCGAAACACCGAGGAAGGGACATCGAAGATATGCCAAAGAAAGAGGATAAATATGAGTGAGGCAATCCAGGCACGAATTGGCCGCACATAATGTAAACGAAGAATGGAGAACATCATGAGGTTAAATAATACTGACCACCCCAAGCTCCAACCATGATCATATTTTATAAGTCCAACAAATAAATCCACAGCTTCATTCACAGCATATATGCCGCCCCATATTAAGATATATAACAATTGTATTACCCAGGTGCGTTCTTCTGGGTATCTTCCTAAAAAGATGAGTATGGTTGCTGGATATTTTATAGCCATTATTGATAAAACGATATGCGTGTTGGTCAGTCCAATTCCCTCATCAACACCTTGAGGGGTATAAGTCCACATCGAAAACTTGTCAGATAACAAATATAAATAAAGAAAGTTCCCCAATAGCAAAAAGAGATAGGTTGGATAGTATTTTTTATAATTTCTCCAATCTCCCCAAATAAATAGCGCTGCTAGCCAAATTAAACCATAGATTGCATTCACAAAAGGCACCTCAGTTACTCTAACTGTAAAAATTTTGAAGTTATCTTCTATTGTTTCCTAATAATAATTTATATAGACAAAAAACACGCTGCCAAATTGACAGCGCGTTTCCCTATCTTATTGATTTCCTGCTTTTTCAAGAGCACCAGGTGTCTTGTATACTGCAAGTTTCTCAACTAATTTATTGCTTTCTGTATTTAATCCTTTAATATTTACTTTAATACCATTATGATGATATTTAATGACGACTTTATCAATTGCACCAACCGCAGAGTCATCCCAAAGGTGTGCATTTGATAGATCTAAATCTATTTCTTTCACATCTTCTTTATAATCAAAGCTATTGACAAAGTCAGTAACTGAAGCGAAGAACAACTGCCCTGAAACATGGTACACTTTCTTTTGCGAATTCTTTGCTGAAAGACTTGTAACTTTTACTTTTGAAATCTTAGAAGCAAAGAAAATTGCACTCAGTATGATTCCAACTAGTACACCTTTTGATAGGTCATGTGTCTGTAAAACTGTGATTACTGTTACAATCATAACAATTGTATCCGTAATTGGAACCTTATGAAGAGTACGTAATGCAGAACAGTCAAACGTTCCGATCGAAACCATGAACATCACCCCAACAAGGGCTGCCATTGGAATTTGAACTAAGAAATCTTTAAGGACTAAGATTAAGACCATTAAAAATACTCCGGCTACAAACGCAGAAAGTCTTCCACGACCACCCGATTTGACGTTAATTACAGATTGTCCGATCATCGCACAACCTGCCATTCCCCCAAAGAAACCCGAAACAATATTTGCTATCCCTTGTCCACGTGCTTCTTTATTTTTATCACTTTCTGTATCTGTCATATCATCAACAATCGAAGCTGTTAATAATGACTCAACTAATCCAACGATTGCGATTGATAAAGAATAAGGGAAAATAATTTTTAATGTTTCAAAATTCAAAGGTATATCAGGGAGTAAAAAAATGGGTAAAGTTGATGGAAGTTCCCCCATATCTCCAATTGTACGTACTCCACTATTGGTTAATACTGCGATTACTGTCATAACAATGATAGCTACTAATGGTGATGGAACAGCCTTTGTCAAACGCGGGAAGATATAAATAATCGCTAATGCTCCTGCTACCATTGCGTACATTTGCCATGATTCACCTGCAAAATGCGGTAATTGAGCCGCAAAAATAAGGATCGCAAGTGAGTTCACGAAACCAGTCATGACTGAACGAGGAACAAATTTCATAAGTCTCCCAAGCTTTAACACACCCATGATAATTTGGATAATTCCCGTTAAAATCGTTGCAGCAAGTAAGTATTGGAGGCCATAATCTGCAACCAATGTTACCATTAACAATGCAGTTGCACCTGTTGCTGCAGAAATCATACCAGGTCTTCCCCCAACAAATGCAATTACGACTGCAATACAAAATGAGGCGTACAACCCTATCATTGGGTCAACTCCTGCAATTAGTGAAAAGGCAATTGCCTCGGGAATTAGCGCAAGTGCAACAACAATCCCTGCCATGATGTCTCCTCGCACATTGCCAAACCATTCAGTTTTAAATGTTGATAAATTCAAATCAGCACCTCTTTCTATTTTTTTTATATTTTTTGTCTAGCTCCGGCACGTAGCGCCTAGCGAGACTTCCCTCACCCTCCGTACGATAAGCTCAACATCGACTCGATTCCTCGCCGTGTTTCCTTTATCTCCTTCAGGTTTAGTCCAGTCCGTACGTCGCTAAACACTTGCCTTTGCTTTTCTAATGACTTTCAACTCTCATGAAAGTCGGGTCCGTCGTGAACAAATCATAGTATAGCGGATTTCAGCTATTATGTGAAATCGGCATGTAAACGTACACAAACTATTTTTTCTTCATTATTCTTACGTTTTCTTTTATTTTCACTATACACAATAAAAAACTTTAAAATATTATGGAAGTTTTTAGATGAAGTATTCAAAACAAAAGACAGTCAGTGCTTTTTCTAAAAAAGAACTGACTGTCTTTACTTAATTTTTACTTTACAATTAGGACTGGACAATTTGCACGCTTGGCAACTTTATGACTAACACTTCCAAGTACAAACTCCTGTAGAACATTTAGTCCTCTGCTTCCAATAATGACGAGGTCAAACTGATTTTTGTTCGCATAATTTACAATAGTAGGTCCTGGTTCTCCATGTAGAAATGTTATTTCATAAGAAACTCCTGATTTCCTCATTATTTGTTCAATTTCTTTTAATCGAAGTCTTCGTTTATCACCAATATCCGGAGCATTCCAATTTTCTAACACATCGGATTTAACTTTATTGTGATCGACGACATATACGATTTCTATTTTTTTTTGTGAATTTCCGTTTGAAAGCATTATTGCATGTTCAGCCGCCCGTTTGGAGTGCTCAGAACCATCTGCAGCTAATAGGATTCTGTTGTACATAATTGACCTCCCTATTTAATGCGCTTCTTAATAAATTCTTTACAATATACTCATTCTCCTTTACATACATTATATTTTATTATTTATGACCTAGAAATTCACATAGAAAGTTATCTAGTTAGCTCCAAAATCTCATTATAAGTATTTAACGTTAGTTGCGGATCCGGATCTTCATGTTGTTTTTTTGGAACATTAAAATTCGTCAACACAAAATGATGCTTCGGCTCGATGTCATGTCTTGCTAAAATATGCTTACAGCATGCTAGAGGACAACCATCAATCGCAATGATTTCTCTTCCTGATTTTGCTGTTTTAACAAGTGGCTTTACATCCCCGCCTACCCCGGCTATACAAGACATTTCTGCTACATCCTCTCGGTCCATCTTTATCGCAATTGTATTTGCAGTTTGTGCAGCTGACGAACAACCTGAACAAGAATAAACTAGAGGCAATTTCTTTTTTTCCACTTTCTATCCCCTCCCTTTATAATTGGAATCTATTTTAGTTTATTTACTATTTTATTTCTGTGAGGAACATCACCATTTTCAGACTTTGTAAAAATATACACAAATAAACTACCAACTGGGTAGCTTTTTCATATTTGAAAACATACTTTAGCCTTTTTGGCATCTATTTTTACTTCCTTTATGCAAAGCGGAAATAATGGTTATTTCAGAAAAAATATGTTAAAGTTTATTAATAAGAGCTCTTTTGTTTAATGCAATTTTGAATATACTTTTAAAATATATAAAATAGTATAGGTGATGGAGTTCACCTTTAACTGCCACTAGGCTAATGACTCCTGTCAGTGACTTTTTCTGGCAGGAGTCTTTTTATTTTCACCGGAAAATGGGAGGAAAAACTAAATGGTTTATCTTTTTATTGGAATAGCAGGATTTTTCGGGGCTATTTTAAGGTATTTTATTGGTTTTGCCTTGTTCGACGAAAGTGCAGTGTTTCCGTTTGCTACTCTTACCGTCAATCTTATAGGGAGTTTTCTATTATCTTGGTTCACAACTGCCTTAATGGAGAGGCTTTCAATTCCTGCTAACTTTAAAGCGGCTATCGGTACGGGGTTTATCGGTTCATTCACTACTTTTTCTACGTTAAGTGTGGAGACCGTCACGCTTGTTAAAACTGGAGAGTTATTTTTAGCATTCATCTATATACTAGCTAGTATTGTTGGGGGATTAATCATGAGTCGATTAGGATTTCGTGTAGCAAAGGAGAAACAATCGGATGAGCCTTGTTAATATCATGTTGGTTGGGGTTGGTGGATTTTTTGGAGCAATTACTCGTTTTGCAGTCAGCCAATTCATCAATAATAAATTTTCATTTCGTATACCCATTGCTACACTTTTAATAAATTTATCAGGGTCTTTTCTTCTGGGATTCATTATCGGAATGGGAATCGAAGGATATGCTTTATTATTGCTTGGTACTGGATTTATGGGGGCATTTACAACATTTTCGACATTTAAGCTGGAAGGAATCCAGCTCCATATTGGCAAACGAAAAAAAGACTTTTTCATTTACAACCTATTAAGTTACGGTGGGGGCATTTTGTTAGCCTTTATAGGGATTGAAGTGGGGTATTTCTTTGCATGAGTCTATATGGAAAAAGATTACTTTTCAACACCGTATGTAATCTTTAAAGCCATTATATTTCATGAAGTAACTAATACCACAAGGACGGACCTCCTGTTCAATAACCAAGAGGTCCATCCCCTACTCACTAAATATACTTCCTATGCACGGTTTTCCCATCAAACGTAAATACAACCGATTTATTTTCTAGTACGGTTTCCATGTGGACTGGTCTGCCCCATAATTGATAAATGTAGGGAAGTACCTTTTCAAGATATTTTAAATCAAGCTCTATGTCTTCGTACCAATGTTTTAGGAAAAGTTCCCCGCTTTTTAGATAGTCACCATCGTTTACAGTGATATACGGGAACCCACCGTTGACACGCATGTTTACGAGCTGGTCACGAACCTGCGTCCATTGTTTATCAATGATTTTATAATCTCGACCTTGCTTTTGGAAGAGATACATGTCTTCACGTAGGACTAAATCCTTCGTTAAGTAATTTCGAATAAACGATATATCTGATTCAACCTCACGAACCTCAAAGATTTTTTCACGCCCAGATCCTGGCTGAACACCACGTTCCTTCATTTCCTTTGTTGGGTTATTGTATCGTTCCTCTATGTCCTCAAAGATTTTTAAACCTAAGTAATATGGATTAATGCTTGTTTTTGATGGTTGCACAACACCTGCATTGAGCTTCGCAAACTCAATTGCTTCATCAGAAGTAAGATCCATTTCTCTGAGAATTCGCTGGTGCCAATAGGAAGCCCAGCCTTCGTTCATGATTTTCGTTTCAAGCTGTGGCCAGAAATACAGCATTTCCTCACGCATCATTGTTAAAATATCACGCTGCCAATCTTCTAGCTCCCGACTGTATTGTTCAATAAATAAAAGGATATCTTTTTCAGGCTGTGGAGGAAATTTCTTTTTCTTACGTGCTACTGGTTTATCATTTGCTGCCGTTTTATCTAAGCCCCATAAATCATCATAAGGTGACGGCTTTCGCTTTATTTCTTCTTCTTCATCCTCAAGACTCCAAGTAAGCTTTGGCCTCATAAGGGAAGGGTCAATATGCTCCTGGATAGCTAATACTGCATCTAAAAATGTTTCCACCTCAAGTTTTCCGTATACATGCTCATAATGTTTCACCCGTTCTGCTGTAGCCGCCATACTTTCAACCATATCTCGTTTTGTATTACTGAAACGGAAATTATTTTTGAAAAAATCACAATGTGCTAGTACGTGAGCAACAATCAATTTGTTTTGAATAAGGGAATTGGAATCAAGTAAAAACGCATAACATGGATCAGAATTGATGACGAGTTCGTAAATCTTACTTAATCCTAAATCATATTGCAGCTTCATTCGATAAAATTGTTTTCCAAAGCTCCAATGCGAAAATCGAGTAGGCATCCCATAAGCGCCAAATGTATAAATAATATCAGCAGGACAAATTTCGTATCTCATTGGATAAAAATCCAGTCCAAAGCCTTCTGCAATTTCCGTGATTTCATCAATTGCATACTCGAGCGCCTGGCGGTCAGAATCTCTCACAGTTGATCTCCCCCTTTTCGTCCTTATCACAATTTATGAGTCATTAGTCAAAATGATGAAAGGGGATTTCGTTGTTACACGTTTTTAACGCAAAAGAGGCCACATTCTTTTAGTGGATTGTGGCCAAATAGTTGTCCCTTATTTTACTTCTTCGATGCTTAATGATAAAAGGGACTCTGTTTGTGGATTAAACAGGATCATTACTTTTGCTGTAAATGTGCGATCTTTAGCTTGTACTCTCAACTCAAATGTGTCCTTTGATTGTGTATCGGTAAGATCTTCTCGTCCCTTATACTGATAATCACTAATTTTGCTGTCGGGATAATTCAATTTTGCCACATCAATTGCAATCTTACCCCATTTTTCATAATCCGTTGGAAGCGGTTGTTCCTGCTGTGGTGGTTTTTGTGGTGGCTTCTGTTGTGCGCTTATGTTACCTCCTCCTACTATTAGAAACATACTACAAAAAATTGAAATAAATATCCGTTTTTTCACGTTCCATACCTCCTATGTAAAAATCAATTGTATTTTGCGCTATTCCTCAAGATATTAGTCACTTTATTTTTTCCATTTAAACAAAGACTTTAGGCTTTATGTATTCATATTTGTTTTGGATTCTTGTCCAAGATTTACAGCGAGAAAAAAATTGTTTTCTCCACACACTATAATCAACTCCTTAGAAGGAGGGAAAAGCAGTGAATACTGTTGACTATGACAAAGCGCTTTATTACACGCATCGTTCACAGTGGGATAACCTACTTATATTGATGGTTCGAACAAAGGATGATTTCCTTTCAAAAAAGATTGAACACTTCTTACATGCCTATAATTTTGAAAAAGATTATTCTGTTATCGAAAGACAGTTATATTCTTTACTTCGGTATATAGACCATGCATCCACAGAAAGCATGGAAGAATTAGCTGCACATATGTAAGTGGGGTGAAAATCCCCACTTCACTTTTATCGAAAAAAAACAAGACCCGAGGGCCTTGTTTTTATTTTAATGTGCTATGAACTTGTTCCATTACATCTTTAGAAATGTCATTTAAAGCTTGTTGACTATTTTCAAGTGAACTTCCTTTAACTCCAAAATAGAATTTTACTTTCGGCTCTGTACCCGATGGACGTAGGCAGAACCACGTACCGTCCTCTAAGAAGTATTTTAATACATTTGATTTTGGAAGAGTGATTTCTTCTTTTTTACTTTCTTCAACGTTTGTTCGAACACTTTCCTTATAGTCCTCAATAAGGGTTACCTTTCGACCAGCAACAATTGTAGGCGGCTCACTACGGAAGCTTGCAAGAAGATTGTTAATTTGCTCTGCGCCTTCTTTTCCTTTTAGAGTTAAGGATTCAAGGCCTTCACGATAATAACCATACTTCTCAAAAATCTCCATTAGGCCCTCATACATTGTCATGCCTTTGTTTTTGTAAAAAGCACACACTTCTACTGCTAATAATGCAGCTTGAACCGCATCTTTATCACGAGCAAAGTCTCCGATTAAGTAACCATAGCTTTCTTCGTAACCAAATTGGAATTTGTATTCCCCTGTTTGTTCAAATTCCTTGATTTTTTCGCCGATAAATTTAAAGCCAGTAAGTGTATCAATTGTATCAAGTCCAAATGATTTCGCGATTTCTCGTCCAATTTCAGATGTAACGATTGTCTTAAGCACGATACCATTTTCAGGAAGAATTCCTTGTTTCTTCTTTTCTGATAAAATGTAGTGCAGCAAAATGGCACCTGTTTGGTTCCCTGTTAATACAACATACTCACCATTGTCATCCTTAACAGCTACCCCTAAACGGTCTGCATCCGGATCTGTACCGATTAAAATATCAGCGTCAATCTTTTTGCCTTCTTTAATCGCCAATTCGAAAGCTGCATGTTCTTCTGGGTTTGGTGATTTTACAGTTGAGAAATTAGGATCAGGAAGCTCTTGTTCCTTTACCACCGTAACATTCTCGTATCCAAATGCTTTTAAGCCATTTCGAACGGGCTTATTAGCCGTACCGTGGAGTGGAGTAAACACAACCTTAACACCAACTTGAGGAAGGGTTGGATTAATCGAGATTGTTTTTAGCTTTTCTGTATAGGCATTATCAATTTCTGTACCAATCATTTTAATGAGTCCGGAAGCTTTTAATTCTTCTTCACTGCCAACTTCTAACTCAAGCTCATTATGGATCGCATTTACCTTTTCAATCACTGTATCTGCAGCTTCAGGTGGAAGTTGTCCACCATCAGAGCCATATACCTTATACCCATTATATTCTGGCGGATTGTGGCTAGCTGTCACCACGATTCCTGAAAAAGCACCTAAATGACGAACCGCATATGACAGTTCTGGTGTAGGTCGAAGTTCATCAAATACATAGGTTTGAATTCCATGTGTAGCAAGTGTTTTCGCAGCTTCCATTGCAAACTCCGGTGATTTGTGACGAGAGTCATACGCAATAGCAACCCCACGGCGCTTCGCCTCTTCACCAAAGGACTCTATAAATGCTGCAAGCCCAGCTGAAGCTTTTCTTACGGTATATAAATTCATACGGTTTGTCCCTGGTCCGATTTCTCCACGCATTCCGCCAGTTCCAAACTCTAGATTTTTATAAAAGCAATCTTCAAGTTCTTTTTGATTGTCTTTCTTTTTAAGCAACGCATTCTTGATTTCTTCATCTAACCCTGGCGTTTTGAGCCATTGGTTATACTTTTCCATCCAACTCATGTTCGATGCCCCCAATTACAGTTGTATTGTTAATATCTTTGTTTTATCTTCTACTTATTCTATATAAAATCCTGTCTTTTTCCAATTAATTTAACAAAGTTTGTCTTGATTCTTATGAAAATGAGTAAAAAGGCTAGGTTGATCAAAATGAAGTTTATGATTTTTAGTAGGATTCTTGTTATGGTCCCTATCGTACTTGTGCAATGGTGACCACTAAGTTTGATCTCTTTTAACTTAACTTTACAGGTGGTACATGTTTAAGGTGGTTGCTAGTTCACTGTTTCCTAATTTTATCCAGTTGTGTACCTCTTTAACTGATTTACTGGTTCGCTGTTTCCTAATTTTATCCAGATCCATACCTCTTTAACTGATTTACTGGTTCGCTGTTTCCTAATTTTATCCAGGTCAATACCTCTTTAATTGGTTTACTGGTTCGCTGTTCCCTAATTTTATCCAGATGCGTGCCTGTTTAATTGGTTTACTGGTTTAGCTGTTCCCTAATTTTATCCAGATGTGTACCTGTTTAATTGGTTTACTGGTTCGCTGTTTCCTAATTTTATCCAGATCCATACCTCTTTAATTGGTTTACTGGTTCGCTGTTTCCTAATTTTATCCAGATCCATACCTCTTTAATTGGTTTACTGGTTCGCTGATCCCTAATTTTATCCAGATGTGTACCTGTTTAAGGCAGTTGCTGTTTCGTTGTTTCCTAATATCCTCCAGTTACGCACCTGTTTAACTGGTTGCCTAGATCGCTGTCTCTCTTGTATTATCCGGCGCCGTTTCATTAATTACCACATGGTGGGACCTTATAATTCCCTGAAAGTCAAAAAAACAGACGGACCCCTCCGTCTGTCTACACAAATAATTATCTCTCTTCAGTTGGCTCGGTTGCGTCTTTAATGTAAGCTTCAACTTCGGCTTCATAGCCTTGTTTTTCTTCGGCAGTCCAGTAAAATTTTTCTGCCATATAGGAGATAATCTGTTGTTTCCATTGATTGACCCAATCAATATCAAAGAACATCGCACCTGTACGGCGAATGAGGAAATCGATTGGTTTTGTAACCATTTCATATTGAATTCCATATTCCAATGATGCAAGTACTGGCAGAGTCGCTTCATTTGCTTTATCACTTAAATCGACCATAATACCCTGAATAATATTGATGTTTGATCCATACAATCGCGTTAATTTTTGAGCATCCTTTTGAGAAAGGTGGAATTCATTCATGAGTTCCTCAACTTTTTTAGCCACAAACGATGGATAGTTTTTCGAACCGCCAACTTCTCCACCAGATATAGCCATACTTTTTGTTTGACAAGGTTTAAGTGTAGTTGCCCCTTCTTCTTGCAAAAGCTTTCCAACTTTGTCTACCACGGTTTCGGCCATTTTACGATAACCTGTTAATTTTCCGCCAGCAATTGTGATAAGACCAGAATCAGAAACCCAGATTTCATCTTTACGCGATATTTCGGAAGGATCCTTTCCTACTTCATAAATCAATGGTCGTACACCTGCCCAGCTCGATTCAATATCAGAATCCTTCACATTTACACTTGGGAACATGTAGTTGATTGTATTAATTAAATATCCACGGTCCTCTGTTTTTACTGTTGGATGTGCGGTATCTTTGTCATAAAATGTATCCGTTGTTCCGATATACGTTTTACCATCACGAGGGATTGCAAATACCATTCGGCCGTCTGGTGTATCATAGTAAACCGCTTGTTTTAACGGGAACTTGGATTGATCAATTACAATATGAACACCTTTTGTCAGGCGTAATACTTTACCTTTTTTCGAATTGTCGGCTTCTCTCATTTTATCAACCCATGGCCCGGTTGCATTGACAATTTTCTTCGCGTGAATTTTGTATTCTTTTCCTGTAAGTTGGTCAACTACCTTTACTCCTTTTACCTTTTCATCCTCATAGATAAATGATTCCACCTTGGCATAGTTGACCGCTTTTGCACCTTTTTCGATAGCCTTTTTCATCACTTCAATTGTTAAGCGTGCATCGTCTGTTCGATACTCAACATAATAGCCTCCACCTTTAAGACCGTCCTTTTTGATAAGAGGCTCTTTTGCAAGTGTTTCTTCAGCACTTAACATGGATCTTCTCTCTGACTTTTTCACTCCTGCTAAAAAGTCGTAAACCCGTAGGCCAAAGGATGTTGAAAATTTCCCAAAGGTACCACCTTGATGTAGGGGTAATAGCATCCATTCTGGAGTTGTCACATGTGGGCCATTTTCATAAACAATGGCCCTTTCTTTACCCACCTCGGCCACTAAGCCGACTTCAAATTGTTTTAAATAGCGAAGGCCGCCATGGACGAGTTTTGTAGAACGGCTGGATGTTCCGGCAGCAAAATCCTGCATTTCAACAAGAGCTGTTTTTAGTCCACGGGCAGCAGCGTCAAGTGCAATACCAGCACCCGTTATTCCACCACCAATTATAAATAAATCGTGAATCTCCTTCTCCATATCCGCTAATATTGAACTTCTATCTATACTTGAAAACTGTATCACGATCCCCACTCCTTAAAGAGGTAGAAAAAGAGACCACAAAAGACATTGTACACATAGTGACAATGCTCCTGCGGTCTCTCCCTAATCTCCTACCGAATAATTAACTTATCTTCATGATAGCATACTTATTATTTGAATGCCATGGCAGCCTGTACTGCCTTTTTCCAACCGTTATATAGCTCTTCTCGCTTTTCTGCGCTCATTTTTGGTTCAAAAGTTTGATCAGTCGCCCATTTACTAGAAATTTCTAATTGCCCCTTCCAATAGCCCACTGCCAAACCAGCCAAATATGCAGCCCCTAAAGCTGTTGTTTCATTAATTACTGGACGTTCGACTGGTACCCCTAAAATACCACTTTGAAAATCCATAAGGAAGTTATTTTTCACAACACCACCGTCTACACGAAGTGTTTTCAACGATATGCCAGAATCAGCCTCCATTGCTGTTAAGACATCCTTTGTTTGGTAGGCTAGTGATTCTAAAGTTGCTCTGACAAAATGTTCTTTTGAAGTCCCACGTGTAAGGCCAAACACAGCGCCACGAACGTCACTATCCCAATAAGGGGCACCAAGTCCTACAAATGCCGGAACAACATATACACCATCAGTTGAATCCACCTTTACAGCATAGCCTTCGCTATCCTTGGCATCTGTAAACATGCGCAGACCATCACGAAGCCATTGAATAGCGGAACCTGCGACGAAAATACTTCCTTCTAAGGCGTATTCAACTTTTCCGTTAATTCCCCATGCGATTGTTGTTAGTAATCCGTGCTTAGAAGGCACTGCTTTCTCACCGGTATTCATCAGCATAAAGCAGCCTGTGCCATATGTGTTTTTGACCATACCCTTATCATAACAAGCTTGCCCGAAAAGAGCTGCCTGTTGGTCACCTGCTGCACCTGCAATTGGCACCTCTTGACCAAAGAAATGATAAGGAGCTGTAGTTGCATACACTTCTGATGATGGGCGGACCTCTGGTAACATCGACTTAGGTACGGTTAAATGCTCTAATAACTCATCATCCCATTGTAATTCATAAATGTTGTACATTAGCGTCCGGGAGGCATTTGAATAATCTGTTACATGAGCCTTTCCACCTGAGAGCTTCCAAATGATCCAAGAATCAATTGTTCCAAATAGAAGTTTCCCGCTTTCCGCTTTTTCACGTGCTCCTTCTACATGATCTAAAACCCATTTCACTTTTGTCCCTGAAAAATAGGCATCAATTAAAAGGCCCGTTTTTTGACGGAATGTATCACTTAATCCATTTGCTTTTAACTCTTCACAAATATCAGCCGTTTGACGGGATTGCCACACAATTGCATTGTACACAGGCTGGCCTGTTTCTTTGTCCCACACAACCGCGGTCTCACGTTGGTTTGTAATCCCAATTCCTGCAATCTGCTCTGCTTTTACGTTTGCCTCTGATAAAACAGATGCCATGACTGATAAAATGGAACCCCAAATTTCATTTGCGTTATGTTCAACCCAACTCGGTTTAGGAAAAATTTGTGTGAATTCCTTTTGCGCAACATGTACAATTTCACCTTTTTGATTAAATAAAATGGCGCGTGAACTCGTGGTACCCTGATCAAGTGAAAGTATGTATTTCTCCAATATAATAGCCCCCCCTTTAAAACGTTTTCCTTACTTAAAATTAACACGCTTACATGTTTTTTTCTACCTGAGAAGAGGTGCTTTTTTTAGGTCTAAAATTATTTTCTCGGAATAAATGTAGTAATGGTCATTTTAAAATTAACTCTTGTAAGGAGTGGAATGCTTTGATTGAAAAAGAAGTTACAGTTACGATCAAGGAAGGACTACACGCTAAGCCGGCAGGGGAATTAGTTCAGAATCTCAGTAGGTTTACTAGTGATGTTGAATTTCAGTTTAAAAATAGATCATACAATGCCAAAAGTATTTTAGGCTTAATGGGGGCTGGTATTCGTGAAGGCCAGATCAT
Organism: Fredinandcohnia onubensis; assembly: GCF_031181385.1. GTDB lineage: Bacteria > Bacillota > Bacilli > Bacillales > Bacillaceae_L > Ferdinandcohnia > Ferdinandcohnia onubensis_C. Next base: position 269,354 of record NZ_JAPSKV010000002.1, read on the forward strand.
CACTGTTAAAGTTGATGGTCCAGATGAAGAGGAAGCATTAGAGTGGCTTGAGAATTTTATTTGATTTTATTTTTTAATAAAAAACCACGATCGATATCGGTTATTGATATTGATTGTGGTTTTTTTAGATCATACATCTTTCACACAGCGAAAGCCGAGGTTTCCGGTTGAACTATCTGGTGTATTCGAACTTCTTGCGGCAACCCGGTAACGATTACAGTATGAGTGGTGACAAAGATATGATCCACCTCGCATTACTTTTGTTTCGCCAAAAGGTGGTCCCACCGGATTATCTTGTTTATCAGACACATGGAAATTTGGACTAAACCAATTTGCGCACCATTCCCATACATTCCCTACAATATTATATAACCCATAACCGTTTGGTGGAAATGCTGAAACAGGTGCAGTTGATAAATAGCCATCTAATTTTGTATTTACATGTGGAAAATTACCTTGCCATATATTACAAAGGTAATCACCGTTTGGGTTTAATTCATCTCCCCACGGATAAATTTTTTGCTCTAAACCTCCTCTTGCTGCGAATTCCCACTCTGCTTCAGTAGGAAGCCGCTTCCCAGCCCATTCGCAATATTTCATAGCATCATTCCATGAAATATGAATAACTGGGTGGTCCATTCGACTGTCAATTGAGGAATCTGCCCCTTCAGGCTTTTTCCAATAGGCCCCTTCTACAACCCACCACCACGGTGTCGATGCAACCTGATTTTTAACGGTCTTCGATACTTCTTTCGATACTAACTGATAGAAAACAAATGACCAACCGAATACTTCTGCTTCTGTTTTATATCCAGTATCATTCACAAATTCTGCAAACTGTGCATTGGTAACAGCATAAGTATCCATATAAAATGGATTCACTTTTACCTTACGAACTGGCCCTTCTCCATCTGCAGGAAATCCTTCTTTCAGATCGGTTCCCATTAAAAATTCTCCACCTGGGATGTAGACCATTCCATCGAACGATGAATGGTTTTTCGCCTTTTTCATAGTATTTAACGAAGCTTCTGTCTCCCGTGTTTCAACTGCTGTTCGACTAACTGAACAACAAGACCTTACTTCTTTGCTCATGCTGTCACGCCCCTTCTTTATTACAATTCGTTATTTTATAATTATTACCTGCAGGATTATAAAATGTAACCTCTAAACACTCACTCATATTGGAGGTAGATTACATCAAAAAAGGCAATCAGCAAGGTATTATTAAGACCCTTGCTAACTACCATCAAACTTAACAATTACTCATAATCTCTAACCTCGGCTTTTAGGCGATATAATTCCTTCTTCAAAAGTTGAATTGTCTCTGCATAATTAGGGTCATGATATACATTATTCATTTCATAAGGATCCTTCTCCAGATTAAATAACTCCCACTCTGGTGTTCTCTGTTCGTCTATCGCATCTGCATTACCTAAAGCTTCTCCATAATAATAAATTAATTTATATTTATGGGTCCGCATACCATAATGAGCTCCAACTTTATGCTCCACACTTAGATGTTCCCAATAGCGATAATACATGGAAGTTTGCCAATCTTCCGGTCTTTTTCCCTCTAAGACTGGACGTAAACTTCTTCCTTGCATATGGCTAGGAATTTCTAAACCTGCATAATCAAGAAAAGTTTCCGGAAAATCTACATTAAGTGCAAAATCTTTTGTCACTGAACCAGCCTTAATTGCACGTGGATAACGAATAATGAATGGCATTCTTAGGGATTCCTCATACATAAATCGTTTATCGTACCAGCCATGATCACCTAAGAAAAAGCCTTGATCAGACGTATACACTATTATCGTGTCTTCCGTTAACCCTGTTTCATCCAAGTAATCTAGGATTCGACCAACATTATCATCAACAGACGCCACACAACGTAAATAATCTTTTATATAGCGTTGATAATACCAACTTTTTAATTCTTTTTGAGAAAGTCCTTCTGGCGGCTCAGCCTTTACATCACGAACACGAAGATCTCTATCAATTCTCATGGTTGCCTCTTTTGCAGCTGAAGCTTTCCCAGAGTAATCATCATGAAAAGTTTCTGGTTCAGGAATTTCTACATCTTCGTATAAATTAGCATGTTTTTCGTCTGGGTCCCAGGGGCGATGTGGTGCTTTATGATGGCACATAAGCATAAATGGTCTGTTTTCATCCCTATTTTTCATCCAATCAATGGATATATCTGTAACTAAATCAGTGGCATAGCCCTTCACCTTTTTTTCTTCTCCCATTTCAATCATAACAGGATCATGATAATCTCCTTGGCCAGGGAAGATGTTCCAATAATCAAAATCTGCAGGATCATGATGCCCCCCATGACCAAGATGCCACTTACCAATAAGTGCAGTTTGATAGCCATTTTCTCCTAGAATCCTTTGAATCGTCGGTTGACGGCTATCAAAATTATCACCAAGCGTCTTTACACCATTTTCGTGATTATAAAGGCCAGTCAGAATAGTAGCGCGGCTAGGTGCACAGATTGAATTTGTACAAAAGCAGTTATCAAAACGCATCCCTTCTTCTGCAATTCTGTCTAAATTTGGTGTTGTGTTAATTTTACTTCCATAACAGCTCATTGCATGTGCAGCGTGGTCATCACTCATGATGAAAACAATATTTGGTTGTTTATTATTTTCCATTTGATACATCCCCCTAGATGATAATTAAAATAAATGTGATAGATTCAAATCATTTATTTTTTTAACAATCTCTTTAGTTCTTGAAACTCCCAATTTTTTTAGTAATTTATTAATTTGAGATTTTATAGTTACAATCTCTACTCCTCGTTCTCTAGCAATTTCCCGTACTTTCATACGCTTCAAAAGGAATCCGATTAATTCTCTTTCCGTGGCCGTTAGATTTGATATATTATTAATAAAAAAAAGTAAGCTTTTTTCTGATTGTTGTAACCTTATATACTCGTTCATAATAACTTCTTGGATCTTACTATCCATTAGTGATTGTCCTTTATAGGCGCTGCGAATATGATTTAAAATTTCACTTTCGTCCGTTCCTTTTACAATATAATCAATTGCCCCAGTCCCCATTGCCGTAAGGATCATATCCTTTGTTTCATGTGCTGTCAGATAAATAATTTTTTCTTCTTTATTTAAATCTCTAATTATTTCTGTAGCATAAATTCCAGCTGTAGTATTCTCCATTTCTATATCCATTAAGATAATATCGTGATCTACTTTTTTGGCAAGACTGATAACATCCTGTCCACTATTGGCTGTTCCGACTACTGTCATATCCATTTGATTATTAATTAGTTCCGCCATGTCCTCTACCAGAAGCGGAAAATCATCGGCAATTAATATTTTTATCATATCGTTCATTTAGCATCACTTCTTTAACCCTTATATTTAGGCAATAATATATAAAAAGTACTTCCTTTATTTACTTCACTCTCAAATCTGATACTTCCGAAATGTTCCTTCACTATCATTCGTACATAATGCAATCCCATACCCCAATTAGAATTGGAATTCTTTTTGGAATAGTACGGTTCAAAAATTTTCTTGGCTTCATCCTTACTAATACCAATTCCGTTATCCTTTACTTCAATTACTGTATATTGTCTAGAGTCATAACAATGTAGAGTGATTCTACCATTCTCATGTAAAGTTACTGCTTCTTGAGCGTTAATCAAAAGGTTATATACAGCTTCACTTAGGTGTACTTTATCAGCCAAGACATGACTAGTAGTTGAAAATTCAAACACCACTTTAATGTCCGGAAATTTTTGATAGAACCTTTCAAGAGAGCTTTTAAGCACTACATGAATATCTACTGGTACCAAATGCACAACATTTGATTTTACAGCTCTATAAAGCTCTTCAATTCTTGTTAGAATATTCTCATTCTGCTTTGACAACGATTCAGTCAATTCCTTTAACTTTTCTATATCAACATCAACATCAACACCAACATTATTACCTTCCATTATTGATTTAAGCCTTTTAAATAAAACACGATTGGAAAGCAATTGATTTTTGATACTATGTACAAAGACCGAAGTTCCTGTACTAATAGCGTCAAATTTTCTTTGGATGGTTATTTCCTCTCTACTTGATTCAAAAATCTCCCGAGTGTATTTAATTATGCTCGTAAAACCAATAATCCCGAAGATAACATTCAATACAATTAGTAAGATATAAGCAGGTACGGATAATACATTTTTCAAATAATAGATACCGTTTTCATAAGAATAAAAAGAATATACTTGGGCTGGATCTTGCCCAAAATAAAGAAAGTAAAAAATACATAACGACATTACAAAGGAGGTAATCAAGATAAATTTCTTTTTGAAAAATCTTATCACAATCGAGTGTGCTTCATAGAATAATAGAAATGTTGAAAATGTGATAAATAAAACTATCCAAAACACTGTTCCGTAAGTGATTATACGCTGTAAGTTCTCATTCAAATTTGTAATGAACAAAAAGATAGTTGGATAATATAAAATTAAGGTGAAGATTGGGATAAAAACTATCACTCTTTTTATCCAGTAATTCCTTTGAAACATGGGTATCATTGAGTAGTGTAAGGAGAGCAATACCAAAAACATAGGAAAAAGGTACCTCCCTATAGCAATGATATATCCCATTTGGCCAAGCGTAATGACAAAGTATTGGATACTTGTTTTTATATTATTATTAAAATATAGAAAGTCTTGTAGTTCCCTACTAATTCCACCTTTTTTAGCTATGTATAGTAAAATACCGGATAACATTATGGCTAAACTGATACACATACCAAAAATGTAGAAGGATTCCTTATTTCGTTTTACGAGTAAGACCATAATCGATGAAATAATGAGAAAAATCATAAGTATAATGAGCATGCTGTTTCACCTTTTTATAAAGAGGCTATCCATTAGGTAGAATAGCCCTTTATTTTTTATCAATATTCTAACTCATTATCTACTATTTTAAAAATCTATTTAGCAGCATTTAGCATATTTTCAAATAAAACATATTCTTTTACCGGTCTCATTTCTGCATCAGTTAATCTGCCTGCCTCGATAAAGTTTTCCTGTTGTTTTTGATAATATGCCTCCAGGGTTCCATCATTAATTCTATTAATAAGCTCTTCAGAAGTAATCCACTCACCGTCACCCGTTTGTTCAACTACAGAAGCTGGATCTACCGCTATTTCCTCTGCTACCCAATCCGCAACTTCCTCTAAGTGGTCAACTCGATAATCCATTGCCTTCATCAAGCCTCTTGTAAAGCCTTCCAAAGCCTCACCATTTTCATCAGCATAACCTGGTGTAATAACCCATGAAGCAATTGAAGGAAATTGATCTGCATATCTAGCGTTATTGGATAACATAACTACTTTGTCTCCCATTTCATTCTTAATGGCATTCGTATTAGGGGACCATGTAGCTACAGCATCAACACTTCCTGAAATCATAGCCGTCACTATTGCAGATGCATCCATGTTCATTAACTTCACGTCTTCCTTTGTTAAACCAGCTTCAGCTAACGTTAAGTCTAAAATTGTTTCACTTGAGGTCCCTGTTGCTACAGCGATTGTTTTACCCTTTAAATCCTTAATCGAACTAACGCCTTTTTCAACATTTCCAATTACCTCATCAGCATTTCCTAACTGTGAAAAAGCAAAGATTTCTGCTTCGCCTTGAATAGGAAGAACGTGCGCACCTGGCCCAATATAACCAATATCAATACTACCTGATTCTAAAGCAGCGATTATTGTTGGACCATCAGCAAATTCAACAAGTTCAACTTCAATACCTTCTTCTTCAAAACTACCAATTCTCATTCCTGCTACTACAGTATTTAGACTTGCGTAGTTTGGCATATACCCAACCTTCATAGTCGTCAAACTTTCGTTATTACTTGGACTTTTTCCCTCTTCCTTTCCTTTAGAAGCCTCATCACTAGAACAACCTATTACTAAAAATGCGATTAGTGTAAACATAATTAAACCAAGAAGCTTTTTCATTCGTTTTCCCCCTTATAAAAGTGAATTTATCTTTTAAAATATTACTTAACAGAGTTATTTTCTAACTTCTAAATATTCTTTATAAACTTGGCTCCAAATATAATTTTTTGCATCCAAGAACTCTTTCGAAATCTTTGTTTCTTGATTTCTAGGATACGGGATATTAATATCAACAATTTCTTTTATTCTCCCAGGTCTTGCACTCATAATGACTACTTTTTGACCTAAAATAATGGCTTCATCGACATCATGGGTGATAAAAAAGCATGTCTTTTGCTCCTTTTCCCAAGTGTGTAGTAATTCCTCTTGAAGCTGGGTTCTCGTTTGTGCATCAAGCGCTCCAAATGGTTCATCCATTAATAGTACGGAAGGATTAGCTGCATATGCCCTTGCTATTGCAACCCGTTGCTTCATGCCACCAGATAACTCTTTAGGATAATGGTCAACGAAGTCTTCTAAATCAACCATTTTTATATATTTTAATGCAAGTTCTTCTGCTTCTTTTTTCTTAATCCCTTGTAACTTAAGTCCAAATTCAACATTTCCTTTTACGGTTAGCCATGGAAATAAAGCGTACTGTTGAAAAACAACTCCTCTTTCAGTACCGGTTCCTGTTATTTCTTTATTATCACAATACACGGTTCCTGATGTAGGTTTCTCTAAACCTGCGATTATATTTAACAAAGTAGATTTACCACAACCAGATGGACCAACAACTGTGATGAATTCGTTTTCCTTTATATCTAGATTTATTCCATTTAGAGCAATGACTTCACCGTTGCGGGAATTATACGCTTTCATTACGTTATCTATTTTGACTTTTATAGGTCTCTCTTTTCCTGCCATCCAGTTAATCTCCTTTCTAATAGCTTTACGAGTCTTTCAAAAATCAAACCGATTATACCGATAATAATTATATACAAGAGCATCGGTGCAGACTCGAAGGTATTATTTAATGCCCGGATTCTCATACCCAAACCTGCTGAGGCACCAGTAGATTCTGCAGCAATCAGTGAAGTTAATCCTACTGCAGTTCCTAATCTAATAGCCGTCATAATAAATGGCAGCGATGCAGGAGCAATTACTTTTAGAAAGATATCCCTATCCTTTGCACCTAAGACTTTAGCGGCTTTTATTAAAGTTGGATCGATGTTTTTAACACCTTGATAGATCGTGATTGACATAGTTAAAAATGTAGCAATCGTAATAACGATGATTTGAGGTGTGCGGCCAACTCCTGCTGAAATTACAACCAATGGAACATATGCTAATGGCGGTATATTACGGATAAATTGTATCCACGGTTCAATAATAAATCGAATAGGTCTATACCACGCCATAAGAATCGCTACAGGAAGTGCTATTATAAAACCTAGTCCAAATCCTGACATTACTGAAATTAAACTACTCGCAATATCACTCCAAAAAACGCCCCGTCCTAACATCGTCCTAACTGAATCTGCTACCAAAAAAATATTAGGAAAACTTCTTGCAGTTGATGGAATTATTGATAATATTGTCCAAAAGGCAATCGCCACAAGTAACGATATGACTAACCATCCTTTACTTGGGATTCTTTCAATCCAATGTGTGCTTAACTTATTCTTTATCTGTGGTTTCTCTAAAGTTGTATCCGCTTCCATTTAATCACCCAATTCATCTGTTTATTTGTTACTACAAATATTAACACTGGTGAAACAGATAAATAAGTATGAATTTTCTTACAACCCTTTTTATGTATTATCTAAAAATGCGGATAATCAGAAAAAGACCTGACCATCCGCATTAATTATACTTACTACTATATATGCAAAAAATAAATTTTGAAATCTATTAATGATTTAGCTTCTCACAACACTTCTTAAACTTCTTTCCACTTCCACAAATACAACGTTCATTTCTTTCGGGAAGCTTTCCTCCTCTTTGGAGGTATTCTTTTAATTTTCTTTCCTTCACTTTTTCTGCAACCATCTGCATTCTTTCATTGGCATATCGATAAATTTGTTGATAGCTTTGGCAAAAATATTCAACATTGGTTGTTTGTTTCTGCTGGTCCCAACTGCGAACTCTTGGACATCCTCCGTGACAAAGGTGGAGAAACTCACAGTTCAAACACTGCTCTGATAGATTTTCTTTTAAACTAGTAAATTCATTAAATTTCTTATGATTGGTAATATCGGTGAGTGGATCCTTTCCCACATTGCCTAAGTAAAAATCATCATGTATGTAAAAATCGCAGGGGTACGCATCCCCATTTTGTTCCAAAATTAATGTTTTTGGACAAGTCTTTCGGTAAATACAAATCTCTGCTTCTTGATGAAGATAGACGGCCAACATATTATCGAAAAAACGTTCAGAGATAGTTGGATTTCCGTCATTATACCAACTATCAAATACTTGACATAGAAAATCACCATACTGTTTTGGTGTAATTGTATACCTTCCTAATTGACCAACTTCCTGTGCTTTAAAATCCATACAAGGAATAAATTGTACATATTGAAATTGCTCGTTCAGATAGAATTCCATTAATTCTTTCCCTTTTGTTACATTTCCCTCATGGACGACAGTTAAGATATTAAAATCTACACCCTCATCTCTTAAATGATGGATTCCTTTCATAATCGAGTTAAAGCTACCACCACCTGAGCCTGTAACCCGCTTTTCATCATTAATATGTTTAGGACCGTCAAGACTAACACCAACTAAGAAATTGTATCTTTTAAAAAAATTTGCCCATTCATTCGTGATTAATGTTCCATTTGTTTGAACGGAGTTGCTTATTATTGTATTCCGTTTTGCATATTTCGCCTGAAGTAAGACTACCTTTTTAAAGAAGTCTAGCCCTGCTAATAGTGGCTCTCCACCTTGCCATACGAAAGAAGCCACACCATTTGACATAGCCATGTATTCTTTTATGAATTTTTCTAGTACTTCATCCTCAATCACATTTAATTGATCCAATTTCCCTTTACACTTGCTATAGTAACAATATTCACATGCTAGATTACAAGCCTCTGATACTGTTTTCCAAAGAACTCCCGTAACACTTGTTGTTCCTATCCTACAGGCACCCATTTATCTTTCCCACCTTTATCCTTTTAACCTAATACTATTAAAAAGAATAAAAAGCTTAGGTGATTCTAATCACACAGACATTAGCACTTTCAGAATTCTACACTGCTAACTCCTCTATTTTTTCTACTATTATCGCTTCTACACACCAATTAATCCTAGTCACATCAACACTTCCTGTCTGCTCTTCTAACGTATTTAATGTTCCCATCGCAAGACCAAATTTAATAAGTTCCTCTTCCTTTAAACCTCGCGATAATCCAGCAGCAAAACCAGCAATAACTGAATCTCCAGAGCCGACAGGATTTACAACCTTTACTTTTGGTATTTGCACTCGATATATATTCTCCATATGCTTTACAATCGCACCATTTCCGCCTAGTGTGACGACCACCCATTCTACTCCTTGAAATAGTTCCTTTTGTAAAGCTGAAAAAATTTCCTTTTCGCTGGTTAACTCAGTTCCGATTAAGTCTCCTAATTCATCTTGATTTGGTTTAATTAAATAGGGTTTATTGTTACTTCGCAATGTTGCTTTAAGTAATGAACCCTTCGTATCTAATAAAACAGGTTTTTGAAAATGATATGCGATTTCAATTAACTTGCTGTAATATTCGTCGTTTATTCCCTGTGGAGTACTTCCTGAGATTGTAATATAATTTGACTGCTGTACTGCTTCTGAGTATTGTATTAAGAATTCGTTTGATTCTTTTTCTCTGATGGTAGGACCATCTTCCAAAATTTCAGTTTGCTTGCCTTCATGAATGATTGCAATACAGTTCCGTGTATCACCTTCTATTTCCACAAAAAAGTCTCTAATACCCTTTTTGGTTATTTCTTTTCGAATAAAATCTCCCAAACTACCGCCTAAAAAACCAGACGCAGCTGTCGTCTCCTCTAATTGCATTAGAACATGAGCTACATTTAGTCCTTTCCCACCTGCTGTTTTGCCGGCGTTATTGACTCTATTTACTTTATCTAAAGAAAAATAATCCATCTTATAATTAATATCAACAGAAGGATTTAAAGTAATGGTTAAAATCATGAATAAACACACCTCTATTTTCATTTATTCAAAAAGGCGAGGAACTCTCCTTGCGCATATATACACACATAGGTTTCGATTCCTCACCTAATCAAAATTATGCTTTTCCGTTACTCATGCAGATTAAGATTTTTTCAATTGCCGCTTCCTTCATTTTAGCTTTTGCTGGTCCAAAATATTTTCTTGGATCTGTTTCTTGTGGGTTTCCAATCAAATGTTCTCGCAAACCAGCTGAGAAAGGAATTTTCAGTTCTGTTGAAATATTTACCTTAGCACAGCCTAAAGAAATACATTTTTGAACATCTTCCTTAGATATTCCTGATGCACCATGAAGCACAATTGGTACATCGGTCAAACTCTTAATTTTAGCAAGGCGAGCAAAATCAAGATTTGGTTTTGTTTCATATAAGCCATGGCCCGTTCCAATTGCAACTGCGAGTGAATCAATACCTGTTCGTGCTACAAATTCTTCTACGGTATCCGGATCTGTATATGCTGCATCCTTTGCTTCAACAATAAGATCGTCCTCTTGCCCCACTAATTTCCCAAGCTCAGCCTCAACAGTAGCACCATATTCATGAGCCTTATCAGCCACTTTTTTTGCAAGAGCAATATTTTCTTCAAATGATAAATGTGAGCCATCGATCATCACTGATTTTGTTCCTAATTCTAAAGACTCTACAATAGATTCATAGGTTTCATGGTGATCAAGGTGTAGTGCGATTGGTATATCATTTTCTCTTGCTGCTACTTCTACAATCGCTTGAATATAGGAGCGTCCAGCGTATTTCATCGTTCCCGGAGTCGCTGCTAGAATGATAGGAGACCTCAATTCCACGGCAGCTTCAACAACCGTTTGAATCGTTTCGAGGTTATGAATATTAAATGCCGGTACAGCATAATTCTCACGACTTGCTTTTAACAACATTTCTTTTGTATTTTGTATAACACTCTTTGGTTGAACAGATACCAATTTTCATCACCCTTTATTTGATTTTTTCTAGCCCTCTATTTCTGATACTTTACTTCGCCCGCAACTGCTGTAGCCTGAACCTCAAATTGTTCATCTAAAACAACATAATCAGCTATCTTACCTGTTGAAATGCTACCTATTATCGTATCTTTTCCTACACTCAGGGCCGGAGTTAATGAGCCTAGATGCCAGATTTTATATAAAGGCTCGTTACTCCACTCTTGTAGGTTCTTTACTCCATCCATTAGCTTCAATGTACTTCCTGCTAGGGAACCGCCTTCTAGTTTGGCTACTCCATCTCTCATGACAACGGAAAATTCACCAAGTTGGTAATTGCCATCTGGCATTAATCCTGCTTGCATACAGTCTGTAATCAGTTGCAATTTTTTTCCTTTGATACGTAAGGCTAACTCCGATACATCAGGATGCACATGAAAGCTATCACAAATTAATTCCGCATAAGCCCTTTCGTCTATTAAAGCTGCCCCAACAACTCCTGGTTCTCGATGATGTAATCCAGTCATTCCATTAAATAAATGTACATAATTCCTAGCCCCAGCATCCACAGCTTCCTTACAGCATTCATAAGTTGCATCAGTGTGAGCAATACTCACTAATACACCTTCTTCACTCACTTTTCGAATAAAATCAAAGGCCCCTTCTCTTTCAGGTGCAAGTGCTATTTTTTTAATAGAACCATTCGCTAATACTTGCCAATATTCAAACTCTTTAATTTCTGGATCTCGAAAGTAGCTAGCATTTTGCGCTCCTTTATGAAGTTCTGTGAAGTATGGACCTTCTAAAAAAATTCCTTCCGATAGAGCTCCAGGAAGACCTTTTTCTACCGCTTCACGTATTGCGATTATTGCGCGTTCTAAGTCATCCTTTGATGACGTTAATGTGGTAGGTAAGAAGCGTGTCACTCCTAGAGAAAGGAGTGTCTTAGAGATTTCATTGACTGCATCAACGTTCCCATCCATAATGTCATTTCCTTTGATACCGTGAATATGAGTATCAAATAACCCAGGAGCAATCATGTAACCACTGTAATCAATGACTTCTGCTCCCTCCGGAACCTCGCTCACAAATGACCCAAACTTCCCGTCATCAATTAACAAGTAGCCACCCATTTTTTCCTCATTTTCTAGCAGATACTTTTCAGCCTTCAAATAGTATGTCATTGTCATTCTTCCTTTACCTTACATCTCACTCATAATCGTAGATTGTTACACCCTGAACGACACGGCTAATTACACCATCAGGGCTTGGATTATCAGGTGAAATACCTAGATTGATAGATTTCTTCATGGCTAATGTTTGAGCAAAGACGATATATAATAAAGCTAAGTAAAAATCATTCTTTAATAATTGTCCTGTTGTGTTTACAGAGACCTTCCAATCAGCATATTGTTCGATTGTTTCATCTAATTGTTCCGTTAAAGCGATGACTTTAACTCCTGGTATTCCTGAAACTTCCTTAAGAATATCAAGATCATACTTTCTTGTATAAGGATCACTGGATAGGAATAATGCAACAACAGATTGATCATTAAGAATTGATTTTGGACCGTGACGAAAACCTAATGAAGATTCAAAAGTTGCGACTACTTTTCCCGCAGTTAGCTCTAGCATCTTTAATGAAGCTTCATGAGCTAATTGGCCAAGTAATCCAGAACCAAGATAGATGATACGATTAAAATCAGTTTCCAGCACACTGTCTACCGATGCTTCCACTGAGTGAATTATTTGTTTTCCATTCTCAATCACAAAATCCATTTCTTCTTCAAAAGATGGATTGTTTGTAAACAATGCGTATGCCATTAACAGCATGCAAGAAAAACTACTCGTCATCGCTAACGATTTGTCGTTTGCTTCATCCGGAAGTAAGATAACTAGACTATCCTTGTCATCCTTTACGTTTTTGGCAAGCTGTCCGTCCTTGTTACAAGTTATGACTACTTGATAAAAATCATTTACTAGCTGCTGTCCCAGATTTACAGTTGCTACACTTTCGGGACTATTCCCAGAACGTGCAAACGAAACGAGAATGGTTGGTATATCTGTAACTAAATATTCTCTGGGGTTAGATACAATTTCTGTTGTAGCTACAGCCTCAAAAAAGACCTTATTTTTACCTTCTCTTTTAAATATTGGTGCAAGAATATCTCCGATAAAAGCTGAAGTACCTGCCCCAGTTAGGATTACCTTAACCACTTCATGTTTTGAATATATGTCCTGCAGAAAACCTTTATATTCATCCTTTTTTTGTGCAAAAAGTGAAATTGACTTTTCCCAAACAACCGGTTGTTGGAAAATTTCAGAAGCAGTATACGTAGCGCCTTCTAATTTCAACATAAATACATCTCCTTCTATATTCATTGTTACGCATGTGATATTCGTGGCATAGAAAGTGGTTCTTTGCCCAATTCAGCCCAAATATATTTCAATAACAGTTCCATTTTCAAGGTAGCGTAATCTGGATGATTCCAAAGATTGTTATATTCATTGGGATCCTCTTGCAAATCAAATAACTCTCCATATGTTTGGTTATAGTAGACTGTGAGTTTATACCTCTCATCTACATATGTTTTCTGATGAATAGTCGTTGGTTCATGTCGAAATTCACAGATAATATGGTCACGAGCACTGCTCTGGTTTCCTTTCCAAACTTCCTTTTGACTAACACCAGTCATTTCGCTTGGAATCTTTAAACCTGCAAAATCCATAAATGTAGGCGTGAGGTCTACCAGTGATTGCAAAGCATTTGAAACAACTCCAGCAGGAATCTTTCCTGGATAGCGGACTATAAAAGGTACTTTAATCAAATCTTCGTAATGAAACCCGCCTTTATACTGGAGCCCATGCTGCCCAAAGAAATGACCATGATCGCTCGTAAAAACAATAATTGTATTGTCAGCGATATTTAATTCATCAAGCTTATGAAGGATTTTTCCGATATATTTATCCATCATGCTTATCATTCCGTAGTAGGTAGCTGTTAGCTTCTTATGGTTTTCTTCATCCACGTCACGGTGAGTGTGGTAGCCATGAATTCCAAAGCCCGTCTCCATGTAAGAGCTGAAATCAGGGTTTAATTCTTGAGTCATTTGGAAATGTGGGGGATTTTGTTGATGTTCCCCTTCCTCACCTTTTGGAATCGTCAATTGTTCCGGGTCATACATTGTATCCCACGGTTCTGGTACAAGGTATGGTGGATGTGGATCAAAAAAGCTAGACCACAGGAAGAAATTCTCACCGTTTTTTACATAATCCTCTAGCAGAGCATTTGTCCTCTCTGCTATCCACGTGTCATAATGGTACTCCTCCGGAATATCCCATTTATACTTTATTTTTGGATCCATGTTACCTGTAGGTGAAAGAAAGTAATCACGCCAATTTTCACATCCCTTTTCTTCCATCCATAAAGCATAATGTTGTCCTACAAGATGTTCATTAGTATGGTTACGTGCTAGTTCAACATGTTCAAACCCATAAAATTCTTCATCAAAACTCTTCCAATACTCTAAATCTGCTAAGAGTGGGTAGGATTCAACGGACTCGTATTCATCCGTTGTTTTGGTTGGTTGTAAATGAGCCTTCCCTATTAAAGCAGTACGATAATTATTTTCCTGTAAGTATTCTCCAATTGTATGACGGTCTTCTAATAATTTGGTTCCTAAAGTCCATGCTCCATGCTGACTCGGATACATTCCTGTTAGGATTGATGCTCGTGATGGTGTACAAGTTGGATTAGGACAATACGCTCGTTGAAACGTAATACCTTCCTTCACTAGACGATCTAGATTGGGGGTTTGAATTTCAGAATTAAAAGCTCCAATCGTGTCAAAATGCTGCTGATCACTCGTGATTAATAAGATATTTGGTTTCTTCACTGGTATCTCCTCGCCTCCCATCAAAAACTCTTAGTCCAGCTCCAAGAACACCTGCATCACCCTTCGATTTACATAAATGCAATCGGCTGACAGCTGATTTCTGGTCTGGAATGCAGTACTCTTCCATCTTCTTCTTGATTAATGGAAGTAGAAAAGGATTGTTATTAATAACCCCACCTCCGAAGACTATTTTTTCGGGATCTAATAAACAAGTTATGGCATAACAGCCATGCACAAGTGATTCAACTGCATTCGAAATTACAGAATGTGCGAATTCATCATTTTGCTGATACTTTTTTAAGACTTCTTTAGTTGTCATTGTGTTGTTAGTTAATTTTTGAATCGCTGGGCCAGCTGCCGCTTGTTCTAGTCTTTCGATTCCATTGTCAGACTTCACTGGCAATAACCCCAGTTCACCTGCAAATCCCATTCCTCGAATAAAATCTCCGTTATGAATAACGGAAACCGCAATGCCAGTACTGATTGTAAAATAAACAAAGGTCTCATTTGGATTTGCCCCATACTTTTGCCACTCTGCAAAGGCCGCCATATAAACATCGTTATCAATTACAACTTTATCTACAGGAAAGGCTTCCTTAATCCTTTTTTCAACTGGAAAACCTCTCCAAGGCAAATTATTTTGAAAAACGGCGATACCTGATTCTCGATCTAAAATTCCTGGTACCCCTAACCCAATGCCCTCTAGTTGTTGTATGTTCAAATGCGATTCATCCAAAACATTGTTGATTACCTTTACAACTTGCTGAAACATCTTTTCTTTATCGGCTGGTTCACTCGGTACCTCTGAACGATACAGAATGTTTGCATCTTCATCAATGATTGCTGCGGCAATCTTCGTTCCTCCAATATCGACTCCTAATGATCGTTTCATCTTTTCATCGTCACCTCACTACAATAATTTATGACTCCCCTGTTACCATTATACCGTTGACAGGTTGTTGGGTGCAATTTTATTTTAAAAAAATATTAGAGAAGTTCTGTATAGAACCTACAGCGATCTCCTCTAACAATTGAACGACAAAATTCTACAGGATTACCTTGTATATCATATGCAGTACGGTCTAATAAAAGACAAGGGGCACCCTCTTCTATTTGCAAGTACTTACTCTCTTCTTTACTTGCAAGAACGGGTTCAAATGCCTCGACTGCTTTCGATACAATAATCTCATATTTATTTTCTAACAGACCGTATAAAGAAGATGCTTCAATATCTTCAAGTCTTAATCCTGGTACTAACTTACTTGGTATATATGATGTTTCCAGGATAATTGGTTCCTTATTAGCTGTACGAATACGTTGTAAAGTTACCACTTTCTCTTCAACGTTAATTTGAAGTTCTTTAGCTATTTTATTAGGAACAGTTAGGATATCTAGGTTTAAAAGAATATCTTTTGGATTCATTCCTTTTTTCTCCATAACTTTACTAAAACTATAAAAACTAGTTAAGGATTGCTCTATTTTGGGTTTAGATATAAATGTACCTCTTCCTTGAATTCTTTCTAATAACCCTTCTGTTACGAGGTCATTTAATGCTTTTTGAACTGTATTTCTACTTACATTATACGTTGTCCGCAAGTCATTTTCAGATGGTATCTTATCTCCAGGCTTCCATTCGCCCGTTTCAATTTTTTTCTCTATAATTTCTTTTAACTGATAATAAAGTGGAATAAATGTCCCATGATTTAACGGGTTAACCATTTGCCTTCATCCTCTTCTAACATTTTCACTATCGAGCAACTTCTTTTGATCTATCATCCCATTCAAAAAATACTGTGGAACCGTCACCTTTGTTACCAAGTAGACCACTTTGTCCGGCTCCATAGACAGGTTCTTTTGTACCGTCCACTTCTGGATTAGTATATGTTGTAAACCATGCCTCTAAGTTTTTCTTCATGGATTTAATAATATCATGCATGTCAGGATTTTCAAATAAATTCTCTTCTTCATTTGGATCATCCTTTAGATTATATAATTCGTGTGGACCATAAGGATAACGATGTATATATTTCCATTCTTTGGTTCTTATCATTCGTACTGGTCCATATTCATCAAAGATTACAATATTCTCCCTATGCTCCGTATCTGCTTTCGCCTCATTTAGATAACCTAAGAAACTCCTACCAGGAAGATTGCCAATTTCACTATACTTAATTCCTACATATTCTAACAAAGTTGGCATAAAATCATATCCACTTACTAATTCATCACAAACAATTCCTTCTGGTAGTTGGCCAGGATGGTTAAGTATAGCTGGTACTTTAATGGACGTATCAAACATATTTTGCGGGAATGTGCCATTACCTTTCCCCCAAATTCCATGGTGCCCAAAGTTAAATCCATTATCCCCCAGAAAACACACAAGTGTATTTTCTCTTATCCCAAGCTCATCTAATTTGTCTAGAATTCTTCCAATATTACTGTCCATTGCCGTGATAGAAGCAAGGTAACCACGGAGATTTTCAAAATGATTATTATCATATTCCGTTGTACTCCATGGATGCCTTTCATTTTTAGGAAAATAATCTAAAATTCTCTCATCATACAAATCCAAATATTCTTGTGGATGTTGATTTATCCACGGGCTGTGTGGAGCCGTATAGTGCACACTTAAGTAAAAAGGATTAGGTCGTAAAGCTTGTTTCTCTATAAAAGCAATGCTATCGTCGGTGATTAAATCAGTTAAATAACCAGATTCCTGAACCTCTTTTCCATCCCTAATCATGATTGGGTCATTGTAAGGTCCTCCCCCATATGGAAGCACATACCAATGCGAGAAGCTTTTCTGTAATGAGCTACTATTTCCTAAGTGCCATTTTCCACTAATACCACATGTGTAATTATTTTCTGCTAAAATATCCGTATAACCAACATGTTCATTCAAATACTCTAATCTTTCTTCTGTATTAGATTCTGGTCTAATCCAATCATGAACTCCATGTTGGGATGGAATTTTTCCTGTTAATAAAGAAGCTCTTGCTGGCGAACAAACAGGAGATGCACAAAAGAAATTACTAAAAAGGACACCAGTTTGAGCGAGACGATCCAAGTTTGGAGTTTTAATAAGTGGATTCCCAGTGCATCCGAGTGCCCATTCACCTTGGTCATCAGAAAGTATAAACACAATATTTGGAAGTTCTTTGCCTTTCTCCAATTCAAACTCTCCCTTAATTCATTAATTTTATTTCCCGGATCCTGCAGTCATACCTTCAATAATTCTACCTGATAACCATAAATAGATTAGTAAAATAGGAATAATTACAATAACTACACCCGCATACAAGCTTGACCAATTCGAATTGTACTCCATCGTTTGATAAAACTTATATAAACCAACGGATAGAGTGAGCTTTTCACCTGAGTTTAAGAAGGTATAGGCAAACAGGAACTCATTCCATAATCCTACCCCATTAATAATTAATACAGTAATAATTCCTGGCCTAGCCATTGGTAAAATGATTTTCCAAAATGTTCGATTGGGACTTGCACCTTCCAAAGCAGCAGCTTCTTCTACTTCTAAGGATATGGTACTAAAGAATCCAGTTAGAATAAATATTGTAATTGGCATCGAATACGCAATGTAAACAATAATTAATCCAATTAAAGAATCGATAAACCCTAGTTTGATTAAAAGCAAATAAAGTGGAATTAATACTGCTTGGTGTGGAATTGCAATTCCAATAATGAAAGAAGTTGTAATCAACCCTCTCCCCCTGAACTTAGTTCGTGATAATACGTACGCCGCTGGGGCCGATACTGCTACCAAACCAATTAATGATACGATAACAACTATTACGGAGTTAATAAAATAAGCAAATAAATTTGAATTTATCCAAGCAAATATATAATTTCCCCATTGTAATGATTCAGGCATTGCCCAGAAATTACTTAATAATTCTTGGTCTGTTTTCAATGAAGAAAGTAATACCCATGCAAATATTAATAATATAAAGATTGCCCAAAAGTATAGAAATCCTTTCGATATAATTGAGGCACTCTTATAAAGAACATTCTTCAATTTTTTCCCCCCTTATCATAGCTCATAAACATCGCGATCAAATAACTTCCTAAAAACGGCGATTATTACTGTAACAATCACAATCATAGAGACAGCAATTGCACTTGCATAACCAATCTGATAAATAGCTTCTCTAGATCCGAAACCTAAAATGAATTGATACAGAGCAATATTCCAAATGTTTTGAGGAGGAGTTGGCCCCCCAAATGCATATAGGAAGTCGAAGATACGCATACCGTTAATGGTCCACAATACGATTGCAATAGAGAGAACATCCCAAATTAATGGTAGAGTAATTTTAAAGAAAATAGTAAACGTATTTGCTCCATCTAATTTGGCAGATTCATAGATTGTGACAGGTATCTTATCAGCTCCAGATAGAAGAATGACTGCATACAGCCCAACACTAGACCAAACAACCCCTACTATGGCAGACCAAATAATATTATCTGGTGCAGTCCAATTTACTGGATCTATACCTATAAAGGATAAAAGAGAGTTAAATAAACCTACATCATATCTGTATAAATAGTTCCAAATAATTGCCACCGCAACAGGTGCAATTATATTCGGGAAAAAGAAGATTGCACGTACAAGTTTCTTCCCTTTCATTCCTTGGCTCATCATGGCCGTATAGATGAATGCTATCAGGAAGATAATGACCCCACCTACCAATACGATTAATAAAGTATTTTTAAAAGTCATCCAATAAATTTTATCCGTTAACATATCCGTGTAGTTTGTAATACCAATAAATTTCATATCATCTAAGAAATTGGTCCACTCATTTAGACTAATATAAAACCCTTGGAAGGCAGGATATACGAAAAATAATAGGTATAAGATAACAGCTGGAAGAAGGTATGGAATTATAAGTTTATTTCTGTTTATCAACCTAAGGACCTCCTTATGTAGGCACCCTTCCAAATCGAAAGGGTGCTATATTACTAGTTTTTATTTTTTATAAAAATCAATAGTTGCTTGTTTGATTTCTTTTATAAATTCTTCAGCTGTTAAGTCACCAAATAATAGCTTATCATGTGTTGGTAAGAATACTGTGGACCACCATTCTGGATAATCTCCACGAACACCATCATAAATTTTGTGTACCTCTGTAGAATCATTAAAGTGGTTTCGTAATGACTGTAATGTTTCAGGAGCTTCTATATCTGATCTTGTGCTCATATTTCCAATTTTGTCGACAATTTGCTGATGATAGACTTTTTGCATACCAAAAGCAATAAAGTCCTCTACAACCTCTACATTTGCACCTTTTGGAGCAGCCCATCCGATTAATTCATATTCCACATCTGTATAGCTTCCCTTTCCACCTACCACTTCAGGAAAAGGAAAAATATCGTAACTAAATTCATCAGTGGCATAATTTCCTGTTTCCTGAGGTATCCAAGTCCCGTTAAGAATCATAGCAGCGTCACCTTGTGCCCATTGAGTTTGACCAGTAGGGAATTGGCTACCTTCATATCCTTCTTTAAAAAAGCCCGCATCGACTAGTTCTTGTTCTTTTTTTGCAACCTCTAAAAATCCAGGGTTATCCCATGCTTTTCCTGTTGTATCACCAGCTGCTTCATGAAATGCACCTGAACCATTGATTCTTGTATTTAACCAGTAGAAATAGTAAGCATTATAAAAACCAATACTACCATCTTGAGCAAGTGGAGCAATTCCTGCATCTTTAAACGTTCTTGCTACTTCAATAAATTCATCCCAAGTTTTTGGAGCTGAAACATTATATTTTTCAAACATATTCTTATCATAGAAAAAACCAGAAGAAATTAACTGATATGGGATAAAATACAGTTTTTCACCGTCCTTATATAAATCAAGCACTCCATCTAAAAATACATCACGAACCGCCAGATCTTCATTTGTTATATTTTTTTCTAAAACACCATCTAAAGGTTCTACATTCTCCCCAAGTGCGCCAATTATTTCAGATGGATTTTTATCAATAATATCTGGACCATTTCCTGACAAAATTGCATTTCTTACTTTTTGTAGTACTTGTCTTCCCATCCATTCCACTTCAATCTTTACATCAGGATTAACTTTTTCGTAATCTGTAATGATTTGTTGCATAACTTGTTGCTGAGGTTCCCCCTCATTCCAATTCGACCAATATGTAAGCGTTGTCTTTTTGTCGCCACCTGAGGATGATTCACTACCACATGCCGCTAGAAATAGAAAAAGGCTAATTAAGAAAACGGTAAACAAAAACTTTTTTATCATCTTTTATCCCCCTTGTAAATTTGTAATTTATTTATTTCTCCATTAGTAAAACCTTTATAACCGTCCTTTACAAATTTGGTAGCCACCACCTTTTAAATTTCCAATCTCGAAACAAAAAATCAAAATTATCAGACACTTAACAACAATCAAAATAATTTTGTTTTTTATATGATACCATCGTCGGATTGTTGGGTCAACCCTAACAATAAAAAAAGTTAAGTATGTTGATATTTAAAAACACTACTTAACTTTCTTGCGTCCAAAATTTATTTAAATCTTACTTTCGTATAAGTTTTTCGTAAAAACTACACTCCTCACTAATTAAACATTGATTCATCTGTTATTAGATTATTAGATAATTTCTTCCGTTATCTTTTTATTGAAAGTACAATCCACAACACTATAAATGAAATATGCCGCCAAACTAAAAATTAACATCGTAGCTCCTGCGAAATAATAGATTACAACTGCACCGACAAATAAAATCAATAGCATCAAAAATGAATAATGTAAATTACTAATCGATAATATAAGCGCATTTCGAATTACTTGAATCCAAGTCACTTTGTATTGAACCATGACTGGGAATATATACAGAGTGATAAAGATAAACTGGATTAAGACCAGAAAATAAACTGCGAATAACACATATTTCACATTTGATGGAATTTGATTCGTAAAATTAAAGTTAATAATAAAAAGAAAGGCGATAAATAACCAGATTAACTCGAGCACGATTCCCTGTTTTACATTTTCTTTGAAGAAGCGGAAAAAGGAAGGGAATATTTTGTTATCGCCTTCTCTTTTCCACTTACGAATCACACCAAACATAGCAGCTGTTGCTGGGAAAATCGTGATAATGGGAATACACATGAGAATCCAAATTAAATTTAATAAGAAGGTATTCATGATAAAATCCATCGCCCTATATAATTTACTGTCGTATATTCCCATATCCTTCTTCTCCTTTTCTATATGTTGTCGGCATTTTATTTAATAAACTAATTTATTCTTACCAGTACTTTTTCCAGTCTTTCGCTAAACGAATGAGGGCTTCGAAATAGTAATAATCTCCCCAAATACAGCTTTCATCGATTCCACGGCCGCCTCCTTTATAATAGACCGCGTGTTTTAAGATTCCATTTGCTTCACTGTCAATTTCAGTTCGATAATTTTCATAGAGTGATTCAACCATCAATAACGCTGCATTTTCATATAATTTCTTTTCTTCATCGGTTAGTGGTAAATACTTTGTTAATTCAAGTAATCCACACACTGTTATAGCTGCAGCAGAACTATCTCTTTCTTCTTCACCCTCAGTAAAGATCAAATCCCAATAGCAAATGTAGTCTTCTGGGATTCTATTTAAATAGTAGTTTGTTAGTTTTTTGGTTAGTTCAATTAAACTCCAATCATTTGTATAGGAGTAACTTAAAGGAAAACCATAAATCCCCCATGCTTGGCCACGAGCCCAACAAGAATCATCTGAATAGCCTTGTCTTGTATTCCCATACAACGGTTCACCAGTTTCTGGATCCATATAATAAGTATGGAATGTTGATGCATCTTCCCTCACAATATATTTAGCTGCTTGTTTGACATGTGTTTCAGCAATCTGATGATATTTTTTATCACCAGTAACTTCTGATGCCCAATAGAGTAACGGTAGATTCATATTGCAATCAATTATCATTCTGCCACGCTCTGCAGGATCATTTAGATTTCCCCATGCTTGGATAATACCCGCTTTATCGTAATATCTAGTGATTAATAGGTCAGCCGCTTTAATGGCTGTTTCTTTTGCCTTTTCATTCCCCGTCAATTGATAAGCATTTACACATGACAGCGAATATAGAAATCCTAAATCATGATGGTCAACTTCAATTCGCTTTTCTAAACGTTTAACAAAGCTATCGAGCTGTTTTTCTGCAACTTTTCGATACTTCTCTTCACCAGTCCATTCATAAGCTAGCCAAAGCATTCCAGTCCAGAAGCTTGTCGTCCACTCTACATTTTTAATTGGTTTATAAACCAGATTTTCACTATTTGAATCTGGGAAAAAATCCGTAAACACATCTAAACTTTGATCAATTTTTGCTAATACGTGGTCAATTGCTTTTTCAACGAATGCTCTGTTTACGTGAGATTTCTGTTCAAATCTTTTTTTATTTATAATTTTTTCCATATTTATGTCGTTTACAATTACAGTCATTGTTCTACCGCCTTTTTCGTATGATGTAGTAAAAATGGATCGTTAATTTCTTTTACCCAGTCACATAACTTCCCCTCTAAATTAGATACGATTGGGTGTTTGCCTGGCTCCTGAATTACTTCAGGGTGTTGTTGAAATTGATCCTCCATTAACTTATAAAACAGCCGAATTTGTACTTCTTCTGGAGAATATCCATTGTGAATCACATACAAATATTCTTTCGTCCTTATTGCGCGCCACCCATAGGAGAGATTACTTACTCCTGCTTCTTGGAATTGCTCCAAGGCTTCTTTTCTTCCAGGATAGCAGCTAATATACGCATATTCCGGGCCTTCATTCGTTTGCTTAATAATAAAATTAGATAAATCTGTTCCCTCAACCGAATCTGGTGTAGTCAAATTCATTAAAGATAAAATCGTTGGCATGATATCAACAGTATTTAGCAACACATCTGATTTTGCCTTTGGGATTTTATTTGGCCAGCGGATGATAAACGGTACTCCGATTGATTCTTCATACCATACATGCTTCGCCATAAGACCATGTGAACCCATCATCTCTCCATGATCGGACGTAAGCACAACAATGGTATTTTCATCTAAGTTTTTCTGTTTTAATAGTTCTAGAATTCTACCAAACTGCTCATCTATTCCAGTAATAGCAGCAAAATAATTTAGTTGATTTTCCTTTAAATTCTCTTCTCCACCATCTATATGTTCTCCCGTATGCACCAATAGTGGATCACGAATCTCTACATTCTCCCGAAACTTAAGGTCCATCCCTTCATATATTTTTCGGTATTTATCCGGAACTTGGTCAAATGGGCTGTGTGGAGGATTCCATGAAACAAAAAGTGCAAAAGCTTTCTCTTGATCCCGTTTTTCAATAAACTCAATCGCTTTATCTGTTTCATGTTCAACGGACCATTGTTGGACTTTTATCTTTTCCGGACTATCTCCCCAGTAATGAGGAGCTAAGTGGTCGTCCCACGCCCCGTATGAGTACCAATGCTGAAATCCATGGCGCTTTGGACCTGGTGGGGTGTACGCGTCCCACCCTTTAGCACCTGAAGCAGGACTATCAGACACATTTAGTTCAGGTAAGTCTAAATGCCATTTTCCGATATAACAGGTTTCGTAACCTGAATCTGCTAGCACATCACTTATACAAGTTTCTTCTGGTTGTAGCATGACATCTGCACCGACTTTACAGTTTGTATATACTCCCGTGCTAATCGGGTATTTTCCAGTAAGCAAAGAAGATCGGTGAGGCGAGCATAATGGAGAAACAGTCAATGCATTTGAAAAAACGGTACCTTCATTGGAAAAAGCATCTATATTTGGTGTGATTACTTGATCCTCCTCTTCATAACCCACCGCCTGTCTTCTCCATTGATCTGCAAAAATATACACTAGGTTAGGTCTATTGTTGCTCTCCATATAACTCACTCTCCATCATGTGTTTTTCCATTTATTTGTCTAGTTTTGAACTATATTATATTTCTTATCTTCACTCATCCCCACTTATTGAAGTGGGGGACGAGTGGCAAATAAAAGTTAATACTTATATTGTTCGGGAATAAGTTTTAGTTTTGCATTAAAACTAGCACCTTTTGCATCTTGAACATTGACCTTTAATTTAATAGAAGGTTTTGTATTCACTACTTCAACGTTCTCATCTGCTTCTATTACAGAAAAGGCTTTACCATCAATATCAATTTCGATATAACCATCGTTTTCCATAGTTGGATCAGAGACTGCAATTTCGAGAATCCCGTCTTTTGCCTGCATTGTGATGGATGCTTGTTGATAAACAGTTAAAGGTCCAACTGTCTGCTTTTCATTAACCCAAAAATTCGCCCCAATGATATGTTGTTTTTCTTCATAAACCCCCTGAACGGAATCATCATTTCTTAAGACTCTAATATCTGGGTTAGTAGCATATTGTTTTACTTGTTCTTGAGTCTTATTTGGAAGAAGGACATAAGAATACATATCTTGCTTTGGCGCTAAACCATGTTCAATCCACATGGTTGCATACGACCTGCTAACCGAATCTGTTGGTTCTGTATAATTAATGTCATACCATGATCCAGTTCTTTCTTCCTTTTTCACGATAATTTGTTCTTTGTTAGGGAAGTAATAACCGATATCGGCACCTTTAACATTTCCTTCAAGAAATGCCCAATCTGCAATAACCGAATTTTCTGCCCCATCCTGGATTTCCCCGTTAATAATCAACTGGTTTGAACCGTCATCTCTAATTTTTCGATTCTCAACAATTGTTTCAATGTTTCTCGTTTCATCACTTGATATTCCAGTTCCTAGTGCAACAATTTCATCATCAAACATAAACCATGATTTTTTCGCAACCAATGTACTATTCCATGCATCATAAGACATACCAGCGCTACCATACGTGTTTAATGTAGAACCTCCCACCCATGATTGTGTGGAATTATGTTCACCGCTGCCGTCAGCTCTTTGCATGGTGTCTATAGTTGTTCCAGGCATGCGATACGGATCAACTGTTGGCCAATAATCTTCACTGTATTGGGCTAAGTCGCCATTATACAAATAGGTCATTCCTTCTCCTGTATACCAACCTTTTCTATTTTCGTTATTCATATCTTCATAGTTTTGTACGCGACTTGAGTACATGCTTATTCCAAATGCATAACCTGGTTTTCTATGAATGACCCGATCCATATTTGCATAGGTTACATGAAGATCAAGTTCTCCTCTTGATATGACAGATGGATCATCCATTAATTCTTTTGCAAGTTTATAATCCTTGAAGTTACTAGTGTTTTTAAAGTAATCAAAGTACTTATTCTCTTCAATCCAGAACTTTGCCATTGCTTTATATTGTGTCGCATATGGTTCCGGAGCAAATTCTGCCATCCGTATAACAGTCTTAATGATCGTTTGTCCTGCTTGATGGTCTTGTAAGAAGGATCTGGAAATTGCTCTTCCTCTTACCATATCCATTAAGGCACCTTTGTACATAAGGGGTTCATAGGATTTACCCACCCATTCGTACACATTCTCTACATTAGAGTCAGTGACTTTCCATGTGGAATCACTTAATAGCTCTAACATATCAGTTAGCCCTTCTAAGAGGACATTACCGTAAGAGCCTGTATATGCAACATCCTCGTGCTGAATAAATGATCCATCCTCATAAAAACCATCTCCGTGAGTAACGTTTAGGAAAGTCTGACTTAATGCATCCCGTGCAGCAGCAATTCTCTGACTATCCTTTACTATAACGCCACGTACAGCAACGACTTTACTTACATCAATACGGTTTGCACCAACCGCTTCCCTGTAATTATTAGGTGTTGTAGCTCCAGATTTGGTCGGATCAGGCTGAAAATGATCTACTACAGCTAAGTAACGATGAACCGTTTCCAAATCTAAAGAATCGTATAGTAGTACCATCAAATCATTTAATTCCTTTGGAACTCCAATTTCCCAATGCCACCAATTACTCCATTGACTAATATTTTCGTTATAATGATTTTCATAGAGCCATTCTAATCCGGAAGCTATATCCTTAAACAATGCTGGATTTTGATATAATGTCGAATGTTCATTTGCATATGCTTTCGCCATTGTTGTTAAATTACGATAACTATCTCGAATATGAGAGGAATTATCAAAAGCAGAATACTCAATCCATAAAAAGGATCTTTCCTCATTTTTGTTCATTTTTTTCCATAATTGTTCCGCTCTTTTGGTTTGATTTTGAATAACTTCTTTCATACGTTCATTGGCTGGATCATAATATTCTAGTGCAGTTAGGGAACTTTCCCACCTTTTCCTGAGCTCGTCATATTCATCCATTACTGCCTCGGTAACTGTAATGGTCGTTTCACTTTCTAAAGCACGATCATCAGTCTTCACCTTAACAATAGCTGTACCGGCACCGATAGCTTCCACTACTCCATCTTTAACTTTTACGACATCTTGATTGGAGGATGACCAAATGAGAGTGTCGGTAACCGCATCTTGTGGCTCATGAGCTACTTCCAATACTCTAACTTGCCCAGTTGTTAATGATAGTTCAGTAGATTCTAAACCTATTTCTTCTAATGCTGGCCTTGTTATTTCCTCATTACGGCTTACTTTCACCGTAGCAGTATCGTATAAACCATTATCTGCATAAGCGATAATCGTAGTTTCCCCTACGCCAACCGCTTGCACTTTCCCATTTTCTACAGTTACAACCTCTTCATCCATAGACATCCAAGAAATTGTCGAGCTGGTATTAGAAGGCTTGACCGTTAAATTTAGTTCCATACTTTCCTGTTCTACTAATGCGATTTCTTCTTCCTCTATAGAAATCTCTTGTGCAGGGCTAATATGCTCTACCGCTACATTGTCAAACATCGCAGTTCCTGTTCCTGTTTCAAAGAAAAGCTGTACTCGAATACTATCGACGTTCTCAACCAGATGTATATCCTTTTCGATTTTTGTCCAGTCATGGGTTCCTGTGAATCGTTCCGAATAAATTAACTCCAATTGTTGACTCCCTTGATAGGTGGTTATTCGCATCCTAGCACCCTGACCACTAACGATGTTATCGGTCTTCACCCAACTGCTTACTCGGTAGTGGTCCCCTCCTGTAACAGGAATATCCTGATTAACAGAAGTTCGTGCAGTTTCTTCAGCTTTAATCAGTAGTCCATAGTTGCCTTCCATGCTCGCTTCTTCTGAGATTGAAACAATAGGATTCCCAGTAGGTACCCATACATTCCAGTTGGCTGCTCCTAAGTCATCCCAAGCCCCGCTAGCTTCTACAGTGTCTTCAAACCCAGGGTTTAATAAATTAGCATTATTGGCATTCGCAAAAAAATGATTTACTGTAAGACTAGTTAATACTAAGAGGCAAATAATAGTTAGTATTCCTATTCTTCTCATAAAATTCACTTATTCTCTCCACTCCTACTACTGTTTTTTTACTACCACTCCTGTCATTTCTTTGGTGAATAGAAAACAGTGGGGACTCGACTCTATCCGCCACTGATTCATTTTTTTAACCTTTAATCCCTGATGATGCGATTCCTTTAACGAAATGGTCTTGTGCTAAGAAAAAGACAATAATTGTAGGGATTATTGCAGATACTGCAGCTCCCATTAACAAGGCATATTCAGTGTTATATTCAGTAATAAAATGCTGGATCCCTAATTGGATTGTATATAGATGATCCGATGTTAGATAAATCAAAGGTCCAAGGAAGTCATTCCATGTATGCATAAAAGAAAAGATAACCAGTGATGCAATTGCTGGTTTTGAAAGTGGCAGAATGATCTTCAAGTAAATTCCAAATTCATTTAATCCGTCAATTCTTGCGGCCTCTAGTAATTCATCTGGGACTGATAAGAAAAATTGACGGAATAAGAATACTCCAAACGGATTAAAAGCTCCTAGTAAGATAAGTGATAAATGGTTATTAACAAGTCCTAGTTCACTCATCAACATAAATTGCGGAATCATCATTACTTGATAAGGGATCATCATGGTCGCAATATAAAGGAAAAATAATTTATCTCGTTCTGGGAATTTCACTTTGGCAAATGCATATCCTGCCATCGAACTTGTTATCACGTTGAGAATGACAGTGATAACTGTTATTTTCAATGTATTCAAATAGTAAATATGAAATGGAACCCTGGTCCACACTTCTACATAATTACTCCAGTAAAACGTTTCTGGTATCCACTGAATTGGGATTCCAAATATTTCAGATTCTGCTTTAAATGATGAAGAAAGCATCCAAATAAAAGGAATGACCATTAATAGTGACAAGCCAATAACAAATAAATATTTTACGAATGTACTAAATTTAATCTTCTGTATTGGTTTTCTTTGATTTCTCTTCGATTCTACCTTTTTTGAATTCGTCACTAATTCCACGAATCGATTCTCCCCTCTTTGTCTAATATATGGTACGGATTCATCTCTCTTATGAGTTGAGGGACCTTCTTTGACCTAAATAATTTAAAGTTGTAAAAATAAGGATTAGTAAAAATAGGATATAGGCCATAGCCGAAGCATATCCATATTCATACTCCTTAAATGCTGTGGTATATATATCGTACACAAGCACCTGAGTAGAACGACCCGGTCCTCCACCTGTTAACGCGTATACAAAGTCAAAGACTTTGAAGGAATTGATAATCGCGATAATAGAAGTAAAGAACATAATAGGTGATAGCATCGGCATTGTAATTTTAAAGAATTTTGAAATGGAGCTCGCACCATCAATATCTGCAGCTTCATATACATCTTCTGGAATACCTTGTAAGCCTGCTAAAAATATGATCATGTAGTATCCAACAGAATGCCATATGTACACAATGGATACGGATACTAGAGCCCAGTCTGGAGAAGAAAACCATCCTGGTAGATTATCAAACCCAAGGTTTGATAAGAACCCATTAACAGGTCCAGCGGTGGGATTGAATATTAATTGCCAAACAGCAGCAACAGCTATGGTTGAAGTTACATACGGTAAAAATACTGCTGTACGGAATACTTTAACTAGTCGCATTCCTTTATTTAGTGCTACTGCAATTAAAAGTGATAAGAATAACGTTACTGGTACTGAAATGAGAGTAAACAAGATAGTATTTACCAATGAAATCTTAAAATCCGCATCCTCAAACAACCTTAAGTAATTTTCTAACCCTATAAATTCAATTTTTCCAAACCCATTCCACGAAGTAAAACTCATAAAGAAAGACGCGATGACAGGCAGGAAAATAAATGCTAGAAAACCTAGAATGTTTGGCAGAAGAAACGAATAACCAATGAGGCGATTTCTCTTCTTTAATGACGTTTGATATTTGCTTTTTTTACTCATTGTTTTTCTTCCCTTCTATGATATGAATGAGCACCGTATTGTAGCTCAATACAGTGCTCATCTTTACCATGGTTTGATGTCAACAAATATTACCTATTCTGCATACTTACTTGCCCATTCATCTTGAACACGTTTAGCGATATTATTGATAGATTCCTCAACGGTTTGTTCTCCAATTAGCGCAAGTTCGCCTTCTTGTTTAAATATTTGTTGTACGACAATGTTTTTCACACCAGGTAACATTGGATACTCTGGATATTCAACTGTTTCTAGGAAAAAGTGTCCATTTTTTGGCTTTAATTCTCCATCTCCTAGATAGATAGATTTAATATTCTCATCTACATAACCAGTAAGGTATCCATCACCAGCAAATATTTCAGCACCTTGTTTTCCAGTCATATAACTTAGGAATTTGAAGGCAGCATCTTTATTTTCAGACTTTGAATTCAGCATTAAGGAAACCGGTAATGCAAGTGTTGTATTTGCTTCTACACCTTCAGGATGTGGCACAGGAACAACGTCCCAGTCGAAGGTGATTTTTCCTTCTTCTTCAGCTTGTCGAAGCTGAGCAACATGCCAGTCACCAATAATGTTCATTGCTACATTTCCTTTTTGGAACGCCGCATTGTAATGAGCTCCAGTAGAAACTTGTTCAGACCAACTCATAATTGAACCGTCTTTTTCCAAATCTATGCGATATTGAAGAGCATCTGCAAATACACTTAGATCTTTATCAATGATAGACGCTCCAGTTTGTACCCCTTGCATATACCATAGTTGCGGCCAAGGTTGAATAAATGCCCCATACGTTTTGTCCGCGCCGTTTCCGCTTGTCATTTTTTTTGCAACCTCACGGAATTCTTCCCACGTCATATCCTCACTTGGGTATTCAACTCCTGCTTGATCAAATAAATCTTTGTTGTAAAACATCATATTATTTGATTTACGATAAGGAAGACCTAAAACTCCCTCTTCATACTTCATCGCATCATACATAGAAGCAAAACCTGCAACATCTAAATCACTTTCTTCAATATAAGAATCAAGTGGTTCTATTATCCCAGTATCCATCATTGTATCGATTTGACCTGCAAATACGTCATAACCTATACCACTAGAAAGTTGCATTCTAATTTTTTCGTAGTATTGCTCTTGTGGGAACGTTTCAAACTCTACTTTGATATCTGGATTTTCTTCTTTAAACTTTTCGTATGCGCTTTCAAATGTTGGTAAATCAGCTGGAAATACAGCTACTTTTAATGTACTTTCACTTGAATCTTTTTTACTAGAGGAATCACTAGCAGTATCCCCATCACCAGAGGTTGAATTTCCACCACATGCTGCTAAAACTAAGACAAGAGATAAGAAGATTAGAAAACTATAAACCTTTTTCAAAATATTTCCCCCTTTTTTTACTTAGATTTTTTTGTATAATTACCTTGTAAAGGCTTACTTTATTGTAACTTTTCAAACTTTTTTGTAAAAGGTGAAAGTTTCATTCCCCTTCTGCAATACTTTTAAGTAAAATAGTAACTATAGGAGGGTTGGAATTGTTCTTTATTGCAATTTTGTTATTATCCATTTCAATTATGTTAATCTATCGAAATATTAAAAGTTACTCTACAATATTTCTTTTTGGTTTAACAGTTGGCTATACCCTTTCATTTATTGGATTAGTGCTTTATCTAAGTAAGTTCAATATTTCCTATGAATTTGTTAATAAATTTTTTAACTTTACACCAGGCTCTTGGAACTCTCTTGTATTGCATAATTTTAATCCTGATTTTCTTCTGCGTATTTTGAATTTCGGAACGATTCTTTTCTATTTTTGCTTTCTATTTTTTGCTATTTCCTACACAACCAGTAGAAAAGGCTATCGCAAAATAATACCAATCTATGTCTTGTTAACTATGATTGCAGTGGTGCAATATTTCTTTTATGACCCAAAGATAAATCTAACTTTACAAGACACTGCAATTAATTATAACTTACAGGGACTATACAAAGCGTACATACATTATGGTGACCGTATTTTTCTCTATTCGAACATCGGTTATATTGTGATTGGCATCGCCCTATTTATAAGAAACTATTTCTTACATTCACACGTTCGATTTATTAAAAGATATACATTATTCAATTTAATTAGTTTAATTCTACTAGCGAGTGTTTTCTTATCTATGTTTTCTTGGGCACCAGATATGTTGGTAAGAACGACATTTAGCACTCATTATCCTAATTATTTACATCCA
Organism: Fredinandcohnia onubensis; assembly: GCF_031181385.1. Classification (GTDB taxonomy): domain Bacteria; phylum Bacillota; class Bacilli; order Bacillales; family Bacillaceae_L; genus Ferdinandcohnia; species Ferdinandcohnia onubensis_C. Next base: position 301,949 of record NZ_JAPSKV010000002.1, read on the forward strand.
GACATTCACAAATTTTTGTTAGAGTTACGGATTTTACCGTTAATTGCTGTTCTTACTCTAGTATTCATGGCCTATACAGTTTTTAAGTATAATTCAATCGAAAATTATTATAGAAATTTGATTCTTATAACTGATAGAAAAATTGATACCGCTTCCTTGGGTATACGTGCTTTTACTCATTCCATTAAAAATCATTTAGTTGCGATTCGCTCGGAAGCAGAGTTTTTGAGAGAGCGTGTAGGCGATGATGATGAATCTCTGTATAGTTTAGACCTTATCTATGATTCTTGTCAGCAGGCATTTAATAGAGTGGAAGACGCCGGAAATAAACTTAACCAAATAACATTAAATTTCGAGCCAATTGATTTGCACGTTCCTGTAAAAACAGCTCTCAAAAGAGTTAATTTAAAAAATTCAAACATTTCTTTGAAATACCACGCTGTCAATGACTCAATTATTGTGCAAGGAGATCTGGAGCATTTACAGGAATCTATCTATAATATTATTAAAAACGCACTGGAGGTTGTTTCTTCAGAAACAGGCATTATTGAAGTTGAAGTTAAGGAAATTGGAGATTGGGGAGTGATTAAAATAAAAGACAATGGTACTGGTCTACAAACCGATGATTTTAATGAGATTTTCACTCCTTTTTATTCAACAAAATCATCCTCAACAAATTGGGGAATCGGACTTTCTTATTGTCATAAAATTGTTACCGGTCATGAGGGTAAAATCGAAATCGATAGTACTCGAAATAAAGGCACCCAATTTAGTATCTATTTACCGCTTTTTCTTTAACAAAACAACTTCACTCGAAGGAGGTAGCTATGGAAAAAACGCATATTCTTATAGCAGATGATATTGAAGCCCACCGTAGACGTTTGGAGCGTATTATTTCTACTGAAAACAACTTTGAATTAATGGGTTCTGTTGGAAGTGGTCATGAAGCGGTCAGCATGTCTTTAGAAAAGAAACCTGATATCATTTTAATGGATATCGAAATGGAAGATTATATGGCAGGTATCAACGCTTCCTCAGAAATAAGTAGCAAATTACCAAATACAAAAATTATTATTTTAACTGTACACCAGGATAATAATCTTGTGTTCGCTGCGTTTCAAACTGGAATAGTGGACTACGTTTTAAAGAATGCGGCGAAAGAGGAAATTATCGAAGCTATTAATTGTGCTATTACAAATACATCTCCAATAAGACCAGTAATTGCAAGCAAAATCCGTGAAGAATTTGCTAGAATTAAACAACTAGAAGCTAATTTTTCTTCTATCTTTAAAATTATCTCAAACCTTACTCCTTCAGAAATGATAGTCCTAAAATTACTTTGTAATAACTATACTCGGAAAGAGATTGCTAAAGTACGCTGTGTCGAAATAGATACGATCAAAAAACAAGTGAATAGTATATTAAGAAAGTTTGATAAGCGGAATACGAGAGAAGTTGTAAAATTATTGGTACAACACGAGGTTATAGATATTATCAATAACATGTCTTAAGAGAAATGATTGGGTGGCTTAGATAAAAGCCACCCTCTTCCCTTTATGACTTTACAATGTAAACCTCAAAACTTTTGTCATTCCAGTGAATCACATATTCTTCATCCTCTTCTACTGCATAGGCCATACCAATTTCAGCAAAAAAACGTTGACGATTTAACATAAAGGCCCATTCTTAGTCACCATTAAAACAATATGTCCAGTCGATAGATTCTGGAAAAAAGACTTCCTCCTCACAACGTTCCATGTCCCAAGGATGAGTAAAAATAAATGTATTGTTACACGCTAACTTTGCTCGATGAATTGTTTCTTCTTTTCTTTTTTTGAATACTTACCAACCGCTTCCTTCAAGAAAGCTATTTCGTCAACAAAGATCCCCACATCTTCTCCCCCTATTAGTTTTCAATTTTTCGAATTAATTGCGTTAATTCTACTAAGGCCATCGACTCCAAGCGATGATCAACCTCACAGAAATCTAAATCCTTTGTTACTTGGTTCGGTACTACGACACAGTACATACCGGCACGTTTTGCTGCTAGTGCACCATTTGCAGAGTCTTCAAAGACAAGACATTCCTCTGGTGACACACGTAAGCATTTTGCTGTCTCTAAATATAGGGTCGGATCGGGTTTTACCTTTTCAACATCATCAGAAGTTCGAATGCATTCAAAATAATCGAATAAGCAAAGATTCTTTAAGTGATTTGATACCCATTCGTAAGTAGAGCTTGAGGCCAAACCGATTTTCAAACCGGCTTTCTTTGCGGCTGCAAGGTACTCCTCAACTCCTGGTAATGGACCTTCATTCTTCATTCGTTCATTGAATCGGTCTCTTCGTATTTTGGTTAATTCTTCATGGTCAACTTTCTTCCCAATTTGCTCTTCTAAATAGGAAAGGGCATTGAACCCTGCTTGCGTTCCTATCACCTTGCCCCACACCGACATTGGAAGTTCGGAGCCATGCTCTTGAAAGATTTCATTTAACACATTATATTCATTGGTTTCTGTATCATAAATTAAGCCATCAAAATCAAAAATAACTGCCTTTATCACTTCACCATCTCCTGTCTATCTAATCCACCTACTATTATAAAGAATTAATAGGCAATGTCCATGTTCTCAATAGCAACATTGTCACAAATTGTCCACAAATATATCTTCGCTTCAAGATTTTACATTTTACAATCGCCTATCGTGATACTATAATTTTGAGTATACTTATGTGGAATGAGGGAGACGATTGAACTCTAATTCAAATGAAAAGATACTGGAAACATATTTATTTATTGCATTTGCTGCAGCATTAATTTCCACGCTTGGTAGCCTTTATTTTTCAGAAATACAGAAATTCGTACCATGTGAACTATGCTGGTACCAGCGTATCTTTATGTATCCTCTCGTAATCATTTTAGGAATCGCTATTTTTAAAAAGAACTATTCCATTGCACTCTATACCTTTATCCTGTCTTTAATCGGTGGTTCAATTTCAATCTACCATTATCTTGTGCAAAAGATCCCTGCAGTTGGTGAGAACTCACTCGCATGTGGTGTTGTACCATGTTCTGGCCAATACATTAACTGGTTTGGTTTTGTAACAATACCTTTTTTAGCATTAATTGGTTTTACAATTATTGCAATAACTAGTTTTATAACACTAAAAAAATTGAAAGAAGGGAAATAAATCTTGAAAAAAGTTATTATTTTTACAGTTATTATTGTTGCTATTTTCGGAGCACTAGCTTTTGTAACAACTACTCAAAACAAACAACAATCGGAGGGCAATCCTTATGGGAAGGACAAGCTAGATCCTGCGACAGTTAAACAGCTTAACGATCCAAACTACGGAAATCAAATTTTACCTGACGAATTAGAAACAAAGTTAGAAAATGGTGAAACCATGACTGTATACTTTTACAGTCCAACATGTCCACATTGTCAGGAAACAACTCCGGTTATCGTTCCAATGGTAGATGAAATGGGACTTGATTTAAAGAAATACAATCTCCTTGAATTTGAGGAAGGTTGGAATAAATACGGAATTGAGTATACGCCTACATTAATTCACTTTGAAAATGGTGAAGAAGTTTCACGCCTCGTTGGGTATCATCCAGACCATAACGAATTTAAAACTTTCTTCGAAGGTGCAATGGCAACTTCAAAATAAAAGCAAATCCCTGCTCTATGAGCAGGGATTTTTTCTTCCTTGTCTAGCTTCAGGCACCATCGACTCGAGGTCATAAGCTAATCGCTTCGGAAGGTAAAATACACCTTCTGTCAGCGCTCATCTTATGCTTGTCGCCGATAAGCGGGTGCCTTGCGCTTTTCGAGTAAAGGCTAAGGCTACCTTTATGTATTAAGCTAGATATTGATTGGCTGGCTTTGAATACTTACTTAATACGTCTGGGTTATTCACACATTGAAATTCTTCGATGGTGAACGGAAACAAATAACCGTAATCATTTAAGATTTGCGCATTCTTTGAAAAGATTTCCCCGTGATATTCTTGGCAGCCTTCTTCTCGAATTGTTTCCAAAACAGCAATAATCGCTTGAAGGCTTGACATGACTTTAAAAGCCTTATCCAAAGTTCGGTTATAGTAGACGTCTTCTTCTTTTGGTGCTAACACATTCCACTTCTCGAGTTTTGAAATATACTCATCTTCAAAGTAGGTTGGAAAGATTGAAGAATACATATAATCAACTAGCTCGGTAATATGATGTTCCTGCTCAGGAGTTGATGCTACTACAATTTTCAATGTAAAACCCACCCTTATATCTCCATATTAATCAAATGCGCCTTGGCGTATTTGCGCCCAGATTTTTTCGAGCTTGCTCGAAAATATTCCTTTGAAAATCTGTGGCATCCGCCGGAGGCTTTAACTTTATTCAGTCAAAGCTAAACCCTAACTGAATTGTCGTTCCTTTCCATTATCCACCATCTAGTAGAAACGGGGATGAATGTTGAATAAAGTTAAGACTAGAATAACATAGGACTCTTTGTTTTTGGTACGGTAAGTCTTTCCTCCATACCCACCCTTTCTCTTTCATTCATTACGTGGATTGGATATACTTTTATAAGACATAAAGATAGAGTAAACCTAAAGGATGATTGTATGTTAACTAAACGATTTGGAGAATGGTTCGAGGTTACTGTTCCAAGTAGTTGGGAAGATATGACCATTGAAGACGTTCTTAAGACTGGATGGACAATGCCAAAGCAAATGCTTCATCAATTACGAATGGAAAAAGGGACGAAGCTTAATGGGGAAACCAAGAATTTAAACACCCCTCTTAAACAAAATGATAAACTTCAAGTTCATCTTTTCCCCGAAGAGGAATTTGGTGTGATACCAGAATATTTAGCTGAGCTACAAATTTTATATGAGGATGATCATCTCCTGATTGCAAATAAACCACCAGGAATGGATACACATCCAAATGAGGAAGATCAACTTGGCACGCTTGCTAACGCAATTGCCTACCATTTCCAAGCGAACGGTGTGCACACAAAGGTTCGTCATATTCATCGCCTAGACCGTGACACAACGGGAGCTGTTATTTTTGCGAAACATAAATTAGCTTCATCCATTTTAGACCGGAGATTGGAAAAACGTGAAATTAAGCGGACTTATGTCGCTTTAGTGCATGGAATTATCAAACAAAAAAAAGGAACAATAGATGCTTCGATTGGTCGGGATCGACATCATCCAACTCGTAGAAGAGTATCTCCGACTGGACAAAAGGCGATCACAAAATTTAACGTAATTCAAACACTAGTCAATAAAAAAATGACATTAGTGGAACTTGAACTGTTAACAGGTCGTACTCATCAAATACGCGTTCATATGAGCCATCTAGGGTACCCACTTGTGGGAGATACCTTATATGGTGGACAACCAATTGTTCCAAGACAAGCACTACACGCAGCCAGAATTAGCTTGCAGCACCCTCTTACAAAAGAGAAAATTTTGTGTGAGGCACCTTTTTTGGATAACTCGCTTACTTTTTCATAGTTCATTCATCTAATTCTTTAGGTATTGGGTCTTGTACACATGCAGGAGTTACATTTTTGCTGTATAATATTGGACACAAAGTGGATAAGGAAAGGAGGTTGCCTTTGCAGGACTTACTTATTTACCTCATATTAGGTCTTTGTGTTGGAGTAATGTCAGGCTTTTTTGGTATCGGCGGTGGATTTATCCTTACCCCAACATTAATTCTAATGGGATTTTCTCCGGTTATAGCAATCGCGACAAGCCTATTATATACAGTTGCGACATCACTTTCTGGTGTTGTTGCACATTTTCGCCTAAAAAATATTAAATGGGAAACATCCATTGTGATTGGGATAAGTGGAATTATTGCCACTCAGCTTGCGCACCCATTCGTTTTATTACTAGGAAAGTATCAGCTGGAAAATACTATTATTCCATTGATGTATATTGTTCTAATTTTATATTTTTCAATTTCAATACTTGTGAGTAAATCGTCAAGTAAAAAACAAACCATCAGTAAAACCAAATATACATATGTAAAAATTGTGTTAATTGGCTTTTTCGCAGGTTTTATTTCAACTGTATTAGGTGTAGGCGGAGGGTTTATAATTGTTCCTTTATTGATCGGAGTTCTCGCCTTTCAACCAAAGTATGCGGTAGGTACAAGCTTGTTAAGTGTCTTAATGATTGTTATAGCAGGTTTTACCACATATGCATCTATAGTTGAACTTGATTTTGGTGTTATCGGAAGTCTTATCGTCGGCGCACTAATTGGTGGTCAGCTTGGTGCAAGAGTTACAAATGTGTATGAGGATAAACAGGTTCGTCACTTCTTAGCCGGATTGTATATTGCGACCGGAGTAAGCTTAGTATTAAAGCTATTGAATATGGACCTTCTTGCATTACTAATACTGTTTTCCTACTGCCTATATATGCTTTTACATTTCTTACTTCACACTGTTAAGGTACGTCTTAAAGAAAAAGAAGTTGGTTAAAACAACATCCCTATTATCTAGAGGATGTTGTTTTTGTTTTTTACATGCAAAAAAATTAGGTTGTAACTTTTTTTCGATTTCTCCATGTATGTCCATTTCATATTTTACTGTATTTCCATAAGATGTAGTATCTCTTGATATAAGGAGGTGCTATATATGAGCAATGGGTATGGCAACAGCTTTGCGTTAATCGTAGTTCTATTTATCCTATTAATCATTGTAGGTGTTTCTTTCGTGAAATACTAATCTATAGGTTTTAAGCGAATCCACCGCGTATCCCTATTATATCTCCTCGTTAAGGTGTTTCAGAGGCGAATGCCTTTGAAACACTTTTTTATATATACTTATCTAGCCAGTTGATGACATCTGTAAACACTTCTTCTTTATTTAATTCATTTAAAATTTCATGTCTACTATCTTCGTAGAGTTTCACGGTTACATCCTCGATTCCTAATTTTATATACATATCTGCAGCTTGAAGAATCCCCTTTGAAAAATTTCCAACCGGATCTTTATCACCTGCCAAAAAGTACATCGGTAAGTCTTTAGGTATATTACGATTCGCACTATGTTTATTTACTTCTGCTACTCCACTAACGAGGTCATAAAAAAAGCCTGCTGTGAAAATTCCCCCACAAAGAGGATCTTCAATATACTTATCCACTTCACTCTCATCTCTTGTTAACCAATCAAACTCGGATCTAGTCGGTGTAAAAGCTTTATTATAACTACCGAACGTAAGCTTGTTCATAAGTGAACTACTCGTTCTCTTCCCCTTTCGCTTCATTTCCAGCTTTGCAATGCCAATTCCGATCTGCCCAATGAGTCCTGGATTTCCTCCTGTACCCGATAGAATGACACCTTCTAACTGGTCACCATGCATTTGTATGTATCTCCGTGATAAGAATGAGCCCATACTATGTCCGAATAAAAAAATAGGTTTGTTCGGATAATCCTTTTTAATGATATTTGTTAGCTGAAGCATGTCTTCAACCACTAGATCAAATCCATTTTCTTCAGCAAAAAACCCCACAAGGTTTGCATTTTTTCCCGTTTTTCCATGGCCACGATGGTCGTTTCCGTAGACTACATATCCTTCCTGTATTAAAGCTTTTGCAAATAAATCATAACGTGCAATATGCTCAGCCATCCCATGAGCAATTTGAATAACTCCTTTTGGTTCTAAATTATTTTCATCTGCCCACTTTTTATAAAATATCGTGACACCATCATTCGTTAAAAATGTAAAATCCGTACAGCTCATCTCTCATAGCCTCCTTTTATATCTATTATATGAGATGTATTAGGCGAATAGATATAGATTTGGTAACAACCACCTATTTTCATTTAGTGGAGGGTTCGGTAAAATTAAGACATAAACAACAGATGCTGTGATGTTAGTTTCTAGTATTGTTTCAACCGAATACTAAAATTTTGGGAGTTTAAGAGACTAACCTGCAACACCATGCCATTTCCTTATGTGGACGGTGACGCAAGTTATGCAAACACCCACCTGTCTGAGTGCAGGTTGAGAAACAATATGGGGACGGCATTTGTGGCATTCCCTTTGTGATGAAGCTGATTTTCGTTTAATGCGGGGTCAGCTTTTTGTTTCTCTTATATTCCTCTTTCTTGTTTCCATTTTTTGTGCATATAATAGAAATAATGGTAGATAAAAATGATGAGGGGAATGAAGAAAAATGAGTCTTTTCACAGCAAAGGGTATTTGGACTGGAAATAGGAACGGTGAAGGTACCATTACCACCGACGGCCTTCACACAGTGGTCTCCGCACCAAAACAACTCGACGGTCCGGGTAAAGGTGCAAATCCTGAAGAATTGTTAGTTGCAGCAGCTACCAATTGTTATATGCTTACTCTTGCAGCAATCTTGTCTAATCGAGATATTGAATACACTCATCTCAATGTTGAAACGGAAGGTACAGTCGGAAAGAATGGTAAGCGCTTAATCTTTGAAAAGATTGTTCATAAACTTGTTATTTATGTGAAACAAGCTGACGAAGAATTACAAGAAAAGTTAATTCAACTTGCACACCGTGCAGAGACAGCCTGCTTTATTTCACAGACGCTGAAGGGAAATGTTGAGGTTACCGTTGAACCAGTTGTTAAAGTTGTTAATTAGTTGTTTCGTTACACCCCTTGTTTAGAATGCTGCTAATTGGTGGCAAACCAAAACAGGGGTGTTTATATGTCTGAAATGATTTAGTGGCAGTAATTTTTAGATAGTGACAGTAAAAAAGGATTAGTGGCAGTATTTTGAGAATAGCGGCAGTAAATCAAGATTAGTGACAGTATTTTAAGAATAGTGACAGTAATTCATCAAATAATTAAAAAAGATAGTGCGCTCACACTACCTTTCTCATTTCTACTATCCTCTTTGCGCTTGATAAACCTTTAAGTTTGAATAGATGATCTCTAATAATGGCGTATCGATTCCTTTTTCCTGGGCAATTTTATATAAATAACCTTGTAATTGATCAGCCTCTACATCAAAGCCTTTTTCCATATCACGCTGCATTGATGATTTCATATCATAACTCAATAAATTCGTTGTTTTTAAATGCTTTTCCTCTATGTCCTGATCAATAGGTGCACCAAATGCCCTCATCACAGAACCGATTTCTTTGTATAGGTTTAGAATAAGCTTTTGACCATTCTGTTCTTCTCGAATGGGGCCAATCGCAGATCTCATTAACGCTGTAATGCCTGAAAAACCAGTGATAAACATATATTTGTGCCACATCTCTCGATCAATATTATCGCTTAATTGAATCGTTGTTTTCGTTCCCGACATGACATCCGCCAAACTTTCAATACGATTCGTTCTCTCTCCTGAAAACTCCCCGAATAAAGCACGATGACTTGGGCTTGTCTGAATGATCTTCCCCTCGGAATCCAATGTTGATTCTATGAAGCATAAACCACCAATTACATTTTGTGGGTTAAACTTGGATTTAATGACCTCCACATGACTGTATCCATTCAAGAGCGGCAGAATCATTGTATCCTTGCCCACATATGGCTCAATACTTTCTAAGGCACCTTCAAGGTGATATTGTTTAGTTGAAAGAATGATAACATCGAAAGGACCTGCTTCATCACCTGATTTAATTGTTTTCGGTTGAAGTGTCACATTTCCATGGATGCTTTCAATTTGAAGCCCATTTTTTTGTATTTGCTTTTGTCTATTTTCACGGACTAGAAAAGTAATGTCTTCCCCCTTTTCCAGTAGGCGTCCCCCAAAGTAGCCACCAATTGCCCCAGCTCCTACAACTAGTATTCTCAAAATCTTGCAACCCCTTTCATACTGATACTACAATATTATAACAAAAAAAGACCAGATAAGTACTGGTCTCTTAAACTCTCAATTAGTTTGATACATAATTCGCTGCGGAACGAACTTCGATTTGGAGTGAACCGCCTTTTACAGACGATTTCAATACTACAGGATATGGACGATTATTTGAAAACTTAAAGTCTAAATACGGATAAGCAACTGTCGCGTCATGCCCAATTGGAACATAACCGACTGGTTTTGAGTGGTGATGGACCTCAATCATTTCTAGTCCCGCCTTTGCAACAGCATTATAAAGAGTACTAGAAGTTTGACATACTCCTCCCCCATATCCCGGAACAAATTCCTTGTTCACGATTACAGTCGCAAGCGCATAGCCGTTCTCTTTTGAGGCATTTCCAACAACTGTATTAAAATAAAAACGGTCCCCTGGTCCCAACACTATATCATTAATTTGATCTGCAGATTTTTTGATATTAAAGCTTCTTCCTTCTACAGAAGCATCGAAATACGTTGTGAAGCTTCCAAGCACGACTTCATTAATACCTTGAACTTGATCTTGTGTAACGTTTGGATTTGTTTCTTCAATCGGAAGTACAACTTGCTTATTAAAAACGGAATTATCTAGTAATCTGGTGACAAGCTCATCTTCCTTTAATATCATTTGGCTTTGACCTTGTTGCAATTCTCCAGAAGTACTAAGTTTTGCAGGTATCATTGGTCGATCAATCGTTGCTGCCAAATCACTTGCTATTTGTATTGCTTTTGCTTTTAATTCTTCTTCATTTTGAAATTCATCCATGTTCAGAACTTCAATGATACTGTTGTCTCGAGGGTCGATTATAGAAACTTCACGTACATCAACGCCTTGCTTCGACTTGATTACTTCAACAGGCGCTACCTGATGAAGTTCAACGGTCACTGGTTCTTTTTCGATGAGACTGCACCCACTCATCAATAATACACCTAATAATAATGGCAAAGTTGTTTTCTTCAAATTACTCTCTCCCATAGTTTAATTGTCTTACATTTTTTTGTGGACAATGTAACAAATATTAAAAATGGATAACAAAAGAACTTACATTGGAATCTTATTAATGAAAACTGAATATATTCCAATTTACTGTAAGTATTTAAATTCCTTCTCATACTAGGGATATAGACTGAGATGTTTGATAAATGGAAGTGAATGTTGTGGTAAGAATAGTAGTTTAGCAGTAGAAGAAGATAACCTTTTTCACCTCATTAGACGTTGGTTAGCTTGTATTTGTTACTAATTTTTGAAATATTTGTAATAATTTTATTATACGTTCTTTCTAAAGAACAAATCAACTAAAAAAACTGCAATCAGAGTGATTTGATTGCAGTTTTTTTCTTTTAAAAGAGAACCTCAAGAATTGTCCCAACTTTTATTCTTGTGATAGTTCCTTTGATTTCTGAGTACAGCTTTCCATGGCCGTGATTATAGCCGCACGAAAGCCCTGTTCTTCAAGGGTTGCGATGGCTTGAATTGTTGAGCCACCCGGTGTGCATACATCATCCTTTAGTTCTCCAGGATGTTTTTCTGTTTCCAACACCATTTTTGCTGCGCCAAGTAAAGCTTGGGATGCAAGTTTGTACGCTTGTTTTCTAGGAATTCCTTGCATAACCGCTCCATCCGCTAAAGCCTCGATAAATAAATAAGCATAGGCTGGCGATGAACCACTTACTGCGGGAATCGCATCCATAAGCCGTTCTTCAATGACCTCAGCCTTTCCAAATCCTTCAAATAGTTGGACGATTTCAGATAGATCTTCAGTAGTCACATATGAGTTTACGCAAAGTGCACTCATTCCTTCTCCAACTAATGAAGGTGTATTTGGCATGGAGCGAACAGTCTTTATAGGTTTTTCAAATTGTGTTTCGATAAAATCAAGCGTTATCCCAGCCGCAATCGTAATGATAATCGCTTCTTCTTTTACAACCTCTTTAACCTCATTGATAACCTCAGCATATAAATCTGGTTTTACAGCCAGGAATAAATAGTCAGCATTTGCAGCTATTTCTATATTTTTTAGTGAAGTTCCGACTTCGTATGTTTTCTTTACAAATTGTAATGTTTCTTCAGTTCTTGCACTCACCATAATTTGTTGTGGTGTAGCCACTTCGGAAGTGATGATCCCTTGAATCATCGCTTGAGCCATTTTTCCACATCCAATAAACCCAATTTGTTTGTCCATGTTGCGCCTCCTCTACTTACTCCATTATAGAGAAGTTCTAGGAATAAAAAAACTTAGATGACCAGTGCATATAAATGGAAAGGGCGGATAAGCTAATCCAAAAAAGAGGTGAAAAAGATGTTTCGATTTGAAAGAATTCTTGATACCGTATTTGGGTATACAGGCTGGCATGACCTTACAAATACAATGATTCACGGTGAACAAGAACTTGGGTCTTTATATGAAGATGAAGAAGAAGATTCCGTCATGTAAAAAAATGACTCCTTAAATGGGAGTCATTTCTCATGTACGCTTATAACAATGACAACTTATTATATGATCATTAACCAACCCTGTTGCTTGCATAAATGCGTAGCAAATGGTGGAACCAATGAATTTAAAACCACGCTTTTTTAAATCCTTGCTTAGTTTGTCGCTAATTTCAGTAGTGGTTGGTACTTCACTTAAGGTTTTAAAATGATTTTTTATCGGTTTACCACCCACGAATGACCAGATATATGTATGGAAGCTTCCGAATTCTTCTACGACTTTACGAAATGCTTTTGCATTCGTGACAACCGCATTTACTTTAAGACGATTTCGTACAATCCCTTCGTTCGATAATAATTCCTCTATTTTCTCTTCATCATATGCAACAATTTTTTCAGGATCAAAATCATCAAAAGCTTTACGGTAATTTTCTCGTTTTTTTAATATGGTATACCAGCTGAGCCCAGCCTGCGCACCCTCTAAGTTCAGATATTCAAACAACAAACGGTCATCGTAAACAGGTACACCCCATTCATGATCATGGTAATTTATATATAGAGGATCTTCATTTACCCACCCACATCTTTTCAAATGCTCTCCCCACCTTCTATTTCCTTTTATTAAGGATTATACCAGAAGAGTGGGAATAAAGGAGATTTCCCTTTATTCCTTTATAACAACTCCGTTTTTATTCTTTTATCCCTTCAAGCCACTCCTTGTAGCATTCCTTACATAATGTTTCTTCTCGTTCTCCTTCAACATTAACAAATGCAACATAATGAAATCTTTCGTTTTCAAAAGGATCTTGGCAATAAAAGCAATTAGTCGTCATTTTTTAACCTCCTACTGAATAATCTTTTTCTTATTTTTATCTAACTGTCTGTTGTTTTTTCACGTTAATAATATCCAAAAAAAGAGTCAGCATCCGCCGACTCCTTGTTATACTTCTATATACTTTTCTTTATTAATCTCATCAAAGAAAAAGCTTCGTTGTCCAATTGAAAAAAGCTGCAATTCATGCATGGCCCTTGTACAGGCGGTGTAAAAAAGCTTTCTTTCATATTCTCTTCCGTAAACCTCATTTGATGCGTTATAAATAATAACGGCGTCGAACTCGATTCCTTTTGCTAAATACGTTGGCAATATTAGAACACCTTTATCAAATTGGTATGTCTCTTGGCTCATTAAGCGGACATGTATTTTATCTTGTAATGCCTGAAATGCTTCGTTACTTTCCACTGCAGTTTTACAAATGACCGCAATCGTTTCATGGCCTTTGTCTTGAAGAGCTTTTATATGGCTTAGAATTTCTTCGTGTAGATTAGCCTTAGTATCCACTTCCTTAAGAATAGGAAGCGATCCTGAACGATTAAAGGCTTCAATTTCCTCTCCGCCAGCGACAATGCCTTTAGAAAACTCAACAATTTCTTTTGTTGAACGGTAGCTTTTTTTCAATTGAATAACTTCATATTTCTCTTCTTCATAAAGCTCTGAAGATAATAATGTTGGTGCATTCATGGAGTGAGCGTATATCGCCTGATTGTAATCCCCAAGAATAGTCATCCGACAGCTTGGAAATAACTGCTTTAAATACTCGAATTGGAACGGAGAATAATCCTGGGCTTCATCAATGAATAAATGACGGATACCAGTGTTCGATTTTTTCCCCTCTATTAAGTCCTGTAAATATAAAAATGGGGTTGCATCCTCATAATTCAATTGTTTTTTTTCCAATTGTTTAATGGAGTAGGAACAGATATCGTTCCAATCCCCTGATAATTTTTGTTCGTTCACATAAGAAAATAATTGCTTATATAGTCCTTTTATATCCAGATAATCAAGTTTTTTAATCGCAATCTTGATCGGTTTAAAATGCTTACGTACAATTTCCTTAGCAATTAATTTTTCCTCACGTTCATAATCATCAAAGGTATCCTCAGAGAACTCCTGCTTTTTCTGTAATTGCTTAAAGATTTCGAGATGTTCTTCCTTCTCCAATAATTCAGCTTCCTGAAGAACCCAATCCTTTTTACGTTCTTTTCGTTCGAACTTAACAACTTGCTTCATGAGCCACTCTGTCACCTTGGTCAATCGATTCGGAATTGAAATGGTTGGATCCAATGTATAGAAGTATTCCTGAATCTCATTTTTTGAGATAATCTTTTTTCTGTTAAAACTAATATTTTTAAAAAGAAGTCCTGTTTCTCCAAGGTGTCTTACATAAGAATCGATTAATTCCATAAACCCAATGCTTGCTTTTAACGTGATTGCTTTAAGCCTCCCATCATAATCAGGTTGATCCATGGCTGTTAATAAGTATTCCATTTGAGAAAATGGATCCTCTACATCATAAAGGGTGCCTAATCGATGCTCTACATACTCTTGGAATGTAGATTGCTGCATATTATCTTCCCCAAGTTCCGGCAGAACAGTTGCAACATAGCTGTTGAAAAGAGGATTTGGTGAAAATAGCATGATGTTACTTGAGTTAAGCTGTTCACGATAACGATAAAGCAGGTAAGCAACTCGCTGTAATGCAGCTGACGTTTTCCCTGATCCAGCCACACCTTGAACAATTAAATAACGACTTTTTTCATTTCGGATGATTTTATTTTGCTCACGTTGAATAGTTGCAACGATACTTTTCATTTGTGTATTCGCATTATTACCGAGCACCTCTTGAAGCATTTCATCCCCAATTGTGACACCTGTATCAAACATACTTTTCATGTTGCTATTTTTGATAATGAATTGACGTTTTAAAGTCATTTCCCCTTGAATTTTTTCAAAATGGGATTCATACTTTGCTGGGCCAGGATAATAATCATAGTACATACTTGAAATCGGTGCTCTCCAGTCATATATTAAAAAATCCTCATCTTTTTTATCTAATAATGATGCAATCCCAATGTAAATTTTCTCTTCTTTTGTTTCTCCTTCTTCCAAAAAATCAAATCTTCCAAAATATGGTGAGTCTTTTAGTCTTTCAAGAACTTTGATTTGTTTATGAATCAGTCGATGGTTTCTTTCACGTTCACCCAATAGTTCGGACTGCTGTTTAATACTTTGAAATGTTTCAATGACGTCATCAGGTTCATCAAGATTGACAGTTACATCTTCCCAAAATGTTTTTCGAAGGTCAACTAGTTCACTTTTTGCGCCTCCCACCTTTGATTCAATGGTTGCTTTCTTACTATCGATGACCTCCAGTACATCTTCAAGTCTGTCTTGTTCCTGAATCCAGTCTGGATTATGTTTTTCCATGAACACCACTCCTCGTATAAGTGAACTTCTGTCTCTACCCTGAAATTGATAATAGTTGACAAACAAAAAATATTGTTATAAAATTATAATAGGGTAATTTGAACGCATTTATTTATATGTTACAAAAAAAGACAGAACAATGACATCATATCATGTCGTTCTGTCTTTTTCAATGCTTTTTCAGTTATTACTCATGTTACTCTTCATAAAATCTAAGGTTCTTTCTATTCCTTCTTCATATGGTGTTGCAGGTAATGTGCCAATTTCCTTCTCATATTTTGAGCCATCTAATACCACTGGATCCTCTGTTAAATACAGCATTTCTACAACTTCTCTCATTTGTTTATCAAAAATCCCTAAGAATTGAATCATTCCCTTTGTTACAGTTGAAACAGACTTTTGATAATGTAAATGACTTCCTGCAATGTTTATGATCTTTTCACCAGAGATAACTCCTGCAGCTGGAATATTCCAGCTTTGCCCATATGCTTTATCGTGTATTGCTAGCTCAACAATTGCCTTTGCCCCATCAGGAGTATAAATATATTCCCTTGCATTTTGTTTATTTCCAACGAACATTGCCTTTTTATTTTGAACCATTTTGTCGAATGTGTAGGTCAACATCGCATTTACTGCGTTAGGTCCATAAAAATCAGGAAAGTGTGCGATAAGTACTGGCACATTTGCTTGAAATGCTATATTACAAAGTTCCACCCTTATCTTTCCTTTTTTTGTATGGGGATTTTTGGGATACTCTTCATTTACTTTACGACCAGTTCCGCGACCGTATGCATAAATATTATCAACGATCGCAAGCTTACTATCTGATGATTCAGCAGCTCGAACGACATTTCTCATTAGAGTTGGCTGCTTTTCATACCATTCGCTATACGGTAAATTGATCGCATGAAATATTACATCAATACCTTTCGCCGCATTTATCAGATCTTTTTCATTAAAAACATCTCCTGTAACGATTTGTACTTTTTCTCTGTTATTAAATAGTCTCTCTAATTTTTCTTTTGAACGAGCAAAAGCTATTACTTCAATTTCTCTTTCAATCAACTCCTCAACAATTGCATATCCCATTCCACCTGATGCACCTAATACTAATGCCTTTTTCATCTAAACCGTCTCCTTTTTATTTATTAACCAATGGTCAATATTGTTCAAAAATATAGGAAGGGTTTTTACACTTCCCCATTTAAAATTGGTTTTAAGATAAATTCAACATGAGACTCCGCTAGTGTTTTTACATCATGATATGATTGGTTGCTTCTACAATAATGCGTAACAAAACCATGAATCGATAAGAAAATGGACCAAATATCCTGGATACTTGTTTTATGGTTACTTAAACTTGAAATTGCATTTGCAAACATTCCATAGCTTTCGAGTGGTTCCTGTTGAATACAGCTTTTTACCTCTTCATCATTAATTAAAAACATTAATTCATATTGGCTTTTATTTGAAAGCCCAAATTCAATATACCCTAATAAAATTTTCTTCACTTTCTCTTCTGGTGGTAAATTCTGATTCATGATTTGCTGTAAAACACCGTTAAGCATGTCAAAGTCCTGTACAACCATCGCATAAAATAAATCAGCTTTATTTTTAAAATGATAATATATCGCGCCATGGCTATATTTTAATTCATTTGCAATTTGACGCATTGAAACATGTTGGTAACCCTTTTTAACAAATAATTCATGGGCAACATCCATTATTTTTTCTCGGGATAATTCCTCTTGAACCTGTTTTCTTGGTGACATTAATAATAGATCTCCTTTATTAACCACTGTTCAATAATAAATATATTCCAGTTTCAACCAGATGTCAATCTGTCATGCACATTTTTATATAATTGCAATACAATATAAAAGCGGACCCTATACGAGTCCGCCTTCGATTATTCTGCTTTACTTAAAACTTGCTTTTCTTGCTGCTCTTCAGCTTCATTTGCAGCTTTTTTCTGTTTCATACGTCCAATTGCTACAACTGCAGCAACTACGAGTAACTCAAAACCATACTTTACAAATCCATTACTAAATACTGAACTTAAGAAAGGTTCTGCAACAATCATCTTAGATGCAGTCCAAGCTAATATAGCGGCACCAATTGTAATGATGATTGGGAAACGATCAATTAGCTTAATAAATAAGGTACTTCCCCAAACCATAATTGGAACTGAAATTATTAATCCTAGTACAACTAGTAAGAAGTTACCATGAGCAGCACCAGCAACTGCTAATACATTATCAAGACCCATTAGAGCGTCAGCAATGATAATCGTCCGAATAGCTGCCCAGAAGCTACCAACAGCTTTTATTTCATGGCCCTTGTCATCTACTAAAAGTTTATATGCAATCCACACAAGAAGAATACCACCAACAAGTCGTAATCCTTGGATTTCAAGAAGCCAAACTACTGCTAATGTCGCTGCAGCTCTTATGACGATTGCACCTACAGTTCCCCAAATAATTGCTTTTTTCTGTTGTTCTTTTGGTAAATTTCTTGCTGCTAAGCCAATAACAATGGCATTATCCCCCGCTAATACTAAATCAATCGCAATAATAATTAAGAGTGCGGAAAAAAACTCTGCGCTTAAGAATTCCATCAAAGATCTCCCTTCTATTTTTCTTTTATTCTATAAAATTAGGAAAAACAAAATTGCCCTTCACTAGAATAAACTACTTGATTAATGCCATATGTTTATCATCTAGACGTTTTTCAATCTTTTCGAGTTCTTTCTTGTCTTTCAAAATCTCTTCTTTGTTCTTTTTTATTAAGTCCTCAATTGATACTGTTTCTATCTTTCTCTTAAGCATTCCTCTTCTCACCTCACTGCTCTTTGTACTAAAAACAAAAATGACCTTCACCTCATGAGGTAAAGGTCATAAATATAGACCTCTACCGTAATCTGGTAAAGGTCTTGCTAACAACGTTAGTTGCCAACAAAGCCGAGAGTGGCGACACTCTGAAATGACGACTTTGCTGTAAAAGCTACTCCCCTTTAGGAGAACACTATTCACAATATTTATTATATAATCAATATTACACATTGTTTATATTTTTGTCAACGATTATCTTATATTTTTTCCATAAAAGATTTCATCCATTTCTGTAATCAACTTTTCAGCAATCACTAATTCCTCTTCTGGTGTCAGTTTTTCTCTTGTATCACTAAAAAATAAATAGTGTTCCAAGTCAAATTCCTTCAATTTGCATTTCGTGTGAAAAATGTTTTCCTGATACACATTCACATCAATCATGTGATACATTTCCTGAATATCTTCCGGTATATAATTTTGTATCGAATTTATTTCATGATCTATAAATAGTTTATGTCCTGTCACATCTCTTGTGAATCCGCGAACACGATAATCAATCGTCATCACATCGGTTTCGAACGATTGAATCATATAATTTAACGCTTTTAGAGGGGATATTTCTCCACAGGTCGAAACATCGATGTCCGCCCGAAAAGTGCTAATCCCTTCATCTGGGTGAGATTCCGGATAGGTATGAACCGTTATGTGACTTTTGTCCATTTGTGCAACGACTGATCCTGGGATTGGACCAGGAGACTCTTCAAAGACATCCTTTGTTGGATCATTTACTGGTCCCTCTGATACTAAAATCGTGACACTCGCTCCTTGGGGAACGTAATCCTGTTTTGCGACATTCAAAATATTTGCCCCAATAATATCGGCAACATTACTTAGGATCTCGGTTAATCGATCGGCATTATAGACATCATCAATATATTCAATATACGCATCTCGTTCTTCTTGAGAACTTGTATAGCAAATATCATACATATTAAAGCTTAACGATTTAGTAAGATTATTGAAACCATGTAGGTCTAATATCTGGTTCGAATTCATCTCCATATGTTTCATCTACTTCTCCCCCTTATATTATTTTTTCCATATTTTTATATTGGTTGATTCGTGGAAATCTATGCACGTTAATGAGATTTTTCATTTTGCGCAAAAAAAATCCGGCTAAAAAGCCGGACACTGTAACGATATGATCATTTAAAAGGGGGGTATGAAAAAGCTTATCTTTTCCATGTCTTAATCTTACGTTGTAAATATGAACAAACTATGAATAAAGAATTAAGTTTCTATTAAATCTTCTTTTAGCTCTATAACATAGATAATCATTTGATTAGAACATACCCAAATAGCAATCTTTGCACACTTTTTAAGCAATTCATACACATTTTTGAGTATCCTTGCTATGGTACACTCAATTTTGAAACCGCTTTATTGTTGAATATATCAGCATTCTAGTTAAAAAGGTAGGTGTAGAAAAATGAGAGTTTATCATGATAAATTGTTTAGCAAAAAATTTAAGAGGCCGAAGTTTACCATTCAACATAAAGCAGATCGGAAAACAGCTTCTAACTTTCACTCTCATTCGGGTTTTGAAATCGTGTGGCTCCAAAAAGGAGAAGCCACATACATTTTTGAAGAAAAAGTCTTTCGTATAACAAAAGGACAAATTTTATTTTTTAAGAGTACTGATTTTCACAAAGTTAAATTACATGAAGGTGTGCCTTATGAACGAGTTGTTACTCTATTCTCAGAAGACTTTCTAAAGTTTAAACATCCGATTTTCGAGAAATTTAAAAGCTTTTTGGATAATCTCCCTTCCCCTCAATATGTTTTGAATGTACAAGCCTGGAAGGAAGAACAACTTCAGCAAATCGTCGATCATTTATTATTTGAGCAAGAGAATGAAGATCTCTGGGAAAAGGAGGCAGCACTAGAATTATATCTCCTCGAACTTCTACTATTTTTATGCAGAGAAATTCAGTCATCCTTTGCGCAGAATTCTCATTTAATTGTAAAGCGCGACTCTCGAAAAGTAGAAATGCTTGAACGTATCTTAAAGGAAATTAATGAAATCTGGAACACGGATTGGCGTCTTGATACACTAGCTCAAACTTTACATCTAAATAAATATTACCTTTGCCTTTTCTTTAAAAAAGAATTTGGCCTTACCATCCACGATTACATACTTCAAAGAAGAATTTATGAAGCGAAAAAACTACTTATTTTAACGAGTTCTCCTGTAAATCAGGTATCCGAAAAAGTAGGTTTTTCCTCCCCTTCGAGTTTTATCAGAAGCTTCAAACAACAAGTCAGTATGACCCCAAAACAATATCGAACAAATACCCATATCCTCTAACATTAGATTGAGGATAATATCTTAAAGAATGAATAATAGTCATACGAAGTGAGAGGGTCCCCCTCTCTTTTTTTAACGCCTTCTTCTTTCGCACTCCTATCCCATTACATAGATAATCATTTAGTAAGGATTTCCCTTTTTAGCAACATCGGCATACTTTTATAGCAATATGTTGCTATAGATTGATATCAAGCTTATGTTACACTCTCTTTTGTAACCGTTTTATTATTTGAATATTCAGATGGTTCTTTCGACCTATTATGGAGGTGAGTCATTTTTACTAGAAATTAAATTACTAGTTTTGTTTACTACTTATTGTTTATAGAAAGGAGATTTTAATGAATGAGTACAATTAAACGTTACTTTTATTTGAAATTGGTAGTTTTGCTGACATTCACAAGTTTATTTTCTACCGTTTCTATTACTCCTGTTCATGCTGAAGAAACGGACGCATCCACCTTCCTTTTTGAGGCAGACTTTAATAATGACACCACTGGGGAACATCCCACAGGATTTGTTGTATCTGAAAGTGGTGGAACCATTCAAGTAACAGAGGTTCCCGACGCCACGAACAAAAGTGTATTTTTAGATGATAAAAGCGATTCAGCTGACGTTAATCTAAGCAAATCCTTCGAGGAGCTTGTAGGTGTCGTTACTGTACAAATGAAATTTATGCAACCACAGTATACGAGCTCCACAAAGGTAATGAGAGTAAAAGGAGACAAAACTCCTCTCATTATTGAAACGAAAGACAATAACATATCATATCGTACTGGCAGCACCTATGCACCGTTAGTCCCTCTTGAGGAAAATGTGTGGTATGACATCAAGACTGAAATCGATTTAAATAATCAAACAGCAAATGTTTATATCAATGGAGAACTTAAGTTAGAGAACGCTAAGTTAAATGAACCTGCTACAAAAATAAGTTATTTTGAAACATTCACACCTGGAAGTAAAGCATTAGGACATTATGTAGATGATATTAAAATTTCTGGTTCATTCCTTGAGGCTAACAATGAAGAACCTACAGATCCTGAGGATCCCGCTGAGCCGACTCCTCCTACTGAACCAGGTGCAGGTGGAATCTATGAAGCGGAAAATGGAAAGTTAGTAAATGCAATCATAGACAACAAACATCCTGGGTTTACGGGAACTGGGTTTGTAGATATGGTACCGAATGCACCGGGCGGATCCATCGAATGGAAGGTAGATGTTCCTGTAGATGGAGAGTATACCTTAGATTTCCGCTATGCCCATGGTGGGACAGACGAACGTCCTTCAGAAATTAAAGTTAATGGAGAAATTGTTGAACCTAAACTTGCATTTAATCCAACAGGTGGTTGGGCGAATTGGATATACACTTCAACCAAGGCTAACTTAAAAGCAGGTGAAAACGTCATCGTAGCTTCCGGTGTTGGGTCAAGTGGAGGTGCGAATATCGACCATCTGAAAATTTATACAGAAGTTGATCAAACCTATGAAGCAGAAGATGCCCTACTTGATGAAACAGGGGTCATCATCGATAATCAGCATACTGGGTTTACAGGAACAGGCTTTATTGATTTTAAACCAAATCAGCCTTATAGCTGGGTTGAGTGGACAGTGAATGTTCCAACTGATGGAGATTACTTCCTTGACTTTAGATACGCGTCCGGTGGAACTGATGCAAGACCAGCAGAGATTAAAGTAAATGATGAAGTAGTTGCAGAATCATTAGCTTTTGATCCAACTGGTGCATGGACAACATGGGTATACACTTCCACAAAAGCTAACTTAAAAGCCGGCGAAAACAAGATACGCGCAACTGGTGTTGGCGCTAGTGGTGGCGCAAATATTGACCATTTACGAATCCATAATAAAGAATCTGGGTCTGATGAAGGTCCTATCGAAATTGAGGACTCTGAATTAAAGGATATTGTTAGCGGACTTTACTTGAAAAAGTTAAATGAGTTGGGAGTAATCGTTGAAAACCAGCCTGAAGATAACGATTCTATTACAAGACTTGAATTCATGTCTTTAATAAATAGTAAACTTGGATTAGTTAAAGAAGAACAATTCAAGGGATTGAGCACTGAATCTATGGTTTGGGAAGTTTCTCTAAATGAGTGGTACTCGTATATTCTAGCTGCTGCTAAACAAGCTGGTTATATGAATGACCTTGTGAATAATGGAAAGATTCAACCTAACAAGACCCTTAAGAAAAAGGAAGCTTTAAAAATTATTCAGGAGCTAAACGGCTCCTCAACGAATGCAGATAATAACAAAGATCTTACATGGGGGGAAGCTAAGAATCTCGTTAATTCCCTTCCTTCAGGAGAAAAAAGTAAGACAGTACAAATCGCGGATGTTCATGCCATTTCAAGCAATCTTATTGCTGTTACATTAAATAGTACTTTTGATGAATTTGATTTCTCTGATATTAATGTGGTTTACCCAACTGGCAATTGGGCGACTCTAAGCCCTATCTTTAAGAATCTTAGAATTGACAAGGCCGCAAAAGGTAAAAATAAATTTGGTCAAACGGTCCTTATTTTAAATAGTTTGGATGAGTTAAATCAAAACGGGCAGTATATCGTAGAGTCTGAGAAATTTACTTTTAAAGGCGATTTAAACGACGCAATTCGTAAAGCAGATAATCTATTAACCTGGCAAATGGAACACGGTGGTTGGACAAAGAACTGGCCACATATTTATGAACGTCCATGGGATGGTAAAGAACCGCGTTCAGAATGGGTAGCAAATGGTGTTGAATTAGGAACGATTGATAATGATGCAACGATTAAGGAAATTCTTTTCTTAGCCGAAGTATACCGTGAAACTGGTGATGAAAAATACAAAGATAGCATTGAAAAAGGCTTTGAATTCTTGTTCCAATTACAATATGACACAGGTGGATTCGCTCAGGTTTATCCTAGACGCGGCAACTACTCTGACTATGTCACATTTAATGATGAAGCGATGATTAATGTCTTGGAGATGATGGATGATGTTGTCGAAAAGAGATATCCATTCGATTCAGATGTAATAAATGATTCTTATGTTAAAAGAATCAAACTATCCATTAAGAGTGGTATTGATTATATCTTACAGGCACAAATCAAATTCTCTGATGGAACGTTAACTGCTTGGGGTGCTCAGCATGATCCATATACGTTTGAACCTCAAAAAGCACGTGCATATGAGCATGCTTCAGTTTCAGGTCAAGAATCTGTCGGAATCATAAGATTCCTTATGTCTCGTCCACAAACTGACGAAATGAAGAAATCGGTTCGTGCTGCACTAGAGTGGCTAGATGAGGTTAAACTTGAAAATACGCGATATGTAAGTGGTGATCCAAATAATGTGTATTTTGTAGAAGATCCGAATTCAACGGCATGGTACAGATTTTATGAGATTGATACCAACCGTGGAATCTTCTCAGGCCGCGATGGTGTCATTAAATACGACATTATGGAAATTGAAGAAGAAAGACGAAATGGCTATTCTTGGGGCGGTCATTGGGGTACGAAATTATTAAGTACCGCTGAAGAAACTGGCTATTTTACAAATAACGTATATGTTCAGGTTGTTGGTAGTAACACCAAGGATGTATATGATAGACAATTAGAAGATGGTGATATCAAAGTTGTGAAAAGCCTAGAAAAACAGATTAACCAAATTGAAAATGAAATTTTTGTTGCTAAAGATGGAACTGGAGACTATACAACAGTCCAAGCAGCAATTGACGCAATTCCTGCAAACAATACAACTCCAATCACAATTTTTATCAAAAATGGGGTCTACAAAGAAGTTGTTACTGTACCGAATACTAAACCATTTATTACGATAATTGGTGAAGATCCGGAACACACAGTGGTTACATTCGATAACTTTGCAGGTAGAGATAATGGTGTTGGCGGAACTCTTGGTACAAGCGGAAGTGCTAGTGTGTATTTTCGAGCAAATGATTTTAGAGTAGAAAATGTAACATTCGAAAACTCTTTTGATGAAAGCTCCACAGATGTGAGTGGAAAACAAGCTGTTGCCGTATATGCTGCTGGGGAACGTCAATATTTTAAAAATGTAAGATTCATAGGTAATCAGGATACATTATATGTTCACTCTGGAACACAATACTATAATCAAGTGTATGTTGAGGGCGATGTCGATTTCATCTTCGGTGCAGCGCGTGCTGTTTTTGAGGATTCTGTCATTCACTCACTTGACCGTGGTTCAAACTCAAATAATGGATATATCACGGCTGCTAGTACATTAATCACAGACCCATATGGTATTTTGATTAAGGATAGTAAACTAACTAGTGATGCCCCTGCTGGTACTGTATATTTAGGTAGACCTTGGCCTGCTGGTGGCAATCCGAATGCGATAGGTAGTGTGGTCATTATGAATAGTGAACTTGGTGACCATATTAAGACAGAGGGTTGGACATCCATGAGTGGTTTAAATCCAGAAGATGCCAGATTGTTTGAATATAAAAACTACGGCCCAGGTGCTGCAATCAATGAATCAAGAAGACAGCTTACAGATGAAGAAGCTGCTAACTGGACAGTACAAAACGTATTAGATGGTTGGGATCCTTCTGAGGTTGAAGGTTGTAAGAATCCAGGAAATGGACCTAAGAAAGAGAAAGGGCCAAAACCTGGGAATAATCCAACACCAGGATATTGCAAAAAAGCTGGGAATTAAGCTGAAATCGTGGACTTAAGCTTCCAATATAGTTTATTAGCTTCACAGGAAAAGAGAGGGTCTCCCCTCTCTTTTTAATCATGCATACGCCTTATTTTCTTCCTCATTCTTAAAAAAGCTCTTCATTGCATGGAATACATCTGCTTTTTGTTTTAAAATATAGTACCTAAATCTTTCATCCTCAATGTTTTTATAGGCTGACATAAGGGTCGAATGACGATTATACTGATACACTTACACACCATATACACATTTAGAGGGCAAATTTTTTTGGGGATTTATGAGGCTTTTCTGAGGTCAATCCTTCTCTTACACTTCATACATTCAAATAAGTATGTTTCAATTTCTTTATGCCATTTTAGTTTTCTGCATGTTTGGCAAGACAGTTCAACTCGTCTTACTTTATGATCATTCACTTCAATATCATCATTCTCTTCTATCTCATCGTAATTTTCAACCTTGTTAGATTTAAATAAGAAATAAGCGAACATAAAGGAGATGCCACCTGAAACAAAGTGCAACCAATTCACGTTTATTCCCCTTTCAATAAGTATTCCACATCTCCATTATGATATTTTTGTACTGGTATGACCCTATAAGCATCTTGAATGCAGTATTCATTTTGTAGGTATGAGACAAGCTTGGTATCATCAAGGCACATTTCGACTAAGAGAGCTGCAAGGGTTCCAGGGTACCTGATATTGCAAGCAGTTGCGAGTTTATTTAATTTTAATTCATAGCTATTGGATAATGATATATTTACCCGGTTTACCTTTTTTCCTCCAAGTCCTTTTCCCTCAATCATACACCTACACCAGCCTTGTTAAATTCAATTAATTGAAGGTGCACACTTGATACCCTTCTCTCCATTTCTTCCAGAGTGATTTTATCCTCTTGAAATAACTTCATGCTATTGGATGAATAATTCATTAGCTTTTCGATTAACTCCTCTACTGTCTCCATTTTTTCTCCCCTTTCAAAAGTGGTTGTCAATTGACAACGTCAAACTTGTAACACTGTAACAGTTCCCTATAAGAGGGAGGAGGGGTATTACCCTCCTACTACGATTTTAAGGCCTCCCCCTCAGTCTTTTTTAGTATCTTTAATGGTTGTTCTCTACGCTGCATATCTGCTTTAATTAAGTCTTTAACGTATGAGGAAAAATTATCGATGTTCTGGATAAACTTTAAAATTTTCACATCTTCTTCATTGGACGTAAAAAAGGATACTGATTTTGGCTTTCTTGTGCTCATTGTCCCACCCCCTTTGTACCAAGGTATGACTAGTAGGACTAATTTATGATAAGATTTATTTTAAAAAAGGAAGACTATAATGAAGGTTAACATAGACGTGTTTCTCTACATAGAAGGTAGCCATCTCAGAAGCGGTGGTGCATTTAACATTAATCCAAGGGAATATAAAGATAATCCTGATCTAGCTGTTGCAATTGTGGCTTATCAATACATACAGGATATTATTGAAGAAGTAGGTTATAGGGAAACAATTATCAAGAAGGTTCTTTATGAAGGGAATAAAGATATAACTGATTTGACCAGACAGATAAAGAGGATTCCTCCTTCGGATAATCTGCAATTTTGAAACAAAACAAAAAACCCTACCTCACCAAGAGATAGGGAAAAAATAGAAAACAGGAGTACTCTCACTTGATATTAATTTAATCTGTGTTGTATATTTTATACGCTTTTATTTAATAAAAAAGCCACCTATCTGCTTCTACTCAAATAGGTTGCAGCTGCGAGTAGCCGGAATCCTCCTTTCCAGCTTCTACACAAACCTCAAATTAACTTTAACTCCAATACGAATCAAATGCGGTGAAATTTATCACACATTTCAAAAATATTTACGCAAAATAAAAAGCCCCATCCGAAGAGACATGGCTATTTTTATGAAATTTTTACGCCATTTATTTCTTCAAACTGCTTTAAAGCCTCATTTATTACATCTTCCTTTTTACCTGATTGTTTGATTCGAACATAGGATAAATCCTCGGCATTAGGAAAAACAATTGCATCATATCCACCATCTATTTCAAATATTTGCAAATGCACTTTAGAAGAAATAACTTTATTAGCTGTTAATTCTTTTCGTTCCATTTATACATTCAACTCCCCTTATAGAGATTCAATAAGAAGAGATGTATCCCTTTGTTTTTATGTGACAAAAGTGTGAACTATTTCTGTCTTCAAATAAGAAAAAACCCCATCTCCGGAGAGACAGGGCTTCCTACTTTTGAAAGATCTGGGCGTAATATTACTTTACCCATTAAAAAATATCTTTATCCATCCAAAAAACGATAACCACAAGGGAATACTAAGTAATGTTCCCCACAACAATCCTTTAGGAAAATTTTCTTCTTGTTGTATCTAATCACGTCCTTAGTACTTTTATACCCAAGACATTTGCAACTTATTACGCATATTTTCTATCCTAAATGAATTAATATCCTTTTATTCACGCACAATTGTTATTTCCTTTGCACCTTTATCAAGATGCTCCCCTACAAATTTCAGGGCATTATAAGCTGTATAGCGACCAATTAGTTTACCATCAACATATAAGAGGTATAGGTTACTAACCTGTGGTTTTGGCTTTTCTTCGTATGCCTCTGCTACACCTTCAATAACCATTGTTATTTCCTTTGTACCTTTATCAAGGTGCTCCCCCGCAAATTTCAGGGCATTATAAGGAGTATAGCGACCAATTAGTTTACCATCAACATATAAGAGGTATAGGTTACTAACCTGTGTTTTTGGCTTTTCATCGAATGCCTTTGCTACTCCTTCAATAACCATTGTTATTTCCTTTGCACCTTTATCTAGATACTCCCCTGCAAATTTCAGGGCATTATAAGCTGTGTATTTACCTATTAATGCACCATCTACAAACAGGTTGAAATATTCTACAACCAAAGGTTTAGTAACAACAGGTGGCCTATAAGTTACTCCTTCATCACGACAAATGGCACGGACGACACATTCATACATGCCCTCACGATATGCTTTATCCTTGATTTTATCAGCTTGTGGACCATCCACAAAGTCATATTCTAGGATTGTTGTACGACAATTTCCCGTTTCCCTGTTCATGTAGTAATAGTCTCCTCCGGATGAATTCTTGCGGAAAAAGACTGATCGCGGTCTAACTGGGTAGCCAGCCTTCTTAAATTCTTCAATAAGCATGCGCTCAAACTTGCCGTCTGAATAGATTGAATGAATTGCTTCAGCACCACTACCTCCACCAGCATTGAAATGGTGTGAGATACACTTTTTATAATTACTTACTATTTTCGTCCGTTGATTTGGGCCAAGCGTAACATCTCTAGAACGGGTTAAATCACTATCAATCCCATGATCAGCCAAACGCTTATCAACATAAAGTGCCGCTTCTAGAGTGTACACTTTTTCTGTATTACCATGTGATACCGCCCCTGGATCTGAACCTCCATGACCTGCATCTTGTATCCAGTTCATTATGATTAATCTCCTTTTTCATCAGTTTATGAATTTGTTTGGTTTTTGGTACGAATTCGTATTTAATTGATTACTTTTTTGCTAACCCTTGAGCTTGTAACGCTTTCTTCTGCAGCTGTCCTTTTTTACTTAGATAGTTGTTCTTCCAAGCAGCATAAATAAAATATGCCCCGGAAATAACCGCGACCACATCATTTACAAATTCATCTGGAATAGTTTGATAACCTAAGAGATTCAACACGGCATTGATAACCGCTACAATTAAAAATGCAAAACGTCCTACGCTTGCTTTATCCATTCTATATCTCTCCCTTACTCTCTAAATTATCAAGCCTTTTGTGAGCTTGTTTGCTTGATTCTTCAACTCGTGTGACGCGTTCCCCTAAGTGATTCAATGCTTTTTCATTAGCTTTTGAATCAATTCGAATGTCATCTACACCTTTACGAATATAACCAAGTTCAGCCTTTAATTCCGCGCTCTCTTGTCCATCTGACTTGATGGACTTAGCTTTGTTTAACGAATAAGTTTGGAATGCAATTATAAGTGACAAAACTCCAATCAAAACCCCTAGTTCGACTGTCAAACTTCTCTCACCCTTTCAAGGTAAAATAAAAAAGCCTACGCTGCGTATGGCTCTTCTGTGATTTCTTGATATTCATCTACTGTTATTTCTCCATATGGATTAGAATCTGTGACAACTGCTCCCTTGAGAAGCTCAGCATCCACCCAATTATAATCAAATGCCATTTTCCAAAAACTATAATTTGGCGATTTCATGAAGATTGCCCTCCTTTGATTTTCATTACATCAAGCTTTACCATTGCAAGTTGTTGTCCTAAATTACTAACCTGTGAATTTAATTGCATATTTTTTATCTTCTCTTGAGCAAGTTGTTCGCCTAATTCTTTAACTAAATCAGGTGCTTTCTCAATAGGTATGCCTTTCTTAATTGTCACTTGCATCCGACGGCACCACCTTCACAAAAATAACTTCAACGTCTTCAAGACTAGTACAATTCTCAGGAACCGAAAACCATGCTAAGCGGTCTATAGGGTTCTCGACTTCATCAAACACCTGTGTGTCAGTGCGCTCTTTTAATACTAAACCCGTTTCTGTTACCCATAATTCATAATGGGTAAGTTGAGAAGGTGATGGAATCTGGATAAGAGCATCATTAATTCCGGAAAATATTTTATTCCCCCTACGGAAGTAGGATCCGTTAGTCACAATCAAATTCATCCCATTAGTAGTAATCACAAAATCATGGAAACTAGTATCCTTCGAACCTTCAACAATATGTTCTTTAATCATTTAACTCCCTCCTTATTTTCCAATGGCTAACCATGAGAATTCATAGTCACCACCAGATGCAAACGTACCTGCAGCTACACGAAAGGCATGTAGTGTGCAACCTGTTGTTGTAATGTTAGTGAAACCAACATTTGCAGAAGCACCCTTCAAATCGTTTCCAACCATTGTAGGTGGTTCGGAAAAAGCTTTAGGGAAAGTAATATTTGCACTTAAGGACACTGTGCCATTTCCCAAAATTGATTGTTTTCCTGAAGCAATTCCATTTACATTAACAGCTTTTGTTATAGGAAATAGATTATCCCATCCGGTGTTAGCGGTATTACGTTGAGTCATTTGTATATTTTTATCTGCCATAAATTAAACCTCCTTATACCAAAAATCCCCCGAAGCTTTAGTCGAGGGTTCTGTAGCACTTACTGTAATTTTGACACTTGCACCTAGGTCATTTTGTAATTGTGATAGTTTAGTAAGATTTCCTTTGTGCCACACATCCAATCCATTAAACTTTAACTCTACTCCAAATAGTTTCACATGCACTCACCCCTTAACCTGTCACAACAACTTTATATTGATTAGATGATGGAGCACTCGCAAAAAGTATCGTTATTGTATTTGTGTTTGTGATTTGCACATCCGCATAGACAACATTATATGGACTTACATTTTCCCTTAATGATACAGTGACTTCTTGTGTACCGAGATTGTGTGTTACTGCAATCGAAGTAGCTACTCCATCCCCAATGTTTGCTGAATATTTTTTTGCCCTAGCATTCCAACTAGCCTTTTCTGAATCAGTTACAAATCGGTGGGTTGTATCTTCAGTAATCATTGTTGCCGGGTGACTAGATGGGTGAATGTACTTATTAGCTTCCACCTCAATACCATTTAATTTAGCAAGTAACGTGTTGGTAAAGTCATTAGTTGATAATCCTTTTCCTGTTACTTTATCTACTTTTCCAGACAGTGCATTAGTGATTGTTGCAGCAAAGTTCGGGTCATCACCCATAGCCGCCGCCAATTCATTTAGCGTATCAAGTGCACCTGGTGAACCATTAATTAGATTGTTAACAGCTGTAGAAATAAGATTATCCACTTCTTGTTTAATGTAAGTGTTAATGAGTTTGTTCTTATCCACACTTGACATTAAACCGTCTGCAGAGGTTGTTGCTAATGGGATAGGATCTGCTCCGCCCGTTAGATGCTCGTTTGCATGGAATGGGAACGGACTCATGCTGATCACTTCAAAGTATTCAAACAGTATTTCTGCACCTACCGGCAGACCTGCAGGTAATGTAACACTTGTAGATGATGTTTCTGTTAATGCTCTATCATCTTGTTTAACTCCATCCAAAAACCATGTGATTGCACTTGTATTTGGCTTATACGTGCCTTTCGTTAGATTGAATACTGTTTGTCCTGCACCTACGGTAAAACGCTCCTGTTTGCGAATAAACGTCGCAGGATTATCATTTGCGTTAAGAACTCCCTCTGGCGTGATTGTTAAGTTTGCCCCTACCTTTATGCCACCCAAAGTTATTGGAGAAGCGATAGGAGGAGTAAAAGTGCTAGGCTTTCCTGTAATAGCAGACCAATTTATACTGTCTTGACCGCCCATCTGAGTCCAGGTATTAGCGGCGGTATCTTTCCAAATTTTCTTGGTATCTATTGCGAAATAAACCATTCCACTTCCGGTTGCGGTTGGTCTACTCACTTCTGTTCCAGCCCTTAACTCTGGAGTGTCACCTCCATTTTTAATCGGTGAAAATCCGAGAGCATCTGTTACGTTTTTGCTTGTGATTTCATCACGTATATTCGCGGAAGATTTATTTTCTACATTCCCTAGTCCAACATCCGCCTTAGTGGTACCATGCGGGTTAGTCCCTGCAGGGTGTACATAAACTTGCTGTTCAACCCCATTTATTTTGATATTTCCATTAGTCGCACTGTTTTCTGTTTTAGTTGCTCCAGTAGTGATTCCTTCTAACTTAGTATTAAGGTCAGTTGTAAATGCTGCAGTAATGGCATCTAAAATATCTCCGTTTGCATGACTGTGTCTTTTGTTAATTGCATCATTAACCGCTGCTGATAAATTATCATCATCAATTTTGGAAGTTGCTGAATTTATTAATGTGACAATTGCACTGCCGGTTAATACCTGACCTAAATCAATCCAAGAAGTACTATCCCATCCATAGAATGTTTTGTCAGCAGTATTAAAATAGATTTGTCCAGCTACTGGATTCGCTGGTGCAGTTCCTAAGTTTTGCACTCTAGCATTTTGTAATTCATTTTTTCCTAAGTCTATATTCGTTAAAAACTTCAAATGACCACCTCCTTAATTCAATAATGCCTTACCAGCAAATGCAGTGGTGAATGTGAGAGTCACTTTGTTCATAGAATCGTACTTTCTATCGCCAATCACTTCATTCCCACCACTGTCAATAACTGTGACGGACGGCATCTTATTTAAGTTATGAAGGATTGTCCATGTACTTGCAGGTGCAATTTGATCATGAACATATGTCTGTGCTTGTGGTATTTCATCATTTGTGATGTAGCCCGCATCATTCTCCAATTCAGACGTTTTGGTAGGTATATATGCCTTCTCCGTCATTGGAACGTCCACAACTTTTTTTATCATATCGATAAGGGTTGGGACCGTATTTCCAAAAGTAGCATCCAATCTAAAACCACTAGGTTCGTAGATTTCTTTGACCTCAGGAATTGGGGTATCCATTGTAATGCCAAGCTTCGTATCTTGGACTGTAACAATGTCACCAAGGTCCCAATCCTGTTCATACACAAATGGACCATATGTGAGTATTTCAGTCTCAAAGCTTGTTATTTTCTGCATTTCTTGGAGTTTTTGTTGTCCTCTTACCGGTAAAATGGAATCGTCTTCAACGTCCCTTGCATCGATAAATGTCTCGTGACGATCTAATCCTGTTGAATTCCCTAACTCTACAAATGACCTTTCAATTCCCTCACCTTGTCCACCAACATATGCAGTATTTTTGTAATCAACTGCACTATCGGTAAATACCTGGCTTTTCACATTATCAAAATCTATTGAAAAAATAACTGGTGGCAACTCATTTTGAGAGGTTGTAAGATTTCTAGGCTCGTAGACTTCAAATACTAATCTCTCATTTTCTAAATCTAATGAAACGTCCCATCCAAAACCATATGTAAATGAAACTGTTTCGAGCTCATCCACAAGATTTTTATATCGTGATTGCCACTCAATAACAGGGCCTTGAAATAAATCATCAGTAATCACGAGGTTTGGAATCACCCTTGAAGGATCAATTGGGGACACTGCATTTTGACGGACATAATGCTTTAATACCGACTCCACATTACCTCGCGCTTTGTCGTATGCCTCGCCAAATGGCGGCACGGTCAATCTCCTAGATAACAATCCTTTAAGGGTATAACCCTTAACCATCAGTTGCTCTGTATTGTCGCGGTCAATTTCTCGATGTCTAATTACTCCTACTTTTTTGGACGTTAAAAAAACCCAGTTGTCTTCAACAAGGGTTTCAGTCAGGTTTTTATTCAAGTTTATGTGTAATTCAATTTCTCCAGGCTTTCTAAAGCGTCTTGTAAACTGTAAGCTCTCATAGTCATCAATTTCACCCAAAAACTGAAAAGAAGGTGTCAATATGCGTACTGGCTGCATTCATCACACCTCCTACACGTTTTTTAGCCAAACATCACCAGCAATAACTCCTGATGGCTCACTACTACCAAACAACAACCTCGCACCTATTTGGTTCTGAATTCCTGTAAACCACTCGTTCCATTGCCTCTGAAAATCACTGGTTGGTATGGTGATTAAAGATGAAACAAGTCCAGCTACATTTTCATCAAATCGTTCATCAATTACTGATGAAATATTTAACACTCCTGGATTAATTCTAGCTTGTGCAAGACTTATCTCGTAAATTAAATTGTCACGTTGCAATGTAGGAGGAACTGGGTTAGTGGTTGGAGTTCCTTTCTTAATAAATGCTCTAACCCACCTTGCATTCATGTTTCTATCTAACCTCAACACAATCCTATCAATCCTGGGATTTGTTGCGTCAGGTGCATCATGCGTAAATAACATATTATCAGTATTTCTGTACATAAAGCCTTCAAGAAATGCACTTCCGGGCTCTAAACTTGTCGTTAATCCTGTTTGATGCGTAACTCTTAAAGATGTTTCATTGTTCTTATGATATAATCCGCTACTTAAAAACTGTTTGAAATAGGTGGCGAAAGCTTCCATATCGTACTTCCTGTCACCATTTACACTGTTAAAAAAGCTTGATTCTTCTGCCATGGTTTCACTCCTTCCAAAGAGGAAAATAATACCTCCATGTCGAAATAAGTCTGTCGAAAGGAGGTGAAATTGATGAGTAAATCTTTTTTTGAAAAACGAGATGTAAAAGCTTTAACTTCATTGTGCGTCTATTCAGCTGTAGAGGTATCCAATGAATCAAATGACGATTCAACTAAACAAAACAAAATTATTTTTCTTACTTCTTTCGGTTTTGTAATCCCTGAAAAGATTTTACCAACCAATTTTGAAGAAGTAGAACTAACGCCTGAAAATTTCTCAAGGTTCGTTGCTCAAAGTGCTATTAAAAACACAAAAGAAGCACTTGAAGAACATCAAAATGAAGATGTATTACTTGAGAATACATCCTTTATCCTTGAAAATGTTGAAATTAAACCTTATAGTTCACAACAAACTAGTAAGCTTGCAAACATGATTTTATTTTCTGACCAAATTGTTGGGTTGTCATTCGGAAATCTTTCGGCAGATTAATAGTTTGTACAATAGATAAGGTCTCCTTTGTGGTGACCTTATTTTCTATTTTAATATCATTCATAAAAGCACCTCCTTAAACTCCTACAAATCTATCATTCCAAGAAATTGTAACCCCTGCACTCTCATAATCAGCACCGGTTGAATAGTCAATGAGATTGTTCCCTACTTCAAGCCCGAAAAACTCACTACCTGGAATCTTAATGTAGTGAAAGGCATTTTGATGGGTACCATCTGATAATACCTTTGTTACTCTTTTCTGGCCAAATATCGTATTAATTTCCAATCGTTCACCATCCAGTAAACTTTGATTCACTTCGATAAACTTTTCAGTCGTCACATTAGTTATCCGAATAGGAGCCGTCGCTGGTCCATTAAACGTAATAAATATTGGTGTTTCAACATCCCCGTCATTAACTAGAATTTTCGATTTGTTATTCGATAATTCAGCAAAGAAGGTAGGGAGTTCAAGAGGGAACTCTAACCCACCTTCCCATACTACTAACTGATCAGTTTTTTGTTGGTCTAGCCAGTATGGATTGGGACATATCAAATTAACTAATGAGATCTGACTGGTACGACTTCTACTCTTTGGGAATTTAGGCACATGCTCACTTGCGCATTTTATCTCCCTTTTGATCCGACCATTTTCATAAATCAATACCCCATTTAATTTAGGATTTAACACTCTTGAGAGGAAACTTCGTTTTTCTGAAATATCCTCTCCACCATTCCCAAGAATAGATATTTCCATGTTAATGTACCGTTCGCTTAACTCCGTTGCTATATGAGTTGAACCATCCTGTTTTGGGGATTTTTGTGTTTGTACATCCGCTTCAACATCACCTAACCCTTCAATAGAGGATAAAATAAATGGCGGTTGATGAGAAAATTCAATCGAATCGCCATTTGAGTTAATGTAGGTTATCTTTTGCATGCTCTCACCATCCCAACGCCATTTCTTGTAATGCCCTCTTATTCACTCTTGCAGTTTCAGAAGGACTTATCTGTTGTGGGCTATTGATAGTTAAGTGCTGCACAATCGATTTTGATTCTGATGATAGTGAATCCATTGTTGCAGCAATACCCCTTCCTATCGAACCTAACACTTTGTCATTCAATGGTAAAAACGCTTCACTCTCACCTGGTACTTCCCCAAACCCTTGCAAGCCCCTACTTGTATTGATAACTGTCGGTCCGGTTGCTATACCACCAAGAGCATTCCATTCAATTCCTAAAGATGGCATTGCTTTTAACCAGTCAACAGGATTACTTGACCAGTTCTTAATGCTAAATTTCGGCATTTTGATTTTAGGCAACTCTAATTTCAGACCTTTAAAAAATCCTTTGATTTCATCAATGAATCCCTTGACACTATCCTTAGCTGCCTTTATTGGATTCATAATGGCATCTTTTATTTTCGTAAAAATGTTAACAGCCATTTGCCAAATCTCATCAAAATTCGATCTAATATTAGCCTTAAAGATTGTAACCAGGTTTCGAATAGTATCCACTAATGCTTGCCAAATACTTGAACCTGTTGCTCTAAAATAGTTAAACCAGGTAATGACATCGTCAATGAATCCCTTAAAGGTCGCTACTACGGATGAACCGAAGTTCTTGAAAAATCCAATGCCACTCGATATGAAAGCTTTAATACCACCTAAAAGCTTTCCGATCATCATTAAGTTAAATAAATTCCATAAGAATTCTACTGCGCCACCGAGAAGTTGCTTGATGCCTTCCCACATCTTTGACCAATCACCGGTGAAAAGACCAGTAAATATTTTCAGGAGCCCCATAATGATGTTTAGTGCCCCTTTGAATATCCCCTGTATGTTTCCCCATACAGATTTAATAAGAAACTCCACGGCGGGCATTATGAATTGTATAACGGCCATTATGCCATTAAATAAATTGTTAACCGCCTGCATGATCTGCTGGCCATTAGCGTTCCAGAATTCAGTTACTTTTGCTACTTGTTCCTGAATAAAACCAACTACCGCGGATAAAATCGGCATGATGTATGGTTGAACAAAATCAAAAACCATCATAATGCCTGATTTGATTCCCGAAACCGCATCTACCCAGAAGGTAAATCCTGTTTTGGCATAATCAATTAATGTTTTAAAAAAGCCTTCGATTTTAGATGCCGCTTCAGGTGAAATACCTATTTTGGCCAGAACATCTCCAACCTCACCTGTATCGTACCAAACCGACATAAATGCATTATAAAATGTATCAACTACTTCATAAGCCGTTTTAAATGTTGACCCAAACGTATTCCTTATAAAGTCAATAAATGTTTCTAGTTTAGCAGTTACGTGATCAGTATCAACACTCATTAGAATGTCTACTAATTTTTTTATACCTTGTACAGCTGGATCAAGAATTGGTGCCCCAAATTTAGCCTTTATGTCTTCCCAAGCTTGCCTTAGGTTACCTAATTGGTTCTCCAGCGAATCAGATTCCCTTGCAGCCTGTCCAGTGGCACCTGCAGACTCTTGCATAGCCTTTGCATATTCCAGACGTGCTACTTGTTTTCCTGCTTCATCGAGTTTTTTCCAATCCAAGCCTAGTTCTCGTAAAGCATATGCAGCCAACTGTGTCTCATTTGCAAAAAGACCGATTGATTCTCCGCCCTCATAGTTCCCTTTTATGAAACTATTCAGTGCGCTATTAGCATCCTCGAAGGATTTATCGTAAAAGGCTGCAGCATCGGCTACAAGAGTTACAGCATCTTTAGCTGTCCCCATTGCCTTCTCAGTATTCATGCCCAATCCTTTGAACATGGATGTCATCTGTGTCATAGCAGGTTTTATTCGATTAGGTACCATACCAAAGTCTTTACCAAGTTTGTTCACTGTCTCTTGGGCACTATTTTGGATATCACCAAAGACTTGCTCAAACTGTGCATTTAAGGCTTGAGCGTTTGCAGCTGACTTAACTAGTGGTGCAGACATCACTCCAAGTGCAATAGCAGCAGTTCCAGCAGCCAATGCAATAGCAGCTCCCCATTTAGCTGCAGTTTTTATACCATTTCCAAGTTTCTTCCCTAATCCTTCTGCGTGTTCATCTGTTTTAGCAATTGATTGATTGGCCTCATCATTATCAACGAAGATAGACCCAAACAAACGGAAAATTTCCATTACTCCTCACCCCTTTTATAGGAGTCTAGTATTTCTTTCACTTCGCTAAGGATTTGTGATTCTGATTTTTGTTCAACTTGAGCTGCTTGTTTAGGATCATAGAATTTTTCAAATGGTACAAAGTTATCTTTAGACATCCACATATATTTCATCGAATATAATTGGAAAGCTCTATCTTCCCTATCTTTTTCATATGCCCTATTAATAAGGCCAATCCCATCATCCAAGCCCATTTCAAAGACGTGATTTATGTCCCCGTAACGTGAAAAAAGCAGGTCATATAGATCATACGGATCTACTTCCCTGCTAGCTTTAAAAAATTCACAATTCCTTTTTGACCTTTAAAGAGACTAATAATTTGTAACGTGTCCTCTATTGGCAGTTCAGAAAACTTTTTAGCTTCCAATCCTACCAAGTTACCCAAAAATTCATTTACCTCGTCTTCAGCAAGGTGAAGGTTTTCAACGACCTTTTGGATTAGTTGAATTCCCATTGCTTCTTGTGTCACTTCCGAGTCTAATTCAAACTTAATATTCATCTTTTTTAAAATCTTACTCATTTTAAAAATATCAGCCGTTTTCAACGCTCTCATTTCGTAAGCCATTTGTGCATCCTCCATATTTTAAAGTAAAGAAGAGACTCGAAGAATCGAATCTCTTAAACTGCTGGCACCACTTTTGGATAGAATATTGCGAATGGTGGGTTGTCTAATTCTGCATCGTCATAGTGTCCCGCAAACTCCATAGCGATAACTGCCTCACCCTTATCTTGCGTTTGCAATGTTAAGCCAGTTGTATTCAAAGCGTTGTAAATTTGGATAATAACCGGTTCTGCAGTACCTGACTTTTTACCAACAAAGGTAATGTTGTCGATATAATCAGTTAGTTCTATGAGGTTTTTTGCTTTGATGATGTCATACGTCTGATTTGTATCAGTATCTAATTCACTTGCAGTTAACGCTTTAGAAAGACCATCCTTGGTTACTTCAAGGACATTGGCAGTCATTTTCACTTCCCAACTGTCAATAACTTGCAAACCCTTAGCCTTTCCCTTTACTCCGTCGACTTCAATAGACCTAATTTCAGGTACTGCGGAAAACTGACCGCCCCCTCGAGTAGCACCAAGCAATTTACCTGCAGTTACAGCTGTATCAAAAGTGTCTGCTTCCATATCATAGTTAACAAAAAAAGCTCCTGCATCGAGCAAGAGATTTTCTGATGTTTTGTCGGTATACCCGCTATATGTTTTTTTGTTTTTCATTCAAATAGCCTCCTATCAAAATATTTCAATTGAAAAATTAATTTTCTTCTTTTTAACGTCGGATCATCGTCATCCAATGGAGGCAATCGATTCTCCTGATAAATGCTAAACTGAATATCATCATCCAAATGGCGGTGATAGTTCAGACCTTTCCAAATTTTATTAGCAATAGTCTCGAGCTCCGTCGTATCATCCTTGTCGTCCCATACGTCTACGTCAAGAACAAATATCTCTTGTTGCTCATTTGTATATGAATTTGGCATGTTATATACAACATATGGGAATGCAGTACCCGCTGGGGCTGATTGATGATGGACTCTTGAATGGAATGTTTTTAAAAGTAACTTTAAGGCAGCTCTTAATTCAATCATGATTCCTCACCATCCTGACTCCTATATTCATCTTCGCTTATTAACCCCTTCGCACGATTTTCATCCTCAACTGCAGATAAATACCTACCCTGGATTCTTCGGATTTCATCAATATTTTCATAGACTGTATCTCTTAGAATCCCTCGCGCTGGTTGACCATGAGTTCCTAACTCACTTCTGGCTCCATACCAACTATCGTGTTTAAATCCGATTTGAAGATCGCCTTCTCTACGTCTTACCCAGTACTGAGAACTTGTATAAATCCTTTTATTTCTTTTCATCCCTGGCAATTGTTTTAACTTTTCAATTATTCGTTTTCGAATAAGCTTTGCACAATCTCTTAGTGCTGCCCTCACTAATTCAGCCAAAGTGTATTGCACTCTGTCCACATTAGAGATGTATTCTACACCGTTTTTCTTAATTTTGATTACTGATTTAGGCATTGGCATGATTGCTCATCCCCTTGCAAATCAATTCAATGGTTTCAAAATCTGCTATTCCTTTTGCTTGTTTTGACGTGTAATCACGAATTACTTTGTATCTAACACCTTCAAATTCTATTTCTTTTTGCCCTTGATAATCGAATTTGTTAACCACAAATACAATTTCAGGTTTCAACCCATGTGTAGCTGCAGAATAATGTTCAGACCTTGTCACTGATTGCACATCACATAAAATAACTGATTTATTTTCAGTTGGGATATGGTCTCCAATATCATTTTCGATATAAGAGACCCTAATAAGAGTTAGTTCATAATCAAACGTCATTTTTCCCACCACCTGCATGGATAACTAAATTGTGTAATCTAAATTGTAAGTGCCGGGGCATTGCCCCCTCGCTATCTCTACTCTGGTACCTCCAAGTAGCATAATCTACAATAAAAAGAAGATGATAGGAGTTATCTGCTTTCAGATTAATTCCTTTTTCATCTTCTAATTCTTGGATTACACCTTCAATTATAGCTGTAAGATAGTTATCCCTAACTGTAGATCGTAAACCAAGTCTTTCCTTTACCAGTCCAAGAATAACGCTTGTATCCATTACTCATCATCTTCTTTAAGAAGATATTCAAGGTGTTTCACAACACCTTTACGATTTTGACCTTCTTTTTCTGATTTAAGTAAAAGTTCCAAATCCTCTTTTCCTAATTCAGCAGTAATTTTTTCTTTTAAAGTTTCAACATTGCTGCCTAAATCAATCGGTAGGTCATTTCCACCTGGTGGATCTGTAGGAATTATTTCGCCATCAACTAATTCAACCAATGAGTTTTCTTCTGCAGAAAGAATCTCTTCAAATCTCTCTTCTGAAACCTCAATTACTTTTCCAACCGGATGAACTGCATTCATCTGTTTATCTAAAAAAATCCTCAACACTTTTGCTTTAATCATTTTTTATTTCCTCCCTTATCCTGCATTTGCAGTGTCAGCTGCAAATGTGACATCGGTAGCCTTAGGTGGAGTTTCTAAATCTTCTTGGCTAATGTTAATTGCAACAAATCCTTCTCCAAGTACTGGACGACCATCATAACGAGCAGTACCTTTAAATACAGTATTATCTTCAATAAATTGAGCATGTTCAGATTGAGCCAATTGTGCACCAGCACGTTCCGCTAATAAATAAAGTGAGCCATAGCCCCCGATGATTACACCGTCAGGAATGAAGTCTAATTCTTCTATATTCCCACCGATGATAGGCATTGTATTATTTTGCCCGGAAACAATTGCACCAGCTGCATTAATAGTTAATGCTTTGGCGACTAAAGTAGCCTTAGTATTAGAGCTCATTGCCCAGAACTTTTGACCATTACTATGATTTGCTTTCGCCTTGCCTAATTTTAGGATTAAATCTTTATAAAATTTAACATCAGTATCAGCAGCCGGATCAATTAATAATAGATTGCTAGTGCTTAAGTTAGTCCAAGCTGTTTCTTTAGTGCCCCAATAAGACGGTTGAGCAGTTTCTGCCAATCTAGTAACAATACCAACAGGCATCTTAGCGCCTTTCCCATAAAGGATTGCCTTATCTATTGCTAAACCAATAGCTTGTCCTAAAACGTCTAAAATTTCATTTGCTAATGCAATATCCGAATCTTCAAGAACAGAGTTTGGAACTG
Source organism: Fredinandcohnia onubensis (assembly GCF_031181385.1). Taxonomy (GTDB): domain Bacteria; phylum Bacillota; class Bacilli; order Bacillales; family Bacillaceae_L; genus Ferdinandcohnia; species Ferdinandcohnia onubensis_C. Next base: position 343,895 of record NZ_JAPSKV010000002.1, read on the forward strand.
GGATAAAGCCCCCAACTTTATAACCATCTACTTCTACCTGATTGAAACCAAAATTTAATTCATTAAGTTTTCCTACCATTTCAGTCCAAATACCTTCAGGGACAGTACCCATGATATTTTGACGTGCCTTACCAGCCACTGGTTTAAGTGAAACATATTTAATTAATTTTGAATAACGATGTAAATTATCACGTAATAATTCCAACATAACTTCCGGTATTGTTAATTCCGCCCCTGAAACAGAACGTTTCTCCTGCATCATACCTTTTGTACGTGTTAAAAACTCTTGTACATCATCACGTTTAATTAAAACTTCTACTTCATTACGCTGCATGTCACCAAAAAACTTCATTCTCTTCATGGTTCCGCCTCCTAGATTTTGTGTTCTTTCTTGATTTTGCACAATAGTTCTTTCTGAATTTTTAGGAGTTTTGCTATTTAACTCCTCCAATTCGCCTTCTAGTTGAGAAATCTCTCCTTCTAGAGTTGTCTTTTTTTCTTCCAATTGTTGCATTTCAGTTTCTAGAGTTGCAATTTCTTCCTCAACTGTGGCAATTTCTTCATCGCTTTGTGCCTCCTCAATAGCAGATTCTAACTCGGATGATCTTGTAATAAGTCCATCCTCCTGTGTGACTAATTCTGCTAGTGTTGTTTTCCTTTGTTCAATTTTCTTACGAAGCATGAGTTGCTTTAGCATTATTTAATCTCTCCTTTAACTGGTTTTTTCTTTGTTCCAACATGCGTTTTTCATGTTGTTCAACATCCCTCTTTCTTGCTTGTACCCCTGTATCCTCATATTGTGGGAAAGTAACAACAGAAACCTCATGTAAATCAATTTCTTTAATAATCCATTTGACAGTTCCATCCTCACGCCAATCAGTTTCTTCTTTTCCAATATTGAAACCAAAAGAACATTGATCCACATCTCCACGTTTTACTCGTTCATAGAGATTTACTGCATCGGAATCATTTGGATTAATTTTGATTTTCCCCCAAAGGCCGCGACTATCGATCTTCAATTCAAGTGTTCCTGATTTATTACGGCCAAGAACAAGGCTAGTATCGTGATTAATAAGGGCTCGAATATCGTTACTAAGGGTATTATCAAATGCCCCTGGAGAAATTTCTTCATAGGCGCCATGCCATAACTCTGTTGGAGAACTATAAACCGCAAAGTATCCTTCGATTACCATTTCTCCTTCTTGTTCAGTACGTGTTTTTAATTCGGATTGAAGGCTTCTAATTTGAACAGTTGATCTACTCATTTATCTCACCTCCTTGATTCAATTTCTTTTGATCGCCAATCATGCCTGCAGGGATATAGTTTTCTAGGATGACGCGTTCATTTAATCCCTCTAATGGTGACATTCCTAACCAGTCCCTAACTTCATTACCCAGCATGATCCCACGGACATACATATTCCCTCCAACATCGGCTAATTCTTTGATGTCATATGCATAGAGGGAACGAGGGTTAAATTTAAAGTAAAAGTCAGGTGCCAAAAGAAGTTTCCTTGTAAGTTCCTGCTCCATACCTTTGGCGATTGGAAGCAAAGTTGAATTTATAAAATTGTTGTATTCGTCTTTGCTGTAATTTCCTACTCCAACAAAAAATGGCGGTACCCCCAAGATACTCGCCACTGTTCTCTTATCTAGTTGTACAGCATCATTAATCGCTAAATCATTTAATGATAATGGTTTTACCTGTTCTACTTTCACAAGGTCAGCTGGAATAACCCAAGGTTTACCTCCGCTAGTTTCAGAAATGTATTTTTTTAGAATTTCGTCTCTGCCTTCTTCACTTGCCAACTCTTCCGTCATTGCATCTACCGCTACAATAATTGAGGGCTTCCACTTATCAGACATAAAACTATTTTTCGTTTTCGTTGCTTGTTTCAGGTTGTTTACTATATCTTTAAGGACCACCTGAAATCCTCTTCCGATATATGGTCGCTCAGGATCTGGATTAATTGTGAAATGCAATACTTCATCATACGAATATGATTTTCCTTGATAAAGCACTTGATATGCCTCATCTGTATCAAAAAAGTTAACTCCTGATGGTCTAAAAGGGATTAGTTCATCTATTAATCCGTCTCTTAATTTAGGAAAAACAACACTATTACCTTTACCGTCTAGTAATAATGTGTAAACAATATTGTAAATCCATGATTTTCTAGTCATTAAGCTGTAAGGGTTAATGTCAAGTTTTCGAGATAATGCATTTCTTATCCTGATATCGCCATCATCTGTATTTTGCATAAGATGGATTGTCATCGTACTAATTAACTCCGAAATTTTATGCACTGCCATTCTAACCTCAGGATTGTCGGATAACCTTGTATAACCTGGAATAGCTAAAGTCTCATTTGCATCACTACTTAGAAACCATGCGGTGGTAGTGGTTGGTTCGGATCTAGTTTTACTTTTATTCCTCTTTTTTTTACTCAACACTTATCCCCCCCCTTTTTAGCCATTGACTGGCATTTGTCGATTTCTCAATATTTTCTAGCATTCTAATTGCACCGAATACGGAAGCATCAAAAATGTCTATACGTTGTTCTGGCATTACTTTTTCATACTGGATCATATCGTCGGTTTTTTCGACAGCTGAAACATTCTGAACGCAATATTCAAATGCTTCAGAATGGAGATAATAAAATTTACTATCCTTCGCCTTTTTCTCAATACGTCTAAAACCTTCTGATTTTTTGTAAAAATATTGTGGCTGGTCAACCATGGAGAATCCTTTCTTTTTCATTTCCACGAAAAACTCTCGGGAAAATTTCCGGTCAAATCCAACTTGTTTTATTTTGAATCCTTTTTGTTTCATCTTTACAAACCAATTAACAATATCAGAATGGTTCACTGTTGGAGTATTACACATATCTAGCCATCCATCATCTTTCCAACCGAAAAGAGGAATTCCGTCATCTTCTGCTTTTTCAGCTGCAGCAACTATCGGAAACCAAGCATGGGTTATGGCGATATCCACACCTTGATATGTTCCATAAAGTGCAGCTGCCGTTAGGTCATGCATTTTCGATAAGTCTGCCCCTCCAAACCAATCAATCTTTAATTTTGCTAATTCTTCAAGGGTCCATTTGTATTTTCTATCGCTTGATTTAAACTCATCAACATTAAAATAAGCTTTCATTGCAGCTGTGTATTTATTCAATGATTTTGCTAAAAAGGATTTTCTTTGTTGTGGATCATTTTGGGCTTGAAGAGCATCATTCATTAGTTCTTGCGCAGACACAGACACGTTGTAATTAGGATTTGCCTTTTCATGTTCGAGTGGATTTGTGTAATCTACATCACCATTCTCATTCTCATCAGCTTTTGCTATAAAAATGAACAACTGTTCATCTTTAACGGTTCCATTAAGAACTTTTTGGCAGTATTTCATGCGGTTATAACAGAAGCTGTTTTGGTTGTCCCCGGCAGTAGTAATCCCAATACACAAACTATTTCGGTAGGCCTTTCCCGACTCCTTGATTGTGTTGTAATGACTAGCACTTTTGTATAAATGTAGCTCGTCGAGGATTTGAATCAAAGTATTCAAACTATCCATCCGATCACTATTACCGGCAATGGTTTCAATTCGCAAATATCCATCTTCGAAATCACCAGCTATACTGTGCTCTTGGTTATTATCCAAGATTCGAAAATTATTTTCTTCCCCCATTTGCCGTAAATTGAATAGCAAGAAATTGAAGCCTTGCAACGCTTGTTTTAATTTTTCTCCAACAACAACAATTTCCGCACCTGATCTTCTTTCTAGTAAACCGAGACCCCATGATAATGCACTCATGAATGGTGTTTTACCGTTTTTCCGTGCAAGCATGATAAACGCTTCTTTGTATTTCCGTAACTTAGTCCCCTTATGGAAAAAAGCTAGCAGATTGTACACAACAAACTTTTGCCAAGGTTGCAATAAAAATGGAGTACCACGTAATGGGTACCCCTGCATATTTTCGCCTTTTTGATGGACGAATGTATTTTCGATTATCTGAATAACGAATTCGGCATCTTTTGGATTAAAATCGTAATCGGGATTTTTTAAATCATTTAGAAACCTTTGACACATCTGAATGGTTTCTATACAAGCAACTTTTCGCCCTTCCACAATGTCAGTGGCGTATTTCATAACCGTCTTGTAATTTTTATGTTTCAATTTGGCTCAACGCCTTTGCTAAAGTGCTTGCCTTTTTCTTGCCCTTATCCATTTCGTTATTAATCCTTTTCAACCCTGCTGGTGTCAATCCTAAAATGTTTTCGTAATTGACCATTTCTTTTCTAATCATTTTTATCTCGGAGTATATGGCAGTGGTCATCGCATTAGTTGCTCCAGATTTATTTGTATACTCTTCAATAAACTGATCATTGCTTTCTTCAAATTGCCTTATTAATATTTTGTAGTCATAAGACATCTCAGCATAGGTTCGAACTGTCCTTTCAAATTGAGGACGATATGTCCCCACATTTTTCATATCTTCAATTACCTGTTTAATAGTTTTACGAATCTGCCGTTCTTTTGGTGTTATCGCCAAGTTTTTGCACCCCCTCTTTCAAAAATGGCGCTCTATTGGAAAGAGTTCCCCCCTCCGGTCCCGATAAACTTCAATAAATCACTTAAAAGTAGGGGGGGTTGCTCTTCCTCTCCATTGCTCTCCTAATTCTGTAAGAACATTTGTTATTCGATCGTGCATTTTATCGTGGCACTTGCTACATAAGCTTAGTAAATTCCAGTTGGTTAACCTTAGTTCAGGTCGTTCATGAAGTGGGTGTATATGGTGTATAGTTGTTGCTTCTGTACTTCTGCCATACCTTCTACATTCTCTACACAGAAAATCGTCACGTTTTAATATTTTTTCTCTTTTTCTTATCCAACTTGAAGACTTATAGAATTTGTTCAAAGTGTACCTCCATTCCAGTTAAACAATATTGATTCATGGTTCTGTTTGACTGAATTCTAACGAAAAATGTAAAATAATGTAGATTACTATTATTAGAGGAGGACAATATGGGAAAAAACATACCGCCTGTTTATGGGAACGAAAGCTTTCATTGCCCATTCTGTAATGTACTAGCACACCAACACTGGTATAAATGTTTCTATGCAAGACCTGGCATGGCGCACCAACTACATGGTGATCTTGAGATTTCTATATGTGGACATTGCCGGGAGAAAACTCTTTGGTTTAATGAAAAAATGTTATACCCAGATAAAACTATAGCTCCACCTCCTCATGACGATTTACCAGAAGACCTCTTAGATGACTATACGGAAGCTTCGTCTATATTAACTAAATCACCTAGAGGAGCAGCAGCTTTATTAAGACTTACACTTCAAAAGTTAATGGTCGTCTTAGGCGAGCAAGGGAAGGATATAAATAAAGATATTGGTTCATTAGTTTCCAAGGGACTGCATCCACAAGTTCAACAGGCGCTAGACATTGTAAGAGTAATAGGTAACGAATCAGTACATCCTGGACAACTAGATTTAAAGGATGATTTTGAAACCGCTCTTCAATTATTTGATTTAGTTAACTTTATAGTTGAAGATAGAATCTCTCGTCCAAGGGCTATTGCAGATTTATTCAACAAGTTACCTGAAGGAAAACGAAAAGGCATTGAAATCAGAGATAAAGCTAAGACTCCTTAAGTGGGATCTCAATTTTTGTCTTAAATTTCGTACAAAGAGACCTATTCATTAGTGTCTCTTTTTCGTTGCAAATTTGGCTGATTTAAGCCCTCTGAGTTATCTTCAAGACATAGGGAGGATAACTCGTCAAAATGCCTTTGTCGTTGATTTATAAAGCTCTCAGACCTATATTAAAAACGAGTTTGACAACACGATTTTTATAGCTAACTCGAATGAGCAAAAAAACCATTAAATTCTAAAATTGGTTTGATATTTGTTAAGCTTATCCTGGGTGATGCCTATATATCTCATCGTTATCTCTGGGTCACTATGGTTTAGCATTTCTTGTAGAACAGCCACATCTTTTGTTTGATCGTAAAAATGATAACCATACGTTTTTCTTAATGAATGACAACCAATTCTTTCTAAACCAAACTCTTCTGCAATTTCTTGGAGTATAATATAGGCCATCCCTCTTGAGATAGCTTTGGGTCTTCCTCTTTTATCTTTTTCCCTACTTTCAAATAAAAAATCACCCTTATGTTTGCCTTTTGTATATTCTCTTACAGCTCGTTTCAGTTCCTTGGGCATTTTGACTTCTTTGGGTTTCCCTGTCTTACCTTCCTTCAGGTAAATGCTCCACCCTTGAACGTCCTTTACTCTTAGAGATAAAATATCTGATATTCTTAAACCTGTATTTATGCCAAACAAAAAAAGGACGTAGTTACGTTCACTTCGTCTTTTTAGATATTTTTTTATTTGTTGTATTAATTCTTTGTCACGAATAGGTTGAACGACATTCACAATAACTCACCTTCTTTAAATCGGTTATTATCTGCACCACCTTATGCTAATTGCTTCGTAGTTTAAAAATCAGAGTGCTTTTACCTCCATGCCTCGCCCTCAACCTATGCAGACAAAATGCTGCTAAGGTGGTATACACCATCAGCTGATCGAGTACATCGTTGATAAGGGAAAGATGCTTCTCCCAAGGGTTTACCCTTAATATCAATGGTAAGTCTTGGGCAAAAATAAAAAGGCACCCTTTTTGGTACCTATTTTGTCGGTTATTTATCGGTTTTTTGTCGATATCCTTAAATCATCCCTAGTGACGTGGCTAGGTTTAATATCGCAGCTCTCTTTTTAATATAATATGCATCTTTTTTTAATCCCAATTCTAAGTAGATATTAAGGTCATTCATCACGTGAGGTTCGAGATATTTCTTTTTAATAATCTCTCTTTCCATTGCATCAAGCCCTCTTTCTAAAGCTCGGTCAATCTGTTTTACTTTCAACTCATTTGTTGATTCTGGTTCCCTTAATGAAGGGAACAAACTTGTCACACCTGCATCAGTACATTCCTGTATATTTTCTAATTGAACTTTTAATGATCTATATTTCTTTAACTCTTTTATTACCGTTTTACTGACTTTCTTTACATCCACTACTTCTAACAATGATAATTGCTCTCTCACACAAACCCCTCCCAGAAAAAATAAAAAAGGACACCAATCAAAACAGTAAATAGATTACCACTTTGATTAGTGTCCTCACGCTCTCGGTCTTGGACTTTAATATTTTTTAAAAAATTATTTACATATTGTACATATAAAAATATTCAATTGAATCCTCAGCTTTATTCATTTGATATTTTTCTAACTTCATTGGGAATGCATATCCACCATTTCTATATATTGCTTTATTCCTTCTCCATAAGTCATAGTCATTTTCTGGTACTATTTGTTCACCTGGAATAATTTTTTTATAATTTGTTCGATTATATTCAACTTGAATATTTTTGTCATTAACCAAAAAAACTAAAAATCGATAATTAATTGTAATATCTATAGGAATATCCATGATTGAAAATAGCGATTTACAGTGGATATATCCGGAAAAAAGTTGCTCTTTCAATTGTTTGAGTTTATTAGTTGGTGTTAATTTTAACTCACAAATATAACAGTCTATAGAGGTATCATTAAATACTACAAAGCACCCATCCGGGAACCTATCAACCTCTAAAAATTTAATCCTACTGTGTTCATTGTCTTTTGCGTTTTCTTCGCAGAATAGTTGATAAATTTCTTTGTCGTTATAATTCGTAATAGTTAATCTCATGATAAATTTTAATAATTTTGTTTTATCATCATTAATTTCTTCAAAAACTTCAGTTTTTTTATTAATTTTATTTATATGGTCTTTTTTTACAAGGCATAGGGTTTCTATCATAAAATAACACCTTATTCTAAGTTACTTTCTTGTATACTTAAAGTATCTTCATACAAATCAGTTAACTCATCTTTAAATAAATCAACAATATATCCGAACTCGGTTCTTACTTTTTCTTCTAAGATCGAGTGTCCATTATCTGTTGTCAATTCGTAAACTTTTACATTTAGAGATGGATTTTTCAGAATGAAGTTATTTAAACGAGAAAAAAATACATCACTGTGTGTCGTTAAATAAACTTGTCTCGATTTCTCTAAAAGAATACTGATAAACATTATCAGTTTATTCATACTCTTTAAGGACAAATGAGCTTCTGGCTCTTCTATAATGATTTCATTGTATGTTTTGACCGGAGTACCGACAATTAAATAAGGTAATAATCTGTTAAGTTTAGTTGAAAATAATTCTCTTTTTATTATCTGTCCATTTTTCTTTTTTAAACTCTGTACTTCACCATTATCATCGATGTTCAAACTACCCTCAAACAATTGCTGAAACTGAGTTTCAAATGGGCTTTTATATTTTTTGAAATGCTTAAAAGAATCTTGATACTCTAAATAAGCATTATTAAAAAGAAATTCACTGTATCGAGTCTTAGTATTCATATAATTTTCATTTAATGTCTTTCTCAATGCATTATCCATATATAAATTTCTTTCTGAAGGGAGAAATAACGATGTCTTATTATTTATGTAACTTTCATAGAAATACCTAAGGTAAAGGGTTTTAATTTTCTCTACTAATACATCCTTAAATTTATTCACATTTGTAAGTGTTTTAAGATACTTTTGTATACTTTCTCCACTTGAACTCAAATCTTCAAGGATTTCATTATTCTCAGTATACTGAAATATCTCGTAAGGTCCAAATGGATCTGAATCTTTAATATTATACTGAATTACACATAATTTCCCTTGGAATGCTATTCTTATTTTACTCTCATATACTGATTTATCCAAATGTGGAATATCTAACAAATCAACTTTTACATTACAATCCTGGGAAAGAAGTACTTTCTCTTCGATTAATTGAGAAACATCTTTTGATAGTCTCTTCATTTTCCTCTGAAAAAATGAATTTAGTTTCTCTAAATCTCCTATTTTTAATACTGAGTCGTATTCTATAAAGTCTAATGCAAGACGTTTATCGTTTTCTCCCCTTATTTGTCTAGATTCGTATTGTTCGATAATTGGCCCCCAATCAACTTCTACTTCTATATTTTCAGTATAATTTTTTAGATATGATGGAATAATTTTAGAGATGTTCTCTGAAAAATACTTTTTAATTAATGATCTTGATTCTAATAGTAGTGTCTTTCCCGTTCCGTTATCACCAATAATTACACTTAAATCACTATCTTCCAAAACTGCTTCTTTAACTTGAGCTAAATTAGAAATTTTAAATCTCATTTTAACCCTACTTTCCTAGTCTATAAATATAATTTAATTATAAACTAATTTTTCTTAAAGTATACTAGTTAGCATACCTAGAAAACCGTTATTTTTCCACATAAATCGACTATTCTTTCTACCTTTTGTTAATTCCTTTTCTTCTTCGGCAGATAAAAGCTCACATCCTTTATTTGTCTTTCTTACCTTCTAATAACTCACGAAAAGTGAATACAACTTGTTGTTTATACATTGTTATCATCTTTCTAATAATGTTATCTCTTTCAAAAGCCCTTAGGAAATTCCGTTACTCTTTTTAAAAATATATATTAATTGTGGTATATTATTAATAGTTGTTCTCTTTTCCAGGCTCCTCTCCCAGAGTCAGTTCAGGCCGAGGTCCAAAGTGATACCCCAGCGAAAACGGAAGGAAAGGGAGTGGTAGTTATGAGAGAAATGTTTACAAGTCTTAAAGGTTTACAAGTAATTCTTCAGGCAATAACTTTAGCAGTGAATATTGCAGTCATTGGTAACTCCATCGCTGGGGTGCCTGGAAAAGAGAATGACATTTATGTTTAAAATCTGATTGTTCAAATATTCTGAGGTGAAAATATGGTTGATACCCTTCTACAATTAGCCAGAAATAATATTGTTGCTCCTATTTTAGGTCTTTCCGGTGGTGCACTTTTTCTTTATCTAATTGCTTCTCATTGGCAAGTCATTTGGTCATTCTTGATGTAAACCATCTCTTGATGGTTTTTTTATTTTTTAGAAAACATAATAATTCTTGTGTTTCATTCCCAACATACCTTTTTAAAAAGATTCGGATTTTTAAGTGGTGCGGTAAATATTGGCGGTCGCTCCTCCACTATTTTTTGGTGGAGCAAATATATAATATCTGATTCCTCGTCTAATCCGACAACAGTTGTTCCGTCCTTTGCTTCACTTACAAAAATCTTTAATTTCTTTCCGTTCAATTCAGTCCAGTTTAATTGCGGAATTGTATATCTCTCAAAAGAATCCATTAAGAACTCTCCTTATCCTTTTGTGATTTTTCCTCTTTTCCGTCTTTCTCCGTATTTGTATATATCCGAAAAGGGACTTTTTCTCTTTTTCCTTGCTTTGATTTCCTCATCGGTTTTTGGTGGATACTTTTCTCTATATTCTGCTAACTCTTCTGGAGTCATATACCAAGTAACAACTTTACTCATTTTTATACACAACCTTCCCTGAATTCAACTTTAGAACAGTGATAACTGTTCGAATCTTTCTGGTTCTTGTACACATATTTGTGAAATTGGTTCACTTTCCGGTATGTCAGTAACGTTTTCTTCCAGTTCAAGAATATCTTCGCTATCAATAACAACTTCCTCGAAATTTGCGAACCAAGATAGAGGAAAAAAGCCTCCGCACTTTTTGAGGATGATATCATCATAGAAATATACGTGTGTCCTCCTCGGGACTACATAGTAATCTTTTAATTCTGTACTACTGCGGTAACCGGGATCCGTCCACATTAAACTAGCTTTGTACTCCTTCTCCGGATCCAACTGCAGTTCCTCAATTCGAAAGTGTTTTGTTTGAAAGCACCCTGCATGAGCTCCCTTATGAGGAAATCTTGATACATAAAAGTGCTCTTTTCCATTCGGGAAGAGAAAGTATCTCTCCCCAACTGTAAGGATCATAAAATTTTGATTATCGATACATATTCCTTGTAACATTATTGATTTATAACATCTTCAACCTTTTCCTTGCCGGAATTATTTAATTCAAAAACTGAAGCATTTGAATCTGTTTCCTTGCAGTATTTTGTCAAAAATTGATTTAACTTTTTTCTAAATGAATCACTGTCCGAATTAGTTTTTAATACGAAAACATTGTGCAACATAACAAATTCCTCCATTATCCGAATAGTTTTTTTAACGGTTTTTTCCCAATCACCCTGTTTTTTACTCGCTTATGAATTGTTCCTTTTTTAATTGCATTTATATCACCCAAAGTTCTGGATGCCTTATTTAAGTTTTTTTGCACCTTTGATAGTCCCATTTTTTATACCTCCAAATATATTTTTAAAAAAGCTCTGATTCTTCGAATTTTATTCGTGCTGTTTTACCTTTCGCTGTTTCAATCACTGTAAACCCATGCTCAACAGCTTCACATTTCTTTGCTTTGCCCAGGTGCCCATCCAGTACAATGACAACAACTTTACCTGGTTCAATTTTTTGTGTGACTGACATTTCGTCACTTATCAAAATTTCTTCTGTTCTTTTTCTCACCAGGACCACCCCTTATGCTATAATTAATTAACGAATATTCTTTTTGGCCGGGGCATCTGTTCTTGGTCTTTTTTTATTTGATTTTTTCTTTTTCTCTTTTCTCAATTTTTATGAATTCTCCAATACTTGAAGGCATGCCACAACTTGGGCAGCACTTTTCAGCTTTCTTACTCCACATCACTAGTTGTTCTGCAAATTTAGTGAAAGTGTATCTGCATACCTTGCATTTATACAATTTCATTCACTCCAATCATTTATTTTTTTTAGAGTTTAAAAGCCTTATTGATTCATATTCTCCGCCCAAACCTTCTGGTCGAGGTTTAATGCGTCCCTGGTCAGCACGATCTATGATTAGTAAGACAATTTCTACTGGGTGCCTTTTAAAGTAAGTGCTTATATCCTCTAAGGACACCCCAGCATTCCACATTTTTTCAAATATCTTAACCTCGTCGATACACCAGTTATGATCAACTTCTTCTAACGCGATGTATAATTTTCTTCTAGTTTTGGAGTATCTCTTTACGCTTGTACTCATAAAATCACGCCGTTTTGCTGAATTTTTTAGCTTCTAGCTCCCACTTTTGTCTTATACCTGCTAAATACGATTTGAATTGTTCGTCTGTCATTGGTCCACAGTTTGGGCAAGTGAAAAATCCTATTGAGCTAGTCCCGATATTATGGACAACGTGTGTCCCTTTGCATAAATCACACATGCAGCAATCCCTCCAATCGATGGTTTAATAATTTTCTATCCCCTTTTAGGACAACAATAAAGTCCTCACACATTTGAAATATCCTAGTGCCCAGCGCTTCATCAACCTCTACTAATTCATCAATTGTCAGCTCACAGGACACTAGAATTGGTAAATGATTCAGATAGCGATAGTTTATAACGGCATACATTTGTTTGAGCTCCCACTCGCTTGCTTGCGGTTTTTTTAGTGGGCCCATCTTGGTTTGTACATTTACCGGTTTAAACAAATCGTCAATAAACAGTACATTTACTTTTTTCATGCGATTTAACTTCTGCTCCAGCAAATCAAAATCATCTCGCAAGTCATCCATCCCTTCCACATATGGAAAATATTGTACCGGGATTTGATACTTGTTTAGTAGATTATTAGATATCGCCATTAGTAAATGGGTTTTCCCTGCGCCAGGTTGACCTAGTAACGCAATACTATTCTTTCGGTCCCCACTGATTGTTTTAAATTCCCGAAAATACTCCAATGCGCACTCGTACGCATCAACAATGATTTGTGGTTTGCCCTCCCGACGGAAGTTTTGAAAACCTAGTTTCCGAAATTCTTCGGTTATCTGACTTGATTTCATAAGCTTTTCTAGTTTCCTGGTGACAACACAATCGCATCGTTTGGAGTATGTGTCTCTCCATTCCCACGAGTCCTCGGGGCTACAAACTTTTCCAGCGTAGAAATCATCTTCCGTAACCATGCTTTCTGGTACTTTCGTCTCAAAGCGACTGTCCTCTACCCATTTGGTTTTATGGTGAACCCTATACATAATCAACTGGGTATCCTTGCATTTCGAACATTTATACGTTCTTTCTTCGGATTCTGCCGACTTGATTGCCGGTGATTGATTCTGCTTTTGGAGCAGATCTGCGAACACCTGTTGAAGGCTTGTGAATTTTTTCTCCAGTTCCACGCTCTTCACCCTCACTAAGCTTTAATTTTTCAACGTGCTTATCCAGAATAAATCCTGCACAATAGCTTAAACTGTTAATCCTGTCCCTAGGATGCTTTGGCTTGTAACGCCCAAATCTTTGAGTTAACCATACCAGTGCATCTTGAAGAGATACACCAGCAGATAATATTTCTTTTGCAGCAGCTACATCGTCAGCTGAGGCATCAAACCCATATCCCCTCAAGCTAATAAAATGGTCTAGTAGCGCTTTTTCTGCTTCTGGAGTATGTGATATTTCTGCAACAGTTCCCTGTTGATCACCACTTGATGGGTCGGTCGTAAGCACCCCGTCACTTTCTCCTTCGCATGTGTGCGCATTATCTTCAGCAGAAGCAAAAGAAATCTCTGTACAAGAAGTCTCTGTATTTGTCTTACGTTCTAACGTACCTGCTTCCTCCGTTCTAACGTATGGTATATTACGTTTAGACGTATGACCCTCATACACTTTGATGTAATATGGTTCACTTGAAAATGTAATTTTCTTTAGATTCTCAACAATCGGTTCTAAAAACATCACATTATTCAAGCGAATACCTGCATCAGTAGTAATCGTCCTGAATTCTCGGTTTATCACCTTCATATCAAACAATAAGTCAACAGCTTCTTTTGCTTGCCTTTTAGAAAATCCAAACTCTTCGGCAAAACTTTCATACTTGCGTTGGAGCTTGTCTGCTTTGAATTTCTTTTTACAACTGATTATTCTTCCAGTGCTCTCATCCCGTATTATCTTTGGGCGGTACCAATAGACAATTTCCGATAGAATCATAATGGCTAAAACGTGAGGTTTTCCATTTGGAAACCGGATATGTGCAAACCACTGGGTAGGGATCACATTCCCCTGGAAATTTATTTGACCAATTTCATCTACAACGGTACTACCACTATTCATAGCATCCCTAGGCTCCTTTCCCCTTGGTTCTTTGAATCTAGTCTTACGCAGACGGCAAAGGAACCTTCAACAGTATCCACAATGTAATGTGGATAACGCTTCATATAGACTTGGACTTCCTTCAAAAACTGATACTCACTCAACTCATTCTTTTTCGTTAGAACCCATTCAGGTAATAACACTTTATATGAACTAACACTTGGCACGCCTTTCCCTCCTCATAGCTAGTCACTGATATAGATTTGAACATTTTCATTTTTGAGTTGAGGTATTTCGTCTACTAAATCAGTAGCTTTTTGAAAGCATTCAGAAACACTTATCGCTTCAAGAAAAGCGGAATGAAGCGTCCTGAAATTGCCTTTAATCTTTACGCAGAAATCGACTTCATAGAGCACAGCCTGTCCAATACGTGGCGGTTGTGACAAAAAGCCAATTCTATTCATAAATTTCACCCCTTTCAGATGCTGTTCGCATCGTAATAGCTAGGAATAGCGGTAATTAGGCAGGGGAGCCCCTATAAATTCCCAGCTATTACGACAAGAACAAATATTCTTGTCGTCCACACCTTAAATGTGGTACAATTATTTAAACAGAAAAGTCCTGCAAGACTTCGTTATCTGCAGTTAGTGGTCGAGCACTAGCTGCTTTATTTTTGCCTTTTTCATCAAGTGACGCCCATACGTACCCGATCCCTATGGACATGGCTATTACGCAAAACCATACAAATATTTCAACCATTTTCACATTCCTCCAATCTATTAAATTCAACAGCATTTTCAGCTATAAAATCTCATCAAAACCAGGTATTCTCGCTTAAATGACAGCATTTTTCGCAACCTATGTTAAAAAAATGAAGATTGTCTCTGTTACTTTCTCAATCTCCGAATTTTTAAAGTCATTCTCCACTCTTTGAATATGTCTTTCATTGAAAAATCATATTCTCTACAAATCACAGCTACTAAATTAATCATTGAAGCTGCTGCATCTAACAGCTCATGAATGACTCGTTTCATTTCTTGTTTCTCGGTTTCTGAACTGCTATGTATTGGCTTGAACCAACAAGCTCTCTCCAATTGTTCTAACGCTTCATTTGTTTCAGATTGGACAAGATGTTTGAGGCTTGCCGGGTGATGATCAACGTGGTCACCATCGAAATATGGAATAGATACTTCTCCAGCAGATTCATTCCATGCAGTGAAATAAAACTCCTCATCGTCTAACCTTTCTGCAACCATTTTTCGTAAATCAAAGGGGAACTTTCTATCTCCGGTTTCGTATTTTGCTAAGCTTTCACGAGAAACAGGTAAATCCGAAACAAATTCCTCTTGGGTGTACCCCTGCCGTTTTCTAGCGTTGGCTATTTTTGTACCTATTGTCATTTGACCAACTCCTCATTTTCGAGAGGTTGCACTCTAAGACCAATTTCCTCAAACATATGAAGAAATAAGTAACTACAACCAATAAATTCATCCTTAGAATTGGTTTTTGGTACGTATGCGAATTGAATTGGATGACAATTACTGTGGTTAACAGCTCGCTTCCAATCACCGTCATAAACAGTTGGAACGATTAATCCTCGAACTAACAAATATCCATTGTCCATTAAGCATATTGTTGCATTAAATAAATCTTGATTTTCACTTCTGTCTTGTACTTCGTTTGCAAATTTCTTAGATGTTACTTGTTCTAATAATTCGAAATCAATTACGGATAACCCGTTTTCTTGAACTTTTATTACGTTGCTAATTTCCACCTAGCATCTCTCCTTTGTACCTGATGCGTACTAGGATTGTTACAAACCAACTAGTAAACTAAGACCTATAACAATCCTCAACTGCTTCGGCAATTTGCTTTAATATAGGATTTCCTTTTTCCCACTCCTCATCGAACCATTGTTTTTGTTCGTCTGGAGTCATTAGAACTAGCGGTGAATGAATAATTACTTTCGTGTTTCCATAGATGAATTCTTTCTTAGGTTTTTCCATGCCCGCCTCATTCCCCCTTGGGATATGTTTATGCGGGGTGGCTTGTACTATTGCGGACATTCAGTGTCACTTCCTCAAATAAAGATTATCTTAGCTCCTTAAAACTTGAGCAATCATCAAGTGTACTTTCAAAAAAAATATTTCTTAATAATTCTTCAATTGATATTTCAAATTTCTTGGCTAATATCGGCAAATGTTCTGCTTTTAGTTTATTTTCACCAGTTTCAATTCTTAGGTATCCCCCTGGTGTTTTCAGCCCTAATGCATCAGCAATTTCCATTAAGGGTATGTTTTTGTCTTTTCTTGTTTGCCTAAGAAATTCAGTATTAAAAATCATATATTATGTTCACCTCCAATTTGATGTTTAATCAAATTTATATCTTTATAATATTTGAGCAAACATCAAATGTCAACAATAAATTTGCTATTTAATCAAATTAATTATTATTAAGAGGAAATGGTGGTATTATGTACTTGATAAAACATCAAATTTTTAGTGAGGGATACGTTATGACCCTTGGAGAGCGAATTAAGAAAAAACGGAAAGACTTGAAGTTAACTCAAAAAGAACTAGCTAAGCTTCTAGGAATTGATCATACAACTATATCTAAATGGGAATCAAACATATATGAGCCAGACACAGATACACTTCAAAGATTAGCGGATATCTTTGACACTACTATTGATTACTTGATTGGTAGATCTGATATAAACGATAGGAACTACGTAGATAGAAAAGTATTAAAGTCAAATCTAAAATGTAGTTCTTGCGGTATTACATCAGACGAATCTTATCTTGAGGCACATCATATTGTGCCAATCGCCAAAGGTGGAAATATTCAAGATGAAGATAACGTAGTGGTTTTATGTCCAAATTGTCATAGAGCTATGCATCAAGAGGAATTAAGAATTATAGAAGAGATAAAAAAACACCCTGTAATGTTTCACGATTTAAAAACAAATCCTGAGAAAAAGATTAAACAGTTAATAAAGATGTGGAAATTCATAAAAGAAGATCTTGATGAAGAAGACGACGATGAAGACATCATAGATGATTTTTAAGGTTGTGACTAGATGCAGCTTGTTAAGTCAAATAATGTAGATTACTGGGAAGAGAGAGCTAATAAAGTGCTATCTAATTTCTATATTAGATACCCAGATGAAATAGATATGTATGAAATAATTCAAAAGTATGGGATTCGAATTAAGCCTTTAGAAAAGGAATTCTGTGACTTAGATTTTGATGAAGGTTCTAAGGCGTTTTCTGTTCCCAAAAACAAAGGACGAAAAGGAATCATTTATATAAAACCTGGTCTAGACCCAGTTGAGAAGAGAATGATTCTTGCAGAAGAGTTTTCACATTTATATGCGCATCATCAAAATGAGTTAATTATTAGTGGGACTCACTTAAATAAAATTGAAGCACAGGCAAAACGAATGTCAGCATATCTATTAATGCCTTGGAGGTTTGTTAGTAAACTATTAAACCTACAAGTAGACCAGTCTATACTTATTTCCGAGATAGCTGATTTGTTTTTAGTAACTGAGGAATTTGCAAATTACAGATTAGAATTAGCATTTAAATTTAAGGTTGATGCTTTATCCAACTTCAAAGGAAAAATTAGGGCTCTTGAAGTATTTGAATAGAGCTTTTTCTTTTATTTCTTTGGTTATAGATAATTGATTTGTGGTTAGAGGTGAATTATATGTACAGACCCAGTAATTTGGATGTTTTTATTTATCTTAGAAAAAGCCGTGCCGATGTCGAAGAGGAACGTAAAGCTGCAGCCGAGGGGAAACAATACGATACGCTTGCTAGACATAGAAGGAACTTGCTTGAGGTAGTGAAAAGAGAAGGGCATACACTCATCGATACTTTTGAGGAGTTAGAAACTGGAGAGTCCATAATTGAAAGAACTGAAGTTCAAAAAATGTTAAAACGTATGGATTCGGGTGAAGCTGAAGCTATAGTTGTAATGGATTTAGATAGACTAGGTCGTGGTGATATGTACGATTCTGGTATTTTAGATAGAGCATTCCGATATAATAACGTCAAACTCATCACTCCTACAGAATATTTTGATCCAGAGGATGAATCCTGGGAGCTAGTTTTCGGTATTAAATCGATAGTTGCTAGACAAGAACTGAAAAGTATAACAAAACGTCTACAAGGTGGCAGACGAGATAAAGCGAAGTTAGGTAGATCTATCAGTAAGAAACCACCTTATGGGTATCTCCGAGACGAAAATTTAAAACTATACCCTGACCCCGATACAGCTTGGGTAGTAAAAAAAATGTTCCAAATGATGAAGGAAGGTTATGGTAGACAGGCAATTGCACAGGAATTAGATAGATTAGGAATCAATCCTCCTGATTCTAAGAGGAAACTATGGTCCCCTTCTACAATTACTGCCATCATTAAGAATGAAGTGTATCTAGGACATATTATTTGGGGTAAGGTTAAATATGCAAAACGCGGTGGAAGCTATTCTAGAAAGAAAGTGCCCCCTGAACAATGGATTACAAAGAAAAATGCTCATAACCCTATCGTATCCCAAGAATTATGGGATGCTGCTAATATAGCACATACAGGAAGATGGAGACCTTCTACTGTTGAATCAAAGGCTTTATCTAATCCTCTTGCTGGCATTCTTAAATGTGAGGTATGCGGATATACCATGGTGTATGGTACTAGGAAGGATAGACCAAACGATTCAATTAGATGTTATCAGCCATCATGTAAAGGAGTGCAAAAGGGTGCTACCTTGAAATTAGTAGAGGAAAGGGTATTACAGGGATTAAAAGAAATTGTAGAGCAGTTTAGTTATAGTGAGAACATTAAGAGTAATATCGAATCAGCATCAATAATCCCTATTAAACAGAAAGCAATTGAAAAAAAGAAAAAAGAACTTGGAGAACTTAACACTCAGAAGAATAACCTCCACGATTTTTTAGAACGTGGAATATACGACATTGACACATTCATGGAAAGACAACAAAATGTGGTCAAAAGAATTAAATCAATTGAAGATGATATAAGAATACTGGATGAGGAGATTCGGAAAGAGGAGCTACAATACAAAAGCTTGAATGAATTTGTGCCGAACGTGAAAAAAGTTCTGGACGCTTACTATCAAACAGATGATATTGAAATCAAAAATCGATTACTAAAATCTGTACTTGAAAAAGCTACCTACCTTAGAAAAATCGAATGGACAAAACGTGATCAGTTTCAAATTCAATTGTATCCGAAAATATAAAATCTGCTTAAATGGGTACAAAACAACTCTCTAATCAATAAGCATACATCCAATAAGAATTAAATTCCCTTCTTCACCCATAAAAATGTAGATGTTTCATTGTTTACTAAGTGCGTTCAAACGGTTATACTAAAAATGGGTACATTAATAAAAGTGTTTTGATTCGAATGAACTCCGAATGATACAAACTATTGTGATTAAGTATTACCTAAAAGGGAGTGGTAGTACATGACAACAATGAATGTTTACAATTCCCGAAAACTTATTAGTAGTTTCGGCGAATAACTAATTTGTTCGAAGTTCATTAGCTGAAACTTCCAGTGTTCAGCAAAATACTGGAACAGCCAAAAAAACCTCCGACTGGTCATCGGAGGTTTTTCTTATGTATCCTAACTTTAAAGGCAACGTCCTACCCTTGCTGGGAACAGTGACCCTACTACTATCGGCGCTGAGAAACTTAACTTCCGTGTTCGGAATGGGAACGGGTGTGACCTTCTCGCCATCATCACCAACTTTAAAAGTATTTATGTAAATAGACGCTTACATAGTTTTTTTCTTAACCCCTCCAACATTTTGCAGGACGTTCAATCTAAGGCGGAATGGTCTGGTTCCGATTACCCTTACAATTTACCTATGCATCGCACCAAATTACATTAAACATAATAAAGTAAAGTTAGCATATACTATTTACTACAGAATTACTTGAAGAAAGATTTCAAGCAGTGCACTGGGTTCAATTCCCTGGAAGAGAAGTATAACTCCAAGTACAATTGCTGCCAGAATAGCAATGGATATCATAAAATCCTTTAAGCCTAATGTAAAGGCTGTCCATATTTGGGTCCAATGCGTTCTGGGTTCTTCCTTTTGATGGTCAACTACGGGTACAGTAGTTTGAGCCATCTTTTTTTGTGATTTCTTAAGATGTCTTTTCTTCTTAGACTTTCTTTTTCGTGTTTGATTCATTTGATTATCCTCCAAGATACACTAGTGATTTAAGCGTTGGAGGAAGAAACAAATAGTCAAGCACAATAAATATACCATTTTACCTATAAAACGTATACACTAAATTTAATGCTCACGATCCATTTGTGTATATGGTAAATAGTTAAACTGGTTTACCTCTCCATAACCAAACATATTAGAAACCTTCATTAACTCGCTCACTAACTTCACACATCTTGCATTATCTGAGGTTAAATTATCTCCGTCTGAGAAATGAAATGGATAAATATTATAACGTGCCGCTGGATACTTATCATCAATGACTTCTAATGCTTTGCGGTATACTGATGAACAAATTGTACCCCCACTTTCACCTTTTGAGAAAAAGTCCTCTTCTGATACAACTTTCGCTTCCGTATGATGAGCAATAAATTCAATTTCTACCGTTTCATATTTTGTGCGCAGGAATCGAGTCATCCAGAAGAAGAAGCTTCTTGCCATATACTTCTCCCAAATCCCCATTGATCCACTCGTATCCATCATCGCAAGCACGACAGCCTTTGAATCTGGTTTTACAATCTCATTCCACGTTTTAAACTTCAAATCCTCCCGATAAATCGGATGGAAGCTAGGCTTTCCAGCCATCGCATTACGTTTGTATGCCGACATCATTGTCCTTTTCTTATCAATATTCCCCATTAAACCTGTTCGACGAATATCATTAAATTCAATGTTTTCTACAATGTTTTGATCCTGTTCTTTCCGCTTAAGATTTGGCAGCTCTAATTCCTTAAATAAGGCTTCCTCAAGCTCCATTAGAGAAACTTCCGCCTCATAATAATCTTCACCGGCTTGATCACCTGCACCTTGCCCTTTTCCAGGGCCTGCTTTTCCTGCACTTTGTCCGGACCCATCTCTTGCAATAACGTCACCAACCTGGCTATCTCCATTCCCTTGGCCAACATGTTTATTTTTATCATAGTTGTAACGGATTTTATATTCGTCTAAGGAACGAATTGGAATTTTAACAACATCTTTTCCGTTTGACATAATTATACTTTCTTCCGTTATCAAATCAGGTAAATTATTCTTAATAGCATCCTGTACCTTATCTTGGTGTCTTGTTTGATCATCATGGCCTTTGCGATGGAGGGACCAATCTTCTTGGGAAATGACAAAGTTCTTTGAATTACTTTTCGACATAATTTCTTTCCCCTCCTAAAAATTTTTTTATTAAACCATTCACATTTTTACCTTGACCCTCATACATTATCTTGACGGTTTGTGAAAGAACTTCGTTTAACGAAAAACTGTATTAAACAAAACCTGTTTGAAATAAAAAAGAGACCAACTACTACCTACTCTTTAGCAAAAATTAACCAATAGTAGATTACTCTATACTATGCAAGAACATTGATTTATTGACAAAAAATTTCGTAAATAAGGCGATTAGTCTTAAAAATAGACAAGTTCCTGCTGTTTATTACATACAGAGTGCATCACTATTATTCATATATGGACAAGTTATATTTCTTAAATGAAATGAAGGGGGTTTACAATGGATTTCTTACTCGAATTCCTCTCATAAGCGCAATGAAGGGGATGAAAGGTGGATTTCTTGCTCGGTTTCCTCTTCATCAGTTCGGTCCATTTGAAAAACAAGGGATTAGACCATCAAACTGGCCTAACCCCTATTTCCTTTCTAGATTATCGGTTCAATAAGCTTCCTACATAGCGTAACAGTTCATTCGCGGATGTTGAATTATAACCGTGCTCATCAATTAATCTTGCCACAACCTCATTTACCTTCTTCAGCTGTTGCTCATCAGGTGTTTTTGTAGAAGTAGTGATTTTCACGACGTCTTTCAGGTCCGCAAATAATTTCTTTTGAATTGCCTCTCGAAGACGTTCATGTGAGTTGTAATCAAATCTTCTACCTTTACGGGCATATGCAGAGATACGAATAAGGATTTCCTCTCTAAATGCCTTCTTTGCATTTTCAGAGATTCCAATTTGCTCCTCAATCGAACGCATAAGCTTTTCATCTGGATTCATTTCTTCTCCGGTTAACGGATCGCGAAGCTTGTTTTTATTACAGTATGCTTCAACATTATCTAGATAGTTATCCATTAATGTCTTCGCAGACTCTTCATACGAATAAACAAACGCCTTTTGAACCTCTTTCTTCGCAATATCGTCATACTCACGTCTCGCAATTGAGATGAAATTCAAATAGCGCTCACGGTCTTCATTCGAAATGGATGGATGGTGTTCAAGGCCATCCTTTAAGGATCGCAATACATCCAATGCATTAATCGATGGGTTTTCTTTTCGAATAATCGTGGATGATATCCGGTTAATTACATAACGCGGGTCAATACCGCTCATGCCCTCATCTTGATATTCCTTTCGAAGCTCCTCCACATCAACTGCATTAAAGCCTTCTACACTTTCGCCATCATACAATCTCATCTTTTTAATAATATCGATATCGCCTTTTTTAGGGGCCTTTAATCTAGTTAAAATCGTAAACATAGCTGCGACTCTAAAGGTATGTGGTGCAATATGAACATCGCGCACATCACTTTCCTTAATCATCTTTGCATATATACGCTCTTCCTCAGAAACTCGTAAATTATAAGGGACTGGCATAACAATGATACGTGAATGTAACGCTTCATTTTTCTTATTCGAAATAAAGGAACGATACTCTGTCTCGTTCGTGTGTGCGACAATCAGCTCATCTGCTGAAATTAACGCAAATCTCCCTGCTTTAAAATTCCCCTCTTGTGTTAAGGATAGTAAGTGCCAAAGGAATTTTTCATCACACTTTAGCATCTCTTGGAATTCCATCATTCCACGGTTCGCTTTGTTTAATTCTCCATCGAAGCGGTAGGCACGTGGGTCTGATTCCGAACCAAACTCAGCAATTGTAGAAAAATCAATACTTCCCGTTAAATCAGCAATATCCTGAGATTTTGGATCTGAAGGACTAAAGGTTCCAATTCCTACACGCTTATCCTCGGACAAGAATATTCGTTCAACTCTAACATCCTCAATCCTGCCTCCGTACTCTTCCTGCAATCTCATCATATTTAGTGGCGATAAATTACCTTCAATTCGAACCCCATACTCATCGAAGAAGTCCTCTCTTAAATGATGAGGAATAAGGTGCAGAGGGTCTTCATGCATCGGGCAGCCTTTGATTGCATAAACCGCACCTCTTTCAGTATGTGAGTATGTTTCTAATCCTCTTTTTAACATTGAAACCAATGTAGACTTACCACCGCTAACAGGGCCCATCAATAATAAAATTCGCTTACGAACATCAAGTCGTTTTGCTGCTGGATGAAAATATTCTTCGACTAGTCGCTCAAGTGCTTCCTCTAAACCAAATAGTTGGTGGTCGAAGAACTTATATGTGCGCTTTCCATTTTCCTCTTCAATCCCTGCGTCTTTAATCATATTATAAACTCTGGAATGAGCAGACTGAGCAACCCATGGCTTTTCCTTTAAAATTTCCAAATAATCAGCGAAGGTTCCTTCCCACTTCAAACGTTGTTCCTCTTCACGAAATTGTTCTATCTTTTTTAAGATATCCATTAATTAGGGGCCTCCTCCATCTTTGTTGTCTTTTGCACGGTTTAATAAAATGTATGCGAGGATGTCCTTTAACATGCTTTAATCTTACAAAATTCAACATGTCCTATTCTGAATTGTAAGAAAAATCCCCTTGGATTTCTTGATTGGACAAAGTGATAATAATTTAGGGAAAATATGGGGATACAATGTAAAAGGAGTTTATAAAGTCTATGCGCCTGTTTTTAAAAGGTTCGAAAATGTTTACAATTTGTCCATAGATAACATTCACACAAAATTGAAATTAGGTTATAATACACCTAGGTATCTTTTTTGAAGGTTATTTTTGAGCTTCGTACATAAAGGAGGAAAAACACATGAAATTATTGTTAATTTTAGGTGTTATTGTTACATTTTTAGCAGCTATTTTTACAGGTGGCTATGAAGATAAGCCAAGCGTAAACAAAAAATAATAAAAATGACCTCTGCCAATGGGTAGAGGTCGTTTTTGTTTTAAGTTAGTCCAGGATAGTTTTGTTGTCTTAAAGCTTCGTATACTAGAATTGCTGCGGTATTAGATAAATTTAAAGAGCGGACATTTTCTGTCATTGGTAATCGGAGAGCCCGCTCCATATTTTTTTCGATAAGTTCCTTTGGCAGCCCAGTTGTTTCTTTTCCGAATACGAAGAAATGATCCTTTTGTAAATCACTATAATCAAAGGATGAATATGTTTTCTGTCCAAACTTTGTAATCAAATAAAATTCTCCATCCTGGTATTTTTCAAAAAGCTCCTCTAAAGAATCATAATAATGAATCTGTACAAACTCCCAATAATCTAAACCAGCACGCTTAAGCATTTTGTCCTCAGTTGAAAATCCCATGGGCCGAATTAAATGTAAAGTTGTTCCTGTTGCTGCACATGTACGCGCGATATTCCCTGTATTTGCAGGGATTTCTGGTTGGTATAATACGACGTGTAGTCCCACTTTCTTTCACCTCAATCGTTATTATACCAAAAAATATCAAATGCGCCTTGGCGTATTTGCGCCCGATTTTTTTCGAGCCCGCTCGAAAAATTTCCTTTGAAAAATCGTGGCATCCGCCGGAGGCTTTAACTTTATTCAGCCAGGGTTTGAACCCCACTAAATAGGATATCTTATTTACTTGATTCCACACGGAAAGTTAAGGGGATTTCGACTGAATAAAGTTATTAGTTATTTATGATATGAAAAAACTTATATTTAATATTCGGTGTATAGGCTGTTGAATCATAATAGGACCAATACCTCATTCGACTGTTTTGCGACTGAGCATTAACTAGCGGATAACCTTCAATATCCTTTGCCACCACAATCGTATTATGATTAAAACGCCCATCTCCTTCAAAGTCATAGCAAATGATATCACCCAATATAAGTTGCCTCGGGGAGGATACTTCTTTTGCTTGAAGACCTTTTTGTGAACCACTTAAATACCATCTTAAAGCATTCGCTACAGACCAGCTATAACTCCAATTATTATTTTGCATCCACCAACCCTTACTGCGATTTGGATATCCATACATAGGTGCTCCTCCAGCACGGAGACATTGCGAAATAAAATTCGTACAATTATCTTCAAACTTTTTGTATTTTGGGTTGTAATCATTCCACCATCGCTCCGCGTATTGAACCGCTGCAAGACGATTATATTTAAAATCGAGATTACGTTCTTCTTGGATTTCTCGGTCCATTGCTTCATGATGGGTAGCTATTTCTTTTGGAACCTCTTCATCGCTGATTAATTTATTTAATGTAAATACAGCCTTTCTTTCTTCACAGTGCTCCTCGACGTACAGATTTTTACTTTGACGAATTAAATATTGGTAATGAACAAGATAATTGAGATGGACCTTTCCATCCACTTCATTTTTACTGATGATTTGGCCGTTTGTATTGCACTTAACGATTTCCGCTGAACGTTTACCTAAAAGCTCCTTTTTCCTCTGGATAAACTCAAGATCCTTTACTGGCAAACTAACAGAAGGAACACTTCGTTGATTTCCAACTAGTAATTGAGCTTTAGCCTCAATTACTTTTGCTAAAGTCGACTTCAACTTCCAACACCACCTTCAGGTTGTGATATTAAACAATATGAAGGAAATTGAATTTTAAGTAGGAAATATTTTAATAAAGAGAATTGCGTCTTCATGATTGTTTCTAAACTGTCTTAGCAATTTAGTTCTACTCCTACTTCAAGAACTCAAAAAGGAAACAAGCTGATGCACTTGTTTCCTTATTCATTATGTTTACAGTTGATTCCAAATAACTAGTTTCATTTCAGTCATTTCTTCAATCGTATATTTCAACCCTTCGCGGGCGTTTCCACTTTCTTTTACGCCACCATATGGCATTTGATCTACTCTATATGTTGGAACATCGTTAATCATAACTCCTCCAACCTGAAGTCTCTTAGAAGCTTCCATCGCAGTTTGAATGTCGTTTGTAAAAATTCCAGCCTGTAATCCAAACCTGGAATCATTTATTAAATTAATTCCTTCTTCTACACTTTTAATACAATTAATTGTAACAATAGGTGCAAATACTTCTTGGCAGGATACCTTAGAGTGAGCTTGGGCATTCGCGATAACCGTCGGCAGTAGGATATTTTCGTTTATTTGGCCACCTGTGATTATATTCCCGCCCTCTTCTACTGCTTCATCAATCCAGACTTTCGCTCTTTCTAAATCCTTTCCGGAAATAAGTGCTGAAATATCGGTACTTTCCTCTATTGGATTTCCTAAAATAAGCTTTTCAGTTTCCTCTTTAAATTTATTTATAAATGCATTAAAAATATTTTCATGAACGTATATTCTTTGAAGTGATATACAAACTTGCCCTTGGTTAGAGAATGCACCAACTACACATTTTGGGATAATTTTATCTAAATCTATAGCATCATCTACGACCAGTCCTGAATTCGAACCCAACTCTAATGCAACTCTCTTTAATCCTGCCTTGTTTTTAATGCCAATACCTACTTCTGGACTTCCAGTAAATGTTACCATACTGACCTTTTCACTTGTCACCAATCGATCACCGACGATACGCCCACTTCCAGACACTACATTAACAGCACCCTTTGGAAGCCCTGCCTTTTCTAATAATTCAGCTAGAAAAAATGCGGATAATGGTGTTTGTGAAGCAGGCTTTAATACCACAGTATTTCCTGCTGCGATTGCAGGCCCTACTTTATGTGCAACTAAGTTCATTGGAAAATTGAATGGAGTAATTGCAGCCACAACGCCAATAGGCTCTCTGAGAGTATATCCTAACCTATTTTCGCCATTTTTTGCTGCATCTAAAGGAATCATTTCACCATGGATTCGTTTAGCTTCTTCAGCTGCAAACTTATAAGTTTCTATTGTTCTATCTACTTCACCTAATGAGAACTTTAATGGTTTGGCAGATTCTAGAGAAATGATTTCAGCTGCTTTTATTCTGTTTTCTTTTAACAAGATGACTAAGTTTTCCAGTATCTCTGCTTTTCTAAATGCTGATAAGCTAGCCATAACTTCCCTATTATTATACGCAGAGTCAATAGCTGCATCCACTTGATCGTTAGATGCTTGGGGTATCTCCGCAATCTTCTCACCTGAAAAAGGTGAATATAAATCTGCATATTCTTTTGATTCAACCCATTCACCGTTTATATATAATTTCTCTTTCACACTCTACACCTCTTTTTATTTACACAAACTTAAGAACTAGAATAATAGCATAATACCAATAATAAAAATCATCGAATGAACAACTGTGAAAAAGGACTTTTCAGTTATTTTAGAATGAACCCATTTTCCAACAAAAGCGCCAAAATAGATAAAAGGAATATATAATGCTACTAATAAAAAGTTTTGTATTGTCAAGATGCCTAAGGATAAATAAAGAATAATTTTGATGGAGTCCATTATGGCTAACAACACAACGATATTTGCAGCAAATGCATCTTTATTGATTGATCGATCATTTAGAAAAAGTACAATCAGTGGAAGGCCACCGGAATTTGCTGTTGACCCAACAAATCCCGATAATAGAGCCCCCAGATGATATTTAAATCCTATTTTCTTAGGTATAACAGGAGAACTCTCTTGATTTTCTACTTCAATTTCTTCCTCGTTCTTTAATTTTTTTCGAGATAGTAGAAGTAAGAATCCCATTATTATGGCAATAATTCCTATTGCTGGTTTTAATATGTCATCATTTATATAAGCAAGTATTAAACTTCCAGCCAATGTACCAATTAAGGCCAAGGGTAGCATTTTTTTAATTATATTCCACTCAATTGATTTCCTATGAGCTCTTGCTCCAGTAAAATTACTAAACCAGAGAATTGGTGCCAACAGGGTAACGGCTGTTGCTGATGGGACAAATAGAGTTAAGATTGGGTTTAATATAATGCCCGCTCCAAATCCAAAGCCTACTTTTGCAAGTCCACTTATAATTGCAAAAACTAACAATACCCCTACCAATATGTCCATCTAAATTGCTCCTTTAATAATTTGCGTTTATATAGTTCGAACATAAACTGTTTTCCACTCTGTATAAAACTTAATTGCTTGAGTACCTAATTCACGGAAACCGCCAATACCAGTTGATTTAATACCGCCAAATGGCATATGCGGCTCACTGTAGGTAGAAGGTAAATTAATGTGCACAAGTCCTGACTCAATTTCATCTGCATACTTCATCGCAGCAGATATATCTTTTGTGTAAATAGTCGAAGATAAACCGTATTCAATATCGTTTGCTTGTTTCAAACATTCTTCGAGGTCTGAAAACTTAATGATCGCTAATACTGGGCCAAATATTTCTTCCCTTGCTATAGTCATATCTTGTGTAACATTATCAAATAATTTTGGTTTAATATAATAGCCTTGTTTTACCCACTCTTCATTTGGCTCATCATCACCATAAATTAAAGTAGCCCCTTCAGCCAAAGCCTTATTGATATAATGCCAACTATTTTCGTATTGTCCTTTATCTACAACAGGACCAATAATTGATGATTCATCCGTAGGCGGTCCCAGCTTTACAGAATCTAACACTTTCAACATTTGCTCTTTAAATGATTCATAGATCGTATTATGGACAAAAATTCGACTAGTCGCAGTGCAACGTTGTCCTGCATCTAATAATCCACCTGCTACGATATCTTTACATGCTAGTTCTAAATCGGCATCAGGCATGATAATAAACGGGTTTTTCCCTCCCATTTCCGCCTGAAAACGAATACCTCTAGTTGATAATAGTTTATTAATTGTCTTTCCTGTTTTATTTGAACCAGTGAATGTAACAGCTTTAATATTTTCGTTTTCTGCAAATATGTCGCCCACTAATGGACCGTCGGCTGGAATCATGGCTACAAGATTTTGAGGGAATCCCACTTCTTCAAACAAAGAGACAAGCTTTTGAGAGATTAGTAGCGATTGGTTAGCAGGCTTCCATACCACACTATTACCTGCAATTAGTGCTGGAGCAATTTTCCAAACAGGAATCGCAAGTGGGACATTCCATGGAGTTATGACGCCTACTACCCCTAAAGGTTGTTGTTTCGTATACGCAAAGACACCTTCTTGTCTAGAAGGAATCGTTTCCCCTGTCATCCGAAACCCTTCCCCGGCAAAAAAACGCAGTATAGTGACTGTTCTATGAACCTCAGCAACTCCGTCCCTTAAACATTTACCAACCTCTTCCGTTAGTAGCCTTCCCCATTCTTCGGCCTCTTTCTCTAATTTTTCTGCCATTTTTAAAAGCATTTCCCCTCTTACTGGAGCAGGGATTTTCCTCCACTCTTTATGAACTTCAACTGCAGCAAGTATTTTTTCTTCAACTTCTTGACTATTTATCATTTCGAACTCTGCAATCGTTTCTTCAGTAGCCGGATTAATGGAAACATATATATTTTTCTCTAAAATATCTTTCATTTTTTCATCTCCCAGTCAAATACTCTAACTATAATATAAGTGCATAAATAAGGATTTAAGCGACCTAGTATTTGATAAGAAATAGTAGGTCGCTTACTAGTAGAGAAATAGTTTAAAATACGATTTGCAAATTGGTTCATTTCACTGTTATTGATATCTTGCTGTTAACATTTTCTTTCTTGTATAAAACTCAACACCATCTGTACCGTTGGCATGTAGGTCTCCGTAGAAAGAATCTTTCCAACCTGAGAATGGGAAAAATGCCATTGGGGCAGGAACACCTACATTAACTCCCAACATTCCAGAGTCGATTGTTTCACGGAACTGACGGATAGAACTGGCGTTAGTTGTGTAGATACAGGCTCCATTTGCAAATTTCGAACTATTCGCAACATCAATAGCCTCATCTAATGACTTTAGGCGTACTACTGATAATACAGGTGCAAAAATTTCATCCTGCCATATTTTCATATCTTTTGTAACTTTATCAAAGATAGTCGGGCCGACAAAGTAGCCGTCACCTTTAACTGCAGCATCATTTCTACCATCACGAATGAGATCTGCACCTTCTTTGATACCTGATTCAATATATCCAAAAGTTCGTTTTTTATGTTCATCACGAATAACTGGTCCTAAAAATACATTTTCTTCTAATCCATTCCCTATGGTAATATTATTTGCTTGATTAAGTAGTTCCTTAATCAAATCATCTGCCACGTCCTCTTGTACAGTAACAACAGAGGCCGCCATACAGCGCTCACCTGCCGAACCAAATGCTGCACTTGAAATTTGAGCTGCTGCATCTTTAATGTCTGCATCATTTAATACGATCGAGTGATTTTTAGCGCCAGCTAGAGCTTGAACACGCTTCAGGTTTTCAGTTCCTTTTTTATACACATACTCTGCTACCGGTTGCGACCCTACAAACGAAATAGCCTTAACCAGTTTATGCTCTAAAAGTCCATTAACAACATCATGAGCACCATGTACGATGTTCAAAACCCCTTTTGGTAAACCAGCTTCCTCAAATAGCTCAGCAAGTCGATTCGCTAATAAAGGAGTTCGTTCAGATGGCTTTAATACAAATGTATTACCGCACACAATTGCTAACGGAAACATCCAACAAGGTACCATCATTGGGAAATTAAATGGTGTAATACCACCAACCACTCCAATTGGATAACGATACATGCCAGACTCCATATTAGTAGCGATATCTGGTAGTTGTTTTCCCATCATTAATGTAGGAGCACCTGCTGCAAATTCGACACACTCAATTCCACGCAAGACCTCACCATGGGATTCTGTATAACTTTTACCATTTTCCATCGTTATTAATCTAGCAAGTTCATCCCAATTTTCTACCAATAATTGTTGATATTTAAAAAGAATACGTGCTCTTTTTGGTACAGAGACCTGTGACCATAATTTAAAAGTTTCGTTAGCCACCTGAACAGCTTTATCAACATCTTCTTTTGTAGAAAGTGGTACTTCTGCAATTATTTCTCCAGTTGCTGGATTATATACTGGCTGTCTAGTAGTAGTAGAGCTTTCAATCCATTCCCCACCGATATAGTTAAACAATGTTTTTGATTGAACAAGCATGAATTTCTCTCTCCTTTTGACAAGGCTATATTAATAAGCTAGGGTAGTGAATTCACCTTGCTTTTTCTTATTCATAGCTTGACGATAAGGCATCGTCGGTGATTGCCACTGATCAGTATAGACATTTATTACACTAGGTCTGCCAGCTTCAAGTTCCCGTTTTAAAATAGGGCCCAAATCTTTAATATATGTTACATTTTCGCCAACCATTCCAAATCCTTCAGCAATCGTACCGAATTCAAAAGTTCCCAGCTCTACTGATTGGTTGTGACCTTCTAAATTCAGTTGTTGCGTCCATTTTGACCATGATAATACTGAGTTGTTAAAGACAACATTGATAATTGGTAAATTTAATTGTTGCAAAGTTGCTAGTTCACCAACGTTGTAACTAAACGCACCATCACCACTAATAGCTATAATACGTGCACCTGGCTTTGCCATTGCGGCACCCAGTGCAAATGGTAAGGAGGAACCTAATCCTGCTGCTCCGCGAGGTAGAATAATATTACGTCCTTGTTTCTTTAACTCTACGAATCCTCCTGCCCATCCACTCGAAAAACCAGCATCACAGGTAATAATATCATTTTCCCCTAATTGGTCTACAATGGCTTGAATTGCGGCTTGTGGCCAAATTGGAGTATTATTACTATAGTTCTCACTATTACGTACTTGTAACCATTTCTCTTTCTCAACTTTGACTGTATTCAGCCATTCATTTGAAGTAGCAAACTGATGGTTCTTTAACTCAACTAGAATTTGTCTTAGAGTTTCACGCGCATCTCCCCATAAAGCAATATCTGCATTGATTATACGTCCAAACTCAGCAGGATCTACATCGATGTGAATTAGTTTCTGAACTTCTCTTGGCCAACTCCAACGATACGAGCTATTTTGGGAATGTTTATATCCAATTGCTAGAATGACATCAGCTTGATCAGCTACCGCTTTTGCACAAGGACTACCTAATTCACCTAAAACACCAAGACATAAGTCATTTGTTTCAGGTACACTTCCCTTACCAGTTAAGGTTGTTACGACAGGAATTTTATAGTTACCTGTTAATTGATTAAGTTCCTCGTATGCTTGAGATAGTTGTACCCCTCCGCCTGCAAGAATAATAGGTTTCTTTGCAGTTGAGAGTAAACGAACTGCTTTAGCAACCTCAGATTCAGGTGCAGAACATCTAAATTTAGGAAAATGGCTCGTTCCTGATAGCGGTTCCAAGTCTGTTGTCGCTAAGAAAACATCTTGAGGGATTTGTACAACTACTGGTCCAGGACGACCTGTAACTGCTGTATGAATAGCAGCAGAGACAACTTTAGAAAGCATCTCAATACTTGGAACATTAAATGTTTCTTTAGCAAATGGTTTTAACATATCAAGTTGGTTTCCACCTTGGCTGATACGTCCATATTGGTGCAATAATACAGAGTTTTGCGGATGATCACTTACAAGGACTAAAACCGGTACAGAGCTATTATATGCTTCCATAAGTCCAGAAGGAAATTTAGTTGCACCTGGGCCCACAGTAGCGTCACAAACACCAATGCGACCTGAAACTCTAGAAAATGCATCTGCCGCAAAACCTGCAGTTGTTTCATCCCTAATCAAAATATGAGTAATTTTATCTTCACGTTGTGATAAAGCATCATAAAAAGCATTTGCCTGTCCTCCTGGCATTCCAAAAACATGTGTTACACCGTGATTAATAAGTGTATCGACTAAAACATAACCTCCGTGACGTTGCATAACAATTCCTCCTATAAATTCGTATTATTTTATTAATTAATATTTTAATAATCTATAATTTGAATAGCACCTTTACTTGCTCTTTGTTTTTAAAGGCATCAAATGCATCTTTCCACTGCTCTAACTCATAAAATTCGTCAATTAGAAGTGAAAAATCAACTTTACCTTCTTTTACGGTACGCAGCGAATTTTCCCAATCTTGTTTGGTATGTCCAATACTTCCAGTAACTTGAATTTCTTTATAAGCTATTTTCATAAAATCTATCGTTACCGGTGTACTTCTTGTACCTATCTGCACATACTGTCCAGCTCTTCTACATAACTCTAACCCTTGATTTACACCACCTGCGGTACCAGTACACTCAATTACTATATTAGGTCCTTGACCATCAGATAGAGCTAAAAGCGGATCATCAGACCCATTATTTAGTTCATCAGAGACAACAACCAAGTCAGCTCCTAACTTTTTAGCTAATGTGAGTCTCTTTCGATCATCTTCTAACCCAGATACGACTACTGTTGCACCATAAGCTTTACATAGAAGCACTGCCATAAGTCCAATGGGACCTGGACCAATGATAAGGACAACATCAGACGGTTTAATTGTAACCGCATTCATCGCGTGGACCACTACAGTAAAAGGCTCTAATAGAGCAGCAGTTTCCAAATCGATTTCTTTAGGAAGTATATGAATTTGATTTTTATGGACTTTTACAAACTCAGCAAAAACACCATCATGATCGAAACCAATTCTTGTTTTTTCCTTACATAAATTTTCTCTTCCCTTTATACAAAGTTCACAATTTCCACAAGAGGAGAAAATTGTTCGGGCAACAACATTTGTGCCAATCTCTATATCATTTACTCCTGGCCCAATTGCTACAATTTGACCACTAAACTCATGTCCAAGTACCAATGGATTTTTATACGAATGATAATGTCCATCATATATTTTTATATCTGTACCACAAATTCCTGCATAATGGACTTTAATGAGTACTTCATCATGGCCAGGTACTGGTTTTGCTAATTCTTGTAGCAACACATCTTCAGCATCAAAGCTTTGTTTCATTAATGCCTTCATTAACTACTCCTCCAATACTGTATAAGAATGCCAGATTGTTACATCATCAATCGTCCTCCATTAATATCAATTACAGATCCAGTAATGTAACTTGATTGAGTTGTTACTAAAAATAAAATAGTATTTGCTACTTCTCCAGGAGTACCTAAACGTCTCAATGGGATATTACTTATTACTTGTTTATTAACTTCTTCTGGAACATCTTTAACCATAGGCGTGTCTATCCGACCAGGAGCAACCGCATTTACATAAATTCCACTCGGTCCCAATTCACCTGCCATTTGACGTGTAAGAGAGATAAGACCAGCTTTACTAACAGCGTAATGTGCTCCCGTAATAGGACTATAAGACCTACCAGCTTGGGAAGAAATATTTACAATGTGCCCACTTCTATTCTTCAACATTAATCGTGCTGCAGCCTGTGAGCAGTAAAAGGATCCATTTAAGTTAATATTAATTACTTTATGCCATTCCTCAGTTGACATTTGTTCCACTGGTACTCTTCCATTTTCCCCTTTAGGAGATATACCAGCTCCATTTACCAGAATATCCAATCGACCAAATTTATCCTTAATAATAGCTTCTACATGTTCTACAGCATTTTGATTTGACACATCTAACTGTAATGGTACAACCTCAACACCATATTTATATAATTTCTCTGATAGTTCCTCCGCCTTTTCAAGATTTACATCTGTTATCACGAGGTGACTTCCTTCTTTAGCTAAGGCCTCACAGATTGCGCTTCCTATACTCCCTGTAGCTCCTGTTATCCAACTAACAGAATTATCTAAAACTCTCATCTCTTCAATGCTCCCTCTCCAATCAACGTTTTTGAATTTTTTGATTATTAACTATTAATTAAAAGTCTAAATAATAGTTATCGATATGTAAAATATCAATATTATATGATATCCATATGTATTGCATATCTTTACTTATATAACATAATAATGAAAAACATCTCCATAGCTATGGAGATGTTAGAAGTTACTTACTCAGTTCGCAGAGTCGTAAATGGAGAAAATACCTTGAAATAGCTAAATTGGTTCAAAAGTTGAGTTACTTAATCATGCAGTATTTGTTTATTAGGTTTTTTAAGTTGATTATTACAGGGTTTGTCTCATTTTTTCTCCAAATCACGGCAGTAGGAATATAAATGTCTGACTCGCCGAATGGTAAAACTTTCAATCCCTCCTCAACTTGATAAACAGCTGAATGCGGTGCCAACCCTATCCCTGGACCAGTTTTCACCAATTTTAGCAGTGTAGAGCTTGTTTCTGTATGTGCTATTATATTTGGCTTTGTCTTAGTTTCCTCTAATCTTTGAACAATTTGAGTAAATGCACTATGAGTAGTACTGGCTCGTATCAATATCAGCGGTCTTCCCTTTAAATCCTTTGGTAATATTTTTTCTT
This sequence comes from Fredinandcohnia onubensis, assembly GCF_031181385.1. Taxonomy (GTDB): domain Bacteria; phylum Bacillota; class Bacilli; order Bacillales; family Bacillaceae_L; genus Ferdinandcohnia; species Ferdinandcohnia onubensis_C. The sequence goes on from NZ_JAPSKV010000002.1 coordinate 379,613, forward strand.
TTTCAGCTAATGGATCATCTTTACGAACAACAACACGAATTGGATCATTTCCAAGAATAGAATAATTAATTTCAAGATGATGTATCGGTAATCGCGCGATTCCTATATGAGCTTCTCCACTTAATACTAATGATGCTACTGCATTTGAATTTCCTTCTTTAATTGAAAAGTGCATATTAAGGCTATCTTTCCATATATTTGCCAACGCAACACTTAAGCTAGCAGAAAAACTCGACATGATAGCCACCGTAATGTTGCCCATCATTAGATTTTGAGGATCTGATACATAGTTAAGAACTTCGTCATATTGACGAAGTAAAGGGCTGATTTTTTGTAGAAGAAGTTTCCCTTCCTCTGTAAGAACAACTCCCTTTTTATGTCTTTCAAATAACTTTACTCCCATTTCGCTTTCCATGCTTTGAATCTGTTGACTAAGTGGTGGTTGAGACATATTTAATTCTGCAGCAGCTTTTGTGATGTTACCAAACCTTGCCACGGCCTCAAAATATTTAAAGTTTCTAAAATCCACTTTACTCCCTACCTTTCTTCTAATATTTATGAATCTTCTTTTTTCAAACTTATTTTATTTATTGAACAAATTCAGAATCTACTACTAAATAACCATATGATATTTTTAATATTTTTCTTTTATCATATGCCCAGGATATGTCATCAATATTAGTTTCATATTGTACATTTGTAAAGTTGTTTATTATTATTAAATTACAAGATTTAGAATTGTCGACGAATTCTAATTAATATATTTATAGTTTTTTATTAATGATGGAAATGTATAATAGAAAAATCTACAGATTTTTGAAAGTTCCTTAATACACATTCAGAAATTATTTAAGTATTAAAATTTAAACGCTTACATTGTTAAAGGTCATGAAAGGAGGACTTTATCCTAAACTTTTATTTAATTAGTGGGAATCTTCACTTATAACCTAAGTAATTTCTTGGTAAGTTATCTTGATTATTTTGGTGGGTGAAGTTCATTTTTTTAAAGTGAAAAATAAGGAGAGTGGAAATAATGAAGAAAATGAAATTTAATAACCTTCTTTTAGTATTAGCTCTAATATCTATTATTTTAGTTGGTTGTAGTTCAAATCAGAATCAGGCTCAGGGATCTTCGTCAAAAGATAAAAAACTTGATTATCCTACTAAATCAATTAATTTCATTGTTCCTTTCGCAGCTGGTGGAAGTACTGATACAGTTGCTAGAGGTATTGCTGAAACTGCACCTAACATTATTGGTCAATCCATGGTCGTTGTTAACCGCCCAGGTGCTAGTGGAACCATTGGTACAGCTGAAGGGGCAAAAGCAAAACCAGATGGATATACGATTAATCTAGTTACTGGTACTTCCCTTGCAATGCAACCTTTATTAAAAGATCTTAATTATACTATTGATGATTTTAAATTTATTTCTAGTGTTGTTTACAATCCATTGCTATTAGTAGTAGATGGTAATAGCCCATATAACTCTGTTCAAGACCTCATTGATGACGCAAAAGCAAATGATCAAACCCTTAAAGTTGGTCATCCAGGTGTTGGTACAGTTAATGATATTGCACATGCAGCCTTTTTTAATAGCACAGGTATAAAGACTTCAAATATTCCATTCAAAGCAAATAACGAATCAATTGCTGCAATTATTGGTGGCCATATTGATATTGCTGCAGTTCACCCAATGGAATCGTCAGAATATCTTAGAGATGGAAAATTAAAAGCCCTTGGTATTTTTACACCAGAAAGACTTGAATTATTTCCAGATGTTCCAACAATTGGTGAAGAATTAACAAAGGCTGGTATTGATTCACCATATAACAATTATGACTTTTCTGCCTGGTACTACTTAGCAGTGCCAAAAGAAACTCCAGATGAAGTCGTTAATTTTCTCAGAGAAAACATGAAGTCTGTTTTAGAGGATGAATCTTTTAAGAAAAATGCTGAAAATCTAAAAATGACTATTCGCTTAATTGAAGGTGAGGAAATTACTAACCAACTAAAAGAAATGGAGAAAACGAACGAAACTATGATTAAGGATTTTGGAATCGGTAAGGAATAATATTTTTTAACTAAAGACTTAGGAATATTTAGAGTTAGTAGGTGGTGTATTTGGAAAAGAAATTAGCAACAAATATTTTTAACGGTATTCTATTTTTAATTTGCGTAAGCTATTTAATTATTTCTTTCAGTATGTCTATAGGTAAGCCTGATAACCCTGGCCCCGGATTTGTTCCTATTACAATTGGTGTTATGGGTACCCTTTTAGCATTAGGTTTATTAATAAAAGACATAATTAGTAAGTACGATGTTAAAATTGAGGATTTCACTAAACCAGGTGTTTTACGATTTAGTGGGTTTGTCGTTTCAATCCTTCTATTTTTATTAACTTATAATCTATTAGGGGTACCTGTACTGTTTTTATTAGTTCTTAGCCTTGCCAAAATTATAGGCTATAAAGGCTGGATATTCCCCATTCTATTCGCTGGAGTTTTCACATCAATTGTATACTTTTTATTTAGTTTACTACAAATCCCATTCCCTGCTGGGATCTTTTAGGGGGTGAATGTTCAATGGACGCATTTTCAAATTTAGCTGCTGGGTTACAATCCGCCCTATCATTAGAATTGTTATTAATCTGCTTTTTAGGGGTTTTGGTTGGACAAATCACAGGAGTACTTCCAGGAATCGGTCCAACCGGAGCTATGGCACTTCTATTGCCATTAAGTTTTGGAATGGATCCAGGTGCGGGTCTAATTATGCTGGCAGGTATTTATTACGGTTCAATGTATGGTGGTGCTATTACTTCAATCCTTGTAAACTTACCAGGTGAAGCTGCTTCTTTAGTGACAACGCTTGACGGCTATAAAATGGCTAGAAAAGGTAGGGCAGGAGCGGCTTTATCTATAGCGGCAATTGGCTCTTGGGTTGCTGGTACCCTAGCCATCGTAGGACTTATGTTTTTTGCGCCGATATTAGCAAATGCCGCGCTTGCTTTTGGCCCTCCTGAATTCTTTGCTCTAGGTTTATTTGGACTAATCGTACTAAGTAACTTAACTGGTGGTTCATTCGGAAAATCTTTTATGATGGTCATAGTTGGATTAATGTTGAGTACTGTAGGAGTTGATTTGGTTACTGGTGAAGATCGTTTTACATTTGGCTCACTGGAGCTATCAAAGGGTATAGACTTAGTACCGGTCGTTATGGGATTATTTGGTCTAGCGGAAATATTCAACGTTGCACTGAACCCCTATCAAAATAACGATATGATCAAAATAAAAGCAAGAGACATGTATCCTAATAAGGAAGAAACCCGTAGATCAATCTTTCCTATTTTAAGAGGTACGTTCGTTGGATTTCCTATGGGGCTACTACCTGGTCCGGCTGGATTTATGTCTACCTTAATTTCCTATCGATTAGAAAAAAAGATGTCTCGTCACCCCGAGGAGTTTGGTAAAGGAGCCATTGAAGGGGTTGCTGGTCCAGAATCCGCTAATAATGCTGCATCAACAAGTGCAATGATTCCATTCTTAGCATTAGGTTTCCCATTTTCTCCACCAACAGCGTTATTATTAGGAGGATTATTAGTACACGGGATTACTCCTGGACCTATGTTTATCTCTGAACATGGTGATTTATTTTGGTTAGTTGTAGCAAGTATGTACATTGGTAATGTAATGTTACTAATTCTTAACCTACCTTTAGTAGGCGTATTTGCATCTTTAACAAAGGTACCAGTGAAAATACTTATTCCTATTATCACAGGTATAATGTTTATTGGAGCATATAGCATTAACAATAGCATATTTGATTTATGGATTATGTTTATTTTCGGATTAATCGGTTTTGTCATGAAGTACTGCGACTATGATCCTGCACCTTTAGTTGTCGGTCTTGTATTAGGAACCGTCTTTGAAGAGGGACTTCGTCAAGGCCTTATTATGGCCGAAGGTAACCCCCTACTATTCTTTGAAAGGCCAGTAGCTGCTACGTTACTATGTATATCAATAATTATTGTCTTATGGAAAATAGTACAGAGTTTACTACCGAATCGAAATACTACTGTTAATAATAATGAAACACAACAAGAAGAGGAAGATATTAATATTAAGTCCTCGTAAACTCAAAACTACTATCCATTTTTTTAAAAAAGGATGCATTATCGCATCCTTTTAGTTAATTAACATATTCAAACCTTTTTCAATTTCTTGTAGAACCTGGGCGTCCTTCTCTTTAAGACTTGCTTCTTTTAAGATTTCAATTGCACTTTCGTCGCCTATTTTTCCTAATGCCCATGCAGCAGTACCCCGCAGTACTGGTCTTGGGTCATCCTTTAGGACTTTTGTTAATTCAGGAATCGCACTGTTATCCTTAAAGTGGCCAAGTGCTATAATCGCATTTCGTTGAATTGGTTTTTTCCCTCTCCAAGAACCCGACAGTGATCCGAATGTTTCCTTAAAATCACGATTACTAATCGATAAAATCGGTTTTAACAATGGCTTAACTACCTCAGGCTCCGGCTTCATTTCCTCATGAAAATGAAAGTCAATTCCTTTGTTTTTCGGACATGCTGTCTGACAGGAATCACAGCCATACAGTCGATTTCCAATTTTCGTACGAAACTCGTCCGGTATAAAGTCTTTTGTTTGCGTTAAGAAGCTAATACATTTTTGTGCATTGATTTGTCCACCCTGCACCAGAGCACCGGTTGGACATGCATCAAGACATGCTCGACATGAACCACATTGATCCTCAATTGGGGAATCAGGTACGAAAGGGATATTTGTAACCATTTCCCCTAAATATACATACGAGCCGAACTCTGGTGTAATTATTGCACAGTTTTTTCCACTCCAACCGATCCCTGCTCTTTCTGCCACAGCACGGTCAGATAACTCCCCTGTATCAACCATCGACTGGAGTTTAGCATCAGGCAACTTTTCCTTGATAAACGCCTCAAGCTTTTGTAACCTGTCCCGTAATATATGGTGGTAATCCTCTCCCCAAGAGGCACGTGCAAACAAACCTCGACGTTCGTTTCGTGTACTCCTTGGTGCATCTTTTAGCTTTGCTGGATAAGCTAGTGCTATCGCAATAATAGACTTCGCACCAGGCAAAAGGAGCTCCGGATTTGTTCTTTTTTCAATATCTTTTGGTTCAAAACCCGATTGATAGCCTAATTCCTGTTGCCGTAATAGTCGTGATTTTAATTCTTCAAATGGCGAAGCACTTGCAAAGCCGATTTTATCGATTCCAATCGTTTTACTATAATCAATGATTTCTTGTTGAAGTTGCATTGTGTCCAAGTCTTGGAACCTCCCTTCTTAGGACTTGTAAGCCGTTCTATTTAATGAATTACTAGGATTTATGGTACACTATTTACAATAATTTTTGGAGGGATAAATGATGGAAATTAAGATTTCGCCACATTTAAAGGAACTTGTTCCTGATTTTAAAGTAGGAATTATTCAATACGATCATATCGAAGTTGGCGATTCTCCACAAATGATTCGTGGCAGATTACAAACCTTTCAAGAATCGCTTTTTTTTGATTTAGAGGACAAACATGTAACTGATTTTCAAGGAATCGCTGAGTGGAGAGAGATTTTTAAGCAAGTTGGTACAGATCCAAATCGATATCGTCCATCTGTTGAGGCAATCTATCGTCGGATACAAAAACAAAACTATTTGAACACAATACACTCCGCTGCTGACTTAAACAATTTCTTTTCAATGCAGTATGAAATACCAATAGGGATTTATGATACAAATAAAATCAACGGAGATATTGAAATCCGTGTGGGACAACTAGGTGATGAGTATTTAGGGATTAATGGGAGAACCATTTCGATGAAGGATAAAATTTTATCCAGTGATGAGACAGGAGCGTTTGGAAGCCCTTATGTTGACTCCGAGAGAACCGCTGTAACAATCGAAACCAAACATGCCATTCAAATTGTGTATCTGAAGCCTTCTCTAAAAAATGATAGCTGTGAAAAATTACTGACTTCCCTAGGTGTGATGTTCACACAAGTACATGGTGGAACAGCTGAATCCTTTTTAGTTATGTAAAATCTGAATAAAATAAAAAAACGCAACACTTCGTTTATCTAAGAAACGAAACACTGCGTTATATATGTATGGAGCGGGTGATGAGAATCGAACTCACGACATCAGCTTGGAAGGCTGAGGTTTTACCATTAAACTACACCCGCATATAAATATTAAGTTATGAAGTTGTATAATTGATATTAAGTTTATGAAGTTCGTTAATCAATTATGTGATTATTATAACAAGTTTGTAAATGAAGTGCAATACGTTTTGTAATTTTTTGTCGAAGTTTTTTTATCGGCTGACTACTTGATTTATTATACACACCTCAATATTATTTTGCAATAGTAATATCAAAAATATATTCATGTTAATTACATAGTTAAAACAACACATCATAAAATTAACCTTTATCAATATAATAATATTCTTTAAGGACTGTCTGATTTCTTCCTGGCAGCCCTTTTTCTATTCATAAATTTGTTTTGACTTTATAGATTATTAGGAGTAGATTCATATGTATATTCAAATAATCAGATATTCTATTATTCAGAAGGAAGGATAAAAATGCTACATAAGTGGGCTTTTTCAGGGAGCTTTAAAGGGTATTCGGTTCATTCTTTTCAAAAGGATCTTATTTCTGGCGTTGTTGTTGGGATTATAGCAATTCCTCTTGGAATGGCATTCGCGATTGCTTCAGGCGTCAAACCTGAATATGGGATTTACACGACCATCATCGCGGGTATTCTTATTTCACTCTTTGGAGGCTCCAAATACCAAATCGGGGGACCAACTGGTGCCTTTATTCCGATATTATTTGGGATTGTCGCAACCTATGGATTTGAAAATTTATTAATTGCTGGTTTTATGGCAGGTGTACTTCTATTCTTAATGGGTATTTTCAAACTTGGTTCTTTAATCAAATTTATTCCACGACCGGTTACCATTGGATTTACATCAGGAATTGCAATTATTATTTTTGTTGGGCAGGTACCAAATTTTCTAGGCCTCGATAAGATTGAGAAACATGAACTTTTTTTAGATAATATGAGAGAAATTATTTTTCATATTCGTGAGATTAATATTTATAGCATTCTAACAGCCACGATTTGTTTAGTCGTACTGGTGTTAACTCCAAAGCTCTTTCCTAAAGTACCTGGTTCATTAATCGCTTTGCTTATTTCTACTGGTATCGCGACTATTTTTTACCCAACTCAGGTTGCTACGATTGGGTCAACATTTGGGGATATTCCTAGCAAACTACCAAGCTTTCAATTTCCTGAGATCACCTTTGAACGAATCAAACAGTTGATTCAACCCGCATTTGTGATTGCAATGTTAGGGGCCATTGAATCTCTTCTTTCTGCAGTTGTTGCTGACGGAATGACAAATAGTAAACATAATAGTAACCGTGAATTAGTTGGACAGGGAATTGCTAATATGGTTACCCCTTTATTTGGCGGAATTCCAGCAACTGGCGCCATTGCTAGAACGGCAACCAACATTAAAACAGGGGCTGTGTCACCTTTTTCAGGTGTCATACATGGTGTCGTTGTTTTGCTTGTCCTACTTTTATTTGCACCATACGCTTCAAAAATTCCTTTAGCTAGTATGGCCCCAATTATTATGCTGGTTGCATGGAACATGAGTGAACGCCGTGTTTTTTATCATGTGTTACAAACAAAAACGGGAGATTCTCTTGTCCTCGTTGTCACCTTTTTACTGACAGTCTTTATGAATTTAACTGTTGCAGTGCAGGTGGGCCTCATTTTAGCAGTTGTACTTTTTACTAAGAGAATGAGTGATATAATAGTAACGGAAAAAGCTTTACCAAACCCAGAATCTAAACATGAAAAAGTAGATAGTCGTGTTGTGACAGATTCACATGATTGTCCACAAATAAGCATTTATAATGTGGAAGGGCCTTTATTTTTCGGAGCTGCTCAGGCTTTTGAGCAACAAATTATGAGTTCAATTAATTACAAACCAAAGGTTCTTCTCCTACGATTAAGTAGGGTGCCTTTCATGGATACAACGGGAGAAGGTCGATTGGCTAGTATTGTACAGAACTTTTCAAAGCAAGGTATTGTGTTAATTTCAGGGATCAAACCACAACCAAAAAGCGTTCTTCATAAAACAGGTTTATATGAGGTAATTGGAGAGGAAAACTTTTTTGAGCATACAGGCGACGCCATTGATTATGCACTGACCCAGATTAACGACAATAAATGTTTGGGTTGCAGACACTTTGCTTTTAAAGAATGTCAGGCTCTCTCCGGAGTCCAAGAAAAAGTAGTGAAAAACAGAGGTATTTCAATGAGTTAATGTAGAAAGTGAGGTAAGGTAGTGAATCTAGAAATGCAGCAATTCAAGGCTGACTTTTTTAAAGCTCTCGCACATCCATTGCGGATTCGTATTCTAGAGCTTCTTGCTGAGGGAGATAAAAATGTAAATGAAATTCAAACCCTTATTGGAAGTGAAGGGTCAGCCGTGTCCCAGCAACTAACTGTACTCCGTGCTAAAAATATTGTCTATGGAACGAAAGACGGTAATCGTGTCATATACTCACTAAGAGACCCAATGATTGTTGAACTTCTCTCGGTGGCAAAACAAATTTTTAATAATCATCTTGTTGATACAATTTCCTTACTTGATAAAATTGGGGAAAATGAAAACTAATAGAAAACGGCTAAAATGATTGAATCCATTTTAGCCGTTTTTTAGTTTACTTAACTAGTGGGAAGCCGAATCCAGAAGCGATGTCATCACCATTTCCGGCATATTGTCCGGCAGTGATATCGTTACTCTTTGCACGATTTTGTAACTCGGCTCTTAATTGCAAGTTTGTCAAACTTGGATTTTCGGCCCATATTTTTGCTGCTAAACCAGAAATATGAGGTGTGGCCATTGATGTACCGCTGATTGTGTTGTACGTACCGTCACTCCAAGTAGATTCAATTGCACGACCTGGTGCTGAAAGTTCAACATCTCTTTCTCCAATCACAAAATCACCATCTGTTGTTGGATTTCCTCTAGATGAAAAATCGGCAACACGGTAGGAACCATTCTGCAACACGTTCTCTAATGCAGCTACTGCAATTGCATTATGAAGTCCACCTGGAAAACCAATTGTATTCGGTGCTGGCCCCTCATTTCCTGCAGCTGCAACGACTAAAGCTCCGTTATTAACAGCATACGTGACAGCATCCGCAATTAAGGAATCCTTCGAGCTTGAACCTAAAGACATTGAGATTACGACTTTTACTCCGTTTTTCTTACCTTCGTCTGCTGCATGGCGAATGGCTGCAGCAATATCATCTGAATAGCCGAAGCCACTATTTCCTAATACTCGATAAGCCCATAGCTTTGCGTCAGGCGCAACTCCATATATTCCATTACCACTGCCTCCATTGGCTAAAACAGTTCCCGCTACGTGTGTACCGTGTCCGTTTTTATCAGTACATGAACCATTAATTAATGGAGACCTATTTTGGGTAAAATCCTTGCATTGCTCAACATTCGCTTGTAAATCTGAATGATTAACATTTGTGCCGGTATCTAAAACTGCTACTCTAACATTGTCTCCACCATCTGTCGCGGAGATAAATGGATCATTATAGATTGCTTCGATACCCCATGGGGTGCGGTCAGAAGGAACAGCATCTCCACCCGCTTTTGGTTTAGCAGCAATTGAAACTTGTTCAACAAGCTCTATCTTTACTTTTTTATTTTTTAATAAGGCTTTGTACTGTTTTTCATTAACCGTTGTTGAAAAGCCTTTGGATTCAAAATCCCATCGTGCACCATAAGTAGATTTTAGTTCTGATTTATCATTTTTATTTAGTGGTTGGATTAAAACGCGCAATTCATTGTTCGAGGACTCGTTCTGTTCGGGAGCAGCAAACACTCCAATAGCTAAAAGAGAATAAAACATAACCGCAATAAGGAAAACTGACAGTAGCTTTGAAATTGATTTCAAGAACATCCCTCATTTCTATAATATGTAGATAATGAATGGAATCAGTTTCAATAATCTTGGGTTAAATTGAAGTTGGATAAACTAGAAGGAAAATTGGCAGGAAGAATAACAAACTGTAACTTTACACCACCTTTTCCTTTATTGAATATTCCGCCTCTTTATTATAATAGAAGAACCTACTTTCTTCATTGGTTCAAAAGAACGCTTTTATAAATAAAATACTGAGAATTTTAGACTAATTTTAAAAAGGCTAATTCGTCATGAACTAACCTTAGTCTGGCAAATATTCATCTCCAAAATTATTGAGGATAAATCTTCTTTCTTCAGTTTCATTCAATAAGCCATATGCTTTCCCAATTGATCCGTTTTGGTAGTCCCAAAAATAATTGTGGTCATCATCAGCTCTGCTAAAATCTCCATTTTTCCAACGTTCAGCAATTTCTAAGAGATCTTCTTTTCTAGTAAAATCACTTTTGGAAATGATATCATATATCTTATTGATGGTATCGGGAATCATCGGTGTTGCACCCCATTTATCATCGGCTTTTACCTTTTGATGGGTCATATGATGCATTATTTCAATTACTTCATGCTCATCCGGTGTTCCGCTTAATTTCAAATCATATGTAATGCCGCCAATTTTCTTCGTCTGTTCCTTAAACTCATTCACACCACTGGATTCCTGCTTTGATGACGAGGCCGCTTTTTGATCATCTCTACTGTCGAACATATTAAAAACACTGAACATTAAACCTACCGAAACAGCTATTAAAACAACAAAACCTATTATCCAGAATTTCATCATTTCCCCCTCTAAAAAAGAACCATATTCTTACTTTTAAGTATTATGTATCCATTTTCTATATTAGCATAAAATAAATAGTTAAATGACGTTATTTGCTTAAAGTGACGTATTAGAATTACAAAAATAGGTAAAAATACCTATAAACAAGTCGGAGGTTATCTTGATTGAGTCTTGGAGCATGGGCTTATCTAGTATTATTTCTTTTCGGATTAGCAATATTAGGAATTGTATATTGGAAAGTTAGGTCGGGTCGTCTTTTTATCCTTTATTTTACTGTCGCTGGCATTACCCTTTTATTCGATTACTTCGTATATCTTTGGGCGAAAGCTTATGTTTATAAACTAGGTGTGTTAGACAATGAATTAGATTCACATTTAGGTGCAATGGTTAATGGTCTAGTGCTCCCTGCGTTTGCAGTCTTATTTGTCGTTTTGAGGTGCAGGTGGTACTGGAGCATTCCGTTGGCTATATTTTTCACCCTTTTTGAACTCATTTTTACAAAATGGGGTATATTTGAAACGAATTGGTGGAGCCCTTGGTATACTGTAGCTGGTTTAGCTATTTATTACCCTATTTCTAAACTTTGGTGGGTACATTAAAAAAAGAAATTGATTCACTATGGAACGTTGCTTTTAGCGTTTTATGGTATATTTATCCCTCTACACTTTTTGCTCCACGCAGTTATTGATTTGAGAAACTACCATATCGATTGGTTGGAGCAAGTACATCGAGGTAGTTCTGCCATCACAACAGTCACTGGTCTTGTTTTTGCCATTTTACTTGCTTTTTTAAGCATTGTTAATGCAAGAAATGGCTGGTATTTTATTATTATTGTTTGCTATATTGCTTATGATATAGTGTTGAAAATGATCGGTGTTGTGAAGGCTGAACATACGGTTCTAGATTATACATTAAGCTTTCTTACCTTCTTCCTTGGCTATCTATTTGTAAGGTATGCAGATAGAAAAATCAAAGACCTTGTAAATGATGGATCTATAAGAATTTGAATCCGAAGTTACATTTGAAGAAGAATAGTAAATGAAGAATTCGCCTGTCCCCGAATTATATCAGCGGCGGACAGGCTTATTTTTAAAGTGTTTTAGTCAAACAAATAATTCGATTTGCTTCTATAAAACCATTTCTTAAATGGAAATTCAAGCTTACATTATTCTCAAGTTCAACGTCACTTGCAAATTCTTTACACTTTTTGCTCTTTGCCCATTTTTCACAAGCCGATAAAAGCTGTTTAGCAACACCTTTCCTCCTGTATTCTTCTTCTACAAAAATACCTTCAAGATATCCTACAGGGCTGCTTTCAGTTCCCTCAACATAATCCATTCGTAATTGACATTGAGCAAAACCAATTGCAACATTCTCTGCCTTAGCTAAAAAAATGATCGCCTTTTGGTCAAGAATTAACTCAGAAAACTCACTAGATAGTTCATTTTCTACATTATCTGGCCATAACAGCAATGCAAGTTTCGTAATAGCTTTTACATCATTATCAGTAGCCTTTACTATTTCCATAAATTCCTCCTAAATCGCTCCTTCTATCTTGAACGTCGGCTATAATCACGTTCGATTTCTTCCTTCCAGCTTCGGTCTATTTTCTTCCCGCTTCGCAGGTTTGTAACGGCCTCACTTAACATTTGGTAGTTCAATTGTGTTCCATGTTCGTCAGCATGGTAGTCAACCGCATAATCCTCATCAATCCCAAACTGTGCTGCAGTCGAGACCGCATCAATATTCGCACCTAAAAACATGAATTCCCATCCATATGTCTCTTTTTGGTCTTGAACCATTTTTTTGATTTTTTCTGCTGTAAATTCACGGCTTGCATTTTCCATTCCGTCTGTTGTAATTACAAATAGTACTTTTTCAGCTCGTTCATTTTTGCTCGTGTGTTTTTGAACATTGTTAATTTTTTGGATTGTATAACCGATTGCATCTAATAATGCAGTGGTACCACTAACCTCGTAATCTTTTTCAGTGATTGGTGAAATTCCCTTCACATTGATTCGGTCATGCAATAATTCATAATGGTGATTAAATAAGACTGTGGTGACAAAAGCTTCCCCTTCTGCCTTTTTTTGTTTCTTTAGCATTGAATTGTAACCACCAATTGTATCCGCTTCAAGTCCTGCCATTGATCCACTCTTATCTAAAATAAACACTAATTCTGTTTTCATCTTGTTATCCTCCGTTCAAATTTGATTACATCGTAAGAATAACAAGATTAGGAACAATATTGGTCGCTTTAAAAGCGACATTTTTAAGCACCTAATAACGGCTGGTCGAACATAAATAAAGCTTCATTGATTTCATGAATATTATATTTTGCTTGTTTAATAAAGTATTCAATGATCACGTCAAATTTGCTGCTATGGGTCAATGTGTAACCAGCAGCAGACAATAAATGAATGGTTTCATCAACATCTAATTGTAATGCAATCGCAAAGGCAATCGTTGTCTTCTTTTTAGGGGTGTAACCCGCATCTTTGCGTATTTTGGAGAACAATCGACGATCAATATTTGCTCGTTTATACGTTTGGGCATCAGTTAACCCTCTTTCATCGATTAAACGAAGAAGTCTTTCGGAAAATGATTCATCCAATTGGTTGACGATATCAGCTAAACTGCTATCGACCTGAAGGCTTTCTTCGATTTCGTAGAGTTCGAGTTCGTCCGCTTCCTCAATTGGTTCGGCATTATATAGTTCAATATTTCTAGTACGGTTAAATGTAGTTTCTATCTCATCTACATAGTGTTCGTCAATATACTGACTTATGGAAACAAACAACTTTTTACTAACACTAAAAGATGCCTTATCAAACACGACGAGATATACTAACATCTCGTGATCCATCAGAAATGAGCTAATCGTCGATACCGCTATTTTTAGGGCTTCTTCTTTTGGGTAACCATAGATACCTGTTGATATCAATGGAAACGCGACGGATTTGCATTTATGCTGAGTAGCAAGTTCCAATGATTGTGTATAGGAGGATTGTAAGAGCTTTGCCTCGTTCTTAGATCCCCCTTGCCAAATCGGCCCAGGAGTATGAATGATATATTTTGCTTGCAAATTAAAAGCATCGGTGATAACTGCATGTCCTATTGGGCATTCACCCATTTCACCACAAGCAGCTTGGAGTTCATCAGCACCCGCAGCATGAAATATTGCTCTACACACACCTCCACCCATCTTCAGCTCTATGTTCGCAGCATTCACTATCGCATCGACCTTCATCCTCGTAATGTCATTCCGAACAATCTCAAGCGGCATGACTATCTGCTCCTTTCTCTCTTAGAAACCGGCCTCGTGGGTCACGGGGACAGGTCCATTACCCCACAACAAATAAAAAATGGGACGAGGTACCTGTCCCTCTGTCCCATTATTTTACTATAAATTTTATCCCTTAGGGAGTAGTTGTATTTCCATTGGCTCTGCGTCTTTGCTATCAAATTCTATAACGGTTTGTCCATTGGAAGCCGATAAGATACGAATTCGGTCATCGGTTGTTCCCAACTCCCATTCCCCTTCAATCGTTATCTTCATTTGCTTCATCTTACTTTCGGAATGGCGCCATGTCCGTGAATAAATACTTACTTCTTTTTGAGCGCCATTTTCATCATATTGGTCCTCTTCAATCCCTTCATAGAGACGTAAATCAGGATCAACGGCACTTAAGATGAGCTTCTCGCCTTCCATTTTTGTCATGACCATAGATGGAGTATCAACAGCTTTCACAATTCCATGCTCAACATCATTATTAACCTCAAATAACGCATATCCAGTAATTCCAGTTGCTTGGTCATGGACAATATGTGCATTCCGGTCTTGTTGTAGAACATGATAAGGAGCTTGATCAGCATTTTCCATGGCCACAGTAAATGCTTTCATTTCCTCAGCTTTTGTTTTAACCAGTACAGCATATTGGTATTTTCCATCTTTAGGGGCATGACCATGATCAATCCATGCTGTTGCAAAGGTTCCTGATGTATCTGAACCATCTTTTTGATCCTTAGACTGCTGTTCAGAGCGACTAACTGCAAGTGTTTGTCCTGCAGGTACATAGAATCCGTTCTCTTTATTATCAATAATCCATGCGTCATCTGAAAGAGTAAGATTTTCCTTGTAAGGGAAATCTGTAATCTCCCCCGTTGAAGACATCCAAACTGGTTCATTATCCGCTTGCATATGATTTTGGAATAGCGTGGTTTCTGTCGAATACTCACTATTCTCATTCTCAATGTCAGACCCAAGAGCAACAATGCGATTGTCAAAAAAGAAATAAGATTTTCGCGCACGATGAGTCCCATCATATTTTGGATGCTCATGAAGCTTCATCGCAAACATACCGTTTTGTCCTTGTAAACTGAGGCTGCCCGAATAAGTTTCATCAGATAACAACATTTCCTCAAACCCACTAAATTTGTCAACGTTTCGTACATCTGAACGTAATTTATCAAGTGGCAAATGAATCGTTGTTGTTCCTGGCCAACGATTCCAATCCCAACCTTCTTGGACATAGCCGCTATCCTTATGATTATATGAACCCATTATTTGCATTTGACCATAGGACATATATCGGCCATATAGATTAGCGTTTTGATAGGTTTCATTCCCCCATAAATAACGACTATATCCTTTTACCCCTACAAGCCAATTATCACGGCGATGTATACCAAGATTTGCATAGTTCATGGACCAAAATCCATTTGGGTCATCCTCAGCTGCAACTCCTAACTTCTTAAACTCACGTACCGTCGCATCTTCCTTATCGGTAAGTCTCAAATATGCGGCAGCAACCTCACGATCAATTTCCTCTTTCCCATCCGGTGTTCCTGCTAATGCCATATATCTATAAGGAGGCAAAACCAAACCTTGAGTTCCTGTTGGGTGGCGCCCCGCTACACTAATTAACCACTGCGTTTTATTTGAATACAAACGCATCGACAGCAAGGCCTTTTTTAGTGTTTCATGTGCATCTTCCGCAACTCTGAAAGGAGAATTTGAAAGTACATACATGATAGGTGTAACACCTTTGAATGCATCATTAGCATATGCTGGATAATGGTTCGCATGGTGATAAGCAGAGCCATCCTTCTTAAATGCAGCATCTAACCCCTTTGCTGGTCGAAGTCCTTGAGATAACCAAGCTGAAAAACTCTCCATATCCCGTATCTTCTCCGCTGTATCCTCTTGAACTAGAATACTAGCAAGCATTCCATTCAATGTCGTGTTTAAAATATCTATATTCCCAACTACGTCTTCCTGAGGAGTGTATATCTTACCAGCACCACTTAACCAAAATATCGTTTTTTGAGTACGTTCTAATCGCTCAGCTTCACGTAGTACATCACGCATAAGAAAAGCAGAGGTATAGAAACCACGTATATTATAACCAAGGTGATGCATAGTTCCCTGTGAACTACCATCAATCCAGCCTTGATCTGCTAAATGATCTGCTAAATCGATATACATTGTCTTTAGTTCATTTTTTTCATTTTCATCCTCTGTAGAGAGGTAGGTATTTGCTACTACTTGCATAAAATCAGTGTATTTTCTAAGGTCAACTGTATTACTTAAGTATTTAAAGTCCTCTTTTAACGGTGCCGGAATTTGGTCAAAATGTGGCATGAACAAGGAGCCCCCACGGATACTTCCTTCATCGCTCCGATTTATACCGAAGGAGGCGAATTCGTTTCGAATATCAGTTAACAATGACTCTGTTACTATCTGCTTTTTAAAAACTAATTCTGTAAACTTCTCTTCAATAGCACGAATACCTGCTATTGCAGAATCTGAAACTTCTGATTGAGATTCTGGTGGTGTTAATCTCGAATAGTGCAACAACCCGAGCCAGTGACTATTTGCGGCTTCCATAACAGCTGGATTTACAAACGGTACTTGTCGGTCTGGTGTGTGATGACGTGGATCAAGAGGTGTGGAGAGCATCATCGAGTCAAAGTATAAGGTGCCTGATTTAGATTCTGGTGCAACAATTGTCATCCGATTCATTTGAGGATGTGGCGTCCCTTCCATATCACGTTCAAAGGAAACCCAAGCAGTACGCCAACCCGTAAAATTAAGGTTCATTTCAAACCAGCTATCTACCTTATTTCCTCTACTAAATTGGAAGGTAGCAACATCGTCTACAGGTTTTTCATTGTAAACCCAGACAACAAAGGTATCGATCGATTGGTCCTGATTATTTTCAACATACGGTTTGAAGTTAATTTTTTCTTTTACCGTGAGTTTTGACCCATTTTGAAAACTCCATTTCAATGCCTGTCGTCCATCCTTCGAGTGCTCATCGGTGATTTCAAGTGTTCCCTCTTTGGAAGTAAAGGTCTTAGGGACACCATTTTCAAACAAGAATAATGGAATCGCAAGTGCTTTAGCATCCTGTTCCATCTGGTAAGCCCTTTTTACTAAATCCTCTTTTTTTGATTCCTCCTGAATCACTTCTGCTTGTACTTTTGACGTCTGTGGTTGTGGCCCAATGACGACAAGTGGCATCGCCAAAGTAGCTGTTAACGATAACGCAATGATTTTTTTCCCATATCCTCCCTGCATTAATGTAGGTACTGTTAGCTTGTCTATTTCTCGCCGAAACTGTCCCTGGTGTTTATTCTTTGATTTCTTCACCCATACTCTCCCCTTTCAACATCAAATTGTAAAACGCTTACATTCTTTAATGTTAAATAAAAAGCAAAATAAAAAAAGGGGAAAAGATTATACCCCCCTACAAAAAGGATGGGTATATTTTCCTAAACCGATAGCAACAAGGACAAAGACCCAAACCTAGAAATGGGTTCCTGTCCCGTTAATAGATTTCTTTTTCGAAGCTATCTCCGTTACTATACTCGACTTTCATTACTAGTCTGATATTTTCATATTCTTCAACTTGATGGATGTTGAAAAAACGCTCACTAACATCTGGTGAGTTTTCTTTGACCATTTCCAATTCTTCTTCACCGATTAAGGTGTCTCCCTTATATTTTAAGAGGGTTGCTTTTTCTACATATACAGATTTTTCATCAATCTGATAATTAATTAACGTAATATCTAATTTTGATTTAAAAATATGAACATCTGTCTGGATAATTCCGTAAAAACTCGATCTCAAATCACCTAAAAATTCATTCTGAAGTTCACTGCTTTTAACCATATCATCATAAGAAACCGTAACATAAAATTGAATCCTATCATTCCCATCAATGGCTTCTTTTTCTGATGCCTCTTCACTGTGATAGGAATCTGATGTAATCAGGCCGACATGCCATTGCGGCTCCTTATCAAATCTAAAAGGCACTTGTACCTGGAAAAGACCATTTTGCATTTCTTTTGCAGGAAGAGCTTTATATTCCTCACTCTCACCAAAGGCATAATGAAACACAACCTCTGAATTATTTTGTAACTCCTTGACCTGCCAATTAAAAATGGCATTCGCTTGGCCATTTGTTACTGCATTATTATCAATCTCCATCGTAATCCTTCTAATCCAGCTCTGTTCATTTTTAAATTCTTCTAAAGCACTGTACACTTGTGTTGCCTGACCATCAATACTAGAGGTAATATCATGTTGAAAGTTAGAAATATTGCTTACCTGCCCTTCCAGCTGGTTCACTTTCGATACTAACGTAAAATTTAACACCAAACTCCCCAACAAAGCCAGCACTACAAAAATCCTAAAATTCCTCTCGATCCCCATCATCTCCCCATAAAAAATAGAAACTTCCGCATAATAACATCATATTCTCCTTACATTAAATATAACAAAATTCTGGGACATAAGGACAGGTTCCTTGTCCCACCGCAAATAAAAAAAGGGACTGGGCAGCCCCGTTCCAAAAGAGGGTAAAAATGAGAATTCGTTTTGGTTATGTGGCAAATGCATTAGGTTTATGGGATTCGAGTCCTTCAAAATCATTAACTTTCACACGGTATGCAGCACTTCCTAAAGATGAACGTATGGAAAAGCTAAAATTTGTGACCGCACAGAATTTACTTCATACAAAGAGAATTCTGCATTATAATATCGCACATGAAATTGAGGTTTACCGGCTTTCAAGCTCACTTGTCCCATTGGCCACCCACCCTGAGGTCATGTGGGATTTCATTACTCCCTTTAAGAATGAATGGGACGAACTTGGGCGACTTATCAAACAATTTAATATGAGGGTAAGCTTTCACCCGAATCAGTTCACCCTTTTTACAAGTCCAAGAGAAGAAGTCACGACGAACGCTGTAAGCGATATGGAGTTTCATTTCAAGATGCTTAAAGCGTTAAATGCGCTTGACAAAGGAGTCCTTAATATACATATAGGTGGTGCGTATGGGGATAAGGAAACATCATTATCACGTTTTCATCAAAACCTTAAACAACTACCAAATGAAATAAAAAAACAAATGACACTTGAAAATGATGATAAAACCTATGATGTAGAAGAAACACTGATTACTTGTGAAAAAGAAAACATTCCAATGGTTCTCGATTACCATCACTATATGGCAAATATGGGAGACGTCGACCTTCCTCTTTATTTGGAACGCATTTTCCATACTTGGAATGACAGGGCTACTGTACCAAAGGTGCATATTTCATCACCCAAATCAGATAATGCCTACCGTTCACATGCTGATTTTGTGTCACTAGATTTTATTATGCCTTTTTTAAAAATGGCTAAGGAGCTTGATGAAGACTTCGATATCATGATTGAAGCCAAGCAAAAAAACCTTGCCATGCACAAACTCGTTGAAGAAATATCGAAAATCAGAGGAGTTAAGCGAACATCTAGCTCAACAGTGGAGTGGTAGGGACACAGGTTCCTTATCTCACTAGTAATCGTTAATAAAATGTGAGGTGAATAGTGGTGACAAAGGTACGTCTCGGTTACGTGGCAATGAGTACAGAACTTAAAAATGCATCCACTTCAAAAACAATGACATTTGCCCAATTTCAAAAAATAGAGGACCGAAAGGCAGCGATTCGGAAATTGGAGCGGATCGCCCTTTCTAATTTACATAATACACTTAGACTTCTAAAACATAATGCGGCATCTGACATTCATTTTTACCGGCTTACTTCTCGACTCATTCCTTTAGCCAATCATGAAGAGCTTCTTGATTGGAATTATATGAAACCATTAAAGGCAAGCCTTCGTGAAATTGGGAATTTTGTTAAGGAACATGATATCCGGGTGGATTTTCATCCAGATCACTTTGTTTTGATCAATTCTCCTCAAGTAGACATTCTTAAAAACTCTGTGCGCACCCTAAAGCTTCACTACCTTCTTTTAAGAGCAATGGGGCTAGATCCCACTCATCGCTGTGTCATGCATGTCGGTGGAAATTATAAAGAGACTGATGTTTCACTTGAACGTTTTGTTACCAATTGGATGGATGTCCCGACAAAAATTCAAAAGATGATTATGCTTGAAAATGATGATACATCGTTCACTCTAGAAGATACCCTATACTTATGTGAAAAACTAAATATTCCACTTGTATTTGATTATCATCACCATCTTGCCCATCATGAAAATCCTAATTGGGAAATGCATTGGGAGAGGGTTGTCCAAACGTGGAAGCATTCACCACTTCCGATCAAAATGCATATATCAAGTCCAAAAAGCAATGAAGCATTTCGTCATCATTCAGACTTTGTTGATATAGAGATGTTCTTTACATTTTTAAAAGAAATTAAAGGCAGTGTTCCACAAATCGACTGCATGATCGAAGCAAAGAAAAAAGACGCTGCACTCTTTCAACTGATGGAAGAAATCAAAACGAGGGATGATGTAGAAATAATCGACGGCTCTTCCTTTAATTTGAAATAGTGGGTTACATGGACAGGTTCATTGTCCCAAAATAAAAAACGGGACAGGTAACCTGTCCCTCCGCCCCATTAGGATACTAAGTCTCTCATGGAATTGTATATGCGTTCTACTACTTCAACACCAGCTTGTTCCCATCTGCTTTTATCAGATATACGCCCATCCTTATCCAGTGGCTCTTGGAATTGGTCAAGTCCAGTCGTTGCAGTGACAAATGAGTTTTCGTCATGGTCAAGACCAAAATTCACAATATGCTTTATGACATATGGTGTACCGAATTGTATTTGTGCACTCGAATGATCCAGCATCCCTTCCACAACGAAAAAAGGAACTCGTAAATAAATGGTTTCTCCATTTTCACGTGATAATATAGCATCGAACTTTCCTTGATCATATTCAAAGTTGCTACAAAAACTGCATCCATGGGAATCAAATATATCTCGGACTGCGCCAAAGTTTGCTGTTTTCCCATCGATTACTGAATTTAATGCAATCACACTTATTCACCTCTACTAATCATAGTTACTAATGGTAGTATTTTCAAAATGGTAAAGGAACATACATGGTTGCATGAAACCTCTTCTTTTTCCATAATCCAACAGACATAATTTAGGGAATGAATAGCAAAAATGAGTAAAAAGGATTTAATTCTTTTTATTGGGACACAGGCACAAGTTCGTTGTCCCACTAAAACAAATTTTTGGGACGAAGGACCTCTGTCCCACTGTAAAGGTGATGTCATGGAACAAATGTATCAGGCTGGAGATGTTGTTTATGTATTTTATCGAAATCCCCATACTCAAGATGTAGCTAATATCCAAGCGGCAGCTGTTGTGAATCACCCTGAGAGACCAAATGAGTTAGCCCTGTTTCTGTATGAAACGTATTATCCATTATCAAATGAGGTTGCTGTTTATTCCACAGAAGAAGAAGCAAACCAAGCCTATCAGTATTACTATGGGGATGTTTCAGAAGGGACATTCGAATGAAGCCATTTAATCCAAAGCTCATTTATTTTGAACCGAAAGCATTAGATTATCCGTTAGGAAAACAGCTTCTCGAAAAATTTGAAAAGATGGATGTTGAGATTCGATATACCACATCACACAATCAGGTAAGAAACTTACCAGGTGACAACGACTTCCAAAAATACCGAGTCGCTAAATCAACACTTGTAGTGGGGATTAGAAAGACGCTTAAATTTGACACCTCAAAGCCTTCTGCAGAATATGCAATTCCCTTCGCAACTGGCTGTATGGGGCATTGTCATTATTGTTACCTACAAACAACGATGGGAACAAAGCCATATATTCGTACATATGTAAATGTCGACGAAATTCTAGAAGCTGCTGATCAATATATGGAGGAGCGCGCACCTGAAATAACAAGGTTTGAAGCATCCTGTACATCGGACATTGTAGGGATTGATCATTTAACACATACTCTTAAAAGAGCGATTGAACATTTTGGTGAATCAGAGTTTGGCAAATTACGGTTTGTGACAAAATTTCATCACGTCGATCATTTATTAGATGCCAAGCACAACGGCAAAACCAGGTTCCGCTTTAGTATGAATGCTGATTATATTGTAAAGAACTTTGAACCTGGAACTTCCCCGTTAGAAAAAAGAATCGATGCTGCAGGTAAAGTTGCGAGGGCTGGTTATCCTCTTGGGTTTATCATAGCTCCCATCTACCTCCATGAGGGTTGGGAAGATGGATACTATAAGATGTTCGAGCGATTAGAAGCAGAATTGCCCCCAGAAGCCAAAAAGGACTTAACCTTTGAATTCATTCAACACAGATTTACCAAGCCAGCGAAAAGGGTTATCGAAAAAAATTACCCAATGACTAAATTGGAACTAGACGAAGAAAAAAGAAGGTATAAGTGGGGTAAATACGGAATCGGGAAATACATCTATCAGAAAGATGAAGAAGAGGATATCAAGAAACACCTCTATTCGTATATGGAAAAATTTTTCCCAAACGCAAAACTGGAATACTTCACATAAATCAAGGTAAAAATACCGTTGGACAAGGTATTCTTGTCAGGGACAAAGGCACAGGTCCATCGTCCCCAAAAAATGCAGAGGTGAAAATGATGGCAAAGCAAAAAGGAAATAACAACGCGAAACAACAAAGAAATAATGATGTTGGTTCAGGATCAAGATACCATGAAAAACACGCAAGCCATGTTCCAGATTATGGTGCTAATAGCATGGATCCCAATGCAAAGGGATACAAATAAGCTTTAGAAAAGAGGAATCAATAGTATGGATATTGAGGCTAGAAATTCAACGGAGGCTGCCCTCCTTGATTATAAGACTGGTTTAGGTACCTTCACTAAAAAAATGCCAAAGCTTGCTGAGTTATATAATGCTTTTACAGAAGAATGCTTTAAAGAGGGCGTTTTATCTCAAAAACAAAAACAACTTATTGCTTTAGGAATAAGTCTGTATTCACAAGATGAATATTGTATCATCTACCATACAAAAGGCTGTTTAGATCAAGGTTGTTCTGAAGAGGAAATACTCGAAGCTATCGGTGTAACTGCGGCGTTTGGTGGAGGAGCAGCCATGAGTCAAGCCGTTACACTTGTTCAGGAGAGTATCGAAGAATTGAACCAATTGAAACAGTAAAACCTTTTTAACCCAAGACAGTCTCCTACAAGGCTGTCTTTTTCCCGATAAAAAACACACTCATAAGTTTTAATGAGTGTGTCATACTTTAATTTATGATTCATCTATAAAGTAAGTTTTTAATTTCTTCTGCATGTCTGCGACTTGAATCAATTACCTCTTCAGCTATTTTCCTGCTTTCTGAATCAAGATCTCCCTTAACAAGTTCCTCTGAATACTCAACACCATATTTATCTAGCCCTTTTATCGCATCTTCCATAATCCCCTCTGGATCGTTGGAAAGCATCATTTTGTGCATGGAACTGTGGATTCTTCCGGATAAACCCTCGTTATCCGCGGGCACTCCATTTAAATTTTGAATCCTTTCAGCGATTTTTTGAGCATTTTGCTTGGTCTCTTGTTGCATCGCTTGGAACTTCTGCTTTAACGACGGATCGTCAAGATTTTGGATGTGATGTTCAAAGGCACGAATTCCCATATAACATCCTCTTAATAAAGTATTTAGCTCCTCAATCACGATTTCGTTATTGTTCATATTCTCACACTTTTCCTTTTTTCCCTTATTATGAAGGATTTAAACGATATTATACATGTAAAAGCCCCTATCAAACAGGCACCTCTCCACATTTTAAACATAAATTGAATAATGATAAATATATGTCTGGAGGATTCAGTATGGAGAAGAACAAAACACCACAATCCATGCCAAAAGCAGCAAGAGTAAATTGGCATATGTGGGAAATCATCGGGGTTATTTTAGTTTTTGGTTTACTGCTTCTTTTATTACTTTCTCCTAATTCTATGTCAACGCTTTTCGATACCATCATTCAAGAAGTAAAACCAGTTGTTGTAGATATTTTCCTCACAAGTGAAATTGGGATTGCTATTATTGTAAGTGTTATCGTTGGTAGGATACTAGAACGATTAGGTTTTACAGACGGGTTGATTCGAATTTTTGTCCCCATTATGAAGTGGTTTAAAATCAATCCTTCAGTCATCATCCCAAGTGTGTACAATATTCTTGGAGATATAAATGCAGCTGGAAAAATTTCCGGACCGATTTTAGTAAAGGCAAATGCGACAAAGGCTGAACAAAAAATTGCCGTTGCGACAATGATTCAGTCCCCCCAATCCTTTGCTACCTTTGTACTTGGACTGATTGCTCTTTCCGTTTTTGGAATTAATGCCTTTCCCCTAGTAATATTATCTATTTTCGTTCCAATTGTGATTGTTCCACTCTTACTATCAAGAACGATTTACCGAGACACAAAAAAAGTAGAACTTACCGAATTACCTCGTTTTACACCCAACACACGGTTTTTAAACACGATTTTCGCATCAGCTAAAGAAGGAGCAGAACTTCTCTTTCTTATTATCATCCCTGCGGTAGCTGCTGTATTCTTTTTCATCGGCGCATTAAAATTTGCGGGTGTCTGGAGCTTCATTGAATCAGGTCTTTCTTCAAGTCTAATGTTTCTAAGTATCGAACCTGCTACTGGAATCGTTTCGGTACTAGCTGCACCAACATTGGCAGTTGCACAACTTGCGGACCTTGCTACAACCATTGATCCTCGATTAATTGTTGGTTCATTTGTTCTTGCCAATTCAGGATTGCCGTTATCTGTCATCTTCGGCCAAGTGCCTGTCACTTGGGCTGAAAGCTCAGACCTTACAGAAAGAGAAGTACTTGGAGCTGCCGTAATTGGACTGATTATCCGCATTGCCACAGCCTGTGTACTCGGCTACTGGCTAACTCCATTTTTGGTGTGATGGTAGATGAAATATATTATTCGCGGAAAAAAACTCATCACGGTTTCGGAAGCGGGGACGATTGAGAATGGTGGAATGTTGGTCGAAAACGGATTAATTAAAGTGGTGGGTACGTGGAATGATTTACAAACTCAATACCCTGATGTTGAGGTGGTTGATTATTCAAAGCATGTAATTACACCATCACTTGTTGACTGTCATACCCATTTACTTGAGTTTGCGCCTACTTCGCTTTATCCGGTAACTCCTGAGACCCATTTTATTGCCGGAAAAGGAATTCTTTTTAAGGCTTTATCCTCTGGAATTACGGCATTAGGTGAGCAAATATGTGGTCATCCACTATGTGATTTTTCTATAAGAAATTATCGTGAAGCTGTGGGTAACTTTCCAATGGATATCTCGTTTGCAACGACAAGCATCTCCATTGGCTTTGAAGAACTTGCCCATTTCACATCGATTACCGGATCAACGGCTGTTACTCTGGATGACTTAACTTCATCTACTCTGGTAAAAAAAATCGCTGAAAACAGTGATTATCCTGGTGAAAATATATTTATCAATGCCACCCCAGCTAATTTTATGGAGGATGTGGTACCAAGAGCCGGCGAAATCATTTATACCCGCCGGCAACTGCAGGAACTTGTCTCTATTTTTCATGAAATGGGTAAGAAAATTGGTTGCCATGTTGCGGGTAAAGAAGGAATTGAGCTGACCCTTAAAGCTGGGTTTGATGTCTTGCACCATGCCCACGGGATTACGGATGAGCAGATCAATCAAGTGGCTGACAAAGGAATACAAATTGTCGCTACTCCAATGGGCGGAACACATCTACCACCCAACTCTCCTGAGGAAATTAAGAAGTTGGTACAGAAACAGATTCATGTTTCTATTTCTACAGATTCATACTTGCCACCTTATCCTGGGGTTCCATGGCTGCCATTTCAGGATCGCTCTTTAAAAGGGCCCGACTCTTTGATGCTTATCGCTGGGCCAGCTATGAAACTGTTAAAGGATAGCTACAATGAGAACGACATTCTTGCATTATTAACCGCAAATCCAGCTAGGATTCTAGGGAAAGAAAAACAATTTGGTAAGTTAAAACCAGGACTTGAAGCCAATTTCCTAGTCGCCGAAGGCATACCAGGTTTGGAAATAACAGATGTAGAACAAATTAAAAAAGTCTTTTTTAGAGGTAAAAAGGTAATAAGCCGCCATTAATGTAAAACAGTCTTATTCTTCTAAACTCACTAAATAAATAAAGAGAGTGGGGTAATTATTAACCCCACTCTCTTTATTTAAATAGGCAAACAAATGGTACCTTCTCACTACTATTCTAAATTCGCAACGAGTCTCCCTTTAACTTCGTGTCGTTCTAAGCGTGCTAGACCATCAGCGATTTCATCAAATGTGATTTCTGAAATCGTTGGTTTTAAATGACCTTGAGCCATTAATTCATAAATAGCTGCAATATCCTCAACCGTACCTCCAACGCTTCCTTTTAATTGAACTGATTTTAAAATTAAGTTGCTAGTGTTAATCGTTGTTTGTAATTTACCCATTCCAACAAGAACAACTGTACCACCGACAGCTACAGTGTCAATTGCGTCTGAGGTTGTAGTACCAAAGCCAGCATAATCAACGATTAGCTCAGGAGAAAATTCAGCTAACTCTGATACATTTTCTACAACAACATTACATCCAATTTCTTTTGCAAGTTCTCGAGCAGCTGGATTTACATCTGCTGCATACACTTCACAACCTGCAACCACAGCAGCACGTGCAGCCATTTGGCCTAATCCACCAATACCAATTACTCCAACCTTCATACCGGCTTTTGCTCCACCCTTTTGGAACATTGCATGGTATGATGTCATACCTGCATCCGTACCAGCAGCAGCCTGTGCAAATGAAACGCCTTCAGGTATTGGAACTAAGTCACAAGCAGGCACAAGAACTTTATTCGCATAACCGCCATCACGACCATTACCAGGACCTAATCCATCCTTACCTACTGGACAAACACCTACACGGTCACCAATTTTATAATCAGTAACACCTTCACCAATTTCTGTTATGACACCTGCTATTTCATGACCTAAAATAATAGGTACTTTCGCTAAGATATTTAACCAGCCTGGATCACGTAATGTCGCGACGTCAGAATGACATAATCCGGAAGCTTTCACGTCTATTATAACAGTACCAGGAGTTGCAACTGGATCTGCCTTATCGACTAATACTAATGGTTCATTTGTTGTTGTAAATTCCCAACCCTTCATGATTTCAGTCCCCCATATACTATAATAAATATTTTACAATAATAACTTTAATCCTTAAGTTCTTTGTCTTCAATCAACAAAAAAACCGGAATGTTCATTACTATACAAATCGCAAATTTTGTATAGTAATTTATCCACATTTATTGCAGAATAGACAAATTTCGTACATACTTTATTATGGAGGTGAGCCATTGTGTTTGAGCAAGATAAGAGAGTTCAACGTTCAAAAGCCGCGATAAAGGATACCTTTTTACAGTTACTTTTTAAAAAGCCCTTTGAGCAAATTACTGTTTCTGAATTAGTAAAAGAAGCAAATTATAATCGTGGCACATTTTACTCCAATTTTGAGACAAAAGAACACTTATTAGGTGAGGTCATTCAGGACATTTTAGATGAAATGATTGAACAAATACGAACCCCCTATAAATCAATTAATAGGGTAGATATGAATGAATTAAATATAGACGATATAACTTTGTTTTCATATTTTCAAGAAAATAGTGAGCTTTATAAACTATTATTAAGCAATCATATTCGTGTTGATTTTCGTTATCAAATGGCAATAGCTTTAGAAGAAATGTTTATTGAAGAATATGACTACGTGATTGAGGATGGAGTTACAGTAGATACAAAGTGGCTATATATTTATCGTGCACATGGGATTGCCGGGTTAATCATTCGATGGATAGAAGAAGACTTTTTAACCTCCCCAACATACATGGCTCAGCAAACGTTAAAACTAATGACCACCTCTACAAGGTTCTTTAATGTTAAAAATAAGACTAAAAATTAATCTTCATTAACAGAAAGGTACCTACCCCAATTGTTTCTATTTGGGGCTAGGTACCCTTTTATAATAACTCCTTAACCAATAATTTATATACATTCAACCGTTTTTCTTGTGAATGTGGGATGCTACAAATCATTGCTTCGTCAAAGCCATATTCCTGCTGCTCTTGACGAAGCTTTTCAGCAATTGCTTTAGCAGATCCAACTACGTGAAGTTTTTTCCGATTTTCTTGTATCGTCATCCGTTCCGTTTCGGTTAACGGATAGTTTTGTGCTTCCTCTGGAGTTAAGACCTGTCCAAGCTTACCTCTCATCAACCATAGACGCGCTATGTCATGTGGCAATGCTTCAAACTCAGCTTCCTCTTCGGTCTCAGCAACAGTCACCATGTATGAAACTGTAATCTCAGGCTTTTCCATAAAAACGGTTGGTTTAAATTCATCTTTATATAATCTTAGAATATCTTTAGTCATTTCCCCACTGAAAAACTGTGCAAAGGAATAACCAACACCCATTCTTCCTGCCATGACAGCACTGTTTCCAGTTGAACCTAATAACCATGCTTCAGGCAGTACAACTTGAGAAGGGGTTGCAATTGTATTTTTATAGAGTGGATGTTCAGGAACTTCGTCTTTAATCAATCGTAATGCAAGTTTAAATTTTTCATACATATTATTTACCAGTGGTTGGCGACCTTCAGACAATGCATAGATTGCGTATTGGTCCCCACCTGGTGCACGTCCAACACCAAAATCAATTCTTCCTGGAGAATATGAACTGAGTGTTTTGAACACTTCGGCAAGTTTTAGCGGTGAGTAATGCATCATCATGACTCCACCCGTTCCAATTCGAATCTGCTTTGTTTTCGCCGCCAAATGTGCAACAGAAATCTCAGGAGCAGAACTCGCATATGAGCCGGTTCCGTGATGCTCGGCCATCCACATCCGATGATATCCTAATGCATCCGCCAATATTGCAAGCTCCTCGGCTTTTTTCAATGCATCTGCAGGAGAATTTCCTTTCGTAATTGGCGCTTGGTCAAGAACACTTAATCTCATTTCTGTAGTCTCCTTTCTATGTTGTGGAACAGAATCATCGTTGTTTCGGTAAAATATACTGGGACGAGGGACTTGTCTGTCCCTAAAAATAAAGTGCCAGCTTCCATAATGAGGCCAGCACTTCATATGTTTTAGTTTGTTTTTGCGAAATCGATAAATGTTTCGATTTTACTATCTAAGAAGCTTAGTGTTGATTCGTCAACGAATTGTCCTGTTTGTTCATCAACTTTTTGATGTACAGTGTTTATTAGAATCTCGTTAGCACCTGGAGGTAGAATATTTGCCTGGATACCTGGGGCTACTAAAATATCACGTAAATGTAATTGGGCACGAATTGTTCCCATCATGCCCGGAGTAGCTCCAAGTGTCATAACAGGTTTGCCAATGAATACTTGCTCCACGCGTGATGTCCAGTCCAATGCATTTTTTAAGACACCAGGAACCGACCAGTTGTACTCAGGTGTAATAATAATGACACCGTCAGCATTGGCAATGGATGCTTTAAAATCCTTTACAACCTGTGGTGGATCTAATTCATCGTCCTGATTAAAATGAGGTAAAGCACCGATGTCTGCGATTTGCATGTTCAGTTTGTCCTTATATCGTTCTTGCATGGTTTTAGCTACTTGCATATTAAACGAGTTTTTTCTTAAACTTCCTACGAGTGTTACGATGTTCATTCCTTTTACCTCCCAAGAATTAAAAACATTAACACCTTCACATTATAGTAATTTGTTCCATTTTTCAAACACATTGCTCTACAAGCATCAACCAAGACACAAGTCATCCATTACAATCTAAAAACACCAGCCCCTCCCCCTTATCTAAGGGTAAGTGACTGGTGTTTTTGGGACACAGGGACAGGTCCAATGTCCCAGGAAAAATATAGTAGAAAATAAATTACTGTTCCTTATCTACCACAGCATTTTTTGAATTTTTTTCCGCTTCCGCAAGGACATGATGCATTTCTTCCTACTTTAACAGTAGTATTATTTACAGGATTCTCCTTTAAATTTCTCAGCTCAATTGATGTATGTCCTTTTAAAAACCATTCTTTTGTGTTGTTCATCAAATTAACGACTTTATCTACAAGAGCTTGAAGTGATTCTTCACTATCAAATACAAGAACACCACTCATATATTGTAAAATATCATTAAGACTCTGACCTATCCTAGTTGCGTATACACATTCTTCAACAATGCTGTCTGCATCTAGTTTTTGAGTCTCAAAGTTTTGATTAATAAAGTTAACTAATTGTATATAACTCAGATTTCGATCAACATAACCGGGTTCACCAGCTTTAAGTAGCTGTTCTTTTGTAAATGGATAAAAAGGTACATCTTTTCTAGCTTGATGTTCGTATTTCACCCTTTTTGGATCAAACACTCTCCGGTTCGAATATCCCACATCATCACTAACTATTCCTTTTTTATAAGAATTAGAGTCATGAAGAACTTGAATATAATCATGAAGTCTCAATGGTTCTTTTATATAGTTTTCTATCATTTGGCTCAATTCTGCAACAGTTAAAGTACCATAATAATACAAAAGACCGTGGGTAATCTTGATCCACTCTGTATTTCGCTTTATGAGCCCTCTAAAATGTAGGTCTCTTTCTAAGATTAATATTTCATCAATTAGCTCATCTGGAATGGCTACTACCCTTTTTCCATTTAAACTTCCAGTAAAAAGCATACCTGTTTTCCGAAAGTACATAATCTGGTCATTTTCCAATTCAGGTGCATGTAGATAGCCACCATTACGAGCTATTTTAACGAGTAGGGAAAAACGTTCAACATCCCATTGACTGCATACATTTTTCAAAAGCCCTGGTATTTCTTGTTGGAATAATGCGATGAGGTCCGCCTTCTTTAAACTGCTAGCATTCTTTATTTCTAAATACCTTCTAATGTCATCTAACTCGTATTTCGCGTATGAACTCAATGCCTCATCTAAACGAAAAGGAACCTTTATTTCACTCCAATATTTCTGATCATGTTTTTCTTCTTGCTTCAAAGTATCCTGTCTTATTCTTTCTAGGGCTTGTCCTAATGCTTTTTCTAATTGTTTATTACTTTTTACATCTTTCATTCTAAAACCTCCACAATCTATTACATTATACAAAGAATAAAACACATTGACAAAAAAGCGTTCCGCCTCCCAGAAAAGCACACGCAAAAAACACCAGCAACTATCCAACTATCAGGATTAGTGACTGGTGTTTTCGGGACTAATGGCGTGGGTCGCAGGGACCGGCCCCTTGTCCCAGGAAAAATATGGTGGGCGAGGGACCTGTCCCTCTGACCCTATTGCCAGGATTCTTCGTTGCAGATGATTGAGGTTTTTTCTTGTAGTTCACTTAGGTTTATTTCTATATCAAGTGGTTGGCTAGATGATAGGAACATTCTTCTTTTTTTGTTTTCTTTCCATAGTGAGGTTAACTGAGATAGATCCAATGTGTTTTCCCATATGGATGGCGCAAATGCAATGCCTTTGATTTTAATAGAAGTTGAATTAGTAATGAATTCCTGCGACCCCACAATAACATCTGGCAAATGGTTTGTTGATTCAATTGAATTGATATCAGATGATAACCGCAAAATGCCAAAGATGTTGTAAAATTTAATGACGTTAAAGAGAGGTTTATATACATCCTTACATTCCTCCCATAAAGCAGAATCCAATAGGTCTTCATTAATAAGGATTCCGTCAACCTTTGCGTCGCCAAAAGCTTTACATAGCCCAATCATAGCTTGTGTTATTTCTGAAGCTCGTTTTTTCATTAATCCTATATCTTGATTGATATTTTCTCCATATAGGGTTTTAAGAATAGTGACTGGACCAGTTATCGTTGCAATTATAGGTAATTCTTTCCCTTGAACTTTAACCAATCGTTCCACCACTTCTTTTACAACTGGTATTCTTCCGCTTTCCAAAAAGTCGGATGATAATATTTCCTGCGAGATAGGTACTTCTATTACACTTGGCATTTCTTGTTCTTTCCATTCGAGCACTCCACCAAGCGCCTCTACCTCTAAAGAAGGGTCTAACGGTAAAATAATTGCATCATAGCTTAGAAGTTTTTGAGTATTTACTAATGCCGAATAAAAAGTATTCGCATCTTGTAAGATTGAAGGAATTGAAACTTGATCCACTTTTGTGATATACGTACCTACCAATGGGAGAAAAGGAGGTCGAGGGACAGCCCGACCTTTAAAAAATTTTTGAACTAATTCTTTTTTATCCATGGAACAACTCCTTAATATGAAAAGTTACATACGGACAATTTGTCGTAAAGGCTCTGCATTCGGCCAGCTACCATAGTAAATAAGTGCTTCTTCAGGTGGTTGCTTTGTGGACCACTCAACCATAAATTCATCGTATCTTTTTCCTCTACCTAAACGATCCTTCCTTTCCGCTTCTCTTAGCTTTTCAGTCTTCTCCTTATCTAAAGTTAGCGTTTCGGGATCATAGGAAACTTTGTAGATATTTTGGGCTACCCAATCTGAAATGAGTTCATCCTTTAAGTCCTTGATAACATTTTCCGGATCACGATCAAGTACATCACCATAGCCACCACCACCAGTTGAATTAGCTACATAAATATCACCATCCATGACAGGTGCGGCGGGACGTGGTGCACGCTCAACCACATAATCCCCATCAATAGAGCGATTTTTCACAAGGTCTGTCGTGTTAACAGGAATATCTGCATCCCCATTTTTCATCTTCTCAAAATAGTTTGCATTTACAATCTTAATACCTGGATGTGACGGAGGAGGATATCCACCAAATAACCCTTGTGTGATTGGAACTTTGTGATGCTTAATAATCGATTGGTACACTAAGAATGGAACGCCTTTTACAGCCCATGCTACGTTAGTTCCTGCCCCACCTCGATACTTTCCAAATCCTCCAGAATCCTTCCAATGCTTAAAATATAAATGGACATGTGGTTGCTCATTTTCCATATCTTCTACATCTGGAGCTTTCCCCCACCAGCCCCAAGGGAATCCAAAGGAGTTATCTCCATCACGATGAGTTCTGGCTCCACTACCCTCACTGTTCAATACGTTCGCAAGCATATCCGCAAATGGGACACCCCATTGGTTTTGGCCAGCGATAACGACAGCACAACCACCGGCCCCGTAACCACTTGTTGAAAGTTCTTTTACACCACTAGCGTATAGCATTTTCGCAAATGCATTAGACACTGTTGATAACACACAGCTATTTGTAATCGGTGAATTGGCTACCGATGCATCGACATTTGCGTTTAAAAACGTACCTTGTGGAACAATTACCTTAATTGATGAGAAGATACCTGATGATGTTGGTAAGTCTGCAAAAGGTACTCCAAATAGATAGATTGCGATATGGGCACGTACGATGTGCATAAAACTATTAAATGAACCATCATTCTCAGGTGAAGAACCTGTAAAGTCAAATGTAAGTGAGTCGCCCTCTTTTGTTAGTGTTAGTTGACAACGCATCAATGAATCGGCTGTTCCCATTGTATCCATGAAAGAAACTGAACGATATACACCATCTTGCCAACTTGAAATACGTTTACGGGCTCCTTCCTCGGCTACAATTAACATTTTTCTCATTACACCAACAACCAGATTTACTCCTTTTTTCTCTATGAGTTGTTGGACACGAATACGCAAACGGTCACATGCAGCAACACGTGCTTTGGTATCAATGATCTGCATTCGTGGCGCTCTTGAAACCATGTTTGCCATCATATTTAACATGTCATTTCGAATTTGATAGTTTTCACCAATTTTGATTGGTGGCAATTTCATCCCTTCGTCTGCACGAGACTTCGCTGTTAGTGGCATACCACCTGGTTCAATCGCACCTGTTTCAGGCTGATGTACCGCTGCTGCAGCCCATGCAATAAGCTCACCTTCATGGAAAATTGGCATGACCGCCACTTGGTCTGGATTATGAACCCCTCCATAAAGGGCCTCATTCGCATAGAATATATCCCCTTCATTTATACCAATTGTAGGATCGTCCTTATAATACTTAAGAATATATTTAATTCCAATTTGAGTAGTAACAGCGTGCAGATAAACGCCGCAGTAGGCCGCTACCAGGTCACCTTTTGCCGTATATAAACCTACGACGATATCGCCTGAGTGAAGCATCGAGGAAACTCCGATTTTCGTTAAGACCTCTTTTGCTTCTAGCACCAATTGGTTTAACTTTTCACTATAAATCTCATATTCACCAGACATTAAACTCTCAAGGGCAGTTTGTTCAAATTCATCTATTGGTTCTGGATGGATTCGTTCATTAATTCCGAAATCAATCATGCCGTTACCCCCTCAACCGTTTTCTTTTCGATTAATCCATTTAAATATTGGTCAACTGTATAAACAACATTAGGTGGTAAAACAACAGTTGTATGTGGTGATTCGATTAACGCTGGACCCTCAATTTTATTACCACTTCTTAATTCCTCTAGTTGATATATGTTTGTATCTACAAACCCACCAAGTTCCGGCCAGTATGCTTTTCGAGTTCCTTTAACAGCATGGCTAGCATCTTCACCTGAAACTTCATTTTGAATAAAATTAAATTTCTCTTGTGGAACAATTGCTTTTAGAACAACATTCTCAATTTCGACTCCGCCCTCAGGATAAACAGCAATAGAGCTGTACGCATTAGAGTATTCTTCAGTAAAACTATCCCATAGATTTTGAATATCATGAGGACTATTTAAGAATAGGCTAGGTGATACGGCCCTCTTAATATTAAGCTGACCACCATATTTCATATCTAATTCTAATTGATATTGAATATCCTCAGGATCGAATCCTTCACCCGTTATATCTCGGATGGCTTTTTCCTGTAGATTACGGACGACTGAATTAAGAGATTCATAGTCTGTTAAAAATTTCTTTGTGCCAGGCTCAAGAAGAATGATGTGTTGGGATTGTTCATAAATGTGCATGATGTCCATCATAGATGATGAAAAGGCACAGAATACAGGTGATTGCTGTAAAACAACCGTTTTTGGAATATCTGCCTCAAATCCAAAACCTGCACCATGTACAGGCCCGCCACCTCCTAAAGCAAACAGCACGAAATCTTTAGGGTCATTTCCTTGAAGAGATGTTTCTTTTTGGATAATATTTGCCATGTTCCCGTCACAAACTTTTTTAATGAGATAAGCTGCTTCATAAACATCTACACCTAATGGCTTTGCAATTTTTTCTTCAATCACGTGTTTTGCTTTTTCAATATTTAGCGTTAAGTTTCCACCATGAAAATAATCTGGATTTAGATAACCTAATACAAGGTCTGCATCTGTCACCGTTGGCTCCGTTCCACCTTGATCGTAGGCTACAGGCCCAGGAAAACTACCTGCACTACGAGGACCAACCTCTAGTCGACCTCCGAGTACATCATTAATCCATGCAATTGAGCCTCCACCTGTTCCAATCGATTTACTTTCTAACATGGTCATATCAACTAGCCAACGATCAATAACTGGTTTAAATTGATAATTGTTTGTTTCTCCGTCTACAACTAGCCCAATATCAAAACTCGTGCCGCCCATATCCGTAACAACTATATTAGGATAGTCATATAACTTACCTATTTGATTACTACCAATGATCCCAGCAACTGGCCCTCCATTATACGTATTAACTGCAGATGTACGGAAAACCTCTGCCATTCCTCCAGTATTATGAACCATTAGAAGTGGATTCTTGTACCCTAAATCGCGTAGTTCATCTCCAATATTCGATAATTCTTCAGCCATCGCCTGGTGAAGATAGGCGTTTAAGATGGCCATATTGGAACGAGTATACTCATATCTCTTAGGCATAACCTCACTTGAAAGAACAACTGGCATATTCCCGAGGTAATACTCTGGATATTCTTCTTCAATGAGCTCCTTAATTCTTTTTTCATGAACAGAATTTTTAAACGACCATAAAGTAGATACAACAAACCCCATTACTCCCTGATCAACTAAATATTGCAGTTTATCTTTAAAATCTTCTTCATCAAGTGGACGAATTACTTCCCCCGTATAATCAATTCGCTCTTTTACTCCTACAACATTTTCTCTCGGAATTAACGGAATCGGCTTGCTAACTTCGGCAATTTTCCTACTTTCTAATGAACTAATTCCATCTTGCCATTGGCTTCCCTTTCCGATATAAAGCATATCTTCATATCCCTCAGTTGTAATAAATCCAAGCTTTGGCCCTTTTCGTTCGATTAGCTTATTCATCGCAACTGTAGTAGAATAACGAATCATGTCCGTTTCTTCCAATAATTCGTCAAGATCTAAGTCAAGGAGATCAGCTCCATTTTCAATCGCTTTAATAAAACCGACTGATAAATCATATCCAGTCGTTGGACTCTTAGAAATAACGGATTGGTCTCCGTATCGAATAAAGCAATCTGTGAATGTACCACCGATATCAATATCGATTGTCGCCCTAATTTTTGTTGTCATTTGTATTTCCTCCTTTACACATTCTTAAATACTTTCTTCTGTTGTCTTTCCTCTTCAATAGCTTTTTGTTTTAATGATTCTAGGTCTATTTGAATGTCATGTGTAATCGGATGTCCATATGCTAAGACTTCTGTTTCTACCAACGTACCGCAGCCAGGACAATAAAATTCAACTAAACGAACCCAATTCGCATCAGGAGAAAATGTGTAATCACCTTCTACATGTGGTTGATGAATTTCACTTGGGTCACGATCATAAATGAGGCAACCTTTCTTATAATTCTCATGTGCTGAATTCAATTCATGATCACATTTATCACATACCCAAACTTCCTCCTGTAAATCCACGGCAATATACTCAGTTATTTTTCTTCTCATCCTTACACCTCCATAATTCCGTTTAAATGTTGGTCCATACTAAACATTGCACCAAGCGGAACAACGATCGTTGTATTTGAGCTCTCTAGAACCGCAGGTCCTTCAATTTTATGACCAGGCATTAACCCCTCAATGTCATAAATATTTGTATTGATGACATTCCCTTTCCAGTAAATAGGTCTTGTTGATTTCGGTTTTGGAATGGAATCAACCAGCTCTAAGGATGGTAATGCAAAATGAGAAACGCTTACAAAACTATTTAATCGAATAAATTCAATTGCGATTTTGTCTGAACCTAATTGCTTAGCGATTGATTGTAATTCCTCTTTCAGATACTGTTCATTTGTTCTATGAAAAACATCACTAGGTAAATAGAAAATATCTCTAACCTTTCCATTGTCTGAAGCAACCTCTAAGGAAACTTCATATCGTATCGATTCAGGAGTAAATCCTTCTCCACGCATATCACGATGAGAGTGTTTTTTCATTTTTTCGAGACTAGCATTAGCATTAATAAGGAATTCTCCAATCTCTTGATTAGGACCAAATTGGAAATCGACACGTTCCTGATACGTATGAGCAACATCAGCTGTAGATAAACCGAATGCGCTAAAAACAGAACTGAAGGGGAATGTAAATATCTTTTTAATCCCGCTCTTTTTAGCCATTCCAGCGGAAAATAAACCTCCGCCGCCCCCGAATGAAAAGAGTTGAAAATCCGTTATATTTTTTCCTCTTTCATTAGAAAGCTGTTTTAGTGTGTCAGCACCAATTTGTTCGATTTTATCAACAATAAGTGTTGCCGCCTCTTCATTTGATATATTTAACGGTGTAGCAATCCATTTTTTTATAGCATCGATTGCTTTTTCCTTTGATATTTTTTTTGTTCCACCTAAGAAATAATCAGGGTCAACGATACCAAGAACGACACATGCATCCGTTACGGTTGGTTTTGTTCCACCTAGCCCAAAACAGGCTGGTCCAGGTACTGCCCCTGCACTTTCCGGTCCTAATTGAAGTTCTCCATTTGGAGTAACCTTGGCAATGGTTCCACCTCCACCGCCAACCGATAAAACATGGATTAGAGGGGCGTGGACTGGAATTTCCGCAATGCTTGATTCTGTATCAAATGTAAGCTCTCCATTTGAGATTAATCCTACATCTGTACTAGTCCCTCCCACATCCACAGACATGATATTATCCAGACCATACATTTCACCGATGTATCTTGTTCCCATTAATCCTGCAGCAGGACCCGAGTTGTACGTATCCAATGCCTTTGTTTTTGCGACACGCGCAACACCACCGTTGGCGTGAGCAATTAATAATGGTTTTGTATAACCCTTTTGTCTTAACCCCTCATCCGCTTTATATAAATACTTCACCATATCACGATGAAGATAAGCATTAACTACAGCCGCATTTGTTCGAACCCCATTATCTGATCGTGAACTAATATCACTACCAAGTTGAATTGGTTTTGTTCCAAGATAATGCTTTGGAAAATCATCTTGGATAATCCTTCGAACGAGTTTCTCATTTTGATTGTTTGTATGAGCATTTTTTAAGCTGACAACAATCACTCTTGTTCCTAGTTCTAATAGCTTCTTTGTTACTCGTCGTACTTCAGCTTCATCAACCGATTTAACTACTTCTCCACTTTCAGATACTTCTTCATCAATGGAAACAATCATATCTTCTTGTACTAAAAAATTTAAAATTGGGTTTTTATCATCTTGATAAAGCGAATCTGCATATCCTTTTGTGACAATTAAACCTAGCTTTGGTCCGGTTCTTTGAATAATCGAGTTTGTTCCAACCGTTGTTGAAAGTCTTATCGTTTTCGTATCTTTTAGGAAATCGCTTACATTTTCATGACCAAATCTTTTAGCACCTTCCGTTATGCAATTATTAAAACAAACCGTTAAATCATGTGGCGTCGTTTCCACTTTCACTACTTCAAATCGATCTCCATAGGAAAAGAAGCCATCCGTAAAAGTTCCACCTGTATCAATATCTACAGTGTATTGTGCCATGTAAAACCCTCCCTATATATAGATTAATAGATTTCTTTTACATACTTTGTTTTCATTTCAAAACGAGGTAAAGTACCCTCAGGAACTAATTGAATGTCGGCACGAAACATGAGTTTGCCTCTTAATGTTTCTTCTAATTCCTTTTTTAAATTTGGTAAATCCTCTTCAGTGTTCATTCCATGTTCCACTTTAATTTGTAATGGTGGTTCCACTGCAGGTCCCGGTTTTTCTAATAGGATTTGAATATCGCCAGTTGTTCTAGGATAAAAACTACTCACAACATCTTTTATTGCTGTTGGAAAGACGTTCACGCCACGAATAATTAACATATCATCGGTTCGACCAATGCATCGAATTCGAAAACTAGTACTGCCACATGAACATTTTCCGGTTTTTACTGATATTAAATCTCTTGTACGGAATCTAAGTAGCGGAACACATTCTCTATCAATTGCAGAATAGACTAATTCTCCTTCACTTCCATTCTCAAACGGTTTGACCTTACCAGTTTCTGGATCAATCAGTTCACAGATTACGTAGTCTGGAGCAACAAAATGCATTCCGTCCCCTGCTGGACATTCTGAAAAAAGAACAGGGGCCATATCCGCATTTCCCATAGCTTCAAAAACCCGAGCACCCCAATCTTGCTCAATTCTTTGTTTCACTTCTGGTAAACCACCGCCAGGTTCACCACCGGTGCCAATTAGCTTAAATCCTAAATCACGGGGATTCATACCAATTGAACGTATATAATCTGCAAGATAATTTGCATAGGATGGCGTACATAAAAGTACATCTGGTTTTAAGTGCAAGGATGTGGTTACTAGTCGTTCGGATGCCCCTGTTCCAATTGGAATAAAAGTAGCTCCTAATCTTTCAATTCCATCTTTTAAGGGAAGTCCACCAACGAAAAATGATAATCCCATAGCAAAGATAACTTTATGATGTGGTCTTACACCCGCTGTATAATATACTCTAGATACAATATCTGTCCATATATCACTATCCTTTTTGGTGATCCCAACATATGTTGGCCTCCCAGTTGTACCAGATGAGGAGTGAATTCTTATAATTTTGTCAAAATCAATACATTGGTGTGTACCTAAATCAGTGGCGTTTTCTTGGCTTTTACGAATTTCGAGTTTCTCCGTAAAAGGTAGCTTTTGTAAATCTTCAATTGTCTCAATTTCCATAGGGTGGATTCCTGCTTCATCTAATTTAGAAGCATACATTGGGGAATTTTGATACATATACTGAACTTGCTTACGTAATTTTTCTTCCTGTAATAGCTTAAGTTTCTCAGGCGATATTTGTTCTTCAACTGATTTTTGATATGAGAACAAGATATTCCTCCTTTCTCATTCGAATATTTAATAAATTTCGAATATTATGTGTTCATTTTACAGGATAGAAAAGACTATAACCACGTTGTTTACCCACAAAAATAACCGGAATTTTTTACACATCTTTGTCTTCTAGAAACAAAAGATAGATGATATGTAAGAAAAAGAAAAAAATGACCATTATGTAAATAGTCATTTTCCTATACTTTGCTATACATCAAATGCTCTAGCCTTAATGCAAGTGATAGACTAAGTCTTACTTCAGAATCTGCTAGATCAAACCCGGTCATATCTGTTATTTTTTCAATTCGGTACTTAAGTGTGTTTTGATGAACAAATAATTCTTCAGCGGCTCTCTTGATTTGACCATTATGCTTTAAATAGACCTCTAATGTTTCTTTTATTTCTTTTGAATTTTTCAATTCATTTAGCTTCTTTAGGTACAGATTTGTATATGCGCTTACGTTTCTTTCGTCAAACATAACCATACTCGAAAGCAATGTCCAACTCCCACACGCTGGAAAATATCCGACATTCCCGAGATGCCTAATTCTAGGAAGAGCACTTAAGATTTGACTTGCCTGTTGATAGGAATGTTCGGTCAACTCAATTGAATCTACAGATTCACCTACCCCTATGAAAACCTCTAATTTTCTAGTCTTCGCATGTAAATCGAGATTCTTTTGTAGAACGTCTTGTAACTTGTAGCTTACATCTAGTATTTCATGTTCTGAATCATGTGAAACTAGAGCAACGATAGCCCCATCTTTGTAGATCTTACACGGATTCCCTACCAACTGTTCTATTTTTAATTCGATTCTTTCTGATATTATTTTAGAGCTTAAGTTAAACCATTCGCCATTCTTATAGGCACCAATACGTAAAATCGAAATCTTTGGTTTTAAGTTAATTTCCAATGTCTTCAATATGCTATAAGCTTCCTCTACTTTTTCCTTATTACTAAATAGTAAACAATCAAAAAGCTGATGTATAAGGTACCTTTCAATTTCAATACGTTTATTTTTTGGTGTTCTTATATGAGACATCTCAAGAGCCGCATTTATCGTTAATCCTAATTGTTCTGACAAATCCATAAGCAAATGTAAATCATCTTGGGTAAAGTATCCATCATTTTTGTTGATAGCGTGAAGAATACCAATTCTTTTATTATCGACCACTAAGGGAACAGTAATGATTGATGTCGCTTTAAATAGTTTTACATAATTTTGGTTAAAACGCTTGTCTGATAGTGCATCGGATGTGATAGCTGGAACCCCAGTTAAAAATACATCTCGTGCATTGCTTTTTTCTGTTAGTGATACACGATACTGTTCAATTATCGAATCTTGCCATGATCCAAATGCTGGTTTTTGCAATCTCAGTTCCTTATGTTCAGGATCAAATAACATGATTCCTGCCATTTCCGAATTTAACAATTCTCCAACCTTTTGAACAATTTCGGCCAAAATTTCTTGAAATGAATATTGGTTAACAAGTTTTTGTAATTGAGTCATGAAGTTAAGACTTTTTGATTTTCTTTGCATAATCAAAAATAAGCGAGAGTTTTCAAGAATAATGGGAACTGATTGCATAAAGAAATTGACCATATTAATCTGTTTCTCTGAAAGTTCCTCTTCTTGGTGCGGAATAACGACTAAGACTCCTGAAAAAGTCTTTTGTCTTGTAATGGGGAAAAAGTAGGTAGATTGATCTTTTATATTTCTTAGAGTTTGAAGCTCAATTTGCTGAAATTTTTGTTGTGTCCGATCGGTTAATTCTTTTTTCTCCAATTTATCCAGATTCTGACTTGATTGAGGGATTAATTGTTTTAGACTTTGGTCAAAAACAAAAAAGATCCCCTTTCCACCACCGACTAGTTTAATACTTTCTAATACAATGGCTTCAGTTAATAAATTCCATTCTTGTATACTGTGAAGATTTTCAATTCCCTTTTGAAGTAATTCAATCTGGTTTTCATTTAAGGTACTATTTTTCATTGAAATAAAAAACCACCTCCCGGCATTTATTTATAGCCTAGACAAATATGTACGAGGTGTCTCGATAAGATTCTGATAATT
Organism: Fredinandcohnia onubensis; assembly: GCF_031181385.1. Lineage (GTDB taxonomy): Bacteria > Bacillota > Bacilli > Bacillales > Bacillaceae_L > Ferdinandcohnia > Ferdinandcohnia onubensis_C. Next base: position 422,159 of record NZ_JAPSKV010000002.1, read on the forward strand.
ATAAATTTATATCCTTTAGAAAAGAATGTCAATGTCTAAGTTGACAGGTCCCTTCCAGAATGGGACACAGGTCCCGTGTCCCAGGAAAAATATGGTGGGACGAGGACCCTCTGTCCCTCATTTGAACCAATCTGCTTTTTCCATGTTTACGAATGGGATATCTGTGTCAACTTCCCCTTCAATTTTTGCAAGCGAAAAATCAGCGCCATTTAACCATTCTGCAAAGTTAAATATAGTGGGTTCTTGGTCACCGCCAAGAGCGCACCATGCTTCAAGTTTATTTGGAAAATAAGCTGAGGTATGTATGGTTCCGGCCCAACTTCCATAGAGTTTAGAGAAGACACCCTTATCCGTATCATTTAAGAGTCGAAACGCGACCAGCCCATTTAAATGATTTTTTTCTTCTATAGCCTGCAGCCTTTTGTTGGAATCATCTAGGACTCGGCGATTTTCTTCTGTTAGGATTTTAAAATGATTAGTACAGGTATATCCCTGTCTTACCACTACTCTTCTCGGTGAAGTTTCCACAATAAATGGCAACTGACAGGTGGAATCGAATAAGACATAACTAAATGATCCGCGGTGTGGTATTTCTTTTAGCAATTGGACGGCACTTTCTACATTTGAGCAAAGTTCAAGAATAAGTCTTCCAATCATATAACAAACGAATCCGTTTCCCGGACTTCTTCGATTGATAAAGGTATATCCCATCGTTAACCCCTTTTCGTTGATGCCATCAGATCTCCCTGTAATTTTTTGTGTTAAACCAAGAGTTGCATACCCGCAATCTGTTGGTTGAAAAGCAACCAAACGGCCATCATAGGTCTTCGGATGGTAATCATAATTTCGAATCATATAATTTTCCCCAACTAATATGGAACAGCCTGAAGGTCGGATATTGACCCTGTATCCTCCAAATTCAATTAAGACTTTATCCAGTGACCATTTCAAAGCATCCTGCAGCCCTAAGAACTCCTCCCAAATAAAAGGCGCCAAACTCTCAAATACCTGTTTCGTCTCATCAATGTCAATTTTAAATTGTGGTTTTCTCAACTTCCATTGTTGCTCCCTATTTTTCACCAAAAATGAATCCCTCAGAAGCTCCCCCTGCATAAAACCAAAATCATAATGACTCCCCCGAAACTGAATCACATCCGCAAAAATTCCCTTCATACTAATTCCTCCTCATTAGACACGCTCGTTGTCTGTATAAAATCCGGCAAGGCAAGATATGTATCCCATTTTCCCATTAATCTGCTAAATAAAAAAGACTTCATTACAGAAACGTAAAAAAGATCAAACCCTTGGGTTTGACCTTTTTTATCGAGAGTTTATTTCAATTTGATTGCTTAGGTTCTACTAGTCTCAGGGACCGTTTCTCTGTCAGGTTTAAAAAGGAGCATAAGACTGTATAAACCACTTAACCCCACTAAACTGTAGATAAGCCTAGACAAAATGGAATCCTGCCCTCCAAAGATTGCAGCTACCAAATCAAATTGGAAGAAACCAATAAGTCCCCAATTTATTGCACCAATAATTACTAAAGCTAGAGCTAAACGTTGTAATCCATTCATCTTTATCGCCCCTTAATTTTAGTAATATTAGGTTTTGCAATAAAAAATAAAAATATACACCCCACGTTTAATATAATTTTACTCCGTGTATATTTTTTCTTTCCTCAAATTAATTCCGTATTTTAGATAAGGTACGGCTGATTCGATCATTTCCTCTGGGCTGACACTATCCGGATTTCTTCTCCATTCTACGGAAGCCCCGTACATTCCCCAACTTAACATGACCGATGTGATTTTTAAGGTATTTTCGTTAACTGTCGGATGCTGTTTCTTTAACATTTTATAAAAAATGACTTCAAGCTGGTCCCGGATAATACGGGCAATCGTTTCCTCATAACCACGGTGGCAACGATTTGATAATGACAGCTGAAAATTAGTGATTGCTTTAAAGATGCCGATAAATGTTTCTTCATTTAATTCACTTTGTTGATAAGACTCGCTATTTAAATTTATGAGCAAGACTTCAGATAAGACCTTTTCCAACAGGTCATAAATATCCTCAAAATGATAATAAAAAGTTGCCCGATTAATCATGGCTTCCGTAGTGATATCTTTTATCGTAATGTCTTTAAATTCCTTTTTTCCTGAAAGCTCAATGAAAGAATCCATAATTAACTTTCGCGTGCGTAAGACTCGCGGGTCTGTTTTTTCTTGTGTCATTCCTTCTCCCCCTCCCACTTTTCCAACAATTTTTTCGATGTGTTGGATATCCGACAAATCGAGGCATCTATTGGTATATATATTTTCCATTATCCACTAAACTGAAAGTACAAAGCAACCAAAATGGGACGGAGGTTCTTTGTCCCAGACCAAAAACTAAAAAGTGAGGGATTTCTTATGACAAACAATCATAATTTAATATGTGATTTGGAAACTGGCGTTTGTGGTGTAGCAGGAGAGGATGACATGGAAATAATTGATTTTAACCAACCTAAGAAAACGATTGATTTGTATTATGTGACAGATCCAATCTGCTCACATTGCTGGGCGCTTGAACCTACTTTCCGTCGTTTCAAAGAGCAGTATGGACAGTATTTTAATTTCCACACCGTCTTAGGTGGATTACTTGAAAAATGGCATGGAGGGCCAGTTGATCCTGCAAACGGAATTCATGGTCCTGCAGATGTAGCTGGCCATTGGAGAGAAGTTGGGGAATATTCACGTATGCCGATTGATGGATCATTGATGATTGATAATCCCGTTCAATCTTCCTTCCCACCATCTCGTGTGTATAAAGTCATTCAAAAAAATCATGGTGATGACAAAGCAAATGAATACTTACGCCATGCTAGAGAAGAACTATTTGCCTTCAATAACAACATCGCTGAAAAATCCGTGATGATTGATAATGTGAATCATTTAGGGTTAGACGGAGAAGCAATCGTAAATGAAGCCGAATCGGAAGTTGGCCAACAATTATTAAACGAAGACTTTGCTCTCGCAGCAAAACTTGGTGCCAGAGGCTTTCCAACAATTATTATGGTGAATGAAGAAAACAAAGGCGTTAAAATTGTAGGTAGCCGTCCATTGGATTATTACGTTTCCGGACTATCGAAAATTACAGGCGAGGATGCACCGCAAGCAAAGCAGCAACCTGCGCTGTCTGACTTGCTTGAAAAAGAAATTCTATTTGCAAAAGAAATTGAAGTTATGTACGATTTGGAACCTTCTGCACTTCAAGCATTCGTTGAGAACCAATTAAAGCCAGACACGTATGAAGAAAAAGAACTCCTTGGTGAAAAATACTTTGTGAAAAAATAATGGGACATGGGGACAGTGTCCGAGTAAAAATTTTGGGACAGGGACCTGTCCCCTCGTCCCACTAATATGCCCTTTTCCCACTGATTGTTCCCTCCACCGACACTGGTGCATTCATGTCGACATAGAATAGTACAGCTGTTGTATCCGCTACTGCAGTTATCGGAGGTATAGGCTCTTCTAAATCCGTAACAGCTTCCATTTTTTCAATCTGAAAGTCCCCAACAGTAAGCTCACCATCAACGACATATAAAAAGGGTAATAAGCCTTGATAAACAGGTATTTCTAATTGATCCCCTTGTCTCAGATGTGCATCAAAAATATAAACATTTTGTCTAACCTTCAGTGGCGCCTTACTTTCTTCAGGTCCAACCATGAGATTCCAATCACGGTTTCGGATGGGCTTTTCATGAAATTGAATCGTTGGTTCAAGATCGGATTCACAAGGTCGAACAAAAATTTGGAGCATCTCGACTTGATCATTTTTCACTTTTTCCTCATGCCAAAAGCTCCGACCCGCGTTCATCATCATTAAGTGACCAGTCGTTATCGGCACCTCTAAACCAGTTGAATCCTTATGATGCATTATACCACGCCATACATAACTCAAAATCTCATCGTTCACATGCTCATGCATTTTTATCGTTAATCCTTTTTTCATCACAGCATGATCGATAATACTTAACGAGCCGAACGCAAAATCTTTATTCTCCTCTAAAATATCGCCAGGTTGAATTCTTGTTATTGTAAATGGACCCTTGTATGGTTGCCAATGCTTTTCAGCAGAAAGTTTTTGTAACATTGAAAGGTCACCTTTTGTCCTTTTTGTATATTATAACAAACCCCACTAATCGTTTCTTGTTCAAGACTTTTACCTTGCATATAATGGAAACTAAGTAACCCTTAAAATTATTTTTTATCCCCGTATCTTTTCATACCCTTTTATTCGTTTATAAAGTAGAGACGCGCTGAAGGAGTGATTGTTTTGCATAGTAAGCTTTGGAATGGTTCAGAGGACTTTAGAGAACAGAAGGAATTTTTTACTGAGGAACAACTTCATGATCTCTATCCGATGCTCCGACGATATTGCCAGTTTATATCCCAAAACAGCTGGGATGGAGAAGACCTCGTGCAGGAATCCTTGATTAAGGCTTGGAAGCATTATAGGCACCAGCCTACAATCTCTAGAGCTCTAATGAATAAAATTGCTCGAAATGTATGGATAGACACGGTGCGAAAAAGAGGCAAAGAGTCTCTTGAAGCTATTACTGATGATGGATATGATGAATCCCTGCAAATTGAAAAACGATTTGAGGCTGTACAACAGCTTATGAATAAGCTTACACCGAAGCAAGCTGTCATTTTCGTTTTAAAAGAAGGGTTTCAGTTTCAACTATCTGAAATAGCTGAACTATTAAATACAAAAGAGACTGCTGTGAAAGCCGCCATTTACCGTGCAAAACAGAAATTGGAAAAGAGAGAAGAAATTCCACTTATCCAGCAATATTGGACAGAGGAAGATCGTGAACAGATTCAAAAAGTACTGCTTGAATCTTTAAACACCCAAGATCCATCCATATTAATCAGGACGGTACCCTCTATCCATTCTTTATCGAAAAACACAAATCCAACTTGTTCTATGCAAAAATCACGCATCTACAAATTTCCTTCAAGCATTGTCTCTATGGCTGCATAATAAGATGCAAGCGAATAGGGAGGAAAATAATATGAATTCAATACCATATGTAATTGAACAATCCAGTCGAGGGGAACGATTGTATGATATTTACTCGAGGTTATTAAAAGACCGTATTATTTTAATTGGCGACGAAATAAATGATGCTGTTGCCAATAGTATAGTTGCACAGCTATTATTTTTAGCAGCTGATGATCCCACTAAAGATATTTCCCTTTACATCAACAGTCCCGGTGGCTCCACTTCTGCTGGTTTTGCTATTTTTGATACAATGCAATATATCAAACCAGATATTAGAACCATTTGTACAGGTATGGCTGCATCCTTTGGTGCTATGCTTTTGCTAGCCGGAACAAAAGAGAAAAGATTCGCCCTCCCAAACAGTGAAATCATGATTCATCAGCCCTTAGGTGGGGTGCGCGGCCAAGCAACTGAGATTGAAATTTCCGCAAAACGCATCCTTAAGCTTCGAGAACATACGAATCAAATCATTTCAGAACGCACCGGTCAACCTGTTGAGAAGGTAGCAAAGGATACCGATCGAGACTATTTTATGAGTGCAGAAGAAGCAAAGGAATACGGGATAATTGATGGAATCATTAAATAACCTTTTTTTAAAAAAGCGAATACCACTCTCAAATGGTATTCGCTTTTTACTTAATCATGATTTGTTATGCAGGCTTATTTTTTTTACTTTTATTTCGGTCAAATCTAGGAAACCCAATTAGAATAGCAATAATACCACATATTAAAATTGCAATTGGATAGTAGGAATATGCCAAAATGCTTAACGGCGAAATTGCCGCTAACCCTGATGAGACTAGCATTTGTCCTCCATATGGAACAAGACCTTGCCAGCTACTAGAAAATATATCAAGAATACTTGCAGATTTTCGTGGATCAATTTGGTATTCATCAGCAATATTCTTAGCCAATGGACCAGTGATGATAATAGAAATTGTGTTGTTAGCGGTAGCTAAATCTGTCACACTAACCAATCCAGCAATTCCTAACTCTGCCCCTTTTTTCGTTTTAATTTTACTCGTTACAAAGTTTAGAAGCCATTGGATACCACCGTTATGCTGGATAATGCCAATCATACCCCCGATTAAAATCGCAACAATGGCTAAATCCTCCATATTTATAACACCTTGGGAAACAGCTTTTATAAATCCATTCAAGGTGTAAGAACCATCAATTAAACCAATTATCCCTGCAAAAATGGTTCCACCTAGAAGAACAATTAACACATTCACTCCCAGTAATGCCACAATTAGGACGGCTAGGTATGGAACTACTTTAATAAACTCATATGAGTAATCTCCCAAAGTTTCTACACTATTACCAGCAGTAACAAACCAAAGAATGATTGCAGATACGATAACGCCAGGTAACACAATCAGAAAATTAGTTTTAAATTTGTCACTCATTTTCGTTTGCTGTGTCCGAACTGCTGCGATGGTAGTATCAGATATCATCGAGAGGTTATCTCCAAACATCGCTCCACCAATGACCGTTCCCATCGCTAAAGCCAGCGGTATCCCTGTTTGTTCTGCAATGCCAATGCCAATTGGCGCAAGTGCAGCAACAGTTCCCATTGATGTTCCCATCGATAGAGAGATGAAACAACCGACAACAAATAATCCGACCATTAATAGATTACTAGGAATAAAGGTTAACCCCATATTTACGGTAGACTCAACTGCCCCCATGCCTTTTGCAGTTTCAGCAAATGCACCTGCTAAAATAAAGATAACCGCCAATAGCATAATGTTGGGGTGTCCAGCACCTTTTGTAAATATATCAATTTTCGTAGATAATTTTTCCTTTTTATTCATTATTAATGCAACGGCAGAAGCAATAATAATCGCAACATTTAGTGGCATATTTGAAAAATCACCGGAAATTGCTCCAGTGCCTACAAATAATAAGACAAAAATTAATAATGGAAACAACGCAGAGAAGCTTCCTTTTTTTACATCTTCCATTTCTACCTACTCCTTTCGTTTTAAAAGATTAAATCAATGCATCGTCATTCCACCCGTAACATTAATCCCTTGCCCCGTCATATAATCCGAGTATGTTGAGGCTAAAAACACAACAACATTTGCGATATCTTTAGGTTCAGCCGTTCTACCTAGCGGAACCTGAGAATAGTCCTCCTGTCTTATTAGCTCAGCAGTAAGTCCTCTTAATTCACCGCCTATTACTCTCTCCTTATGCTTCATGTCAGTTTCTACGATTCCAGGACAAACCGCGTTCACATTTATCCCATCTTGAGCCAATTCAATTGCCATTGTTTTTGTAAAGCCTAATACAGCATGTTTGGAAGCAACATAGCTTCCCATTAATCGGTACCCATTTTTACCGGCTTGCGAGGAAATGTTGATAATCTTCCCACCTTGCCCTTGCTTTTTCAGAATTCTTGCGACAGCTTTACTAAACAGGTATACTCCTTTTGCGTTCACGTCCATCACAAGGTCCCAGTCCTCTTCTTTTATATCTACGGAGTAATCCATTTTTGAAATTCCGGCGTTATTCACTAAAATATCTAAACGCCCAAAATGCTCCATTACTTCTTGAACCGCTTTTTCAACCTGTGTAGCAATTGTAACGTCTGCCTGGAAGAAAACTAACTTTTCATTGGACTTTTCCGTGTACAATTCCCTATCCACTACAGCTACTTTAGCTCCACACTCCAAAAATGCGTCCACAATCGCTTTTCCTATTCCTTGGGCACCGCCAGTTACAATGGCTACTTTTCCTGTTAAATCCATGCAATACATTTTAATATCCTCCATGCCTTCACATTAAGTATTCACGTCTGATTACTTGGTTTTATCCTGTAAAAGAAACAGGTACACCGTCCCACCTGCTATTGCAGTTGGACGGGAGACCCGTCCCCGTTTCCCTTATCCCCAAATTTCTTTGGAGATATCTACAATGTATTTCAATTTCGCCCATTGCTCTTCTTCAGTTAAAATATTTCCATGGTGAGTCGAAGCAAAACCACATTGCGGGCTGATACATAAATTTTCAAGTGGTACAAATCGTGATGCTTCTTTTACACGTGCGATAATATTCTCTTTAGATTCTAATTCTCCACGCTTTGATGTAAATACACCAAGAACAACGCGAGGGCCATCATTTTGGATATGCTCTAATGGAGTGAAGTCCCCCGAACGATCGTCGTCATACTCTAGGAAAAAGCCATCCACTTTTTCTTTCGCAAAAAGAGTAGGAGCAATTTTTGCATAGCTACCTTCGAATGCCCAGTTAGAGCGGTAATTTCCACGACAAAGGTGGGTGGTAATTGTTAAATCTTCTGGCTTTCCCTCTAAGACGCCGTTAGCAACTTTTAACGCTAATTCAATTAATTCTTCACGTGTTGAACCACTATCATTAAAAGGAATCTCCGGTGCATTGAGACCTGCTATGTAAACATCGTCTAGTTGTAAATAGCGGCAGCCTGCCTCATAAAAGGCTTTAACGGCATCTCGATATGTTTGAATAATATCATTTGCATATTCCTCAAGATCAGGATAGATCTCCTTGTTCCGGATTCCCGCATTAAACAATTGATTCGGACTTGGAATGGTTTGTTTTGCAACCGCACGGTCACCCACGATTTCTTTAAATTCAATGAAATCTTTAACATGTGGGTGATCAGGATTAAAGGAAACCTTCCTAATAACTCGCACATCGTATCTCTCGGTCTCTTCTCCCTTGAACTTAAAACCATGGTTTGGAACGTAGCCCTCTACTCCATTTAAATGCTCTAAGAAATCTGTGTGCCAAAATCTGCGGCGGAACTCACCATCTGTAACGGCTTGTAAGCCGATTTCAATTTGTTTATCCACAATCTTTTTAATTTCTACTGTTTCAATGTCATGAAGTTCTTGTGCTGAAAGTGCTCCTGCTTGAAAATCCTTTCTTGCCTGATGAATTACTTCTGGACGTAATAAACTTCCAACATGATCTGCTCGAAATGGAGCCTTTACTAACGTTTTTGTCATTTTAATACCTCTCCTACCTCTTAAATTTTGGGTCAAGGGACCCTCCGTCCCACACAAAAAACCCTCTTCATGGAAATAAGAAGAGGGTTGGATAGACATATGAAGTCCCGCTCTTCTTATCTTCTAGCTTGTTGCTACTGGAATTGGCACAGTACTTTAATAAGTCTGTTGCCGAGGCTTCAAAGGGCCAGTCCCTCCACCTCTCTGGATAAGAAAATTCAAAATATTAAATTATGAATTAAACTTTACGCTCATTTGTAAATATTGTCAACACTAATTTTTAAATAAAAAAATTATAGTATCGACTTGTTGTGATCTTCTTACTCTCTAGGACTTTTAGCGTCTTTCCAATTAATCTCACTTATAAGAGTTGATCCTAAGATTAAGACGCCACCCACGATTTGTATGAAGTTCATACTTTCATTTAAAATGATGGCTGCCATGATTACGGCAGAAATGGGGTCAATATAGCTTAACACGGCAATCGTTTGTCCTTTTAATTTTTTTATTGCAGAAAAATATAATAGGTACGCCACCCCTGTATGAATAACCCCAACCATTAGTAATAGACTGATTGACTGTAAACCAAGTCCTGTGTAATTCAGGCTTTGCGTAGCTAGAACGTATGGAAACAGTACAATCGAAGCCATTGAAAGCTGCATTATGGTAGTTTCAAAGTCTGATAGTCCTTTGATAAACTTATTGATCAAAATCATACTTGCGTAAAAAGCCGCAGCCAGTAAGCCATTCAAAATGCCTACAGGATGGTTGTATGTTCCAACCGATGTTTCAACACCTGGATTAACAACTAAAAGCAAACCTACAAAGGCGAATACAATACTAGTACCCTTCATCCAAGTCCATTTTTCCTTCAATAATAGCGGTGCCAAAATCATCACAAACACTGGGGCAAAATAATAACTTAGTGTAGCATTCGAAATAGTTGTATATCGATAAGATTCGAATAAAAAAATCCAGTTGAAGCCCAACGCTGCCCCTGATAATAGCAGTAAGATAAGATTCCGTTTTGACATTTTTAATGAAAACTTTTGCTTAACTAGAAAAATAGCACCAATTAAAAACAAACTTCCAATTGTCCCACGAAATAAAGCCATTTCGCTCGAAGAAAGATCAATATTCTTCACAAACAACCCAATGCTACCAAAAATCAGCATCACTACTATAAAAATAAATTTTGCTTTCATTTCCATACTCCTATTTAAAGCCTCTCCCTCTTTGCTATGGTACACGAGGGCAGGCATAAAATGTCCTAAAACTAAATGAAACAGAAAATCCCTAGTATGAGATCTCTGTTTCACATGTTACATTGCTTTATTTTAATTGTCAGCCTATTTTTCATTTCCTGAATCTATTACGTAAAAAGGCTTAATCTCGTTATCTGACCCTCTATAAATGAATCGGTCCCTGTGGTCCAACTGGAACACCGATTAAGTACCAAACCACAGCAATTATGATCCAGAATATACCGAAGAATACCGTGTATGGAAACAGTCCAGAAATCAATGTTCCTAACCCAATATTTTTATCGTATTTTTTCGCAAAAGACAATAGAAGTACAAGATATGGAAGCATTGGTGTAATAGGATTTGTAATGGAATCTCCAACTCGGTAAATGGCTTGTGTAAAGGCCGGGTGGTAATCCAAATACATAAACATCGGTACAAAGATTGGAGCAAGAATTGCCCACTTTGCTGATGCACTTCCAATTAGCAGATTTACAAATGCAACAAAAATGATGAACAAAATGATTAATGGAACACCTGTTATCCCTATATCATTAAGGAAGTTAGCCCCTTTAATCGCAATGATTGGACCTAGATTACTCTCGCTAAAGAATGAAAGTAATTGTGCGGCAAAGAACACTAAGACAATGTATGGCCCCATCGTGCTCATCGATTTGCCTAAGATATTACCAAAATCTCTTGAACTAGTAATCGTCTTGGCACCAATTCCATAGAAGAAACCAGGAATAAAGAAGAAAATCGTTAATAATGGTACAATCCCTGAAATTAATGGGGATCCATCGATGATCGAACCAGTTTCCGGATTACGTAAAATTCCGTTTTCAGGAATAATCATTGCCAATAAAACAATTACATAGACAGCTGTAGATATTCCTGCCCATTTTAGTCCGCGACTTTCATCTAGTGAAATGTTTTCAATTGCCTCAATTTCACCTGTATATTCCCCAAATCTTGGAATCGTAAATTTATGCGTGACCCATATAGAAACAAATAAAAGGACAATTGCTGATACCGCGATAAAATAATAGTTCATAGCAGGATTTGCTACATAATTTGGATCTACCGTCTGAGCAGCCGGACCCGTAAAGCCAGCGACAAGTGTATCAGACATCCCGATAATGAAGTTTGCAGCAAATGCTCCAAGAGTGGAGGCATATGCCATAATGAGTCCTACGAGTGGATGATATCCAAATGCCATTAATACGCTTGCTGCAAGTGGCGGCAATACAATTGGACCTGCATCACCAGCTGCGTTCCCTACAATGGCAATTAAAATAATGATTGGGATAATTAGCTTTTTTGGAGTCGTTAAGACCGCACGCTTCATAATTGTTGAGAAGAATCCACTATTTTCAGCCATTCCAATCCCAATCATCATTACAAGAACCATACCAAGTGGAGCAAAAGAGGTAAAGTTCGTCACTGAATTTAATAAAATCGCAACTAGACCATCCCCAGTTACGAGATTAATTGCCTCCACCGCTTCCCCTGTTGTGGGATGTGTTGCTGATACATTGAATAACGAAGCAATATAAGATGAAATTAAGGTAATGGCACAAAGAATAATAAACAATACGATTGGATCGGGTAGCTTATTCCCTGCGTACTCAATCGAATCCAGCATTCGATTAAAAAATGTTTTATTTTTTTTCGTTGTAGTCTGCGACATACTATCTCCCTTCAGTGATGCTTATTTATTGTTAGTTAAAGTTAATGCTGTAAAGACATGGAATCGCAATCCGTCTTTTAACGCTTGTTCATCAATATCAAATTTCGGATGATGGTGTGGATATGTGATTCCCTTTTCTTCGTTCCCTGCACCAATAATGACAAAGCAACCAGGTTTTTCATTACTGAATGCAGAAAAATCTTCTCCACCAAGAAGAGGATCAACCCACTCGAGTGTTCGATCTGGTAAAAACTCTTCAATCACCTGTACCACTTCGTCTGTTACGTGTTTGTCATTCATTACCGAACTATAGCCATACGTATAGTTTACCTTTACTTCAACACCGTTTGCTTTCGCAATACCTTCAGTAATTTCATTGATACGATTTTTAACAAGTTCGCGTACTTCAGGACTTAACGTTCGGACGGAGCCACCAATTTCAACAGTATCAGGGATGACGTTCAGTGCTAACCCACCAGCTTGGAACTTAGTCACAGACACCACGCTTGGCTCTAGTGGATCAATCGATCGTGAGACAATATGATTAAGACCTGTAACAATTTGTGCACCAGTCGCAAGCGGGTCAATTGTTAATTGAGGAGTTGAAGCATGTCCCCCTTTACCTTGTAAAGAAATCTCAAACACATCACTTGCTGCTGTTAAAGCTCCATAACGGATGTGAATCGTACCAAATGGAACTGTTGAAAATAAATGGACACCGACAACCTCATCGACTCCGTCAAGAACTCCAGCGGCAACCATTTCTTGTGCGCCTCCAGGAGGTAGTTCCTCTGCATGTTGGAAAAGAAAGACGATTTCACCACTTAAATCTTCTTTATGCGCTGTCAAAATTTTAGCTGCTCCTAACAACATCGATGTATGACCATCGTGACCACAAGCGTGCATGACTCCATCTTTTGTTGAGGAAAATGGTAGCCCAGTTTCTTCGTTAATAGGCAAAGCATCCATATCTGCACGAAGAGCAATGACTTTTCCTGGCTTAGATCCCTTCAAGCGTGCTACTACGCTCGTTTTTGTCGGCCTTGATAATTCAAAACCACCAAAGCTTTCAAGAAGGTCATATACAAATTGAGAGGTGTGATCCTCTTGAAAAGAAAGTTCTGGGTTTTGATGTAAATATCGACGCCATTCAATTACATCTTGGTAAACATCATCTAATTGTAGAAGGATCTCATTCTTTTTCAAAGTAACATCTCCCATTTCGTTAGTAATTTTTATAAAATAAATCTGATATATAGTTTATTAGCAAAAATACTTTAGTACGTTAACATGATATAAGAATATAAAAACTATTTCAATGGAAAATTATATTAATATTATTCGGAATTAATAGTTTTGTTCAGTTTTTTACCTCAATACGAGTACATAGCACCTGAATTACCCCGTATTTTGCCGACAATATAACCATTTTAAAAAAGTTTATTAAAAATAAAAAAGCAATACCCCATAGGATATTACCTTTAATTACTATACCTCTTGTAATGTAATCAATTTGTGTTCGCTTTACCTTTCTTAATGCGTTCCTTTTATTTTCAATTATTGTACTATATCAATTTCCCATTTCTCTATGCATTATATCCTCTCCATTTTCAGCCGCAATCGACTTGAAATCATGGCCAGATGGATTTTGGAATAAGCGCAGTCCAAATTCTGGTGCAACCGCAAAAAGATGGTCAAATATATCAGCCTGGGTCGTTTCGTATACGTCCCATCTTACATCATTAGTAAAGGCATATATCTCAAGTGGCAATCCAGTCTCTGTAGGAGCCAGTTGTCGAACCATTAATGTCATGTTCTGATTAATGCCGGAATGATTTTGAAGGTAATTACTAATATACGCTCTAAAGACACCGATATTTGTTAAAGCTCTGCCATTCACAGGATTACTACGATCAATATTATGCTTGATATTGTATTCTTCAATTTCATGTTCTCGTTGACTAATATAATCCGCTATATAGTGGATATTTTTAAATTTCTTAATCATCTCTTCTGTACAAAACGAAATACTTGTTTTATCAATAAACAAAGACCGTTTTATTCTACGTCCACCAGAGGTTTGCATTCCTCTCCAATTGATGAATGAATCGGAGATCAGAGCATAACTAGGAATTGTCGTGATCGTCTTATCAAAGTTTTGTACCTTTACTGTAACTAAAGAAATATCAATAATATCTCCATCTGCTCCATACTTTGGCATTTCAATCCAGTCACCAACGCGAACCATATCATTGGAAGTCAACTGAATTCCTGCAACAAGACCTAATAATGAATCTTTAAAAACCAACATGAACACTGCGGACAGGGCACCAATCCCACTGAGAAGAATAAAAGGACTCTTCCCCATTAGGTTTGCGATAACCAAGATGAATCCTAGGGTTATTACGACAATTTTCACAACCTGAACGTACCCTTTTATAGGCCTAGTTTTAGAGATTTCATAGGTTTCATAAATATCATTTATAGCATTTAAAATACCATTAATAACCATTAATGCCACAATGATGATATAGACATTTGCACCCATTTGAATGAAATCATCATACGGCTTAAAAGCTGAAGCGAAGAAATGAATGATAATCGCTGGAACAATATGCGACAGCCTACGAAAAACCTTCCTCTCAAGAAGCATATTATCCCATGTGTATTTTGTTCTTGTCACAATTTTTGTGATGATCTTAATGATCACCTTTTTTGTAATAAAATTGGCGATAATACTAAGAATTGTGATAAAGAGAATCATGATTATCGTTGAAAGATATTTAACTACTGTTGGGTCCAATTCATACTCTAAAAGAAATTCCTGAATTAATGTCATATGTCTCCTCCATGGTATGTATATTTCTGTCATCCTCTAAGTTGTATGAAGTTCACCACGTGATGCGAGATGCTTAATATTATATCAAATAATTTCTCCCATTCCTTCATAAACACTCATTAGATTTTTGAAGAACCAATCTCCATACAAATTATTCGGATTGTAATAAATAATTACGTCTATATACTATTTAATGGTGCTCCTCGCAAAAAAAGACCTGACCACAAAATATAGTAGCCAAGTCCTTTTGGATCGACAGGGAAACGGATTATCCTCATTAAATACTTTCCTGTTTCAACCCATCGATTATATTTTCTTTCTTCAGATTGAATACAGCATGGCTGCCCCTACGATAATAAAGATGATAAACACAACAAATAGGATACTCATCCACGGGAGATTAAATCCAAGAAGCAATCGTCCTATCATCCTCAACAACCAAAATCTTCATCATAGTGGGTCAAAGGGACAGGTCCCTTGTCCCACCCCCCCATCGTCTTAGTCTGTTCTAGGTTATTTTATCAAAAAGAAAATCCCCTGGACATGTTGATCGTACATCTCCAGGGGATTTTCCTTTAAACATAGATAAAATAGACAATAAACGTAACAAAAAGAACATACATGATTGGATGTACTTCTTTATGTCTTCCCAATGCAAGCATCGTAATAGGATACATAATGAATCCTAAAGCAATCCCTGTTGCAACGCTAAATGTTAATGGCATCATAATAATTGTCGTAAATGCCGGTATGGCAATATCGAGCTTCGTCCAGTCAATATGTCTAACTTCTGCCACCATCATTGCACCCACGATAATGAGGGCTGGAGCTGTTATTTCAGATGTAACAACCGCTAACAATGGCGAGATAAAGAGGGCTAAAAAGAAAAAGCCTGAGATGACAACTGATGAAAAACCAGTTCGTGCACCTGCAGCAATACCCGCAGTGGATTCAATCAAGGAAGCAGTCGGAGACGTTCCTAGAACAGAACCGATAACAGTTGCGGAAGCATCCGATAATAATGCAGGCCCCGCGTTTGGAATTTTATTTTCCTTTAAGATTCCAGCCTGGCTTGCAACAGCAATCAATGTACCTGCCGTATCGAAAAATCCAACAAATAAAAAGGTAAAAATGACAATAATTAAATCTGGTGTAAATACATTGGGAAGCTCAGAAAAAACAACACCAAATGTTGGTTCAAGACTTGGTATTTTACCAATGATACCTGCCGGCTTGTCAATGATTCCGAAGATCATCCCAACAATTGATGAAATAACCATGCCGTAAAATATACCACCACGAATTCCCCGAACGAGCATTACGGAGGTAATAATGAATCCGAATAAGGCAAGTACAGTGGCACCAGATGTGAAGTCTCCGAGCGATACAAATGTAGCCTCGTTCCCGACAATAATTTTCGCATTTTTTAATCCAATAAAAGCGACAAAAAAACCAATCCCACCAGCAATCGCATATTTCAAATCCTGTGGTATCACATTAATAATTTTTTCACGGATTTTTAACACACTTAAAAGGACAAATAACATACCTGCGACGAAAACACCCGTTAATGCTGTCTGCCATGGAATTCCCATCCCGATCACAACTGAATATGTAAAAAAAGAATTTAGACCCATACTAGGCGCAATCCCGATTGGATAATTAGAGAGTATACCGATAAGCAGTGAGCCAAGAATAATGGTTATCGCGGTTGCCGTAAAAACGGCACCTTTATCCATCCCTGATTCACCTAAAACGATAGGATTGACCACAAGGATGTAAGCCATCGATAGAAATGTTGTTAGTCCACCAATAAATTCCTGCTTATATGAAGTTTGGCGTGTATTGAAATCAAAATAATTTTTCATATTTCTATATTCCCCATTTTGATGTGATTTATTTTTTCAAAATAAAAAAAGCCTTGATAGTGTTGACCTACCAAAGCACGTACAAATAGGAGTAAAAAGGACAATTGATATCCTAATAAACCATTTGTAGTCAAGCTTTTTACGGTAGCTTGGTAGAAACAATCGGGCCATATCCCCGAACATATACAAATTACTTTATTCATATAACTTTAAAAATCTATCAGTGATTTTATATTTCGTCAAGTTTTTTCTTTTTTGTTATAGATTTAGTAAAGGAACAGACCGTTTTGATTGGAACTATTATTCAATTTTCGATTATTTTGTTCAGCTTTACCCTCTACTTTTATTTTCATGGAAAAACACTTCAGGTAAAAAAGAAAATGAAATGGGGAGAAAATACAACACAAGTTCAAATCGCGGATTTGTCAGCACGTGCAAAAGATGAAATGCTGCCGTGGTCTGTCTTTTTAGTACCAATGCTCATCACAGTTGGTGTGATCGGCTATACCATTTCTCAATACAATCTTCTTCCAAACCAGATTCCAACTCACTGGGGAATTAATGGAGAAGATGATGCGTTTACTGAGAAAACACCAGTTTCAGCCATTTCATCACCACTCATGTTGTTAGTCATGCAGGCAATGTTTTTAGCGATTATTATAAGTACAAAAAAAACAGGCATTAAACTAAGTGCAACAGCGACCAATGCTTCACGATTACGACAATTAACATTACGTAAATATACAAGCTGGTTACTATTTTTAACATCTATTTTATCGACGGGAATGTTTAGTTTCTTTCAATTAAGAACAATCCATCCCGATATCGTGGACGGAAAAATTGTAATGGCCGTACCAATTATTTTCCTAATTATTACTTTAGGCTCTACGATTGCATTCGCTCTAAAAGTTGGACGTTCAGATAAACAATCTATTGATGAAGCAACTGTAGGAATAACAGATTATGACGATGACAGGCATTGGGTTGGCGGACTCTTTTATGTCAACAAAAGTGATCCATCCATCTTTGTTGAAAAACGCTTTGGTGTAGGCTGGACTATCAACTTTGGTAACCCAATCGGGTATTTTATTATATTAGTGCCGTTAGCACTCATCATCTTGTTCAGCTTTCTTTAAAAAATCGACAAGCGCCGCTTGTCGATTTTTTCATCCAGATGATGGATTTAGTTTCATTTTTGTATCGTAGGCTCGGAAAGCCTTGCCATATAAATAGGTAAAACTACCTTGTAAACCAGCCGCAAGATAAAAAGGTAAAGCCAAAGCACCTAACCCAAAAAGGTAGCCAGTAATATACGGGCCTATTGAAATTGGCAGACGCATTGATAAAAGATTAATACTTGATGCAAATCCACTTCTTTTTCCACGCGTTAAGCTAACACTTAGTGCCTGCGCAGCACCTTGGGACCCTCGATTTAATGCCGTTCTCAGAATATAAAGAATGGATACAAGTGCATATGAGGACAACAGGGGCATCAATACTAGAAGAAAACATGCAATGTAACGGACCATTACAATCGATTGAACTGTACCATATTTTTTTGAAATTCCTGCTTGAAAAATCGAAATAATTCCGGTCGCAAAAAAGGTAAGAGCTAACGTACTACCAATTTGCGCACTACTTACACCAAATTTCACGGAAAACCAGTATGCCATCATAGGACCAGTTAATCCAATTGCGATGCCATTTAACACATTGATCCCTGCTAACTTTAAAATGGCTGTATTTTCTTCTTTTGTAATTTTCATTTCTTCGATCTGGGTCATCTTCTCCATTGGTTTTTCTTTTCGGTTAAAAGGTTCTCCACTTACTGTTACTACAATTGCAGCCGTAGCAATTGAAAATGCAAAACTAGAATAAAACGCGAGATGGTAGACAGAGATTCCAAGTGCGAGGTTGCTAAAACTCATCGTACCCACCAGCATCGCCCCTGTCGCCATTCCAAAAAAGCTTAGCGCATTATTGAGACTATAAATTTTTCCTCGTTCCGAGGGTTTGATAAAGGATGCGAGCCATGCCTGTTCCGCCGGAGCAAACGGGCTTGCTGAACCAGCATCTGCTTTTCCAAAGCCGGAAAAAGTAATCGCAATAAACAACAAAACGGGATTGGTAGAGAGAATTCCGACCAATGCACACCCTGCCGTCGAAAGCTCCGAAAGCAGAACGAAGGGTTTCCTGCCTATGCGGTCACTGAATATACCAACTAACGGAGCAAGGAAAACACTAAGCAATCCTCCGGTAGCAAGCACCGCTCCGATTTTAACAGAACTCCACCCTAAAGCATCAAGGTACAATGCTAGCACAACAACCATCATACCTTGTCCAATACTTCGTATCAGATTAACTAACATTAGCTTTTTGACCACGGGATGTATTTTATCTGTATGTTCTTCCCTGACTAGCATATTTTCACCACTTCGGATTGATATCTGGTTAAAATAGGTAATTTATATAGTCCTATTTAAAAGCCTTCCAAAGTGAGGTGCCAATTATTCACATGGTGGATGGGCGATGGGATAGTTTTATTTACTGGATTGTACAATTTCTTGCTTTTTTATGAATTAGGGATGGGGCATGATCCTTTTCCGCTCAAAGCTCTGATGAAGAGGATTGGGAGACGAGGGTGCGCTCGTTTTCCCGTTCATAGATCCGATGAAGAGGATTGGGGGACGGGGATGCACTCGTTTTCCTCTTCATAGCTCTCGTGAAGAGGATTGGGAGACGGGAATGCTCGCGTTTTCCTCTTCATAGCTCTGATGAAGGACTTTACACCGAGGCTCTGGCTGCACTCAGTCCTTCATCCAACCCGATGAAGGACTTTACACTGAATCCCGGGCTGCTTTCGGTCCTTCATCACCCCGATGAAGGACTTTGCACCGAGGCTCTGGCTGCACTCAGTCCTTCATCAACCCGATGAAGGACTTTACACTGAATCCCGGGCTGCACTCAGTCCTTCATCAACCCGATGAAGGACTTTGCACCGAGGCTCTGGCTGCACTCAGTCCTTCATCAACCCGATGAAGGACTTTACACTGAATCCCGGGCTGCACTCAGTCCTTCATCAACCCGATGAAGGACTTTGCACAAAGGCCCAGACTCCACTAGCTCCTTCATCACCTCGATAGACAAACTTCTTCCTTATCATAGTATCTACTTCCACAACTAAAATAGATGCCAAAGGCAATTCAATTTTACAAATCGCCCCTAGCATCTATTTCATAATCTTATTTTTGATGTTGTTATTTTACGGTAAATCAATGGTGATGCCTCGCCCACTCGCGTACTATTCGCTTCCTGTACTGCTTTTTCAACGATATGATGATCTGGTGCTAAGTGACACACCGGGTCTGTTGCCTGAGCGTCTCCAGTCAAGGCATAGGCCTGACATCGACACCCACCACCATCTTTCCCTACCAAATCGCATGAACGACAAGTTTCTGGTAGCCACTCATCCCCTCGAAATCGATTAAATGAATCCGATTTATACCAAATTTGCTTCAATGACCGCTCTCGTACATTTTCAAAAGTAATACCTTCTATCATCCCGGCAGTTGGGCATGGTAACACGTCTCCGTTGGGGGCCACTGTTAGTGCGACCGCTCCCCAACCGCCCATGCATGGCTTTGGAGTAGATTCATAATAATCAGGAATAACCCAGATAATTTCCATTTCTCTCCCAAGGCGTGCTCTTGCTGCTTCAAAAACCTTACTCGCCCGCTCAATCTGCTCTCGACTTGGCATGAGCTTATCCCTGTTGAGTAAAGCCCAGTTATAAAACTGAGTATTTGCTAATTCCAGCCGTTCAGCCCCCACAGCATGGGCAAACGTAATAATGTCATCCAATGTATCTATGTTCAACCGATGCAACACTACATTTAAAGATAAATGCATTCCCGTTCTCTTGACTGCTTCAACAGCCTTCCGTTTCTTTTCGAACGCTTTAAATCTCCCAATCTTATCCGAAAGCTTTTCTTCTCCCGCTTGAAAGCTAATTTGGACGTTGGCCAACCCGGCCTCCATAAACCGCTTTGCCGTTTCTTCAGTTAAACCAATTCCACTTGTTATTAAATTCGTGTACATTTCTAATGAATCCGCATGTTGGATTAGTTCATCTAGATCCTTCTTTAAAAGTGGCTCTCCGCCTGAAAAATGAATCTCAACAACTCCAAGATCGGCAGCTTCTGATAATACTCGCTTCCAATCCTTTGTTGATATTTCCATTTCCTTTAGTGTCATTTCGATTGGATTTGAACAGTATGGACAATGTAAGGGACAACGATGCGTTAACTCTGCAAGCAACGAGAAGGGTGGTTGCACTCTATGATTCTTTGATTCTAGAATCTTGCATCACCACCCATCCTTCGTCCACCATTTGTAAGATAAACTTTGTGATATCCGCCTGCATAATTTCGAAATCAGGCAAATTCCCAGACTCTAGGGAACTTCTCATTTTTTCGGTGATGGTGTGAACTGTTTCATTTCCGTCACATAGAGCAAGAATTGACGCGGCAGTTTCGTTCAGAACCACAACCTTTTCAGGTAACAAAAGAAGATGTTTTTCTCTTACCTTATCAAACTTGAGTCGCCCCTTTTGTGCGAGTTTTGGAAAACTAGTAGTCAAAATTTCCCCACCACCATTTCCTTATAACTTAATTTGGAAAAGCTTTTTCAATCGCATCAAGCTGTGCCCAAAGTACATCACACTTAAACTGTAAGGCCTCAACTGCAAGTTGCTGTTCTTTTAATGTCTTGCAATAATCCAGTACTACATTTAGGGCAAATTCTGTATCACGCGGTGCTTGTGTTAAGCGATTTCGGAAATACCCTAGTCCGGACCGGTCAATCCAAGGATACAATCGTTCAAGGATTTTAATCCGCTCCGAAATAAGAATGGGTGAAAAAAGTTCAGTTAATGAAGAAGCAACGGCCTCCAGCCATGGCTTTTCTTTCGCAAAATTCACATAAGCGTCAACAGAAAAACGAACAGCAGGTACCACATGTTCTTCACTTAAGACCTCTTCCTGGGAAAGTCCCACTACTTCCCCAAGTCTTAACCAAGCTTCAATTCCACCCTCTTGTTCATGGTTGCCATCATGGTCAATAATCCGCTGGATCCATTCACGTCTAAACTCCCTTGTTGGAAGTTTTGATAAAATAACCGCATCCTTAATCGGAACAGATTTTTGATAATAATAACGATTGGCTACCCAACCTCGGATTTGCTCTCTACTTAGAGTACCCTCGTGCATCGCCACATGAAAGGGGTGTTTATCATGATAGGAAGATCGCCCGACATCGATTAATCGTTCTTTAAAATCCTCCCGAGACCATGGCTTTCCAGCTTCATGGGACACCCTTGCTAACCCTCCTTGTTGTGGCATATTCAAACCTCCAATTCCATACCTTCAAAGGCAATCTCAATACCGTGTTGCTCCAACATATCTGCTTCCTCAGAACCTTTTTTCAAAATCGGATTGCTATTGTTAATGTGGATTAAAATTTTTCGTTCTGCTGAAAATGATGCTAAATTCTCAATGATTCCTGATGAACCACTAATTGGGAGATGCCCCATATCCCTTGCATTCCGTTTCGTCGCACCCAATGCAACCAATTCATCTTCAGACCAAAATGTTCCATCCACTAACAAAATATCTGCTTTATGTAAAGCAGACTCAATTTCTGCTGTCATCGTATCTAAAGTCGGAAAATAAGCCACACATTTTCCAGACCTTTCATTTTGTAAAAGTAGACCAACCTCCCATATTTCTTCGGAACTATCATGATTTGACTGAGCATATAGAGGTGGTTTTCTTGAAACAGGAACCGTCTCAATTAGGAGTGATCCCTCTGTTGTATCTCCAATTCGTTCCTTACAATCAGGATTAAGTAACTGCCATTCCCAAGAACAATAATTTTCCAGCATTGGGACAACAGGAAAAGCTGTGTGTAAACATTTCCTTACCGTTTCCGTCCCATATATCGTTAAATGGGAGCCTTCTCGTAACGACAATAAACCGATTGAGTGATCAAGCTCTGCATCGGTTAAAATCACACCAGCAAGTGGTGTTTCCCTAATACCAGGTCCCGCATGAAGTTCAGAAAAGGTTTCAATCTGTTTACTAACATCCGGGCCTGCATTGATGAGATACCAGTCTTTATCATTTGCACTTATCGCAAGGGAGGATTGTAACATCGGTTTTAACTTAATGTCCCCGTCGCGAACACCGCTACAGTTGGGACATGCACAATTCCATTGTGGAAAGCCTCCTCCCGCTGCTACTCCTAAGACCCTGATTCGAATTTTACTCCATCCTTTCAAACCGATTTTATCAAGCATGTAAGACAAGTTTAGTAGTACTACTCACGGATGTAGGAATACATTGTCACCTCAGCGGCTGTATTAATCACTTCATACTCAGGAATGACCCACATGCTTTTCACCCCCTTCAAAAGAATAAATATATATGGAAATTAATTAAAATTCGCCCTTTCAAGCTATTCTTATGATAAAAAAAGGCGCAAAATAACCATGAATTTCGACATAAAGTTGTCCAATTTGCCAATTTGAACGAGACGAACCTATCCATGAGTAAAAAAAACAATGCCCTGAAATAACCCAAGAGCATTGTTGATCAATCATTATTGTTTTAATACTGCACCCGAACTGAATAACTCCTTCTTTTTCCATCCACCCCATTTAAAATAGGAAAATGAAAAAATGCTGCTAATGATAAAACTAATTCCTATCCCTAGTGCAATTCCGTTCTGCCCAATCAGACTCGAGCAGAAATAAGTAAGTGGATATCGGAGAAGCCAGAAGGATAGGATGTTTAATATTAAAACTTGATACATGGCTCCCGCTCCTCTTACGACACCATTCAAAATAAAATTAATGCCAATGAATGGATAAAAGAAAGCGACCATTTTCAAATAGTCCGTTCCAAAAGTGACCGCTTCTTTTTCCTGAATAAACAACTTCGTGAGTCCTTCGGCAAACAAGAACACACCTAATGCAATTGACACCGTAATAATTACATTGAAAATTGTACCGTACACCGCAATCTGACGGACTCGCTCCCATTGGTTGGCTCCAATATTTTGACCTGCCATACTATTCACGGCTGTGCCTAATGCCATCGCCGGAATGGTTATTAAACTATCAATTCGTTGTGAAGCACCAAAGCCTGCTACCACGGCCCCATCGAATGAATTTACCACTGATAAAATGGCTGTAACTCCAGCGAAAATCACCATCATTTGCAGCCCAGCAGGAATTCCTAATTTTAAAATTAACCAAATATCATCTCTACTTGGTAAATAGGGAATAGAATATGGAACAAGATTGTGTCGAAACGTATACACTAATGCTAACAAAAATGAGATTCCTTGCGAAAACACAGTTGCCCATGCAGCTCCATGGATCCCCCAATCAAAATAGGAAATAAATAATGGGTCCAAAACAGAATTCAACACAACTGCTATAAGCACAAAGCGTAACGGAGTCTTACTATCACCCAATGCCCTAAGTACAGTACCAATAAAGTTATATCCCATAATAAACAAAATACCAATAAAATTTATATCTAAGTATGCCTTTGCCTCATTGAGCATTTCCTTAGGCGTATTTAAAAATAATAATAGGGATTCTGAAAAAAAGTAACCAAATAAACCAACTACAATGGAAAGAGTTGATAATATGACAACAAAAGCATTCACATATTTTTTTAATCCTTGCTTATCGTTCATCCCTTTTTGTTGGGAGAGAATTGTCAATGTAGCGTTGTTAATTCCAATAATGAACGCCAATACCGTGACAACAATTGTAGAAGAAATGGTAATCGCCCCTAGTGCATTTGCACCTAGTAAATTCCCTACCCACAAACTATCGATAAATTGATAGGAAACTTGAAGCAGATTAGTTAACATTATGGGTCCAGCAAAAGTAATTAATTGCTTGCGGATTGAGCCTTGCGTGAAATCCTGTTGCGTCAAAACGTGAACACTCCTTATTCTTTCAGAGATATCTGTTCTCTAGGATACCACACCTTCTCTGTGCTGTCTGATTCCTTTACCTCTAGAAATGAGTTAATAATTTTGCATAACTAAAAAAACAATAAAGGAGTTTTCCTCTATTGTTTTTCCTAGAATATAATAATTACCCTCTTAATCATATATAAAAATTATTAAAGAGACTTGATATTACACATGCTTCTTTATCACAATTGCACGACCTGGTTGACATGGTGTAAGATCCAGTTCAATCTCTTCATCTTGAATCATTGAAGCTGCTAAACTACCAATATATGGACCCATTGTAAGCCCGGATGGTCCTAATCCAGTAGCAAGTACTACGTCTTCAAGTGTATCCACAGTTCCTAGAATTGGTAACACATCTGGTCCCATTGGTCGAAATCCGATACGAACCTCTACCAAGGTTCCATCTTCTAAACCCGGTGCAACCTCTAGGGCTTCGGTCAAAACCTCATTTACCCCACCGGCAGTCAATCGATAATCAAATCCTGATCCAGTTTCTCTAGTCGCCCCTGCTACAATTCTACCATCATCAAATGGAACCAAATAGTGGGTTGACTGAGGAATAATAATCGGCCAATCAGAACTGTCCTTTCCAGGTAATTTGATATGAGCAATCTGACCACGCTGTGGATTGACATTTAAATGGATACCAAACGGTTCCAATAATTCGGGAGCCCAAGCCCCTGTAGTAATAAGGACTTTATCGGCAAAAATTGTTTTATTTCCAACCGTAACACCAATTACTTTCCTATTCTCATGAACTAGTTCTGCTTCACCTTCAACAAACTCAGCACCGTGACGTTGTGCAACGCGGTTTAGCGCATCACGTAGTAAAGCACCATCTACTCTTGCTCCTCCTGATACAAACAAAGCCTCCATATTTTGGTTAAGTGGCGGAAAGACCTCTCGGGCCTGCTCTGCATTAAGACGCAGGATATCTCCTATTTCAGGTGCATCCTTGCGTTTGGTTTTCACTCTCTCTTCAATTTCATCCAATTTATCAGGATCTGACGAGACACACAATGCCCCAACCTTTTTAAAGCCAACATCATTTTCGCCTTCTTTTTGCAAGGTAGAAATTAAATCTTGATAGAAAACAAAACTTTCCTTAGCAAGATTATACCAAGTTTCATTTTCAACCTCTTTAATCCAGGGACAAACAATCCCCGCTCCAGCAGAAGTTGCCTTACCTTTTTGTTGTTTATCAATCATGATGACATCTTGATTATTTTTGGCTAAGTGATACGCTGCGCTTGCACCAACAATTCCTGTTCCGATTACAATGACTTTCATGTACTCACTCCTTCTAATTCTATTGTATTTATTTCTCTTGGACTTTACCTTAACTACTTTTGCATCAAACGTTTTAAATGATTGGACTACTTTTGCGATAAATCTATCTATGAATTTTAACTACCTTTGATGTATTATTATGTATGAATATAAATTTTTAGTATGTGGGTCCTTTATGTCCAAATTCTACTGCGTTTGTATAAAAAACTTTTCGAATATCGAAGAAAATCATTGGCAGTGAGGGCTTATTCTATTATTATAAGTATTATCAAAAAAGTTTGGAAATCGAATGACCCAAAATAGGTTTACATAGAAAGCTAACTGGGCAATTTAAACATTGACATAATTTTTTTGATAGTATTTAGAAGTAAAGGAGAAATGTATATGAGCAACAAAATTAGACTAGGTATCGTAGGTTACGGTAATCTTGGAAAAGGCGCAATTAAAGCTATTAAACAATCTCCTGATATGGAATTAGTAGCAGTTTTTACAAGAAGAGATCCAGAAACACTCGTTCTTGATGAGCCAAATGTAAAAGCTGAGCATATTTCAAATGCAAGTGATTATCAAGGTAAAATTGATGTTATGCTACTTTGTGGGGGATCTGCTACAGACCTACCTGAACAAACTCCGCAAATTGCTAGCATGTTCAATACTGTAGATAGTTTTGATACCCATGCAAAAATCCCTGAATTCTATGCAGCTGTTAACGAAGCTGCGAAAAATACGACTGCTATTATTTCAGTAGGTTGGGATCCAGGTTTATTCTCAATTAATCGTGTTATGGCGGATGCGATTTTACCAAATGGTGAAAATTATACATTCTGGGGCAAAGGCCTAAGTCAAGGACATTCTGATGCAATTAGACGAGTAGATGGTGTTAAAAATGGTGTGCAATATACGATTCCATCTGAGGATGCAATGGAAAAAGTGCGCAGTGGTTCAAATCCAGAACTAACAACTGCTGAAAAGCATCGCCGTGTCTGCTATATCGTTGCTGAAGAAGGTGCAGACAAAGCAGCTATCGAAAATGAAATTAAAACAATGCCAAACTATTTCGCTGATTATGATACAGAAGTGAATTTTATCTCAGAAGAAGAATTAAACCGTGAGCACTCAAAAGCACCACATGGTGGCTTTGTCATTCGCGGTGGAAAAACGAGTGAAGACACTACACAGGTATATGAATTCTCTCTAAAATTAGACAGCAATCCTGAATTTACGTCTGCTGTATTAGTTGCATATGCAAGAGCAGCATACCGCTTGAACCAAGAAAAGCAATTTGGTGCTAAAACTGTATTCGATGTAGCACCAAGCTATATTACACCACGTTCTCCAGAAGAACTAAGAAAAGATTATTTATAAGAAGCTCTTTTTAAAAAATCACTCACAACATTTGTGAGTGATTTTTTCGTACTTATTCATCACTGCCTCTGTACCGTTTGTATGGCAGTGGGTTCCAAACTCGATATTTTAAGTCTTCCGAACGAAGTGGTGAAGGGATATCATCAAAGATTTTTCGGGCAACTTCTAGTTCACGTTCTGCTTCGGACTTATCCTGATACATAAATTCATCGGAAGCTTTTTCCAATGCTTTATTTACCTTTTCTTCTAAATAGTCAACCACCATTTCTTGTTGTCTATGGATAGACTCTCTGGCTGATGCCACCCAATCTGGCTGAGCGGTACGAAGTGTGTCAGAAACATAGCTGAACTCTTCGAAAATATCTCTATATATCTTATCGGCATTTTCACGTACGTCCATGATAACATTTTCCAAATCTTCTATGGTAAGTTCCTCAACCTGAAGCGGTCTTCTACGTTTTGGACCACCAATTCTTGACCTCGTTAAATAATATGGGAAAATACTCTTTATCGTTTTACCGACAGGAGAAATGGCCATATTGTTCTCATCCACACCTTTTGGCTGTACACCTTGGATCGCAATCCGGGCGGACTCTGGTCTTACTATTTCTTTAGGTGGTAATACCCCATACCGCAACAATTCACGAATCCCAGTCCCAGAGATATTAATACGATATTGCACATCATGTGGACATGTTTGATCAGTTGCTTGCGTACTACAGCGCGTACAGTAGAACACTTCATGGAACAAGCGGATATCGATACCTAATTCATCAGGTGTAAATTCATCAAATATCGTATGGCTTGCATATTTTTCATAGAAATCACCAATACCTGCATGATCTCGTCCGATTAAAGCGTGGGTACATCCATAGTTTTTCATGATCAAAGCATGGAGGACCGCTTCACGTGGACCAGCGAATATATAGGTAACTCGTAATGGTGCAAGTATCGTTCTTTCTTTTGGATAATATGTATCCAGCACACTGCGGTAAGACAGCATACGAAACTCGTGTCGCGTATATTCACGCTTTGCCATTTCTACTAGGGGCTGAACAAATAGACCTTCTAACTCTTCTAAAGCATTTCTATGAATATACTCATGTCCGCGGTGTAATGGATTTGCTCCTGTAATAAATCCACCTACAGATTTAAACTTCTTTTTCTCATAAAAAAGCTTCCATGTTTCTTTTGGCTCCATTCTTATATCTTCAAATGGCCCCCAATGGACACGTCGAAGCAATTGTATCGGGCCGGCCAAAGCGGTATCTCCCATTCTACGATAAATAGAATCAACTCCAGGGTGGTTGCGGTCAGTTGTGCCAAAAAGATGGGTTGCTCGAAATTCACGATCATAGTCAAAGATATCATTCAATTTTAGAATAGCGACGGGTTCTCTTGTTTCATCCGCAAGTGCGACCTCATCCCCGACAGATAAAGTCTTAATCACCTGCTGATTTCGGTCACCAATTGGCGCGAAACTTAGCGGCACAGGCCAAACCACTCCATTTTTCAAGCGGCCCTTCGTAAGTACAGACTTGTAATCCTCTTCATCCATAAAACCTTCATTAGGAGACAACACCCCTGTTGCAATCATTTCAAGAGTAATGACGGCCTCCAAATCTACCATAATCATTGGCAATTGCTTTGCTCTTTCCATTGCTTCCTCTTGTGCTTTCCCTGTAAGAACGCGATTCACCAATTTGCCACCATGTGGCTGTTGTGGATAGCTTGCTAAAGTTTTTTCATCCAACACATCAGTAAACTGATTCAATCATATCACCCTCCTATTACCACTTATATTCTATTGATATCCCTTATATCCTTCCGAAAATGAATATATATTAGAAAATTCAGTAAAGTATAGGTTTTTAAATAACAAGTTTGGATAAATTGCCTATGAATGATGGTTTTAACAGAATGAATTTTTTCTTTAAATCCGCATGGATTTTATATTTCTTTACCATTAACCCCTTAAATCGTACCAAAATCTTAACATTCTTATATAATAACACTAAAATATTTCGTATTTACTCTTGTACAAATACTATTTTATCTTTATGATTATTATGTTATAAAATTTCACGTAGGAGGATTAACATGAAGCTTAAATACACAGGTAAAACAAAAGATGTCTATGAATTGCAGGACGGAAATTACTTACTTCAATTTAAAGACGATGTTACAGGCGTTGATGGTGTTTTTGATCCAGGTGCAAATACGGTTGGTTTAACAATTGAAGGTGCAGGTCGTGCTGGATTAAAATTAACTAAATACTTTTTCGAAATATTAAATGAAAGAGAAATTCCAACTCACTATATTGACGCTGATATCGAACAAGCAACCATGACAGTAAAACCGGCTGAAGTATTCGGAAAAGGTCTTGAAGTTATTTGCAGATATCGTACAGTTGGCAGCTTTCTTCGCCGATACGGCTTATATGCAGAAGAAGGACAAGCCCTGGATGCTTTTGTTGAAGTAACCTTAAAAGATGACGGTCGTGAAGATCCTCCCATCAGTGAAGACGCTTTGGACATGCTCGGTATCCTGTCTAAAGAAGAATATCAGGTATTAAAAAAACTTACACAACAAATCGGTGGTATCGTTAAAGATGAGCTTGCTAATAAAGGTATCGAATTATATGATATTAAATTCGAATTCGGACGCACTGGTGATGACAGACAAATTGTTCTTATCGATGAAATCTCCGGAGGAAACATGCGCGCATACAAAGACGGGGAATACATTGAACCACTAGAATTAGAAAAGATGTTTTTATAAAAAAAAACAGCATTGTGCAGAATCGTTATAAATAGTATAAGAATTAGCGTTTCTTTTAATAGTTAAAAAGCAACACTATTTTCGTTAATTTTAAAATAGTTTTATAAAAAATAGACACGAAATAGTAAAGTAATCAGCACCCTTATTCACAACTTGACGATAGCTATTGTCTTCGTGCGAATGAGGGTGCTGTTATCTTTGCTTATCTATACACAAGGAACAATATAGTCGTTTTTGAAATCACATTACCTTTTTTTGGGTTTTGCGAATGATTTTATCCTGCCAACCTATAAAAAAGTATACGCATTTCTTCTTTCCGTATGTTTTTATCGCTTTCTTCCTCAAAAACGATACACAAATGGATATTTGTTACTTTTTCTATCTCTTTTTGAATTACCTCTTCCTTTTTTTGGGTTTTGCGAATGATTTTATCCTGCAACCTATAAAAAAGCATACGCATTTCTTCTTTCCATATGCTTTTATCGCTTTCTTCCTCAAAAACGATACACAAATGGATAATTTTTACTTCCCCTGTCTCCTTTTGAATTATTTCTACCTTTTTTTGGATTATACGAATGACTTCATACACCAACCAATATAAAAGCATACACATTTTTTTGTCCTAAAAACGGCATCAAAACGTAACCAGCCCTAGTACTTCCACTCTACCTATAAAAATAAAGAACTTGGGGATAGTAATGGGTAGAAAAAGGATAAATGGATGGTGAAATAGGTGGAAGGTTTTTCACGATATAAACTAATCGAAACAGAAGTCGGAATTGAAGTTATCTTATACCTTGATGAAAACTTAACCGAGTACTCAACTGAGTTAGGACTCTCATCCCCAGTGGAAGAGTCTGATATGGAGAGAAAAGCTATTAATTTTGTAAAAAGAATATTTCCTGCATTGAAGGTTAAAACCGTTAAGATTATGGCAGGTGGAGTGCTATTATCTGCCTTAGGTCTTGGTACATTGCCTGCAACTCAAGCCTCTGCAGCTGAAGCAACTGGAAAGAAGACACAAACGAAGTCTTTATCCCATACTGTAGTAGCTGGTGATACACTATATAATATTGCTCAAACTAATGGAACAACCGTTGATGCAATTAAGAACGCAAATAATCTCTCTTCGGATTCTCTACAAATTGGACAAACATTAGAAATTCCTGTTGGGATAACCGCCATTCCGGCTCAAACAAATGTAACTACTTATCAGGTTGTTTCCGGTGATACGTTATATAGCATTGCCACACGTAACGGTACAACCGTAGATGAGATAAAAAAAGCGAATAATTTGTCTTCAGATATTTTGCAGATCGGACAAACGTTGACGATTCCTTCTGACGGTGCGGCCGCTCCTGCTCAAACAAACACAACTAGATATCAGGTTGTTTCCGGTGATACGTTATATAGTATTGCCACGCGTAACGGCACAACTGTGGATGGGATCAAAAAGGCGAATAATCTTTCTTCGGATATTTTGCAGATTGGACAAACGTTGGCGATTCCTTCTGGTAATGGCACCGCTCCTACTCAAACCAATACAATTACACATCAGGTTGTTTCCGGTGATACGTTATATAGTATTGCCACGCGTAACGGCACAACCGTCGATGGGATTAAAAAGGCGAATAATCTTTCTTCGGATAGCTTACAGATTGGACAAACACTGACAATTCCTTCTGGTGTTAACAGTGCACCCGCTCCGGTTCAAAGCGAAACAGCATTCGCCGCTGAACAACAGAAAGTAGTTAACAAGGAAGAAGTCGAATGGCTTGCGAAAATGATACACAGTGAAGCGAGAGGCGAATCTTTAGAAGGGCAGATTGCCGTTGGTGCTGTAATTGTGAATCGTGTAAATAGTCCCTTATTCCCAAATAATATTAAAGATGTCTTGTTTGAAAAAAGCTACGGTTACTATCAATTTACACCTGCAGAAAGTGGTGCGTTACTTACAGCAACTCCTAACGACCAACATAGAGAAGCTGCAAAACGGGCACTTAGTGGTGAAGATCCAACAAATGGCGCATTATTCTTTTACAACCCTGATAAAACATCGAGCTCCTATCTAAGAAGTCGTACCGTTTCAACCACAATAGGCAACCACGTATTTGCCTTTTAGGGACACAGGTTCCTTGTCCCAAACCTAAAACAAGCACATTCCTTTATTAACGGAATGTGCTTACTAATATCACATATTTAAGATGCTTGTTGAACAGCTTCAACTTTAGTAGGAGGGTTATATTTACCTTCCCATTTAGCTATAACAAGTGCTGCCAATGAGTTACCTACTACGTTAACCGCAGTACGTCCCATATCTAGAATACGGTCAATACCAGCAATAAATGCCAATCCTTCAGCTGGTAAGCCAATTGTACTGAACGTCGCTAATAGCACTACGAATGATACCCCAGGTACTCCAGCCATACCTTTGGATGTTACCATCAATATTAACATTAGCATTATTTGTTCCCCAATGCTTAAGTGAATTCCATACATTTGGGCGATAAATAAAGACGCTATAGCTTGGTATAATACTGATCCATCCAAATTAAAAGAATAGCCCGTTGGAATAACGAAAGTCGCTATATGCTTTGGACTTCCTGCCTGTTCCATTTTATCCATAATCCTCGGAAGTACGGTTTCCGAGCTGGATGTAGAAAAAGCAAGGATTAACTCTTCCTTAATCATCTTCAATAATTTAAAAATATTTAAACCAATAAATTTAGCCAATAAGCCTAAAATAACTACTACAAAGAAAATCATTGTTCCATAAACAGTAACGGCTAACTTGCCCAATGGAATAAGCGATTCAAATCCATATTTTGAAATAGTTACACCAATTAATGCAAAAACACCAATCGGAGCATATTTCATAAATAAATTTGTCACATAAAACATGGCATTAGCCATACCCTCAAAGAAACGTAAAACCGGTTTTCCTTTTTCACCTATAGCTGCAATTCCAAGACCGAAAACAACTGCAAAGAAAATAGTAGCTAACATATCTCCTTCAACCATAGCTTGGAACGGATTTGTTGGAACAATATGAAGGAGTGTATCCGTTATAGATTTTCCTACTTGCGCTTCTGATGTTTCTACATAACCTGAGATATCACTTTGTTCTAACTGGTCCATTACTAGTCCAGCACCTGGCTGGAATAAATTTGCAGAAATCAGGCCGACTGCAATTGCAACCATGGTCATTCCAATAAAATATGTCAGGGATTTAGCACCTAATTTACCGACTGATTTTAAATCACCAACACCTGCTATAGCAACGATAATACTTGAAAGAACGATTGGCACGACAATCATTTTAATTAAT
Organism: Fredinandcohnia onubensis; assembly: GCF_031181385.1. GTDB lineage: Bacteria > Bacillota > Bacilli > Bacillales > Bacillaceae_L > Ferdinandcohnia > Ferdinandcohnia onubensis_C. Next base: position 455,663 of record NZ_JAPSKV010000002.1, read on the forward strand.
CGTAAGAAAAGATCTCCGAATGGCTGCAGGACACTTTGGGCAGTTTCACTTCCATAGAAAATGCCACCAACGATAATACCTAAAATAAGGCCAATTAAAATTTGGCTTGCCAAACTTAACTTAAATTTTTTCATAAATTACCCCACCTTCTTAATAATTTGATTCTGATTACTCAGGTAAGGGAAACATATATAAAGATAAGGTAACAAAAAACCGGCTGTTGCCGATTTACTATTCTACCATATTGTTTCCACTTGATTGCTTACGAGGTTAGCTTTCAGGTTAGAACTATAGGAAACAATAAGCCCCTTCTATTTAAGAATTCACCAATAGCGGAAAATCCCGCATGAAGAATTTGGGTCCCCCGCTCTAATGTTCTACATTGATTTTATACCATAATATTATTCTAGTAAACTATCGAATCATTTCCAGTAGAGGGTCCCACCCCTGATTAACTAAAGCGTTAACATAGCAGTGGGGCGGGAAACTAGCTTTCCACGGTCAGCTCTTTGTTTCTGGATGAAAAATTGGCGCAGTTTCAACCTCTAACAAAGCTGGCCCATTATATAAAAGTGCTTTTTCAAGGGTATCCTCTAATTCACTTTCTTCTGTGATTAAAAAGCCTTTCCACGAGCAAGCTTCAGCAATTTTTACAAAATCAGGATTCGTTAAGTCCACATCCTTTTGAATGCTTCCGCTGGCTATCATTTTATCGCGTTCCATTTGTAACGCATGATTATTGAAAATAATGACTGTAATATTTAAGTTGTATCGGATTGCCGTTAATAAATCGGCTAAAGTCATTTCAATTCCACCATCACCAACGACTGCGACCACTTGCTTCTCTGGAAAGCACAGTTTGGCTGCAAGAGCTGCAGGTAAACCAAATCCCATTGTTCGCCATTCTCCTGAAAAGATGATTTGTTGATTAGTTGAGCGAAAATTACGATTGAACCACACGGTTACATCACCTGTATCAAGAGTAATAATGGCATCGTCTTGTACAGTATTTTCAATGGCTCTAACGATTCTTGATGGATGGAGCGGTTGGGAAGATTGTAAGCCTTCTTGCTCGTTTTGTGTCTCCCACGTTTCTTTTATCTTCTGGATATTTGTTACCCAAGTTTGATTTTGTGAAACGCTATGAAGACTTTTCGTAAACAGTGGGACCAGCATTTCAGCTGAACCTACTATACCTAAATCAACAGGTATACCTTTCCCGATATTCTCTTTCGCAACATCAATTTGAATCAACATCGCATGCCCCGGAACATATCCTTCCGGCCACCATAAGTTCCCTACTAATAAAACAACATCTGACTCTTGAAAAAGCTCTTTTGCATAAGGGTTTCCCCCTTGTCCAATTCCACCTAAAAAGTGCGTACAGGTTTGTTGAAAGACCCCTTTTGCACCTAGGCTTACAAGGATACCTGCTCCCCAAAGTTCTGCTAATTTCTCGACTTCATTAACAGCATGTATTGCCCCAAGACCTGCTAAAATCATCGGTCTTTTGGCGTTTTTCATTCTCTCAACAACCTCTGTGATATCCTTTTCCTCTATAGATGAGCTAGTCTGTATCATTTTTGGTTCCCGCTGGATTTTTGCAGTTGTATTCATTGTAAAGAGATCCTTTGGAATCGATAGATGTGTAACTGCCCCTTTTACCAATGATGTTTTCATTGCTTTTGTTAAAACATCTATAATGGCGTCAGGGTGTGCGAGCAAAGACGTATATTCTGCGAGTGGTTTTATTAATTCTTGTTGATCAAGATACTGCTTATAGTCAGTCCCTATTTTTTGACAAGGAGCCTGACCAGTAATAGCCAGTACGGGTGCCTTATCCATACAAGCATCCCCTAGACCATTAAGTAAGTTTCCTAAACCAGGACCCATCGTTGCAAGACAAACTCCAAGCCTGCCAGTTAACTTTGCCTCAGCTGAAGCCATCATGGCGGCAACCGATTCATGTTTAACCGCAATAAATTGGATTGAATCCTGCTTTGCTAGTTCATCCATTAACCCAATAATGGCATCCCCCACAACCCCATAGATTCTTTTAACTCCCCACATCCCAAGTTGCTTTAACATAAGACTTGCAACGGTTTCCTTTGTTGATTGACCAGATTGTACATTCACGATAGGTAAGTCTCCTTTGATTGTTTTTCCTTACCTTTCCAAATAGTGGAGTTTTATATTCAAGGACAGGATATGACAGCCACATGACAACTTTTGCCAAAATTTATAACATTTACATGTTTTTTACATTTCAGATAAATGAAATCAATACTTTGTCGTTATTCTGTAGTGGAATACATAAAATCTTTACATTTTTTAAGGAGGCATTATGAGGAAAAAAGCAAAGCTGAAAAAAGGGTTAGCCGTAACAACCACATTAGCTATTCTCGTATCGAATTTGGGATTAGCCGTTCCGTCAGCTAGGGCAGAAGAAGCTTCACAAATTCCTATTTCACAAGTGCAACCAGAAAATCAAGTCCAAAAACAAGAAGATTCCATTTCAGATTCAGGAAACCACGAGTCTGATGTACAAGATTCCCCTTCTATCCCTGAAGAAGCTCTCCCGAGCGAAAACAAGGCTGACACTGAAATGACGGAAGCCCCTTCTTCTCCAACTACAGAAACGGAAAGTCAGCCTAGCGAAGAAGAAACGCAAGAAAACACAGTAGTAGAAGAAAGTGAACCTACTTCTACATCCAACAAAGAGGAAGTGGAACAAACTACTATTTCTGAACAACAAGAAGAGAACACAACTGGTAATGAAACTGATCAAACAATCGAGCAAGTAGAGGAACCGATTGATTATCAACAACTACCTCCTCTTTTGATTACTGAAATTATGCCGAATAATTCAGGAGCTGACGACTATGAGTATTTTGAGATATACAATAACACGAATCAACCGATTATATTAGACCATCATACTTTTAGTCTGCGCTATACAGATGGAAGTGTTACACCCGATGTGGATATGCAATTTGCCCCAGCCACATTAGCACCAAAAGAAAGTATGGTGTTTTGGCATAATTCAAAGCAGAAAACACTTGCTGATTTTAATCAAAAATATCAAACAAGTTTAACTGAAGACCAGGTAGTCGAATTTGGAGGACCACCTAATTTTTACAATAGTGGAAATCGAGCAGTCGTGATTAAAGACCAAGCTGGAAATGACCTACTCGTCGCCAATTACTTAAAAGAAGACATTGGAGATGGACTAGTTGTTCAATACCAATACCCAGTATCCGGCGTGGAGATGGAAAAGCTTGAAACAAAAGCACAACCATCACCAGGCACCATTGTGGCTGAGCAGGTTCCCCAACAAGAAGTTGTAGCAGAAGAAAACCAAGCGCCAATTATTACTCATGAACAAATCACAAATGCGAGTGCAAAAGAAGACCTTGTCATCTCAGCAACCATTACTGACGATCATCATGCTTCTTTAGCTGCTGTTTATTATCAAACTGAACAGAATGGTGAGTTTAAGAAGATCGCGATGACTCACGCCGAAGGACAAATCTATCAAGCTACCGTTCCAAAAGAATCGTTAACAAACGAAACTTTACGTTATTACATCGAAGTAACGGACACAAATCATCGTGTTACATATCCTGAAAAAGATGGTTTTGACGTGGCAATCGAAGATATCGTGGAGCCTGATTATGATTCACTTCCACCTATTTTGATTACGGAGATTTCTCCAAATTCTGAGGGTGGCGGCACAGATTACTATGAGTATTTTGAGCTCTATAACAATTCGAACCAGCCTCAGGTGTTAACAAACTATTCATTTATTTATTATTATACGGATACAGGAAAAGAGCTCCCTTTCCAAATCCCAGCGACAACAATTGAGCCACAGGAAAAACTAGTTTTCTGGTTTAATAACGGCAATAAAACATTAGAAGACTTTAACGCTCAATTTGGTACTGAACTAACAAATGAACAAGTCGTCGAGTTTACTGATTCATTTCCTGGCTTTGCGAACGGCGGCAATCGTGCATTGGTTTTAAAAGACCTACAAGGAGCAGAGGTTATTTCTGCAAGTTATTTAGGAAGTGACAATGACAATACTGGCGCTGTTATCCAATACGAATATCCTGACCAAGGAACAATAATGAAAAAATTACAGGGTATGGCCCCTCCGTCACCAGGTGTGATTACGGATAAGCAGGTACCCGCTGTTCCTGTGCAACTCCCAGAAATTCCAACGGATACGGAAGCACCTGTGATTGAGCATACCCAGGTAGACGAAGTTGATGCCTATAAACCAGTCAAAATCGAAGCGAAAGTAACAGATAATCTAGCAATCCCATTGGTTACTCTCCATTATAAAGAAAAGGATGCCGAGAATTTCACAGCCATCTCGATGAATCCAAGTGTAGATAACAAAAGCGCGTACTCAGCTGAGATTCCAGCTGCGAGTGTAACGTCGGATCTCATCTATTATATTGAAGCATCAGATGGGATTCAGACTGCGAAAACAAGTGAGTATACGATCAACGTGAAACAGATTGATATTGATTATAGTACGCTCCCACATTTATTAGTTACAGAGGTTGTTCCAGACACCACGAATGTTGGTTCTGCTGACGGATATGAGTTTATTGAAATCTATAACAATAGCAATCAAGATATTAATTTTAAAGATTATAAAATCTATTATCGCTACGGCACGGATCCAGGTACAGATGTTGTATGGCCTTCGGTTCCTGAAGATGTCATCATTCCAGCAGGAAAAACACTCGTCTTTTGGATCATCAATGATCAAAATGGCGATTCAACTGTAGCTGATTTTAACCAAAACTATGGTTCGAATTTAGTAGAAAATGAGAATATCGTTCGTATTTATACAGGCGGTATGGCGAATGGCAGTATGCGTGGGATTGTGATCGGTACGAATGCTCATAAAGAAGTGGCACTTGCCTACTATAATGATGTACCAAATGTGGATGATACTTATGCTGACAAAGGAATTGTCTACGGATATCCTACCGATCAGACGACACAGCAAATCAAACTTGAAATCAAAGATGCAACTCCTGGAAGTGTTGAGACACATCAAGTTCCACGAGAAGCTGTGCAGCTTCCTGAAGATACAATTGCACCTGTAGTTGATAATCAAACAGAGCTTACTGAAATAGCGGAAAAGGATAATATCGAAATTGCAGCCAATGTAACGGATGACCAAGAAGTGAAATCGGTCCGCCTTTTCTATAAAATTTCAGACCAAGATGAATACCAAATGAAAATTTTACAACAGGATTCTAAGAGTGGTTTATTCCATTCAACCATCTACTCTCCTGAGTTAATTGGGAAAGACTTTGTCGACTATTACTTTGTCGCTTCAGATGGAAGGAATGAAAAAACAAGTGATACCTATCGTGTCGACATTACAACCGACCATGATCAATCGAGTCTTCGTCTAAATATAAAGGAAAACGACATCGTGACTGGCGATGTGATTCTTAAAGGAACATCTGCTGAGGATGCACCTGACTACGTCTCATTAATGGTAGATGGCACTGAGCTAACGAGCGATACGTATCATTCTGTGGAGCGAACTGCGTATTTTGCATTAGATGTAAATGGCTTGAATACGTACTTCCAAAATGCGGTGACCATGGGAAAAGAAGTGCTCTACCTAATGGATAAGGATTGGTTGACACAGTGGAAAACCTTTAGTATTCCGATTGAGCCCGACCGCTTATCACTAGGAGAAAATACCATCACGGTTCGCTCAGGAAACAAAGCATCGCCATTCGACTTAGATTCTAGTGAAAACCGCGATGATTATGACTTAAAAAATGTTCGCCTTGTCTTGTCGGATGGTACTGTTTTAACAGACCCAACCTACAACAATCCGGATCAAGTATTAAAAATGAATGATGCCAACCCATTCGTTGATTTTCATTTTACAATCACGAACGATCATGCACTCTCTAAAACCGTGAAATGGGACACAACGACCGTATCGGATGGAGAACATCTAATCACCGTTCAAGATGCTGATGAAACACTTGAACGAAAGGTGATTGTAGATAATACGGCTCCAACGATTGAAACAAATCTTGTTGAAAACAAAGAGTATAAAGGTGCGTTTACAATTGAAGGTAGTGCAATCGATGAAATTGCGGGTGTTGAATCATTCGTAACCACCCTAGATGGTGAGATTATTTCACTTCCATATGAAACAGCATCCTCCAAATTAGCACCTGAAGAACACAAACTAATCATGACTGCGGTTGATAAAGTTGGCAATCAAACAGAACACATTGTTCACTTCTCGGTTGTGAATGAAAATCCTGAAATGCCTGAAGCTTCTTCACCTGCAGATGGAGCAACCGTCAATGGTGACCCGGTTTTAAAAGTAAAAGTAACAGATCCGACGAACGATAAAGTCGATGTTACATTCTATCAAGGCTACAAATACGATGCGAGTCAAACTGAACATATTAAAGGCTATAAAAACGCATCTGATACGGAACCACCTCAAACACAGGTTCCAGCAGGAGAACAAGTCTTTACGGAAGAAGATATTGCCCTTGTTGCACAGCAGGATGGACAATATTTAACGAACAATTCACACACTCAATTTCCCTATCATCGCTTTGATGTAAAGGTTGATTCTTCTGTTGATGAAAATGACATTGTCGAACTCAACTGGATAGGAAAGTCTTTAGAAGGACGAAAGGTTTCCATGTACGCGTGGAATCATGAAAAGGGTGGTTGGGAGTTAATCGATTATCGCGTTGCTGGAGAAAATGATTTTGAACTGTCAGGAAATGTTGAGGTTCATACATTTGTAAAAGACAGTAAAATTAATGTTCTCGTGCAGGATGAAATCCCAACCACACCGGACGAGTATGACTATACGTTTGTATGGATGTCAGATACTCAATTTTACGCGGAAAGCTTCCCACATATCTTTGATCGTCAAACACAATGGATTGCCGAAAATCAAGACGAAATGAAGATTGAGTATGTCTTCCATACGGGAGATTTAGTGAACGTCTCGACAGACGAAAGCCAGTGGAATTATGCGGACCAATATATGGGCGTTTTAGACCAGCACAATATTCCATATGGCGTCCTAGCTGGTAATCATGACGTGAATCAAGTGAACAATGATTACACCGATTATTATCGTTACTTTGGTGAGAATCGTTTTGAGAACAAACCTTATTATGGCGGTTCCTACCTGAACAACCGTGGGCATTATGATTTAATCTCAGCGAACGGAAACGATTATATTATGGTGTACCTTGGTTGGGGAGTAACCGATGAGGGAATCCAGTGGGTCAATGATGTCCTTGCTGCGCATCCTGACCGAATGGCAATCTTGAACTTCCATGAGTACTTGCTTGCGACTGGAACTAGACATCCACTCGGTGAAAAGCTTTATAATGAAATTGTCGTTCCAAATGAGAATGTCATCGCGGTATTGAGTGGACATTATCATGAAGCGCAAACCTTAATTGATGAAATTGATGATAACGGCGACGGCACACCAGATCGTACCGTGTATCAAATGCTTGCCGATTATCAGGCTGGCCCTGAAGGTGGCCAAGGCTACATGAGACTCTTGCATTTTGATCAGGACAATCATCGCATCATCGTAAATACGTATTCACCTTATCTAGATGACTATAACTACTATGATACCGATGCCCATCCTGAAAAAGATGAGTTCATCATTAACCTGGACTTAAGCACCGTTGAAAAACAAGTTGCGACCGATTATTTCTCAGTAAATGTCTATACCGATACAGAAATAGGCAAAGATGAGGACGTAGAAAGTGGTGAAATCGCGGAAACCGTTTGGAAAGGCCTAGCAAACGGAAACCTCTACTCATGGTATGCGGTTGTTGAAGATGATCATACTGGAAAAACAGTGTCTGACATCTGGTCCTTCACAAAACAAGCAGCTGGTTCAGATTCAGAGGATGAAAATGATCCTGAGGAGCCACCAACTGAGCAACCTGAACAACCAGCAGATGAGGAGCAACAACCAGAGCAACCTGAAAAACCAGAGAGCGATAATCAAGATCAAACTAATAACGACAATGCGAATAAAGATCAAGATGACCAGCACGTTGAAGACGTAAATAACGACGAGACTGATAAACAACCAAAGCAGAATAGTGACACTCTACCCGTTACAGCAACCAATATCTATAACTTGCTACTAGCAGGATTTATTTTATTGATTGTGGGTGGAACGATATTTGTCATAAGAAAACGTAAACTTCAGGCATAATAGTAAGAGGCATGGTTTCTAAAAAGAACCATGCCTTTAACTATTGGATTTTCTATTTTCATCCAATAAACCCTCGACAAACTTCGGGGCGTCACTGTGACTGTATATTCTATCTTTCCAAGCCCGCAATTCCAAATCCGCCTGGTCCAGCATGGGTGGAGATCATGGCGCCGGCTTGTATCCAACTGATATTTTCAAATCCATGTTCTTTTGCGACATCGGTCATTCTCTCCTTAATCTTTTCATCTAGACCAACGGAGTATACTAAATAAATTTGACCTTTATCAATGTCATATTGACTTAAATAATCTTGGATCAGTTTTTCCGTAACGGTACTCATATTCCCGCGATACTTTTTAGTAGATGTGAGTTTTCCATCTATTAATTCAATACATGGCTTAATTTTCAACAAAGCTCCTCCGAGATAAGCAAGGTTACTGACTCTTCCACCCGCTTTTAAAAACTCTAGACTGCCAGGAACAAAAGCCAGTCTGGATTTAGGGACGACCGCTTCGATTTTTTTGACTAACTGTTCAGGATCAATAGTAGGTTCTTTTGCTACTACATCTACTGCATACATCACAATAGCAGCTAATCCTCCAGTAACGTTCAATGCATCAATCAGAAAAATATCATTTAACTCTTCCGTTGCAATAATGGCATTTTGGAAGGAAGAAGATGCCTTAGACGTATAACCTATATGAATAATGACACAATCGGGAAAGTCCGTTTTAATCTGTTTAAAGAATTCCTCATATTCATAAACATTTGTTGCAGTTGTGGAGGGGATTTTCTTGGTTCGCTCATAATAATCATATATATCCTCTACCGGCAACGCCCCATCTAAATAATCCTTTTCACCCATGATAACGTGCATCGGAACCACTTGAACAGAGTGTTTGCTTGTCCATTTTAAAGGTAAATCCGCGCCACTTTCCGTAGTTAAAATAATTCTACCCAATTATAATTCCCCTCTCATCTCCCATTACGGGTCAGATGTTAACCATCGTACCTAAACTAACTATACAATATACGTAAGCGTTTTACAGAATTTTTTAAGTAGAAATAAAGCAATGTGGCTGAAAATAGAAGGTTACGCGTTAGTGAGGCTTGATTCTAGTGAGGAAGAAGTGAACAAGTACTGAAAGTTGATTGAAGTTTATCCTAAAACTATCGACAAACTTTGAGCCATTTCGGGGTGTCACTGTGACTTTATAATGATGTTCTTCCCAATTCATTAGAGTTTTAATGTGAACGCAATTTTATCCCCTCTACAAATAGGATATAATAAACGGTACATAGAATCTGGAAGGAGTTCATACACATGCAAACATTGCAAAAGCTTTCCAATCGTCTCTTCTACCTGCCTCCAGTTCAACAAACAGACCGTCCGATTTTGGTAGCGATTGTGGGGGACGACCAGACATTGTTAATTGATGCTGGAAATTCTTCTAATCATGCTAAACTTTTCAAAGAGCAATTAGCTTCCTATCATGTAACCGGTGATATTCTCGCTCTTACACATTGGCATTGGGATCATATATTTGGTTTGAATGAAATGGACATGCCTTCAATCGCAAATAACATGACCTATGAAAAAACAAAAGAACTGCAGCAACTATCATGGGAAGATAAGGAATTGGATGAACGTGTTGAAGCAGGGATTGAAATTCCATTTTGTGCTGACGCGATTAAACTTGAGCTTCGAAATGACCGAGATATAATCATACCGAATCCCACTATTATTTTTGAAGAGCGAATAAAACTGAATCTCGGTGGGGTTACCTGCATCATCGAACATATTGGTGGAGACCATTCAGCTGATTCAAATCTCCTCTATATTGCGGAGGAAAAAACGATATTTCTCGGTGATTGCCTCTATGCAAATCTGTACGCAGAAAAATGGTACTATACGACTGAAAAAATGAGAAAACTTCTAGAGAAGATCGAAAAATACGATGCAGAAATCTATTTCCTCTCCCATCATCCTGGACCACTAACTAAGGGTGAATTTTCTTCGTTTGTAACACTACTAAAGACGAGTGCCTTATTGACTGAGAAACATAAAGGAGATCTTGAAAAAATCAAAACAGAGATGGCCTCGTATTTTCAACGTGAGTTAACGGAAGATGATTTAGAAATTATCACATACTTTGTAAATGGGTATGTGTAACATGACAGTAACCCAAGGTGAGTTCCTTGGGTTTTGTTTTATTTATCCCCTACTTCCAACATCACTAGTTTGTTACAACATTTCAAACAGAAATATGAAGGAAATGTGAACCTTTTCACAAATGTATTTTCAAACTACTTATTCGAGATATACTGTAAGTAGTTTAACAATAATCTTCCAAGGAAGGTGCTAGGTAATGAAAGGTACAGCATTATTAATCAATAGAGACCACTCTGTAACAGTATTTGAAAACGTTGAGCATGATGTATACGAAGATCTAGTAAGTCTCGAAGATTCTAAGAATATAAAATGTACCATTAATAACAAAGAAGTTCAATTTGACCCCATTGATAAAGTCGTTTGGTATGAAGAAACAATCGACTGGGAATACGGTTATTAATCATAGACAATTTTTTTCCGTAAACAAAGCTTGCTGTATGTAAATTACTGCAAGCTTATTTTTTTATCATCGACAGAGAATGAGCAATTATGGCAAAACACCTTATTATAATGGATAACTATTCTTCTATTTCCACATTAATCTACATACCTAGACAATTCTATAGTATAATTATTAACTAGAATAATAGATTAATGAGGAGGTCCAAGAGTTGGGTAAAAAGAAAATATATATGTCCGTGACTACGACTGCAGTCATTGCCTCTGCACTATTTGCTGCGGAAGAGGCTGAGGCAGCAAGCACGTACAAAGTACAGAGTGGTGATTCACTGTGGAAGATTGCTCAAAAACATGATCTTACCGTTTCACAATTGAAGTCCTTAAATAGTTTAAACAGCGATCTTATTTTCCCAAATCAAGTCCTTAAGACAGAAATAACTACGAACAATAATTCAGGCAGCAATAACACGCAACCTACAAATGAAAAAGAAACCCAAAAGCCTAGTACATCGAAGGCAACTACATATACAGTTAAATCTGGTGATACACTAAGTGGTATTGCCGTGAAACATAAGGTTTCAATTAATGAATTAATGAAGTGGAATAACTTGAATTCTACTCTTATCTTCCCAGGAAACGTATTTGTTGTAAGTAAACCTACTTCTACTGAGGAACCAAGTAGCTCTACTCCGGAGAAACCAAACAACACTACTACCGAAAAAACAGAGCAACCTCATGAAGAAAATGTTCGTTCCGCTACTGTTTATACAGTTAAGTCAGGCGATACTCTGTCAAGAATTGCAATTGAATATAAAGTGACAGTTCCAAACCTTAGAAAATGGAACAACTTGAAATCAGATATGATCTACATTGGTCAAAAGCTAAATATTGGTGAAGGGGCAAAAGTAGAAACCCCTACAGTTGAAACCCCATCAAATAATAGTAGCTATAATGTAGATCAGTTGATTAAAGTAGCTAAAAACCAATTGGGAATAAGCTATGCATGGGGTGGATCTACACCTAATGGATTTGACTGCAGTGGATTCATTTACTATGCATATAAGTCAGCAGGATTAGATACTCTTCGTTATTCAAGCGAAGGTTACCATATGCGCTCTTATTATGTTAATACACCTAAGGTTGGAGACTTAGTATTCTTCCAAGGAACCTATAAATCTGGTATTTCTCATGTTGGGATTTATCTTGGTGACAACGAATTCATTCATGCTTCAAATGACGGAGTCGTCATTTCGAATGTAAATGACTCTTATTGGAAAAAACATTTTGAAAGCTTTAAGAGGTTTTATTAAGAGATTTGGAGGAAGTCAGTTCTTAGGGATTGACTTCCTCTTTTAGGTTTTCTCCTTTTTGATAACCCAAACCATTCTCTCATTTTAAATCTCTATTATTACTTTCCCTTGTGAATGTCCTTTTTCAAAATACTGAAATGCTTCTGGAACTTCACTTAAGGAAAAATTTCTATCAATAACTGGTTTTACTTTTCCATCTTCAATAAGCTCTTTCATCAACACTAAATCTTTTTGGTTCGCCCTCTGTAAAAAGGTCATAAATTTCTTTTTTTCAATCATGGATAACCAAGATCTTTGTATCATTGTCTGATACATTTGACTACTTTCGCCACCTACATGAACAAATACCCCATTCTCTTTTAACATTTTTTTATAGGTTGTCATCGATTGACAGCCATTCACTCCAAGAATCAAATCATATGTCTGGTCATGGTTCTTAAAGTCTTCTTTTTTATAATCGATCACATGGTCAGCACCAAGTGACCTTGCTATATCTACATTTCGAGTACTCACCACAGCCGTCACTTCCGCACCGAATGCCTTTGCAATTTGGATAGCAAATGTTCCCACACCACCGGAAGCACCATAAATCAATACTTTCTGTCCAGTCTTTACCACCCCTTTATCCCTTATTGCTTGTAAAGCTGTGGTAGCCGCCATGGGCACGGCAGCTGCTTCAGTAAATGATAGATTATTAGGTTTCAACGCCAATGTCTTTTCATCGACAACTACATATTCCGCAAAAGCACCAAATCCACTGCTAGATAAGTCTCCGAAGACCTCATCACCTACCTGAAATTGGGTAACTTTAGCACCTACAGCCTCGATAATTCCAGCCATGTCCCCACCAGGAATAGGGAATTTCGGTTTCATTAGTCCAAATACCAATCGAGCTAGCCGTGGTTTGCCTGATAATAAAACAAAATTGCCAAAATTAATCGAGGATGCATGCACTCTTACTAAAATTTGATTTTCCTTAGGTGTGGGCGTAGTGACCTCACTAAGTTTAAGTGTATCTGGTGATCCATATCTTTCTGAGATAATTGCTTTCATCTCCGTCCTCCTTTTAACTCTTTTTTATTTATTGTAGTTGGGTGATGTAGAGCCAGCATTGACTTAAGTTAAGATGTGTGTAAAATTGAAAAATTTATGATTGAATTCTCTTTTTAATTCTACTTAAGGACTCTGGTGTCATACCGAGGTAGCTTGCCAATTGATGTTGAGGTACACGTATGAGAAGTTCTGGACGATTATTGATGATCGTTTTATAGCGTTCTTCTGGAGAAGAGCGAATAAATGTTGCGGTTTCATTTTGAGCTTGGGTAAGGTAGTTTTCCATCATGCGCCGAGTCATGGTCTCAAGTTCCGTGTATTGCTTATACATTTCTTGTTCAGATAGTACGTCGCCCACAACCAAAATACTGTCTTCTAAGCATGTTAATGAAAAATTTGATAATTGTTCTGGTTCTTCAATATTTAACAACAAAATTGCCTGTTCTTCGGTGAAAAAATGGGTAGTCACCTCTTTTCCATCCTCATCAATTTGATATTGTCTGACACACCCTTTCAATACAAAGTAACATCTCTCCGTTGGAGAATCCCCCTGCTTAATCAGATAGCTCCCTTTTTCAACCTTCTCTATAGTTAAAGCGTCCAAGACAGCTTGTTGCTCAGCTTCATTTAACGTTGTATATTTAGCCATATATTTAGTGAGGATTTCTTTCATGACAACACCTCCATTTTCAGTTTATGGGCACTTCATGACAATAGTACCATTTTATCCATAACAAAATCTCGATTTTGACGTCTTCACGTATAAAGTTTTGTTGTTAACAAACGCTAATTTTATCGGATTGATTAGACTCGTGCATAGTCAGGAATGAGGAAGGATTATGGGAATTGTAGAACGCTTATTTGCTCAATATGGATATTTCGTGCTGTTAATTGGTCTACCTTTAGAATTAATTGCTTCACCGATTCCACCTGGCAACTCAACACTTGCATACACCGGATATTTATCGTACAAACATGTTCTGAACCTACTGCCAGCTCTGACTGCCGCATACTCTGGTTCCGTGTTAGGAATAACAACCACCTATTGGATCGGAAACAAGTTTGGGATGACACTAATCGAAAAATACGGCAAATGGTTGTTTCTGAAGCCGAAACATATTAAGAAAACGCGAAAAACCTATGAGAAATACGGAAACAAAATGCTATTATTTGGTTTCTTCTTACCCGGTGTCAGACAGTTCAACAGCTATTTTGCAGGAATCATTCAGGTACCATTTCGAACTTTTGCACTTTATGCTTATTCAGGTTCCGTGTTATGGGTATCTTTTTTCATCGGTATCGGTTATATATTCGGAAACCAATGGCAGTTCGTTTTCACTTGGATTGAACAATTTATGAAGATAATCTTACTAATTTTATGTGGGATGATTGTAGTCTATCTATTTACAAAATGGCGCAAAAGAAAATTGGTAAGGTGAGTACAATCACTTTGGTCTGCCACACCTTTAATGGAGCAGTTAAGTTGAAACTCAAATTAATAAATATAAATCTGTCAATTCTTGCAGTTATTACTGGTTTAAACGCCAAAAAAACACTTCTCATTTAATGAGAAGTGTTTTTTTGATACCGGTGATCAGGGTCGAACAGACACTCCAGAAGGAACACGATTTTGAGTCAAGACTCACTACCGACAACTCACCAGTACAGCTTTTGCCTGTACTTCTGAATTAGCTGAGGTTCGTATTTCCTTGCATCCTCTTCATTTTCAAACTCAGCTACAATTTTGTAATGAAGTTCACCATTTCTCATAAGTGGTTTTTTATAAATTTTTTTAGTTATTAGAAAAGAGAAAAAAGGACCAGATGGTCCCCAGCTACTATTGCAGCACTTCGTATATTTCTTCTAGTTTCTTCTCGAACTTTCCTGAAACTTCATCATGACTTACTGGCTGACCTTTCTTGAAGTACATCTCGACATCGTGAGCAAGTCTTTGAAGTTCATCGAACTGTTCAGTCATACCAAGCTGTTTGATTTCTTCTTCGAAGTTGTTTATATATCCGACTGATGCCCTTGCAATATTTTTGTACTTACCCGAAAGACCGTTTTTATCTTGCAAAGGTTATGCTGTAAGCCGAGGTGTTCTGAGCACCTTTGCTTCTTTCTTTATTATAACCAATAATCACCATTTTTAAAGATATAACTATGATTTTCTAGGAAAAATAATATTGTATTTGATGGTTATACAATTATTATTTGAATAGAAAGACTGTGATCCAATCGTGCAAAAAATAAAAGCCGAAGTAGTTATTACAATACCAGACGATATGGTGCTCATTACAAAGATAGAATTTGAACAATTGAAACAGAATGAATTATCTGGTGTTTATTGGAATATGAAGGACTTGGAGAAATTTCATGTATTTATGATTTAGTGGACAATCTACAATCTCAAAGTTAAGGATTCCTTGGAGCGTTTATCATAGTGTTCTATCACTGAATTTCTGTCGATGAAATATTAAAATTATCACTATCAGAACCCACCCAAAAAAGGGAGCACTATATTTCTTACCTTCTATGTAAATAAAATTGAAATCTCAATATGTAATTTTTAAGGACCTTGTGTGATTGACCAAGCAATAGGCACAGAGTAAGTGGATGTCTCGTTGTAGTTTGGTAGAAACCATCGAAGAGAATCCTCAGTAAAAGAGATGTGAAATCGCCCCATTCCTTCATCATCATAAGCCGTTAATAACGTGTTTTGCTTACCGTTATCTAACACAAGATAGTTAGAATCAAAGAAATGTGGAAACAATCCGCCATTTGATGTCATCTTTGCTCCACCTTTATACAATCTAAAAGAACCTTCTGGTAGAGTGGTAGTTGAACCATCTGCTTTGGTTTCTAAGATAGGTGATCCTGTCACCAAAACTCTCCACCCTTCACCAGAACCCGTTGCATCTGTGACAACTAATGTTCCTGCATTGCCTGTTGCAATACTTTTCTCTTCATTTAAAGTAAATTTAGTAGACTCACTTGGTGTTTCAAGTGTAAGAGGACCTGGTTTAATGGTAGCCGAAGCAGCACCTTTACTTGATGCAGCAATCGTCATTTGGGGAACTACTATAATATGTAATAGAACAAATGCTAAGAAAACTGATATTTTTTTAAATCTACGATTATTCCTTTTATTCATTTTTTAATACCTCCACCATAATATTTTACAATCTTTTCTACCTATTTGGCGGAGGTAAATAATCCCTTTTGATAGTTTGGTTTAGATCTTTTAATCACCCAAAGCAAAATACAAACACAACAAAGTGACAAAATAATACGAAAAAACTCACTCTGATAGATGGGTTTATTCATTATTGGGATGGTAAAGTACCAGGAGGCGTAAAGTATGGTGGTACTTTAAGTCAACCCTTTTTCTAGTAACAGCATTTTTAAACTTGCTCCGAAACCATTTCTGTATGATAACGTAAAACATCTTGCCGATGTCATTTTAGAGAGTCTCGAAGTGCTTGGATTTGTCCTCTACATAGTTTTACACCATTCATATAAGGCTTGAATCAAGTCAGCGTTCGTTGTGGTATTTAGCCCTCCCAGTTCGTAATCAATTGCCTCCTCTGTACTGGCTACATACACCCAACACTGATTGGCTTCACCGATATGCAACGGATGTTTCGGCTCTTTATAGAAAAAAACTTAAAGGTATTGAAGACCGCATCAAATATATTGGGCGTATAATCAACTCTTTATCTATTCATTATTTTTTCCATTCCCCTTACCTTGATTTCTTTTTCCCTCATTGCCTTTTGATCTTTCATTTCCTTTAGGTGTTGGAGTGACTTCTTCACCCGCTTCTACATTAGCGTTTACATTTGTTTCTACTTTGGCTTTGCCATTCCCGTTTCCTCCTGCGTTGGTATTACCCTTTGTTTTTTCACCAGTAGGAGATGTTTTGGTTTCATATTTAGGTGCTGGAGTTACGGCTCTTTTTTCAGTCTGTTTTTCTTGTCCTGTACTAGCCTTCTCTTGTGCTTTTTGTTGTCCTGTCTGTGCCTTTTCCTGATCTTTTTGAGCCTTTTCCTGTGCTTTCTTTGGTGCAACAGGAGGAACGAAAGATGTTCCTTCTTGCTCTTCTACTTCAGACATATCATTCTCAAAGTCTTCTTGGTCACTTCTAATATCTGCTCGTAAATCTTCAACCTCTTCATCGACAGGAATAGCAGTCGCTATTCGTTCTTCAATATCTTTCATCTTCCCTAACTTCTTCTCCATTTTGGCATATGCCTTTTCCACGTTCTTCGCTAATGCCGCCTTTGCCTTTGGATTTTCTACTTTCTCCATCGCTAGTAACAGAGCCGTGATATTTTGACTAAATTGTGTTTGCAGTTCATCAGCCACTTCACTTGCTGGATCGGTAGCCTCTTCATCCGGTACAGCAACCTCATCTTCCGTAGGGGCTGGTTCACCTTCCGTTTCTTCTGGAGGAAGATCGCCTTCAGGAGTTGTCCCGGCTTCTTCAGGTGAAGTAGTCTCACCCTCTTCTTCCGTCACATAATCCAACGCTAATTCCTGACTTTCAAGGGCTTCGTTTAATAATGCAATTGCCCCATCTGTATCTCCTGCCTCAAATAGAGCGTTGGCTTCTGCTATCCGTTCATTCGCAAACTGAGAAATGAGTTCTGCTTTTCCCGTGTCATCAAAGGTCATGGCTAACTGCACTTTTTCAGCAATTGCCTCGACAAAATAAAAGAAATCTCCAGGAACAAGACCTGGTTCATCCATCGGCACTTCTTCGGCTGCTGGTTCTTCTGGTTCAGGAGTTGTCCCGGTTGCTGTTTCTGGTTCTTCCTCTACCGGGCTTGTGTCGGTTCCCTCATCTGTTGGGGAAGATTCCTCTGCTGCTGGTGCACCTGGTTCAGGACTTTCTTCTGGAGTCGTTGTATCAACACCTGCTTCAGTATTTGTTTCAGTAGTTGCACCATCTGTTACAGTCTCGGTTTCTGCATGAACTTCTCCTTCATGTTCATTCGCAAAGGCTTGGGTCATGCCTCCTCCAAACATAATCGAAGTCACTAATGCTCCACCCATCATCACCTTAATGGTCTTCACCCGTAGGGTAGGAAATTTCTTTTTGACATAGCTTGCTGCTACTCGGTTAATATCCTCTTCTGCTTTCTTGGTAAATCCAAACTCATCTGCAAATTCCTCTAAGGCAGGATTCGGATTTATATGAAGAATGACCTCATACCCGTCATCTATCTCTTCTACTTCTACCTTATCAAAAATCATTCCATTCACTCCCTCCAATTCCTTTTGGTTAGATTGCCCAAATGTTTCTATCGAATCCCTGCTGCGATTTCTACCTGTCTTTGATGAGAGGCATCGGCGTTGCCATCTACATGACGAGTGCTATTTCCAAAGTACACATCAAAATGACCAGTAATTCCGTTTCCGGAAATATACTCTCTCTCATGTGGCATAAAACTCATACTGGCTGCAACCTTTCTCCCGTCAATTTCTAAGATGACGGCTCTTGGAGTCCATGAATACCCGCCCCAAATGGATTTAGCAATCGTAGAGTCATTTGTGGTCAGGGTTTCGGAATCCGCATGATTTGCCCCAATGGTTCGTTTGATATAGAAACTTTTTCCCGTAGCAAAGTCCGTGACTTTTGCTGTTTTATTGATTGGGAAGACATACTGTGCCTCTGTCCACCAATCCAAATATTCTCCGTGTCTTTCACTGACCACTTCTTTTACGGCAATGTTATGAACAGGAATGGTCAACTTTTGCCCAATGGAAAGCATACTCGAAGTAGTTAAGTTGTTAGCGCGTAACAATTCTCCTTGTGGAATCCCGTATTTCACACTCAAATTCCAAATGTTATCACCTGAAACAACGGTGTGCGTGGTATAAGTGATGGTATTGGTAGCCGTTTGAGTAGGTGCATTTGTTCCATCTGGTATAGTTAAGAGTTGTCCGACTCGTATCGTGTCAGATGTTAAACCATTGGCGGTACGGATCGCATCAACGGTTACCCCAAAACGATTGGCAATAACAGATAAACTGTCACCAGAACGAACGGAATACTTAAAGGTAGTACGTTTTTCTTCTGTCGTTGGCGTTTCAGTATTGCCCATAGGAGTTTCCACACTTCCCGATGGAATGGTCAACGTCTGCCCAAGACTAAGTAGGTTAGATGATAACTGATTGGCTTGTTTCAAAACATTGACGGTTGTTCCATAACGACTTGCAATCCCCCATAGCGTGTCTCCAGCCACAACCGTATGAGAAGTTTCAGTCACGCTTGGTGTTGGTATTGGTGTCGGTTCTGGTGTTGGGCTGGTTACAGCATCCCCACCAGTTGGGAGGGTTAATGTTTGACCAATTTGAAGAGCATCACTCGTTAGATTATTGGCACTCTTTAAGGTACTTACGGTTGTACCAAACTTTTGAGCAATGCCCCATAAAGAATCCCCTGCTACAATGGTGTAGGTTGAGCCTTGAGTTTGAGTTGTTTGTGGTTCTTGTGTAACTGTCGGTGCAGGATTACTTGTCCCGCTTCCCATTAAAACTGGAATGACGAGTGTTTGCCCAAGGCGTGTGGCATCACTTGTCATCTGATTGGCTTCCTTAATCGCATTCACGGTAACTCCGTATTGTTTTGCCAGAACCGTTAAATAATCTCCCGTATCAACGGTATGAAAGGCTTTTGGAATGATTAAGCGTTGATTGAGCTTCAACACATCGCTTGTTAGGTTATTGGCCCTCTTAATAGCATCTACAGACGTATTGAACTTCTTGGATAATCCCCAAAGGGTATCCCTCGATGACACTTGATAGTAGATATTACTCGATTGTGCTACTTGTGTTGTTGAGACACTTGGCTCTGCTGCATGGGCAGAGGAATTGTTTGTGGTAAGCGGAATAGAGGCTACCACCATCCCTCCGAGCATGACTTTAACCATCGTCACTTTTATGTTCGGATACCGCTCCCGTAATACTTGCCTTGCTGTTGAGAGAATATCTTTCCTGGCACTTGAGACAGTTCCTAATTCAGAGGCAAACTCGGTTAAGTTGTTATTTAGATAGATGACTAAAGTGTATTCATCGTTCGGATGATTTGTTTTTCTAACCTCATACCTTTGATAATAATCCATTTCCCTCCACTCTCCTTTGATTATAAAATTGACATTTTATGTAGTAGTCTTCAATTAAAAAGAACTCTTTATTCCCAATAAAAAAATCAACCCAATAATGAGTTAATTTTTACTATTATATGTACTTATGGACCCTGTTGTATTGTCCAAGTAAGGACACTCTGATATGTCATATTTTTTGATAAAGAGTCTTCTGGTACTTTAATTTTCAATGATTTATTACCAAATAAAACACCGTACGAGCCCATTCCTTGATACAATATCTGTAGATAACAAAGTAATTGGCGTGGCCACTATCGATTTCATGTATTTCCCCACCTATCCAGTATGGAGGCTTACCAGAACCATCTCCTACTTAAATAATTGCTTTATCAAGATATAAAGTATGCGCCCCTGTTGTCAATATTCTGATTCACTTTCACCAACTATAGATAAAGGTCTTGCTTTTAATGTGACATGCCGCCCAAGATCAAAACCTGTAGCATCTGTTATCGTTAATCTTTCTCCTTCATTAAGTTCAAATTGTATTGTTTCAAAAGAAGGATAAAGACTTAAGATTCCTGGCTTTTCAAAGGATGTTCTATCATATACTCTCGTCTCAGCAAATACGCTATAACAATATGTTGAACCTACATAAATAAATACTAATGATAGAGTGCAATAAAATAAAACTTTTTATTCACCACTGCGTTCCTCCATTTTTTTCAAAAGAATATACCTATAATAGTTGGTAATAACAAGTAGGAAAGTTATCCATACTTTCAACATCTTTATTCATAATTGTAAAAACAAAAAAGAAAAGCCCCCTTTTGGGAGCCATTCAAATATTACGGACCACTGTTGATTGTTACGGTAATGGTAGAAGTATAAGTTCCAGACCGAACATCTTTAGGGAGTAAGTTGAGTTTTAACGCATCTGCTGCGAATGAGGCTGTATAAGTGCCCATTCCAGCACCTGCTGCAGCGCTTAAGATACTGACTCCAGTACCGCTATCAATAGTACCACCTCTTTTTGTAATATCAGCAGCAGGAGATGAACCTGTATCGGCTTCTGTTAAACCAGGTGCAACTACAGATAATGAACCAAGTGGCAAAGTACGTCCTGTTAGGCTGTCTGTTAATTGTGTCGCTGACAACAGCACATTCCAACCTGCACCTGTACCTGTTGGATCGGTTACATTAAATGCATTTATATTCGCAAACGTGCTTTGTGTTTTACCATTTAAAACAACTGCTGTGAAATTTCCTACAGTAATTTCGTCCACCGCTAATTGGCCACCTGTAATCCCAACTTCAGCCGCACTTGCCTGATTGCCACCTGGAGCCACTAGAACCGTTCCTACCATTGTAGCAACTAATATCCCACCTACCATAACTTTTATTTGTTTGAAATTTATTTTAGGCAGATGTTTTTTCACATAATCCAGTGCGGCTTTTTGAACTTCTAACTCATCATCTCGATGACCGAGTTCCATTGCAAATTCTTCCAACCCATTTGGCGAAGTATCCATATGAAGTATTATTTCTACATAACCATTCTCCTCTTCATGGACATCATGCCCTTTAAATCGAATCATTCAATATTCACACCCTTCTTAAATAAATCATCCCTAGTTTCCATCTAATTACTACTTTTCATACGCACAGGTAATACTAAAAGCGAGTTAAAGGAGGTCTTGTTATGTGGAAAAAGATTTTTATTTTGATGCTATCTTTATCGAGTGTCTTTTGTATTACTTTTAATGAAGTTACAGTCTTATCGCAAGAGAGTGGAACACCCCTTATTGTTGAACCTCTTTACCCTGATAATCAGGTTAAAAGTGTAAAGGGTTACTTTAGATTGAAGGTTCAACCTAACCAGAAACAAACAGTAAAGGTAAAGTTAATTAACAACTTAAACGAAGAGCAGAAGATAATGATTAAACCAGCAAATGGTTTTACTAATCCTGTTGGCGGAATGTTGTACAGCGAATCACTTGAATCAGATAATTCCATTTTGTTGGAGGACGGAATAAAATTGGCACCTAATCTTAAAGTTGAGTCAGAGATTATATTAAAGCCGAAAGAAACAAGAGTAATTGCAATTGACATTATTGTTCCAAATATAGACAGAGGAACTATCTTAGGTGCTGTTAGGTTTATTACAGAAGGAAAAACAAATGAAGAAATGGTTGAGGCAAATGAAGGAGAAGCAAATTTTGTTTTAAAAACAGAAACAGTTTATGCCATAGCAGTTCAATTGGATCTTCCAATCGCCACTAATCCTAATTTTTCGTTAGGAAATGCAGGTTTTAGTCCTGAGGGTCCAAGCGTGATTATAGAAATGACAAATGATGCACAAATGATTCAAGAAAATATTTCTGGCGAATACCAAATTGAAGATTCAGAAGGTAATCAACTGTTTGAAGGTAAAATTAACCCTTTTAAAATGGCTCCAAAAACACAGATTCGTCACCCACTCCCATGGAATTATGAAACCTTGGAGCCAGGTGATTATACACTTTATGCAAAAATAAATGTTAATAATAACGAAGTCGTAACCGAGGAAGAAATCTCAATAGGTAATAAACAGGTTGATGAGTATGTAGAAAGGAATCAACCGATTGTTCCTCAGGGAGAGGCAAAGGAAGGTATCCCTATTTGGGTTTGGATTATTTCTGGATCCATTGTACTTGCAGGATTGATGTTTATGTTAGGAAGAAGGAAAAAAACAAGTTAAATACCATAAGAAATACAAAATGAATATAGTCTAAATAATAGTGAAATAAAAGCCTTTCTTTTTTACTGTGATGTTATTGATCGAACACCAGAGATTGTATTCGATGAAGGAATTGATACTTCTATTGCACGATGGAAATTTGAAGTTAAAAGAACAGGAAATCAAATTCTTTTAAAATCAACTGTTTCACAGTTTGGGTGTGATAATCCTAAAGAAGTATTAGAGTTCTTTGTTGTCTGTTCAAAAAATGGAACTGAACCTACTAAAGAAAATTTTGATAATTGGATATCAGCATAAACAATTAAATTTGGTCCACGACTTTAGTCGATGGGCTTTTTTCTTTTCTTAAGGAATAGTTTATTTCTCTGTCGTAGTATAAAAAATAGGACGGTTTCCCGTCCAATTATTTCTATCCTAATATAACCGTTCTACTGGAGAAAACTTTTTATGATTTTCATAAACGTCTGAAGAAAACAAGTGTATATATACACGAACCATATCCATTGAAGAGTGACCCAAAATGGATTGTAATGTAAAAATATCAGCCCCACTTTGAACACTAAATTTAGCCATACTGTGCCTATACGTATGGGGGCTACATCGCACATTCTTTATTCCTGCACGTCTGCCATACTTAGAAATAAGATTTTGCAATTGCCTTTTACTCAATCGATCATCATCTATGGTCACAAATAAAGCACCATTTTCTTCAACTGAACCTCTTACTTTTAGATATTTCCTTAACTGTTTTTGCATTTTACTTTGTATTGGAACAGTTTGTTCTTTAGAACCCTTTGGCTCTTTTACTCGAATATTATGATCTGCCCAGTTTATATCTTAAATATCTACAGACACAATTTCTTTTGCTCTTAATCCTGTTTCTAAAAGGAGCATCCTGATTGTTAAATCTCTTATTTCCGTAAATGTAGATAAATCAGGTTGATCAAAAAGAATACGTATCTGCTCCTTAGAAAAAGTTTCAATAACTCTTCGGTTATGCTTCAATAATTTGATTTCAGTAAAAGGATTTTCTCGAACCAAATTTTCTTTTTCAAGGAAGTTTTAAAACGAACGTATTGCTCTTAACCTAGTATTGACTGTAACCTCTTTACACTCTAAAACATCAAGCAAGTACAATATAACGTTATTTTGAATAATGTTTTTTGTAATGGATGCTGGGGTTGTATCAATACCTTGGCCTTCTAGGATCTTTTTGTATTGATTTAATTCCCGTTTGTAATAAATAATCGTATGGTCTTTTAAGTTTCTGATTCTACAATCACCAATAAATCGATTAAAAGCAGACTCAAAGTTAACTACTTCAGAAATAACTTCCTCTAATGCTTCAACATCATACAACTTATTTTTTCTTCTTGCCACGATAATTCCTCTCCTTATTCTGAAATTCATTAGGAGATGACAAGTGAAAATAAAGGAATCGTGCGTAATGATTAAGAACCAGTGCGCATTTTTCGGTGCACACGATTTTTTCTCTCCAAAACCAAAAAAAACTTAACCTTTTCTGGTTAAGCCTTTCTAAAAACCTTGACAAATCAAGGTTTTACGATACCGGTGACCAGGGTCGAACTGGTACTCCCGAAGGAACACGATTTTGAGTCGTGCGCGTCTGCCAATTCCGCCACACCGGCGTATATAGAAAGAAAAAAGACATCAGAAGATGCCGAGGACCGGAATCGAACCGGTACGGTAGTCACCTACCGCAGGATTTTAAGTCCTGTGCGTCTGCCAGTTCCGCCACCCCGGCAAGTCATAAAAAAGCACTTACATTCAGTTTAAAATAATGGAGGCGGCAACCGGATTCGAACCGGTGGTAAAGGTTTTGCAGACCTCTGCCTTACCACTTGGCTATGCCGCCATTGGAGCGGAAGACGGGATTCGAACCCGCGACCCCCACCTTGGCAAGGTGGTGTTCTACCACTGAACTACTTCCGCAAATTATTAATTAAATAAAGAAAATGGCTGGGCTAGCAGGATTCGAACCTACGAATGACGGAGTCAAAGTCCGTTGCCTTACCGCTTGGCTATAGCCCAATGATTAGCTGCGTATCAGCAGAAACATTATAAAAAAAAATGGGGCGACTGATGGGAATCGAACCCACGAATGTCGGAACCACAATCCGATGCGTTAACCACTTCGCCACAATCGCCATAATTAGATTGGCAGGGGTAGTAGGAATCGAACCCACACCAAAGGTTTTGGAGACCTTCGTTCTACCTTTAAACTATACCCCTATTATATATAATATTTAAATTTAAATAAAAGGTTACTAATTAAATGGTGGAGGGGGACGGATTCGAACCGCCGAACCCGGAGGGAGCGGATTTACAGTCCGCCGCGTTTAGCCACTTCGCTACCCCTCCACTATTAAATTAAAAATGGTGCCGGCGATAGGAGTCGAACCCACGACCTACTGATTACAAGTCAGTTGCTCTACCAACTGAGCTACACCGGCATAAATATGGTGGCTCAGGACGGAATCGAACCGCCGACACAAGGATTTTCAGTCCTTTGCTCTACCGACTGAGCTACTGAGCCACTACATATGGCGGTCCCGACCGGGATCGAACCGGCGATCTCCTGCGTGACAGGCAGGCATGTTAACCGCTACACCACGGGACCATGTAAAATTATTAAATATTCAATGCGCAATTTCTTGCGTTGACTGTCCCTTCCTCTACAAGCTTATTCGGGAAGTTTATTCCGTCCGGACAACTCGTAGTTGATTCGATGATGTTCTGCTTGTCGCTACACCACGAGACCATTTTTATTGAATATTTCGTCTATTGTTTCAGAACAAATATTATATTACTATACTATTTCGTTCTAGTCAACAACTTTTTTTGGTTGCGGGGGCAGGATTTGAACCTACGACCTTCGGGTTATGAGCCCGACGAGCTACCAGACTGCTCCACCCCGCGATAATGATATTTTAAATGGTGGAGGATGACGGGATCGAACCGCCGACCCCCTGCTTGTAAGGCAGGTGCTCTCCCAGCTGAGCTAATCCTCCATAATGGTGACCCGTACGGGATTCGAACCCGTGTTACCGCCGTGAAAGGGCGGTGTCTTAACCGCTTGACCAACGGGCCAACTTACTTGTAAATATATATATAGTGGCGGAGAGCAAGGGATTCGAACCCTTGAGACAGTGTTGACCGCCTACACGATTTCCAATCGTGCTCCTTCGACCACTCGGACAGCTCTCCAAATGGCTCCGCAGGTAGGACTCGAACCTACGACCGATCGGTTAACAGCCGATAGCTCTACCACTGAGCTACTGCGGAATGATACAAAACCTAGCGACGTCCTACTCTCACAGGGGCAATGCCCCAACTACCATCGGCGCTGAGAAGCTTAACTTCCGTGTTCGGTATGGGAACGGGTGTGACCTTCTCGCCATCGTCACTAGATAAAGTAAAGACAAGTATTATTATACTATCTTCAGAAAATATTTCAAGAAGAAATTTTCATTCCTTCAAAACTAGATAACGTATTTACATTCAGCTTCGAAGTATTTTGGTTAAGTCCTCGATCGATTAGTATCAGTCAGCTGCACATGTCACCATGCTTACACCTCTGACCTATCAACCTCGTCATCTTCGAGGGATCTTACTAGTTTAACACTATGGGAAATCTCATCT
>NZ_JAPSKV010000012.1 GCF_031181385.1 Fredinandcohnia onubensis
CAAGATGAGATTTCCCATAGTGTTAAACTAGTAAGATCCCTCGAAGATGACGAGGTTGATAGGTCAGAGGTGTAAGCATGGTGACATGTGCAGCTGACTGATACTAATCGATCGAGGACTTAACCAATCACTTCTAAAAAATGAATGCATGTACGTTATCTAGTTTTGAAGGAATGAATCCTTCAACATAGTCTAGTGGCGATAGCGAAAAGGTCACACCCGTTCCCATACCGAACACGGAAGTTAAGCTCTTCAGCGCCGATGGTAGTTGGGGCATTGCCCCTGTGAGAGTAGGACGTCGCTAGGCAATTAAGAGATCAACCGTTATGGTTGGTCCTTTTTTTGTTGCATTTGAAAAGATAATAAGAGCCTAAACGGTATATCGTCATAACGAGAAACGATAAGTGCTATACCGCAAACAGCCTAAACGGTATATCGTCATAACGAGAAACGATAAATGCTATACCGCAAACAGCTTAAACGGTATATCGTCATAACGAGAAACGATAAGTGCTATACCGCAAACAGCCTAAACGGTATATCGTCATAACGAGAAACGATAAATGCTATACCGCAAACAGCTTAAACGGTATATCGTCATAACGAGAAACGATAAATGCTATACCGCAAACAGCCTAAACGGTATATCGTCATAATGAGAAACGATAAATACTATACCGGAAACAGCTTAAACGGTATATTGTCATAATGAGAAAAGAAAAATGCTATACCGCAAAGAGCTTAAACAATATATCGTCATATCGAAAGACGATAAATGGTATTCCGAAAGTCTCTAATCGTGAAAACATTTCACCTAGAAACAAATTAATATGTAACAAACGCTCTTTCGATAGATAACCTCAATTAATATTTCTTCCCATTTACTCATTTTAACGCTTCTTTGTCTTAATTAGTGACAATCAAAGCCCCTAAAAAGGGTAAAAGTAGTGCCGCAATCCAGAGTGGCGGAAAGTACTTTCTCGATTTTTTAACTTTCTTTGACGGCAGACTGAATTTGTATATGCTTTTATATAGACATTTCATTACTGCAAATATCATAGTGGTTCCAATAAAACTATATAGAAGTGAAACTATATAATATTCGACTTTTAAATTTGCAAATGACAGTCTTGTTAATAAATTTGTCAAGATCAGTGACACTAGTACTATTAATACTATAGTACCAAGGTTTTTTAGCAGTAACTTAGGCGATTTCGATATTGCGTCCATAACCGTTGTATCTTCTAATACAATTATGTATGGAGTTAATGAGAATAAAAGTACAACCAAAATCACTATTATTTCTATTGGCCAAAAAGTATGAGTTGAAAGAAATAGCAGGCTACTGATTAGGAGTTCGACTATTGAAAATTGAATCATTCTCTCCAAATAATAGGGTGCAATTTTTAATATTGAATATGTATTATCAGGTCCCTCTAAAAAGCATTTCATGGATCCAAGATACATGCTGAGTGCGTAGCTTTTTATAAGTAGTATTACAATTGTGGCTATGCTTGTTAATAGCCAGTTGTTTGTATATGGTCCATATATAGAAAGAATTTCATTATTTACTAGCGGTATCCCGTAGGGGAATTGGGTATCAAAATGATAAAAAGAAAATACAGTAAAACCAAAGTAGATACCTAAAACTCCTATAAATGTTTGAATCACGTTAACGATAAGTGGGATGATGACTAATCTTGGGTGGTAAATAGTGTGGTAAAGTCCTTTCGAAATGTTCAAAGTATCACCTCGAGTTATTTCTTTCCATAGTTTATTATATACGAGACATGAAAAAACCTACTCCAAAATGGAATAGGTTATTTTTTCTTTATTTTACCTGACCACTTTTTAAAGCCACCTTGAAGTTGGTAAAGCTCTTTGTAGCCTTTTCTACGAAGCAATTGGGCTGCACGACCACTACGAACCGTGTTTTGGCAGTACAAGTAAACAGGTTTATCAGGTCTGATTTCTGTTAAACGTTGTTTCATTTGGGATAATGGTATATTACGTGCCCCTAGAATATGACCCCCGTCAAATTCGTTTGGTTCACGTACATCGATTAGTTGTGCTTTACGATATCCTTCACGGAACTGTTCCTCAGTTAAAACGGTTACGATTTTACGTTGAAAAAAGAATGTAAAAATACCGTATGCGATGATTGCACCTAAAACAATTAAAAGTATTTCCAAAATCAATCTACTCCTTTTTCTATCTCTCATTTTCTATTATATTCGTGTGACTTAAAAGAATCAAAGGAATTCTCTGGAGTATTTGATTTTGAATTTCAATTTTGTTCTGATAGACTAAGGGAGGTTCATAATTTTTGTTTAAAGAGGGTTTATTATGGGAAAAGAGGTATGGAGATTTATTGATTCGGGCCATTGTTCACCTGAGTTTAATATGGCTTTAGATGAAGCATTGCTTGATTGGAACAGTGAGGGTAAAATTCCTCCAACCATTCGTTTTTATGGCTGGAGTCCACCGACTCTTTCAATTGGTTATTTTCAAAAAGTAGAAAGAGAAATTGATTTAGAAGCCGTTAAAAAATATGGCCTAGGATTTGTTCGTCGACCTACTGGTGGTAGAGGGGTACTACATGATCAAGAGTTAACTTATAGTGTAATTGTATCGGAGGAGCATCCTGAAATGCCTCACACGGTAACGGAAGCTTATCGTGTTATTTCAGAAGGAATTTTACAGGGCTTTCGAAAGTTGGGTCTTGATGCTTATTTTGCAGTTCCAAAAACGGCCGAAGAACGAGAAGGCTTAAAAAATCCACGTTCTGCAGTTTGCTTCGATGCACCTTCCTGGTATGAGCTTGTTGTTGAAGGAAGAAAGGTAGCCGGGAGTGCTCAAACGAGACAGAAGGGTGTAATTCTTCAGCACGGATCAATCTTACTAGATATAGATGAGGATAAATTATTTGACCTATTTAAATATCCGAGTGAGCGTGTAAGGGAAAGAATGCAGCGAAATTTTAAAAATAAAGCAGTGGCTATCAATGCATTAAGGGAGAACCCAGTTACGATAGATGAAGCAAAACAGGCATTTAAAGAAGGATTTGAGGAAGGACTAAATATAGTACTTGAACCTTATCAATTGTCGGATGAAGAATTGGATTATGTTCATGAAATTGCAGAAAAACGCTATAAATCAGATGAATGGAATTTTAAGCGATAACGACTTTTTTTAGTCGTTTTTTACTTGGCTAAAAGACCTATCCTTGGTATTATTAGGTTTGTTCTTTTAAGGGAAAAATCAACCGACAAAATTCTTCAAAAAAGATGAAATAATTTAGTTTACCTAGTTTTTCCTCTGTTTTACGGTATATCTTATACTATTTTCAGTTTGACAAAAAAGATTTTATTTATCTAAAAATCAATATGTAGTGGTGTCGAAAATTATTTTAATACTATATATTGATTTTTATGTTGTCTTTCAAATCATTATATGGTACTTTAATTTTATCATATAAATAATAAACATTATGTAGATTAATAGATTTTAAAGGGAGATGTGGGAATGACTGTTGTGCTAGAAAAAATGAATATGAATGTTGAAAGGCTGAACCAGGATATACGCCTTTTTCCTCAAGTCCATCCAATTACGGAGGACATGAAGATTACCCACAAGGGCGTATCAAGGCTCGTAATGCTTGACCGGTATACGTTTAAGGATACCGAGAAGATTACTCTTGCAGAAGGAGACTTTGTTGTTCTAACAATCAAGGAGGATCCAAAGTTTCCAGCTCGTGGTCTAGGTTTCATCATTGACATTGATTGGGAGCAGAAGACAGCACAGGTGCTTGTAGACGAAGAGTATCGTGGTGTGTTGGACAAGCCTGAAGAAATGGAAACAGGTATTGTTAATCGTTCACTTGATGTTATTGAAAAGCCGCTGGAAATTTTCTATGAGCAAATTGCAAAAAGAAATGCCACTGGTTTGGCTGCAGTAGAGAAAACGGAGGAGAAACGCAAGGAATGGTTTGAAAAGTTCTATCAAGAGCTTGTAACTCTAAACTTCATTCCGGCTGGACGTGTTCTTTACGGAGCGGGTGCTGATACTGATGTTACGTACTTTAACTGTTACGTAATGCCGTATGTACAGGATTCTCGTGAAGGTATCTCTGAGCACCGTAAACAGGTTATGGAAATCATGAGCCGTGGTGGCGGTGTCGGAACAAACGGTTCTACACTACGCCCACGTAACACACTAGCACGCGGTGTAAACGGTAAGTCATCTGGTTCAGTTTCATGGCTTGATGACATTGCGAAACTTACACATCTAGTTGAGCAAGGAGGTTCGCGCAGGGGCGCTCAAATGATCATGCTTCAATCTGATCACCCTGACATTATTGAATTCATCATTTCGAAGATGCAAAATCCTAGAATTCTTCGTTATTTAATGGAAAATACACAAGATGAAACAATTAAAAAATATGCTCAAGAAAAGCTA
This sequence comes from Fredinandcohnia onubensis, assembly GCF_031181385.1. GTDB lineage: Bacteria > Bacillota > Bacilli > Bacillales > Bacillaceae_L > Ferdinandcohnia > Ferdinandcohnia onubensis_C. Next base: position 4,459 of record NZ_JAPSKV010000012.1, read on the forward strand.
AAATTCACTCCATTTACTGAACAGGAAATTCAAATGTATCAAGGAATCGTAAATTACAAGCAAATTCCTGGTTACGGTGGTTTTAGTGAAAAAATCATTAAAGATGCGGAGCAAAAAATAGTTACTGGTGGAACTTACAGTGTTCATAATCCAGAGTTCTTAACTGGTGCAAACATCTCAGTTTGTATTACTAAGGATTTCATGCAAGCTGTTGAAGAAGATGGGTTATATGAACTTAAATTCCCGGATGTTGAAAGCTACAATGAAGAAGAAATGAAAATTTATAATGAAGAATGGCACAAGGTTGGGGACGTACGTGAGTGGGAAAAACTTGGCCATAAAGTACGTGTGTACCGTAAGATCAAAGCAAGAGATCTTTGGAACCTAATCAATATCTGCGCAACGTATGCTGCAGAACCAGGAATTTTCTTCATCGATAATGCAAATGACATGACAAATGCTCAAAGCTATGGTCAAAAAGTTGTTGCAACAAATCCGTGTGGGGAGCAACCCCTCGCACCATATTCAGTTTGTAACCTTGCAGCGGTTAACTTAGCTGAAATGGTTGATAAAGATACAAAGACTGTTAACTTTGAAAAACTAAAGCAAACTGTTGAAGTTGGAGTAAGAATGCAGGATAACGTAATCGATGCAACTCCATACTTCTTAGAAGCGAATAAAAAGCAAGCACTAGGTGAGCGCCGTGTTGGTCTTGGGGTTATGGGATTACACGATTTACTTATCTATTGTGAAACTGAATATGGTTCAGAAGCAGGAAATAAGTTAGTTGACGAAGTGTTCGAAACAATTGCAACAACTGCTTATCGTGCATCAATTGAACTTGCAAAAGAAAAAGGCAGCTTCCCGTTCTTAGAAGGTAATTCACCGGAAGATGGCAATCGTATCAGAGAAGCTTTAATTAATACTGGATACATGCAAAAGATGCCTGAAGATATAAAAGAAGGAATCAAACAACACGGAATTCGTAACTCACACTTACTAACCGTTGCTCCTACGGGCAGCACAGGGACAATGGTTGGCGTTTCAACAGGTTTAGAACCTTACTTCTCTTTCTCTTATTTTAGAAGTGGACGTTTAGGTAAATTTATTGAAGTTAAAGCGGATATCGTTCAAGAATATTTAGATAGACACCCAGAAGCAGACCCTAACAACCTGCCTAGCTGGTTCGTATCTGCAATGGAACTTTCACCAGAAGCACATGCAGATGTACAATGTGTCATCCAACGTTGGATTGACAGCTCAATCAGTAAAACTGTTAACGCACCAAAAGGCTACACTGTTTCTCAAGTAGAAGCCGTATATGAGCGCCTCTACAAAGGTGGGGCTAAAGGTGGTACAGTATATGTGGATGGAAGCCGTGATGCTCAAGTTCTTACACTAAAGGCTGAAGAAAACACATTTGAAGAAGCTGAAGTTACAACTGAAGAAGAAAAGCCAAAAAATCGTGTAGTCCTAATGGACACTGTCATTGATTTACGTAAAACTGATGTTACAATCGGTTCTGAAGTAGGCGACACTTGTCCAGTATGCCGTCAAGGTACAGTAGAAGACCTTGGTGGATGTAACACATGTACAAACTGTAATGCACAACTTAAATGCGGATTGTAATCAAACGCTAAGAGGGAATCCTAAACGGATTCCCTCTTTTTTATATTCAAAAAAAACACGCGTACTAAATCCCAAGCTATCCGATTAAAAATGTATAAAGGGATTGATTGGGAGGGGTACGATGTTTATTGATGGCGTTTTTTCAGGTGGGGGCATTAAAGGCTTTGCGTTATTAGGGGCTTATCAAGCAATCGAAGCAAAAGGGTTTAGATTTAAAAGATTGGCAGGAACCAGTGCCGGATCCTTAATTTCTTCTCTAATTGCTGCTGGTTACACTAGCGATGAAATTATCGATCTCATGGAAGAGTTAGACCTTAGTGATTTTTTAGATGAACGCAAGACCCCGTTGAACACAGCTTTAACAAAGTGGCTACTCCTATATTGGCGTCTCGGTTTATACAAAGGCGAGATGTTGGAGAAATGGATATATCAAAAACTTCGTGCAAAGGGTGTAATTACCTTTCAGAACCTCCCTCCCGGATCATTAAGAATTATTGCTTCAGACTTAACAAATGGAAGAATCATGGTATTACCAGACGATTTGGAACGCTATGGCATTCGCCCCCAAACTTTTCCGGTAGCAAAAGCAGTTCGGATGAGTTGTAGTCTTCCATACTTCTTTGAGCCCGTCCGATTAAAAGATTATCAGGGAAACACAATTGTTGTCGATGGAGGAGTGCTCTCTAATTTTCCAATATGGCTTTTTGATGAGGAAATGAAGCTGAAAAAACGCCCGGTCATTGGAATTAGGCTTAGTGGGAACAATCAGCAGCAAAAGCAAAATAAAATTCATAATGCAATTGATATGTTTGGAGCTCTCTTTGAAACAATGAAGAATGCACACGATGCACGTTATATCTCACGTAGACACGAAAAAAATATTATTTTTATCCCAGTTGAAAGTGGATTAACAACTGAATTTGGAGTAACAGGTGAAAAAAAGCAAGAGCTCATTCAACTTGGGAAACAACGTACAGAAGCCTTTTTACGAACTTGGGGTTATTAAATAAAACAAGAGAAGAATCCAACAATATAAAAAAACTTTATCCAGCTTTTGTGCTGAATAAAGTTTAGAATAATGCTCGATTCTTCTTTTTGCCCTTTTTACCTTCAATAACAGTTAGGTGTGTCGTATTCGTTTTTCGCTTTTTATGAATAGACGCTACAGTCGATCGTTTTGCCGCGCTGGTCGTAGGTTTTTTATTCCCCATTCCCATAGTCCTAGACTTCCTCTGACTTCCTGTTTTAAAACGTTTCCTGGATTGCTTTGCTGCGCGTAAATAAGCGGAATTTTCTTTTCCTCCCATTCGTCGACCAATCACAAATTTATATAGTAGATAGATTATACCTAAGATAAGGAAAATCATGCCTGCTTGCACGAGTAATGAACCTGGACGCGTGAAAAGGGTGTAGACAAATCCAAGTGCTCCTAATCCTAGTAAAATCATGACGACTATATTTGATTTACGACGATTCATGAGATACACCTCCTGAAAGCTATACTTATATTGTATTATGAATCCATGTCATTGTTGCCCGTATATTTCAGTAAATTGATCGATACATGTAAAAATATTAAGTACTTCTTCTCATATATATTCTACAAGATAAGCTAATAAACCTCTATGTTAAAAGCATCAATTATTTGAAATTAATTTTTTATTTTAAAACTAACATTTACTATTCTACCCAGAAATTACCACTGATACACATTTTTCCGCGAATCTTTTCCAAATAGATTAAAAAAATTCGGGACATACTAGCAAATGGAGGTGTTGACCTATGGTAGATGCTGAAAAAAAGAATCCAGAACTTGAACAAAACAAAAAAGACGGAGACATGTCTTTAATGGCTAAAGTTGTAGTAATTGGTCTGTTTGGGGGGATATTTTGGAGTCTATTGTCGTACTTAACGTATATTTTTAATTTTACAGAACTTAGTCCAAATCTTATCCTCAAACCGTGGATCCTTGGAGATTGGAAAAACCGTGTGTTAGGTCAGTTTATTGGGATTTTTATGATTGGTATTTTATCAATCGGTGTAGCACTTTTATATTATGCTTTATTAAAAAAGTTTCAGTCCATTTGGGTTGGTGCTGCATTTGGCATTGCCTTATGGCTTATTGTGTTTTACGTGTTTAATCCGATCTTTCCTGATATTAAAACCGTTGGGGAATTAGAACGTAATACAGTTATTACTACAATATGCTTTTATATCCTATATGGTGTCTTTATTGGTTACTCAATTTCATTTGAAGAAAATGAAATGAGGGCTGAAAGGCGTGTCGTCTCTACAAATGAGTAGGTAAATTAGGGTAAGATATGGTAGAATGTTCTTGTTCGAACATTCTATTTTTTAAAGGGAGATTTATATATGAAGAAAATACTCCTTATTAATGGACCTAATTTAAATCGACTTGGCAAAAGGGAGCCGCATATTTATGGGAGTCTCACGCTAGCCGATGTGGAGAAAGACCTAACTGAGTTTGCGCAAAACAAGAATGTGGAGCTTGATTGCTTCCAATCGAATTACGAGGGTGCGATTATTGATGCTATCCATAATGCCGAAGGAGAATACGATGGAATCGTTATGAATCCAGCGGCTTTTACGCATTATAGCTATGCGATTCGCGATGCAATTGCTGGCGTTACTATACCTGTAGTGGAGATACATATTTCGAATATACATACTCGTGAGGAATTTCGACACACATCGGTCATCGCTCCTGTTACAATTGGACAAATAGTCGGAGTAGGTGTATACGGCTACAAGCTTGCGTTATTAGCAATGATAGACCATTTAGGGGGAAAGCTAGATGAGTAAATTAGAAAAGCTACGTGAAAGTTTTTCAGGTTTTGGAATTGATGGCTTATTGGTTACGAATAGCTATAACAGACGTTACATAACTAATTTCACCGGAACAGCGGGAGTTGCCCTTATTTCAGAAAACAAGGCAGTTTTTATTACAGATTTTCGTTATGTCGAGCAAGCCAGTGAACAGGTAAAGGAATTTGAAATTGTTCAACATTCAGGACCTATCATTGAAGAGGTTGCCAAACAAGCTGAAAAAATGGGAATTAAAAAGCTTGGGTTTGAACAAGATGATCTATCTTATGCAACTTTTACGGCGTATGATAAAGAGGTTCAAGCAGAACTTATTCCTGTTTCAGGAGTGATTGAAAAGTTACGCTTGATTAAGACGGATTCAGAGATTAAGATATTAAAGGAAGCTGCGGAGATAGCTGACGCCGCCTTTACACATATTTTAGATGTGATTCGTCCTGGTATTACTGAAATTGAAGTTTCTACTGAGTTAGAATTTTTTATGCGAAAACAAGGTGCTACTTCATCTTCTTTTGACACAATCGTTGCATCAGGTTATCGCTCAGCATTACCACATGGGGTGGCGAGTGATAAGGTGATTGAAAAAGGTGATTTTGTAACCCTTGATTTTGGTGCATATTATAAGGGATATTGCTCAGATATCACACGTACTGTCGCTGTAGGGAATCCTAGCGATGAACTGAAAAACATTTATGATGTTGTTTTAGAAGCTCAGCTTCGTGGTATGGCCGGCATTAAGGCTGGCATCACAGGAATAGAAGCCGATGCCTTAACACGTGATTATATTACGGAAAAGGGCTATGGTGAATATTTTGGTCATTCAACTGGACACGGTCTTGGTATGGAGGTTCATGAACAGCCATCATTATCATTCCGATCTGACAATGTATTAGAACCAGGAATGATTGTAACCTGTGAACCAGGTATTTACATAGCCGGTCTAGGTGGCGTGAGAATTGAGGACGATGTAGTTGTCAAAAAAGACGGCAATGAATCACTAACATTCTCTAAGAAAGAGTTAATTATTTTATAGACAAAAGGTTTGTCGCAATTGAATTAGGAGGAAATAGTATATGATTTCAGTTAACGATTTTCGTACAGGTTTGACAATTGAAGTGGACGGTGGAATCTGGAGAGTAATGGATTTCCAACACGTTAAACCAGGAAAAGGAGCTGCCTTTGTACGCTCTAAGTTACGTAACCTTCGTACAGGTGCCGTTCAAGAGAAAACATTCCGTGCCGGCGAAAAAGTAGCAAAAGCACAAATCGAAAACCGCAGAATGCAATATTTATATGCAAACGGTGATTCACATGTATTCATGGACAATGAGTCGTACGAGCAAATTGAGCTACCAGCATCTGCAATCGAGTATGAGTTAAAATACTTAAAAGAAAACATGGAAGTACACATCATGATGTTCCAAAGCGAAACATTAGGTGTTGAGCTGCCAAACACAGTTGAGCTAAAGGTTACCGAAACAGAACCTGGCATCAAAGGGGATACAGCTTCTGGTGGTACAAAGCCAGCTACTCTTGAAACAGGTTTAATCGTTCAAGTTCCTTTCTTCATTAATGAAGGCGATGTGTTAATCATTAACACTACTGAAGGATCATACGTATCACGTGCATAATCAATATTGAGATTGATTGGGGACCCATCTTTTTAGATGGGTTCTTTTTTTATGTTTTTTCGGGGACACAATAATAAACCACAAAAAACTCACCCCCCAACCTACCCAAAAAAATTCTTCTTCTGAAAATGATTGAACAAGCATAGGTTGTACAAAAGAAATTTAATTGGGTGGGGACAACGATGAGACGAATATTTTCGATGTTTGATTCAAGTGTTTTGACGATGGCGGGTCTGCGAATTTTATCCGGTTGCTTAGAAATAACGGCGGCGATATTAATGCTGGTATTTAATGATGTGAAAAAAGCGTTAGCGGTCAATGCCTCTCTAGCTATTGTGGGGCCGCTTATTCTTATCGCGACTATGTCAATTGGACTGATTGGTTTGGCAGATCAGCTATCGTATTCGAAACTGCTTTTTATAGGACTTGGGGTTGCCTTTATTTTGTATGGAATCTTCAAATAGAAATCGATTGAGTAGTAGGCATAATGTGTCCAAGCCTGCATACATTGAATTATGAGAGATTATGTGAGGAGTTTACTAGATGAAAGAAATAATTGACGTGCTACCAAAATCAATCGCAAGCCTTGTAGACAAGTATCCTCCAGAACGCATAGAAAAAATGGAAGAAATCCGAATAAGAGTGGCTCGACCTCTTGAAATCATTGAGAATGGGATGCCTATTTTTCATAATTATTCCGTTACAGGTGAAGACGCCGTTCAGCTCCTGAACAAACTTGGTCAATATTCGATTTATACACTTGAAGAAGAGCTGAAGCGGGGCTATGTCACCATCCAAGGTGGACATCGAGTGGGACTAGCTGGAAAAGTTATCACGGAGAATGGAAATGTCAAGGCGATTCGAGATGTGACGTCTTTTAATATTCGGATCGCAAAGCAAAAAATTGGAGTTGCAGCTCCACTTGCACCTTATCTCTATGATTCTTATTGGAAAAATACCATCATCATTGGTCCGCCACAAACTGGTAAAACCACTTTACTGAGGGATCTTGCAAGGATGATTAGTACAGGAATCGAATCAAGACACATTCCAGCGTTAAAGGTCGGAATCGTAGATGAGCGTTCTGAGATCGCCGGCTGTGTTAAAGGAGTTCCTCAAGCTTCCTTAGGGCCTAGAGTCGATGTTCTAGATGCTTGTCCAAAGGCTGAGGGGATGATGATGATGATTAGATCGATGAGTCCTGACGTATTAATTGTTGATGAAATTGGTAGAGAGGAAGACAGTGAAGCAATTATGGAAGCAGTTAATGCGGGGGTAAGTTTGATTGTGACTGCACACGGACATCAAATTTCCGACCTCACGAAGCGTCCATCATTACAGAAGATTATTGAAGCAGGAGTAATAGAGAGATTTGTAGAGTTATCACGCACAAAGGGGCCGGGAACTATAAAATCCATCTTAGGTCCTACTGGAAAGCATCTTTTACCAAAAGTGAGCGTGACGTAGATGATAAAAATTTTAGGAGCAATATGTATTCTTCTTTCAACCACTTGGGCAGGATTTGAAGCAGCACGACGTTTAAGTGAACGTCCTCGTCAGTTAAGGATGTTAAAAACAGCCTTACAATCACTGGAAGCGGAAATTATGTACGGCCATGTACCCTTAATTGATGTTGCAACCCATCTCTCGCGGCAAATTCCGAAGCCCGTATCTTACTTTTTTGAAGGTTTTGCTAAACGGCTTCAAACAGGAGAGGTAAGTGTCAAGATAGCTTGGGATGATAGTCTAAAAGAGGTTTCCAAATTGACTGCCTTTCATCAAGGGGAAATTGAGATTCTTCAGCAGTTTGGGGAAACACTTGGACAGCATGATCGAACCTCTCAACAGAAACACATAAAACTTGCAATAACCCATCTGGAACGGGAAGAAAGTGATGCAAAAGAAAGACAAATGCGTTACGAAAAAATGGTGAAAAGCCTGGGCTTTTTGTCTGGTTTATTAGTAGTCATTTTATTGATTTAGGGGGAGAAGAAGCGAATGGGAGTGGATGTAAATATTATATTTCAAATAGCCGGTGTAGGAATTGTGGTTGCCTTTCTCCATACAATCCTAGATCAGATGGGTAAAAAGGAATATGCCCAGTGGGTTACATTGTTGGGGTTTATATATATCCTGTTTATGGTTGCAACAATCGTTGAGGACCTATTTAAAAAGATTAAAGCTGTATTCCTCTTTCAGGGGTAAGGAGGGATGAGCGATTGAGATTATACAAATCGTTGGATTAGGTTTAATTGGAACCTTTCTGGCACTCATTGTAAAAGAACAAAAACCTACCTTTGCCTTTTTGCTGGTCGTATTTATCGGCTGTGTGATCTTTCTATTTTTAGTGGGGGAAATTGCAGATATCATTCGCATGCTTGAAAAAGTTGCGATTAACGCCAATGTGAACACCGTATATGTGGAAACCATTCTCAAAATCATTGGAATAGCATACATCGCTGAATTTGGAGCACAGATTACGAAAGATGCAGGTCAAGGGTCATTAGCCTCAAAGATTGAACTTGGGGGAAAGATTCTAATTTTAGCACTAGCTATACCAATTTTAACAGTATTAATAGAAACAATTATTGGACTAATTCCTAGTTAAATCGTTTAAATTGAAACCAAGGTTTTCAAGGGGGTGGTTGGCATTGACCGGTAGTAAAACCTTTTCTATTCTAGCTCTATTTCTTTTCTTTTTTTCTTTACCACATATTGTACAAGCCTCGCCCTCACAGCAAGAAGTCATCGAAAACCAAATTCAAGAACAGGTTGAGGAACAACTAGAAACCCTTGGCATCGACGAAATAAAACAATTTTGGGATGAAATTGTTACGGATTATGGAGGCTATTTACCTGAAAGTCAAAAGGGTAGTTTACTAGAATTCATTCAGGGCGATAAGGAGCTTTCATTGAAGGAATGGCTGCTTGGACTCGTCAAATTCGTGTTCCATGAAATCATCGCAAATGGAAAACTTCTTAGCACACTAATCATGCTTACGGTTTTTAGTATGTTTTTGCAAACTTTGCAAAATTCATTTGAGAAAAGTGCAGTTAGTAAAGTTGCTTATGCAATTGTCTACATGGTGTTAATCATAATTGCGCTAAATAGCTTCAGGGTTGCCATCATGTACACAGAGGAAGCCATCCAGACGATGATCAATTTTATACTAGCACTTGTTCCATTATTGCTTGCGTTAGTGGCATCATCAGGTGGAATCGCATCAGCAGCATTTTTCCACCCACTGATATTATTTTTAATGAATACCAGCGGGCTTTTAATTCAATATATCGTTTTACCTTTGTTGTTTATGTCAGCCTTACTAAGCATTGTGAGTACGTTAAGTGAACATTACAAGGTAACCCAGCTTGCCCAGTTACTACGAAATGTGAGTATAGGCATCATCGGGGTTTTCTTGACAATTTTTTTAGGAGTTATCTCAGTGCAGGGAACGACAACGGCGGTTGCAGACGGAATAACAATTCGGACTGCAAAATTTATTACAGGTAATTTTATTCCGGTCATTGGCCGGATGTTCACGGATGCTACTGATACTGTAATCAGTGCCTCGGTCATTCTGAAAAACACTGTTGGTATCTTTGGGGTCGTTATTCTCCTGTTAATTGCAGCATTCCCAGCGATTAAGGTGCTGTCCCTAGCCATTATTTATAAGCTTGCAGCTGCACTTCTGCAGCCACTTGGCGGAGGGCCGGTCATTGCTTGTTTAAATATCATTAGTAAAAGTGTCGTATATATCTTTGCAGCATTAGCGATCGTGTCACTTATGTTTTTCCTAAGTATCACGGTTATTATTGCAGCTGGAAACCTAACATTGATGGTTAGATAAAGGCCAAGGAGGTGAGGACGCTGAGTTTTATTGCCGAATGGATTACGAATATTATTTTATTCATTTTACTCGCGACAATTGTGGACATGCTTCTGCCGAGTTCTAGTATGCAAAAATACGTAAAAATGGTAACAGGGCTTTTATTAATCCTGATTATATTAACTCCTCTGTTCTCACTTTTTAAATCAGATTTGGACCAGGCCTTGTTAAATATGAATTTAAAACCAGTTCAAAGTGAAAAAAATCTAGAAAATTTAATAGATTTGAAGAAAAAAGAAATACAAGCCTCACAACGTGCATATATTTTAGAAACAATGGCTGTCCAATTGGAATCTGAAGTGGAAGAGGAGTTGGTGCAAAACGAATATGATTTAACTGTTCAAAAAGTAAACGTATCCCTTTCAAGTGCAGTAGACAGTAAAGAGATTGTTACTTTGGATGATGTGTTGGATGACATTCAGTCAATTGAGGTGGTGCTCTCAAAAGAGACAGCCGAACCTGATGATGTAGCAGTAGTAAAAACAGTTGAGATTGATACCTCCAAACAGAATGAGCCAGTGTATAAAAAAGTAGATCAAAACAATGTTAATGAAATCACAAAAACATTAGCTTCCAGATGGGAAATTGACTCCGAAAAAATTGTAGTCACTGTGGAAGGGGGGAAAGAGTCGTAGATGGATAAGGACAAAGGAATCTTGAACAAAATCAAAGGAATGTTCTCCGGGTCCAAGGATGATCCACCAGATAAAAAGGGAAACAAAAAAAACCAATATTTCTTACTTTTATTAGCAGTTGGGATAGCCTTTATGTTAATTAGTAATCTATTTTCAGGTGACAAACCAACATCTTCTGTTATGCCAGCTACTTCCTCAGAAGTAAGTGCAAAGGATGAGCCAACATTTGGAGGACAGAAAGATGAACTAACAACAGCAATTGGTAAATATGAGGATCGTTATGAAAACGAGCTCAAAGAAGCACTTGAAGCAATTGCTGGAGTAGAGGATGTCATTGTTTCAGTAAGTGTAGATGCTACTGAATCAAAAATACTTGAAAAAAACACCGTAACCCAAAGTCAAATCACAAATGAGGAAGACAGGGATGGTGGAAAAAGACAAGTTGAGGATATAACAAAAGATGAACAAGTTGTCATCATCCGCAGCGGGGATTCTGAAACACCAATCGTCTTGAAGATTGAAAAGCCAGAAATACGAAGTGTTCTAATCGTTGCTAAAGGTGTTGAAAACGCAAAAATAAAACAAATGGTAGTGGAGGCTGTTACAAAAGGTTTTGATGTGCCAAATCACAAGGTAGCAGTTGTACCAAGGAAAACGAAGGGGGATTCATAAAATGTTATTGAAAAAACAAACTGTATGGTTATTAACAATGTTAAGTCTAGTAGTAGTGTTATCAGTCTATTATATTACGACACCTGAAAACAATCCGAACGATGTTGCGATGGAGCAGGAAGAAGAAAAGGATAATGCAAAAGAAAATGAAAATGTGGAAACATCTACTGAAAATAAAGGCGGTGCAAGTGTAACTGTTGAGGAAGATGAAGAGGGTAATGTGATCTCATCTGTTTCTAGTGATGATATGTTTGCTGCATTACGCTTAGAAATTGATGAGCACCGCAGTAAAATAAGAAGCAACTTAGAAGCTCAAGCAGCTTCAACAGAGCTGACAGCAGATCAAAAGCTTAAAGCATATGATGAGTTAAAGAAGCTAGAGGATATTGAATCAAAAGAAAAGATTATCGAGATGCTTATCAAAGGAAATAACTATGAGGATGCTTTAGTACGCGTAGAGGGTGACAAAATTAAGATTACAGTTAAATCTAAGGAAAGCTCAAAGCAACAAGCAAATGAGATTCTACGACTTGTTCGCAGCGAGTTAGGCGAACTCCAAAATGTTGCAGTAGAGTTTGAATTAACTGGTGAAAAAGAAAAATAATAGGTAAAAGAAAGTACGGCTAATATGCTGTACTTTCTATTTTTTTTGGTAAAATAAATAAGAAGATGGGAAAACAATGATAACGTTTTTGTGAAAAAATCTCTGCAATATATTGAAAAGAGGGTTTTAAGTATCGTATCATGTTAGTATGTGGTACTAATACTAGCAATAAAATGTTGCCAACAATTTATAGTTTTATATTTCGAGTTAATCACAAGGAGTGTAATGGATGTTTAAAATTCAAGAATTACGTGAACTTATTAAGTTAGTTGATCATTCAAATATTGACGAGTTTACTTTTGAGAGTGAAGGCTCAAAAATTAAAATGAAGAAAAGTAAAGAAACAACTGTTCAAACAATTGTAGAAAGCAAGGCACAAGCACAGCCAATTTCTTCTGTTGTTACTGAGGTAGCACAGTCTGCAGCACAAGCACAACCTGTACAACCGCAGACACAGCCAGCTGAACCTGCTACAGCAGCACCTGCAGTTGATGAAAACCTACATAAAGTTGTTTCACCGATGGTTGGTACTTTCTATGCATCTCCATCTCCAGATGCAGATGCATATGTACAAAAAGGTGATAAAGTAAAAGAAGATTCAGTAGTTTGTATCGTCGAAGCAATGAAGCTATTTAACGAAATCGAAGCAGAAGTAAATGGAGAAATCGTTGAAATATTGGTTGAGAATGGTCAGCTTGTGGAGTATGGTCAACCATTATTCCTAGTAAAAGCATAGTATGATTGTTCAAATAAGTAAGGAGCGACACTCATGTTAAAAAAAATACTAATAGCAAACCGTGGTGAAATTGCGGTTCGTATTATTCGTGCCTGTAAAGAGCTCGGAATTGAAACGGTAGCTGTTTTTTCTGAGGCGGACCGGGAATCTCTTCACGTTCAACTAGCAGATGAGGCCTATTGTATTGGTCCGAAATCTTCAAAGGATAGCTATTTAAACTTTACAAATATTATTAGCGTTGCAAAGCTTACTGAAAGTGAAGGGATTCACCCAGGTTATGGCTTCTTAGCCGAAAACGCAGACTTTGCAGAGCTTTGTCGTGAAGTAAATCTGACTTTCATTGGTCCAAGCCCTGAAGCCATTAATAAAATGGGTACAAAGGATGTTGCCCGTGAAACGATGAGAGAAGCAGGTGTACCGATTGTGCCTGGTTCACAAGGAATAATAAAAGATACAGATGAAGCAATAGCGCTGGCAAATGATATGGGTTACCCAGTCATTATTAAAGCAACTGCTGGTGGAGGCGGAAAAGGAATCCGTGTTGCGAAAGATGAAGAGGAACTCATTAAGGGAATCAACATCACTCAACAGGAGGCTGCTACTGCTTTTGGAAATCCTGGTGTCTATATTGAAAAATATATTCAAGATTTCCGCCACGTTGAGATTCAAGTAATGGCCGACAACCACGGAAATGTGATACATTTAGGAGAGAGAGATTGCTCCATTCAACGACGTTTACAAAAGCTAGTTGAGGAAACTCCATCTCCTGCTCTAAATGAAGCTACTAGACAAAAAATGGGTGATGCTGCAGTTAAAGCAGCAAAAGCTGTTGATTACTCAGGTGCTGGAACAATTGAATTTATCTATGACCATGTTAATGATCAATTCTATTTCATGGAAATGAATACAAGAATTCAAGTAGAGCATCCCGTTACTGAGATGGTGACAGGTGTAGACTTAATTAAAGAACAAATACGTGTTGCATCAGGTGAGGAGCTTTCACTCACTCAAAGTGAAGTAACATTTAATGGTTGGGCCATTGAATGCCGAATTAATGCAGAGAACCCGGAGAAGAATTTCATGCCTTCGCCAGGCAAAATTGAAATGTATTTACCACCTGGTGGTCTAGGAGTAAGGGTAGACTCTGCTGCATACCCTGGTTATTCAATACCTCCATATTATGATTCGATGATTGCAAAGCTCATTACATATGGGGCAACTCGGGAAGAAGCAATCGCAAGAATGAAGCGTGCTCTTAGTGAATTTGTAATTGATGGTGTACACACTACGATTCCTTTCCACCTTAAGCTAATGAATCATGAAAAATTCGTAGGTGGAGACTTCAACACAAAATTTCTTGAATTATATGAGGTTATGAAGTAGTACACTAATATAGGGAGGTGCTTGCTAATGGCAGCGGAAACGAATATTTTAGAAATGGATCAAGGCAATAACAGTCTTGGTAAGGTTGAGATTGCACCAGAAGTAATTGAAGTTATTGCTGGTATTGCTTCTTCTGAAGTTGAAGGAGTCGCGCAAATGAGAGGGAACTTTGCTTCTGGAGTGGTCGAGAAACTTGGAAAGAAAAACCACGGAAAAGGTGTCAGAGTTGAGTTAACAGAAACCGGAATTATTGTGGATGTATACTGTGTAATAAACTTTGGCGTTTCTATTCCGAATGTTGCTCGTCAAATTCAAGACAATGTCCGCCAGGCTTTATTGAATATGACAGCTTTAGATGCGAATGAAGTAAACATCCATGTTGTTGGTGTATTATTTGAAACGCAAAAACCTGAAGTTAGTGTAGAGGAAGAGATGTAAGGAAATAGTTAGTCTGATGGCAAACGCTATCAGACTTTTTTATTTTTCCCTCACAATAAAGAGTTGGTTTTTATTTTAAAATTATTTTATGATATTATCATGTTATTAGTATGCAACTGATAGTGGGACAAAAGTTTTACTATATATAAAGGAGAAATAATAAGTATGAAAAGACGTACAGCACGACAAAAGGCTTTGCAATCGTTATTTCAAGTTGATGTAAGCCAGAGTGACCCAAATGAAGCGATTGAAAGTGTACTTGAAGAAGAGTCTTCAGATCCTTTCTTAGAACAGATCGTACATGGCGTTATCAAACATAAAGAAGAAATTGATTCTTTATTGCGAGAGCATCTAGAAAAATGGAATCTTGAAAGACTTGCAAATGTAGACCGTTCGATTTTACGCATCGCTGTCTATGAAATGAAATATATAGATGAAATTCCTGTTAAGGTAAGTATTGATGAGGCAATTGAACTTGCTAAAGAATTTGGTGATGATAGCTCAAGCCGTTTTATTAATGCTATTCTATCGAAAATAAAAGATGCATTAGTAAAGTAGAATATCGCTGTAGTCCATAAAAAGAATGTTATTCAATTGTACATAAGGGAGAGTTGGAAAAATGTCGGCAGAAATTATTAGTGGGAAAGAATTAGCACAAACAAAACGTAATGAAATTGCAGAAGAGGTTAAGAATTTAGCACAAGACGGTATTGTTCCTGGATTAGCTGTATTATTAGTTGGTAATGACCCAGCTTCAAGATCCTATGTAAAAGGAAAAGATAAAGCATGTAAGGAAACTGGCATTTACTCCTTGATGCTAGAATATCCAGATACCATTACGGAAGAATTTTTACTTAGTGAAATTGACCGCTTAAACCGGGATTCTTCTATCCATGGTATTCTTGTTCAGTTACCATTACCAAATACGATTAATGAAACGGCAGTTATCGAAAGAATTTCTCCTGAAAAAGATGTAGACGGTTTTCATCCGATTAATATTGGTCGCATGATGACTGGACAAGATGCTTTCTTACCATGTACTCCTTTTGGAATTGTTGAAATGGTAAAATCTAAACAAATCTCAATCGAAGGTAAGCATGTTGTGGTTGTTGGTAGAAGTAATATTGTCGGAAAACCAGTTGGACAACTCTTCCTTAAAGAGAATGCTACAGTAACGTATTGCCATTCTAGGACTAAAAATTTGAAAGAAATGACCCTTCAGGCAGATATTTTAGTTGCTGCTGTTGGAAAGGCGAATTTTATTCCTGGAGATTATATTAAAGAAGGTGCAGTTGTGATTGATGTTGGTGTAAACCGCCTTGAATCAACTGGTAAGCTTGTTGGGGACGTTGTTTTTGACGAAGCAAAAGAGAAAGCAAGCTATCTTACACCGGTACCAGGTGGAGTTGGCCCTATGACGATTACAATGCTTCTTCATAATACGGTTCAGTCTGCAAAAAATTTCGCCCTTCTTTCTAGGAAGTAGGGATTGGTAGGAATGGAACAGAATCGATATCTAACCGTAACAGCTTTAACAAAATATATTAAACGTAAATTTGATGCGGACCCTCACCTTCAGGATATTTGGGTGAAGGGTGAAATCTCGAATTTTAAGGCGCACAGTCGCGGACATATGTATTTTACAATAAAGGATCAACAAGCACGAATTCAAGCTGTGATGTTTGCTGGCTATAACCGAGATTTAAAATTCACTCCTGAAAATGGGATGAAAGTTTTGCTTCGCGGCGAGGTTACAGTATTTGAATCAAATGGAAACTATCAGATCTATGTAAAAGAAATGCAGCCAGACGGGATAGGAAATTTATACTTAGCCTACGAGGAAATGAAAAGACGTCTTGAAGCAGAGGGACTTTTTTCGCAAAACTTTAAAAAACAAATTCCTAAGATACCGCATTATATTGGGATTGTTACATCGCCAACAGGAGCTGCGATTCGCGATATAATTACGACGATAAGACGTAGATATCCAATCGCAAAAGTGATTGTCTTTCCTGCCCTTGTCCAAGGGGTGAATGCGGGGCCATCAGTAGTTAAAGCCATCGAGAAAGCGAATGAATTTGGAAAAATAGATGTGTTAATTGTTGGCCGTGGTGGTGGCTCAATTGAGGAACTTTGGGCATTTAATGAAGAAATCGTCGCAAGAGCGATTTTTCAGTCGAAGGTGCCCATTATTTCTGCAGTGGGACATGAAACAGATATTACGATTGCTGATTTTGTGGCAGATTTACGTGCACCTACACCAACAGGAGCTGCTGAATTAGCTGTACCACATATGGCCGAGTTGTCAGAACGCTTACTCGTTAGACATACACGTTTATTGCGTGCTATGAAAGAAAAACTCGTACGTGACTCAAAACGCTTAGATACACTGAAGAAATCCTATGCGTTTCGATTTCCGAAAAATCTTTATGATCAAAAGCAACAGCAACTGGACCGCTTGGTTGACCGACTAGAAAGAGAAGGGGCTATGGCAATATCTCGTAAGCATGAAGCATTTCAAAAGCTTAGCTTACGATTGCAGCATAACCACCCAAGTGAAAAGCTAATTCGTGCCAAACAAAAACAGGATCTTAATACAAAGATGCTTTTAAAAGAATTTACACAAATTTTGAAACAAAAGCAATTTGCTTTTTCGTCCCAAGTATCAAAGTTAGAGGCACTTAGTCCGTTAAAAATCATGGATCGAGGGTATAGCCTCGTATATGATCAGGAAGAACAATTAGTGAAAAGTGTACAGCAAGTTGAACAGGGGAATAAAATCAAGGTTAAGCTGTCGGATGGTCATCTTGACTGTGAAGTAATTGAAATAGAGGAGAGACAATAGATGAGTGAAGAAAAGGTATTATCCTTTGAGGAAGCAATGGAGAAACTCGAGCAAATTGTCGGGCATCTTGAAGAAGGAGATGTCCCTTTAGAAAAAGCAATCACTTATTTCCAAGAAGGCATGAAGCTTTCAAAGCTTTGTCATGACAAGCTCCAACATGTTGAAAAGCAAATGGAACAAATTTTACGCGAAGACGGTGAACTTGAACCGTTTTCGATTCAGGAGGAAGAGTGAACGTGAATCCAACTGAGATAACACAATTTTTAGATGTACAAAAAAATAAGATCGAAGAACAGCTTCCAAAGTATATTTCTAGCTTATCAGCCCCAAAAATAATCAAGGAAGCGATGCATTACTCTCTTGAAGCGGGTGGGAAACGGATCCGCCCTTTATTACTCCTTGGTACACTTCATTCTTATGGAAAAGATGAAGCAATCGGAATACCGACTGCGTGTGCTATTGAAATGATTCACACGTATTCCCTTATCCATGACGACCTTCCGAGTATGGATGATGATGACCTTCGTAGGGGGAAACCTACCAACCATAAGGTGTTTGGAGAGGCAGTGGCAATCTTAGCGGGTGATGCACTGTTGACATATAGCTTTCAGGCAATTACTGAATCCATTAGCACTGAAATATCCCCTGAGAAAAAGCTGTTGCTTGTAACCGAATTAGCAAAAGCTTCTGGCCCGGAAGGTATGGTGGGTGGTCAGGTTGCGGATATGGAAGGTGAAGGGAAAGTACTGAACCTGGATGAATTAGAATACATTCACCGCCATAAAACAGGAAAATTATTAGCATATAGTGTGATTGCAGGAGCAATTCTTGCAGATGCTACTAGTGAACAGCTTGAAAAGCTTACGCAATTTGCGCATCATTTAGGTTTAGCCTTTCAAATTCGAGATGATATTTTAGATATTGAAGGTACAGAAGTTAAACTAGGGAAACCGGTCGGCAGTGATACTGGTAATCATAAGAATACATATCCTGCATTATTAACTCTTGAGGGTGCAAAGGAGAAACTAACCTTTCATGTAGATGAAGCAAGGCGGTTTTTATATAGTGTTGATATGAAACATGATATACTAGACTATATGTGTAATCTAATCGCATCCAGAGATCATTAAAATACATTCTTGAAAATGTATTACATAGTAAATGAAAGTGAGTGAATCCTTTGGATCTTCTAAGTATTAAAGACCCTAAGTTCCTAAAAAATATGTCTATAGATGAATTAAATAAACTTAGTCAGGATATCCGTCAATTTTTAATAGAAAAGCTTTCCAAGACTGGTGGACATATTGGTCCTAATCTTGGGGTTGTTGAATTAACAATCGCTTTACATAAGGAATTTGATAGCCCAAAGGACAAATTCATTTGGGATGTTGGGCATCAGTCCTATGTACATAAAATTTTGACAGGTCGTGCTTGTGAATTTGATACATTGCGACAATATAAAGGGCTATGTGGGTTTCCGAAACGGATTGAAAGCGAGCATGACGTTTGGGAAACCGGACATAGCTCAACCAGTCTTTCCGCTGCTATGGGAATGGCTGCTGCACGAGATATTAAAGGAACTAAGGAATTTGTCGTTCCGATCATTGGTGATGGTGCCTTAACAGGTGGAATGGCATTGGAAGCATTAAATCATATCGGACATGAAAAGAAAGATATGATTGTCATTTTAAACGATAATGAGATGTCGATTGCACCAAATGTTGGTGCACTTCATAATGTTCTCGCAAGGCTGCGTACAGCTGGTAAATACAACTGGGTAAAAGATGAGCTTGAGTATTTACTCAAAAAGATTCCTGCTGTAGGTGGCAAGCTTGCTTCAACTGCTGAGCGTATCAAGGACAGCCTTAAATATTTGCTAGTGTCTGGAGTTTTCTTTGAGGAACTAGGATTCACATACCTAGGGCCAATTGATGGACATAATTTTGAGGATTTATTTGAGACGCTCGAATATGCAAAGAAAACAAAGGGGCCAGTGCTAGTTCATGTGATTACCAAAAAAGGGAAGGGTTATACCCCTGCGGAAACAGATAAAGTTGGTACATGGCATGGAACAGGTCCTTATAAAATCGAAACAGGGGATTTCGTTAAGCCTGTAAATCCACCTCCTGCATGGAGTGCTGTTATTAGTGAAACGGTCAGGAAGTTAGCGAAAAACGATAATCGAATTGTTGCAATAACACCTGCAATGCCAGTAGGTTCAAAACTTGAAAAGTTTGCTAAGGAATTCCCTGATAGAATGTTTGACGTGGGAATTGCAGAACAGCATGCAACTACGATGGCTGCAGGCCTGGCAACGCAAGATATGAAACCTTTCTTAGCGATTTATTCGACCTTCTTGCAAAGAGCCTATGACCAAGTTGTGCATGACATATGTCGCCAAAATCTAAATGTGTTCATTGGAATTGACCGCTCAGGATTAGTAGGGGCAGATGGAGAAACACATCAAGGTGTGTTTGATATTCCTTTCTTAAGACATATCCCGAATATGGTTCTTATGATGCCGAAGGATGAAAATGAAGGTCAGCACATGGTGAATACTGCGATTCAATATGACGATGGTCCAATCGCTTTAAGATATGCAAGAGGAAATGGACTTGGAGTCGAAATGGATGAAGAGCTTAAGGTTATTCCTATCGGTACATGGGAAATTATAAAACCGGGTACAGATGCTGTTATCCTAACGTTTGGTACTACAATTCCAATGGCCTTAGAAGCAGCAGAGCGACTTGAAAAAGAAGATATATCTGTAAGAGTGGTCAATGCCCGTTTTATCAAACCACTCGATAATGATATGATGCACCAAATCTTAGGGTCAAGCCTTCCAGTTTTAACTATTGAGGAGTCAGTATTAATGGGTGGATTTGGAAGTGCTGTTCTCGAATATGCTCAAGAACATGGATATCAAAATGCATCAATCGACCGAATGGGCATTCCAGACCAATTTATTGAGCATGGTAATGTAAATGACCTGTTGCATGAAATTGGCATGACAACTGAGAATGTGGTTGAGCGCATACACAATCTCGTACCTAAGAAACAGAAAAGAGTGTAGACATGGGTACAAAAAAAGAAAGACTCGATGTTTTGTTAGTTGAACGCGGCCTAATCGAAACAAGAGAAAAAGCAAAACGATCCATTATGGCTGGTCTGGTTTATTCAAATGAAGAACGACTTGAGAAGCCGGGAGAAAAAGTAGAAATTGATATACCACTTGTTGTGAAGGGGAATGTCATTCCTTATGTCAGTAGAGGTGGTTTAAAGCTTGAAAAAGCCATAAAAGATTTTAATTTAAACATCAAGGATAAAATTATGATTGATGTAGGCTCCTCGACAGGTGGTTTTACGGATTGTGCACTCCAAAATGGAGTTAAAAAATCATATGCCCTTGATGTTGGATATAATCAGCTTGCGTGGAAACTCAGACAGGATGAACGTGTTGTTGTTATGGAACGAACTAATTTTCGTTATGTAACACCAGCAGACCTGCAAAGCGGCCTACCAGAGTTTGCGACAATCGATGTTTCGTTTATCTCTTTACGTTTAATTCTGCCTGTATTAAAAACGCTACTTGTGCCGAACAGCGACGTTGTGGCCCTTGTAAAACCACAATTTGAGGCAGGAAAAGAGCAGGTTGGTAAAAAAGGAATCGTACGTGAGCCGAAAACTCATGAAGCGGTCCTTACGCATATCATTGAGTTTTCCATAAAGGAAGGGTATGATTGCATTAATTTGTCCTATTCGCCAATCACAGGTGGAGAAGGAAATATCGAATTTTTACTCCATTTACGCTGGAATGGTCCTGCCGAAAAGGGTGAAAACAAATTGCCTGTTTCCGAGCAGGAGATCGTACAAAATGCACATGCAAATTTAAAGAATGATAAATAATAGAGGGGATGGCCTTAGTGCTGTCCTCTTTCTTCGTGGAGAATGGATATTACCCTAGTTATATTGAAAACCCAATATATCATTAAAAAAAATGTACAATTCTGTCAGAATCGGCTAACATAGGAGGTAATAATACAAGTTTTGAGAGAGAGGATGTCACGATGAATAAAGGGCAAAGGCATATAAAAATTCGTGAAATCATCACGAGCAACGATATAGAAACACAAGATGAAATTGTCGATATTCTAAAAAGTGAGGGATATAACATTACTCAAGCGACCGTATCCCGCGATATTAAAGAACTTCATTTAGTAAAGGTACCAATGATTGATGGTCGTTATAAATATAGTCTGCCGGCTGATCAACGTTTTAATCCACTACAAAAATTAAAACGTTCGTTAATGGATGCTTTTGTGAAAATCGATTCAGCGGGGCATATGCTTGTGATGAAAACCCTTCCGGGGAATGCAAATGCGATCGGTGCGTTAATCGACCATTTAGATTGGGAAGAAATTTTAGGCACAATCTGTGGCGATGACACTATCTTAATTATCTGTAAGACTCCAGAACAAACAGAAACAGTTTCAAATCGATTCCTAGACATGCTCTAAGGGAGAGAGTGGAATTAGGAGGTGTAGGAATTGTTAGCAGAATTATCAATAAAGAACTTTGCCATTATTGAGACCCTTTCGGTTTCATTAGAAAAAGGCTTGACAGTTCTAACAGGCGAAACAGGAGCGGGTAAGTCCATCATTATTGATGCTGTCCATTTATTGGTGGGAGGAAGAGGTTCTGCAGAATTTGTACGATATGGCGAAGACCGAGCAGAAATAGAGGGTCTATTTTTAATAGATAATAACAATCATCCTTGTTATGCGAAAGCTGAAGAGTTTGGAATTGAAATAAGCGAGGGAATGATTGTTTTACGAAGAGATATTTCTAAATCTGGGAAAAGTGTCTGTAGAATAAACGGCAAACTCGTCACCATTTCGATTCTTCGTGAATTTGGGAGAACGTTAATCGACATCCATGGGCAGCATGAACACCAAGATTTAATGAACCAGGAACAACATATACATATGCTTGATCAATACGGTGGAAAATTGCTTGAAAAAGCATTAAAGGCCTATCAAGAGGTTTATAAGAGCTATTTACAGGTAAAGCAACGGTTAAAAAGCTTTAATGAAAATGAACAAGAAATGGCACATCGACTTGATTTAATACAATTTCAATTAAATGAAATTGGCAATGCAAATTTGCAGCCGAATGAAGATGTGGAATTAACCGAGGAAAGAAGAAAGATTTCAAATTACGAAAAAATCTTCAAAGCCTTACAAAATAGTTATAATGCTCTACATGGTGACCAAAAAGGACTTGACTGGGTTGGTTTAGCCATGAATCATGCAGAAGATATTATGGATATTGATAAAGACTTAAAAAATATCCATGAGACCATCTCCAATAGCTTCTATTTATTAGAGGAAATCTCCTATAAAATCAGAACTCAATTAGACGAATTAGAATATGATCCTGCAAGACTTGACTATATTGAAGGTCGTTTAAATGAAATTGCTCAATTAAAGCGAAAATATGGACAAACTGTTGAGGAAATCCTCGAATATGCAGCAAAAATAGAGGATGAAGTCGATACTATTCAAAATCGCGAGCAACATATCGGTAAAATCAAGGAAGAGCTAGAGTCAGTACTAGAGGATGTGAAGCTTGAAGCCGATAATATCTCAAACCTTCGAAAAAAATTAGCAAAAGAACTAATTCATAAAATTACACAGGAATTAAAAGAGCTATATATGGAAAAAGCAAAATTTGATATCAACTTTTTTGAGGAATCGACTATTAAATTCACACCAAATGGGAAAGATGATATTGAATTTTATATTTCGACAAATCCAGGTGAACCACTTAAACCTTTAGCAAAAATTGCGTCAGGTGGAGAATTATCAAGGATTATGCTTGCCATTAAAGGTATTTTTTCGAAGCATCAAGGTGTTACATCCATTATTTTTGATGAGGTTGATACGGGGGTTAGTGGTCGAGTTGCCCAAGCAATCGCTGAAAAAATCCATGGTATCTCAATAGGCTCACAAGTACTTTGTATTTCCCATCTCCCTCAGGTAGCAGCCATGGCAGATACCCATTTGTTTATATCCAAGGAGACCGTACAAGGTAGAACCATCACATCCGTAACACCATTGGATGAGGAATCTAAAGTAAAAGAAATAAGCCGAATGATCTCTGGGGTTGAAATAACGGATTTAACAAAGGAACATGCACAGGAATTATTGAATCTTGCGAAGGAAAGCAAACATGCAAGACAGATGGTAAAACACTAATGTCTTTATGATATACAAAATGAGAAGCAATTTTTATTTGTAATGCTATCCAAAATGGGTAGCTTTTTTAATCTCATAGTGGTTATAAATGTGGCCTTGAAAGGCCAAATTATAGAATGTAGCCATAAAAACTTTTTTTAGTAAGTCACCACTTCTAATAGTGGTTTGATTTATGGCGTGGGATAGGAGCGAGGAGAGTGAAAAATGAATGAAAATAGATAAAATTAGATATATAATCGGTACATTTCTCCTTGTTTCAATAATGGCTTTAGGGTTTTTTAAGCCGGTAAAAGATTATTTAGAAATTCCAAAACAACTTACTCTATTTGAAGGCCAAGATTTTACAGTCCAATCCTCACTACCAGTCACAACAACTACTCATAATGCCAATTTTGCCTTTTCGTCAGCGGTGGAGAACAAACAAATCTCAGTTGCTGCAAATGAAAGCGGTGAAGGTGAGATGATGGTTGAATTAGCCGGTATTCCAGTAAAAAAGGTTAACGTAAATGTTT
This sequence comes from Fredinandcohnia onubensis, assembly GCF_031181385.1. Taxonomy (GTDB): domain Bacteria; phylum Bacillota; class Bacilli; order Bacillales; family Bacillaceae_L; genus Ferdinandcohnia; species Ferdinandcohnia onubensis_C. The sequence goes on from NZ_JAPSKV010000012.1 coordinate 28,532, forward strand.
TATCTGATTTTAAGGTTATTCCTGGAGGACAATCAATTGGTGTGAAACTAAATACACTAGGTGTTTTGGTCGTCGGACATCACCAAATCGAAACAGAAGATGGGAAAAAATCCCCAGGTGAGATTGCTGGAGTAGAGGTTGGCGACATTATTAAAGAAATTAACGGTAAGAAAATCGAAAAAATGAGCGATGTTGGACCATTTGTGCAAGAATCGGGTAAGACAGGGGAACCGCTAAACCTGGTAATTGTTCGAGACAATGAAGATATTAAGGCAAAGCTTATGCCACTTAAGGATAAGAACGATCAAGCTTATCGAATTGGTCTTTATATACGCGATTCAGCTGCTGGTATAGGGACTATGACCTTTTACCATCCGGAAACGAAGAAGTACGGGGCATTAGGCCATGTAATCTCAGATATGGATACTAAAGAGCCAATTGTCGTATCAGATGGCCAAATTGTTAGATCTACCGTTACCTCGATTGAAAAAGGTAGCAATGGTGATCCAGGTGAAAAGCTTGCGCGTTTTTCAGCAGATAAAGAAATTATCGGGAACATCAAACGTAACAGTCCATTTGGCATTTTTGGTGAGTTAAATAAACAAGTGAATAACGGCATTATGGATAAGCCGTTGCCAATTGCACTTTCACACCAAGTAAAACCAGGACCTGCGAAAATTTTAACGGTTGTTGAAGATGATAAAGTTGAGGAATTTGATATTGAAATTGTGAGTGCAGTTCCTCAAAAAATTCCTGCAACAAAAGGAATGGTTGTTAAAATAACGGATAAACGCCTTTTAGAAAAAACAGGTGGTATCGTTCAAGGCATGAGCGGTAGTCCAATTATTCAAGACGGTAAACTAATTGGAGCTGTTACACATGTATTTGTAAATGACCCAACAAGCGGATATGGTGTCCATATCGAGTGGATGCTAAGTGAAGCGGGAATTGATATTTATAAAAAAGAACAAAAAAAGGCGAGCTAATGCTTGCCTTTTTTTTGTTCGATTCTATAAAAGATATCGCCAAATTTTGATTGAGCTTATATAATAAAAGGGCATAAAGATTTTTCGACAAAACCCAAATTTCATCAATAAATATTGGCGTTTTAAGTCGAATACTTCAGTATAATGGAGAATAATTTATTTTTCAATAAAATTTTCCTATTTTTTTAAAAAATTAAAGGAATTCTTATTGCATTGTCGAATTCTTTCTTTAGAATAAGAATATATACAAATTTTCTGGATTTAAGCTTGAGGAGGAAATAGAGTGAAAAAAATTAAAGTTTGTGTGGTTGATGATAATAGAGAACTGGTTAATTTACTTGATGAATATTTATCGAATCAAGATGACATCGAAGTATTAGGAGTTGCTTACAACGGTCAAGATTGCCTAAACATGCTTCAAGATAAGCAACCAGACGTTCTCGTTTTAGATATTATTATGCCTCATCTAGATGGCTTAGCAGTATTAGAGAGACTTCGTGAATTAAATCTTGAAAAACAGCCCAATGTCATCATGTTAACAGCATTTGGACAAGAGGATGTGACGAAAAAAGCTGTCGATTTAGGTGCTGCGTATTTTATTCTCAAGCCATTTGATATGGAAAATCTTGCAAGTCGAATTCGTCAAGTAAGCGGAAAGACTGCCCCGATTATTAAACGAAATACCGGAAACAATGTTGTTCGTACAGAAAATAGTCCGAAAAATTTAGATGCAAGCATTACAAGTATTATTCATGAAATTGGGGTCCCTGCCCATATTAAAGGATATCTTTATCTAAGAGAAGCAATCTCTATGGTATACAATGATATTGAATTATTAGGATCAATTACAAAGGTACTTTATCCTGACATTGCAAAGAAATTCAATACAACTGCAAGCCGTGTTGAGCGTGCGATTCGTCATGCAATCGAAGTTGCATGGAGTCGAGGTAATATCGATTCTATCTCTAATCTTTTTGGTTATACAGTAAGTATGTCAAAAGCAAAACCTACAAACTCAGAATTTATTGCAATGGTGGCAGATAAGCTCCGTCTCGAGCATAAAGCGTCTTGAGAGGGTAAGGAGTAACTACAACTGAACTTATTATTTGTTATATGATAAAAAACACCGTTTCCAAGTGGGAACGGTGTTTTTCTTATTTGTCTTCTTTTTCGGCTTTTTCCAGCTCCATCATTTTTTGTACAAGAATATGTTGAGGCATATGCATGATTTGCTCAATTGGGACATTTAGGGCTTTTGATAAGCGGATTGCTGTTTCAGCAGAAATTTGCAATGGTCTCATATAATGGTTTCTCCCTTTACTAAAATTACTCTATAATGGAAGTATACCAAAAAAAGGAGAATATCAATGATGAAAACGAAAATTTTTGGTCATAGAGGTTCTGCCGGAACACACCCGGAAAATACAATGATTTCATTTAAAGAAGCAGCCAGGGTTGGCGCAGATGGTATTGAATTAGATATTCAAATGACAAAGGATGGAGTCATTGTGGTCATCCATGATGAAACCGTTAAACGTACTACGAATGGAAAGTATAAGGGTTGGGTTAAAGATTATACATTAAGACAAATCAAAAAAATGGATGTGAGTTACAAGTTTAAGGATAAGTACGGTATTTGTGAAATTCCGACACTAGAAGAGGTATTTGATTGGGCAAAATCAAATCAGCTGTTGATAAATGTTGAATTTAAGACAGGGTTAGTTTCGTATAAGGACATAGAAGAGAAGACCTTGAAGATGATTAGTGACTACGGTCTGCAAAATCGGATTGTTTTATCAAGCTTTAACCATTATAGCTTAGTTAAGTGTAGGCGCATTTCGAGTATAATTGATCTTGCCATTTTGTATATGGAAGGACTTTATGAGCCGTGGGATTATGCAAAGCGTCTTAAGACGAACGGAATCCATCCATATCATCAGACGATAAATAAGGAAATAGTTGAAGAATCAAAGCTGAATGGGATCGCTGTACGTCCTTTTACAATAAATGATGAGAAAAAGATGAAGCAACTTATTGATTTTGGTTGTTCTGCTATCATCACAGATTATCCGAAGAAAGCGTTAGCTTTAACAAAATAACCTCAAAAATCCTGCTTATATAAGCAGGATTATTTATTTTGCTCGCCAGCAGGTGAGCTTTCGTTTTGAAATTTTTCCTGAACTTTATTTCTTTTCCGGTCACGGTGTAAAATGAAACCGCCAATAAAAGAGAGACCTGCTAAAAAGAAAATAAGGCCAATAATAAATTGTAGCATTAAGGATGGAATAGGGCTGTGCAAGACACCAAAAAACATATCCCTCATAAATTTAATTCCAACCCCTGCAATAACTCCTGGTATTAATAGCACAATTAGAGCCAGTATACGCTGCATATCAAAAATCCTTTCAATAAAAACGACCTATATATTAAATGTAAGTCATTAATAAGATTTGTCAAGATGGAGAATTCAGGTTATTATATAAGTGTGCACGTTTTTGCAAATTAAATAATGGAAGTGTGTAAAATATTGCATGGTTTAAAACTATAGTTAGGGGGTGACTGTGGTTATGCAGAAAGTTATGGTCGATTTGATCTTAGATTCAACCCATGATGGAATGATTGTTATTAATATAGATAGCCAAGTCATCTTACTAAACAACAGTGCATCAAGAATGATTGGTGTCACGAAGGAAGAAGCAATAGGGAAACATATATATGAATGTATTCCTGATAGCCGATTACCCGACATTCTTACGACAAGAGCCATTGAGGTCAACCAGGAATTCGTTTTGAAAAATGGACGTAAAATCATTACAACCCGAATTCCGATGGTCAATGAAGCGGGGATGCTATTAGGTGCATTTGCTGTTTTTAAAGATATTACTGAAGTTGTAAATCTTGCTGAAGAAATTACAAATTTAAAAGAAATACAAACATTGCTTGAAGCAATTATTCAATCCTCTGAAGAAGCCATTTCGGTTGTTGATGAAGATGGACGAGGCATATTAATTAATCGCGCTTACACTCGGATCACTGGACTGGAAAAAGAACAAGTCATTGGGAAACCTGCAAATGCAGATATTTCTGAAGGCGAAAGTATGCACATGCAAGTTTTGAAAACAAGAAGAGCTGTAAGAGGTGCTCGCATGAAGGTAGGGCCTCACGAAAAAGATGTAATTGTTAACGTTGCACCCATCATTGTGGATGGAAAGCTTAAAGGTAGTGTTGGTGTCATTCATGATGTATCTGAGATAAGTCAATTAACATCCGAATTAAATCGAGCTAGACATATCATTCGGTCACTTGAAGCGAAATATACGTTTGACGATATCATCGGTTCATCTGAAGAAATGGAATTTGCTATAGAACAAGCAAAACTTGGTGCAAAAACTCCTGCTACCGTCTTACTTAGAGGTGAATCTGGAACAGGTAAGGAATTATTTGCACATGCGATACATAATGAAAGTAAACGAAAATTTAATAAGTTTGTTCGTGTGAATTGTGCTGCGATTTCAGAATCGCTGTTAGAAAGTGAGCTTTTTGGATATGAAGAAGGAGCATTTTCAGGAGCAAAACGCGGTGGCAAACGAGGTATTTTTGAGGAAGCAAATAATGGAAGTATTTTTCTGGATGAAATCGGAGAGATGTCATTAAATACACAGGCTAAACTATTACGGGTATTGCAGGAACGAGAAATCGTTCGAGTTGGTGGAACGAAACCAATTCCAATTGACGTAAGAATCATTGCAGCTACGAATGTGAATTTGGAAAAAGGAATTGGGAACGGAACATTTAGAGAAGACCTCTACTATCGTTTGAATAAAATTCCAATTTACATCCCTTCATTGCGATTGCGGAAACAAGATATTAAACCACTAGCAGAACATTTGCTACACAAAATCAATCAGGATTATGGTCGGACAGTTGAAGGGCTAACTGAGGGCGCGATTAATTATTTGTATGAATATGACTGGCCAGGGAATGTTAGGGAGCTAGAGAATGTCCTGGGCAGAGCCGTAATCTTTATGAACTATCAGGAAAGACTAATTGATATAAAACATGTACAACCATTACATAGTTTGGGTGAGAAAGCCCCTGCTAAACAATTGTTAGCTGAGACTGAAATTAAGGACGTTCCACTAACGGAATTAGTAGAAAAATACGAAGCAGAAGTAATTACTGAAGTATTAAAGTTAAATGGTGGAAATAAAACAGCAGCTGCTAAATCATTAGGGATATCCCTAAGAAGCTTGTATTATAAGTTAGAAAAATATAATCTTGCAAATTAAAGCACGCAATAATTTGCAAAGTATGCAGGAATTTGCACAAAAAATTCAGAGAAAGTTAATGATATGAAGCGCTTACAAAAATATAAGTTGGCACGATAATTGCATAGTAAAAAGGTGTAACAAGGGGAATTTTGATTGAAAAGAAGGTAACGTCTAAATGAAACTCAATGATCTTATTCGTATTGCAGCCGAACAATCACAAGTGACTGTTGCAGTTGCAGCTGCTGAGGATGAAGAAGTACTCGAAGCTGTAGTAGAAGCCGTAAAAAACAAGCTTTCCTGTTTTTTGTTGTTTGGTAATCAAGAAAAAATTGAACAAATCCTTTCTGAAAAAGGGGGATATGAAGCAGGGCAAGAGGCACTTGTTGTAGTAAACGTATCATCAAAGGAAGAGGCGGCAGTGGCTGCGGTTAAAGCAGTTCATTCAGGTGAAGCAGATGTGTTAATGAAAGGAAATATTCCAACCGCGACTATTCTAAAGGTAGTTTTGAATAAAGAATATGGACTGCGGGCAGGAAATATCCTATCACACGTTGCTGTATTTGAAGTGCCTGATTACGATCGCCTCATCATCGTTACGGATGCGGCGATGAATATATCTCCGGAACTTCAGGAAAAGATACAGATTCTAAATAATGCCGTAAAAGTGGCAAATTCAATTGGTATTTCAGTACCAAAAGTTGCACCCATTGCTGCCGTTGAAGTGGTTAATCCTTCAATGCAGTCAACATTAGATGCAGCCGTTTTAACCCAAATGAATCATCGCGGACAAATTCCTAATTGTATTGTAGATGGTCCGTTAGCGCTTGATAACGCCATCTCAATTTCAGCAGCAGTGCATAAAGGAATCGCGAGTGAAGTGGCTGGACAGGCTGATATTTTGCTAGTTCCAACGATAGAAGTTGGGAATGCATTATATAAATCATTAGTTTATTTTGCAAAAGCAGAAGTTGGGGCTGTTATTGCGGGTGCTTGTGCACCAATTGTATTAACTTCTAGAGCCGATTCTGCAAAAAGTAAATTATATTCATTGGCATTGGCGGTTTGCTCTGCCAGGCAAGTAATCAACTTTTAGTCAATCTTGGGAGGAACATACAAATGGAAATCTTTTCTTACATGGAAAAATATGATTATGAGCAATTAGTATTTTGTCAGGACAAACAATCTGGACTTAAGGCGATTATCGCTATTCACGATACAACTTTGGGACCAGCACTTGGTGGTACACGTATGTGGACATATGCTTCAGAGGAAGCTGCAATTGAGGATGCGCTCAGATTAGCGAAGGGTATGACTTATAAAAATGCCGCTGCTGGATTAAATCTAGGTGGAGGTAAAACAGTTATAATTGGTGACCCACGCAAGGATAAAAATGAAGAAATGTTCCGTGCATTTGGACGTTATATCCAAGGGCTGAATGGCCGATATATTACTGCTGAAGATGTTGGTACTACTGTTGCAGATATGGACATTATCCACGAAGAAACCGATTTTGTAACAGGTATCTCACCAGCGTTTGGATCATCAGGAAACCCATCTCCGGTAACCGCATTTGGTGTATACCGCGGCATGAAGGCAGCTGCAAAAGAAGCATTTGGTTCGGATTCACTTGAAGGAAAGATAATAGCTGTTCAAGGTGTAGGAAATGTGGCGTACACACTTTGTAAATACCTTCATGAAGAAGGAGCAAATTTAATCGTAACAGATATAAATAAAGATGCAGTAGATCGTGCTGTAAGAGATTTTGGTGCTAGAGCAGTGGACCCTAACGACATTTATGGGGTGGATTGCGATATTTATGCACCATGTGCACTCGGTGCTACAGTAAATGATGAGACAATTCCACAATTAAAAGCAAAGGTCATTGCTGGGTCAGCAAACAATCAGTTAAAAGAACCTCGTCATGGTGACACGATTCATGAATTAGGAATCGTTTACGCTCCAGACTATGTTATTAATGCTGGTGGGGTTATTAATGTTGCAGACGAATTATATGGTTACAACCAAGACCGTGCTCTTAAAAAGGTAGAATCTATTTATGACACAATTGCAAAGGTAATTGAAATCGCGAAAAGAGACGGTATTCCAACCTACCAAGCGGCAGATCGATTGGCAGAGGAACGAATTGAAAGAATGAGAAACTCTAGAAGCCAGTTTTTACAAAACGGGCACCACATTTTAAGTCGCAGAAAGTAAAGGCTTGTAGTGGGGGAAGGCTTTAAGCAAAGCTTTTCCTCCTTTTTACCTTCATAAGTTGCAAACATGAATGCAAAACAAACGGAGCTCAGCTTTAAGCAGATGGAGGTTTCAATATTGCAGGACAAAGAATATCGAATTCTCGTTATCAACCCAGGGTCAACATCAACGAAAATTGGCGTATATGATAATGAACTTTCGGTTTTTGAGAAAACGATTAGACATGATGTGTCAGAATTAGACGCTTATGAAAATATCATCGATCAATATGAATTTCGAAAAACAACTATTCTCGAAACGTTAGATAATGAGGGTATAAATATTTCAAAATTAAATGCCGTCTGTGGAAGAGGTGGGTTGTTAAAACCAATTCAAGGTGGGACTTACAAGGTTAATGATGAGATGCTTCATGATTTGCGTATTGGTTATGCGGGTCAGCATGCATCAAACCTCGGGGGTATATTAGCATATGAAATTGCATCTGGCTTAAACATTCCGCCATATATTGTCGATCCAGTCGTTGTTGATGAACTTGAACCGATTGCTAGAATATCGGGCTTTGATTTGATTGAGAGAAGAAGCATTTTTCATGCTTTAAATCAAAAGGCAGTTGCACGAAGAATTGCAAAGGATCTCGGAAGAAAATATGAGGACTTAAATTTAATTGTCACTCATATGGGCGGAGGAATTACTGTCGGTGTCCATAAACAAGGTAAAGTCGTGGACGTTAATAATGGGTTGCATGGTGATGGACCATTTAGCCCAGAACGTGCTGGGACAGTTCCTGCGGGGGATTTAATCGACCTCTGTTTTTCTGGTCAATATTTTCGAGAAGAAATCATGAAAAAGCTTGTAGGTCATGGTGGATTGGTAGGATATCTCGGTACAAATAATGCAATTGAAGTCGAAAAAATGATTAAACATGGGGATGAAAAGGCGAAATTAGTTTACCAGGCAATGGCCTACCAAATCTCCAAAGAAATAGGAGCAGCAAGTGCGGCCTTATCTGGACGTGTTGATGCCATTATTTTAACCGGTGGATTAGCTTATGGAAACGAGTTTATATCCGAAATTTCTAACCGAGTGAATTGGATTGCGGATGTCATCGTTCAGCCAGGGGAAAATGAACTAAGGGCACTGGCGGAGGGAGCATTACGTGTACTGCAAGGGGAAGAGAAGGAAAAAGATTATCCAGGAAAACCACTTCAAACCCCGGTCTTAAAATAAGTGGAGCGAGTAGGTGATTTAACATGTCAAAAGAATACGATTTAGTGATTTTAGGAGGAGGGACCGGTGGCTATGTAGCTGCCATTCGTGCCTCACAACTGGGACTGAAAGTGGCAGTAGTAGAAAAAGGTAAGCTTGGAGGAACCTGTTTACATGCAGGATGTATCCCAAGTAAAGCCCTACTTAGAAGTGCTGAAGTGTATGCAACAACGAAAAGAAGTGAAGAATTTGGGGTTATCACAAAAGATGTTTCACTTGATTTTTCAAAAGTACAGGAACGAAAAGATAAAATCACTGAGCAACTTTATAAAGGTGTTCAACATTTAATGAAACAAGGGAAAATCGATGTCGTTGACGGATTTGGACGCATCTTAGGCCCATCTATATTTTCACCAATGCCTGGAACAATTTCAGTCGAAATGAATAATGGCGAAGAAAATGAAATGTTGATTCCTAAAAATGTAATTATTGCAACAGGGTCTAGACCTCGTTCTTTACCTGGACTTGAAATTGATGGGGAATACGTTTTAACCTCTGATGAAGCTCTTCAATTGGAGAGTCTGCCAAAATCAATAGTCATTGTTGGCGGAGGTGTAATAGGTATTGAATGGGCGTCAATGCTACACGATTTCGGTGTTGAAGTTACAGTCCTTGAGTATTCGAATCGAATTCTTCCAACCGAGGATCATGAAATTTCAAAGGAAATGCAGCGATTGCTAAAGAAAAAAGGCGTAAAAATTGTTACAGGTGCAAAGGTATTGCCGGAGACCCTTGAAAAAGGAGAAGGAATTACGATTCAAGCTGAGCAAAAAGGGGAAATAAAATCTTTTTCAGCAGAAAAGGTTCTTGTATCTGTTGGTCGACAAGCAAATGTAGAAAATATTGGCCTAGAAAATACGGAGATTGTTGTAGAAAAAGGGTATATCAAAACGAATGAATTTTTCCAAACGAAAGAGTCTCATATTTATGCAATTGGAGACGTAATTGGCGGCCTTCAACTTGCACATGTTGCATCCCATGAGGGAATTGTGGCCGTTGAGCATATTGCTGGTGAGAATCCGATGCCGATTGATTATTCCCTCGTATCTAAATGTGTATACAGTAATCCTGAAGTAGCGAGTGTTGGTTTTACTGAAGAGGAAGCGAAAGAAAAAGGTTACACAGTGAAAGTAGGGAAGTTTTCATTTAGAGCAATTGGGAAAGCCCTTGTTTTTGGTGAATCTGACGGATTTGTAAAACTTGTTGTTGATGAAGTTACTGACGATTTACTAGGTGTTCATATGATTGGTCCTCATGTCACGGATATGATTTCAGAGGCTGGATTAGCAAGAGTACTAGATGCAACTCCATGGGAGGTAGCACACACCATACACCCTCATCCAACCTTGTCTGAAGCGATTGGGGAAGCTGCTTTAGCTGTTGATGGTAAAGCCATACACGCATAATTTTGTTCTGATTTTAATAATTTTAATTAGCGGGCTTGTCCAACCTGCGAAAATTATGATTTTTAAGGAGGTCTTTTCATGTCCGAAAATCGTCATCAAGCATTGGGGTTAAGTGATGATGCAGTTCTTGAAATGTATGAAACAATGCTTTTAGCAAGAAAAATAGATGAGAGAATGTGGTTATTAAACCGCGCAGGTAAAATTCCATTTGTCATTTCCTGTCAAGGTCAAGAAGCAGCACAAGTAGGTGCGGCATTTGCACTTGAACGTGAAAAAGATTATGTATTGCCATACTACAGGGATATGGGAGTCGTTCTTACATTTGGAATGACGGCAAAGGAACTAATGTTGTCTGCATTTGCAAAAGCTGAAGACCCAAATTCAGGTGGACGTCAAATGCCTGGTCATTTTGGTCAAAAGAAAAACCGTATTGTGACGGGTTCGTCTCCTGTTACTACTCAGGTTCCTCATGCAGTAGGTGTAGCCTTAGGGGGAAGGATGGAAGGAAAAGATTTAGTTGCTTTTGTTACATTCGGTGAAGGTTCATCTAACCAAGGCGACTTCCATGAAGGTGCGAATTTCGCAGCTGTCCACAAACTCCCTGTTATCTTCATGTGTGAAAATAATAAATACGCCATTTCTGTTCCGTATGAAAAGCAGGTAGCCTGTGAAAAGATTTCCGATCGTGCCATTGGATATGGAATGCCTGGTGTAACTGTTGATGGAAATGATCCTCTTGAAGTATATAAAGCAGTGAAAGAAGCAGCAGATAGAGGCCGCCAGGGGGAAGGGCCAACTTTAGTTGAGACGATCTCGTATCGTCTGACTGCACACTCATCTGATGATGATGATCGTGCATATCGTGAGCAGGAAGAGGTGGCAGAAGCAAAGAAGAATGATCCAATCCTCTCTTTTGCGGCTTATTTAAAGGAAGTAGGAGTACTAGATAAGGCAAAAGAACAGGAAATCGTAGACCGAATTGCGAAGCTTGTTAACGAAGCAACAGACTATGCAGAAAATGCTCCATACGCGGAGCCAGAGCATGCTCTAAAATATGTTTACGCTGAACAGTAAGGGGGAAAAAGAATGGCTGTAATTTCATATATTGATGCCGTGACGATGGCAATTCGTGAAGAAATGGAACGTGATCCTAAAGTTTTTATATTGGGAGAGGATGTAGGAAAAAAAGGTGGAGTGTTTAAGGCAACAAGTGGGCTATATGAAAAATTTGGAGAGCAACGTGTAATTGACACCCCTTTAGCTGAGTCAGCCATTGCAGGTGTTGGGATTGGTGCAGCAATGTACGGAATGAGACCTATTGCTGAAATGCAATTTGCTGATTTTATTATGCCTGCAGTCAATCAAATTATTTCAGAAGCAGCTAAAATAAGATATCGTTCGAACAATGATTGGAGTTGTCCAATTACGATTCGTGCTCCATATGGTGGAGGAGTCCATGGTGCACTTTATCATTCACAATCAGTTGAAGCGGTTTTTGCAAACCAACCGGGCTTGAAAATTGTGATGCCATCTACCCCTTATGATGTAAAAGGCTTGTTAAAGGCTGCTATTCGTGATGAAGACCCAGTTTTATTCTTCGAACATAAACGTGCTTATCGCTTAATTAAAGGCGAGGTACCAGATGATGACTATGTATTGCCAATTGGTAAGGCAGATGTGAAGCGTGAAGGTGACGATATTACGGTAATTACTTATGGATTGTGTGTGCATTTTGCTTTGCAGGCTGCAGAGCGTCTTGCACAGGATGGAATTCAAGCTCATATTCTTGATTTACGTACCGTATATCCGCTTGATAAAGAAGCAATTATTGAAGCAGCTTCAAAGACGGGCAAAGTCTTACTGTTAACAGAAGACAATAAAGAAGGAAGTATTATAAGTGAAGTTTCCGCAATCATTGCTGAGAATTGTTTATTTGATTTGGACGCACCAATTAAGAGACTTGCCGGTCCAGAAGTACCTGCTATGCCATACGCACCAACAATGGAAAAATACTTCATGGTGAACCCAGACAAAGTCGAAAAAGCAATGAGAGAGCTAGCGGAATTTTAACTTTATTTTATTTGCGCAGAAGTTATTCTGCTTTAAATGAGGAGGTTTCATGATTGGCGACTGAAAAAATAACAATGCCCCAACTCGGTGAGAGTGTTACAGAGGGCACCATCAGTAAATGGCTTGTCGCAGTTGGAGATACTGTAAACAAATATGATCCATTAGCAGAAGTAATGACAGATAAAGTGAATGCAGAGGTACCTTCTTCGTTCTCAGGAACAATAAAAGAGCTTATTGCGGAAGAAGGAGAAACTCTAGCAGTAGGTGAAGTAATCTGTGTGATTGAAACGGCAGGAAGTGAAACTGCTGATCAGAAGTCAACCCCAAGCACTGACAAAGAAGACACTTCTGAAAAAGCTACAAATGTAGTGGCAGAGCAAAGTGATACTTCCCAAAAATTACGCTATTCACCGGCCGTTCTAATGCTTTCGCAGGAACATAATATCGACCTAACTCAGGTAAAAGGAACTGGAGCGGGCGGTAGAATAACACGTAAGGATCTCCAAAAGCTGATTGAGTCTGGTCAGATACCTACAGCTGGTCAGGAAGTAGAAACAGTAGAGTCTAAACCTACTAGCCAACCTGTTGCTAGCCCGCAATCTAGTAGGCCTGCGTCACCATCTAACATACCGGTTGCCGTTGGTGATGTTGAAATACCAGTAACTGGGGTGCGGAAAGCGATTGCGGCAAATATGCTGCGTAGTAAGCATGAAGCTCCACATGCGTGGACCATGATTGAAGTGGATGCTACCAATATGGTCGCATACAGAAATTCGATTAAAAATGAATTTAAACAAAAAGAAGGGTTTAACCTTACATTCTTTGCGTTTTTCGTAAAAGCAGTCGCTCAATCGCTCAAGGAATTCCCACAAATAAATTCAATGTGGGCAGGAGATAAAATTATTCAGAAAAAGGATATTAATATTTCAATTGCAGTTGCCACAGAAGATGCTCTATTTGTTCCAGTTATTAAGAATGCGGACGAAAAATCAATTAAAGGGATTGCAAGGGAAATCACTGAGTTAGCAACAAAGGTTCGAGCTGGGAAGCTTTCTGCTGACGATATGCAGGGCGGTACCTTCACAGTGAATAATACAGGTTCATTTGGTTCGATCCAGTCAATGGGGATAATCAATTATCCGCAAGCAGCCATTTTGCAGGTTGAATCAATCGTACAACGACCAGTAATCATTAATGGAATGATTGCTGTTCGCGATATGGTGAATCTCTGTATGTCTCTTGACCACCGTGTATTAGACGGTCTTATTGCAGGACGATTCTTAGCACGAGTCAAGGAAATCATTGAAACTACCACAAAAGAAAATACATCTATTTATTAAGACATTGCCTAGGCAGTGTCTTTTTAACTTTTATCTATTCATTGCGGCATCCCATTTTATATACTAAAATTATAGTTGAAAACGATTACGAAGGTAGGGGGAATCCTTGTGACGAATAAATCGAAAAAATACCAAGATATTACCTTCCCATCCATAGATTATGAGACATGGAAACAGGAAGCAGAGAAATCATTAAAAGGAAAGCCTCTTGAAAAGTTACATAAAAAAACATATGAAAAAATTACACTAAAACCTATTTATACAAGGGAAGACATTCAGCATATACCATTTCTAAAAGATATGCCTGGAGAGGGCTCAAAAGTGCGTGGTTCAAAACCTACTGGATACGTGAACAACCCATGGCAAGTGAGTCAAGAATTAGACATACAAACGCCTAAAGAATTCAACAATGCGTTAAAGGATGCACTACAAAATGGACAAACGATGATCCATTTTACATTGCAAACGGAAAATAACCCGAAAGAGGGACTGGCCTTACATAACGAAAACGATTTGAAGGAAGCCTTTGATGGCATCTCATTGTCAAATACACCAGTCTTAATTGATACACAAACTGATTTATTACCTTTTTTATCACTGATTGAATCTTATGCAAAAGAAGATTCTCTCACAGGAACAATCGGGATGGACCCACTCGCGACTTTAGTCGAAAATGGACAGCTACCTTTAAAACTTGAAGTTGCCTATGAACAATTATCAAAATCGGTAAAATGGGCCACAGAGAAACAAGCCAATTTAAGAACGATTCTTGTCAAAGGGTCACCATATCATAATGGTGGGGCAAATGCGGTACAAGAACTTGCTTATACAATCGGAACTGGGATTGAGTATATATGCGAATTACTAGATAGAAAGCATTCAATTGATGAAATAGCACAACGTATGACGTATACTTTTTCAATTGGTTCAAATGTATTTATGGAAATTGCGAAAATAAGAGCTGCAAGGATGATTTGGTCGACAGTTATTGAAGCGTACGGAGGAAATGAAGATTCCTCAAAAATGCATATCCATGCAAGAACATCAGCATTTACAAAAACAATCCACGACCCTTATGTGAATATGCTTCGTTCTACTATAGAAGCTTTTTCTGCAATTGTTGGTGGAATTGAAAGCCTACACGTTTCTGCATTTGATGAACCAATCAAGAGTTCGGATTCTTTTTCGAGAAGAATTGCAAGAAACACTCAAGCGATCCTTCTCAAGGAATCCTTTTTAGATAAGGTGATTGACCCTGCAGGTGGCTCTTGGTATGTCGAAGCATTAACAAACGAACTTGCAAAGAGTGCATGGGAGCTATTAAATCAAATTGAGTCTCAGGGTGGAATGCTTGAAGCCTTAAAATCAGGAAGTGTTCAAGAAAGCATTTCAACTGTTCTATCGGAAAGACAAAAAAATGTGAACCTTCGAAGAGATAAAATTGTCGGCACGAATATGTATGCTAATATTCAAGAAACATCGATTGGTCAAATAGAGCAAAAAGAAATAAATCAAAGCTCAGAGTCTTCCTTTTTAATCAATCCAATTCCTTCAGTAAGAATTTCGGAAAGCTTTGAATTACTGAGAAAAGCTTCAGAGGATTATCTGCAAGCTACTGGTGAACGTCCTAAAGTTGGTATAGTAAATTTAGGTCCTATTCCTGAACATAAACCAAGAGCAGACTTCATTACGGGGTTCTTAGAAGCAGGAGGTTTCCAAGTTTTGAAAAATGATGGATATCTGAATGTTGAAGACGCTATTGCAGGAGCAAAGGCTATGAATCTTAGAACTTTTGTATTCTGTGGGCAGGACGAATCATACAAAGAAATGGCTATAAGAATATGTGGTGAACTCAAGGAATTCAACCAAGACTTGCGTTTCTTTATAGCAGGAAAACCGGAAGATGAGGCACCATTTTTAAAAGCGGGAATCAGTGATTTTATCCATATTGGCACAAATTGTTTTGGATTTTTACATCAATTACAACAAGAGATGGGGGTGAAGCAACATGGCTAAAAGACTTGATCTCTCTAAAATAAAGTTAAAGAAGTCTGATATACCGTCTACTCCTGAACAATGGACTGAAAAAGTAGAAGAAGAAATCAAGCGATCTATTGAGGATTTACTATTTGAGACAAACGAACAAATTGCAATAAAACCTTTATATACAGAAAAAGATTTGGAGGAGCTAACTCATCTTGACTTTATGCCTGGTATTCCTCCATTCTTACGTGGGCCATATCCAACAATGTACGTCAATCGCCCATGGACGGTTCGTCAGTACGCTGGATTTTCCACTGCAGAGGAAAGTAATGCTTTTTATCGCCGAAATCTTGCAATGGGGCAAAAAGGCCTTTCTGTTGCATTTGATTTAGCAACTCATCGTGGTTATGATTCAGACCACCCCCGTGTTGTTGGTGATGTTGGTAAAGCTGGGGTAGCAATTGACTCAATTCTTGATATGAAAACATTATTTGATGGAATTCCACTTGATCAAATGAGTGTTTCGATGACGATGAATGGTGCGGTGCTTCCAATCATGGCTTTCTATATCGTTACAGCAGAGGAACAGGGGGTTCCTCCTGAAAAATTATCGGGAACGATTCAGAATGATATATTGAAAGAATATATGGTTCGAAATACGTATATTTACCCACCAGAAACTTCAATGAGAATTATTTCTGATATTTTTGAGTACACGTCTAACAAGATGCCGAAGTTCAATAGCATTAGTATTTCTGGATATCATATGCAAGAAGCAGGTGCACCAGCAGACCTTGAATTAGCATATACCCTTGCAGATGGGTTGGAATATGTGCGAACAGGAATTAAAAAGGGGATAGACATTGATTCCTTTGCGCCTCGCTTATCTTTTTTCTGGGCAATTGGAATGAATTATTTTATGGAGGTAGCGAAGATGAGAGCGGCTCGACTCATTTGGGCGCAAATGATGAAGGCCTTCAATCCGAAAAATCCCAAATCCCTTGCTCTAAGAACTCATTCACAAACTTCAGGATGGAGCTTAACCGAGCAAGACCCTTACAATAATGTCACAAGAACATGTATTGAAGCATTGGCTGCCGTCTCTGGGCATACCCAATCCTTGCATACAAACGCACTAGATGAGGCGATCGCACTACCAACTGATTTCTCTGCCCGTATCGCTCGAAACACGCAATTATATTTACAAGATGAAACGGGGATTTGTAATGTAATTGATCCGTGGGGTGGCTCCTATTATGTGGAATCCTTAACCAAGGAGCTTATGGACAGAGCGTGGAAGCATATTGAGGAGATTGAAGAGCTTGGTGGAATGACCAAAGCAATTGAAACAGGTCTGCCAAAAATGAGAATTGAGGAAGCGTCCGCTAGACGCCAGGCAAGAATTGATTCCGGCAAAGAGACCATTATTGGTGTGAATAAATATCGATTACAAAAAGAGGATCCAATTGATATTTTAGATATTGATAATACGGCAGTTCGCTTGAAACAAATTGAGAGACTAAATGATTTAAAAGCTTCTCGTGATGACAACAAAGTCGATGTGGCATTGGCTGCCATTACAAACGCAGTTGCAACAGGAGAAGGAAATTTATTGGAGTTAGCGGTGAATGCTGCTAGAGTTCGTGCTACTTTAGGAGAAATTTCAAATGCAGTTGAAAAAGCATCGCAAAGACATAAAGCAGTTATTCGTTCAATTAGTGGAATCTATAGCTCTGAATATTCAAATGAGGAAGAAATTATGAATGTTAAACATATGACGGATGAGTTTTTGGAGAATGAGGGAAGACGTCCGAGAATCCTGATTGCAAAAATGGGTCAAGATGGACATGACCGGGGAGCAAAGGTAATTGCTACTGCCTTCGCGGACCTTGGCTTTGATGTGGATATCGGCCCGTTATTCCAGACACCTGCAGAAACAGCCCTACAAGCAGTGGAGAATGATGTACATGTAATTGGAATGAGCTCTCTTGCTGCGGGCCATAAAACATTACTGCCACAGCTTATAGAGGAACTTAGAAAACTAGGACGAGAGGATATTATTGTGATCGTGGGCGGTGTCATCCCTGCACAGGATTATGTGTACTTGAAAGAACAAGGTGCAGCAGCCATTTTCGGACCTGGTACGGTAATACCAGTCGCCGCCCAAACAGTCATCGAGGAAATTTATCATCGTTTAGGGTATGAGGAAGAGAGCAATGAATGACAAGAAAAATCGTCCTGATTGGGTGCCAGAAAACGCCTCTGATAGTTTCACAACCGAAATCGTGCAGGGAAAAGAACAAAATAACCCTACTGAAAGACGTAAATTTGTGAAAAAGAAAGAGCGTTCTATAGAAGAGTTTGTGCAAGGAATTCGAAACGGTGATCGCGCTATTCTTGCACAAGCGATTACACTTGTTGAAAGTAATGCAAAACGTCATCAAGACCAGGCTCAGGATGTTATTAATGAAATTCTGCTCTATACAGGTAACTCCGTTAGGATTGGTATAACAGGAGTACCCGGAGCGGGGAAAAGTACATTCATTGAAAGCTTCGGTTCGTATTTATGTGAGCAGGGGCATCGTGTAGCTGTTTTAGCTGTTGACCCAAGTAGCAGTATTACAGGTGGAAGTATTCTTGGGGATAAGACAAGAATGGAGACACTTGCCCGTAATAAGAATGCATTTATTCGACCATCACCTTCAGGCGGGACCCTTGGTGGGGTTAATCGAAAAACAAGAGAAACGATTTTACTTTGCGAAGCAGCGGGTTTTGATGTGATTTTAGTAGAGACAATTGGTGTAGGACAAAGTGAAGTTGTAGTAAGAAGCATGGTCGATTTTTTCCTTCTTCTCGTTTTGACAGGTGCAGGAGATGAATTGCAAGGTATGAAAAAAGGGGTCATGGAGCTAGCTGATGCATTATTGATAAATAAAGCCGATGGTGACAATAGACAGAAGGCAAAGGTAGCGCGCGGTGAGTACAATCGGATTCTCCACTATCTTCAGCCAAGCACCAAGGGCTGGTCATCAAAGGCTTATACAGCTTCAGCACTTTATCATGAAGGTATGGAAGAAATGTGGAAAATTATCCAACGGTTTGTTGAGACAACGAAAGAATCCGGTGTCTTTACAGAACGGAGGAACTCACAAACGAAGCATTGGATAAATGCGATGATAAAAGATTATCTTGAAGCAAGCTTCTTTAATCATCCGTCAATTAAAACACAACTTCCCATTTTAGAAAATAAGGTTGTCCAGGGGGACTTAAATGTGACCTCGGCTGTGAAAGAATTAATTCAGCTATATGAAGCATAAAAAAAGAAGGAGAGCAAAATATTGCTTTCCTTCCATCTAGGGAGTTTAGGGGTATGATCTAGATGTATTTATAGAATACCCGAATAATGTAATTTTAAACATTCTATTGGTAATTTAATCAAAGCATTATCGTTTGTAAAAACATGTTGTAAATTGATATTATTAAAGAAGGCTAAATAATTATCTAAGTGGAGGAGTGTTATAAATGGAAATAGATTTCAATTTGTTTATGAATGATATAGTAACAACAGCTCGTAAAGAAATTACGGAAGCTGGTTACCAAGAGTTAAAAACACCTGAAGAGGTTGATGAAGCACTAAGTAAAGAAGGTACAACATTAGTAATGGTTAACTCAGTTTGTGGTTGTGCAGGTGGAATTGCAAGACCAGCGGCTGCACATTCAATCCATTATGATAAGCGTCCAGATCAATTAGTGACCGTGTTTGCTGGTCAAGATAAAGCTGCAACTGAAAAAGCGAGATCTTACTTTGAAGGTTATCCGCCATCATCACCATCATTTGCATTATTAAAAGATGGTAAGGTTGTAAGAATGATTGAGCGTCACGAAATTGAAGGACATGAACCAATGGATGTAATTAATAAATTACAGGATTCCTTTGAAGAATATTGTGAAGAAGTATAAGAAGCCAGAAGCCTTAAAGGCTTCTTTTTTTTGAGATAAATAATAAAAATATGCATAATATAGTTGGTTCTTTATCGCTTTTATACTTTAATTGTTTATATTAGTAAAGTGATTGGTGTGAATTATTGGAACGATTTTGCACTGCGATTTACCCTAAAGCCCATTGTAAGCAGAATAATTACAAGCTCGGAGTAAATAATAGAATTATTAATCAATTATTATTTTTAAAAAACATATTGTATATTTATGCAGATGTGTTAAAATACATTCTATCGAATAATTATAAATAATGACATAGGGGGAAAACATAATGAAAAAGTTTTTACTAGTAACATTGTTTACTATTTTATCAATTGCATTTTTAGCAGCATGTGGGACAAGCGATGACAATGCAACAGGATCTGAAGAAGGAACTAAAGAGAAAAAGGTTTTAACGATGGGAACATCAGCAGATTTCCCGCCATTTGAAACAATTGACGCTGCAACAGGAGAATATGTTGGGTTTGATATTGATTTAGCAAAAGCAATTGCGGATAAACTAGGTTATGAGCTTAAAATTGAAAATATGGACTTTGGTGGACTAATAAGTGCATTACAATCAGAACGTCTTGATTTTATCATTTCAGGTATGTCAGCAACGGAAGAACGTAAGAAAAGCGTTGATTTTTCAATGGAATACCATAAATCAGGTGAAATGTTTGTAACATTAAAGGATTCTGAAATTAAAACATTAGAAGACTTAGAAGGAAAAACAGTCGGAGTTCAATTAGGTTCTATTCAAGAAGAAGGCGCTAAAAAAATCAAAGAAGAAACATTAAAAAGTCTTGAAATCTCAGCTTTAAATAAAGCGCCAGAACTAATTCAAGAGTTAAAAGCAGGAAGAATTGATGCAGTATATTTAGATAAAACTGTTGCAGTTGGATTTATTGAAGAACTAGACCTAGCTGGATTCGATGATCCAACTGAGGCTTCACCAGGTATGGCGATTGCTTTTGCAAAAGGTGATGCGCTAGTAGATGAATTTAATAAAGTCTTAGAAGAAATGAAAGAGAACGGCGAATTAGAGAAATTACAGAAACAATGGATGGAAGAATAGGTCAAAATTTTTGGTAGAAATGAGGTGTAAGGCATGGGTTTGGATATTGACTTCTCCGGAATCCTGCCTTCAATTCCGTTTATACTAGAAGGGATCGGTATTACGGTTTCCTTTGCACTAGTATCGGCAATTTTAGGTTTAATTCTCGGGACAATTTTAGCGGTTTTTAAAATAAGCAAAGTTTCATTTTTAAAGTGGTTTGCGGACATTTACACATCTATTTTTAGAGGTACACCACTTATCCTTCAATTGGTTCTAATCTATTTTGCAGTTCCACAGCTTTTTCAATATGATATTGATAAATTTGTAGCAGGAGTTTTGGCATTCGGACTAAATTCAGGTGCATATATTTCAGAAATCATTAGAGCAGGTATTCAGGCAGTTGATAAAGGCCAACAAGAAGCGGCAGAAGCGCTTGGGATTTCATACCGACCAATGATGATAGATATAATCCTACCACAAGCAGTCAAAAATATTTTACCAGCACTCTTAAATGAATTTATTACCTTAACGAAGGAATCTGCAATTGTAAGTACAATTGGATTATTGGATATTATGAGACGGGCTCAAGTTGTCGGAGCAAACACATTCCGCTATTTTGAACCATTATTAATTGCTGGTCTAGTATATTGGATTATCGTTACAATCCTCACATTCCTAGGCGGAAGACTTGAGAGGAGGTTGCGTCGTAGTGAGTAATGATCATATTAAAGTAGAAGGTCTTCATAAATCTTTTGGCAAGTTAAATGTGTTAAAAGGGATTACGACCACCTTTAAACAAGGAGAGGTTGTAGCGATTATTGGTCCTTCTGGGTCTGGAAAATCTACATTTCTTAGATGTTTAAATTTACTTGAAAAACCGACACAGGGACAGATTTGGGTTGGTCAAGATGAGATCACAAATGCAAAAACGAATATCACGAAGGTTCGTGAGCATATTGGGATGGTGTTCCAGCACTTCCACCTGTTCCCACATAAGACAGTCCTTCAAAATCTCACTTATGCACCAATGAAGGTTAGAGGGCTTTCCAAGAATGATGCGGAAAGTAAGGCGATGGAATTGTTAAACCAGGTTGGCTTATCAGAAAAGGCCAATGAATATCCAAATCGCCTTTCTGGTGGTCAAAAACAAAGGGTAGCAATCGCAAGAGCGTTAGCGATGGAACCTGAAATAATGTTATTTGACGAGCCAACTTCAGCACTTGATCCTGAGATGGTAAAAGAGGTTCTTAATGTTATGAAAGGATTGGCTCATACAGGGATGACGATGTTAATTGTAACCCACGAAATGGGCTTTGCTCGCGAAGTAGCAGATAAGGTACTCTTTATGGATGATGGAGTCATCGTTGAAGAAACAACTCCAAATGAGTTTTTCACAAATCCAAATAGCAAACGTGCGCAGGACTTCTTAGAAAAGGTTCTATAAAAAGAATGATCAACGTGATCATTCTTTTTTTCGTTCATTAAGTATAGTAAGATTAGTAAATATGTTTTGTTTTTCCTATATATAACAATATAATAAATTTATTATGGATTTTTAGGAGCCGATTTATGTTTAAAATAGGTTATCGAACGTTAAAAACAGCTATAGGTACAACGATATCTATATCCATCGCAAAACTAATAGGACTGGATAGTTTTGCATCTGCTGGAATTCTAACGATTTTATGTATTAAAGTAACAAGAAAAAAATCGTTGGAAAGTTCATGGGAGCGATTTGTTGCATGTGTAGTTGGAATCATATTTTCGTTTGTATTCTTCGAGGGTATTGGCTATCATCCATTTACAATCGGGTTATTACTGCTATTTTTTATCCCTACAGTAGTTATTCTAAAAGCTAAAGATGGAATCGTAACGAGTACCGTAATTATATTACATATATTTTCAGCGGGTAATGTAACACTAAATTTAATTGTTAATGAACTAGGTTTAATTATCATTGGTATAGGTGTTGCGCTACTCGTAAATCTATATATGCCAAGTGTGGACAAGCAACTTAAGGCATACCAACAAGAAATTGAAACCTTATTTGGAAATATATTAAACGAAATGGTCCATTATCTTCGGACAGGCGATAGTATTTGGGATGGCCGGGAGATAACAGCTGTTGAGGAGTTATTAAAAAAGGCGAAAAGCATTGCTTATAGAGATGTTGAAAATAACTTAATGAGGGATGAAAATCTATATTATACTTATTTCGAAATGCGAGAAAGGCAGTTCGAGATTCTTCAAAGAATGTTACCAACTATTACTTCAATGACTCAGTCAGTGGAACAGGGGAAGATGGTTGCCGATTTTATTATGGAGGTGAGCCAGTCCATTCATCCTGGAAACACGGCGATTGTATTTTTGAAGAAACTAGAATCCATGCGTAAAGAGTTTAGGGAAATGCCATTGCCAGTAACTCGAGAGGAATTTGAAACAAGAGCAGCCCTCTTTCAATTTATAAAAGAAATGGAAGAGTATTTAATTATAAAAAGACTATTTAAGGGTCTGCCAACCTGATAATATAACGTTTAGAGGTGACCAAAATGGTCACCTCTAACGCTATTAACAAACCCTGCCACTTGAAATGTTTGAATTAAAACCACATACCTACGCCTGCTAAGAGGGTAGTAATTAGCATTACTCCAATCATTAAATATACAACAATCTTTTGAGTTTTACGGGACATGTCACTTACTCCCTTCTGCTTACATACTTATTTAATAATATTTTACCTCGAAAAACAAACTTGGACAACCATTATGTATTATTCATTATTACTGAAAATACACAAATTATTATGAGTTCATGCTACAATATAATTATTATATGAACCGCTTACAATTATTGAGCGAGCGCTCGCTTGAGGAGTGAAAACATGATAAAAAAAATAGACCATATTGGAATTGCAGTCTCATCGATTGAAAATTCCCTCCCATTTTACACAAATATTCTTAATCTCCAATTAGAAGGCATCGAAGAAGTAAAATCAGAGAATGTAAAAGTTGCTTTCATTAACATAGGAGAATCGAAACTTGAACTATTGGAGCCTCTTTCACCAGAAAGTCCAATTGCTAAATTTATAGAAAAACGTGGCGAAGGAATTCATCACATTGCCTTAGGCGTCTCATCGATTGAAGCACGTATACAAGATATGAAGGAAAATGGTATTCGAATGCTTGCAGATGAGCCAAAGTTCGGTGCAGGTGGTGCAAAAATTGCATTTATGCATCCGAAATCAACAGGTAGTGTCCTATATGAGCTTTGTGAGAAACCTAGCAAGGGGGAAACGAACAAATGATAGATATCTATGAAAAAATTAATGAACTTTATGATCGCCGTCGTGAAGTTGAATTAGGTGGCGGAGATGAAAAAATAGATAAACAACATGAAAAAGGAAAATTAACTGCACGAGAACGAATCGACTTATTACTTGATAAAGGCACTTTTGTAGAGTTAAATCCTTTTATTGAACACCGCAGCACAGACTTTGGTTTAGCAGATAAAAAAGGACCTGGGGATGGAGTTGTAACAGGCTACGGAAAAATCAATGGCAGACCGGTCTATTTATTTTCACAGGATTTCACGGTGTTTGGTGGAGCACTCGGAGAAATGCATGCGAAGAAAATCGCGAATGTGATGGATCTAGCTGCTAAGAATGGGGCACCATTCATTGGCCTAAATGATTCAGGTGGCGCAAGAATCCAAGAGGGAGTCGTTTCTCTTGATGGATATGGTCACATTTTTTATCGGAATGCAATCTACTCTGGAGTTATCCCTCAAATATCGGTGATTATGGGTCCTTGCGCTGGTGGTGCTGTGTATTCTCCAGCGATTACTGATTTTGTATTCATGGTTGAAAAGACGTCTCAAATGTTTATTACAGGTCCGAAAGTTATTGAAACCGTAACGGGTGAAAAAATTAGCTCAGAGGATTTAGGTGGGGCAAACGTACATAATTCAATAAGCGGGAACGCACATTTTTCAGGGGAAACTGAAGAAGAGGTGCTGCAGCAGGTAAGAGCTTTAGTAAGCTATCTTCCTCAAAATAATGAAGAAAAGGCTCCACTTCTACCAGTTGAGGAAAACGATGATTACCGACCTGACTTAACAGAAATCATTCCATTCGATGCAGTTCGACCTTATGATGTTCGAAAAGTTATCAAGCAAGTAGTCGATGCTGATACATTCATGGAGGTTCATAAAGATTTTGCTAAGAATATTGTTGTCGGATTTGCAAGAGTAAAAGGGGAGGTTGTTGGGTTAGTATGTAACCAACCAAAATACATGGCGGGTGGGCTTGATATTGATTCATCTGATAAAGCTTCAAGATTCATTCGTTTTTGTGATTCCTTCAATATCCCACTTATTACATTTGAGGATGTAACTGGGTTCTTTCCTGGGGTAAAACAGGAGCATGGAGGAATTATCCGCCACGGAGCAAAGATTTTATATGCGTACTCAGAAGCAACGGTACCAAAGTTAACTGTAATTCTTAGAAAGGCATATGGAGGTGCTTATGTTGCGCTAAACAGTAAATCAATTGGCGCGGATTTGGTTTTTGCATGGCCTAATGCTGAAATTGCAGTAATGGGTCCACAGGGTGCAGCTAATATTATTTTTGCACGTGAGATTAACGAAAGTGATAATCCTGAACAGACACGTGCGCAAAAAATTGAAGAGTATCGTGAAAAATTTGCCAATCCATATGTAGCAGCAAGCCAAGGAATGGTGGACGACGTCATCGATCCTAGAGAAACAAGAATTAAAATCATCCAAGCCTTAGATATGCTACGAAACAAAAAAGAAACACGTCCTAATAAGAAGCATGGGAACATCCCGTTATAATAGGTATAAAAAAGGAGGTTGAAAGGACCGAGAATTTCAAGGCGGCGCTGCTTTGAGTACCGGAGCGTATGCAGTTAATACGTGAGGAACGGAAAAGCAAGCCAACGCAGAAATTCGATGCGTCATTTTCGGCCGACATTTGATTTTTGATGATAATATGATAGGCTAAAAACATTAACCTATTCATTAACCTACTCATCTTGGAGGTACATAGTATGATTAATCAGGATAGACTTGTTAATGAGTTTTTAGAGCTCGTACAAGTAGACTCAGAAACAAAATTCGAAACAGAAATAGCAAAGGTTCTAAAAGAAAAATTTACTGCTTTAGGTGTACATGTTGTAGAGGATGACACCACTAGTCAAACAGGACATGGCTCAGGGAATTTAATATGTACTCTTGAAGCCACAAAAAATGATGTGGATCCCATTTACTTTACTTCTCATATGGATACAGTTGTCCCTGGAAAAGGGATTAAACCTTCAATCAAAGATGGTTATATTGTCTCAGACGGAACAACGATTCTAGGAGCAGATGATAAAGCAGGTCTTGTTGCTATGCTTGAAGCAATCCGTGTTCTGAAGGAAAATCAAATCCCACACGGTACAATAGAATTTATTATTACTGTAGGCGAGGAATCTGGTCTCGTCGGTGCTAAAGCATTAGACCGCTCGATGATTACAGCCAAATATGGATATGCACTAGATAGTGACGGAAAAGTTGGAGATATTGTTGTTGCTGCACCTACACAAGCTAAGGTAAGAGCAACAATCATCGGAAAAACAGCTCATGCAGGTGTTGCACCTGAAAAAGGTGTTTCAGCAATTACGATGGCAGCAAAAGCCATTGCAAAAATGCCACTAGGACGTATCGATGAAGAAACGACTGCTAATATTGGTCGTTTTGAAGGGGGCACACAAACAAATATTGTTTGTGACCATGTTGAAATTTTAGCTGAGGCACGTTCTTTAGTGACAGAAAAGATGGAAGCTCAAGTTCAGAAGATGAAAGCAGCTTTTGAATCTGTTGCAGCTGATATGGGTGGCAGAGCTGAGGTTGAAATTACGGTCATGTATCCTGGATTCAAGTTTGCTGATGGCGACCATGTTGTTGAGGTTGCAAAACGAGCTGTAGCGAAAATTGGTCGTCAAAGCGCGCTCCAAAAAAGCGGTGGGGGCAGTGATGCCAACGTCATCGCAGGACATGGCATCCCTACTGTAAATCTTGCCGTAGGATATGAAGAAATTCACACAACAAATGAAAAAATGCCAGTAGAAGAACTAGTCAAAACTGCTGAACTTATTGTTGCGATTGTTGAAGAAGTTGCAAAATAAAGTATTTAAAAAGTGGGATTCTCTCTTGATTGAGTGAGTTTCACTTTTTTATTTCTTTTCATAAATAGGTAAAGTATGATAGATATAGAACATAGATTGTGTTACTAGACCTGAGGTGAATGTTAGATGGAAGACCAAAAAGTCGTTGTATTTTCATCAGGGAATGAGGAATTTGGCATTCCTGTTTTAAAAGTAATTTCTATAGAAAGAGCCCAAAAGTTAAACGCTATTCCGCAAATGCCAACATTTTTGCTAGGTATGTTAACGATTCGTGATCAACTCATTCCAATTGTTGATACAGGAATAATCTTATTTGATAAACAAACAACCCACACAGATAAAACGAAGATTATCGTTACCCAAACAGATTCATTATCAGTAGGATTACTTGTCGATGATGCTATAGAAATAATGGATATCCCTCAAACTCAATTGAAACAATTGAGTTTAACCTACCATCTTTCCCCATACATAACAGGAGTTGCGGCCCTAGATAATCGATTGATTACTTTGCTCGATGCTGATAAACTGTTTGATAGTCTTGAAGGATTTGATATGATTGAGGATCACATTCAAAGTCACCAATAGAATAGGTGGCTTTTTCTATGATAAACTATATTTGTGGATTATTAGTAGGAAGTGCAAATCATGAAAGAAATGTATCCGAAAAATGGGAAGGTTATTTTACATGTGGACATGAATAGCTTTTACGCATCAGTCGAGGTTGCCTATGATCCTTCTTTACAGGGTAAGCCTTTAGCGGTTGCAGGGAATGTCGAAGAGCGAAAAGGCATTATTGTCACATGTAGCTATGAGGCTCGTGCCTTTGGAGTGAAAACAACGATGCCTTTATGGGAGGCAAAACGAAAATGCCCAAACCTTATCGTTCGTAAACCAAACTTTGAACGCTACCGTAGGGCTTCACTGGCTATGTTTGCTATCCTTCGCACATACACGGATTTAGTTGAACCAGTTTCAATTGACGAAGGCTATATGGATATTACGGGATGTTATGAAAAGGGGTCCCCGATTGAAATTGCGACTTCCATTCAAGAAACCTTACAAAAAACACTTCTACTTCCTTGTAGCATTGGAATTGCACCAAATAAATTTCTAGCAAAAATGGCATCCGATATGAAAAAACCATTAGGAATCACTGTATTGCGGAAGCGGGATGTTCCGATCATCCTCTGGCCCATGCCAGTTGGAGAAATGCATGGAGTAGGTTCAAAAACGGCTGAAAAATTAGCTGCAATCAATATTCATACAATTGGAGACCTTGCTAAGGGCAACGATATTCAATTAAAGCAGTTATTAGGAATTAATGGTGAGCGGATAAAGCAAAGAGCAAATGGAATTGACAACCGACTTGTTGACCCTGATGCAATATCCGAGTTCAAAAGCATCGGTAATTCGACAACATTACCATATGATTCAACAGATGAGGAAGAGCTTCTCGGTGTTATCAAAAGACTATCGAATTCTGTTGGCGCTCGAATAAGAAGGAAGGATTTGCTATCCAATAATGTCCAGCTGATGATTCGTTATGCTGACCGAAAAACGGTAACAAGAAGTCGGAAACTTGATAACCCAATTGATCAGGATGAAGAGATTTATAAAGCGGCCAAGCGCTTGTGGACAAAACATTGGAACGGGGAACCAATTCGATTATTAGGTGTCACAGCTCAGGAACTTGTGGAGAAACAAGAGGCATTTAAACAACTTGATCTTTTTTCCTATGAGAAGGAAGCGAAAAAAGAACCTTTATTAAAGGTAATAGATGAATTAAAAGGGAAGTACGGGGATGAGATCGTATCAAAAGGAGTTAAACTACCTAAAGATAAAAAACCCCGAGATAATGAACATGGAACAAGTTTTGAGAAAGACTTCTTAAGCGACTAAATAGCGAAGCCCCTAACTCATATAGAGTCGGGGGCTTTTTTGATCTTAGTCTTCAACTGGCCACCAGTGAAACCCATCTTCTGCTAATAGTTCATCAGACGCCTTAGGTCCATTAGAACCAGATGAATAATTTGGGAATTCAGTTGCAATCTGGTTTTCCCAAACCTTTGAAATTGAGTCGACGTAGCGCCATGAAAGGGCCACTTCATCCCAGTGAGCAAAGTTTGTTGTATCACCCATCATACAGTCATAAATAAGCTTTTCATAAGCTTCTGGTGTGTTTATACCATCAATACAGTTATTACAATAATCAAGCTTAACAGGTAATGTCATTGTGTTTTGACCCGGTCTTTTTGCATTTAAATAAAGTGTAATACCTTCATCGGGCTGGATATTAATGACAAGCAGGTTAGGATTTTGTTGTTCATTTTCCTCTTTATAATATAAATCCATCGGAATGTCTTTGAATTGAACTACAATATTTGTTGATTTTTCCTTCATTCTCTTACCGGTACGGATATAGAAAGGAACGCCTGCCCATCTGAAATTGTCGATTAAAAGCTTACCTGCAACAAATGTAGCAGTATTTGAAGCAGGGTCTACTTTCTCCTCTTCCCGGTAACCAGGAACCTGTTTTCCATTTAACGTACCAGCATCATATTGTCCTCTAACGAAGTACTTTTTTACATCCTCTTCCTCTAATGGGCGAAGGGCACGTAATACTTTTATTTTTTCACTGCGAATCTCATCGGTATTTAATTTAATCGGCGGTTCCATCGCTAATAATGCAACCATTTGAAGCATATGGTTTTGTACCATATCTCGGAGAGCGCCAGATTTTTCATAATAGCCACCCCGATCTTCTACTCCCAGTACTTCACTAGATGTGATCTGGATATTTGATATGTAACGATTATTCCAAAGTGGCTCGAATATTGCGTTTGCAAAGCGGATGACTTCAATATTTTGGACCATTTCTTTGCCTAAATAATGGTCGATTCGGTAAATTTCATCCTCTGAGAATGCATGACGAAGCTTTTCATTCAATTGCTTTGCAGATGGCAGGTTATGTCCAAAAGGTTTTTCAATTACAAGTCTTGTATAACCTTCTGTATCCGTTAATTCTTCAGCTTTAATGTTGACAGCTATTGTTCCAAAAAACTCTGGAGCCATTGCTAAATAAAAGATTCTATTACCTTCTGTTTTGTAGGTTGAATCTAGTTTTTCAGCAAGTTCCTTTAATTCTTTATAAGAAGCACGATCATTCACATTGAACGGAAGGTAGTAAAAGTGTTTTGAGAACTTCTCAATATCCTCACGATTTTCCTCAAATCTTCCTGAGACAGAATTTCTTACGTTTTGTTGGAATTCTTCATTCTCTAAAGGGCGTCTTGCCACCCCGATAACCGCGAAATTTTCAGAGAGTTTTCCTTTCGTATAAAGGTTATATATAGAAGGGTAAAGCTTTCGATTTGCCAAATCACCTGTTGCTCCAAAAATAACCACGATTGATTTTGGTGATGTATTTGTCATATTAATCCCCCACTTCTTAAGGCTTTAGTGATATTTATTTAATGTATACTTTTTTGTTTAGTAAATCAACTAATTCGTATGAATTTTTCAAACTCCTTTTAAAAGTATGCCTTAACAAGGAATGGATATTCGAAAACCATTGTAAGGAATGGTTGGAGTGGCTTATCTAGAGAACAAATGGCAGAATATGATATAGTAGGTAATGGAATATAATCGATAGATAAGCATAAAAATTTTAAAGTTATTTGGAGGATTTCTGAGTGGAAGTCGTATTTTTAGGAACAGGTGCAGGGGTACCCGCAAAAGAGCGGAATGTCACTTCAATTGCTTTACAATTGCTTGATGAGCGTAGGGCCACCTGGTTGTTTGATTGTGGGGAGGCAACGCAGCATCAAATATTACATACATCCATAAAGCCAGGGAAAATAGAAAAAATTTTCATCACTCATTTACATGGTGACCATATATTTGGATTGCCTGGGTTATTAGGAAGTCGCTCCTTTCAAGGCGGAGAGTCCTTATTAACCATTTATGGTCCTAAGGGAATAAAAGCATTTATTGAAACTTCGATAAAGGTAAGTACCACACATATTCGATATCCGCTTGAAATTGTTGAAATTGAAGAAGATGTGGTTTTTGAGGATGAACAATTTAGTGTAACGGCAAAAGAATTACAGCATGGGATTCAATCCTTTGGGTATCGAATTATAGAAAAAGATCTCCCAGGAACATTGCTTGTGGATAAGCTTTCAAAAGAAGGAATTAAACCTGGACCAATCTATCAAAAAATTAAAGAAGGTCAAACAGTTATCCTCGAGGATGGACGTCAGATTAATGGAAAGGAATATATTGGTCCGCCTAAAAAAGGACGTATTGTGACCATTTTAGGTGATACCCGTTATGTTAAGGAGAGTATTGAACTTGCAAAGAATGCGGATTTACTCATCCATGAAGCAACATTTAGTTCAAATGAGTCTGATTTAGCTCATGATTATTTTCACTCTACCACAACTCAAGCGGCCAACGTTGCAAAACAGGCGGGGGTCAAACAATTAATACTTACGCATATAAGCTCCAGATATCAAGGCGATGATAGTCAGGGGCTTCTTGAGGAAGCAAAGCGAGTGTTTAAGACGACTTATATAGCAAAGGATTTCTTAAGATTCGATGTGAAATCAAACCAAACGAAAAAATAAAGACAACTAGGATGGAGGAACATAACAATGAATACAGTTATTGAAACAATTATGAATCACCGTTCCATTCGTAAATTTGAAGAAAAATTATTATCAGATGAACAAATTCGTACGATTGTTGAGAGTGCCCAAGCGGCTTCAACATCTAGTTTTATTCAAGCTTATTCCATAATTGGCGTGAAGGATTCAGAAAAGAAGAAGAAGCTCGCGGAAATCGTCGGTAACCAAGCCTATGTCGCAGAAAATGGACATTTCTTTGTGTTTTGTGGAGATCTTCATCGTCACCAGGTTATTAGCCAAATGGAGGAAAAGGACTTATCGACTTCATTGGAGAGTACGGAGAAATTTATGGTTGCTACAATAGATGCTGCCTTAGCTGCTCAAAATGCAGTACTCGCAGCAGAATCAATGGGCCTAGGTGCTTGCTATATTGGTGGCCTGCGTAATAATCTTGACGAGGTTTGCCAGCTTCTACATATCCCTAAATTTGTGATTCCTCTTTTCGGAATTGCGGTAGGCTACCCAGCTCAAATGCCTGATAAAAAACCACGTCTTCCATTCGAGCATATTTATCATGAAGATGAATATAAGCAGGATGAAGACTTATTTAAACAAGAATTGGTTACCTACAATCAAACTATCTCCGACTATTATCAAGCACGTACAAATGGGAAACGTTCAGATACCTGGACGGGGCAGATGGCTAACATGCTTGAAAATCCGAAGCGGATGTATATGAATGATTTTGTAAAAGGACAAGGGTTAAATCAAAAGTAAACCTAGGATAGAAAGGAGTCGGAATCCATGGATGTCAAAATCAAACATAAATTGATAAAAGAAATATGTGGAACCGTCTCCTTTAAAAGAGGGGACGCTTTTTATCGAACAAACAAGGTTCTATTTACTGAATACGGATCAAATAAATGCAGTGCTATTGTTAAAGGGGCAGAGGACTTTCACGTAACGATTGAAAAAAATGGGCAAGGAAAATTAGAGACTACATGCAGTTGTCCATCCCTTGCCAATTTCGATAAGGAATGTCAGCATATAGCTGCCGTTTTGATTGCAATACATGAACAGCAAAATCAAGAACCTTTAGCTTTCGATGAAATTCAAACTTCTACTAACGAAAAATTGACGAATGATTTCATGACATTATTTACAAATGGGCCGTTACGTTCAAGTGGCCACCAGCTTCATTTTGAAAAAAGAGAAGTACTCAATGTTCGATTCACATGTAAACCCGTTCAGGTGTCGAGTGAGCAAGTCTTAATTGGATTGCAAATAGGAATTGAACAGATGGGAGTACATGATATTCGTAGGTTTCTTGAGGATATAAAACAAGGAAAGCCTAGTAAAATATCCGAACAATTTTCATATGATCCAAATCTCCATTGTTTTTTATATGAAGTAGATACTCTACTACACCAATTGATTAAAGTTACTGAGGATGAAAAAGTTTTTTTTGAAGTTAACTCATTAGACAATCTGGAAACTCGTGAAATACTGTTAATTCCGCCATCTTCTTGGAAAGTTCTCGTACCTTTATTCTCGAAATGCCCATCCGTTTATATTGAAAACAATGGCTATACGTATGAAGGCCTTCAAATCGAAGAGGAACCACCACCACTGCATTTTTCATTTGAAGAAGGGGAAGAAAGTGACTATCAATTAACCATTCAAGGGTTTAACAGAATGATTATTTTAAAATCCTATCATATTGTGTTAAGTGATGGACGACTCTATCAAATATCGGAACAAGATTGTGACCGCTTATTTGAACTAAAAAACATGCTTGTAAATCCAGGTGCTAATCATATTCCAATTCCAAAGGAACAAACTCAATTTTTTCTAAAAAAAATCGTACCAAGCTTGAAAAAGATTGGTGTCGTTCACATGTCTCAAGCCATTTCTAAAGAACTTATGAAAACCCCACTTGTCGCTAAGCTTTACTTGGATCGTCTTCGAAACAAATTGCTGGCAGGGCTTGAATTTCATTATGAAAATACCATCATCCAACCACTTGAGAACCGGGATATTTCAACAGGACCAATGGTGATTAGGGATATTGAAAAAGAGGATGAAATTCTAAGAATTATGGATGATAGCGGTCTTTCGAAGACGGAGGGTGGGTATTACTTGCATAATGAGGAACTTGAGTATGAGTTTTTGTATCATATCGTTCCAGAGCTGCAACCTCATTGTCAGATTTATGCTACAACAGCTATTCGAAATCGCATTTTACCTAAAAGTGAACATCCGAAAATAAGGGTGAAAATAAAAAAAGAACGTACAAATTGGCTTGAGTTTAAATTCGAGATGAAGGGCATTGCCGACCAGGAAATTCGCGAAATTTTAGGTGCCCTTGAGGAAAAACGAAAATATTACCGCTTGAAAAATGGTTCATTGCTCTCACTTGAAACGAGGGAAATGGAGGAAATTCAGCGATTTTTAAAGGCTGTTCCAATTCAGGACGATGATTTCGAATCAACCTTAAACATGCCAATGCTTGAGGCTCTATCCATTTTAGATTCGTTCGATGACAATGAAATCTATACAGCTGAGGAATCATTCCGCCAATTTCTTGATTCAATTCGAAATCCTAGTAATTTGAGTATAGAAGTTCCACACCATTTAGATACCATTTTACGAGATTATCAAAAACAAGGCTTTAAATGGATGAAGACTCTCGCAAGTTATGGATTTGGTGGTGTACTTGCTGATGATATGGGGCTTGGAAAAACAGTACAAAGTATTACATTTATTGTTTCTGAGCTTCAAACGATTCGAGAAAGAAAGCATCCAGTTCTTATTGTTTGCCCATCATCGTTAACATACAACTGGCTTCATGAAATCTTGAAATTTGCTCCTGAACTTCAAGCAATTATAATTGATGGCGATAAAGCCGAGCGAAGAGCGCTTCAAAAAGAAACTGAAGATATGGATGTTCTTATCACGTCCTATCCGTTATTGAGACGTGATATTAAATGGTATGAGTCTATTAATTTCCACACCGTTTTCCTCGATGAGGCTCAAGCCTTTAAAAATCCAGTTACCCAAACTGCCAGAGCTGTTAAAAAACTAAAAGCGGATCATCGATTTGGATTAACTGGGACACCGGTTGAAAATTCAATTGAAGAGCTTTGGTCCATTTACTATGTTGTTTTTCCACAGCTTTTTAAGGGGTTAAAGGAATATAGTCATTTTACAAGGAAAGATATCGCAAGAAAGGTTCGCCCATTTTTACTTCGCCGTGTGAAAGAAGACGTTCTTGCAGAGTTGCCGGAGAAAGTTGATATCCTGGAATCATCAGAGCTTTTACCAGAACAAAAGAAGCTCTATGCTGCCTATTTAGCGAAGCTACGCCATGATACATTAAAGCATCTTGATAAAGACACTATACGAAAGAATCGGATACGGATCCTTGCTGGAATCACAAGGCTAAGACAAATTTGTTGTCATCCTGCATTATTTGTTGACGGTTATAAGGGAAGTTCTGCGAAATTTGAGCAACTTTTACAAATCATCGAGGAATCCAAACTTTCTGGAAGGAGAGTTTTGATTTTCTCACAATTTACGAAAATGCTTGGACTGATTGGAAGGGAATTGTCTAGTAGAGGGCATACTTTTTTCTATCTTGATGGACAAACACCTACAGACGAACGGGTGGAACTATGCCAACGTTTTAATGTTGGAGAACGAGAGCTCTTTTTAATATCTTTAAAAGCAGGAGGTACGGGTCTAAATCTAACAGGAGCGGATACTGTCATTTTATATGACCTTTGGTGGAATCCCGCTGTCGAGGAACAGGCTGCTGACCGTGCCCACCGAATCGGTCAGAAGAAGGTCGTCCAAGTGATAAAGCTTTTTGCACGCGGCACAATTGAGGAAAAGATGAATGAATTACAGGAGAAAAAGCGTGACCTCATTTCGGATATTATTGATTCTGAGGAAAAAACGACATTGACAGAAGAAGATATCCGGGAACTTCTCATGTTATAACAAATCGACAAGGCAAAGGCACTTGTCGATTTTTTTAGTTGGTTATTAAAGCCAACCGCGTTCGTATTGTTTTGGACTATCAATTGAAACACCAAGCTCTTTAGCAGCCGTTCTTGGCCAATAGGGGTCACGTAATAATTCTCGAGCAATAAATATTAAATCAGCCCGATTGTTTTTTAAAATCTCTTCAGCTTGAATAGCTTTGGTGATCAGCCCCACAGCACCAGTA
This sequence comes from Fredinandcohnia onubensis, assembly GCF_031181385.1. Lineage (GTDB taxonomy): Bacteria > Bacillota > Bacilli > Bacillales > Bacillaceae_L > Ferdinandcohnia > Ferdinandcohnia onubensis_C. Next base: position 64,153 of record NZ_JAPSKV010000012.1, read on the forward strand.
GGGATATTGGCTTCATTGCGAATTTTATCTGCAAAACTAACCTGATAGCCTGGATAGGCATCAATTTTTGCGGGTACAACAGCACCAGAGCTGACATCGATTAGGTCCACACCTTGGTCTTTCATGCGTTTTGCATATTGCACATAATCGGCAGGAGTCAAACCACCTTCAGCATAATCATTCGCTGATACACGAACAAATAGTGGACCATCCCATACTTCTTTCATTGCATCAATTACCTCTTCTAGGAAGCGGTAGCGATTTTCGGGACTCCCGCCATATTCATCTTCACGTTTATTTGAAAGTGGAGACAAAAATTCATTTATTAAATAGCCGTGTGCCCCATGGATTTCAATAATATCAAAGCCAGCTTCTTTTGCACGTCTTGCTCCTGCCTTGAATGCAGCAATGGTTTCCTTTATTTCATGACTTGTTAATTCCTTTGGTGTTTTATATCTTTCATTAAATGCAATTGCAGAAGGAGCAACAATATCTCCTGAAACAGTTGCTTTCCGTCCGGCATGGGCAATTTGAATCGATGTTTTTGAGCCATTTGCTTTAATCATCTCAACTAGCTTTTTTAATCCCGGTACATGATCATCGCTCCAAATTCCTAAATCCTGTGGCGAGATTCTTCCTTGCGGGGTTACTGCGGTTGCTTCTACCATGATGAGCCCAACCTGACCAACTGCACGGCTAACGTAATGGGTATAATGCCAATCCTGCAACATCCCATCCTCATTATGACTTGAGTACATACACATCGGTGACATAACAATTCTATTTTTTAAGGTTACATTTTTAATCGTATATGGTGAAAATAATGCTGATTCCATGAGATTAAAGCCTCCTATTTATTTCGTGATGCTAAATATTATATCATTCCCGTCTTGCATTTTAAAAAAATAAGCATCGACTTTATCTCGTCGATGCCTTTCCTTATTTAACGGGTGCTTCAGTTAATTTCTTTCCTGTTTCTTTACTTATGAGTGCCACTTTTGTTGGCACGTATTTTTGATTTTGCTTATCAAAAATATATCTTGTTTCGAAATAAGCAATTACGTCATAGTGGGCAATTCCAGAAACAGCCTGAATTGCGACAATTTCTTGCGGCTTCATTTTGGTTAATTTATCGAAACGATATCCCGAAGCTGGATCCACCCATGTCTCCATTTCTTGCAGTCGATTCTGTAGTTCCTTTTTATCAGGAAAATCCCGGTAGCGCTCTTCTGATAATGGTATGACTGATTCCAAGCTATTTTGCTTATCATTAAATTCGACTTGATAATCGCCCCTGTATTTCATTGAAAAACGCTTTTTTGCTTCGTCAAACCATCCTGAAGTATTGGGGTCAGTAAAGATTTCCTCCACTTTTTCACCCGTATAGCTTAGGACAGTTAAACCAGTGATACCTCCACTTCCGATAGAACGAAAATAGAGGAGAATATCCTGTTTCCCGTTTTGAATGACATCTGCAAACTGCATTTCAGCCAGCTGATATAAATCCTGTTTATTATGATAGGTTCCTACTTGGTCCCCATTGATTTTTAAATACCATTCATTCGCAAGGTTATATTGATTTTTTCGTGCGTAAAGCTCAATGATGTCCTTTTTACCATCACCGTCTAAATCAACATACTCTTTTTGAACAATTGTAAAAGGGCCATATTCAACATCGTTCTGCCCGGCAAGAGTTACACTGTGAAAGCCACTAAGAAGGCCTAAAAATAATAAAAAACGTATCAGTTTCACAAAATCACCTCTTTGGTAGGATAACCAAAAATTGAGAGGGATATAGGTGAAATGCCTTATTTTGTGTAAAAGTTTTCTGTATAATAGGGGTGAGACTCCGAATTAAAGGCGACCCCCACACCTAAATATTTATATTCTTCTTTTAAAATATTTTCTCGATGTCCCATTGAGTTCATCAAACCTTCATGGGCAAAAATACTGCTAAATTGTCCATAAGCAAGGTTTTCACCAGCAATGGTAAATAAAATTTCATCCTCAATCATTCGATCAAACGGAGACTGTCCTTGTAAATTAGTGTGGCTAAAATAATCGTTTTCCGCCATATCTAAGCTATGCTTTCGAGCCGTCTCCTTCACATGATCATCCCATGTTAGAACCCCTAGTCCATGATTTACTCTAGATGCATTTGTAAGGTCAAATAATTGATATTCAAACCCTTCTTTCAACTGCTCACTTGCATCGGTGTAAAAATCTGCTCTTTTTTGTTCTAGGGCTTCTGAAACAATTTGAATCGAGGTCACCGTGTTATTCTGATGTATATCATAAAAAAGGGTGACATAGGTGTTATCTATGTGGAAGACATCATAGTCCCGATCCTGTTGAAATTCATAATAGACAAACCCTTTTTGAATTCGCGTCATGGGTTCACCCAGTAGATTAAGTGCTTCTTGTTTGGGGGTCCCATATTTGATTCCTTTTGTTGATGAAACGAGATCTTGATTCGTATATAAACCTATAACTTTATTCTCCGAATTATAAGCGACCAACATAAAATTGTGATAGTCTTTATGATACGTATACCAGTTCGTTCCATATTCATTTAAAGACACTCGTTTTGGATCCCCAAGTTTCGCTTCTACTGTCTGTTTACTTTCCCCAAGCTCGATATTGTGAATGGAAAAGGCCTGTTCACTTGGTGCGTTTAATTCTGGTTTCTCCACTTCATTTTTGTCTATAATCGAATTTTCTGGTGCCTTTTCTTCAAAGGTTTGCAGTAATGTTTCGATATAGTGTATGCCTTCATTAAGTTTGTCTTTTATATTTGCGAGTTCTTCAGATTCAGATACTCTGTCTATTTCAGTCGTAATAGTATCTAAAACTGATTGATTATCAGTTTTTGCAGCTAGTTTATCTACTACTGTCCAACCGGCATATAGGAAAAATAAAAAAGATATAAATAGAAGGATTCTCCTCATAAGTCAACCTCCAATCCCTAAGATTCATTCTATCCAATTTTTTTCGAAACGATAAGGGATTTAAAATCAAAAAGGAAAAAAGGGACTATTGCCCCTTAATCTGAAGTATTATTTTTTCCAATCCATGTAAAATAAAGCAAAATGGAAATTAGCACAGATATTGCAGAGGCGATGTAGATTGATTGGTATCCTAATAAATAGGCGATTTGACCAAAGGCAATCGCACCAATCCCCACTCCTAAATCAAAAGAAGAGAAAAAAGTCGCGTTCGCCATCCCTTTTCGATTTTCTGGAGCAGTTTGTACAGCCCATGCTTGTAGGGCAGGCTGCAATGCACCGAAACCTAAACCGTAAATAAAAGCTGCTATGTAAAGGACAAGACTACTAGGTAACCAGGCTAATAGCAACATAGCTAATACAATCGAAAAAGCACCTGGTGCAAACACGGCTCGATGTCCTTTCAAATCATAAAGGCGCCCGGCAAAGGTTCGAGAAATCATTAAAGCGACTGCAAATAAAAGAAAATACCATTCAATCCCGGATATTCCCTTTTGTACAGTATATAAAGGTAAAAAGGCTGCAATACCTCCAAATGAAACAGTTATAAAGAATAATAGAATCGAAGGAGGAAGCGCGGTTTCTTCATAAAAGTCCCATTTTCTAGGATTTTCTTTTACTGGTTCGATTTTTTTATAGTGGATTCTAGATGATAGGATGAGTGCAACTAAACCTAGAATGGCGCAAATGGAAAAGAGTTTTGTATAGGATATTGTACCAGCAAGTGTAAGGCCTAACGAAGGACCAAAAGCTAGTGCGATATTTCCGAACAGACCAAAATAGCCCATTCCTTCACCACGTCTTTTGGCAGGGATTAAGTCTGTTGCGATGGTTCCCGAAGCTGTTGTTGAAAAGCCCCAGCCAATCCCTTGAACCATTCGAAACAAAAATAAAAAGAGTAAACTTGAAATGATTCCGTAGGTGCCAACAGATAGGACGAAAATGGCAAGCCCAAGTAAATATACGAAGCGTCGTCCTCTTATTTCTAGTTGATGGCCAGCGAAGGGTCTGATTAACAGTGCGGAAAAGGTGAAAATTCCAACGACTAATCCAATGAGCTGTTCATTACCTCCAAGATGTTCTACAAATAGTGGAATTGTCGGCAATGTCATCTGAAAGCCGAGAAAAATAAAGAAGTTTGATATGCAGATTAGGGTAAAATCACGGGTCCAAATTTTTTCTGTAGTCGTACTTAGTTGTGGTGGTGTTTCTTTAATAAGCGGTGCACTCATAGAATCTCCCCATCATGATTTATTTCGGTACTCTAAATAATAGTATATCAAAAATGCCAGTAAAATCCTACCAATAGAAAACCACTTTTTCTTGATTGGTAAGACACTACTGACTTCGATATCATACATCTAATTCTTTTCTGAAACAGATTGGAGCATAGCTTCACCAAGTTCGGCAGAGCGAGCGGTAGCACGTTTTATGCAAGACACCATTGCTTGTTGGTAGTTAAATTGCTCCAATACTTTTATACCAGCTTCGGTTGTACCGCCTGGACTTGTTACTTCTTTTCGCAAAGTAGCAGGTGGCTTTGGTGAACTTTTAAGCATTTCCGCTGCACCAATAATCGTTTGAAGGATTAATTCCTTGGCAATTCCTTTTTCAAGACCGATATCGTCAGCTGCTTTTTCCATCGCTTCCACTAAATAATATACATATGCAGGACCACTTCCAGAAAGACCTGTGACCGCATGAAGGTCTTTTTCTGCGACTGTTGTAACAATCCCAATTGTTTCAAATAATTGACGTGCAATGAGTAAATGGTCTTCGTTTGCGTACATTCCGACGGATAAGGCAGTAGCAGATTTTCCAATGGTTGCAGATGTATTTGGCATAGCGCGGACTACTGCAACTTCTTTGTTCAGTAAGTCGGTGATGGTTGTAGTCGATACTCCTGCTAATACAGAGATGATGAGTTGGTTCTCATTGACGTGATCCTTAATTGCTAAAACAGCTTCTGCAACGTCCTTAGGCTTTATCGCTAGAAGGATGACTCCAGCATTTTCAATCGTTTCTTGTTTGTTTTGGCTTATGGTTACACCATATTCTTTGTTTAGACCTTCTAATCGTTCATAATTGGAGCGATTCATTACAGAAATTTGATTGGGCAAGAAGAGCTCCTTTTGTAGCATTCCAGAAATCATTGCCTCAGCCATTGATCCGGCTCCAACAAACACGATATTTTGTCTCATTTCCATAACTATCCCTCCGTAATATAAAATCTGAATTGAAAATAAAAAGACCTACTCCATCCTTGTTAAAGGACGGAATAGGTCTGCTATCCGCGGTACCACCTTACTTAACATCTTGAAAAAAGCTAATTTTTCGATGTTCCACTCGAACCCGTATCGTGGGGGAGACGGTTAGGTTTTCCTAACAGCTCATAGGTAGGTTCAATCAAGAAGCGGGCTACGAGATCTTTCAGCCGATGGATCTCACTCTCTTATTGCCATTACATGATTTACTAGTCCTAATCATTGCTCTACGAAATTTATATTAATGGTCATTATGCACTGATTTTATCTGGATGTCAATACCTTCTTTTTGTAAAACGAGCCCAATTACAGTTACATAATAGAGAAGTTATTCGAATATAATGACAAAATAAGATGAAAAAGGTAAACTAAAAATGGATAAACGTAACGATACTTTATTGATATAGTACAAAGGAGATTTCTTATCTATGAATAAACTTACCACGACCAAGGATGTTTTTAAAATAACCCTGCCAACACCTTTTGCTGTCGGAGATGTAAATGTGTATGTTGTGAAGGGAGAAGCTTTAACATTAATAGATGCTGGTGCAAAAACGGAGGAAGCGTGGCAATCCTTTAATGAGCAGCTTGCTCAGTTAGGCTATACACCATCCGATATTGACCAAATTGTAATCACTCATCATCACCCGGACCATGTAGGGCTTCTCGATTATTTTAATAAGGATATCCCAATTTTAGGTCACCAAAAAAACCAACCATGGATAAGTCAGGATAAGCAATTTTTTGTAGAGAATGAGCCGTTTTATAATGAACTATTTCTTCAATTAGGTCTTGATCCCGCATTTATCAACTTAATTGATATGGATGAAGAACTTGAATATTCTTGTCGTAGATCACTTACAAAATCGATAGGAGAAGGAGATACCATCGATGGTATGGCAGGTTTTAAGGTGTTAGAAACGCCCGGACACGCACAAAGCCATATTGTTTTGTACCGTGAAGAGGATGGAATGCTTATTGCAGGAGATACTCTCTTAGCTAAAATCTCACCAAATCCATTGCTTGAACCACCTCAATTTGGTGAAACCGCTAGACCGAGACCATTAGTCCAGTACAATAATTCTTTACGTAAACTTCTAACACTTGATATGTCAAAGGTTGTAACGGGTCATGGAGCCGATATTATGAACCCTCATGAGCTTATTCAAGAGAGATTTGTCTCACAAAAAGAGCGGGCATATCACGTTCTACAAATGATTCAGAAAAAGCCAATGACTGCCTTTGAGGTGTGTACTAAGTTATTCCCAAAAGTATACTTAAAGCAACCTCTCTTTACGGTATCTGAAACAGTTGGTCAACTTGACTTCCTTGAAGAAATAGGTGAAATTAAGATAGAAGTCGTGAACGGACAACATATCTATCACGCCAATTAAAATTCCCTGAGGTGAAAAAGGCCGAATGAATTCAAGACTTAAAGGAAAGAAGATTGTTATTACTGGGGCTTCGAGCGGGATTGGCGAAAAAATTGCCTACCTTGTTGCAGAGCAAGGAGCATATCCAATCCTTTTAGCCCGAAGCTATGATCAGTTAGAAAAAATTGCTCAAAACATTCAAGAAAAATACAGTATCAACTGCTTATTTTATAAGCTCGATGTTCGTGATACAGAAAATGTAAATGATGTATTTGAGGACATATTACGAAATGTAAACACGATTGATGTGCTTGTTAATAATGCTGGGTTTGGTGTGTTTGCAAATGTTGTGGATGCACAAATAGAGCAGATGAAAGCAATGTTTGAGGTTAATGTATTTGGACTCATTTCATGTACAAAGATGGTTCTACCTGCAATGATCCAGCAAAATTCAGGCCATATTATTAATATCGCATCACAGGCTGGAAAAATCGCGACACCAAAATCAAGTGTTTATTCGGCTACAAAACATGCGGTACTTGGGTTTACGAATAGCCTTCGGATGGAGCTTTCAAGCACAAATATCCATGTAACAGCTGTGAATCCAGGACCGATTCGGACTCGTTTTTTTGACATTGCCGATGAGTCAGGTACATATGCGAAAAATGTAAATCGGTTTATGCTTGATCCTGATTTCGTCGCTTCGAAAATTGTTCAAGCAATGTTTACATCTAAGCGTGAACTCAATCTGCCAGGTTGGATGAATGCGGGCAGTGTGTTTTATACCTTGTTTCCTCGACTCGTTGAAAAAGTAGGGGGAAAAGCATTTTTTAAAAAATAATAGTACCATCAATACTCCTTTTATTAGGGGTATTTTTTATCTATTTATTAAATTCGACCATGTGTACTTTAGTACATAAACGCAACTGAGCTAATCGGTATACAATCATATCGCAAAACGATAAATGATATCCCGCAACAGAGCTAATCGGTATATCACCACACCGTAAAACGATAAATGGTATACCGCAAAGGAGCTAATCGGTATATCACCACACCGTAAAACGATAAATGGTATACCGCAAAGGAGCTAATCGGTATACCATCACACCGTAAAACGATAAATGATATCCCGCAACAGAGCTAATCGGTATATCACCACACCGTAAAACGATAAATGGTATACCGCAAAGGAGCTAATCGGTATACCACCACACCGTAAAACGATAAATGATATCACGCAACAGAGCTAATCGGTATATCACCACACCGCAAAACGATAATTAATATCCCGCAAATTAAAAGAGTTCTTAAGGTCACTTGATTTTTAGGAGTTTATTCCTTGACGTTTATTTTAGATAATGAGTAAATTACATTAAACACATTGAGTTACTATGTTTTAATTTAAATCTTGAGGGAGAGGATTACATGTCACAAAATGACCAGACATTTAGCTGTGCGATTCCTGTTGAATCGAACAATGATACATCAAAAAAACCAGTAGAAATAAAAGCCGATGGCTCTTTCAATCGTCAAACGAATCGCTTTACTGCACCTTTCGGAAATCAGCCTGGCGAATTACCCGTTGAGTCTGGCCGTTACCGCTTACTTTGGTCAGCCGCATGTCCATGGGCACATCGCTCTGTGATTGTGCGTAAAATTCTTGGATTAGAAAACGCGATAAGCATAGGGAAAGTTAGTCCAATGAGACCAAGAATCGAGCGTGTTGATTGGGAATTTTCCTTAGATGACAATGGAGTTGACCCTGTTCTTAGTGTTCAGTATGTGAGTGAGGTCTATAAGAATGCGGACCCTAATTATACGGGTAGACCGACTGTACCAGTCATGGTTGATCTTGAAACCAAACAGGCAGTGAATAATGATTATTTTAAGCTTACCAACTATTTTGAAACTGTTTGGGCTCCTTTTCATAAGGAAAATGCTCCAGATTTATATCCGAGTGGATTGCGTGAAGAAATCGATGCACTGAACGATGTCATTTTTCATGATGTAAATAATGGCGTGTACAAATGTGGGTTCGCTCATTCTCAGGAGGCTTATGAGCAAGCCTATGATCAATTGTTTGCTAGATTAGATGAGTTAGAGGAGCGTTTGTCAAAACATCGTTTCTTATTTGGGGATTTTATCACGGATTCGGATGTTCGTTTATACACCACTTTGGTTCGCTTTGATGCTGCTTATTATTCGGCTTTTCGCACAAACCGAAATTTAATTCGTGAGTTTCCTAATCTTTGGGGCTATGCCCGCGATCTGTTCCAGACACCTGGTTTCGGTGAAACGACTGATTTTGATGCCATTAAGCGTCATTACCACCTATCCATCACCATTGATCCTACAAAAGGAGAAGTCAATATCCTTCCTAAAGGACCAGACGAGTCGGTATGGCTTTCCGAACATAACCGTGAAGAATTGAGTAATAAAAAAGAAAAGTTTTTAATAAAAGGATAGGTGAAATTGGAACATGAAAATTCGTGATGCTAAACAAGATGAATTGGATTTCATTCGAGAGCAACGAGTTGCTGCTTATTTTGAGCATTCAAAGGCAATTCCTGCTCCTCATTGGCAATCTCTGAAGCAGGCAATTTCTTCTGAGGCTGACCGTCTTCACGGTTCTGAGCTTATTGTATGTGAGCTTAATGAAAAAATTGTCGGAAGTGTAGTCTTGTTTCCCGCTAAAACGGACGCATACGAAGGTAAGTTAGAGGAGTTGGATTATCCTGAAATCCGAATGCTAGCAGTAAATCCTGAGGCTCGTGGCAAGGGTGTTGCCTCAGCTTTGATTGATGAATGTATAAATCGTTCCAAAGCGAAAAAGCACCAGTATATTGGATTACATACCGGTGAATTTATGAAACAGGCGATTCAACTATATACAAAGCACGGCTTCGAGCGTTTGCCGCAATATGATTTTGAGCCTGCAAATGATGGGATTATCGTCAAAGCGTTTCGATTGACCATATAAGACAAAGAACCAATTCGCTATTCTAAGCGTGTTGGTTTTTTTATGTTCTTCTGAATTCGATGTAAACACCATTTTAAATTCTTCTTAAAATTTCCATTGAAATCGAACGTATATTCTCCTATTATTAAGAATACAATACGAACATATATTCTTTTTGGAGATGATGTTAAATGGTGGATTACAGCCAGTTGCCCGTTCAAAAGATTTTATGCGTGGATATAAAAAGCTTCTATGCAAGCTGTGCTGCAGTTTTATTAGGTCTTGATCCCCTCGAGTGTTATTTAGCCGTTGTTGGAGATACGGAGCGCCAAGGAAGTATTGTGCTTGCTGCTTCACCAAAGCTAAAGAAGGAATTTGGGATCAAAACAGGATCAAGACTTTTTGAAATCCCTAAGGATCCACGAATTAAAATTGTAAATCCAAAAATGGCCATGTATTTACGAATTTCAACGGAAATTACGAGACTTTTTAACCGGTATGTACCTAAAAGTGCGATCCATGTGTATAGCGTAGATGAAAGCTTTATAAAGATTGATGGGACTGAAAAATTATGGGGAGACGCAACAACGATTGCACGTAAAATCAAGCAGGAAATCGAGGCCGAATATGGGCTTGCTTGTGCCATTGGTATTGGTCCTAATATGTTGATGTCGAAGCTCTGCTTAGATTTAGAGGCAAAGAAAAAGGGAATTGCAGAATGGACCTATGATGATATCCCAGAAAAACTATGGACAGTCTCTCCGCTAAGAGAAATGTGGGGGATTGGGGGTAGAGTTGAGAGAACCTTAAATGGGATGGGGATTACAACAGTTGGCCAGCTTGCCCATTATCCACTTGAACTACTTGAGAAAAAATTCGGAGTCATGGGAAATCAGCTGTATTACCATGCTTGGGGTGTGGATTTATCAGAAATTGGTGCACCAATTATACAGGGACAGATCAGTTTTGGGAAAAGCCAAATTCTTATGCGTGATTATCCAGATCCGGAAGAAGTCAAACATGTCATTCTTGAAATGTGCGAAGATGTAGCGAGGCGTGCACGAAGACATAAAAAAGCAGGGAGAACAATAAGCCTCGGTATTCATTATAGCCGTGATGAGTTTGGCGGAGGATTTTATCGTTCGAAAACCATTGATACTCCGACAAATATCACAATGGAGATGTACCGCGTTTGTCTTGAGTTATTTGAGAAATTTTATGCACAGAAGACAGTCCGTAAAATCTCAATTGCACTTTCTAATATTGAAGATGACACACAAATGCAATTGGATTTGTTTTATCTCAACCGAGTCAAGCAGCATAAGCTTGGTTATGTGATGGATGGTATTCGTGGGAAATACGGTTCCGATGCAATCCTGCGTGCAGTATCCTACACAAATGCCGGAACATCAAGACACCGTAGTAAGCTCGTCGGTGGACATAAGGCGGAATAGAAACCAAAAGCGCAAGCACCAGAAAGAGGAACATCGACTAAAAACTGCCACGTCCTGTGGCAAACGTCGATGTCAGCACATCCTGTGCAAGTCCGACAAGCGCTGGGAACCCCGACGAGGAGGCTGTTGCCGCCGCAGGAGGGAGGGGTGAAGCGACCTCGAGGGGCTAGGTGCTGGAGCTAGACGTAAGAAAGAAGGTAATTAGCAATGATACGGGATCGCGGATCCATAAAATGGACAGCAATGATGCTGCCAGAGCATGTAAAAATACTTAGAGATTGGACGGAAGAAGATACGTATGAGCAAAAACCAGACCTTGATGAACAGCAAATTGAAGAGATGAATGGTATTCTTTGTGAGGCAATGGAGGAGGGGAGAGAACTAGTGATCACGCATTATGAAGCGAAACACCACAAACTCCTTCTCGGCACTATCCATCATTATGATGCCCTACAAAACAAACTGCATGTCATCGATAAATTTGGGGAAGTTCACTATATCCCAGCAAACATGTTAGTCGATTTGCGTTTTTCCGGTTAATACTTTTTTTAAAAAAGGCGTGATTTAAAAATCACGCTTTCTTCAGCAAAAGATAAATAAAATAAGGTGCTCCTATAAGAGCAGTCATAATTCCAGCAGCAATACCTTCTGGTTCCACAATATTGCGCCCGATTGTATCAGCAAATAATAATAGCCACCCACCAATCAGCACGGCAAGTGGGATAAAAAGCTGATGACGTGCTCCTATTAATGTTTTTGCAATATGTGGAGCTATTAAACCAATAAAGGCAATGCCACCAGTAACAGAAACCGCGGCAGCGGCTAATGCAACTGCTGTTAATAGTAAAAGCAGCCTTTCTTTTTCAATGGAGATACCTAGCCCAATTGCGGTTGTCTCACTTAAATTAAGGATATTCAAGCGATTCGCTTTAAAAAGAGTAAAGGGAATCAGAACAAGCAACCAAGGTAGGAGTGCCAGTATAAATGGCCAGTCAGTCCCCCATATATTCCCCGCTAACCATCGGGCAATAAAGTCTACTTTTTCCCGCTCAGAGGAGGAAATGAGTAGGACCATTGTGCCTGATAAAGCCATTGAAAACCCAACTCCTATTAAGATTAGCCTTACTGGTTGGAGGCCTTCACTTTTGCTATATGAAAATAGATAAATTAAGCATGCTGTTATGAGGGCACCGATAAACGCTACAACAGGAAGTAAATAAATAAATGATCCGACATCAATCGGAGCATACAAAAAGAAGACCGAAATGGCTACACCTGCCCCAGAATTAATTCCAATGATTCCAGGATCTGCGAGATCATTTCGAGTAATTCCTTGTAAGATAGCCCCGGATAGGGCGAGTGCCATTCCGGCAAGAAGTGTGATAACAATACGTGGTAAACGTACAGAGAATAACACAAATTCTTCTTTAAAAGACCCTTCTCCTAAAAGTGTAGGAATCAGCCTATTATAAGACAAGGAGAAGTATCCTATTCCCATACTAACGATAGTTGTTATGGTGATCATTACAAAGATTCCAATAAGTAAAAAGCGATGTTTGTTACGTAAACTTGGATGGATCATGAAAAAACCTTACCTCCTTTATGGACAATGAACAGGAAGAAGGGAAGCCCTAATATGGCTACAATCGCAGGCACTGGTGTTTCAAAGGGAGCATTTAAATTGCGTCCAAGCGTATCTGCAAATACCATAAAAGTAGCACCAGCAACAGCTGACATCGGAAGAATATAGCGATAATCTGTTCCAACAATGGCTCTTACAATATGGGGAATCATCAAACCAAGAAAGGTAAGATTTCCAACGAGTGCAACCGATGCACCTGCTAACATGATAACGATTACGAATAATAAAACCTTAATCAGTAAAATTTTTTGACCTAACCCTATCGCAATTTCCTCATTTAGACTAAGAATCGTCAGCTGTCTCGAGAGAAACAGAGAAATCAAAATGCCTATTATGATAAAAGGAACGATGACTTGAAGTTGAGCCCAAGTAGTTCCGATAATACCACCAGCACTCCACATTGAAACGTCTTTAGAAATATTAAAATATAGTGCAATCCCGTCGGCGACTGCATAGAGAAAAGCAGATACAGCAGCCCCAGCTAACACAATTCGAAGTGGAGAAAACCCTCCTTTTTTGGCCGAGCTAATACTTATGACCAAAACGGTTCCAATGCTGGCTCCAATAAAACAGGCAAGCATAATAGCAAAATAGTTAGCAGTAGGAACCAAAGCAATGGTTAAGGCAAGAGCTGCATTAGCACCAGCCGTTAATCCAAGTATGCTAGGGTCTGCCAGAGGATTTCTCGTTACACCTTGCATAATAGCGCCTGCTACCGAAAGGCCGGATCCAACAAAAACGGCTGCTATTTCTCTAGGAACACGGATTTCGCGAATCATGGTGATGGTGTCAGTCTTTACGTTAGTTGAAAGAGCTAGCCATACCTCTTTCAAAGTTGTCTCAGCAGCACCAAATACCAATGAAATAATGAACACGATTATGAAGAGCAGGATGCCCAAGGTAAGTTTCAGAATAAACGGAACTGAAATTGTGTATTTTGTCATAGTATCTCATCTTTTCCTTTTCAGAATAAAAGAAGAGGAATTCTTGTCATAAGAACTCCCCCATATATACATTAGTTGCCAAGAAATGATTCAATGAAAAATTCTAGTTGATATTCAAGTGTAATTGGATCATTAAAGTAAAATTCCTTTGCATTTGCTACATAAGCTTGGTTGTTTTTAACAGCAGGAATATTTTTATACGTTTCTGAATCCATAAAGGAAGTTTCTGTATCTTCTGCTTTACTTACAATTAAATAATCTCCAACAAACTCTGGAAGTACCTCTAAAGATAATGAATAGTAACCTGCTTCTAGTGCCATTTCTTTTACCTTTTCTGGCATGTTCAATTTCATTTCTTGATATAAAATCTCTGTACCGCGTGCCCAGTTATCACCAAAGACATAAAGTTCCTTATCGAAGTTTTCAATGACTGTAACTGTAGCGTCTTCACCAATTTTAGCCTTTATTTTTTCTCCAGCATCTTTGGCACGCTTTTTAAAGTCATCAATCCATTTTTGTGCTTCAGCTTCTTTGTTTACTAACTTACCGATTTCCAATTGTTGAGACAAATAATCCAATTTTCCATAAGTAAACGTTACTACAGGTGCAATTTCTTTTAATTTATCCACGTTTTTCATTGTAGAGAGACCAATGATTAAGTCCGGCTCTAGTTCAATGATTTTCTCTAAGTTTTCATCTGTTACTTCCTCGACACCGTCTAATTTATATCGAGGATTTCCTTTAGACCAAGAATCGACACCTACGACTGGTACATCCAAGGCCAGAACATTTCCTGCAAAAGTGGAAAGCACAACCACACGTTGTGGATTTGCGGGCACTTCAACAGGTCCATTCTCAGATTGATATGTAATTGTATCAGAAGAACTTTCTTCTTTTGAGGTACCGTTTGATTCACTGGTGCTGCCACCACAAGCTGCTAGACTAAATAGTAACAAGATTAGTAGAAAGGGGATTGATAGTTTGTTCATTTGATTTTTCTCCTTTTAATAAATGATAAGTTAGACACATAGGTTTATTTGTTCGTGGATCTTTCCCAATGAGAGCATCAATATGAAACACTTCTCTTAGGACTTCGTTCGTAATCACATCTTCAGAAGTACCAGCCTTTACGATTTGACCATGTTTTAGAGCAATTATGTAATCAGCAAAACGTGCGGCATGATTTAAATCATGTAGAACCATTACGATCGTCCGCTTCTGTTCTTGGTTAAGCTTATGTAAGAGCTCTAATATCTCGAGTTGATGCGCCATATCAAGGTAAGTTGTAGGTTCATCTAGAAAAATCATCTCCGTTTCTTGAGCTAAAGCCATGGCAATCCATACACGTTGGCGTTGTCCGCCAGAAAGTGCATCGACAGGGTGATATTTAAAAAACGATGTCCCCGTAACGTAGAGCGCCCAGTTTATTATCTCAATGTCCTTATTTGTTAGTCGGCCAAATCCTTTTTGATAGGGAAAACGTCCGTAAGAAACGATTTCTCCAACTGTCAAGCCACTAGCGCTTTCAGGACTTTGAGGGAGTATAGCTAGCTTTTTTGCGAGTTTTTTCGTATTTTCCCTTGAGATACTTTCTCCATCCAAAATAATCGAACCAGATTGATGTGGGATTACACGTGACATCGCTTTTAACAGAGTAGATTTTCCGCAGCCGTTTGATCCAATAATCGTTGTAATCTTTTGATCAGGAATTTCAATACTTAAATCCTTAACGATTAACCGGTCGCCATAGCCAATATGCAAATCCTTTGTAAAAAGACGAACCATGATATTCCTCCAGTTGTAAGATTTGAAAACGATATTGATAATCATTATCACTATAAGTTATAATGATACTATAATTCTATTGAGAATCATTGTCAACTAGGTTTTTCGCAATAAATAATTTGTTATGAATTTTATAGAAATATATTCGAGGAGTGTTTTGAATGCGGAAACATGAATGTTATGATGTGACAATTATTGGCGGGGGACCAGCTGGTCTTTACTCTGCGTTTTATAGTGGATTACGGCAAATGAAAACAAAAATAGTCGACTTTCAACCATATTTAGGCGGGAAAATACACATTTATCCTGAAAAGATGATTTGGGATATAGGGGGACTAACTCCTCTACCAGGTGCAAAGTTAATCGAGCAGCTAGTTAAGCAAGGTCTAACATTCAATCCTACAGTTGTTCTAAATGAACGAATCACTTCGATCACCAAGAATGAAGCTGGATTGTTTGTAATGAAGTCGGCTTCTGGTAAGGAACATTATTCGAAAACAGTGATAGTTGCCGTAGGGAGTGGAATCTTAAAGCATCAAAAGTTAGATATTCAAGGTGCGGAGCGGTTTGAGGTCTCAAATCTTCATTACACGGTCAAATCTCTTCAGCATTTTAAAGATAAGATTATTATTATATCAGGTGGTGGTAATACGGCGCTTGATTGGGCCAACGAGTTGGAGCCAATTGCGAAGGAAATATATGTGATTCATCGCAAATCGAAGTTTTCTGGACATGAATCCCAAATTACAAATCTAGAAAATAGTACAGTCAAATGCTATTTTAATACCACTATTACAAAGCTCATTGCGACTGATAACCGTGATGAAATTAGGAGAGTAGAATTAACAAACAACGAAACAGGTGATACCGATTTATTATCAGTTGATGATGTGGTGATAAACCATGGTTTTGAACAAGATACATCATTACTGCAAAACAGTGAACTTGAAATTGAAATGCTAGAAAATTTTTATATAGCTGGAAACGCTCAATGTGAAACATCTATAGAGGGACTATATGCAGCAGGGGATATCATTAAATATGAAGGTAAAGTAAACTTGATTGCGGGTGCATTTCAAGATGCAGCAAATGCTGTAAACAAAGCGAAAAAATTTATTGAACCGAGTGCGAATGAAGCAGCAATGGTTTCGTCCCATAATGAAGTGTTTAATCAGAGGAATCGGGAATTAATAAGCGAGATGTTGAAATAGGGTTTTTTACATATCTTTGTCTCTTGATTATTGAAGGAATTTAATGACTAGAGGTAGAAGAATAATAGGATACAAGAATGGGGGAACAGGAGCTATGTTTGTATACAAAATTGACGAAGAACTATCCTTAAAACTAACAGAGTTAAGTGATGCTGAGAGAATTTTTGAATTAACAGATCAGTCAAGAGCCTACCTACGAGAATGGCTACCATGGCTCGATATGACAACGAAGGTAGAGGACACAAAAGCATATATCGAATCATGTAGGAAAAGTTATGCAGAAAATAAAGGGCTACATACCGTTATCGTCTATAAAAATGAAATCGTTGGGGTAGCAAGCTTTAACGAAATCGACTGGACCAATAAAATAGCCTTTATCGGCTACTGGCTTGGTCAGCAGTACCAAGGAAATGGAATAATGACAAGGGTAGCAAAAGCATTGACAGATTTTGCTCTTGACCACTTGAAATTAAATCGAGTTGAAATCCGTGCAGCGGTCGAAAATCATAAGAGTCGGTCGATTCCGGAAAGACTGGGCTTCGTGAATGAAGGCAAAGTAAGGCAAAGTGAGTGGCTATATGATCACTATGTAGACCATGTTGTATATGGCATGATTGCAAAAGATTGGAATCCAGAAAAATAGGAAAGGAGCCCCTGAAGCTCCTTTTACATATCCTTGCCTATATGAAAAAATCGGTACGTCATTATAAGTCCAATTAGGAACAAACAAATGGCAAAGTAAGCAGGAAGCAGATGGATAAAGGTTGTATATCCAATCGCAAAATGAATCCAAATCCCGGCGAAAAAGGCTGGAAGTCCGCCAATGAGTAAGGTCCACCAAACCCATTTATTCCCTTGCTGAAATCCCCAGAGAGAAATCGTCAGGACTAACAATCCAACACTGAGTAGTGCACTTCCAAACCCCGCACGATCATGAGCAATCACTGATATCAATTTATGATTAAACAAATCAAGCACTTCGGGTGGCATACAAAGATATAAAATGTCAGTTGCAACAAACACCTTCGTTATTCCAATAATAGAAATCACAATCCCGCCCAACACGAAAGAAAAACCAAGAATGACAAAGGCCAATTGCCCTATTATACTATGTTTCCAAACGCGGTGATTACGGGTGTTAAGCGATGTTGGGGTCCCTTTAAGGGATCTTGTTTTCATAAACCCAATTAGATAAATTGGAAGTAAAATAAGCCAAAATATCAAATGTAACCAATCAAAATAGCCGTATCCGATAAAAAGGAAAATACCTAAAAAGCCGAGAATGGCTGCTAAATCGATGGCCTGCTTTGCCCAAAGAATTTGGTTGCGTACTCCAAAACGCGCCAATGCCATATAGACGATACCACCGGAAATCATTGTCCCAGCGAGTGTCATCCGGTCATGTGCCATAAAATAAAGAATCCGATCATTAAACAAGAGGATTTCTTCTCGTTGTATCCCAAGAAACAGTTCATCATAAGGGAGAATAATGGTTGTCAGACTGAAAAGAACAGCAATTATTCCACCAATAAGAATGGACAATCCAAATAGCCAATACCAAATCCATCCGGGTTGAACCGGAGGCTTAGGCTGAAGTTTGTGTGTTAGAGCTTCATTAATACGCTTTGTTAGGCCAGGTCCAGAGAAGACATAGCCTCCTGAAAGTAGAACAAGATCGGCCCCAGCTTCGAAAAGTGCAAGAGCATCGGCAGGTTCATAGATGCCACCAACTGTAATGACAGGTAGGGAGAAACCATGTTGCCTTAAATAATAGAGCGAATCTAGTAATTCACTCCTATATTTTTCATTCGGTAGATTCGGGGGTTCATCTACTACTATTCCAGAAAAACAGGTCTGAACACGATTGAAATCCAAGTTTCTAATTTTATCTGCTGGGACAGACAGATAAACAGGGCGATCTGTTGAACAACGAAGGTCCATTGAAGAAGTGACAAACGCTGCAACACAGGACTCTAATCTCGTTATTAAATAGTGTAGTTCTTCGTCCGTTCCATCCAATCTTGCCAAAACGGGTTGTATTGGTTTCCACTTTTCAAGCGTTTGAACCGTTCTTTCAATTCCGATAGATTCATAATTTACAGGAAAATCAATTTGCTGCTTTCGCCAATCAACGATTGGTAGAGTAGGGTCAGTTGTGGGCTCTATCGTCACTGGACCAATTTCAATCAGACCAAATCCAAGATTTGAAAAAGCTCTAGAACCAGTTAAAAGCGGATCGGTTTTTCCAGAAAGGCCAATCGGATTTGCGTAGCTCACACCTTGGATTTCTTTTTTTACAAGTTCAGAAGATTCCTCTCTACCAAGAAAATGAATCAACCGATGTCCTCCTGGTATGGAGGCAACCAGATTCATACCTCTGTGGATAAATTCCCGAGATTGATAGGGAGAAATTCGAGATAAAATAGGTTTAAATAGTATATGATACGACCAATCAGGCATGTTTCGTCCTCCATGATAGGCTTTTATCCGTATTGTATCATAATTATAAATCTTATAACGAAAAAACCGAATGCGTAGTGCACTCGGTCTAATAAGGATTATTCTTTTGGAGCTCGTACGACAGATTCGAAATTTCCCTTATGCGAACCGTCGCAAAAGGGTTTATTTTTAGACAAACCGCATCTGCATAATGAGAAGGTTTGTTTTGTAGGGAACTTATTCCCTTCCTTATCCACTAAATCAACGTCACCTGTGATCCTTAATGAACCATTATCATTTACCTTAATCGTAACCTTTGACATCTCTTGAATCCCTCCTTAATCTAATTGTATTACTATTGATAGTAGTTCAACATTTACCAAAACTCAAATAGTTTGTGAAGTGGCGAGTTATTGTAATGATATGTAGTTGGAAACAAGATATGTTAGAATAGTCATAAAATGAAAGAAAGAGGAGAACGAAATGAATGTAACATTTTCAGAACGTGCGATTGAAAAACTAAACTCCCAAATAAAAAATAAAGATAACAAGTTAAAATTAAAATATGAAACAGAGGGCTGTGGTTGTGTGATGAGCGGAGTTACTGCATTATGGCTTGTAGACTCTGGGGATGAAGATGATCTAATCCTAGAAACAAATTATCAACCATTATTAGTCGAAAAATCTAAAATGGTGTTCTTAGATGAGAATATGACTGTTGATTATATTGAAACAGCAAATTGTTTTATGTTAAAGAGTCCAAACGAGATTCTGAATCCGCGTTTACGGTTAGTAGAAATGAGTGGTGTACATGAGTTCCAAGCTTAAAACGATACGAAATATTGCAGAAGATAAAACATGGGTTTCTTTTTTACATGATAATCATCCGTATAGTCTCTTGCACTGGTCAATTGCAGGAGTGAATCATGATCAAAAGGATGTTTGGTTGCTTCAGGATGAAGTAACCTTTAAGGTTCAGGAATTTGAAACGATCGAACTCGCATTAACTTGGATTGATGAGAACTTGAAAGATATAACAGATATATTAGGTTAGGGGACTGAAAAAAATCAGTCCCTTATATAGTTGGCAAAAAAATCATCAATTACTTTTTCATAGGCTTCTTTGTTATCAGCAAAGGAGTATGCATGCTTTCCTTTTTCGGCAATCAACATTTGCTTGGGTCCTTCTTTCATTTTATAAAGCTCCATTGTCATTTCAGGCAAAATATAATCATCCTTAGCACTGTGGATAAATAATACAGGATTTTTAATATTTTGAATCACAGAAACGGGGGAAACATCCTTGATGCTATACCCATCCCGAAGCTTTAAAAATATATTTGCAAAAGGAAGTACAAGTGGAGCCGGAATTTTATAATCAACTTTTAAAAGATACTTCAGTTGTGCTTCAAAATCGGAAAACGGGCAGTCCACAATATAAAAATCAGCTCCATCTTCAATCATCCCAGCATACAGTAGAGTCGTCACAGCCCCCATAGATTCCCCGTGAATACCAATGGTGCTATTTTCCCCGTATTTTTCCTTAACCCAAGTAACAACCGATTCTAAATCGAATTTTTCATAGTGACCATAGCTCGTTGTTTTTCCACCAGTTTCTCCATGACGTCGATGATCGTATAAAAGGACATTCCAATCACGCTCCAAGAAAAGCTTCATGTATTTAATTGAATTTAATTTGTTTTGAGTCACACCGTGAGAGATAATAATAAATTTTTTTTTATTCGTCCCTTTAACAAGCCAGCCTTTAATCGGGTATCCGAATTTCGATTGGATGGAGATGTCTTCCTTTTGAAGAGACTGGACCTCATCCAATGTCAAACGACCTTCTCTCGTTTCACGTTCAAGAATTTCATCATCGGTTTTCTTCTTCATGAACATCACAATGTTTGTAAAAATCATTCCAATTGTGGCCATATAACCGATGAGAATACCAAATAAGATGAATATCTTTTTCATTCTTTTCATGGAAAAACGCCCCTTTTAAAAATCCGATATAAATGTAAGCCCTCTTTATTATATCCTTTTTCTAATGATTCTCCATAATTTTCCTAAGTCTTAAGTCTTACATCAAGATAAATCTCCGGATCGTTATGCCATTTTCCTTATGACGATATGATTAATTTATACAAAAGTACTAAATTTTACCTATTAAGGAAAGAGGAGATGGATTGTGAAGCTATTGAAATTTATTGTACAACGGAAAATTCTGATTACGCTAATGATCTTTTTAGTAACTGTAGTTGGTAGCTATTCATTATTAAAAGTAGACAAAGAGCTAATGCCGCCCGTGAAGCTAGATGGAGCCTTTGTTGAGATTTACGCAGGTGAAATGGCAGCAATTGAAGTGGAGAGAACCATTACAACGCCCATTGAACAAAAGATCTTAGCAATAGAAGGAGTTGAGGGTGTTCAGTCAACGACAAATATCGGTAGGACTACTCTAAATTTAAGCTTTGAAGCAGGGCGTGGCGAAGAGATTTATAAAGAGGTAGAATCAGCCATTGCATCTGCTAAGTCAGAGTATCCTGGTGTTACCGATGTTACATCAGGCCAATATGGCGGAAGTCAAAGCTATGAATTTTTTATGGATGTTTCGGGTGGAAACATGCAGGATATGTCTGCATTTGCAAAAGACATTTTAGAACCAAGATTAGAAGCCTTGCCTGAGGTAAGAGATGTTTTACTAACGGGAATAGAGGAGCAAGAGGTCGCAATTAAAATTGACCGTGAAAAATTACAAGAGCATCATCTTGATGTAAACCAGGTAATCGCGGCAATTCAACATTCTAACAGTGAAGCAACGTTAGGAGAATTACAAGATGACAAGGATTCACCTTCCTTAAGATGGAGTTCTGAGGTGGAAAATGTTAGGGATATTGAAAATATTTCGATCCCAACGCAAAATGGTTTTATTCATCTAAAGGGTGTTGCAAACATAACAATTCAGTCGCTCGAGAATAACTCGTATGTATGGAAAAACGGTTCTCAAGATTTCCTTCTTGTACAAATCGGACGCGTACCCAATGTCACACAAATCGAGATGGCCAAAGCAATACGTGCAGAAGTAAAGAAAATTCAAAACGAAAATCTTGTGAAGAATTTTGAATTAAACGAAGTTGTGGCCCAAGCAGATTATGTCAGTGATTCAATAGATGGAGTGAAAGATAATATTTTGATTGGTGGAGTCATTGCCATTGTTATTTTATTACTATTTCTACGTAATATTAGGGCAACCTTTATTATCGGTTTATCAATCCCTTCTTCTGTTCTTTTAACCTTTACAGCGATGTGGTTGTTTGATTATAGCTTTAATATGCTAACACTACTTGGACTTGGACTAGGAATAGGGATGATGGTGGATTCCTCTATTGTAATCCTAGAAGCTATTTATAAGAAGAAGGAACTTGGCCTGGGTAGGTTCGAAGCGGTTATTGAGGGGACTAAGGAAGTAGCCTCGGCGGTTATTGCATCTATGCTGACAACCATCGTGGTTTTCCTACCAATTGGGTTAATCGGTGGGGAGATGGGGGAGTTTGTCATTATGCTGTCAGCTGTAGTGGCAATAACCTTAATAAGTTCTGTAGTGATATCTTTTACATTGATTCCGTCTCTATCAGAAACATTTTTAAAGCTTAGAAGACCTTCTAAATTGAAAAAAGACTCCATTTTGATGAAGGGCTATCGTAACGTTGTGACTTGGGTGATTAGAAAGAAAAGAAATAGCTTTGCCGTAATCACACTGTTTCTCTTGATGCTGATCAGTTCTCTATTTCTTGTAACGAAAATCCCGATGACAATCTTGCCTGATATGTTGAACCGATATTCAGAGCTCGCTGTAGACTTAGAACCAGGTTTATCTTTGGAGGAAAAACAAAGTGTAGTTAATGAAATAAATCAGAGGCTACAGAAAGTGGAAGATGTAGAAACGAATTATGTAATGGATAATGGAACCATGCTATACACCATTATTAATATGACAAAGGGCGATCAAATAACGGTTGAGCAAAAGGAAGTAAATGAAAATATTCTTGAGGCGTTACGAGATATGCAGGAAGAACATCCAATTTCGGGTGTTCAAAGTGCAATGGCAGGCGGTGGCGGGTTTCCTGTCCAAATAAATATTAAAGGTGATAGTTTTGAGCAACTTCAAACCATTTCAAACAAATTCACTGATGAGCTTCAGAAAGTAGATGGGGTTTCGGCAATTACAAATTCAAATGAAAGAACCTCTGAAGAACAAATTATCGTTATAAAAGAAAAAGAAATTGAGAAGGCCGGCTTATTTCCTTCACAAATTAAACAATTTATTGAAGAATCCTTTATTCAAATGCCGGTCGGCACGTTGCAAAACCAGGATGAAACAATGCCTTTAACTCTTAGTTGGGCAAAAACACCTGCTACAAAAGCGGATTTATTGGATATGAAAATGTCTATTAATGGCGGGGAAGAACCACTTTCTTCATATATTGAGCTTACAAGTGTTCAAACACCAAATGAGATTATTCATTCAGATGGGGAAAGACTTGTTACGATATCAGCGGATATTAAGAACCGTGATCTCGGTGCTGTAAATCGAGACATTCAAAAAATAATTGAAAGTTTCGAAACGCCTACTGGGTATACACTTACCGCTGGTGGTGATTTAGAGCAACAGCAAGAATTAATGACCGATATGATTTTTGTATTTGCGATTTCCATTTTTCTCGTTTATTTGGTGATGGCCGTTCAATTTAACCACTTTGGGCATCCATTGCTTGTCATGTCCGTTATTCCGATTACAATCATTGGTGTGATTTTAGGATTGTTTATAACACAAATGGAATTAAACCTTATCTCGGGAATGGGGATTATTATGCTAATTGGTATTGTCTTGAATAATGCCATATTGCTTATCGACAGAACAAACCAACTGCGGAAGGAAGGCAATTCGATTCAAGAAGCTCTTATAGGAGCCGGCAATGATCGGATTCGACCGATTTTTATGACGACCTTGACAACAGTTGGTGGTATGCTTCCACTAGCCCTTGAATCCGGAGCCTCTGGGAATTATCAGGCTCCAATGGCAACTGTCATAATCTCAGGACTTTCATTTGCAACTTTAATTACATTGTTTTTAATTCCTGCTGTTTACCGATTGTTTTCATTTTCAAAGTCAAAGGTATCTCGTAAAGAAAGAAGTGAAGTAAGATCGAAAGCTAAGGTAAAGGCGGAAATAGTACCTAAAATCTAAAAAATCCCCTGGTCAGTTCATTTAAACGAGACCAGGGGATTTTGCTATTGCTCCGAATTTTGTCGGTTTGTAGGGTGAATGGCTTTTTCCATTTCCTCAGCAGCCATTGTATTATTTGTCGTATCAGCATTCGGTTTTCCTTTTTGAGAACGACCTTTGTCTCGTTTTGCCAATGGTAACAACTCCATTCCTAAAGGGATGTTAAAAAATTCATGGATAGGTTATGGAGTTTTCTAATAAATTATTCCTGATTAGTAGATTGTAACCTGTAATATTTACTTTCAATAGGTCGGGTAAGATAGGGTTTAATGACATCAACAGCCTCCACAAGTTTTGAAAGTTCAAGGCCTGTTTGTATCCCCATCTCTTCGAGCATATACACAACGTCTTCAGTAGCAACATTGCCAGTCGCCCCAGGTGCAAACGGGCATCCACCTAATCCACCTGCTGATGTGTCAAAACGATTAACTCCGGCTTGGAGAGCAGCTAACACATTTGCAAGTGCCATCCCACGGGTATCATGGAAATGAGCAGTCAAAAGTGTATTTGATAACTCATTTTTTAGTTTTGAAAAAAGAGAAAAAACTTCTTTAGGAGTTGCTTTTCCTATCGTGTCAGCAACACTTAATTCATCAACCCCATATTGGACAAAGGTAGAGCATAGCTTTAAAACGGCTTCTTCATCCACCTTTCCCTCATACGGACAATAAAAGGCGGTCGATATACAGGCACGTACAAAATAACCCTTTGATTTTAATTCCTGAATAAGAGGTTTTAGTTCCTCCATACTCTCTGTTGTTGTTTTATTGATATTTTTCTTATTGAAGCTTTCGCTAACACCAACAAAAACAGCAACTGATTTACACTTTGTATCGTATAGTCTTTCCATACCTTTGCGATTTGGCGCGAGAACAATATTTCGAGTACTGTCTAAGCATGATGTAATAATTTCTTTTGCATCCTTCATTTGTGGAACCCATTTCGGTGAAACAAATGAGGTAAGCTCCATTTCTTGCAGGCCAGCAAGTTTTAGTTTATGAATAAAATCAATTTTTACTTCGGTAGGTATTAAGCTTTTTTCGTTTTGCAGTCCATCTCTTGGTCCTACTTCAATAATCGTGACTTGCTCAGGTAATTGCATATACAACCCTCCAGCAAAATGCCTTATTCTTACTCTTATTCTATTAGAGGCATTTCGTGAAAAGCAAGAATTATAGGAAAATAGACAAAATAAGAGGTATTTCGAAAAAAATCAAGAAATATATATGGTATTGAATACATAAAACGTAACAGTAAAGGGAGATGTTGAAATGAATAATGATGTTGTGATTGTAAGCGCTGTCAGGACAGCGATCGGTAGTTTTGGAGGGAGTTTACAATCTGTTTCAGCCCCAGACCTAGGTGCTGTCGTGATTAAAGGAGCATTGGAAAAGGCAGGTGTGGATTCCAAGCTTGTAGATGAAGTTATTATGGGGAATGTTCTGCAGGCTGGAGTAGGACAAAATCCAGCAAGGCAGGCTGCTATAAAAGCTGGATTACTACAGGAAACACCGGCAATGACTATTAACAAGGTTTGTGGTTCAGGATTAAAAGCTGTGCACTTGGCGTCACAGGCAATCATAGCAGGTGATGCGGATGTGATTGTGGCTGGTGGGATGGAGAATATGAGTCAGGCTCCTTATCTTTTAAAGGGAGCACGAAATGGATTTAAAATGGGCAACCAAAAAATGATTGATAGCATGATTTCCGATGGGTTATGGTGCGCGTTTAATGACTATCATATGGGAATTACGGCAGAAAATTTATGCGATAAATATGAGATTACAAGAGAAGAACAAGATCGTTTCTCTGCAAGGAGCCAGGAAAGAGCAGTTGCGGCAATTGAGGCAGGAAAATTTAAAGATGAAATTGTGCCCGTAGAAATTCCACAACGTAAAAAAGAAAGCATTGTCTTTGATACAGATGAATACCCTAAAGCAGGTACTACTGTTGATAAATTAGGGAACTTACGTCCAGCATTCAAAAAGGACGGTTCTGTAACCGCTGGGAATGCATCAGGAATAAATGACGGAGCGGCCGCATTCGTTATCATGAGTAAGAAAAAAGCGATGGAGCTTGGCATTAAAGGATTAGTCACCATTAAAGCAAACGGAAATGCCGGTGTTGACCCAAGTATAATGGGGATCGGTCCAGTTGCTGCGGTGAAAAAGGCGATGGAAAAAGCTAGATTAAGTGTTAGTGATATGAATTTAATTGAGGCTAATGAAGCGTTTGCTGCCCAGTCAATTGCGGTTGACCGTGAACTGCATTTTAACCATGATATTTTAAATGTAAATGGGGGAGCGATTGCCCTTGGACATCCAATTGGTGCTAGTGGTGCAAGAATTCTAGTCACTCTTATTCATGAACTAAAGCGTCGTAATGAGCGCTACGGATTAGCGACCCTATGTATTGGCGGCGGTCAAGGTGTTGCAACAATTGTTGAAAATATCGAATAGTGGGGTGTACAAATGAAACCAATATATTCCTCGTTTCAGGAAGCTATAGAGCAAATCAAGGACGGTTCCACGATTATGGTTGGTGGATTTGGCTTATGTGGGATCCCAGAAAATTTAATCTTAGCATTGGCCGAGTCTGGGGTTAAGGACTTAACTGTAATTTCTAATAACTGCGGTGTTGATGATTGGGGTCTTGGTTTGCTTTTACAAAACAAACAGATTTCAAAAATGATAGGTTCATATGTTGGTGAAAACAAAGAATTCGAACGACAGGCATTATCGGGAGAACTTGCGGTTGAACTTGTCCCACAGGGAACACTGGCTGAAAAGATACGAGCCGGTGGAGCGGGGATTCCTGCATTTTATACACCTGCAGGAGTTGGAACACCTATTGCTGATGGAAAAGAAACCCGTGTCTTTAATGGAAAAGAATATGTATTAGAAGAGGCTTTCATAGCTGACTTCAGCCTGGTTCGTGCAGAAAAGGCAGATAAAATGGGGAATTTGATCTATAACAAGACAGCTCGAAATTTCAACCCAATGATGGCCGCTGCAGGAAAGGTTACAATCGCTGAGGTTGATGAGCTCTATGAGATTGGTGAACTTGATCCAAATAGGATTCATACCCCAAGTATCTATGTCCAGGGAATTATTGTGGGTGAACAAACGAAGCGAATTGAACGATTAACAATATCTAAATAAGGGGGAGAAGGCGATGACAAATACTCGAGAAAAGATTGCGAAGAGGGCTGAAAAGGAAATTGAAAATGGCTTTTATGTAAATCTTGGAATCGGCATGCCAACCCTTGTTGCAAACTATATTTCTTCAAATAAACAGGTCGTTCTCCAATCAGAGAATGGGTTACTTGGGATTGGTCCATATCCAACCGAAGAAAATGTAGACCCTGATTTAATTAATGCCGGAAAAGAAACCGTCACCGCTATTCCTGGTGCAGCTTACTTTGACAGTGCTGAATCATTTGCGATGATTCGCGGGGGGCATATTAATATTGCCATTCTCGGCGGAATGGAGGTTTCAGAGACAGGGGACCTCGCAAATTGGATGATTCCGGGAAAAATGATTAAGGGAATGGGCGGAGCAATGGATCTCGTTCATGGGGCTCAAAAAATCATTGTTATCATGGACCATGTTAATAAAAAAGGTGAAGCGAAAATTCTCAAAACATGTACACTTCCTTTAACTGGTAAAGGAGTTGTAAATCGGATTATTACAGATCGTGCCGTACTCGATGTAACTGAAAATGGTTTAAAATTAGTAGAGGTAGCTAAAGGATTTTCTGTTGAAGATATAAAGTCTTCTACAGAGCCTGATCTTCTTGTTAGTGATAATGTTATCCTAAACGCGTACTAGTGTAGACATATTGGCGAATAACCACCGAGCGGTTATTCGCCTTTTTATGATATAATAGCTGAGAAATGGTTGACGTATGGAGGGAATAATATGGCTAAAAAGAAACAAAAGCCATCTGCTAAAAAGCAAAAAGATGAAAAGCTAAGTCTTGGAGATTTACTCAATGAGGATATTGTTTCTAAACTAAAAAATACACAACAGCAGTTAAAGGAAGAAGAGCAAAAGAAACAAGAAGAGGCGCTTGAAAGACAAAGGGAAGAGCGCAGACAGCGTGAAAAGAACAAATCATTTGAGGAACTATTGGAAGAAAGTAGCCTTAAATGGTCAGATTTTAAATAAGAATACCCCCACAGGTCCTGTGGGGGTATTCATTATCTATGTTGTTCGTAAATGGATGCCTTTGTAAGGTCTCTAATTTTCTGAACCTGTTCATCTGTAAGAGGTGTTGAATTTACTGCTGCGACATTATTTTTGATTTGTTCAAGAGAGCTCGCACCTGTCACAACTGAAGCAACAGTATCGTCAAACAAGCAATATTGCAATGCAACTTCTGTTAAAGAACGCTCTCCTGCTACGTCCTTTAGTCCTGAAATTACAGCTTCAAGCTCTTCAAAAGCATAATCAAGATAACCATTTTGTTTCATACTTTGACTGGCATTCTCCATTGGACGCTTGGTAAGTAACCCTTTAGCCACTGGGCCACGTGCTACTACACTAATTTGATGATCATTTAGATAGGGAAGTATTTGCTCTTCTGGGCGACGGTCAAGAATACTATATTGCATCATTACACTTACAATGGATGATTTCGTTACAAATTCTCGGATTACATTCGGACGAATTGAGGAGATTCCATAGTAGCGTATGACACCTTCTTGTGTTAATTCTTCGAACGCTTCAATGGTCTCATCAATAGGATCCTCCAGTGTTCCCCCATGGAGCTGGTAGAGATCGATATAATCTGTTTGCAAGCGTTGCAAGCTATCCTTTACAGCCGATTTTATGTATTTTTTTGAAGGGTCCCAGGACCATACCTTTTTCCCCTTCTCAAATCGGTTTCCCACTTTAGTGGCAAGGATGATATCTTGTCTTTTCTGTTTAATGGCTTTTCCTACAAATTCCTCATTTAGCCCTTGATCGTATAGATCAGCAGTATCCAAATAGTTGATTCCCATATCTAAGGCGGAATCAATAATATGTAGTGCCTTTTTTTCCTCAGTTCCAACAGACATACAGCCTAAACCGATTTTACTGACATATAAATCGGAAGCGCCAATTCTTTTTTTTTCCATACTGTCCCCTCCAACATTTAGTTTCCTTCTAGCATCTAGTCATATCTTATCCTTTTCATTACAGAACCACAAATAATATGAAGGGGACGTATAGCGGGATTATTTTTTCTCTTGCTTTCCTTTTCCTTGATCAATCCACTCCTGAACTGTTCGGTAGGAACGGCTATATTCCTTAAGTTTTGCACGAATTTCCCAAGCCTTTCCTACTAGAGCTACCCGATTTTCACCAATCACAATTTTCATAGCAACCCCCTATGAACTTTTAAAATAAGAAAAGAACTATGCTAAAATGTATGAAGTAGTATGATTTAGTAGAACAAGGAGCTGGCGAAATGGATCACTTACTAGAAAAGACAATAAAGAGGGAAGTACTTTTTGAAGGAAAGGTTATTGATTTACATATAGAAGAGGTAGAATTGCCTAATGGACATACGAGTAGAAGAGAGCTTATCAAGCATCCAGGTGCTGTTGCAATTCTTGCAATAACGGATGAAAAGAAGATTGTAATGGTACAGCAGTATCGAAAAGCACTTGATAAGGTTATTGTTGAGATTCCTGCTGGAAAACTTGAAAAAGGCGAAGCACCTGAAGTTACTGCAAAAAGAGAATTAGAAGAAGAAACAGGTTATGGTTGTGAAACACTGACACCTCTGATTTCTTTTTATACTTCACCAGGTTTTGCTGATGAATTGGTTCATCTTTTTATCGCGAAAGACTTAAAGAAGATTGAAAATCCAGCAAGTTTGGATGAAGATGAATTTGTCGATGTTCTTGAGGTATCATTGGATGAAGCACTTGAGCTTATAAGAGAGAAGAAAATCTACGATGCTAAAACAGCTTTTGCAGTACAGTACCTCCAATTACAGCAAGCAATAGGGGAATAAGCTAAGATGAACAATTATTATGTAGATCTCCATATCCATATTGGGAGAACGAATTCGGGTAGACCCGTAAAAATCACAGGTGCTAAATCACTTACAATTGGAAATATCCTTCATGAATCCACCGAAATCAAAGGGATGGACATGATAGGTGTAATTGATTGCCATGTTCCAGAAGTCATTGGGGAGCTTGAAACTTTAATCGATAGTGGAGAAGTGTATTCCTATGAGGAAGGCGGACTGCGCTTTAAGAATGTTACCCTCATTTTGGGAAGTGAGCTTGAAATCTATGATGAGAACTGTAAAGGACCCATTCATGTTCTCGCTTTTATGCCAACGATTGAAAAGATGAAAGAATTTTCGATGTGGCTATCTCAACGAATGAAAAACATAACCTTAAGCTCACAAAGAATATATGTAGGTGCTAGAGAACTGCAAACTAAGGTTAAGGAGTTAACTGGAATTTTTATTCCTGCACATGTATTCACCCCCTATAAAAGTATGTATGGTCGGGGAGTGAAACAATCGTTAACTGAAGTATTTGATGAGAATTTAATTGATGGAATCGAACTTGGATTAAGCTCGAATACTGATATGGCTGACCAAATAAAAGAATTGCATAAATTCACTTTTGTTTCTAATTCAGATGCTCATTCGTTACCGAAGATTGCTAGGGAATATCAGATTATGAAAATGAAAGAGCCAACTTTTGAAGAACTAAGGCTTGCACTCCATCAACAAGATGGAAGGGAAGTTGTTGCGAATTATGGGTTAGATCCTTTATTAGGGAAATATCATAAAACAACATGTGATAAATGTTTAACCATAATTGAGGATGTAACAGCCGAGGTTTGTCCTA
The DNA here is from genome assembly GCF_031181385.1 of Fredinandcohnia onubensis. GTDB lineage: Bacteria > Bacillota > Bacilli > Bacillales > Bacillaceae_L > Ferdinandcohnia > Ferdinandcohnia onubensis_C. Next base: position 95,385 of record NZ_JAPSKV010000012.1, read on the forward strand.
ACTGCATTCATAAAGGTTTTGTCAAAGGAGTGTTTGATAGGCTTCAGGAGTTAAAAAATACTGACGAATCAAATCCAAATCGACCTCCATATGTACACCAGGTTCCGCTCGAATTTATTCCAGGGCTAGGACCAAAAACCTTACAAAAACTTAGAGATTATTTTAAAACAGAGATGGCCATCCTTCACGAGGTTCCCGAAGAAGAACTTAGACGTGTCGTCAAAGGCCCAATTGTCGATGTTATCATTCAAGCTAGAGAAGGAAAACTTCGTCTAAAATCAGGTGGAGGCGGGAAATATGGAAAAGTTGACTCCTAAAAAGGAGTCTATCGGTTATTTTTGTAGAAACTTTGTTACTGCATAGTATTTAATACAGTCACAAAACGTTATGTAATAAGTACCCTTATTAGCAACTTGACGATAGCAATTGTTGTCGTGCAAATAAGGGTATTTTGCACTCTCAAGGAACATTATATTCGTTTTTGGAATCACTTTTACCTTTTTTTAGATTTTGTGAATGGCTTCGTACTGTCCATCTATCTAAAAGCATACGCATTCCTTTTTTACGTATGCTTTTATCATGATTTTACTTAAAAACGATACATAAATGGATAATTTTTACATTTTAGGCTCTTTTGAAATCATTTTTACCTTTTTCTGGATTTTGTGAATGGATTCATACTGTCCATCTATTTAAAAGCATACGCATTCCTTTTTTACGTATGCTTTTATCGTGATTTTACTTAAAAACGATACACAAGTGGATAATTTTTACATTTTTGTCTCTATTGAAATCATTTTTACCTTTTTTTACTTTGAAAATCGATTTATTCTATCAATCTATATAAAACAGGCACATTCCTTGTTACGTGCTGAAAATATATCCAATGATAAATTTTTGATTTACTAGAAATACTTTTGGCAAGTTGTCATAGAAGTCTATTTTTCCTCATAGAATCTAGTAGAAGATTGATAGGAGGAACGATAGATGAGAAAGCAACAGCCCTATAAAAAAATTGTAGCTAGCCACTTTCGGGAACATTCATCCATATATTTATTTATTTCTGTACTATTCCTAATGGGTGTCATCTTTGGAGCAATCGTTGTAAATAGTCTAAATTTCAGTCAAAAAGAAGATCTCTTTTTCTACTTAAGCCGATTTTTTGGAGAAGTATCTGAAGGAACCTATGCCAATTCAGGCGATATGTTCAAACAAAGCTTCCTTCATAATCTGAAATATGTGGGACTTATGTGGATACTGGGAATCTCAATTATCGGGCTACCAATTATCCTTATTCTCTTATTCTTAAAAGGGGTAGTCGTTGGGTTTACAGTAGGCTTTCTCGTCAATCAAATGGATTGGAGCGGATTTCTCTTATCATTTGTTGCCGTACTACCACAAAACTTATTAATCATCCCAACATTTATTATAGTAGGAACAATTGCCGTCTCATTCTCATTAAAGATGATTCGCCAGCAATTTATGAAACGAATGAACGAACCGATATTACAATTACTTACACGATATTCAATCTTGATGGTCGCCGTCAGTTTTGTCATTCTAATTGCATCGGCTGTTGAGGCATTTGCTTCACCGGTACTAATGAAAGAGGTAATAGATGTGATTAATAAATAATAATGATTATTAAATGAAAATGATTATTATTTGTTATTTATAATTATTTTATTTGGACAGTGACCCTTCTTCTGGTATAATAATGAAGTAACGGCGAGGGAGGGGCAGTTTTACATGGAAAATCGGATTGATCGAATTAAGAAACAGTTGCATTCGTCTAGCTATAAGCTTACACCACAGCGTGAGGCGACCGTTCGGGTACTGCTTGAACATGAAGAAGATCATTTAAGTGCCGAAGACGTTTACCTCCTTGTAAAAGAAAAGTCGCCAGAAATCGGCTTAGCAACTGTTTATCGGACACTTGAATTACTTACCGAATTAAAGATCGTTGATAAAATAAATTTTGGAGATGGTGTATCTAGATACGACCTTCGCCAAGAAGGAGCAGCACATTTCCATCATCACCTTGTATGTATCGAATGTGGTGCTGTTGACGAAATTCAAGAGGATTTACTTGAGAACGTGGAAGAAATTGTTGAAAAGAACTGGAACTTTATCATTAAGGACCATCGTTTAACTTTCCATGGAATTTGTCATCGTTGTCATGATAAACAAACTAAAGTAGAAACTGATAATCTCGAATAAAGTACCCTTTTCCTTTAGAGGAGAGGGGTTTTTTTATTTTCATAACTTACTAGGATGTAAAGAAATTAGAAAAAATGGGATAAGCGTGTATAAAACCATGTAAAATTGGCATATCTTCTAATAGACAATGTATTAACTTTATTCAGGCGCAATTTAAATTCGCCTGAATAAAGTTAAAGCCTCCGGCGGATGCCACAGATTTTCAAAGGAAGTTTATCGAGCAAGCTCGATAAAATCTGGGCGCAAATAAGCCAAGGCGTATTTGATTGGAGGATTACTAGATGAGACAATGGTTTCGTGTTGTATATGATACGTTAAAGGTTTTTGTATTGTTTACTGGATGCACAATTCTTTTTTATTATGGTATTATATGGATTAATGAGGAATATCAAAATTATCACAAGTATGATGAGCCAGAAGGTTCCTCAGTGAAGGCAACCTCAATGATTGAAGAGAAAGAGGAAGGCCTATTAGACAGATTACTGTTTTTTTACCGAAATGGGGAGTAGAGACCAGTGGAAGATCAACTAAAGGATTATTTGCATTATTTAGTTGTCGAAAGAAGACTTGCAACAAATACAGTAAAATCCTATGAGCGAGATTTAAAAAAGTATTATCAGTATGTTACCAAGGTTGAAAATATTACTGCCTTTAATGATGTAAATCGTCTTCACGTTATTCATTTTTTGAAGCATTTAAAGGAACAAGGGAATTCATCAAGAACATTGGCTAGACATATTGCGTCGATACGGTCATTTCATAAGTTTTTGTTTCGTGATAAATTAACTGACCATGATCCTACTGAACAGATTGAAACGCCGCAAGCAGAACGTAAATTGCCCAAGGTATTAAACATTTCTGAAGTAGAGGCATTGTTAGATGCACCTAAATTGGACAACCCACTTGGAATCCGCGATAAGGCAATGCTTGAGCTCTTATATGCGACAGGCCTTCGGGTTAGCGAACTCATAAACTTAAATTTAGCCGATATCCACTTATCGATGGGTTTCATTAGATGTCTTGGAAAAGGGAATAAGGAGCGAATTGTCCCACTTGGAAGTGTTGCAACAAAGGCATTACAAGCTTATTTAGATAATGGTCGCGCTCAACTAGTGAAACGAAAAAAAATAGACGCTTTTTTTGTGAATCATCATGGTAATCGCTTGACAAGACAAGGCTTCTGGAAAAATTTAAAGAAAATTGCTAAAGAGGCTCAAATTGAAAAAGAACTTACACCACATACCCTTCGTCACTCATTTGCGACTCATCTTTTGGAAAATGGTGCAGACCTACGAGCCGTGCAAGAAATGCTCGGACATGCAGATATTTCAACCACGCAAATATATACACATGTTACAAAGACGCGTCTTAAAGATGTTTATAAAACGTATCATCCACGTGCTTAGTAGATTGCTAGACAAATCGTCTAGCTTTTTTTGTTATAATAATGTTATCAATTGACTATTACACTCATAATCTACTTGAAAATACATACTCTCACACGTATACTTTGAGATGTCAGACTTCTGACTACTGTATATGTATGAAATAATGAGTAACTTGAAGCTAGAAGGGAAAAATACAGCATAAGTATAGAATATATTCGGGAGGGATTTACATGTCTGGTTATACATATAAGCGAATTTTTCTAATTGTCATGGACTCTGTTGGAATTGGAGAAGCGCCTGATGCAAAAAAATTTGGTGATGAAGGTTCAGATACATTAGGACATATTGCGGAAAAAATGGATGGTTTACATATGCCGAACATGGCGAAGCTTGGCCTAAGTAATATCAGAGAAATAAAGGGAATACCTGTACAAGACGAGCCACTTGCTTACTATACGAAAATGCAAGAGGCATCAAATGGAAAAGATACAATGACTGGACATTGGGAAATCATGGGTCTACATATCGAAACACCATTTAAAGTTTTCCCTGATGGTTTTCCGAAAGAATTATTAGATGAAATTGAAAAACGTACTGGACGAGGAATATTAGGGAATAAACCAGCATCAGGTACCGAAATTCTTGATGAGCTTGGTGAAGATCATATGAAGACGGGGAAATTAATTATCTATACTTCCGCGGATTCAGTTTTACAAATTGCCGCGCATGAGGAAATTGTACCTATAGATGAGCTTTATAAAATTTGTGAAATTGCACGTGAATTAACCCTGGATGAAAAATATATGGTAGGACGTATTATTGCTCGTCCATTCGTTGGGGAACCTGGTAATTTCACGAGAACATCAAACCGTCATGATTATGCCTTAAAGCCATTTGAACGAACTGTAATGAATGAGTTAAGTGATAGTGGGCTTGATGTAATTGCAATCGGTAAAATATCAGATATTTATGATGGAGAAGGCGTTACTCAGTCACTGCGAACAAAGTCAAATATGGATGGAATTGATAAATTAGTCGAAACACTTGATATGGATTTTACAGGCTTAAGCTTCTTAAATTTGGTTGATTTTGATGCATTGTTTGGACATCGCAGGGATCCTGTAGGCTATGGAAAGGCTTTAGAGGAGTATGATGCTCGTTTACCTGAAGTATTTGAAAATCTTACGGATGACGATTTATTGATTATCACAGCAGACCATGGAAACGACCCGGTCCATTCTGGAACAGATCATACACGAGAATATGTTCCATTATTGGTGTACACCAAAAAAATGAATGGCGGAAAGGAATTACCATTACGTTCAACGTTTGCGGATGTTGGTGCAACAGTAGCAGATAATTTTAATGTAACACCACCTAAACACGGAAAAAGCTTTCTAGCAGAAATTAATGGAGGAAATTAGAATGGATAAGAATGTTATTGAAAAATCAGTACAATTTTTAAAAGAGAAAAGCCCTACTACACCTGAAATTGGGTTAATACTAGGTTCAGGACTTGGTGTTTTGGCGGATGAAATTGAAAATCCAATAAAAGTGCCTTATGACCAAATTCCTGAGTTTCCAGTGTCTACTGTTGAGGGTCATGCTGGTCAACTCGTATTTGGTACATTACAAGGAAAATCAGTTGTTGCAATGCAGGGACGTTTTCACTTTTACGAAGGTTATAGTCTAGATAAAGTCACATTCCCTGTTCGCGTTATGAAAGAGCTAGGTGTCACAACTCTAGTTGTTACGAATGCTGCGGGTGGAGTGAATGAATCGTTTCAACCTGGTGATTTAATGATTATTTCAGATCATTTGAATTTCGGTCAAAACCCATTAATTGGACCAAACGATTCAAGATTTGGAGCAAGATTTCCGGATATGTCAGAAGCATATACAAAGGAACTCAGAACAATTACTAAAGAAGTAGCGAATGAATTGAATATTTCAATCAAGGAAGGCGTCTATGTTGGGATGACGGGACCATCTTATGAAACACCTGCAGAAATTAAAATGCTTCGTACACTTGGGGGCGATGCAGTTGGAATGTCAACAGTTCCCGAGGTGATTGTTGCACGTCATGCAAATTTAAAGGTACTAGGAATTTCCTGTATTTCAAATATGGCAGCAGGTATTTTAGATCAGCCCCTAACCCATGATGAAGTAATTGAAACAACGGAAAAAGTAAAAACTGACTTTTTATCACTAGTTAAACAGATTGTTAAAAAAATCTAGGTCAAACCACTAAAGAAGAGAATAGAAAAAGGTGAAAACAATGAGAATGGTGGATTTAATCGAAAAAAAACGTGATGGTAAGGAATTAACATCAGAAGAAATTTCATTTGTTGTTGCCGGATATACAAATGGTGAAATCCCTGATTATCAAATGAGTGCTTTTACGATGGCTGTTTTTTTTAAGGGAATGACAAAGCAGGAACAAGCGGATTTTACAATGGCAATGGTTCAGTCTGGTGATACGATTGACCTTTCAGGTATTGAAGGGATCAAAGTTGATAAGCATAGCACGGGTGGTGTAGGTGATACGACCACGTTGGTGCTTGCTCCACTCGTTGCGTCTGTGGGGGTACCAGTTGCAAAAATGTCAGGTAGAGGGTTAGGACATACTGGTGGAACGATCGATAAACTAGAATCAGTTTCAGGCTTTCATGTAGAAATTAATAATGATGAATTTATTCGTCTTGTCAATCAAAATAAGGTAGCTGTCATCGGTCAAAGTGGAAATTTAACACCTGCAGATAAAAAATTATATGCGTTAAGGGATGTTACAGCCACTGTAAACAGCATTCCTTTGATTGCGAGCTCAATCATGAGTAAGAAAATTGCAGCGGGAGCAGATGCTATTGTTTTAGATGTGAAAACAGGAGCAGGTGCATTTATGAAGGATTTAGATGATGCAAAGGAATTAGCAAAAACAATGGTTGATATCGGGAATAATGTAGGCAGGAATACGATGGCGATTATTTCAGATATGAGCCAACCGCTTGGGTTTGCGATTGGTAATGCACTGGAGGTTAAAGAGGCGATTGATACGCTAAAAGGGGAAGGTCCTGATGATTTACAAGAGCTTTGCCTCGTTTTAGGAAGTCAAATGGTGTTACTTGCAAAAAAAGCGAACTCTCTTGAAGAAGCTAGAGGCTTGCTTGAGGAATCCATTAAAAATGGTAAAGCACTAGAATCCTTTAAAACTTTTTTATCTTCACAAGGTGGAGATCCATCTGTCGTAGATTCACCGGATAAACTTCCAAAAGCAACATACAAATTTGAATTTGAAGCTGAATCAGAAGGCTATGTTTCAGAGATTATTGCAGATTCCATCGGGACTGCCGCGATGCTTTTAGGTGCGGGAAGAGCAACAAAGGAATCATCTATTGATTTGGCTGTTGGGCTTGTACTCCGAAAGAAAATTGGCGACAAAGTTTCAAAAGGGGAAAGCTTGGTAACCATTCATAGTAATTTTGAAAATATTAATGAGATTAAAAAGAAACTCTCAGAAAGTATCATGATCTCACGAGAACCAGTAACAGCACCAACATTAATCATTGATAAAATTTCATGAATTCACATGCATGCCGAGGATAAAATCCTCGGTTTTTTTATTTTTTGTATATTTTTTAATTTCTTGGAAAAAATGGGAAGGTATAAAGAATGGAGGGTTTGGAGATGAAACGCGTATTTTTTAGTCTGTTAATTTCAACACTGATAATTTTTACTTTTAGCCCTTTCGCTTCCGCACAGGAATCAACTGTTGATTTAGCGAATAATGCAAAATCTGCAATTCTTATTGAACGTGATACAGGAAAGGTTCTTTACGAGAAAAATAGTGATGAAAAGCTTTCCCCTGCAAGTATGACAAAAATCATGACAATGCTGTTAATCATGGAAGCCTTAGATAAAGGTAGTATCACCTATTCTGAGAAAGTTAGAACAAGTGAACACGCCGCATCCATGGGTGGATCACAAATATTCCTTGAGCCAGGCGAAGAAATGACGGTTGAAGAAATGCTAAAAGGAATTGCAATCGGTTCGGGAAATGATGCATCAGTAGCCATGGCAGAAAAAATAGCTGGTTCAGAAGAAGCTTTCGTTGAAATGATGAATAATAAGGTGGAGGAATTAGGCCTTAAAAATACATTATTTCAAAATCCAACTGGCCTTCCTGCGGAAAATCATTATAGCTCAGCCCACGACATGGCAATCATGGCAAAGGAATTGCTAAAATACGAGGATATTACTAAATTCACGGGTCAATACGAGGATTATTTACGTCAAAACACTGAAAATAAGTTTTGGCTTGTTAATACCAATCGCCTTGTACGATTTTATCCAGGTGTGGATGGTTTAAAAACTGGCTTTACAACAGAGGCAAAATATTGCTTAACAGCTACTGCTGAAAAGGAAGATATGCGTCTAATCTCTGTTATCTTTGGAGCTCCAACACCAAAGGATCGTAATGCTCAAGTATCAAAAATGCTTGACTATGGCTTTAGTCAGTACAAGACACACCCTTTATATGAGCGCAATCAGGAAGTTGCTGAAGCAAAGGTAAGTAAGGGTAGTGAAAAGAAGATAAAGCTTGTTACATCAGAACCAATTTCCCTTTTAACGAAAAAAGGTGAAAAAGTTGATGATGTACAAAAAGAAGTGGTTGTAGCTGAAAAGCTGAATGCGCCTATTAAAAAAGGTGACGAAATAGGAAAACTGGTTATTAAAAAAGATGGAAAAGTACTAAGTGAAAGCCCACTTGTTGCTGACAAAGATATTGATTCTGCTAGTTGGTGGAAATTATTTAAGCGCACGATGGGATCGTTTAATAAAACTCCTTAAGAATTTTCAATATAGTTCTTGGTGTCTAGCTCCAGCGCCTAGCCCCTCGAGGTCACAAGCCAATCTGTCAAGAAGGTTAAAGAACAACCTTCTAGCCAGCTCGTCTTGTGCTTGTCGGGGCTGTTCAAGGCACTTGCGCATTTCTGATTTTTTTGCCGAATGAACACTAGTTTTGTCATCTAGAAGGATTCTACCATGTAAATAGCGAAAAGACTCACTATACGATTTTAAGGAGGCATTGTAAAGTGAGTCTTGGTATTGAACTTGAGGTAAAACACAATGTGTTATGTATTCGGCTTACAGGTGAGCTAGACCATCATACAGCTGAAGAATTGAGGTTAAAGGTAACAGATACGATTGAAAGTAATCAAATTAATCACATCTTATTGAATCTTGAAAAGCTTAGTTTTATGGATAGCTCAGGATTAGGTGTCATTTTAGGAAGATACAAACAAATCAAAAATTTAGGAGGAGAAATGGTTGTTTGTTCAATTTCTCCGCAGGTCGAACGTTTATTTGAAATGTCAGGCCTTTTCAAAATCATTCGACTAGAGCGTAGTGAGTCGTTCGCGCTACAGTCATTGGGGGTGGCGTAATGAAAAACGAAATGCACCTTCAGTTTTCTGCACTAAGCCAAAACGAATCATTTGCTCGTGTTGCAGTAGCAGCATTTATTACACAACTCGATCCAACCTTAGACGAACTTACAGAAATTAAGACAGTTGTGTCTGAGGCCGTAACAAACTCAATTATTCATGGATATGAAAGTGACCCAAGCGGGATTGTTTATATTTCATGCACAATTGAAGACAGTACTGTATATATCACCATTAGAGATGAAGGAATTGGAATTAATAATCTCGATGAAGCAAGGCAGCCATTGTTTACAACAAAGCCGGAACTTGAACGCTCGGGTATGGGCTTTACAATCATGGAAAATTTCATGGATGAGTTTGATGTGGAAACAGGTACAGCTAGAGGTACAACTTTACGGCTAACAAAGCATTTATCAAAGAGTAAAGCGTTATGCAATTAAGGAGACTTGCCAATGGATGTGGAGGTCAAGAACACCAAAAGTGAAACGTATTTAAAAGATAATGAAGTTAAGAATTTAATCAAACTCAGTCAAGAAGGACGACAAGAAGCGCGTGATTTAATCGTCCAAAAGAATATGAGGTTAGTTTGGTCTGTTGTACAAAGGTTTTTAAATCGAGGCTATGAACCAGATGATTTGTTTCAAATAGGCTGCATTGGACTTTTGAAGTCAGTTGATAAATTTGATTTATCATATGACGTGAAATTTTCAACCTACGCTGTACCAATGATTATCGGTGAAATTCAACGTTTTATACGAGATGATGGAACGGTAAAAGTAAGTCGTTCCTTAAAGGAGACCGGAAATAAAATCCGAAAAGCCAAGGATGAATTGTCAAAGCAGTTTGGTAGGGTTCCTACGATTGCAGAGATTGCTGAATACTTGGAAATTACTCCCGAGGATGTTGTTTTAGCACAAGAGGCAAGTCGAGCACCTTCATCGATTCATGAAACGGTATATGAAAATGATGGTGATCCGATTACTTTACTTGATCAAATAGCGGATAATAATGAAACAAAATGGTTTGATAAAATTGCTTTAAAAGAAGCAATTCGCGAGTTAGACGAGCGTGAGAGACTAATCGTTTTTCTTCGCTATTACAAGGATCAAACCCAATCTGAAGTCGCAACTAGGCTAGGTATATCCCAAGTTCAAGTATCGCGGCTAGAGAAAAAAATATTGCAGCAAATGAAAGACCGAATGGACGTTTGATCCATTCGGTTTTTTGTTTTTGCTCATTTAATAAAGCCGTGGTAATTCTTGGAGTTTGCTGTCTAATCGCATTAGAAAATAAAGATTTAACATACTACTTATATAAGGAAAACAATGTGTAGGGTGTGAAAGTGATGGAAAAATCAATTTATCTCCGAATGCGCCATCGCGTACTAGTACAACCCAATGCCACAATAAAAATAGGACAAATCGTACAGATTAGTGCGGAAGAAAAGGTTGCACAGGAAATTAAAAATATCATCATTCATCAAGTAAGTAAAAAAGACAAAAACATTGTTGTCATTGATGTAATGAAGGTAATCGATCAAATCAGAAGACAATTTCCTCAAATTGACGTTCAGACTGTAGGACCTGCCCAAACAATCATTGAAATTGCCATAAAGAAAAGAAGGTTTACACCTGCACTATTTGTGGCAGTTTGGTTTTTATTATTTGTAGGAGCTGCACTTACCATGATGAATTTCCATGAAGATGTATCAATGAGGGAGGTTCATATTCGCATCTATACGATGATTACTGGTGATGAGGTTCTAAAACCATTGCTTTTCCAAATTCCGTATTCAATAGGTTTAGGTCTAGGGATGATTTTATTTTTTAATCACTTCTTCCGCAAACGTCTTAACGAAGAACCAAGTCCACTTGAAGTAGAAATGTTTAATTACCAACAGGATTTAGATAATTATCTCATTATTACAGAAAATAAAGAAAGCATGAAACACATCGATGACAATTAAGGTCCTTCTTATTATTTTTCTAGGATTAGGAAGTGGACTAGCGGTTGGTGGCGGTTTTGTTGCCTTTCTGGCAGTATTAGGGATCATCCCAAGGCTTACACAATTAACGAAGACGATGAAATTCATTCGTTTTTATGAATGGGGTGTAGTGCTCGGTGCTGTATTTGGTAGCTGGTTTACTCTGAATAAACAAATCTTTAATTTATGGGATTTAGTAGTACTTCCAGTGGGATTAGCGAGTGGGATCTTCGTTGGAATGTTGGCTGCTGCTCTTACTGAGGTACTGAATGTTTTTCCGATATTAGCTAAGAGAATTGGAATTGAAAATAAAATCGTAATATTGGTCATGGCGATTGTTTTCGGAAAAATTGTAGGGTCCTTGTTCCAATGGATTTACTATGTAAAATAACATATTCTTAATTTTGCACGCGAGGAGTGAACATAAAGTGGCTACTAAGAAAAAGATTAAAGACGATTATAAAAATAGTATTAAGAAGTACCAGCCAAAGCCACGATATTTTATTAATTGTGTTAAAGCATTTCTTGTAGGTGGAGCGATATGCTGTGTCGGACAAGGAATCCAAAATTTCTATATGACAGTCTTTCATTTTTCAGAAAAAGATGTTGGAAATCCAACTGTAGCAACCCTTATTTTAATTTCTTCCTTGCTAACAGGTTTAGGTCTATACGATAAACTTGGTCAGTTTGCAGGAGCGGGGTCTGCAGTCCCTGTTACAGGATTTGCCAATTCAATGACAAGTGCCGCAATGGAATATAAAAGTGAAGGTATCGTATTAGGGATCGCTACAAATATGTTTAAGCTAGCAGGAAGTGTTATCGTATTTGGAGCAGTTTCTGCGTATATTGTGGGGATCATTCGATACTTCTTTAAACTCACAATTTCTTGATGATTGCTAGGAGTGGACTTTAATGAGGCTAGTTGGAAAACAAACATGGGTATATCAAAATCAAATCTATTTAAATTCAACGGGTACGGCGGTGGGACCAAAAGAAGGTCAAGGTCCTTTAGGCACTAGTTTCGATATAAAGTATGATGATTTGCATTGTGGTGAAGATTCCTGGGAATTAGCTGAAAGAAGACTAATGGTTGAATCTGTTGATTCTTGTCTGCAAAAAGTGAACTTAACGAATGATGATATAGATTTCTTTTTAGCAGGTGATTTGTTAAATCAAAACGTGACGACGAACTATACAGCGAGACACCACCAAATCCCTCTAATTTGTATGTTTGGTGCTTGTTCAACTTCTATGGAAACATTGGCTGTTGGATCTGCATTAGTTGATGGTGGTTTTGCGAACCGTATACTAGCATCTACTAGCAGTCATAATGCAACAGCAGAAAGGCAATTCCGATATCCAACCGAATATGGTGGACAAAAGCCTGATTCTGCAACATTTACAGCTACCGGTGGGGGAACTGCTCTTGTAAGTAAAGAGAAAGGTCCGATCCGTATTACATCAGCAACGATTGGAAGAGTCATGGATTTAGGAATAACAAATCCATTTGATATGGGTTCTGCAATGGCACCAGCTGCTGCAGATACCATCACTCGACATTTTAAGGATTTAAATATCACTCAAGATGAATATGATTTGATTGTCACAGGTGACTTATCAGGGGTAGGAAGCCCTATTTTGAAGGAAATGGTAAAAGAAGAAGGCTATGATTTAGGCAATAAATATAATGATTGTGGGCTTATGTTGTATCAATCAGACCAAGAAGTTTTTGCGGGTGGAAGTGGTTGTGCTTGTTCAGCAATTGTAACCTATGGACATATTGTGAAAGAAATAATTAGCGGAAATTTAAATAAAGTTTTCGTTGTCGCAACGGGTGCACTCCTTAGCCCAACCATGATACAGCAAAAAGAAACGATTCCTACAATCGCACATGGTGTTGTTTTGGAACGAGTACAGGGTGGTGAGTAAGAATGGAATATTTATACGCATTTTTAGTCGGTGGAGCAATATGTATTGTTGGACAACTCTTACTTGATTTTGCAAAATTAACACCTGCTCATGTAATGAGTATTTTTGTCGTACTTGGGTCAATTTTAGATGGATTTGATTTATACGACAATCTAATCAGATTTGCAGGGGCTGGTGCAACTGTTCCAATTACTAGCTTTGGTCATTCCCTTTTACATGGTGCTATGCAAAGTGCAGAAGAGCATGGTTTTATTGGAATCGCCATGGGAATTTTTGAATTGACGTCTGCTGGTATATCCTCAGCAATATTGTTCTCTTTCTTAGTTGCACTGATCTTCAGAGCGAAAGGATAGCATATATGGATGAAACTAGAAGAAGAGTTATTCTAGTAACAGATGGTGACGAATATGCACAAAAAACTTTAGAATATATTGCAAAAGAAGTGGGAGGACGGTGTATTTCTAAATCACAAGGAAACCCAACCACCTTAACGGGAAATGAAATGGTGGAATACATCCTTCAATCCTCCCATGACCCTGTTTTCGTGATGTTTGATGATAGTGGTTATTTAGGTGAAGGGGCTGGCGAGCAGGCATTAAAGTATGTCGCAACGCATCCGAAAATTGAAGTGTTAGGCATTATTGCAGTGGCATCGAAAACTCATCAAACAGAATGGGCAAAAGTTGATATTAGTATTGACCGGGACGGCAATCTAACGGAATACGGTGTTGACAAGAGTGGGCTAACGGAATTTGACATTGGTCGACTAAACGGAGATACCGTTTATTGTTTAGACCAACTGGATGTTCCAATAATTGTGGGTATTGGAGATATTGGCAAAATGGCACGTAAGGATGATATTAAAATGGGTGCCCCTATTACAAGAAAAGCAGTGGATCTAATACTCGAAAGGAGTGGTTACGATCGGAAAGGAAACACAAACAACTAATACTCCAATCTCTCCTGATATTGTAAAAAATGATAACTTTTTTAAAACACATATAGGTATGGGTACGGGAAGCTTTGATATCGGAGTTAGAAAGATAAAAATTTTAAAGAAAGATGTTCATCTCTATTATCTAAATGGACTTTGCGATACCAATTTTATTGTTCAACTTTTAAAGGAACTAGTCAATGTTAATGATAAAGAAACGAACGTAAATCAGGCATTCCAAGTAATTGAAAACCGGCTTGTACATCAACAGGTAAGTACAATTAAGAATTTAGATGAGGGAGTAGATCAATTACTTTCAGGGCTCATCCTAATTTTAGTCGAAGGAGAAGACTCAGGATTAGCCGTAGATGTGAGAAGCTACCCAGGAAGAACACCACAGGAGCCCGATACTGAAAAAGTAATTCGCGGTTCACGGGATGGCTATGTGGAAAACATTATTGTCAATTGTGCTTTAACGAGAAGAAGGATAAGAGATGAAAGACTTCGCCATGAAATTATGCAAGTTGGAGAAAGATCGAAAACGGATATATGTATCTCTTATATTAAAGATGTAGCTGACCCAAATTTAGTGGAGATTATTCGAAAAGAACTAAAGAGCATTAACGTCGATGGATTAACAATGGCAGATAAAACGATTGAAGAATTCATCGTAAACCAAGGGTTTAATCCATATCCATTAGTTCGATATACGGAACGTCCAGATGTAGCGGCAACTCACTTACTTGAAGGACATGTTGTGATTATGGTTGACACATCTCCAAGTGTCATTATTACTCCAACTACAATGTTTCATCATGTGCAGCATGCTGAGGAATATCGCCAAGCACCCGCCGTTGGTACATTGTTAAGGTGGACAAGATTTATTGGAATTTTAGCATCAATCTTTCTTTTACCGCTTTGGTTTTTATTAGTTTTAGAACCTGACATGATTCCGAAAGCCATTGATTATATTGGTCCAAATGAGAAATCAAATATACCGATTGTTGTTCAAATATTTCTCGCTGATATGGGAATTGAATTCTTAAGAATGGCGGCCATACATACGCCAACCCCATTATCAACAGCAATGGGTTTAATTGCAGCAGCATTAATTGGCCAAATTGCAATTGATGTTGGCTTGTTTGTTCCAGAGGTAATTCTATATGTAGCGATTGCTGCAATTGGAACATTTGCAACACCAAGCTATGAATTAAGTGCTGCAAATAAGATAGCAAGATTGTTCCTATTGATACTCGTGGCCATTTTTAAAACACCTGGTTTTGTCATAGGTTGTACAATCTATGTCTTGTTCCTAGCTAATATTCGTTCTCTTAACACACCTTATTTATGGCCATTTTTGCCATTTAATGCGAAAGCTTTATTACAAATCTTCATTCGAACATCGGTTCCTGGGGCTAAACTAAGACCAAGTATTGTACATCCTCAAAAACCTTTCAAACAATAGTTGCACCATAGTTTACGTTGTGTTAATCTATTTTTCATATAGCACAGCGTTAAAGAAGGATAGACAGCTGATGACTATATCAGCTGTCTTTTCTTCTTTAATGATGGTGTGGCACGAAAGTGTGCTTAACGAAAATGGCTCTGATGAGTACTTTACAGAAAAGAGGGGAATTAGATGTATCTACACGGAACAAGCAAGGTAAATGATAAAAACCACTTAGAAATTGGTGGGGTCGATACAGTAGAATTAGCAAAACAATACGGAACACCTTTATATGTGTATGACGTGGCACTTATCAGAGAACGTGCAAGAGGTTTTTTTGAAACATTCAACCAATTGGGTATTCCGGCACAGGTTGCGTATGCAAGTAAAGCCTTTTCAACAATCGCAATGTTTCAGCTAGCTGAAGAAGAAGGGCTTTCCCTAGATGTCGTTTCTGGCGGAGAATTATTTACTGCGTTACAAGCAGGATTCCCAGTAGAAAGAATCCACTTCCACGGGAATAATAAAAGCTATGAAGAAATAGATATGGCGATAAAAAATAAGATTGGTTGTATTGTTGTTGACAACTATTATGAACTTTCATTATTAGAACAGGTTTGTATCGAAAATAAAACAACGGTAAAGATTTTATTACGTGTAACGCCTGGAGTGGAAGCACACACCCATGATTATATTACTACTGGTCAAGATGATTCAAAATTTGGATTTGGACTAGAAAATGGACAGGCAGACAAAGCTGTTGAGTTGGCTCTTCAGTCAGAATCTATAAACTTATTGGGAATTCATTCTCATATTGGTTCACAGATTTTCGAGACAACAGGGTTCTTAGTTGCTGCAGGCAAAATGTTTGGTAAACTCAAGGAATGGAAAGATCGTTTCGGTTTTACACCTAAAGTATTAAATTTAGGCGGCGGCTTTGGTATTCGCTACACTGAAGAAGACAAACCACTACCACCTTCACAGTATGTAGAAGCAATCATTGGAGAAGTTAAGAAACATGCAGATGACCTTTCCATTGATATACCAGAAATTTGGATTGAGCCAGGTAGATCAATTGTAGGGGACGCAGGGACAACCATCTATTCTGTAGGCTCTCGAAAAGAAGTTCCAAATATCCGACAATACCTTGCTGTTGACGGAGGCATGACAGATAATATTAGACCCGCATTATATCAGGCAAAATATGAGGCTGTTTTAGCTAATCGTGTACAGGATCCGGTAGAGGAAACTGTATCAATTGCTGGAAAATGCTGTGAGTCTGGGGATATGCTAATTTGGGATTTACCATTACCAAAAGCAAGTTCAGATGATATGTTAGCGGTGTTCTGTACTGGTGCATACGGATACGCTATGGCTAATAATTATAACCGTATTCCAAGACCTGCAGTTGTGTTTGTAGAGAATGGAGAAGCACAGTTAGTGGTTCAACGTGAAAGCTATGAGGATCTTGTAAGATTAGACATTCCATTAAAATCAAAAGTAGTTGAATAAATAGAGTGCAAAAAACCCACGATTATTCGTGGGTTTTTATTATAGAGCCAATTATTTAAACAGACCTTTAATAGCATCTATTAGGTTGACAAAGAATTCTTTCAGTTTATCAAGAAAACTTTGCCCTTCTTCAGACTCAAGGAAATTTGTTAACTTTTCCTTGGCTAGATTTAGTTGTTCTCCAACTTGATTCCAGTCAATATTGAGTTCCAATAACTTATTGAACAGCTCCATTAGTCTAGTTATGTCAGCATCAGTTAGTGTGATTCCTAAGTCATTGGCAGCATTAACGATAATAGTCCTAAGTTCCTCATCATTTTTGGGAGCATTTTTTGCAATTTCATCTTTTATTTTTGCCATTAATGCCGCAGCATCTTCGGCCCCAATTTTTTCACTTAATTTTGTTGTTTCTACCATCTCTTCATTTGCAATCTGCTTCACTTCTTCAGGAATAGCTTTATCTGAAGATACTTCATAGGCTTTAATAATACCAGTTAGTGCAGCGGTTCCAGAAACATTACCAGGTCCGGTAACAAAAATTTTTGCATCCTTTACACCAGCTGTAATTAAAGCATTTGCATACATTTCCTCAGTAATTAAGGTGATATGTTCCGTTATGGTTACATCTAATCCTGATCCTTTTTCTCCAATGGTGATTGAAGCAGAGGATAAGGCCTTGTTTCCAATTCTAGCCTTTGGAATGTATTGGCCAAGGTATTGGTGCTCTTCTTCGTTTGTAACAACCACAATTTGTGGATTCTCAGGTGCGTTCATTTCGTTTAAAATCGTTTCTTTTTGAGTTTCTGTTAGGTCTTGACCAAGTGTAATAATCACATCTCCAGGTGTTGCGTCTGCGAAGCTTAGTGATGGAAAAGTGAGTGAAAATACAAGTAAAAATGAGAGTATAAGTTTATTTTTCAAACTAGTTTCCTCCTTTATTTTTCGAAAAACAAGGTATCCATCGTACATATTATACATTATTCTTTACAAGAAACATCTTTTTGACTGTATTTAGGAAAAACTCCCCCTTTCGTATTGGATTATTACAACCATTTGTAGTAAAATGAACTCGTTCAATACATATGGACTAAAGAAAATGAGCGGAGGTTTCAAATGAAAAAAGCAAGCATTGAATTCGAAAATGGAGAAAAAATCGTAATTGAGTTATATTCAAATGAAGCACCTGGTACTGTAGCAAATTTTGAAAAACTTGCTAATGAAGGTTTCTATAATGGACTTACATTTCACCGTGTAATCCCAGGCTTCGTTGCACAAGGTGGTTGCCCACGTGGAAACGGAACTGGTGGACCAGGTTATTCTATAAAGTGTGAAACGGAAGGAAATCCACATAAGCATGTGGCTGGAGCGTTATCAATGGCGCACGCTGGAAAAGACACTGGTGGAAGCCAATTTTTCATCGTACATGAGCCACAACCGCATTTAGATGGAGTACATACTGTATTCGGTCAGGTGATTGAAGGATTAGAGTCTGTTTACCGCATTAAACAAGGCGATGTTATGAAAGAAGTTAAAGTTTGGGAAGAATAATAGTAGATTTTATGACACAACAGGTGATTCTTGTTGTGTCTTTTTCTTTTATTGTCCTATAATAATTCTTGAGGTGAAACTAGATGGGAAAAGGAAAATGGACAGTATTTTTTGTTCTGCTATTATTATCTTTGGTATGGGGAGTCATTTATTGGTTGTTTATTGTCTAATTTGTATGTAGAAGTGTAAAATTCGACAAAATAAGAATACTTTATGTTATACTGTTTTAAATCGCTATAATTATAATTAAATATTTCCTTCGGGGTTAGGTGAAATTCCTTACCGACGGTGATGAACATTTTGTTCTAAGCCCGTGACCCATTTTAATGCCACATATTATGTAGGTAGGCACTTTTGCCATAAAAACACAATGTTTTGGTTTTTTATTTAAAATGGTGGACTTGGTGAGAATCCAAGGCCGACAGTTAAAGTCTGGATGGGAGAAGGATGTTAGGTACGTACAGGTATGTGAAAAAATTTGCTCAATATACCCTTATTTGTGTTGGGCGAAAATACATATTGTGTTACTTGATTACATCTACAGACCCCGGATTGTTTTCCGAGGTCTTTTTTATTTTAGTAACTAAGATAGAAACTCCCTAATAAGTAAAAGATAAAAGAAAGGAGCGTAGTAAAAATGAGAGATCAGGATTATATGAATTTAGCGATAAATGTTGCAAAAGCAGGGGTCGGTCAAACAACTCCAAACCCTGTTGTGGGTGCAGTTATTGTAAATGACGGACGTGTTGTTGGAATCGGAGCACATCTGAAATCGGGAGAACCTCATGCAGAGGTGCATGCCGTTAGGATGGCAGGAGATAAGGCACAAAATGCGACAGCCTATGTCACGTTGGAGCCATGCAGTCACCATGGAAAAACCCCACCTTGTGCGGATTTGTTAATAACAAGTAAAGTAAAAAGAGTTGTAGTTGCAACCACTGACCCCAATCCACTCGTTGCTGGAAAAGGCATTGCCAAATTAAAAGAAGCAGGGATTGAAGTAGAGGTTGGGGTTTGTAAGGAACAAGCTGATGCATTAAACGCAGTCTTTTTTCACTATTTAGATAAAAAACGACCCTTCGTAACCCTAAAATCGGCTACCACTCTTGATGGTAAAATAGCGACCGTTACTGGTGAGAGCAAATGGATAACAGGTGAGGCTGCAAGACAAGACGTTCATTTATATCGTAGTATACATGACGCCATTCTTGTTGGTGTAAACACGGTACTTATGGACAACCCAAGCCTAACAACAAGACTTCCAAATGGTACAGGGAAAAATCCTATTCGTGTTATCTTGGATTCAAAATTACGTACACCATTGGATTCGCAAATTGTAAATGACGGTAAAGCTGAGACATGGATTATTGTTTCTAATCAAGTTAACCAGGAGAAAATGAACGAGTTCTCCGGAAAAAAAGGCGTTCGAATTATTCAATTACAAGAGGATAATTTAGCTATCAGCACCATGTTAACACGGTTAGGTGAAGAAGGTATTTCCTCTATTTTTGTGGAAGGTGGAGCCGAAGTGAACGGCAGCTTTTTGAAGGAAAAAGCAATTAACCAGGTTATCGTGTATCTAGCACCTAAACTATTTGGTGGTAAGCAAGCGCCAACTGCAGTTGGTGGCTTTGGAATTGAGTCAATTGATGATTCATTACAATTAACAATTAAATCGGTAGAACAACTTGGAGAAGATGTGAAAATCATAGCCGAACCGGTATTGTAGGTGAAAAAATGTTTACAGGAATTGTGGAAGAAATCGGGAAAATCAAGGCGATAAATGGATCCCAGGATTCGGTTGAAATGGTCATTAAAGCTAGAAAAATTCTTGATGATGTGAATCTGGGTGATAGTATTTCTGTTAATGGTGTTTGTCTAACGGTGACTGAATTTACATCAGATGGATTCACAGTCGATGTAATGCCAGAAACGGTTAAATCAACCTCGTTACGTGATTTACAACGGAATGATGATGTCAACCTCGAAAGAGCAATGTCTGCAAATGGGCGTTTTGGAGGACATATCGTTTCAGGACATGTGGATGGTATCGGAAAAATTGTTCGAAAAGAACCCAAAGGGAATGCGGTGTATTATGAAATCGAAATCCCTGAAGAACTTCTCCAGTTCATGATTTATAAAGGGTCAGTAACAGTTGATGGAACGAGTTTAACGATCTTTGGGCTGACGAAAAACACATTTACTCTCTCGCTAATACCCCATACGCTAACAGAAACAATTTTGCGAAAAAAAGGAGTAGGAGACATTGTAAACATCGAGTGTGACATGCTTGGCAAATATGTCAGTCAGTTTATGAAAAGGTCTTTTGGAAATGAAAAATCAACTGAATCAAGGATTACAGCGAGTTTTTTAGAAGAAAATGGTTTTAAATAAAAATAAAGGGGGGACTACAGTGTTTGATCCAATTGAAGAAGCACTTGAAGAACTAAAACAAGGAAAAGTAATCATTGTATGCGATGATGAAGATCGTGAAAATGAAGGAGATTTTATCGCGATTGCGGATAAAGCAACCCCAGAGGTCATTAATTTTATGATCACCCATGGACGTGGACTCGTATGTACTCCCATTACAGAGTCTCTTGCGAAAAAACTAAATCTTGAGCCAATGGTGACGCATAATACGGATCCACATGGAACAGCTTTTACAGTGAGTATTGACCATAAAACAACTACAACTGGAATTAGTGCAATAGAACGTTCCACAACAATAATGGAGTTACTTAATCCGGAATCAAAAGCATCCGACTTCAAAAGACCTGGTCACGTCTTTCCTTTGATTGCTAAAGAAGGTGGAGTTCTTCGAAGAGCCGGTCATACCGAAGCAGCTGTTGACTTAGCCGCGCTTGCAGGAGCAGAGCCTGCAGGAGTGATTTGTGAAATTGTCAAAGAAGACGGAACAATGGCTAGAGTTCCTGATTTACGGAAGTTTGCCGATGAATTTAACTTAAAAATGATTACGATTGAAGACTTAATTCGATATCGAAATCAAAAAGAAAAATTGGTTAAAAGAGAAATTGAAGTAACCCTACCAACAGAATATGGAGATTTTAAAGCGATTGGATATACTAGTCTTATTGATAATAAGGAACATGTTGCACTTATAAAAGGTGAGATTAATGAAACAGAACCAATGTTAGTTAGAGTACATTCAGAATGCTTAGCTGGGGATGTATTCGGTTCAAAGCAATGCACATGTGGACCACAGCTTCATGCTGCATTACGCCAAATCGAGCAAGTGGGCTCGGGAATTCTCTTATATATGCGTCAAGAGGGTAGAGGCCCTGGTTTAATTAATAAAATGCGTGCCTATAAACTCCAAGAAGAAGGGCATGACTCTGCTGAAATCACAAAAAAACTTGGGGGATTACCAGAATTAAGGGATTATGGGATTGGTGCTCAAATCCTTAGAGACTTAGGCATTAAGAAAATGAAGCTTTTAACGAATAACCCAAGAAAAATTGCTGGCCTTGAGGGATATAATTTGGAGATAGTAGATCGTATTCCAATTCAATTAGATGAAACAAAAAGAACTGAAAATGTAGGGCATATACTTCATTTTTAATAAAATAGAACAAATAACTTATAACATAGGAGGATCATAATGAATAAAATTTATGAAGGACATTTAGTTGGTACAGGTTTAAGAGTAGGGATTGTAGTTGCGCGTTTTAATGAATTTATAACAGCAAAGCTACTAAGCGGTTCACTTGATGCACTTAAAAGACATGGTGTTGCAGATGAAGATGTTGAAATTGCTTGGGTTCCAGGAGCATTTGAACTTCCGTTAATTGCTAAAAAGATGGCTGAATCGAACAAATATGATGCAGTTATTGCGTTAGGAACTGTTATTAGAGGTTCAACTTCTCACTATGATTATGTTTGTAACGAAGTAGCAAAAGGATTGGCTGCAACTGCCCTATCGACTGGAAAACCTGTTATGTTTGGTGTTTTAACAACAGATACAATTGAACAAGCAATCGAAAGAGCAGGAACAAAAGCAGGAAATAAAGGATGGGATTCTGCGGTTACTGCAATTGAAATGGCGAATCTATCCCGTGCTTTTGAATAATAAATAAGTTTTTGTATGAAATTATAAGATTTTGGTAATAATTTAAATTTAAGGGTATTCCAAAAAGACTATGGAAAAAAAGAATAGAAAATGGTACTCTTAATTAATGTAATGAGGTTAGTCCAAAAGTAGTAGAATGTTTGAAAAATATACTACTCGGAAAGTTTTTCGATAATGAGGGATTTATATGTTAATTCGTTATAAAAAGAATTATGAGAAAATCGCAATGGGGCTTCTTTCATTCATGCCGACTGAAAAGGACTTAAAGAACCTGCAAGCAACGATGAAGCAATATGATGAAGACGATACTCAGCAGTTATTCTTATGGAAAGAAGAAGATATTGTAGGAATTATCGGAACAACAATCCATGACGGGAATCTTGTAGAAATTCAACATATCTGTGTCAATCCTTCCCATCGATACCAAGGTATTGGGAAAAAAATGGTGAAGGCACTTAAAGAGCATTTTCCAGAACGTGAGTTACGACCAAATGAACATACCGCAGCATTTTTTGAGAAATGTGATTTCTCCGAGAATGAAAAATGCGAGGAAGGACAGTCATAAGACTGTCCTTCTTATTTTTCGTTCCTTAATTTTTGCTTTTTGAGGAATTGTTTTTGTCGCTCTGCGATGATATCACTTCTGTCACGTAATTTATGTTTGTGAATTAATCCTTTATTGGAAAAGTCACTTGGAGCTCCCCAAGGTTGCCCAATTTGTAAAGCTTGGGAAACACAAGTTTCTATAAGGATTTGATCATGAAGTGGTAAGTTAATACTTTCATAGGGTTCGCCGATTTCTATATCATGATATTTCTTTTGTAATATTTCAATCAACTTATCAACTTGTAGACCTAACTGAGCTAAGGCAGTTTTTTGGGCCTTACATATCGTTAATGCACTTTTCATCATTCGTAAGGCACCTGCATGATTTCCACGCCGGTGATGATAAAGAGAAACTGCAATTTGAATTAAACCGACCCAATATTGCTTTCTTTCTGCAACAGGGTCTTCTTTCCAATGATCCTCTAATATTTCATGGCATTCAAAATAGTCGCGGTCACAATGGAAGTGGATTAGATATTCAATATAAGCTTGAGGGTACAAGTGGCTTAACACACTCCTTTAACAATATGTATATGTAGTTTATCATAATTTTCATATCCATAACATGGAATAAACAAGGTGTTCAGCAAAATGCCGAACACCTTATTGTCAAATTTTAGTTTTTCTTAGAACCAAGCTGCACCAACAATAATTAAAAGAATAAACAATACTACGATTAAGGCAAATCCGCCTCCGAAGTTATATCCGTCACCCATTTAAAATACCTCCTTAATTTTCTTGGTTACACAGTTATAGTATGACTTTTAGTCCTTCATGTGTGGGCGATTGTCCGTATCGACATCATTTTTTTTGAAAACTTTTGGGGCAAATATCCAAAAACCTTATATGGCTTGAATGCAAATTATGTTCTATACTAATTATTGTGTTAAAATTAACAATATGAAATTGCGATGAAGGGTATTTTTGGTGAGATGAGCGAGGAATTACATTACAGCGTAAAAATTGACTCTTTTGAAGGTCCATTAGACCTTCTTTTACATTTAATCAATCGATTAGAAATTGATATTTATGATATACCAGTAGCGGAAATTACTGAACAATACTTAATTTATATACATGCTATGAAAGTATTACAATTAGATATAGCAAGCGAATATCTTGTCATGGCTGCTACGCTTTTAGCGATTAAAAGCAAAATGCTACTTCCAAAGCAGGAAGAAGAGCTGATTGACGAAAATTCCGAATTTGAATTTGAAGAAGACCCACGAGAAGACTTAATGAATCGCTTGATTGAATACCGTAAATATAAAAATGCTGCCGATGACCTAAAACACCTAGAAGAAGAACGGTCTCAATTATTTACGAAACCTCCAAGTGATTTAAGTGAATTCACAAAGGATGTTACAATCGATCATTCATTAGATGTCAATATCTATGACATGCTTGGAGCCTTTCAAAAGCTAATGCGCCGTAAAAAATTGCAGAGACCATTAGCGACAAGAATCACAAGACAAGAAATACCTATCGAGAAAAGGATGGAAGAGATTATTCATGAATTAAAAGGGTATCGTGGAAAAAAGAAATTCACAGAGCTTTTTCCATACCATGATAAAAACCATATGGTTGTCACATTCCTTGCGCTTCTTGAATTAATGAAAAAGAATGCTGTGTTAATTGAACAACAGAACAATTTTTCAGAGATTTATATATCGAGTTTGGAAAGGGATTTTATGTAATGAAATTAATAGATTGGAAAGCCGTTATCGAAGGGCTTCTTTTTGCTGCTGGTGATGAGGGTTTGACATTAAAACAAATGGCACTTGTTTTAGAGATTAATGAAAGTACGGCATTAGATATCATAAATGAGCTAATTAATGATTATAAGCAAACTGACAGAGGTATTAATTTAGTTGAAGTAGCTGGAACCTACCAACTCACCACAAAAAAGGAACATGCCGTTTATCTGAAAAAACTAGTAGAATCACCTTCATCCTCTTCATTATCACAGGCTGCCTTAGAGACACTAGCAATTATTGCGTATCGTCAGCCGATTACGCGTGCAGAGGTCGAAGAAATCCGTGGAGTGAAGACGGAAAGGCCGATTCAAACCTTAATAGCAAAGGCATTGATCAAAGAAGTTGGCCGTGTTGAAGGGACAGGAAGGGCTATTTTATATGGCACAACGAAGGAGTTTTTAGAGTATTTCGGTTTAAAAACATTAAAAGAATTACCTCCACTTCCTGAAAAAGTAGATGAAGAGTATGTCCAAGAGGAAGCAGACCTGTTTTTTGAAAGATTTCAAGAAACGATAGAAGATTCAAATTAATTCACCTTAGATAAGTTAACTATGGTAATATGAAGATATATCTAAATGGAAAATGATGGCTGATGAGGTGAAATTGTGTTAATTAAAAAATGTAGTGGATTTGAGCTTGAGAAAACGTTAAAAAATACTTTTGAAGATTTCTTTAATCAATCTGAAGTCACATTTGTAGAAGATGGAGAAGAAAAAACATTACAAGTCCTTTATTTACGTTATTTTGATGAACAATTTACATCATTTACACCTTTTACTGAAGACCCGGTATTTAAAATTGATTCGAATGAAGTTTATTTCAAGGATCTCGTAGCATTAGTATGTTTACTTAAGAATCCTGGGTACCGTCATCGTAAACGGGTATATCTCAATGAACAAAAACAATTTGAAGAGCATTTTAAAGATGTACAATTTGAGAGATTGAAAGAAATTTTTACGCATCTCCATCATAAAAACAGCTATGAAATAAAATCACCACTGGAATTTATTCAACCATAACAACGAACCCCAATTGCAGTTCTTTTAAGCAATTGGGGTTTTCTATTATTCTTGAACGCGCGGCTTTGTTGGATCACAATTTGGTGGATTGATTTCCTGTGTGGATTGCGCTAATTTTATTAAGTAATAACATTCTTCTCTTGCCATATGGTCTGCCATCAGTGGAGTAAGGACTCCTAGGATTTCTTTATTTAATTGCATCTCCTCTAACTCTTCAAGAAAACCTTTGAAAATTTTCATCTCTAATTCTACATCATTGTTAAAACGGGTAAGGGCAGGGAAATCATATTGACTGGTACGTAAGAATCCAACCATTTCCACTGCTTTTAAATAAAAATCCTCCCACTCCTTAACAAATTTCTCGCTTTTTTTGAGTAACGCTTTCTCCACACGGTCAACATTTGAAGCAATTCCGCCTGCATGTCCTGCAGCATCTAATAGCCAAATGAGGTGGTGATGAAGCGCATGAGTTGGTGGTACACTTTTTCCTTCTACTAGAAAGCTGGATACCCGAAGCCATTCATCTAATTCGTTGACCATATGATTGACAAAAGAAGGAGTAAGACTAATTTTTACATTTCCAACTAATTGTTCTTTAATAATATCTAATTTTAACATGCGAAGCTGTTCTCCTGCACTTCTACCTTCTTTAATGACAGCTATTAATTGATTTGTTTGGAGAGGTTGACGTGCAGTATCTAATAAATAGTCAAATGTGTTTTTAAATTGTTTGGTTTTGGCAATTTTTGCTTCTTCGATTGGTGCTAATGAATCGTGTAAAAATCGGCTGTGGTCACCTAGAACTTGCATCCAAAACTGGGTTTCAAACAAAGCTTGCTCTTGAAAAGAATGGTTCAATTCTTATACCCTCCTATATTGTTAAACGAATGCCTTTTTCATAATGATTAGGCGTTTGTCTTGATTTCTATATGTATCTGTATGTTGAAAGGATTAAAGAGGTGAATCATAAAAAGACATTTTAATCCTCCTTTATAGTCACAAAAGAGGGTTATACGCATACGATAGTGACGATTAAACCCTAGGGAGGATAAAGATGAGCACCCCTGAAAAGTATGTAGAAGAAGTGAAACAATGGTTTTTGAAGCTGAAAAGTCAATTTGAAAATGAACGGAATGAAGACCTGCAATCTTATTTATCAAATTTTTCATCTTTCTTAGATTCAATAGAAGAGAATCTAACACCGACGAGCTTGCTTGAATTGCAGGAGGAAGTGGAGTTACTTTATAATGCTGGATTAAGATTTGCCGAACAGTCAGAAGAAAATGGAGAGCTCGGAGAAGTAAGAAGGATTGGAATTGGGCAGCATACATTACCACCTCTCCCATATGACTATGATGCACTCGAGCCATATATATCAAAAGAAATCATGAGACTGCATCATGATAACCACCATAAAAGCTATGTTGACGGTTTAAATAAGGCTGAGAAAATGATGGAAAAGGCACGTGACACAGGTGATTACGAATTACTAAAGCATTGGGAAAGAGAAGCTGCTTTTAATGGATCTGGTCACTATTTGCATACAATTTTTTGGGAAGTTATGAAGCCAAAAGGTGGAGGAATGCCAGGTCGAGAATTGCTTAGGAAGATTAATAGGGATTTTGGAAGTTTTGAGGTGTTTAAGAGACATTTCAGTGAAGCTGCAAATAAGGTCGAAGGAGTCGGTTGGGCGATTCTGGTATGGTCGCCAAGGGCAGGGCGCTTAGAAATTCTTCAATCAGAACGTCATCAGTTCATGACACAATGGGATACGATTCCTTTACTCGTTTTAGATGTCTGGGAACACGCTTATTATCTTCAGTATAAAAATGTTCGTGCAGATTATGTGAAAAATTGGTGGAATATCGTCAATTGGGATCAAGTTGAACGTCGTTTTAAGGAAGCATCAAAACTTCAGTGGAAACAGTATTAATTCAATATTTGCTAAGCTGACCTTGTGTTGGTCAGTTTTTTTGTGTCCCTTTTACTGTTTAACTCAGGCCTTGGAACTTTTCGATGTTTGTACATATTTTATTCATATAGGTGGACATGTTCTGCATACACTTTTACAAAACAGCAAAAGGGACGGGGATCGAATGACATTTATTCGCAGAAGAATTTTTATACTTATCATCACTGTTATGGTTCTCTTAGGCTTAGTTCCTCAAAAAACGAGCGCACTTTCTGTTAGTGCAAAAGGTGCGATCTTAATAGAGCAAGAGTCTGGTAGAATTTTGTTTGAAAAAAATGCACATCAACGAATGAGAATCGCAAGTATTACAAAAATCATGACGGCTATCATCGCCATTGAATCAGGAAAACTAAACGAGATGGTTAAGGTGAGTAATAAAGCTGTGCGAACAGAAGGCTCCTCCTTATATTTAAAGCCTAATGAACAAATAAAGCTTGAGGATTTAGTTTATGGATTGATGTTACGATCTGGTAATGACTCTGCAGTTGCTATCGCTGAGCATGTGGGTGGTAGTTTGGAAGGCTTTGTTTTTATGATGAACCAAAAAGCTGCCGAAATTGGTATGCAAAACACAGAGTTTGCAAATCCACACGGGTTGGATGACCATGAAAATCACTATTCATCTGCTTATGACATGGCCATTTTAACCCGATATGCGATGATGAACGAAAAATATCGGGAGATTGCCGGGACAAAAGTGCATCGTGCCCCTAACCCAACTGAAAAATGGGATCGTGTTTGGAGAAATAAAAATAAGTTACTGACGAAGCTTTACCCGTATAGCACAGGCGGAAAAACAGGCTATACAAAGCGAGCCAAACGGACCTTGGTATCAACTGCAACAAAGGATGGAATTGATTTAATTGCTGTAACGATAAATGCCTCTGATGACTGGAATGATCATATGAATATGTTTAACAGAGCTTTTGAAACGTATGATTTAGTAAAGGTCATCAAAGAAGGCGATCTTCAAACAGATAATAGTTTTTATAAAGGGAAAGTATTTGTGGATCATGACTTCATGTACCCTCTAAGTGAGGAAGAGAAAAAGAATATTAAGCTCGACATTTCTTTATTGGAACCTGAAAAAGAGTGGCGTAAACCAGAAGCAGTTCCAGACATAGTAGGAACTATTACTGTGAACCTTGGTGATGAGACGATTGAGGAGATGCCTATCTATTTTGATAACGGCAATGTCGAAAGGTCCAAGGAAACATTTTGGGAAACACTAAAAAGTATTTTTCTAGTAATTTTAGGGGTTAGATGACGATGGTTAATATCATATGGGTTGCGATGACAATTATTGGGATAATCTTTGCCGTAGTGAATGGAACCATCAGTGAGGTAAATGAAGCGATCTTTAAGGGAGCATCAGAAGCTGTTACTATTTGTATTGGTTTAATTAGTGTCCTTGTTTTTTGGTTAGGACTCATGAGAATTGCACAAGAGGCTGGTTTATTAGAAAAACTCTCAAAATTATTTCGTCCAGTGGTTAGACGGTTATTCCCGGAAGTTCCGGTAGAGCATCCAGCTATGGGATACATCCTCTCAAATATGATTGCCAATATGTTTGGACTCGGAAATGCAGCAACACCCATGGGTATTAAAGCGATGGAGCAATTAAGAGAACTTAATGGCGGCAAAACCTCGGCTAGTCGATCAATGATTACGTTTCTAGCGATTAATACTTCGAGTTTAACGCTTATCCCTACTACTGTAATTGCGATTAGGATGACCTACGAATCTACAAATCCGACTGAAATTGTAGGAACAACCCTCATAGCAACGATTTGTTCGACCATAGGAGCCATACTAATAGATCGATATTTTTATTATCGACGGATGAAGAAGGGTGGCTTTGAAAAATGAGTGTAATCAATTCCATATCACTTTGGTTAATACCTGCGATTATCGGATTTATCCTTCTTTATGGGACATTTAAAAGAATTCCAACCTATGAAACCTTTGTAGAGGGAGGAAAGGAAGGTATTAAGATATCCTTTTCCATCATCCCTTTTTTGGTTGGGATGTTGGTTTCCATTTCAATCTTTCGAGCATCAGGTGCAATGGAGTTTTTCATTAATTTAATTCGCCCAGCGCTTGAATTTGTTGGGTTTCCTGCAGAAGTTGCTCCTTTAGCGCTGATTAGGCCAATATCTGGAACCGCGGCGTTAGGAATGACGACAGATTTAATAGCTACATATGGCCCTGATTCTTTTATTGGTAGACTTGCTTCAACTATGCAAGGAAGTACAGATACAACTTTGTATATTTTAACGGTCTATTTCGGAGCCGTAGGAATTAAGAAAATGGGCGATGCGTTAAAGGTCGGTCTTTTGGCAGATTTAGTTGGCATCGTGGCGAGTATAATTGTCGTAACTTTAATATTTGGTTAAGTAGAAAACACGTGAAAACGTGTTTCTTTTTTATATAGGAAAGTTCTGGGTTGGGCATACTAGAGAATGTTTTTATCTTGTGAAAATACAAAGAAACAAGTAAGATGTTTAAGGGGTGAGCATAGATGGAACGTTTACAGAAAGTAATAGCACATGCAGGTGTAGCATCAAGGAGAAAAGCTGAGGAGCTTATTGTTGCTGGACATGTTAAGGTGAATGGAAAAGTTGTAAAGGAGTTAGGGATTAAAGTAGGCTCAAACGATAAAATTGAGGTAAGCGGCATTCCACTTGAAAGGGAAGAGCCTGTTTATTTTTTATTTTATAAACCACGTTCTGTGATATCTAGTGTAAGTGATGATAAGGGTAGAAAAGTTGTAACTGACTTTTTCCCAGAAACAAAGGAACGTATTTACCCAGTTGGAAGACTGGATTATGATACGTCCGGATTGCTTTTACTAACGAATGACGGTGAGTTTGCAAATCTTTTAATGCATCCAAAGTATGAGATTGAGAAGGTGTATGTGGCGAAACTTAAGGGTATTCCACCAAAAGAGAAGCTTCGTCAATTAGAAAGAGGAATAAAGCTAGAAGATGGGAAGACGGCTCCTGCTAGAGTGAAGCTGATTTCAATGGATAAGCGAAAACAAACTTCAATTGTCGAAATTAGCATTCATGAAGGAAGAAACAGACAGGTAAAAAGAATGTTTGAGGCGATTGGACATCAAGTTATGAAGCTTAAGAGAGAAAAGTTTGGCTTCCTTACTCTAAACGGCTTAAGTACTGGTGAATTCAGAGAACTACTTCCGCATGAGGTTAAACAATTAAGAGCTTTAGCAAGTACGAAAAATAATCGTTTGTAGAGAATACGTTTGTTCAGGTCAAACAAGCTTTTACTCGCCCTATTTAGTAAGCTAAAGTGTGACTAAATTACATGAAATTTTTTCGGAAAAGAAGCTTTCTCTTAAGTCTCATGAAATTTAGTCATCCTAGCTTGGCGATAATGGTTCTCAATTGTCACATAACCTTCAAAATGTATGCAATGTTGCTATATTAATAAGTGCTATAATGGCAAAGAAAGTACACATCAAATCAAATACAAAATAAAGGGAGATTTCAATGGACAGGAAAAAGCGACGATTAGTTATGCGGACCGTCATTTTATTACTTCTCGCCGCTGCACTCGTTTATACATTGTATATCAATTTCTTTACTAGTAAGGAAAAGGTTGCAGTAGGGGATATGGCACCAGATTTTGTCGTAACAGACTTGAATGGGAAGGAACACCATTTGTCGGAGTATAGAGGGGAAAAAGGTGTGTTCTTAAACTTCTGGGGGACATGGTGTGAGCCGTGTCAACGTGAATTTCCATATATTGATACATATTATCAGGAATATAAGGATCAAGGAATTGAAGTCATCGCAATCAATGTTGGTGAGCCGAAATTCAGTGTTAATAATTTTATTAAAAAGTATGACTTATCATTTCCTGTTGTAATCGATAAAGGAAACCAATTGTTAAATGCCTATGGAATTGACCCGTTGCCAACAACTTTATTAATTGATAAAGATGGAGAAGTTGTTAAAATAATCACGGGCGAGATGACAAGTAAGATGGTACGAGATTATATGGAGCAAATTAAGCCATAGGGAGTTATTTTTATGGAAAACGTTAAATGCGAATGTGGGCATGTAAATCCACATGGTACAATTTTTTGTGAGGCTTGTGGTAAACCTGTCCAAAACGAAGAAGAAAATCAGGGTGAAAAAGAGAAAAAGCCATTGCTTGATATGAGGTATGAGGGTAGTGCAAGGCGCTCTCAAACCTATAATAAAACAATAGTTGATAAGATTTGGAACTTCTTTTCCTCTGTAAAAGTGGGGATTTGGATCATCGTTGTGCTTCTAGTCGCTTCAGCACTGGGGACAATTTATCCTCAAGAATTATACATACCTCCAGCGATGAATCCAGCTGATTTCTATGAACAAGAATATGGTATCACTGGAAGATTATATTACCAGTTAGGCTTCCACAACCTTTATGGTTCATGGTGGTATATGATTCTAATTGCAATGCTTGGTATTTCCTTAATTATTTGTAGTATAGACCGCGTAGTACCTCTATATAGAGCATTAAAAAAACAAGGTGTTACACGTCATGAAAGTTTCCTAAAAAGACAGCGTGTATATGGTAAAAACACTGTTGAAAATGTCGATAAGGACTTTGAAAATGTTAAGGAGAAACTAAGGAAGAAACATTATTCTGTCCGTGAAGAAAATGGGAATATTTTAGCCGAAAAGGGACGTTTTTCTCGATGGGGCCCATATGTAAACCATTGTGGACTTATTCTTTTTCTTATTGGTGCGATGCTCCGTTTTGTGCCTGGAATGTACATTGATGAAGTACTCTGGCTTCGTGAAGGGGAAACAGCAAGTGTTCCGGGAACAGATGGGAAATATTATTTAAAAAGTGAACAATTTCTTGTAGAAGTTTACGAGAAGGGCAAGGAAAAAGAAGTATTTGATGAAGCGATTGAACTTGCCGGAAATGCGATGGTAGTAAAAAACTATCAAACAGATGTTACGTTATTCGAACGTACAGATGAAATTATTCCTGGAGTGGAACCAGAGTTAAGAGAAGTTAAATCTCACGAAATTCGAGTAAATGAGCCATTAAAGCATGACCATTATGCAGTCTACCAAGTTGATTATAAATTAAATGAATTTAGCACGATGTCCTTTACAATGGTAGACAAAGAGACGAATCAGGAATTTGGTTCAATTACAATTAACTTAAACGATCCGCAAGATAAGTATGACTTAGGTAACGGATATTCAATTGAGTTGGCAAGCTATTTCCCTGATTTCTTTTTTAATGATGAAGGGGAACCTGCCACGAAAACAAAAATACCGAATAACCCAGCATTTGTATTTAAAATGTTTGCTCCAGATAAACCAGAAGGAGAAATTAGTTTCGTAGCTATTCAGCAAAATATTGAGCCTGTGGGTGAGAATAAGTATAAAATGGCGTTTTCTGGTATTGATATGAAGAATGTATCTGGATTAACTGTTAGAAGAGACTTTACATTATGGATCCTTGCTTTGGGTGGTGCAATATTTATGATTGGTGTTATTCAAGGATCATACTGGCACCATCGTCGGATTTGGATTCAGCGAAAGAATAATGAAGTTATTGTTGCTGGACATACAAATAAAAACTGGTTTGGCTTGAAAAATGAAATTCGTTATGTTTTGGCAGATACCGGAATCGCCGAACCTATCGATCAAGTTGATGCGAAGAATAAGAAAAATATTGAAAGTAAGGAGGGATAAAAATGGCTGAATTAAGTTCAAATTTGCTATATGCAGCTTTTGTTCTCTATCTTGTGGCAACATTTGTCTTTGGTGGAGCAATTCGAGATAAAAAAAGTTCAAATGGGTATAACCGCTGGTCCCATATCGGGATTGCTGTTACAATCATTGGATTTGCTGCACAGTTAGGCTATTTTTTTACCAGATGGATTGCAGCTGGACATGCACCAGTTAGTAACCTATTTGAATTTATTACATTTTTCGGAATGATGCTAGTCCTAGCGTTTATTATTATTTACTTTATATATAAAACAAGTATCTTAGGACTATTTACTTTACCAATTGCATTGTTAATCATTGCTTATGGTAGTATGTTTTCAAGAGAGATCTCACCATTAATTCCAGCTTTACAAAGTGATTGGCTCCACATTCACGTTACGACTGCTGCATTAGGGCAAGCAATTCTTTCAATAAGTTTTGTCGCAGGAATCCTCTATCTTTTAAAAAGTGTGGATCAGTCTGTCAAAAGCAAGGAAACATTTTGGTTAGAATTTGTCATGTATATATTAATAGTTGTTGTTGGATTCGTAGCTATTTCGACTGCCTTTGGTGCTATGAAATATGAATCTGTGTTTTCATGGGTGGATAAAGACGGCGTTGAAGCTGAGATGGTATACAAATTACCTGCTTTAGTAGTTCCTAATGAAGGCGAATTACTAACAGATGGTAAGTTTTCTAGCGGGATTGAATTACCTGCCTTATTAAGCGCTAGAAAAGTAAATACATTACTTTGGTCGATTATTTCAGGATCTATTCTATATGGATTACTACGTTTAATTTTACGTAAACGTGTAGGAGCGGCCTTAAAGCCTTTAACAAGAAGATTAAATCTAGCCTTAACTGATGAAATTGGTTATCGTTCAGTAGCGATTGGATTTCCGGTATTCACGTTAGGCGCATTAATTTTTGCTATGATTTGGGCGCAAATTGCATGGACTCGCTTCTGGGGCTGGGATCCTAAAGAGGTATGGGCGCTTATTACTTGGCTCTTCTATGCAGCATTTTTACACTTGAGGCTTTCAAAAGGCTGGCATGGTAAAAAATCTGCATGGCTAGCAGTCGTTGGATTCTTCATTATTATGTTTAATACTATATTTGTAAATTTAGTTATCGCTGGTTTACACTCATATGCATAAGAGAAAAAGCCTTCATCCTTTGATGAAGGCTCAGAGTGTCGACAAAAGGCATTTGGGAATTCTCTTATTCCCAAATGCCTTTTATTTTTTCTTTTTTATCAAAAATAGCCACTATTTTTGAGTAAATACTGTCCCAGCTTGCATATGTTTTATGCA
>NZ_JAPSKV010000027.1 GCF_031181385.1 Fredinandcohnia onubensis
ATGACTTACCGGTAGTTTTCGTTATTTCGCAGTTATTTTCACCTAAACCTGCATTTCTCCTGTAGAGGAAGAGACTTCTATTGGAAAAAGGTAAATTAGAGTTTCATACTACTGTATATAGTATTTAGGGGCCATAGTAAACGTTGGTATATCAATAGTTCAGCCTTCTTTTCTATTTTTTAGCCCCAGTTTTAGCCCCAACAGTTTTTAAACTATCACTGAACGCCCCAACTGCCCGCTGCTCCATTTCTTTTAAAATGTGGCCGTAGACAGTATGAATCATTTGTGGCGTGTTTCCTAATCGATCAGCAATCACCTTTACCGGTAGTCCGTCGTTCAATAGGATAGTGGCATGTGTATGGCGTAGTCCGTGCAATGTAACACCTGAAACACCGATATGTTTTAAAACACGTCGCATAATTGAGGTGCTATGAAAGATAAAGGGTTCTCCAGTGTACTGGGAGATGAAAATAAACGCTTCTTTATCTTCAACTGCCTGTGTTTTGCCGAAAGAGAGTAGTGTTTTTTTACACCATATTCTATATTTTCGTAATTGCTCAATCACAATTTTATCGACAGGTATAGTGCGTTCGCTGTTTTTTGTTTTTGTAGTCCCCACACCATATTGCCCGCGTGATCGCATGATGGAAATGGTATTAGATTTAAAATCAATATCTTTCCACTTAAGTCCACAAGCTTCCCCAGCTCGCATGCCAGTATAAGCAATGAGCAAGAGCATTGTATAATTAGTGATACTTTCATGCTTTTCGGCAGCATGCAAAAATTCAACTAACTGCTGTGGCGTGAGATAGTTGTTGTTCGTTTCTTCTTTTTTAGAAAATTTAATTCTTGTGAAACGGTTACGATCGATTAATTCTTCCTCGACTGCAGCGTTAACCGCAATCTTGAATAAAGTGTGTAAGGATCTCACCATAGAAGGGGCATATTGGGCTTCTAGTACATTAATAAAAACCTTTTGATAAGTGGCCTTGTCTAGTTTTTGTAACTTATAATGACCTAGAAGGGGCTTCATTTGTAAGCGAATTGCAATTTCACGCTGGACAATCGTTTTCTTGCTCCAACTTCGCTGGTTGGTTTCAAACCATGTATCAAGCCAAGCCCCGACCGTTATATTTTCGTTTTCTATAGTTTTCGTGTTTCCGCGCAGCGTTTGAGCCTTCACTTCCAGAAGGGCTTTGATCGCTGCCTTTTCTGTTTTGAATCCACTTTTCTTCTTCTCTTTCCGCTTTCCAGTCAACCCATCGTAATACTTATGGCGAAACATCCACAGTTTATGACCTTTAGCATTTTCGTAAGAAAACACTTCTTTTTCTTTAGTTGATTTTTTATATTTCATTTGATTACATTCCCTTCAACGCTTGATGGGCATGTTTATAGGGATGAATCGATTAGAGGATGATATCTAAAGTTTTTAATAATTTTTCTTTCATATCATCTGTTAATGTAACGCCTTTATACTTAATTTCATTTTTTAAAATTTCTTCTAATTCTTCCGTTTGTGGTATGGTGTCTATAACAGTAATGCTATTTTTTTTGAGTATATCTGCCTCTTCATTTTCGTAACTCCAAAAATCTTTTACCCAACCATGCGCAATTCCTCTGATGTAAGCATAGTTAGATAAAAATTCAGCTAACTCTTCTTCTGTATAAGTTATTTTATCTCCCTCTATATTCAATGCATCTCCTATTTCCACAAATTCGGATGCTTTTATGGCTAACGAAAACAACAAATTATCGTAATCGTATTTAATTCGTAAATTAAATAAATATTCTTCTATATCCTTCTTGCTCCAATATCCTGCTATCTCCATTAGCTCAATATAAGGGACATCTAACTTCTGGGAGAGTTTCTCTAATATATCTGATGAAGCATTTCTATCTCCCAATTCAATTTGAGATAAATAAGTCTGTGATAACCCGATTTCATTAGCTAATTGTTTTAAAGTAAACTTCTTTTCCTTTCTTTTTTTACGTAAAAATTCACCAATATTCATTAACCGCACTCCTCTCATAGCAAAAGTATATACACTTTTAACGCAATTTGCAAAACAAATCGATGATTAAACATTGCAATATGCGTTATATTGTGTATACTTAAATTTAGTAACGCAATTTGCGTTATAATATGCATCTTTGAATTTAATAACGCAATTTGCGTTGATGTTATTTAGGGAAGGGGCAGTTAGATGTTTCCGGCAAAATTAGAACTGGTTATTGATGAAAAATTATACCGCGACCAGCTAGAAAAGCGTGCAAATGAAATTGCGGACGAAGCGTTGTTGCTAATCGATGTGAAGGGTCTAGCTAAAAAGTTGTCAATGAGCGAACGCTTTATAGAGGATGAATTTTTACAAGATCCGCGAATCAAAATGCACGAAGTAAGAAAGAGCAAAAAGCGTTGGTATTTTTATAAACCGACAATAGAAGCAATCACGGATATATTACGTACTGAGTGGTAGTGGAAAAAATAAAATGCTTGATGGGCATGAAGGAATGGTTACAGGGAGTAGGTGATGAGATAGTGCAGCAAAACCAAACGATGTTTGAATCAGTGAAAAATATTCATATTGAAAATATCCCTGAAGAACTTCAGCAGCTCCAGCAATGGGTGATGTGGAGGTTTGAAGAGAAGGGAGGGAGAGGGAAGCCTACAAAAGTTCCTTATTTCTCCGTTTCTCAACGAGCAAGTTCGACTGATCCAAAAACATGGTTGAAATTCCATGAAGCAGTAAGCTTCCTGGAAAATGACTTCTTTGATGGAATAGGATTCGTTTTTACCAAAGAAGACGAATACGTAGGCATCGATATTGATGATTGTACCAATGAAGAGGGCCTGAATGATTATGCAAATGAAATAGTGGGTTTGATGAATAGTTACACAGAGTATAGCCCTAGTGGTACAGGCTTGCACATTATTGTGAAAGTAGGCAAGGAATTTAAACTAGACAGCCGCAAAGATGGTATGACTGGGACTGAAATATATCCGAAAGACCGTTATTTCACCTTTAGTGGAAAGGTACTTTTCGATTCAGAAATTCAATATCGAGATCAGGAAGTACAGAATCTTTTGGATAATTATTTACATCCATCCAGTACTGAGCAGTTTAATCTGGTTCCAATCGAAGAGCTGCAGGGATATACGAGTAATAAGAACGATCAGGTTATTTTACAAGAGTTATTCTCTTCAGAAATGACAATACCCCAATCAAGTATGACTTTCGGGCATTACAATAGATTCTTATTTGAAAATGGACATCAAGGGAATCGATCTTCTGATGATTGGTATTTTGCAAAGCAACTTGCCTTCCTGTGTAACGGTGATCGGGAGCAAATGAATAGAATTTTCATG
Source organism: Fredinandcohnia onubensis (assembly GCF_031181385.1). GTDB lineage: Bacteria > Bacillota > Bacilli > Bacillales > Bacillaceae_L > Ferdinandcohnia > Ferdinandcohnia onubensis_C. The sequence continues at coordinate 3,371 of NZ_JAPSKV010000027.1, forward strand.
AGTTCGGCTTTGTATCGTCCAGAGAAATGGGATAAAGTCCATTATTCAAATGGTGATACATACGGCCAGCGTACTTTGTACAATGCTGTATGCGCTAAAAAGCCGGATATTGATAAACGTAAGAATATGGTTGGTACCACATCTAGTTTTGAAAATGGTAATCAATTTCTTATTCCTTATGGTTATGGAGTGAAAAATGGTGCTCTATATCAGATAGTTGAGAAGACATTGAGAGATGGAGATATTGAGCGAAAGGAAATGCTAATTTGCCGTCAAGCTCCGTATATTTCACGTTCGTTTACAAATGTAGAAACAGGCGACTTATATCATGAAATTACTTGGATTGATAACCAACGAGAGCATAGAACTATTGTTTCGGCCTCCAGTTTGGCAATCCGTAAGGAATTAGTTCAGCTCTCTAATAAATCACTGGCTGTTACAGAAAATAATGCAAAGGCCTTAATAACCTACTTTGACACATTTAATATGGTGAATACTTTAAGCCGTGAACATCTGGTAAGTCGAATCGGGCACATAAAGAATGTCCTTATTCATCCTTTGTTAACGGATAATATAACAATCATGCCAAATGATTTGGGAGAAAAGCAACTGCTTGAAGCATTTCAAACGGCAGGAACTTCTGAAGGATGGCTAAAAAATGTGCTAGTCCCTATCCAGCAGCACCCAAAAGCATTGTTAATGTTATTGGCAAGTTTCACTTCAGCTATTTTGAAGGATTTAAAGTTAGATCCGTTCATTATTGATTTTGCTGGTGAAACATCTAACGGTAAAACCACCCTATTAAAAGCCTGTGCAAGTGTATGGGGAACACGTCATTTAATGAGTGAGTGGAATATAACAAAGGTTGCAGCAGAAAGAAAAACTACGTTTTTAAACAGTTTTCCTTTGATTCTTGATGATTCACGTAAAGTGAATGAAAAAGCTTTGAAAGACTTTGTATACAACTTCAGTGGTGGACGTTCAAAAGGACGAGGGAGTCTGACGGGAAGCCAGCAAGAATTTACATGGCAAAACATTCTCATTTCTACTGGAGAGGCTTCTCTAAATGCATATGCCGAGCAAATGGGGGGTGTAGCGGCTCGGATTATCGCAATCGAGGGGATTCCATTTCCGGGTGTAGAGCCTCAATTTTTCTCTACTTTACACAATGATGTAGAGACTTATTACGGTACCATCGGAGTGGAATTTATTACTCAATGGCAAAAGAATAAAGAGACGCTCCTCCAAGAGTTCGGAGAGTATATCGGGATATGCCAAAGGAAAGCAGAGGGTAATCCAGTTATCGCTCGTGTGGCTCGGAATTATGCAGCGCTTATCTTTACAGGGAAATTACTGAATGTGTTTTTTAAGACAAACATCGACTTGATGGTTTTGTATAAATTATTTGATGAACTTGTTTCGGAAAATAAGGCATTAGACAAACCAAAGCAGCTTCTCCAGTACTTACTGCAGGATTTAGATGCAAACAGAAAAGCTATTTATTACGAGTATGAACCAAGTGGAGTAATGAAAGCTTTGTATAAACACAATACCTTATGGATCACACCGAGCTTCTTGAAGGAATTTTTAGGTGTTGAAGAAAAGTCGATACGATCAGCCTGGCTTAAACGTGGTTATACCATGAAATTCGAAAACCGTGGAAAAGAAGTTGATTATAAGCAGGTAAGAGCTGGTAAACAGAAGTTTAGTGGCATCGGCTTGAATAGCGAAGCAATAAAAGAGTTAGGCTTCGATTTTTCTGAAGACTAATTTTTGTACAACAGTGTACAACGCTTTATCCATTCTTAACAATTCGTTGTACACGTTAAAACGTTGATATATATGGGTTTCTAATTAAAAGTACAAACTGTACAAAATGTACAACAGAAATTAACTACACATGAAAAAGAAATTTATCTTCTTAATTTTTTTATATAAATATGTTTTTCATGTTGTACAGTCGTACATTTTGTACAAATAGAATTGAAGCCTTGGTATATAAGGGTTTTTGGTGTACAACAAGCTTTGTTTTTTGCAGTACAGGTATCTATGATTTGTTGTACAAACATAAAAACACAGAAAGATGGTGATGCCATGACATTTAAAAAATGGTTGAAACAATTCATATATGAAGATTCACCGATTGGAGATTTAGCAAGGGACAATGAATTAGATCCAGCGTTTCCTAATTCTAATTCATATTACGGGTTGTACGATTATCTTCGTCGGCAAAACGCAAGTTGCCTATGCCTACAGTCATTTAATAAAGCATGGAAGTTATACAAACGAAGATAAAACAATATTTTTCAATAGATTCTTAATAAGAGGTGAAGTGTTTTGAAAAAACATGATATTACAATCCTTGAAGGTTATTGGACAAGGTATGAGGAGTTAAAGAAAGAGCTGGATCTTCCAGATAAGAATGAAAATCAAGCTCGTAAGAACAACATGAAAACTATTGTGGAAGGACTGCGGCGCGTCTACGAGTCAGCTGCCGAGGATATTAAAACAATCATCCATATGCGCTACTGGGATGAAGAAGATAATCTTTTTGAATGGGCCGATATCGCCGATGAATTGGACTATTCAATATCTAAAACTTTACGCAAACGGAAAAGGTTGCTTGAGATGACGGCCAAGGAAATCGGCTTTGTTCTTTGACTAATAAAGGGGGTGCAGCGCTTTGGCCATTGTGATAGTAAAACCAGAAAAAGCATCGTCTCCACTTCGAACGCGAATCAATGAACTGCTGCATTCCATTGAATTAGATGCTGGAGCAAAGAAGAAAGCAGAAAAAATGATTCGCAATCGAGCTGAATATTTCTCAGAGCTTTATGATTTTTCCTATGGCATATGCAAGTATGACGATGAAATCGGAATAACTTCTGACCCGGCTTATATTGTGAGCGAGATTGTCAGTGCCAAAGCAAATTATGATAAGCGCATAAAGCGTCTGAACGGCAAATACAAGCGCTTTGAAAGAGTCATGAGCCTTTTAGCAGCCGGAGAAGCAGAAGTGTTCAATGTGGCTTTATTTACGCCTAAAACAATCGATGTAAAGATACTGAAATCCATCATCAAAAAGCATTTGGCCGAGATTGAACAGATCTACCCAGATGAAGAGGAATTGCTCTCTTATGAAGGTGAAGAAGGCGTAAAGCTATTAGGGTTAACAGAAGAGAAAAGACGAAAAAGGATAGGCCGTACTAAATCAATTTTGAAGGGGTTGTGCTGATATGAGGGAAAGGGAGTTCGAAACAGTTTACACCTGGATGAGGATCGCAAATCAATACCAAGAAAGAATGGAACTATATGAGCGAATGGCCGAGGATGAAAATGAAGCTGCAAGGGTGAGGGAACTAGCGAGGGAAGAAGTGGCGTATCAAGAAAAGAATCTAAAAGATTTATTGGACACAGTACGCGCACGGAATAATTCATTCTCCAATGTATTGATTCTTAAATACTTTGAAGGTTACACACTAGAGGAAGCAGCATTAACACTTGGATTAACTGTTTCAACGGTCAAAACCAATCATGCTAGATTTACTGATTATATAAAGCAGCGTCAATATCAACCGTCTCGGAATATTAGTCCAGAAATTAAAAGTCTCTTTGAACGACTCAATGAATTGTTGAAACCTAGTTATGAGGTGTGCTGCTCTCATTGTGAGAATGTCATACTGCTGCCAAGTGATGTAGTAGAGAAAATATTCCGTAAGGAGTCAAAGCGAGCAAGAGCAATAGGAAGAAAATAAATATTGATTTAACAAAGGAGAATCATTATGAACGAGATCCGTTGTACAAAATGCAGTAAGTTATTAATGAAGGCAAAGTTCCAGTATGAAGCTACAAATGAATTGGCCGATATCGAAATCCAGTGCACCAAGAATACATGCAAAGTAATCAATCGCTATAAGGCTAAATGAAGTATCCGATGTTTGTTATAGACAATCCATTGTGGAAGCTGTTCTAAACTAATAGAAGAGGTGAAGTCTGGTGGCAAGTAGTAAAGTCATTGAAGCTTTAGAAAAAGGGAAAGAAAACGCAGCAAGTGCTATTCGTTCACTTGATACATCGATTAATAAATATCAAAAAGATATCGATGACCTGCTAAAGCGTCGAGGAAAGTGGATGAATGAATTAAAAGAATTTGAAGAAGCATTAGAAAAATTTAGAGACTCTTGAAGTCCATTACTACACAGCGATGTGTGAGTGATGGGCTTTTTCTATTGAAGGGGGGTGATGATATATGAGTGAGTATGATTTCAATAATAAAGTTGATAGGAAAAGATTTTACGGAAGTCGCGCATGGAGACAAATCAGAGAGCAAGTGTTGGAGAGAGATCATCATGAATGCGTGTGGTGTGCCAAAGAAGGAAAGGTTACCACCAAAGATAGGTTGACATTAGAAATCGACCATATAGAAGAGTTACAAGATAATCCTGAACGAGCTTTGGATATTGAAAATTTACGCACTCTTTGTAGGCAAGTACCACCATAATGTACGCCATAACCG
>NZ_JAPSKV010000028.1 GCF_031181385.1 Fredinandcohnia onubensis
TACCATTGGCACGCAAAGCTCTCTACGATTTTCAACACAAGCCTTATTTTTTCTTCAGATTTTTTTTGAAGAAGGACTCGAGCTTGTTGAACGGGATGTACTCCATTCTGTCGTACAGATCCACATACCCTGCGCCTAGAACAATGTAGAGTTCCTTCGGTTCGGCCGCCAGCTTGTAGGCGTCTTTGCTGTAGTACCTGGAGTGGGCATTCTCACCTGCGATGAACAGAATTGGACGCGGAGAAATCGTCTCGATCTGCGCGAACGGGAAGAAGTTCATCAGCGCCGGGTTGCTGGTAAGGCACATGGCCGTCGTTGAGCGGGGGTGATGTCCCCTAGGTGTACGGTAGTAATCATAGAACTCGCGGGCTGCTGCCGGAGAATCATCAGTGATGACTTCGGGAGTTCCTATGACGTATTTTTTCTGTCCGCCCTCAAATTCGGTCCAGCGCTGTTCAGCGATTTCTTCAAGAGCTTTTATCCCATCTTCCTTGGTCATAGTATTGCCTAGTCCCTCACGGCGATCGCGGCCCATGTCGTACATACTGAGCCTTCAGCCGGGGGGCAACCTGCGCAGCGCTGGCCAATGCCGCAAACGCCGAGGACGCCAATACGGTCACGTTCCACAAACGGGCGTGTGCCCAAAAAGTTCCACGGCGGCGCTGAAATCTTCGACGAACGCTTCCGGAGAAGCTATTGAACGCGGCTACCCGCCGCTTTCGCCATTGTAGTAGGAGGCCAGGGTTACAAAGCTCCGTTCTGCCATATCCTGGGCATACAAGCCCAATGACTGTTCCTTCACGCCAACGAACGGGGCTCCGACGATGATTGCGCGAGATTTCTTTGATCTATTCATATTTTTAGGGAGATACATATCCGCGACTATGTTAATGCCAAGTCAATTATAGAATGAGACTTTTTCGTGAGTCACCTTGTCGCTGGGAGGAAAGGTCTTGTCCCATGCTAGGCTGTGTGGGTCGGATTCAACGGTGGTTGTTGATAAAAGCACGAAAAGCATCATTGATTGATTAACCAACACCTGTTTATAATTATAAATAGAAACACGATACTCTCAATGGTTAAATGAACGCAATTCGTTGATTACTCAACAAATCAATAAAAATTGTTGATTATCTTTAGGGAAGTCTGGTAACCAAACAATAGAAGAATAACCAAAAGCCAAGAAGCCATTAAAAAGGCTCTTATCGAACTGATATCTGAAAAAAGTTTTGATAACATAACCATTCGGGATATTTCTGACAGGGCAAATGTGAACCGAGGAACCATCTATCTTCACTACTTAGATAAATTTGATCTATTAGATAAAATCATGGAAGAACATATAAACATCATGAGTAATTTTTGTGAGTCGGCAACTGAAATGGATTATATAGAATCGACTGTACACTGTATGGAATACTTTAAGAGTAATTATTTATTCTTTTCGACGATATTAGCGAGTGAAGGAGCTCCATCTTTTCGTAGTCAGTTCCTTAAGTTTAATATCGAAGAGTTCAAGAAAGATGTGGACATAACAAAAGGAAAAAATTACGGTTAAAGTGAAGAGGTAATTGTTCAATTTGTTGCAAATGCTTACGTAGGGGTAGTGGAATGGTGGTTAAAGAATGAAATGCCTTATCCACCTCGTGTCATGGCAGAACAAGTAGGGGATTTGTTAGAGAGGATTGTATAGTTACCTACTATGAAAAACCTCTCTTAATAAAAAAAATCGGTTCCTTAGCGTACAGGAAATCGACTTTTTTTAGGTTGAATTTCACAATTCGTGTTTCTTTAATGCTATTTTTGATATCGTACAATATGATGCCTATCAAACTAATTTCAATATATATCCCCATGCCCATCAAGCTAGGAATATCTCGTACCCAAAAAATGAAAAAAATACTTAAAGACTCTAAATATCAAGATCAAAGCTATTTTTTGAACAGAAAAATTTATATTTTTTCCCACTATTACAAGGACATGGATCATAGGGATTAGCAGGTTTCATTCGTTCTTGGATTGCTTTTTTAAGATCTGGAGGGACGAGATCTCCATGTGATTTTTGTATGCACATGGAAAACTTATTTAATTATCCAGTTCAAATGTAACAGTGACACTTCCTCTACCAAGTGCATTTGCTAACCCTGTTGCATCTTCGGTATAGCCTAATCTCGTATAACTATAAGGAGTAGAGAAACTTTCATAAAATAGAACAAAACAATCCGAACCATATAAATTCAAATCTCCAGCTTTGATACTTCCTACTCGCTCACTATTCGTAGGTAACGAATGACTGAAATAATACAATTTCTCATTTCCGTTCAGGTCATCCATTTTAATTGTCATAGGTAATTCTTTAACAAGAGCTCGGGTAGTTGGGTTATCGTACAAAGTGATAGTGAATTTTTTATCTCCAACTGTAATTGTCATACTACTCATCGTATCATTTCCTTCCCGTTCATTTGATTCTGAAATAGATGAATTATCTGTCTCTCCCATAGAGTTATCTTTCGCTACCTCATTATCAGTCTGATTATTATTCAATGAATCAGAGGATAATTCTGAATTAGAGTTTGACTCTGAATTATTAGTATCATTAGGTCTAGTGTTACTACAGCCACTTAATACTACAAATATTACACATAATAAAAGCATATAAAATATTCTTTTTCTTCTCATGATTTCCTCTCCTCGTTATTTTTTCATTTAGAATAATCAGTCATCCAGTAAATGATGTAGATATTTTTCACACTTGTATAATCGTATTTCACAGATGTTTCAACTCTCTCCTAACCATTTGATGATGCGCCCATCTACACCGTCATAGAAAGAAATTTCAGTGTTTGCCGTTTTGACCGTGCAAATGCTTGTTGAAGGACTACTGATGTAGTGAATGCAAAAGAACTCTTGCTATCTGAGTGGAATGTAACGGGGACAATAGTTAATTTTTGTTGTGGCAGAGAAAAATACCTCCTTTAAAAAGTTAATTTTTTCTTGAATCAATGCATAGCCCCATATCTTGACCATTCACTCAAACTTAGTAATGACTTAATTCTTTTTTTTTAACCCTGTAAGCCATGCAATACCATAAGGGATACCTCCATTTGAAAATACTATTTCGATGGAGGTACTGCTACATTCTTTCAGTAATGATTTACCCTCTGTAAAAATAGAATTAGTAATTATAATATTTCGACTCTTGTTCCCCACCATAAGATATTGGTGTGGGAATTCTATTTGGTCCTTTTCTTTACAACTAAGGGTATATTAAAAAATGATTAGATAACTTGTTTTGTTGGACGAATCAGGATTTCGCTTACCGCAACAGTTTCAGGTGTGCTAATAGCGTATGCTACTGCATCTGCGATATCGCTTGATTTCAAAGAAAGACCTTCTCCTGTATCCATAAGATTCTTTACCCATTCTCGATCTTCAGGAGTATTAATTGTTGTATAAAGTTCAGTACTTACAGCACCTGGTGAAATGATAGTTGAACGAATATTATTTTCTCTTTCTTCCTGGCGCAATCCCTCCATAATCGCTCTAACTGCAAACTTAGTCCCACAGTATACAGCAGACCCTGGATAAACAATATGTCCAGCTACGGAATCAGTTGAAATAATGTGACCGGACTGTTGTTGCTTCATAATAGGTAATACAGCAGCAATCCCATTTAATACACCCATGATATTGATGTCTAACATTTGTCTCCATTCATCAAAGCGTTTTTCTGAAAGCGGCGCAGTTGGCATGACTCCAGCATTGTTGAAGAGCACATCTACACGACCATATTTTTCAACTGCTAAATCGACAACGGCTTGAACTTCTTCTTTATTCGAGACATCTGCCACAGCGTATGACACTTCAGCATTTGGCAATGATTCAACAAGAGCTTTCAAACGATCTTCACGGCGAGCCGCAATGACTAATTTTGCTCCTTCTTGTGCAAGTTTCTTGGTAGTTGCTTCACCAATCCCACTTGATGCACCCATAATAATAACAACTTTATCTTGAATATTAGACATAATGAATAACTCCCTTTCTTATTTGTATTGAAAACAATTCTTTTGCAACTATAATAGTGGATATTGACTTCGCCCAAAAGAGAAAATCATCATCGTTCGATTAATCAACAGCCATTTATAATTATAAATAGAAATAGGATGCTCACAATGGTTAAATGAACGCGATTTGTTGATTATTGAACATACCAATTAAAATTGTTGATTATCTTTAGGGGAGTTGGGTAACCTAAAAGTGTCGAAAATAGATAGAAGAATACCCAAAAGCCAAGAAGCGACTAAAAAGGCTCTTATTGAACTGATGTCTGAAAATCCAATCCAAAAATTCATCTGATATCCTTCACTTTTAAGGTTCTGGTGCAAAAAATCTAGGAAGCTTGGACATGCTGATGTTATCAATCTAAAAGGATGTGTATCCGTATGAAAAGGCCAACAGAATTTAAGTGGAAACATTACGAACCCGAAATGATCTTACATGTAGTACGCTGGTACCTCCGGTACAGTCTGAGTCTTCGTGATCTCGTAGAGATGATGGAAGAGCGTGGAATATGCGTAGCACATACTACGATTATGCGCTGGGTTCATCAATATGGACCGGAACTTGATAAGCGTATTCGTCCATATTCAAGGAGAACCAATGACTCCTGGAGGATGGACGAAACTTACATAAAAGTAAAAGGACAGTGGATGTATTTATATCGTGCAGTAGATTCTGAAGGGAACACGATTGATTTTTACCTAAGCAAAACTAGAGATGCGAAATCAGCTAAGCGCTTTTTCAAGAAAGCCTTGGCTTCTTCCCATGTGTCTCACCCTCGCGTCATTACGGTGGATAAGAACTCGGCTTATCCAGTGGCGATTCAAACATTAAAAGAAGAGAAACGTATGCCTGAAGGCATACAGCTAAGGCAACGTAAATATCTCAACAATATCGTGGAACAGGACCACCGTTTTATAAGGAAGAGAGTTCGTTCCATGTTAGGATTGAAATCATTTCGTACAGCTACCTTGATTTTGATAGGCATCGAAGCTGTGCATATGATGAAAAAAGGACAACTTCACCAAAGGGTGAACTATGCCCAAAATGAAGTTAAAGCCATTCATAAGTTATTTAAGTTAGCTGCTTAATCTCAAGGTTAATAGGATATTGCTGTTCTATGGTTCTAGCGAATTATTTTTGCACCAGAACCAAACTAATTACCTCTAGAGAAGTTTTACAGTTTGATTGCCTGTCAGCTACCGAGCGTCTTGGTACTTACTCGAGTTGGACTTCCACCAACTAGTAATTAACGGCTTGCTGGGCACGCAGATTAAAAAAGACGATTCAAAATTCACATTTCTGAATTTTAAAGTCGTCTATTTTTGGTATGGCTATTAAGATTCTTTAAAAACCGAACGTTTTTCAGTGCCCTCTGTTTTTAGCTGGGGTATTTTGGGACGTTTTCCTTCTTGCAGATCGTTAATGGTTAAGCCAAAATCCATCTGAAGATGAGGATAATCTTTAAAGCCGTGCCAGTCTCCTCCCCATTGAAAGCCCAGCTCCTTTGCAATTTCTGCAACCTCAAACCAGTCTGATTGACCATTTCCGTTCCCATCATATTCAGTATCCCAGATCACATTACCATTCTCGAGTTGAAGAGCAAAATCGACTGCAAGGCCAAAGTTGTGATAGGATTCGCCTCCCTTCAAATGAGTAACTACTTTTCCGGGAGTCTTTCTACCCTTATCATAAAGCTTGTCTTGCTCCTCAAACGAGCGGTAATCATCCGTGATCAGAATCGTAATCTCTTTTTCTGCTGTTTTTCCTTTTAAAATCTCCACTTTCTCAGCTACAATTGGGTGCAGTTCAGTTGGCAGAGTCTCTGCATTTACTTCGTATTCAACCTGGTCTGATGAGCCAGGATATCCCTTAATGAATAAGAAAGATTGATGAGCGACAAATGCAAAGAGGAATAACAGCAATAATTTCAGTAGTTTCTTCACAAGTTGTTATCCCACTCCTTTAATCTCATCTTAAGACTCTTAAATTAGAGATAGATAATAGAAAGATTAGAAAATGATGAGAATTTTGTTAGGAACCAAAGAACAAGGGAGAGCCCTATAACTTTTGGACTCTTTCTTGAAGTATAGAAAAAGGTGCCATTGAACTAATGTGTAAAAAAATATATATTGACTATACACCTTTTGTAGAGTAGTAATATCAGTATGTCTAATTTTAATAGATTTTTTTCACCAGAACCCAAAAACTTATTAGATCTTGAGCACCACAACTACATTTTTTGATGAACTATGTTTAAAATCGGAAAATACAGAAAAAGTAATAGGGATGGTGACTGAATTCATGGATAATAAAAAAATTTTAATTATTGAAGATGAAACAAAAATTGCGAGAATCCTTAAATTAGAGCTTGAACATGAAGGATACAAGGTTGAAACAGCCGAAACCGGCATAACAGGGCTTGAAAGATTTAGTAATGATCAATGGAATCTTGTGTTACTGGATGTTATGTTGCCTAAGTTAAACGGGATGGAAGTCCTTCGAAGAATTCGGGCTTCAGGGGACATGACACCTGTTATCTTATTGACAGCAAGAGATTCTATTCCTGATAAGGTGAGCGGGCTTGATCATGGAGCGAATGATTACATCACAAAGCCGTTTCAAATTGAGGAATTGTTGGCAAGAATCCGTGCGTGTTTACGAATCAATGAAATAATGGAGAAAAAGATAGACGAGGAAATATTAACTGTTGCAGATTTAAAAGTTAATAAAAAAACACGAATGGTAACACGTGATTCCACAAATATTGAATTGACGCCCCGGGAATTCGATTTGCTTGTTTATCTACTGCAGCATCAAAACCAAGTACTAAACCGAGAGCAAATTTTAACGCATGTTTGGGGCTTTGATTATTATGGGGAGACAAATGTCGTGGATGTATATATTAGATACTTGCGCAAGAAAATTGATTATTCCTTTGATTCTCCACTTATTCATACAGTGCGTGGAGTTGGATATGTCGTAAAGGAGTAATGTTTGATGGGCATTCGAAATAAAATCCATTTGTTTTCAACGGTTTGGCTGCTATTGATCAGCCTTACGATTAATGCATCCATTTATTTTTTATTTTACAAAATTACAACGAATGATAAATTAAATCACGTTCGTTTACAGGCTGAAAATATTGCTGAAGCATTGAAGCCTGCTACGAATCACATGAATATATCTGATATTTTAACAGCACATTTACCATTGAATGGAATGATTCGTGTTGTAGATGAGGACTCCCATTCCGTTATGATCATTACAAAGGAAACGGTATTCACAGAGCTTAAACCAATATTTAAAAACTCACAAGCAGTTGAATTGA
>NZ_JAPSKV010000029.1 GCF_031181385.1 Fredinandcohnia onubensis
GAAGGGTGGTCGAGCTTTCATGAACAATTAAGTGTAGCTGCTGTTCTCCTATTTGATACCACGCTCCAGGAAAATCAAAAGGAGGTCTTTCTAACTCCTTAAAGCCTAATAATGTGCCGTAAAAGTGCTTTGCTTTTGATAAATTTGTTACGGAAAGACTTACATGATGGATGCTTTCTACTTGAATCATCAAAACCGCTCCTTTTTATTTATGCTCCTCGCCTATCACACTTTTGCGTTCAAATCCTAAAAATCGGGTCCCTTGAAATGACAAAATCCCAACATCTCCCTCGGCAAGCTGACCATACTCGCTACCAGACATTTTTAATTCTGAACGATCTCCACTTTCAAACTCAAACGTCACAAAGTATGTAGTTCTGGAATGCCCCTCATGGCCACTACTATTTACATGAGTACGCCTTGACTTTACCTCTGCTAAAACTGACAAACGCGGTGATTGTTCATTCTTATTCCATTGTCCGATCCCCTTAAACACTGAAAATAAAATAAAACCAAATACGATGATAAAAATAAGACCAATAAATAGTGGAACGATTTGAAATACTGCGTCACCAGGATAAAACGGATCTCCCATTATTTTTCCTCCTCTCTAATTCTTTTTATACGAATTAGGTAAGAGTTGGTTTCAAAAAAATTACGGGTATTAATTAGATAGTGAGAAGATGCTTTATCGTTAGGCTTAACCCACAATGATCATAAACCTTGCATTCCGTAACTAGTTATTAAACAACAATATATTTGGATGGTTTATTTTGTAATGCAAGTATTAAATTATCAGCAGCTAGTTCAATCATATTCATTCTTGTTTTAATACTAGCGCTACCTATATGCGGCAATGTTGTAACATTCTGTAGTGTTAAAAGTGGATGACCTAAGGGTGATAAAGGTTCTTTTTCAAACACATCTAGCCCCGCTCCCCAAATCTCCCCTCTAACAAGTGCTTTATAAAGGGCCTGCTCATCGACAATGCCACCCCGTGCTGTATTTATCAGGACTGCGGACTTTTTCATCAATTTGAGCTCTCGATCACTTATTAGATTCTTCGTCTCAGGTGTGAATGGCACCATCAATACAACATAATCGGATTGCTGTAATAATTCGTCCATGTCCAAATAAACCAAATTTAATTCCTGCTCAATATCTATTTTACGATTTCGGTTGTGATAAAGAATGTTCATGTCAAAGCCTTTTGCTCTTCGTGCGACTGATTCGCCAATTCGCCCCATTCCAATGATCCCTAATGTAGCGCCATATATATCCTGTCCCGTTAATTGCATCGGAGACCAAGTTTCCCACTTACCATGCCTTAAATAATCTGACGCTTCGACAATTCTCCGAGCTGTTGCCATCAACAAGCAAAAGGTTAAATCTGCAGTAGTTTCCGTTAAGACATCAGGTGTATTTGTAACTGTAATCCCTCGCTCTTTCGCCGCACAAATATCAATATTATTGTAGCCCACTGCCATATTGCTGATAACTTTGAGCTCTTTTGCTTTAGATAAAAGTTCTGCATCAATCGATTCTGTGAGCATACAGAATACCCCTTCTACCCCCTGAATCTCTTTTTCTAAAACTTCACGTGGGACCGGCTTTTCTTCTTCATGCCACATCTGAATATCACATACCTCTTCTAATTTACTAAAAACTTTTGCGGGAATTTTTCTAGTTATATAGATTTTAGGTTTCAAATAACTCATCCTCATCTCATATTTTATAATCTTTCTGGAGCTACCTTCACTACTTGTTCCTCAAATTCATAATAGGTCCTATCTGAAATAGACCTATAAACAGATCTGGAGTTATACAATCTAACAACCTCCCCTACTTAATCCCGTTCTATGCTATGAAATAGATAAAGTCATTGATAGCTAAAACATCAATGACTTATATCCGGAATAAATTAATTTAATATTGAAAGTAAACAGCCTTTAACTCTGTATAAAACTCCGCATTTGAACCTCCAATTGAAAAAGCACCAAAACCAGAGTTTTTTGTACCTCCAAATGGCATATGTGCTGCACTAGCTGTTCCATGATTTATATGTACCATACCTGTTTCAATCTGATCTGCAAATGTGTGTGCAGATGAATAATCTGTTGTAAAGATAGAAGCTGCTAGTCCATACTCTACATTATTAGCAACATGAAATGCTTCCTCTTTATCTTCTACCTCAATGACACATAAAACTGGACCAAAAATTTCCTCTTTAGCTAATTTCATCTCTGGTGTTACATTGTCAAATAAAGCTGGAACCAAATATGATCCTTCAGAAAAATGATCCTTTGTTAAGACATCTCCACCATATAGTAGATTTGCACCTTCTTTTTTACCTATTTCTATATATTCTACAACGGAATCCAAATGTTCTTTATTGATGACTGGACCCATTGTCACTCCTTCTTCCCAAGCAGGTCCAACTTTGATTCCTTTTATCTCTTGAAATAGTGCTTCAGTCAATTCTTTCTTTTTATCCTTTACAACAATTACTCTACTAATTGATGTACAACGTTGACCACTACAAGCAAAAGCAGCTCCTACAATTTGTTTCGCAGCATCTGCAACGTTTGGATAGTCCAACACCACCGCAGGGTTTTTACCACCTAACTCTAATTGAGTCTTCACTAATCGCTTAGCAGCAAGCTCATTAATGCGAACCCCGATTTTTGTCGAGCCAGTAAAGCTGACTCCTTTTACTAAAGGGTGTTTAATTAATGGGTCACCGACCTTTGAGCCACTTCCTACCACTAAATTAACAACACCATTTGGAACACCCGCTTCAACAAAAAGCTCCATTAGTCGCGCTGAAGTCCACGGAGTTACTGACGCTGGTTTAAAAACAACCGTACATCCATATGCCAAAGCAGGCGCAATTTTACGAACTGGTGTAACAACCGGGAAATTCCATGGGGCAATCGCTGCAATAACACCTATTGGCTTACGAACGGTTGAGTTGAATACATTTGGACGTTCGCCTGGATATGTGGTTCCCTCGATTCTGAAGGCTTCCCCCGCACAAAAGCGCGCTTCCTTCGCTGCGCGAAGAACTTCTCCTTTTGACTCAGCAAGCACTTTCCCTTGCTCAGCGGAAAGCATAAAAGCAAGTTCATCTACATTCTTTTCAAGCAATTCAGCAAAGCGGTAAAGAATTGCTCCTCTTTCTGGACCTGGAACCTTAGACCATGACTTAAATGCTTCATTTGCTGCTTCAACAG
The DNA here is from genome assembly GCF_031181385.1 of Fredinandcohnia onubensis. Taxonomy (GTDB): domain Bacteria; phylum Bacillota; class Bacilli; order Bacillales; family Bacillaceae_L; genus Ferdinandcohnia; species Ferdinandcohnia onubensis_C. The sequence continues at coordinate 3,234 of NZ_JAPSKV010000029.1, forward strand.
CTTCATTTACATCCGCCTCGGTAGAATCCTGAAAAGTGGCTAAAAGCTGACTTTTTTTTGCAGAATGGTAGATTTCAATTGTTTTTCCACTATTACTTTCGATCCATACGCCATTAATAAAATTCCCATAAGTTTTCACTTCTTTATTATCGATCCATTCTAGCATGTTCGAGGTTGTTGCTAAGGACATATGATCACTCCTTCATCAAATTGAGATTGGTTCTTTAACACTTTGTTTCATTACAGCACGGCAAATATTCTTTAAGTCCTCTAGTGATGGCTTAACAGGGTTTACCGGAACATTGCCAGAAAGAATAGCTTCTTCAACAATCATATCAAGGTGCTCTTCTTCTACCCCATAGTCAGTTAATGTTTGTGTTATACCTACATCCTCTTTCAACTGACGAACTGCTTTAACTGCCTTCTCTGCCGCTTCACGTTTTGGTAGATGATCTGTCTTTTCACCAAAGAGTCTAGCAATTTCAATAAATTTATCTGTATTACCGATAATGTTATAATGCATTACTTCTGGTAATAAAATCGCGTTTACTACACCGTGTGGGATATTAAAATGTGCCCCTAAAGGTATTGCTAACGCATGGGCTAAACCTAAACGGGTTGTATTAAAAGCCATGGCAGCAATAGTACTTGCCATCAACATGTCATAACGAGCTTCCTGATTTTCACCTTGTACTACTGCTACTCTTAAGCTTTTTGCTACAAGTTTCATCGATTGTATCGAAAGAGCTTCAGAAATAGGTTGTGTTGCTTTATTTACATATGATTCTAGTGCATGTGTTAACGCATCCATTCCTGTTGCTGCCGTGATATGAGGTGGAAGAGTTAGTGTCAAATCAGGATCACACAACGCCAACGTCGGACAATTATACATACTTCCAACACTTAACTTCGCCTTAGCTCCCTTATCGGATAAGACCGAAAATCTTGTGATCTCACTACCTGTTCCAGCAGTAGTAGGTACTGCAATAATTGGCGCTCCCGGTCCAGGGACTTTATCAAGGCCAACATAATCACGGATATTACCTGGATGTACTAGCATAAGAGCGATTGATTTTGCCGTATCAAGTGCACTTCCACCACCAACCCCAACAACGATATCACTGCCTCTACTTTTTGCTAGAGTTGTTCCACTATCAACTGATTCTATTGTGGCTTCCACTCCAACCTCAGTAAAAACAGTATATGGAATTCCTGCTTCAGCAAGAGGCTCCTCTAAACTCTTTACAATTCCAGCTTTAGCTACTCCTGGATCGCCAACTAGTAATACATTCGTACCACCTAAGTTTTTGACATGATCGGCTAATTGCTTTACACTACCGTGCCCAAATTCAATAATAGTAGGAACCTGATATTGAAAGTTTTTTAAAGTCATCATTGTTATTTAAGTGCCTCCTCTTTATTATGACCATTTTCATTAAATGCGGCCTGTGTCATATCAAGCCCATAGCGTATACCAAGCTCTGAAAGTTCCTCTACCACTTTAATTGGTAGCTCAATGCCCTCTTTCTGACGCTTAAGGACTAGTCGATGTTCAATTTCTCCTGGTATTAATATTTCTTTTACTCCATCTGCTTTCGGTTCAGCTTTTATCTCACGAATATACAAGTCCATTCGTTCTTTAAATGTCTCTATAGGAATGAATCTATTAATATCAATTGCTAGATAAAAGTGTCCTACATTTTGGGGTTCTTCCCAATTTTCATACATGTTATTGACATACCTTCCAAAACCTGCACCAGTAAGGACACCAGCTAAAATATCAATAAACATTGAAATTCCATATCCCTTTGGTCCCCCAACCGGTAAAACTGAACCTTCCAACGCAGCATTTGCATCAGTTGTTGGATTACCATCCTTATCAATTGCCCAGCCTAAAGGAATTTCTTCACCTTTCTGTGATGCAACAATGATTTTTCCTCTCGCTACTACACTAGTTGCCATATCTAAGATAAACGGTAACTCCTCGCCTGATGGTATACCAATTGAAAGGGGATTGGTTCCAATAAATGGTCTAACCCCTCCTGTTGGTGGCATTGTTTGTGATGCATTAGAGATAACTAATAGGATCATATCCTTATCAATTGCTTTTAGTGCGTAAAATGCTCCTGTACCAAAATGGTTAGATCCTTTAACACCAACAACAGCTGCACCTTTCTGCTTCGCCTTCTCTATCGCTATATCTAATGCCTTTGTGCCAACTACAGCACCAAAATTGTTGTTTCCATTAACAAGCACAGTTGCTTCATCTTCAATTTCAATTTCGACCAAAGCATTAGGATTAATCATATTTTGCTCAATGCGACTTAAGTAAATTGCTGTACGTACTACTCCATGAGAATCAACACCGCGAAGATCTGCTTGAATCAATGATTCAGCCACAATATCTGCTTTTTCCCGAGAGACACCAGCACATACAAATAAATTAGAGCAATAATTTTGAAGCTTTTGCCAATCATACCTTGTTGGAAGATGCATCTAGTTCACAACCCTTCTGCTTTAAGGTTTCGTCAACCCAGCTTCGATCTACTGTTCCATTGGCAATTGATTCAAGAATTGCCCTTTCATTCTTTTCCTGACTTTTTACTTTTTCAAGTATTTCGTCTGCATAATCTGCTGGGATAACAGCTAGACCATCCTCATCACCTACAATTATATCGCCAGGGTTTACTAACATTCCGGCTATCGAGATTGGTACATTAATTTCACCAGGACCATCCTTATAAGGACCTCGATGTGTAATCGCTTTCGCAAAGACAGGGAAATTTTCATCAACAAATGCTTTGCTATCACGAATTGCACCATCAATGACAAATCCTGTAACCCCATTTTTACGAGCAAGCTGAAGCATGATCTCGCCCACAATTGCATTTGTTGTATCACCTCCAGCATCAACCACGATGACATCGCCAGGAGTTGCGATATCTATCGCTTTATGAACAAGTAGGTTATCCCCCGGTCTTGTCTTGACAGTTATCGCTGTACCAAGTAATTTTCCGGATCTGTGAAAAGGTCTAAGGGTAGATCCTATTGCATGTACTCGGTTAAAATTATCACTTATGTGCGGTGTAACTACATCCCTAAATCTTTCTACAGTGTCCCTACTTAATTTATTTTTTTTTGGTAGAATTCGAAATCCTAAGTTTTCCATTCCAAGATCCCCCTAATTTATTGTTCCAACAATAGTAATAATACGAAAAGATGAACTTACCCTTTCACACCACCGGCTGTAATCCCTTCAATTAAATACCTTTGGAAAAAAATAAATAAGGCAAATAGTGGAATTAAAGAAACCGTAGACATGGCGAACATTGCCCCCCAAGAGCTTTGTCCCATTGCATCTAAAAACATTCTAAGTCCAAGCGCAACCGTGTATAGGTTAATATCACCGATATAAAGTAGCTGACTAAAGAAGTCATTCCAAGTCCAAATGAAAGTAAAAATCATGGTAGTAATAAGGGCCGGTAATGCCAATGGCATGATTAAAGTTGAATATAATCTGATTGGACCACAACCATCAATTTTTGCAGCCTCATCAAGCTCCCGTGGAATAGTTCGTATAAACTGAACCATTAGAAAGATAAAGAACCCATCACCAGCCAAAAACTTTGGTAAAGTTAGAGGCAAATAGGTATTAATCCAGTCAAGTTTATTAAAAATAATATATTGTGGAATTACGGTGACATGGAATGGCAGCATCATTGTTGTAAGCATTATTGCAAACCAAATTTTTTTGTAAGCAAAATCAAGTCTTGCAAAGGCGTAAGCAGCCATCGAACAAGAAAAGACTGTTCCAATAAT
>NZ_JAPSKV010000030.1 GCF_031181385.1 Fredinandcohnia onubensis
ATTTGTCATTTATTGTAGCATACTAGCGAAAATTCTTGAAACTAAGTGCTTATATGGGTTAACGCACATATTTGTTGCAACCTTACATGGTGGCTCATATTATATTACTAAAAATAGTCAGAAAAATTAAATAACAGTTGAAAGGAGAAAGCTTAAATGAAACAATTGATGAATACCTCACTAAAAAAAATTGGCGAGAAGGAAAGATTAGCCTATTTACGATTAGAAATGGATTACGAGCTGGCAACATTATTTGAAGCTATTGAAGAAAAAAATGAAAAAAAGATGAAGGAATGTAAACAGAAGTTAGAAAAAATCCGCCAAGAGTTAGTAAAACTTAAAGCTCTTTGATAATTTGTTTTCAAAGGGGATACCATTTAGAATGAAAATAAAGAATTTCATATTGAAATTATAAAACGAACTCTGTGAGGGAAGTAGAGAGTTCGTTTATTGTTTTGCCCATTCTAATAAGGTTTGTTTAAAGTTGAAGGAAAACCTAATTTTGATTAAGCTTAGGGTATGTTACATACAACAATCCAAAAATTGGAGGGAAAATATGGACTGGGAACAGATTGATCTTCATGCAAAGCAATGGGTAATGGAAGCTGGAGAAAATATCCGTGATTCTTTCAATAAGACATTAAATATTCAAACCAAATCCAACCCCAACGATTTAGTAACCAATATAGATAAAGAAATTGAACAATTCTTTATTCATAAAATCAGAAAAACATTCCCAAATCATAAAATATTGGGTGAAGAAGGATTTGGGGATGAAGTAAGTAATCTGGATGGCATTGTCTGGATTATTGATCCGATTGATGGAACAATGAATTTTATTCATCAACAGCGAAATTTCGCTATATCTCTAGGTGTGTATGAAAATGGTATAGGAAAAATTGGGATAATTTATGATGTGGCACACGGTGAATTATATCATGCTATTACTGGTAAAGGTGCATATATGAACGACACTGAGCTGCCTCCTTTAAACAAAGTTACAGTAAAAGAATCGATTATCGCTTTAAATGCAACTTGGGTGATGGAAAATCATCGGATTGATCATAACTTGCTTATACCACTAGTCAAAGAGGCAAGAGGGACCAGGTCATATGGAACTGCTGCCCTAGAAATGGTATTCGTGGCAACAGGTAGAGTGGACGCCTATATTTCAATGAGGTTGTCTCCTTGGGATGTTGCAGCTGGTGCAGTTATTATTGAGGAACTAGGCGGTGTTGTAACCAATTTAAAAGGTAATAAGTTGGATTTCCTTTCAAAAGATTCATTGCTTGTGGCTAAGCCAGGTTTGCACCAAACCATCATTACCGATTATCTAAAAGAAGGTAAATGGTAAAAAAGAAGCCTGCAAAGGCTTCTTTTTTGTCTAGCTGCAGCCCCTAGGGGCTCGTGGAAAAAGGAAAACACTTTTTCCTCGGTCATAAGCCAATCGCTTCGGAAGGCAAAAAACGCCTTCTGTCAGCGCTTGTCTTATGACTGTCGCCCCTAGGAAAAAATGGACTGCTTTTTTCCCTGAACAAGGCGCTTCCGCTTTTCTTCTTATAATTCTCCATTAGCTCTATATTTTACTTTTGTTTTAAACCCGAAGCCCATGACAACAATCAATGCAAGGATACTGCCAATTACTCCTAGGATACTTTCTTCGCCAATTGCCACACCTATCCCCATGATACTTGCTGCTGCCAATATAGCAAAAACAACAAAAATCCATTTAATTTGCTTCATTTTGCTAGTCCCCTTTATCATATAAAAAATAAAATTATATATGTGATATTTTACATAGTTTTATTCTACATAAAATGAAGTTAGCTTTCCACCATAAATGTGGTATAATATTTTAGTTGTATATGGGAAACTATAAATAGCTCAAAATTTTTTGAAATAGAGGCAGGAGTGAATTACTTGAAAATAAGAGAAGATATTCGCAATATAGCGATCATCGCGCACGTTGACCACGGGAAAACAACTTTGGTTGACCAGTTATTAAAACAATCTGGAACATTTCGTTCTAACGAGCACGTTGAAGAACGTGCAATGGATTCGAATGATTTAGAAAGGGAACGTGGAATAACGATTCTCGCTAAAAACACAGCGATTCAATATAAAGATACACGTATTAATATTTTAGATACACCGGGACATGCTGATTTTGGCGGCGAAGTTGAACGTATCATGAAAATGGTTGATGGTGTATTACTTGTTGTTGATGCTTATGAAGGAACAATGCCTCAAACTCGCTTTGTACTAAAAAAAGCATTAGAGCAAAACTTAACTCCAATTGTGGTTGTTAATAAAATTGACCGTGATTTTGCCCGTCCACTAGAAGTAATTGATGAAGTTATTGATTTATTTATTGAACTGGATGCGAACGAAGATCAGCTTGAGTTCCCAGTCATTTTTGCTTCTGCAATAAATGGAACTGCCAGCACGGATCCTGAAAAACAGGATGAAAACATGCAATGTTTATATGATTCCATCGTTGAACATATCCCAGCACCAATTGACAACCGTGATGAGCCATTGCAATTCCAGGTTGCTCTTCTTGACTATAATGATTATGTTGGAAGAATTGGAATTGGGCGCGTTTTCCGCGGCACAATGAAAGTTGGGCAACAAGTTGCATTAATGAAAATAGACGGTTCCGTTAAACAATTCCGTGTAACGAAAATCTTTGGTTTCTTTGGTTTAAAACGCCAAGAGATTCAAGAAGCTGTGGCAGGAGACTTAATTGCTGTTTCAGGTATGGAAGATATCAATGTTGGCGAAACCGTATGTCCGATTGAGCACCAAGAAGCCTTACCAATTCTAAGAATTGATGAACCAACATTGCAAATGACATTTGTTGTAAATAACAGCCCATTTGCAGGCAGAGAAGGTAAGTATTTAACTTCTAGAAAGATTGAAGAGAGACTTTTAGCTCAATTGCAAACTGATGTAAGTCTACGTGTTGAAAATACAGATTCTCCAGATGCATGGATTGTATCAGGCCGTGGTGAGCTTCATTTATCTATCTTAATTGAAAACATGCGCCGTGAAGGGTATGAGCTCCAAGTTTCAAAACCTGAAGTTATCGTCAAAGAAATTGATGGTGTTCGCTGTGAACCGATTGAAAGAGTTCAAATTGATGTACCTGAAGAGCATACAGGTTCTGTTATGGAATCAATCGGTGCTCGTAAAGGCGAAATGATTGATATGATTAATAATGGTTCGGGTCAAGTACGCCTTATCTTTAATGTTCCAGCTCGAGGCTTAATTGGTTATACCACTGAGTTCTTAACCATGACACGCGGTTATGGAATCATCAATCATACGTTTGACAGCTATCAGCCAATGGTTCAAGGGCAAGTTGGAGGAAGACGCCAAGGTGTTCTAGTTTCTATGGAGGCTGGAAAAGCTTCAACATATGGTATCATGCAAGTAGAAGACCGCGGTACAATCTTTGTTGAACCAGGGACTGAAATATACGAGGGTATGATTGTTGGGGAACACACGCGTGAAAATGATCTTACCGTTAATATCACCAAAGTAAAACAGGCAACAAATATTCGTTCAGCCAACAAAGATCAAACATCTGTAATTAAAAAACCAAGGATCATGACATTAGAAGAATCATTAGAATACCTAAACGAAGATGAATACTGCGAAGTAACACCAGAATCAATTCGTTTACGTAAGAAAATTCTTGATAAAAATGAACGTGAAAAAATGGCTAAAAAGAAAAAATACGCAGAATTAAGCTAATATCCTTCGGGGGAGGTTTTCGTGTGAATGTAGCGGATCGGCTTTCTTTTTTCCCAGCGCTCTATAATGTTACCGAAAATCCCAAAATGGGAATGTGGCTACTGTATTTTACCATTGTAGCCCTATCCATTTTGGTTTATAAACTTGGCTTTGCTCAAAAGCTTCCAATAGGAAAATCAATCATGATTTATATCTTTTTAACTGCAGGGTGTACGATTCTTACTGTACTAGGAATCTTTTTACCGATAACTGAAGGTCTTGTGGTTGCAGCATTAATATTAATCATCTACAAAATCCGCTTGCACCAGTCGAAAAAACAGCAAAGCTTGAGGCAAAGTAACGGGGGATATTAATATGAGATCGGTACAGGATGCGCTTTATAATTGGCTCTCGATAAAAATTGTATGCGATGCTCGTCCTGATGATACAGCAGCACGAGAAACGTTAGACCTTTTTGATGAGATTATTAAGGATGAACATCGCTTAACTGACATCGAAGTAACAACGGATGAAGTGATGTATTATGTTTCCTTTATCCATGAAGGTGAAACGAAGAAGACTCGTTTTCCTCGTGACCTTATCGAAGTGATGCTAAACCAAATCAATCAAGATCCAGATAAATATTGTAATTTTCCATTTGAAGATTAAAAAAATTCATGCCGGTTTCGGCATGAATTTTTTTTTACCAATCGTCTTTCTCAGACTGTGCACGATAAAATCTGAAGTTACCTGTATCAATTCTTGCTTTTGTTTTTTCCGAGATTCTACTGCTGCAGTCTTGACACATATATGTATGGATTGGACGATTTCGAAGACGTTTTGCTATAAAGGATTCATCTTCTATCGATTCAATTTTGTCGCAAATCACACACTTTACTCTCATAATACACCTCAAGTCCTCTAGTCTTGCTTAGTTTATACTATAGTATATCATGCAAGGATGATCACAAGTAAATCAATCTGATTAAGTTGCTGAAAAAAACAGATAATAGTACTATGAGAATGTCTGTTTTTTTAACATAGAGTAAGGATATGAATGAAGGGGTTGTAAAAATGCCAAATCAAGTAGAACCAAGACTCATTAAGCCTTTATATGATGAGTTGCAAAAAGAAAGATTTGTAACTTTAGCAACAGTGGATTATGAAACAGGTGGTCCAAATGTTAGTGCGATATCTTGGATTTTAGCAATAGATGAAAAGACAATCTATTTTGCTGTAGATAACAAATCACGAATCATACAAAATATCAGAAACAATAATAAAGTGGTTATCAATTTAATTGCGAATGAATCTACATATTCCATACAGGGTGAAGCTTCATTGAAAGAAGAGCGGCTGCAGGAAGTTCCTTTAAAGCTAGCGTTGATTGAAATAAAGATTCACGAGGTTAGAGACGTAATGTTCTATGGTTCAAAAATTATCACAGAACCACAGTATGACAAAACATATGACAAAAATGCAGCTGCTAGGCTAGATAAGCAGGTAATGGAAGCAATGAAAAAAGCTTAGTCTCTTGACTAAGCTTTATCATTTATGGTACTTTGATTCTTCTTGCTGTTTATCCTCTAAACTTTTCTTTTCGTTTTCCTGCAGCTTTTTCTTCGGTTCCTCAGGAGCGTTTTTAGGATTCGGATCTATCATATCTCCAGGGATTTCAGGCATTAACCTGCCCGCGACGTCAGCAAGTTCTTCCATTATACCTTGAATGGGTCTTCCTTTTTCGATATCTGCTGCAATTTCTTTCAGACGTTGATTGGTATCTGCATCAGCCACAACGATGGCACGAGCACCATAAGGGTCTTCTTTTAGGCTTTCAGCCACTGAATATTTTATTAAACCCACTTGAGAACGTTCAATCTTCGAATTTACATCAATTCCAACAATGGCATATCTGCCAATGACAACGGCAGTTGCATCATGAACATTTGGAATACTAGTAGCAAGTTCGACTAATCGTTTGGAAATTTCCTGACCCGTTTTCCTGTCTACATTTTCGATATCGCTGTTCTTGACATTAACTAATGATTGCTTCTCATCATTTTGAGCATTGTTAGTATTGTTGTTACAAGCAGCTAAGATCAATAATAAACAAGTAAACATCAAAACCTTTTTCATTTAAAATATCCACCTCCACATAGAGTTGTATAAATGATTCATCATGAATACTTCGAGTTTTGTTATACTCAACTTACATTTATTGTGCGGAAATCCTTCTATCTTTATTCGAACAAACATATATTTTACCAAAGTCCTATCTAGCAATCGGTTTGTTTGAACCATGAACAAGCCACAACTAGAAAAAGTGGAGGCGTCGCTTTGAGTAAAATATACGTGTTAGATACAAACGTCTTATTACAAGACCCGTATTCCATATTCTCATTCGAAGATAATGAAGTAGTCATTCCTGCAGTTGTCCTTGAAGAAGTGGACTCAAAGAAAAGATACATGGATGAAATTGGTAGAAATGCCCGCCATGTATCAAGATTAATTGATGAATTGCGAGCAGCAGGGAAGCTTCATGAAAAAATCCCTCTTGAAAATGGGGGAACCATTAGAATTGAACTTAATCATCGTGCATTTCATGAATTACAGGAAATATTTGTGGAGAAAACAAATGACAATCGAATTCTTGCAGTAGCAAAAAATTTATCAACCGAAGAACAACAGAAGGAAGATGGAAAACCAGTGATCCTTGTAAGTAAGGATGCATTAGTCAGGGTAAAGGCTGACGCAATTGGATTAACAGCAGAGGATTTTTTAAGCGACAGGGTGGTCGAGATCGACCATATTTACACTGGCTTTTTAGAGGTTTATTTATCTGGAGAACTAATGGGTACTTTTTATGAAAAAGGAGAGTTACCTTTATCAGAGATAGGTAAATATTCGTTTTATCCAAATCAATTCTTAATCATGAAAGATGCTCTAGGTGGATCGGCTTCGGCGTTAGGAATAGTCGATAAAACAAAGCAAAAGGTAAAGAAACTTGCGATTAATCAGGAACATGTATGGGGAATACATCCAAGAAATGTACAGCAAACGATGGCAATTGAGTTACTGCTTCGAAAAGATATCCCGTTAGTAACATTAATAGGCAAGGCAGGTACTGGTAAAACGCTTTTGG
>NZ_JAPSKV010000031.1 GCF_031181385.1 Fredinandcohnia onubensis
CTGCTTATTTATTTTTTTGCTCATTTTGATATCTTTCAAATTCCTTTGCCGTACAACGTACAAAATGGCCAGGTGTAACTTCTCTAAGCTCAAATTCACCATCAGTGTCATGAACAGTTGGATCATATCCGATACGTTTACGTGTGCGCTCGTATCTTGGATCTGGAAGAGGAATAGCTGATAACAATGATTTTGTATAAGGATGAATAGGATTGTTGTATAATTCATCACTTTCCGCTAATTCTACCAAGTTACCCATATACATAACGCCAATTCGGTCTGAAATATACTTAACCATTGAAAGGTCATGAGCAATGAATAAGTACGTTAATCCACGTTCTTTTTGAAGTTTCTTAAGCAGATTGACCACCTGTGCTTGAATAGACACATCCAATGCAGAGATAGGCTCGTCGGCAATGATAAATTCAGGATCAACGGCTAGCGCTCTAGCAATACCAATCCTCTGTCTTTGCCCACCGCTAAATTCATGTGGAAAACGAGTAGCATGCTCTTTATTTAGACCAACAGCTTCTAGTAATTCCTCAACTTTCGCTTTACGCTCAGCATCATTTTTTACTAGTTTGTGAACGTCTAGACCCTCAGCAATGATATCCAATACCGTCATTCTAGGATTTAAGGATGAAGAAGGATCCTGGAAGATCATTTGCATTTTTCGATTAAATTTAAGAAGTTCGGACTTATTTTTCCTGCCGTGAACATCTTCACCAGCAAATTTAACTTCGCCGCCTGTGGCATCGTAAAGTCTGATAATGGTTCTGCCTGTTGTAGACTTTCCACAACCAGACTCCCCAACTAGACCAAAGGTTTCACCTTTATATACATCAAAGCTAACACCATCAACAGCCTTGATCGTATTCTTTTTACCTACAGCAAAATGTTTTTGTAAGTTTTTTACTTCAAGTAGTTTTTCTCTTGTCACTGTTTTCCACCACCTTTAGTACCTGTTTGAGCAAAACCTTGCATTCTGTGCTTAACAGCTTCAGGCGGCTCAATTTTAGGCGCATCTGGGTGCAGCAGCCAGGTTGCTGCATAATGTGTGTCTGAAACCTTAAACATCGGCGGTTCCATGACCGTATCAATTTCTAAAGCAAATTGATTTCTTGGAGCAAACGCATCCCCTACAGGAGGAGTAAGCATGTTAGGTGGGCTTCCAGGAATAGCAAATAGTTCTTCGTCGCTGCTATCCAATGTAGGCATGGAACCTATCAATCCCCAAGTATATGGGTGTTTAGGGTTGTAGAAAATATCATCTACTGTCCCAATTTCTACAATTTTTCCAGCGTACATTACCGCTACTCGATCTGCAACGTTTGCAACAACACCGAGGTCATGCGTGATAAAAATAATCGCACTATCGGTTTTTTGTTGAATACTCTTCATCAACTCTAGGATTTGAGCTTGAATGGTTACGTCAAGTGCAGTGGTTGGTTCGTCTGCAATTAAGATTTTTGGATTACATGCTAACGCAATCGCTACAACCACACGCTGACGCATACCACCTGAAAATTGATGAGGGTATTGGTCTATACGTACATCAGGTCTCGGAATCCCAACAAGAGTTAGAAGTTCAAGAGCTGTTTTTCTAGCTTCTTGTTTGCTCATATTTTGGTGCTTAATCAGACCCTCCATAATCTGGTTTCCAATTTTCATTGTCGGATTTAGAGACGACATTGGATCTTGAAAAACCATCGAAATGTCTTTTCCGCGGATTTTTTGCATTTCCTTGCTTGTTTTCTTGGCAAGGTCTACTCCCTCAAGAAGGATTTGGCCTTCTTTAATATAGCCATGCGGCTCTGGAAGGAGTCTCATGATGGCATTAGAGGTTACTGACTTCCCGGATCCAGATTCACCTACTATTGCCAATGTTTCACCTTTATTTAAATCAAAGGTAACACCTCGAACAGCATGCACTTCACCATTGTAGGTGTTAAATGATACTTTTAAATCTTTGACTTCTAATAATTTACTCATTTATTAAACACCTACCTTCTTATTTATGCATTTTCGGATCAAATGCATCTCTCAAACCATCACCAACAATATTAAATGCAATCATAAGCACAGAAATTACAATTGCCGGGAACACAAGCATGTATGGATAAAGTCTGAGGTTATCAAACCCAAGGTCAATTAAAGATCCCAGTGAAGCATCTGGAGGAACAATACCTAGTCCAATAAAGCTTAGGAATGCCTCAAAAAAGATTGCTCCTGGAACTGAAAACATCGTGTTAATAATGATAATACCGCTGATATTTGGAACCAAGTGTTTTCTAATGATGGTACCATTAGATGTTCCTAATGTTCTTGAAGCTAAAACAAACTCTTGGTTTTTTAGCTTTAATACTTCACCACGGACAATCCGGGACATACCAATCCAGCCAGTGATCGATAAAGCAATGACAATCGAAATGATACCTGGCTTAAGAACAAGCATCATTAATAGGATAATAACTAGGTTAGGAATACCAACTAAAATCTCAGCAATACGCTGCATGACATTGTCGACTCTTCCTCCATAAAATCCGGAAATCCCACCATAAGCGACCCCAATAACAAGGTCAAGTACTGCGGCAACAAAAGCGATGATGAGAGAAACCCTTGTACCTTCCCAAAGTCTTGTCCATTGGTCACGACCTAAGGCATCACTGCCAAACCAGAAATAGGTGTCTTTCATATCTTTCGCTTCATAAATATGATAGGTTGCTTTAACTTCGGCAGAATTTCTCGTACCGTCACCTTTATTAAGGACTTCTATATCAATAAAATCTTCTTTATTATCAAATCTTGCATTCGCTTTGGCAGTAGCCTGCTGAACATCTTTCCCTTGGAAAGTTCCACTTAGCGTACCATCCAAACCAAGCCAAGAGACATTCTCTAATACAGGCACACGTGGAGGCATTTTTGCTCTTTTTAAATCCTGATCATCTGAACCAAAATCGTTCATCCATGGACCAACAATACTCATGATAATAATAAACAGGATAAGAATCATGCTAAAAACAGCAGGCTTATTACCTAAAAGTGTTCTTTTCGCATCCTGAAAAAACGTTCTGCTTGGAGCTGAAATTTTTTCACTAGTATCCTCTTTACGTACAAGAGGAACAAATAAATCTTTTGGTATATTATTCAGGTTATTTTTATCCATTTTATTTATTTCCTCCTGCTAGTCTAATCCTAGGATCAATTAATCCGTATAGGAGGTCAATGATTAAGATAATCACAATAAATCCGAAAGCAAATAACAATGTTGTACCCATAATTGTTGGGTAATCATTTACCATAACCGATGTAACAAATTGCTCACCAATACCAGGAATCGCGAAAATTTGTTCAATAACCATTGAACCTGTCATCAAACCAACTGCCATAGGACCCAATACTGTAATTAACGGAATGAGTGCATTACGCAATCCATGTTTTAATATAATTCCAGATTCAGAAACACCTTTAGCACGCGCGGTAATGATGTAATTGGAGTGTAACACTTCTACCATTTCTGTTCTTGTGAAACGTGCAGCAGTTGCCATCGGGTGAATAGCCAAAGCTATGGTTGGCAAAATGGTATGTTCAAATTCACCCCAAAGTGCCACTGGGAACCAGCCTAACTTTACAGCAAACACATATTGTAATAATCCTGCAAATACAAAAGAAGGAATCGACGTTCCTATAACCGCAATGATCGTCGATGAAAAGTCAATTGGACTATTCCGGAAAATAGAGGCCATTAATCCGAGGAATATCCCCAAGATTGAACCTACCACTAATGCTTGAAAGCCTAAAAGTGCGGATGGCCCGATTCTGTCAAACAAGATTGTTGAAACCGGTGTATTATCAAACTTAAATGACACACCCAAATCACCTTGTACAAGTCCGCCAAGATATTTGGCATATTGAACAGGTATTGGATCATTTAATCCATACTTTTCTAAAATAATTTCTTTTTGTTCTTCACTCAATTTATCTTCTGCGTTTAACGGACTACCCGGCAAAATTTTCATAAGAAAGAACGAGAAAGTCGCAATAATAAATAATGTTATAAGCATGTACCATACGCGACGGAGTAAATATCGAGTCATGTTTGCACCTCCTAAATTTATCTCTATTATATTTTATATCAAGTCGATTATAAATTTTTGTTATAATCGGAATATTCATGTCCAAAACAGGAGAAAAGAGAGTATATGCCTAAATGCATACACTCCCTTCAATTGTTAATAATAGCCTTTTAAAGACTATTTCTATACTAATTATTATTCTGCAGCGCCAACGCTAGCCCATTTGTACTCGTAAGTTGCTCCGAATGCGTTCGTAAACACACCTTGTACTTTAGGAGAAACTAATAGAGCAGATGCTCTTTGATATACTGGAGCGATTGCTGCATCTTCAAATAGGATTTTTTCTGCTTTTAAGAAGTTTTTATTACGTGCTTCTGGATCTTGAGCTAAAGTTGTTGCAGTTTCGTTTACTAACTTATCATATTCTGGGTTAGAATAGCCCATCATATTGTTTCCGCCATCAGTTAGCCAAAGATTCATATAGGTATATGGATCAAGGAAGTCAGGTCCCCATCCAGCAAACTGCATGTCATAATCCATAGCTGTGTCTAATTCTAGACGTTGTTCAAATGGTACTTCTTTTAAAGTAACTTTTAAACCAGGTAGGTTAGTTGATAATTGGTTTGCAAGGTATTGGTTCATCATCTTAGAAACTTCGTTGTCTCCGCCTAGGAATTCGATTTCTACTGAATCAGTTCCTAGTTCAGTTAAAGCCTTTTCCCAGTATTTCTTAGCTTCGTCTAAATCGTATTTCATTAGATCTCCACTAACTTCGCGGAAATCTTTACCATCTGGAGTTGGAACGAAATCTTTTGGTACTAATCCATTAGCAACAATAGAACCGTTGTTTAAGATTTCATCTACCAATGCTTGCTTATCAAATGCACGAGCAATTGCATTACGTACGTTTTTGTTAGCAAGAACTGGGTTTCTTGTTTGGTTGAACTTAATATAGAATACTGAAGTATCAGGTTCTACTGTGTAATCATCATGAGTTGAGTATTGGTCAACTAGGTCAGATGATAAACCAGCACGGTCAACTTCACCTTTTTCATATAGGTCAACAGCTGTTTGTGATTCTTTTACTACTACATAAGTCATTTTTTCTAATTTTACAGTTTTTGCATCCCAGTAATCTTCGTTCTTAACTAATTCCCACTCTTGAGCAGTACTAGTCCAGCTAGAGAACTTGAATGGTCCGTTAGATAATAAAGTATCAGCGCTAGTAGCGAATGTATCACCTTTTTCTTCAACGAACTTTTTGTTCAATGGTAAGAAAGTACCGAAAGTTGTTAAAGATTCAAAGTATGGAGTTGCATTTTCAAGTTCAACAACTAGTGTGAAATCGCCATCAGCTTTAACACCTAATTGATCTACAGGAACTTCACCTTTGTTAACAGCAGTTGCGTTTTTAATAACGCCGCTCATCATGTATGGACCATATTCAGATCCAGTTGCTGGGTCAACAGCACGCTGCCAAGCATAAACGAAATCGTTTGCAGTTACAGGGTCACCATTTGACCACTTAGCATCTTCACGTAAAGTAAATGTCCAAGTTTTACCATCTTCACTTACTTCATGCTTCGTTGCAATACCTTCACTTACCTGGCCCTTTTCGTCAAGACGGTATAGACCTTCCATTGTTGCACCTAAGAATTGAAAAGCATATTCATCTGTACCTAAAGATGGGTCCATAGATGGAATAGTGTCACCATTAATAAAGTTTAATGTTTGTTCTACTTTTGGCTTATCAGCTGTGTCTTTGGAATCATCCGCTGCTTCGTCGCCGCCGCCTGAACATGCTGCTAAAAACATGCTTAGCACTAAGCTAAGGGCTAAAAGCCATGCATACTTTTTCTTCATGAAAAAATGACCTCCTATTGTTTTATTTTTCTGTCAATTCGCTCTTAAAAAAGAAGCTAAAGAAATCATACTATTTTTCTCCTACTCTTGTAAAGACTAAATATATCAAAGAGTCAAAAAATTATTATACCATTATAGATTACAATAACATTACAGTTGATATATCAAGACTTTTTCTTAAGTTAACTGAAAAAAATTTATTCTAAAATAGGAATACGCTTTCTTTTCTACTAGAAAAAATGAGCTAATGTATACTTTCTGAGCGTATTAGGTTAAAATACCCTTATTCTTTATTACAGATTAAAATAATATTATAAAAATAAGGTGAAGTGAATGTTTAAAAATAAATGGAAGTTTTTTATTCTCAATCTTTTCATCACCCTTTTGATCTTTTTTATTTTTTCATCCGCCTATAATCTCCTGAACTTTATCAATTCCGTTTTCTATCTTAGCTTCTTTTATCTCATCACCGTTTTATTTATGTACACGACTAAAGGCGGTTTTTTTGATGGTGTTACCTTCGGATTTAGAAGATTCAATAGTCTCATGTTTAAACGGAATGATTATTTAGAAGAGTGGCGTGATAAACCACTGCCTTCGGAAAAGTTTAACGCTTCTCTCTATCAACGTCTTAAATTCCAAACCATTTGCATGCTTGTCCTCCTTATTGTTTTACTTGTCCTTTACTATACAATGTAAAATATGGTTATACTTAATATATCAGAAAATTAAGTTTATCTTATCTAAGGGAGAAGTTACAAATGGGGAAAAATCAGATTTAAAAAGTCGGTCAAATTGCCGTTCCAGTAAAAAATTTAGACCAAGCAGTAAATTTTTATAAAGAAAAGCTTGGGCTGCCACTTTTATTTACGTCAAATGGATTAGCATTTTTTGATTGTAATGGACT
>NZ_JAPSKV010000013.1 GCF_031181385.1 Fredinandcohnia onubensis
ATTCATCCGGAGGAGACTATTACTACATGAACAGGGAAACGGGAAATTGTCGTACAACAATCCTAGAATATGACTTTGTGGATGGTCCACAAGCTGATAAAATCAAGGATAAAGCATATCGTGAGGGTATGTATGAATGTGTCGTCAGTGCCATTTGTCGTGATGAAGGAGTAACTTATAAGCCTCCTGTTGTTGCTAAACCTTTGGTTGTAGAATATTTCAACCTGTTTGTCGATGGTGCGTTAATAGGTAAATACACAGCTTATAATGCCCTTAAATTTGCAGGGGAGCATCTAGATAAAGGTGCAAAGGAAATTACAATGGTTATTGAAGGTGTAGCAAAGGCATACTATGAAAAGCCAAAACCACAGGTTAGTAACCTATACCTCTTATATGTGGATGGTAAACTAATTGGTCGCTACACAGCTTATAATGCCCTTAAATTTGCAGGGGAGCATCTAGATAAAGGTGCAAAGGAAATAACAATTGTGCGTGAATAAAAGGATTTTAATTCATTTAGAATAGTAAATATGCGTAATAAGTTGCAAATGTCTTGGGTATAAAAGTACTAAGGACGTGATTAAATGCAACGGGAAGATAATTTTCCAAAAGGATTTTTCTGGGGAACATTACTTAGTATTCCTTTGTGGTTATCGTTTTTTGGATGGATAAAGATATTATTTAATGGATAAAGTAATATCACGCCCAGATCTTTCAATAGTAGTAGCCCTGTCTCTTAGGAGATGGGGGTTTTTTATATTTTATGACAGAAATCGTTCACATTTTTGTCACATAAAAACAAAGGGATACATCTCTTCTTATTGAATCTCTATATGGGGAGATGAGTGTTTAAATGGAACGAAAAGAATTAACAGCTAATAAAGTTACTTCTTCTAAAGTGCATTTGCAGATATTTGAAGTAGAGGGTGGATATGATGCGCTTGTTTTTCCTGATGCCTATGATTTATCCTATGTTCGAATCAAACAATCAGGTACACGGGAAGAAGTAATAGAAGAAGCTTTAAAGCAATTTGAAGAAATAAATGGCGTAAAAATTTTATAAAAAATAGCCCTGTCTCTTCAGAGGCAGGGCATTTACTTATTTGTAGCTGATTTTACTTATTAAAAACTGCCCATTTACTTATTTGTAGCTGATTTTACTTATTAAAAACTGCCCATTTACTTTTTCAAAGGTTATTAGAATATCAACTTTTATGGGAATGTCTTTTAATTCATAGGACTGTGAAAGTTCGTACGTAGTATCACTAGTTTTCGTAAGTTTATATGGATATGATTCTAAAAATTTTGGAGGTGTTTCAGTAGGAATATTGTATAAGCCATCTTCCTTTACCTCAAGGTAAATGAATTTATTATTTAAATTTCCTGTTATAAAATCCTGGGTAGCAATATTATTGAATTCATTATAAATTTCTTCCTTAGTATCATAACTTCTAAATTTGAATGATATATTGTAATCGGGATCATCATATATCTTTTGTAAGGTATTATAAAAGTTTTGCATTGTAGAAATGAAAACTTTATCGTTAATCTTACTTTCTTCCTTTTTATTTTCCACCTTTATACTTTCTTCATTTTCAATATGTTGTTCATTATTTTTACTTTCTTCATTTTCAATATTTTGCTCAATATTAGTATCCGTGATTTGCTCATTGTTATCCTCCACTTTTGGTGCGTCAGGAGACCATTGTTCATTATTCTCTGTTTGATCATCATTTATTGTTTTTGTACTATCTTCGTTATCCATATAATCTTTGTCAATATTTGAAGGTGGAGGTATTATCTCCTCATTTTTATTATTAAGGAAGTTTTTTGCAGAATTAATCGTATTGACTACAACGATGTCTCCTTGAAAGAAAAACAGCCAAACGATTAAAGAAAATGTAGAAACCGTCCCCACAATACCTAATGATGCTTTTTTAAACTTCTTTTTCTTATTTATTTTCCTTGCATGTAAAAGTAGATTTGTCTTTGACTCTTTTATGAATTCTTTCCTAGGGGAGAGTTCTAATGAACTTTTCATTAAATGAAATATCTTTTTTTCATCATTTTTCACTTTCGAAAACCTCCTCTAATGGTAATCTTACCTTTTCCTTAATAAGCTTTATTGCACGATGATACTCAACTTTCACCTTTGATTCACTAAACCCTAATACTTGTGCAGTTTCCTTTATTGAAAGATCATTAATGCCTCTTAGAATAACTATTGCACGATGTTGAGGCTTTAAAGAGTTTAGCACGTCCTTTAGCATCCTACGTTGTTCGTTTATTTCAACAAAATCTTCTGGTGTTTTTTCATTTGAGCGAATACTATTGAAGAAATTGTCATTGAATAAAGAAGTAAACTTCTTTCTGCGATGAAAGTCTATTGCAGTGTGTTTTGCAATTGAAAGAATCCAAGTCTTTAATGTACACTGATTATTAAATTTTGAAGCTGATTTTAGTACTTTTATGAATACTTCGTGTGTTAGATCTTCAGCGTCATTTAAGTTTCCAGTAAAACTAATTAGAAACTTATAAACATCTAAAAAAAATAGGTCATATAATTCCTCAAAATTATTGTCAATATTATCTAAATCAAGCAACTGACTCCCCCCATAAAAAATTTATCAATTATTAATCGTATGAAAACAAAAAAAGTTACACAAGACTTATTCTAAATGCCGGATAAATATCGATGATGGTCTCTTGCATTGAAATCATACTATTATAAATGGATTTAACATAGCCCTATCTCTTAATTGAGATGGGGCTTTTTTATTTTTGTTGAAAAGTGTGATCAATTTCACTGCATTTGGTTACTTTTGGAATTAAAGTTATCTTGAGGGTTGCGTAGAAGTTGGATAGGAGGATTCTAACTTTTACCGCGTGCCACCTGTTTGAGTGGAAGCAGATAGGTGGCTTTTTTTGTTTGTGAAAAAACAGCCCACACCTTAATAGAAAATTTTAAGCAAAGTAAAAACAAAAACTACCTGGATATGGTAGTTTTTGTTCGATGATCATCTATGATTATTCCCAGAGAAAACTATATTGTTTTCGTGAATTAATGTACCCTTAATAAATTTACATATTCATAAACCTTTATTCAGCTATTTGAAATGGATGGTTGGCTTTAAAATTTTTAACTTAAAAATAGCCCACACGCTTGTGAAGGCTACATTTTAAGTTAACTTATTTTATTCCGTTGTGTCACTTGATAATTATGTAGAGCTATGTTTAATCTTTTGATGTCTCTTACAGATAAATCAACAAACTGTACACCATAACAAACCGACTTTCCTTTAATATGGTCTTCTCTTCTGATGATTTTTCCTTTTAATTCGAATTCTTCACCTTGGAATGTAAAGTTTATTTTTATAATAATGTTGTATTTAACGGGAAATTCATAAGAAGAATGAAATTTTAGTCCACCAATACTAATATCATTAACAATTCCATTAAACGACTTATTCTTTAATGCTCTTAAAGAATTGTCCCCAAAATCTATAAGAGTAAATGTGCTATCTATTCCAGCCAGTTCAATTCTATAAGAATTTCTCTTTTCTACGGAATTAAATTTTTTAACTTTCCCTAGTTGATTTTTTAATGACTTATTATTTTTATGTAAAGTCTCAATTACATGAGTTTGCTTTACTAATCTATGTTCACCTCTAATAAACAGTATTAACAAAAAAACCAAAATTATAGATTGTAATAAAACTATATAGCTCAAAAAATATCACCTCATTTAAACAACTTTAAGGGCTGTTGGTCTTCCTAAAATAAAGCCTTGACCATATTTAACACCGAGAGTTTTTGCAATTGCTAAATCCATTTCTGTTTCAAGTCCTTCAAGTACTAAATAAATATTATGATTGTTAGTGTAATGAAGAATTGTTTTGATTAATTCTTGTTTTTTAGGCTCCTTATACAAGTTGTCCGAAAAATATTTATCCAACTTAATAAAATCAGGATCTAATTCAATTATTGATTTTAAATTAGAGTTTCCCTTTCCCACATCATCAATAGCAAATTTAATACCATCTGATTTAAGTTTAGCAATATTCTTTTTTAAACTTGAAAAATCGGTAATTGTTTCCATTTCACTAATTTCAAAGATGACTTGTTGACTAAAATAGTTGTTTTCGGTAATAATTCTCTTTATAAAGGGCAGAAAATTTGTGTTTGTAAGGGTAGATGGAAATACATTTAAAAACAAATAGCCGTCCTTTTTTGAAAATCCTGCCGAATGGTAGGTAAATGCAGCTTTATGGATAGACCGCGAATCTAATTCATAGAGCTGTTTTTCTGTTTTTGCTAGGTTAAATGTTTCTTCTGGGTTTACATAATGTGAGGTTCTAAGGAGTCCTTCAAATCCTATCCTTGTCCATGTCTGAATATCAATTATAGGCTGGAAAAAGTGTGAAAATAATTCATTTTGAATTAAATTTCTAATCATTTAAGTAATCACCCCTTTCATTCTAAATTTCTGAATAAAAAAAGATGACTACACCGAAATAAAACGGGAGTCATCTTTTCTCCGCAATTTCGGTAACTCGACTACCATGGCAAGATTGCTTTAGGTTCGTAGCTTTGCGTCCTTATCTTTCGACAAGTTTGCCTTTATCGTATAGCTTATGCAAATGTAATACTTTTTTCATATATAGAATAAGTCAAAAGTCGCATAAATTCAACATATTTAGACAATAATTGCACAATAAAATAAGTTTCACAGTTCTTAATTACTACAATTCGTCGAATTTTATAGAAGATAATTGTCGAAGTGTGACGAATGTCACTGAATTCAGCAAATTTTGGATGTAAAATCAACTTGAACTTTGCTTAGAAATTGGAAAGGAGGATTCTAATTTTTACCACGTGCCACCTATTTGAGTAGAAGCAGATAGGCGGCTTTTTAGGTTGATTTTAAAGTACCACCTATTATATCTGAAACGGGCACTTCGTATAGTTCCGCAAACTTATAAAGTATCTCTTTTTTTGGAGTTCTAACGTCATTTTCGTATCTACTTAAGGAATTTTCACTTATTCCAATGGCTTGAGCAACTTGTATTTGAGAAAAGTTTTTTTGGAATCTTAACATTCTAAGATTGTGACCAATCGATAGTTTCATATCAATTCAACCTTTCAACTAGAATCTAAGGGTATTATACATCAAATCCTTCTAAATGCTGGATAAATATCGATATTTAGTGTATATTTATTCCTGTTGTGATTTTATTGAAAGGAGAAATTTGCAATGAGGCATCTATCAGATAAACTTCTAATTGAAGCATATGAACTAGCTAATAAATCAAAGTTGAATAATGATTTCATTGGACTTTTGAAGTATGAGATCCAAAGAAGGAATCTAAATATAAATAATAACCTTGATACTCCATTGTACTCTTCAAAACACACCTCATGATTATCTACATAAGAATACTAACTCTGTCTCTTGAATGGAATCATACTATTATAAATGTATTAAAAAAGCCCTATCTCTTAATTGAGGTAGGGCTTTTTTACAATGTCGAAATTTAAAGTTTATAGTAGTTTAGTATCATGTTATAATTTTATTTGTTAACATTATCCACAAGTGATTTATCCACATATCCACAACAGTGATATTTATAATATAGAGACAATAAACAAAGAAAGGAACTACTTATTTTATGGGCGACAAAATCATTTTGAACTTCGATGAATCTGGTAGCATGGGCAGGCGAGGTCGGTATTCGCTTATCCACCAATAAAAGATTATTTTCTAAGAAAGATAGCTTCTAAGGATCTAACTATTCGCTATATTGTTGTTGCAGATCTACATCATGTTAAACTTATTATAAGGATAGAGTAAGCCCTTTATATGTGATAGTTAAAACCACATAAGCGGTCTGTGTTGGCAGCCGTTATAAAGGCTTCTATCATATGAAAACCCTACTCATTTTGAGCGGGGTTTTACTTTTAAAACGGCAAATCATCCCTCTGTGGAATCCTCTTTATCTGCCTGGTTAATTCAGTTATATCTTTATTCTCCTCATAAAGCACTTTCTTAATAAATGTTTCCTTATATCCAGTCTCTTTTATTATGCTTAGAATGTACTGATATGCCACTATTGCAACGGCTAGATCAGTGTCTTTTTTATATTCCCTCGGATTAATATTAAAGGTACCACCACTTCGTAGATGGCTACCCTCTATGTAAAGAAACACATCTATGTTAACCTTCATTTTATGCATCACTCTTACCATATAAGAATATAAGGACATAATAAATGTTTTCGATAAATAATGAATAAAAGCAAGTGAAGATACCCCTTAATAGGTTATATTCCAACATATGTGTTCTTATTATATACCTACAAACTTTCTAAAGGAACTGTTAAGGTAGACACTATAATAAAATGTTGAAGAAAGAAAAGAAAGGGGGATAGGGGTGACTTATTTCTAAATAAAATTACTGTATAAACACCTATATTTATACGCAAATAGCAAGCAGTGTCTATTGCATTACCGGGGCATGTTGTTGACGATCAAATACATAGAAGTTTCATTTATTGGATATTTTACCAATTATGGAGTGTGATTAATAAGAAAGGGAGGTTATAGTCATATCACTGAAAATGCAAAGGTTCTTAAATTTTACTATGGTCTTAGTAGCTTGGTTTACATTACCTTTTATTGGATTGAATAACTTGAAAAAGTTTTTCCCAGCTGCATTTTTTACTTTTTTTATTGAATTACTTACAACACTAATTGGAAAAAAACGAAAATGGTGGGTTTTTCATAATAAACCAAATTCAGTATTGTTTGGCGAATTTCCTTTTCTTATCGGTCCGTTTATGGCAAGTTCCTTATGGATCTTAAAATGGACATATGGAAATCTCAAAAGGTTTTTATTGATTAACGCATTTTTTGAAGCTTCCTTTACTTTTCTGTTTGCGAGGTTCGCAAAAAAAATAAAGTATTGGCAATTAGTTCGATTTAATGGATTTCAATTTTTCCTTTATTATTTTTTAAAGGCATTTTTACTTTATGGGTTTCAATATTACTTTCAAAATAAAAAAATCAAATTCTTTAACAATAAAAAAATCAGAAATAAATATAAAAGCTTAATGAAAATTCTTTTTCAGCAAACGGGGCTTATGTTGAATAAATAAGACACAGCGGCAAAGTATTATCTCCGCTGTGTTTATTTTTGTTTACCTTATACAATTCGAGATGGTGAAAAACTAACACCTTTAATTTTAATCTGCAAAAGCAGATTGGAAATGCCGTCTAAAATGAAAAAAATCAAATCCGCCACCAATCCGCCACCAACACCTATTTTTCTCTCTGACATTAATTATTACAGTACATAAAAAAGACCACAAAATCCTTTGTTTATAAAGGTTTCATGGTCAATCGTTTTAGCGTCCCAGATAGGAATCGAACCTACGACCTACAGCTTAGGAGGCTGTCGCTCTATCCTACTGAGCTACTGGGACATGATTTGAAAAATAAATATACTACAGAAATTAATTATAAATTTAATTGCCGAAAAAGGTCAAGACATTGAAACGACAAATAAAAAATCCACTCTCCTATTGGAAAATGGATTAGCATGAAATTGGAAAAGCCACAATTGCCGTAATACGCTAAGAAAGTTTAAAACCACCACTCCTCAAAGTGGGTGTTTGCAGAAACGTTCCTGTATGTCCTTCAAGTCGCCATGGACGAAGGCCTGCCAATCCAGCTTCAATGTTAAACTCCCTATTTCAGTTCAAAGGTTAAACTTTATTATGATTACGTACAATGTAGCTTGTATATGTATACTACATGATTGAAACCATGAAATCAAATGTAAAAAAAATCCAAAGTGTTGAATTTTGTCGTAGAATTAATCTGATATGATCACATGTTGTATCCAATAGTAGTAAAACCAACAATATCTTTAGTAACTAGAAAGAAGTTTTGTCGAAAAAAATTTGAGAGTCTGTTATTTTTGAATACATTTGCTCGGCTTGAAAATACTATATAAAAAAAGTGATGAGGAGTTATGCAATGAATCCAACTAATGAGCAACTTACTTCGGCAGAAATGGGTAAGCTGTGGGCGGTGTATATGGGGAACTCAATGGCCATTTGCGTGTTAACTTATTATCAAAAACATTGCCAGGACCCTGATATTATGAACATTCTTAAAAAAGCAAAAAGCCTTAGTGAAAAAATCATTGCTGACATTACAAAGATATTCAAAAAAGATAATTTCCCAATACCTATCGGATTTGACGTTAAAAAGGATGTTAACTTAGAGGCCCCCAGATTATTTGCAGATGAATTTTACCTTCATTATTTAAAATATACTGCAAAAGCAGGGCTAAGCCTTTACTCTACTGCGATTCCTATGATGATACGGAAAGATGTTAGAGAACTCATTATTAATATAGATCAGGATACAATTCAATTTCTAGTAGATCTAAATGAAACTTTAGAGAAAAAAGGCTTTTTAACAAAACCACCAGCCATCCCAATCCCTAAGGAGGTAAGTTTTGTCGAAAAAAGAAACTATCTAGCTGGATTCCTTGGTGACGTAAGACCACTACATGCTTTAGAAGTTGCCCACCTTCAAGATAATCTCGAAAACAATGTGGCGAGTAAAGGGCTATTGATTGGGTTTAGCCAAGTAGCTGTTCATAAAAAGGTAAGAGATTTTATGCAACATGGAGTGGAAATTACGCATGATCATATTAAAGATGCTACGGCGAAATTGCATGAAAATAATCTACCGGGGCATCCATTACTTGATGACTTGGTAGAACCATCATCCAGTCCGCCTTTTTCAGACAAGTTGATGGTCTTCCACAAGATTGATATGTTCTCAATGAAGATTCGATCTTATGCTAATGCAATGTCTACGAACGGTAGACGAGACCTTGGGATGATGTACGGCAAGTTTATTATCGATGTAGGGAAATTTGCAGAAGATGGCGCAAACATCATGATCGAAGAACACTGGTTTGAAAAGCCACCACATGCTATTGATAGGAAAGCTCTTTTAGATGAAAGATAAATAATAAAAAAAGTCAGGCAACCAAGGCCTGACTTTTTTATTTAAGGTAATGTAATTTTAAATGCTTTAAAAACGATAGGGGAAGGTATTTTTAAAGCCTTAAAGTCTACATTCTTATCTTTAGTTGCTTTAAATTCCTGTTTGAATAGGTTTCCGTTAATTCGTACAGCTAAAGGATTTTCAGGGGAGGATAAATCCTTACCATCTTTCGATTCTAACCAAGTACGATTCATCGTTAAATTATCGTCAAACGGAAAATCACTTTCTAATTCAAAGTAAACAACCGTTTTATCTTCAAGAAATTCTACATCTGTTACTGTAATTTTCCCTGCTTCGCCTTGATCAATTTCCAGTGGAAGTGTTTTGTTTAATGAAACAGATAGCTCCTCAACAGCTACCGATTGATTTGGAATTTTATAAGGAAGAATCGTCAGGCTTTTTGCATCTTCTTTCATTGGTGTATAAAGATATCGGTGATTTGCTACCTCAATTCCGTCAATTGTATCTCCATACCCACTACCAGTAAGCGTTCGTAACACCCTGCCCTGATCATCAATCATAGCAAATTTTAAATCCATGTAAGGATCAAGTTTGGTATTATTGAGATCCGATTGTGTTTGAATGGCCAAGTCTGTTCCTGCTGGCCCAAGCTTAACGGATTCTACAGTCACTTTCGCATCATAAATGACGTTTGTTATGTTTGGTCGAATAACGGTTACTTCATTTGATTGCTTCACCGGAAACTCAAATTCCCAATTACCTGGCATTAGCCCTACGGCATCAATGATAATCTTCATATCAAATTCTTCCGGTAATTCTTCAGTTGGCGTAATATTCATGATTGCTTCATATTTTGCCGGGGTAATATATTTTCCCGAGCTACCCGAGCTAAAATTAATCTCTTTTCCGTTAACCAAAATAGTCGGACGCTCGATATCACCAATTGCAAGGAGAGATTCATGTGTAAGGCCAAATGTTAAACGAGTGCCATCAAAAAAAATTTCATTCATGGTTAGTGTCACACCATTGTCTTTAGACTTTTGATTAATTACTTGAGTGAGCCCACTTTTTCCGGCAATTTGCAGTCCCTCATCACCTGATTCATTGAAAAAAGTTCCGACTAATGGAATTTCAGAAACAACCTTTGCTAATGTAGGCGAGAAAGTAGCCGATCCTAAAAACAGAATAAAGGCTGCAGCAACCGAACCGATTGTTGTTAGCACAACTTTTTTGCGTCTTGGTTTTTGTTTTCGATTTTCATTAATTGTCTGCTGAATAATAGTATCAAGCTTTTCAACAGGCACATGAATGTTTTCAAGTTCTTTATTAAATTCAGGAAAATGTTTACTCATTCACAATGACCTCCTTTAATTGATCACGCAAGAGGGCGATCCCACGATGGATATTCGTTTTTACCGTTCCTTCTGGACAATCAAGAAATTCGGCGATTTGCTTTATTGTAAAATCCTTATAAAACCTCAAAATTAAAACGGTTTTATATTTTTCATCCAAACTTTTAATGGCGTCTAATAAATCAGACTCATTTTCCCGATTCATGTAAGAGGGAGCCTTACTCTCAAGGATGTCTCGTTCCATTGGAATGACTCTTTTCTTCTTGCGAAGCTGGTTAATCGCGGTATTAATCAAAATTCGAGTAATCCAAGTTGAAAAATATGTATCATTTCGCAAATCTTTCAGAGAGGTAAGAGCCTTATAAACCGTTTCCTGAAACACCTCAAGTGCATCGTCCTCGTTTTTCATATATAAATAGGCCATTTTATAAAGCTTCGTTTTTTCAGTATCAATTAATTCCTGAAAAGCACGATTATTACCCTTTTTTGCTTTCGCAACCAGTTTGCTAGTATTCAAACCCCTTCCTCCTTTCTTCTAATATTAGAGAAATTAGACATCCAAAACGTTTCAAATTTATTAAAAGGATTTTAGTAGATATTATCGAAATACATATAAATCTTATCATTTTTAAAAAGGGCGGAAGCGAAAAATGTCAGAAACATACGGCAACATTTTTAAGATTAGACAAGCGGTCGGAGCAATCGTTTATAAAGATGAACACTATTTGCTCGTACATAAAACTAAAATTAATACTCAAACAGGTACAGAAACAATAGAGGGCGAATGGGATTTTGTTAAAGGCGGAATCGAAGATAGTGATGAATCGCCAAGACATGCAATCCTTCGCGAACTGCAAGAAGAAACGGGCTCGACCGATTTTTCTATCATTAGGCAGTTTGATGAAAAAATTCACTTCGAGTTCTCTGAAAAAATGAAAAAGAAAATCGGATACGAGCGCCAGGAAACTACGATGTTTTTAGTGGAGTTCACAGGTTCCAAGTGCGACTTAGCTCCTGTAGATGAAGAAATCGCAGACCTTCAATTTATTCCGGAAAATGAGGTCGCCGATAAACTCACTCACGTTGATACAAGAAGTTTTTTTATGAAAAAGCTGTCTCAACAAAGCACAAAATGACAGGATGGAAATACGTGTGACAGATAGAATGAAGGTAAGGAGTGAGGGAAATGAGTTGGCTAGAATCATTACAGAATGCAATTGATTATATGGAGGACCACCTGCTTACGGATGTCTCAATCGAGGAGATAGCGAGTCGTGCAAATGCATCACCGTTTCATTTTCAACGGACATTTTCGATTCTAACAGATATCACGGTGGGTGATTACCTCCGCCGACGCAGGTTAACGCTAGCAGCTGAAGAGCTATCGAGAACAGATACAAAGATTATTGATCTAGCCTACAAATATGGTTACGACACTCCCGAGGCTTTCACAAAAGCCTTTCGGAAACAGCACGGTGTAACGCCAAGCGATGTCCGGAAGGGGATTGGAAAGCTGCAATCATATAGCCGCCTGGTCATCCAGGTGAGTCTGAAAGGAGCAGAACCAGTGAAATATCGAATTGTTGAGAAGGAAGGATTTAAAGCAGTTGGGGTGAAACGAACGTTTTCATGTGTGAATGATGAGCATCTTAGTAAGATTCCGAAATTATGGGATGAAGTGAATTCAGATGGCACTTGCGATTCATTGATACCAATGATGAATGGAGAAACGAACGGGATATTAGGGGTTTGCGTGAGTGAGCCAAATGCCAGAGCAATTGATTATTGGGTGGCGGTGGAAAACGAGGATGGCGCATCTGGAAAGTATGATATTTTAGACATACCAGCTTCAAAATGGGCCGTATTCGAGGTACATGGCGCGATGCCACACGCGATGCAGGACGCATGGAAAAAAATCTACTCAGAATGGTTTCCATCAAGCGGATATGCGTATGCAGGGACTGCTGAGTTCGAACTTTACCCAGGCGGAAACGCATCAGACCCCAATTACTACTCAGAAATTTGGATACCAGTGAAGTAAAGAGAGAGCCCCAAGGAGATTACTTGGGGCTTTGATGTGGGGGAGTTTCGCTAGTGGCAGTATTTTTCGGATAATAGCAGTATTTCTGAAATAGTGGCAGTAAGTAGGCGGTTAGTGGCAGTATTTTTGGAATAGTGGCAGTAACAAAAGCTATATGGCGATTTAGACGAGTGGTTTCCAGGAAAAAACATGTCATCGCAGCGATTTATGGCTGTTAATCCAAAAATACGGCTAATAAATAAAATTTATGGCCAATAATTCGAACTTATGGCCGATAACTCACATTGGTTTCACACTTAGCCTACACAAGCAGAAGAGGCAACCCCAAATTGTCTATACCCATAGCCGAAACTGAAGTCTTAGCCCACAAGTAAATAAATTAGACAGAAATTTTTGAAAAACATATAATGGAAATATTCAGATACATATTTAGAGGAAACATTTAAAGGAGGGACGATATGAACTTAACACATATTCGTCTGTTAGTAGATAACTATAAAGAATGCTTTTTATTTTATCGAGACACACTAGGTCTTGAGGTTTCATGGGGTGATGAAAATTCCAATTATGCTGATTTTACTGGGATCGGAGGAGCAAAACTTGGACTTTTTGAAAGAAAACAAATGGCGTCAGCGATTGGAGCTGAATGTGCCCCACTTGTTGAAAATCAGGACAAATCAACATTAATTTTTAAAGTGAACAGTGTTGAGGATACATATGAAAAAATGAAAGATAAACTTGAGTTCATCACGAAGCCGCACGAACAAGCGGATTGGATGCTGAAGGTTGCTCATTTCCGAGACCCGGCCGGAAACTTAATTGAAATCTATGAGAATCTTTAAACCCCATTGTAAAACAAGAAGGAGTGCTGACCATGCATTATGGCTGGGTAGTGGTTTGGATTACATTCGTTGCGGTATTGATTGCTGCTGGAATCCGCTCAATTACAGGTGTTATTTTAATTCCGCTTGAACAAGAGTTTGAGTGGAGCCGTTCGTCTATTTCATTTGCATTTGCTATTAATCTCATACTCTATGGAATTTCAGGTCCGTTCATTGCTGCAGGGCTTGAGAGATTAGGCGTTCGAAAAATCATGGCTTACTCGATGGTCCTGTTGGTCATTGGGCTAATTACAAGTCTTTATATGACACATATTTGGCAGCTCCATCTCATTTGGGGAGTCATTATTGGGATAGGTTCAGGCGTTTTCCTGTCCGTTCTTTCTGCAAATATCGCAACGATTTGGTTTGAAGATAAACGTGGAATGGTCTTGGGTCTACTCATGGCTGCAACTGCAGCGGGGCAAATGATCTTT
Organism: Fredinandcohnia onubensis; assembly: GCF_031181385.1. GTDB lineage: Bacteria > Bacillota > Bacilli > Bacillales > Bacillaceae_L > Ferdinandcohnia > Ferdinandcohnia onubensis_C. The sequence goes on from NZ_JAPSKV010000013.1 coordinate 13,754, forward strand.
TTACCGTTATTGTCATTTTTAACTGAGGAATTCTCCTGGAGAATGGGGATGACTGTATTCATTGGACTCGGCCTCCTAATAACTCCAATTATCTTCATCTGGATGAAGGATCATCCGCGTGATAAGGGACTTCTTCCTTATGGAGCGACCAAGGAAGAAGTGAAAAATGAAACGAAAAAGAATCCAATCACATCCGCCTTTGAAGTGCTATGGATTGGAATGCGATCCGTACCGTTTTGGTTACTGTCAGGTAGTTTCTTCATCTGCGGGTTATCAACCGCTGGGCTTTTAGGTACACATTTTATCCCAGCCTCAACCCACCATGGAATTCCCGAGGTTCACGCAGCGAGCATTTTCGCGTTCATGGGGGTTTTTAATATAATCGGAACGATGATTGCGGGCTGGTTATCTGATCGATTCGATAACCGCTGGCTCTTATTTTGGTTTTATGGTCTTCGAGGACTGTCGTTACTTGTGTTGCCGTACGCTCTGCAGATGCAGTCATATGTGATGCTTATCGCCTTTGCCGTGTTTTATGGATTAGACTGGATTGCTACGGTTCCACCAACGGTTCGACTCGCAGCTGACTTTTTCGGAAAAGTAAATGGGCCAATTGTTTATGGATGGGTATTTGCAGCCCACCAGATCGGGTCAGGTGTTGCTGCGTATTTGGGAGGATATTTTTACGAGGTCTTCCATAGCTACACCATCACGTTTCTATCCGCGGGAGTCCTATGTATCATCGCAACACTGTTTGTATTAATCATAAAAAAACAAGCCAACACCATCGCTCAAAGCCCTGAGGTTTCAGTTGGGAAGTAAAGAGGTATCAAAAAACAACGGAGGTCATCGCCCCCGTTGTTTTTCATTCTCCACAACCGATTCTTTAATCAACGCTTTGCAACACATTACAATACCAGAGAGAAATGCCGTAATGGTGTAGCCAAAGGGTAAGTAAAAAAAGCAAAACAATGTTGAGACAAACAACCAAATGAGCCAAAAGAGTAACTCTTTATTCATTCGTTGCATTCACTTTCTCGGCATCGATGATATGTTCACTGATTACTTTTGCGAGCGCCTCAACGGTATTTTTTATTTCTTTCATGTCATTGTCGACGCCGCCGACCTCAATGAGAATAGAGTTCTCTGCTAAGTCTTGATTATACACTCCGTTTCCTTGGTCAAGTCCCTTTCCAACCACACCCCTGCTGATTCCGGGAAACTGTGCTTCGATTGACTTATCTAGAGACTCGGCTAAGGCTAAGCTACGCTCAAAATGACGACTCGCTTTACCGACGACAAAAAATACTCTGGCATATGGTTTATTGTTAATGGTAACAGTCGTCACATCTTTTCGAACACTATCACGATGAATATCAATTAAAAAGTCTATATCCGAGTCACTTGCCATTGCCGATTGGACGATCTCACGTGAGACTGCATAAGATTTAGTAGTGCTCCACCCTTTTTTCTTCAATTTCTGCCCAATATTTGTTTTATCGACTACCGCCCCAACTCCGTATTTTTCTAACTCCTTCCCAAGAAGTTCGCCAACAACTGTGATGTTTGTTTTAGAATCAACCGCTTTATTCATATCTGGGTCATTAGTAAGTCCAAGGAGAGGTAAGTAAGATTCATAACTGTGAGAGTGGTAGATCAATACCTTTTTATCGGTGGCTAGATTTACGGGTGGTGTTTTCGGATCTTCCTTACTAAACTCCTCCAATTCCTTTTGAGCCATTTCTCTTTCTTGTAATAAGACATCTAAAGGTGGGGCTGATTCGTATGGGAGATTGGTGAAATCTGTCCCCTCCCCAGATACCAGGATTTCGGTATGATACAAAGATAACCCGGGTAGTTCATGACCGAAAAAGCTTCGTAAGTCACCGTATTTAAATTGAAGGGTTGATTCTATTAAGATTTTTGTGAAAGAATCCTGTTCTACCGTTAAAGATTGTCCGAAATAGGCATTTTCAGATTCAAGTAATTTCACAAAAAACTCAGTTGGAAAGGTTCGAATGTTAACATCGATTTCACGAAAATTAATCAAATCTCTTTTAATAGAGGATATGCTTGATGCAGCAGCAAAACAAATGAGTACGGTTAAGATAAACAAAAGGGCGATTCTTGGAAGAAAAAATTGTCCATACCCTGAATTTTTCATGATATCCGTCCTTTATTGCTTTTGGACATATATATATGAAAAATAGTATTAAAATAGAATGTCTATTTTTCCTATGATAGATTTTGTTCAAATGAAAAAAGCATGGCGGACCATGCTGTGTATCTAAAACTCTCTTATTTATCTTCTCGTAATAAATACTGGTTTCCATCTTGATCGTAGAAGGTGAACATAGAGCCATACGGCATTTTTTGTAATTCACCAACCTTGACGCCGTTTGAATTCATTTTATCATATGCAGAGTCAATATCAGTTGTGCTGAAAAGAATCGATGGATGAGAAACCTTTGATGGGTCATGCTGCTCCATAGCTGCCTTCGCATAGAGTACCAACGTCGTAAATTCGTTTTTACTTGGACCAACCTCAATCCAAGAGAATTCAGGTCCCATCGGTTGTTCAAACTTTAAAACGAAACCAAGTTTGTTCACCCAGAAATCCTTTGCTTGTTCTTGATCTTCCACATATACAGTTACTTTACCAATTTTATTTATCATCATTATCACCTATTTCTATAGTGTCATCAATAATTTTAACAAATCTACAAGTAAAAACGAAATTCTTGTAAAACGAAAAAATACAGAGGCCATTTAGCCTCTGCATTTACCATTTAATGTCCGCTGCCGTCTCCAAAATTACTACCTGTCACATCGGCGATATTTTCAATCGCAATCAATGCACTTGGGTCCATTTCATGTGAGATTTCCTTTAGTGTGGAAAGCTCAATCCGGCTTACAATTGTATAAATAATTTTCCTTGGTTCATTTGTGTAGGCTCCTTCACCATGAATAAAGGTAATCCCACGACCCAAAACCTTGTTCAATTCATTAGCAAGCTCATCAGGCATATCAGAAATTATGGTTACTGATTTTAGTTCTTCCAAACCTTCAACCACAATATCAATCATCTTAAAAGCAATGTAATATGTAATAATCGAATACATGGCCGTCTCCCAGCTGAACACGAGTAAGGCAGCAAGGATAAAAATAAACACGTTCATGATCATTACAAATTGTCCAACAGATACTGGTCTTTTTTTACTTACGATGATGGCTAAAATCTCCGTACCATCCAAGGCTCCACCAGTTCGAATGACCAATCCAACACCCGTTCCCAAAATAACCGCGCCAATAATCGTTGCTAAAAATAGATCATTTGTTACAGGTTCAAAATGATGCAAATAGGCAGTAAAGGCGGATAAAACGACAACGCCATATAATGTATGTAATGTAAATTTCATTCCCATTTTTCGGTACCCAAGAAAAAGGAAGGGGATATTAAAAACAATCAGGAAGATACTCATTGGAACTCCAAATATCTTGGACGCAATGATAGAAAGACCAATAACCCCACCATCCAAAATATCATTTGGTACTAAAAATAGTTCCAACCCAAAGCCCGCGATTAGAGCCCCAATGGTAATCATAATAAGTTGTTTAATTTCTGTTAATACCCGTTTTTTCTTTGTTTTTCCCACAAAAACCATGCCTTTCACTATCAAAATAAATTTACTTATTAATATTACCACAATCGACGGACATGCTTATAATTTTAGAAGGAAAATAATACCTTTATGTGGAAATCAATAATAAGTAATCTTTATAAGTTAAGCAAAGGAGCACAAATGAACCAATTCGATAATTTTGAGGAATACAGAGATCCGGTCCTTTATGAACGAGAAAATGACCCTTTCCAAGATGATGTTGAATTTATAAAAAAATGGGCTAGAAAAGTTAACGGGCCAATCATTGATTTGGCTTGTGGAACAGGTCGAGCAACAATTCCCTTAGCAGAAGCGGGACATTCCCTTATTGGGGTAGACATACATCATGGCATGCTTACTCAAGCTGAAGAAAAAACAGCACATACAGACGTAAACATTGAGTGGATTGAGCAAAATTGCACGAATCTCCAATTGGGTGTGAAAAGTCCACTCATTTTTATCGTAGGAAACTCTTTTCAGAATTTCCTTACGAATGAAGAGCAGGATTAGCTTCTAACTTCCGTTCACAATCACCTTGAAGAAGAGGGGATTTTCATCTTCGGCACGAGGTTCCCAAGTCCGGATGAATTGCTTCAACCACCTACTGAGGAATATTGGCGAAGCTATAAGGATGAAACAGGGAAAACGGTAGATGTCTACACGATAAGTAACTATGACACGCTTCAGCAGGTGCAACACTATATAACCATTAGACGAAAAAAGAATGATAGTGGTAAAGCTGTTGTGGAACAGAAAAGCAATATCAAATTGCGCTATGTGTTCCCGCAAGAGATGAATCGTTCACTCAAACAAAACGGATTTGAGATTTTAGGAGTTTACAAAGATTGGGATGAATCGCCGTTAACGCAAGATAGCCATCAAATGATTTATGTATGCAGAAAGGTTTCTGAATGAATAGAAATGATCATAGGCCTTGCATCCATCACATTAGTAGCTTTATAAGTTTATCAAAAAAGGAAGTGGAGTAGTGGTCGTAACGAAGCAATTTGCCCAAACCATAGAAACAGCTGAAGTAGAGGTATTGCACTCTAGACTAGCGGCTATACAAGCAATCGAAGGAAATCCGATGGGCGTTGAAGTGAAACAATTTGGAAGTGCAACAGCCTTTTCCGTTAAGAACATTCCAGGACCATCATTCAACACAGTGAAGGGTTTATCTGATGGCGATGAGAAATACATTGAAGAAATCATTCATTTTTACAAACAGAAGGATATTCCTGTTCGATTCGAACTAACGCCTGGACATGTTTCTTCGGATTTCTTAATGTTTTTGAACAACAAAGGTTTTTATCAATCCGATTTTCACACAACTCTTTACTCAGAACATCGATCACATCAAGATAAGAGTACTAATTCTAAAATCATTGTTCGCGAGTTAGATCATAATGAATTTGATTTGTTTGCCGAAATTTACACTGAGGGCTTTGGTATGCCGGCATTTTTAAAAGTTGGGGTCGCACAGAATAACAAAATACTTTACGACAATGAAAATTGGACGTTTTATCTGGCAAATTTTGAAAATGAACCAGTAGGTATAGGAGTTTTATATACTCAGAATAGTATTGGAACTCTCGCTGCCGCAACGACCCTGCCGGAATTTCGTAATCAAGGTATACAAACAGCATTAATTAAGGTACGGATGCAAAAAGCAGTGGAACAAGGGTGTATGTTAATTGTAGGTCAGGCAAAATTTGGCTCAATCAGTCAAAACAACATGGAACGAGCGGGTATGAGAATAGGGTATACAAAGGCTATTTGGATGATGAAATAAAGGAGAGGTGTCGATGGCACGTATAGTAGGTTTTGAAATCAGCAGCCAAGAACCTGAAAAAGCAGTAAAATTCTATTCAGCTGTTTTCGGTTGGGAATTCGAGGAACCTAATTGGGGGTTTTGGCCTGTTAAAAGCACAGGTCAAGTAGCTATTCAAAGTGGGATTAGCAAAGGCCCGCATGATTATCCGCATGGAACCAGAATCCAGATTGAAGTTGATTCGATTGACGATACCATTGTGAAAGCTGTAGACAACGGAGCGATGATTGTTCGTGAAAAAATGGAGTTTGATGAGTTTTTCTTGGCATATCTAGTCGATCCAACTGGACTTGGTTTTGGTCTAATTGAAAGAAAGTAATCTTTCATTGTAATTTTACGATTGTTAGCCGCAATATATAGACTATGATCTATAAGATTGCGGCTTATTTTAAACCTCTTTATACTTTGTTTTTATTGATTTTAGGTCTGTCTACTATGTCGATGTATGCTTATGCAACTTCCATAAGAGAACAAGAAACATGATTTCCATGAACAGGCCTAAAGGAATCGTAAAGAATAGGTAACCAATAATAATGTCTCTGGAAAGGTTCATCACGAATGTATGTGAGAGCGTGATAATAAGCATGACAGTCATATAAATTTTAAAAGTTTGCGCACTTCTACTTACTAAAACTTCATCCCCTAGAGTAGAGACAACTGTCATGATTAACTGAAAAACAAGAAATACAATGACCAACTTAAAAATTTCTAGTAAAAAGGTATAAGTATCCCAGATGGGTGTACCTACAAAAGATCCTATTTCATTCCCATTCACATTTTGTTGGATAAACACAGTTGGAATGCTAATGGGTATAAGAACGATCAACAGCTTTTTTAATAGATTACCAATTCGGCTTTCTGAAGGAACTCCTACTAGGCTTGCGAAAATGAGATAATACCCGATCGGCTCCGGCAAAATATCAACGTAAATCAAATGGATCTCTAAAAGAATAAAAACAAAGCCCCAGAACATTTGCCTAAAATTAATATTCATTCACTCTCACCAGCCTTTTTACCCTCGATGATTTCATTGATCGCCTTTTGGTCTAAATCAGGGTGGTCTATGATTGGTAACTCTCTCACAAACTTTTCAACAGCCTCTGTTTTTCCGTTGAGTTTGATGCTGAATTGAAAGTAACTATGCCTTGTCGGATTGAATTGCATTAAGAAGCGTACCCATTCATTTTTTTCCAAAGTAAATGGAAGTAAATCATCACTAACGGTGACACCAGGTAAATCATTCCATTCTTTTTCACGGTCTTCATCGAACCATGTTGGAGGATTTGCACCAGTCTTGAGTTTTTCGAGTTCACGCAATTTTTCCTGTTCAAGGTCAACCTTAATAAAAATGTCATCTGACAATTCCTCTTTAAAAGGAATCTCAATTTCCTCTATGGTGATCGGTTCTAAAGCAACCATCGATTTCTCTTCCCGATGCTGATTACTACTTGAACTTATTTGTGTCTCTAACATATTAAGGTATTCCGTATCTTTATGAAGAATGACTTCTCCAATATCAGCCAAAAGGGTTTTTCCATTGGAGAGATGGACCTCCATTTCTGAAAACGATAAAGGACCTTCACCTTCGAAATCCGCAGGAAACGTAACATAAAATGCTTTTAAATAATGATGTATATACTCCTGTTCAAACTGAGGTTCCTGCGACTCCCACATAAAGTCCATATTCGAACTCGCATAGGCCTCAATTCCATCAATTTGTACATGATTAATTGAGGAAGAGTCCGACTTATTGGTTACGTAATAAAATGTAAGCATTGTCTCATCTTCATCGTTCAAAGTGAGTTCATAATAATGCTCTAAAAATAGTGGGGTATCCAGCTGTTTAGATTGGAAATATAAATAATTGCCGATATAGCTAAGGATAATGACCAATATACTGACCCAGAATATTTTCTCCCTCAAACAAAAACCCCCAATTCTATAATTCTCTAAAACTATTTTACCATCAAGACTCGTAAATATTTTTATTAATTTCAATTTTCTTGAAATGATGCGATAATGGAGGTAACAGATATCTAAAGGAACGGAGGGAGGAGTTTCGATTTTATTATGATAGTGTCTTTGATTTCATTTATGTAGCATTATTCTGGTGGGTGATCTTTCTAGTTTTTCAACGTATCAACAACCGTTATCCTAAGAGTAATCCGTGGAAGAAGGATATCATTTTAACGTTTATTCAAGCATTAGTAGTCACACTTATATTCCCATTAATCATGATGCTCATTATACAGAATTAAACGATTGACACCTTCGATTAAAAGGCATTGAAGAATATCCAAATGCCTTTTACAACTCCCATGTAAACCATCTTCCATGCCCTTCAGTTTGAGCAACAACATGTTTATACTCTTTCCCATCAAGAGAATAATCTAGGTGAAGGTCGCGGTCTTGTATATTGTTATATAGATGGAAAATCTCACGTTCAAACCCGATCTGCTGAACCTTATCTAGCAATCTATTCCTCACTTCCGAAGGCATTTGGTTAGCCACATGGGTGTGAAACACACAAATAGCATATTCGCTTGAAACTTGTTTTGAAAGTTCATCAAGCACTTCAACACCATTCCCTTTAATCAACCGTATTTCGTTCGCCTTAACAATTTCTGAAGCCTTTTCAAATAACTCCCGTCTTTCATGATGTTCCGGCCAAATGAGGGCTTTTAGCCAGAGAACATTTTCATCATCCGTTAAATCAATAGGATGGAGGTCGATGCCAATACGTTCAGATACTGGTGGAATAAAGTCTTGTAGAGTAGGAGTATTGTCTCCTTTTATTTCAGCTTTTATATGCAAATTTGATTCTCTGTTTCCGAAAACTGCTCCCGTTCCATACGAGTAACTATACTGATCCCATAGCAACTGCAGGCCGGCACTGGTCCCAATTTCAATCAATGCTAGCGGCTTTTTCACGATATGATAAATAGATTGAAAGGCTGGAAAAAGAAAGGAACATCGTCTTACTTCATTTGTTTGAACCAATTTTTCCTGTAAAAGCGGGATGATTTCGTCAGAATATTGACTGCAAAACTCTTTAAAAGGTAAAAAGGATTCCTCTACTTTCCGAGGATTCTTCGTCATACTTGGATAAAAATCACGAAGCCGGTGGTTCTTTCCTTTTAATAAAAGGTAATGAACAGCACCAAACAACAAATTAGATGAAGGTTGACCACTACGTGCATGAGAAGCCAACTCAAGGAGTTCATCATCGTCGGCAATCTGTAATGAAAGAAATTCATACAAGCTACTTGAGCCCTTACATTCAGTGTTGGCGAAGTTTCGAAACTTAATAGACTGAGTGTTATTCATCTTTCTTTCCTCCTGAAAATTTTTTCGAACTTGACCCTCAAACCAAGATAAACCCCAGCGAATTATATACTGAAAGGTCTGGTGGAATACATGAAGGAACAAACAGTAAAGTTTACGTATAATGAAATCGACTTACTTATAGAAGCAATGGATAAGGATATATGGAAAGATATTAAATGGAAGTTTGTAACTGAAGAAGAAATTGAATCTTTATTAAAAACCTCTTAAGGCATCCCTTAGGGGGTTATTTATTTAATACTACTCCTCTCCCCACTCCAATTGCTCTTCCTCGATTAGGGTTAATAGTTTGTTTTCACCCTCGATTTCATAGCTTTTATCTTCGATTCGCAACTCACTCTCGGTAACAACTAAACTGTAGGCATCTTCATCAATATAGACTGTCACGAAATAACCCAATCCAGGTCCAAATCTTGTTTTCATAAGGTTCATATCTGAAGGTTCAAAAATGAGTCTTTGTATCATTGATGGATCAGTGATTGTTGAATAACTGTGAATGTATCCCTTTGCTTCATCTAATGTACTCCATGTTAATTCAATTTTGTCGATTTTCTTCGTTTCCCCGATGTATTTACCAATTTCCTCACCAAAAGTAGTATTAGTGATTTTCTCATAAGTAAAAAAGATTCCAAAAGTAGCAATTACAGAAACGACCATTAAAAGAAGAGACAATTTGTACTTTTTCCCCTCAACATATTTCCATTCCATAAATGACTGAAATCCCCAAAAAGAAATCATAAAAAAGATTACAAGCCATTTTACATGGTTAACATTGCCAATATCAAATAATGTATAGGCACTTCCCAAAAATAAGATGACGATCAGGAGGCCGCCTACCCGGAATTTTATACGCCCGTCTGATTCGGCCACATTATACCCTGTTTCTAATCGTTTTCCTACTAAACTATCGATTATAGAAAGAAGCAAAAACATCAATAATATGACGAGACCCATCAAAACCCCCCAATCATATTTCAATTATACTGATTACTGGAAAAATATACTAGGTGAAGTCTAAATTCCAAAGCTTAATTTTTGTACAAATTCACCTAACGTGTCAAAATGAAATGGAAATAGGAAATAATACAAGTATGGACAAGCAAGGAGTGAACGATATGAGTTCCCTTTTTAAACGAGATTTAAAAAAACATTGGTATATAAAATACAACAATAATGGGTATCCGCATGTTCAACAAGGCTTTGTGCTACCTCCAAATCGGTTCGAGGAATTTGACCCGTTTTTAATTATGGCAGAGGACTGGTATAAGCGTGGCGCATTTCCGGACCACCCACACCGAGGATTTCAAACGATTACCTATGTAATTGATGGACGATTGGAGCATATTGATAACCACGGTGGAAACTCAATTTTAGAGGCCGGCGATATCCAGTATATGAATGCTGGCAGTGGTGCAAGACATGCTGAGGAGCCAGTTGACCAAGATATTGCTCATACGCTTCAGTTATGGTTGAACTTACCAAGTTCCCTAAAAAATACACAAACCTCCTACCAAAATGTGTATATAGAGGATGTACCACGAGTGAAAATTGAAGGTGGGGAATTAAAGGTTTACTCCGGAGAAATAGCTGGAGTTAAAGGGCCGATGAATAGCTTGGTTCCCATTACAATGACCGAGATTTCACTTGCGAAGGGCATGACTTACATACACATACTTCCTGAAAATCACAATGCGTTTGTATACGTACTTTCCGGTGAAGTAGAGCTTGGTGAAAATAAAACACCTCTTAAAAAGACAGGGGCAGGAACCCTTACCTTTAACGAAAATGGTAAAGATGAAAGCGAATTTCAAATAACAGCAAATAGTCGAGCAAAATTACTTGTTTACTCTGGGGTCCCACTTAGAGAAGAAATTGTCGCTTATGGCCCATTTGTAATGAATTCAATGGAAGAAGTCCAACAAGCATACCGTGATTTTCACGCAGGAAAATTTGGCCCACCGGCAGAATAAGGAGTACGGCTACAATGAATAAAGAAGTGATTGTCTATACAACAAATGACTGTGTCGAATGTACTTTTGTCAAAAAGGTTCTCACTGAAAATGGCATTCCATTTGACCTCCGAAATATTGCGGAAAACGAGGTCTACCAAAAAGAAGTGGAACGCTTCGGTTTTTTAGGTGTCCCTGTAACAGTTGTAGGTGACCGCGCTGTTAAAGGATTTAACCCTGAGCTAATTGAACTATTAGAACCGTTGATAAAGTCTTGATCTCTGTGCAATGGTTAAAAGTGGTAAAGGTAGGAAATCCTAAAGCTATACACACCTCAAGAAGATGGGAATAAAATAAGGAAACAAAATCAATGGGTGAACTTATGGAGAAAATCAAAAGTTGGGCAAAACGCTTAAAAAAACAAATATTCGTCTTATATTTTGCATATAAGGATGCGAGGGTTCCTTGGTATGCTAAGCTTTTTACTGCTGGAGTGGTAGCTTATACATTCAGCCCTATCGACTTAATCCCAGATTTTATACCAATCCTCGGATACCTTGATGAGGTCATCCTTGTCCCAATTGGGATCATGTTTGCATTGAAAATGATTCCAAGTGCAGTCATTGCAGATTGCGAAATTAAAGCAGAAGAAATGATGAAAAACGGCAAACCAAAAAACTGGGTTGCGGGGACACTTATCCTATTACTATGGACCTTGATTTTTATCTGGATGATTGTCAAAGCATCTCAATATTTCCTCTAAACCTGTATTTCAAAGCGAAATACAGGTTTTCTTTTGATTGTAACTAATCTTCAAAAAAATTTTTTCACTTGCACAGAACAATTAAAATGCGATGAAATAGCATTATTCACGACGGAACAAAAATAAGGGAGATAGGGCAGTATATATTGAGTTATAACCATGCGGGAATGCTTAGAAAAGCGCTGTCACTTGTCGAATTATTATGATTTATTTTGCATGAAATTTGATGTTTATGCTATTTTTCATGTTATAATAACAAAAGATGAAATGAAGAATAAGAGTTTATTAGTACTCCATTCATTCATCTGGAGATGCAAGGCTGTATTATCGGAGCCATGAAACATCTAAATAAACTTCTTACTTTTAACTGGCTTTTAAATAGCCTATAATTATCATATAATAATGAAATATTAATCTATTAAAAATTGCCATCCAAAATGGCCTTGATTGAGACGAGAAAGAGATTGTCTGACAATGGTGAGCCCGATTTTGTGACCGCCTTCATCTTTTTTGTCCAAATTTTAAAAGAAAAGGTTGATAAATATGAGCAACATAGAAACCAAAACAGATGTCATTTTAATCGGTGCTGGTATCATGAGTGCGACATTAGGGACACTCTTGAAGGAACTAGTGCCTGAATGGAACATTACCGTTTTTGAAAAGCTCGATAAACCAGGAGAGGAAAGCTCTCACGAATTGAATAACGCTGGTACAGGTCATGCTGCACTTTGTGAACTTAACTATACCGTTGAAAAACCAGACGGAACATTAGATATTAAGAAAGCGATTAATGTCAACGAACAGTTCCAAGTTTCTAAGCAGTTTTGGGCACATCTTGTGAAGAACAATTTAATCCAAAACCCACAAGATTTCATCATGCCATTACCACATATGAGTATGGTCCAAGGAGAAAAGGACGTCGAATTTTTAAAGAAACGATTTGAAGCGCTGTCAAAAAATCCGTTGTTCCAAGGAATGGAATATACCGAAGATCCGGAAAAATTAATGGAGTGGATTCCGCTTATTATGAAGGATCGCCAAACAAACGAACCGATTGCAGCTACAAAAGTAGACGCTGGAACAGATGTGAACTTCGGTAATTTAACACGCATGTTGTTTGACCATTTAAAGAATAAAAAAGTCAACATTAATTACAACCACAGTGTAAAAGATGTGAAACGTACAAGTGATGGTCTATGGGACTTGAAAGTAAAAGATCTAAACAGTGGATCTGTTAAACATCATAAAGCAAAATTCGTTTTCATTGGAGGCGGTGGAGGAAGCCTACATTTACTCCAAAAATCCGGTATTCCTGAAGGGAGACATATTGGCGGATTCCCAGTAAGCGGAATTTTCATGGTATGTAATAATCCGGAAGTGATTGAAAAGCATCATGCCAAAGTATATGGAAAGGCGAAGGTTGGTGCGCCACCAATGTCTGTTCCACATCTTGATACAAGATATATTAACAACAAAAAGTCATTACTATTTGGACCATTTGCGGGATTCTCTCCAAAGTTCCTAAAAACAGGGTCAAATATGGATTTAATTACTTCAATCAAACATGATAATTTGTTAACGATGTTAGCTGCAGGGGTAAAAGAAATTCCGCTAACAAAATACTTGATTCAACAAGTCATGTTATCAAAAGAACAACGAATGGAAGAACTCCGTGAATTTATCCCAAATGCAAAAAGCGAAGATTGGGATTTAATCGTAGCTGGCCAACGTGTTCAAGTCATTAAAGACACTGAAGCAGGCGGCAAAGGAACCCTTCAATTTGGTACTGAAGTAATTACTGCAGCTGACGGTTCAATTGCAGCATTACTAGGTGCATCACCAGGTGCTTCAACTGCTGTTCATGTTATGCTTGAAATCATTAAAAAGTGCTTCCCGCAACATATGTTAGAATGGGAGCCAAAAATCAAAGACATGATTCCTTCATATGGGTTATCCCTAATGGAACACCCAGATCTTCTGGAGAAAATCAATGCTTCAACTGGAGAAGCACTTGGCTTAATCGAAAAACAAGAGAAGATAGAAAAAAAACAAAAGGAACTTGTCCTAAGTTAACCGCTTACGATTTATAAATAAAAAGAACCTTCAATCTCGAATGGGATTGGAGGTTTTTTATGTAAAAAATCCGAACCACTAGGTAGTCCGGATTATGTCATTTCTTAATTCAAATGAACCTTTAATGCATCTAAACTAATTTCTTCATTGCCAATATTATACGTAGGTATTACCTCAATAAACTTTGGTGGATTTTTGCTATCAATTTCAAAAATAATTCTAGAATCTGAAACGGTATGGAGTGATAATCTTTCACCTTGATCAGAAACAACCTTAAAGTACAGATTTTCACCTTCTATACCAGCTGTTGATAATTTTTCATATGTTAAAATTGCGTTCGTTTTCCCAAGGTTAATATCTTTGAAGTGAAGGCTATATGCATTGTTTGAAGAGAACAGGGTTTGATTCAACTCAATTTCCCTCGAAGGTAATTTCTCAACAGAAAGATTAAAGGACCACTCCCCTTGTACCCCGGCCATATGTGTAAATGTAATCGGGAGCGTCAAAGCGTCCGGACTTTTCTCATTTCGATTTTCCAAAATCATCGCACCAACATAGTTATTACCCTGTTTTGTTAATGTCCCTATGGTACCACCCCAGGCAGACGTATCTTTCCCATCAAACATATTGAAGCTATAACCTGGCTCGGGTCCTGTTTCTCCTCCGAATGTATCAGATAAGTTATCTCCAGATGCTTTAAAAGTTATGCCAACATAGGAGCCATCATAAAAAATCGAGGTAACACTCATTTTGACTCCATTATTTTCAACTGTTTGATTCATTTCCGTTATAAGTTGCTCAGTTGCCAAATTCTGACCGATTGTCATTTGATAATTATCGTAAATACCCCCAATGATTGGAACTTGAGCAAGAACCTGATTAACAGGTGTAAAAATAAATCCGGACGCAAGGAGTAGTGCTGCAGCTCCAGTAGTAAAAAAAGTTGTGCGTTTTAGTGGTTGCATGTATTTTCTCTTTCGACGGAACCTTTCACCGCGCTCTATTCCTTTTTCAATCGCAAAATGTAGTTCTTGTTTCGGTATCTCAATATCATTAAATAAGTCTTTTTCCATAATAATCAGCCCCTAACGTTTTTCTTAATTCAGCTTTTGCTCTACGTAAATAGGTTTTAATGGTTGATTGTGGCTTATCCAGAATCGTAGAAATCGTAGAAATTGGCAAATCATAATAATAGAAAAGTAAAATAGCATTTCGATAGTTCATATTTAGCGACGAAAGTGCCTCTGATAAATCGATTGAAAGGTTCATTTCAGGCGTCTGGCTTGATTCGATTAAATACTCTAATGTTTCTTCGGGAAGCTGTATCACCTTCTTATTACGTGCAAGTTCCTTATAAGCGGTTCGCATTAAAATTTTCACAAGCCATGTACTGAAAAAAACGGGTGATTTCAGTTGATGGATGGAAATATAGGCCTTATAGGTAGCTTCCTGTATGACATCAAGTGCATCCTCTTTGTTCCGCATATGTAAATAGGCAATTTTATATAATTTCTCACTTTCAGATTTAATAAGTTGTTCAAATGCTTGTTTGTCACCAGCAATGGCCAACTCAACTAATTTCGTAGAATACGTCATTAGCTAACCTCCTTTCAACTATTAGAGGTGAGATATGTAATAAAAAGTTTCAAAAAAATCTATTGTTTATAGTAATATATCATTTTGTCGAAAGAAAAACCTCCTGTTGTCAGCTATTCTGTGTAGGAAGAACTCTACATTTGTTGAATTAATAGGATGGTTATTTATTTTAACTAAAAAGGGGTAACTTCCATGAATATTAAATTAGTTGATGTAACAGAGGAGAATTTCTATGATGTGATCAATTTAAAGTCAGATGAAAACCCTGTTTTAAATGCAATTATTGAGGATATGGTAAATACCTATCAATGCGAGGAAATCTATCTATCTGTTATCTATAATAATGAACGAGCAATACGAACCTATGAAAAAGCGGGTTTTATCCCAACCGGAGAGGTAGAAACGGAAGTTTAAGAAGAATAATACATAAATGAAGAAACCTTTAGGAGGTTCTGAGAATAATGGAGAATCAGTTAAAGCAACATTTAAAAGAATTAGAGGAAATGCATATAAACGTAGAAGTTCGTAAAAATAGTGAAGCGCTAGAAAAACTTCTAGCAGATGATTTCTTTGAGATTGGTAGTTCCGGTTATATGTTTAATAAAAAGGAATGTCTTGAATCCAGAATTGATCTTTCGGTCATGTCTCTCCATAACTATGAGATCTATCCCTTGGCAGCAGATGTCGTTTTAACGACATATTTCATTGTCAATGAGACGAGGAAACGGAATACCCTGCGAAGTTCCATAGGAAGCATGTTGAAGGAAGATGGCAATTGTATTTTCATCAAGGGACAATCTCACCAATGAAGTTGAATGATATAATAATTCAACGAAATAAATAAGTAACAAGCCGTATTTCAATCTTTTTAAATAAACATACTGGGTTGATATAATAGATAGGTACGCAATTTACATATCTAGGACGTGGTTTATATTTTACATGCAATTTTCTTTTTTATTATAGCAGGAATCGCTGAAATTGGTGGAGGTTACTTGATTTGGCTTTGGTTAAGGGAAGGGAAGCCATATTATTGGGGAATCGGTGGCGGAATCGCATTGGCCCTATATGGTGTGATTGCCACTTTTCAAACCTTTCCTTCTTTCGGTAGAGTTTATGCAGCCTATGGAGGGGTCTTTATCGTTCTTTCTGTCCTCTGGGGATGGGGAATTGATAGGAAAACACCCGATCTATACGATTGGGTAGGTGCAGGAATCTGTATCATAGGTGTTTCGGTCATGTTATTTGCACCACGACAATAAGAAAAGGCGATGATCTAAGGAAGGATCAACGCCTTTTTACTTTTTTGCGATTTCTGTTTAGTCTTTTTAGAGACGGTCTTAATGAAAAATACACCTGCAATTAGGGCAAGTAAATTAAGAGAATCACCAAAGTTTACCGTGAAATTTATATGGTTATTCACTCTAATCTTGTTATAGTTTCTATTATCGGTCTTCGCCTGTGGTTCTTTTTCAATGTTATCCATATAAATCCCTCCATTTTGAGTGGTTGTCCTAAACCCAATATATGAAAGAATAAAATAAGTATTCGAACCAATGCCCTAACAACGAAAATATTTTAGTTTGTCCGATATCCAAGATTATTAGAAAAAATCCAAGAATATCTCGCAATAATAGGAGTTCAAAAAAACAAGAACACATCAAGTAGATATGTTCTTGTTTTTGTGTGATGTTTTTGAAGGCTACCTTTTACTCACTTAGGAAAATAGCAAGCACCGATAATGATTAATAAGATAAACAACACAACGACTAATACAAAGGTATTATCGTTACAAGGTTCAGGACAAGCATATCCATAACTAGGGGCTGTATAAGTTGGTTGTGGTGCCATGTAAGGGGTCTGAAAAGATGCCGCATTTACGTTAGATACATTTAGCTCCATGTTCTTACTTCCTTTCTCTGTGTAGATTCCCTACAGTATACTCACCTAGTCTCAAATTGCCACGTTTTCCTAGGAAAATGGGTGTTTATCACGAGCCCTAAAAGAGCTTACATTTTTAAATGTTTTACTAGTTTCATATTTTATATTTTTCTAATGAATTTGTAGTTAATTGAATAAAGACAGAATAATTTGAAACTAAACAAAGAGTACGAACGTATATATTATAAAAGATTTTAACGTCACTAAGGGGGGGCTGATTTGGCAGAAGTCATTTTGTATTTTATTTTAATGATTCCTTTATATGCAGTGTTAATATGGACCTATTTCAACCCCGAGGAAAGTATGATTTTCGGGCAAAGGTGGATGTATAAGGAAGAACCTGAGTTTTCGGCTGATGCCATTCGCTATACGAAATTTATGGCTCGAGTAGGTATTTTACTTATAACAATGGTATTCGTACTCTTTATTATTGATCATCTCATGATTCGACTTATCATCATTTTAGGATTCATTTCTTATGTGATCATCGGTGGCTATCGGATATTACAAAAATACTTGGACTCTTAAAATGTCGAAAATTCCGTATGTAAAAAAACGAAAAAATTATCATTTTTTGTAAATGATTTTTGTATAATGGATTTAGGCACTACAGGGTATCTGCAGTGCTTCCTTTTTTATAAGAAAAATGGAGGGGAACATTCGATGGAGAATGAGGTTTTGGTGGATAAAGACAAACAAGAAAAAACGAAAGTGAAGGTGGAGCGTAAAGAAGGGGAACCAACTGCAGCCTTTAAAGGAGCTTCGTGGGCAGCGTTAGTAGTTGGTGTTTCTGCTTATCTGATCGGTTTATTTAACGCGGCAATGGAACTAAATGAAAAAGGCTATTACTTTGCAATCTTAATTTTTGGTCTGTATGCATCCGTTTCTTTGCAAAAAGCCGTAAGGGATAAGGAAGAGGGAATTCCGGTAACAAGTATCTATTATGGAATTAGTTGGGTTGCACTCATCTTATCTGTATCATTAATGGCGATTGGACTTTACAACGCTGGAAGTATCGTTTTAAGCGAAAAAGGTTTTTACGGAATGGCATTTGTTTTAAGTATTTTTGCTGCCATTACCGTTCAAAAGAACATCCGTGATACACAAAAGGCAAGAGAAAGAGATTAAGAGATATAAAAAGGGACCGTCCATGTCTATAATGGATGGTCCTTCTTTCCTTTTTGCTTGTTTCTTTTCCATAACAGAAGCGGAATCCAACTTAATAAAATGATCAGAAAGATAGATACGAGAGTTAAAATTACTGTATCCGTCATCAAGATTGAAGTGTAATCTCTAAAATCCATTTCCTTGGCAAAGACCTGATAAGGGTTATCGACATTATAGATGATAGGCATATCCTTTTTATATTTATTATAAGTATGCCACGTGACGCCTTTTACGACAAAAATGGTGTCATGGTTCTTAGGTTTATACATCAAGGAGATGTAGTACTCACTTCTGTTGTACCTAGACGTTCTCCTTTCAAAACCGCGATCCGTTACAATCGCCATTGTTTCAGCATGATTCTTTCCAAAGTATTTCTTATACCCATTTTCAAATGCTGATTTTGTTTCAGTTGATAGAAAGAGAAGGAGAGCTATTATCAAGCCACCAAATAAGAGTACAGGAATCACAAAACCCGTAATTTTTTCAAGAAACAAGTGTCTTGAGATATTTGAAAGCAATTCCCTTATTGCATTAATTTTACCTAGCCAATATAAAATATAGCCGATTGGATACAGACTAAAGACGGTTAACAAAATATAAAACCAGCGTATTTCATCTTTCAACAGTGTCTCCGTATAAAACTTTCCGTCGACTTCATAACCGGGAATAGTATCTCCTACATCAATTTGGCCAAATAGATCCTGAGAAATCGTGATCATCGAATCATTATGTTTTGTAGGGATACTACTTTCAGGTAAAGCTCCGATTTGGACAGAAAACCTGGGGCCTTCCAATAGCCCATTCACTACATACTTTCGCCAAACCCTCTCTTCAACTAGATTTTTCTCCGCTTTTTCAAGAAACTCCTGGTGCTCCTGAACGTTATCATAGATCGTATAACATATAAAAATAAATGCCGCAAATGCTACTATTTTTGGCCAACTTAATTCCTTCATAACTAAACATCCTTACATATCATTATTCTTTAAGTATATGAAACAAATTTAGAAATAAAAACAAGTCGAAAGTACTACTAAACTTTGAAAAATCGATTTAACCATTATGTAATGGAAGTTGAAATAGTTGTGTTAAAATGGAGTTAAGTTTTAGTGGAAGGATGGGGTTCTGGTGAGATGTGGTGCAAAATGCTTTCTTGTAGAAATTGAGGTAGACGGGAAAACACAAGTTCAGTCAGTTAACGCAAGAACACCTGCAGAAGCTCGAAAAAACATCCGAAAAGAATTAGGAACCGAAACTCAAATTCTAGCAGTTAAAGAAGAGAAGAAGTAATGAAGCAGGGTGCTTTAAAAGTAACATAACTAAGATTCCAATATAAATAAAAGGGAGATCACGGTTGATGAGCCAATTAATTCGAGACCAATATCCACTCAAAGGAAAAAATGTACTTATTACTGGAGTTAGCCGTCGCCAAGGGATTGGGTATGCGATTGCCCGTCAAGTGGCTGCATGGGGAGCATCTGTTATAATTCATCATTTCCAGACTCATGATCAAGAACAATCATGGGGTGCGGATGATTTGAGTGAAGTACTTAAAGGTATCAAAGCTGAGCTAATCGAGGATGCATTTCTGTATGACATAAGCGGGGATTTTTTAGACCCTGAAGAACCAAAAAGGGTGATGGATGAAATCCGTTATAATTGTGGCCATATAGATGCTGTTGTTTGCAATCATGCAATGAGTGGGAACGATGGCGCACTTGGTGAACTGACTGTAGAAATGTTAGATAAACACTGGGCTGTTAATACACGTTCATCCATTCTACTCGCACAATATTTTGCAGCCCAACATAACTCTAAGTCAGGCAGAGGAAAAATTATATTCATGACGTCGGGACAACGATTAGGTCCGATGCCAGGTGAAGTTGCGTATGTTGCTTCGAAGGGAGCGCTAGCTGACCTGACGCTTACACTATCAGATCAATTGGCTGATCAAAACATAACCGTGAATACCGTGAACCCAGGACCAGTTGATACGGGGTATATGACCGAGGAACTATGGGGAAATCTTAAACCCATGTTCCCATTTGGTAGAATTGGACACCCGGAAGACCCAGCGCGTCTTATTGCGTGGTTATTAACGGAAGAGGCTTCGTGGATTACCGGACAAATCATTAATACAGAAGGTGGCTTTGGCCGGTGGCGTCCTCATTCCTAATGGAGGAGTTTGAAACATTTCTGTACTCAACAGATCGAAAAACGATAAATGCTATACCGCAAATAGCATAAACGGTATAGCACCAGATCGAGAAACGATAAATGCTATACCGCAAATAGCATAAACGGTATAGCACCAGATCGAGAAACGATAAATGCTATACCGTAAACAGCATAAGCGGTATAGCTCCAGATTGAGAAACGATAAATGCTATACCGCAAACAGCATAAACGGTATAGCTCCAGATCGAGAAACGATAAATGCTATACCGCAAACAGCATAAACGGTATATCCATGTATCAAAAAACGATAAATGCTATACCGCAAATAGCATAATCGGTATATCCCTGTATCGAAAAACGATAAATGCTATACCGCAAACAGCATAATCGGTATATCCCTGTATCGAAAAACGATAAGTGCTATACCGCAAACAGCATAAACGGTATAGCACCAGATCGAGAAACGATAAATGCTATACCGTAAACAGCATAAGCGGTATAGCTCCAGATTGAGAAACGATAAATGCTATACCGCAAACAGCATAAACGGTATAGCTCCAGATCGAGAAACGATAAATGCTATACCGCAAACAGCATAAACGGTATATCACCAGATTGAGAAACGATAAATGCTATACCGCAAATGAGTGTTCAAAATCCAAACACCTATTTCAATTGAAAGGCACTCTTAAGTTAAGGGAGTTTTAGGAATAATGTCACGAACTGAAGAATAAACGTTATTATACAAGCCTTCCTAAATCTTCGTTAAGGTGCTGATGTTTTGAATAGGAATAAGAATATTAGTGTAGCAATTCTATTGCTGATTTTGATACTCGTTATCCTTATTGTCCATGTAATCCTTCATGTAAATGTGTATGTTGTATACAGCGCAAGTCTTGGTACGATTTTTATGATTGGCCTCATTATTTTACTCATTATTTTACTCATATTAAAAACGTAAACCGTCTAAACGTCTAAAGAGGTGTTAATCAAGCAGGATTAACACTTCTTTTTGTTGAACTTATTCTAGTAATACTACAGTTGTCATTTCTTACAAATAGGAGGTTTCTATGGCATTTCTATTTTGGCCGTTTATGATTGTATCACTTATACTCTCCGTTATATCAATCTATAAAAATAAACCTTTATTACTCGTGATATCCGCAGTGCTTATCGTACCACTGTCACTCTATCTTGCAGCTACACCACGTTTTGAAATATGGGGACTCATATTTCCTTTGTTTAATGTTGGGGCTGCCGTGTCTCTAGCGAAAAAGATAATCTGGTTATCGGTTTTACTTATTGTTCCAAATTTCGTTCTTATTGGATGGATCGGATTTTCGGTAATGAATCAGTAAAATTTTAGAGGAGTGTCTCAACATGGATATTAAATTAGTCATTTTACAAACAGATAGAATGGAAGAGATGAAGAAGTTCTATGTTGACCTTTTCGGATTTCCTTTAATTAAAGAAAATAACAATAGCTTTCGTATTAAAGTAGGTTCAAGCGAGTTGGAATTTACCACACAAAACGTAAAAGGGAATCCTTATTATCACTTTGCCTTTAATATTCCGTCTAACAAGTTTAGAGAAGCAAAGTCATGGGTCAAAGAGAGGGTGGAATTAAGTGTGGAGGATGGGGATGATGAAGCCTATTTTTCTTTATTTTCCGCACATGCCCTCTATTTTTACGATCCGGCTGGGAATATTGTAGAGTTTATTTCAAGGCAGGGCTCTGAAGAAGAAACAAAGCCATTCTCCATAGTCAGTGTGATGAATATTAGTGAGATAGGACTTACAGTTAATGATGCGATTAATGCTGGCACTAGGTTAATAGAGATTGGTATTAATGAGAGGAACAACAATCCACTTAGTCAAACATCACTAAATTTCATGGGAGATAAATCAAAAGGAATCTTCATAATTTTAAACCAACCTGGCAGAAGATGGATCTTTTCCGATAAGATTTCAGCCACATTTCCACTTGAAATTTTAACAACAGATGGCAGTAAAATTGTGGTCAATTCTGAAAAACAGTTTCATGTGAACAAGGGTTGAGTAAGAAAGCTACTATCTCGGTTGTTTTAACCACATTGGAAGGTGATTATATATGGAACAGGTTACATTAATCCGACCATCACTAGACTATCAATCTGAATATCTATCCTTCTACAATGAATGGAAAGAAAGTCAGGAAGATATGGTACCTTGGGTGATTAGTAAGGACCCATCAAATTTTCAAGAAATGCTTCAAGCTCTATTTGATTCTGAAAAAGGAGAAAATCTCCCTGAAAATTGGGTGCCTGACTCAACCTTTTGGTTAGTGGGCGAAAACAAAAGTGTAATCGGAGCAGTAAATATCCGCCATCAATTAACCGAAACGTTATTCAATAGTGGTGGTCATATTGGGTATGGAATCCGCCCCTCTGAACGACGTAAAGGATATGCAACGAAACTATTGGCATTATCTTTAGAAAAAGCGAAAGAACTTGGGATTCAGAAAGCCTTAGTTGTTTGTGATGAGGATAACATCGGTTCATTAAAAACAATAGTAAATAACGGTGGGGTACCTGATACGGATTTTACCGAGGAAGATGGTAATGTCATAAAAAGGTTTTGGATAGAAATTTAGATTCATTTGCTTAATGTTGAACTAGATAGTTTCTTTTACAACAGCATTAATTCTCCATGAATTAATGCTGTTTTTGTCTCAATTGTATTATACATCCGTTATGGTTAACACTAAATTCATAGTAAAAAAACACTTGACTATAAGGAAAAATTTTTGGTAAAGTTACAAACAGACCGGTTGGTATGGTGGAGGTGTACTACGGGAATGGATACAAAATCGCTGATCATTGAAATCGCGACAAAGCTTTTCCAGCAAAAAGGATATATAGGTGTTGGACTAAATGAAATATTAAAAGCATGCAATATTTCAAAAGGTTCGCTTTATCATCATTTTCCAAATGGAAAAGAGGAATTACTTATTGCTTGCCTCCAAGAACTGAATGCAACGATTACTCAGGACATTGAGGAGATATTCGAACGATACCCGAACACAAAAGAAGCTACCAACGCTATGATTGAGAAATTAATTGTTCATTTTGAAACGGAAGGAACGATTGTTGGTTACACGTTTAGCAGTATTGTCAGCGAAATGGCTTCGCTAAGTGAACCAGTCCGCAATGCTTGCTCTCTTTTGTATAAAAAAATGCAACATATCTATTCAAACAAGCTAGTAGCAGATGGATTTTCGAGAGAAGCAGCGGATTCTATCGCCCTTGCGATGGTAGCGACTGTTGAA
Organism: Fredinandcohnia onubensis; assembly: GCF_031181385.1. Lineage (GTDB taxonomy): Bacteria > Bacillota > Bacilli > Bacillales > Bacillaceae_L > Ferdinandcohnia > Ferdinandcohnia onubensis_C. The sequence continues at coordinate 37,566 of NZ_JAPSKV010000013.1, forward strand.
GGTGGAATGATGCTATGTTTAACACAAAAATCAAGCCATCCACTAACAACCATTTCTCAAGTTCTTCCAAAATTATTAAAAGAGTAAGTGTTATTCCCAAAAAAGAATAATATGGTTTTTGAAAAACGGCTAATTCCACTTTTTCATGAGCAGAGCTCAGGTAGAAGAGGGATTAGCTTTTATTTTGCCAAAAATAGACTAAACTCAGGTCAAATCAAAGAAAAAGGAGATTTTTATGAATACACAATTACAAGTCAAAAGTCCTAAGATGATGGCATTTATTTTAATGTTTGGTACCTTTATCGGATTATTTGGTGAAACAGCATTAAACATGGCATTAACAAATATTATGGGTGAATTTTCAGTTAAACCTGCTATTGCCCAATGGCTGACAACAGGATATCTATTAGTATTAGCGATACTAGTACCAATTTCTGCGCTGTTAATGAAATGGTTCTCTACGAGACAATTAGTAATCGGCGGATTAGTTATTTCACTTTTAGGAGCGGTATTGGCTGCTCTATCCCCAAATTTTGCAATTCTATTAGCTGGCCGTATCGTGCAAGCCATTGGAACGGGTGTTTTAATACCAGTGATGACGAGTGTTCTTTTAATTATTTTCCCTGTTCATAGACGTGGAGTTGTAATGGGGATTATGGGACTTGTTATTACGTTAGGCCCTGCCTTAGGCCCAACACTTTCAGGGGTCATTATTAGTACATTAGGTTGGCCATATATTTTCTGGATTAGCACTATTTTATATGCATTATTAACACTTCTTGCGTTAATTAAAATTGAAAATGTTTCGGAGATTACACGACCTAAAATTGATTATTCATCGGTTGCTTTATCATCAATTGGTTTTGGCGGATTAATTTACGCATTAGCATCGATGGCCGAAGCTCCTATCTCAGCGCCTATCGTTTGGGCACCCTTACTTGTTGGAATCATCGCGCTTCTATTATTTGGCGTTCGCCAAATGAAAATGGCTCAGCCTATGGTAAACTTACGTGTATTTAAGTACCCAATGTTTACTTTGGGAACAGCCACGATGTTTCTCGGGATTTTAATGATTTTAGCAGCGGGTATTCTCTTACCAATGTATCTAAAGGATGCTTTATTATATACTGCAGCTGTGGCAGGGTTATTATTACTTCCTGGTAATGCGGTCAATGTTGTAATGTCACCAATTGTTGGTAGTCTCTTTGACAAATTCGGACCACGTGTTTTCGTTATTATTGGTTCTATTGTTATTTTGATTGCAAATTTCATGTTTGCATCCGTCATATCAGCATCAACTCCTGGTTGGCAAATAATCGTTGCATTTATGCTTTTCTTCTTTGGGATCACAATGGTAATGATGCCATCACAAACAAATGCCCTAAATCAATTGCCACGTGAATTATATGCGGATGGTTCAGCTGCTATGAACACATTGAATCAAGTAGCTGGGGCTGCAGGTACAGCGATAGCAATTACGTTATTTACAGCTGGTCAAGGAAGCTATGTGGCAGAAGTTCCTGCTGCATCAGATCCGGAAATTTTAGCCGCAGGTGTAAAATATGCATTCTACTTTGTAACTGGAATTTCAGTTGTTACCTTAATTTTATCCTTATTTGTAAAAAGGGAATCCTCTGTAAAGGAAAATGCAATATCAACAGTACAAGCAACAGAACCTGTGTCATTAAGAAATTAATGAACTTTGTATAATTGGTAAAACAACCAAAAGAAAAGGCGCTAGTTTCCAGTTAGCGCCTTTTCTCAAGTTTTTTATTTTTTCACTAAGTCACTTATTTTCAGCTCAAACTCAGCATGGTCTCCAAGTGCATGTGGAACTTGAATACTTATGATAACAGCATCTTCAAGAAAGTATGAAAAAACGCCATAAGGGTTTTCTTCAGGATTTGGGTGATCTGCTTTCGTAACGGCCTCAATAAGCGTTGGTGAATCAAGCGTTTTGACGTATTCAACAATAGCAGCCTGTTTTTCCTGGTTTGGCTCCTTTGGATTTTGCCAATCAATGTAAGGTGCATTTTCTAATTTTTCAATGAAGCCTTCATCTATTACAAACATATCCGCTAGTCTTACTTTTTCTCCATTTGTCCAGTCAATAGTGGTGGTGAAAAAAAGGCTTGTAGGATACATCCCACCATTATAGTCACCGGTATATCGAATACTAAAGGTATCAGAATCTGGGAATACAGCTTCATAATTCATTTCAAGTGGAGAATCACCACCTTGATATTGCTGTAGAAAAACAGTTGCGTCTTCTTTAATAAGTGTATTGATTTCCTGCTCTAGTTCCTTATCCTGCATTTTATTTAGCTGTGGATAATAAATTATAAGCTCCCCATCCTCATAAGTAGCTGTATCTATTTCAAAAGGTTCTGTAATTTTTTCTTCGCCTACTTGCTTCGATGGTGTTTCTTCTTCTTCATCTACTTCTGCCTCTTTTGTTGTTGCCTGATCATCCTCATCGACTTCTACTTGTTTTGGTGGTGTATTATTTTCATCCACCTGTTGTGATGGTCCTGTCTTCTCACTACTACAGCCTGCTAAAAATAGAGCACAAGCAAACACAACCAATAAAAGAATTTTATTCATTCGACTCTCCCCTTGAAAAATATTCCAAATCATTACTTTCTATTTTATTACAATCAATTATGGAAATGAATATCAGTTGACCAAATAAATCTAGGTTGTTATCATTTAATTATCGTTTAGTGAACTTTGTTTCTTATTAGAAAACATTATTGCATCATACGATTATAATAGAAGGTGATAACATGAATTTACAGACAGATGTTTGTATTGTGGGCGGAGGTCCTGCAGGTGCTCTACTTGGCTTTTTAATGGCGAAGAAGGGTCTATCAACCATTGTCGTTGAGCGTACTTCTGGAAATGAACGTGAATTTAGAGGTGAACATATCAACGCAGAAACCGAAGCTATATTAAAAGAACATCAACTTTTCGATAAAATAGAAGCACTTGGATTATTAAAGATGAAGAAAGTTGAATATATCTATGGTATTCATATTGTCAAAACAATCACTCCAACACTTGAAGATCACGTTGGAATTCATATACCACAGCCGCATTTTTTAACAGCTGTTTCTAACGAAGCAGCACAGTTCCCAAACTTTCAGTTGCTTGTAAACACAACTGTTACGGGGTTAGTTCAGGATGATCAAGGACACTATACTGGTGTAAAAGCGAAACAAAATGGACAAGAAATCAACATTGCGAGTAAAATCGTTGTGGGAACGGATGGCCGTTATTCAACTGTTCGAAAACTTGCGGGTATTGCGGCTTCTGAGGAATCACATGGATATGATGTGCTTTGGGCTAAAATTCCAGCACCTGCTGATTGGGAGCCTTCAACAAAAATGGTTCTTGCTAATGGACATCAACTTGCGTTGTTTACACAAACAGGTGGGACGATTCAAATAGGCTGGAACATTGAAGAAGGTACATTCAATTCTTTACGAAAGCAACCGCTAGAGCCATTTCTGGAGCCACTATTAACGAGCTTTCCAGAATTAGAGACAACCGTAAGGGAACATATTCAATCGTGGAAAAACTTCGTCTGCTTAAAAGTGTTTAGTTCAAATGCAGCCACTTGGGTAAAAAATGGCCTCATCATCCTTGGAGATGCAGCCCATACAATGACACCAACGGCTGCAATTGGTATTAACTGTGCGATTAAAGATGCACATGTTTTGGCACCCATCCTCGAACAATCATTAAATGAAGGCGATCTTAGTGAATCAAGATTAAAAGAATTCGAGATTGCAAGACGAGTGGAAATCGAACAACAACAAGAAATGCAATTTGAAAAAGAAGAGTCATTCAAAGACAATTTCTTAGAGGTTGTTGGAAGCTAAGCATGCAGTAGCATAACGCTGCATGCTTTTTTGATGCCGAAAAATGGCCTTTAAAAGTACAGTGCTTTTTCCCAGTAACGTTTTAAATAAAAGAAAGGATTTTCTCTGTTTCATAACGAATAAAACATATAAATAGGTAATATGTTGGAAATTAACGTTTTTGAAAAATATCAGGGGGAACAAGATGAATCTAGTCAAAATAAAAGGAGAAAAAGTCACTTTACGTCCAGTCGAAAAAGAAGATTTACCTGTACTATGGGAAATGCGCTACGGGAACCCAAATACAGAATGGAAAAAGTGGGATGCGCCTTATTTCACACTTAAGTACATAGATAAAGAAACATATTTAAAAAAAGCGGAACATCAACTCGCCATGCAACATCACCCATTAGATCACATGATTATTGAAGCGGATGGTCAAATCATCGGATCAGTTATTTTCTACTGGGAAAGTGAAGCCACCAGATGGCTTGAGATGGGCATTGTCATCTATCTCCCAGAATATTGGGGAGATGGCTACGGAACCGAGGCAATGAAGCATTGGATTGCCTATTTATTTGAAACGATCCCATATATCGAAAGAGTCGGATACACGACATGGTCAGGCAATCAACGAATGATCAAGGTTGGCCAAAAGCTCGGAATGACCCTCGAAGCGCGCATGAGAAAATGTCGCTACTATAACGGGTTCTACTATGACTCAATCCGGATGGGGTTGCTCAGAGAAGAATGGGAACAAGATAAATAAAATCTCGAACCTGCATTCCTAGTGAAATGCAGGTTTTTTTAATGAGACAAAGGTTCATTGTCCCACAAAATTTTTCCAACTTTAATTGACACCTTTCAAACATCAGCTTAATATTATATATGAGCATATGCTCATATACTTTAAATAAAGTGGGGATATTTATGTATGATGTTGTGATAATCGGAGCCGGTCAAGCGGGTTTAGCCATGGGTTATTATTTAAAACAAGCCGACCAATCATTTCTACTTATAGATAAAGCGAAGGAAATCGGGGAATCATGGAAAAATCGGTATGATTCACTAACGCTTTTTACACCAAGAGCTTATAGTGAGCTTCCTGATTTCAAAATGAACGGTCCAAGGCAAGGTTACCCAACAAAGGATGAGGTTGCCGATTATTTGGCTAAATACGCATCATACCATTCACTTCCGACCCAACTAAATACAACAGTCACCAACGTTACAGAGGCAGAAGATGGCTTTAAAATTGAAACTACGAAAGAAATAATCCAGGCCAAAAATATAGTGATTGCAACTGGACCATTTCAAGAACCATCGATCCCAAATTTTGCAAAGAACTTATCCAATCAAGTATTTCAAATCCATTCATCACAATATAATAATCCAACGCAACTCAAAGATGGACCTGTTTTGGTTGTGGGGGGAGCAAATTCTGGTGCACAAATTGGAGTTGAGTTGGCAAAAGAGCGGACTGTGTATCTCTCGGTTAGCCAAAAATTCAACTTTATCCCGCAGGACTTCGGTGGGAAGAGCATTTTTTGGTGGTTTGATAAATTTGGTATACTCAAAGCCAGTACAACATCCAAACTAGGTACTTTTATAAAAAAACGTCCCGATCCGATTTTTGGATTTGAATTAAAGATAGCCATCAAGTCAGGTAAAGTTACGATAAAACCAAGAACCATTTCTTTAAAAGAAGATACATTTGTTTTTGAAGATAAAAGCGACCTTAACGTTCCTAATGTAGTTTGGGCAACAGGGTTCAAATCTAATTATCATTGGCTACAAATCCCGAACGCATTACAAGAAAACGGTGAGCCAGAGCATATAAAAGGAATCACAAAAATCAAAGGTCTTTATTTTTTAGGATTACCCTGGCAAACGAGAAGAGGATCAGCCTTACTCCAGGGAGTTGCCGATGATGCAAAGTTCATTGCTCAGCATATCCAGGTAACCTAGCACAATTTAAGAAAGAAGGGTTAAATAGTGGAACAAAAAGATCATTCCTTTTTATCACAAACCACAATTGACGAAGCATCACGCATTTTTAAAGCACTCGCGGATCCGACGCGGATTAAAATTCTCTATTTATTATCACAAGAGGAATGTTCAGTTACCCATATTGCAGAAATCCTCGAAATGTCACAATCAGCGGTATCCCATCAACTCAGCCTACTGCGAAATCTTCGCTTAGTGACATACCGACGCGAGGGGAATACATTCCTTTATACATATGATGATGAACATGTCATTACCTTGCTCCACCAAGTCATTCATCATATTGAACATGAATAGGAGGGGAAAATGATGGGACATCACCATCACCACCATCATCACGGTCACGACCATCATGGTCACCATCACCATCACCATCATCATTTTGATGAAGTTAGGGAAGGCAATAAAAAAGGCTTACTCATAGCTCTAATCATTACAACTGGAATCATGCTGCTGGAATTTTTCGGAGGTCTTATTACAAACAGTTTAGCTTTGTTATCAGATTCAGGTCATATGCTTAGTGATGCAAGTTCATTAGCATTAAGCTTAGTTGCATTTTGGTTTGCTACCCGACCTGCATCACCGAAGAAGACCTATGGGTTTTACCGATTTGAGATTTTAGCCGCCCTTTTTAATGCAGTTACACTGTTTGTCATTGCTGGTTTTATCGTTTATGAGGCATTTCATCGATTTTTCGAGCCTCCGACTGTAGCAAGTGGAACGATGATGATTATTGCTGGAATTGGTCTTTTGGCGAATATACTGAGTGCTTGGTCACTGATTAGTAAAGGCGATGTAAAAAACAACGTTAATCTAAGGAGCGCATACCTCCATGTTCTTGGAGATGCACTTGGATCAGTGGGTGCCATAATCGCAGGACTCTTGATGCTGATGTTTGAATGGTATATAGCGGATCCCATTATTTCTGTAGTTGTCGCAATCCTGATTTTAAAAAGTGCATGGGGTGTGTTAACACATTCGATTCATATTTTAATGGAAGGTACGCCGATTACGATTGATCAAAAAGAAGTGAAAGCCACCCTTGAAGAAATTGAAGGAGTAATTGATGTTCATGATCTTCACATTTGGACGATCACATCAGGCATTGATTCGCTCACCTGTCATATTTTAATCAAAGACGACCATGACAGCCAGGAAATTTTACAGCAATCCATTGATAAAATACGTGACAAATTCAAAATCGAACATACCACCATTCAAATTGAAAAATCATCGATTGAGCATGGGGAAATGCGAGTATAGAAATCTCTAAAGGGGCATCCAAGAATGGAAGGCCCCTTCTTTTAATAAAAGGCATTTATATTGTAAAATAAAAGTATCTACGGTTTTTTATTAGGAGATGGAGAAATGAGAGTTCTTGTTATAGAAGACAATGAGAGTGTTTGTTCAATGATCGAAATGTTTTTTTCAAAGGAAGGTATTCAGGGTGAGTTCGTCCATGATGGACTAAAGGGTTATAATCGATTTAAAGAGGAGAATTGGGATTTAATCATTGTGGACTGGATGCTTCCTAGTATGGATGGCGTGACCATCTGCAGAAAAATACGCGAAGAAAAAAGCTCTGTTCCGATTATTATGCTTACCGCAAAGGACAGCGAATCTGATCAGGTATTGGGCCTTGAGATGGGTGCAGACGACTATGTTACAAAGCCATTCAGCCCACTTGCTTTAATGGCACGGATTAAGGCGGTCACAAGACGCTACAATAGTAAGCCTTCAGAGGAAGTAGAAACGGGAACACTTCAAACAGAACATTTTAAAATAAATAAAATTACAAGAGAAGTTATTCTGAACGGGAAGTCAATTACGAATTTAACGCCTAAGGAATTTGATTTATTGTATTATTTTGCGCAGCATCCGAAACAAGTATTTTCTAGAGAACAGTTATTAGATCGCGTGTGGGGTTACCAATTTTATGGAGATGAGCGCACGGTCGATGTACATATTAAGCGGCTACGTAAAAAATTAGGGACTGCGAATCAGCCATTTTTCCATACAGTGTGGGGTGTTGGCTATAAATTTGATGAGACCGTTGAGGAAGACAAATGAAATTTCGGTACATGTTTCAACAACTTGTTAGTCACATAAGTGTGATTGTGGTTGCTTTTGTTATCTTAAGTATTGTGTTCGCGCATTACGTTGGAAACCTCGTCTTCGAAGAAAAGGTCGAAGAATTGACCACTTATGGTGAAAACATCATTTCCGATATTAGTCGCACATCTAATGTGGATTCATTAATTCGTCAGTACTCAAACATGCTAGGTGAGAGAAATATCTTATTTACAGTATTTGATGAAAATGGTGTAAGTCTGAGTAATGTCAGTGGATTTGTACCACAAGTGGAGTTAAAAAAGAAGGAATGGGACAAGGTCCGCAGTGGGCATATCGTCTCAGTCAAACAGGATTATAAGCGATTTGAACAAGAAGTGACATTTATTGTCATGCCTTATATGATTGGTCAAGCTTTTGTCGGTGGGGTCTTGCTTGCGTCCCCAATCAGCGGGACACAGGAAATGATTCATGATATTAACCAGTATTTATTTTATACAATGTTTTTAGCATTGGCTGTTGCTCTTTTAATGAGTTGGATTTTGTCGACGGTTCATGTGAAACGCATCAAACGCTTAAGGAAAGCTACCTCAATGATTTCTGCTGGAGATTATTCGATTAAATTACCTTCATCCGATTTTGATGAGATTGGGGAGTTATCGAAGGATTTTAACGAAATGGCGCAGCGCTTGCAGCAATCAATGGAGGAAATTGAAAGCCTTGAAAGCAGAAGGCGAAAATTCATGGCCGATGTTTCCCATGAATTACGAACTCCACTTACAACGATTAGTGGGGTGATTGAAGGGTTAAGTAATGACTTGATTCCAGATGAAGAAAAGGCAAAAGGCGTTCAATTGGTGAGTCAGGAGACAAAGCGTCTCATTCGTCTTGTGAATGAAAATCTGGATTATGAAAAAATACGTTCTAATCAGGTTACGCTTCAAAAGGAAACAATCGAATTAATTGAAGTGCTTGAGGTTGTTAAAGACACACTTGAACCACAAGCAGAAGAAAAAAATGATCAAATCAGGATTGATGTTCCAAACGATTTAATGATTACAGCAGACTACGACCGTTTAATACAAATTCTAATTAATATCACAAAAAACAGTATTCAGTTTACTGATAATGGCACCATTTGGATTCGTGGAAAAGCAGGAGAACATGAAACAATTATTGAAATTGAAGATACGGGTATCGGTATTGATCCAGCAGAAATAGAAAATATTTGGCATCGTTTTTATAAAGCAGATGTCTCTCGAACGGGTACACTATTCGGTCAATTTGGCCTAGGACTTTCGATCGTAAAACAGTTGGTTCAGCTTCATCATGGTAAAATTAAGGTAACGAGTGAAAGAGGAAAAGGAACCAAGTTTGAAATTCGATTTCCATTAACGTAATCCATCATAATAATGGTGGATTTTCGTTTATTTTTCCACTTCTTTTCAAGGTTTGTTAATATTTTGTTCATAAATTTTGACTATGATATAAATAGGGAGTAATTCAAGGAGGAATTCATAATGGAAAACGATAAACGTTTTAATGAATTTAAACATACAGATGATCAATCTAACAACCTAGATAATAAGGAAAGCTATACTGCAGAGAGTCAGTCAGAGCAGGAAAACGTGGATTTGAAATCAGAGGTAGAACATCGTGATATAGAGCCAACGCTATCCGAACCAACTGAAACCCTTCAGAATTCAGAAGTTATTGAAGCAACATCTCAGCAAACAGCAGTTACCGAAGAATCGGCTCTTCGTGCATCAAGGCCAAAAGAGAAAAAGTCAAACTCAAAAGCGAAAAGCTTTTTATCCATGTTGTCTGCAGGTGTCCTTGGTTCGGCATTAACGCTTGGAGTTGCACCACATATTGACGGTCTCCAGGGATATTTCAATTCAGAGTCTCCTGCAACAGAGCAGAACTCCGAGGTTATTGAAGCATCTGGACCGGTAAAAATCCAACCTACCACAGTTAATGACTCAGCGTCTTCTGTCGCGGATATGGTGGAAGAGGCATCAAAAGGGATCGTCGGAATCACAAGTATGCAATCCCAACAAAATCCATTTAACAGAAGCAGTTCGCAAAGTGTTGAAAGTGGAACGGGCTCAGGGGTTATTTTTCAAAAAGATGGAGATAAAGCATATATTGTAACGAATAACCACGTTATCGAAAATGCAAATGAGGTTGAAATCTCCCTTCATAATGGTGAAAAAACAATGGCTAAGTTGATTGGAACAGATCCATTAACCGATTTAGCTGTTTTAGAAATAGATGCTAAACATGTCGAGGCGGTTCTTCCATTTGGTGATTCTGGGACACTAAGACCTGGTGATCAGGTATTTGCGATTGGGAATCCACTTGGACTCGATTTATCAAGAACAGTTACATCAGGAATTGTAAGTGCTAAAGACCGAAGCATATCGGTTGATACCTCTGCAGGTAGCTGGGAACTAAACGTTATTCAGACGGATGCGGCCATTAACCCAGGTAACAGTGGTGGCGCTCTATTAAACACACAAGGACAAGTAATTGGAATTAACAGCTTGAAGATTGCGAATAGCGGAGTAGAAGGATTAGGCTTCGCGATTCCAAGTAATGATGTTGTTCCGATTATTAACAGTCTGATTGAAAATGGTAAAATTGAGCGTCCATTTATCGGCATCGGTTTAGCGGACCTAGCGGAAGTTCCAAGAATGTATTACGCTGACCTTCCGAATGACGTGAAGGAAGGAGTCATTGTAACGAGTGTTGCGCAAAACTCAGCAGCAGAAAAAGCTGGTTTAAAAATGACCGATGTCATCGTAAAAATAAACGATACAGAAGTTAAGAGCTCAATGGACCTTCGCAAATATTTATATTCAAAAGTAAAAATAGGCGATCAAATTGAATTAACCTTCTATCGAGGTGGAAATCTCGAAACAGCTTCATTAACTTTAACAAGTAATACGACTGGAATTGAATAATTGACATAAAGGGCCCAAATCGAATCAGATTTGGGTCTATTTGCGTCGGAAATCTATCCGACATTTTTTTCTATTGCCGACACCATTTCCCGGGAAACGACAGCGTGTATTGGTTAGTGACAGCAAATTTAAACAGATATAAAAACACTCTAGACCATAGGAATTATGCATGGTACTAACTATTACCTAAATATCAATTATTTTTAAAATATTCTTTCAGTTTCTTAAGAAAATAGAATACTTATAAACGCAATAATCTGGTCTCAACTAACATCAAGTGCCATATAGATTACTACCACTTAAAAAAACAGGAGGAGTTTACAATGAGTCACTATTTATTGACGCAATTTGAATTATTAAAAGGTCGTTTTCTTGGCGATTTAGAGGATGTAACGGACGACATAGTTACCATTCAACCGGACGGTTTTAATAATACAATTCTTTGGCATGTAGGTCATCTCGTTACGGTCAATGAGCAGTTTATGTTTGGCTATCCTAAGAAATCTACTTTTCTACCGGAAAATTATATGAACCTCTTTGCCAAAGGAACTAGTCCTTCCGACTGGAATGGAGAAACCCCCTCAATAGCAGATCTAGTAAATCAATTTACCGAACAGGTAGCTAGAATACAGCAAATCACCGTTGAACGTTTTGAAGAGAGATTGAAACAACCTTTTCTTGGGCTTGAAACCTTTGGTGAAATAACGAATCTAGCGCTATTCCATATTGCCTACCATTTAGGCCAAATTCATGCGATGAAGATTATGCTTCAAAAGTAAGTAAACTACAAATTTGGAGGAAAACACATATTCCCTTGCAAACTATAAAAAGTATAAAAAGCACTTGACAATTCTAGAAAAAATAAAAATGCTAGTATGTTTTTAGTTCAATAGTATGATATGATAAGAGTATGTCATCAAAAGGCCTTTCATTCTTAGTGCTATTAAGAATGAAAAGGGGATTTTTGATTTGAAGAAAAGAACATGGACGTATGAAGAAATAGAGTTTTTGAAGGACAATGTAGGCCGTATGAAAATCTCTACCATTGCCAATCACGTAGAACGAACGGAAACGGCAGTTGAGTTAAAGATTAAAAGATTAGGGCTTTCGAACACCAAGTCCTTTACAGGTCAATTGACAATGCATGAATTGGCGACTCTATTAAAAATTGATCCAAAGTCTGTAAAGCTATGGATTGATAACCATGGACTAAGGTACACAAAAAAGGCAACGCGAAATACACGAAAATTTTACTTTATTAAACCCGAAGATTTTTGGGATTGGGCGAAGAATAATAAAAGCCGAATTGACTTCTCGAAAATTGAAAAAAATGCTATCGTTCCTGAACCATGTTGGGTGGAAGGAGAGCGTTCAAAGCAAAAGAGGGTCAATTATCGAGCGTGGACAACAGTAGAAATTAACTCCATGATTGAGCTTGTGGCAACAGGTACTCCGTTTACCGACATTGGAAAAAGACTAAACCGTAGCCCAATTAGCATCCAACGTAAATACCAGCGTATGAGCAAAGCAGTGAAATAAATACATCATTGATAAAAACCAAACTATACAAAAGGCAAAATTGTTGAAAGACAATGACGCAAAGCCACGGGCCTAAGGAGGATTCCTCTATGGTGGCCGGGTTGCTATAGAATGGAAGGGTTCCTTTAATTGATGACGAAAAAATGGGAGATACTAGTTGAATAACTAGTTCTCCCATTTTTTAGAGGATGTTCAAAAAGTCCGGTGAAATTGACACATCGAATTTCTTCGTTGGCTTGTTTTTCCGTTGCTCACGTATTAACTACATACGTTCCACTACTCAAAACTGCACCGCCTCGAACTTTCGACGCACAGGACGTGCTAGTGTCGACAATGCCACAGGACGTGGCGTTTTTGTCGACGTGGTCCTTTTCATCCTCCTTTTTGAACAAGCATATTACATTATTGATCAAGTGAATTATCATCTAATTCTTTAACACCGTTCATAATTTGCACTGCAAAACCGACACAAACTAGAATAAGACTAAAAACAAGAAAATATGCTACAAACATGTAACTCTCACCTCATCATAGTTTTTTCTATTTCTATCTTTAGTATAGTGCGAACCCATATAGGCTTCTGTGATTTAAATCACAAAAACACTCTATTTTCGAAATTTCCCTATGTGAAATTGGAATCAATTCTCGTTGTAGTTCCTTTTTAATTGTGATATATTTTTTTAGATACAATCTGTGATAACGGAAGGATAATTTGCATGAGCTATATAGATGAAGTTCAAAAACGAAGAACGTTTGCCATCATCTCCCACCCGGATGCAGGTAAAACGACGATGACGGAGAAATTATTATATTTTGGTAATGTAATTCGTGAAACAGGAACGGTAAAAGGAAAAAAATCAGGAAAATTTGCTGCGTCGGACTGGATGGAGATTGAAAAGCAACGTGGAATTTCTGTTACATCAAGTGTTATGAGTTTTCCATACGAGAACTTCTATGTCAATATTCTTGATACACCAGGACACGAGGACTTCAGTGAGGACACCTATCGTACGTTAACAGCTGTGGACAGTGTTGTGATGATCATCGACTCCACGAAGGGCGTCGAGCCCCAAACGATTAAACTATTTAAAGTTTGTCGCATGAGAGGCATTCCGATTTTCACATTCATTAATAAGCTTGACCGAGAAGGAAAGGATCCACTTGAACTCTTAGCCGAAATTGAAGAGGTTCTTGGTATTGAATCGTATCCAATGAACTGGCCAGTTGGAATGGGGAAACGATTCTTAGGGATTGTCGACCGTTACAACAATCAATTTGTGCATTTTACTGGAAATGAAGATGAAAAAATCATTTCATTACAGGAGCTTGAGGACGGCAAGCATCGTGGAATTACAGATACTCCGATTTACGAAAGTACACAAGATGAGTTACTTTTATTGGACGAAGCAGGAAATGATTTTGATGTGGAACGTGTAGCCAAAGGTGAACTAACGCCTGTATTCTTTGGTAGTGCGCTCGCAAACTTTGGTGTAGAAACGTTTTTTAATACATTTTTACAATTTGCTTCAGAACCGAAGCCACGTAAAACAAATCTTGGCTTAATTCCACCAGAGGACGAAACGTTCTCAGGTTATATTTTCAAAATCCAAGCAAACATGAACACGAAGCACCGCGACCGAATTGCATTCTTGCGCGTTTGCTCAGGGAAGTTTGAACGTGGAATGAGTGTCAACATCACTCGTACAGGAAAATCAATCAAGCTCAATCAAACTCAGCAGTTTATGGCAGCAAGTCGTGAAACAGTAGATGAGGCTTATCCTGGCGATATTATAGGGATTTATGATCCAAATGTCTACCAAATCGGTGATACACTTACAGCCGGTAAAGAAGATATGCATTATCAGGAACTACCTGTGTTCCCACCTGAAATGTATCGTAAGGTTCGTGTAAAGAACGTAATGAAGGCAAAGCAATTTAGAAAAGGTATTGAACAGCTCGTTCAAGAAGGAGCAATTCAATTATTCAGACAGGAATCAAGTGATGAGTTCATTCTTGGTGCGGTTGGTCAACTTCAATATGATGTGTTTGAATATCGATTAGAGGGAGAATATAATGTCTCTGTTGAGTTCACTTCACTTGGAAATAGAATCCCAAGATGGATTGGCAATAAAGATGTAGATACTCGTCTATTTGATTCAAGAAGTCTACTTGTCCGGGACCGTAACGACCGATATGTCGTGTTATTTGAAAACGACTTTACGTATCGTTATTTCCAAGATAAAAACAAGGACGTTGAACTCATCGACCTCTATGAAAGCAATGACTATAAAGGTGTATAAAAACATGGCTCAAAACGCTCAGAAAACTTCTCTGGGCGTTCATGTTTATTTAGAAAGGAATTGGTATGAAAAGGAAATATATTAAAAAGATCTTCAATCAAGATGAACCGAATATGAAAATTATTACATTACTACTGTTGATAGTAAGCACTCTTTCTATCCTCTTCTCAATCGGTATAGGGCCAGTCTCTGTTCATCCACTTACGGTCATCGAAATTCTTTTCTCCAAACTTCCCTTTCTCACTATTGAAAATAACTGGACACAGGTTGAGTATAATATCGTTTGGGGTTTACGCTTACCAAGAGTGTTATTAGGAATGATTGTTGGTGCTTCATTAGCGATAACAGGGGTTGTTATGCAAGCGTTGGTTCGTAACCATCTTGCAGACCCATTCATTCTTGGTGTCTCTTCAGGTGCATCTGCAACCGCAACATTAGGAATGTTATTTGGTGCCTTTTCGATTTTTGGTACTTATTCCCTTTCCATCAGTGCGTTTATTGGTGCTGCTGTGACAATCATTTTAGTCTATACCCTTTCAAGGGTGAACGGAAGAATCAATGTTACTCATCTCTTGCTTTCAGGTGTTGCAATCGCACTGATGATGGATGCATTGACAAGAACGATTACGCTAAGTGCTCCGAATGCATTAGGCTTACATAATGCCACCTTTTGGATGTCAGGAAGCTTGGCGGGAGCAAAATGGGGCTATTTAACGCTACCACTTATAGTGGCAGTGATTTGTATGATTGTTTTAATGAGCCAATATCGTGCTCTCAATGCCTTACTTTTCGGTGACGAAACAGCGGGAACATTAGGCTTTAATGTGGGGAGATTGCATAAATTGTTGATCCTTGTTGCCTCGCTATTAGCTGGTGTCACGATAGCGGTGAGTGGGTCAATTGGATTTATCGGGTTAATGGTTCCGCATATTACTAGACTACTCGTTGGTTCAGATCATAAGCGAGTTCTTCCTGTCAGTGCCTTACTCGGTGGAATTTTTGTCGTGTGGACAGATGTTGCCGCCCGAATGGTGATAGCACCTGAGGAATTACCAATTGGGATATTAACAGCATTAATAGGCGGGCCATTCTTCATTTGGTTATTAAAAACGAAAAAGTAATGAGGTGAAAAATTGAAACTACAAGTTGAGAATTTGAATTTTTCATTGAATGAAAAACAAATTATTGAAGATATGAATTTGCATGTTTCTGAAGGTGAATTTGTCGGAATCATAGGACCAAACGGAAGTGGGAAATCGACTCTCCTAAAAAACTTGTATCGTGGGCTTAAGCCCAATTCTGGTGTTGTTTTTTTAGATAGAGAGAATGTATATAAAATGAACCCTAAAGCGGTTGCCAAAAAAATCGGTGTTGTCGGACAAGAAAATGTCATCCCATTTGATTTTAAGGTCGAAGAAATCGTCGCAATGGGGAGAAGTCCATACAAAGGATTTTTTGATGGTGACAGTAGAAAAGATAAAGATATTGTTGCAAATGCGATTGAGCAAATTGGTATGTCTGATATGGAGAAACGCAATTATATCAATCTATCAGGTGGGGAAAAGCAGCGCGTCTTACTAGGTAGAGTGCTTGCTCAGCAAACGGATTTATTACTGCTAGATGAACCAACAAACCACTTGGATATCCAGCACCAGCTACAAATTTTTGATTTAATAAAAGGTCTAGGTGTAACGGTCTTATCCGCCATCCATGATTTAAACCTTGCAGCTCTTTATTGTGACCGACTTTATGTTGTCAAGGATGGGCGTATTATGATGGCAGGAACTCCTGAAGAAGTATTAACGTCTCAATCGATATACGAAATCTACGGGGTCAGGTCTGATGTAGCGGTTCATCCAACTACAAAAAAAGTGACGATTACCTATTTACCCGTCAGTTTGCTAGAAGGAGAAAATTAAAATGAAAAAGTTAGTTTTACTAATGACAGGGTTTCTTGTATTAGTGTTAGCGGGATGTGGCTCCGATACAAAGGACGGCTCCGTTACTAAATCTAAGGAAGCTCTAGTCATTGATAACTATGGGAGAGAAGTAGAATTTACTGAGAAGCCTTCAAAAGTGTTAACTTTAGGGCCGAATGCGACCGAATTATTTATCGCATTAGGACTCTCTGATTATGTAATTGGAAATAGTTTGGACAATCATAGTCGCGGTGCCTTACCTGAATACAAGGACGATTATGAGAAAATTCCCGAGCTTACGTACGGTTCTGCAACAAGGGAAGCTGTATTAACTAGTGGAGCCGATTTTATTTACGGCATCGATTGGGAATTTGGAAGTGAAGGCCTAGATGTCGATGAACTTGAAAGCTATGGAATCAACGTATATATGAATAAAGCCACATCAATGGACGAAATTTATAAAGAAATACGTGATATCGGTAAGATTTTTGGCATTGAAGATCGCGCAGAGGCATTTATAGAAGAGCAAAAGGAACGAATTGCTAGTGTGCAGGAGAAACTGGCTAATCACGAGCCGGTTGATGTACTAGTATATGACAGTGGTGGAAATGGCGTTTTCACCGCGGGTAGCACAAACTTTGAAACGTTATTAATAGAGTTAGCTGGTGGCCAAAATGTTTTTAATGATATCACAGACAAACAATGGACCACAGTTAGCTACGAAGAAGTACTCGCAAGGCAGCCAGATGTCATTCTGATTCATGATTATGATGCTCCTTCGATTGAACAAAAAATAAAGGACATTAAAAATGACCCAGCTCTTTCGCAGCTTGAAAGTGTTAAAAATGAAAAGTTTGTCGTTATTTCATTAGAGAGTGTATTACCAGGAAACCGTATGGCGTATGCAGTTGAAACATTGGCTAGAGGATTCTATCCGGAATTGTTTAAATAGCAGGAGTAATCACGTGAATTCCTTCATTCGATTTGCTATATTGAAGATATGAAACTGAAAGGATACAAATTTAATGCTATTAAAAATATTGCTTGCGCTCATCCTTCCGGGTGTACTCGTCGTTTTCTTTACAAGAGTGACCTATAATCATTATGTGGGTTTTTTACTTGCGGTTGCCCTTATCGTTGCATCTATTTATAAAGGATATGCGGATTCCGCTATTATTATCGTTGCGGATATCATATCGTTGGGAGCAGGATTCATGTATGCAAGAAATATGGGGAAAAGAGCGGGAAAATAAAGTCCTTCATCGAGATGATGAAGGATTTTTGTCTTTGAAGCAGCCAATAGGTCATTTATTACTTATCTAATTTCTCCAACTCAGAAACAATGACTGTTTGAATCTCATCATTTCCAATTGCCCCTCTATGAAAGGTGTTTGAATCCAACCAATAGAGTAGTCGGAAGGATACTCCATTATTAAGCTCTATTTCTATAAAAACACGCTCACCTTCAAATTTGCCTGTTTTATATAATGTATCTAAATCACCTAAAACCAACGGATACCAAGTCTCAATAAATTGTTTCTTTGATTCATCTGAAAATGTATGTAGGCGGCTACCGTCTTCGGTGCTTTCAAAATGAATGTTTTTTACCAGTCCATCTAATGGATAAAGCTCGCCAGCCGTTTTGGCTCTCTTATTTTCGTCAACAACAAACACATCATCTCCCGCAGTTAGGATGAAAGAGGAAGGATACCCTTTTACCTCGTAAATTGAAGTTCCTTCAGGTAAATAAGTCGCGTCCCCATTTTTCATTACATGATCACTGCAGGCATGCTCACTCATCATGAACGTGACATTTCCAAGTTTTTCTCCTTTTTCAATGATCGAATTTTGTTCATCTGAAGCATCCGGAAAATGGTGTTCATATTTTATATCGTTGATCATTAATACATCCACCCATTCAATCACTTCTCCATTTGGGCACCCTTCCGTTTGATCGATAGATTGGCTGGGACTTGGTGGTGTAGTAAATTGCTTGTTGCATGAAACTAACAAAATAGAAACGAAAATTAATATGAAGCTCCCCCTTTTTATCATAAAACATCTCCTTTGCTTCAATCTATTTTTCCAAATTATAACATGATATATTTGTTTAGAAACTACATTTCAACAAATAAAAATCGAATATCAGTTCGTATTTTTGTTTGTTTTAGGTCAGTTTGTGGTACAATGTTTCTATCGAGAAAAAGTCAGTGGAAAATTACATAAAAAGATAAGAATGGATGGGAGGAACGTAAATGAAGGATCAATTTGAGTTAGTCTCAAAGTATTCACCACAGGGTGACCAACCAAGAGCAATCAAACAGCTTGTTGATGGAATTAAAGCGGGCAAAAAAATTCAAACATTATTAGGCGCTACGGGTACAGGAAAAACGTTTACGATTTCGAATGTAATCAAGGAAGTAAATCGACCAACCCTTATCATTGCCCACAATAAAACATTGGCAGGACAGCTTTATAGTGAGTTTAAAGAGTTCTTTCCAAATAACGCTGTTGAATATTTTGTTAGTTATTATGACTACTTCCAACCAGAGGCATATGTTCCATCATCTGATACATATATCGAAAAGGACTCAAGTGTGAATGATGAAATTGATAAGTTGCGACACTCTGCAACATCTTCCCTATTTGAACGACGCGATGTCATCATAATTGCAAGTGTATCTTGTATTTATGGCTTGGGTTCTCCTGAGGAATATAGGGAACTCGTTGTTTCCTTACGAACTGGAATGGAAATCGAACGAAATGAGCTTTTACGCAAATTAGTGGATGTTCAATATGAACGAAATGACATTGACTTCCGTCGCGGAACCTTCCGTGTAAGAGGGGACGTCGTTGAAATTTTTCCTGCCTCACGTGATGAGCACTGTATTCGCGTGGAGTTTTTTGGCGATGAAATTGATCGGATTCGTGAGGTGGATGCCTTAACAGGTGAAATACTGGGTGAACGTGAGCATGTTGCGATATTCCCGGCATCCCACTTCGTAACCCGTGAAGAAAAAATGCAAATTGCGATTAAAAATATTGAGGCAGAGCTAGAAGAACGCTTAGCTGAACTTCGTGAAGATGGTCAACTATTACAAGCGCAGCGTCTTGAACAACGGACGAATTATGATCTTGAAATGATGCGTGAAATGGGCTTTTGTTCAGGTATTGAGAACTATTCACGTCATCTTACATTAAGACCTCCAGGTTCAACACCCTATACTTTAATGGATTATTTTCCAGAGGATTTGCTAATTGTCGTCGATGAATCGCACGTGACATTGCCACAAATTCGCGGCATGTTTAATGGTGACCAAGCAAGAAAACAAGTACTGGTTGATCACGGCTTCCGTCTTCCTTCTGCATTGGATAACCGACCACTCCGCTTTGAGGAGTTCGAAAAGCATATCAATCAAATCATTAATGTGTCTGCGACACCTGGACCGTACGAAATCGAGCACACAGACGAAATGGTTGAACAAATTATTCGTCCAACTGGTTTACTTGATCCAATTATTGAGGTTAGACCAATTCAAGGTCAAATTGATGACTTACTAGGTGAAATTCAAGACCGTGTTAATAAAAATGAACGTGTCCTGATTACTACCTTAACGAAAAAAATGTCTGAGGATCTAACGGATTACTTGAAAGACGTCGGAATCAAGGTAACTTATTTGCACTCAGAAATAAAAACGCTAGAGCGGATTGAAATTATTCGTGATCTCCGTATGGGTAAACATGATGTACTAGTAGGGATTAACCTGCTTCGTGAAGGACTGGATATTCCAGAAGTCTCACTTGTTGCTATTCTAGATGCGGATAAGGAAGGGTTCCTTCGTTCGGAACGCTCACTCATCCAAACCATTGGTCGTGCCGCTCGGAATGCTAATGGTAGAGTCATTATGTATGCAGATAAGATGACGAACTCGATGGAAATTGCGATTAGTGAAACAAAACGTCGTCGTGAAATGCAAGAGGAATATAACAAAAAGCATGGTATTACGCCACAAACCATTAAAAAGGATATTCGCGATGTCATTCGTGCTACAACGGCAGCCGAAGATACTGAAACCTATGAAACAGTACCTAAGTTAACCGGATTATCGAAGAAGGAACGCGAACAAGTAATTGCTGAAATGGAAAATGAAATGAAGGAAGCAGCAAAAGCACTTAATTTTGAACGGGCAGCTGAATTACGTGATTTAATTTTGGAGTTAAAAGCGGAAGGATGACATAAACATGGCATTGGATAAAATAGTCGTCAAAGGAGCAAGGGCCCATAACTTAAAAAACATAGATGTTACGATTCCGAGAGATCAACTAGTTGTCGTGACCGGTCTATCTGGTTCAGGAAAGTCATCCCTTGCATTTGACACCATTTATGCAGAAGGACAACGGCGTTATGTCGAGTCCCTCTCTGCATACGCACGTCAATTTTTAGGGCAAATGGATAAACCAGATGTTGATTCAATTGAGGGTCTTTCACCTGCGATTTCGATTGACCAAAAAACAACAAGCAGGAATCCAAGGTCAACTGTTGGTACGGTTACAGAGATTTATGATTATTTGCGGTTATTATATGCTCGAGTAGGAAAACCGGTTTGTCCTAACCATGGAATTGAAATTACATCACAAACCGTTGAGCAGATGGTAGATCGTATTTTAGAATACCCAGAACGGACAAAGCTGCAGGTACTCGCGCCTGTTGTATCAGGACGTAAGGGTGCCCATGTGAAGATTTTAGAGGATATAAAAAAGCAAGGTTATGTCAGAGTCCGTGTCGATGGTGAAATGCTTGAGCTATCAGATGACATCGAGCTAGAAAAGAATAAAAAACATTCAATTGAGGTTGTCATTGACCGAATTGTAGTTAAAGAGGGTGTAACGGCAAGACTATCTGATTCAGTTGAGGCTGCCCTACGTTTAGGCGGAGGCAAAGTAATTATTGATGTGATTGGGGAAGAGGAACTCTTGTTTAGTGAGCTTCATTCATGCCCGATTTGTGGTTTTTCCATTGGGGAGCTTGAACCAAGAATGTTCTCTTTTAATAGTCCTTTCGGGGCATGTCCCGATTGTGATGGATTAGGCAACAAACTTGAAGTCGACCCAGATCTCGTGATTCCGAACTGGGATTTATCACTTCGAAAGCATGCAATTGCACCATGGGAGCCAACAAGCTCTCAATATTACCCACAATTACTAGAATCAGTTTGTAATCATTACGGGATTGATATGGATATCCCGGTAAAGGATATCCCGAAGCATTTGATGGATAAAGTCCTTTATGGAAGTGATGGCGAAGAAATCTACTTCTATTATGAGAATGACTTCGGTCAGAAACGTGAAAATAATATCATTTTTGAGGGTGTCCTTCGAAATGTAGAAAGACGTTACAAAGAAACAAGCTCCGATTATATTCGGGAGCAAATGGAAAAGTATATGGCTGAGCGTGCTTGCCCTTCATGTAAAGGTTATCGGTTGAAAAAGGAAAGTCTTGCTGTTCTAATCTCAGGGAAACATATTTCTAATGTTACAGACTTTTCCATTAATGAGGCTTTTGAATTCTTTACTAATATTGAGCTCTCTGAAAAAGATATGAAAATCGCGAACCTTATTTTTCGAGAAATCAAAGAACGACTCGGTTTTCTCGTTAATGTTGGATTAGATTATCTAACTCTAAGTCGTGCCGCAGGAACTTTATCTGGTGGTGAGGCTCAACGGATTCGACTAGCTACTCAAATCGGTTCGCGTTTAACAGGTGTTCTCTATATTTTGGACGAGCCGTCAATTGGATTACATCAACGAGATAATGACCGACTCATTGATACGCTAAGGACAATGAGGGATATTGGGAATACATTAATTGTTGTTGAGCACGATGAAGATACGATGCTAGCTGCTGATTATTTAATCGACATCGGACCAGGAGCTGGAATTCATGGGGGAGAGATAATCGCTGCGGGAACTCCTAAAGAAGTAATGGAAGACCTGAATTCCTTAACAGGACAATACCTCTCGGGTAAAAAGTTCATCCCACTACCAAGCGAAAGAAGACAGCCGGATGGACGCTATGTAGAAGTTATTGGTGCAAAGGAAAATAACCTGAAAAATGTATCAGCTAAGTTCCCACTTGGATTGTTCATTGCTGTTACTGGTGTATCAGGATCAGGTAAGAGTACTTTGGTGAATGAAATTCTCCATAAATCATTGGCACAGAAACTGAACCGAGCAAAAACAAAACCTGGTGAACACAAGGAAGTTAAAGGTATTGAACAATTGGAAAAAGTAATCGACATTGACCAGTCGCCAATTGGACGGACACCTCGATCAAATCCGGCTACATACACAGGCGTCTTTGATGATATTCGTGATCTGTTCGCTAATACAAATGAAGCAAAGGTAAGAGGTTATAAGAAGGGTCGTTTTAGTTTCAATGTTAAAGGTGGACGCTGTGAAGCCTGCCGTGGTGATGGAATTATTAAAATCGAAATGCACTTCCTGCCAGATGTTTATGTACCTTGTGAGGTATGTCATGGGAAACGCTATAACCGTGAAACATTAGAAGTAAAATATAAGGATAAAAATGTATCAGATATATTAAATATGACAGTTGAGGATGCATTATCCTTTTTTGAAAACATTCCACGAATCAAACGTAAAATTGAAACATTATATGATGTTGGTTTAGGCTACGTTAAACTAGGACAACCTGCAACAACACTTTCTGGTGGAGAAGCACAACGCGTGAAGCTCGCTTCTGAATTACATCGTCGCTCAAATGGTAAGTCATTTTATATTTTAGATGAACCAACAACGGGCCTACATGTAGATGACATTTCGAGATTGCTTAAGGTCTTACAGCGACTAGTTGAAAATGGGGATACAGTCCTTGTCATCGAACATAACCTCGATGTAATCAAAGCCGCAGACTACATTGTTGACCTCGGCCCAGAAGGCGGAGACAAAGGTGGTACCATCAATGGAACTGGTACACCAGAAGAAATTACAAAAATCAAAGCATCCCACACTGGACGCTACCTAAAACCAGTCCTTGAACGCGACCGCCAGCGGATGAAAGAATTAATCAAAGAAAAAGAAACAGTTACTAAATAAATGTAGAATCCCGATTTGTGAACAGAGCAAATCGGGATTTTTTATAATGAAAACACACTTGGGTTAGGAAAATTATGGTATCCTACTAATAAGGGCATATAAGGTAATTTTTTGAAAGAGGCTATTCTAAAACCATACAAAGGGGATAAAGATGAAAATCACCATTCGCGTTACTGAAATTTTGTTGGGGGCTATATTTTTAGGAGCAGGTTTAAATGGGTATGCTGTGTTGTTTGGATTTGAGCCATTTGCGCCAACAAGCCCAGCTGCGATGGAATTTTTGGGAGATGGCTACTTACTAGCGTTGGAAAAAGGTGTTGAAATCATTGCGGGATTATTATTGATTATTCATAGGTATGTACCGTTAGCCTTAGTTGTTTTAGCAGGTCTAATAGTCAATATTTTAGCATTTCATATCTTTGTAGATTCAGAGTTGCTTCCATTGGCAATTATGATAACAATATTTGAAGGAATATTAGCCTGGCATTACCGCGAAAACTTTAAAATGCTTTTAGAAAGTAAGCCTAAGCATTAAATGTAACCACAGGTAACCACAGGGGCGGTTCTTGTGGTTTGATGAAACAGGAAAATCCCGATTTGCGAAAATATGCAGATCGGGATTTCTAAATTTTACGTCCCCTTAATGAAAAAAATGATATAATTAAATCTAATTTTTAAAATTTTTGATTATTGTTATATTAAATTATATTTTGTATTAAAGTTTATTTTTTTACATAAACTCACAAATTAAAACAATAATGAAGAAAAAGAATATGTAAGGGAGTTTTTAACATGGAACATCGTAATAAAATTATAGACTGTACTATTCGTGATGGGGGATTAGTTAACAATTGGGACTTTAGTGTCGAATTTGTTCAAGACTTGTATAATTGCCTAAGTGCAGCTGGTGTGGAATACATGGAGATTGGCTACAAAAATTCGCCTAGGCTACTCAATGCAACTGAGCCTAATCCATGGAGGTTTCTTGACGATAACTTCCTTAAAGAAATTATTCCTGAGAAAAAAACGACGAAGCTATCTGCTCTGGTAGATATTGGGCGTGTTGATCCTGCTGACATACTACCCCGTGAGGAAAGTGTTCTAGATATGATTCGAGTTGCGTGCTACGTACGTGAAGTAGATAAAGGCTTGGAGCTTGTAAAAATGTTTCATGACCTAGGCTACGAGACTTCACTTAACATCATGGCTTTATCTAGTGTTCCTGAACGTCAGCTTATTGAAGCGTTTGAAATGGTGAAGGCAAGTCCTGTCGACGTTGTCTATATCGTTGACTCATTTGGAAGCTTAGCTCCTACCGATATTGAGCATCAAGTGAAAAAGTTCCAAGAGATGCTCCCTAATAAACAGCTTGGAATACATACGCATAACAACATGCAATTAGCATTCGCCAATACACTAGCTGCGATGAGAAACGGAGTTACTTATCTTGATTCGTCTGTTTATGGTATGGGTCGTGCGGCTGGTAATTGTCACACAGAGCTTCTCGTTAGTTACATACAAAAAAGTAGCTATGAGATTAAGCCAGTTCTCAGTATCATTGAAAAGCATATGATAGAAATGCGACAAAAGTGGGAGTGGGGCTATATCATTCCTTACATGATCTCCGGTATGCTTAATGAACATCCACGTGTCGCTATGGCCTATCGTAATAGTGCAGACCGTGATAACTATGTAGACTTTTATGACAAAGTAACATCACCTGAATCTTGACTGGAACTAGGAACCAAGGGGACGGTTCTATTGGTCCCCAATGGGAAAACCCGGGGACCAGTTTGTTCTAAATAGGAATCCCGATTTGCTTAGACGCAGATCGGGATTTTTTAAATGAAATATAAGAATTTATCAGTCAACAATAGTCACTTTGATATTTGCTACATTTTTTTCTAATTAACTATGATACTATAAATTTGATAAGTCTCTCCATACCACCTTCCTCTACTCTGTTTTATTAAACCTCCCTTTTTAGTTTCAAATTCCATATATTTTTAAAAAAACGAATATGAGGTGATGTTTATGCCCTAGGGCTGCAAGAAGAAAAAGTAGTACGAGTGTCTATCATGTCATTTTAAGGGGGATTAATCGTCAAATAGTACCAAAATCCATTAAAAGCCGGAATTGTTGGGAATGTTTCAAATTACAAATGGAGTAGTTATAGTGAATATGTAGGAGATTCTAAATCTAAAATTATAGAAAAAGATTTTATTTTGGGCTTGTTCAATACGGATACGGATAAAACGTTAGCTTTGATCCATTTTAAAAAATTTCATATGGAAGAGTCTAAAGAAGGATACCTTGATATCCAAGAAACAAAGAGAATTACTGACAAACAAGCAATTGAAATCATCAAAAATATCTGCAAAGTAAACCACTGTTTAGACTTCCAAAAGATAAATCCTGACGAACGGGATACACACATCAAAACCTTAAAATCCATTGGACTATCAACTAGGCAAATAGCAAGACTTACCGGAATAAGCCGTAAAGTAATATTAAAAGCATAGAGACCAAGGGAGGACCGAGGGGACGGTTCTCTTGGTCCCGATAGAAAGATTATTCTAAGGAAAAGCAGCCAGGAACCACTAGAACCGTCCCTATGGTTCCCTTTGTTCCTCTAAGACTCGAGGCTTATTTTTATAAAATCTTGAAACCAATCATGTCTCGTTATCGTATATAGAGGTATAAAGGGGAGATGAAGAGTGAATACCGATAAATTAATTGCAGCGTTGTGTTACTTCAGTGTTTTCTTCGCAGGGTTTATTTTACCACTCGTTGTTTATATCATCGTTCAAAATCCAATAGTAAAAAGGCATGCCTTGCATGCATTAATCTCACATATAATTCCAGTAGCGACAATCGTTTTTATCATCATTCCGTTTTTCTTTATATGGTCTGTGGAGGCATTTGTAGCAACAATGCTACTAGTGTTCATCCTATTAGCGATCATTAACGTCGGAATTGTGATTTGGAACATTGTAAAAGGAATTCAAGTATTAGCTCAAGAAGAACTTTAAGGGAGGAAGGAACCATGAAAGAAGAACAAAAACGCATTTTAAAACTAGTTGAGGAAGGAAAACTGACAGCCGAGGAAGCAATCGTTCTAATTGAAAAGCTCCATTCTGGGGAGGAGAGTCAGTCCCAAGATCCAGCACAGGAAATCAAGACAGAGCTTTCGACTCAAGTCCAGTATGAGCAATCCCAGCAGCAGCAACAAAATTCGTATGAAAGCAAGGGTTCTGCGAAACATAAATTTATGGATTTTATCGACACTGCTCTGAAAAAAATTAAAGACCTTGATCTCGACTTTAATTTCGGTAATGCAGTAGAAGTGAAACATATTTTCCAGCATAAGGACGTATATATTACCAAGCTTGACCTCGATGTTTCAAATGGAAGCATTACGATTATTCCATGGGAAGAGAAGGATGTCCGCGTTGAATGTGAAGCAAAAGTATATAATATTGATAACCAAGAACGTGCACGTAAAGCATTTTTAGAGGATGTTCTTTTCTCGATTGAAAATGGTGCACTTCGCCTATCAATCCAGAAAAAGCAAATGAAAGTTCATGCAAAAATATATGTTCCTCAGGAAAATTATGAGAGTATAAAGACACGCATGTTTAATGGACCGATAACTGGGGAAAATTTACGAGTAAAGGATTTCCGTGCAAAAACTGCAAATGGTGCAATCACCATTTCGAATCTTGATACAGAATCGGTTGAAATAGAAACAGCAAATGGTCACATTAAAGCAAATCAAATCACAAGTAAGGATTTTGAAGCAGAAACATTAAATGGTACAGTAACTACAACTGGACGTTTTGAAAAAGTTGACCTACAAAGCTTTAACGGTAACATTACCTGCGATATTCAGGGCGATAGCTGCCACACTGCTTATGTAAAAACAACCACTGGCAGCATTGATATGTTTATCGCAAACGACTATCAAGTTGACGGAGAATTAAAATCAAATCTCGGTAGCTTCAAGTCAGAGCTTCCAATGATGTCGATCATTGAGGAGAAAAATGAAGTTGTTCAGAAGTCTCTACGTTTTAAAGCAAATGAAGAGAAAGCGCAAAAGCTACATCTTTTTGCTGAAACGAAAACAGGCTCTATTAACATCAAACCACTTTGAGGTGTTTACTATGAAAAAGAAATTATACCGCTCCACCCGAAATAGAATGCTAGGAGGGGTGCTTGGAGGCCTAGCAGATTACACGGGAATCGATGCATCGCTTTTACGTATTCTTGCGGTGGTCGGGTTTATCATAGGTGTGGGTTCTTTAGGACTCATTTATCTCATTTGGTTGTTTATTGTACCGAATGAAGGAGATGTCTATAGATAATGAGGTGGATTGCTAGCATAATTGTTAATAGCATCGTACTAATGGTTGTGGCGGGCTATGTAGATACCTTTCATCTCGAGGGGGTAGGCGCAGCTGTCACAGCAAGCGTAATCCTATCGATTCTAAATGTAATCGTAAAACCGATTCTCATTGTTTTAACCTTACCTGTTACGGTTCTCTCATTAGGTCTATTTTTGTTTGTGATCAATGCACTCACTTTAATGCTGACACAGTCCCTAATGGGTGACTCCTTTGTCATCGAAGGATTCGGTACAGCATTACTAGCAGCAGTCATTATCTCGATTCTAAATTTACTCATTCAAAAAGTAATCGTCGAACCGCTTCAGGAGAAAAAGAAGAAATAAAACTTTACTAGCAGCGTAGTCCAGGGAGGATTACGCTGTTTTTTATTGAAAATATAGTCAAAGTAGGGAAAGGAGTACAAGCATGTTTCCAATACTAGAAACCGAACGACTAAGATTAAGAGAAATCGTCCATAGTGATGCCCAAGCAATATTCAACTGTTTCTCAAACAATGATGTCACGCGTTATTATGGTCAGGATCCTCTAACCGAAGTAGAACAGACAGAGCAGTTTGTTGAGTTCTTTGCAAAAAACTATAAAGAAAAGCGTGGAATAAGATGGGGGATCGAATTAATAGAAACCGAAGAACTCATTGGAACCATAGGATTTAATGCCTGGTCTCCCAAACATAAGCGAGCAGAAATCGGCTATGAGTTACAGCCCCAATACTGGCGAAAAGGCTACGCAACAGAGGCTGTTAAAATAGTAATCTCTTACGGTTTTGACGATCTAGGCTTGACCCGCATTGGTGCCGTTGTGTTTCTTGAAAACGCAGCATCAAATGAATTGTTAATTAAGCTTGGATTCGAAAAAGAAGGTATCTTAAGGAATTATATGTACCAAAACGGTGTTGCGCATGATACAAATGTTTATTCACTAGTAAAATAAAAATACTCAAACACATTCCATTCTTGGGATGTCTCTGAGGTCATCTCTCGCGGACAAAACAAAAGAGTTGAATAAACGAATTGTCTCTGAGGCCGTCTCTCTGACACAAAACAGAAGCTAATTCTCCCAATCCACCTTTCAAAAACATATGTCCCCAACATTCTTCTGCAATTTAAATCAGAAAAGTTTTGGCCTTACACAGAAAAATGCTAAAATAGGAGAATGAGTTTGAAAAATATAATTTTAAAAAATACAGTCTGTTTAAGCACGAAATGAGAGGGCTTTAAAAATACGCAGCAACAATTGAAAACTACATGAGTCACAATCAAGGAGGAACAGATGTGCCAAAAGTTAGCACAAAAGATTTAATTGAGAAATTCAAATTAGAAATAGTGAGTGGGGAAGAAGGTGTTAATCGCCCGATAACAACAAGTGATATATCTAGACCAGGTATTGAACTAGCGGGATTTTTTGATTACTATCCTTCAGAGCGAGTCCAGCTATTAGGAAAAACCGAACTGACGTTCTTTGAGAAATTGTCTACCGAAGAAAAAAGATATCGTATGGAAAAGCTTTGTACAGATATCACTCCTGCAATTATTATTTCGCGTGATTTAGAGGTTCCGACAGAACTGATTGAGGCTTCCGAGCGTGAATCTGTTCCGGTGATCAAAGCACCTATGAAGACAACGAGACTATCAAGTAGGATTACAAACTTTTTAGAAAGTAAGCTCGCGCCAACAACAGCTGTCCATGGTGTTCTAGTGGATATATACGGAGTTGGGGTGCTAATCATTGGTAAGAGTGGTGTTGGTAAAAGTGAAACAGCGCTTGAACTTGTCAAACGCGGACACCGTCTCGTTGCAGATGATTGTGTAGAAATTCGTCAAGAGGATGATGATACACTTATTGGAAGCGCACCTGAGCTTATCGAGCATCTCCTTGAAATTCGCGGTCTTGGGATCATCAATGTCATGACCTTATTCGGAGCAGGTGCAATTCGAAATTATAAACGGATTACGCTTGTGGTCAATCTAGAACTTTGGGATCAGACAAAGCAATATGACCGACTAGGTCTTGAAGAAGAAAAAATGAAAATCATCGATACTGAATTAACAAAATACACAATTCCAGTTCGTCCTGGGCGAAACTTGGCCGTTATCATTGAAGTGGCGGCAATGAATTACCGTCTTAAACGTATGGGCTTAAACGCTGCAGAAGATTTCTCAAATCGTCTTTCACATACAATTGAATTTAGGGAGCACGACGACATATAAAAATATCAATAAAATAGGGAGTTGAGATAGTGGACCGAAACATTCAACCATTAGACCCAACATTTTTAGAATTTGGCGCGTTACGCATTCAGTGGTATGGATTAATCATCGGGCTAGGAACCATGCTAGCCCTTTACCTTGCCATTAAGGAATCAGAACGCAGAGGCTTGCACAAGGATACTTTCATGGACCTCATGCTGTTCGCGGTACCGATTGCTATCATCTGTGCAAGAATTTATTACGTTATTTTCAAATGGGATTATTACTCACAAAATCCTTCCAAAATTATTGCAATTTGGGAGGGTGGAATTGCCATTCATGGTGCGTTAATCGGTTCAGTTGTGACTGCGATTGTGTTTGCGAGAGTAAAAGGCTTGTCCTTTTGGAAAATTGCAGACATCGCGGCACCAAGCATTATCTTAGGTCAAGCAATTGGCCGTTGGGGAAATTTTATGAACCAAGAAGCACATGGAGGACCAATTGCAGAGAATCAGATTCAGACCTTCTATAATGTACTACCTGACTTTATCATGGACCAAATGTATATCCAAGGTACGTACTATCATCCGACCTTTTTGTATGAATCGGTTTGGAGTTTGGTAGGCTTTGTTTTATTACTAATGCTTCGAAAGGTCAACCTAAGACGTGGGGAAATGTTCCTTACTTATGTTATCTGGTATTCAATTGGCCGCTTATTCGTAGAAGGCTTACGTACAGATAGCTTAATGCTTGGGGATATTCGAGTGGCTCAGTTAATTTCAGTTTTATCTATTGTGGGAGCAATCATCGTACTTATTTATCGAAGAATAAAAGGTCATTCAAACGAGCGTTATATAGAGAAATAACAAAGTAAAAGGGAGAGGGGAAACTTGCTAGATACAATCAAGAGAGGCTTCATAGTAGGATTAAAAACTACTTGGACATTAGGGAAGGTAATTTTCCCGGTTACCCTACTTGTCACAATGCTGCAATATACACCAGTGCTAGATTGGGTGATTAAGTGGATTGCCCCAATCATGGGCTGGTTTGGTCTGTCAGGTGATGCCGCAATACCACTTGTATTAGGTAACTTTTTAAACCTTTATGCAGGGATTGGGGCGATCTTAACACTAGATTTGACTGTAAAAGAAGTTTTTATTTTAGCGGTCATGCTATCATTCTCGCATAATATGATTATCGAATCGACTGTTGCTGCGAAAGTAGGTATGAAGATTTGGGTAATTGTAACAGTTAGACTGGGACTTGCATTCATTTCTGCCTTTGTAATTAATCTAGTTTGGAAAGGTGGAAGTGAGTTAGCAAAATATGGACTAGTCTCAACGAAAGATGAACAAATTTCAGGCTGGGGTGCTATTGTATTAAATGGTATTGAAAAAGCTACATTTGGGATTCTGCAATTGGCTCTTATTGTCATTCCGTTGATGGTTGTTATTCAAATATTAAAGGATTTAAAATGGTTGGATGTATTTTCAAAGTGGATGACGCCAGTCACCAAGGCACTTGGAATGAAGGAAAATACATCAACAACCTTGGCAGCAGGTGTTTTGTTCGGTCTAGCGTTAGGAGCAGGTGTAATGATTCAGGCGGTAAAAGAGGATAATGTAAGTAAGAAAGATGTAACCTTAGCGTTAATTTTCTTAGTATCCTGTCACGCGGTTGTGGAGGATACACTTATCTTTATCCCTCTAGGCATTCCAGTCTTACCGCTATTGTTAATCCGTCTCATTACTGCAATCATACTAACAATGGTCATCGCTTTTATCTGGAAACGCGTCGAGCAAAGTAATAGAAAGGAAGCTGTTTATGGCAATTAAAACATTACTATTTGATTTAGATGGAACGTTAATTGATACGAATGAACTGATCTTGCAATCTTTTTTACACACCTTTGGGAAGTACTTCCCTGAACGCCAATACAGCAGGGAGGATATTTTGCCTTTCAATGGTCCAACTTTACATGAATCTTTTTCTTCTGTAGACCCGGACCGTGCAGAAGAAATGATTGCGGAATATCGAAAGTTCAATCATGAAAAGCATGATGAACTAGTAACTGAATTTCCGAGTGTATTTGACACCATTAAGACGCTGAAAGAAAAAGGCTATAAAATTGGCGTTGTTACAACAAAAGTACGAAAAACGGTTAACATGGGATTACAACTAACAAAGCTTGACCAATTCTTTGATGTCGTGGTGACATTGGATGATGTCACAAATCCAAAACCAGATCCAGAACCAGTGCTGTTAGCATTGAAAATGTTAGACTCAACACCTGAAGAAGCTATAATGGTTGGTGACAATTATCAGGATATTGTAGCCGGAAAAAATGCGGGCACAAAGACTGCAGGAGTAGCCTGGTCTCATAAAGGAAAAGACTTCTTATTAGAATACAACCCTGATTTCATGCTTGAAAACATGAGTGA
Source organism: Fredinandcohnia onubensis (assembly GCF_031181385.1). Lineage (GTDB taxonomy): Bacteria > Bacillota > Bacilli > Bacillales > Bacillaceae_L > Ferdinandcohnia > Ferdinandcohnia onubensis_C. The sequence continues at coordinate 70,379 of NZ_JAPSKV010000013.1, forward strand.
CCTATTGGATTTAGTTTCGGTTAAAGGATGAAAAAACTGTGAAACGACGAACCACACGATATTTTGTTTCAGGTCCTAATTCACTTTGGCAAATCTATAAGACCGTATCCTTTTGGAAGGTTGTTAAAAACTTTATCGTCATACAGTTCGCGCGCTATACGCCATTCCTTGGTGTGAAAAATTGGCTATATCGCACTTTTTTAAATATGCAGGTAGGGGAAAAAACAGCATTTGCACTCATGGTAGTCCCGGATACAATGTTTCCCGAGAAGATCAGTGTCGGAAGCAACACAGTCATTGGCTTTAATACCACCATTCTAGCCCATGAATATTTGATTAAAGAATACAGACTGGGTGACGTTAAAATTGGCAGCGAGGTAATGATTGGGGCAAATTCAACGATTTTGCCAGGTGTGGAAATCGGCGATGGAGCAATCGTATCAGCGGGTACATTGGTCCACAGAGATGTCCCAGCGGGTAGCTTTGTTGGAGGTAACCCGATGCGAGTGATCTACACGAAAGAACAAAGGGAACAACGAGAAAAAGAGGAATCTAACCATTGATTTGGTTTGGTTCCTTTTTTATTGTCACAACTTACACCTTTTACTCATCTCTTTTAACTTCTCTTTTATGCTATATCAACTTCTTTCCTCTTTTAAATTTCCATTTCCAACATCTGTCTCCTTTCTTCCTCTCTTGCTTACAAAATCCCATTCAGCTTATCCACGATATTCACACAAACCACAACCTTACTAAAATATTATCAACAGTATCCACATAATCCACAGTTAATAACTGTATTTCCAATAAAACAGACAAAATCCAAATCCAACCCAATTAATTTCACCTAAATTCTGACTTTTTCTGTTGACGCATGTAAGGGATAGGTGTATCATATACTTTATCTTGGTAGTATATTAGCGAACTAAAGTAAAATGATTTTTTTAAGAAAATATTGGGAAAGTTAACATATACAAACTTTGGTGGTGACGAAAATCGTGTTTATGTTTGAAAAACCGTTAGGGATGAGAGATACATTGCCTGCTTTATATGAAGCGAAAAAGAAAATTCGCAATGCAATGTCATCTCAAATTGAAAGCTGGGGTTATCAATTTATTGAAACTCCAACACTTGAATACTATGAAACAATCGGCGAGGCGTCAGCGATCCTCGACCGTCAATTATTTAAACTATTGGATTCACAGGGTCACACACTTGTGCTAAGACCTGATATGACAGCTCCAATTGCTCGAGTCGCAGCATCTCGTTTATATCAAGATGAATATCCACAACGCATCGCATATTCCGCAAATGTGTTCCGTGCGCAGCAGCATGAAGGTGGAAGACCAGCTGAGTTTGAGCAAATCGGAGTAGAGTATATTGGCGATACAACAACAAGTGCTGATGCTGAGGTTATATCGGTTATGATTGCGTCTCTTAAGCAAGCAGGATTAACTAATTTTACAGTGCCAATCGGCCATATTGGTTATGTAAGAGCATTGTTTATGGAGATTGTCGGAAATGAAGCAAGAGCGGATGCCTTACAACGCTATTTATATGAAAAAAATTACGTTGGCTATAGAGAGCATGTGAAAAAACTACCGCTTTCTTCTATTGATAAACAGCGATTGCTATCCCTTTTACAATTGAGAGGAAACGAATCGAAAATTAAAAAAGCGAAGGATTTAGTCGAATGTGAAGAAGGAAAAAGGGCAGCAGATGAACTTGAAATGCTCTGGAAAAAGCTAGAGGCATTCGGAGTAACTGAGCATATAAAAATTGACTTCAATCTCGTCAGCCATATGAGCTACTACACAGGAATTCTTTTCGAAGTATACGCTGAGAATGTAGGCTTTCTAGTAGGAAATGGTGGACGCTACGATCATTTATTTGAAAAATTTGATCGTCCTGCACCAGCGACAGGCTTTGGTATCCGCATAGATCGATTACTTGAAGCACTTGATTTACCTCAGGAAGAGCCAGAAATCCATTGTGTGATTTTTAGCGCTGAACAGAGAGAAGAAGCCATCCGATTTGCGATGAGTAAACGAGAACATGGTGAAAGGGTTATCCTTCAAGATATAGCTGGAGTCAAGGATGTTGATGCTTGTACGAATGCTTTCGCCAAAAACACCTTTTTCTTAGGAACGACAAGGAGGGAGGAGGCATAAATGAGTGACAAATTAACAATTGCGATGCCCAAGGGCCGAATTTTTGAAGAGGCGGCACAGCTTTTAGTAAAAGCAGGATACAATCTTCCTCCAGAATTCGAGGATTCCAGAAAGTTGATTATCGACGTTCCTGATGAGCCGTTTCGATTCATGCTTGCAAAACCAATGGATGTGACTACATATGTAGAGCACGGCGTAGCAGACCTTGGTATTGCCGGAAAAGATGTAATGCTTGAGGAAGAGCGCGATGTATATGAGGTACTCGATCTGCAAATCAGCAAATGCTATCTAGCTGTTGCTGGACTCCCAGATGTCAAAATCAAAGGTGTTGCACCTAAAATCGCAACAAAATACCCAAACATCGCATCTAGTTATTTTCGTGAAAATGGGGAGCAGGTTGAAATTATTAAACTAAACGGTTCGATCGAACTTGCACCATTAATTGGTCTTGCAGATCGAATTGTCGATATCGTCTCAACAGGACGTACATTGAAGGAAAATGGATTAGTTGAACTTGAACATATTGCAGATATCACGTCACGTCTTATTGTAAATCCAGTAAGCTATCGCTTAAAGGATCAGCAAATCGATGAAATCGTAGAGAGGCTATCAACTGTGGTATCGCAGTAGTATTAAATGAGAAAGGACCGACACACCATGCGAATTGAACGTGTTACCAACACTGTTTCACTGAAACGGACCATTGATAGTGGGACAGAAGAACAAAGAAAAGCAGTCTTAGAAATTCTCGCTAACGTACAAAAAGAAGGGGATCAGGCCCTTCGTAACTACACTGAGAAATTTGACGGAGTTTTACTTGAGGGATTAAAAGTAACCGAGTCAGATTTCAAAGAAGCTTATCAAAAATTAGACGCGAAACTTGTTCCAATTATTAAAGAAGCAGCTGAAAATATCCGTGATTACCATAGCCGTCAGGTAAAGCAGTCATGGATGACACTGAAGGACAATGGGACAATTCTCGGTCAAAAGATCACTCCACTTGATGCAGTTGGTGTCTATGTTCCTGGTGGGAAGGCTGCCTACCCGTCATCCGTCCTAATGAACGTCATTCCTGCACAGGTCGCTGGAGTCGAGAGGATTGTGATGGTGTCACCACCTGGAAAAGACGGTACCATTCCAGCTGGTGTATTAGTGGCTGCGGACATCCTTGGTGTGAAAGAAATCTATAAGGTCGGTGGTGCACAAGCAGTTGGGGCGTTGGCGTACGGAACGGAAACCATCAAGCCTGTTGATAAAATCGTCGGTCCTGGTAATATCTTTGTCGCATTAGCAAAACGTGAGGTATATGGAAACGTGGATATCGACATGATTGCAGGACCTAGTGAAATCGTCGTGTTGGCAGATGAGACAGCTCTTTCAAACGAAATCGCTGCAGATATACTCTCTCAAGCAGAGCATGATGAACGAGCATCAAGCATTCTCATCACACCATCAATGCAGCTTGCAGAAGCCGTTTCCGAAGAGGTTGAAAGACAGTTAAGCCTTCTTCCACGTGAAGCGATTGCTAGAGCCTCAATTAATGATTTTGGAGCCATTTACGTTACTGGTGACCTAGATGAAGCAATTAAGGTTGTAAATGAGCTTGCTCCAGAGCATCTCGAAATCGTGACGGATGAACCGATGGAGCAGGTTGGAAAAATCAAGCACGCAGGCGCTATTTTTATAGGACGTTATAGTTCTGAGCCTGTCGGTGACTATTTTGCTGGTCCAAACCACGTCCTTCCGACAAACGGAACAGCACGTTTTTCAAGTCCACTAAGTGTGGATGATTTTACAAAAAAATCAAGCATTATTTCGTATAGTAAACAAGCGATTGAGGAGAACGGTCCGAAAATTGCTGCTTTTGCAAGACTAGAGGGATTAGAAGCACACGCGAGAGCTGTTGAGGAACGATTAAAGTAGAAGTTCAAAAATTCGGGTGAAAATGACACTTCGAATTTCTGTGTTGGCTTGCTTTTCCGTTCCTCACGTATTAACTGCATACGTTCCGGTACTCAAAGCTGCGCCGCCTTGAAATTCTTGGTCCTTTTCAACCTCATTTTGAACATATATTAAAATAATTCACAAAATTCACATCTCGTTGTGGATTATGTGGATAATGTGGATAATAATCCACAAAATTAAGAAATTTCAGGCGCTCGAAGTAATCATTAAAATGTGAATAACGGTAGGTGTAATTATGACAAGACAAGCAAAGGTTGAACGAAAAACAAATGAAACAGATATAAAATTAGATTTTGCAGTAGATGGGGAAGGCATTTCGAAGCTCGATACTGGCGTTCCATTTATGTCCCATATGCTAGATCTCTTTACACAACATGGAAAATTCAACTTAACAGTTGATGCAAATGGTGATACAGAAATCGATGATCACCATACTACAGAGGACATTGGAATTTGTTTAGGACAGGCATTACGTGAAGCACTTGGAGATAAAAAAGGCATCAAGCGCTACGGTAACGCTTTTGTTCCAATGGATGAAGCTCTCGCACAGGTTGTTATCGATCTAGGAAATCGCCCACATTTCGAATTAAAAGCAGATTTCCCAAGTTCTCGAGTTGGCACATTTGATACAGAGCTTGTCCATGAATTTTTATGGAAGCTTGCATTAGAGGCAAGGATCAATCTCCACGTAATTGTTCACTACGGTCACAATACACATCATATGATTGAAGCTATTTTTAAAGCATTTGGTCGTGCATTAGATGAAGCAACGATGATTGACCCACGAGTTAAGGGGGTCCCGTCAACGAAAGGGATGTTGTAGATGATAGGTATAATTGATTATGGCATGGGGAATTTATACAGCGTTTCTAAGGCGCTTGAACGGATGAACTACGATTATTTCATTTCAAGTTCACCAGATGAGCTTGCTAAAGCAGACGGTCTAATTTTACCTGGTGTCGGCTCCTTTAAGGATGCAATGGGAATCTTACATGAAAAAGGATTAGTCAGTTTCATTAAGGAATCTGTTGCAAAAGGGACACCACTCTTAGGCATCTGTTTAGGTATGCAGCTATTATTTGAAGAAAGTGAAGAAAATGGACTTACCCAGGGTCTTGGTTTCTTAAAAGGTAGAATTACAAAAATTCCTGGCATAACAGCGAATGGTGAAACCTACAAAGTACCTCATATGGGCTGGAATGATCTTGAACTCAAAACTCCATCTCCACTTTTAAAGGACATCGAGGGTGGACACGTCTACTTCGTTCATTCCTACTTCGCAGAGACTGACAGTGAAAATGTGATCGCAAGTAGCATGTATGATGTTGACGTTCCAGCTGTTGTTGGAAAAGGGAATGTGTTTGGAACCCAGTTTCATCCTGAAAAAAGCAGTGAGCTAGGATTAAAAATCCTCCAAAACTACGCTGCTATCGTGGAAAAGAAGGTGACAATATGAGTATTTTTACAATTTACCCGGCAATCGATATGCGAGGTGGCAAATGTGTTCGATTGCTACAAGGGGATTATAATAAAGAAACAGTCTATGGTGACTCTCCGTTTGATATGGCAAAAGCCTTTGCAGATGCGGGGGCTGAGTGGATCCACATGGTTGATTTAGATGGAGCAAAAGCGGGTAAACGTGTGAATGACCAGTACGTGATTGAGGTTGCCAAGAAACTTGACGCGAAAGTTCAAATCGGTGGCGGAATTCGAACCGAGGAGGATGTAGCTTACTATATTGAAAATGGCGTCGACCGCGTCATTTTAGGAAGTGCGGCCATTTCAAATCCTGACTTTGTAAAGGACATGCTTAAGAAATACAAAGAAAAAATCGCGATAGGCATTGATGCGAAGGACGGTTATGTAGCCACTGAAGGTTGGTTAAATACATCATCTGTAAAAGCGACCGATTTAGGTGTTGAGCTTGCGAAAGCAGGTGCACAAACGTTTATTTTTACTGATATTGCGACAGACGGCATGCTTAGTGGTCCTAACATCGACGCGGTTGCAACGCTTGCTTCTGTAACAGGAAAACAAGTCATTGCTTCTGGTGGAGTTAGTTCTATTGAAGATCTAAAAGCTCTTAGTAAGCTAGCAGATCAAGGTGTTGCTGGTGCAATTGTAGGAAAAGCCATTTATACCAACCAATTTACCGTTCAAGAGGCGTTAGAAGAGGTGAATGGCTGATGATCACAAAACGTATTATTCCATGTTTGGACGTAAAAGATGGTCGCGTTGTGAAAGGCATTCAATTTGTTGGACTACGTGATGCAGGGGACCCTGTTGAACTTGCAAAATTCTATGATTCAGAAGGTGCAGATGAACTCGTATTCCTAGATATTTCGGCCTCACATGAAGGTCGCAAAACGATGGTTGAGGTTGTCGAAAAAGTGGCCGCAGAACTTGCGATTCCTTTTACAGTTGGAGGAGGAATTAATTCCTTAGAGGATATGAAAAAAATCCTTCGTGCCGGTGCTGACAAGGTTTCACTTAATACGGCAGCTGTGACAAATCCTGACTTAATTAAGGAAGGCGCTGATTTCTTTGGCTCTCAATGTATCGTCGTAGCGATCGACGCAAAATTCGATGAGGAACTTAGTAGTTGGAGAGTTTACACTCATGGCGGACGTAAAGCAACTGAGTGGGAGGTTGTCTCTTGGGCGAAGGAAGCAATCAAGCTCGGTGCTGGTGAGATATTATTAACTAGCATGGACGATGACGGTAGCAAGGATGGTTTTAATCTTGAATTAACCAGACGTGTGAGTGAGGCAGTTACTGTGCCTGTCATCGCATCAGGCGGCGCTGGAAATGCGGAACATTTTGCTCAAGCATTCAAAGAAGGTAAAGCAGACGCTGCATTAGCGGCAAGTATTTTTCACTACAAAGAAACTTCCGTAAAAGAAGTTAAAACTTATTTAAAAGAGAAAGGAGTCAATGTCCGATGAACACACCAGACATTAAATTTGACGAAAAAGGACTTGCTCCAGCCATTGTTCAGGATGCAGTAAGCAAAGAGGTATTAACACTTGCTTATATGAATGAAGAATCTTTACGCAAATCTATTGAAACGCGTGAAACTTGGTTTTATAGCCGCTCCCGCCAGGAGCTTTGGCACAAAGGGGAAACCTCAGGTAATACTCAAAAAATAGTGGATATCAAATATGATTGTGATCAGGATGCCATCCTTGTTTTGGTAGAGCCAGCAGGCCCAGCTTGCCACACAGGAAGCTATTCTTGCTTCAACGAATCAGTTCTAGGAGAAGCAAAAGAAGTGTCTTCCGACCGTTTTGCAATACTTAATGAGCTTGAAGAAGTTATTGCTAAGCGTGAAGCCGAAATGCCTGAGGGCGCTTATACTACATACTTATTTGATAAAGGGGTAGATAAGATTCTAAAAAAAGTCGGTGAAGAAGCTTCAGAGGTCATTATTGCGGCGAAAAACCGCGATCACGAAGAACTTAAGTGGGAAGCAGCAGACTTAATTTATCACTTGCTTGTTTTACTTCGTGAACAAAAGCTTCCACTTGATGAAGTATTATCAGTGCTTCAAAAAAGAAGATAAAAATGTCAAAGGTGCTTATCCACAGATGAGCACCTTCTTTAATGCCTTACTATACTGGATTGTGTATTATTTATCCACGATATCCACATTATCCACAAATGTACTTAGATTAATGTGCATATGTTCACTCAATTCAGCAGACACGCTACTTTATTCACAAAAAGTGGAATGGTTGTCCACATTATTCACATTACCCACAAATTACCACTCATACTTTCTCTAAAAGTTTTTCCCTTTTACCCAAGCACCCCTATGTGTCAAGGATTATATATGTTATACTACGTTGGGAAATATGTTTAAAAAGCAGTATTTATAGTGGAGGACCCCGATGGAAAAACAAAACAGAAAAGAAAGTCAGCATAGTTCAAAGGTAATTCCGTTTATCCAGACGGGAGAATATTATTTTAAAAAAGGACTAAAGGCGTATCGCCAGCATGATATATATAAATCCATAAAACATTTTAAACGAGCAATTCAGCTTGAACCAAAAGAGCCGATGTTCTTATGTCAATTATCAGTAGCGTTAACGGAAATTGGCGATTACATCCTATCTAATCAATATCTTACACAAATAATGGAAGATCCAAATTTCGATATGCCAGAGTGTTTTTATTTCATGGCCAATAATTATGCCCATTTAGGTTTGTTCCAAGAAGCGGGCAAACATGCACAAGCCTATTTAGATCGAGAGCCAGATGGAGACTTTTCGGAGGATGCTGAGGATTTGCTTGATTTATTGCTCCTTGAGGAAGTAGACTTTGAAGATTCAGCTAACCAACAGGATGAACTCATCGTCATGCAGGAACAAGCCCGTGATTTCCTTGAAACAGGAAGGTTGGACGAAGCGGTGACCCTTTTAAAGGAAATCATTCGCGAATATCCGGAATTTTGGTCCGCGTATAATAATTTAGCACTTGCGTATTTTTATTCTGGTGATGTGGAGAATGCATCTGAGATCCTCGATGAGGTTTTGAGTAAAAATCCTGGCAATCTTCATGCACTTTGCAACTCATTGGTATTTCTATATTATCAACGAAAAAATCAACAGGTAAAAGAGCTAACAAAACGATTAGCACTGATTCATCCGATTCTTTCGGAACATCGCTATAAGCTAGGTGCCACATTTGGGTTGGTCGGAAGACATGATCTCGCTTATAAATGGTTGCGAAGTCTACAACGTAGCGGGTTTGAAGGAGACGAAACCTTCTATTATTGGCTTTCTCATTCTGCTTATTTTACAGAGCATCATGACGTTGCCCAAAATGCATGGAAGCGGGTGCTTGAAGAAAATCCAAGTAAAAAGGGTTCAGCCCCATGGGAATCCGACCGTACAAAATCCATTAGTGATGTATTGGACCGTTGGTTAACAGGTGATTTTATCGAGGAACGCCTATATGGTTTATTTTTAGCAAGTAAGACAAATTCTTCTCTTGCCCGCAAGGATATTAAACATATACAATTCCATGCGACCCTTGAACAAGAATTTGCAAACTATGTACTAAGTAAAAAGAAAAAGACAGGAAACATTCCGACCTATATCATTGATGGATATAATATTGCAGACACTTTATTTACAAAAAATAAACATGACGATTCTGCAAATGAGGAACTCTATTTAACATGGTTAATGATTTACGATGAAGCGGTTAAGCGTCAATTCAATGTGTCAAACTGGCAAGCATGGGCTGCAGCAACTGAATACATCTGGCGTAACCACGGATCGCGGACGATAACCCAACAACAGGTTGCGGCGAAATATAATATTTCCAAAACAACAGTGATGAAGTATGTAAAATTTGTTAAAGAACTCTTACAATGAGCATATTAATAGCGGATTTTGTCAGGTTTTTATAGGATAGGGGTAGGAGATACTAAAACAATAAAATCCACTTTTATAAGGATGTAAGGAGAGACGTAAAAATGACTGAAGAAAAAATTTATGATGTCATTATAATCGGTGCCGGACCGGCAGGTATGACAGCAGCCGTTTATACATCTCGTGCAAACCTATCAACATTAATGCTTGAGCGCGGGATTCCTGGTGGCCAAATGGCAAACACTGAAGAAGTTGAAAACTACCCAGGCTTTGATCATATTTTAGGACCTGAATTATCCACAAAAATGTTCGAACATGCAAAGAAATTCGGTGCTGAATATGCGTATGGTGATATAAAAGAAGTCATTAATGGTGAAGAATTTAAGACTGTCGTTGCTGGCAGTAAAGAATATAAAGCACGTGCGATTATTATCGCAACTGGTGCGGAATATAAGAAAATTGGGGTGCCGGGTGAAAAAGAACTTGGTGGCCGAGGCGTTTCTTACTGTGCAGTATGTGACGGGGCATTCTTTAAAAACAGGGAGCTTGTTGTAGTCGGTGGTGGAGACTCTGCAGTAGAAGAAGGCGTGTACTTAACTCGTTTTGCTTCTAAGGTTACAATCATTCACCGTCGTGACCAACTACGTGCACAAAAAATCCTTCAACAACGTGCATTCGATAACGAAAAAGTGGAGTTTATCTGGAATCACACAGTTAAAGAAATTCATGAAAAAGATGGTAAGGTTGGCTCCTTAACACTTGTGAATACACAAACTGGTGAGGAATCAGAATTTGGCGCAGACGGCGTATTCATCTATGTCGGTATGCTTCCACTTTCAAAACCATTTGAAGGCTTAGGGATTACGAACGAAAATGGTTATATCGAAACAAACGAGCAAATGGAAACAAAAGTACCTGGCATCTTTGCAGCAGGTGACATCCGTGAAAAGCAACTTCGCCAAATCGTAACAGCAACTGGCGATGGAAGTATTGCGGCTCAAACAGCTCAACATTATATCGAAGAATTGATGGAAAAAATTAAAGCATAAATTAGAGAAGCACCTCCAACGTGGAGGTGTTTTTTAATGAATTTAAGGTGGTGGCATTCGTATGATCGATTTACATGTTAAACCGACAATCGTCGGAGCAAAAACCATTCTTAGACCATTTATAATGGATGAGGATTTCCCGTACATAGAAGAATGTTTAAAAGATCCTATCGTAATTAAATATACGGGTAGCACGTCGGGATATGAAAGAGATAAAACTCTTCTGTGGTACCGAACGAGAAATGAACAGGAAGATCGTTTAGATCTTGCAGTTGTTGATAAGGGGAATCGAGTCTTAGTAGGTGAAGTGGTGGTCAATCTTTACGATGAAAAAACACATAGCATGAATTTTAGAATTCTGATTGGCCCAAATGGTAGAGATAAAGGAATCGGAACAGAAGCAACTCAGCTTATGGTTGATTATGTATTTCAAAACACTGACCTTAACCAACTAACCCTTAGTGTTTTTGATTTTAACCCGAGAGCCAAAACAGTTTATGAAAAAGTGGGGTTTATTACCGACAGTGTAGACAAAGATGACTTAGAGTTTGAAGGAGAATGGATTGACTCCATCAACATGAAACTAACAAGAGCGGATTGGGAGAAGAAACGGTCGGTTAATTAAATAAATTTAGTATGAAAGTGCGAGAGGATGCTCTCGCACTTTTTATGCTTTTTTCAAAATTTAATAATCCTAAAACGAGCTACAAAATAGCATCATCCAAACAGTGACCGAGCTATAATTATTATTTTAAATTTTGGCACGGTATTTGCATAACTAATTCACGATGGATTTGGTATGTCAAAGGGGGAGAATACAAAAAAATATATAGTTATGAAGTGTCACTTGCCATTTTTGAGGAGGGATAGGGCTTGTACGCAGATATTATCATTCATGGAAATGCAATATTCACGGGAAATGATTCTAGTCCAATACAGGGAGTAGTTATTATCAAGGACGATAGAATCTTAGAAGTTGGCGAAATTGTAAATGTGAACGACTATATTTGCCCTGAGACAAAGGTCATTCATGCAGAAGATAAGCTTGTTTTACCTGGTTTTCATGACTTTCATCTTCATCTTGTTTTAGGGAGTATGTTTAGCGAATTCACAACACTAACAGAATGTACCTCAGAGGAAGAGGCTGCTCAAAAAATGTACCATTATGCACAGGAGAATCCAGATGATCTTTGGGTGTTAGGATTTGGCTGGCATCATGTAAGATGGCCGGAGAAAAAGACGCCTACCCGGCATACACTTGATCAACTCATTCCCAATCGTCCAGTGTTCCTTTTGAACGAGGAAGCGCATAGTGCATGGGTGAACTCTAAAGCTTTGAAACTTTTAAACATTACGAAAGAAACTCAAGACCCACCATTTGGTTTAATTGAAAAAGATGAGAATGGGGAACCAACTGGATTTTTGTATGAAACAGCTGTTAAGCTTGTTGCCGAAATTGCCTATCAATTCTCAGAGAATAAACAGCGTAAATTAATGGATGCTTTTTTGAAAAGGACTGCTTTCAATGGAATTACATCTGTAAGTGATATGCTTCCACTGCCTGGCTTTGAATTAGGTTCTCCATCCTTTTATGCAACATATGAAAAAGAAGGAAAATTAACTACTAGAATCCACTTTTTATCCGCCCTCGATGGGGACTTATCAAAGGCGAGGGCCTACAGAGAACAATATCAATCTGATAAATTACAGTTTTCCGGACTAAAACAATTTATTGACGGTGTTCCGAATACGTATACGGGTTACTTAATTGAGCCTTATACAGACCGACCGGATACAAGAGGTGGCATTTTATTTAATCAAGCAACGTATATGAAGTGGATAAACGAAGCCGATAAGGAAGGGTTTCGCATTCGACTACACGCATGTGGGGATGGAGCAGTTCGATTTGGGCTAGATTGTTTCGAGGGAGCACAGAAGCAAAATGGAAAGCGGGATTCAAGACATACAATTGAACACATCGAGGTCATTCATCCTGATGATATTAACCGATTTGTAGAGCTCCAGGTCATTGCGTCCATACAACCAGAGCACATGAGTGCTGAATCAATGGAAGGGCATACATATCTTGAACGATTGGGGCCAGAACGTTCGAGGTACACATGGCCAATTGGTTCCTTGAAGAATAGTGGCGCATCCATTGCTTTTAGCAGTGACTATCCGGTTGTTGATATGAACCCACTGCTTGAAGTTTTTCGCGCCGTAACAAGAAGAAATGCAGATGGAACACCAGAAGATGGTTGGAATCCACAAGAAAAAATAACACTTGCAGAAGCGCTGCAGTTCTATACAAAGGCACCTGCCTATGGGAATTTTCGGGAGCATGATTTAGGAACTCTTGAGTCTGGAAAAAAAGCAGACGTGGTCATCTTGGATCGTAATCTATTTTCAGTTGATGTGGTTGAGATTTTAGAAGCAAAGGTTGAGATGACCATTATGGACGGAAATATCGTTTACACAAGGGAGCAAACAAAAAAGTTGGAGGGGGCAATATGAATGTATAGGAAAACAAAAATATTCGTAATTGCATTCATTTTATTGACGATGACATTTTTATCAGCGTGTGGGGGAAATGAAGCGGGAGGTGCTAAACAATCAGATGAAAAGGTATTAAATTTATTTAACTGGGCGGAGTATTTACCACAAGAAGTAATTCAGCAATTTGAAGAGGAAACGGGAATAAAAGTAAATTACGATGCGTACTCAAGTAACGAGGAAATGATGGCGAAATTACAAGCGGGAAATACACAATATGATATTGCAGTGGCCACAACATTTTTCGTTGATATCTTGTTAAAACAGGATTTAATTCAAAAAATAAATAAAGAAAATATCCCAAATGTTAAAAATTTAGAACCTAAATTTACTTCAGCAGAATTTGATAAAGATGGCGACTATTTCATTCCATATCTGTGGGGTTCTGGTGTTCTATTTCAAAATACCGATCTCGTTGATTTTGAGATAAAAGGCTATAAGGACCTTTTTAGACCTGAGCTAAAGGATAAAATCGTCTTACCTGATGACCAACGTGGTGTAATCGGGTTAGCCTTACAAATGCTTGGCTACTCCATGAATACAACGGATGAAAAAGAATTAGAAGAAGCGAAAGAAAAGCTTCTAGAGCTTCGTTCAAATATAAGAGCATTTAATACAGAACCAAAAACAATGATGATTGCTGGGGATGTTGCAGCAGGAATGGCGTGGACAGCTGAAGTATTTAATGCACAGAAAGAAAATCCAGCTATTGTTCCGATTATTCCTGAAGAAGGTCTCATGGTTTTCCATGATAATTTTGTCATTCCAAAAGGTGCACCACATCTTGCTAATGCAGAAAAGTTTATTGATTTCTTACTTCGACCTGAAATTAGTAAAATCATTTCGACAACCTATCCGTATGGGAATCCGAATATGGAAGCGTATAAATTGTTACCGGAGGATTTAAAAAATAATAAAGTTGTATATCCAGACCTAGACCAAGTTACTAATGTTCAACAGGCGCTTGATATAGGGGAAGCAACACAATTGTATGACCGTATCTATAGTGAATTAAAGGCTGGTAACTAGGATAAAAAAGGTGGGCTCGTAAGTGGGTCTACCTTTTTGGCATGTTTTTTGCATCTAAAATCTTACAAAGGGAAACTACAAGGGGGAAGATAAAGTAATGTCGGTAAATATGGTCGAACTACGAGACATCAATAAACAATTCGGGGAAACGAAGGTTGTTCAAAATGTATCATTGAATGTAAAAGAGGGAGAGTTTCTAACATTACTAGGGCCAAGTGGATGTGGGAAAACAACAACACTCCGGATGATTGCTGGATTTGAACAACCAACCTCAGGAAGCATTCTCTTAGATGGTAAGCAAGTGGAAGGAATACCTGCAAATAAACGAAATGTTAATACTGTCTTTCAGAGCTATGCCCTTTTTCCACATATGAATATTTTTGATAACGTGGCATTCGGTCTTAAAATGAGAGGCGAGGATAAGGGGGTAATTAAAGAGAGGGTATCGAAAATGCTAGAGTTAGTTCGTTTACAGGGCTATGAGAAAAGAACTCCAGCACAGCTTAGTGGTGGTCAAAAGCAGCGGATTGCAATTGCAAGAGCCTTAATTAACAATCCAAAAGTCATTTTATTAGATGAACCACTAGGCGCATTAGACCTCAAGCTCCGAAAACAAATGCAGGTTGAATTGAAGCATCTTCAACAACAGCTTAAAATCACCTTTATTTATGTTACTCATGATCAGGAAGAGGCACTTACGATGTCAGACCGAATTGCGGTAATGAATAATGGATTCATAGAGCAGTTAGGTTCTCCAACTGAAATATATGAGAAACCACAAACCAAGTTTGTTGCTGATTTTATTGGAGAAACGAACTTATTTGAAGGACAAATATCAAGGCTAGATAATAGCTTTGCCTATTTAGATTTCGGTGGTAAGGAAATTGAAGTTAAGAATGAAGGACTAAACGTTGGTGAAAAAGTATTTGTCACGATTCGCCCAGAACGAATTAAGATTGTTAGAGAGCAGTCCCCAACAACGAATTCTGTACAATTAAAAGGTAGGTTTAAGGAACTTATATATGTTGGATCTGTTTCAAAAATGGTGGTTTTACTCGAAAATGGGAAGGAAGTAGTTGTGAATGAACAAGCAGCTGGTTCCCAAGTAAATGAGTACATAAATAAGGATATTTATTTAACGTGGGGAGTCGACCATGGTGTTGTCATGAAGGAATAGAAAAAGGCTATCAGGTAGTTCTTTTTTGGTTGAGTATTGTACAAATGATAACCCAAGAATGCTGAAGATAACAGCATTCTTGGGTTTTGTTTTTGCCGGTATAAACATAAGAATTACCTGTCGTGTAGCTTTACTATCCATTTTTCCTCATCAACAGGCGTTCACCGACAATGACTGCACCAAGGGTAACGACAAGCATTAATGTGGATAATGCATTAATTTCCGGTGTGACCCCGTATCGAACCATTGAGAATATTTGTAATGGCAGTGTTGTACTTCCCGGACCTGCTACGAAGAAACTCACGATTACATCATCCAGAGATATTGTAAAAGAAAGCAATGCACTTGCGACAATTGCTGGACCTATAATCGGTAAGGTAATAAGTCGAAAGGTCTGCCATTCACTAGCCCCCAAATCCATGGCAGCTTCTTCTACAGAACGATCAAATCCTTTCAGACGAGCCCTTACAACGACAACAACATAAGGAATACAAAATGTAATATGAGAAACAATGAGTGTCCAGATTCCTAATGGCATTTTTACCATCGAAAAGAATGCTAGTAATGCAATTCCCATAACGATTTCCGACATGACAAGGGGAATATATAGCATTCCATCTAGCATCGATTTTCCTTTGAAATGATATTTGTACAATCCTACAGATACGAGTGTTCCTAAAATGGTTGATACAATCGTAGAGACAATCGCTACTATAATCGTAATTTTGGCTGCCTCTAATACTTCCGTATTTGACCAAAGCTTTGCATACCACTCAAATGTAAAACCAGTCCAAACGGCGTTAAGCTTTGATTTATTAAATGAAAACATAATTAAAATCAGAATCGGTAAATACAAAAAGGAATAAATAAGAGCGCCATAAATGATTGACGACCATTTTGTAAATCGTGAATTCACCCTACATCACCCCCAAGTCATCTTTATTTCCTTTTGAAATACGTAGATAAACAGCTATTAGTATCATTGTTAAAATAACCAAAATAACGGACGATGCTGCTCCAAATGGCCAGTCCCTTGCAGTAAGGAACTGATTTTTAATCAGATTTCCAATCATCATCGTCTTTGCCCCTCCCATTAAGTCAGGAATGAAAAAGAGCCCTAAGGTTGGAATAAAAACAAGTAATGAACCAGCAACGATACCAGGCATTGTTAGCGGGAGTGTAATTTTCATAAAGGTTTGCCAGCCCTTTGCCCCTAAATCGCTGGCTGCCTCCAAATACGATTTATCAAGCTTTTCAATCGACGCATACAAGGGAAGAACCATAAAAGGAAACAGAGTATACACAAGACCTACCAATATAGCGCCATTATTATAAAGTAGCGCCAGTGGTTCTGAAATTAGACCGATACTCATTAAGAGATGGTTGATTACCCCTTCGGTACGCAGCAAGATGATCCATGCATATGTGCGTATAAGTGAGTTCGTCCAAAAAGGGATTATAACGAGAAATAATAACAAGGTTCGATACTTAGGGGAAGAACGCGCAATCAAATATGCAAATGGATATCCAAAAATTATGCATATGGCGGTTGTAACAGTTGCCATCAGGATTGACGACAGTAGTATGTTCATATATAGAGAGTCAAAAAATCGTGCATAATTCTCGAGGGTAAAGACGTATTCAATGCCACCATACGTGCCCCTCGACATAAAACTTACAACAAGTATTAAGACAATCGGAATAAATAGAAATGCAATCATCCAGAATGTTACTGGGGAAATCATCCAGATGGCACCTGCGCTTTTTATCCTCCTCTTTTTCGGTCGTTTTGTTTGAAATTTGACCGGTTGACCTGTAGATAACTCTTCTTTGTTCATCTTCGACCCCTCCTACATTAAAAGCGATTACCTTTTAAATATGCAAGATTCATTCCAACTTCAAAGTATCTGAATTAAAAAAGTAGTAAGAATCACCAAAGAGATTTTATGCACATGTGAATAACTTATTCAATTTTGCATAGTGCTTATCCAAGATAAAAACGAATTCAAAATGTTGCTGTAAATTTTTGTGAAATTCTAAACTGGTACGATACTTGCATAATTCTATTTTAGGTAGAAACGGAAAGATGTAGGAGAGTGGAGAATTTGAAACAAATTTCTATGTGGGAAGCAACCTCAAATAAGAAAAAACAACGTTCACCCTTATCTGTTAATCAAGAATGTGATGTGGTCATTATTGGAGGAGGCTTTACGGGGCTATCGACGGCATACCATTTACAAAAGAAAAACATTAAAACAATTGTACTTGAAAAAAGCTATATCGGTAGCGGTGCAAGTGGGAGAAATGGAGGTCAAATTTTAACAGGCTTTATTGATCCCATGAGCTCACTAGCAAAGAAAAAAGGTTTGGAAACTGCAAAACAAATGCTTCAAATGTCGCTTGATTCAATTGATTTAATTGAACAGATTAGTAAGGATAATCAAATTGCATGTTCCTTCAAGCGCACTGGTCACCTCTACGCCGCGTATAAGCCGACACATATTGACTGGCTAAAAGAAGAACAACAGATACTAGAACGAGACTTTAATTACAAGGTTCAGGTAATTGATCAGAAGGAATTACACACAGAGCTAAAAACAAATTTTTATCATGGTGGTTGTATTGATGAAAATAGTGCAACCTATCACCCTTTTGACTATGTACTTGGGTTGGCAGATGCTGTAGAAAAGCTTGGGGGTACAATCTTTGAGAATTCCGAGGCACGTCAAATCATAAAAGCTAAAAATGGTAAAGTCACCATTGAAACTCAAGATGGAAGGGTTACAGCTGCTCATTTGGTTATTGTCACAAACGCCTATTCAGGAAACCTGCATAAAACCATTTCCAGAAGTATCATTCCAGTTGAAAGCATAATGATTGCGACTGAACAATTACCAAAAGAACTTGTTTCTTCGTTAATTCCAAATAATAGAGCGATATTTGATACAAAGCACATGCTTTATTATTTTAGGAGAACTCCTGACGATCGGATTGCATTCGGGGGATCTGGTAGATCCGTAAGTGGTGATACAGGTTCACTTTATCAAAAGTTAAAAGAGGGAATGGACACGGTTTTTCCAGAACTAAGAAAGTATAAGTCTGAATTTTGTTGGAGCGGGAAGGTTGGATTTACCAGGGAAATGCTCCCTTACATTGGTCAGCTTGAGGATGGCACGCATTTTGCGTTCGGCTATGCTGGTCATGGTGCCGCAATGTCGACATTAATGGGGAAGCTACTCGCTGAGAATATCCTTTCTGAGAACAATGGGAAAAATCCGTTCGAAAAAAATGATTTACGACCAATCCCGTTTTATAGTCAGCATGGAAAAGTAGTCGGTCTAATGAAGTACTATTTTAAGGTTAAAGACGCCATCTCATAATAGGTTCAACAGATGCCGGCATACAATAGTAAACGTGGAAAGTTTAAATTTTAAAGAAATATGCCACTAGAAAGGAATGTCGACATGATAAAAAAACTCCAGCTGTCTGGGGCGCCAAAGCAAATTGGGGAACAACACGGCAGCGAAGGGAAAGACGAGGTTCATCAAAGTCTTGAAACCTATGAATCTCTTTTTTACGGGTATAGCAAAATAAGTTGGAAGCAAGCAATTCAGTTGGCACTAGGACATTTGCCAGCAATAGAATCCTATAATCGTGACTTTATAGCTGAAATGGAAGGAGTTGCTAAGGGGGCTGGGGTAATCTTTGAGGATATTTTAGTGTTGAATACTCGAAGTGAAATTGCATTAGCCGGAAGAAAAACATTTTCTGATGGTTGTACGGCTATTGCCATAACCCCACCATATACCGAGGAAACAATCATAGGCCAAAATTGGGATTGGAAAATGGAACAAGCAAATAGCCTACTACTGCTTGAAATCGAGCAAAAGAATAAGCCAGCGATAAAAATGATAACGGAGGGAGGATTAATTGGGAAGATTGGCTTAAATAGTAGCGGAATTGGTGTCTGTTTAAATGCACTCCATACGAATAAAAAGTCTAATCAAATACCTATTCATTTAGGACTACGTAGTGTCCTTAATTCTCATACCCTCCATGAAGCTGTTTCTAACATAAAACATGGGCAAATGGCATCTGCAGCCAATTTCCTCATTGCCTTTGAAGATGATAATAAGCAGGCAATGGCAGCTAATTTTGAGGTTTCACCATATGGAATGGATATGATTTCAAACAGTGAAGGAATTCTTGTTCACACGAATCATATTTGTTCACTCGAGGTTCAGAAACATCTAATCGATATGAATGAATACAAGTTTGAGGATTCGATGGTCCGTAAAAAACGAGCAGAACAGCTGATTTATAAGAGCATTAGAGCGGGAAATGAAATTGATGAGAATTGCTTTAAGGAATGGTTTTCTGATACTTTCAACTATCCAAATTCCATTAATCATCATGTAAATACAAGTGCACCGAAGCATCGCCAAATGGAGACAGTCTTTTCTGTCATTATGAATCTATCAAAACGAACCATGCAGCTCTGCATAGGAAAACCCTCGGTGAATGGATATGTTGAAATATAGAAAACGAAAAATTTAAGAGGAGTGAAATGATGCTATATATTAATGGTGAATGGAGAGAAGCGAAATCTGGAAGGAGGCTTCAAGTAATCAATCCGGCTACATTTGAACCCGTTCAGGATGTTGCCTATGGAGGAATAGAAGAAACGAAAGAAGCAATAGCTGCTGCATCTGTATCTTTTCCTATTTGGAAAAGGGCAACGGGGAAAGAACGCGGACAGTACCTTGAACGGGTTGCAGCACTTTTACGAGAAAAAACACACGAAATTGCTGTCGTGATGACATCAGAAATGGGGAAGCCAATCCCAGAAGCTATCCGTGAAATTGGCATTGCAATTGACTATGTAGATTGGTATGCCGAAGAAGCAAAACGAATTTATGGAGAAACACTGACTCCTTCCCACCCAGATAAACATTTAATGGTAATACGTGAACCTGTAGGTGTAACAGCCGCCATCACACCATGGAATTTCCCGATTGCAATGATTACTCGAAAGCTAGCCCCTGCATTAGCAGCTGGATGTACAGTGATATTAAAACCAGCCTCAGCAACACCGCTAACAGCGATTAAGGTCTTTGAATGTTTTCATGAAGCAGAATTACCTAAAGGCGTTGTGAATTTAGTTATTGGCTCTGCTTCCGAAATTGCGGACGAAATGACAAGTAATCCCGACGTGAAAAAAATTACCTTTACTGGCTCAACTGAAGTAGGAAAAAAATTAATCCAAGACTCTGCACGACAGTTGAAAAAGGTTTCTATGGAGCTGGGTGGACACGCACCTTTTATTGTATTTGAGGATGCAGATTTGGATTTAGCAGTCGAAGGGATCATGTTAACCAAGTTTAAAAACTGTGGGCAAACATGCATTAGTACAAATCGTATTTATGTTGCAGAAAAGGTTGTGGATCAGTTTGGTCAAAGGCTTGCTGAACGTGTAAGTCAGCTTACAATCGGTAATGGGCTGGAGGAAGGCGTAGACGTTGGTCCCCTAATTGATAGAAAAGCATTAGAAAAGGTGAAGGAGCATGTGCAAGATGCACTTACACATAATGGAAAACTCCTTTGTGGAGGTAAACAGGCAATTAAGGAGGGGTTAAAGGGCAGTTTCTATGAGCCTACAGTTATAGCTGGGGCCAGTGAAAATATGAAAATTCTATCTGAAGAAACTTTTGGACCAGTCGCTCCGATTATACCTTTTACGTCTGAAGAAGAAGTAATTGGGAAGGTAAATCATAAGCAATATGGGTTGGCATCATACTGCTACACAAAGGATTTAAGTCGGGCTATGAGGATTATGCGTGAACTAGACTATGGAATTGTTGGCATCAATGATCCAACACCCGTTGTGGCACAGGCTCCTTTTGGCGGAATGAAGGAAAGTGGCATCGGAAGGGAAGGTGGAAAATACGGTTTAGAGGAGTATTTAGAAGAAAAATTTGTATCTATACAAATCTAATCAACGTTTCAACCAAACCGAGTACAACAACTGTAGCTTTGGCCAACATTAAAAAACTGTATGAAAAAGAAAGGGTAGATATTTGTGTCAACCATCGATCTTTCGAAATTTGAGAAGAAGATCATTTTGAGGAATATTAAACACGAGGATATTGATGAAATTATTAGTCTATCAAAAACTTGCTTCCCCAATATGGAGCCTTGGGAACGTGATCAATTAGAAAGCCATCTTTCTATTTTTCCAGAAGGTCAGTTTTGTGTAGAGTATGACGGGAAAATAATTGGTTCTTGCTCAAGCTTAATCGTAGAATTTGATGAATATGATGACAAGCATACGTTTAATGAAATTAGCGGAAATTCCTATATTCGAAACCATGACCCTGAAGGGAAAAATCTTTATGGTATTGATGTAATGGTTCATCCAGACTATCGAAGGATGAAAATTGGACGTCGTCTTTATGAGGCGCGTAGAAAACTTGCACAGGCACTAAATTTGGAGAGTATTATCATTGGTGGGAGAATCTCAAACTATCATAAATATGCCGATAAAATGTCAGCTAGAGAATATGTAGAACAGGTCATTCAACAGAATATATATGACCCTGCACTAACATTCCAAATGATGAATGGGTTTGTCTTAAAAAGGGTTAATGCCAATTATCTCACTGATAAGGATTCTTTAGGCTATGCTACCTTAATGGAATGGAATAATCCGGACTACCTACCTAGGAAAACAAGACGTATATATACAAGAGCACTACCCGTTCGTATTTCTGTTATCCAATACATGATGAAGAAAATTAAATCTTTTGAAGAATTTGAGACACAATGTGAATATTTTATCGACGCAAGTTCTAATTTCCATTCGGATTTTGCGGTATTTCCAGAAACGTTTACAATGCAACTTCTTTCCTTTATCAAAGAACAAGTTCCAAGTAAACAAATTAAAAAGGTTGCAGAGTATACGGAAAAGTATATAAACCTCTTTTCAATGCTTGCAGTTAAATACAATATAAATATTGTTGGGGGCTCTCATTTTGTTGAAGAGGGGAATTGTATTTACAATGTAGCCTATTTATTTAGACGTGATGGAACAATTGATAAACAATATAAAATTCATATTACTCCTGATGAAAGAAGATGGTGGGGAGTTCAACCTGGCAACGGTATTCACGTATTTGATACAGACTGTGGAAAAATTTCAATCTTAATCAGCTATGATATTCTATTTCCTGAACTAGCACGTATTGCGGTCGATAAGGGAGCTCAAATTATTTTTACTCCGTTTAGCACAGAAGACCAGCAGGGGTACTTAAGGGTGCGTTATTGTTCCCAAGCACGTGCCGTTGAAAATCAGGTATATACTGTGATTGCAGGAACGGTTGGGAACCTTTCGCATGTTCCACATATGGATGTTCAATATGCACAGTCTGGTATTTTTTCTCCGTCAGATTTTACATTCTCTAGTAATGGAATTGTTGGCGAATGTAATCCAAATATTGAAACGATCGTGGTTGGTGAGGTCGATCTTGAAAGCCTAAGACGAAACCGAAACGTTGGCACAGAAACCCCATTAAAAGACCGTCGCACTGATTATTATCAAATCATAACAAAAGACCCAAGGCCAATGAGAAAGGAAATACCTGTTGATTAATCGTACATCTCAAGACATGGCATATAATTTGCAGGAAATAAAATAGAATCTATTTTAAAAAGGGGAGAGTGTATATGCCATTTAAAAGGAAAGTCGGGATGATTTTTTTTATGATGATGTTTTTTGTTTCCTTACTTCTATCGGCTTGTGGCGGAGATAAAACAGAGGGTAAATCTGATGAAAAGGTCCTGAATGTTTTTAACTGGTCAGAATATTTGCCGACAAGCGTGATCAAGCAGTTCGAAGAAGAAACAGGTATTAAGGTAAACTATGATACGTATTCCTCCAATGAAGAAATGTTAGCAAAACTACAGGCAGGAAATACCGGCTATGATATAGCGGTCGCCTCTACTTATTTTATTGAGATTATGAGAAATCAAGATATGCTAGCGAAATTAAATAAGGAAAACATCCCAAATATCAAGAATATTGGTGATAGTTTTCTTGGCACACAAGCAGACCCTAATGATGAATATTCCGTTCCCTATATGTGGGGGAAAGCAGTTATCGCATACAATGAAGATTTAGTTGATAAGGAAATAAAGGGATATGCAGATTTATTTGATCCTGAATTTAAGGATAATCTTGTTGTACTAGATGATGTACGTGTAATCGTTGGAAATATGCTTGCCCTGCTTGGATACTCACAAAATAGTACGGACGAAAAAGAACTTGAGGAAGCTAAGGAGAAACTACTTGAGTTTAAACCAAATATTAAAGCATTTGATAGCGACAGTCCAAAGACACTTCTTGTTAGTGGAGAAGTAAAAGCGGGGATAGTTTGGGAAGCAGAGGCCACCCTTGCTGCAAGAGAAAATCCATCTATAAAGACTGTATTCCCTGAAGAAGGAATGAACCTGTGGCAAGATAATTTTGTTATACCAAAAGATGCTCCACATAAGGAAAATGCAGAGAAGTTCATTGATTTCATTTTGCGACCAGAAATTAGCAAGGAAATTTCAATGGAATATCCATACGGAAATCCAAATGTTGAAGCACTAAAGCTTTTACCTGATGATGTAAGAAAATCTCTTGAAGTTCCAGAGGAAGAACTGGCAAAAGGTGAATATAACATTGATGTCGGTGAGGCTACTCAGCTTTATGATCGAATTTGGTCCGAAATTAAAAATTAACATGATCCCTTCTATCCCTTTTGGGTAGAGGGGATTTTATTTTTTTCTTACCACTTAACCTAGAAGTTATGCAAAATTGAATAACTTATTCACTTTTGCATTCCCAGTCCAAAAAGATCTTGGGGCCAGTGGAAAGGAGTAACAACTAACTTGGCACATATTTTGCATAATAAATAGTTGTGAAAAACCAAAGGGGAGGATGGAAATGCAGAAGCTAAAGATGTTTATCAATGGGGAATGGGTCGATGCCCAAAGTAAAAAGACTCGTTCAATCATAAATCCTGCAAATGGAAAAGTAATTGCAGAAGCTGCAGAAGGTGATGTTGAGGACGCTAAAATTGCTATAGAAGTAGCACGACATGCATTTGATTCAGGAATTTGGTCCGATTTATCTGCTGCAGAACGGGCATCCTACCTGTTAAAAATTGCCGATAAACTTGAGGAACGTGCCGATGAGATAAGTAAACTTGAAACAGAAGATAATGGAAAACCACTTAGAGAAACAGAATTTGACGTAGCAGATGCAGTTGCATGTTTTCGCTATTACGCAGGCCTAGCAACAAAGCCAGATGGCCAAACCTATCATGTGGCAGACCCGATGCAGGCAATGGTGGTTCGTGAACCAGTTGGCGTATGTGGATTAATTGTCCCATGGAATTATCCTCTTCTCATGGGTGTATGGAAAATCGCACCTGCACTTGCTGCAGGGAATACGATTGTTTTTAAGCCTTCTGAGGTCACCCCAGTGACATCCATAAAGCTATTTGAGATTATTCAAGAGGTCGGTATCCCTGCGGGGGTAGCGAATATGGTAATGGGACCTGGATCGACTGTAGGTAATGAAGTAGCAGAGAGCCATAAGGTAGATAAGGTTTCATTTACAGGTGGAACTGCAACTGGTCGGAGTATTATGAAGGCGGCAACAGGCAATATTAAGAAGATTTCATTAGAATTAGGTGGAAAATCGCCGAATATAGTGTTTGCTGATGCTGACTTTGATACGGCGGTTGATTATGCTTTATTTGGAATTTATTCAAATGCGGGTCAGGTATGTTCTGCAGGTTCGCGACTACTTTTAGAAGAAAGCATCCATGACAAGTTTATCGATAGGTTGGTAGAAAGAGCAAAGAAAATACGAGTGGGTCCCGGTGATGATCCAAATACTGAAATGGGTTCACTTGTAAGCCAGCAGCATATGGAAAAGGTATTATCTTATATCGAGATTGGCAAACAGGAAGGAGCTAAACTTGTTTGCGGTGGTAACAGGATTACTAAGAATGGTCTCGAGAGCGGGTATTTCGTAGAGCCAACTATATTTATAGATACAACACCAGATATGAGGATTGTTCAGGAGGAAATTTTTGGACCTGTACTAGTGGTTCAAAAATTTAAAGATGAAGCAGAAGCAATTAAACTAGCAAATAATACAGATTATGGGCTTGCAGCTGGAGTATTTACACAGGATGGTGCCAAAGCACTCCGTGTCATTAAGAAAATTCGCGCAGGGATCACGTGGATTAACACTTACCATCCAACCTACAATGAAGCTCCATGGGGTGGTTACAAGCAGAGTGGGATTGGTCGTGGATTAGGAACATTTGGTTTTGAAGAATTTACAGAAGTCAAACAAATTAATATAAATCTACAAGTTGAACCATCTGGCTGGTTCGAAAACTAAATGAAGGAGAGGGAAAATGAGTATAAATATAACAAATAAAAAGCAAGAAAAAAAGGATTATGCAGACGTTACCGATTATATCAAAAAGGTGTTAGCTATCATTGAAAAGGACCAAATTACGAAGGAAGAAGCCGCATGGGTTACTCGAGAAACAGTTGATGGTTTTAGGGAACATGTAAACCCAGGGTTTTTAGACTACCGTAAGACGGTCACAAAGGATAAACAATTTGCATCTGTTGAATGGTCTGATTCGGGCTCATGCTTTAAGGATGTGAATGGAAAGGAGTACATTGATTGTCTTGGCGGATTTGGTATCTATAATGTAGGGCATAGAAATCCTAGGGTGGTCAAGGCAGTTACTGATCAACTGAACAGACAGGCACTTCATAGCCAAGATTTACTTGATCCACTTCGTGCGATGCTTGCAAAAATATTGGGCGAGATTACACCAGGTGACTTAAAATATTCCTTCTTTGTGAATAGTGGAACTGAGAGTGTGGAAGCGGCTATTAAACTAGCGAAAATGCATAGTGATAGAACGACTTTCATTGCAACAACAAGAGCATTCCATGGTAAAAGTCTTGGTTCTCTTTCTGCAACAGCAAAGGGAGTCTTCAGAAAGCCATTTCTTCCTATGATACAAGGTTTTCGCCATGTACCATTTGGTGATATTGAAACAATGAGGAGAACATTTGAGTCATGTGCCCTAGTAGGTGAAGATGTTAATGCTGTAATCCTTGAGCCTATTCAAGGAGAGGGTGGAGTCATTCTTCCTCCAGAAGGCTATTTAAAGCAGGTGCGTGAACTCTGTGATGAATTTGGAGCTCTTCTCATTTTTGATGAAGTACAAACAGGAATGGGGCGTACAGGTACAATGTTCGCGGCGGAAGGTTATGACGTTGTGCCTGATATTCTTTGTTTAGCAAAGGCATTCGGAGGAGGTGTAATGCCTGCTGGTGCAGTAGTTGCAACAGAGGAAGTTTTTAAAAGCTTATTCCCTAACCCATTCATGCATACGACCACTTTCGGCGGTAATCCATTAGCTTGTGCTGCAGCAATTGCTACAATTGATGTATTAATTGAGGATAAACTTCCACAGCGTGCAGCCGAGGTTGGAGAATACATGCTCGGAAAGCTACGTGAAGTAGGAAATGAATTCCCTGAGTTAGTATTAGAAATTCGTGGCAAGGGATTGTTAATTGGCGTTGAGTTCCATACAGATGAGATTGGCTATGAGGTTTCAAAAGGACTCTTTGATAATGGAGTACTTGTAGCAGGAACTCTGGTTAATTCTAAAACCTTCCGAATTGAGCCGCCATTAACAATCAGCATTGAAGAAGTAGACCAAGTAATTACCACTTTCAAAAAAGTATTAGCAAATTTCAAAGAATAATAGTTTGTGGATGCCCTTGGAGTCATTTCCTTGGGCTTTTTCATTAGATAAAAACCCGATAAGGTACTTTTGGCCTTATCGGGTATGTCCTCGCTGTTATTTTAATACTCTCTTTAGTAGTTCACCATAGCTGTCAGGTCTTCGATCCCGATGGAATTGAAGAATATTTCTGGCTTTGGTGATTTCATTTAAATCAATCTCTGCCAGGATAATTTCATCCTCTTTTGTTTCCGCTTCTTTTAGAACAGTACCCCAAGGATTACTAATAAAGCTGCGTCCATAAAATTCCATATATCCTTCTTTGCTATATTCACGCCCAACGCGATTCACAGCAGCTATAAAAATATTATTGTGAATACCATGCGCTCGAATGGCGTCCATCCATGTTTGAGATGTATCAAGTTCAGGGTTATCTGGTTCTGTGCCAATTGCAGAGGGATAGAAAATAATATCGGCTCCTTTTAATGCTAGAATGCGAGATGGCTCAGGAAACCATTCGTCCCAACATATGAGAACACCAATCGTTCCGTATGTTGTTTCAAAAATGGGATAACCAGAATCCCCTTCTGTAAAATAGTATTTTTCAATATATTGGGGGCCTTCTGGGATATGATGTTTTCGATACTTTCCTAGATTGGTTCCATCAGCATCAAAAACTACGACCGTGTTAAAATAAAGCCCATCCATCACATACTCATATAAAGAGACAATCAAGACGACTTTAAGCTCTTTCGCAAGTTGTTGCATTTGATTACTGATTGGTCCAGGTATGGGTTCTGCCCAACCATATTTATTGACATCTATCGTTTGTGGAAAATAAGTACCTGTAAAAAGCTCTTGTGTACAAATTACCTGAGCCCCTTGCTTTGCGGCTTTTCGGATCATTTCTCTCGATTTTTCAAAGTTAGCATGTCGATCATCCGAGCAGCTATGCTGAATTAATGCGATATTCATCTTATCTCGATTCATGTGCACACATCCTTCCGATAATTTCAACTAAATTGGTAGTTGTTGGGTTATACAATGAATATTCCCACCGCCTAGCGCAATTTCTCTTGTATTGACTTGCACAACCTTTCGATCTGGAAAAAGTGCTTCAAATTGTCGAAGTGCGATTGAATCATATGGATCCCCAAACCCAGGGATAATAATGCCGCCATTGCATATATAGCTATTTACATAAGTACAGGCAAGTATCGTACCTGGCTTCCGACCATAACTGTGACGTGCAATATCAATTCCTTCACTTTCCTTATCTGTTATTTCAATTTGAGTGGGGATGTGAATCTTATGAATCTTAAACTTTCTTCCTTTTGCATCTGTGGCATTTTTTAATTGGTTATAGCATTCAGTTAAGATATCATATTGTGGATTAGCTTTATCATCCGTCCAACTCATGGCAACTTCACCAGGGCGTACGAAAAAGACTACTTCATCGACATGCCCATCCGTTTCATCAAAAAGCATTCCATTTTTGAGCCAAATAATCGTGTCCACATTTAAATATTCTTTTAATCGATACTCGATATCTTCTTTTGATAAGTGAGGATTTCTATTTTTATTTAAAAGACATTGTTCAGTTGTAATGAGGGTACCATCTCCATCGACAGTAATCGACCCTCCTTCGAGGATAAAATCCTGCGCATCATAGCGATTGATTTGGTCAATTTCCAATACCTTTTGTTTGACTAAGTTGTCTAAATTCCATGGAAAATAAAGACCGTTTTCAAGCCCTCCCCAGGCATTAAAGCCCCAGTCAATTCCACGGATTTCACCTGCTTCATTTTTAACGTAGGTAGGTCCAATATCCCTCATCCAAGCGTCATTTGAGGAAATCTCAACAACACGAATGGAACGGGGGAGCATTTCCCGTACATGCTCATATTGGTTCGCAGAAACACCAATTGTGACAGGCTCAAACTTCGAAATGGCAATTGCGACTTGGGCAAAGGCCTTTTGAGCAGGCTTCGCACCTAATCTCCAAGTGTCCGTTCTCTCTGGCCAGAGCATCCAAGTTCCTTTGTGAGGCTCGAATTCTCCAGGCATTCTAAAGCCATCACGGCGAGGGGTGCCTGTTAATTTTTCAACCATTCTATTTCCTCCAGTAATCTTGTGATTGCTTATTCTTTTCAACTAATCTCCTCCCATTTGAAATGCTCATCCTAGAATGATGCAAAAATCATACCAATTTATCTCATTTAATCGGATAAAAATAAAAAATAGGAAGCTATGAAAAAGTGAATAAACTATGCATAAATGAATAATTAATCTATTCATTGAAAACGGATTGGTTACCAATAAACGTGTAAAAAAAAATACGGATTGGCACATAAATTGCAGCATACCTACTAAATTAATTGTTAACGAGAGGAGGTGGATAAGTGGAGCATGATGAAATCGTTACTAGCCCCTGCCATGGAATAATAAAAAAAATCAAAGTAAAAGAAAAAGATAAAATAATGGAATGGGAGCCACTTTTTATCATTCAAACTTATTATGGTGAGAATAAAGTAATCACGGTAGGGATAAGGGGGAGTGTTCAATCAATCGAAGTCCAAGAAGGGGATGAAGTGATACCTGGTATGGTTCTCAGTTATGTAAAAGACGATTCTTATATTGAAAGTTATTGAGAAGATTATTTCTTCTCTTTTTTATTTTTGAATCTTTTAAAAATTCGCTATAATAAATGGTATAATACGAGTATATGGAAAAAAGGGGGATCGTTTTTCATGTTTTCTGTGGATCCAAAAATTATTAAACCATTAACAGTATTTGATATTGAATCAATTGAAATGGAGTTTGGAGCGTATTGTATTACCAAAACTCAAGAACCCTACCTTTTTATTAAACAGAAACATAAAATAATAGGATATGTACCTATTAAGGTATTTTCAAAAATTGGAGATGATGATAAAGAAGCCACAGTAGAAAAAATTAAGAGCAAGCTAATTCGTATTGAGAAAATATTGCAACTCAGTAAAAGTGTTTCCTTGCCTATTATCTTTCAAATAATTGGAGAGCCGTTTGCATTGATAAAGGATGATACCGGAGAAATAAGTGGTTACATACCGAGAGAAGATCTACTAGCTGAACTGTTTAGGCAAGGTAATAAAAATATTGATTTATTAAAGGTTATATTAACCTCGATTCCAATGGGAATATTTGTTGTAGATCGTGAGAGAAATATCGTTTCCTACAATGAATCAGCCTTAGAAATGATAAAAATGACTCCAGAAAATGTACTACACACACCCGCAGAGAAAATCTTCGCAAAAGAGCACATCAATAGCGTATTTCAAAATGGAACCACAGTGTTGAATCAGCTTCACATCACAGCTACAATGAGTGTTTTAGTTGATTACAGTCCAATCTATACTCCTGAGAAACAAGTTGATGGGATGGTTATTATTGTACAGGACCTTCCCATGGTTGAAGAAATGGCAAATGAAATTGAATATATTAGGGATTTGAATCATGATATGCAAGCGATTCTTTCCAGTGTGTACGACGAAATTCTAGTAGTGAACGCGAAGGGAGAATTGATACGTTTCAGCGATACAGAAATCTCACAATTTTGGGGAGTTGAATTAAGAAGCCTTCTAGGAAAAAACATCATCGAGCTTGAACAAAAAGGGTTATTTACCCCTTCGGTCACGAGGTTGGTCCTTGAACAAAAGAAAAAGGTATCTGTCGTTCAAGAGACGAAAGCTGGGAAAAGGATACTTGCCGTTGGTAAACCAGTGTTTAATGAATCGGGTGAGCTCATTCGAATCATTATTGCCTCCCGAGATATTACTGAAACTACAAAACTTAAGAATGAACTTCGTCAAATGAAGGAAATCTCGAATCAGTATAAACGTGAACTTGATGATATGAAAACAAAAGATTTATTTTATAAGAAGCTAATTTATTGTAGTCCAAAAATGGAAGAGATTATGACACAAGTAAAAAAGATAGCCGATTTTTCCTCAACGGTACTCATAAATGGAGAATCTGGGGTGGGGAAAGAGGTGATAGCTCAAGCGATTCACCAACTCGGAAGTCGTTCGAAAAAACCTTTCCTAAAGCTTAATTGTGGAGCAATACCGGAGAGCCTACTTGAAAGTGAGTTATTTGGCTATAGTAAGGGATCTTTCACAGGAGCAGATAAAAATGGAAAAGAAGGGTATTTTAAACAAGCCGATGGAGGGGTCTTATTTCTTGATGAAATAGGTGAAATGCCATTGCATTTACAAGTTAAACTACTACGGGTTCTCCAAGAGAAAGAAGTCATTCCAATTGGCAGCACGAAACCAATTAAAGTTGATGTTCAGATTGTTGCAGCTACCAATAAAAACCTTGAAAAAATGGTAGAAAACCGTGAATTTAGAGAAGATTTATTTTATCGATTAAATGTGATTCCGATTCATATTCCTCCATTAAGAGAACGTCCAGAGGACATACCATTACTTGCCTTTCATTTCGTTCAACAAATGAATGAACGATATAATAAAAACTACCATTTAACTCCTGATGCTTTAAACCTACTAGAGGTTCATTCATGGCCAGGAAATATTCGAGAGCTTCAAAATATGATTGAGCGGCTTGTTGTATCAGCCGATGATGAAGCCATTGATGCTGAGTTTGTGAATCGCTACCTTGTTCTTGGGAAGGATATAAAAAGTTCAAAACCGATTGTTACAAAAATTGCGCCCCTTCAGGAAGCATTAGAATCGGTTGAAGAGCAGTTGATTTTACTAGCCATAAAGCAATATAAAACAACTACTAAAGCTGCTAAAGCGCTGGGGATTAGCCAATCCTCTGTTAGCAGAAAATACCAAAAAATCTTAGCTGAACAGCATGGAAACGTAGAAAATGTTTACTAAACAAAAAAACTATTGGTTCTCTTTCGGAATCAATAGTTTTTTGTCTATAAAATTGGCATAGATTTTGCAATGAATAAAATTATATAGACCAGAAAGGGTGATGTAATATGGGTTACGCTTCAATCAAAACAAATCTACCTGGAAATCGTTCAAGAGAATTATTAGAGCGAAGAGAGCAGGCTGTCCCAAGGGGAGTAAGCTTTGGTGCACCGCTTTTTGCCCAGTCGGCCGAAGGTGCTCTAATTAAGGATGTTGATGGGAACACTTTTATAGATTTCGTAG
The DNA here is from genome assembly GCF_031181385.1 of Fredinandcohnia onubensis. Taxonomy (GTDB): domain Bacteria; phylum Bacillota; class Bacilli; order Bacillales; family Bacillaceae_L; genus Ferdinandcohnia; species Ferdinandcohnia onubensis_C. Next base: position 102,700 of record NZ_JAPSKV010000013.1, read on the forward strand.
GCGCAATTGGAACAATTAATGTTGGGCATTGTCATCCTAAAGTAAAGCAGGTCCTACACGAACAAGTCGATCAATTCATTCATACTGGTTTTAATATCATGATGTATGAGGCGTATATCGAGCTTGCTGAAAGGCTTGCAGGTATTGCTCCTGGGGACCATGGAAAAAAGGTACTGCTTCAAAATAGTGGTGCTGAAGCTGTCGAGAATGCGGTGAAGATTGCAAGAAAATTTACGAAAAGACAAGGGATTGTTTCTTTTTCAAAAGGCTTTCATGGTAGAACCCTATTAACGATGACAATGACGAGCAAGGTGAAGCCTTATAAATATGAATTTGGTCCATTTGCACCAGAAATTTATAAAGCGCCATATCCATACCATTTTCGACGACCTGAAGGATTATCGATTGAACAGTATGAAGAATACATGGTCGAGGAATTCAGAAACTTCCTTATTACCGAAGTAGCTCCAGAAACAATCGCCGCAGTTGTAATGGAACCGGTCCAAGGGGAAGGTGGCTTTATCATACCTGGAAAACGTTTCGTCCAAGGAGTCTATCAAGCTTGCAAAGAACACGGGATTCTCTTTATAGCAGATGAAATTCAAACAGGATTCGCGAGGACGGGACGCAATTTTGCGATCGAACATTTTGACGTTGTTCCTGACATCATTACTGTTTCGAAATCCTTGGGTGCAGGTGTGCCTATTAGCGGTGTAATTGGACGAAAAGAAATTATGGACCAGTCGGAACCGGGTGAATTAGGTGGTACATATAGTGGGAGTCCACTTGGATGTAGAGCAGCCATCGCAGTTCTTGATATTATCGAAGAAGAGGAACTTAATGTAAAAGCACAAAACATTGGTTTTAGAGTGATGGAAATGTTCGAACAATTGTATGATAAATATGAGTGCATCGGTGATATACGCGGCCTAGGTGCAATGTGCGCTATGGAGATTGTCGAGGATCGGACTTTAAAATCTCCTTCTAAGAAATTAACAAATGAAATTATACAGGAAGCAAATAAACGTGGACTCCTATTATTAAGTGCAGGAGTTTACGGAAATGTTATACGCCTCCTGATGCCGATTGTAATTACCGACGAACAACTAGAGGAAGGACTAGAAATTTTAAAACAATCCATCGAAACAGTTGAACAACGTAGAGAAGTTCTAACGTCTTAGAATGAAAGATTCAAAGGGGGATAATTGTGATGCCAACGCATTTTATGTACATTAATGGGAAATGGGTAGATACTGATACGAAGAATGTAATTGAAGTAATCAATCCTGCTACAAATAAGGTGATTGCTTCCGTTCCAAAGGGAGGAACGACCGAAGCAAGAAGAGCAGTTGATGCAGCTCATGCTGCTTTTAAAGAATGGTCTAAAAAAACAGCTGGAGAACGTGGACAGTTACTGATGAATTGGTTTCGATTAATTGATGAGCAAAAAGAAGAGCTTGGTCGATTAATGACAGAGGAACAAGGAAAGCCATTAAAAGAGGCTGTTGGTGAAATTTCCTATGCAAACAGCTTTATTTCCTGGTATGCAGAGGAGGGAAAAAGAATTTACGGTGAAACGATTCCTGCTTCCCATCCTAATAAACGAATTTTAGTACACAAACAACCAGTAGGAGTTATTGCGGCTATCACTCCTTGGAATTTTCCAGCTGCCATGATTACAAGAAAAGTAGCGCCAGCCCTTGCAGCAGGTTGTACTACAGTTATAAAACCGGCTTCACAAACCCCACTTACTGCAATAAGGCTTGCTGAACTTGCTGGTGAGGCAGGTATTCCTAATGGAGTCATTAATGTTGTTACAGGAAATGCTCGTGCGATTGGCGATGCTTGGTTAGAGGATGAGCGAGTTCGAAAAATTACATTTACAGGCTCAACTGAAATTGGAAAGCTCTTAATGAAGGGAGCTGCTGAAACGGTCAAGAAAATTTCCTTAGAGCTTGGAGGGCACGCTCCATTTATTATTATGGACGATGCAGACCTTGATAAAGCAGTTGAAGGCGTGATTGGATCAAAATTTAGAAATGCCGGTCAAACTTGTATATGTACAAATAGGATTTATGCCCATGAGTCTGTTGCGGGAACCTTTCAAGAGAAGTTCCAAAAAGCAGTAGCTAATCTTAAGGTGGGGAACGGGCTTGAGGGTGGTGTAGATATTGGGCCATTAATTGATGTAGCAGCATTGGAGAAGGTAACAGAACATATTGAGGATGCAGTTTCAAAGGGAGCAACTATCCTGCATGGAGGAAATAAAATTTACAACAGTGAAGGCTATTACCATGAACCAACAGTTCTAGCAAATGTGTCAGATGAGATGATTTGCATGCAGGAGGAAACGTTTGGCCCGTTAGCCCCTGTTACGACTTTCAAAACGGAAGAAGAGGTAGTTGAACGAGCAAACAACTCGCCATATGGATTGGCCGCTTATGTCTTTACTGAAAATATAGGAAAAGCTATACGCATAAGTGAGCAGCTCGAATATGGAATTGTTGGTTTAAATGATGGGCTTCCATCGGTAGCTCAAGCTCCATTTGGGGGTTTTAAAGAAAGCGGACTAGGAAGAGAAGGCGGACATTTCGGTATTGACGAATATATTGAAGTTAAATACATTTCAATTGCATTCTAACTTTAACAAAAACTGCCACAATTAAAATTGGGGCAGTTTTGAATATATGAGTGTTAAATGACATTGCCGTATTACACGCTTCGTTCAACCCTAAATATCGCATGATGTAGCATTTCAATCATAAGCTCTACTTCCTCTTTGTTGATACAAAGTGGAGGAGCGAAAACGAGTGTGTCCAAACCATCAAATACGACAGATCTGCAGATTAATCCGATTTTCGCTGCCTCATTCACAATTTTAGGGGCAAGAGGGCCTTTTACATGCTGAGGGGTATTGATTTCGACAGCACCCATGAGTCCAAGTGCACGGACGTGACTAACAAGACTGCTTTCACTTTGAATCCATGAAAAACCATCAAGCATTTTTGCGCCCATTTTTGCCGAATTCTCAATTAATCCTTCATTTTCAATGATTTCGATATTTTTCAATGCAACAGCACATGCCATTGGATGACCACTATACGTATACCCGTGTAAAAGAGTACCGGTTGAAAGTCTTTTGAAGTCCCCAAAGATAGCTTCGGATAGCATGACACCACCTAACTGGGCATATCCACTCGTAACCCCCTTGGCAAAGCACATCATGTCAGGTGCAACCCCATAGTGGTCCACTCCGAAGAATTCACCTGTCCGCCCAAAACCTGTAATCACTTCATCTGTAATCCATAAAACATTGTATTCATCACAGATTTCCCGCACTTCTTTAAAATACCCTTCTGGGGCGATATGGACCCCGCCTGCCCCTTGTACTGGCTCTGCGATAAATGCCGCAATTGTTTCTGGACCTTCAGCCATAATTGTCTGGCGAAAATCTTCAGCTGAGAAATTATCCGTATGGTAAAAATCAGGCGCCAATGAATTTGTGAAATCTCGAAAAGGCTTTAGGCCTGTTGCACTTGTCGACCCCATCGCAACCCCATGGTACGCCCTATTTCGAGAGATGATTTTCTTTTTCTCAGGCATTCCACGTAGTATCCAGTAATGCCGTGCTAGTTTATATGCCGTATCATTAGCTTCCGAGCCACCTGAAGTGAAAAAGGTCGTCGATAAACTTCCAGGTGAAATTTCCGCAAGCTTGGCTGCCAAACGGATTGCGGGTTCATTGCTAAACGTTGCAAAACAAGAGCTAAATGCAAGCTTATTCATTTGCTCCATCGCTACTTCCCCTAATTCTTTCCGACCGTGTCCAATATTGACATTCCATAAAGAAGACATGCCATCAAGTACGCGCTTTCCATTTACATCCTCAAGGAACACACCTTCTCCTTTTGTGAAAATAAAGGCAGGTCCTAAATCCTGCTGTTGTTGAATCGGAGAGGTTGGATGCAAAAAATGTTTTTGATCAAGTTCCATCAATTCCTGACGCACCATTAATTTTTCGTTCATTCAATTCCTCCTTCGTAAATAAGCTTTTATTGAAATATATGCGAAGGGTTCAAGCTTTTGAACTACGAATAAGTGAAGGGACTAGTCCTTTCAGGTAATGTTTCTTTTATGTAAAACATTTCCTTTAAAACGTAATTTTGTTTTAACTCTCCTGTAACACGGATGAAATATATTTTGAGTATGATAATAGTAGTAATTGACCCCCTTTTTATAAAATAGATTTTTTTGGGCATGGGTACATCCCCCGTGCCCCCTTTTTTTGCCCAAATTTCCCCGACAAAAATTATGAAAATCTTGTTCGTTGTGACTACCTGTTAGAAATAGTATAATAATATCAATATGAATGCTTACAAACGGTCTACCTAAAAAGGGACCGACTTGGGGTGAAAGAGAGTGCAAAGAGTAACAAATTGCTTAGTACGCAAGGATAATAAAGTCTTGCTTTTACAAAAGCCACGTCGCGGGTGGTGGGTTGCTCCTGGTGGAAAAATGGAACCGGGTGAATCAATACGTGACTCCTGTATCCGTGAATATCGTGAAGAAACTGGACTTTATCTTAAAAACCCAGATATTAAAGGGATTTTTACATTTATCATTAAAGAGGGTGACAAGGTAACCTCTGAATGGATGATGTTTTCCTTCTTAGCCAATGACTTTGAAGGAGAAAATGTCGATGAATCTGAAGAGGGAATCCTAAAATGGCAGGACATCGGGGACATACCTAATCTGCCAATGGCACCAGGAGATTATCATATTTTAGATTATGTACTTAAAGGTTCTGGGGTCATATATGGGACATTTACATATACACCCGATTTTCAATTATTATCCTATCGATTAGATCCAAGCTAGAAATTAGGGAGGCAAAACAATGAGTGTTGGTTCAACAAGTGAAATACAATTAGTGATTATAACTGGAATGTCAGGCGCCGGAAAAACGGTTGCCATTCAAAGTTTTGAAGATTTAGGGTATTTTTGCGTAGATAACCTTCCCCCAACTTTGCTTCCAAAGTTTCTAGAGCTGATGAAGGAATCTGGCGGAAAAATGAATAAAGTTGCACTCGTCATGGACTTACGGGGACGTGAGTTTTTCGATAGCTTATTTGCATCACTTGATGATCTCTCAGAAGTCTCATGGATTTCTCCACAAATTTTATTCCTTGATGCAAAGGATACGACCCTTGTTACTCGGTATAAGGAAACAAGACGTTCTCATCCGCTTGCTCCAACTGGTTCTCCATTGGAAGGAATTCAGGCAGAACGCGAAATTCTTGATGAACTTAAGGGAAGAGCGCAGTACATTTATGACACTTCTGATTTAAAACCAAGAGAACTACGCGAGAAAATCTTAAAGCAATTTGCATCAGAATCAAGACCTACCTTTACAGTCAACGTGATGTCATTTGGTTTTAAATATGGCATTCCAATTGATGCTGACCTCGTGTTTGATGTGCGTTTTCTTCCAAATCCACACTATATCGAAGCGATGAGACCGAGAACTGGACTTGATGATGATGTTTCAGGCTATGTATTAAAATGGACCGAAACCCAGAAGTTTATCGAAAAGGTAACTGACTTGCTTTCATTTATGCTTCCTCAATACAAACGGGAAGGTAAAAGCCAGCTTGTTATTGGGATTGGTTGCACAGGTGGACAGCATCGTTCTGTTACACTAGCTGAATATATCGCAAATCATTTCAAGGATGAATATCAAACCCATGTTTCTCACCGCGATATTGAGAAGAGAAAGGACAAAAAGTAATGACCGAGCCAAAACAGCCTAAGATTGTCATCGTTGGTGGGGGAACAGGACTTTCTGTACTTTTACGAGGGTTAAAATATCTACCTGTTGATATCACGGCAATTGTGACGGTTGCAGATGACGGGGGATCTTCTGGTCGTCTTCGAGATGAGATGGATATCCCACCGCCCGGTGATATTCGAAATGTATTAGCTGCGTTATCTGATGTGGAGCCTTTAATTGAGGATTTATTTCAGCATCGGTTTGCTGGTGGGAATGGATTATCCGGTCATTCGTTAGGAAACTTGATTCTTGCAGCCATGACTACTATTACAGGTGATTTTGTTCACGCAGTTGGTGAAATGAGCAAGGTTCTCAATGTAAGAGGGAAGGTTCTTCCGGCAGCAAATAAAAGCGTCATTTTACATGCTGAAATGGAGGATGGCACTGTTGTTTCAGGTGAATCCAAGATTCCATATTCGGGTAAAAAAATAAAGCGTGTATTTTTAACACCTAGTGATGTAGAGCCACTACAAGAATCGATCGAAAAGATTCAACAGGCAGATATGATCATCATTGGACCTGGTAGCCTCTACACCAGTATTTTACCGAATCTACTTGTACCCAAAATCGGCGAAGAGGTTTTAAAATCAAACGCGAAAAAAGTTTATATTTGTAATGTAATGACACAGGCTGGGGAAACCTTGAATTTTACGGCAAGCGACCATGTTCAAGCTTTGTACGACCATATGGGTATTAAGTTCATTGATACGGTTCTTGTCAATAATGGAGAGATTCCTGAGAATATTAAAGAAAAATATGCAAAAGAGCTAGCAAAGCCTGTAGTTTACGATACTGAAAGGCTTTCTGCTTTAGGTTTAGCCATCATTCATGATAAAATCATTTCATACGATAATGGCGTTATCAGACACGACACAAAAAAAGTGGCAAGCCTGTTATATGATTTGCTCATTAAAAATAAAAAGGGTGATTGAGTTTTAATCACCCACTTTTTAAAAAGGGAGGTGGAACTGTGTCATTTGCATCAGAGACGAAAAAAGAACTTACAAATATAGACATCAAAGATTGCTGCGCTAAAGCCGAGCTTTCCGCTTTGATCCGAATGAATGGCGCACTTTCCTTCTCTAACCAAAAAATGGTGGTCGATATCCAAACGGAAAACGCCGCGATTGCGAGAAGAATTTATACACTTCTGAAAAAATGCTATAATGTAGGGGTAGAGCTCCTTGTTCGAAAGAAAATGAGACTCAAGAAGAACAATGTATATCTTGTTCGCCTTATTGAGGATGCAAAGGAAATACTAGAAGACTTGAAGATCTTCGAAGGTTTTTCATTAAGACAAGAAATCTCTTCAGAATTAGTAGCGAAGAAGTGCTGCAAACGCTCCTATTTACGCGGAGCCTTTTTAGCAGGTGGCTCTGTCAATAACCCAGAAACATCCTCGTACCATCTTGAGATTTTTTCATTATATAAAGAACATAATGACTCACTTTGTGAATTAATGAACGTTTTTGATCTCAACGCAAAGACGTTAGAACGAAAAAAAGGTTTTATCACCTACTTAAAAGAAGCGGAAAAAATCACAGAGTTCCTAAATGTCATTGGTGCCCATCAAGCTTTGCTTCGATTCGAGGACGTCCGCATTGTTCGTGACATGAGAAATTCGGTGAACCGTCTCGTCAATTGTGAAACAGCAAACCTAAATAAAACAATTGGGGCATCGATTCGACAGGTGGAAAATATCAGATACATTGATGAAACAGTCGGCCTGGGTATCCTACCTGATAAATTAAGAGAAATTGCTGAGCTTCGCGTGGCCTACCAGGATGTCACACTTAAAGAGTTAGGGGAAATGGTAACATCGGGTCAAATCAGTAAGTCGGGCATTAACCACCGACTTCGAAAAATTGATGAAATTGCTGATAAGCTCCGAGCAGGCCAATCTATTAAGTGAGACCTTGCTCACATGGGGAAAAATAAAGCGTTATCATTTTTTTGAAAAAACATGAAACCTTTAGAGCTCAACCTACGTAATAATAGGAAACAACTAAAAAAAACACAACTTAAGAATGTACAGAAAAATTTGAGGAGGAAGAAACGAATGGTGGAAAGACAAGTTGAGGTTGCTTTAAGAACGGGGTTACAAGCACGCCCTGCAGCGATGTTTGTTCAGGAAGCAAATAAATTTTCTGCAGATATCTTTTTAGAAAAAGACGGAAAAAAGGTAAATGCAAAAAGCATCATGGGACTAATGAGTCTAGCGGTTGGCAGCGGTACAACAGTTACATTAATTGCTGATGGAAATGATGAAGAAGCTGCAGTTGAAGCATTAACTGAATTTGTTCAAAAAGAAGCATAAAAAAATCCTCTCACGATTCAATGTGAGAGGAATTTTTTTCGTTTTTATTTATTGTCTTGTGGGTACATAACCTTGTCGATTAGACCATATTCCATTGCTCTTTCAGCAGTCATAAAGTTATCGCGATCTGTATCTTTTTGAAGAACCTCTATTGGTTGGCCAGTACGTTCAGCTAAAATTTGGTTTAGCTTTTCACGTAAGAAAAGGATTCGTTTAGCCGCAATTTCGATTTCTGTTGCTTGCCCTTGTGCTCCACCAAGTGGTTGGTGAATCATAACTTCACTGTTTGGTAGCGCAAAACGCTTGCCTTTTTCACCAGCCGCAAGTAAGAAAGCACCCATAGATGCAGCCATACCAATACAGATTGTAGAAACCTTTGGCTTAATGAACTGCATTGTGTCATAAATAGCCATACCAGCTGTAATTGAACCACCAGGGCTGTTAATGTATAAAGAAATATCCTTTTCAGGATCTTCAGCTGCTAAGAACAATAACTGAGACACGATTGAGTTAGCAACATTATCATCAATGGCACTTCCAAGCATGATAATACGGTCTTTTAATAAACGTGAGTAAATATCATAGGCGCGCTCTCCACGGTTTGTTTGCTCAATAACTGTAGGGATTAAATTCATTTAACTTCCTCCTTCAAAACAAATTAAAAACTTTACTATGTATTTCCATCATACAATTAAGGTCAGTAAAGGTCAAACAATTCGCTTTACTAACTTATCTTATTCTACAAACATTTATGACATACCTTTATAGATGTGAAAAAAACAAAATTTCATACGTATACCATCATACCCGATTTGTAGTGTTTTAAACATACATCTTGCATTCAAATGAGTTCTATCCTATAATGATGAGTGCAGTTTCTATTCAGACATGCCCTCGTAGTGTAGTGGATAGCACAAGAGATTCCGGTTCTCTTATCGTGGGTTCGAATCCTGCCGAGGGCGCTAATGAAGAAAGGACCAGATTATGATCTGGTCCTTTTTTGCATATTACGATATTTTTTCTCCACTTTACTACAACTCCCTAGTTATCTTTATACCCCAATGTCCCTTCGTAGACATCCTCGTCAACTGGATTCACAGCCCACATTGTTTGGATAGGATCAAATTCAGTTGCGAACTCTTCTTTGTTTTTCGCCTTGTTTGCTTCATCCAAAGTACCCGTAACCGGGCCGGTGTACATAATCTCATTTTTTCTCAACACAAATCACCTCTTTAAGGTAGATTCTTTCAAAAAATGAATAAAAATGCGTGCTAAAATTTAACTTTTTCGATACCATAGAAGTAAGATAAAATTAACGATAGAACATATTCAATAAAATGATAGAGTTCATTGTAAACTAAAAAAAAGTAAACGCTTCCATTTAAAAAAACTCAGGTGAAAGGGGGAGAACGAGAGTGAATATGCAAACTGGACTTTTTCAGCAGCAATCATTAAAGCTAGTCATGACAAAGGAGTTAACTCAAGCTATAACTCTTTTACAATACTCTTCTTTGGATTTGACTAAATTTCTTGAAGAGCAAACATTAGAAAATCCCCTAATTGAAGTAAAACAAACGGATTTTAGTCGACGAACAAAATCAAAGGTCTCAAAAGAATCCTATACAAATCCGATTGACTATATTGAAAAAAAAGAAACAACCCTTTATGAACACTTGCTTACACAACTTTCATATATGAAGGTGAACAACGAAAAAAAGCGAACGATGGAATATATCATTCAACTCTTGGATAGCAACGGTTATCTGTATTTTCCAGAGGAGGAGATTGCAAAAGACCTCAATACCGATACTGAAACCATCGAAAGTGCGATTCACTTTATCCAAAGTTTAGACCCGATTGGGGTAGGAGCTAGGTCCTTACAAGAATGCCTGCTCCTACAACTAAGGAAATTGCCAAAAAGGAATAGTCTTGCTGAAACAATTATTCAGGACTATTTTGAAGAATTTGCAGAAAAGTCCTGGAAGGAAATCGCGAAACAACTTGATGTAAAGCTTTTTGATATTCAACAGATTTTTGACTTTATCCAAACCCTACAGCCAAGACCGGGTGCAGCTTTTCATGGAGGAGAAGCACAGTATATAGTCCCGGAATTTGATATTCAAGTCGAAAATGGTGTTGTCATAATGAACATGCACGATTCATATTTGCCAAAGGTTTCATTAAATCTTCAGTACTACCAGCATTTTTTACAAGAAAAGGATTCACAAACTCAATCCTATCTCCAAGAAAAAGTGGATCAGTGCCAATGGATTATGAGAAGTTTGGAACAGCGAAAACTCACCTTGCAAAATGTCATGAACGAAATCATTAATCGTCAAATGGATTTCTTTCTAAAGGGACCAGCTCATCTAAAGCCACTAATAATGAGTGAAGTTGCACAAAGTTTAGACATTCATGAATCAACCGTAAGCCGTGCAGTAAAAGATAAATTTGTTCAAACTCCATATGGTATTTTCGAAATGAAATATTTCTTTAGTCGTAACATCCAAACAACGGGATCAACCGATACTTCATCAACGCAAGTTAAGAACGTTTTAAAACAGCTGGTTGATGAGGAAAATAAACAAAAGCCTTTGTCAGACCAGGAGATTGTCAGTATACTTAAGGAAGAGCATGGTATTCTTGTGTCCAGAAGAACAATTGCAAAATACCGTGACCAATTAAATATACCATCTTCATCGAAGCGAAAAAGATATAGCAAGTAGATTGGAAGTGTAACAGTTGAGTCGCATTCAAGTCACCATGTATTCAAAGGAAAATTGCTCCCTTTGTACAAAAGCGAAAAAGGTTATCGAGGAATTAAGTGAAGAATTTCCTTTAGACCTCAATGAGGTTGATATTTATAAAGATGATGAACTTCTGGAAAAATATCAGATCATGATTCCGGTTATCGAAATTGACGGAAATGAAGTGGGGTATGGGATTATCCATAAAGAGGTCATCCAAGAATACCTAAGTAAATATTTAAAATAATCTGACTGCCTAAAAATGAACTGCCCCCTGTCAAGTAGACAGTGGAAATAATAAAAATTGACCTAAGCGGCTTTAGCTCTATATTCTACAGGGCTGAGGCTGTTTAGTCGTTTTTGATATCTATTGTGATTATAGAAATATAT
>NZ_JAPSKV010000014.1 GCF_031181385.1 Fredinandcohnia onubensis
GAGCCTGATCTATTTACTACGGAGAGATTGAAAAAGAATCGGGGAAACCGCATGTATGTAGATTACGTACAGCATGCTGAGGGTAAAACCATTGTAGCACCCTACTCGGTCCGCGGTAATGATGGAGCATATGTTGCCACCCCACTTTATTGGGAAGAAATAACGGATGAATTGTCGATTGAAGATTTTCCATTGGAGACTATCATTGAGAGAATTAATGAAAAAGGCTGCCCCTTTGCGCATTATTTTGATGCGAAAGAGAAACAGCCATTTGAGCCGGTGCTGGAGTTTTTGAGGCAAAGCTAACTAATGTAGGGTATTTGGTTGGATTGGATGTAGGTTAGGTGGGGCATCCGTTTTTTTGGCGTTGAAGGACATTCGAGTCGTGATCTTCGCTGGAAATGTCCTTCATCGGGCTTATGAAGTACATTTGGGCTCTGATTTTCGATTGAAACGTTCTTCATCGAGCTTATGAAGGACATTCGGGTCATGATTTTTACTGAAAATGTTCTTCATCGAGTTATTTAATGATTGTTTTTCCATAATTGTCCAAAAGTCCATCTTATTTACCACTTATCCCATAACCTTTTCCAACATTACCCTATTCCCCTACCATATCCACCACTTTTGCCCCCTTTATCCAAAATTACCCAAAATACCCTTCATATCACTCGCAGCGCCATGCGCCTTTCCAATCTTCACCTTAACTACCCCTATTCCCCTCTAGCTCTCCTCCTCGTTTCCTTGTCAAACAAGCTATACACAATTGGAATGATAAATAAAGTTAATAATGTGCTGCTTATCAAACCTCCAATGACTGTAATTCCCATCGGTTGGTTGATTTCGGAGCCTTCACCAATACCAAATGCCAGTGGTAATAGCCCCAAGATAGTTGTGGTTGCTGTCATCATAACGGGTCGCGTTCGATCTTTTACCGCGACAACAATTGCTTCATGTGAACCCATTCCTTCCTCTTTCTTCTTATTTATATAATCAACAATCACGATTGCGTTGTTCACCACAATACCCGCTAGCACGATAATTCCGATGATGGCAGTGATTCCGATTAGTGTGTTTGTCAGATATAGGCCAATTGCAACCCCAATGACCATTAACGGAACCGTAAACATAATAACAAACGGATATTTTAAAGATTCAAACTGTGCTGCCATTACGATATAAATCAATGTAAGTGCGAGCACAAATGCTAGGACCATTTGATCTATTGAGGAATCTAATAGTTCCTTATCGCCACTGTAGACGATGTCTGTTTCATCAGAAAGTTCAAGGTCTGTTACTACTTCATCCACTTTTTTCGAAATTGCACCAAGATTCATTGTTGTCACGTATTTGACCGTAAATTGTACGGCATGTTGCTGATCAATTCTCCGAACAGTAAGCGGCCCCTCGCCAACTTCAATATTTGCCACTTCCTTAAGTGGCACAAAAGTAGTTGCTTGAGTTTTTAAAAGTAGGTTCCCTAAACCCTCGATATTGTTTGTAAAATCTCGATCATAGCTTACATTAACCGGATAAATTTGATTGTCTTCGTCCGTTAGCTGTAACGCTCTTGTACCTCTTGTAACATCGTTTACAGTTGATGCGATTTGTAAAGGTGCAAGCCCTTCCTCAAACGCTTTTTCTTTATCAATCGTAATTTGAAGTTCCTCAATTGTTTTCGATACATCTGTTGATACCTCTGTTACATCTTTCAAATCAAACAGCGCTTCCGAAAGCCTTGAAACTGCCTTATTTAGCCTATTTTTATCTGTATCTTTTACATGAAACTGCAAAGTATTTGGGGTTGAGCCTGATGAGGATTGTAAATTAAATCTTACTTTTGCCTCTGGATGAAGTTTGATAACTGGAGACTCAATTTTCGATTTCGTCTCGTCAACAAATTCAAATGTTGAGCGCTCACGTTCCTCAAACCCAACCATTTTTACATAAATTTCTGCTTCATTTAAACTTCCTCCACCCCTGAAACTTTTCTCCTGGGTTGAACCTATCAGGCTTACAAATACATCGACGTCAGCCTCTTTTTCTAATTTTTTTTCGATTTCACCCACTATTTTTTGTGTTTCATCTAGTGGCGTTCCATTTTTAAGCTTTAAATTGATTGTAAAAAAGCCTTCATCACTCTTTGGTATGAATTCGGTTCCGACTCTAAATAAGCCGAAGATACTAGCCGCAAATAACACAATCGTGAGCAAAAGGACAATGAAACGGTGTCGTAGTGACCATCTCGTGGCATTTTCTAATAAACGCATGCCGCCTGATGATTGCCGTTTTTTCTCAAGATTCTCATTCGGTCTCTTTAAAAATCGACTGGCGAGCATTGGTACAACTGTTAGTGCCACCACGAGAGATGCAAATAAACTAAACGCAATCGTAACAGCAAATTCAGTAAACAACTCCCCGATTAATCCGGTAATAAAAACAACTGGTAAAAAGACAGCTACCGTCGTTAATGTCGAGGCTATAATTGCCGTTCCAATTTCCTTTGTTGCATCTGCAGCAGCTTGCTTTGGTTCTTTCCCCATTGATAAATGACGATAGATATTTTCGATGACGACAATTGAATTATCAACGAGCATCCCAATACCGAGCGCTAATCCACCTAACGTAAGAATATTTAACGAGAAATCCGAAAAATACATAAGCACAAAGGTAACAATGACGGAATATGGAATCGCAATCCCGATAATGAGTGGACTCTTTACACTTCTCAGGAAGAAAAAGAGGACAATCATCGCGAACAGTCCACCTAACAGCAATGTACTTGTAATATTTCCAATTGCGATTTTGACATAATCCCCTTGATCAAACAGTACTTCTGCTTGGACATTTTTATATTTTTCCTGAGAAAGCTTCTTCTCTAGTTCTGATTGGAAGGCTTTTGATACCTGCGCGGTATTTGCGTCTGATTCTTGGAGGACGCTGACTAACATCGCAGGCTCCATATTGGCTCGAGTGATGGTTTTCTGTGATTCGGGTACAATATTAATCTCAGCAAGGTCTCCAAGAACGACTTCTTCACCAAGGAGTGGGTCAATTGTTATAGAAAGCTCCTCTAAGTCCTCGACAGACTCCAATGTACTAATTACTCTTGTAGTAAGTTCTCTTCCTTCAGATTCAATTGTATTTCCAGGTAATGAGACGGAATTTGCTCTGAGAATGTTTACAATATCAGCCTGGGTCAGAGCGTACTCTTCTAACTGTTCTTGATTAAGTTCAACTTTTATTTCTTCTGTTACAACACCTGACAAATTAACATTTGCTACACCTTCAACTTTATTGAGGTCTGTTGTTAAACCTTCTGCAAGCTCTTGAAGTCCTTTTTCATCCCCTTCCATGCTAAGGGACAATTGAATAATCGGAAACTGAGATGGATCGAATTTTAGAAACCGAGGCGCCTCTGCATCATCGGTGATTTGTGTTTGATTAATCCGACTTAGAATGTCATTTTCAATATCATCAATGGAGGTTGTCCATGAAAACTGCAGTAAGATTAGAGCTGCCCCCTCCTGAGAAGTGGAGGACATTGTTTTTAAGCCGGACAATGTTGACAAACTTTGCTCAAGGGGTTTTGTCACTTTTTCAGAAACTTCATTAGGGCTTGCACCAAAATAATTGGCAACAACTACACCTACAGGTGGATTGATTTCTGGGATTAATTTAAGTGGGATATTCATTAAGGAAACGAATCCTAGAATAATCACTAAAAACATTGTCACCAATGTAAATATAGGTCGTTTTATCGAAAATTTGCTTATGTTCATAAATAAGTACCTCATTTCGGAAAAAGTGCAACATCATTGACATTATACCCATTAAATAGAAAAAAACTGTACACCCTTTATAGAATGTACAGTTTCTTTTTAACTTAACTTTATTTTAATGACACTTATTCTTTTAAGTCTTCGATTGAGTCAATATCCATGTAAGCTGGTACAACTAAACCGATTTTTGTGCCTTCAAGGTTTGAACCTAAATCTTCAAACTGACCATCATATTTCTCTACATAGTCAGCATGAGTTACAGGTAACCATCCAGCAACGTGTGCATCAACAGATCCATCAGCTACACCAGTCCACATTGGGCCGGCCTCTACTTGGCTCATTTTTACTTTATAGCCTAAATCTGTTAAAACTTTAGCCACAATATTGGTACTTGCGATTTCACTATCCCACGCAACGTAGGCTAATTTTACCTCTTCGCCATTACCTTCTTCTACACCTTCAGTCCACTCTGCAACTTTATCTGGATTTTCTTCGATCCATTTTGCAGCGGCCTCTTCGGGTTTTGTTCCTTCATTAATATTTACCATTACACTTCCCATATCATCTGACGTCCAATTGAATTGGTCTAATAACGTATGAACAGCTGGTAAATCTTCTTTTAAACCATTTCGTGCAATCGTATGAATGTTTTCTTCTCCACCATATACGCCTTTAGGATCCTCAAGATATTTAAGATCGAAAGCTGAGAATTTCCAGTGTGGCGTCCAACCAGTGATGATAATAGGTTCTTCTTTGTCATACGCCTTTTTAAGTGATGCTGTCATCGCTGCACCAGAGCCTTCTACTAAAGTCCAATCCTCTAGACCGTATTCTTCAATCGCCGAAGCAGTTGCCTTCATGATTCCTGCACCTGGATCGATTCCAACAATCTCATAATCTACACTTTCTCCTACAGATGCTGAAGAAGTAGATGTAGTTCCTGCCTCATCCGAATTGCCACCACATGCAGCAAGTCCTAGAGTAAATCCAATTGCTAATGATGCTTTGACTACTTTTTTTAACATTAAGCAGTTCCCCCTTGTTTAGTTTTTCCTATATTTTGAGTAATCCGGTCTAAGATGATTGCCACAATAACAATCGCTAGACCAGCTTCAAAACCAGTTCCAGTTTGCAGCTGTGTAACAGCTCTGTATACATCTGCTCCTAATCCTGGTGCACCTACCATTGAGGCAATTACAACCATGGATAAAGCAAGCATGATGCTTTGGTTAATACCAGCCATAATTGTTGGCATAGCCAGTGGAATTTGAACTTTTACTAATCTTTGTTTTGTTGTAGATCCAAAGGCTTCAGTTGCCTCGATTAAATCCTGTGGCACTTGGGTAATTCCAAGTATCGTTAGTCGAATCGTTGGTGGCATTGCAAATATAACTGACGCCACAACACCAGGTACGACTCCGATATTAAAGAAAAAGATTGCCGGTAATAAATAAACAAATGCAGGCATTGTTTGCATGAAGTCAAGAATCGGAACCACGATACTTCCCACAGTTTTACTTTGTGAGGCCCATATTCCTAGCGGTATTCCCAGAATGACTGATATCCCGACAGATGTTAATACAAGGGCAATTGTTTGAAGCATATTGTCCCAATAACCTAAATTATCAATAAGCAATAATCCTATTAATGTGAAAATAGCAATTTTCCAATTACAAATTTTCCAGGCTACAACTCCCAAGATAAGAGCAAATAGAATAGAAGGAATAAATCCTAATCCTGCAACAATTCCTTCTACAAATCCTTCAAGTCCTACCGCAATCCCTTCAAATAAAAATTCGAAGTTTGAGACTAACCAGTCTACAAATATATCAATCCAATCCGCTATTGGCAGCTTTGGTAATAAACCTTCCATTATAACGCCTCCCTTTCATCACTTGGAGGGAGTTGTTCAGCCCCAAAGTCATTAATATATGTGTCATTACCAGCAAGTGCGCCTATCACGGCACCTCGAATGACAATTCCCTTAAGTCGATTTTGTTCATCAACTACGGCCACTGGAATCGTAGCTTGTGAAACATCATCGAATAAATCAACAAGTAATGTACTCGTATCAACCGTTTTAAGATTTGTTTCCATGACATCGGCCAATGTTAAATTTCGCTCGACCGCTTTTGAAGCTTCTACAGCGCTAACAGCACCAACGAGTCTTTTCTGCTTGTCAACAACGTAAACTGTCGATAAACCATGATCCTTCATGATTTTAAGGGCAAGTCTAGCTCCTTTATCAACCTGAACGGTTTCCGCTCGTTTGACAATATGACCTGCAGTAAGTACCTTCGATAAATCAACATCCTCAACAAATCTTTCTACATATTCATTAGATGGATTCATAAGTATTTCTTCAGGGGTTCCGATTTGGACGATGTTTCCGTCCTTCATTAGTGCAATACGGTCACCGATTCTTAACGCTTCGTCAAGGTCATGTGTAATAAAGACGATTGTTTTTTCCATAGAGCCTTGTAGCTCAATCAATTCATCCTGCATATCCTTACGAATTAATGGGTCAAGGGCACTAAATGCTTCGTCCATTAATAAAATATCCGGGTCATTTGCGAGCGCTCTTGCAAGTCCAACACGCTGCTGCATCCCACCACTAAGTTGGTCAGGATATTGATTTTCATAGCCTTCTAGACCGACTAATTTAAGCGATTCGAACGCTTTTTGTGAACGTTCTTGCTTTGCTACACCTTGAATTTCTAGTCCGTATTCCGTATTCTGAAGAACCGTTTTATGTGGGAATAATGCGAAGCGTTGAAACACCATGCTCATTTTTTTCCTACGAACTTCTCGAATTTCTTCTTTATTCATGGATACGACGTCTTTTCCATCAATTAAAACTTGACCAGAAGTTGGTTCTATTAATCTATTTAAAAGACGAACTAAGGTAGACTTCCCACTTCCAGATAAACCCATAATGACAAAAATTTCTCCGGGATATACCTCAAAACTTGCTTGATTTACACCGACAGTTGATCCAGTGCTTTTTAAAATTTCTTGCTTTGTTTTTCCTTCTTTTAAAAGTTGAATAGCTTTTTTAGACGATCGCCCAAAAATTTTCGTTACACTAGAAACCTTTATTTTTGCTTGTTTCTCACTTTCCATTTTGTCACCTCAATTTTTTCTTGGTGTTAATAACCCCGATTTATACTAACAACCTATTTAATATTTAGACCAACCAACACCTACATGTAGAAAGTAATTAGTAACTATGACCTATTAATTGTATAAATAATTTTTATAATTCACAAAAGGGATATAACGGGATATTGAGCCGTAAAGTTTGTAAAGTAAAAACTGTACGTACTTCACATTCCGAATGCATAGAATTCCTCCAATATCCTCCATAATCCTTTCAGCACCTCCCCTTTACATTCAATGTCCAAATGAGTAGTCTATATATATCAAACCTTTGATGTAGGATGTGAATCTATTTGCAAGGCATAGACAAGCTAGAAAAAGCCCGAGAACGTGTGATTGATGCGATTGCTCAAAATATGAATTTATATGGAGTAACACCTTCAGTTGGAAGACTTTGGGGTCTGATGTATTTTCATGACGAGCCGATGACGCTGGATGATATGAAACAAGAACTAGGCATGAGTAAAACAAGTATGAGTACTTCCGTTCGCAACTTAGTGGAGTTGAAAATGGTTGATAAAGTATGGAAAAAAGGGATTCGAAAAGACCTTTATGAGGTTGAAGAAGATTGGTATCAAACCTTTATTGACTTTTTTACGATAAAATGGAGGAGTGGCATTTCTATGAATGTAAGTGCCATTCAGAAATCTTTAGCTGATCTAAAGGAACTCTTAGAGGACGAACAAATTAGCGAAGAAGTTAGAGTAGAAGCAGGGAACGATATTGCAAAGTTGAACAATGCGTTAGAATATTATTTTTGGCTTAACCGGTTAGTAGATAGCTTTGAAACACATGAAATCTTTAAATATGTTCCAAAAGAGTAACGTTTATGAACGTTGCTTTTTTTATTTTAAAAACAGATTACGATTCGTGTGTATCCTTCATCTCTTTTATACGTTTTTCATATGCTACTGTATGGGGGTGAGAAAATGCCATTATGGGGCTGGATGTTAATCTTTTTTGGAGGGTTACTCCTTGTTGGTTTTGTCGCAGACCTTATTTCCAAAAAGAAACGTTCTAGCGACTCCCGTAGCATTCAAAATCAAGTCGATGAAGTAAAAAATAACCAAACAAATTATCATAACTTTCTATAGAAATAAAGAAAGCAGCCCTAAATTTTTTCGGGCTGCTTTCTACATTATACCTGTACTTCTTGCGAATCTGGGTAGTCATTGTCTACCCATGCAACACCTTCATTTAATTGATAACCTGCGATTGTCACAAGCCCAAGCATGAATAGTAGCATTAGTTTTTTCATCTTACCATCATCTCCTTTATTGATTTATATGACTATGTTTTTTCAAAGATGAAATTACCTTTGAAAAATAATAGCTTGCTAGCTTATATTTATGATTTTCTTGATAGATTTTTCCAAGTTCTTCTGCATAAAATGCTACGTGAAGATGATGTTCAATGCCTTCGAAATACGGCAATGCATCCTTTTCAATAAATCTCATTAATTGATCAGACTTATTCAGCAAATAGTCATAATAGATAAAATGAATCTTAAATTCAGGATACCCCTGGTGATTCTCAACTAAAGCAAACCCTTCTTCGAGCCATTTTTTGCAACCTTCATGGTCACCTATTTTATAATTTTCTTCAATTAAACCGTGAATCGACCGTAAACGCCCGATGACCATATGTTCTTCTTTATGCTCAAGGCTATTTACAAATTGCTTAATGGCTTTATTGGATTTACCTAATTTTGAATAAAGGACACCTTGGTTATGATAAATCAAACCTAGTAATGACGGGTCTTTTATCCCCTCTGCTACCTTTGTTGCTAGCAAATAATTCTCTTCCGCCATTTCGAATTCGTTAATTTTTTCATAACAAATCCCTAATAAAATTTGACACTCGGCACTCCTTTTTAAATCGTAAAGAGATTGATAGATTGCCAATGCCTTCTGTATATACACGATACTTAAGGCTAATTTCCCCATCCGGTTATTATTTAGCCCCTTATAATAATACAAATCAGCCGTTTCCCAGCTTTCAAAGTGGACACTGCTCGTTAAGATCTCTTCTGCAACTTTAAAATGCTCCATTGCAACAGAAAACTGGCTCTTCAAATAATAAAACTGACCAACAAATTTTTCGTAAAAATAGTTCATGCGTATTTCAAAAATATCTTTATATAAGTCAATTTTCTTGATATGTTGTTCAGCCTTGTCTAATTGGTTCGTAAAAATTAGATACCTAAGTTCAAAAAGAACGAAGAAAATGGCAACCCGTGAATCATTTGTATTCTTACACTCATAAGAATCATAAAATGAAACCGCCTGCTCCCTTTTTCGAGAAACCATTAGGTGGTACCAATCATAAAGCTCCTTTAATTGGGCATATTCTTCACTTTCAATCAACTTGATTCCTAATCGATCACATAATAATTCAAGTACCTCTAAGCTTGCAGAGGTTTGGTTATTTTCAATTTTTGAAAGATAAGAAATTGAGATAATCTCTTGTGCCAATTCTTCTTGTGTCATATTGTTTTGAATTCTAAAGAAACGTATTCTGCTTCCTATCTCCATCTTTCATACCCTCTCATTGACTACTTATATATTGTTTCTAGAAAATTGGTAAAAATCCTCTTTTTAATAAATAGGGCAAAAGACTCATTTTTTCAGACCCGCACGTTGTAGGTCACAATGACGTTGCCACAGTGAGTGGCTTTCTGTCTTTTATTTAATTCATTAAAATCCTATGCTCAGTTCTAATTTATATGTAAAAACATGTTCAAATACACAATAAGTACTATAAAAAAAAACGGTCCAGATAGGACCGCAAGCTTACTTTTTCTTCACTTTTGCAAGCTCTGTTGAACCCGCTGTTGCCTGGCCACTTCCAATTATCTCAAACGTTTCAACTGCATCAAAATTAGTGATGACAACTGGTGTAATTGTACTCGCTGCCTTCTCTCTTATTAAATCTAAATCAAAGGTTACGAGATCGGTTCCAACCTCAACTTTATCCCCTTCTTTTACATGTGTAGTGAAGCCCTCACCCTTCATGTTCACTGTTTCAAGGCCTATATGTATAAGAAGTTCTAAACCTATTTCAGTCTTAATTCCAATTGCGTGTTTAGTCGGGAAGACCTGAATAATTTCACCTTTCACAGGCGAAACAATTTTCCCTTCAGACGGATCAATCGCAAGGCCATCGCCCATCATTTTTTGAGAAAAGACAGGATCTGGTACCTCTTCTAGGGCAAGAATTTTTCCATTTGCAGGAGCCACTAAAACTTCCTCAGTTTTTTTATCTTTACTTCCAAATAATTTTTTAAACATAATGAGCCTCCAATATTAAAGATATGTTTAGTTGTATCATACCCATATTAAGAAAAAAAGAATTATGATTGGGTTAAATAGCATATTTCATTTTGTCAAAATATGTTCGAGTACGCAAGTAATATAGAAGGATTATCGGTGAATATGTCGAATTTCTATCAAAAGACATTATTCGAAAAATTAAATAATCAAGAGGGGGTGTCACAAAAGTTGTTAGAGCATATTGGACATGTTCTTTACCATGTACTTATTGTTATTTTTCCTATTCTTATATATTATTTACTTACTATTCAGGATAATCATTCTTCACCAAAGATCCACTCAAACAAACTGCTTGGAATGATTATCATTATGCTTCTATTAACCATCACTTTCCCTGTAACATACGCGAATGGATTTGCTTATGATTTTAGGATTATCCCTATTTTTGTTACATTTCTCTATACTGGATTTTTCCAGGGAATTGCAGTTATTTTGTTTATGCTAGGCTATTTACTTCTACTCGGAGATACTAAGGTTATCTTTTCGATTGTCAATTATGCCATTATTGTAATCATATTTTATTTTCTTTTAAAAAAGTATCATTCCCTTCTATTAAATAAGAAGCTATAGTTCTCTCAATCATTTATAGTTTTATCGTTATTACGAGAGCGATTGTCTTAGTAAAGTATAATCAAATTGATCAACTACTAGTTATGATCCTTTTTTCAATAGTTACGTGGATTACCCTCTTACTAGTAGTTCTAATTATTGAAAACTTAAAGCAACAAATCCTCTTACAACGGGAACTAAGACGTTCTGAAAAAATGAATGTGGTTAGTCAACTAGCAGCCTCCGTTGCCCATGAGGTTCGTAATCCACTAACTACGGTAAATGGGTTTTTACAGTTAATTATTCGGGATGATAATATTACTGATAAACAGCGAAATTATATCGACATTACTCTTTCTGAATTAAATCGTGCACAATCGATCATTAATGATTATTTATCACTCGCTAAGCCAAATAATAGTAATACTCAATTGGTAAACATCAGCGAGGAACTATCAAAAACGGTTGAACTTATGACATCCTATACAAATATTCAAAGCATTGAGGTTGAAACCTACATTGAAGACTCGCTTTACATTAACGGGAATAAGGATGAAATCAAACAAGTCTTGATAAATATTATTAAAAATGCAATAGAAGCAATTGGAAATGACGGCTTATTGCAAATAGATGCCTTTGCAAAAGACCAAGACATTTTTGTAAAAATCACCGACAATGGTCCCGGTATGACAAAAGAACAGCTTTCAAAAATCGGTACACCTTTTTATTCAACAAAAGATAAAGGAACCGGCGTAGGGCTTACCATTTGTTTCCAAATTATTGAGCAATTAAAAGGGTCAATTGATGTTGAAAGTACGGTTGGGAAAGGTACCTCTTTTCTAATCAAGTTACCAACATCCAAAAATCCTCCTACATTATAAAAAATGAGGTGATCACAATGTGCGGTCGATTTACTCTTTTTGCAGAGTACGATGAAATTCTTAATCGTTTTGATATTGAAGCTGCAATTGAACAAGATTTATATTTACCAAGCTATAACATTGCCCCTTCCCATTCGGTCCTTTCAGTAATTAATGACGGTACACAAAATCGTTTAGGATATTTACGCTGGGGATTCGTACCTTCATGGGCAAAGGATGAAAAAGTCGGATATAAAATGATCAATGCACGTGCTGAAACATTGGCTGAAAAACCAAGCTTCAGAAATGCCTTCAAACATAGACGCTGTCTGATTATTGCGGATAGCTTTTATGAATGGAAAAAAGGACCCAACAAAACAAAAACACCGATACGAATAAAATTAAAATCGCATAATCTATTCGCAATGGCGGGAATCTGGGAACGTTGGAAATCCCTGGAAGGGAATACCTTATTTTCTTGTTCAATTATTACCACAACCCCAAATGTACTAATGAAGGATATTCACGACCGTATGCCAGTTATTTTAAATAAGGAGGACGAACAAGCATGGCTTGACCCTTCTATTAATGATGTATCAAAGGTTTCACATCTACTTAAACCATTGGAAGATGACAACATGGAGGCATATGAGGTTTCTTCATTAGTAAACTCGCCTCGCAATAACTCACCAAATTTAATTCAAAAAATATGTTAAAAATCAAAACCACCAGTGTGAACTGGTGGTTTGTTCTTCGGCTGAAAGTCTCAACATAGAAACCTCGACACCAAAATTTGCGATTACCATATTTGTATTTTAAATTTGCATGTCGATCGAATATCATTAAGCTACTTTTTCCTTTTAAATATCCCATAAATTAAGATACACTCAACTTTGGTGGGATGCTCACTAACATATGAAAATGATCTCGACATGCATTTGCTTCGTGAATAGTGACACCTTTTCTTTCACCTAGTTCTCTAAGTATTTTCCCTATACTTTGTTTGTATTTTCCATAGATAATTTGTCTTCTGTACTTTGGAGCAAACACTATGTGATACTTACATTTCCATGTTTGAATGTGCTAAACTGTTCTTGTCCTGCATTTGGACATGCCTCCTTCGTATATTGGATGTAGTGGTCGGGAAACTAACTATATCTTATCACGAAGTGAGGCTTTTTTTGATACCTCGCTATAAGCTCTCTAGAACCCCCGGCATAGCCAGGGGTTTTCAAAAGATACAATAAAAAAATCGACTGATGTCCAATTGGAATCAGTCGTTTTTTACGGTGCAGACGCCTTGGTTTTCATTCATAAATACCCTGTATTTGGAGATAGGCATAATGTTTACCATTATTAGATTGGAGTAAATGTAAATGAATTTCATCATCAGATGGAACAGTCTTTTTGGATGAGATTTAGGGACTAGGATTTATTGAAAATGATTAAAGTGTCAACTTCAATCACAAACTATCTAATTCTTATTATTGGTAGGATATTTACTACTGATCCCATCTCATCTTTTGCAGTCACTGAGTAAAGTATTTTCGGTTGTTTTCCACCTTGGTTTCCTTCCATTCCGATTGAAAATCTCGAAAGGTTAGCAACATTAAAATCAAAAGACGCAATTTCTTGTTCATCTAATTCGCGATATTCCCTGACAACCTCGGTTTTTGTACCGTTTAATTGATAGAGTGTGATTGTAAACTTTGCTTTTTTCTTATCATCGTTATTCATAGCGATAACTGTTACAGTAGAATAAAGTGGTTCAGAAGCATACATACTGCCACCCTCATTCAAAACAGGTCCGGTTGAATACCAAAATTTACCCATTTATTCGCCCTCCTTTTTATAAAAATTACTTTATCCTGATGCTTAAAGATAAAGCTTTACTATATCTGTATATGCTTGAACAACTTTATTGTATAGACAGATTTACCAATCTATATTCATCAAATTTACTTAAGTAATATCTATATTTTCGAGCATTTCCATAAAATGTTCCCCATATAGTGACGGGCTAAATGATAGCTTAATTAGATTATTTGCACCCGTAATAATCTTTTCTCTTAAATCAAGATTATTAATAAGTTCTTTTGCTTCGTTCAGAAATTCAAAAATATTACCTTGATGATAAAGTTTACCTGTCACATTGTGTATCACAAAACTCTCAACACCACCAGACCTTGTTGTTAAGACAGGGCATTGACAGCACATTGCCTCAATCACGGAATATCCAAACCCCTCAAGTTTAGAAGTTGAACATACAAATCCACCTGATTTGGCAATCATTGAATAATATTTTGCCATATCCTCACGGCTGATATTTTCATAGACTATAAGATTTTCGGTCAAGTTAAACTTTTGTACCCATGCAGTAAATTTCTTTCGTTCCTTTTTTGATATAACGGTTGGATCATGAAAAAACCACAGTTGAATATTTGGGTACATTTCACGTAGAGAAGCTCCTAATTTTATAAACTCTACCCAATTTTTATTTTGATCCAAGCGTCCAACCCACCCAACAATCAGTTTTTTTGATAATGGGACGTCTACATAAGTGAAGATATTTGTATCGATACAGTTATTGAAGCTAAATTTTTTTGTTTGAGGAAAATGTTTTTTCATTAACTCATTCAGATATGAGGTATTGGGATAGAGGATGGCATTTGCATATTGCGTTACAAATGATTCTGCTTTTTCTAACCAACTTACTGTTGCCTGATACGTTCCTAAACCTTGAATTTCGTAGATGATCTTACCATAATAGCCAAGTCTATTGAGTCTCTCCAGAAACAAATAGTCGGTACACACAATTACCGCCTTGTATTTGTGTTCTTTAATTAATTCTTCAATTTCTTCATCTGTTCTCATAATAAAGTTGTGCGGATTACAGGAGAACTCGAGATTATTTGGTTTCCTAAAATATAAAAAGTGACATTCTATCCCTTTTCTACTTAATGCTAAATTCCTCTCATGATTAAGTGTTACCATCCCACCACTGGCAGTTGAAAAAACAAATAATAATTTCATCTAATCCTCCCTTTTATAGTAATACTTTCTTATATTATGAAATGAAAACATTAGTTGCTTAGATACTCATGATTATTCTTAAGCGAACTATGTACTTTTAAAAAAATGTATCCTTTCGTAATAAATTACTACTTTAGAAGCAGTACAAGCACCTATACGCTTTTTTCAAAGTGTTCATAAGATAATCTTGTTACTAATAAATAAAGGAGGATGTTGATTTGCTAAATAAAGACAAACGTGATTTGGAAGAAGGTGCAAGAGCAACAGTAGGGATAATTGGTCTTGGATTTGTTGGTTTACCACTGTCACTTCTTTTTGCTGAAAAAGGTTTTAAGGTTATAGGCATAGATAATGATAAAACAAAAATTGAAAAATTAAATAATGGTAAAAGCTATCTTCCGGATATTAAGGATCAAGAACTTCTAGAAGTAATAACTGCAGGTAAATTAATGGGAACTAGTGATTACGATATCATAAAAACACTTGATGTTATTATTGTCTGTGTCCCGACACCATTAAGCAGTTATAAAACTCCCGATCTAAGCTATCTTGTAACGGTCGGAAAAGAATTAGCGCCTAGAATTAAAAAAGGACAGCTTATCATATTAGAAAGTTCAACATTTCCAGGCACGACGCAAGAAGTATTTCAACCGATACTTGAGAAAAGTGGATTGAAGGCTGGAAAGGATTTTTATCTTGCTTATTCACCTGAAAGAATTGATCCTGGAAACAAGCAGTATAAAGTCACTGAAATCTCAAAAATAGTAAGTGGCGTTAGTGATAATTGTCTTCAAAAAATAGGTGAATTATATAAAAAAGTTTTTCAGAAAATTGTCCCTGTTTCTTCTACTCAAGTAGCTGAATTTACAAAACTTCTTGAAAATGCTTATAGATTTATCAATATTTCATTTATAAATGAACTTGCTATCTTAAGCGATGCTATGGAAATCGACTTATGGGAAGCGATTGAAGCTGCAAACACGAAGCCATATGGATTCACTCCATTCTACCCAGGGCCGGGAATTGGCGGACATTGCATACCAGTAGATCCCTTATATCTTGCTTGGAAATCTAACCAGTGCGGGTTTGATAATAAGATGATTCAATTATCAGATGAAATTAACGACCTAACTATTGATTACATTGTTCAAAAAATTGTAAAGGTATTGTTTGATAATAATGGAAAAAAGGTTTTGATTTATGGTGTAACTTATAAAAAGGATATAAATGACATCCGGGAATCTCCAGCAATTAAAATTTTTCAATTACTACAGCAAGTAGGAATTGAGGTTTCTTATCATGATCCGTTTGTTCCTGAAATGAAAATAGGTGAGCACAAATATACGAGTACTCCCCTAACTGAAACTACGTTACAGCAAAGTGATTGTGTATTGATCTTAACGGATCACTCTACTATCCCGATCAATAAAATACTCGATCATGGACGCCTTGTTTACGATGCTAGAAATGTAACAAGTGGCATTAAGAGCAAGGCAAAAATCATACGATTCGGAGGAGGAAAATGATGAAAATATTAGTAACAGGTGGTGCTGGCTTTATTGGCTCGCATCTGGTTGAGAGACTACTAGAGAAAGGACATGATGTCACCTGTTTAGATGATTTATCAACAGGAATGAAATCTTTTCTTAGTCACGTTATGAATCATCCAAAATTTAAATTCGTGAATGGCTCCGGTTTGGATCGCAGTTTGTTAAAAGAGTTAATAGAGAATTGTGAAACAGTTTTTCATTTAGCTGCAGTATTGGGCGTTAAGAATACTGTGGAAAATCCTTTGAAAGTAATTGAAGGTAATATTGATGTCACTCGCAATATATTAGAATTAGCGTTCCCTAGAATGGTAAAAGTGATATTCTCATCTACATCTGAAGTGTATGGAAAGAATGAATTACTTCCTTTCAGCGAAGAATCTAGTAGGGTTCTGGGTCCAACAACGACACATCGCTGGTGTTATGCAACCGCAAAGGCATTAGATGAACATATGTGCTTTGCTTATGCAGAAAAAGGATTGCCTGTCACAGTAGTACGCTATTTTAATTCTTATGGCCCGCGTGCAACATCTACACAATATGGAGGAGTTGTTCCAAAATTTATACGGGCTGCATTAAAAGGAGAGCCAATTACAGTTTATGGAGATGGAAGACAAACGAGATGCTTTACGTATATTGATGATACTGTAAAAGGAACTTTGTTAAGCATGGATGCGAAATTTAATAATCAAGTATTTAATATCGGTTCCAATCAGTTAATTTCGATTAATGAATTGGCCGAAAAAGTGAAAGAACTGACCCAATCAAGCTCCCCAATTGTCCATATTTCTTATGATCAAGCATATGGAACAGGATATGAAGATACTCTCAATCGAACACCTGATTTAACGAAGGCTAGAAAACTATTAGGATATGTACCCACTGTTTCATTTGATGAGGGATTAGTAAGAACAATTGATTGGTTCAAAAAAGAATACAAATGGGGGAAAATAAATTAATATGAAAGTGCTTGTAACAGGCGGAGCAGGCTTCATAGGATCACATATTGTGGATCTTTTAGTAGAGCAAGGCTATGAAGTGATTGTTGTTGATAATTTAAGTACCGGTCATTTGACTAATCTAACTCCAAACGCCAGATTTTATAAGGCTGACATTCGTACAAGTAAACTAGATGATATATTCCAGCAAGAAAAACCGGCTTACGTTATACATCAAGCTGCACAAGTAGATGTTAGCAAATCAATTCTTGACCCTTCAAAGGATGCTGAAATTAATATACTAGGCACCGTCCGATTGTTGTCATGTTGTGTTAAATATAATGTACAAAAGATTATTTATGCCTCTTCATGTGCAGTGTATGGAGAAACAGATGATTGCAGTATAACTGAGTCATTCCCCATCAAACCATTATCATTCTATGGCCTCTCTAAATATATCCCGGAAGTATATATAAAACTTTTTCACGAACTGCACCGTCTTCCGTATACGATTTTAAGATACGCGAATGTTTATGGACCTAGACAATCACCAAAAGGTGAAGGAGGAGTCATATCAATCTTTTTCAAAAAACTAATATCGAGAGAATCTCCATCCATTTACGGGAATGGAGAGCAGACAAGGGATTTTGTGTTTGTAAAGGATGTAGCAAAGGCTAATGTCCTTTCACTTCACAAAGGATCGAATGAAATATTGAATATAGGCAGTAATGAAAAAATCAGTATTAATCAACTTTATCAGATGATTACCTCGATAACACCAAATTCTCCTCCTATTTATCACTCTCCGAGAAAAGGAGATATTCTATATAGCAGATTGGATAACGAAAAAGCAAAGCGTGTTTTAGGTTGGGAACCCTCAAAGCCATTATTAGAAGGATTAAAAGAAAGTTATGAATTTTATTTAGATCATTAAAAAAGTTCAAAAAAAGTAGGCTGTTGACATAATAGTTCAACAGCCTTTTATTTTTATTCACAATAGTTTCAAATTCTTAAGGTTTAATTCTACCAGCTATTTTTCCCAATTCAAATTCCTTCCTAACAAATGATAAAGTCTCTCGTTATAATGTTTAAAGTAAGAAATTAAATCCTGTCTTGTAGTATCATTTAGTTTTGGATATTTGTCTCTGAATTTATTAATAAATTCGAATCGATTTGGTTCCCAGATTGGTACATTTAGAAAAGTAAGTACTTCCTTATAGATTTGATTAGGGTCATTATAAAAGTCCTCACTATTGATAATTATAATCTGTTCTTGTGGAAATACATTCATCCACTTTTCAATTTTATTTATATAAATTCCTCTTTCTAAAAACCGATAACTCTCTAAATATGCCTTTCTATCCAATTTCTCATAATAATTTTTCGGTAAATTCTTCTCTTTTTCAATAAATTCTTCAAATGACGGTAAACGGCCATTAACAAAACAAGAACCATCTCTTGCTCCCATTTGATATTGAGAATATGCACGATCAACTGGGTTTCGCAAAAGGATAATCAACTTTACATTCGGCATACACTGAAACACTCTTTGAGGAGCTAAAGGATCATCAATATAATTAGGGGTTGCTTCTCCAGTTATCACATTTTCCGTATTCAAAACTAACGAAGGAAATTGATCTCGATACCAATCTAACCCTTTTTCATAATGTTTGTTGAAGAAATACAATTCTTTTTCTTCAGCTGTAGCGATATTTGGGTGCCTCACTAAGTTAACATATAATGCACTCGTTCCACACTTTTGCTGACCAATAATTAAAAAGTCAGGCATTTTTAACTGTTTGCTGCTATCCATTTAATTTTCTCCCTTCGTTGTTATTTCTACAATTTTTTTCAACAATTGTAAATCTGGAAGACAATACGTATCTGGAATACGCTCCATGATTTTCAAGCAAATCGGTTCATCAAAAGAATCCATAGTATCAAATAGAAAAATATCTTTAAAGGACTGAATCTGATGTTTGCTCTTTAAAGAGATCCTATAATTACCCAGTACGGGGGATTCAACCATTACTTTTGGTTCAACCGACTCTTGAACTTGCAACTCATAATAAACATTCATTAACCGCTGATATAAAAGTTCAGGGGCCCATTGTTTTAATGCCATTTTTTGCGTGTTAGACCCTAATGTTTGACGAATTTTTTTATTTTTAATCAATATAAATAATTGGTCTGATAATTGTTTAGAGTTGTTTTTTTGAAAAAGAAACCCATTTTTGCCTGACTCAATCATCTCTGGTATACCGCCGGTTTCTGAAGCGCAAATGGCTTTCCCTGCTATTTGTGCTTCTATTATGGAAAAAGGCATATTATCTTGCAAAGTCGGCAGGACAACAATATCTATTTTTTGGAGAAGAGAAGGAACGTCATTGCGTGCACCCAAAAATTTTATGAACTTTTTCATTCCTTTCTTTTCAGCATATTTCTGAAAGTACTCCTTATCCGGACCGTCACCGATGATCCAGCATTCGAAATTTTTTCTCCGTTTTTTTAAATTCTCTAGGGCATCAAATAGAATAGGATGGCCTTTATACGAAACAAGACGCGAAATACAGCCAATGATTATTTTATTTTTAGTGGAGGGAACTGGCGGATCGGGTTCTGTTTTTAATTTATCTAAAAAGCTGAGAATATTCCTTGCACAGTAAGGGATGACAGAGATGTCAGACGGAATGTCAAAGTTGTTTTGGATCTCTCGTTTCATCCATTCGGTTGGTACGATTATTTTGTCTGCAGAGAGTAATCCGTTTAGCTCTTCTGCCATTTGGTACAGCCACCTATCTGTATCTTCGCCTTGAATTATTCCTAAATTTATCAATTCTTTCGTCATTTGCCCGTGAATTGTACAAATGAGCGGTATATGCTTAGGTTTTATTCTCCGGAAGATTCTTGTGGATATCACATCTTGTGTGTGAATGACGTCATATTGTGACAAATCAAGTAAAGAGGCAGTTAATTCAAACCGGTACCGGCCCAATTCTTTTTGAAAAATCCAGGAATCAAGATTTGGGAAATTAGTAGTGTAATAATTTGTTATACTTGGTGAGAGTATCGGATTTGTGATCGACTTTGCAATGGATTGACCGGAATTAGTGATATATAGTTCCTCTAAGTTAGGTGATTGTCCGAGTACATCAACCTTATGTCCGTTTCGTTCCAATTCTTGTTGTAATGATTCTATATATGTTCCAACACCGCCAGCCTGGGGTAGGAAGAAATAGGTCGCAATTAAAATCCTCATGAGATCAGTACCTCCTTTTGCTTGAATAATTTGATAAAGTTAACTACTCTTTCTTGTTTGTTAAATAGGATTTTAACTCCTTATAAATATCAGGATCAGGAATCACGTAGTCTTCAGATAATGCGTTTCGTATTTGTTGCCATTCGTTTGATTCATCTCCAATCAAATCTTTGGTTATGAACGTATTTTCTAGTTTTTGAGACTCACAGTTTTGATCATCAAGAGTTCCCTCATGCAAATTTGGTAGTTTATTTCTTCGTTTTCGTGTCTTTGAACTTTTTTTTCTATTCGAATTTATTTTTCGCTTCTTCCCCATGTTGTCAATCCTCCGTAAATAGTCGGTAAATCGCAAGCGTCCGGTTTATCATTTTATCAATGGACCAATTATTCATGGCATGTTCTTTTGCCGCAGCAGAAAGCATGTTACTAATCGTCTTATTATCTATTACCTTCTTTATATTCTGATATAGTAATTCACTTTCCCCCTTTGGCGAAATTAATCCCGACTTATCATGGATGACCATTTCCGGAATTCCGCCTGCATCAGTTGTAACGATTGGTTTTCCAGCAATTTGGGCCTCCATTAGAGCAAATGGATGATTATCCTGTATACTCGGCAAAACAACCAAGTCCATTTGTTTTAGTAATGCGGGCACATCATCTCTAGTACCTAAAAAGATGATGTGTTCTTCAATCCCCAAATATTTTGCGTACATTTTTAATTCCTTGCGTAAACTACCATCTCCGATAAACCAGCAAATCCAGTCATTTCGCTGTTGCTTTACTTTTGCTAAGGCTTCTAGTAAGAATTTATGTCCTTTTACTCGATCCAATCTTGCTAGGCAACCGATTATTATATTGGCCTCGGGTGGAGCGGTCTGCGATTCCTCCTCCATCCTATTAATAAATTGCTTAATATCGATTCCGTACGGGATAACTTTTAAATGTTCGTCACTAATATTAAATTCTTTTTTTAACAGGTTTTTTAACCACAGCGTCGGTACAATTGTTATATCACTTGCAACAGCACCATAATGCTCTTCTGTGGCAAAATAGCGCGATATAAATGTTTGTCTCCATCGATCTATTTCAGATTCGGTTACAGCTTTTTTAACATGACGGATATACTCTAATGTATAGCAGCCATGGAGGGTTGAAATTAGTGGGGTGTCTTTTGGTTTTACCCGTGAAAGGGCTCTTGTAGAAATAACATCTTGAGTATGAATTAAATCGTATTTTTTTAAATCAAAATAGGCAGCAGCTGCTTCAAAACTATATCTTTCTGTTTCATGTTTTGCTATTAAATTCATTTCAGGATGATTGGATTTGAAAAATGGCTGTAAAATTTTCTGCACTGATTCCACAATAATTGTTTTATTTATGGAACGGCCGTCATTTACGATGTGGTATTTTTTCTCAATCGGATAATGACTTAAAATGTCCACTTCATAATCCATATTAATGAGAGCTTGATATAGTCCTAGAACGTAACTCCATACTCCTCCTGCCATAGGAAGAGGCCAGAATGTAGCTAATAAGATCTTCATTGTCTCCACCCCAACGTTTTCTTTAGGATACTTAATAGGATATGCAGCCTAAACATCAATTGCTAATAGCAGAAGCGTTATCCTAATAAAGGAATTCTTACCTTTTAATATTGATTCACATTAGACATTTTTCGTGTTAAACTTACAAATATTATATTATTCTTATAATCTTAATTTTATAAAATAAAATTGGGGACAATTATGAAAAGGGGGAAAGTGTATGAAACAAATATTACACAAATGGAACCAAATTAGCCTTGTTAAACGAATCCTTGCTGGTATTATCGTAGGTATCTTTTTGGCATTAGTTGTTCCTGATGGAGCACAATGGGTTAGCATTTTCGGTTCTTTATTTGTAGGTGCATTAAAAGCTGTTGCACCGGTATTGGTCTTATTCTTAGTTATTGACGCCATCGCTAAACATCGAAGTGGGACTCAAACAAATATCAAATCAATTATTGGTTTATATGCTATCAGTACATTCCTAGCAGGATTTGTAGCTGTACTAGCAAGTTTTATCTTTCCAGTAAAGTTGTCACTTGTCTCGGGTGCAGAAGACCTTTCACCTCCAAGCGGTATAGTAGAAGTTCTTCAAACTTTACTATTTAACATTGTGGACAACCCTATCAATGCTCTAATGAATGCAAACTACATCGGAATTCTTGCTTGGGCAGTAGTTCTTGGAATTGCGTTGAAAAATGCAAACGACACAACCAAGACATTAATTTCTAACGTATCTGACGCAATTGCATCAGTTGTAAAATGGGTGATCAGCCTAGCTCCTATCGGAATCATGGGTCTAGTGTTCGACGCATTTGTGACAAATGGACTATCTGCATTAATGGAATATGGAACAATCCTAGGCCTTCTACTAGGCTGTATGTTCTTTATTGCACTTATTGTGAATCCATTAATTGTTTATCTCTTTACTCGTCAAAATCCATACCCGCTTGTCTTTAGATGTATAAGAGAAAGTGGAATTACAGCATTCTTTACTCGTAGCTCAGCTGCGAATATTCCGGTTAACATGAATCTTTGCGAAAAACTTGAACTAAATAAAGACACTTACTCGATTTCAATTCCATTAGGCGCTACGGTAAATATGGCTGGTGCGGCAGTAACGATTTCTGTTTTAACTCTTGCGGCCGTTCATACACTTGGCATTGAAGTTGATTTTGGAACAGCACTTATACTCAGTGTGCTATCAGCTGTTTCAGCAGCAGGTGCATCTGGTGTTGCTGGTGGATCACTTCTACTAATTCCGTTAGCATCAAGCCTGTTCGGAATTCCAAACGATGTTGCCATGCAAGTAGTTGCTGTTGGTTTCATTATCGGTGTCCTTCAAGATTCTTGTGAAACTGCCCTTAACTCATCATCAGACGTACTTTTCACAGCCACAGCTGAATACGCCAAGAAGCGTAAAGAAAAGCAGGACGTTGTGATTAAGTCTGCGTGATTGATTAGTAATTTCAAAGTTTTATTTTCTATACTCCAAGAAAACCACCCAATCAATTATGGGTGGTTTTCTCTATGTCTTCTTTACCCATGTGTTATTTACCTAAAAAATAGGCTTGGTTATTAGGTATAAGTCCACTTCATATGAATCCCCAGACATATAATGATATTGTTTTAACACCACTATTACAGAAAAAACAAAGGAGCGATTTCATTGAATTTTTTTCTTCCCCCAGTAAATCCAATAGCGCCAGAAGATATCCACGATCTAAGTAGACAGCAGGAATACGGAATGCCGTTTGGTCAACCATTTGGACAGCAGTATGGACAGCCGTACGGAGGGTATTATCCTCCACGTCCACCTCGACCTCGACCTCGTTGTCGCTGGGTGCGTGAATGTAGATGGGTGCGCAGATGTAGCCCATATGGTTATGGTTACGGTGATTCACAATATGACAATGATTTCTATTAAGTAGTTAACATGAGTAAGACAAAGGGAAACTATCTCCCTTTGTCTTTTTTGGTGAACAATAAAATAGTTTGTACGTGAAGTTGATAATGAGGAGAAACACAAATTGGGCAGTTCCTAATAGAAAAGCATTTTAACTTTGAGATTAAAATATTACAAATAAAAAATACATTACAGCGTTATTATTTTTGTATTAACTCTTCCCTGTCATCTGTTTGTGGAGGCTCCTCCAACCACCCATGTTTAATCATAATATTGGCCCCGTCCTCAGCATACAATGAGATTTCTGGAATTAAAGAGGCATATTTTAATCCTAGATCTCTCCTAGGGCTAGCCGCCATGGCCATTCCAAAATTCCCAATACCCGCTGCAATCATTGCTGATACATGAAACATAATAAGTTTATCAGAGAAAACACTTGCATTACTATCCGTAACAGCTGAATCCCAGCTCATAGGAGCAGGAAGATCCTCTTTGATTAAAAAGTCACTAAAAAGCTCTATATATTTTTGAGAAAGTTTCTTTCCTCTTATTAAAAATTGTTTTACATCCTTACCTTTCGCGATCTGTGCAAATCCTGTCATTAATACCTTACCAATCGCATTGGTTTGTATATTTAAAAATAAATGACTAATTTCGACTGAAGTTAGGGCTCTCTTTTTTCCAACGAATCCAGCCAGAAAATGCTGCTTCTCTACAAAATCAACCTTGTCAGGAATAGAAATATAAGGAGGTCTTACATAAGTCCCTTGTTTTAACATCATTTCACGTGTTTGATCCTGCAACTCAACCCCTAAATTTAATATACGCTTATGAAAAGCAACTACATCTGGACGTGTCAGAAGGCCAAGAGCCCCACTACTACCTGCCATTCCTAGTATGGACATTTGTCTTAAATACATTAATACAAAAGTATCAGAAAAAAGTCTTGGAGCTTTCACATTTACATCTTGATCTGTAAATCCTAACGGGATCGGAAAGTCCTCTTTTTCAAAGATATCACGTGCGATTGCTATATTCTCTTTAGAAGCTTCCAATGTAAATTTAATAATTGGACGAGTCTCTTCATCCTCTACTTTTTCTAAAAAATATAAGTTGACACATACAGCTAAAGTATCATTAATGTATTGTGTCCATAAGCTCGACATTTCCGCAGCAGTTAAACGAATTTTGGATTTATCTTCCATGTAATCAACTGACCTCCTAGTCTAGACCTACCAAGGATAATTTCTCCAAAAAGCGAAAAAATTATAATACTATCCCCCAAAAATTAAAAAAAGTAAAAAAAATAGCACTTGAGTAATCTCAAGTGCTTCGTGATGATTCCGAGAGGGCTCGAACCTCCGACCCCTACCCTGTCAAGGTAGTGCTCTCCCAGCTGAGCTACGGAATCAGTATATGAATAATTCATAATATACATTCGTTTTGAGGGTTTGTCAATTAAATTCTAGTAAATTTATAAGGGTTATTATTTTTTTGAGGTTTGATGGTATTTGATGGCCACTTCTTGCTATGAAAATATTAACATCGTAAAAAATGTAGATATATGTTATTATTGACATAAATTCATTTTATTTGTATAAATATAATATCAAGGCAAAGTACAATTTAATAATCGCTGAATTCCCATTTTTGGGAAACGGGGGAACCAAAAACGTGCAAAAGGGCACACGGGGTGAATCCTTTTTTATAAAGGTAGGAGATACTCTTCATCCGAATCCGACAGCTAACCTCGTAAGCATTTGGAGAGAGCATTGTTGCGCAAATTTATCAATAAGCCACGAGCCACACTCTCGTGGTTTTTTGTGTCTCCAAAAAATGCTATTCACCGTATTACACACCACCCTTTTGCTGCCCAAATTCACACTCGAATACATCTTAGAGGAGGTTTTTTATGTCATTAACTAAAAAGATTTTATTAGGTTTAGGTCTTGGTGCACTTGTAGGTCTTATCTTAAACTTAACGTCACCTTCTATTTTTGAACTTGCGAATACTTGGATATTCGTTCCACTTGGTCAAATTTTCTTGAATTTAATTAAAATGCTTGTTGTTCCAATTGTCTTAGTTTCTATTACTCTAGGAGTTACAGGCCTTGGTGATCCAAAGAAGCTTGGAAGAATTGGTGCCAAAACGATAACTTATTTTTTAGCCACAACAACGATAGCGATTACAATTGCGATCGCTCTTGCTTCCATTTTCAAGCCTGGTGCTGGTGGAGCCTTTGATACGCAAGGGGCAACTTATGAAGGGGCAACTGAGGCTCCTCCATTCATGGAAACTTTAATTGGAATTATCCCGACAAATCCATTTACGTCAATGACTGATGGAAATATGCTTCAAATT
Source organism: Fredinandcohnia onubensis (assembly GCF_031181385.1). Classification (GTDB taxonomy): domain Bacteria; phylum Bacillota; class Bacilli; order Bacillales; family Bacillaceae_L; genus Ferdinandcohnia; species Ferdinandcohnia onubensis_C. The sequence continues at coordinate 26,275 of NZ_JAPSKV010000014.1, forward strand.
ATTGCATTTGCTATTTTTATAGGTTTTGCTCTTACCGTGTTAGGCGAAAAAACAAAAGGTATTGTAAATTTATTTGAACAAGCAAATGAAGTGTTAATGTATCTTGTTAATCTTGTAATGAAGACGGCTCCATACGGTACGTTTGGATTAATAGCGACTGCTATTGGTGGCCAAGGTTATGCAGCAATTAAAGCAATGCTTGCTTACTTCTTAATTGTACTTGCCGCTCTACTTGTTCACGCAGCCATTACGTATGGTGGCACGATTGCATTATTGGCAAAACGAAACCCAGTTGAGTTTTTCAAAGGTTTTGCACCTGCGATGACAGTTGCTTTTAGTACGTCAAGTAGTAGTGCTACACTTCCTATATCAATGGAAACTGCACAAAAAAATCTAAAGGTTCCAGAACCAATTAGTAGCTTTGTTCAACCATTAGGTGCAACTATCAATATGGACGGTACAGCTATTATGCAAGGTGTTGCCACCATTTTCATTGCACAGGTATATGGATTTGAACTAACTTTTACTCAAATTATTATGGTTATCTTAACGGCTGTGCTTGCAAGTGTAGGTACCGCAGGTGTTCCTGGTGTTGGTTTAATCATGCTTGCAATGGTTCTAAATCAAGTTGGTTTACCGCCAGAAGGTATCGGTTTAATTATTGGTATTGATCGATTACTTGATATGACACGTACAGCCATCAATATCACAGGTGATGCTGCATGTGCAGTATATGTTGCAGAATCTGAAAAGAAACATACGGATGAAGCAGCTGCTTAATGCTTAATATGTACCGAAAGCGACAGGGAGTTTTTCCTGTCGCTTTCCTATTTCTCAAGCGTTATAATAATGATGCAGGAGGTTAAAAAGATGACGATTAATAAAGGTACTGTTAGGGAAATGACTATACATAGTAAGATTTTAAATGAAGAACTTGAGCTTATCGTTTATTTGCCTGCTACCTTCTCCCCCCTATATAAATATAATGTACTCATCGCACAAGATGGGCGCGATTATTTTAATCTGGGCAGGGTTGCGAGAGTCGCTGATAAGCTGTTTGAAACAGGTGAAATAAGCAATACCATAATTGTTGGGGTTCCTTATAAAAGCGTTGCAGACCGTCGGAAGAAATATCACCCAGATGGTGAGCAGCATCATTTGTATAAGCGCTTTTTAGGGGAAGAACTAGTACCATTTCTTGATCAGGAGTTCCCAACCTATCAGATGGGGCAAGGACGTGCATTAATCGGAGATTCATTGGCAGCGACGATTTCACTTCTGACAGCACTTGAATACCCTCATACTTTTGGAAAGGTGATCATGCAATCTCCCCTTGTAAATGATCATGTTCTGTTGCAGGTTGAACGTTTTGCAGACCCCCATCTCCTTGACCTATATCATATAATCGGGACAGGTGAAACCGAAGTAAAAACAACAAAAGGTGATATTGAAGATTTTTTAACACCAAACCGAAAATTAAACAAGCTCATCACGAGCAAAGGTTTTCCTTATTTTTATGAAGAATTCAACGGTAACCATACGTGGAAATATTGGCAGCCTGACTTACCAAGGGCTCTTTCAAAAATGCTTAAATAACCGTTTTTTATTCTATCATTTTCAAATATTTGTTATAATTATGTTATTATTTTTCGTAATACGACATTAGGTACTTCACGTTTTGAAATTTAAAACTATAGGAGGGCAATAAAAATGAAATATGGCATTGTTATCTTCCCATCCAAAAATCTTCAAGACATCGCAAATTCATATCGTAAACGGTATGACCCGCATTATGCATTAATACCACCACATATCACGGTAAAAAATGCATTCGATGCATCCGATAATGAAATTGTGGATATTACAAGGGAATTAGCAGCGGTTACCAAACAGGTAGAGCCTTTTACTTTAAATGTGTTAAAAGTAAGTTCGTTTTCCCCTGTAAACAATGTAATTTATTTAAAAGTAGATCCTAATGAAGAATTACAAAAATTACATAATGCACTTCACTCTGGTTATTTTGCAGGAGAACCTGAGTATGCGTTTGTTCCACATATTACGATTGGGCAAAAGCTATCCAGCGATGAGCATTCAGATGTGTATGGTCAATTACGTATGTTAAAAATGGATCACGAAGAGCAAATTGACCGTATCCACCTCCTCTATCAGTTAGAAAATGGTTCTTGGACCGTTTATGAAACATTTCGTTTAGGAAAGGAAAATTAATTACACCATGGAAGCAAGAATTGTAACGAACAACAAAGAAAGAGACGATGCATATACAATTAGAAAAGTGGTCTTCGTCGACGAACAAAAGGTACCTCTTGAAGAAGAGATTGATCAATTTGAAGATGAAGCTACACATGTTGTCCTTTATGATCACAATGAACCTGTAGGAGCTGGACGTTTTCGTGTGCTTGACGAATACGGCAAAGTAGAACGCATTTGTATTCTCGCTTCACACCGAAAGAAAGGTGCTGGGAATATAATTATGCACAAAATGGAGGACATTGCGAAAGAACGAGGCATTTCAAAATTAAAGCTCAATGCACAAACACATGCAGAGAACTTCTATAAAAAGCTAGGTTATGAAACCGTATCAGGTCTATTTATGGATGCTGGAATTCCACATGTCACAATGGTTAAAGAATTATAGGATGTCTAATAGGACATCCTTTTTTCATGGATAAAAAAGGGTAAACCTGCTCATTCTACCATAGAGGGGTGAGCAACTTGGAATATTTTAGAATTTCATTTGATTTAGTGGTTGGTCTTTTAGGATTACTTGTACTTACAAAAATACTAGGTAAAACTCAAATAACTCAAATAACGGCTTTTGATTTTATCTCCGCATTAGTACTTGGTGAATTAGTTGGGAATGCTGTTTTCGACCAAGAAATCGGGATCTCCCAAATTCTATTTGCCGTACTTGTTTGGGGGATTTTAATATATGTGATTGAAGTTGTTACGCAGAAAATACGAAGAACACGACCATTTCTTGAGGGAAAACCATCAATCATTATCCATAAAGGAAAGGTTATTAAAGATCATTTAAAGAAAAATAAACTCGATATAAACCAATTACAACATCTCCTTCGTTCGAAGGGTGTTTTTTCAATTAGAGAGGCCGAGTATGCGATTTTAGAAACAGATGGTTCAATAAGCGTTCTAAAGAAGTCTAAATATGAACCACCTACACGCCAAGATTATAATATGGCGGAACAGAAGGTTCGTCTCCCTATTACATTAGTAAGTGATGGCATTTTAATTCAAGAAAACCTTAAGGAAAGTGGATTTACTGAGGCATGGCTACATTCGGAATTGAAAAGTAAGGGGGTAGCCACATATAAGGATTTACTATATGCGGAATGGCATGAAGAGGAAGGCTTGTACGTTCAGGAATTTTAACCTTCCCTTTTCTCTTTTTCATATAGACTCGTTATAGAGCAACCCTTTGCCAGTATATTGAGAACGGATATTTTCAATATATTGGCTTTGCTTTTTCGTCATTGATTTCCGTTCAAGTTGATGTAGATCATAGGTACGCTGGTTATTATTCAATGACACTGGATTTACTTGATGTAGCCTCATAAGGTTTGTTTTATAAGTTGTCGTCCGATGTACATATTGATTATATTGTTCATTGTTGATTGGTATTATATATCCCATGTTTTGCCCTCCATTCCTTTTTTCATTAGTTTTATGTATCGAGCATTAACATTATGTTATTTATTAAAATTTTCGAAGCCTCCTCTGTATTTGTAAGGGTCGTATCAGAAAAGGCCTGGCAACTTTGCCAGACCACACTCTTATTTTTTATTAATCATTTTTGAAATAGTGTTGAAGTCCATTTTTTGATCGCCATTTACAATGCTATTTACAATTTTATCTTCAAGCTGTTTGTTTACTGGCTTATTGGCAATTTTAGAAACCTTTTTAATTACAGCACGAACCGTTTTCTCATCTTTAAAATTCGCATTTTGCAAAGAGTTTGCTAACTGAAGTACCTCCTGCATGTTTACGCCTGTTTTCTTTTCAATATTCTTAAAAAAGTTATTGTCCATTTCGAAGCCTCCTTACATTGTGTTATATCGTATGACCCACGCCTAAAAGATGTGCGAGGTTGTTGAAAAAACTATTTTCGCTATTAAATGGAGAAAGTACGAGCCGATTGACTCGTACTTCTAGTTAGGGGAATGTTGTGATTAGTTATAGAAAGAAGCACCTACAATAATTAATAGGATGAATAATACTACGATTAATACAAATGTATTACCGTAGCCGTATCCGCCACCGCCATAACCGTAGCCGCAACCGCCGAATCCGTAGCCCATATTTTGCACCTCCTCTTAAAAAGAGTACATTATAAAATATGTTAGACTTAGTGATTTGGTGAGGACATGAACACAGGGCAAACGCGGAAATTCAGGAGACATTACCTAGCTAATTTTTTATCTAACTCTTGTTGCTTATTAGAAAACCATTGATCCAACTTTTCCATTCTTGTTTCAAGCTCTTTTTCGAATTCTCTCGCCTGCCTATCTAACTGATTTAATCCCTTGTCTGTTTCAGCAAACCACTTATCTAACTTACCTTTCGCCTCCTCATGATCTTTGTAGTAATCCGCAACAAAACGTTCGATCTCTTTTTCAAATTTGCTCAAAATACCACACCTCCAAGTACTATAACTATATAAAATGATAAAAACAGGCTACCTGCGCCTGTTTTTATCAAATCAATTTACTTGATTGAGTTTTGTGCATTAATATATCCAGCACCATACGTATTGTAATCGATGCCCTTCCATGTGTCTGCACCGTTCAGTAAATCTGTTTTAATATCATTAGGAGAAAAACTTTCATTCTTTTTTCTCTTATTTTCGATCATTAATGCCACAACACCTGCGCAGAATGGAGTCGCCATTGAAGTACCGGATAATGTGATATAATTTTCTTCAACCCGACTTGCTTTTTGGAACTTATCGATATATGAGTTAGGGGAGCGTAATGAAATGATATTGACACCTGGGGCAACAATATCTGGCTTAGGAACATTATAGATTGTCGGTCCTCTACTTGAAAATTCTGCGATCGTATCATCTGCTCGCTCACCTAGGGTGTCTTTATCATCAAGTGCTCCAACCGTAATGACTTTATCGCTAATACCTGGACTTGCAATTGTACTAGGTTCGCTCCCTTCATTTCCTGCGGCCACACATACGACAATTCCACTATCCCATGCTTTTTCTACGACTTGTACCATTGGATCGGCATCTTCATTACTTAACCTCTGTGCAGTTGTACCAAGCGACATAGAGATAATATCGATTTTGGGTTTACTCGGATCCTGATTATTTAGGATACACCACTCAACACCCTTCATTACTGTATCAAGTGAACCAGATCCTAGTTTATTTAATACTTTTACACCAACGACATTTGCATTAGGTGCAGGCGCCTTATATTTTCCCCCAGAAGCCATTCCATTGCCAACTGCATCACCCGCACAATGGGTACCATGTCCATTATCATCATAAGGTTCGACCTGGCCATTAACTAAATCTTTGAACCCTATTATTCTACCTTCTAAATCTTGATGCGGATAGATACCAGTATCGATAACCGCTATATTTACACCTTCACCTGTAAGTTCTGCCCCATTTCGAACTACATGATCTGCTCTACCCGCTGGAGTCGCAACATTTAACAATGCTTTTACTTCCGCATTTAAATAAACGCGTTTTACATTTGTACATGTTTGCAAAAGCTCTTCTAAAGCTGCTGCTGTTATAGTTGCTGAGCAGCTTGGAATGGTCTTAAATTCATGTTTAAGCTTACAGCGCATATGACGATTTAGAACCTCTTTTACGTTATTTACATTTGTTTTTCCATCTTGATATTCAATGATAACCTCAAATTTTCTAGTCTTTTTTATAATCCCTTCAAGGCCTTTGTGTAAAAAACATGGTGTCCATTTAAAAGGTCGATATAAATTTACTAGATTTTTCCTGAGACTTTTGTCCATCTTTGAACCATAATTTCTTGTAAATTGAACCATTGAAAATCCAAACAATTCTTCCACCTCCTATCAAATTCTCACAATAATATATGAAATCCTATTAGGATGTGAAGCGGTGTTTGTCCTAATTTCATCAAAATAGGTCATTCCAATTTAAATGTTTTTGGGCCTGAAATCATACCTATTGTCCTTAACACTCCTCCTTAACTTGCATATAAATATCATAATGCCTTTTAAATATTAGGAAAATTTAGAGAGGGGTAGAAAATTGGGGGATATAAATATTTTTCTGTCTTTCGGAGCAGGTTTATTATCGTTTATTTCTCCTTGCTGTTTACCGTTATACCCCGCATTCTTGTCATATATTACAGGGGTATCCATAGATGAAATAAAGGAAAATAACGGACTATTAAAGAAACGGGCAATACTTCACACATTATTTTTCTTAGCGGGATTTTCAAGTATTTTTATAGTATTAGGCCTATCAACCTCGCTCATTAGTGACCTTTTTCATGAATATAACAATCTAATAAGACAAATGGGCGCAATTTTAATTATTTTTTTAGGTCTTTTACTAAGCGGTACCGTAAAGTTTGATTTTTTAACAAGAGAAAGAAGATTTACTTTCAAAAATCGTCCTTCGGGATATTTGGGTTCAATAATAATTGGAATTGTTTATGCTACTGGGTGGACTCCATGTGTTGGGCCTATTCTCACAGTAGTAATTGGGATGAGCTTATATACAGGTAATGGTTTTCTTTACATGATAGCCTACATTGTAGGTTTTGCTATACCTTTCTTTGCAATGACATTTTTTATCGGTAAATCAAATTGGATAAAGAAATACAGTAGCAAGATAATGTATATCAGTGGTTATTTAATGATAATAATGGGGATCTTTCTTTATTTTGATTGGTTAACGAAGATCACGACTTATTTAACAAATTATGTATTTAATGGATTTACGGGATTTTAACGACTTTAGTAGTACCTTTACTCATTCAGCTTAACAAGAAATATTACGGGCAACCTAATGATTAATGGTTGCCCTTAGCCATACCTTTCATTAAAATTTCCACCACCTCAGGACGACTAAATTCCTTTGGAGGTATTTGACCATTTCGTAGCATTTCTCTTACCTTAGTTCCTGAAAGTATCAGATGGTGTTCAGAAGAATGGGGACACGTTTTGTAAGAGGCCATACTTAAACATTTTGTGCAATAAAAACTATGCTCGAAAAACAAGGGTTGTATCCCTAATTCTTCCTCAGGAAATTGCAAAAATATTCTTTGAGAATCATATGTTCCGTAAAAATTCCCTATTCCCGCATGATCTCGCCCTACGATAAAATGAGTACATCCATAATTTTTCCGAACAATCGCATGGAAAATGGCTTCCCTTGGCCCCGCATATCTCATCGCAGCAGTGAATACGGAAAGATGTACTCTATCCTTTGGATAATATAAACTTATTAATTTGAGATAGCTTTCCATTCTAACATTTGCTGGAATATCATCAGCCTTCGTTTCCCCTACCAATGGATTTAAAAATAAACCATCAACGGTTTCCAAGGCACACTTTTGAATATATTCATGTGCTCGATGGATAGGATTTCGTGTTTGGAAACCAACGATCGTTTTCCACCCTCTCTTTAAGAACTCTTCCCTTGTTTGTATCGGATCTAAATAATAAGAGTGGGCATGTTCTTTTTGAGGCCTTTTTACTAGAGTAATAGGTCCTGCTAAATATACATCTCCTCTATTGAAGAGCTTTCTTACCCCAGGATGAATACTGTCCACCGTTTGAAATACTTTCATTGCCTCCAGTTTTTTGTCTGGTTTATATTTTTCTTCAAGCTGTAAAATGCCATATACTGTACCTTTATATATAAGCTTAACAACATCTCCTATTTGAAGTTGATTTGCAATTTCCTCATTAACAGGTAATGTTATCGGAATACTCCATATACAACCATTTGCAAGCCTTATATCATCTAAAACACAATTATAATCTTGCCACCCTAAGAAACCTGTTAGAGGACTATATGCGCCATTTGCGATCAACTCAAGGTCAGATAATGCGATTGAGTCAATCTCGACCTCTTGATGGTAGATAGAATAATTTAGATCAAAATTTATACAATTTATTAATGTTCCACCATGAGGTATACTTGTATTCATTATTATCACTCCTTGTGTAACATAGCGAGAAACCAGTTTCTTTCAAAAAAAACAACTCGTTTTCACATGAGTCATTCCCCTAGTAGCTGCATATTTTTTCCTATTTTGATTTCTCTAATCTTTTGTCCTTAATTCTTTTATTTCGTTTTGCTTTTTTCCTCTTTACCTTCTATTAAGTAGCTTTTTTCTTTTCCCCAGACATCTATCCACCCCTTCCCTTCCGGTTAAGATAATATATTCATGTTTTAAAAAAGATGGACTAGACATTAAAATCATTTTCAATAAAATAAACATTTTCATTACTACATTTCATTGAGCTGAAAAGCTATCTTGAAATAACCTTGAGTTGCTGTCTCCTCCACCAAATTTGATTACAAAATAGTGAATTTTGTCCATTCACTTCAATTACATTCTGCATATGATGTTTTACACTTTTAAAATCTTCCAATCAAAATAGGGGACATACTATTTGTAAATAATTTTGTTTTAAAAGTGAATAATTTATGGGAGTGTATATATGCATATAGAATTTATTATTATCGGTTTCCTAGTAGGAGGATTAGTGGGATTGACAGGGGTAGGCGGTGCTTCTATACTAACACCTTTTTTAATCTTTTTTGGTATTCAGCCTACGGTAGCAATAGGGACTGATTTTGCTTATAACATAATTACAAAATTATTTGGTTCAATTCAACATATTAGACAAAAGACAGTGAACTTCCAATTATTGAAATATTTAGCTATCGGTAGTATACCTGGAGGAGTAATTGCAAATATGGTTTTTTACTTCTTTCTCTCTGATTACTACAACGAAAGGTTAGTTTTATTTCTGCTCGGATTGGTTCTAATTGTTGTATCCGCAATTGCTTTAATTCAACTAATATTTGTTAAAAGCATAAGTAATCAGTGGAAAAATAAATCCCCAAAGGAAAAACGGATTATCACCATTATTTCAGGGTTAATAATAGGAGCTATTGTCGGAATTACTTCTGTGGGAGCAGGAAGTTTATTTGCTCTTTTTATTTTGTACTTCTATAATTTAAGATCTTCTGAAGTAGTAGGAACTGATGTTGTTCACGCTTTTTTTCTTGTACTATTTACGGGAACCCTAATGGCCATATATGGTCATATCGATTATAACTTAACTATTAATCTATTATGCGGATCGATTCCGGGAGCGATTATTGGAAGTAGACTTACAGAAAAAGTCCCATCATTATTTTTACGAATTATGATTGTCTTCATTATTTTAGTCAGTGGTGTTAAACTTTTTATGCATATTTGGAGTTAATGCCATGTTCCCCTTAGGCAATTCTTCTCTATTGTCCTCTTTTTGTAAATATCAAGTCAAAAAAATTGCACATTCATTCAGAGAATATGATTACTCGGTAATTTCCGATGTATCTCTGATCGAATGTGCTTTATTAATACAGAAAAAGTCGAGTAAAACCCAACTAAGAGCAGAGCTCTCATACCGGTCGCCTCAACTTTTTTGAATTTAATTATATTATAACCCTAGACCTTCTTTAAACGTCTTCATTTCCTTTTTCTTCTTTTCATCCATTGCTTGAATTTTTTCTTCTAGTCGTTTTTTTGCATATTCATATAATTCAATATCCAACTGGTTTTTAGCTGCAATTTTATTCCAAACTTCTTTCGAAACTTTATTTTTACGTGGGCGGTTTGGAGCTGCATTCCTAGTCCTGTAATTTATATTTCCCCACTTAAATTCTTCCTTCATGAGGAATAGAGATTCTCCAAATGATTCTGTAATACCTACAATTGAGAAGTATTCATCCATATTTTTTTTCGCAGTTTCCAGACTCAATGGTTCTTTGCCACAAAAAAAGCGTGTTTGTATATTGGGCTCAGCTTGTAAATTAAAATCGTCGCTATCAATAAACTCCTCAAGTGTTAAATTTTTGACCTTTTCGTGCCATCGATTCGTCGGGACACGTATAATATGGTAATAAGCAGAAATAAATCGATCAACAGGATCTCTCATCATTGAAATATAGGTAAATGGTTTCGGAAAATATTCATGTGTGCCAAATAAGAAATGTCCATATATAAACTTTAAACTATTCCTAAATTCCTCTGGGAGTTCCAATACTTTCTCTTCCATAAAAGGGCATCTAAATGTTTCGGATAACTCATATTGTCTCTTAATTACACCTCTTAGTGACTGACCACCAGTTTTAGGTATATGCATAAATAATAAAAACTTGTTTTTTTTATTTTTTTTTGTCATAAATCCACCTTCATTTCAAGTTTATAGCGGATACAGCTTCAATGCATGAGGAGCATGACGAGTAATTTCTTCAAGAATCGAATCTTCCATTCGATAATCATAAATTTTATTTCGATTCCTATTGTCCAATTCAAGTTCTCTTTCATATGGCTTACCTGTTAACTCTTCCAATATAGAAGGACTTTTTACAATGTCTTCGTATTTTAATAGATGAATCTGTTTCTCTAGCTCCATATATCTTTGGCAAAATAAGTCATAGATACGGACCTGTTTAGTTAAAAGCTTATCATTCGATTCAGTAATTTCTCTAAGTTCATTCCATACCCCCTCACCCGCCGGCAGCCTTCCCTGACTAATTGGCAAATTCAAGGATAACCAAGACAAAATAGTAGGAACTGGATGTCTCATTACAGCAATAATAGAGAATTTATCTGTTTTTATTAATTCTGGAAGAATACTTGTATAATGTGCATTATGCTTCATACCTAATGTGAAATTCTCATCTTTTACTGGAAACGTAATACTCCGTTTTAACTTTGTCTTGTTTTTTTGCTTTGGTCCCTTTCTTCGTGAACCAAAATAATTTGTAACTGGTGTTCCATCTTTATTCCGTTTATCTATAATAGGTTCCTGATTCACTATTTTTTCCCTAATTTCCTTGAAATCTGTAGTTACTAACTTTACTAGCTTTTTAGCTTTCTCCTCTTCAAAAAACCATTTTGCCTGCCAATTTGGTTCACTTAGACAAACGGTGTCAGATAAACTGTCAATCAAAGCGGCTGTTAGAGTTGTCCCACCCCGTGGAATTCCAGTTACAATTAGGTCTTTTTTAATTTGACTCAACGCCTTTTCCCCTTTCTTTTTTTTCTTTTTTTAATCATCTTATTCACCTTTTTAATATAAGAATTGGGGACTTTATAATTAAATCTTGTCTTCATTAGTAAGCCGTTTTCCTGCACATATTTGTGATAATGAAAGATATACGGATGCATCTTATTAGCAGATAATTTTGGTTTCATTTTAACCGGAGTGGAAAAGTTCATTTCTACTGGAAATGTTTTAAATGGAATGTTTTCTGCTACTAAAGCAAGAGTTAAGGAATGCTGATCTGCAAAATATTTACGCTTAGCTATATCGCCCATTTTATGATAATTATCCATCAAGAGGAGAGCATATTTTCCCCATGTTTTACGCAATATGCTAACATATTGTTTCGGTATAGCAAGGACACCACTATTAAAATAAGGAACAGTCATTAATTGTTTAATTCCAGTTGTTTCGACTCGTTCTTCAGGACATTTCAAATCAAAATATGAAAATAGATATTCCCATTGCTCGATGGTTAGAGGGTCGTTATTTACTGGTTTAGCTTGGAAATACTCTAAAGAGAGTTCTTCATAGAAATCACGAACGACTGCTGTATCACAATCTAGGGCAATCAAGATATCAAAATCATCTTCGATTTCAAGCATCCGTAATTTGTTGCAATGGGGAGATCTTTGATCAAAGGGCTGTACGATTTGCACCTCTACACCCATTTTCTCAAGCTGTGATTTAATATTTTTGTCTATTGCCCCAACAAAATTTGCCACTAATTTTGCATTTGCTATTTGTCCCCCAAACTCTTTAACCGTTTGAAACAGTGTAAATATTTTCTCATGATATTCAGGTCTATTCTCCCCTACACATGTGATTAAAAGCCTATATGAATTCTTCTTCATCTGTTCAACTCCTTTCTTATGAATTGGGGAGCTTTTCCCCAGTTTAATCTTTTATTTATATTCTACAAATCTTATATTTGTTTGGACTTATTACTAAAAGAAATGTGAATACACAATATAAAATATAAAAGACCAAGCTGCATCTCATATAACAGCCCGATCCTTATCTACATAATTTCAACCTTTAACTAGTCATTCATATTGTAAAAGTTCCCTTTCTTTAAGAAAAACAAACCAGCAAGCTCTCGGCAATCCACAGTGAAGGACCCTTTTACTGAAGTTACTCCTACTGATGAATCAATATCTTCCTTTTTAAATTGGAATGTCGCACAACATGTGTGAGGATCGAAATATTCAAAAGTAAAAACGGTTGGATCCATTCCATCAACTGAAATCGGCTGTGAAGCACCTTTAGTTAGAATTAATAATTTTTTGTTATGTTCATCATCCATATTAAGTTGTCTTAGTAAATCACATACACAACCTTTACATTTTGAAACACTCTCAGTTCTACATGCATGACAGCTACATCCATAATAATTTCTTGAACTACCCATATTTAATACCCCTCCTCTGCACGGTAGATATTATTACTATATTAAAAGACTCAACTGATTGATTAGATGATTGACTATATATTAGAAAATCAGGCTCATTTTATTTCTAGAAATTCAGTAAATTACTCTGCTGATTCTTTACTTCGTATGAGATAATGCTCTATTCCCTTTGAAGAAAAGTGACTTCGTACAACATCAGCCTCTTTATAGCTGGACAAGTTTCCTACAATATTTTTAGTGAATAAACTATGAATAAAACTTGGACAGAGGTGAATTAAACATTGATAAAAAAAGCAGTAATACCAGCAGCAGGTTACGGTACTCGTAATTTGCCTATCACCAAGGTCATTCCTAAAGAGATGTTCCCAATAAACGGAAAACCAGCCATTCACTATATTGTAGAAGAAGCAGTCGCCTCAGGTATAGAAGAAATATTAATTATCGTTTCACGTTCAAAAAATGCAATAATCGACTACTTTGATGACTCCCCAGAACTTGAAGCGTTCTTGAAATCAAAAAATAAGCAGCATTTGCTACAGAATGCACAGATACCAAAAGTCCATATTCAATTTGTTAGACAGTCCAGAGCAAATGGTCTTGGTGATGCCATTAGTCTTGCAAAACGTTTTGTAGGCAACGATCCATTTGCCGTGTTACTACCAGATGACCTCATTTTCGGAGAAGAAAAAGCAGGTATTTCAGAGCTAATAGACCTTTATAAACAACATAAAGAAAACGTGATTGCTCTAAAGGAAGTTCATGAAGATGAATTGAAAAATTATGGGGTTATAAAAGGTGAAGAAATGGAAGAATCTTTGTATTTACTAGAGGATATTGTAGAAAAACCGGTAAGTTCCCCTCCCTCGAATCTTGCTGTTATTGGAAGATATATTCTAAGTCCTTCTATTTTTGAATATTTGGACCAAGTAATCCCTGGTGCAGGGGGCGAATATCAACTTACAGATGGAATTAAATTAATGCTTCAACATGATAAATGTTATGGAAAGGTACTCAAAGGCCAACGTTATGATATTGGAAAGATGGATGAATATCTCCAGCTTATAAATCGTTTTGGTTCTATTTAAAAAATAGACTGAATGACACTAACAGTTTTTCTTTATTCTCTACTGGTTCGTTTGCCCTTTTTTAAAAAACTAGGTTATTATCTGATACAACTAAACAAATTTTGAATATCTTGCAAAAAAGAGACGATGTACAGATTCTTTCAAGAAACTGTGACACGAATAAAAATTCGGAGATTGATTATATGGATTTAAGAAAAATAGTAGACGATGGAAATTTCGATTTACATCTCCATACAACAGCATCTGATGGAGATTATTCACCTGATAAGGTAGTAGAAAAAGCACGCGAAAAAGGAATAACGACAATTGCTATTACTGATCATGATTCGCTTAAGGGTTTAGATGAAGCAATAAATGCAGGAAGAAGAATGGGCGTTAATGTCATAAGGGGTATAGAATTAAGTTCAAAATATAAAGGAAAAACTGTTGATATCCTTGGGTATAATATCAATTCCCCAAAATCCTTGGAAAACTTATTAGAAGAAATGAAAACGGAACGCGAAACACGCACGCTTAAAATCATCGAAAAATTCAATAACCTAGGTTTGACTATAAAAATGGAAGACATAAAGAAGCATATTCAAGGTGATGTAATTGCAAGACCACATATTGCAAAGGCAATTGTTGAAAAAGGATATGTTAAAGATGTTCAAACTGTCTTTGACCTTTATCTAGCAGACGGTAAGCCGTGCTCAGTTGACAAATTCATTATTACTCCCTCAAAAGCGATTAACATGATTCACAAAACAGGTGGAGAGGCCGTATTAGCACATCCCAAATTATTAAATGACGAAGCACTTGTCCTTGAACTCTTAAAGTTTAACTTTGATGGAATTGAAGTATGGCATCGTAAACAAAATCGTAAAGATAATGAACGTTATGCGTTCATTGCTAATAAATACAATCTAATCATGACAGGGGGATCTGACTTTCATAATGATCAACATCAAATTGGTGAATTTGGTTTTCAGCGGAAATAATCGGGTCAATCTACTAGATTAGAGAATGGTAGATAGTACAATGAATTGGATACAACCAATTCTTTCCCTTATATTCTTTTTACAACTGAATATATTGAGGTCGTCAATGGAAGGAGGTGAATGTTAATGGCTGATAAGAAAAAGAACAAAGAGCAGAAAAACATGAAAAAAGAGAGGGAGAAAAAGAAGGAGTTAAGACAAAAGGAAAGAGCTGAAAGGCAAGCAGAGCGAGCAAAAAATAAAAAGAAAAAAGAAAAAAAGGTTGAAGATTTCCAAGACTAATTAAATATTATACTTTAATGTTACTATCCATTTATTAACCCCAACAGTGTGTATTTCCCTCAAACCTTCCAAGAAAGGGGCATGTCTTTTGGCATGTCCCTTTCCATTATAAGTTAGTACAATCGAATGAATTATTGAGGTAAATAAGAATGTTCATACGAGATTGTGAAGAGAGATCCAAGAAACAAATCTCTAAAAACGTTTATAAACGATTATCATTATAATGTAAACGTCAAATAAGTTTCTACCTTTTGACGCTTACATTACAATGAAAGGAGGAATTTAGAAATTGGAGGATTTTAAATCCATCTCTGTTTCTAGAACAAGAAATAAAACTCTTAAAATTCATAATCCAACAAATTACAAGTTGATTGGACAAGGTAAACAAGGAGCTGTTTTCCAACTTACACCCCAACGATGTGTAAAAATTTTTGCTCTGTCTAAACAGGCTAAAAGGGAACGTGAAATCATAAAACAGTTGGAAGGCTTACCTTTTATGCCAAAGGTGTTCGAAACAGGTGAAAATTACATTGTTATGGAATATGTAGAGGGTGTCCCTTTAGATCTATATCTGAAAGAAAAGAAGGTTTTAGATCCGTCATTAACGATTCAAATCCTAAGTTTAGTAAAAGAAATGAAGCCATTTAATAAAACGGATATAGAATACCGACATATTCTTGTAACAAAAGACGGTGAACTAAAAAAAATTGATCATGGAAGTAGAAGTCCATCTCAATCTCGAACCGATAAACCATATAAAATATTAAAAATGCTTGATAGACTGAATTTATATGAGACATTCTTAAAACAAGTAAAGGATATTGATTCTGACACATATATGAAGTGGAAAAGGTAGTATCAAAAATTCTATGAAAAATAAGCTGGATTTCAATATTTTTATCTACTTTTAGGTGGAATGACCACCTCAAACACTCTTGACAAACACGCCAATGGTTTAATATTCAGGATAATACAGGCAAGGAGACAAAAATGGAATGCATTTCAAATAAGCCCTCGTTTTTTCCTATTAAACCATTGGCCAAGTTCTATTTGTCAAGAGTTCACTCCGCCGATTGCTGAAATTTAGTACTGGTAGTTAAAAGAGAAAAAAAGTAATTACATAAATAATAGTAGAAAATTATGTTATATTACTTTCAATTGAACTAAACCTTTTTATTTGAGGACAAATCCTTCGTACGTTTGAAAGCTCTACCTGATCAGATGGGAATTCTACTACTTCCTATCTAATTAAACTTTGCCTAAAAAGCTTACAAGTTTGCAAGAAACATAGTTGCATAAGTATCATGTTCCACAAAATTAGGAGTATCGCCAGAAGACTTTATTTAAAAAATCAGACTGTTGGAAACTGACAACAGCCTACATTACAGATGCCCTTTTCTAACTAAATAATCAGTTAAAGAATTTCTCCATTGTTTCATCTGATAAACGTTATTCAATTTAGAATTATCTAATACACTATATAATGGTCTCTTGGCCCGTGTTTGATATGTTGTACTAGGTACCGGAGTAACGTTGACATTCATATATAATTGTTCAAAAATCTCCGCTGCAAATTCATACCAACTGCACTGGCCACCTCCTGAACAATGGTATACCCCAAAATCCTTTATATTTTGTTCGAGAAATTTTACAATTACAATCGCAATTTCCAATGTGTGGGTCGGCGACATTATTTGGTCATCCACCACAGTTAGTTTCTTACCTTGCTTTCCAAGCTGAATCAGCGTTTCAATAAAATTATTCCCTTTTCCACTTAGACCAGCTAAACCAAATAAAGAGGACACCCGAAAAATGAAAAATTTATTATGGTAATTCTTAATAAAATGTTCTCCCGCTAGTTTACTAATCCCGTACGTATTTATCGGGACTGTACAATCATCTTCTACGTAAGGTTGGTTTTTTCCACCGTCAAATACATAATCCGTTGAGAAATGAATGAATAATTTATCATGAAGATTACAAAACTTTGCCATTTCCCTAACAGCTACCCCATTCACAATAAATGATTTTAAAGGAAATTCTTCACATTCATCTGTATTATGATATGAGGTGCAATTTATAAGGACGTCAAAATCTATTTGCTTAAGAAACTGGAAAATATCATCTTTTTCAAAATCAATATCTTTACGATATATATTTATGAGTTTGTATTGGGGATAAAATGAGAAGATATATTGGATATCTGTTCCAAGCTGTCCATTAGCACCTAAAAGAAGTATCTTTTTCATGTTGTTGTTTCACCCTTATTATTAAGATCAAGAATTCCCCCAGTCATTTCAAATTAGCGACTACGAGCGTATTACACCTTTTAATAAATACATGTTTTTTGTAGTTTATGAGAAAACTATCTATTAAGTATGGTACAAACAACTATTTTCCTCGAATATAGGTATACAACTAAGCTAATTTAGCAAAAAAAAGTAGACCCTCTTAGCAGAGCCTACCTTTCGTTAGAACGTCTTCTCTTCCCACACCCACAACCACGTCGCTTCTTTGCCGCTTTTTTTTCTGTTTCCTGCTTGTCATTTGAGGCTTTCAATTCGCTTTTATATTCATCTCTCATTAACGATTCCTCCCGTTTTTTATTGTTCTTCTTATTCATAGTTTATGTTATTTCGTTACGTTCCGTTCACTTTTACCAAAAATTAGGCTTTTAATCTAGTAATTTTGTATTGATCGTTTCGATTAATGCTGCAAGCCCAGCAATTGCTAAAACCGTAATAATAAATTCTGAACCAATCGGCCATAATATCCAACCCATATATAAGAATCCAGAACTCCATATCCCTGTACACCAATAACAGCTAATTAATTCACCTATCCATGCCCGTAATCCTTTCCCCTTGATTTCAACATAATTCGTAGTCATACCTTCAGAATCAGTCTCTTCATATTCATGTATAAATGGCTTACGGATAAATGCTGTTATGTTGTCAAAGACAAGTAAGCGTGTTAAGCGAAAGCTTGCTAAACCAAATAGAGCGAACTGTAACCACCCCTCAAACATGTCGATTCCTCATTTCCTTGTTTATTCATCATTCGTTATATTCTATGCTTTCATCATTTGAAGAGGAACTTTTATAAATCGCTTGCTTTTTAGGTAAGCATGTATTTTTAGACAACATGGATAATCGTACAAGCATGAAAGATTTCAGTCTCATAAAATATCATAACTTCCTTAAAGTGAGGTGAAACTGATGGCAAATAACAAAAGAAAAAGAAATCGAAACAGAAAGAAAGAGATTGTGGTGAAATGTAATTGTGGCTTCAAGCACGACTTCAATCATTGTCGCTCTTTATGTAGACCATTCCATTGTCGACCAATTTGCGGACTCCGCCATGACTTCAACCACTTTTGCTAATTCAAGTTGTGCGAACAAGAAATTTCTTGTTCGCACTTCAGGCATTTGTACCTTTCACAAATCCTACATCTACATAAACTAATATATAAAGCTATTAGTTTAGGAGGAGATGAATTGTCACATCCTTTTGATGAACATTGTAATTGCCATGAAGACGATTTTGATCATCAACATTCTTGTGGATGTCAAAACCTTAATCACTCTCACGATCATGATTTTTGCGATTGCAAGCAAAATGACAGGTTTCATAGACATGACCATGATTTCTGTGAGTGCGAGAAAAATGACCAGATTCATAGACATGACCATGGTCGTTTCACCAATTCTAGAGATGAAAATAAAGAAGACAGGTTTCATACCACAAATATAAACCGACGTCATTTTAACCAAATTCGCCATTCAGCTAGTAATCGTAATATTAGTAGAAAACGTGGAAAAATGACACCACTACGAAAACGAAATGTAAACAATCGGTTGGATAACCGAATTGACGACTTGCGTAAAAAACATTTTAGAGAAATCCTGGACCTAGACGAATTGCGAGATCTACGAGATTTAAATGATTTACATCGCCTTATCAAACTTAATAGAAAAGACGATGACGATCAAAAGAAGATCATTATCATATTTTAAAGGAGGATTAGAACAATATGAGTCATTTTAATTGTGATAAATGTGGTAAAATAAGACGTGGCCAATTCCATCACAATGACCACTTTGATCACTTTGACCATCATAGACATGGTGATTTTCACCACCATGATAATTTCCATAATTGTGACTGTGATCATTGTCGTAACAAACACCGCTCCCATCAATGTGATTGCGATGACTGTCGCAACAAGCACCGGCATGATTTTATCTGTGATCGTTTTATTTGTGACGATGATTTTCGCTTACGACTTGGTGGATTACAGGGTGGACTGAATTTCCGCTTACGACAACTTATTGGTTGTAAGGTAAATCTGGACCTAGAAGGCGGAAAAAAAATTCTAGCAAATATCTGCTTCGTGGGGTCCGATTTTATTGAAGTTAATGTTCTTGAACAAAAAAGACCTGACGAACAGGAAAAAAATGAGAACAATGAAAATCGTGAGGACAATGAAAATCGTGAGGACAACAAAGAACCAAAAAATCGCAAACACCAACGAAACAATCAAAATAAGAGAAAAAAGAGAAAACAAAATAACCGGGATAAAGCATTAATTGTCCCGTTTCAAGGAATTAAATCAGTTGAACTAAAGGACGATTGTGATTGTGGACCAGATGTGGAATGTAACTGCCGCCATTAATCACCCCAGTAACGAAGAGACACGGGATCATCCCGTGTCTCTTTGTTTTATTTAAGGTTTAGTCTTCCTTTGATAAATTGAAATACCTGGTTTGAGGACCCTGATAAAGAAGAATTAACTGTATCCACCACTATTTCGGGGGACTCCGGTTCTTCATATGGTTGGGAAATTCCAGTAAAGTTCTGAATCTCGCCCGCTCTTGCCTTTTTATAGAGTCCCTTGGGATCACGTGCCTCACATTCGTTCAACGGGCATTTAACGTAAACCTCAATAAACTCATCTTCTTCGAAAATATTTCTCGCATTAGCCCTGTCTTCAGCGTATGGGGAAATAACGGCCGCTAGTACTACGACTCCTGCATCAACGAATAATTTTCCTACTTCTGCAATTCTACGAATATTCTCCTTCCGATCCTCTGCACTAAACCCAAGATTGTTATTAATTCCATGTCTAATATTAT
This sequence comes from Fredinandcohnia onubensis, assembly GCF_031181385.1. Taxonomy (GTDB): domain Bacteria; phylum Bacillota; class Bacilli; order Bacillales; family Bacillaceae_L; genus Ferdinandcohnia; species Ferdinandcohnia onubensis_C. Next base: position 46,484 of record NZ_JAPSKV010000014.1, read on the forward strand.
CCCCATCTAACAAGTATGAGCGTATACCTTCTGAATATAATAATTTTTCTACTGCATTAGCAAGTGTTGATTTCCCTGATCCGGAAAGACCAGTGAACCAAATGATAAAGCTTTTATGGTTATTTAACGATTGTCGATCTTCTTTGGTGATAGACCCTTTATGCCAGACAATATGCTCACTAGATTGTTTTGATTCCATCTTCTCAGCCTTTCTTGTTTTTATAGTTGGTAAATGAGACGAATAATTAAAGTTACACATGCTGGTTGGTAATTAGTAATATATAAGACGCCTGTCTCGATAAGTTTCAATTGACCCTTAGCCATACCTGTTCCACTGCTAGTATTACTCCTATCATCCATAAACCTCTCCTTAGCTTTGAACAACCTCCCTTTGTAGGTTATGAAAGCAAACTTGAAATTGTTTAATTCAAAACACTATTTTTTTAAGAAATAGGGTAATGCCTATAATTATTTGGTGTTTTTATTGCTGAATATAGGCCATTGTCCCTTGCAAAAATTAGGTTGATTCATAAGCTACTATAAATCAAGATTTTATGCGAAGTTCGGAGGGGCTTGTATCTATCTTTCGAAAGGGGTGAGCCGTCTGCAAAATCAATTAGAAGCATTAGATTTATTAGCTGACTTTAAAAAAAATAAAAAAAACGGTCTCTTTCCAATAATGGTAAATAAAATAATTGGAGCTATTATTTTTAATCAAGAAGGGAACACTTTCAAAGCATTTGGAAACGTAGGAAAAGAGAATTGTTTTGAAACCTCACTCTTTAAATTAATTGACCTTGATAAAGATTACAATAAGGTGATTTTTGAACCCTTAAACATATGTAAGCCACATGATTCGTGTATCGAAAAAATTGTTATTGATTTAACTTGGATTTGTGCTATACAACTATGTCCAATCTCTATTCATGGTGATATTAACAAAAGAGCACCACAAAGGAAGAAACCTAAAATAGAAACATGCAAACAAGTTCCTGAAAATAATGAGCCTCCTCTGAATACTCCAAAGTGTGAATGTCAAATAGAGAATAGCACCTCCAACAACCGAATGATCATCCCTTTCTCGGAAATAAAATGGATTGACTATTAAAAGGCTTGCACCGTAGATGCAAGCCTTTTACAATTGTGATTATCTTAAGATTAATTATTAAGCGGCGGTAGGTGTTTTCGAAGCTTATCGTGAACACGGATGATTCCCCACATTCCTTGTTCAATATCCCATAGAATGTTACCGGAGCGATACATATAGTCACCTGATAATTGAAATAGGCCTCCTGCGCCATAAAATATTTCTAAATCCCTCGCGTTACCGATAACATTCTCTCCAACGAAAGATCGAACGTTTGAGTCGATATCCTTCACATCAAATCGCCAATAATGTCCATGAATATGAAACGTATGCGCTCTTCTTCTCTCTGCTGGAACGACAAGTCTAACGGTTACCGGATCCCCCTGATATGCTTCAAATACAGGCGTTGCAGGATCACCGAAAACCTTTGAGCTAAATAAATCGGCTAAATCTGGATGTGCATTGAATCGGTTAATAAGCCTCTCTGTTCGATAGTTAAATCCACGAGAACCTTCATCGTACGTGTCGACCTCAACCTCAGCTAATTCATCTTCACCCGGTAAGAGTATTCCATCACGAGGATCTACTATAAGTTGATCAAATTTATCTAATAACCGCACACCATCATGCATTATTAAGACGAATTCCCGGATGTCAGGCAATAAAGGGTTCCGTAAAATTACGTTAGCACCGGTACGCACTGGCTTTAACGTATTTGGATCAAGGTATTCTGTTCCACGAGGCTCGACAATAAATGCCCCGAATGCTCCTTGTGAGCGATGATTCCGAATATCTGCCATATCCCACATAGGTGTGACGCCAACTAGTGAATCAGTATACCAGCGATAGGTAATGGTTTCACCTGGCCCAACCGTTTGGTCTGGGTTAAAACCGACCGTTTCTCCACCAGACGTTTTTATATCATAATCAAGTCGATGAGCATGCAAAGATATTCGAAGGGATGGCGGATAAAATGCTGGTACCTTTACTCGTGGATACGGATAGATTCCGTCTTTGAAGGGAAACTTATCAAAGTCCAGCAGACTTGTAAGTGTCACCTCAACTAATTCATTTTGGTTCGCTCTGAGAATGAGAGGTTCCGGGTTTTTCTTACCTGATAAAATATCGTTCATATCCTCCTTGAGAGCAAACACTATACCAAAAGGATCATGGTCACCATATGAATTATATATAATTGGTGTTTGAAATGCTACGACATGATAACGACGAATAGGTGCTCCATCAGGTACGATATCCAATATCCTATCAGGCTCTTTAGGAGGTCCTGGTGGCTTACCATTGCATTCAGGTAATGGTTCTGTACGCCTTGGCGGCGGCTCCCGGTCTGGTAATGGAATTAAATCATCCACTTCCTGATCAAACGCCCGGAATAATCCCCATAAACCAAGCCATAAATCTTCTTCCGTTTCAAATGTCCACAAATAGTCGCCTGATCTTGGTATAAATGTTTCGAGCGTAAACGACTCAGATATTCCGATATGCTGCTGGGATTCTAACCTAGAATCTAAATCCGCCCGTTCTTGAGGCCAACGTAATCCGTGGACATTAAAGCTGTGTGATTCCTCTTGTGCACCTTGTAATAAACGAATTCGGATTGGATCGCCTTCATATGCCCGGAAAATTGGTGTAACAGGGTCACCTGATACAAAAGAACTAAAGGAATAGGCAGGGTCATTATCTTTTCCCAAACGAAATTGCAGTGGATCATTTTTATAGTTTACACCGAAGATACCTGGGTCATCTTCTGAACCTGGGAATTGAGGAGGTTCGATCGGATTACCATTACTGTCAAACAGGAGTGCAAAATCCTGAGCAAAAATCACATAATCTCGATAATCAGGGATAAGTGGGTTTACTGCAGTAACTTCAGTTCCTCGTCTTGTTGGTTCCCCCGTTACGGAATCTAACACTGTTGTAAAACGTGGATGTACAACCCCTGAACCGAATACACCATGCTGCTGGTGAGTGTTAGGAAACAGATGATCATGGAAGAACCATGCCTTTAATTCAACATCAGCAAAATATTCATATCGAGCCGTTTCTCCTGGAAGTACGCTCGAATCATAGTTCCAGCCAACGTTTGCACCATCAGCTACAAGGACATCAAATTTTACAAAGTGAATATGAAACCCAGTCTCATACGTTCTTGTAACAAGTTGAAATGCATCACCGTCTAAGACATGTGGCAAACGATTTGTAAAATTAATTCTTAGACATGTATTCGCTGGTGCATGAAATACGAGCGGTTCAGGTTCTTTTCGTCCTGAACATACATCATCAATGTCTTCATCTAAAATAATAATTCGACCTTTCGGATCATGCCAGCCCTGTCGATTATATACAATTGGTAATTCAATATAAGAAACATTAAACTCTAATATATTAGGATTATCTAAGCATGGGTCTGCAAAAACAGCACCTGGTCTTGCATTTGGCACTGCTGCATTTGCCTCAAGCTCTGTTAAATCCCGTCCTCCAACAATTCCAAGCGGTGGTCTTGGTGCTTTACAACCGACCTTTCCTGGAATAAAGTTTGGAAATCCTGGACGTTCCTTCGTCGGTCTTGGAGGTGAAGGGCGGTCTGGTAATGGCTGAAGTGCAGGAATTGGAACACCGTTAGGATAGCATTGAGTACCATCCTGTAATGTATTGTATATTCTGTTCATTCCCCACATTCCTCCCGCAAAATGTGGATATAGATGACAGTGGATAACAGCATCGCCAATAGCACCTTGGAGACTCCCGAGACCGTATAATGGCTGAATATTATAATGAGCCTGTGGGCTTATTGCTTGTGCATCCAATATTTCTGATTCAAGACTGTTTGGATCACTAAACCATTGATGAACATGATAATGAAAAACATGCGTTTCCTTAACTCCGCCGTGAACAAGACGAATCGTCGCTGGGTCGCCGACGTACCCCCTTAGAATTGGAGTGGCCGGATCTCCAAATACCCATGAATCATGATGCACCTCTTCCCCCTCACATTCCGGGCAAACGACTCCTTCTTCAATTAACCTTGCGCGATTATATTCTGGCTCAAATCGATAGTTAACACCATGGAATGATTCTGCATCTTGGTTTGTTCGTGGGTTAATGGGTCGATTTCCTGTTAAATCATCGACTTCTAACTCATCATGGAAAATCCATGCATACTCTCGGAATGAAGGTAACAGAGGATTATGAATATCAGCATATACCCCACTATTTAATGGACCACCAGTAACCGGATCTGTCCAAGATGAACCTCGTTTTTCAACAAATAATGCACCAAATAATCCATGAATATTTGAACCATTTTCACTACTAGACGGATTGCCCAAATCTGAAAAATAGCTAATTCCTTCAAGTGATGCCTTCAAGCGGTATAAAATCTTTCCACCTGGTGGAACAGTTGTATCTGGATTAAAGCCAACATCTGCTCCGTCAGATTGGAGGACATCATAATCAATATCCTGAAAATTCATTCCAGTAGCAAATGGCAATTTATTTTCAAATAGTATATCGACAACATCCCCAGCATTCGCACGAATTACAAGTGGTTGGACAAGATCAACTGTAGTAAATGGATTTTTACGAACTAGGTCTTTCACTTTTTGTTCATTTTCTTTTAAGACGTACATATTTCCATTGGGGTCATGTTCGCCGAAATTATTCACAACGATTCTAATAGGAATTGCGACGACATGATAGGATCGTTTCATTCTTTTTCCTCCTTAATTTATTGCTTAAAAAGCCCATTTGACATAAAAGGCTGCACCTAGGTGCAACCTTTTTAATCAAGCACAGTGATAAAACAAGCATTGGCTAGTGGAATTTCACGATGATTATCTTTCATTTTAAGTGTGAGTGATTCTCTATGAATTTCACAAATTTCACCAACCATACTTTCACCATCAATATTAATTTTCACCTTTTTCCCTACAAGTACGAGGATATAGATTGTTAACCTGAGTCTAAAGAAAATTTGGATTAACTCTGGAGAGGAAGCAACCTTTTCGCCGAAGTTGAATGTTAATGCTCGTCTTAGACAAGGTTCAATATCAAGTAATAGTTGCTCACCCTCTGGTTCTGCCAATCTACCTTCACTTAATTTAATTTTCAATACCTTTTCAAACGGAACAATTATTTCTCGATTGTTCTTGTCTCTTATTACAACAAAATCAAATCCAACAAGAAATACAATTCCAGATCTAACTGTATTTCTTTCAGGATTATTTGGCAATGGACAATCTATTTCAACACTTACATTTTGGCCAACTAATCCATCAAATACCCTTTGAAATATTTCTCTTGGTTCCCTTTGTTCAGATAGTGCTAAGTCAAGGAGGAATTGGTTTCCAGCAGCTTGGCTAGCTCTAAGTTCTTGAAGTATATCTAATGGTAAACAGCTATTTGGAGAAGGAAATTTTGGCTCCTTGATTCGGTTTGGGCAGCAATTTTTGGGGATGCAAAAATCATCAGGGGCATTGGCCGGTACAAATTCTGAACAACAAAAGTCTTTGGACTTATTTTTTTTTGACAACTTCGTTTTCACCACCTTTTTTAATAGTAGGGGCTGATTAGCCCCAACTATTTTCTACTTATTTAACTTCTAATTTTGGGAGATGCCTTTGTTTTTTTCCATGGACGCGGATTAATCCCCACATACCTTGTTCAATATCCCAGTTTATATTACCAGCACGATACATATAGTCTCCTGGAGCTTGAAGGAAACCTCCTGCACCATATAAGAGTTCTAAATCCCTTTTGTTTCCTATTACATTAAACCCTACAAAGGATTCAATTCGAGAATCAATGTCCTTCCGATCGAATCTAAATTGATGGCCGTGTATATGGAAGGTATGGGCTCTTCTTCTTTCTGCTGGTACACATAGTCTTACTGTAACTGGGTCTCCAGCATATGCTTCAAATACAGGAGTTGCTGGATCACCGAATACTTCTGAGCTGAATAGATTAGCTAGATCGGGGTGAGCTCTATAGCGGTTAATCAGTCTTTCCGTACGATAGTTAAAACCTCGTGAGCCTTCGTCATACGTATCCACCTCAATTTCGGGATCAGGTGGTGGTAATAGCACACCATCAACAGGGTCAAAGATTAAGTGTCTATCTTTATCTAGTAATCTAACACCATCATGCATTAATAGGACGAATTCCCTTAAATCCGGTAAATATGAATTTCGTAAAATCACATTATTTCCTGTTTTTACTGGCTTTAGGGTATAAGGGTCAAGATATTTTGTTCCACGAGGTTCAGCGATAAATGCACCGAAGGCGCCTTGTGAGCGATGATTACGAATATCCGCCATATCCCATAAAGGACTAATACCTGTGTTTGCATCTACAAACCATCGATAGGTAATAGATTCTCCTGGACCAACTGTTTGATCAGGATTAAATCCAACTGTTTCACCACTCGATGCCCTTACGTCATAATCGAGTAGCTGAGGATGTAAAGAAATACGAAGCGATGGTGGATAAAAGGCTTGAACCTTTACTCTTGGATATGGGTAGATTCCGTCCTTAAAAGGAAACTTATCAAAGTCTAAGTAACTTGTAAGTGTTACCTCAACTAAATCACCTTGATTTCCACGAAGAATGAGCGGTTCTGGATTTTTCTTTCCTGCTAATATATCAGCCATATCCTCTTTTAAAGCAAACACAATTCCAAATGGATCATGATCCCCGAATGAGTTGTAAATAATTGGTGTTTGGATTGCTACGACATCATATCGACGGATAGGTGCACCATCTGGAACGATTTCCAAAATCCTATCAGGCTCAGTGGGTGGTCCAGGCGGTTTACCAGTACACTCAGGTAAGGCTTGGGAAGTACGCCTTGGTGGTGGTTCCCGATCTGGTAGTGGAATTAAGTCGTCTACTTCTTGATCAAATGCTCGGAATAACCCCCACAGGCCAAGCCATAAATCCTCTTCTGTTTCAAATGTCCACAAATAATCACCAGATCGTGGGATGAATGTTTCAAATGTAAATGACTCCGATAAACCAATATGATGTTGTGCTATTGTTCTTGAGTTTAGATCTCTTCTTTCTAAGGGCCAACGTAATCCATGAACATTAAAACTATGTGATTCCTCTTGAGCACCTTGTAAGAGTCGAATTCGGATTGAGTCTCCTTCATATGCACGGAATATTGGTGTTACAGGGTCACCGCCAACAAACGAACTAAAGGAATAAGCGGGGTCATTATCTTTTCCTAAACGAAATTGAAGCGGGTCATTTTTATAGTTAACACCAAATACTCCTGGATCTTCTTCAGAACCAGGGAATGGAGGTGGTTCGATTGGGTTACTATTTTTATCAAAGAGCATTGAAAAATCTTGTGCAAAAATGACATAGTCCCGATAGTCTGGGATAAGAGGGTTCACCGCTGTCACTTCTGTTCCTCGTCGTGTCGGTTCACCTGTTTTAGAGTCTAAAGTAGCTGTAAAACGAGGATGGATTACTCCTGATCCAAATATTCCATGCTGTTGATGAGTATTTGGAAACAGGTGGTCATGAATAAACCACGCTTTTAATTCAACATCGGCAAAATATTCATAACGTATTGTTTCTCCCGGAAGTACAGCTGAATCATAATTCCATCCCACATTTGCCCCATCTGCCACAAGCACATCAAATTTAACAAAGTGAATATGATGGCCAACCTCATATGTTCGGGTTGCAAGCTGAAAAGCATCACCTTCCAACATATGTGGTAAACGGTTTGTAAAGTTTATACGCAAACAAGTATTTGCCGGGGTATGGAATACAAGCGGTTCTGGTACCTTTCTACCAGAACAAACATCATCAATATCTTCATCAAGTATCATGATCCGACCTTTCGGGTCATGCCAGCCTTGCCGATTATATACAATAGGGAGTTCAATCATGGAAACATTAAATTCAAGTACATTCGGGTTTCTTAAACATGGGTCTGTAAAGACAGCCCCAGGTCTAGCATTTGGAACTGCAGCATTTTTTTCAAGCTTTGTCATTTCTCGTCCACCAACAATCCCTAAAGGTGGTCTTGGAGCTTTACAGCCAACCTTACCTGGAATAAAGTTTGGAAATCCTGGTCGCTTCTTTGTTGGTTTGGGTGGTGCAGGACGATCTGGTAGAGGTTGAAGTGCAGCAATTGGAACACCGTTTGGATAGCATTGACTTCCATCCTGTAACGTATTAAAAATGCGATTCATCCCCCACATCCCTCCGGCAAAATGTGGATATAAATGACAGTGAATGACTACATCTCCAAAGGCACCTTGAAGGCTTCCGAGGCCGTATAGTGGTTGAATGTTATAATGTGACTGTGGGCTGATCGCTTGCGCATCTAAAATTTCTGTATCTTGGTTATGGGGATCGCTAAACCATTGATGAAGGTGGTAGTGAAAAACATGTGTTTCCTTTACTCCACCATGAATCAACCGTACCATAGCTGGATCTCCTACATACCCTCGGAGTATTGGTGTTGCTGGGTCTCCGAACACCCAAGAATCATGGTGTACCTCTTCCCCTTCGCAATCAGGACAGACAACCCCTTCCTCAATTAATCTGGCTCGATTGTATTCAGGTTCAAAGCGATAATTAACTCCATGAAAAGATTCTGCATCTTGATTTGTTCTCGGGTTAATTGGTCGATTTCCCGTTAAGTCGTCGACTTCAAGCTCATCATGGAAAATCCATGCATATTCACGAAACGATGGTAATAATGGATTGTGAATATCCGCATAAACCCCACTGTTTAATTGGCCTCCTGTAACTGGATCTGTCCAACTAGAACCACGTTTTTCGATAATTAGGGCTCCAAATAAACCATGTATATTAGAACCATTTTCACCGCTTGATGGATTACCCAAATCTGAGAAATAACCAATCCCTTCATTTGTCGCATTCAATCGATAGAGTATCTTACTACCAGGTGGAACAGTTGTATCTGGGTTAAATCCAGCATCTGCGCCATCTGAATCTAATACAATATAATCTAGCTCTTGGAAGTGCATACCTGTTGCAAAGGGTAATTTGTTTTCAAATAATATTTCAACAACATCACCTTCGTTTGCACGGATGACGAGCGGCTGTACAAGGTCTACTGGTGTGAATGGATTTTTTCGAACAAGATCTTTAACTTTTTCTTCATTTTCTTTTAGTACATACATATTTCCGTTTGGATCATGTTCGCCGAAGTTATTCACAACGATTCTGATGGGAATTGCGACGACATGATAGGAACGTTTCATTCATTTCCCTCCTTTCTTATGGAAGTTCTCGTAACTCTGGAATTCTTGGACCATCTTCGCGTTCAATGAAGAACACCTCAATATTATGAATGTGAATGTGCCAAATACGATTCTCTAATTGGGCAACTTGTGTGGTTTCTACATCAATCTCGACAAGGTCATCTATTACATCTAAGATTGTACCAATAATCATAAATGGAAAGGCCGGGTATAATATAAAGACTCGCTGACCAATACCATCATTAAAATGATCAACGATTGCTTGGTCACGCATGACATTTACTTCTCGAATTGCTTCCCTGTATTGTCGATTATTTTTATTTTTTGCCATTGTACATTTGCCTCCTTTTTTTACGTTAGTGGGAATACTGTGTCACAATCAAAATCAGTGGTAAGAGCTACAATTTTTTCAATCGGAATACTTAAAGGTAGTGGAAATTGAAAAAATGGAGCATTGACCATTTTTATTGTTATCGGATCTAAGGTGATATGACCAAGTTCTACTTCTGCAATTGTTCCACAAAAGATTGGCCGAAAGGTCTGACCCAAAATATTGAGCTGTGTTGATTGTGTAACAATGAGGATATCCTCACCAATCATATCTGCTAATTCTCTAAATAAATCCTCGCCATTTCCATTTCTCATTGAACTTCCCCCTTTGATTAAAGTTACTATTGGTAATATATTCCTATGCAACATTAGTTGTATAAGTCATCAAACTAGTAAATTTATAAATTAGGTACTTCATTTGAATAGTTTTTTTAATATCCGTAAGAATCGAAGTGTTTCAATATAGACGATTTCTTTCATTGGGATTTCAATTTTCTTGTTCAACATGGATAATGTAAGAAACTGATCACTTGTCTCAACTATCTTCCCAGTTATAGTTTCTTTGCCTGAATGTACTTCTACCCAGGTACCCTTCCAAGTTTTTAAGCTGGTTCGCAATGACTCTTCATAAAACTGCTGAACAAGAGTATCCCTTGAAGCGACAGTAGCTCCAAAATTTGTTATCAATTTTGTGCGTAAATCATTATCATATATATAATGCTGGTGTGAATTTGAATAAGAAGGTATTCCATAGGGAATATTTGCTGAATCGATTGCTACATATGGAATCCATATACGATCCTTTAAATTTGTTATCATTACGAAGTCTCTTCCAATTGCAGCAACTTTTCCAATTGTACGCTTCGTTTGATTTCCTATTGTTGAATACACCTCTACTTGTTGATTTCGTTTCATTTTAAAAAACTTTTTTAATACTAAAATCTTTTTCCTGTGGGGTTGAGACTTTGAAGTATTGAATAAATTTTTTTGCATAATATGTTCCATTAAAATTCTTGTTTCTTCTGTTGAAACTGCACTGGTCGGGGAAGTTAGCCCTGCCCCTTTTGCGATATTTTCTTCATTAATTGGATCTCGTTTGATGACTTCTTTTTTTCTTTCTTCAAGTAATTTTTTTGTATATTCATCAAGACGAATATTTTCTGTCATCTGACTCTCCCTCCTTTATGACAGCCCGTTATTACATAAGATATGCAACTTCATAAAATCGGTATCAGATACAAGAAAATTCCCCTAATTTCTGTGCAAACGCCCTTTCTTTTAAAGATAGACAATAGCCCATACATTATATATGTCTACTTCATACCCTATAAAAGACTAGATAAAGTCTAATTAAAAATAAGGAGATGACATTTTTATGAGCCTTACTAACCGAAATTGCGTATCTGACGCAATTGAAGCTATCCTAGATGCTCAAGAAGCTGTAGAAGAAAAATGTGCCACCAGCTGCTATCAAAACTTATTAGATCCTGATGTTAGACCAGGCAGAGATACAATTCCTTTCCTTCTTTACACTGAAAAAGGTGATGTGTTCAGTGCTTTTGGTAACGTTGGAGTACGAAACGACTGCTTCCGTAGCCCATTCTTCCGAGTAGAAAATCTTCGTGGTAACTGTGCTACATTAACTGTGTTAGAACCAGACCGTGAAGTATGTGACAATGAAACTGGAGAATGTGATGTTTGCGATGTTAGGGAGTTAAGAAGAACTGATTTCTGCATCGAAGTTGACCTAAGCTGCTTCTGCGCAATCCAATGCTTATCACCTGATTTAGTTGTTCGTCAATTTAGTAGAAAAGGTGGAAAAGATTAATTAAAACAGGACTGCCTAGTAATCTTGGCAGTCCTATTTTTTTAAAATCCGATAATGTTGATATTCTCAATATCTTCAATTTTTATTTCTTCTTTTTGTCCATCAATGTTAGTACGAACAGTTACAATTTCTTCATTTGAAAAAACAATTACCCCTTGAAGTACTTTTCCTTTTCCCACAATTTCACAGATAAAGCTTGGAATATTCCTTGGTAAATTAGTGAGATAATAAATTTTTTCATCAATCTTCATATCTTTAAATCGCTTTCTCTTATTAATGCTAGGGGCTGGTTCTTCCAGGACTTCATGTTTTCGTTCAGGCGGTTCAATTTCTACGTTTTCAGTTGCCTTTTCCTTTGGCACTGCCACTTCATTGACCTCTGCAGGAACCTCATCAAGTACTTCTCTTTGGCTAACTCCCCTTATTACATAGGTACTTTGCATCTTTATTGGTTGGTTAAGAGTTGGAGGCTGGTACACATATATTAAGGGTTTTTGTTTTACTGAAGGAACGTTCTTTCTATTCATCATATTTCTCCTTTATACATTTTTCTTTATTCCAATTTTATTTGTATGTATGGACACTGAGGAATGTGCCTATCTAACACAAACACGAAAATCTCTATAGTTGGTACCGTTTAGTGAGTTGGAAATAAGATAGTACCATGAAATTCAAGCATAAGGAAAAATAGGAGAAATGGAGTGATTGATCTCATGAGAAAAACAAAATTTATATTTATCTTTATCTTGGGCCTATTCATACTATCGGGGTGTAATTCATCCACTCATAATAATCATACTGTTGATTTGGTCCCCCTTAAGGTTGATGTAGTAACAACACCTGAATCTTTAAAACAAGGAGAAGAAGTAACGATTGAGGCTCTTGTTACTCAAGGAGATGAAGCTGTAACGGATGCAGATGAGGTAAAGTTTGAAATATGGGAAGAAGGTAATGAAGATCATGAAATGATTGAAGCTTTTCATAGTGATGATGGTAATTATTCAATTAAGAAAAACTTTACTAAAGATGGAATCTATCATGTAATTGCCCATGTTACTGCCCGTGGGATGCACAGTATGCCAGCGGTTGTTCTTATTGTCGGTGATATTGAAAATGCGGAAGAGATTCAAGAAGTTACTCCCCAGCATGACCATCATTAAAAAGAATTCTTCGGAATTTGTATACGCATTTCATCTGAAATTACGGAGGAACCCCCTCTTTGGCTTCCTATTGTATTAGCTAGAGTGTGTTTGATTAGGAAAATTAAGAGGGAGTTAATCAGGGATTAGATGGACTCTCTACTTAATTTGAGAATTAGTCTCTACGTTTACATCTTGCACGACATCTACGGAATCTTTTACGACATTGTTTTTTACATTTTCTTTGATTATTAGGTTTTTGAGCCAAATCACACCACCTCCTTATCTGATTTAATGCAATATATGACAGCGGGGTAGAGTCTGTCCTCCGCATAATCTTCAATTTTTGAATAGTTAGGTTGTAATCTAATAGAAAAGGCACTCACCAAAGATGAGTGCCCAACAAATATAATAAAGCTAGTTAATAATTGACTGTGCTTTTCTAATTAGCTTTCCAGCAGTCGGTTAATATTTTCTAATATTTCATCAATATTAACCTCTTTTCCACCCACAGCCATGTCATGGATAGATCTAATGTTATTATCTTGGTCGACTACATACATATTCGTACTATGCGTCACGAAGCCACTTTCTTCTTTTTTATATAGCATTTGGAATTGATCTGCAACCTCTTTTGTTTGGGATAGTGTTCCCCTTAATATGTGCCAGCCTTTCGGATCCACATCAAAATTTGAAGCATATTTTTGTAAAACTTCTTTCGTATCAAACTCAGGGTCTAATGTAATTGTAACGATCTCAACCTGATCTCCAAATAATCCATCTTCTTTTAATATGGCTTGCATTTTATTTAAATCAACCATTGTCATTGGACAAATATCCGGACAATTTGTAAATATAAATGCAACCACTTTAATTTTATTATTATCGATAGTATATTCCTCGTTTAATACCGATTCTAGTTGTATATTTTCAACTTTATTTATAATTGGTAAACGATTTTGAATTTCCCATAATTTAAATAGGAAAAATGAACTGATTGCGATAATAAACACAAGTAAACTCATTTTTGTTTTACTCGAAATCATGCCTCAATTCTCACACCTTTAATGAATAAGTAAGTAATCTAAAACATACCAAAACAAGTATTGTACCAAAAACACTGAAAATGACCATGTTTTTTACTAGATTCATAGCACTATCAAAAGGCAGTCCACACAAACTTGGATCTTGGACAACTGCACCAATCATTGCTCCCATTAATCCCCCGCTTGTACCCCCGAAGAAGCCAGCAAGAACTGAATGGAATTTTATCATTGTTCCAAAAATTACACCCATTATTCCACCGCTAATAACCGCAATAAATAAAATCGTTGTTAGTGTAAACGGAAATAGGAAGGAAAATAACATACCTATTACGAGTGAGAAAACCATGGATGAACTCATCGCAACAATCATTGCAAACCGATCACTAAAATTCAGTCTTCTCTTCCTTATCGTCAAAAAACTGTTATACACAATTAGTACGTTCAATAATAAGCAAATCAGGAATAACCAATTCATTCTATGGTCACCTCAATTATGAACCTTTTCTTGAAATAATAACTAAGCATATTGAAGCAATATAGAGACCTTCCATTAAAAGTACAAATGTATCGCGATTATCAATTACCGCTCCAATCATCGGGGACATGATTCCCATCATTAAACCATTTGTAAAGCCGGTAAGAAATGTCTGATAATCAAACATTGCCCCAAATATTCCACCAATAATCATCCCCAATAAGGTAGACGCTATGGTAACCTCTGTGTAATGAAAAGGAAACTGGATAATTAGAAGAATCCCTGAAACGATTGCCATCATTCCTCCGATAATGATTGCAATGTTCATTCCTAACTGAAATCCAATTAGCTTTCGATCCTTATACAGATATAAATATAGAAATGCTGCCACTAAAAAATTACATACAAACAAAACGAAAATGTAACTTTCAGCCATATCTCTCACCTCATACCCACCATATGCATCTGTGTGAGCATATGCTATGAAAATAAAATAAAAAGTATCTGAAAAAAACTCTGTATATCATTCAAGACTTTTGTTTAAATTCCACTCTTTACTCATACACATCAGGAGGCGAATGCATATAGTACAATGTGCACTAATTAAAGGAGGGTTGATAAATGGGATTTGATCCACAAATGTTCAACGATTCTCAACAAAAGCTCATGAATATGCTTGTTCAAAATGTGTTTCAAAAAAATGGGATTCGTCCTACTACTCGGAATCTTACAAGTCAACAAAAACGAGAAATCCGAAATACAATTCAAAAATTACAACAACAGACACAAGAGTTTTTAAATAATACCCAACGAAGAGTCACTGAAGATGATGTTAATCCAGTTAATAATTTAGTAGAAACACCAAATGATGTAAGAAATGTAAGGAACTTTAAAAGAGGTAAGTAAAAAGAAATAAACAATATATAGGAGGAAATAAATATGAATCAAGAAACTTTTAAGTTCAACACGCATGATAAAGAAAAAGATAGAAGGTGGTCCGCATTAGATCCAACGTCAAGTCATCCTTGTTTTAAGGATGATGATGATATTCTACAAGAGGCTACTCAAAAGTTCTCTAATCTTCAATTATCCGAGGAATTAATTTTTATTAAAGATTCATGCGATGTTACAGTAAATACTACTGACAATAAAGCGGCGATTTCACTTCAAGCTGCACTTCAAGCTGCAATTGTAGTATTGATTAATATCTCAATTGCTGATAACACAAAAGCAGAACAAGTGACTCAAGAACTATTACAATCTGCTAAAATCAATCAAATCACTCGCCAAAAGACTGTAATTGAAAATTCTAGAAATGTCGATGTAAAAACTACTGACAATCAAATCGCAATCAACATCCAATTATTACTTCAAATCCTACTCGCATTACTAGTGCAAATTGATATTCTATAAGTCACTCTTCTCAGTGTAATAATATGCATTTGTCACAAAGAGTGTGACAAATCCCCAGAAATTAACCCAACGCAAATAGAAAAGTACTCTTCATCCATTCGAAGAGTACTTTTTTTTGAAAAATTTATTTTGAATGAGTTGGCCCTTTTTATAAAAAACATACCATATTAGATTCAACAGTATGTAATAGAGAAAGTTCACTCACCTTCTCCATATATTATCATTAAAATATTTAACCTTCGATTCTCTTTCCTTCTTCTTTTCATGATAGTTTTCCGTTAAATTAAACAGTTTTTTTGTAGCTATTTCAAACTCTTCATCTGTTATTTCTTTTTTTACGAGGGATTGTACTAAAATTGCAAGTGCGATTGGCATGGTATCAATGTCAACAGAGACATTTACATCAACATCTGAATTTCCACTTTTATTAACCACCGCTTCGGTGTCTGTGATGTTAGAGTCTTTAATACGATTATCATTATCATTATCATTATCATTCTTATTTTCATTATCAGATCTTTCCCATACATACAAATCATTTAACCAAGATCTCATAACTCCCCTCCCCCTTCTTAAATCTTTAAAAAACGGGGTATATAGAAAACATATACCCCGTTACTCTTAGAAGTCCACATCTTGGTCTTGATCTTGATCTTGCTCTTGATCCTGATCTGATTCAGCGTCCGCACGAGTTCTCGCTTTTGCTCTCGCTTTAGAATCAGAATCTACTTTAATATCAAGATCTACTTTTGAGTTTCCGCTGTCAACAACTTTTGCTTCCGCTTTGTTAATGTTTTTATCAGAAAGTTTGTTTTCATTGTCACTTTCTACATCAGTTCTATTTCGTAATTCATTGTCACTCTCGAAGTCTACATTTGCTTTAGAGTCGCTGTCAGCTCTTGAACGGCTACGGCTTTCACTTTCGTTATCTCCACCTCTACTTGGAAACCATGGTCTATTCATTTTCTACACTCCTTTCTCTTTTGGCTTACTATATCCTATTCAAGTTGACGTAAAACTTATGGACAAACAGCCTGATTCATTTGCGGATTTTTGCAGTTGGACAATGTATTTTTGACTTATTAGTAGCCCATTTTCTCTAGCTAATATAACACGTTCACTCGGGAAACTATTTTATTCTATTCTGGTTAAATATCTCTATCAAGTTATTTAACTACACATAAGATGACAATAAGTGTTCAATTTAAAAAATTGGAGGAGATTTTATTGGATCATATGGACATGACTCCATCAAAACTATGTCGTGAATTCGCAAGAATCTTGAATTGTACTCCCGCTGTTATTAACGGTATTTGTACTGCTACTCGATCAAGAACAGAGATTCAACCAGTTGTTCAAGGACGTGAAGCAAATTCATTTATGTTTATTCCTGAGGCCTATTCTTTTGAAAATACGGATAATCAAGGGAGAGCATTATGTTTAGGAGAAACCGTTATCCTACAGGAGGAGGTTAACCCATTCATTACTAAATTAAGAGCGCACAATATTATAGTTACCGCTCTTCACAACCACTGGCTTTTCGAAAGGCCACGTCTTATGTATATTCACTTTGAATCGATTGATCAGCCACTTTCATTCGCAAGAAAGGTAAGCGACGCACTTAGCGTATTGAAATCCAGACCAACCCGAAATTCTTCTCGACCAAACCTTCAAATTCCAAACACAAATCAAAGGCTTGTCGACCTTTGTGATCAATTCAATGACATTTTAAATGGAGAAATGCATTCCTTAGAGGATGGAGATTGTATGGTCATGCGTTCACGTACGAATATAATGCCATCGATATTAGGAAGAAATACTCGGTCATTCCTCGTCCTTCCGCAAATGTTTAATTTTGAATCTGTATCAAGAGATGGGCGTGCACTATGCTCAGGGGAAACTGTCATTCTACAAGAAGAAATAAATCCATTCATAAGTAAACTTCGACAACATGGTATTAATGTTACAGGTTTACACAATCACTGGTTATTTGAAAAGCCAAGACTCATGTATATTCATTTCCTTTCTATTGATCGTCCATTAGATTTTGCAAACAAAGTAAAGGATGCGCTAAGTGTTCTCACAAACCGCGTAGTACGCCCTTAAAAAAATCGTAAAAATAAAATGATCAAAGCCAAAGTCAAAATGACTTTGGCTTTGATCTGTGTTTTTATATATAAGCATTTATCGCTAAAGGTAAGACCTTACCTTTGTAAAGTTGCTTCAAATAAATCAATTATTTCTAGAAATCTCTCGGCCTCTCTAAATGTGTGATCAGCTAAGAGTGGATGAATATTACTTTTAATCCGGCAAGCCTCGATTAACTCCCTAGCTGTTTTCTTAAAGTCCCTTAATGATGCAACAGACACCCTATTTTGATCTAAGAACTGACCTAATATTGGTTTTGTTTCAGACTGTGGTCGCATTGATTCTAAATCAACTGCTTGAAATAACAATTGATCAAAGTCATGACTAAACTCTCTAGCTTGTTCGACGAGTTTTCTTTCCGAAGGGTCTAATAAATGGCCGATAAATTTCGCGTGGTCTGCCATAATTCTAAGGAAGAATACGTTCTCTTCTATGATTGCTTCTGGTTTTGGAGCAAGTATACCTTGATTCAATTCCTTTAATCTATTGGCAAAGTAAGCTGCTTCTCTACTGGTGTGGTCAACTAGCAAAGGATAATTGTTTGTTGTCGTAATCTCGCACCGTAATATTAGCCCTAATACCTTTCTTTTATAAGCCCAAATCGCAGCTGCCGCTTGGTATACTTCACTGTTAAACGCCTGGATTTGTCGTAAATCCGAATTAACTGAAAACCGAGCTTGTTTTTCCTCAATTCTTTCAAAAAGAGTGATAAAATTATTTGCCTCATCAATTAATTGCTGTTGTTCATACGTAAAACCCAAACTCAAAAACAAAGCATGTTCTTTCATGATCCTAGACCAAAATTTTATTTCATCTAACTGTCTCGATACAATTGGATCAGCCATAGCTGCCCCTCCTTTTATATTAACCTTCCTTTTTATATGATTATGTTTGGGATGTTTGTACTAATTCCGACTTCCAATACATATTCCATCTATTATTTATCTGCGTGCATTAAAAAGGGAGATTTATAAGGGAGGCTGCCTGAAATAATAGAAAAAAGCTACTCATTTTTTTGAGTAGCCTAGCATTTTTTATGAGTACCAAAATTCTGCTAAATTTAAATTTCGTATGAAACCACTGGGTTTCCAAGCACTTAAAATTTATTAATTGCTTCGTTTGCACGTTGTGTTTCTTCCAGCCTCCGAAGCAGCGCCTTTGCGCGTATGTACGCCAGATCTTCTGTTCCACCTGAATTTTCTACCTCTCGCAATTGTTCTTTTGCTTGTTGTACTAGGTTTTGAGCATGCTGAAAACGCTCCATGTCACCATTTCCTTGTGACTCAATTACCGCAAGTTGAGCTTCATCAACAGACTGCACAAATAGATCTAATAAATTATCCATTATCTATCATCTTCTCCTTTAAAAAAAGTGATACAAGCTCTCCCTCTTGAATACAATTCCTAAGACAAGTCTTTTTAAGAGGTGTATATAAAATGGGCGTTCTTTTCAGTTATGTTCTATTAGGTCTCAGCCTTGCAGCACCCATTGGTCCCGTTAATGCTGCACAATTAGACAGAGGTATCAAATACGGCTTCCTTCATGCCTGGCTCGTTGGTGTTGGTGCAGTACTCGCAGATGGAGTATATATGCTAATTGTTTACTTAGGTCTTGTATCCTTCATCAATACCCCATTTATCCAAACGTTTCTTTGGCTTTTTGGTTGTTTTGTATTGCTTTATACCGGTATTGAAAGCATGTTAAGTGCCGGACAAATTAAGATGGAGAATTCCAGAAAGCAGGAGCCTGCTTTTAAAGCCTTTCTCTCCGGGTTTATCATGTCGATAACAAATCCGCTCACTATTTTATTCTGGTTAGGGATTTATGGCTCTGTATTGGCCAAAACAGCTTCCACTTCAACCAGTAGCGAACTAATCCTCTATAGTGCAGCCATTTTTTGTGGACTACTGCTATGGGATATAACAATGGCAACAGTATCAAGCGGTTTTCGGAGGATCTTAACCTCACGTCTATTGGCACTCATTTCCATTGTCTCTGGGCTATCTCTTGTTGGCTTCGGTATTTATTTTGGTATCCAAGGTATAAAGCTTTTGCTAAGTCATTAAGTTTTTTGAAGTTTTTCAAATAATGTATCCATGCCCTTGGACTCTTTCTTTTTACTACCTTTATTTTTGATGAAAGCAACTATAAAGATAATTACGATAAACCCGAGACTTATAAAGAAGCCTGGACGAATTTCTTTACTAAACAATGTTCCACTAACAGCAAGTAAAATAAATAGCACTCCAAGATAATATTTCATTTTCCCAACAAATCCAGGCTTTAATAGTCGATTTGCAGACAGAAGGATAAATAACCAATTGTATAAGAGCATGAGCCCTGCTCCTGTGGTTACATATTCGTAAATACTATCAGGCATTAAAAGCGAAAAGATAATGGAAGTAAGTAGGCCGGATGCTGTTAAAATAAATGCAGGTAACGGTACCTTTAATTTACCTTTTTTTGAAAAGATTTTTGGAGCATCTCCATCCTCAGACAAGTTAACTAAAATACTCGTTACTCCATAAAGAGCAGCAACCATTGTGGAGAACCCACCAATAATCAAGGCCCCATTAAAAATATCAGCAACTAATGGGATATTGTAATTATCTAGTGCAACTACAAATGTACTTTCTTCACCTGTAAACACCTTCCACGATACGAGCATCACCGCGAGTCCAACGGAAGCCAAATAGATAGTAGTAAGGAGGAGAATCATAACCTTTCCAGCCTTTGGTGCTTCACTCTTGTTCTTTAGCTGGGTTGCCATTAACCCCATTACCTCAATCCCACCGAAAGCATAAAACGCAAAAATTAACGCAGACCAAAGCCCCATTATTCCTTTCGGGAAGTATTCAGCTGGCATTTGTGGATCTCGGGTTCCATCGATAGCACCTGTTACTGCTAATACCGCAATTACAATGAACATAAGGATTGCAGAGATTTTGATGAGAGCAAAGACATTCTCTAATTTGTTAATCCCACTTGTACCAATCAACAATACAGCTAAACCTAACACACCATAGATGGCAGCAAAGACCCATAAAGGGGTTCCAGGAAACCAAAACTTAGTAAAAATAGACAATGCAGTAAGCTGACTTCCCATGATAAGCATTTCGGCACTCCAGTAAATCCAGCCTATACTAAAGCCCGCCCATCTTCCGAATGCTTGTTTTGCGTAAGTACGAAACGCCCCTTTTTCTGCTTTTTTTGCAGTAAGTTTAGCTAACCCATCATAGACAAAATAAGTTCCGATTGCAGCGATAATAAATAGAATCAATACAGAGGGGCCAGCTGTTCGAATCGCAATGCTGGACCCTAGAAAAAAACCTGTTCCTATTGTACATCCAACCCCAAAAAGGGAAAGCTGCCACCATTTAATTTTTTTCTCACTTTTTTTCTTTGCCATATTTCCTCTACCTCTTTACCTTTTGGAATAAAGAATCTGTTCGAACCCGCTTAGGCGGTTTAATAAAGAATAAGACAAGAATGGTTGCGACAGCCGAAATGCCAGCTACCGAAAAAAATAATACATCATGTGAAAGCTTCATTAATATTGCAAATACAGGTGGCCCAACAGCTACTCCAATAAAGCGAGCACTACTGTAAATAGAAGTAATTGTACCTCTTTCTTCTTTTTTAGTTCCATTCGTAATGAGTGCATCCAAGCTTGGAAGAGCGACTCCGATACCAATCCCACAGATGACAAGAGCAGCTATAAAAATGTACAGATTTTCCGTGTAACAAATTCCAAAAACGGCTATAGTAGCTGCAAAAATTCCCGAAAAAATAATCCATTTGATTGTATTTTTATCATCACCAAGCTTCTTTCCAGTGATAAATGAAGATAAGCAAAGTGCACCGAGTGGAATTGCCAGGATGAGACCTTTTATAATTCCATCAATACCGTACTTATCCTCCAAAATGGACGATAAAAAGAAAAGCATACCAAAAAGAATATAAAAACAGATTGCTCCCACGATAAAGATAGAAATCAACCAACGCCCCTCTTCCTTTAGGGTGCGTTTGATTTTCTTCAGAAAAAAAGAAAAGCTTGATGTATCCACTTCATTATCCTTTGGAGTTTTAACAAGAAAGTGAATTAAAAGAATTGAAATTAAGCAAAAAATGGGAAAAGCAAAAAAAGGCATATACCAAATCAAAGCAGCTAGAACCGCACCTAAAATCGGACTTAGTACCTTCCCGAACGTGTTTGATGTTTCAATCAATCCTAGCCCTGTATTCACATCTTTCTCACTTTTGCACATATCACCTACTAGCGGTAAAACAATTGGGGAAGCACCAGCAGCTCCAACCCCTTGTAAAAACCTTCCGATTAAAATGATCAAATATGGACTTTCAAATAGCCAGGAAGCCAATCCAGAAATTAATCCCCCTATCCCTGCGATTATTAAACTTGGGATAATGACTTTTTTCCTTCCGATTCGATCAGAAAGAAAACCTGCGATTGGGATTAAAATGATGGCTACAACTGAATAGATCGTTATAATTAAACTGGATTGAAATGGTGTAATATCAATTTCTTTTTCCATTATTGGTAAAATGGGAATAAGCATAGAATTACCTAAGGTCATGACTAATGGGATGGATGCTAGTGAGAGCACTCCCCATTTCTCCGTTTTTTGCATTTCTCCTATCTCCTTCGGAATTCTAATATTTATATCAAGATTAACCTATCCTTAAACATCTCTTACTATGCATAAAGGCTAATTGAACGCTAGGTTAAAAAAACCCACTAAAAAGTGGGTTTTTTATCAGTTATTTTGAATTAGGTCTTGTCCCATTGCAGCCGGTACCAAATATTATTACCGTTAAAATAGAGCTTTAATTCCTTGATAACTAAAATAAACGCCAAATAAAATCAAGGATGCTCCTGAAATTACAGAGATTGCAATTAGGGTTTTTACATTTAACAGTTTTCTAAAACCTGTAGTAAGGGCCGCAACAAGGATGTCCCAAAAAGTTAGCCCAAGGAAGATCATACTGCTATAAATCAAAAGTAACTCTGTTCCATTTGTTTGAGCCGTTTTCGCCAACACAGATCCATAAATCCCCAACCAAAAAAGAATGGAGAGCGGGCTAGAAATCGATAAGATAAAACCAGTCAAAAAACATTTAAATAAGGAGTCCTTTGCTCTCTGGTATGTTAACGAAATCGTATTTGCATTCTTAATGCTCTCAAACCCAGAATAAATAAGGATAAAGCCTCCAAATAACCAAAGAAAAATTTGTACAACAGGAATATCTAAAAATTGAACCATTCCTAAATAAACCATTAACATAAAAACTCCATCTGCCATCATCGAACCTACACCCACAATCCAAGCATGCCAGAACCCATTCTTAATTCCTTTATCAAGTCGTGCAGAGTTTACTGGCCCGATTGGAGCTGCTAATGTGAAACCTAAAATTATGTAACTTACTAAAATACCAACACTCAAATACATCACCTCTATACGCTTTAGGTCAACTTGTAAATTTTATGACAAGCAGTTGGAATACATGTCCAAAAATTTATTGAAATAGACCTAAAGCAAAGAGTTTTCCAAGTTAATATAAATAAGCAGAGCTATTCATAAGAATCACTCTGCTAGTCATTTTTATTCTAGTCCTAAGAAAATTAACAATCACCTTGTTTATGGAGATGTAACGGTGGCGGAATAAGCCAGCCTTTTTCTTTATTTAAACGAAGTACTTTCGCACCTAACGCAGCTTTCTGATTATGGAATTGGCCATACATCATCGCAACATCTTCTCTAATTGATTTACCAATTACCTGACTACATACTACTAAACTGGCTGCTATATCCGTTGAAAGTGTAGCTGCAATTGCTGGGTCCGGAACTCTTGCACCTACAGGAATGTCTTCTAAACAAGCTTCAGGTGGCTCTGGTGAGGCTGGTGGTAATCCAATACCATTTTCTTTCAATAATTCCTCCACCTGTTTCGTTTCTTGCTTGCCAAGATTGATGGCTTCAGCTAATATTTTTTTTAGATCATCATCGCCAGCATGGTTAATCAAGGTTTGATAACCTGAAATCATCGCATTTCCAGCTAGTACTGAAGACCAAAGATCAAAAACCTCGCCGTAATGTAAAGGCTCTTCTTTTGGATTTCCACTTAAGATTCCCATTGTTGCCCTCCTTAAAATAGTTGAGATTTTATCCATGTAATGTGCACTCCTTTGTTAAGCACATAGTTAGCTTATCCATCACCTTATAATTTATTTATGACCTATTTTAAAATTTACATTAACACTACTATTGGGTTAATTACTAAAAAATGATATGATTAGTATGAGATACTAAAACTAGGTATAATAAATAAAGAAATAACATTCTTGATGCTGTTATGGAGGTAACTATGGAAGATTTAATTCAATTAGAAGGTAAAAATATTGTTGTAATGGGTGTAGCCAATGAAAGAAGTATTGCTTGGGGCGTTGCAGAATCCCTATATAAAGCTGGAGCAAAAGTAATTTATACATACCGTCTAGATCGTTCTCGTGAAAAGCTTGAAAAATTATTAGAGAAATACAATTATCCTGCAGAAATGATTGTTAGATGCGATGTGAACAGTGACGAAAGCCTCACTCAAGCGTTTAATGAAATGGGTGAAAAAGTAGGAACCATTCACGGATTAGTTCACTCTGTTGCGTTTGCAAATGCAGATGACTTAAAGGGTGATTTTATCGAGACATCCCGTGATGGATATGCATTTGCACAAGATACAAGTGCATATTCCTTAGTGGCTGCAGCAAAAGCAGCACGACCATATTTAGCAGAAGACGCTTCAATCATAACGATGTCCTACCTTGGTGCTGTACGTGCTTTGCCAGGATATAACGTAATGGGAGTTGCAAAAGCTGCACTTGAAGCGTGTGTAAGATACCTTACATTTGACCTTGGAAAAGATGGGATCAGAGTCAACGCAATTTCAGCTGGTCCAATTAGAACATTAGCTGCCAAAGGAGTACCGGGCTTCAATGATATTATGAAAATGATTGAAGAAAAAGCTCCACTAAAGAGAAACGTTACAAAAGAGGATGTTGGAAACATGTCCATCGCTATGTTAAGTAACCTTTCACGTGGAGTAACTGGTGAAGTTATTTATGTAGATTCAGGTTATAATATCGTAGGTTAAAAAAAGAGGGCGACCAAAATGCTTGGTTGCCCTCTTTCAATTTAGAATTCTAAATCCACTCTTAACTCATCAACATACTCCCTCGAGCCTGTTACAATTAAACGATCCCCAAGCTGAAGTTCAGTGTCACCATGTGGAACGATTGAGTCTTTGCCTCTAAAAATTCGAACAAATATAACATCCCCAGTAAACGGGAAATTCCGTAGCATTGTGCCATCATAAAGACTATTGTTCATTTCAATCTGGTACAAGGACTGCTCCTGATTAGTCAAGATCGTCATGATACTAGGCGCCTCGATTAACGCACGGAGTAATGTATTGGTGGACATTAGTAATGAGAAGACATCTATATTAAGGTCTTTTAGCTCATCACCAAGCTCGCCTGATTCAATTCTTGCAATTACACGATCTACTCCATTTTCCTTCGCGAATTTTGCAATTTCGGCATTCATCTCATCAGATCCCGATGTTATCACTAAGATATCCACATCAAATACATCGGAATCTTTTAGTGTGTCTATCGAATAATCGGAAAGTTCAACGATATCAAACAGTGAATCAGAATGTCTTTTATCAATTTTATCCTGCACAGTATGATAAAGTGTCGTATCATATAGTTTCGAATTCAATTCTCGTGTTACTGGTAAGGTCATCTGGTTTGCACCAATAAATGCAACACGGATAACCGGTTCTTCGACCACTTGCTTTGGAAAAAGCTTTTTAAACCCAATAGGTGAAACAATACTTGCAATAACAGCAACCAAGATTAAGGCACCTGACATTCTATCATCAATGATCCCCATCTTCTCCCCAACAGTTGCAGCAGCAATAACAAGGGATAACGTTGATGTTAATAACGCACCTGCTCCAATCGTTGTTCTCCAATCATACCACCGCTTAATATAAAGAATCGGTAGCATTTTTGAAACGACTAATGCTATAAATAACAAGGGAATGAGCAATAGAATCTTCGGATCTTGGAAGAGTGCCCATAAATCAAGTTCGACCCCAATCATTACAAAAAAGATTGGAATTAAAAATCCATAACCAAATGAATCAAGCTTTTGCACCATTTCATGGTTTGGAGATAACAATGATACTAAGACACCCGCTAAAAATGCTCCTAAAATATTTTCTGCACCAATTGTCTCAGAAAGAGCAACTAAAATCATAATTAACGCAAAAATGGCTCTTGTTCCAATTTGGATTGTTCCCTTTGACATCGTTTCTAGGAAGGAACGATTTTGGAATCTTTTCCCAACAAAATAGAGGAGTACACCTGCACCAAAAAGGATTAACAATAACCACATATTGCTCTCTCCGCCACCATAAATCGAAGCAAAAACAGCAAGTAAAATCATTGTCACCAGGTCAGCCACTACTGCGACTAATAAAATAATCTGACCGATATTTGTTTTCATGATTTGGGCATCCTTCAGAGTTGGTACGACAACTCCTAAAGAGATAGTGGAAATGATTAATGTCATTAAAAATGCATTATCCGTAAACCCAGTCCACACAAACATATATGATAATAGTAGTGATAAAATAAATATTCCTGCAAAAACAATTACCGAAACTAAGAAAGTATTTGGAGCCTTTTTGCCATTAGGAAGCTTTTGTCGCTTCTTCCCTCCTGCAAAAGCAGTAAAGTCAATCTCAACTCCACTTAAAAACATTAAAAAGATAAATCCTAGTGTAGATAATGTTTCAAGCCACATATCAGGTTCGACAACATCGAAACCACTTTTTCCAATAATAATCCCCATGATAATTTCAGCTACAACGACAGGTATTGCCCGTAATTTAAACCTATGTAATAACAGTGGTGTCAAAAAGGCAACCACCATCACGATAACTAACGAAGTTAATGAAGCACCATGTTCCATACTTTACCCCCTTGTGAATAAGAATAAGATAAAATTAAACTAAATAACTCATAAAGAAAGTTGCTAACCCGAAATAAATTAAAATACTGATAATATCATTGATTGTGGTGATAAAAGGCCCTGACGCAACCGCCGGGTCAACATTTAACCGATGCATAAGTAATGGTACAAGTGCACCTGCAAGAGTCGCGACTATCAATGTAACAAATATTGACAAACCAACAAGTAATCCAAGATAGAGGTTTTCTTGCCAAAAATAAACAATAAACATTATTACCGTTCCACAAACAGCACCCGTTATAACTCCTGTCCCGGCTTCTCTTATGATCAATAACCATTTATTTTCATCCTCATCTTCACCAATCGCTATTCTACGGACAGCAACAGCCAAGGCTTGTGTTCCGGTATTACCTGCCATACCAGCAATTAACGGAATGAAGACAGCTAATATTGCAACCTGATCAAGTGTTGCTTCAAATCGCCCAATTAAGCTTGCTGTTAGCATTCCAAGGAAAGACAAGATAATAAGCCAAGGCAATCTCTTTTTTGCTGATGTGAAAATATTTTTATCTGCAGAATCAACATCTGATATCCCCGCAAGTTTTGAGTAATCATCAGATGCTTCTTCATCCATAACATCGATAATATCATCTACTGTAATTATCCCCAATAAATGGTTTTGAAAGTCAACTACCGGAACAGCTAAGAAATTATAGTCTTTCATCCTCCGTGCAACTTCTTCCTGATCTTCACTAACAGACACGGAGACAACTCGGTCATTCATAATTTCACTAATCATTGTGTCATCATCAGTTACAAGTAAATCTCGAATAGAAATAACACCTACAAGATGCTTTTCCTCATCTATTACATAAATATAATAAATCGTTTCAGCACGAGGAGCTTCCTTTTTCAAAATATACATTGCTGATTTTACCGTTTGATTGGCATGTATCGCGACAAATTCAGTAGTCATGATACTACCGGCAGTATATTCCTCATAATGAAGGAGTTGTTTAATTTCCCCTGCAGCTTCATCATCCATGATTGTTAAGTAGCTTGCGACCTGTTCTTTATCTAATTCATTTAATACGTCAACAGCATCGTCCGCATACATTTGAGAAAGCATATCTGCAACAAAGGTTGGATCCATCTCAGATAGAAGCTCTTCATATTCATTCTCATCTATTTCAAGGTTCTCAAAAACCTCCGCCATTTCCGAAGGAGACAAAAAAAGATATACGTGCATTCTAGCATCTTTTGGTAATTTCGCGTAGAATTTTGCTCTTTCATATGGGTGTATATCTAAAAATACGGTCCGGAACTGGTCAATATTCTCATTTTCAAGAGCTGTAAGCAATTGTTCATTTTCTAATTGCTGCTGCTCTTTTTCATTTACCTCTTGTTGTAACATGTTGCTCCCCCCCTTACAACTGAAAATACAAAAAAATTACATACATTTTCAGAAATGTAACATACGACCATTTACTTTTTGTGGCTATATGTATATCATTTTTTATTTAGTGAACTGCTATGTAAAGATTTGCAATCAATCAAAAATAAGCTAAGATAAAATTGGATATTTATGATAAAGTGGATATTGAATTATACCCTGTTTTCTATAATATAAAACTCGTGCCAGATTAGAAAGGATTTTTTTATCCATGAATAAAGAAAATACTCCACAAAAAATTGATTATACATTGTTGTTTATATTATTTCTAATGGCTATCGTTAGCGCCATTGCAATCCAAAGTGCACAACCCTTTTTACCGGAAAAGCTTAAAAATATCAATTTCGCTGCACAACAACTTCAATGGTATGTAATAGGAATTGTAGCGATTATTGGAACAATGGTTATCGATTTTGATCGATTTAAAATGATTTCCTGGTATTTATATGGATTCGGGATGTTTTTATTATTAGGTCTATTTTTAGAAAAATATATTAGTGTCCCATTTGCTGTTACAATCAAAGGGGCAACAAGCTGGTACTCCTTTCCTGGACTAGGGAATTTCCAGCCTTCAGAATTAATGAAGATTATCTTAATTATAGTCTTAAGTAAAATCATTGTTGACCACCGGGAAAACTACCCGATAAATGCAGTTAAAGATGATTTACTTCTTATCGGTAAGATTTTATTAGCAGCCGCACCACCTATCGTTTTCTTGGTGAAACAGCCGGATATGGGAATGACCATGGTTTTTATGTCTATCATTGCAACCATGATCCTTGTCGCTGGTATTAAATGGAGAATTATTTTTGCAGCCGTATTTACAGCTGTTTTTACAGTTTCTGTTGGCGTTTTTCTATACTTCAACTTTCCTGAGTTTTTCTTTAAATACATTATACAAGACTATCAGATGAGTCGATTTTATGGTTGGCTTGCTCCTTTTGAAACTGCTGGTAATGAGGGGCACCAATTAGTTCGTTCCCTACTTGCAATCGGTTCTGGCCAACTGCACGGTAAAGGATTCCAGGAATCTGAGGTTACGATTCCAGAAGGTCACACCGATTTTATTTTCGCCGTAGTGGCAGAGCAATTTGGATTTGTTGGAACAAGTATTATTATTTCTTTATTCTTCTTATTAATCTATCGAATGATTCATATAGCATTAGAAAGCCATGACCCATTCGGCAGTTATCTATGTGCAGGTGTAATTGGAATGATCACCTTCCAAGTATTCCAAAACATTGGAATGACAGTTGGAATTCTCCCAATCACAGGTCTTCCATTGCCATTCATTAGTTACGGGGGTAGTTCCCTAGCAACCTATATGATCGCAATCGGGATTGTACTAAATGTTCGTTCTAGAACAAAGAAATTCATGTTTGATTAACTTTAACATAATGAAATAAAATCACGCCGTTTTCCTTATAATAGTGAGAGTGGCGTGATTTTTTTACGTTTATACCTTGTGAATATAATATATATTCGGCACAAAAGGGCAGAGAATGCATTTTTAGGAAGGTGCTTAGGATGAAAATTGATGTAATTGGTGACATACATGGATGCTTTCAGGAGTTTAAAGAATTAACAACAAAGCTAGGTTATTCCTGGGAAAGCGGAATTCCGCTACATAATGAACGTACATTAGCCTTTGTCGGTGACTTAACAGACCGAGGTTCTGAGTCCTTGAAGGTGATTGATACAGTGTATCAGCTTGTCGTCCAAGCAAAGAAGGCATACTACGTGCCGGGCAACCACTGCAATAAACTGTATCGATTTTTTATTGGGAATAAGGTTCAAACCACACATGGCTTAGAAACAACCGTTGAAGAATATGAGGCGTTGTCCAAAAAGGAACAAGAGTCAATCAGTAATCAGTTTATTGAATTGTACGACGCCGCCCCCTTGTACGAGAGGTTAGATGGAGGAAAGTTAGTGATAGCTCACGCTGGGATTCGGGAGGATTACATCGGTCGCAATGATAAAAAAGTAAAAACCTTTGTGTTATATGGAGATATTACGGGAAAGAACAACCCTGATGGAACCCCGGAAAGACGTGATTGGGCTAAGGACTATAAGGGGTCTTCGTGGATAGTCTATGGGCATACACCAGTGAGAGAACCGAGACGGGTAAATCATACATTAAATATCGATACCGGTTGTGTGTTTGGCGGTAGTCTAACTGCGTTAAGGTATCCTGAAATGGAGACTGTATCTGTGCCTTCTACGATGCCTCTTGTTGAGGAGAAGTTTCGGGAGTTTGGGTAGGTGGTGTTGGATTAGAACTTGGGAGCGTGCTCAAAACTGAGTCTTACGTTTCCCTTTTGTTCGGATTCCTCGGCGATTGATCGGGTACGATTCTCACGCTTGCGTTACCACTTTATCCAGATTTCTCGACGATCGGGCAAGATTCAAGGTCTTGCGTTACCACTCTGTTTCCTTTCTTCGGTAAACAGGATCACATCCTCCCCCTACACAAAAAGCGACCTCACAAGGTCGCTTTTTCCAATAATCCCCTCATATCCACAGGTACTTTTGCTCGAAAGACTAACTCTTTTTTATCCATTGGATGCCAAAATGATAGTTCCCGGCAATGGAGTGCTTGCCTGCTTATATCTGATTTCTTCCCCCCATACAGATCATCACCTACAATCGGATGACCTATATGAGAAAGATGGACGCGAATCTGATGGGTACGTCCCGTCTCTAGCTGCAAACCCACATGCGTCCACTCACCAAGCTCTTGAATAACGCGAAAATGAGTAACCGCTCTTTGTCCATCCTGCCGCACTTGGCGCTCAATAATACTATCGTCCTTCCTGCCGATCGGGGCATCAATCGTCCCAGAATTCACATCCAATTTTCCGTGTACGATCGCTTCATATGCCCTTTTCAAACTTCCAGCCTTCTGTTGCTCAGATAATAGATGATGAATATGGCGGTGTTTAGCAACTAATAATAACCCTGACGTATCTCGATCAAGACGATTAACCAAATGAACGGTCGCATTAACACCTGTAGTATTGTAATAAAACAATAATGCATTGGCTAAGCTGTCCGTCGAGCTTTCCCGCGAAGGAATTGATTGCTGATGGGGAGGTTTGTTCACCACCAATACATAAGGGTCCTCATACACAATCTGTAATGGTAGATTTTTAGGAAGTAATTCCATGCTCGGTTCCTCAGGCGGGAATACGACCTTCAAGACCTCACCCTCCATTAATAGGTGCCGAACTGTAACAGAATTATCATTAATAAAGATACCCCCACCAGCAAACTTAATATCTGTAAGAGCCGTTTTCGAAATCTGCTGCTCTCTTAAAAATTCTCTAATTAATTTTCCCGTGTCCCGTGAAGAGATTTTCCATTCTAATGTAAATTGAGCCACCATCC
This sequence comes from Fredinandcohnia onubensis, assembly GCF_031181385.1. Classification (GTDB taxonomy): domain Bacteria; phylum Bacillota; class Bacilli; order Bacillales; family Bacillaceae_L; genus Ferdinandcohnia; species Ferdinandcohnia onubensis_C. The sequence continues at coordinate 78,111 of NZ_JAPSKV010000014.1, forward strand.
TTTTTTCCTTTCCAATTTGTCCAGCCTCGACTCGCAGCGACTAGCGCGACTTCCCTCACCCTTCGTACGATAAGCTCAACATCGGTCACTACGCTCACCGTGTTTCCTTTATCTCCAACGGGCTCAGTCCAGTCCGTACATCGCTATACGCTCGCCTCAGCATTTCTGTCAATCCGAAATAAACGAATCACGAACTCTTTTCCAGAATGGGAAAGGTCGGAAGCGTGCGAAACGTACTTTTTCCGGAGCTACGCGGCATTGAATGGATTTAACGTCCTTGTGTAAAAGGGTTAAATGGTCAATCGTGATATGAAAATCCACGTCATTCACAGGTTTCATTACGATCGTATGGTGATTTGGTAAAATCAATGGCGAACCAATTGTTCGGAACACCCGATTATTAATCGATGCCATTTCTGCTACCTGAATGGCCTCGATAGCCGGATGTAATATAGCACCACCAAGCGCTTTATTATAGGCAGTGCTTCCAGAAGGTGTGGAAATACACAACCCATCCCCACGGAATGTTTCAAAAAGCTGACCCTTAATCTCAAGGTCCATTACGAGTGAGCCTTCCACACTTTTAACCGTACACTCATTCAATGCAAGATATCTTGACTCTCTTCCCCCATTAATATACCTGATATAAACTTCAAGTATTGGATATTCAACCACTTGATACGGGGTTTTGGCAATAGCGATCACGAGTTTTTCAATCTCTTCCGGAACCCAGTCGGCATAGAAGCCAAGATGCCCTGTGTGTATACCTACAAATGCTGTTTTATCCAAACGACTGCGGTAACGGTGAAAGGCATATAATAGTGTTCCATCTCCTCCGACAGTAACGACAATATCTGGTTGGTCCTCGTCATAAGTGAGCCCGAAGTCCATTAAATACGTTTTAATTTTATGCATTAATGTATTCGAGTTCGAGTCACCTCTCGAAGTTACAGCAAATTTCATATTTTACACCCTATCTATTATGGTTTTTCCCGCATAAACGGTCAGTAAAATTTTATTTAAAACGACTTTGATTGGCATGTAATCACTGCCCGTAAATGCCCGATTGGTTCAACTAACAATCAGAGTGGGGGGAAGTATCCCCCTCTGATTGAAGTTTCACTTTATCAACATCATTACCTTCAGCTTTTCTTGAAAAAATAACTTGAGCTTCTTGAATTTCGCCACGAATCTTAGACATTTCCTCATCAAGCTGAAAAGCAGCCTCTGCAGCACGTTGTAAACGGTTCTCAATTTCTTGCGGGAATCTGCCTTTATATTTGTAATTTAAGGAGTGTTCGATGGTCGCCCAAAAGTTCATAGCAAGTGTGCGTACTTGAATTTCTACAAGGATCTTCTTTTCTCCATTAATCGTTTGTACTGGGTATTTGATTACCAGATGATAGGAACGATAACCACTATCTTTCTTTTTGGAGATATAGTCTCGCTCTTCAATGATTTCGAAATCATTCCGCATCTTCAATATTTCAACGACCCTTTTAATATCGTCTACAAATTGGCACATCATTCTTAGACCTGCAATGTCTTGCATCTCTTCTTCGATATTATCGAGTGATATATTTTTCTTAGCTGCTTTGTCTAAAATACTAGGGATTGGCTTTACTCTTCCTGTTACAAATTCGATTGGGGAATGGGTACCTTGCATTTCGAATTGAGTTCTCATTCCTTTTAGCTTAACCTTTAGCTCATCAACAGCTTGCTTATATGGAGCCAAAAAAAGATCCCAGTCTTTACTCATAATAGCCCCCCCTGTTTGTTTAAGCTATAACAATCAAAATGTTTTTTCAACAAGCTCGACCATTTCATTTCCATAGTTGGTGTTACCTTCAATGTTTTGTAACAGGTATTCCAATTCAGGGATAATGTCGATAAGTTCAATTTCGTTCTCTTCAAGGTGTAAAATAACTTTTTGTTTTTCAGAAATAACATTTTTAAGTGTTGGCCAAATAGATGACGGCAAGCTCACATATATAAATTCTTTTTCATTTTCTAGTTTGTAGATAAATGCTAATGAGTCAGAATCCACAAGCATTTGTCCACTAGCCTGCAAACCGGCCGGGTCAAAATTTGGTTTTTCTGCAATTAGCTCTAATTGGTTGTTAGAGGTGTTCATTTCACTAATTTCAATACGTTTCTGCATCAGTAAGCTCCTTTTTCTCTTTTCAAAATCCACACTTATTTTATCATATGTACATCCATTCTTTAAAGAATTGCTAACCAAATACTAAAAAAGATACACCATAATGATATAATAAAAAAAACTAAAACAAAGGACAGGTTGAAATTATGTCACAAGAGCTTGAAATTGAGTTTAAAAATATTCTAAAGGAAGAGGAATACCGTCAATTGCTGTCTGCGTTCTCAATTAGTGAGGACAAAAAAGTAACCCAAGAAAATTTTTATTTTGATACACCTGAGTTTTCTTTAAAGGATGTGGGGGCTGCCGTCCGTATTCGTGAAAAAAATGGGATATATACGCTTACCTTAAAACAGCCCGTTGAACGCGGTTTACTTGAGACGCATCAGGTACTAAATAAGGAAGAAGCCGAGCAAATGCTTAATGGCGGAAACATCATTGAAGGTGAAGTTGTATCAATTCTAAAAAAATTATCCATTAAAACCTCGGATATTCGTTTCTTTGGCTCACTAAAAACGAAACGAGCAGAAGTCGAATATAAAAATGGCTTACTAGTACTGGATAAGAGTTACTATTTAAACCAAATTGATTTCGAGGTAGAATATGAAGTAACTGATGAAGTTAGCGGAAAAGTAGTATTTAAAGAGTTACTACAACAATACAAGATCCCTATTCGTAAAACAGACAATAAGATTCTTAGGTTTTATAATCGAAAAAAACAACTTCTACTAGGAGAGGAACTCACTTGAAAATAGATTTTAAAGTATTGATGGAGCTCCAGGCTTTGCGTAACGTTTCGACATCCGATTCACCGACAACAAGTAATGATGGTTCCTTATTCAAGGACATGCTGTTACAGCTTATGTCTAATGCTTCAAGTTCAACAACTGAAACTATACGTTCGAAGGTTAATCCTTCATCTTTAAATATCAATAATCATTATCTGCCACTTACAATTTCGAACGCTGAGCCTATGTCAATTCCGAACACTTTTGATGAAATGATTCAGAATGCTGCACAAAAATACAATGTGGATGCACGTTTAATCAGTTCTGTAATCAAACATGAGTCTAATTTTAATCCAAATGCAAAAAGCCATGCAGGAGCTACTGGCCTCATGCAGTTGATGCCCGCAACAGCGAGAGGTTTAGGTGTAACCAACCTAACTGATCCTGCGCAAAATATTGAAGGGGGCACAAAATACCTCCGTAGTATGCTAGACCGTTACAATGGAAATGTTTCACTTGCCCTTGCCGCCTATAATGCAGGACCAGGCAATGTTGATAAGTATGGTGGAATTCCACCTTTCAAAGAAACACAAAACTATGTTAGAAAAGTAACAGAAACCTATATCGGATAACAATGTTCTCCTGGTCTAAAACAGGAGAATTTTTCTTTTGTATAAGTGATTTAACACTAATTCCATAAATTACAATCGACCAAAAGTGCGCTTTATTTGAGTTAAATCTCATCCATTGATAAAATGTTAGTACACTCAACATTGATAGAAACTCCTTACGAGTAGAAAGGGGTAAGGTCTTGAAACATTCTGAAAATATGGGCTTCAATCAAACATCTAGCAACCGTCCGTTAGAAATCTATATGTTTATTGATCCATTGTGTCCTGATTGTTGGGCACTAGAGCCCATTTTAAAAAAGCTAACAATTGAATATGGAAAGTATTTTACAATTCGCCATATTTTAAGTGGCCGCCTTGCTTCCTTAAATATACAAAAGAAAAATAAACCTGCTGATATGGCTCAGGTATGGGAGCGCACTGCTAGTAGGTCAGGTATGTCGTGTGATGGTAGTTTATGGCTTGAAAACCCAATTTCAGCTCCGCATTCTGTATCGATTGCGATTAAAGCGGCTGAGCTACAAGGTAAAAGAGCTGGAATACGTTTTTTACGAAAACTCCAGGAAAATCTCTTCCTTGAAAAACGTGATATTTCTGATATAGATGTATTAATGTCTTGCGCAGATGAAGTTGGACTTGATGTAAATGAATTTATGAATGACCTACATTCATCAAGTGCAGCCAAAGCATTCCAATGTGACTTGAAGATCACATCTGAAATGGAAGTGGATGAAATCCCTACCCTCGTTTTCTTTAATGAAAACATTGAGGAAGAAGGTTTGAAAATTACTGGCTGTTATCCGTATGATATGTACGTCCATATCATTTACGATATGCTTGGTGAAAAAATCGAACCAACTCCGGCACCTCCATTGGAAGAATTCTTAAAATACTTTAAATTTGTTGCTTCAAAAGAAATTTCAGTTTTATACGACTTGTCTATACCTGAGGTTGAACGGGAAATGAAAAAGCTTATACTAAAGCAAAAAGTAGAGCAAGTTCCTGTTAAATACGGAACCTTCTGGAGATATATAGATTAACAAAAAGACTTGGTCATTTGACCAAGTCTTTTTTCTATTTCAATAAAGGGGATGGGAGAAATCTCACTTCAAACAAAGGGGTGTTGTTTGTGTGATTACTTCTTGAATACATAATAGCAAGATTGATAACCATTTTCAACTATTTGTACATTTTTTCACAAAGTTGTCAAATTCCCTATTCTTAAAACGCATGCTTGGACATAGATATTAAAATAGATACTTACATTCACTTGTAAGGAGGACGTAACACTATGAGGAAAATTGGGCTGATAATCGGGGTGGTTATGATCATCCTCACCTTCGGACTAAACATATTAGGATTGATGAAATTAATTCCCCTTTACATTACAACCCCTCTTTTATTTCTTTCATTACTCGTGACACTTGTTATTTATAATCACCGCAACCGATTTAGGGGTTTTCATTAACTAGAGGGCATCCAAATGGATGCCCTCCTCTTTTTATTGCTTCTCTAATAATTTTTCCATTTCAGTTAGTGTTGCTTCAAATACTTTACATGCTTCTTTAATCGGCTCTGCAGAATTCATGTCCACGCCTGCACTTTTAAGTACCTCGATAGGATAATTGGAGCTTCCCGCTTTTAGGAAATTGTTAATATATCGTTCAACAGCAGGGTTGCCCTCTTCTAAAATTTGCTTACTTAAAGCAGTTGCAGCACTATAGCCTGTTGCATACTGGTATACGTAATAATTATAGTAGAAATGCGGTATTCGAGACCACTCTAGGCCGATTTCCTCATCTACTACAATATTTGTACCAAAATATTTCTTATTTAACTCATAATACATTTCAGTGAACAGATCTGGTGTTAATGCTACCCCTTCTTGGGCTTTCATATGAATCATATGTTCAAATTCTGCAAACATCGTCTGACGGAATACAGTTCCTCTAAAGCCTTCAAGCTGATGATTTAAAAGATATAATCTCTTTTGGTCATCATCGATCGTCTTTAATAAGTAATCCCCTAACAGTGCCTCATTACAAGTAGACGCAACCTCTGCTACAAAGATCGAATAATTTCCATATGTGTATGGTTGATTGTTTCTTGTGTAGTAACTGTGTACAGAGTGACCAAATTCATGAGCTAGCGTAAACAGATTATTCACATTGTCTTGCCAGTTCATGAGGATATATGGATTTGTACCATATGCACCAGATGAATACGCTCCGCTTCGTTTTCCTTTGTTTTCTTGAACATCAACCCATCGATTATCGAAGCCTTCTTTTAGAACATTAATATAATCCTCACCTAGTGGAGCAAGCCCCTTAAGGATATAATCCTTTGCTTCCTTATAAGAAACTTCCATTTTCACGTCTTTCACTAGTGGAGTGTAGAGGTCATACATATGCAACTCATCTACACCTAACGCTTTTTTACGTAAGTCCACGTAACGATGTAAAAGAGGCAGATTTTCATTAATAGTATTTACTAGATTATCATATACCGTTTCTGGGATATTATTGCTACTTAGAGCTGCCTCACGAGCAGATTTATAATTACGAATACGGGCATTAAAATTATCCTTCTTTACAGTACCACTTAATGTGCTACCAAAGGTATTTTTAAACTTTCCGTACGTGTCATAAACCGCTTTAAAAGCTTCTTCTCTTACACGTGGGTCAGAGCTTTCAAGGAATCGAATATAACGACCATGTGTAATCTCTACCTCTTCACCGTTCTCATCTTTAATAGTCGGGAACGTTAAGTCAGCATTATTTAGCATTCCAAATGTGTTGCTTGAAGAGTCCATTACTTCATAAGCTTGTGCAAGCAGGGCTTCTTCTTTTGCGGATAAAACATGTGGTCGTTCACGATTAATATCGTTTAATGCATGCTCGTATACCTTCAACTCTTCTTTTTCAGCTAAAAAGGATTTAATTTTATCTTCATCGACTGATAGAATTTCAGGGACGATAAATGCGAGCGCACTTCCTACCTGAGTATACAAATTAGTTGCACGATCATATAAACCTTGATAAAACGAATTAGATGTATCTTGGTCATTACGCATATGTGCATATGTATAAAGTTTTCCTATTCGTAAGGAAATTGCATCTTGATATGTTAACGCTTCATATAGCTGATCCGCAGATTCACCGAGTTTTCCTTGGAATACCTCAATTCCAGGAATCATCTCTTTTATTTCTTGAAATTCTTTTTCCCAATCTACATCTGAAGCAAAAATATCTTCTAATCTCCAAGTATCCTGCTCAGCAATCTCATTACGATTCGGGAGCTTCTTTACAGTTGATTGTTCAGCCATTTTATAAACCTCCTATTTCCTACTCTTTAAAATGTATTCGATATCCTATGGACTATCTCCTTTTTTATAAGAAAAAGTTTAAGTTTTTTGAATTCAGTCCTCCACCAATATTAGGTTTTACCATTCCAACTTCTTCATTCTTCCCAACACTTTCCAACCTTTTTGAAAGGGCTGCATCCATATGATAAGCTTCCTCCAAATTAACTGGTATTTGAAATTCTCTTGTTTTTTGATACTTTGTCTGTGTAAGTTTTTTTAGTGTCCCAGCTTTCACAAGTAAATGCAGGTATTCCTCAACAGCAAGAGAATATTGAGTATGAAATATCAACGGCAGATGTCTGATTGTAATATGTTTTGAAGCAATTCGCTTAGATATCACCTCCATTACCTTTGAAAAAAAGAAAGTATCCCCTACTCGTAGTGGAAGCAATAAATCTAATACCATCCACATTTGCCATATCATTGGTGGAGTATGGAACCAATAGGCTGAGCGGACTGGCAAACCTGCTTCAGCTGGTAAATGGGCTGGAGGTATTCGGTTTTGATAGAGGGTAGATAAAAATGATGCGATATGATTGGATGAGTATATAGAATAGCTTGCTCTCCATTTATGTTTTTTTCTTACCCACAAACTTTGTAAGTTAAACATAGGTTGATTAGGTACGAGTAGCTTAGGAAAGGGCACATTTTCTTTATGGAATTGAATGGTACAGAAGGTTTCACTAGTTGTAAAAGGTTGAAGGTTGGATAGTTTTATAAATGTAGAGGTATCTGGGCAGTAATAAAGAATGCTAGGCTGGAATGGTTGATTAAAAGAGGTTGCAAAAAGCCATTGAAATGGTGAAAGACGAACTGAGTAGGTGGTCTGTCGTTTAAACCATTTTGCACCTAAAATCCAAATAGGTACGATACCTTTTTTCTTATAAGAGTCTGATCTTTTTTTAAATAGGGGGTAATCAATTTGAGAGCATTGGTACTCGATTGCGTACCGTTTGTCTTCTGTCGTCACTATTAGGTCAGGGCGTTGTGAAACTTCAGCTAAAAATGGCTCTAGCTGGACTTTATAGCCTTGTGCTTGAAACCAACGATAGAGCTGCCGTTTACCTTCGAGATGGTAATCAGACTCTGGCTCAGTTTTAACACTGCATTCTGCTCCTTTTAAATGTGCGAAATGATGAGTTTTCTTCATCCCTGCTTTTAGCTGAACCTTACTTTGACATGCAGGACAAAGAAAGCTTTCATTGCTACGAAGTTCAAGTAAATCAGAGCGCTTCCATTTTTCCGCTAACGAAATATATTCTCCATTTTCACGTAATGCAACAAACACTCATGTCATCTCCTTATTCTAAATTTACTGCTCCTTAAAAATAGCATAGATACCCGTGCATGTACAATTATAAAATTTTGAATTTTTTTACATAAAAAAGCCGATTCCAAAAAAATGAAATCGACTTTTATTTATAGTGAGAAGTATTTAACCATCTCAGTTAATGCATTCTCATTAATTATCTTTTTACCGTACTCTTCAATTCTATGAATAGACAGCGATGACTCATTCCCATACTCTAAGACTATGCTGAGCATATTCTCCAGTTCATCCTCAGTGAAGAGCTCCTCGTTAAATTCAATAAATAAGTAGTACTTATTTTCAAACGAGTACAAGGAATTGTTCAATCCATCTAGTTGGATCCGGTGTGCAAGAGAAATAACATCTTCAAAATCATTAAATCGAATTAGAAATTGGAAGTTTTCTTCCTCAAATTCCTCAATAAAATCATTTTCTTCATACTTAGAATGAAATTGCTGATCAAGTAAAGATTCAATCTTTTCATCTACTGGAATCTTATCGTCACCAACTGGAAGTTCATATTTATTCCCATCTTTAGATAGCTGTGCGCGTGTTACAAGTACCTCTAACCCTTTTTCTAACGCCTGGACTTGGATCCATAGTGGACCATCAATCGTGAATTCTTCTTCTTGATGAATTTCATCCATCATTTCCCAGAAGAGCTCTTCGCTTCGTTCCCGGTTATACCATATTTCTTCACGTTCAAATCCACGTTGCTCTATGTCATTATATGAAATATAGAATTTTACTGTATGTTCGTTGATTCTTTCGATTTCCATTACAGAACCTCTCCCTTCTTGCTCAGATTTTGAAGGGACGTTATACCCCCGAGCCAGATGCTCTTTTATTCACTTTTCCCATAATGGTTGTAGAATAACCTATCTTAAAGAAAAAAGTCTATATCTTGTACTTTATTTTATGTTAATAGATATGAGAATGGAAATAAAAAAGAGTAATTTGTTAAAAACAGTGATTTTGCCCGTTTTCATCCAAATTTATCATGAATGCGGTTAAGTTTTTTCGGGAAGTTACTGTTTTACGTACCATTATAATACGAAACACAAAAGAAAACGAGAAATATGTCCTAATAAATAAAAAAACTTCTACAGATGAACAGTAGAAGTTTCTTGTTGTTAGTTTACTAAGCGTTGTGCTTCTTTTAATTGGAAGGTACGAACTTTTCTTGGTAAAAATCTACGAATTTCGTCCTCATTGTATCCAACCTGTAGTCTCTTCTCATCGATGATAATTGGTCGACGAAGAAGACCAGGGTTTTCTTGAATTAATTTGTATAAATCTTGAAGAGGCATGGTCTCCAGATTTACATTTAATTTTTGGAATACTTTAGAACGAGTTGAGATGATCTCATCTGTTCCATCTTCCGTCATACGTAAAATTTCTTTAATCTCTTCGATTGAAAGAGAATCAGAAATAATGTTTCTTTCTTGATATGGAATTTGATTTTCCTCTAACCATGACTTCGCTTTACGGCATGAAGTACAGCTTGGAGAAGTATAAAGAGTAACCATTAACTTATCACTCCCTTAAAAAGTAGATTATTACTTAACAATCAGCATGATTGGTCATGGAAGTTTATGCTAAATTAAAATTAATTTAATTAAGTAATTTCTTTAATTATTATACCTTAAATTTTCTGAGAAAGATAGACAATTTTGAAGAAAACTTTAGATTGATTAATATGTTGATTCTCGGCGGTTGTATAAGAAAAGCAATAGGAAATACAACTCCTATTGCTTTTAAATTTACACATCTCGCAGGATATCACGATTATCATTCTTATTGTTAAATGATAATACTTCATTGACATCTTGGTAGGAATCCCCGTAAAATTCTTTATCTTTGTACTTGTGAATCTCATCGTATGTTTCCCTCATCGCTTTGTAAATAAGTTCTTCCGACTCGTTTGTTGGAGACCAGTATAGAATTTCCATTTGATTAAGCTCATTTGTTGCTAATGATTTACGTTCATAACCGATAGAAGTTGCGTGTTCAAAACCTTCTCTCTTATAGAACTTTAACCTTTTTTCAGTATCCGAGTCTTCATAATTGATGGGTTCGACCTCAAGAATAATGGGTTTTCCTTTTTTCTTTAATTTTTCAAGAAGTTTATGGCCAAGCCCTTGTCCACGGGATTCTTTTGAAACGAAGAGATAGTCGATAAAAATAAAATGGTCAAGTTCAACATACATGAGGACATGATAGGGTCCTTCATCTTTATGATAAATATCCCCTTTTTCTTTCAAGAGTGTTTCCATATGCTCTTTTGATTTCATTTCTTCAATGGGAAAATACTGATTTAGTTTCTCATACCAGTTCATACATCTGCTCCTTGTACTTTGATAGGACATCCTTAGTGTATGCAATGTTTTAGTTTTGTTTCTAAATTTAGATATTCCCTCTTTCTTAAAAACTAAACTTGGAATAGAATAGAAGTAAAGAAGACGTTTTCATTAAGGGGGATATTCATGGCAAGCTACATAATGGATTTAGGTCTAATTGCTATTTTAGTCATTGGTATTACTGCTTTGATGGGTGTTATCGCAAATGGTGTTGGGGAAAAGGTTTTTGGAGGTAAATCCGGTTCAGATATTGTAACCCGTGATTTAAATGTAAAAGCTGGTTGGAAAAACGTTGGTGGACGGAAAAAATAAATAAGGTTAGCTGGCACAGTCAGTCGTGCCAGCTTTTTTTATGGTGTATAATCTACACCTTTTGTGTAGCTATTCCCAGCGTTCCATAGTAGAAATTCATGAATGCCTTGATCTTGCAATCCTTTTATTTGGGCTTCAATTTCATCTTTTCCATAAACCGTATAATTGCCTTTTCCAAGCCAGCTTGCTGTGAAGTCTTGGAGCCAAGGTCTTGAAACAGGTCTATTTTCAATTTGGTTTAGCTTATGATTTTCAACCTTTGCATATTCAGATACCAATCGATACGGCTCTAAGTCTGGACGTGGAATTCCAAAATAAGACGTCCAATGACTTGGGTAAATCATAGATGAAATGACATCAACATGCTCTGATATCTTCGAAAAATTTTGACCAATACCTGGTGCTTCAGGTAATGTTGCGGTATATCCGAAAATATCAACTGAAACCTTCACGTTATAAGGCTCTAATTTTTCTTTTGCATATGCCACAAAATCCGTCACAGCGGCGACTCTTTTTTGGACGTTGTCAAGATCCACTGTTTCATACTCACCCATACTATAGGTTAATGAACTGTCCCGTCTTTCAAACCCTTCTGGGAAGCGAACATAATCAAATTGAATCTCTTGAAATCCAAGCTTTGCTGCTTCAATCGCAATTCCTACATTATGGTCCCAAACTTCTTTTAAAAATGGATTAACAAAAGCTTCTCCACGTCCGTTCTTCCATACTTTTTCCCCGTCTTTAAATGATAATTCTGGGCGTTGTTGCGCTAATACAGAGTCCTTAAATACAACAACCCGCGCAATTGGATAAATCTGCTTTTCTTCAAGTTTTTTAAGCATGGCTGTTGGGTCTTTAATATAATCCTTACTAATTTTCTGATGATTTGAGCCTTTTGGTGGTACGTAGGTTAGATATCCAAAGTCGTCCTTTACATCAATAACCATTGCATTAAGGTCCGTACTATCGATTAACTGGACAAGTTGTGAAAAACGGTCACCACCCGCTGAATGGGCAGTTACGTATATCCCTCTTATGGCATCAGGATATTCAAATTGAAAGCCAGAATTAAATTCAAAACGCGAAACCATCTCAGGTAATTCCTTTTTAGGCATAACCAATTTACTCGTTGGATGTGACTCCATAGCAAAATTTTTATTTTCTGCAGAGCTTACTTGAGTAACAAAGAAAGTACCGAATACAACTATAGTCATTACCCCAAGTAAAGATATAATCTTTTTCATAACATCCTCCTTCCTTCCCAATCTCTATAGTCATTTTATATGAATTTTACAGAAAATAATACAAATTTAGACAAAATTCTTAATAAACAAGGTATTTATTCAATTGTATGAGCAGTTTTGTCTATATATTTTAGTCTTCTTATAAACCTTACTGATATTAGTGGTAAATCTGCTCAATCAAAAAAATGGCCCTCTAATTAGGCCATTTAACTGTATTGCGATTTATATTCTAGATATTCTTTTTCCGAGCAAGCGACGAGATGTCCGGGTCGAATCTCACGTAGTTTGACTTCTTCATTATCTGAGTATCCATGTTCTTTTGGGTCATATATGATTCTTTTTCGGTTGCGTTCATAATTCGGGTCTGGCAAAGGAATTGCAGATAACAAAGATTTTGTGTAGGGATGAATTGGGTTTGCATATAGATCGTTGGCATCGGCAAGTTCCACAATCCTTCCGTAATACATAACACCAATTCTGTCACTAATATATTTTACCATCGACAAATCATGTGCAATAAATAAGTAAGTCAAGCCTATATCTTCTTGAAGCTTTTTCATTAAGTTTACAACTTGAGCTTGAATGGAAACATCTAATGCAGAAATAGGTTCATCAGCAATAATAAAATCTGGTTTTACTGCAAGGGCACGCGCAATACCAATCCGTTGACGTTGTCCTCCAGAGAATTCATGTGGATATCGATTCGCATGCTCACGGTTTAGCCCTACTGTTTCAAGTAATGAATAAACCTGTTCCATACGTTCAGCATTATTCTTTGCCAGTCCATGAATATCGATTCCTTCTGCGATTATATCCGCTACGGTCATTCTTGGATTTAGTGAAGCATATGGATCTTGAAAAATCATTTGCATTTTCCGGTTAAACTTTTTCAATTCCTTACGCGATTTTCTTCCATGAACATTCTCTCCATTGAAAAGAACCTCTCCACCCGTGGCATTGTATAATCGTATAATCGTCCTTCCAGTGGTAGATTTACCACAACCAGACTCTCCAACCAGGCCAAGTGTTTCGCCTTTGTAAATATCAAAAGTAATCCCATCGACAGCTTTGACCATATTTGGTTTACCAACATTAAAATATTGCTTTAAATTTTTAATTTCTACCAATTTTTGTTTTTCAGCCATTTCATTCATCATCCTTTCCTAAGATTATCGGATGAGAAATCTTTCATACGACGCTTTACTGCTTCAGGTGGTTCCACTTTAGGAGCATCAGGGTGTAGAAGCCAAGTCGCTGCATAATGTGTCTCAGAAACTTTAAACATGGGTGGTTCCTTTTCAAAGTCAATTTTCATTGCATATCGATTTCTTGGCGCAAATGCATCCCCTTTTGGAGGATTTGTAAGATCAGGTGGTGAACCTGGAATTGCCATAAGCTCTGTTTTTTCATCACTATCTAAACTTGGCATTGATGATAATAATCCCCAAGTATAAGGATGCTTAGGATTATAGAAAATTTCATCCACTGTACCAGTCTCTACGATTTTCCCAGCATACATTACTGCTACTCGATCTGCAACATTGGCAACCACACCTAAATCATGAGTGATAAAAATAATGGATGTTTCCATTTTTTTTTGGAGGTCCTTCATTAATTCTAAAATTTGCGCTTGTATCGTAACATCCAATGCTGTGGTCGGTTCGTCTGCAATCAATAATTTAGGGTTTGAGGCTAAGGCAATAGCAATCATCGCACGTTGTCTCATCCCCCCACTAAATTCATGTGGATATTGATTAACTCTCTTCTCTGGGCTAGGGATTCCAACAAGGCGAAGAAGCTCAATTGCACGGTCCTTTGCATTTCCCTTTGACATATTTTGATGCTTAATTAAAACCTCCATAATCTGCATTCCAACCTTCATCGTTGGATTAAGGGAGGTCATAGGGTCCTGAAAGATCATTCCGATATCCTTCCCACGGATCTTCTCCATATCCTTATTGGTTTTTGGAACAAGGTCTTCACCATCGAAAAGAATTTGACCATTACTAATTTTTCCAGGTGGCATTGGAATAAGCTTCATGATTGTTTGTGAGGTTACACTTTTCCCTGACCCTGATTCGCCAACAATCGCAAGTGTTTCACCTTTATACAAATCAAAATTCACACCGCGAACTGCTTTGACTTCACCAGCATAGGTTTGAAAAGAGACTTCAAGGTCTTTAACTTCCAATAACTTTTCCATTTACTCACTCCCTTACTTGCGCAGCCTTGGGTCTAATGCGTCACGCATTCCATCTCCAATTACGTTAAAAGCAAAAATTGTGATACAGATTAAGGTAGCAGGGAAAAACAAGCGCCATGGATAATATTCAAATGCAGGTAGTCCCTCAGAGGCCATCGTTCCCCAGCTGGCAAGTGGAACTTGAACACCTAAACCAAGATAACTTAGAAAAGATTCAGTGAAAATGGCATTTGGGATTGTTAACGTCATTGTCACCAAAATGGGGCCCATTGAATTAGGTATCAAATGTTTGAACATAATTCTTTTAACATCAGCTCCAAGGGTTTGTGCGGCAAGAACATATTCCTGATATTTTAATTGTAGAACTTGTCCTCTTACAATTCTGGCCATATTGATCCATCCAGTAATCGTCATTGCTAGAATCATTGTCCCTAACCCTTGTTCGAGAATAACCATAAGTAAAATGACCAAAAGCAAATATGGGACGCCGTATAAAATGTCCGCGACTCTCATCATGAATTCGTCAACTCTACCGCCCATATAACCTGATATGCCACCCCATAATACACCAATCACAAGGTCAATAATTGCAGCTGCTAGTCCTATAAATAAAGAGATTCTTGCACCTTCCCACGTCCTTGTGAAAACATCTCTACCCAATTCATCTGTTCCAAACCAATGCACATTAGATGGTGCTTCATTCGCATGGGCAAGGTCTGTTGTTCGATAATCAAATTCAGTCATCATTGGCCCAAAAATCGCCATGAATAATAGTAAGACTAAAAGAACAATACCTACTATTGCCAATTTATTTTTTTTGAATCTAGAGGTGACATCCTTCCAAAACGATAAACTAGGTTTTGAAATTTTTTCAGCCTCATTCTCGTTAATTGTTGCTGGTGCAAACATTTCCTTTGGAATATTCTGCATAAGTTACTCTCCTTTCTTCGCACCAGATAGCTTAATGCGAGGATCAATAAATCCGTACAAAATATCAACAAGGAGAACAGAAATTAAGAGTAAGATACTATAAAAGACAGTAACTCCCATAATCACGGTGTAATCACGATTGGTGATACTCGTTACAAATTCGTCCCCTAAACCAGGTATTCCAAAGATTTTTTCGATAACAAAACTACCCGTTAAGATACCCGCCGTTAAAGGCCCCATATATGAAACAACAGGCAGCATTGCATTACGAATCGTATGCTTCATGGTAATTGTACCTTTCGTTAATCCTTTTGCTCGAGCAGTTTTTATGTAATCGTTACTTAGTACCTCAAGCATACTTGAACGTGTTAAACGAGCTATAAAAGCCATTGGTGAGGATGATAAGGCAATTGCAGGTAATATGGTATGCATAAATGATTCCCATCTCGCAACTGGAAATAGATCAAGCTTAATAGCGAATATATATTGTAAAACTGTAGCTAAGATAAAGCTTGGAACAGATATACCAAACACCGCAATAATCATCGCTGAGTAGTCTTGCCATTTGTTATGATAAAGAGCAGCAATTACACCTAAAACAACACCAAAAGCAATCGCAATTAGAATAGCCTCAATCCCTAGGAAGAGAGAAATCGGAAAGCCATTATTGATGATTTCATTAACGGTCATTGCTTTATATTTAAAGGATGGGCCAAAATCCCATCTTGCCACATCATATAAATAATCGAAATACTGCTTATACAATGGCTGATCTAAACCGTAATGGGCATTTAGAGCTGCTTCAATCTCTGGAGGGACATCCTTCTCTTTTGTAAAGGGACCTCCCGGAGCTGCTTGCATTAAGAAAAATGTGGCGGTAACAATCAAGATAAGCGAAACGATCATATAGATTAATCTCTTAATTATATATTTTGCCACTTCGTACACCTCCCATTGCAATCACACATGGTTTTCAAAAAGTAAGGTATATAGGCCAACTATATACCTTACTTTTTTGTTTTTATTGGTGATTTCCTAGTTTGCGATTACTCAAAATAAGCCCACTTGTATTGAACATCTCCTAATGGAGAAATTACGACTCCTTTTAGGTTGTCATTTTGAACCCAGTTGTTTGTGTAAAAATAGATTGGTGCAATTGGCATTTCATCAATTACCAATTGTTCAGCTTCTTTTAAAAGCCCAAGTCTCTTTTCTTTATCAGTTTCTTTTGCAGCTTGTGCTAAAAGATTATTAAATGTCTCATTTGTCCAGCCTGTATCATTATTTCCTTTTGGTACCGTAAAGATTTCAAGAAAGTTTACAGGATCATTGAAATCAGCCAACCAGCCCGCACGACCAATTTGGAAATTTCCTTGGTCAATAGTATCAAGATACACGTTCCACTCGGCATTATTTAGGGTTACTTCAATTCCTAAAGCCTTTCTCCACATATCTTGAATGGCTTGGGCAACCTTTTGATGGCCTTCTGAAGTATTATAGGATAAAGCAATCTCTGGAAGTTCAGAAACGTCTGATAACCCAAGTTCATCTAAAGCTTTTTGTAAATGTTCCTTTGCAGCATCCACGTCATTATCCTTAAAATAGCCCTTCTCATTTTCCTTTATTATTGCAGACGGAACGAGGGCCATTGCTGGAATCTGTCCACCCTGGGTAACATTTTCAACTATTGCTTTTCGATTGATAGAATAACTTAGAGCTTTACGAAGATTTTCATTCTGGAACGGCTCTTTATTAATATTAAATTTAAACCAGTACGTACCCGCAATCGGGCTCTTTTGTAAGGTACCTTCTTTTTCTAAAGTTGGAATTACATCTGTCGGTAATGCTGATGTTGGTGCACCAGCCCAATCAAGCTCTCCCTTTTTGAAGCTTTGGTATTCAGTATTCGGATCGTTGATCATATCCATTGTGATTTTTTCGAGCTTCACTGAATCTGCATCCCAATAGTCTTTGTTCTTTTCAAGAGTAATGGTCGATGATTTATCCGTAATGACAAAAGGTCCATTTGAAACATATGATTCATCCACTCGATTTGCCCAGTCCTGATTATCTTTCGCAATTTTACTATTAACAGGGAAATACGTATAAAAAGCTGTTAATTCTAAGAAATAAGCTGTCGGATTCGTTAATTTAACCTCAAGTGTTTTATCATCAATCGCTTTTATGCCCACATTCTCCATTTTCTCAATCGAGATATCGGGAGTATCATACGCTTCCTTTGCGCCGTCAATATAATTGTATATTTGTGACGCATAGTCTGATTGATTTCCAGGGACTAAAACCCATTTCCAAGCATATTCAAAATCATGAGCAGTAACAGGATCACCATTCGACCATTTGGCATCGCGGATTGTAAAAGTATAGGTTTTTCCATCATCTGAAACATTGATCTTTTCCGCCATCGCTTCTTCAGCTTCTCCATTTTTATTAATGCGAGTTAAGCCTTCAAATGCATGGTTGAGAACTACACCTGAAGTGGAGTCAGTTGCCAGACCTGGGTGTAAAGTTGGTGGTTCAGAACTAATATTGATTCGTAGTTCTTGCTTTGGACCTCCCCCCTCTTCTCCGCCTCCTTCTTCATTTCCATTATCAAATGTGCCACAGGCTGATAGAACAAGAATACTTGCAAAAAGTATGCTTAATAGCCTCGATAATTTTTTCAAATAGATGACCTCCTAATATGTATTTTCCTTTTTTTGTTTCAAAAGATATACGCTACTTATGTTGTTTCAAAACATACTATCTTATGCGCATTCGGTCCTTAAGTTTTTAGTGAGAATACTTGCTTTTCACGAAGAAAAGATTATAATAAAAATAATATTAATAACTGGCTATGAAGAAGAGTAGTACATATGTGGACATTCATTAAGAGGTCATTACCTCTTTCAGAGAGTCTGTGGTTGGTGTGAACAGATAGTGGAGCATATGGAATGGACTTTGAGCATCTTTGCTGAAAAATGAAGTAGGCTAAGACGTATTCCTTACGTTACAAGGAAACGAGAGATTTTACCTATATGGGTAAAATAACTAGGGTGGCAACGCGGAAACCATTCGTCCCTAACATTAAATTGTTAGGGATGGGTGGTTTTTTTATTTTGTTCTACACTACTCAAAGCTTTATACCAGTCATTTAAAGGAGAGAAACAACATGCAAACTATTTTTTCAGGTATTCAACCAAGTGGTTCAGTAACATTAGGAAACTACATTGGGGCAATGAAACAATTTGTTGAATTGCAAAATGAATATAATTGCTTCTATTGTATTGTTGACCAACATGCTATTACTGTTCCACAGGACGCTCAAGAATTACGAAAGAACATTAAGAGCTTAGCAGCACTTTATCTTGCCATTGGACTTGATCCGGATAAAGCAACATTGTTCATTCAGTCAGAAGTTCCGGCACATGCTCAAGCAGGATGGATGTTACAATGTGTTTCTTATATAGGTGAACTCGAAAGAATGACTCAATTTAAAGATAAATCTCAAGGAAAAGAAGCTGTTGTGGCTGGTTTATTAACCTATCCGCCGTTAATGGCTGGTGACATTCTTCTTTATAATGCAGACCTTGTTCCAGTAGGTGAAGACCAAAAGCAACATATTGAACTTACTCGAGACCTTGCGGAAAGATTCAATAAAAAGTATCGTGAAATCTTTACAATACCTGAAGCAAGAATTCCAAAAGAAGGCGCAAGAATTATGTCCTTACAGGATCCAACTAAGAAAATGAGTAAATCTGATCCAAATCCAAAAGCATATATTGCCTTACTTGATGACCCTAAACAAATTGAAAAGAAAATAAAAAGTGCTGTAACAGATTCAGAGGGAATTGTAAAATTTGATAAGGAAAACAAACCTGGTATTTCTAATTTGCTTACCATCTATTCAAATTTCAGCAATAAAACTATTGATGAAATCGAAGGATTATATGAAGGAAAAGGTTATGGAGAATTCAAAGCAGACCTTGCAGAAGTAGTATTAAGCGAGATTCGTCCAATTCAAGAACGATACAATGAAATCTTCAACTCACCAAAATTGGACGAAATCCTTGATGCTGGTGCTGAAAAAGCCAATAGAGTTGCAACTAAAACCGTAAAAAAGATTGAAAACGCGATGGGACTTGGTAGAAAGAGAAAATAATGAAGAAGCTTTTCAAATTTTGAGCTATCGGCCATAACTTAAATTATTCGATATCTGAGTCAAAAGAAAAAAAGGATTTGTTTAAGAACAAATCCTTTTTCTTTTACACTTTTGATTCATGTTCAATTTCCCAGAGTTTTTCAAAAAATGGTTGACCTTTAATCAAGTTTTCACATAGTTGCATATGTTTGCTTGTCCAACCGTCTCTCGTTTCTTCATAGAGGTTTTGCCAAACTTCTTCAAATTGCATTTCTTGAATTTCGTGGTATTTCGAAGGATTCCACTCCGTATACCAATACCTTATCTCTGCTACGTTTTTCGTTGATGCTAACTGATCTAACGCCATAAATAACAGCTGCTTTAATTGTCTTTCCTTTCGGGTTAGACCTGCCATTTCAAATGGCGATGGTGATAAAATGTGATGTTCCTTATCCTTTATGATATCCTTACTATCAAAGGTATAAGGTATCGCTTCATGGCCATTCACCATCTCATAAACGAGTTGTTCCTGTCGAGGAATTAATCGACTTTTTCGAATCGGGATATTATAACCTATTGTGTCTACTGCGATAATCCCTTGACCATCTGTCACAACGAAGCAATAATCTTGCTGAATTCGTTCATGATTTTTACGAACATACGCTTTTTGGTAAACATCCATAAGAAGTTGCTGTGGTAGTTCCATTAAATCATTCTCAATGTAGTTAAACAATGGAGACTCAATTTTTAGCAAAGGTACCTGGTCTAACAGTTCAACACTATCATCCTTGCGCCATTCATGGAAGTGGCAAACGTTGTAACCATTTTCTTCACCTTCAAACCAATTTACCCAAATATCATGAAGAAACAACATTTTTTACCCCTCACTTCAAAGCTGTTTTGTCAACAGTATAGGCAGAAGGAGAAAGTTTTATTCCAAATTATTCATGTATTGTTAGAAAATACATGCAAAAATTAATCCCTTTTTGAGTGTACAAAAGGAAAATAAATACTTATCCAAATCAGTGCTAAACCGACTACTACTAAATAACACTCAATTCTCTTACTTATAAATTGTAGAAATTCAATAAAGGTGTATCCTGTCGTAGTTAAATTTAAATATGCAATTGTAGTTATTCCACCGCTAACAGCCAGTCCAAATCCAACTAAAAATAAAAATGCTCTACCCATCCGTATACCTTACGACATCGATTGGGTCATATTGGGTTATCAAACCAATCACCTGCTTGTTCCAAGATCCTTATTACAATCTATGGTACAAGCACTTAAAACATGACAATAACAATAGTACATAGGTTATATTTCAAAAAGAAAAAGCCAAGATGGCATCTTGGCTTTTTACTCATTAATTTTTGGATCAAGGGCATCACGTAAACCGTCACCCACAAAGTTAAAACACAGTACTGTAATTAAAATCATTAAACCTGGAGCAGTTGGTACCCACCACTGATTAAGCATGATTGTAATACTTTGTGCACCTTGTAGCATATTCCCCCAACTTGGTGTTGGTGGCATAATACCTAATCCAAGGTAACTAAGGGCAGATTCAGCTAAAATAACTCCACCAACATTTAATGTTGCCGCAACAATGATTGGACCCATTGCGTTAGGTAGAATTTCCCTGAAGATAATTGTAAAACTTCTAGTTCCAATTGTTTTTGATGCTAAAACAAATTCACGACCACGTAATGATAAAAACTCACCTCGTACCAATCTGGCAGTGGTCGTCCACCCAGTAAGTGCAAAAATAAGAATTAACTTATCCACACCTGGGTTGAAAATTGTTACAAGTGTAATTAACAAGAAGATTTGTGGAATGGAGAGCATGATGTCTACAAATCTCATGATCATTGCATCAACAATACCACCGAAATATCCTGCAATGGCACCTAGTGCTGTTCCAATCGTAATTGCCCCAGCAACAGAAGCAAACCCAACTAGTAATGAGATTCTTCCACCATACAATAATCGAGTTAAGAGATCTCGTCCAAATGTATCAGTACCTAGTAGATGTTCCTTACTAGGGTTTGCAAGTCTTTTTAATAAATCCTGTTTATCTGGATCATGTGGCGTTAAAAATGGTGCAAATATTGCTGATAATATAATAAGAATTAAAAGCACTGCACCTACAACTGCAAGTTTATTTTTAATGAACTTACGAATCATTATTTTCGTTAAAGTGTCAGCCTTTGAATTTAAACCTTGGAGTTCTATTTCGTTTCCTGATGCTAAATTAGGTTGTGCCATCCTTCTTCCCCCCTTCTAGTATTCAATTCTCGGATCAAAGATAGCGTATAAGATATCGGCTATAAGATTTCCTACTACTACTAATACGGAGGAAATTACAGTTATCGCCATAACAATTGGATAGTCACGTTGGAAAGCTGAGTCAACAAATAATTTACCAAGACCTGGCCAACCAAATACGGATTCAACAATAACGGAACCACCGATGAAACTTGGTATCATAATTCCGAAAATCGTAATAACTGGAATTAGTCCATTTCGTAATCCATGTTTTGCAATAACTTTTCTTTCTTTAAAGCCTTTTGCTCTTGCAGTTCTCATATAGTCTTGGTTAACAACCTCAATCATACTTGAACGAGTATATCGTGTTAAGCTCGCCATATCTGCAGTAGCTAAAACAAACGCCGGTAAAATTAAATGGTGAATACGATCCCAAATGCTAAACGGAGCATTAAGAGTTTGAGTACCTGAAGCAGGGAACCATCCAAGATGAACAGAGAAAACCATAATTAAAATTAATCCAAACCAGAAATTTGGTACAGCAAGTCCTAAAAATGAGGATACAGTAACTGTATAATCAATTTTTGAATACGGACGCACTGCTGAAATAACTCCAAATGGGACTGCAATAACGATTGCTAATATCGTAGAAACTCCCATCAACAAGAGGGTGTTCGGCAATCGATTCCAAATCAATTCAGAAACATCTCTTCCCTTATTAATAACAGAATCTCCAAAGTCACCTTGAAGCATATTTCCTAACCACTTAAAATATTGAACATGGACAGGATCATTGAATCCATATTTTTCCATAACCAATTCTCTATCTGCTGCACTAATATTAGGATCCATCATTAGTGCAGTTGGGTCACCAGGAGCCATATGCATAATTGCAAATGAGATGATGGTAATTCCTAATAATAGGGGAATAGCCATTAATGTTCGTCGGATGATATAAGATACCATAGCTATTTCTCCTTCATAATTTAATAAATTCTTCTATGTTTTTATCTAGATACATTTATCCAGGAATTTTCGGTTTCAAAAAGAAAGAAGGAAGGGAAACTACCCTTCCCTCTTCAACTATCAATTTAACTTACTCATATTAGTTTGCTGGTTGTAACCACCATTTATGAGCATTATAGAATGGGTTTCTTGAATGGAATTCATAACCTTGTAATTCTTCCGGCATAGCACGGAATTCTTCAGGATAATACAAGTATGTGTAAGCTTGATCTTCTACAAGAATTTGGTATAGTTCTTTGTGAATCTCTTTGTATTTCTCAATGTCAGTAGTTTGTCTTGCTTCTTCCATTAACTTGTCTGCTTCTGGATTACTATACCATGTCATGTTTAAGCCTTCTGCAGCTTGTGAAGAATGGAAGATATCATATTGGTCAGGGAATGTTGATAATGCCCAACCTAGAATCATAGCTTCGTACTCCCAGTTTGGAGCAGAGATTTGCTCAATGAATGCAGACCATTCAACGATTTCTGGTTTTGCTTCAACGCCAATTTCTTTAAATTGTTGTTGTAAAACTACAGCAATATCTTCACGGACTTTGTTACCTTGGTTCGTCTTAATAGAGAATGACATTTCTTTACCATCTTTATCTACGATACCGTTACCGTTCGTATCTTCCCAACCAGCTTCTTTAAGTAATGCTTTTGCTTTTTCTAAATCATATTCAAATTGTGGAACATCGTCATTGTAAGTCCACATTAATGGGCTGTCAGGAGCATTAGCTGGTTGACCAGCACCATTCATAATGCTTTCAACGATTGCTTCTTTATTAACGGCATGTGTAAATGCTTGACGAACTTTCTTATCCTTAAAACGATCATCCTTTTGGTTGAATGCAAGATAAGTGTAAGAAAGTGCTAAACCATTTTCAACTTTAGTACCTTCGATAGTTTTAACTGTGTCAACTTCAGTTCCAGGAACTGCGTTGTACATGTCGATTTCACCAGCTTGTAATGCAGCAACTAGTGCGTTAGCATCAGCTACATAACGTGTAGTGATTGAATCTAAGTGTGGACGACCTTCAAAATAGTCATCAAATGCTTCAACTTTTACATACTCTCCATCTTTCCACTCAACAAATTTGAATGGACCAGTACCGATTGGACTCTTTGTGTTGAACTCATGCTCATGTAATGTAGCAGGGTCAACGTCACCTAAGATATGCTCAGGTAGTACAGAATAGCTCAAAGTTGTTGGGTAGAAAGTTACGTCTACTTTGTTTAAAGTAAATTTAACAGTGTAGTCGTCGATCTTTTCTACTTTTTCCATGCTTTCAAAGTTAGATTTACGCTCAGAAACTACGTCTGGGTTTTTCATTAACATGTAAGAGAATACAACATCATCAGCTGTCATTTCTTCTCCATCATGGAATTTAACACCTTGTTTAAGTTTTACAGTGTACTCTAAACCATCTTCTGAAGGAGTGATTTCTTCAGCTAGGTCATTTGTTACTTCTAAGTCTAAGTTAACTGTTACTAATCCATTGTAAATGAATCCTTCAATATCACTTGAAGCTGTATCAGTTGAGAAATATGGGTTGAATAATGTTGGGCTACCAGCAGATCCAACAACTAAATCTCCACCATCAACTGGCTCATTGCTTGGTTCTTCTTTTGCTGGTTCTTCCTTAGCTGGTTCTTCTTTTGGCGTATCAGTGCCAGCTTCTTCGCCGCCACCGCTACAAGCTGCTAAGAAAAGTGACATTACAAGTGTTAGGACTAAAAATAGCCATAAGCTTTTTCTTAACTTCACGTTTGTTTCCCCCTATCATTTTGTTAGAATTTTTAGTTTTTACTACTTAAATTGATCCCTTTAGGTGGCATCTCCTCCCTTCAAAGAATCTATATATATTCTGTGCCGTCACTTTTACTCGTAAAGGTGACATGCAACAAAATGCCCCTGTTTAACTTCTTTAAATTCTGGTACCAACTGGCGACAAATATCTGTTGCTGCCGGACACCTTGTGTGGAATACACAACCACTTGGCGGATTTGAAGGGCTTGGAAGTTCTCCTTTTAACACAATACGTTCCCTTTTAATTGTTCCTGATTTTTTAGGAACAGGAACCGCAGATAATAATGCTTGTGTATATGGATGAAGTGGTTCAGCATATAAATCTTCTTTATTCGCTAATTCCATCATCTTACCCAGATACATAACTCCCACTCTATCACTTATATGTCTTACTACACTCAAATCATGCGAGATAAAGATATAAGTTAGACCGAATTCTTCTTGAAGGTCTTCCATTAAGTTAATTACCTGTGCTTGAATTGACACGTCGAGTGCTGATACTGGTTCATCTGCTATTATCAATTCAGGGTTCAAAGCGAGCGCTCTTGCAATCCCAATTCTTTGACGTTGTCCCCCTGAGAACTCATGCGGATACCTGTTAATGAATGAAGCATTCAATCCAACAGTTTCCATTAATTCTTTTACTTTGTCTTCCCGCTCTTTAGCGGTATATAGATTATGAGTAATTAATGGTTCTTTAATAATAGAACGTAAAGACTTTCTTGGATTAAGGGTTGCAAAAGGATCTTGGAAAACCATTTGAATATCTCTTCGTACGGACTTTCTTAATTCACTTTCAGACATATGTGTAATGTCTTTCCCCTTAAAGATGATCTTCCCATCAGTTGGTTCGTACAATCGGATAATTGTTCTACCAGTTGTTGACTTCCCACAACCTGACTCTCCAACTAGTCCAATTGTTTCACCTTTTTTAATCTGCAAGCTAATTCCATCGACCGCTTTGACATTACCAACATTTCGTTGTAAAAGACCAGCTTTGATTGGAAAGTATTTTTTTACGTCTTGAAGTTCAAGGATGATCTCACTATTTTCTTGTGAAGAATCAACCTTATTTTCTACGTTTGTTGAAATCATGCTTTGGCCCCCTCGTCGTCATATAAGAAACAGCGAACTGCTCGTTCTTTACCCATTTGTTTTAGCTGAGGCGCTTCGGCAAAACAGCGGTCAAATGCTTTAGAACAGCGTGGAGCAAATCTGCATCCTTTTGGCATATTTTCCGGTGACGGTACGTTCCCTTCAATCGATTGAAGGCGTTCTATCGCCCCTTCTATAGCAGGAATAGAGTTCATAAGACCAACAGTATAAGGGTGAAGCGGTTCATCAAACAAATCATCTACTGGTGATTGTTCAACAACTTGGCCCCCATACATAACAACGATCTTATCTGCTACTTCTGATACAACACCCAAATCGTGAGTGATTAGTAGAATTGAAGTATCAAATTTGTGACTTAAGTCCTTCATTAAGTCGAGAATTTGGGCTTGTATTGTCACGTCGAGTGCTGTTGTAGGCTCATCCGCTATTAGAAGCTTCGGATTACAACTCATTGCAATCGCTATCATGACTCTTTGACGCATACCACCTGATAGGCGGTGTGGGAATTCATTAATTAATTCCGCTGCCCTTGAGAAACCAACTAATTCCAACATTTCAATTGCCTTTTTTGTGCTTTCAGCTTTCGTCATTTTTTGGTGATACATTAGTACTTCTGTAATTTGTTCACCAACTGTTAGTACTGGGTTAAGAGATGTCATTGGTTCTTGGAATATCATTGAAATATCATTCCCACGAACCTTACACATTTCAGCTTCAGATAAATCAACCAGGTTCCTACCATCTAGAATGATTTCACCCTCGACAATTTTCCCAGCTGGACTTGGAACTAACTTCATAATTGAAAGTGATGTAATACTTTTACCAGATCCCGATTCACCTACAATAGCTAAGGTTTCACCTTTATTTATTTTCAAATCAACGCCATCTACGGCAGGTATTACAGTTTTCTTTTTGTAGAAGTAGGTTTTTAAATTTTTGACTTCTAGTAATGTAGCCATAAAAACGGTTCACCTTCCTTACCGGAACTAAAAAACAAGTTCACTCATTATTCAAAATATAATATCTTTAGTGAAATATCAACCAAAAAATTCTAGCAATCTCTTATTTTACCACACTAAAGCTTTGAAGTGTCAAATATATAAAAATTATCTGACAAAAGAATCAACTAAATTTTATTACAGAAAGATTACAAATACAAGTCAATTTTTAAAATTTAGTTAATATGCATTTATAACAGAAAAGTGATTATTCTCTTAATCTACTTAAAATTCTATTAAAACTATGTCAAAATTGCAAGATAATTTTTATTATTTTTATTACTTATTAGTGAAACTGTTGATATTATTAGATTTTCAAAAGTAATATCTACAATACACCTTTCAAGAAAATAGGAGATTTTGTTTTTTTAATATAATTCTTTAGTACTAAAAAGCGTTACATTAGTGAAATAAAAAAAGATCCATCACATTTTGTGATAGATCTATCTAACGATTTGATTTAGGATTAAGCGCATCCTTCAAACCTTCACCTATAAAATTAATCGATAAAATCGTTAATGTTATTGCCAACGCAGGCGGAATCCATATCCATGTTTTATTTTGAAGTACATCTGGCTGGTTTGCTACTGAAAGCATATTCCCCCAACTCGGAACATCTTGCGGAATACCGAAACCTAAAAAGCTTAGTCCTGTTTCAGCAACAATCATACCAGCAAATAAAAGAGTTGCTTGAACGATGATCGTTGAAAAGACGTTCGGTAATAAATGCTTTACAATGATTTTCGCAGAAGAACAACCAATCGATTGTGCTGCTAAGATATATTCATTCTCTTTTTCTGCTAGAACCTTACTTCTAACGATACGTGCAACGCCACCCCAACTTAGTAGACTAATTACACCAATAAGGACCCAAACCCCTGATACTTTTCCAATTAAAATGGTATTGATAACAATAACAAATACGATGAATGGGAAATTCAGAACAAAATCAGTAAAACGCATTAACAGATTATCGATTTTCCCGCCAAAATATCCTGCTACTGATCCAATAAATGTACCAAATGAAACAATTAAAATCGTACAGGCAATCCCAACTGTTAAGGAGATTCGTCCACCGTATAAAAGACGTGTAAATACATCACGCCCTGCGTTGTCCGTACCAAGCCAATGTTCGCTAGTTGGAGATAAATTCATCTTTCCGATATCAACCTTTGTTACATCTGCCGTTGTTATATATGGAGCTAAAAAAGAAATAATTGCAACAAAGATTAAAAAGATTAAACTCACCATCGCAAGCTTGTTCTTTACAAATTTTTTCCGAGCAATGGCCCATGGAGATAGACTTTTACGAGGCTTTATGTTTGCTTGTAAGCTAGTATTTGTTGCTGTTTCCATAAAACCATCCCTCCTAATCTAAACGAATTCGCGGATCTACGATACCGTACAAAATATCTGCAATTAAATTCCCTACAAGTGTTAGAGTAGATAAAAGCATAGTTAAAGACATTAAAACTGTATAATCACGTTGACTTACAGAGTTTAAAAATAGACTTCCTATACCAGGATAGGTAAATATCGTTTCTGTAATGATCGCTCCACCAATTAACGCAGCTAAATCAAAGCCAAAAAATGTTACAAGGGGAATGATTGAATTACGTAGAATATGTTTGTTATAGATGGTAGATTCCTTTGTACCTTTTGCACGTGCCGTTCTTACGAAATCCTTACGACTATTTTCAATTACATCATTCCGTAAAAATTGAGTATAAGATGCTGTACTAAAAGCACCAAGTACAAGAGCAGGTAAAAGAACATGATGTAAACGACTCATATAATATTCAAATGTTCCTTCCATTAATCCAACCTCTGAAGACCCACCTGATGGAAACCACCCTAATTGGAATGAGAAAACATAGATTGCTACAATTGCTGCAACAAATGAAGGAATCGCTAATGCAAAATAATTCCCCCCGCTAATAACATGGTCACCCACTGTATAGGGTTTTCTTCCGGAATACATACCCATGAAGAATGCTAAAATATACGTAATGATGAGCGCAGCCACACCTAAAAGAAGGGTATTTGGAAGACGTTCTGCAATTACATCAATAACGGGCATTTTATAGCGTGAAGATGTACCAAATTCTCCTTGAACGAAATCTGATATCCAACGAAAATACTGAACATGAATAGGATCGTTATAGCCAAGTTTTTCCCTCATTTCCTCAATATATTGAGGATCCGTGTTTGTTGGATCAATTTCTCCGCTTAGTGAATCCCCTGGCATTAGTTTCGCCAAAGTAAACACAACGATGGAGATAAGGAGCAAAACTGGAATCATACCGAGTATTCTTCGAAGAGCAAACTTTAACATGGTCGATTCTCCTTATCTAGTATTACTTAAAAGATAGTATCAGTGGGCGAATCGCCCACTGATAGAACTATCACATATTATTTACCGTCAGTTACATACCACTTATGGAAATCACTTAATCCCGGCGCAGAAACATGTACACCTTGAAGACGTTTATTCATGCCCCATAGGTCATAGTATTCTACAATTGGAATAATAGGTAATTGTTCGTTCCATAATTGTTGCCATTCAACATAAAGCTCTTTACGTTTTTCTTGGTCAGAACCAACGATTGAAACATCAAGTGCATCTTCTAACAATTGGTCGTTCTTATCATCTGTCCAACGAGTGAAGTTCCAAATTGCATCTCTTCCCCATAATCCAGATGGATCTGGGTCAGTACCAGTTCCCCAAGTACCGAAGTGAACTTCCATATCCTTATCGTCTTTTTCTAACATATCGTAATAAAGAGTACCGTCGATTAAAGCACCTTTTGCAAATTCAGTTTTAATTCCAACTTCATTCCATGCTTGAACGATATACTTCGCACGTGGTTCAAATGTTGGGTTGCTTCCTGCATAGTGAGCAAATTGAATAGAGAATGGTTCTCCATTAGGATCTTCTCTTAAGCCGTCACCGTCAACATCTTTAAAACCAGCTTCATCTAATAATGTTTTTGCTTTTTCTGGGTTATACTCATAATGAGTTAAGTCTTCTTTGTCAGCTGCAATCCAGTGCGCACTTGGTACTGGAGTGTCCACTACTTCACCTAATCCATTAAAGAATCCTTTAATCCATTCTTCACGGTTAAGCGCATGCACTAATGCTTGACGTAATTGTAAGTTTTGGAACTTTTCATTATCCATTACGTTTTCTTCTTTTTCTGCATCCCAGTGACCGAATTTAAATCCGATGTAAGAATAAGAAAGACCTAATACTTTTTCTAGATTAACATTGTCTAATGCCGCAACTTGCTCATAGTTTGAAGCGTGAACTGACATTACATCTACTTCACCAGATTGAAGTACACCTGATGTTAATGCTGCGTCAATTACTTTTACAACAACTGTATCTAGATTGGGTTTACCTTGGTAGTAATCATCAAAGCGTTCCATTTCGACAGATTCACCTTGTACAATGTTCTTCACTTTGAAAGGTCCAAGTCCTACTGGATTTTGACGTACTTGTGGTGAAGAAGCCATGTCTTTAACTGCTACACCTTCAAAATGCTTCGCAGGCATTGCATATGTCCATAGATTTTCTAAGTTGTTAACGCGTGCTTTGTCAAAAGTAATTTCAATATTGTAATCATCAATTACTTTAATACCGGAAATACTCTCTGCTTTTCCATCGTGGAATTCAGGAGCACCAACAATGTCCTTTACGTTTACATAACGTGGACCTGTATATTCAGGGTGTGCAATTGTTTCTAATGCAAATACCCAGTCATTAACAGTAAGTTCTTCACCGTTATGCCATTTTACACCTTCTTTGAAAGTGAAAGTATAGTGTTGGTTATCTTCTGTTTCCCAGCTTGCAATTCCTGGGATGTAATTTAAGTTGTCGTCAGTTTGAATTAATGATTCATTGAAGAATTGAAGAATTTCTGAATCTGTTGCTTCTTCATAAAATGCCCATTCTAATAAACCTTGGAATTCTGAACCTAACGCATACGTTACTTTACCACCTTGTTGTGGTTCAGTTACTTTTTGCGCAGATTCTTTTTCCTCGCCGGATTTAGAATCATTACCTCCACATGCTGCTAAAAATAAAGACATTACTAGCAACAGGGAAATCACAGACAATAGTGATTTTTTCATTTTTGTTACCCCCGTTTTGTGTTTGTTTTTCATGTAAGTATGAACTAGAATTTTTCATTTATCACCCTACTCGTTGTAGATGTGACACGCTACTCTATGTCCTGGTTTCACCTCCTTTAAAGCTGGTTTTACTGCCCGACATTCATCCGTTGCAAAAGCACAACGCGGATGGAACGGACAACCAGTTGGAGGATTTGCTGGGCTTGGTACATCACCTTCTAAGATGATGCGCTCTTTCTTTCTTCTAGGGTCTGGATATGGAATCGCTGATATTAGAGCTTTTGTATACGGATGCAAAGGTTCTGCATATAAACCATTTCTATCTGCAATTTCCACGATTCCGCCTAAGTACATAACACCGATTCGATCACTCATATGTTTTACAACACTTAAATCATGAGCGATAAATAAGAATGTTAAATCAAATTCTTCTTGAAGTTCCTTCAACAAGTTTAATACTTGTGATTGAACAGAAACGTCTAATGCTGACACTGGCTCATCCGCAATAATTAATTTTGGTCGTAAAGCTAGTGCTCGAGCAATGCCGATACGTTGTCTTTGGCCACCTGAGAACTCATGTGGATATTTATAATACGCATCCTCAGGAAGACCAACCTTTTTTAATAGTTCGATAATTTCAGGTTTTAATTCCTTAGAAGATTTTTTGTAATAGTTCTTGATTGGTTCTGCTACAACATCCCCTACCATTTGCTTTGGATTTAAAGAAGCATATGGATCTTGGAACACCATTTGAAAATCTTGGCGAATCTTTCTTAATGTTGTTCCAGATAGATTCGTTATATCTTTACCATCAAAAATAATTTTTCCATCTGTTGGTTTGGTTAGGCGCAATATTGTACGACCTGTTGTCGATTTTCCACAACCCGATTCACCAACAAGGCCTAATGTTTCACCCTTGAGTATCTCAAAGGAAACGTCATCCACTGCTTTTACATTTCCAACTGTTCTTTTAAAAAATCCACCTTTAATAGGGTAGTAGGTTTTGAGATTTTGAACCTTTAGTAAAACTTCATCTTTTCTTTCTTTCATTGCCTGGCTCATTTATTATTTCACCTCTTCAAGTGGATAACTTGTTTTGTAAAGAAGACAAGATACCTCATGACCGCTCTCTACTTCTGCCAACTCAGGTGTAATTCGTTTACATTCGTCTGTAGCCACTGGACAGCGTTCGGCAAAACGACAACCAACCTCTGGCATGTTCTTCAGTGAAGGAACTATTCCTTCAATTGAACCTAATGTTTCTTCCTCTTCTTCCATTTTAGGAATGGAATCTAATAGCATTTTTGTATACGGATGCTTCGGATTATAGAACAGCGTGTCGACATCCGTTCGTTCCACAATCTTCCCAGCGTACATTACGATTACTACGTCACACATTTCTGCAACAACACCTAAGTCATGTGTAATTAAAATAACGGACATATCATTTTTTTCTTGAATCTCTTTTAATAGATCAAGGATTTGTGCTTGGACCGTAACATCCAATGCTGTTGTCGGCTCATCCGCAATCAATAATTTTGGTTGACATGCAATCGCCATGGCAATCATAACCCGTTGACGCATTCCGCCCGATAACTGGTGTGGGTATTCGTCCACAATTTTTTCCGGCCTTGAAATTCCAACACTCTTTAATAGACTGATACATCTTTCACGTGCATCCTGCTTAGATATATCAAAATGATTGAGCAAAACTTCTGATAATTGAAAGCCGATTGTAAAAACAGGATTTAACGCTGTCATTGGTTCCTGGAAAATCATCGAAACATCTTTCCCACGAATTTTATTCATTTCAGATTCTGATAGATTCTCAATATTATTTCCTTGGAAAACAACTTCTCCGTCTGTAATTTCTCCGACCCCTACAGGTAGTAGTTTCATAACAGACATTGACATAACGCTTTTACCGCAGCCTGATTCTCCAACAATTCCGACAATTTGGCGCGATTTAACACTAAAAGAGACACCATCGACAGCATGATAGATTTCTCCATCAATGTAAAAGCCTGTTTTTAACCCCTTTACTTCTAGCAAAGGTGCTTCCGTTTTTGTCTGTTGCATAAAAACACCCCAGATTCTTCAAGATTAGTCAAAATTATTATGTAAATAGAATTTTATTACTATAATATTATAATTGCAAGACAATTTTTTAAACTATGAGTCAAAATTATTAAAAATGTTGTAAAATAAGGGTTTTTAATAAATTTTCTATTAACTCAAATTATTTTAATATATTATAAAAATATATTATATTAGAATTTTCTAAATACCTGTATATACATCTCGAGTGTGATTAGTAATTGAAAACATAGAAAATAAGATTTAAAATTAACTCGAATCTCATATAAAGGAAGTGTTGCTTTGATTATTAAAAAACGAACTGTTCCACTAGAATTGCTGCTCCTAAGATCGATCCGAGCTCGAATGAAGGTTTTCGAAAAAACCGAAAATCAAATCATAACGCTCGAAAAAGGTTATATTGGAGAAAAAATGTTTAACCAGAGACTAGAAAAACTCTCCTTAGATTGCCTCATCATCAATGACCTCCTACTTGAAACCGCCAATACTCATTACCAAATCGATTCATTCCTGATTTCTCAACCTACAATTCACATTTTTGAAGTAAAAAATTTTGAAGGTGATTACCTTATTGAAGGCAACCGTATGGAACTTCTCTCTGGTAAGGAGATAAAAAATCCCCTCATTCAACTATCCCGAAGTGAATCTCTCTTTCGGCAATTGCTCCAACAACATGGTTTTAACCTTAAAGTAGAGGCTCACCTCGTTTTTATAAACCCGCAATTTTACCTCTACGGTGCTTCACCCGACCTACCGATTATTTTCCCATCACAACTTGGACGATTTTTGAATCAATTAAACTCACAGTCTTCAAAATTAGTAGGGAAACATCATGCCCTTGCGAAGAAACTAATGGGGTTACATGTAAAAGAATCACCATTTACACTGCTGCCAGAGTATAGCTTTGATGGGTTGGCGAAGGGGGTTTTGTGTATGGGGTGTTACAGTGGTTTTATGAAAAATGGCGATCATCATTATTTAACTTGTGAAAAGTGCAATTTTGTTGAGAATATGGAATCAGCCATTTTAAGAAGTGTAAAAGAGTTTTCGCTATTATTTCCAGACAGAAATATTACAACAAATGCAATATATGAATGGTGTAATGTAATAAAATCAAAAGCAACAATAAGAAAGTTACTTCAATCAAATTATAAACATGTACGTTTCGGTAACTCATCGTATTTTGAGTAAATTACGAAGTAGCTTTTAGTTTAATTGAAACTAAAAATCCAGGGTGCTCTATCAAATTTTGATGAGCACCTTTTCTTTTCTAGGAGTGGTGGTTGTCCAACTCTCCTGGAGTTACACCAGTTCCCTGTTTTTAGGAGGTTGATGGTAGTCCAACTCTACTGGAGTTATACCAGTTCCCTTTTTTAGGAGGTTGACGGTAGTCCAACTCTACTGGGGTTACACCAGTTCCCTTTTTTTAGGAGGTTGACGGTAGTCCAACTCTACTGGAGTTACATCAACTTCCTGTTTTTAGGAGGTTTACGGTAGTCCAACTCTACTGGAGTTACATCAACTTCCTGTTTTTAGGAGGTTTACGGTAGTCCAACTCTACTGGA
>NZ_JAPSKV010000015.1 GCF_031181385.1 Fredinandcohnia onubensis
ATGAGACCATGTGGTCTCATATATTATCCGGTATTAGCTCCGGTTTCCCGAAGTTATCCCAGTCTTATAGGCAGGTTGCCCACGTGTTACTCACCCGTCCGCCGCTAACTTTTGGGAGCAAGCTCCCTAAAGTTCGCTCGACTTGCATGTATTAGGCACGCCGCCAGCGTTCATCCTGAGCCAGGATCAAACTCTCCAATAAGAGTATTGATTGCTCAATAGTTTTTGTTACTTTAGAATTAAACGTTGACGCTTGTATTATGTTTAGTTTTCAAAGAACTAATTTGGAGCGGGTGATGAGAATCGAACTCACGACATCAGCTTGGAAGGCTGAGGTTTTACCATTAAACTACACCCGCATATATTAATTTCGTCTGGTCGGGAAGACAGGATTCGAACCTGCGACCCCTTGGTCCCAAACCAAGTGCTCTACCAAGCTGAGCTACTTCCCGATATAAAATGGCGCGCCCGAAAGGAGTCGAACCCATAGCCTTCTGATCCGTAGTCAGACGCTCTATCCAATTGAGCTACGGGCGCATATTAATCAGTGATTTGAAATCAGCGACTTTCCTATAGTAGCATCTTGCAAACCTAATTGCAAGTACTTTTTTAAAAACTTTTTTTGGTGCGGTCGAGAAGACTCGAACTTCCACGGGATCAACTCCCACTAGGCCCTCAACCTAGCGCGTCTGCCATTCCGCCACGACCGCGAATACATTATACACAGTGCGGGTGAAGGGACTCGAACCCCCACGTCAAAGACACTAGATCCTAAGTCTAGCGCGTCTGCCAATTCCGCCACACCCGCATTTATTGATATAAATGGTGAGCCATGAAGGACTCGAACCTTCGACCCTCTGATTAAAAGTCAGATGCTCTACCAACTGAGCTAATGGCTCGTGCAATGTTTATTGATAATTGCTGTTAATGAAAATGGCTGGGCTAGCAGGATTCGAACCTACGAATGACGGAGTCAAAGTCCGTTGCCTTACCGCTTGGCTATAGCCCATTGATTAACTTCATGAATCCTCTTCTTCGAATACACTTCATGAACTTTCACCGCAAGAGGACATTTTGGGTTATTTCAGTAGGAAATAACACGAAATATCATCGACATTACTAATGTAATGATCATAACTTAAATAATGGTGGTGGTGGAGGATGACGGGATCGAACCGCCGACCCCCTGCTTGTAAGGCAGGTGCTCTCCCAGCTGAGCTAATCCTCCATGTTTTAGAGATAGAAATGGGAGGTAAGATTTTTTCAATCCTACATCCCATCATTGTATGACCCGTACGGGATTCGAACCCGTGTTACCGCCGTGAAAGGGCGGTGTCTTAACCGCTTGACCAACGGGCCATTTTAAATCTGGCGGAGAAGGAGGGATTTGAACCCTCGCGCCGCTTACGCGACCTACACCCTTAGCAGGGGCGCCTCTTCAGCCACTTGAGTACTTCCCCATTGGCTCCGCAGGTAGGACTCGAACCTACGACCGATCGGTTAACAGCCGATAGCTCTACCACTGAGCTACTGCGGAATAATGTGACGACATTACTTATTATAAAAAGATACTTACTTGTTGTCAAGAGTATCTATTTTTTCTTGTTCAACCGTTTTTGCGGCGACTTTTATAATTTATCACATGATTAAACCTGAGTCAAACTTTTTTTGCTTCCATTAATTTCCCTGAGCATTTTCCACAAACGTACCGTTTTGTGTCGATCCTTCTTTTCCTAACATATCCTAGCCCACAGCTTGTACATGTATACAAGTATTGCTTTGACATTTTTCTTCTTGTGACAGATTCTAATGGTTTACAGAATCGGGGAGCGTCCACAGCCTTTAAGAGATTCCGAAAGTCCCGATCACGATGCTGATATCCTTTTCCCTCTATATGCAAATGATAATGACACAGTTCATGCTTAATAATCCCGACTAATTCTTCGATTCCACGTTCTTGATAATATTTTGGATTCAGTTCAATATTGTGAGATTTTAGAAGATACCTGCCACCTGTAGTTTGTAATCGATTGTTAAAAGTGGCTTTGTGAAGAAATGGTTTACCGAACAATTCTAAAGAAACCTCTTCCACTATTTTTTGTAGTTCAAACTGTTCCATGTTTTTCCTCCTTTCTATCCTTTTCGAACAGGACGTACTGTATCTGCATACACTATATATACTCAAACCTATAGTTTGGTAACTTCATCACTATAGTATCATTTTTTTATTTTTTGGAGGTAAAAGTTTATTAACGAGGAGGTTTAGCCTATGCCTACTTGGCTTCAAAACCAAATGAAACGCGCCTACTATGAGAAAAATCGATACCAAATTAAATTATTGAATCAATGCTGGTATTTTTATAGAAAAAAACACTGCTCGTGAGCAGTGTTTTTAGATTTATTAGTTTTGTGGCGGCAGCATTGTTAATGCCACTCTTCCTTTTTTAACATCGACGTCATCTATCCATACCGTTACAACATCTCCGACTGATACTACATCAAGTGGATGTTTTACGAAGTTATTGCTTAGTTTTGAGATATGGACTAAGCCATCCTGCTTAACTCCAATGTCAACAAACGCTCCAAAATCTACAACATTTCGAACAGTTCCTTCAAGCTCCATTCCTTTCGCAAGGTCTTCAAGCTTAAGGATGTCTTTTTTAAGTAATGGTTTTGCCAGTTCATCACGTGGATCACGTTCAGGGCTTACTAACGCTTCTGTAATATCGTGAATGGTGATTTCACCAATTCCCATTTCAGCAGCAACTTCCTCTGCCACGATAGATGAGATGGCTTCTTTTAAATTATCTGTACCAAGGTCATTACTCGTTAAACCATATTTCGCAAGAAGTTTTTTAACTTCCTTATAGTTTTCCGGGTGAATTCCTGTACGGTCTAATGGTTCATTACCATCAACGATACGAAGGAAACCGATACATTGCTCATATGTTTTTGCACCTAGGCGCGGAATGTTCTTTAATTCGCTTCTGTTCGTGAACTTCCCTTGTTCTTCGCGTTTTTTGACGATGTTGTTTGCGACAGCTTTGGATAGACCAGCTACATATTGTAATAAGGATGGGGATGCTGTATTTACATTTACACCAACCTTGTTAACTACCGTTTCAACGACGAAGGTTAGCTGGTCATTTAATTTTTTCTGTGAAACATCATGCTGGTATTGACCTACTCCCACTGACTTCGGATCAATTTTCACTAGTTCTGCCAATGGATCTTGAAGTCTTCTTGCAATGGAGACCGCACTTCTTTCTTCAACTTGGAAATCAGGAAACTCTTCTCGCGCTATATCGGATGCTGAGTACACACTTGCACCCGCTTCATTCACGATAATATAGAAGATTTCTTGATTTACTTCTTTTAAAACATCAGCGACAAATTGCTCTGTTTCCCTTGAGGCCGTACCATTTCCGACAGCCACCATTTCGACCTTAAATTCTTGTAGAATAGATTTGATTTTCTTTACCGCTTCTTCCTTTTTATTCACTGGCGGGTGCGGATAAATAACATCTATTTTTAGAACTTTCCCTGTTTCATCGACAGCAGCTAGTTTACATCCTGTACGATAAGCGGGGTCAACCCCTAGAACAACCTTACCTTTTAGTGGTGGCTGTAAGAGTAGATTACGAAGGTTTTCTGAGAAAATGTGAATGGCTCTGTCTTCTGCCTTTTCCGTTAACTCTTTTCGAATTTCTCTTTCAATCGAAGGCTGAATCAAGCGTTTATAGCTATCTTCAATTGTTTCTACGATATATGGAGTTACCGGTGAATTTTCCTTCTTTACGATTTTCCGATGTAAGAAGGTTACAATTCGGTCAAGAGGTGGTTCAATTGATACACGTAAGATTTCCTCTTTTTCACCGCGATTCATCGCTAGCACACGATGTGGAACTACTTTATGAATAGGCTCCTTGTATTCATAGTACATTTCGTAGACATTTTTTTCGTCTTTTTCTTGATCCTTTACCGCTGTTTCAATTGTGCCTTGTTTGAAGGTTTCATTGCGGATCCATTGACGAAAAGTCGCGTCATCAGAAATCCACTCAGCGATAATATCTTTAGCCCCCTGGATAGCATCTCCAGCACTGAGTACTTCTTTTTCCTCTGAAATGAACCCGGTAGCATATTGTATAACATCTACATTCATTGGGAAGGTATATAACCATTCTGCCAATGGCTCGAGTCCCTTTTCTTTAGCCACGGTCGCTTTTGTACGACGCTTTTGCTTATATGGTCTATATAAATCCTCAACCTGCTGTAGCTTGGTCGATTTCATAATTTCTGCTTGAAGCTCATCAGTTAACTTCCCTTGTTCAGAAATAAGTCGAATGACTTCCTCTTTTCGTGTCTCAAGGTTCTGTAAATACGTCCATTTTTCTTGTACATCTTTAATTTGTACTTCATCTAAAGAACCTGTCAGTTCTTTACGGTAACGCGCGATAAAAGGTACGGTATTGCCTTCATCTAAGAGGTTAATCACACTATACACTTGCTTTATTGTAATTCCAATTTCTCTGGCGATGGTTTTTACCATCATTTCATTTGTTTGCAATGTTTGTGTCAAAACTGTTTTCCTCCTACTTTCACTTCTAACCCTTATCTATTCTACCAAAATTAGCTCATCCACGTACTGCTTCTCGAAGCTTTTTAATGGCATTTCGTTGGATGCGGGACACATGCATTTGTGAAACCCCAACTATTCTTCCTGTCTCTCTTTGACTCTTCTCTTGAATATACGTGTAGTAAAGAATTCTCTTTTCACGTTTAGAAAGAACATGGAGAGCATTTTTTACATCCAACCTTTTCAATACTTTCTCGTAAGCTCTATCCTTCTTGCCTACTGTTTCTAATATTGATTTGCCTTCAGACTCTTGGTCAATCGGCATTTCAATTGACTTTGAATAATAAGCTTGTCCAAGTTCCATTGCTTCTAGGACTTCCTTTTTATCTGCATGAAGATGATTTGCGATTTCATGAACCTCTGGTGTCCTTTGTAAGGCTACTGTAAGTTCTTCTTTTTCCTTATTTATTTTAATTCCGAGTTCCTTAGCCCCTCTTGGCACATGTACACTCCATGTTTTATCTCGTAAATAATGTTTAATTACACCAATAATTGTTGGTACAGCAAAGCTATTAAAGCTCTTTCCGACCGTTTGGTCGAATCTTCTTATCGCACCTAAAAGTCCAATTCTCCCTACTTGGACAATATCTTCGTGAAACGCTCTGCCTTTAGAGTATTTCCAAGCAATTGAATGAATCAGATTTTCATACTTCTCAACGATTTCCCTTTCTATTGCTTTTGAGCCAGTTTTTTGGAAGTCCTGTACCAGCCTTTCTACTTCGTCTCGTTTCGGTTTTGTAGATTGCCTTTTCATTCTTTTCCACCGCTCTCTTTTTATTTTTTTCGAAAGGTATTTAAGGATAATCCCTTATTATGTACTTCGATGGAAAAGACGTGATATCCTTCACATTTCAGGATTTGTTACATAAGTAAAATGTTTTTGTAATATATCATGTAGCCGGTATTTATAGGATCAAAGACTAAAAACGCCACATCCTGTGGACTAATAAATAAAATAAAAGAAGTTACCACGGGGTAACTTCTCATAGACGAATCACATATAAATAAATGAATTAAAAATCGATGAGTCCTAAACTAATTTGTAAGGCATCATCCACTCTGTCCATCATCTCTTCATCGAGATGTGTTATCTTATCGGTTAGACGCTGCTTATCGATTGTACGAATTTGTTCTAACAGAATAACTGAATCGCGCTCAAATCCATAACGCTCCGCATCGATCTCAACATGGGTTGGGAGCTTCGCTTTTTGAATTTGTGCAGTTATGGCTGCGACAATGACTGTGGGACTAAACCGATTCCCGATATCGTTTTGGATGACAAGAACAGGACGAACGCCTCCTTGCTCTGAGCCAACAACTGGGGAGAGGTCTGCAAAATAAACGTCGCCACGTTTTACAATCAAATGATTACCCCCCGCTAACTAAGCGTTCTACGGTGTGGTCAGCCTCAGATTCAGCTAAAAAAGCCTCCGATGCAATAGTAAGGTTGATTTTTGCCATTTCCATGTAACCGCGTCTCATAGATTCTGTAATTTGACGCTTCTTTCTTTCACGTAGATACATTTTTGTAGCTTGATAAATCAGTTCATTACGGTTACCGTTTTCTTGTTTCACTAGGCCATCCAACTCACTAATTAGGTTTTGTGGTAATCGTACTAGAATTTCTGTTGTTGCGCTGGATTCAGACACAAACATACACCTCCACCAACTTGCCACCAATATTCTACTCCAATCTTAATAATACCATTATTATGATTAGATGCAAAGCTTAATCCATTAATTCTTAATTATTATCGACATATACAATTGGTTTTTATGCATAGGTTTTACAAGGTTTCCAAAACCTGCATTTATTTTCGTGCATAAAAAAAGAAGTCATCCAACGTGTACAACCATTGTACTATTTTCTCTACTAGTAATGTCTTAATAACGGATTTCTCACTTCAATTATTCTCTTATTTCTTAAAAAAATACGCGGAACTCGAAAACTTATCGTACATGTAACCTCGTAGTTGATCGTTTCAAGAGCGCTTGCCACATCGTCTACACTAATAAATTTGTTATTTTGCTCCCCGATTAAAGTGACTTTTGTGCCTACCGGAAGTTTATTTGGAAGTCGGACCATAAATTGGTCCATGCAGACACGGCCAATAATTTGACAGAGTTCCCCGTCAATTAAAACGTTCGTATTTTGTAGTTTCCGAATCCAACCATCGGCGTAGCCGACTGGAACTGTCCCGACCCACATATCTTCATCTGCTGTAAAAGTTGCCCCATAGCTAACTTTTTCGCCTTTTGATATTCGTTTTACATGGACGAGCTTGCTATGGAAAGAAAAGGCTTGCTCGAGCTCGTATGGTAGCTGATCTTTTATTTCCGGTGATGGGGTCATTCCATACATCCCAATTCCCAGTCTTACCACATTAAATACTTTATCGGGAAAACGATAGCCAGTTGCACTATTTCCACAATGAATTAGTTTCGGTTTGTTTGGAATCCACTCAAGCATTTCCAAGAAATTTTGATATTGATGTTCAAAATAAGATGTATCAATTTCGTCTGCTGTTGCAAAGTGAGTAAAAACACCATCGAGTTGAAGTTGAGGATTTTGCTTAACTTTCTTAAGAATCGTTTGTAATTCCTCTTTTTCCTTAACTCCAAGGCGTCCCATTCCTGTATCAAGTTTTAAGTGAAGAGTAAGTGGAGAACTACCTTGATAGTTTTCTAATACCTCATCAAGCCACTCCCCGCTGTAAATAGTGAGCGAGATATTGTGTTCTGCTGCAATCGCTACGTCAGTTGGACGTGATGCTCCAAGTACAAGAATCGGTGCATCTATTCCTCCATGGCGTAGAGAAATCGCTTCATCGATAAATGCAACTGCAAGATAGGTAGCCCCCGCTTCAAGCGCAGTTTTTGCAACCTCCACGTCTCCGTGTCCATACGCATTTGCCTTAACGACCGCCATTACGTCCACTTGTTCTGGTAAAAACCCTTTCATGTTTTTTACATTCTCAAAAATGCAATCTAAATCCACTTCAACCCAAGTATCACGATAAAAATGGGTAGAGTCCATGAATAAACACCTTCTTAGATTATTAACTACTATATGAATTCGATTATTAAACTTAGTTGTGTCCATGTCAATGGTAGTTTTTCATCATACCCATCTTAACATATGACGAAAAAAAGAAAATATGTTGAAGAAAAACTAAAATGCAGGCCAAAGACCCCTTTGGGTGGTCAAAGGGGTCTTAAAAATTTTTATTTAAAAATTAACACCTTACCTACTGTACCATCAGCACTTTGGCCAACAACACGGAATTTCAGACCGTATTCAGGAATATTACGTCCTGCGTCGACTAAGCCTGGGTTACTATAGTCGGCACTATCATCAAATAAAGGTGTGCGTTGTGTGAAGTTGTCTTTCATTGTAAATTGACCTGGGTAATCTAAGAACATTTTTTCTGATTTATCTATGCTAAAAGCCGCATCATGAAGCTGATAACGAGAAGATCCAACAGCTTTGTCACTCCAGTAGTTTGTGTGCTGGTCAGCATCGACTACTCCTAAGAAACCATCACCAGGATGTGCCCCAGTCCAGTTATTGTCATAGCTTTCATCCACATACCAAACCACTAGACCTGGGTCGTATGACATTAGGCTAGCTCCACGGCGGATGTTCTTTAAGCCTTCATCGACACCATTGTGAGATCTCCATTCTAGTAAATAGTAGTGGTCTGTTGTATATTTCCCATCATGTTTTTCAAAACCATCTAATGTAAACAGCGGTTCTCCTTCTGCTCCATCAGTGAACACTTCAGATCCATCTGCCGTTACTGTTACATTATCCGCAAAAAATCCATCAAGATTTGTTGCCCAGTCTGTCATTGAACGGAATTGGAGTTGAATTTCTTGACCAGCATACTTGTTTAAGTTAATTGATTCATGGACCCAGCCGTTACTTGAACCAGTGTATCCTGGTAGGTTTTCTTTAATTGCTGGATAGCCACCTGGATCGATAGTGCTTGTAGTTCTACTACTTGATAGGGACTCCCAAGTTGCACCATCATCAGTTGAGATCTGAACCATTGCATAATCCCAATCTTTTTCGATGTTATACCAAGCATCAAAGTCTAAGGTTACTGTTGTAGCCCCTGTTAAGTCGACTGATGTCACCATTTTATGGTCTACTTCGTCTCCTTTTCCACCAAAATACTCAAAATCACCTTCAGCTGGTGTATTCAATACATTGGTTTTTTTAGGAAGATCTACCCTTACAGCATCATTATTGGTCCCTTTTGTTACACCTTCATCTAGAAGGATAGTCTTACCTTCACTTGTGATTTCATTTGCTTCAAGTGTTGTACCACTTAACCAATTTCCACCATGCCATGCCTGTAGTTGTTCCTTCGCATATGCACTCATACCCGGTGGTTCTGTTCCCGGAATGTCTCCAGCCCAGCTACCACTTGCCATTACCGACCAATAAGCAACAGCCTCACCTGCTCCACTATACACAGTGTCATACTCATCTGGAAGACCAAGGTCATGACCAAATTCATGGATGAAAACACCTGCAGCTCCATCTTCAGGTTCAATTGTGTAATCATAGGCACCTAATAGTCCGCCAAAACGGTCACTATTTGACGTTCCTCCAGGCACTGCAACTAATCCACCAAGGTTCCAACGGTGTGACCAAATTGCTTCTCCACCAAGAGAGCCTCCTCCTGCTTCTTCACCTACACCTGCATGAATAATCATAAGATGGTCAATAATTCCGTCTGGCTCATTATATACGCCGTCTTCGTCATAATCGTCGCGATCCCAAACATCATATTCACTTAAGTCTACATTTGGGTCTGCTCCGGCTTTTGTTAATGCTTCATACACTAATGTGCGTGGACGAGCATCGCTACCGTCTGCCGTTGGATAATTCCCGCCATAATAAGTCGCTGGATGGTCTGCAGTATACCAACCTGCTACGGTTCCATCAACAGTATAACTTCCACCTGACTGTTGTTCATAATATTGCTTCATGGATATTAAATCTTCACCGTTTGGTCCTTCATATCCATTCTCACCAAAAATCATGTTTTGGAAATGTTCATGGCTATAGTCCTCATACCACATTTCTGTTTCTTCTTTTGTAATTGAGCTTTTTTCATAATCTGGGAAGTCAATTGCTAGGACCAAAACTTTGTCGCTGCGAACCCCACCATCATATTTTTCTACTTTCACAGGTTCTACTTCATTTTTCTTAGCCTGTCCAAGCTTGTTCCCCTTTCCATTTTTCAAACCATTGTCATTTGCTTTTAATGAAGACTTAAGATTTGCATCAAGCCCCTTTGGTAGCTTGTCCTTTGTTTGACCAGAGTTTAATGCTTTTGCCTGTAAGAACTTTTTCAACACCTTCTCCGCTTCTGCTGGTGAAGCGTCTTTTGCGATTTTGCCATTTTTCTTGAGCATTTCAATGAGTTTTTCATCGTTTGCGATTCCTAAGTCGATTGGTGAGCCTTGTGAAGCTAGTTTTGAGGATACGTCTGTTGCGCTAGCGTTTGGTGACATGGCTGGACCTGCTAATAGTCCAACGCTTAATGATAAAGCAAGTGCTGTGGAA
Source organism: Fredinandcohnia onubensis (assembly GCF_031181385.1). GTDB lineage: Bacteria > Bacillota > Bacilli > Bacillales > Bacillaceae_L > Ferdinandcohnia > Ferdinandcohnia onubensis_C. The sequence goes on from NZ_JAPSKV010000015.1 coordinate 10,218, forward strand.
AAAATCTTTTTTTTCTTCAATTTCATACCCCTCCAAATATCTGTTTTGAGTTCCGTACACTTTGTCCTAAGTTTCTTACAATCCCAGCTCCCTTCCATACTTGGACATGTCTCGCTTAAATAATGTAACAGAGTCTTTTAGAAAAATTTGTAGAAATTCTATAGCTAGAACTTTTTTCGTTCGTTAAATTCTTTGTTCTGTCAACCACATCCGACAACTTCCTTCGGTTTCTGAAATAAATCATAAAGGATGCTGTCGATATTTAGAGACAAAAAAACAGACCCGATTATTCGGGCCTGGGTTCGGAGTTTATTTTACAGCCTTGCCTTGTACTGTACGTGCAACTGAGATTAACTCTTCTTGAGTTAGATCGTCTGATGCAATCATAAATTCTGCACCATTGTGTGTCCATGAGATCGCCTTATCTGTAAGAGTACCCACTGTGAATCCAAGGTCAACAGGCTCACCGCTTAATGAAATTGTTGTAGCAACCTCAGCTACTCGGGCTGTTTCTTGGATCAATGTGAAGGTTTTCTCTCCACCGAAAGTCATAATAACACGTGTTCCATTTTCCGTTTCGATTTTCTTTTCTTCTTTTAATTCAACACCAGCAAGCGCATCCTCTGAAGGATATAGAACCTCAAGTGGCTGCTTATCAACCTCACCCATAACTGGGATTTCACCTATATTGGCAGAAGACATATTCTTCTCAACATCAAATGCCGATTTATCGAAGCTTGCGTCAAATTCAACCTTAGTGAACTCAACTAACAATAACACTTTACGATCAGGGTCCATTACCTTAACAGATACTGGAGCTAAGTCCTTTTTGCTAAATGTAATTTCTTGTTTTGGCAGCATATTATTATTTTTGTAATTTGTTTTTGTTTCAAAAATGTATTGATCCTTTGTAGCTGTAAATTTCGCTTCTGGATCTTCCTGCACATCATGTACTAAAGATTCAAAAAGATACGCTTGGCTGCTGTTTTCAGGCCAATCGCTTTGGAAGCGGAAGCTTTTGTTAAGAGCAGGTGTCAGAACAAATACTCCTTCTTCATTACGTAAAATCATCTGGCTTTGATCTTTTTCTGCATTCTTAAGGTTTACACGATAGAATGTCGGCTCCTTGTGCCAAATTTCCACTTCGTATACTTGTGGATCATTGCCTGTTTGAAGCGTCATCTTCGCATCTGCCTTATAGCCAGTCATTTTTTGGACCTTTGCATCTAATGCACTAACCACATCTTCCTGTGATTTTTCCCCACATGCTGCGAGTACAAGGGCAATGAGTAGCCCTAATAACAACAAAAATACTTTTTTCTTCATTTCCTCTTCAACCCCTTTGCCTCTTATCGCCTATTGGTTGAGACAAAGTGTATTATGTGACGAACAGGTAAGGAATCATTTCCGTGCGTATTAGGACCCCATCATTTTCCTAGTGTTCTTTCCGACTCAACTTTGCAGACTACTAACTAAAACTTGTAAACTAAGTGAAAATCACACCGTTCATCATATTCATACACCTTGTCTCACCTACCGCACTAAAAATATATGAGGCAAAGTTGTGTAATATGCAGACTAGCTTGACAAGCTTTCAAGAATTACTTGCGCAACGGCATAATCTTTACTGTGCGTAATGGATAAATGGGCCTTTTGATTCATTGGTTTTGTAAGGACCGGCTTACCCTTTTCATCTGATAAAACCTCAATATCCAAAAAACTCAAATTCTCACCAATTCCAGTTCCAACAGCCTTTGAATATGCTTCCTTTACAGCAAACCGACCTGCAAGAAACTCAACCTTGCGGGACTCAGAAAGACGAAAAAATTTTTCTTTCTCGGCATTTGTTAATATCCGATCTACGAACTTTTTCTGTCTATGTAAAATTTTTTTGATTCTCTCAAGCTCCACAATATCAATACCTGTTCCAATGATCATTTCAAAATCCTTTCTTCTATATAAAAGCTTTCAATCATAAGATGGTACAAACCGTTAGAGGATGTTCGCCATCCTTTGAAGAATATAGTACGATAAGATGACAACAAAAAGGAGTAATAAGATGTTTATAAGAACTGAAAGCTTTCGTCAATTTTTACGATTATATCCTATTATATCAATATTAATCGGGATTCATATTTTTCTTTGGTTGTTGATTTTTTTATCTCTTCCATTTGGAACAACTCTTATGCAGCACATGATTGGGTTTAATTTCTTAATTTCTGAAGGCGAGTATTGGAGATTAGTCACTCCCATTTTTGTCCATAGTGGGTTTGGCCATATGTTGTTTAATTCATTTTCACTTGTCTTATTTGGGCCTGCGTTAGAAAGCATGTTAGGTAAATTCAAATTTATCGTTGCCTATCTCTTAACGGGAGTAGCTGCAAACCTAGCAACCTTTTATATAGAACCACTCGAGTTTGCCCATGTTGGTTCTTCAGGGGCTATCTTTGGATTGTTTGGTATTTACTTATATATGGTCTTGTTCCGTAAAGACTTAATTAATCAAATGAATTCGCAGCTCATCATGACGATTTTAATTATTGGTTTGGTCATGACATTTATAAATTCAAATGTCAATATTATCGCCCATATCTTCGGGTTCCTTGCTGGCGCTATTATCGCTCCACTCGTATTACCGAAAACCTCAGGTCAGCCACAAGTCATCATGGCAGGAAATTCGTCTTACAGACCACGAATGAGGATTCCTAGACAATTTTCTACCAAACACATTATTTGGTTGATTATTATTATCTTAGTGATTCTTGGAATATTTCTCTAAAAAATTCAAGAGCTAAAGCGGATTGGCTTTAGCTCTTTTTATTCATTCATCGATATCTTCTGTTATTGTCTTGTTTCGTTTTCTGTACCATTCCCAAATGATCCAGCAGTCGGAAATCTGCAGATCCTTTACTTCAAACCCTTTGCCTGCGACAGCTGATTTAATAAAGGTTTTAACTGAACCAAGGTCTTTTTTCCTTTGGAAGTGGGATTGTTTCTTGTCCAAGGATTGAATTCGCTTTTTATGATGAAGAACGGTTACTTTGCTAAAAAAGCGAAACTGTAAGGTCAACTGGTCCTCTTCGATCTTCCATCCGGCCACTTTATAGCGGCTATAGCCAAGCATTGCCCCAATTGGTAAAAGAAGCAGACCTAGATAGCCCCATGAACTAAAGACATTGGACAACATGACAATTGCCGGGACAAGTGCTAGAAAAGGCAACATCCCCCTAAACATATATCTCCACTTTGCATTGGAAGGTGCGTAATTTTCAATTTCTTGCATCTGATAGTCAGGAACAAAATGTTGTAACAAATGATTGATGGCATTTTTCTTTACTAAAGGAAATAGCACGGTTGAGAAATCTTCTCCTTTATTAATCGAGCCACCAGCACTTTCAATATACACCGTTGCATAGCCTAAAGGCTGCCTTATCAAATTCTCACCAATACGTATCGCCTGTATCCGTGTTAACGGAATGGTTGTCTGCTTTTTTTCAATCAATCCTCTCGTTATAAAAAGCTCATCTTCTCGTTTTAAGACTGTAAAATTGGCGTACCGAAGGGTCATAATTAAAATCCCAACTAACCACGCAATCAATAAGAACAAAGCAATTAGTGCGATGATATAGATTAAAATCGATAGACTGACATATTTTTCAATCGTATTATAAAGTTTTTCAAATGGTAAGTATTCTGCAAACTGACTCAGAAATGCGAGTACACCGGAAATAACAATCCCGATTCCCCCTGAGGTGGACGCAAGGACAAGCAATTCCTTTGGTGTAATTTGATATGTAAATCTCACTTTTTGCGTTTCGGTTTCTTCTTCCTGATGCTTTTTCGAACGAGATAAGATTTCACGCAATTCATTGGCTTCTTCTTCTTTAATAGCTGTTAGAACAGCCTCAGCCTGCATGCCCCCACCGGCTGTCTCCACCTGTAGTTTTACCAACCCAAAAATTCGTTGAATAATACCAGCGGATACATCTATCGTTTGAATTCGCTCTATGGGTATATAGCGTTTTTTACGGATAATCACACCATATTCAATTCGTAACTCTCCATTTTCAATCCGATAAGTGTAACGATACCAATGCAAGATTCCATAGATCAACATCAATACAATAAAAGCAAAAGCACCTAAAAAATAATATTTTTCAAAATCATCCCCCGGTCCTACAAAAAAGAGGAAAATTAAAGGGAGTATCATTTCCTTTAGCTGTTTAAGGAAACTTAGTAAGCCAGCAACCGGATGCATTCGGCGTGATTCAAACATCATCTTCATCCACCCTTGCTAATCTTGAGATTGAGTCACGCAACTGGTCTGCTTCCTCCAAATCAAGCGCTGGTATTTCATGGACTGTTGCCGCTGTCGAAATGGTAACAGTAGCTAAATGATGTTTACGCAACAACGGACCTTGCTGGGTATCAACGTGTTGGACGCGGTTCATTGGGATAATTGTTCTTTTTACAATGAAAACGCCACGTTGAAGGTCAATTTCATGTTCATGTACCTCATATCTCCAGCGCTTCCACTTTAGCTTCGGTAAAATGAAAATCGTTAAAATTGACTCAATAATGCAAAGTATAAGCAGGCCTGTTAAAATCCAGTACGTCCAATCAAAAATAATCGTAAGGACTAAGACCGTAATTGCTAAAGTCCAACCAATCATAGACGAAATGAGTGCAGATGTTTTCCATACTGTTAAGGCACGTGTACTAATCCGATTTTTTGGGATGTCCCTCATAATCAACAAACCCTTCCCAATTGGAATATTATTCTTACCAACCTTTTCAGTATAAATGATTTTGAGAAAATTTGACATAAGAAAAAACAGTGCACGAGCTGTGCACTGTTTGGTTATTAATTATTCTTCGTTTTTACGGAAGTTGCCGCGACGATTGCTACTTGAAGAGTAACGATTTCCGCCTGATCCTTGACGACCACCTGAACCTTGTCGTCCACCATTTCCTCGTCCGCGATCACGTCCACCTTTATAACGACCACGGTCACGTCCACCACCACGGTTATTATCTCGGTTGTCTCTCTTTACACGAAGAGGTGCTTCCTCAGTTAGTTTAATTGGAGTTGCATCCGGCTCTTTAGTCATTAACTTAATTGCAGCTGCAACAACAGAAACTGAATCATGCTCCTCTAAAAGCTCTTCAGCGATACGAGTATAGTATGATAAATTATTGGCCTCGATCATCGATACGATTTTTTCCATCGTGATCTTTTGTTGACCTTCTAAAGCCTCATCCAATGTAGGTGGCTTCATTTTGTCCATTTTACGTTTTGTTGTATTTTCCACATTTTTAAGTTGGCCGATTTCTCGTGGTGTTACGAAAGTCATCGCCATACCATGTTTTCCTGCTCTACCTGTACGTCCAATTCGGTGTACATAGCTTTCAGGGTCTTGTGGAATATCAAAATTATATACATGTGTAACACCGGAAATATCTAGTCCACGTGCTGCAACATCTGTCGCAACTAGTACTTCGATAGATCCTTCTTTGAATTTGCGCAAAACAGATATACGTTTTGCCTGACTTAGGTCACCATGGATTCCCTCTGCCGCATAACCTCTTAAAGTTAATGCTTCTGAAAGTTCATCAACACGACGCTTCGTACGTCCAAAGATAATCGCTAATTCTGGTGATTGGATATCTAATAAACGAGTTAGGACATCGAATTTTTTCTTTTCCTGAACTTCTAGATAGTATTGTTGAATATTTGGTACTGTTACTTCTTTTGCTTTTACTTTCACAATTTGTGGGTCTTTCATGAAACGTTCAGCAATGCGTTGGATTGGACCTGGCATCGTTGCAGAGAAAAGCAAAGTTTGACGTTCATCGGGAACACCTTTTAAGATTGCCTCAATATCCTCAATAAAGCCCATGTTTAACATTTCATCTGCTTCATCTAGGACAACCGTTTTTACATTTTGAAGCTTAAGCGTTTTACGATTAATATGGTCAATCACACGTCCCGGCGTACCAACAATGATATGAGGGTGTTTCTTCAGTGAACGAATCTGGCGAGAGATATCCTGACCACCATAGATTGGTAAAATTCGAACGCGGTTGAAGTGCCCGATTTTATGAAGTTCTTCTGATACCTGGATCGCAAGTTCACGAGTTGGTGCAATGACAATTCCTTGGATGTTGTCGTCTTTCACATCGACGTTCTCGATAAGAGGAATTCCAAATGCTGCTGTTTTTCCTGTTCCTGTTTGAGCTTGACCAATTACGTCATGCCCTTTTAATGCTAATGGAATCGTTTGTGCTTGAATCGGAGTTGCCTCTTCAAACCCCATTTTACTGATTGATTTCATTAAGTCTTGACTAATCCCTAGTTCGTTAAATACTGCCAATTTTTTCATACTCCTTTTTGCTAATCTATTTGTACAATGACAAAATTGACTATTTAGACGGGAAATCTGTATAGACACTGGGCTTTTCGCCTCGAATAATACGATTTTAAGCTGGATACAACAATAGGCTGCATCATGATCGCAAAACCTACACATGAAGATAAGTGCGCGGTAGGTAGGCAACTGCCTAGTATTTATAGTAGATCAGAATCTAATTCTGCTTAAAAAAAGGACATTTTCCGTGAAATAACGGAAGTAATGCCCTCAGGGTTCACGTCCAAAAAGTTAATAAAAGGGTGTTACCAATGAGTTAATAAGCTATGCCCTTTTTAACACTGTATTTGTAATCTTACCACTACCCCTTTAGAAATGCAATAAAGCTGAATTTTCAATGATTAGTATATACACTCTTTTGTTGTTTCATGTAAGAATGAATCTACCTCTTTAAATAGTGTTTCCTGGTCCCCGCCATAACAAACATGATGCTTTGCACATGGTAAAAAAAGGAGTCTTTTTTGTGTAGATGAGATGACTTGATTTAAGTAATGCGCACTTTTAACTGGAACAATCCCGTCACATTCTCCTTGCACAATTAAGGTAGGCACATTGATTTGGTTTAGCAATGGCCTAATCTTTCGCACAAGCTTTCGAAATTCAATTGTTGCGGACAGAGGAGTGTCCACGATTTTCTTTTTATACCTTAAATAGAGTTCGTTATTATGAAGATTTTTGTTTAGACCATCACGAAGCATGAGTTTTATATCGGAAACGAGTTGCTTTGGGTTGATATAGTAAGCAGCAGCACTTAGTAGGACGAGTTTTTGAATTGGAAAACGAGTTGCTAAGTAACCAGCGATGATTCCTCCCATCGAAAAACCGATGACAAAAACCTGATCACAAGTATGAAGGAGCTCAACTAGTTCTTTTTCCGCATATTCAATCCATTCTGAGTAATGGGTTCCTTTTAAATTCAAGTTCTCGCCATGCCCGGGCAAGGTTGGCGTTCGGACGACCCAATCCGTTGAATGGCGGATATGCTCTGCAAGTGGCTCAACCTCATATGGAGCCCCAGTAAAACCATGTATAAACAAACAGCCAATCACCAAAATTACTCCTCTCTAAAATGTTTTTGAAATAATTGTAATGTTTTTGTAACATTTATCGTTTTCAAACGTACTAATAAGTAAGAATCATTTTTGGGAGGGTTTTAAATGGACAAGCTATTCAATGAAAACTCAGATTTTATGAAAGAATTATTATCATATTCCTTAGGAATCTTACTGACTATTCTAATTATACTACCATTTATAAACTAGAAAAGCTCGGCAGGTGCACGCCGAGCTTTTTCTTATTTTTTGAAAGCAAAAATGACTTCTTCGAGCTTCATCCCTCTTGAACCTTTTACTAAAAGGATATCCCCTTCTGATAATAGGCTCCGTAATGCTTCTATTAGTTTTTCTTTATCTTGGAACGCAGAAACACGTTCTTCAGGAAAATGTTCTTTAGCCCCATTGGCGATATACTCACCTAATGTACCGTATGTGAATACATAATCAACCTTATCAGGCAGAATGAAGCGCCCCACTTCTTCGTGGTATTCATTTTCTTTGTCTCCAAGCTCTAACATGTCACCCAATACAACTATTTTTTTGCCAGAGGTCTTTAAATCATGAATTAGGTTGATGGCAGCTTTCATGGATAGTGGGCTTGCATTGTAAGCATCATTAATTAGTTTGGTCCCGTTGACTCCCTCAATTAGCTCGAGCCTCATATTCGTAATCTTTATTTGTTTCAAGCCACTTTCGATTTGATCCCAGGATAATCCAAAATGACGAGCAACTTCAATTGCAGCCATCGCATTATTAACATTATGTTTACCTAAAACGGGCACATAAAACTCCTTATTTTCCTGCTCATTAATGGAAAAATAGGTACCCTCATTTTCTTGTTTAATGCTTAATGGATACAGATCATTTTTCGTTGACTCACCAAAGGTTGTCGTATTGATATCCATTGCTTTAACCCGCTCTGTTAAAAGTGGTTCATCTCCATGATAAATAAGCAAGCCATCCTTAGCTAACCCATCAACAATTTCAAGCTTCGCCTTGGCAATTCCTTCACGAGAACCGAGATCCATCATATGGGATTCACCAATATTGGTTATAACTGCCACATCAGGTCGAGCTAATAAAGTAAGGAATTCAATTTCTCCAAAAGCGCTCATTCCCATTTCAAGTACAGCAACTTCCGTATCCTCTTTTAATCGTAAAAGAGTTAAAGGCAAGCCGATATGATTATTGAAATTTCCTTCTGTTTTTTGAACGCGCATTTTCGTTGATAAAACAGCTGTGACCATATCTTTTGTTGTTGTTTTTCCATTGCTGCCTGTAATCCCAACGACTTTTATCGATAACTCATCACGATAGTTTTTTGATAGAGTTTGAAGTGCTTCTAATGTGTCTTTTACAAAGATAACAGGTATTTGCTTTGGTGGATCGGGCTGGTCACTTCCCCATAGTACAGATACTGCACCATTATCTATCGCGGACTCCACAAATTGATGACCATTAAAAGTTTCTCCAATGATTGGTATGTACAAATTTCCAGGTGAAATCGTTCTTGTGTCAATGGATACACCTTCTATCACGACATTTTGGAATTGTGGATCAAGCTTTTCACCGTTTGCCATCTGTGCGATTTGTGCTAACGTCTTTTTTATCATGGAAATCTCTCCTTTCATAAAGAAACACTATTCAGAAGGAAGAATAGTGTTTCTGTTTTTTAGATGGTGTATTTAATCGTTTGTTTTTCGTTATGGCGCTCGATTCCAAGTTCAACTAATTTTTCAATAAGTTCTGGATAGCTCACACCAGCTTCCTGCCAAAGTAACGGGAACATACTGAACGGTGTAAATCCAGGCATCGTGTTTACTTCATTAATGATGACTTTTCCTTCTTTCGTTAGGAAGAAGTCCGCTCTAACTAATCCTGAGCAATCAAGTGCTTTGAACGCTTTAATTGCCTCTGTCTTTACATTTTCATATTCCTCATCTGTAATATCAGCAGGAATGATGAGAGCTGTATCGCCATCTTCATATTTTGCTTTATAGTCGTAAAAATCTTTCTTTGGTACGATTTCTCCAACAACTGAACAGCTTGGATTGTCGTTTCCAAGGACACCGATTTCAATTTCGCGGCCAATGATCGCCTCTTCAATAATAACCTTACGGTCAAACATGAAAGCTTCTTCGAACGCTTTTTCAAGACTTTCACGGTCTGTTGCTTTGCTAATACCAACGCTTGAACCAAGGTTTGCTGGTTTTACAAAGCAAGGGTAGCCAAGTTCTTCTTCAACTTTAGCGTACGCATCTTCCGGATTTTTCTTCCATTCGCTACGAATATACGATGCATATTTTGCTTGAAGTAGCCCAGCTTGGCCAAAGATGTTTTTCATAATGACTTTATCCATACCTGCTGATGAAGCAAGTACGCCATTGCCAACGTACGGGATATTCATAAGCTCAAGCAGTCCCTGAACCGTTCCATCCTCACCGTTTGGTCCATGTAACAATGGAAACACAACATCGATTGACCCATTCTGATTCTGAGTAAATTGCTGCGCAGGAAAAAGTTCTGCGTTTAATGAAACAGGTGAAATGGGTGTTCCAGCCTCTTTTAATACTAATTTCTTTACGTCATCAACTGGACCTGTCAATTGATTCCCACGAATCCATTCGCCTTGTTCTGATATATAAATGGGATGAATATCATATTTTGAGTGATCTAATGCTTTGATTACAGCTAATGCTGTTTGTAAGGAAACCTTATGTTCAGCTGATTTCCCTCCGTATAGCAAGCCTAGTTTTACCTTCATTAAGCTTCCTCCTAAAAATTCGTATACCCTTTATTTTAACATTAACGCTTTTATATTATATAACAATTACATAACATTTCTATAATTTATTACATGTGACTAGAAATGTGTCTGTCTAGGCTTGAACCTAATTTTATAAATGATGAGTTGTGTGGAATTGCGCGTTATTCCACATAATTGCGTTTAACCAGAAAAATCATATTTTACCAAATTTAGCCCATATAAAAAGCCTCGACGAAAAAATCGTCAAGGCTTTTGCATCTATTCTAATGCACTGGCGCTTTGGCCAATGGTGTAGACATGTTCTTGTTGAATTATTTTTTTGATTTCGAGTGATTTGATATGGTGACCATCCATTTCGATAATTCTAAATTCATAATCCCCGAACGGAATTTTGTCACCAGGGTGGATATCAATTTGCTCTGTTAATATCCAACCACTAATCGTATCTACATCTGTATCATCAATTTGTAATCCAAACAAATCGTTAACTTCACCGATTAAGACCTTACCATCTAAGATGGTAGTCGTATCGTTAATTTTTTGAACGGCTGGTTTTTCATCTGTATCGAATTCATCACGGATTTCCCCAACAATTTCTTCGATGATATCTTCAACCGTAACCAAACCTGAAGTTCCACCATATTCATCTATTAAAATCGCCATGTGTACTCGTTCTCTTTGCATTTTTGCTAATAATTCCTGAATTGGAATTGATTCGATCACATGGATAATCGGTCTCGTATAATCTTCAATTGTTTTTCCATCTGCACCTGTACCTGTCACAACATCGGTGAGTAGTTCCTTAAGGTTAACCAATCCAATGATATGGTCCTTATCCCCGTCAACGACTGGATAACGTGTATACTTTTCACTCGTCATTATCGTTAAAATTTCTTGGACAGTTTTGTCGTTTTCAAGTGCGATGATTTCGGTTCGAGGCACCATGATTTCTTTGGCTACACGATCATCAAATTCAAAGATATTATTCACATATTTATATTCAGACTGGTTAATTTCACCATTTTTATAACTTTCAGACAAAATAAGTCTCAATTCCTCTTCGGTATGGGCAATGTCGTGTTCTGAAATTCGTTTGAAGCCGAATAATCCAGTTAACAAACGAGCAGAGCCGTTTAATACCCAAATGAACGGAAACATCAATTTATAAAAAAAGATTAATGGTCTAGCAAAAAACAAGGTAATTCTCTCTGCTTTTTGAATCGCAATTGTTTTTGGAGCGAGCTCCCCGACAACTACATGTAAAAACGTAATGGTCAAGAAGGCCAATGCGATTGACAAAACAGATGAAAACGAATCCGGTATATTTAAAATACCGAATAATGGATGAAGTAAAGCCTCCACAGTTGATTCTCCAAGAAAACCAAGTCCTAGAGCTGTTACTGTTATACCTAATTGACATGCAGACAGGTATTCATCCAGGTTTGAGATGACAGTCTTAGCAGCAGTTGCGCTTTTCCTCCCTTCTGCTACGAGCTGGTCGATGCGAGTGCTTCTTACTTTTACAATCGCAAACTCCGACGCTACGAAAAAGGCAGTTAACGCAATTAAAATTGCAACCATGACCAAATTAAATATCTCCAAATAGTTTCCTTACACGTCCGAAACGAGTAAGGATTACACCTCCTAAATAGGTAAGTTTTTAGATTTTTAGTTTCTTTACTATTTTTTAAATTAAATTACAAAGAATGTTGTTTATATAAAGTATTTATGACAATGATTTTTTATTCTCTTAGAATGAATTTTTATTCTGTAAGTTTCATAACTATATGATTCTTTAACTCAAGTAAACAGAACCATAATTAATTTTGCAAGTGCCATGCTTTGTGAAGACATCTTATTCAATACCGATTTTTGTTGCTCTGCGGATAATCCCTCAAGCATCGGCTTTATTTCTTTAAGTTCAGTTTCTAGGTATTCCATTCGCTTTGATAAATCCTGTGTATATTTCAAGACTTTCTCTTGCTCTATACGATTGGTTTTAAGTAGCTCTACCTTTTCCTTGATTTCAAGTAAAGGAATGTTTAACTCCTTATACTGTGCTACAAGATGGAGGGTTTCCATAGCCTCATCACCATAGAATCGATAGTTAGAGTCTGAGCGTTCAGGCGTTAAAATACCAAGTTGTGTGTAATAATCAATCGTACGCTTTGATACATTTGCTTCTTTTGCGAATTCTCCAATTCGGTATAACTTCCCAACGGCTTCACCCCTTCTATCAGTCTTCTACTCTTCTATTATATGTATAATAAACCGTACAGTCAAACGTGATGGTTTTTCGGTACGGTTTGGCCCAATGTTACTTTATCCTCTCCCTTGGTGTTGCTTTTGTTTTCAGGCTATAGAGTCCTCCTTTGATATGTGCAAGAGGCAGGTTCTTATGTCTTCTTCTTAAGACTTTGGCTGCTTGTTTACTGCGTATCCCTGTTTGGCAATATAAAATAATGTCTTTATCGGTTGGAATCTCAACTTTCTTTCGTTTAATTTTATTTAATGGGAGATTAATGGCACCTTTAATATGATTTGTTTGGTATTCATAAGGGTTTCTCACATCAATGATTGCAATATCCTTTGACTTTTTCATTTTTTCTTTAAAATCAGCTTCCGATAATTGTTTGAGGTCCTTTACCGGTCTAAAGGTATCGTAAACTAAAATAATGAAGATAATTCCTAAACCTATTTGAAGCACTGTAATCGTATCCATTTTCCAACATCCTTTTCATAAGTTAATCCTATTATAAGCGAAAAATAATAGAAACGAAAAACCCATGTGACATCGTACTCTTTTTGCGTTATTGTAAGATGAGGTAATAGTTTAACTTTATTCAGTCGCGGTTTTACACCCCGACTGAATAAAGTTAAAGCCTCCGGCGGATGCCACGATTTTTCAAAGGAAATTTTTCGAGTAGTAAGATCAAAGACTAAATACGCCACTTCCTGTGGCAACGTCTTTATGACCTACTTCCTGTAGGCCTAAAAATCGGGCGCAAATACGCCAAGGCGCATTTGATAAGAATGGAGTTTTATTCAATTGGGGCACGCAACGAAACGGTTTTTGGCTGGTACAGTGTTTATCACTTATTCATTATTTCTTCTATATTGGATGTTTTTTGCATTTTCCCGGACAGAAGGAGGGGAATTCAGGTATAATCTCACACCCTTTTCAACAATCAAAAATTACTTTACGTATTATGATCATTTTCCTTTTCACATTTGGATCATTAATATTGCCGGTAATATAGGTGTTTTTATACCATTTGGAATCGTGTTGCCGATTCTTTTTCCAAAGCTATCAAATTTCTTTTTATTTATCTTCGCTTTTGCCATCGGGATCACTTCTCTCGAGGTTCTACAGCTTTTTAGTATGCTCGGTAGTTTCGATGTAGATGACATTATTCTGAATACAGTTGGGGCTGTGATTGGTTATATTTTATTGCGAACACGCAAAAAAAGGAGATGAGGTCAAATACGGTCATGTATTTGAAACCTCATCTCCTTTATCCCGCATTAACGGGCAGTATGCTCCACAATTTAAATCTTTAATATAAAACAATTATATAAAGAAATTTCTCCATAATCACTGCCCGTAAAAGCCCGATTATCGAACAAAGACTAAGAGCGCCACGTCCTGTGGCAACGTCTTTGTGACACACATCCTACGTGCCTCAACTAACAATCAGCGCGGGATGAAGAACCCCACTGATTGAAGTTTCACTTTATCGATTAACGGAAGCTGCCATTCTTATATATGTATGACGTTTTCCGCGGATAGCGATTGAATAGGTCATAATGTTTTCTGGGACAGCAATTCCATGATACCCGGCATCTCCAATATGGTAAATATCCGCACCGGCCATTTTACTAGTTAGTGCAATTTGACGTATAGTTGCTTCATCAGCACCCTCTTGGCTGGTACCAATTGTCAGCATAACCATCGCGCCCTTTGCATGAACAAAACGGACATTTTTCTCGGTTGCTTCAAGAGTAATTCCCGGAACCGTCCCGGGTGCTGGCATTAAGATGACGTCCGCTCCTGCTTCAATAAAACTTTCTAAAGCTGTTTCAGAAATGATTCCGCTGCCTGATTCATTGGCAACGCCTGCACCATGCATTTTGCCAGCGATGATAAGGCCCTCACTTCCAAATACCTCACGAGCCTTCTTTATGGCAACGACAATTTCATTATTTGTAACACCTGTTTTCGGATTACCCGTTAAACAAACAAAATCGAAGCCAAGCTTTTTTGCTTCACTCAAGGACTCTTCTGTCGCCAAACGTCCTTTCGGAAGCTGGCTTAATGTTTCAAGTTGCATTGCATTTGGGTCAACTGGCTCTAAATTCAATCCAATGGGTCTGCCTGTTAACTCCTTCAATTTCTCGACAATCGATTCACCCTCTTGTGCTTGAAAACCTTCTACAAAAGGAGAAAACACATCAAAATAATTAAAGATTAACAAATCGGCACCAAATGCTGAAGCCATTTCTGCGTTCGTCACTGCTGGATACATTGGTTGGAAGGAACCAATCACTTCGGATAAAATGGTTCTTCCTTCTGAAGCTTTTATGGCTTGTTTTATGTCCTGGCCGTTCATTTTTTTGAAGTCTGAGGCTGTGCAATCTAATAAACGTTTCATGATGTTACCTCCTAATTTATGTTCGAACCATTTCGACTTTGTATTTATATCGGTCAGCTCTATAATAGGATTTTACAAATTCGAGCGGCTGTTGACCTTCTAGGTATGTAATTTGTTGAATGTAAAGAACAGGTGCTCCTACCTTTATGCCTAAAGCAGACGCCTCTAGCTTGTGGGCAGTGGTTGCTTCTAGTTCCTGGACCCCAGAAGTAAGATGTAACCCAATTTCACTTTCTACATATTGATAGATAGAGTGACCTGCCACTTCCCTTGTTAAGCCAGGTACCAGATCTTCTGACATGTAAAATACCTCAAACGCAATCGGCTGCTGGTCGGCTAGTCGCAATCGTTCTATTTGGTAGACCTTAGCCCCTTCTTCTATCTGTAGGCTAGAGGCAATTAGTGGATCTGCTTCAATTATTATGAAATCTAAAACTTGTGTTCCTGGCTCGAGCCCTCGAGAGCGCATATCCTCAGAGAAGCTCGTTAATCCCCGTACATTCTTTTCAAATTTCTTAACTGCTACGAAGGTCCCTTTTCCTCGTTCCCTTTGTAGGTAACCTTCATTCACAAGATTAGTAATGGCTTGTCTTACAGTCATTCGACTAATTTGGTACTTCTCCGCAAATTCTCTTTCAGATGGGATCATTTCACCAGGCTTAAGCTCTTTTTTATCGATTTTCTCACGAATATGTTGCTCAATCTGAAAGTAAATAGGTACGGGTGAATTCTTCTTTATCATGAGCAAAGCCCCTCTTCACTTCATCATCCACCAATGAAAGCGCCTCTTCGTCCGCAATAATCGTTACGTCAGGGTGATTCTTTAGAACGGTTGCAGGAATCGTTTCAGTAACTCCCTCGTTGATTACCTTTTCGAGAATCTCTGCTTTTGTTTTTCCTGATACGAGTAAAAGGATTTTCTTACTTTTCATTATCGTGGAAATTCCCATTGTAATTGCATGTGTTGGTACTTCATCAATACTATTAAAAAATCGTAAATTTGCTTGGCGTGTTGATTCCTCAAGCTCAACAACATGTGTTTCTGAATTGAAAGGTGTTCCAGGTTCATTAAAACCAATATGACCATTAACTCCAATTCCAAGCAATTGAAGATCGACCCCACCTAAATCCGAAATCACCTTTTCATACGCCTTACTTTCTTGTTCGTAATCCTTTGCCAATCCGTTTGGAATATGAATATTGTCTTGATGAATATTAATATGTGAAAAAAGGTTCTCCATCATAAAATGGTGATAACTATTAGGATGGTTCTTTTCAATCCCTAAATATTCATCGAGGTTGACCGTATGAATATTCTCATAGGATGTCTTATTTTGCCCATGGTCCTTAATTAACTCTTTATACGTTCCAACTACGGTCCCTCCAGTAGCAAGACCTAAAACCGAGTTTGGTTTTTCATTTACTTGATGTGAAATTATAGCCGCAGCATATTGGCTCATTTCATCAAAATTCTTAACTGCTACAACTTTCATCAATTATCCCTCCCTATTTGAATATGCTAGTTTTCCACGACAAAAAGTCATGATTACCTCTAATTGATCATTCACGATTACAACATCTGCATCCTTACCAGCCTTAATACTTCCTTTTCGATCAAACACATTAATTTGCTTTGCTGGGTTAACAGCAGTCATTTGTGTAATGTCTTGTAGAGAGCAATCTGCAAATTTCATCATGTTTCGAACTGCATCATTCAATTTTAAGATACTTCCCGCTAAGGTTCCATCTTTTAATACGGCACGTTCGCCATTTACGATTACCTCTTGACCCCCTAGGTCATACGTGCCTGCACCAAGACATTTTGCACGCATAGCGTCGGTTACAAGAATGGAGCCTTTACGCCCTTTAACTTTATAGGCAAACTTCACCATTTTTGGCGCTATATGAATCCCATCTACGATCATTTCACATTTTACTTCATCATGTAAAAGAACAGCACCAGCTACACCTGGTTCACGGTGATGGATTCCGCGCATACCGTTAAATAAATGTGTAGCATGAGAAACCCCAGCTTTTATCGCAGCCTCAACCTCATCGTATACAGCATCGGAATGACCAATGGAAGCAACAACACCTGTATTTTTCAAATGTGCTGTTAACTCTAGTCCCCCTGGCTCTTCTGGAGCCAATGTAACAAGACGTATATTGTTACCTGACAAGGTTTGCCATTGTCTGAACAGTTCAACATCGGGGTTAATAATATTATCTGGGTGCTGTGCTCCCGCTCTTTTTGGAGATAAAAATGGTCCCTCTAGATGAGCTCCTAAAATTTCTGCATGACCCGTGTTTTGTTTCGGTATAAAATTAGCAATATTGCCTATTGCATGTTCAATATCTTCCTTCGACTTCGTCATCGTTGTTGCAAGAAAGCTTGTTGTACCTTCCTTAGGTAATGTTGTTACCATTGTTTCTAATGCATCAGGGGTTGCATCCATAACATCTGCCCCGCTTGCCCCGTGAATATGTAAATCAATCATACCTGGAATTAAAGAGTAAGATTCATCAAAGTTGATCACTTCGTCTTTATCACTTGCTTGGAAGTCAGCCATTGGCGCTACTCTCTTAATCTTCTCCCCATCGATTTCAATAAACCCTTTTTCGATGATTCCGTCTTCTGTGTATATAGTTAGGTTTGTAATAAACATGTCTAGGACTCCTTTTATGTTTCATCTCATTCATTATATCTCGAGCAAAAGCTAGTTGTCTATACCACTTAACACTTTGTTATTTTTACCTTACTTTTCCCCTCTTATCATAAAATTATTGTGTTTTTCACTAAATAAAAGGGCCGTCCTACTTGGGACAGCCCTCTTTATCGTACTTATTTCTCTTTACGAATCTTATTGACTTCATCTGCAACGAATTGTACGTTTGTTCCGACAATAACTTGAATGCTGTTTTTACCAACAATATTTATTCCAGGAACCCCTGTTGCTTTAATTTTTTGTTGATCGACTTTATCCATGTCTTTAACTTCTAAACGTAAACGTGTTACACAGTTATCAACTGATGTTACGTTCTCATCTCCACCTAAACCTTCATAGATTTGAGCGGCCATAGCTGCGAATTTTGTTTTTCCATCCGCTTGAGTCGCTTGACCTTCCTCAACATCTTCTTCTCTACCAGGAGTTTTAATGTCAAACTTCTTGATTAAGAAGCGGAAGATAACATAGTAAAGCACGAAGAACACTAGACCTTGTAGCAATAGCATATACGGCATATTTGCTAGTGGTAATCTAGAACTTAATACAAAGTCAACTAGACCTGCACTGAATCCGAAACCTGCTGTCCACTGGAATGTTGACGCGATAAATAATGAAATACCCGTTAAAGCTGCGTGAACAACATATAATGCTGGCGCAACGAACATGAATGCAAATTCAAGTGGCTCTGTAACACCTGTGAAGAATGATGCGAAACCCGCTGCCATCATTAAAGAGGCAACTTGTTTTTTTCGAGCTGTTTTCGCAGAGTGATACATCGCAAGCGCAGCTGCTGGTAAACCAAACATCATCACTGGGAAGTATCCAGCTTGATACATACCAGTTACTCCTTTTTCCCCATTTCCTGACCAGAAATTACCGATATCATTGATTCCTGCTACATCAAACCAGAATACGGAGTTTAAAGCATGGTGTAATCCAGTTGGGATTAGTAATCTGTTAAAGAATCCGTAAAGTCCAGCACCAATTGAGCCTAAATCACTGATTCCTTTACCGAAAGATACCAATCCTGTATAAACTACTGGCCATACAAAGAAAAGAATAGCCGAAGCAACAATCATCGCTACAGACGTCATAATTGGTACTAGACGCTTACCACTAAAGAATGCTAAAGCATCCGGTAATTGTACCTCACTGAAACGATTATACATAGATGCTGCAACAAGACCAGAAATGATACCAATAAATTGGTTACCAATTTTTCCAAATGCCGCGTTTACCTCAGCTGGGTCAACCCCTTGAAGCATTGCAACTGTGTTAGTACCAAGTAGTGTAGTAATAACAAGGTATGCAACAAGACCACTCAATGCAGCAGAGCCGTCTTTATCCTTCGACATACCTAATGCAACACCGACAGCAAATAAAATTGACATATTGTCAATAATTGAAGATCCTGCTTTGATTAGAAATGCAGCTACTGCACTGTCAGCTCCCCAACCAGTAGGGTCAATCCAGTAACCAATACCCATCAAGATGGCTGCTGCTGGTAACACCGCAACCGGTAACATCAAAGAACGACCAATTTTTTGTAGATATTTCATCATGATGAATTCCTCCTATTTTTTTGTATTTCCTTTCTATTCTCTGGTTTTAACTAGTTCAATATTTCAAGTATGATTTCAAAATCGCTAACGCTTACACATTAGTGTAACCAAAGGATAGTCAGATTACTTACCGCAACCCATTTTAGCACCTGGCTGTGTAGTTGTCTATACCACTTTTAAATGTTGTTTTTCATCAAATATTTCGATTATTCATATGAAAATCGGCATTTTTATCTACTTGAATATAACTAAAGGTGTATAGATGTTGGAATTTTTATATATTACACTTGGGATAAGCATTAATTAGGAGGTAGTATTCCATGAAATTGGGTGATAAAGTCGTTTATAAAAACGATTTGTATGAAGTTCTGTACGTTTATGAAAATGGAATGTATGAGATCAAACAAATGGAATTACTATTTAAGGTAGAGCTTGTTAATCGAAATGACCTCATACTTGCTGCTTATTAAAACTGATTGTTTTCCCTCCATTAAGAGGTTCTAAAAGTTCCATTGTTCTTATGACAATGGATTTTCTTCGTTTCTTCTAACTTCTTCAAAACGGCACGAACAGGACTCCCATCAGCACCCTCGATCGGAAGTGGCAACGCGATTAATTCATAATCTCCAGGGTCAACACGCTCTAAGACTATTCCCTCTAGAATATTGATTCCATGCTTATGTAATTGATGATGGGCCTGTAAATCTTTACTATCCAATTGATCGACAGACGGTGTGTCCACTCCAATTAATCGAATTCCTTTTTCAGCCAAATATAATGCAATATCTGGATTTAAACTCGTAATGGCGGTCGGGAACCGGTTCCGGTTTTGCCATGAATTGGTACGGATTAAGAGCCGTTTAACACCAGATAAGTCAAACTTCTTTAAATCCTCAATTTCAATTTCCTTTTTTCTTGATACCTCAATAACTCTTGCTTTTCCTACATATAAGTCAAGGTCTAGTTCATGCACCTTTTTTCCTTCATTGTTAAAGTGAAAGGGAGCGTCAATATGAGTTCCAATATGAGTACTTGTTGTGATTTGTCCTACATTAACAGTTGAAGCTTCTTCTATGGACCATGTGAGAGCGTAGTTAAAAGGGGTATCATTTGGCCACTCTTGAGTTGTATGACTTAAAGGCTGGGAAATATCAATGATTTTCATTGCTTTCACCTCATGCGTTTGTATTTACTTTCTTCCTTTATTTTAATGGAAGTTGATACGTTCGTTAAGCTATACTATGGGTTTTTTGCCTATCTGATTCTCTTTAATTACCACCAATACTTTTAATACCGCAGAAGCAAAATATAAAAGTAAATCGAATTATGCTAAGGAGGAATTTACATTGCAAAGATTTACAAAAACAGGTATCGCGATTCTTGGTTCTGCAATGCTTTTATTGTCCGCATGTAACAATAACGACAATGCTGCAGATGACAATAACCGTTCGGCCAATGTTGAAAATGTGAACAATGGCTATATCCTTAAACAAGACCGCCCCTATCGTACAACAACGTCGAGTGATAGATATCCGCATACAACAAGTGTGCAACATGCAAAAGGAGAAGAAAAGTATTACCGTTTTATCAATAAGAAAATCGTCGTTCGTACCCCAGACGGTACAAACGCAATTCCAAATGATTTAAATCGTTTTATAGGTGGAAATGGTAATAATGCAGCACCAGCACCAAATAATGTGACTCCTGCGCCTAATTATCCAACAGGAGACACAGCGCCAGTTGAACAAAATCGTGAGCCTGCTACACAACAACCTGAACCTGCCCCAGCACCTGCCGCTGGAGTTAGTAATTTTGAAAAACAGGTCATTGACCTTACGAATGCACAACGTAAGAAAAACGGCTTACCTGCTCTAAAGGCAGATACAGCATTGAGCAAAGTAGCAAATACAAAATCGAATGACATGCAGCAAAAGAATTATTTCTCCCATACTAGCCCAACTTATGGATCTCCATTTGATATGATGAGGGATTTCGGTGTATCCTACAAGACAGCTGGTGAGAACATTGCAAAAGGTCAAGCATCACCTGAAGCTGTAGTAAATTCATGGATGAACAGTGAAGGACATCGTAAAAATATCTTGAGTCCAAACTTCACTCATATTGGAGTGGGCCACCAAGCGAGCGGCAACTACTGGACACAAATGTTTATTGGAAAATAAAAAGAGAAGCCCCCTGATTTAACTTGGCGCTCTTGAAAAAAGCGGGGCTGACAATGGATTGTCACCCCGCTTTTATTACTTTTTAACTTTTACAAACTTACGTTTTCCAACTTGAACGATCATGTCATTTGTTACTTCAAGCTCTATATGAATATCTTCAACTTTTTCACCATTTAGTTTGACTCCACCATTTTGGATCATTTTCCGGGCTTCTCCCTTAGACTTTTGTAAATCCAATTGAACAAGTAAATCAATGATTGAGATGTTGTTTTCTCCTGACCAAGCTACTTCTGGAATGTCTTCTGGTATGACACCTTTTTGGAAGACTGTTTTAAAATGTTCTTCCGCCTGCTGAGCAGCCTCCTCACCATGATACATTCTCACGATTGTTCTTCCAAGAAGCATTTTTGCATCACGTGGGTGTAACGTGCCATTTTCGATTTTAGCCTTGATTTCATTCTTTTCTTCTAAAGAAAGGTCTGTCACTAAATCAAAGTATTTGGCCATCATTTCATCCTGAATGGACATTGTTTTGCCATACATATCATTAGGTGCCTCATCCACACCAATGTAATTTCCTTTTGACTTAGACATTTTTTCAACGCCATCAAGTCCTTCTAATAGTGGAAGAAGGATCACGACCTGCTTCTCTTTACCAAAATGCTCTTGTAAATGTCTTCCCATTAACACGTTGAAATGCTGGTCATTTCCTCCAAGCTCTATATCACTCTCAAGTTCAACTGAGTCATAGCCCTGCATAAGTGGGTAGAAAAATTCATGAAGAGAGATCGGCTTTCCAGTCTCTAAACGCTCAGAGAAATCATTTCTTTCAAGTAAACGAGCAACCGTAATACTTGCCGCTAAGTTGATAATATCCTCAAAATTTAATGTAGATAGCCATTTGGAATTATAATGAAGCTCAACCTTCTCCGTGTCTAATACTTTTCCAAACTGCTCAAAGTAAGTTTTCGCATTATGTTTAACTTCTTCATCGGTCAACTGCTTGCGGGCAACCGATTTTCCAGTTGGATCCCCGATTTTTCCTGTAAAGTCTCCAATTAATAGCTGGACCACATGGCCATTTTCCTGAAATTGTTTCAATTTATTTAACACCACTGTGTGTCCCAGGTGAACGTCTGGCGCTGATGGATCAAGCCCGAGTTTCACTTTTAATGGTTGGTTGGTCACAATGGACTTTGCAATTTTTTGTTTTAATTCATGTGCCGGTACAACCTCTTGTACCCCATTTGTGTAAATAGCAAACTGTCTATCCAGTTCTATTTTTTGTTCGTCTGTTAACTGTTCGATAAAGTTTTCCATTTGGTTTGCCTCCTGTTTGTTATAGTAGAAAACACAAAAAACCACGCCCCTAAAAAAGGGACGTGGTTGCACGCGGTACCACCCTTGATTGAAGATATGCATCTTCCGCTTCATTCGAATAACGGCTCGTCCGTTCTTTGCTAATTTACACTAAAAGTGCGTTCACAAAGAAAGCTCAAGGAGGTAATTCACATTTATCTTTGTTCCGGTTTTCACCAACCACCGGCTCTCTGCTACAGGGAGATAAGCTGCTACTGATTCCTATCATCACTTTTCTATTCAATATAAAGGCTATTTTAACGAATAATTCACGATTTAACAAGCAAAAATCCACTTCCTTTTTATACACACATTAAAAGAAGTGGATTGTAAGCGCTTAATTATATTCTCAGCACTATTACTGCAAAATTAAATTTCCTGCAAATGTGATATCTTGAATCATGACCGGAAGGCCTCCCGCTGGTGTACTCAGCAATATTTTATCGCCTACTTTACACAATAATAATTGTCTTCCAACCGGCGATAAAAATGAGATACATCCGGCATCTGGGTCCGATTGTTTCGGCAAACATATATAATAATCCTCTGTATCGTCTTCCCCATCAAACATGACCGTTACCTTTGTTCCAATAAAAACCTTAGGTATGGGTTCTGCCGCACCATTTTCTACATAGCTTTTAAGTTCACTGACATACGAACTAAAGAAAGTCCGATTTCTTTCCTTAAGTGGTGTGGAGGAAGAATAGAGACTGTTTAATTCCTGCAAATGTTGGTCGATATACTGAAGCTGACCATTAAAATAATCCTTATGGCTCATAGTAGATATCCTCCTTGCTAGGATCAAACACTCTGCAATATTTCATTTCCACCTTCATTTTTATTTCCCCTTCCTTTTTACATATAAAAATAGAGGCCTTCCTTAAACGCAGAAAGGCCTACCATACATTTCCAATTATATCATATTCATTCCTACAAAACTAGTAACCTAGTAATCAATAGGTGTAACTTATGTCATCCTAATAAAAAAGCAGCTACCCAAAGATAGCTGCTTAATTCCATTGTCACCTATGCCACAACAAGTTTTATTTTATTGTCAGAAGGGTCTTTTGTTATCATGACTCCATCTTCTTCTTGAACATATGCGCCAATTTTCTTTAGGTTTTCAATGGTTGTTTGTAATGCACTTTCAGTTGGTAATACAACCGTAAACCTCTTAATCCCAGCACTATTTTCTGATGGTGCAGGTGCCCCAACACCATTCCATGTATTTAGACCAATATGGTGATGATATCCACCTGTTGAGATAAACAACGCCATGCCCCCGTAACGAGTTACAACATCAAAACCAAGACCTTTGGTGTAGTATTCCTCTGTCTTTGCTAGTTCAGATACATGCATGTGAATATGGCCCATGACCGTGGCTTCTGGTAGTCCGGTCCATTTTTCACCATTCGCCGCAGCAAGTACACCTTGCCCGTCGAGAGGTTCTGTCACCATTTTCACTTCGCCGTTTGACCATTCCCATTCTGTGTCGGGACGGTCTGCATAAATTTCAATTCCATTTCCATCTGGATCATCTAGGTAGAGGGCTTCGCTTACTGCGTGATCGGACGCGCCAATTGGTATATTATTTTGGACTAAATGATAAAGTACTTTTCCAAGCTCTGCACGGGACGGTAATAGCAACGCAAAATGGTAAAGCCCTGTTCGGCGTGGCTCCTTAGGCGTTATGTTTTCAGGCTGTTCAATTGATAACAATGCTGTTTTACTGTCTGCAGTTAAAAGCGCTTTTCTCTCAGATTGCTCTAATACCTTGAATCCAATTATATTTTGATAAAACGTTAAAGAACGCTGTAAGTCGGTTACCTTTAATTCTACAAGTTCTACAAATGTATATGGTGGGCGTTGATATTTCATATTTTTATGCCTCCTAAATTTCGTGTTTATTAACTTACTTTATGTAAGTAATTATATTTTCGTAATTAAATTATGTCAAGTAAGTTTATAATTTCTTACAATGCGATATAATATAGGTATAGGGGTGAAGGAAATATGGATTCAAATGTAATTTGTCCTAAATTTGAAAAAGCTATGAGTTTACTTGGCCAACGCTGGACAGGACTCGTTATTTATCAACTTCTTTCAGGTCCACAGCGTTTCTGTACAATTGAATCATCGATTGGAATTAGTGGAAGAGTACTTTCGGAAAGACTCAAGGATCTGGAGAATCAAGGTATTGTAAAAAGGCATGTGTACCCAGAGACCCCTGTACGCATTGAATATTCGTTAACCGAAAAAGGGCTGGCCTTAAAACCTTTGATGGATGAAATTCAAAAATGGTCGCAGGACTGGGTTAAAATAGAATCGTAAATCACCAACGTAGAGCAGATTGTATGAAAGCAATCTGCTTTTTTTCTTTTAATACGCCTCAGGTCCTATTTGGAAATATATCGGTGGTGCGTTACTTAATTTTTATTCCTCTTTTATGATAAGGATAGAATAAATGATAAAGGCAGGTTAGAAAAATGAAGAAAGTCTTAATTATATTTTTCATTCTTATTGGGGTTTATCTGGTAATGACAAACCTCTACCGAATTCCAGGGCTTCCTTTTGGAAATTCTGGAGACTCCGCTAAGGTTACGGAAAGAATTGATGAAATCAAAATTGATATAACATCCATTAGCACGACCGTTATCCCTGAAAATCGTGATGACGTTAAAGCAGAATTAAAAGGGAAAGGTGAAGTTCATGTTTCAAAAAGCGGTGACTCAATAGAAGTCACATATGAACGTGGGTTCTTCAACTGGAACGGGTTCCCTTTCTTTGACAATACGAAACTTACCGTCTATATCCCGGAGGATTTCGACAAAGGACTTTCGCTTAGGGTCGGCTCTGGCCATTTAGAATTTGATGGGAAACCTATGAAAATGAATGAACTTTCAGCCGATGTCCATTCTGGAAATTTACGTTTGGAAAACCTTTCTGTTGAACATTTTACACACAATGTAGCTTCGGGAAATTCTAGAATTGAGAAGCTTACAACAAAAAGTGGTGAAATTGATGTTCGTTCTGGGAATGTAACCATTGATGAGTATGAGGGAAAACTTGAAGCTGAAGTGCGCTCTGGACGATTAAAAGCAACCATTTCGAAACTAACTGATTCCATTGAGGCAGATGTTCGATCTGGCTTACTTGACCTTGACTTACCTAATGATGCTGATTTCACATTAGACGGTAAAGCAAATAGCGGCTACATTTCGAATGATTTTTCCCTTGATGACTCCACAAGAAATAAAGGAAGCATAGAAGGTAAACATGGTGCAGGTACCTATGATGTGAAAATTGAAGTTAATAGTGGAAAAGTAGACATCAGATAATAAGATAAAAAGAATCGTAGGTTTCATTTACAATGATGCCTACGATTCTTTTTTATTGATAGGCTGGTAGGCCAAGCAATGTTTCTAGGTCCACTATTTCATATCCTTGCTCTTGCAATTCTTCAATGATACTTGGCAAGACCTCATATGTATCGTACTCATCGGCGTCTGTGTGCATGAGTATGATGTCACCGTTTCGAATATTTGAAAGTACATTTGAGGATATGACATCCGTACTTCTTTGAGCCCAATCAAGTGAATCAATTGACCAGAGAATGATTGAGACATTATTTTCTTTTGCTACCTCTGCCACCAATTCATTTGTTGAGCCGTACGGCGTTCTTACCAATGCGGGCTCTTGACCAATAATCTCTTCAATCGCAGTTCCTGCCTGCTCTATCTCATTACGAATTTCAGGTTCGGACAACTGATCTAATTGAACATGATGGTAGCTATGACTTAAAACAAGATGACCTTTTTCATAGGCTTCTTTCACTACCTCTGGATGCTTCTGGGCTTCACTTCCCAAAAAGAAGAAATTCCCCTTAACCCCGTATTGATCGAAAACTCCAATCACAGCTGATGTCACCGTACTATCTGGCCCATCATCAAACGTTAAAGCCACTTGTTTTTTATTAGGACCATTAATATACACATTTTCTTGAGTTTTTGAGAATTCAATAATCTCCTCCCGCCATTTTTGCATGGAAGTTACGGTCTTTTTTTCCAGGTAAGGAGACTCCCCCTTAATTTCAAGAATATATTCATTTTTCCAGGATTGATCAACAGAAAATCTTGCGTTTGGAATCGTTTCTTCTTTCTGTTCAATATTGTGATTCCCGTATGCAACTCCCCCAACTTCCTTCATTTCTTTAGATGAACAAGAAGCTAACAAAAAAGCCGAACATATAGTACTAAATAAAATCACCCTTTGAACCATGATAGCGAACTCCCCCTTTTCTTCATTCTAAACACA
This sequence comes from Fredinandcohnia onubensis, assembly GCF_031181385.1. Taxonomy (GTDB): domain Bacteria; phylum Bacillota; class Bacilli; order Bacillales; family Bacillaceae_L; genus Ferdinandcohnia; species Ferdinandcohnia onubensis_C. Next base: position 37,261 of record NZ_JAPSKV010000015.1, read on the forward strand.
CAGAACATAGATGGAAAGAATATTTAGGAATTTTAGTTAATTTAATAATGACAAAATTTTCAATCTATTTTATTATTAGATTACTATAACTAAAACCAAGGGGGCTTTAGCATGAGCATAGCGCTCATTTCCGATATACACGGAAATATGACAGCACTTGAAGCTGTCTTGGAACATATAAAAGTTCGTGAAATCAAGACCATCATTTGTCTTGGAGACCTTGTAGGAAAAGGGCCTAACTCAGCCGCCGCGGTTGACCGGATTCAAGAAGTGTGTGAGGTCGTGCTTTTGGGTAATTGGGATGACTTTATTCAAAATGAACATCCTGATGATGGAATCAGATGGCACCGAAATCAGCTTGGTAAAGAACGCCTTTCATACTTAGGAACCCTTCCCTTCCATTTTGATTTTTATATGAGTGGGAAATACATTCGGTTGTACCATGCCTCCGCAAAAAGTGTCCACCACCGTGTCGTCCCCATGATTCATTCCGACGAGGAGAAAAGGGCAATGTTTAATCATTCTGAATGGATTACTCCTTTAGAGGAAAAGACACCAGACATTATTGGTTTCGGAGATATTCATGCTGCCTTGATAGAACCAATGAACACAGAGCAAACCCTTTTAAATGTAGGAAGTGTCGGCAACCCACTTGATACGACAAATGCAACCTTTGCGATACTACACGGGAACTATCAATCAAGGGAAGTCGCACCTTTTTCAATCGAAATTGTTCGTGTTCCATATGACATCGAAAAAGAATTACGTATTGCTGCCGAAATGGGGGTGCCGCACTTTGATAAGTATGCAGTAGAGCTTCGAGAAGCAGTTTATCGAGGGTCGCCAAAAAAGAAAGAATAACCAATTCGTCAAACTTGCACAAGACAAAATTTTCAAGGTAAAATAATATAAAATAATAATTTTACGCGTATAGTTTTCATACTTATGAGATATAATGTTTTTATTTTTAAAGCCTCTAAATATAAAAACCTGAGAGGGGAATTGCCATGACCACCAATAATGAATCCAAAAAAGAGATCGCGGTTAATTCAACTGTCCAGCTAAAAGGGATAGTAAAAGCAATATTTAATGATTCCATCCATGTACAAATCGGAGGAAAAATCATTACGCTTCCCGCTTCAAACCTATTAAAGCAAAACAAGCCTTTAACATAATACGTAAAAAAACACCGTTCATTATCTGAACGGTGTTTTAGTTTGTTTTTCGGATTTTAATTATCCATTCTGCACCAGTACCAATTTTAAACTTTTCAGCAAAGGACTCCTGATTAAGAGCCACTCCGATTTTGTCTAAAGAATTTATATAGAGTAGCGGATCCCCAAGTTCGCTGTCAGCGAAGGAACGTCCATATTTCATCGTACTTTTATATATATTATGTCCTTCACGATCAATGATAACTTCGATGGTATCACCATACTTATTACCAAGTTGATTAAAAAGGGTTCTGTCAATATTTGTCCAAAGGTTACCGAAGCGGACATCTAGGATATCAATATTCCCAAGAATCGCTCCATTATCAACTTTCACTTCCAAAACAGGCAATTCCACCAAGGACTCTACCGGAACTGTTGGCCCGACCTCTTCATAAGTGATAACGCTAGAAGCTAGTCTAGCCCCTGTATAGGCATAAACATCTCTTCCATGAAAGGTGTATGATTCACCTGAAAAAGGTAAACGGTTTTTACTTTCATCAATCATTCTCGCTTCTTTAATTCCAAACGAACGCTTGATATGAGTAATTGTTCCATTATCAGGTGTCACAATATATTGGTTCGTTTCTGTCTGCACCACGATGCTTAAACGATCCGTACCAACACCTGGATCCACGACAGAAACAAATACAGTCCCCTCTGGCCAATACTTTATAGTCTGAAAAAGCCGGTAGGAGCCTTCCCAAATATTAAATGGCGAGATGTCATGGGTTAGATCAAATATCGGAAGCGCTGGGTGAACCTATAGAGCAACACCATACATTGCGCTTACAGCCCCATCACTCGTTCCAAAATCGGTCTGCAAAACTAAATGATTACTCATACCTATTCCTCCATATTTTATTGTTCTATCCTTGGAAGGCATGTTATCCAAAAACAAAAAACCACGCCATTATCAAAATACGATAAGGACGTGGTCCCCTCTTATATCGCCGTTCACTCAGACAAGAAAATTTACACTCTATATTTCCCCTAATGCTTGTAAAATATCCGCTTTTTCTAGTCGAAAGCATCGGTAAAAATAACGAAAGTTACTCATTATCAGAAGTCTTTTTCTTTTGTGTTTGGAAATTCAAGCTGGTCTTTTCGATTTCTTAATTTGAGCTTTGATACTGTCACAAATAAAAGATACGCCGAAAGCATGGCTAGAATTGCAGCTACGATAATATCTCCAGGATAATGTACTCCCACCCAAATTCGTGAAAATCCTACTAAGCATGCAAGTGTCATCCAAAGATACCTTCCAGGTTTTTTAAACAAGAAAAAAGTAAAACTAACCGCAAAAAAGATCATCGTGTGGTCACTTGGAAATGAATTATTAACTGTTTTTTCAATCAATTGATTGACATTCGGCAGTTCAGCGAAAGGCTGATTATTAGAATGAAACATTCCCGCCACTCTTCCTAGTAGTACCGCTACCCCTACAGAAAGCAAAGCACTGACCGCCATGATACGGTTTTGTGAGCCTTTAATTAAGTAAAAAACCACAGCTAGGATAAGGACATACAAGGTATAACTCGCTATATAAATCATTGGCTGATTTAAAAATGATAACTCTTCGCTAAACCCATTAATTTTGTAAAACACTTCTGTATTCATATCCATTAAATTCAAAGAAACTCCCCCCAAAATAAATCCTACCTTAATTTTAGACAATTTCAAATATAAAAAATCGATGCAACTTACACTTTTTTTCAGAAAAGCCACACCAACGTTTTGTCGATTATAGGATTGGGGATAGAAGTCTTGAAATGGATTCTTTGAACTTTATATTAACGCCTCTTTTTCCATACTCATCAAATGTCAGTAATTTAGAAAGCTTTATGTCTTCTTTGAAAATAGCTGTTAGTTCTTTAGAAATATTTTCATCATATAAAAACGCATTTACTTCAAAGTTTAATCTAAAACTTCTTACGTCAATATTCGCTGTACCAACTGAAGAAATTTCCTCGTCAACAACAAGTGTTTTTGAATGAATAAAACCATTGCTATAAATATAAACATTTGCTCCAACTGGTAGCAATTCTCCGATATGCGAAATGGTCGCCCAATAAACGAAAGGGTGGTCTGGTTTATCCGGAATCATTATATTCACTTCAACCCCAGAAAGGCATGCAACCCTAAGTGCATCGAGTAAGCTTTTATCAGGGATAAAATACGGTGTCTGCATATAAATTGATTTTTTCGCTGAATAGATCATTTTAATATACGCATTCTTAATCTGCTCAAACTCCGAATCTGGGCCACTTGTAACAATTTGAATCCCGACATTGCCTAACCGGACATTTTCAATCGGAAATAGTTCAGGATCATACATAATATCATAATCACGAGATGCTTGGTTCCAGTCTAAAATGAAGCGAGCCTGCATGGTGTCAACAGCATTACCCCTTATGCGTAAATGCGTATCTCGCCAATATCCAAACCTCGTGTTCAAACCTAGATACTCGTCACCGACGTTGAATCCCCCTACATAACCTACCTTCCCATCAATAATGACCAATTTCCGATGGTTTCGAAAGTTCATCCTTAAATTTATAAACCGTAGCTTTGAAGGGAAAAAGACCTCAACTAGACCCCCTGCTTCACGAAACTCTTTAAAAAAACGTTTCGTCAATGTTCTAGAACCTAGCTCATCATAAAGAACGCGGACCATAACACCTTCTTTAACCTTCTTAGTTAAATGTGTCATTAGTTTTCGACCAAGATTATCATTTTTAATAATATAATATTGCAAATGAATGGATTCCTTTGCTTCCTCAATATCTTGAAATAAACGTCTGAATTTTTGTTGTCCATCCGTAAAAACTTCCACGGTGTTGTTTTTTGTGAACAGTGCCTGGTCATTTTTAAGATTCATATAAATGAGATCTTGATTATCTTTTGTAACATGATTATTAAAGAGGAATTTTTGTGTACGTATCAGTTCTTTTTGTTTTTCTATAACTTCTTCAATCCCGCTCTTCTTTAAATCATCCCATGAAAAGAGATGGTCGCGTGTTAAATTTCGACCTAATAGCAAATACAAAATGAAGCCGGCTACTGGTATAAAGAAAAGTACTAATAACCATGCCCAAGTCGAACTGGCATCTCTTCTTTCACGAAAGATAACAACTACGGCGAAAACAATGTTTAAGACCATAACCAACCCTAATAACAACGAAGAGATATTCACCATATTCCCCTCTCTCACCAATCATTCTACTTTAAAATATACTATATAAAAGATTGTTTATGAAACAATTAACTTACTCCGGGACAGATTGGTTCCTTGTCCCACCAATTTTCACCCATGATTGGGAAAATGGACCTGTCCCCGTGTCCAATCTAAGTGTAAGAAACCTGGCTTTTTAAGATAGCCAGGTTTCGTTTCTAATGAATATTTTTATCTACATATCGGCCATAGTCCGGAATCGCAATTTGGTCAAAATCTCTAACTAATCTTGTTAGGGATTCTTCTAACAGTTCACCAGTCATTGGCAAACCATGGCCCGTAATGGCAACAGTTGGTTTTAACTTAGCTAATGTTTCAACAGATCTCTTTGCTGCCTGCCAATCCGTTGTTAAATATCTTGGCGGACCGCTGATTTCCAGTTCTTGTGTGATCACCTTATAAAAGGACTCTTGCTTCACTGTCACAAATGCATCACCCACGATAAGTGCGCGATCACTTTCTCGGAAAAAAGATACATGACCTGGCGCATGGCCTGGCGTATGGATCCAACGAAATTCCGGCAAATGAGGAACGGTTCCGTCAGATGGCAGCTTTTCGACATGACTTCCCAATTGGATTGGCTCGTTCGGAAATAACGGTGACATTTTCGCCACCATTCCCCCTTCAACCGAAGAGTCTGGTTCAGGATAGCTTTCTTGCCCTGTTAAAAATGGCATTTCCAACTCATGAGCATAGACAGGTACATTCCAGCGCTCAACTAATTCAACGATTGCACCTACATGATCAAAATGGCCATGTGTTAAAAGTATCGCCTTCGGTCTACTATCTTTGCCAAAGCGTTCCTCACATACGGCAATCATTTCCTCCGCAGAACCTGGCATTCCCGCGTCTACAATTACATAATCCGATGTACCGGGCTCGCCAACTAGCATAAAGTTTACGATTTGGATGGTATGAGAATAAATATCCGGTACTACCTGTATTCCGACTCCACTACCTATAGAGGTTGCAGGAATAAATTTATAATCACTTCCGTATTGCATGTCCTTTTCCATTAAAATTCCTCCTTACACTTTCACCTAGTGATAGTGTTTCACAGGACTGGTAATTTATTTATCCCGCATTAACGGGCAGTATATCCACACTCAAAACTTTAGTGAAAACATAGGAGTTTAAACGGGAAAACTGCCCGTAAAAGCCCGATCATTGAACAAAGACTAAGAGCGCCACGTCCTGTGGCAACGTCTTTGTGACACACATCCTCTGTGCCTTAACTAACAATCACCGGGCCATAAAGAAACCCCGCTGATTGAAGTTTCACTTTATCGAGAAGGACCTTTCCGCTATTCACCCAAGTTCGATAACCATTGCTTTAATTTACTCTTTGGGTAATACACTGTTCCGTTTAATACTATATGAGGAATATCAGGATGCTCCTTTATCAATTGCTTTGCATCTTCTTTGGAAACCCCAATATGATAAGCGATATCCTTTTCTTTAATCAGTTCGTATAAATCATCTTCCTCAAGCTTTTCCATTACACCCTTCGCTTCAGGATTTTTAAAGTTTTTTAAGCCATCACCGATGAAATAACCTGCAGCTGCTATTCCTATGGCCAAAAATAAAAGACCCATCTTTACACCCCACTTTGTGGTATTTTACTTAGGAACGAATCCACTATGTATGTACGATATTTCCAACAAAAAGTTTCAAATATTTTCCTGTTATAAAAAAAGAACCGGCTCACCGATTCTTTTTACGTATGTTTCTTCACTCGACTCGGATAATGAAAAATCATCCGAAGAATCGTGTAAAATAACAAAATAAATATAATTGTATTCACAATCCAATGGGTACCAATCAGGATATTGGCAACCGCAAAAATTATAATTGGTTTTGTTAACGCAAACGCACACATCTTCCAAAGAAATTGAAATTTCAAATGGCGATGTGTAACCTTACTGACTCCTACACCCGCTCCCGCTAAAGCTGAAATCCCTGCGATTCCTAGAAACAGCATTAAAAATGGGTAAAAAAGGAGGACTTGAATGATATAAATATTCTGAGGAATACCACTGTCCTTATAGGAGTCGTCCAAAAGTAAGTTGATTTCAATTGGAAGTGCGACTATAAACAATAATAGAAGGAGGAAAAGGATTGTATTTCTCATTTCCAACCTATTCAGTTGCTTCATTGCTGCCTTATTCGGCAATCGCAAACTATCCATAAATGTTGATATGAGTTTCACATAAAGCCACTCGCTTCATCTAAGAGTTATTTTAACTTAAAGATACCTTTCCAAATAAGGAAAGGTACCCACATGATTATTTATAAAATTCATCAGGAATATTGCCGAATTTACGGTTGTGATAAAGAAGTGGTGCTTTACTATAATTTTCAATCTCTACCACTTCACCGATTAGGATTGTATGGTCACCCGCTTCAATCGTCTTATGAGTTTTACAATGTAAAACTCCCGCAGTTCCCTTAAGGATTGGAAGATTGTTATCGGACATTTCCCATTCACAATTACCAAATCGATCTGTTCCCTTGCTTGCAAAAAGGGCACAAATATCCCCTTGGTCCCCAGCTAATACATGAACCGCAAATTTATCGGCATTTGTAAAAATATCATAAGTGGACACTCGCTTATCAATTGACCATAAAATCAATGTTGGATCTAATGAAACAGAGGCAAATGAGTTTACTGTGAGCCCAAGTGGTACTCCATTTTCATCAGTCGTCGTTACTACGGTTACACCCGTCGGATAATTCCCCATTACGTCTTTAAAAGTCTGTACTTTATCCAAAGTTCCCACACCTTTCCATGCACTGACACACTTCATTTTAGTATTTTCAAAATGTATAATTTCAGCTTACTTAAATTTATTAGTTTAACTATATCATGATTACAATGACAATTCTAATTGAATGCATTTCGTTTAGTGCCTATAAATATTCTCCTGGCGAATCCATTTCGTCGCGACCCATTTTTCACCTTTAGATACAGGAATACTTGAATGAAGGGACATCCGGTCTACCTCACCCTTACTATTTCCGTACTGAAAATAAACAGCAGATCCTTTCTTCGGAACTATCGAAACGCCCGCTTTAGGAAAAACAGTCTCTCCCCCTGCAAGTACATCATTTAAATAGATGAGGAACGTTCCCACCCGCTGACCACCTTTATCAGGGTCTACCTTACTTGGTGGAAAATAGTCAAAATGACTTTTGTACTCCTCGCCAATTCCATAATTCAATACCTGGAGCCCTTCTCCATTTTCAATCGAAAACTCCGTTAATTGCGCAATTCTATTTTCTACTTTCTTAATAAACTCATTTTCTCGCAGATAAAAAGACATACCTTTGCTAGTTCGACCAGTAGCTGCTTTTTCTTCACCAGTCTTCGGATCAATGACTGTTGAGGGCTTAAGGCGGCTTCGTGACATTTCAATCAACTGGTCACATTCCTCATAACTTAAGAAGTTATCCAAATGTAAAATAAATGGCTTTTCTACTTTTGAGAGGACCTTAATTTCACGGTCACTTGTATGTAAAACACTTCCCTTTTTCGCGATTTCGGGCTGTTCATATTCATATGGAGCTTGCACACCTGGTGTGTTTATCGGTTTATTTCCAACGATTCGAAACAGAGTGGTATATGATAGCTTAGGGTCATAGCCTTTTCGAATCATTGCATCTACAATCGCTTCAGGGTTAACGCCACTGTTTAATGTTTTAATAATCCAATCCATGAGTGCACCTGGAATCTTATTCACTTTCTCCATTTCTATCTCTCCTCATAGCCCTTGATTGAGCGATTGGACAAGTAACCCCCATTCCTTTCGCTCTGTGTAATCCCTTACATTCTATTGTAATATAAATAAGTAAAATTGTGGTAGCAATTACTTTATTTCTAAAGTTTTGTCTCAATCAGCACTGCATTCTGACTCTCTTGTGCTGATTTCCTACTCTCTCTGTCACAATCAGCACTCTATTCTGACTCTCCTCTGTTGATTTCCCACTCTCTCTGTCACAATCAGCACTCTATTCTGACTCTCATCTACTGATTTCCTACTCCCTCTGTCGCAATCAGCACTCTATTCCGACTCCCCTCTACTGATTTCCCACTCTCTCTGTCCCAATCAGCACTCTATTCCGACTCTCCTCTGCTGATTTCCCACTCTCTTTGTCGCAATCAGTGTTTTGTTCGAATACAACACAGTTGATACCCACATCTCTGGCCAAATACACGGGACAACTCCTAGTAAAATTCCTCCAAGACCACGTACAAACTGAAATAATTCTCACTTAGAACAAAAAAAGGGCAAGATCCAAATGGTCTCACCCCTAAAAAACTCATACACCCTATTCACTCTTTTGCCCTGTGTACGCAAATATCGCATCTCTCAAGAATTCTGCGGTTCCTGGCTGTTGCTTGTCATAATACGCTGTGAATCTCTCGTCATCGACGTACATTTGCGCCAAGCCTGCATGTGCTTCTTTACTATATTGTGGCCAAAAATACATAATCCACTGTTTATGCAGTTCAGCCGCTTTCTGGCCGAGTTCTCCAGTTGGATTGCCAGTCTTCATCGCATCACTTAAGGTCTCCATTAATTCCTCAGAAAGACGGGTCACCGCCTCATGGTCCTCTTTAGACATATTCATGAATTTCTCGTTTGATTGTTTAACTGTTTCATCGCCATATTTTTCACGGATTTCTTTTCCGTATTTTTTCTCATTTTCTTCAAGGGCTTTCTTTTTAAAGCCTTCAAATTTTTCTTGATCAGACATACTAACTCTCCCTTCTTTTTGCGCAATGGTTTTTTCGACATTGGCAATGAGTAGATCGATTTGTTTTCGTTTATCAAGGAGCTGCTCTCGATGTTCCTTGAGTGCTTTAGATTCATCAAAGGCAGGATTGGTCATTATTTGTTTGATATCTGTTAGATTGACCCCGAGCTCACGGTAAAAAAGAATTTGTTGAAGACGATTGACTTCGTCCTGGCCATAAATTCGGTAGCCCGATGAATTAATTCTTGCCGGCTTAAGAATTCCAATTTCATCGTAGTACCTTAAAGTTCTTGTGCTTACTCCTGCTAGTTTCGCTAGCCTTTGTACCGTATACTCCATCTCATCACCCCCTGATAATCTCAATTTACACCTTTACGCAACGTTAAGGTCAACACATATTCAAAAAATTTTTAGCTGAACACAAATATGACTTCCAAGACAACAAAAAGCCCCACAAGATATGTATAACCTTGTAGGGCCAAAAGAATTAGTTTTCTTGAATGTTTTTACGGTCTTTCTTAAAGATTTTAGACAAAATTTCATAGACGATTGGCACAACTAGAAGTGTTAATAGAGTCGAACTTGCGAGTCCACCGATAACGGTAATACCCAGCCCTTTCGATATTAAACCTCCGCCACCTTCGCCAAATAATAACGGAATTAACGCACCCATTGTAGCAAATGCCGTCATTAAGATTGGGCGTAAACGTGTTGCGCCAGCCTCAAGAACAGCTTCACGCATTGTTAATCCATCACGTTCCATATGAATAATTCGGTCTACTAGAACGATGGCGTTTGTAACCACTATACCGATCAACATCAACAGACCCATCATAACCGATACCGAAATGGTTTCGTCTGCTATCAATAATCCAACAAACGAACCAATAATTGCAAATGGAAGGGAGAATAGAATCGCAAACGGTGCAACTCCTTCACCAAATGTTACAACAAGGATGAAGTACACAATGGCAATCGCTGCAAGCATTGCAAGACCTAGTTGAGTAAATGTTTCAACCATGTCAGCTTGAACACCGGCAATATCAAGTGTTACGCCTTTTGGAAGGTCTAGCTCATCAACTTCTTCTCCAACTTTAGCTGTTACTTTTGAAATATCATCGCCAATAATGGTTCCTGAAACGGAAGCATAGTACTCACCTTTACTACGAGCAAGTGTATTTAAGGCTGTACCTTCTTCAACCGTTACTAAATCAGATAGAGGCATAGTTGTACCCACTGCTGTTGGTACTTGAGTTGCAAGAAGATCGTCTATTGATTCAGGTGTAGCTACTTCTTCCTGCTGAACAACAACCTCCAATGTATTTCCGTCTTTTTCAACAGTTGTGATAACCTCTTGTGAGCGGTCCGGATTTAGCATCATCACAATTTGGCCAGTTGTAAGTCCATATTGTAATAGTTCATCCTGCTCAACATTGAATGTGTACTCTACATATGCATCCTCAGCACTTGAAGATACATCCTCTAAGCCGTCTGCATCATTCATTACACCTTCAACCATATCAACTGCATCATAAAGCTTATCTAAATCTTCACTGTATAAAGTATAACTTACTTCATTTGTGCTCATTGACATAGAAGAGAAATTCTGGCTCTTCCACTCACCTGATTGGCCAATATTAAACACATACTCTTCGACTTCTTCGCGGACTTCTGCGAAGTTCTCCATTTCCGGATCAAATATGAGGTACATGAGCGCACCGTCACCGCCGCCTCCCATCATCGCTGCCATTGGGTCGCCGCTTTCCGTAACAGAAACCTGAAGAATATCAATATCTTCTCGTTTTAATAGCTCTTCTTCTACCGTTGCAACATTATCTAAGGTTTCATCCTTTAACTCACCAGTACCTGGCGTGTAAGTTAGATACATTACCTTTTCTTCTTCGCTACCCATAAAACTAAATCCAATGAGTGGTGTTAATGCTAAGCTACCGACTAATAATAATACGGACAGCACTGATACAATAATTTTATGATTCAGCGACCAATTTAAAATACCTTTATACCAGTTTGCAAGCTTACCTACTTCTTTATGCTTTGACTCTGTTTTTTCAACATAGAGCTGTTTCTTAAACAACGTATGTGATAAAGCAGGAACGATTGTTATCGCAACTAGTAAGGAAGCCCCTAAAGCAAAAGTCATTGTTAATGCGAACGGCATGAACAATTCCCCAACCATACCGCCTACAAAAATTAACGGTGCAAAAACCGCAACCGTAACTAACGTGGAGGAGAGGATTGGTTTGAACATTTCAAGCGTTGCTTCACGAATTAAGGCACGACCATTTAGCTTTTCTTCTTTTAAATGTAATCTTCGATAAATATTTTCAACAACAACGATGGAGTCATCAATTACACGTCCAATTGCAACCGTAACTGCTCCTAGTGTCATTAAATTTAACGTAATATCCATCCACTTCAGTAGCAATAATGCCATAAAAATGGAAACTGGAATCGAAACAATTGAAATAATTGTTGATCTAAAATTACGAAGGAAAAGCAGGATAATTAAGACCGCGATCAAGCCACCAAATAGTGCTTTTTCTACCATTGTTGCAACTGATTTTTCAATTGGCTCTCCTTGGTCTAGTGAAACATCAATAACGAGACCTTCAACTCTTTCCTGCTCGTCATTAATAAGCTCCTTTACTTCGTTTACCACATCTACTGTGTTTGCTTGTTGTTCTTTAACAATTTGAATGGCAATAGCATCTTCTCCGTTCGTACGAGATACGGATTGAACACGTCCAACCTCTTCAATTGTAGCAATATCACCAAGCTTCACGAATGGCTGCGGATTATTTTCACTAGGTGTAACAGGAATTAACATTTCCTTTAACTCATCTGCTGTCATGAACTTTCCGTCAATCGCAACAGCTTGTTCACCTTCTTTAAATTCAAAAAGTCCTAGTGATACTGACATATCACTTGCTTGGATCATCTGTTTGACTGAATCCTCTGTTAAGTCAAGCTCAGCCATTTTTTCACTATTATAAGTAAGTTGTACTTCCTCAATATGCTGACCTGTGATCGTTGCAGAGCCAACCCCATCAAGCTTTTCAATCTTAGGGAGCAAAACATCTTCAACTGTTGATGTTAATTCCACAATATCTTCTGTTTTACTACTTACGCTTAATGCCACAACCGGCATCATATTCATACTAATTGCTGTTATGACAGGCTCTTGTGCAGCTTCTGGCAAAATAACTGCATCTAAGGCAGATTGTAGGGCACGCTTTGCCTCATCCATATCCTCGCCATATTCATATTCAACTTGAATATTAGCCATGTTCGAATAGGAATTTGAATAAACAGATTTAACCCCATCAAGTCCCTCAACCGCTTTTTCAATTGGCATCGAGACATCTTCCATTACCTGTTCAGGAGTTGCACCAGGATATACGTCCATAACCATTAGGAAAGGAATCGATATATCTGGAATCGTTTCTGTCTTCATTTGTGTACCTGAATAAATTCCAGATACCGTTATAATAATTGTTAATAACCAAACCGCAAGTTTGTTTTTTAGTACAAAATTGGCTATACCTCTCACACTTACACCTACCCTAGATTGACTTATTAAACCCATTTATTTATAATAATGACCATTCAGTCATTTGTCAATGATAGAGAACGGGAGAGAAGCGTAAAATGGTAAAAAAACAACTTATAATGGAAAAGGCACTAGAGCTATTTGCAAAACAAGGTTTTGAGGCAACATCCGTTCAACAAATTACCGAACAGTGCGGAATTTCAAAGGGTGCTTTCTACCTCTCTTTCAAGTCAAAAGATGAATTAATCATCGCCCTAATTGACCAGTTTATGGAGCAAATTTTTTCTGATATTGACCACTTAGTCAGAAACAAAAAAGATACAGAAAATCTTCTGTTTGAATATTATTATGTAAGTTTACAGTCATTTAAAGAACACTCACATTTTGCGAATATTTTAATGAAAGAGTATACCCAGTCTCTTAACGAAAAATTAATTCTTAAAATGCATTATTATGACAAACTAGGTAATACAGTGATTCTCTTGATGATTGACCGCATTTATGGAGAAAAAGCGGAGCATATAAAATATGACCTACTCTATTGTATTAAAGGTTTTATGAGAATGTATTCGGAGCTCTTTTTGTATCAGCTTGTTCCATTGGATATTGACCTCCTTTGTCAGTCCCTAGTGGAAAAAACAGATTTATTAGCTCATGGTATGACCCTTCCTTTTCTAAAAAAAGAGCTTATGGAATCATCTACACAGGGTGAGGTCACGAAGGAACAAATGATTTCGTTAATTGAGGAGAAAGTAAAAGAAATGGAGGATTCCATTGAAAAGGAATCCCTGCTGCTATTACAGGAACAGTTGGATGAACGAACATATAGCCCTGCAATTATAAACGGACTCTTGGAAAACATCCGGAACCATCCACATTGTAAATGGATCGCTCATTTACTAAGTACCCATTTTGAGGAACAATGAATTTGTCCCTTTCTTCAAAAAACAAGACAGGATGCTGAGCATTCTGTCTTGTTTCGTTATTATCTTATTTGCCCATTTCCGGTCATTAAGAACTTTACTGTAGTTAATGCTGGTAGTCCCATTGGTCCACGTGCATGAAGCTTTTGAGTTGAAATGCCGATCTCCGCTCCAAAGCCTAGTGCTCCCCCATCTGTAAATCGAGTTGAAGCATTGTGATAAAGAGAAGATGCATCGACAAGCTTCATGAACACATCTGCTGTTTCTTGATTTTCTGTAATAATCGCTTCTGAGTGCTTTGTTCCATACTGTTCAATATGGTCAATTGCTTCGTGCACATCTTCAACAACCTTCATCGCAATGTGCAAACTTAAGTATTCATTTGCCCAATCCTCTTCACCTGCCGGGATAGCGTTTGGGATAATTGATAGTGACTGCTCATCCCCATGCACTGTAATAGAATGATCCTGTAATGTCTTCACAAGGGCATCCTTATGCTTTAGCAACCAATCCTTATGTATAAGGACTGTTTCCGCAGCATTACAAACAGCCGGACGATCCGTTTTTGCATTCACAAGGATAGGCAACGCCTTATTGACATCCGCTTCAGAGTCAATATAGACATGGCAGTTTCCAACACCTGTTTCAAGTACAGGAACTGTCGCTTGTTTAACAACTGTTTGAATCAAAGAGGCCCCGCCGCGTGGGATAAGCACATCAATATATTCCTTCATCGTAAATAGCTCCCCGGTAGCTTCTCGATCCGTACTTGCAATAAATTGAACAGCTTCCCTTGGTATCATCGTATGCTCTAGCGCATATTGAATCACCTCAACGATTGCCTTATTTGTGTGAATCGCTGATGAGCCACCTTTTAAAATAATCGCGTTTCCTGATTTCAACGCGAGCCCAGTTGCATCAACCGTTACATTTGGTCGTGCCTCATAAATCATCCCGATGACACCCAAAGGTACGGTTACTTTTTTCACCTGTAGGCCATTTTCTAATGTCCAATCTGAGATGACTTGGTCTGTCGGGTCCTCCAAAGCGGCAACTTGTCGAAGTCCCTCTGCAAAATCAAAAATCCGTTCCTTTGAAAGGGTAAGCCGATCCATGAATGCTGGCGTATATCTGGCTTCTTTACCTTTTTGTAAATCAACCTTATTTGCTTCTAAAATGGTTTCAAAGTTTGCTTCCAAATGTTCAGCTAATATATATAATGCTCTGTTTTTATCGTCAGTTGATAGAATCCCCACTTGTTTGGCTGCTTTTTTTGCTTCACGTGCTTGATTTCTAATATCTACATTTACTTTTACTAAAGTCACCTAATTCCTCCTTTTATCAAATGCGCCTTGGCGTATTTGCTGCCCAGATTTTTTCGAGCCCGCTCGAAAAACTACCTCTAAAAATCTGTGGCATCCGCCGGAGGCTTTGACTTTATTCAGTCGGGCTACCTACTGAATAAAGTTAAACCCCAATTGTGATTGGTGCATCAATATGGCAAACAAAATCTCCCATTTCCATGATGACAGTGGAATCGATTACTTGATCTCTTTGAGACTGTAGCATCCGTTCTAAATCATCTGAAGAGATTTTCACCAAACCTCGGGCTATTTCTTCTTCATCCGAGCCCACTACACGAACAACAGCACCTTTTTCAAACCTACCTTCGACTTGAAGAATTTCCTTTAGCCGTAGGCTCTTTCTGTTCTTTACAATTCTTTCTGTTGCATCGGCATTTATGATTATTTCTCCCTTGGACCCCGAGTGAAAGGCAATCCACTTTTTCTTTTGATTAAGTATGGTCACAGATTTTTTACAATCAAAATACGTACCCGTCGCCTTTTCTTCCACAGCATCCACGATGATATTTTCTTTATTTGCATTTCCTAAAAAGGTGGAAATCCCAGAAGCCATTGCAATCTTCACGGCTTCAATTTTAGATTTCATGCCACCTGTACCAACAGCACTTCCAGAACCACCCGCAGCATTCTCGATTTCATCCGTAATTTCAGAAACTCGCTCAATTAGCTTAGCATCCTCATGTGCGGTCGGGTTTTTATCATATAATCCATCTATATCAGATAAAATGACCAGTTGGTCGGCATCCACTAATCCAGCTACTTTAGCCGCCAATGTATCATTATCACCAAAGTTCAAACGCTCTGTCGAAAGCGTGTCATTTTCATTAACGATAGGAATAATCCCCCGTTCTAATAAAACGTTCAACGTGTTGCGAGCGTTTTGGTAACGTGATTCATCCAAAAAGTCGCTTCTTAAAATCAAGATTTGCGAAGCCACATATCCGTGTGATAAAAAGAGGTGGGAATAGGATTCCATTAATAATCCTTGACCAATCGATGCAGCTGCTTGTTTTTCCGGCAATGAATCTGGGCGTTTAAGACAGCCAAGCTTTCTATATCCAGCAGCGACTGCCCCTGATGATACAAGGACAACCTCGTGCCCTGCATCCTTCAACTCAGCAATTTCATTCGTCAGTTTTTCTAGTTTTATCTTACTAATTTCTCCGTGACGGCTCGTTAACGAGCTACTTCCGACCTTAATAACAACTCTTTTTTCTATGGACATCCGATCAATCCTTATCTGTTTTTGTTTTTGATTGCCGGACGATAATACTTTTACAAGCGCTTATCGCCCGTAAAAGGGTTATATGCTTATGTTAAACAGCTTGAACTTTTTTCTCAGTAGTACCTTCAAGCTGTGAACTGATTTCCTGGGAACGCTTTGCCGCATGTTTAATAGCTTGTGAGATCGCCTTACCGCCACCATTTTTATCTAATGCTGCCAAACCTGCAGCTGTTGTACCATTTGGGGAAGTCACATTTTCTCGTAATGTGGTCGGTGTCTCATTCTGTTGCTGAATCATTTTTGCTGCCCCGACAATCGTTTGAGCAATAATATCTCTTGTCACTTTTTCTTGTAATCCTGCTTTTCTCACTGTTGCTTCCATATGCTCCATTAGGTAATATATATAGGCAGGCCCGCTACCCGCTACTCCCGTAAACACATCCATTTGGTCTTCTGGGATTTCGTAAACTTCTCCAATTGATTCAAGTAGGTCTTTTGCTAGCAACATATTTTCAGTAGTAGTCGAGGAACCAGCCGAAATTGCTGTTGCAGACTCTCCAATCATGCTAGATGTATTCGGCATCACACGAATCACCTGTTGCCCCGCTGGTAAATGCTGCTCCATGTAGGTTGTGGTAATACCCGCTAAAACGGATAAAACGAGTTGGTTCGGTTGAAGTGAATCTTTGATGGACTGTAATGCAACTTCTGCATCCTTAGGTTTCATTGCGAGGACGATCATATCGATATTTTGCAGGTTTAGATGTTGGCTTGTTAAACCTTTAATTTTATAATTTTCTTCAAGTTGTTGTAGTCTTTCTGTATTCGATCGGTTAGTAACAAAGATCTGATTCGAAGGGACCTTTCCAGCTGCAACAATACCCGAAATCATTGCCTCTGCCATTGATCCTGCCCCTATAAAAGCGATTGTTTTTTCATGTAACATCAAATGTCTCCCTTGTGGTAAAAATTTTAACAACGTATTTATCGTAACATCTTTAAAACCATTATCAAGGGTATCTCGGAAAGTCATATGCATATGATTCAATTAGCGAGTGTAAACGCTACCAAAGTAAGCTAATCATATCAAACCACCCTCTATCCGCTCAAAACATGCCTGAGCCAATAATTTGCCAGTTAGTGGGACAAAGGGACAGGTCCCTCGTCCCAAAATGTTACAAACTACTACTAAAACTGACAAAAAGGACAGGTACACTGTGTTTGCATATTTTTGCAAATAACAAATGAACCTATCCTCTTTCTAGAATTTAATGATGAAAATGACCTTCATTAATATCTTTAATACCGGCAGCTATCAGAATCGCTAATTTAATTCGGGCCTTCTTGCTGTCATAATCACCTGCTAATAGGGCCCCCGCATTTTGTAAGGACCAAGCACTTCCTGGGAAGTCATAAACTGTCTTTACTTCCCCTTCCTCAGCACTTGTTGTAAGAAGTACATATACTCCTTTTTCAACCGCTCTTTTTACACTCTCGAGGATGTAAGGTGGTGCATGACCCCTACCAGGGGCTTCTACGATAATTCCTTCAGCCCCATGATCAACGGCACAATCTATAAACTTACCATCTGAACCAAGTGAGGTTTTTACGAGCTCAACAGTAGGTAATGAGGTTTTCAAAGTATATGTTTCTCGCTTTACCGGTTTTTGATAGATAAATATTGTCTCTTGATCTACAATTCCTAGGTAACCGAAGCCAAAAGACGTAAATCCATCTATGTTTGAAGCGTGTTTTTTCTTGATGTATCGCCCAGAAAAAATCCGCTCATTAAATAAAGCAACCGTTCCAAGACCCCTACATTCTGGATATGCAGCTAATAGAATGGATTGGCGCAAGTTAACAAAAGCATCCGTTCCATTCACTTGAGGTCCCCGCTGTGAACCAGTGATCACAACTGGCCTCTCATCAGCAATAACTAAGTCTAAGAAATATGCTGTTTCTTCTAATGTATCCGTCCCATGAGTGACTACGACTCCATCTATATCTGGGCTTTCAAAGACTTCTTCAATCTTTTCCTTCAATGTAATTAAATGACCAAACGTCATATGATTACTAGGTATCTGAAAGACAGATATCACATCAACATCTATATATGAAGGGAGATCACACATTTCAGATAGTTCTTCACCGGACATCACACCAGCTGTCAAAAGCCCCGTTTCTGGATTTCGTTTACTGGCAATTGTCCCTCCTGTACTTAACATAACGATTTTTTTCTTATCCATGGTTACCCTCCTCAATCTAAAACAACCAATACAAGCTTTTAGTTTAATAGTATAGCTCGCTACTACTTGTTTCAATAGTTTGAATTAAAAGAAATAATGAAATATATCTCCAGTATCCATCACTTTAGCCAAAATTGGACAGATTCCTTCTATTCAACAGTGGTAAACTAAAAACTAGAGGTGATAACGAAAATAGAAAACCAACCATACATAAATCAATTATTTATTGGCAAACCCAAAACGATGGGCGACCCAAATGCAAAAAAGCTCATGGATAAAGATTGGACTAGTGGTATTTTTAAAGAACCCATTCATAATCCGGTAATGCTTAGTAAAGAAGGTTTAACCGGGGATGGTCAAGCTGATTTAATAAATCATGGTGGACCTGAAAAAGCCGTTCTTGCCTATGCAGCAACCCATTATGAAAAATGGCAATGTGAAGTGAATAATGATCAAATTGTGGCAGGAGCAATGGGAGAAAACTTCGCTATCGTGGGTCTTGATGAATCTAATGTTTGCATCGGGGATATTTATGAGGTTGGTGAGGCTTTGGTTCAAGTTTCACAACCACGCCAGCCGTGCTGGAAGCCTGCGCGTCGCTATAAAATACTTGATTTTGCATTAAGGATTCAAAATAGCGGACGAACCGGATGGTACTTCCGCGTTGTCAAAGAAGGCATTGTTAAAGAGCAGGATAAAATCAAGTTAGTAGAACGCCTATACCCTGAATGGACCATTGCTCGTTGCAATGAAGTCATGCATGAAAAGAAAGAGGATATGGAGGCAGCTGCGAAACTTGCAGCCTGCAAATACCTTGCAGCGAATTGGAAAGAAACACTAGCAAAACGACTAAAGGGTGAATCAAAATCAATCGAAAGTCGTGTTTACGGACCAAATAAATAACTTTTTTACTAATAATGTTTAAATTATCATACAATAACTCTTTTCTGATAATAGCAATAATATAATTATATAAAATATATTGACAATAGTATATTCCAGATGTATAGTTTAAAACATATTAAAAATACTTCTTATCAAGAGAGGCGGAGGGACTGGCCCTGTGAAACCTCGGCAACGGACGATTCGTACCGTGCCAATTCCAGCAAGTAAGCTTGAGAGATAAGAAGAGGATACTGGAATTAACTTTCTGCCCTCTTCTGTCTGAAGAGGGCTTTTATATTTTTATAATATAATATTTTTCTTATCCAAAGAGAGGTCGACCCTTATATAGAAATATGTTTTAGAGAATTTTATCCTTCTTCTCTATGAGGAAGAACTTTTTAAGGGAAAGACGAAAGGAGATCATAAAGTGATAGAGTTTCAGGATTTGATTAAGGTATATGACAGCGGCGGCAAACAAGTTCACGCTTTAAATAACGTCAATTTAAAAATTAACAAAGGGGAAATCTACGGAGTAGTCGGATATAGTGGTGCCGGCAAAAGTTCATTAATCCGTTGTGTGAATTTCCTTGAACGCCCAACCTCTGGAAAAGTGATTGTTGATGGCCATAACCTAATGACACTCCCAGAAAAGCAGATCCGCGAGGTAAAGAAAAATATTGGGATGGTGTTCCAACACTTTAACCTTTTAAACTCAAAAACTGTATACGCAAATATCGCAATGCCTCTTATCTTAAGTAAAACACCAAAAGAGCAAATAAAAAATCGGGTTACAGAACTACTTGAATTCGTAGGATTAGGCGATAAGGCGGATGTCTATCCGGATCAGCTTTCCGGTGGGCAAAAGCAGCGAGTTGGCATTGCCAGAGCCTTGGCAACGCAACCTTCGATTCTGCTATGCGATGAGGCAACCTCTGCGTTGGATCCTCAGACAACCAGTTCGATTTTGCAGCTATTGAAAAAAATCAATCAAGAATACAATATTACGATTTTAATGATTACCCATGAAATGTCAGTGATTAGAGAAATCTGTGACCGCGTAGCCGTCATGGAAGCTGGACAAGTAATTGAGGAAGGAACCGTCTTTGATGTCTTTTCCGCTCCAAAGACTAAAACTGCACAAAACTTTGTCAGCACGGTAATGCATGATCAAATTCCTCAATCTATCTTAAACATGATTAAAGATAATCAAGGATCCCAGAATATTTTTCGCATTAGCTTTATCGGCCAGTCAACAGGCAAGCCGTTTTTATCGCAACTTGCCAAGAAACTGGATATTGATATCAACGTGCTCTACGGTAGTATCACAGAGCTGCAAGGAATTCCATTTGGTAACCTAATTGTAGAAATTCAGGGACCTGATGCCGAAGTCAAGCGTGCCTTAACGTATCTGCAGTCCAAACAAATCAGCTTCAAGGAAGTGACATCCCATGCTAGTTAATTCAGATCAGATTATCGAAGCGGTCATTGAAACGATCCAAATGGTCGGGTTTTCCTTTATCTTTTCAATTGTACTCGGGCTGCCATTAGGCATTCTGCTTTTTGTCACCCGTAAAGGACAGATGCTTGAAAATCTACCCGTTTTTACCATCGTAAATGCAATTATTAATATTTTTCGTTCCGTCCCGTTCATCATTTTACTAGTCGCAATTATTCCGGTTACCCGATTGATCGTCGGAACATCTATTGGAACACCTGCCGCGATTGTTCCACTCGTCTTTTACGCCGGACCATATATTGCGAGATTAGTAGAAAGCTCACTACTTGAAGTGGACGAGGGTGTGCTTGAAGCAGCCAATGCGATGGGGGCTACTCCCTTCCAAACGATTTTCCGATTCTTGCTTCCAGAAGCGCTCAGTTCATTAGTTGTAAACTTCACAATTGCAACGATCGGGCTGATTGGTGCATCTGCCATGGCTGGTACAGTCGGCGGAGGAGGCATTGGCGACCTGGCCATTAACTATGGCTATCAGCGCTTTGACACTATTACAATGATCATCACTGTTGTCATTCTGATAATAATGGTTCAAGGCTTACAATCATTCGGCAACACCTTATCAAAAAAAATACGAAGAAGATAATTTAGGAGGAAACACAACATGAAAAAATTTGCATTAACAATCCTACTAGTGGTATTAGTAGCATTCACAGCTGCTTGCTCTAACAATAGCGCAAGTGGAAAAGAAAAAGATTCCGAAACAAAACACGTTAAAATCGGTATCACTGGTACAGACACTCGCACTTGGGACTTTGTAACTAAAAAAGCAGCCAAAGAAGGAATCGAGATTGAACTTGTTTCATTCAGTGACTATGTTCTCCCAAACAAAGCACTTGCTGATGGCGAATTGGATGCCAATTCATTCCAAACTGTTGCCTACTTTGACCAATTTATTGAAGAGCACAATTTAGACCTAGTTCCAATTGCAACTACGTACCTTGCGCCAATGGCTATTTACTCTGACAAACTTAAGGATGTAAATGAAATTAAAGATGGTGCAAAAATTGCCTTACCAAACGATGTATCTAACCAAGGAAGAGCTCTTCTCTTGTTACAGGAGGCTGGACTGCTCAAACTAGTCGATGATTATGATGGTCTCGGAACGATTGAGGAAGCTGTAATTGAAAATCCTAAAAATATTGAATTAATCCCAACGGCTCCTGCTCAAATCCCAAGAGCTTTGCCTGATGTAGATGCGGGTATCATCAATAACGGTTTTGCAAGAGATGCTGGTTTAAATCCGGTTAATGACTCCATTTTCCATGAAAGTGAAACAGCAATTGACTACCTCAACATTATTGCAGTGAACAAAGAAGACAAAGATAATGAAACATATAAACGCATTGCTGAGCTGTTCCAGGAAGAAGATACAGCTGAATTCATCAATAAAGAATATGGAGGAGCACTAATTCCAACATTTGTTCCATTAGAAAATATTGGATGGTAATAACAAGTAGCTGAGGGAAACGTAGGTTTCCCTCTTTTTTGTAAAAAAAGGAGGAAGGATTCATGACCAACGTCATTACAAATTTAAGCGAAACAATTAAAGCAAATATTGATACCCATAAGAAACGCTATATTGAAACAAGCCACAGTATCCACGCAAATCCAGAGATTGGAAATGAGGAATTTTTCGCCTCTGAACAATTAACGAAGATCTTAGAAGACGAAGGATTTACCGTTGAAAAAGACGTAGCCGGTCACAAAACTGCTTTTGTCGCCAGATTCAAATCAGAAAAGCCCGGCCCTTCCATTGCCTTTTTAGCTGAATATGACGCTCTACCTGGTATAGGCCATGCTTGCGGCCATAATATTATTGGAACCTTGAGTGTTGCTGCTGCTGTCGGTTTAAGCAAGGTGATTGCGGAAACTGGCGGTGAGGCGGTCGTCTTCGGAACACCTGCCGAAGAAGGTGGGCCAAATGGAAGTGCAAAAGGAAGCTTTGTTAAGCACGGATTAACCGAAGGTATTGATGCAGCAATGATGATCCATCCGCAGGGAAAAACAAGTCTTACCTCTCCTTCCCTAGCTGTTGATCCACTTGATTTCGAATACATCGGACAATCAGCTCATGCGGCTGCTGCACCTCATAAAGGTATTAATGCCCTCGATGCGGTTATTCAGCTATTCAACGGTATTAATGCACTTCGCCAGCATGTAACAGACGATGTCCGCATCCATGGCATCATCACACATGGCGGTGATGCTCCGAATATCGTACCTGATTATGCGAAAGCCCGATTCTTTATCCGTGCTGCTACAAGAACGAGCCTAAATGAAGTCACCCAGCGAGTGAAAGCAATTGCTGAAGGTGCGGCCCTTGCTACAGGCGCTAAGCTTAATGTCATTGCTTTTCAAAATAAAGTCGATAACTTGCTGTTAAATGATGCGTTTAACGCTGTGTTTAAAGAAGTTATTGAAGAATTAGGGGAACCTGTTGCTGGTGCAAGAGAGGGCATTGGCTCTACTGATGCCGGCAATATTAGCCAAGTTGTGCCAACCATTCACCCGTATATTAAAATTGGAGCAGATAATCTTGTTCCTCACACCGTTCCTTTTAGAGAAGCAGCAGCATCTGAGCGAGGTGACGAGGCTCTGATCACTGGCGCTAAAGCACTTAGTCTCACAGCCTTACGCCTAATTACAGAACCACAACTGCTCGACGCAATCAAGAGTGAATTCAAACAAAGAAAAGCAGCAGAACTTGTGAAATAAGAAACATTTATCGTCTAAAAATTTTAATTAATTAAAACTTGAAATATATCAAAAAACTTGGTATCATAACTTACAAATCAAAAGGACTGTATGTAACTGGCGCACGCGGATAACCGCGAGGGAGCATATAGTGTCGGAGCCGTTCGCCTGGGCAGAGGTAAGGGAAAGTCCCTTGCCTCTTTCTGTTTATCGTAGGACGTTCTGTCCACCCTTAACAGATCCAGACATTCATAAATTTTTATATTAATAGTTTTTTAGTGAAAATCTTAATCAAAAGTGAGGTAGACGAGATGAGCACACTTATTGAAAATCAGGTAAAAACAGTTAAAACATTAAATAATATTGCTGAAAGCGGGCTAAAGGTATTCAAAAATGACCGTTTTGTAATTGATGATCAAAGCGAGAACCCAGATGCGATTGTTGTTCGTAGCTTCGATATGCATGACCTTGAGTTTGGCGATAACTTAAAAGCAATTGCACGCGCTGGTGTTGGTGTTAACAATATTCCAATCCAAAAATGCACGGAGAAAGGTATCGTTGTTTTTAATACACCAGGTGCCAATGCAAACGCAGTAAAAGAAATGGTATTAACTGCATTAATGGCTACGTCCCGTAATGTTTTTTCAGGGATTGCTTGGACTAAGACATTAGAAGACAAAGGTGAGCAAATACCTCAACTTGTTGAAAAAGGTAAAAAGCAATTCGTTGGAAAAGAAATCAAAGGTAAAACCCTCGGTGTTATCGGTTTAGGTGCAATCGGTGCACTTGTTGCAAACGATGCGCTTGATTTAGATATGGATGTTATCGGGTTTGACCCATTTATCTCAGTTGATACAGCTTGGAACTTATCACGTAATGTTCAGCGCGCCATGTCACTTGAACATCTTTTTGCAGAGTCAGACTATATTACCGTTCATGTACCTTTAACTAAGGACACAAAAGAGATGTTTAATAAAGAAACTTTCAGCATTATGAAGCCAGGCGTTCACATCATTAACTTCTCACGTGGAGAGCTTGTGAACGAAATCGATATGGCAGTGGCACTTGAAGATGGAATCGTTGGAAAGTATATGACAGACTTCCCTAATGAAAATGTGTTAAAAATGAAGAATACCATTTGCACTCCACATCTAGGTGCTTCTACAAATGAATCAGAAGAAAACTGTGCGATTATGGCAGCTCGTCAGACGAAGGAATACTTAGAAACTGGAAACATTAAAAACTCGGTTAACTTTCCAAACGCAGCTCTTCCTTATACAGGAAAAACACGCGTAACAGCTTTCCATAAAAACGTACCAAACATGGTGGGTCAAATCACATCTGCTATCTCTAATTATGAGTTAAACATCGCAGACATGGTAAACCGTAGCCGCGGTGAATATGCCTATACGATGATTGACATTGATAATGAAGTAAATGGCGAAATCGTTCCTAGCATATTAGAAAATATCAAGCAAATTAACGGAATCATTTCAGCACGTGTAATATAAAAAGAAGCAAGGGGCGCGCCCCTTGCTTCTTTTGTGTGTTAATAAATAATAACTTTGAACCCTAAAGTGTGAACATAACATATACGGAAGCTAAAAAAGCATATCGATGAGTTCACTACCACCAAGGTAGACAAAGAGTAAAATAATTAATACTAAAAATAGATTAGAAGCTTTTCCATTTCGATAAACAGGGTCAATTTGTTTAGAGTTTAATAAATATAATAAGCCTAATGAAAGTGCTGGCATAAATATGGATCCAAGAATGCCATAAATAAAGACCATTGCAACAGGCTCATTAAATAACAGAAGTAACATAGGTGGGAATGTCATCCAAACAAGATACGCGCGATAAGCTGGATCTTTTTCAGAGATTGGTTCATTTAGTTTGTCATTCTTCTTTCCGCCATTTCGTACGATTCGTACAAAGTCAGCAAAAAGATAAGAAATACCTTGCCATGGCCCTAAAACCGAAGTAAATACTGCTCCATAGAAACCTAGCAATAGAACCCAACGTGCAACATTTCCGAACCTCTCACCATAAGCATCTGCAAGCCCAAGAAGTCCCTCGTTTCCATTAATTGTTGTACCAGTACCGAATAATAATTCAGCTGCAATTATCATTATTGCCACTGCAAAAATAGCAGTAACTGTGTAGGCCACTCCATTATCTATCCGCATTATTGGCATCCATTGTTTACCTTTCCAACCCTTTGCCTGTAACCAATATCCATAACAAGCTAATGTAATTGAACCACCTACTCCACCAATTAAACCAAGTATTGTCGGAAATGAACCTTTTGGCACAGAAGGAATTACCTGATAAGTTACATCATTTGAACTAGCCAAAATAATAATTGCCGATCCAACAACTGTAACAAACATTAAGCCAACAAAAACCATCATGACTTTTTCTAATAATTGATATCTACCAAACCAAACTAATATAAAACCAGCGATAGAGGATACAATCGCTCCTAACCAGACAGGGGTACCAGGTAATAATGCGGCTAAAACCATTCCACATACAGTTGGTGCTGCAACTCCATAAATAATCCCAAATATAATGGCATATCCTCCAAAATAAGAAGTAGCAATCCATCCTAAGGAATGCCAACTTTGTAGAAATGTAGTACCTGTTGCTAGATACAATCTTCCTATCCCTTCACTTAGAATAAATTTTATGAATGCTCCAACGAAGACTGCCCACAATAACATTAAACCGTAATTAACTCCTGCTATAGAAGCCATAATTAAGTCCCCTGCTCCTACACCAGTTGCAGCAACAACGATTCCTGGACCAATAACCGATAATTTACCTTTTAGAGTTGATGGTGGATTAGCTAAGGGTTCATAGGTTCTTTCTACTTTGGTTTCCAAATTATCAAACACCCCATTTTTGATTAGTTTTGTTTCAAAATACACAGCAATTCTACTTGGTAGATATGTACAAAAAACTTTTTTCAATATCAATGCATTAAATAAAATATCCCTAAATTAAGGCTATTTTTTTATATACCGTTACCACCCCTTTTCTTGTATTAATTTTCTTAATAATCTAAATATAATTAAACTTATCATGTGAGCGTTATCAATTCATTGGTTGTAATGTAAAAAAATAACCCTAGGTAATTTTACAAAACGTAAAATTTAATACTATTTTACTATTTCTTTTTCATCTTTCTATTACTTTCTACACAAAGAAAAAAAGCGGATCCAATTGACCCGCTTCTAATATAAATAGAATTGGGACACAGGGAAGGGTACACTGTCCCACTCTCTAAAATTACTTTTTCCCTAAATATGGTATAATTTTATTTATAAACTATTAGTTATTATTGTATAGAAATTTAGACTGGGATGAAAATAATCGATATTTTATATCCATATAGGAGGTTGTAAGATTGGTTCAATTACAAGGAAAAACAGCAATTATTACAGGAGCGAGCAGTGGAATTGGAGCAGGTATTGCAAAAGAACTGGCTAAGGAAGGCGCAAATGTTGTCTTGGCTGCCCGTAGAATAGAGAAACTAGCCGAAGTAGAAAGAGAAATAAATGAACAAGGAAATGGAAAGGTCTTAACAGTACAGACGGATGTAACAAATAAACAAAACATTGAAGACTTAGTCAAAAAAGCTGAGGAAGCATTCAACCACGTTGATATTTTTGTGAATAACGCAGGTCAAATGCTTTCTTCGCAAATTCGTTTAGGAAAAGTAGAGGAATGGGAAAGTATGATTGATGTGAATATAAAAGGAGTACTTTACGGTATTCATTCCGTACTACCGTCCATGCTTGAGCGGTCCAGTGGCCATATTATTAACATCGCGTCTGTTTCAGGCTTTGAAGTAACAAAGACCAGTACTGTCTACAGTGCATCGAAATTTGCGGTCCGCGCAATTTCCGCAGGACTGGAAAAAGAACTAGCTAAAACCGGTGTCCGGGTAACCAATATATCTCCAGGTATGGTCGACACTTCTTTAGGTAACGGTAGTTCACGGAATAACGAACGGAAAAAACTAGAACCAAAGGATATTGCAAAAGCAGTAGTATACGCTGTAACTCAACCGGATTATGTAAATGTAAACGAAATAACCGTTCGCCCTGTTTAATAGTAACTCAACTTAAATATAGAACCAGGCTGGACCAACTCTTGGATCCAGCCTGAGACAGTGTCCCCCCTCTACCCTTCCTTAATATGAAAAAAAGGACTGATTCCATTGAATTCAGTCCAGATTCTGATTAATCTACTAAATAGCTATAAAAGAGTATTAGTTTATAAGCTCCTTTTCTCTACGAGAGAGGTTCGAAATACAAGAGCACTGTTTGCATTTATGACAGTTTTGCTGTTTCGGCTGTTTTTTTAGGTTGAGATCAATAGGTATTATATTGTCTCTGTTTTCTGCAGTAATCATTAACATACATTTCGCCCTCCTTGGAGCTATTTATTTATATTATTGGCATTCCATGACGTTCTAGAGCTACAGCTTCCAAAACCGACATACCTTGTTCTTCTGCAAAGGCAGTTAGTTTTTCAGATACGACAGGAGCAAGACTAGATGGTGGTGCAGCATGGTTCATTGCACGTCTACGAGAGGAATTTCGTCGTGCAAAAGGTCCCCAAATTGCAAAAGTAATACCTGGTGTTTGCATATTAACGAAAAACGTATTTCCATCGGGAGAGAATGTAGGTCCAGCAAATTCAGAACCATTCATTCTGTTTTCAGCGAACGTATATATATTACCTTCAGGTGTTAATCCGACAATTCGATCATTCCCACCACCATCTTCCGCAATCCAAAGATCTCCCCAAGGAGTAATCGTGATATTATCTGGCATTTCTAAATCGTTTTTATCAGTAGACTCATAGAATAGTTCTAACGTATTCGTTGCAGGGGTATAGCGATAAACACGTCCTAGATTTTTAGAGCCTGCACTCGTATCATCAAACCAAAATGTACCTTCAGAGAAATAAGCGCCTTCTAAGCGGCTAAATTCAATACAACCGAGATCTTTTGCATCTTGCTGGGCTCTTTCAGGGTTCAGTTTTTTCCATACCACACCAAATGCTTGGCCTGAATGGAACTGGCTAGCCTTGCTGCTTGGTAATTCCTCTATAGCTAGCGCTTCAAGAATTCCTCCTTTTTGAAGAGACCCGAGTGTTTGACTGCGGTCATGTGGGGTAAAACGATATAAGAAACTTGGGCTCGCATCTTCTGTTAAATACCAAATTCCTGTTGAAGGATCGACATGCCCAGCTTCATGAGAGAAGTAACCCATATCACGAATAGGTGTTTTAGACATTTCATTTTCAGGATCTAGAGGGTTTACTTCAAATACAAAACCATGGCCCATATTCCGTGTTTCCTCCATTGTAAGCCAAGTTCCCCAAGTCGTAGCACCTCCTGCACAGTTGCGGATGGTCCCTGAGCTTGATACATAATGATCAATGAGCTCTCTATTTGGTCCGACAATTAAAGTAGTTGTACCGCCGGCAGCACCCTTACTCCAAGGATTTTTCCCGTTAACTGGATAATTGGAGTTTGTACTATTTTCATGATTTCTTACTAGAATCGTCGTATTCTTTTCACCTTTGAATGCTGCCATCCCATCATGCATCGAAGGTACTTTGTCACCATTTGGCATAAGGTCTCCTGTTTGAGATAACATTTTGTAATGGAAACCTTTCGGAAGATCAAGAATACCATTTGGGTCCGTTACAAGAGGTCCATATCCTCCAAATCCACTCGTTGGATTGTTAGTTGTAGATGCAAAGCTTTTCGTAGCTCCAGTGAGAGAATAGATCCCTGTTGTACCAAGTGTTAATGCTAACGTACTCATTCCACCAACTTTTAAGAAATCTCGTCTGTTCATACCATTATTGCTAGATTTCATCTACATTACCTCCAAGTTTTATTAGTAATAACGTTTGTAGCTAACTCTAGTAATAAAGGTAACAATTTATCTTAAATCCACTGTTAAGAACTTGTAATTTCCTTTCATCTATTGAAAAATAAATCAAAAGCCTCATATGCTAGATAAAATAATAGAGATGGAATGTACCGTTAGTAATATATGAATGTCGAAAAGTGAGGAATCAATAATACATAATGGGGGTGCAGGGGGATTATTGCAGTAAGTTATACCTACTTCATTTATTAATTTTTTTAATTCTTTGTAAAAAAAAGGCTGGACCACTATGGATCCAGTCCTATGTTCAATGACATAATTGTTGGTAACCGGATTTTCTACAAGTTTTCGGTAATACATTAATGTTGGTAACTATAAATTAACATTAGAAAAACAGACTGCATATAGTGTAACGGGTTCCGTTAACTATCGCAAAACTCGAATATGCACAATAAAATGCACGTCTAATTGTACAACAAAATGTAGTGCTTCCTGTATATAAAAGTGGTCCAACTTTACGAACTGGACCATTACTTTTTTTAGTTTTTCTAACAAATCTTTATATTTTTCCTTTAAATCAACATATGTATTAAGTTAATATTTATTAAACTGGATATACTGTTTTATGGTCTGCAATAATAGTAATTGTAGACTTTTCCTTATTAAACTCAACATTTGCAGCTGATGTATAATACCAAGTCTTTTGGTTTTTCTCTACATCAAATAAATTTAATTCCTCTTTAAATTTGGTGATTTCTTTAGCATTTTCTTCAGAAATTTTGATAGAAATAACCCAATTATCTTGAGCTGGATGAATCTCATATTCATCTGTTTGATAAAAAAGTCGGCTACCAATTGAATGACGAATCAACAACATATTAGACACCACCCAAATCTATCAATAAAAAGAAGGTTTCTTTTGTTGATTTTAAAGTAAGTTCGTTATTTTCAGTTATACGTGCACTATCTCTTTTTCCAACGATAACATCATTGTCTAGAACAAGTTCCCCATCAATCACAAAAACATACATCTTTCTTCCTTGTTTTTGTTGATAGAAGATCTCTTCTCCTGCATCTAATTTGGATAAGTATAATGTAACATCACTATGAATCATCGCAGCTCCATTGGTTGGAGTTGAAGAAACGATTGGTAACAACTTATTCCTCATTGAATCAACATTATAGGAAATATCCTCATAGGAAGGTGGTAATTGCTTTTTGGAAGGTTTAAACCATAGCTGTAAAAAGCTTGCTTCCTCTTCTAAAGAAGGATTCATTTCGGAATGGAGTAAACCAGATCCAGCAGTCATACGCTGAACATTCCCGAATTGTAATATCCCGCTATTCCCCAGACTATCTTCATGCTTCAATTGACCATGCAATACAATCTAAACTATTTCCGCCTCCCTATGCGGATGTATGCCAAATCCTTTTCCTCCTTGCACTATGTCATCATTAAAGACACGAAGTGGACCAAATTGAATATTTTCCTCATCATAGTACTCACCAAATGAAAAACTAAGATTGCTCTCCAACCAATCATTTTTTGCAGAGTAACGTGATGCTGCCGGATACTTCTGAATCATTTATCTCACTCCTATTTATCTTGAATTCAAGATAAATATATAAGAAAAAGCCCATTCTGTCAATTTTCACCTACTACCTATAAGGAAGAAAAATTTACGAGTATGATCCTATGACAGTAAAAACTACAACGTTTTTTCTTAGTTAGAGATGTATCCCTATTCTTTGCCTATTTTCCTGAAAAACAACTGTTAAACAACACTTCTATAAAACTGGAAACTATTTCTATTCTTTTTAGCCATATATAATGCTTTATCCGCATTTTTAATAAGTCTTCTACTACTATCTCCATCTTGAGGATACAAGGAGATTCCGATACTTGCAGTAGTTTTAAGTGTATGACCATTGATATAATATGGTTCCCGCAATACATTATACAATCTTTCTGCTATTCGAGAAACATCGTACACGTTTTCGATATCGTTAATCAGAATAAGAAATTCATCTCCTCCAATACGACAATGAACACTACTGTCTCTCATATTGTCTTGAAGTCTTTTGGCAAATTGCTTCAATAGTTCATCTCCAATTTCATGGCCAAACGTATCATTTACCTCTTTAAACTTATCTAAATCCATGTACATCAATGCAAGTTGTTCTCCATTATTACTTGCAACAGATATAGATTGCTCCATAATTTCAGTAAAGCCTCTCCTATTCTTAAGCCCTGTTAATGGATCATGAAAAGCCATTGATTCTAGTTGTAATTCATATTTTTTCTTCTCGGTTATATCTCTGATCAGTAGCTGAACTACCGGCTCACCATTAAATTCAATAGGAATTGCAGTGATTTCTACGTAAAAAATCTTATAGTCATATCTAATGAACTTTTCGATAATAGGAGTTGGCTTGCTAGATTGGTTGCTACTCATTATTTCCTGTAGCTTCTGTTCAATCCTTTCCTTTTGTTCGGAATAAATAAAGTTCCATAAGGATCTACCAATAATATCACCTGAATGTTCCTTACCTAGTAAATTTACACCCGTAGGGTTAACAAATACGATATGGTGCTTATTTTGAACGATAACCGCATCCGGAAGAAAATCTACAAGACTACGATAACAATCCTCACTTGCCTCGAGTTGCCTTTGGATTTCCATTAGCTCTGTAAAATCCTTATACATGCCAACAGCGAGTACATCATCTTTATTGATTACACGATAGCTTGCTAAAATATCTAGAATTTCCCCATCCTTGCTTCTTCTTTTTGTCACATTATAGTTTATATTTTCACCATCTCTTAACATGTTTAAAAAATCTAGGTGCTGTTCCTTCGTCATATTCACAAAAAATGGTGGAGGAGTTACCCCTTCTATATCTTCCATTTCCCATCCTAACATATCAGTAAATGTAGGATTTGCATGTAAAATCGCTCCATCCTGACCAATTGTAAAAATCGCATCATTTGTATTTTGCCATATGTGTTCAAAAACTTGGTCACCAACATTTTTTATATCAACCATTAGATTGTATACCCTCCCATAATAGGACGAACCTCGTTGCTTTAAATATTTTTATGAAGCTTTTTTTAGTTTTCTATATAATAATTTTTTATTAAATATCTTTTTATATCTAAAACAAACATTTAAAGATAAAAGAACACTTATTATTGCAATGATTAGGTCAAGAAAGAAAACGGCTGTCACATTGATGTTTTTGTTTATTAATCCTGTTATCATCGGAATAATAATAAACGCAGAACTTGAAGCAGTACTTACATAAGCTGTTGTTGTACCTTTCTTCCTTGGAAAGAATTCTACGATCACCGCTATACACAATTGGAATAATCCTGCGGTCGAAAAACCGATTAGGAACGAACTTATTAATGTCATAACAGGTTGTTGAACAAATAATAATAGCACTAGAGAAATAGTAGCTAAAGATGGATATATAACCAAAATCAAAATAGGACTAATAAACCGATTTAACACCACTGCAAGAAGTAAAACGGAAACGAAAGCACCGACGTTGTAATAACTTAATAAATAGATGGATTCAACTCTACTCATACCTATTACACTATACCCGTATTTAGGTAGCCAAACTTGCGCAACCATAAGTAACGCTGTTGATGTAAATCCGATTAATATGATAGCCATTCCTTCAACCCAGATCCTTGGTTTAGATATATATCTACTTTCCTTATTCATGCTAACTACATTCGAAGCTTTAAAATAAGTAGGAAAACGAACGGTTGATAAGAATATCCCATTTAGCATAAAAATGAAAGCAGGTATAAAAAACGAATAACCATAAAAAACATTATTATCTATTAAAAACGAAACCATAATTGGTAGAATCATAGCACCAAATGATATAAATGCTTTTATTAATACCGCTGATATACCTGTTGATTTTGGAAATGCTTCAAGTAAGGCAGGGTATGCTCCAGAGTCCATTATAGAATTACATATACCAGCAATAACAGCCATAACAAATGCGAATTGATAGCTTGGTGCGAGCGGTATCCCAATCAAGAAAACGATATAAAGAAATGAAGCTGTTATGACAAGCGGCTTCCTTCCGAATTTATCCGAAATTCTTCCTGACACACTTAGAGTTATTAGTTTTCCTATGCCTATTCCTGAAACTAAGAAGCTAATACCAGCTTCGTCCGTTTTTAATTGCTCAGTAAGAAAGTCATATTTGAGGAAAAAAGAATATTAATCATTCCTAAAAGGAAGTAATTTGTATATAAGCCGATCGCCATTCTTGTATATGGATTCCTCATTCTGGTCCCCCCTACTCACAAAAGATGTTGATTCCTTTCTAAAATGATTAAAAAAGAGCTAATCAGCTATACCTGATTAGCTCCTAGGATTCCATTATTGATTTCCTTTTTTAACCCATTCAGCAACATTAACAGTACGTTTTGCCTGGTGTTTTACAGCTGCCTGTACATCCTCAATCATCTTTCCATCCTGGCCTATAGTAACACTTGTTCCGTATGGATTTCCGCCTGCTCCAAATAAAACTGGATCGGTATAACCCGGAGTAGCAATAATAGCACCCCAGTGCATCATGCTTGTGTATAACGAAAGAAGTGTTGCCTCTTGTCCACCGTGTGGATTTTGTGCAGAAGTCATTGCACTTACAACTTTATTAACCGTTTTTCCAGTAGCCCATAGTCCACCTTGGGTATCAAGGAATTGTTTCATTTGTGATGGCATGTTACCAAATCTTGTTGGTACACTGAATATAATAGCATCTGCCCATTCTACATCAGCTGATGTTGCCACTGGAACGTCTTTCGTTGCTTCAACAGTTCCTTTCCATACTTCATTTCCCTCGATTACGGATTCAGGAGCTAATTCTTGTACTTTTAAAACTTTGACTTCTGCTCCAGCTTCTTTTGCACCTTTTTCAGCCCATTTTGCTAATTGATAGTTTGTTCCACCCATGCTGTAAAAAATGACTGCTAATTTAACATTCGACATATTCACTATCTCCTTTTCAGAGGATTTACCAAATAATTTAGATAAAAAACCCATTTAATACACCTTCTATTATTCCACTCTCTAAAATTTACATTCCTTTTTAGGCGGCTCTTTTTATTTCATTTGAATTTTGATTGAACAGTACTCGATTTAGTGATAGTAACTTACTACCATTAATCGCAAGATAAACTGCTATTGCTAAAAATGCTAAATCTAATTCATATCCTGCCATTTGACCATTTCCTAATAATCCAACAGGAAGTTTAGCAGTAATGATCGCTCCAACCATTAATAAAACGGCTAAAACAGAAACTAGTCTAGTAGCAAATCCTATAATTAGTGCTATACCTCCGATAATTTCAAATAAAGCAACTCCATATGCCATAAATCCAGGTATATTAATACTCTCAAACCATCCGACAGTATTCTCAATTCCTCCTTGGAACTTAACTAATCCATGTATAAATAATAGTATTCCCAGTGTAACTCGTAAAATAAGTGCTCCAACTTCGTTTTTTTGTGTCATTTTCTCTTCTCCTATAAAATATTTTTTAGATTATAATTTTTTATACCATTGTGCAGCAGCTTCTACCTCTGTCACAGTCAACTGATGACCTTTGTTTTCCCAATGAATTTCCACATCCGCATTTGCTTTTTCTAATAAAGTATGCAATTCAGTGGATTCCATCGGGGAGCAAATTGGATCATTAGTTCCAGCGGCAATAAATACGGACTTCCCTGTTAAATCAGGAAGATCAATTCCTTTGCGAGGAACCATTGGATGATGAAGAATTGCACCTTTTAATGCATTTTGATAGTGAAATAAAAGACTAGCTGCTATATTTGCTCCATTTGAATATCCAATTGCAAGGATGTTATTGCGATTAAATTCATATTTGTCAGCTGCTTCATCAAGAAACTCATTTAGTTCTTTTGTTCTGAATATAAGATCTTCTATATCAAAAACTCCTTCTGCCAATCTTCTGAAGAAACGTGGCATGCCATTTTCTAAAACATTTCCTCGAACACTTAATACAGAGGCCTCATCATCAATTCTTCCTGCAAGTGGCAACAGGTCCAATTCGTTTCCACCAGTTCCGTGGAGTAATAGTAAAGTAGGTTTTTGAGGGTTCGTACCCTTATTAAAAATGTGTTTCATCATTTATCTCCTTCCAATATGCGAACCTCAATCGAAGGCAAGGTCTCTATTAATTCTTCTCGCTTTGACTCTAACCATGACGGCAGCATAAGTTTTTTACCTAAATCCTTGGCTGGCTCATCTACCGAAAAACCTGGTCGGTCCGTTGCGATTTCGAAGAGGATTCCCCCTTCTTCATGAAAATACACAGCTTTAAAGTAGTTTCGATCACGGACTTCTGTTGGATGATACCCTTTCTCTTGAAGAAGATTTCTCCATCTGAGCAAATCTTCCTCATCCTTTGCTCTCCATGCAATATGATGAACCGTTCCAGCTCCCATTAGACCTCTAACCGAAGGAGTTAACTTAATATCTATGATATTTCCAAGTGAAGCTTCGGACTTGAATCGAAGAAAACCTTCTTCGTCGCCAATGCAGGTAAGGCCTAGGACATTCTCAAGAACGTCAGCGGTCTTATTGGGTTGTGCAGAAATTAAAGTAGCACCCGCAAAGCCTTTTATTGCATTCTCCGATTTTATCCCGCCAAAACTCCAATTATTAATGGGTCCTTCGTTTCGTTCGATTAGTTCAACCTCCAGTCCATCTGGATCATTAAATGCAATATTTCTTTCACCAAACCGGATGGAAGATCTAAAATCAACACCAAACTTACTCAAACGTTCTTCCCAAAATTCTAACGAACCGGACGGTATGGAATAGCTTGTTACCCCCACTTGTCCCATTCCGATTCGACCTTTTAGCTGTTTTGGCCATGGAAAAAAGGTAATGACTGTTCCTGGTTCACCTGCTTCATTCCCAAAATAGAGGTGATAAACTTCTGGGCGATCAAAATTAATAGTTTTTTTTACAAGCCTAAGCCCAAGTACACCTGCATAAAAATCAATATTTCTCTGTGCATCGTTAACCATTGCTGTTATATGATGAATGCCCGATGTTCTTTGCATCTCATTTCCTCCCTGTGACAGAGGGGCGGGTCCCTCGTCCCCGTTTTTCCAATATTGGTGGTGTTAAACTTACCTGTCCTCTAGTCTTTACTTTGGTCGTTCTATCTCAAAGATTTCTCCGATTTTTGCATAATTGGCACCAGCCAATCGGCTCACGGCAGCTAACCCTCGAGGATCAATTCTCCCTTTTGCGTAGATATCATCTTCAATATGATATTGAACAACTCTTCCTATGATAAAATCACAACCTGGAGAATTAACTCCGCCCAATTCTAAAGATTGTTCCAATACGCACTCCAATCGAACCTTTGCTTCTTTCACTCCAGGAACCGATATTCTAACATTTTCAACCGAAGTTAAACCCGCTATCTCGACCTCACTTTGATTTTGAGGTAAAGTCGCAGCTGTCTTATTAATCTTCTCAACATTCTGTTCATCCACAATATGGACTACAAATTCG
Organism: Fredinandcohnia onubensis; assembly: GCF_031181385.1. Classification (GTDB taxonomy): domain Bacteria; phylum Bacillota; class Bacilli; order Bacillales; family Bacillaceae_L; genus Ferdinandcohnia; species Ferdinandcohnia onubensis_C. The sequence goes on from NZ_JAPSKV010000015.1 coordinate 74,391, forward strand.
TTGTTTTTCAAAATATTTCTTGCTGTGTCCTTTTGTTTTCCTTGAGAGCGTTGTATTGACAATGAAATCATCGGAGGATTTGAGGATACAATATTAAAATAACTAAAAGGTGCTCCATTTAAGACTCCCTCTTCAGAAAGAGTTGTAACAAATGCAATAGGCCTCGGAATAATACTTCCAATTAGAAACTTATAATTTTCTCTTTCTGATATGGAAGTAGGGTCAATTGAAAGCATTGGATTCATTCCTTTTCAAATTAATCTAGTTTTCTCACCTTAATAGGAATTAAACTACGTTCGAGCTGCTCTCTATATTGTTCATACTGTACAGGTAACATTAATTGTTCTCCCATTGTTTCGTGTGATTCGTCATGAGCGAATCCAGGAGGATCTGTTGCGATTTCGAATAGGATTTCTCCATGTTCCCTAAAATAAATGGCATTGAAATAATTTCTGTCCTGTACTGGAGTTACACCGTAGCCATTTTGAGCAACATATTTTTGCCAATCTAATTGGTCTTTGTCATCACTAGCTCTCCATGCGATGTGGTGAACTGTTCCAACACCCATTTGGCCTCTGCCAGTTGGAACTACTTTCAAATCTATGATATTTCCAATATCTGCAGAAGAACGATAACGAACAAAATCTCCTTCTTCATCTACTTTTTCAAGACCCATTACTTTTTCGAGTGTTTCTGCTGTTTTATCTGGCTTTGCTGAAAATAATGTAGCGCCGCCAAAACCTTTTATTGCAACTTCAGGTGTTACATCTCCGAATGTCCAAGTATCGATTTCACCTTCTTCTCTCTCAACAATTTCTAGGTGAAGTCCATGTGGATCATCAAATTCCAAATATGTTTCTCCAAATCGTGTGATTTTAGTGTAAGGAATATCAAACTTTTCTAATCTTGATTCCCAAAAATCCAATGCTCCTTTAGGAACAACATAAGAAGTTACACCTACTTGACCGTCCCCAATTTTTCCTTGATAAGCGTCTGCCCAAGGGAAAAACGTAATGATTGTCCCTGGTTTACCACCTTCATCTCCAAAATACAGATGATAAGTACCAGGATCATCAAAATTTACAGTTCGTTTTACTAAACGCAAGCCTAACACCCCAGCATAGAAATCTACATTCTCCTGTGGATGACCAACTATTGCTGTAATGTGGTGAATCCCCATTGTCTTTTTACTCATTTTTGTACCACTCCTATTTTAGTTTTTTGACTAATTTACTATCAGGTTTTACTAATAAAATAAAACCTTTCTACTTTTATATATAATCTTTAATTAAAGTATCTCGATTTCGAGATATTATGCCAAAAAAAATATCATTACTATTTGGAATTAATTTTCTACCTTTTCCTTTACTCTTTTTAAAAGATCTACCAAAGTATCTACCTCATTAGAGGTTAGTGAATCAAAAACCCGATCTACAAAATCCTCATGTTCAGGCATTATTTTATTCATTATTTCAAATCCAGCATCAGTCAACGTTACATGTATAGCACGTCGATCATCCGGACAAGCACTTCGCTTTAAAAATCCTTTTTGTTCTAACCTATCTATTACATATGTCATTGAGCCACTTGTTATCAGGATACTCTTACCAATTTGTTGAATGGTTTGCTTACCTTTATGAAAAAGTACTTCTAGTACTGAAAACTCAGTTATGCTTAAGTTGTTTTTCATCATATCGTCTCTAATTCTCTCTTGGAGCGCTCTTGATGTTTGCATTAAGATCAAAAATGGTTGGTTTGTGCACTTTCTTGCCACACTTACACCTCCTCGAAAAACATCTTAAAATAAATTATCTTGATTTCAAGATAATATTATTACATAAAGGGTCATGTGTCAATAACTTAACTAGCTTTTTTTACTTCAGCTTTTAATATATCTTCCGTTTTTAGTTCAAGTGTTTTTTCTAATAACTCTATGGTACGCAATGTTTCTCGAATGTCTTTTTCTGTTACTACATTTGCAGACTTCTTTTCTTTAATCAGATTTTTTATGGAAGACTTAAATGCATTTGTTTTGATTAACCATTCTCCGATTAATTTCTTGGTTGCTACTCTCTCATTCACATCTTTTATACTAAAGATATTTTGTATTTCAGGTTCTAATAGAGTAATTGTTTTCATTTCTGGATGAATTCTTAACCAAAAGTAGTTAACCTGACTATCATAATAGTTTTGATCTATTAGACGATAATATTCAATACCTATCTTTATATCGAAAAAGGGACTGTCTACTGTAGGGGTCTTCAAATCCGCTATATACACATTTTTTTGAATATCTAAATACGTTTCTAATCCATACTTAGTATTAATTATCTTAGCGTCTAGTATTTGCTTCATTTTAATCTCTCCTTTTCTTTTAAATCAGTTTTATTTATTTGGTGGTGAAAGCATAAGGTTACTTTATGTAACATATATTACACTACAGGTTACTTTTAGTCAACAGGTAACCATTTAGATTATAATCTCAAATTGTCACAATACCTCCATATATTCCCCTTTTTAAAAGGTTATCTTTAGGATATAATTAAATAGTACATTATATTACCTTGTTACTTTTTGTTTATATATAAATAATAACTGCTATAGGAGGTGTTGAAGCATGGAGGAAAAAGATACTCAGGAAAAATTATGCTCAAAAGTTGAAGAATCATATCATATGATCGGTAAAAAGTGGATGGGGTTAATCATTCATTCCCTAATGGAAGGACCAAAACGCTTTAGTGAAATACATGCCTTTATTCCTGATTTAAGTAAAAGAATGCTTAACGAACGGATAAAAGAACTTGAAGATTGCGGCTTAGTGCTACGCAATGTAATTACCGATCGTCCCGTACGAACAGAGTATTCCCTAACAAAAAAGGGACATGAATTGGGAAAGGCTTTAAAAACCGTTGAGGCTTGGGCTGATAAATGGTTATAATGATTTCTACTCATACTGCTTGTCATGATCAAGCAGTATTTTTTTTGAAATAAAAATGAGGATACTATACATATTAGTACCCTCATTTTATATAGCCTTACTTAGAAATACGCTTTAACAATTCAGCTCTTTCTTCTTCATACCCAGGTTTACCTAGTAATGCAAACATATTCTTTTTATATGCTTCTACTCCAGGCTGATCAAATGGATTTACGCCCATTAATAACCCACTAACTCCACAAGCCTTTTCGAAAAAGTAAACCATCTCTCCAAATGTAAATTCGTCTAGTCTGTCTAGTTCTACAGATAGGTTAGGAACTCCTCCGTCTACATGAGCCAACACTGTTCCCTGTGCTGCATTCTTATTCACATAGTCCATCGTTTTTCCGGCTAGATAATTTAAGCCATCTAGATTAGATGCTTCCTCCTTGATTGTAATATCAAGCTTAGGTTCTGTTATAGTTACAACTGTTTCAATTAGGTCTCGGCGACCTTCTTGAACATATTGTCCCATCGAATGCAGGTCAGTTGAGAAGTCAACAGAAGCTGGATAAAGTCCTTTTTGGTCTTTCCCTTCACTCTCCCCAAATAATTGTTTCCACCATTCAGAAACATAATGTAGAGATGGTTCAAAGTTAACCAATAGTTCTATAGATTTCCCTTTCCTATAAAGTGCATTCCTAACTGCTGCATACTGATAGCTTTGGTTTTCTGCCAAGTTGGGATTACTATATTTGTCAGCAGCCGCTGCAGCACCAGCCATCATTTTATCAATATCTAGCCCTGCCGTTGCAATTGGCAACAACCCTACCGCTGTTAATACGGAATATCGTCCGCCAACATCATCAGGGATTACAAAGGTTTCATACCCTTCTTCTTCTGCAAGAGTTTTTAAAGCACCCTTCGCACGATCTGTTGTTGCGTAAATACGTTTTCTGGCCTCTTCTTTTCCATACTTTTTCTCCATATACTCTCGGAAGATACGAAAAGCAATTGCAGGCTCTGTTGTTGTACCAGATTTTGAAATTACGTTCACTGAAATGTCCTTGTCCTTCAGTACATCAAATAAATGCGAAACATATGTTGCACTAATATTTTGTCCAACATAATAAATCTCTGTTTTGTCACTCATTTGGTTATGGAATGTATGTGACAAAGCATCAATTGCAGCTCTTGCACCAAGGTATGAACCACCAATCCCGATTACAACTAAAGCGTCTGAATTACTTCGAATTCGTTCGGAAGCTGCTTTGATTCTAGCAAATTCTTCTTTATCAAAGTTATGCGGCAAGTCAACCCAACCAAGATAATCAGAACCTGGTCCTCTTTTCTCATGAAGCATATCATGTGCTACCTTTACAAATTCACTTAAATATTCAACCTCATGCTCCTGCATGAATGATAGCGCGTTAGAATAATCAAAAGTAATAGTCATATAAATTTCTCCTATTCTTCCTAAATTATTTGTATAGAAGGACTATCAAACTGAAGTCCTTACATTCTGATGTAATGTTTTTAATTCTTTCTTACAATGCAGATTTCCAATCAGCTGCAAATTTTTCAAGGCCTTGATCTGTAAGTGGGTGCTTAGTAAGTTGCTCAATCACAGAGTAAGGGATTGTTGCAATGTGAGCACCAGCTAATGCTACACGAGTAACATGGTCAGGGTGTCTTACAGATGCAGCAATGATTTGTGAATCTAAGTTGTGAACACGGAATAGCTCAGCGATTCTCGCTACAAGCTGTACGCCATCTTCAGAGATGTCATCTAGACGACCTAAGAATGGAGATACATATGTTGCACCAGCTCGAGCTGCTAATAACGCTTGGTTCACTGTGAAGATTAAAGTAACGTTAGTTTTAACGCCTTTTTTAGATAGGTAGCGAGTAGCTTCTAATCCAGCCACAGTCATTGGAACTTTGATTGTGATGTTTTTGTCGCCACCGTTGATTTTTAGAAGCTCTTTTGCTTCTGCAATCATTTGTTCAGCAGTTTCAGCGCTTGGAGATACTTCTGCAGATACGCTTTCTACTTCAGGCACAGCTTGAAGGATTTCAGCGATACGATCTTCGAATTTAACGCCTTCTTTTACAACAAGTGATGGGTTAGTTGTTACACCAGATAGTACGCCCATTTTATACGCTTTTTTAATATCATCTAGGTTAGCAGTATCGATAAAGAATTTCATTTTTCATTTCCTCCATTTTAATTTATTTTTTTACGACAGCATGTCCACCAAATTCATTTCGTAATGCGGCTACAACTTTTCCTGTAAAGGTATCATTTTCTAATGAGCGGTAGCGCATCAATAGCGACATCGCAATAACTGGAGTAGCCGTTTGTAAATCTAAAGCCGTTTCAACGGTCCATTTACCCTCACCTGATGAGTGCATTATTCCTTGAATTTCATCCAACTTGGCATCCTTTGAAAATGCATTCTCTGTTAATTCCATGAGCCAAGAACGAATAACGGAACCATTATTCCAGACTCTTGCTACCTTTTCATAATCAAAATCAAATTCGCTTTTTTCCAATACTTCAAAGCCTTCTCCGATTGCTGCCATCATTGCATACTCAATGCCATTATGAACCATCTTCAAGAAGTGCCCGCTTCCCGCTTCGCCGGCATACAAGAAACCATTTTCTACAGCCGTATCTTTGAATATAGGTTCAACTTGTTCCCATGCCTCAGGATCACCGCCAATCATATAACAAGCACCATTTCGTGCTCCTTCCATTCCACCGGAAGTACCTGCATCCATAAATCGTACGCCAATTTTCTTTAAATCATTGTAACGTTGGATGGATTCCTTATAGTGAGAATTACCCGCTTCGATCACAATATCATTTTTGTCTAAAAATGGCGCAACTTCGTCAATGACAGAATCCACCACAGCATGAGGAACCATAATCCAAATGATTCTTGGCTTATCTAGAGAATCAACTAGTTCTTTATAGCTTGATACCCCTGAAGCTCCATATTTCTTCATTTCATCAACAGCACTTGGGTTTACATCAAATGCAACTACTTCGTGATTGTTATCGATAAGATTTTGTCCTAAGTTTAAACCCATTTTTCCTAAACCTATTAAGCCAACCTTCATGTTGTTTTCCCCCAATTGTTTTGTCATTTTTTTAAGAGTGTAATAGACTTTTAGTTATTTGAACTACATTTTCAGTTGTAAAACCAAACTGTGCCATAACTTCAGGACCTGAACCCGAAGCACCAAATGATTCTATTGATACAATTTTCCCTTCCGTACCAACAAATCGTTCCCACCCCATGGAGATTCCAGATTCAATTGCAATCCGTTTTGAAATGGATGATGGTAAAATAGTTTCTTTATAATCAGATGGTTGTTTATTAAACAGTTCCCAACTTGGCATTGCTACTACTCGAACAGATCTATTTTCTTTCTCAAGCTCTTCTTTTGTACTTACTGCTAATGACACTTCAGAGCCTGTTGCAATTAGAATAACCTCTGGAGCTGAATTTGTTTCAGTCAGAACATAAGCCCCTTTTGAAACATTTTCTAGGTTTGCTCTTGTTTCGTTATATACCGGTAGGTTTTGACGACTTAAAATCAACGCAACTGGGCCTTCTGTTTGTTGAAGAGCATATGCCCAAGCACTTGCTGTTTCGTTAGCATCAGTTGGTCTTATCACTGTAAGCCCAGGAATTGAACGAAGCGCTGCTAAATGTTCAACTGGCTCATGTGTAGGGCCATCCTCACCTACAGCAATTGAGTCATGTGTAAATATATATGTGACTGGAAGTTTCGAAAGTGCTGCCAGACGGATAGACGGACGAAGATAATCATTAAATACAAAGAATGTACTTACGAAAGGCTTCACCCCACCATGATAGGCCATACCGTTTGCAGCTGCACCCATTGCGTGCTCCCTTACACCAAAGTACACATTTCGAGCACCATAGGATTCTACCGCAAAAATTTGTTCTCCCTTAATGTCTGTCATAGTAGATCCAGACAGGTCTGCGCTTCCTCCAAAAATGGCAGGAACTGATTTTACGTAATGGTTTATCGCTTCACCGCTTGCGACACGAGTGGAAACACCTTTACCTGTTTCAAAAGTTAAAATGTCGTTTGCCTCAATTAGAACTTTTCCTTGTATCGCATCGGTTAGTTGATTTGCTAATTCTGGGTAGTCTCGTTGATAAGAAAGGAATAAACTATTCCATTGTTCTTCAACATCCATTCCCTTGCTCTTTAAGTCCTTGAAATGAGCTTTCACGTTTTCTGGAACAAAGAAGTCCTCTTCATAATCCCAACCATAAGCTCGCTTCGTTGCCTTTGCTTCCTCAAGCCCTAGCGGTGCGCCATGTGCTTTATTACTACCCGCTACTTTCGGACTTCCATACCCAATGATTGTTCTGACTTCAATAATGCTTGGTTGTTCAGGATTCTGTTTTGCTAGTTCGATTGCTTTTGAAATTGCTTCTAGATCATTTCCATCATCTACTCTCACATAGTGCCAATTTGCAGATTCTGCTCTTTTCTCAATATCTTCAGAAAAAGAAACGTTCAAGTCACCATCAAGGGATATATCATTTGAATCATACAGGACAATTAATTTACCTAATTTCATATGCCCAGCCATTGACATAGCCTCATAGGATATCCCCTCCATAAGATCACCGTCTCCTACCAAAGCATACGTATAGTGATCAATGACAGGGTAGTTCTTCTTATTAAATTTCGCGGCGAGATGTGCCTCTGCCATCGCCATTCCAACAGCATTAGCAATCCCTTGTCCTAATGGCCCAGTTGTCGCTTCTACACCAGAAGTATGGCCAAATTCAGGATGTCCTGGTGTTTTGCTGTTTAATTTTCTGAAGTTCTTTAAGTCATCAATAGTGACATTATATCCTGCTAAATGAAGTAAACTGTATAATAAGCTAGATCCGTGTCCGGCTGATAAAACAAATCGATCACGGTTAAACCATTTTGGATTTTCAGGATTATGATTCATATGTTTTGACCATAATGCATAAGCCATTGGTGCTGCGCCCATTGGCAATCCTGGGTGACCGGAATTTGCTGCATTGATAGCATCAATAGATAAAGTTCGTATTGTTGTAACGGCTAAGTTCTCAATATTTTGTGTCATGGTTTCCCCCTGAATTTTTTTATTTCATTTCTACTAATTCTTTGGCTTCTTGCTTTCTTTCATCTAACCACCATTTAAATCCATGCTCTTCTAACAATAAATCGGATTCCATTGGACCATTTGAACCTGACTGGTATTCATATATTGGAACAAGGTCTTCTTCAAATCCATCAAGAATAGCTTGAACCCACTCCCATGACAACTCGACTTCCTTCCAATGCGCAAAGAATGTTGAATCCCCAACGAAAGCATCATGAATAATTCTTTCGTATGCTTCTGGTATTCCACTTCCTTTAGCTTCACTTGAAAATTCAATTCGGACAGGCTCGATATTCCCATTATTAGTCGGGTTTTTACTATTTAACTGAAGAGAGATAATTTCATTCGGACTGATTTCAACTATTAATAAATTAGGCTCAATTTCTTGATTCGTATTTTCATAATGTGAATTCAATGTGTTTTTAAATTCAATGACGATACGAGTTGATTTCTCCTTCATTCTTTTCCCAGTTCGGATATAAAAAGGTACGCCTTTCCAGAATGGATTATCGATCCAGATACGAGCCGCGATAAATGTATCTGTTTTAGAGGAAAGATTTACTCCTGGTTCGTCTCTATACCCTAGAACCTGGTTACCATTACTTTCCCCTGGCCCATATTGCCCACGAATGATATTCAGGTGAACATCTTCTTTTTTCATTGGACGAATCGCTTCCATTACCTTACGCTTTTCATTTCGGATTTCTGAAGCATTCATCTTTTTAGGTAACGCCATGGCCGTCATCATCAATAGTTGAAGCATATGATTTTGAACCATATCACGTATCGCTCCTGCCTGGTCATAATAGCCAGCTCTTGTCTCTACACCAACTGTTTCACTCGCTGTAATTTGAACATTAGCAATGTGATCTTTGTTCCAAATAGATTGTAAGATTGGGTTTGCAAATTCAAGAGCTTCGAGATTCTGAACCATTGACTTCCCCAGGTAATGGTCAATTCGAAAGATTTCTTCTTCTTCAAATGCACCGCTGAGCCTTTCATTTAATTCACGAGCTGACCCGAGATCATGGCCGAACGGCTTTTCAATCATCAATCGTTTCCAGCCAGTTGTATTTCCAAGCCCGCTTTCTTTGATGTTTAAAGCAATAACGTCGAAAAATTCTGGAGCTACTGAAAGATAAAATACTCGATTTTCCTTTATTTTCAGTTCTGCTTCTCGTTGTTTTACCATTTCGAGTAATGGTTTATACCCTTGTTTATTGGTAACATCGAGTGCCTGATATCGAAATGAATCCAGAAATTCCTCCAGATCATCAGGATCATGTTCAAGACGACGTGAGAAAGAAAAGATTGATTCTTTCACTCTTTCTTGAAAGACTCTTTGAGAAAGTTCAGCTCGTCCGAGACCAATTATGGATATAGTTTGTGGTAATTTATTATCAACAAACAGGTTGTACAGAGCAGGAAAAATCTTTCTTTTTGCTAAATCACCTGTTGAGCCAAATAATACAAAAGTCATTGATTCCAATTTAAGTCCTCCTAGTACATGTAAATCAGGTAGTAAGATTCATTCTATTGTTGTAAATCATTTACACATTGTTTCTATGTCTGACTACAATAGAGTTATTCTTATCACGATCTAAGGTAATGTAGATATCAGTCTTTCCGAGAAATAACCCATTCTCAATAACTCCAGGTATTAGGTTAAGCTCTCTTTCTAATTCTTTAAGATTCGTTATATCTGGTAAACGACAGTCAAAAATGTAGTTACCATTATCCGTTTGAAATGGATTTCCCTGAACTTGTCTTAAATGGGGTATGAGCCCTAGTTCAATTAACTTTTTCCTTGTCAGTTCAATGCCGAATGGTAATACTTCTACTGGTAATGGGAAAGATCCTAATTTTGTAACGTTTTTATCTGGGTCAGCAACTACAATAAAAGTGTTAGCTGCATTTGCGATGATTTTTTCCCTTAATAGGGCACCACCGCCCCCTTTTATGAGATTTAAGTTAGGATCTATCTCATCAGCGCCATCAATTGCCACATCTATTTGTTCAACCTCGTTAAATGAAACAAGCGGGATTCCAACTTCATTAGCTAGTTTTTCAGTTTGTTTTGAAGTAGGAATTCCCTTAATCGAAAGTCCATTTTGAACCAATTCTCCAAGCTTATAAATGGTATAAAACACTGTCGATCCAGTCCCTAGACCAACAACCATTCCATCTTTTATATAATCTATCGCTTTTTCTCCAACCAATTTTTTCTCATTCAAAGGAATCATTCTCCTTTCAAAAAGTGGAGATTATTAATTTGACCATTGTTTCATAATTTGTTCATGTGCAATACAGTTAATTTCATCTTGAGGTGTGTCCTTCTTAACAATGACATTCGTTCGATAGTTTTTCCCTTTATATTCAAGAGTTAAAGTTACCTCTACCATATGATTCACTCCTATCTTAAAAATATTTATTTCGTGTATCTTTTAATAACAAGTAACTATTAGTAACCAAAATACTTTATGTAGCCAATAATAACCCCCAAAACTTTTATAGTCAAGAAAAATATCTTGAATTCAAGGTATTTTTCAAAAAAAACTCTCACCGTATTAATAGTGAGAGTTTTCCCAATTACAAAGGATATGAATTTTCATTTTTTATAAAATATATTTATCAATCTCTTTCACAAGGTTCACTAAATTTGGTTTACTTACCTGAGAGGTTGCACCAACATTTTCTCCTTTATGAAACAGATCATCAGTAATCAATGAGGAGAAAATGATGACTGGTATTTCTTTTAATCGAGAATTTTTTTCACACGATACGTTAAATAGTGCCCATCCATTTATGGCATTTCATATCTATCAAAACTAACTGCACACTTTCTTTCGGGTCAACGGACTCATCCTTTGAAAAAAATCCCAGATAATCCCAAGCTTCTTTCCCGTTCTAAAAAAATGTCACGTTCTCGTATCCTGCTTCACTTAACGTGTCCTTCAATAAGGCGCGTAAAACACCAGAATCTTCTGCAGCTAGATATTAGGTTATGCTATTTCCTTTAAACACGGTCTTTTTTAGGAATATTTATCATTTTATTTCGAGATCCTATTTCATATTGATTAATTTAGTTATTTAATGATGGTTGTTCTTGCTGTGATTTTTTTGTAAGAGAAAAGGATAAGAGTAGCCCAACTAATACCATAATCCCCGCAATAATAAAGGCTGCACGCATCCCCTCTAACATCGCAATAGAAGGATTAATAGCATTCGATGCTTTAGAAAATGTGCCCATTACCGAAATAATAATTGCTGTACCAATAGAACCACCAACCATACGGATTGTGTTATTCATTGCCGTTCCATGTGCGATTAATTGATAAGGTAATGCATTAATTCCTGAAGTCATTAATGGGGTCATAAGAAGCGAGACACCTAACATTTTGATTGAAAAAATGACTGCAATAACAGGAATCGAAGAAGCAATATCTATGTTCACATAAAGTATGGTAGCTACTAACATAAGGGCAAATCCGACAATAGACATTCCTCTAGCCCCAAGTTTATCAAAAATTTTTCCAGCGACTGGTGACATAGCCCCCGTTATAATAGCGCCTGGTAAAAGCATCATACCTGATTCAAGCGCTGTACCACCTCTTACATTTTGTACATATAACGGTAGAAGTGTCTCTACTCCAATCATTACCGCAAACATAAGAACAGATAAGATGGTTGTTACCGTAAACTCTTTAGATTGAAAGACACCAAAATTAAGCATCGGAGTTACTAGACGATTTTGTCTCCAAATAAATAAAACTAAGGTGACTGCCCCAATTAGGATTGCTACAATAACAGTTGGATCCGCCCAGCCAACAGAACCAACCATACTAAACCCGTACAATAACCCGCCCCACCCTAATGTGGATAAAATAATGGATAAAATATCTACACTTACTTTTTTCTGTTCTGTTACGTTTTTCATTAAAAAGACTGCTAGGACTAGAACAAGAATGGAAATAGGCAGTACCGTATAAAACAAATATCTCCACGTAAAATTATCAATAATCCACCCTGATAAAGTCGGCCCAATCGCTGGTGCAAATCCGATCACAAGACCACTCATTCCCATTGCAGCCCCACGCTTTTCGGGAGGATAAATCGTCAGTAGCACCGTTTGCATTAATGGCATAAGAATTCCTGCCCCTACTGCCTGTATGATTCTGGCTAATAAGAGGATCGAAAAACTAGGGGCAACAGCTCCAAGAAATGTTCCAAGAATAAATATGCTTATGGCAAAAATTAAAAGAGCTTTACTACTGAATTTTTCAATTAAAAATGCAGTGACTGGGATCATGATTCCATTCATTAACATAAATGCTGTTGTTACCCATTGTGCTTGATTCGGATCAATCCCAAACTCCCCCATAATAGGTGGAATGGCAACAATCAGTAGGGTTTGGTTTAATAGTGTAACAAATGAAGCAGCAAGTAAAACGCCAACAATGATCCTACGATTAAATAAAATTGAGTTAGTTGTATTCAATGTTTTTCACTCCTTTTTCGAACTAATCGTTCTATTTATTAAATTAATTTACATTTTGTTAAATAATTTGATGTTTATAAAATGTTAGTTATCAATAACTAACGTTTATAGTAAAATTTTTTTACTTTTTTAATCCAAAACAAAAATTATGAATACTTGTTTTAATAAATGAATCATTCCAATCATTTAAGAAATGGTTTTTATTTATAGCCGTAGTTGAAAAAAAACCGTATAAGGTGATTAAAAAAATCATGGCTTGCTCTTCAGCATTTGATTCTACCATTTTATTTTTCTCTTGCATAACCTTAAAATACTCAGTAAGGTAATCCTTAAGTTGTAAGGTATTTTTTGATATTAAATCCAACAACTCAGGCATAGTGTTTCTTTCCTGTATGGAAATAAGAAAAATCGGCTCATTCTTTTTCATCAGTGAAATATACGAATTAGCGATAAGTTCTAGATCTATTTCTAAGTCCCAAACAATTTCCGAATCAAATATCTTTTCAAAACGAGGAATATAAGAATAATTTTCAACCGCTGCTTCAAGTACACCTTTTTTTGTTTTGAACTGACGAAAGACAGTCATTTCACTTACTCCAGAGGTCAATGCAATATCTTTGATTGTTACAGATTTAAATCCCCTTTCTTGCATTAATTCAAGAGCAGCTTGAAGAATTCTCTTTGAAGTTTCTGTCATCTTATTGCCTCCAAATATCATGTTAGTTAGAACTAACATGATATTACCCCAGGAATCTCTTTTAGTAAAGAATGGTTTCAACCTTACCCCTGGAACACTAAATATTTCGTATATATTTAACTAAAATGTATTCGACTTTGTATCAGTTGGTATTAGATTGTAGTATTAAAGCTTATTTTTTACGCGTGCGATTTTGTTCACGTTAAATAAATAAGGTAGCCCAGTTAATAAACTGAGCTATTCCCTATGTTAAAATTAAGTTTTTACTGAACTAAAGGTGTGTTAACAGAATAAGTAGCAACTTATTTTTCTTTTCCATGTCTTAATAATTCAATAATTTAAAGCATAACCATAAGTCTTTTAAAGGTCAGAAATCATACCGCCATCTACTACAAATTGAGCTCCAGTTGAATAGCTAGAATCATCAGAAGCAAGATATACAACTAAATTAGACACTTCTTCTACTTCAGCTCTTCTTCTAAGTGGAATATCTTGTTCAAGTTGCTTAAGATATTCTTCAACATCTGGTTGATCAGCCATAGGTGTTTTAATAATTCCTGGATGTACAGAATTTACACGGATGTTATATTGTCCAAGCTCAGTTGCAGCACCTTTTGTCATACCAGTAACAGCATGTTTAGATGCACTATAAGCAATAGCAGTTGGTGCACTTACCAAGCCATCTACAGATGAAATATTAACAATAGAACCTACACCAGCTTTTTTCATAGAAGGCAATACTTTTTGCATTCCTAAGAATACTCCAAGCTCATCTACCTTAAATGTTAATTCAAAGTCAAGTGAAAAAATCATAGTTTTTTTCTGCACTACTTGTAATAGCTGTTACGTGGTGTACTCCTTTTAGTTGGTTCATATTATTTTCCTCCTAGAAAAATTCAAATTTTTAATAGTAAGCTTTGTTTTATTGATGTTATACTTCACGTTTATTAATTAATACTCTTCAATGGGTTTTAGATTTTTTTCAATTTCAACTCTACTGTCTTCTAAAAATGGTGGTAAATCTAATTTTTCACCCAGTGTTTCAACATCTCCATCGATGGTAAAACCCGGTCCATCAGTTGCAATTTCAAATAGAATCCCGTTTGAGTCACGGAAATATAGACTCTTAAAGTAGAATCGATCCACAACTCCAGATGAATGGAAGCCACGTGCTCGAACTTGCTCATCCCAGAAAATAAGCTCTTCTTCGTTTTTTACACGTATTGCTAGATGATGAATACTGCCACGTCCTGGCCTTTCAGACGGACCTTCTAAATATTTCACGACGATTTCCCCAAAAACCTCGCCTTTGATGGATTGAAAAATCGCTTCGTCATCTGTACGGCTTATTTCTGTATAGCCAAACATATCTGTAAGTATGCTTGCTAGTCTATCAAGTCTTCGTACTGTCATTTCCACAGAGCCCATTCCTTGAATTTGATGTTCGACAGGTACATCGGATTTCCTCCAGGTTTCCCAGTGCACTACTTTCTCACCGTTCGAGACTAGAAGTACCATACGTAAACCTTCTGAATCTTCAAAGTGTAAAGCTAGATGATTGGCATACGTTGTAATATCACTGTGCTCAACACCGTGTTCCTCAAAACGTGTTTTCCAATATTGCAGACTGTCTTCTGAGGGAACCAGTAAACCGATTCTAGTAATTGCATTTGTACCACGATAAGTCTTTCCTACTGGTGGAATTTCAAAAAATGATAGTTCAGTACCTGGGCTACCTGATTTATCTCCATAAAATAAGTGATACATCGATGGATCATCTTGGTTCACCGTTACTTTCACACGACGTAAACCAAGCACATGTCGGTAAAAGTAGTTATTTCGGCTTGCATCTTTTGTAATCATTGAAACGTGATGATGTCCTGGAATTTTAAACATTAATAATTCCTCCATTTTAAATTTACTAGTTAAGAGATAATCTAAAAATAGCGTTGATATTAAACCTCATGTGTATTTTATTTTCCCCTTTTGAATAAAGTTGCCTCTTTCATAAACCAATTTTAGTTATGCTTCATGATGCTTCATGAATATTAGTCATATAATCCTCAAATGCTCCCACCTTCAATGGTCTACTGTAATAGAATCCTTGTCCAAGTATATAGCCATCTTTACTAAGTTCATCAACTTGTTCCTTAAGTTCGACTCCTTCAGCAATAACATTTAATCCGATGGAATTTGCTAAGTTTATGATCGCTTTTGCAATTTCCTTACTTTCTTTATTCGTATGAATATCTTTTACAAACGATTGGTCGATTTTTAATGTATTAATTGGAAGTTCTTTAATGTAACTTAGAGAACTATAACCTGTTCCAAAATCATCAACAGAAATATGGATACCTAGTTTTTGAATTTCCTTTAAAGTGGATATCGTACTTTTTACATTTGCCAAGACACTCTCAGTTATTTCTAATTCTAGCCACTTCGGATCTAGTCCTGTTTCATGTAAAATTGTTTTAACCTTATCGACAAAGTTTAGGTCCTCCAACTGACGAACCGAAACATTTACAGATAAAATTAAAGGTGGGTAACCCTTTTCTTGCCATGCTGATGTTTGTCGGCTACTTTCTCTAAGAATCCATTCACCTAACGGAACGATTAATCCTGTTTTTTCTGCCAACGGAATAAATTTCCCTGGGGGGATGATTCCTAAATCTGGGTGTTTCCATCTGACCAATGCCTCCATACCTATTAACTCATTAGTAGACATGTTCATTTTCGGTTGATATTCTAAGTAGAATTGTTGCTCTTTGATCCCTTGTCTTAATGCATTTTCAAGAATACGACTTTCTAAAGATTGATGTCCCATGAGTTCATTGAATATCATAAAATCATTTTTACCCCGTTCTTTCACATAATAGAGTGCGGTGTCCGCATTCTTTATCAGATCTTCAGGAGATTCCCCATGGTCGGGATAGTGTGCCACACCAATACTGGGGGTAAGTGTATAATCTTGACCAGATTGATTAATAGGGTTTTGAAACTTAGTTAATATCCTTTGGACAATTGAATTTGCATCCTCTTCATCCTGCACATCTCTTAACATAACAACAAATTCATCCCCACCAAATCTTGCTGCTAAATCTGTTGGACGAATAACTGATTGAATTCTTTTGGCTGCCTCTATAAGTACAAGGTCTCCTGCATCATGTCCCCATTGGTCATTAATTTGCTTAAAATTATCTAGGTCAATAAAAAATACAGACAGTTTAGAGCCGGATAAATTTCGATCCATAACTTCGCTGCGAAGCTGGTTCATAAACGAACGTCGATTTGGAAGATTTGTCAGGGAATCATGAAATGCTAATTGATAAATGGATTTTTCTACTTCTTTTCTCTCACTTATATCACGCATGACGACTAATATTAATTCATTATCATTTTTTGATAAAGAATCTTCGTTAATACTGATGAAATTTGCCTCGACATTAATAAACTTTCCTTCCTCATGAAGGAGTCGGAATTCACTTTTAAATGCCTTTTTTATGGTTCTGTTAGAATAAGATAAAAGCTCATTTCTAACAGTATCCTGGTCATCCTGTTGGATTTTTTCAAAAAAATTACTCTTTTGAAGTGAATGAAGATCATAATTTAACACTGATTTAAATGACGTACTGACATATTGAATGACACCGTTCCTATTAATAATCCAAACAAGGTCAGTCAAGTTTTCAGCGATCATCCGGTTAATTTTATTGCTTTTTGTTTCATTATCCAAATACTTTTTTTCTACTAGAGATTTCCTCTTTATAATGGTTGTATTCGAAATTAAACTATTTTGCTGGTTTAATTCTAATTCAACTTTAATTTTAACCTCTTTACCAACTAGTACTCCGCCAGTTTCTAGTGCTACATTCCAGATAAGACCAAAATCTTCACGGTTAATAGTTGCTTCTGCTTCATAACCATATACCTCTACTCCAAAATGATCTGTAGCTTTACCGCCGAAATTAACATCAAATGTAATTGGTTTTGTAATTCCTTTAATAGTTAGATCACCAGTTACTTTGTAACTCGCGTTAATTTTTGTAATATTAGTAGATTTGAAATCAATTGTTGGGTATTTTTCAATATTGAAGAAGTCAGCTGATTTTAAGTGTCTATCGCGTTCCTGGTTACGAGTGTTTATGCTGTCCCCATCAAATTTGAATACAATTTTTGCAGTTGTTAAATCAGTTAAATCTTCAGCCTCTACATCAGCTAAAAATGAATCAAATTGACCTCTTACCTTTGAAACCATCATATGTTTCACTTCAAATCCAACTGTGGAATGTCCTTGGTCTACAATCCATTTCTCCATCTATAAACTCACCCTGTTCTTACGTTTATTCTGAATAAGCCATTATATAAGATTTATAACTCTTTTTTTGTCTGAAGAATAACTTCTACATCTCGGTTTTCTAAAACAACTTTCATTTCAAATTCCTCTAAAAACCAGGAATGATCTTCATTAAAGTAAAAGGCAATTCCTTCGACAACATTTTTAATGGCTATATTGCCTTCTTTTCCAACTGACATTCCTAGAGAATAATTGGGATGACTAGTAGGTATCCCACCATAGAGTTGAACGTAAAACTGAACAAAGTCGCCGTCCTCTAAATCCATTTCGTTTTTATACCATTCAGCCGCTTCCTTACTAACCTCTAAACTCATCTGCTATCCTCTTTTCCTTTTGCAATATTTTTGTAGACTAAAAGTGATTATCTAAAAAAATACCCCAGTAACAATTTTTTTAATACTTGTTTTATTTCAATCTCATTTTACAAACCTATCATTTAGGCATCGTTGACCATTGCTGTTATATAATGGATACCAGATGTTTTTGCATCTCACTCTCTCCATTCATTCATAATTTCCTAACTATTACTAGATAAATACCATTAACTCTTCAAAGTTTACCTCCAACTTAAGTATCTTTATTTCAAGTTATTTTATCTAAAGAAATGTCAGTACTAAATTGACCTTATCTTTTTATAACAAGTTACTATTAGTAATTCGAGTTACTTTATGTAACCAATGATAACCCTCGAATTATTTATAGTCAAGCAAAGTATCTCGAATTCAAGACATTTTCCAATAAAAAACCTCTCACCGTATATACAGTGAGAGGTTTCCTAATTACAATGGACATGTATTTTCAATATTTATAAAATATATTTATCAATTTCTTTCACAAGGTTTACTAAATTTGGTTTGCTTACCTGGGAGGTTGCACCAACATTTTCTCCTTTATGAAACAGATCATCTGTAATCAGAGAGGAGAAAATGATTACTGGGATTTCTTTTAATCGAGAATCGTTTCTCACGCGATACGTTAAATGGTGCCCATCCATTTGTGGCATTTCTATATCTGTTAAAAGTAACTGCACGCTATTTTTCGGTTCAACAGATTCATCTACTGAAAGAGTTTCTAGATAATCCCAAGCTTCTTTCCCGTTCTGAAAAAATGTTACCTTTTCGTATCCAGCGTTACTTAACGTGTCCTTCAGTAAGGCGCGTAAAACTGCAGAGTCTTCTGCAGCTATTATATTTTTCGCAGACCTCTCACGTGGTCCTAAGGTTTTAATGCTATCAACATTTCCACCTAATTTAGGATTAATTTCGACAACAATTTTTTCAATGTCTAATAATATGGATATTGTATTGTTATCAAGTTTAATAATTCCAGTAGCAAAGGGTTGAGTTCCTGTTGTTAATTCATTAGGCTTTTCAATTTGCTCCCACGAAATGCGATCAATACGACTAACACCGTGGACACGGAACGCAATCTTAATATGATTTAACTCAGCAATAATGAATTTATCATTTTGAGGTTCTTCTGATGGTGCAGCGTTTAAAATGCTAGACAAATTAACGACAGGGATAGTCTCCCCGCGCAAATTAATAATTCCTTCTACCCAATGGTGGGAATTTGGAATTTTCGTTATAGGCTTAGGTGTAATAATTTCCCTTGTCTTTAAGACATTTATGGCGAAACATCCATCACCTAGTTCGAACAAAATAATTTCAAGTTCATTCGTTCCACTCTTTAATAAAATACCATTGTTGTCCCCAACCATTTATGAATTCCTCCATGATTCTACTTCTCGTACAACTTAAAAAAATGTGTCCTTCGTTACCTTTAATCTAATTGCTGGATGAGTGACAATAATCTTCCTGACATACCGTGGATATTCTCGGTTGTATAATTAATTTCTTCGGTAACAGCCGCCTGTGATTGAATTTTACCACTCATATTATTAATACTATTGACAATGCTTTCTACGGAAGAATTTATATCGTCTATTATTTTCTCAATTTGCTCCACTGCTTCTGATGTACTAGATGATAATTTTTGAACTTCTGCAGCAACCACACTGAAGCCTTTACCATGTTCACCTGCACGAGCTGCTTCAATGGAAGCATTTAATCCAAGTAAGCGAGTTTGGCTTGAGATTTTTTTAATTAATTCCGTAATAGATTTTGTTAATTCAATGCATTCCTTCGCTTGGTCTGCAGCATCTGATGTCACTACATGCTCATGAGCGATTTCTGTGGCTTGGTTCGTAATATCATTAATTTTTCCTGCTAATTCCTTTAGAGAATGTGTAAATTCATTCATCTCATTTCCGATTTTCTCATCAAATGCTTTTCGTTCAATCTCATGATTAATATCCCTTAATACTCCTGAAACCAAAACTGGATTTCCGTTATCGTCCCGTACTGTTTTTACTAACATGTAAAACCATCGATTTTCCCCATTTTTTTTCTTCATCTGGAATTTCATATCAAACTTTGCTTGATTCTTACTATGATAAAGATAAGTTTTAAAACTACTTCTTACTTGTTCCCTATCTTCTCTTAACACCAACTGTAACCAGGTTTCAACTTCAGATTTAAATTCGTTCTCTTCATATCCAAGTAATTGTCTAAATTGTGGGGAATACCAAACCTCTTGTGTATTATTTTTTAAATCCATTCCCCATGACCCTTCTATTGTTGAAACACTGTACCCAAGTGATTTTTCAATTAGTTCTAAGCGGGACAATAAATTTTGGATTTTTAATGTGTTCAATTTATTTTCATGGATATTTACAATTGTACCGACATTTCGGTATGGAACACCTTGTTTGTTGCGTAACGTTTCCGATTTCGCATGGTACCACTCAATTGAACCGTCTTTCTTAATACTCTTAAACTCAATATCATAAGGTTTTCTTGTTTCGCTAGAATAATGTTCCTCAAAAGCTCTTGTAACATTTTCTACTTCGTCTGGTGCGATGGTGTTTAACCAACTTTCAAATACGTTTGGGAAATCCTCTTCATCCCGATACCCCAACGATGTTCTGAAGTTTTGATCATAAATATTTCCTGCTGGAATACCATCATTTATGTCTAAATCCCATGTTCCTATTCCGTTTAATTCTGTGACGATTTGATGTTTCACTGATAGACTTTCATATTTTGTTTGTAATACATCTATATAATCGTTTATTGATCCTATTAAATGTTGCAACTCATTATCTTCTGTCTGTATTGAAATCTGGTAGGAAGAAAGATCTTCTTTTAGGGATGCTTCTTTTTTTCGTTGAATTTCATTTATGATGTTATTAATTGTATGATTTCTTTTTTGCCTGAACACTTCATTAAAGCCTCCTCAACCTATTTTAGAAAAACCTGTTTTTCATGTAAACTTACCTTCCCTAACGCGAATAAACGATAATTTTCTATTTCTTTTTAAAGTAGTGAACAATAGAGCTCCAATCAATCCTGTTAAACCATAGATATTGCCGTAATTCTACCTTAAAATAAATTATCTCGATTTCAAGATAATAGTAGGTCACAATATTACATATTGTCAACAATTATTTAAGTATCTCGCGTTGTTACCTTATCTATTGTAATAATAACAGCCTTTCCCTTTTTTGATTGTGGGTAATATCACTTTTTAAGTTAAAGCATATATTTTGCCAATTTATCTTGAATTCAATATAAAAAAGAAGGATGGATGAATAAGTATGACAAAAGTTGGTATTATCCTTGGTAGTCTTCGTAAAAATTCGTTTTCAAAACAAGTTGCTGATAACGTAGCACCTTTATTCCCAGAAGGATATGTAACAGAGCTTGTTGAAATTGGCGACCTACCATTATTTAACCAAGATTTTGAAGGAGACCTAGGAACTCCTGCAGAATATACTGCATTCCGTAATAGAATCAAAGAATTAGACGCGGTATTATTTGTAACACCTGAATATAACCGTTCTATCCCAGCTGTATTAAAGAATGCACTTGATGTAGCATCTCGCCCTTATGGAGAAAGTGTTTGGAGTGGAAAACCTGCAGCAATCATTAGCCAATCTCCAGGTGCTCTTGCTGGATTCGGTTCAAACCATCACTTACGTCAAGTACTTTCTTTTTTAAATATGCCGGTTGTTCAACAACCAGAAGCATACATTGGTTCTGTACATGAATTATTAGATGAAAATGGTAAGCTGAATGAAGGAACAGTAGAATTCCTACAAGGTTTCGTTAATGAATTCGTTGAATTAATCAAGAAATATCAATAAGGTATAAAAAGTTGGATATTGTGCAGCCATACCTGCCAAAGCTCCAAGGTTAACTGGCGGGATAAATGCTCATTATACATTTTTTCCTTACAATAGAAAATCGCTATGTTTCACTGGCATGAACCGGTTTTCCGAAGGGCCACATAAAAAAACGAATTCCAAATGAGGAATTCGTTTTTTATTGCTTTATCTAACCAGTTCCTTCTGTCTCACTAGTCCCTTACAACTAGCAACCCCCTTTTCAATTAGATAAAGGTGATTAATTTACTTATTGTTATACCTATTTATTTTTAATTCAATAATTTCTAAGATTTCATCTTGATCATCCTTAGACAACTTTCTAAATAATGTATATAATTCAATTTCCTTATCTTCAACTATCGATATGTATGTATTTTTTACACCATTCACTTCATTAGAATTCACTAACAACCATTCCAAATCGACCTTAAAAATCTTATGTATAGATATGATTATCTCAAGTGATTGTCCCTATCGAAAATTAACGTTTCCAAGCCCCTTCCCCTTCATACTCCCCTCAACTCCTTCCCCCCCAAGGCTCACGCCCCATCCAAGCAACCTCCCTATTTTTCTTATAGAATAATTACGTTCCCGCCTTTTTGCCGATTTTCGAATGAAATTGTACCGATTTTGCAATGTTTTTTATAAAAAAATTACGTTCCAGAATAGATGGATACGGAATAGATGATTGAAGACTTTCTGATTCTAATGAGTGAGGAAAAACACTGGAAAGGATGCAGGGCCAATACCCTGGGGAAACCAACCAGAAGAGAATAGAACCCCCCACTGGATAAGGGATTGGAGAATATAGAATTGAAAAAAGCGACTGATCACAGATTGAATTTTGATTGAAAATGGGATTGGATTTCGATTAGATACCCAACTGAATTTTACATAAAAAAACCGAAGGTCTGCCGGTAAAAGTACCGGAAAAACCTTCGGATTAGGAACATTAATTTTATTTAAGAACCGTTTATTTTATTTAAGGAACCTTAATTTTTTATGGAGACAACACCTAAATTTACATTGAATATTATTTATTCCACCGTTACACTCTTCGCCAAATTACGTGGCTTATCTACGTCACAGTCACGGTGCAGTGCTGCGTAGTAAGAAATGAGCTGTAACGGAATAACAGAGATAAGTGGTGTTAACATTTCATTAACAGCCGGGAGCACATAGCGGTCTTCATCTGTTTCTAAGCCCTTCATTGAAATGATACATGGGTGTGCACCACGTGCAACAACCTCTTTCACATTTCCACGAATGCTTAGGTTTACATGCTCTTGAGTAGCTAGAGCGATAACCGGTGTCCCTTCTTCTATTAAGGCAATTGTTCCGTGCTTTAATTCTCCTCCTGCAAAACCTTCTGCTTGGATATAGGAGATTTCCTTAAGCTTTAAGGCACCCTCTAGTCCTACGAAGAAGTCCATCGCACGACCGATGAAGAAGCAGTTACGAGTAGTAGTGAAGTACTCCCAAGCAATAGCTTCCATTACTTCTTTGTCATCACATAGAGCCTCCATGCTGTTTGCGATAATCCCAAGCTCTTTGACAAGGTCCATACCAACCTTCATCTCTTTTGATTCAGCTGTTACATACGCAAGGATTGCAAGTACTGCTAACTGTGCTGTATAAGCCTTTGTTGAAGCAACTGCAATTTCGGGTCCTGCATGTAATAACAATGTGTAATCAGCTTCACGTGAAAGTGTTGAACCAGGTACATTTGTAATTGTAATGGACTTGTGACCCATTTCCTTTACATGTACTAACACAGCACGGCTGTCAGCTGTTTCACCACTTTGTGAAATAAAGATGAATAATGGTTTCTCAGATAATAAAGGCATATTGTATGAGAATTCACTAGAAATATGAACCTCTACAGGAATGTGCGCCATTTTTTCAATGAATTGTTTCCCAACAAGACCAGCATGATAACTAGTTCCGGCAGCAATAATATAGATTCGATCTGCATCCTTCATCGCTTTAACAATACAAGGATCAATCGCTAACTTGCCGCTCTCAGCTTGATATTCTTGAACAATTTTTCTCATGACTAAAGGCTGTTCGTCAATTTCCTTAAGCATATAGTGTGGGTAAGTTCCCTTTTCAATATCGCTTGCATCAAGCTCTGCTGTATATGGGTCACGGCTGATTGTTTCACCCGCTAAATTTTTAATTGTGACAGACTCTTTTTTAACAATGACAATTTCTTTATCCATTAACTCGATATATTGGTCGGTTACCTGTAGCATTGCCATTGCATCACTTGCTACAACATTAAAGTTGTCGCCAAGACCTACAAGAAGTGGACTTTTGTTTTTCGCTACATAGATTGTTTCGTTGTTTTGCTCATCAAGCATTGCAATTGCATAAGACCCCTTTAGAAGGCTTAATGTCTTTCGGAAAGCCTCTTCAACTTCCATCCCTTGATTCACAAATTGCTCTAATACCTGAACAACAACTTCTGTATCCGTATCACTTAGTAACTCAACATTTTGTAAATACTCATTCTTAAGTTGACTGTAATTTTCAATTACACCGTTATGAACAAGAGTGAATCGTCCAGTTGATGCCTGATGTGGGTGTGCATTGACTCGACTTGGCACACCATGTGTCGCCCAGCGAGTGTGTCCAATCCCTGCAGTAGCAAATAAACTAGGATCTACAGCCTCACGAAGAATCGCAATACGACCTTTTTCCTTAAAAACGTGAACACCTTCATCATTCATCACTGCAATTCCAGCTGAGTCATAGCCGCGATACTCAAGCTTTTCTAGTCCCTTTAACAAAATCTCTTTTGAGTCTTGATGTCCAATAAAACCTACAATTCCGCACATAATTAAGTTTCCTCCCTAAAAAAGGGAACAAGAAAGCACGGGGCTATCTTGCCCCTTTTTTTCCATATTTATCTCTTTTACTCAATCATATCCTTCCGTTTGTGCAGAGAGTCACCCCTCTGTTTTGACTAAAAGGACTTGCGGTCGTGATTGATGTCAACCGGGAGGCATCCGCCGAATTTTCGATAAACCTCCACCTCGTCAACTAAACCTATAACAATAGCCTATGCATTGTTATTTCTTCCGTTCATGGTTTAGTTCTGGCGCTTTAATTAGAAATACTACTACTGTTAACCCTCCTTTACAAAAAATTTGAACAAGAACAATAATACAACACAATCTACAAACTCGTCAATCATAACATGGTATTTATTTTCCATGTATACTAAAAAAATATGCATACTTGGACCTATTTGTGCCAAGAATGCATATTTTTAATGAAAATGTATTAAATGATCTTTATTCGATTCCCATCTCTGTTTTTACTACAGAAACAATACGGTCTACGTATTCTTTACAAAGCTCTTCTGTTGGAGCCTCTGCCATTACCCTTACTAACGGCTCGGTTCCTGAAGGACGTACTAAAATACGACCATTACCATTCATTTCAGCTTCAACCTGTTCGATAACCTCCTTAATGATTGGATTATCCGCTACATGATATTTATCTGTTACCTTTACATTCACTAGTAACTGCGGAAACTTTGTCATTTCACTTGCAAGCTGGGATAAAGGTTTCTTTGTGCTTTTCATGATATTCACTAATTGTAGACCTGATAATAGTCCATCACCAGTTGTATTGTAATCAAGGAAAATAATATGTCCTGATTGTTCTCCACCTAGAATATATCCGCTCTTCTTCATTTCTTCTACAACATAGCGATCACCCACCGCTGTTTGAACACTTTCAATACCGTTTTCTTCTAAAGCTTTATAAAAACCTAGATTACTCATAACCGTTGATACAACAGTTTGATGCTTTAAACGACCTTGTTCTTTCATATACTTTGCACATATGTACATGATTTGGTCACCATCAACAATTTCTCCATTTTCGTCAATCGCAATGAGTCGGTCGCCATCACCATCAAAGGCTAGTCCAACATCTGCTCCTTTTTCCTTCAAAAAGGCTGCAAGGGCTTCAGGATGTGTAGAACCTACACCATCATTAATATTCAGACCATTTGGAGATGTTCCCATTGTAGAAATATCTGCATCCAAGTCAGCAAATAAATGCGTAGCTAGAGATGATGTCGCACCATGGGCACAGTCCAGTGCTACATGGATTCCTGTGAAATCCTCATCTACTGTTTGTTTTAGGAATTGAAGGTATTTTTGGCCACCTTCAAAATAATCATTCACTTGACCTAAATCAGCTCCAATTGGACGTGGAAGCTGATCTTCTGGTAAATCTAAAAGTGACTCAATTTCATTTTCCTGTTCATCAGAAAGCTTAAAGCCATCTGGTCCAAAGAATTTAATCCCATTGTCTTGTACTGGATTATGTGAAGCAGAAATCATGACACCCGCTTCAGCACCTAGAGCCTTTGTTAAAAATGCAACACCTGGAGTGGAAATAACACCTAAACGCATGACTTCTGCTCCAATTGATAATAGACCTGCAACGAGTGCACCTTCTAGCATATGACCTGAAATACGAGTATCGCGGCCAATTAATACCTTTGGTCGTTCTTTATCCTTTGTTAATACATAGCCTCCAAATCTTCCAACCTTAAATGCGAGCTCTGGAGTTAGTTCACTATTTGCAACACCTCGTACACCATCTGTACCAAAATATTTTCCCATTTTAAATGATCTCTCCTTTTGCTGATACTCAATTACTCTTCAATTTCAGTAATTCGTATCTTTGCCTTTTCTTGAGGTAATACCCACGTAACATTGTCTGGGCCTTTGACTTCTATATCTATATCATGCTCACCAATCCCAAGATTGGTCACATCAATAAACACATCAAAATTTGTAGGACTTGTCCCTTCTAAGACACTTGGTGCTCCTTGCACGTCTATATTGAGTGTTCCTGCTTCAGGGTCTAAAAACGTTAGTGCAAATTGAGTTCCTAAGCCTAAACTTCTAATTGATAAATCTGAGAAGGTTTCCGATATCTCTTCTTCGATATCAACTGATACTTCAATATTTTCAGGGGATACTTGAATAACCCCTTTTGGTACCGGAACCTTCACTTCAATCGTAGAGTCTTCTCTTATATTATCTAGGTCAATTTCAGCTTCAATAGATGAAATTTCGTCAATCACTTCTTTCGGACCAAATATCGTTACTTGATTTGGTGTTGGTGTGATATTGACTAAGCTTAACCCATCCGGAAGTTTTCCTTTTTGCTTAAGGGTAAGAGATACTGATTTATTTGGGCTGACAATCGGAACCGCAATTTCTACAACATTAGGTTCCACTGTTACCGACAAAACATTTTGGTTTTTATCATAAACAGCTACCCTTGACTCCTGTGTAAAGTCTTTAGTTACTCCCTTAAGGTCGACAACTGCTTTTACGATAGCTACTCTCTCAATTTCCTCTAAAGCTCCAGTTATTTTGACTACTCGAGGTGAGACGACTGGCTCTTCAATAGTATACCCTTCAACTACTTGGTCACGGTTGACAAAGTCGACTTCAACCGGGAATTCCTTTGTTACTTTTTCCTGTATGACTACGGTAATTTCGGCAGGATCAATTTTAACTTTTATTTTTTCAGAGATATTTCGATATTGTAGTTTTACCTTATGAGTACCAACTGATAACTGAGTTAGGTCTGCATATACTTCGATTTCCTTTTGGAGACCTTCTCTTTTGGTCACTCCGGATGGACCTTCTATCGTTACGTTTACATATTGAGGAACTCCAGATACAACTAGATTTTGATCGTCATAGTATGTATTTACCGGAATCTCCGTTAGTGTTTCCGTGTAATTTGAAAATAGTGGCAACCCTGCAGGACTCTTGGTAGCAGGTTGGTTCTCAAAGCTGACAGATGCAAATAAGAGTAGCGCAAGGAACAATGCAATAATCCGTGTAACCCAACGGTTATCGATTAATCTATCCATTCTTTTTCCCCCTCCATTGCCATAGTGAATGAGAGGTAATGCTTTCATTTGTTATTAGTTCTTGTTTTAGTAAATCTCGAAATGCATCAGGTTTCATATCCCGGTGTAGTTCGCCGTTCTTTGTTAAAGACACACTTCCTGTTTCTTCTGATACAACGATCGTAATGCTGTCTGTTACCTCACTAATTCCAAGTGCTGCTCGGTGTCGAGTTCCTAATTCCTTTGATATAAATGGGCTCTCTGATAGTGGCAGATAACATGCAGCTGCCGCTACTTGATTTCTTTGTATAATCACTGCTCCATCATGTAAAGGCGTATTTGGAATAAAGATATTGATTAGTAACTCAGAGGATATGGCTGAATTTAATGGAATCCCTGTTTCCACATAGTCCCCCATTCCCGTTTGTCGTTCAATCGAGATGAGTGCACCAATGCGGCGTTTGGCCATATAATCAGTGGCTTTTGTAATTGCCTCAATTAATTTTACCTGATGATCTTCTTCATCATTACCACTTCTTGAAAATATTTTACCACGGCCAAGCTGTTCCAGTGCCCTTCTCAATTCAGGCTGGAAAATAACGATAATCGCTAAGAATCCCCAATCCATTACCTGGTCTACTAACCAAAACAAAGTATGTAACTCTAACAGGCTACTTAATAAGCGGATAAAAACGATAACAATAATCCCCTGCAAAAGCTGTACAGCTTTTGTTCCGCGGATAAGAGATAAGATTTTATATATTACATACCAGACAAGGAGAACATCTAGAAAAATGCCAAGGTAACCTAGTAATGGGAGTTCATTAAATGACATTCTCACACTTCCTCTATGAAATAATCCAAACATGCATAGTTAGCTATAATATTATATCATATATCTTTCCTTAACCGATTACAAATTGGTAGGTGGATAAGCTTAATTTTACCCTCAAAAAAAGACCACCGTGTCCGATGGCCTATTCTTCATTATCAAGAATGTGGATGACATCTGTACCTACCTTTTTTATATGGTACCAAAGCCACTCAAACATTTGATTGACTACCTTAACCTCTCCTGTAACATTTCCAGCAGAAGCCATATAATTCTCACCGTTTATCACAGTGACATTTCCGTCTACGTCTCCCTCTATCACAAGCTTTCCATTCTTGACAACGACATCCCCCTTCACTGTTTCACCTTCAGGAACAATGACGGTATTGTTTTCAACAATTAAATTAGGTTGCTTTGAAACAGAGAATTGCTCACTTTCATTCCAGACGGAAAAGAGGCTTCCTGTCATTAATACAAGAAAAAGAGAGGCTGCTGATAGCATTGGGTGCTCTCTGAACCAACGTCTAAGGCTGACAGTGCGTCTTTCCTTCGGCAGATTTTGCATGACCTTTAATGTAAAATCATCAGGTGCAGAAATATGAGAAGTACTTTGTACCAACGCAATTGTCTTTTTTAGCTCATGAAAATGTTGATTACAGGATTCGCAGGCATGCAAATGCTCACGTAGTAGCTTCTCTTCCTCTTCAGAAATGTCTTCATCTAGGTAATTATGCATTAACGTAACCATGTGTTTTTCTGAACAGTTCATTTTTTCTCACCCCTATACATGTCGAAGTTGGTTTCGTAGAGCTTCTCGGCCCCTATGAATTCTTGTTTTCACCGTACCCACAGGCAGGTCAAGAATTTCACCAATTTCCTTTAGTGAAAACTCCTCGATGTATTTTAAAACAATGACCGAACGATACTTATCTGGAAGCTTCAGTATCTCCGCTTGGATTAATTCTTGTAGCTCCATCGTCTCAAGCTCGTCCTCTGGTAGTGCTACATCTGCAGCAACTTGCGAATACATAGTTAGACCATCTGACCCTGCAAGTTCGGCATCCAAGTAATAATCAGGTTTTTTCTTTCGAATGCGGTCAATCGACAGATTCGTTGCAATTCGGTATAGCCATGTCGAAAACTTTTTATTCAAATCATAGCTATGGATATTTACATATGCCCGAATAAAGGCTTCCTGTGCAATATCCTCTGCCTCATGTCGATTCCCTAGCATACGATAGCATATCTGAAAAACCTTGTCTTTGTAAAATTCTACTATCTCCGCAAATGCATTCTGATCTCCATTTTTTAGCTGTCTTATTCTGTTTTTAATGATTGTCTCCATTTTGTATACCTCCGCTCTACTCGCGGGTATCATTATTTACGATTCATCTCTTAAAAGGTTTCATTTTCTCCATAGTTTTCATTTTAACAAATTTTGGGTGGTTTATGTGCTAGGAAAATCAAATCTTTAAAATAAAAAAACAGTATCCCTTGTTTTGAGATACTGTATGGTATTATAAAAGTTTTTCTCCGAATAAAGACCCCATTAAAGCAACCGCTACAGAGGCCGTTTTATTTTTATCATCTAGAATTGGATTAACTTCTACAACTTCAGCAGAAGTAATCAATTTTGATTCCTCTAACATTTCCATTGCTAGATGGCTCTCACGATAACTAATGCCCCCAAGAACTGGAGTTCCTACTCCTGGTGCATCATGGGGATCCAGACCATCTAAATCCAACGATAAGTGAACACCATCTGTTTTTTCTTTTAGATAAGCAATCGTTTCTTCCATGACCTTTGTCATACCTAAACGATCAATCTCATGCATGGTATATACTTTGATTCCTAACTTTTTAATTAACTCCTTTTCACCGTCATCAAGAGATCTTGCACCAATAATGACAATGTTTTCAGGCTTTACTTTAGGACCATAACCGGCTATGTTTGTTAATCTCTGATGACCAATTCCAAGGCTTACAGCGAGCGGCATTCCATGTATATTACCGGATGGTGAAGTATCTGCTGTATTTAAATCTCCATGAGCATCGTACCAAATAACCCCTAAGTTTTTATAATGCTTCGCTACACCTGCGAGTGTGCCAATTGCAATACTATGGTCACCACCTAAGACAAGTGGGAACCTTCCAGCTTGAATGACCTCATCTACTGTTGTAGCAAGCTTTTCATTGGCCTCAGATACTTTCTCAAGGTTCTTTAAATTTTCATCGTTAGCAATTTCTTCACGGGTAGGACGTTTAATTTCAATATCCCCTAAATCATCTATATCATAATCAAGTCTCTCTAATCGTTCAACTACACCCGCATAACGGATGGCACTTGGTCCCATGTCAACTCCTCTACGCATTTGGCCTAAGTCCATGGGTACACCAATAATGGAAATATCCTTCTTCATTTTATATGAACCTCCTTCTCCCATACACTATTGTACCTACTTTTAATAGAATGACTCAACTCAACAAAATCATGTATATATATGCAGGAATAAGGGGGGAAGAATGGACCCAAATGTGGGGTTTATGCAAAAAAAAATAAACCACGAGAGGTTTATTGTGAGTTATATATGTAATTGGTGGAGCCTAGCGGGATCGAACCGCTGACCTCCTGCGTGCAAAGCAGGCGCTCTCCCAGCTGAGCTAAGGCCCCAAGTATGAAAAAGAAGTAGTTCATGGAGCGGAAGACGGGATTCGAACCCGCGACCCCCACCTTGGCAAGGTGGTGTTCTACCACTGAACTACTTCCGCTTGAGATGAGCCATGAAGGACTCGAACCTTCGACCCTCTGATTAAAAGTCAGATGCTCTACCAACTGAGCTAATGGCTCTAAAATGGCTGGGCTAGCAGGATTCGAACCTACGAATGACGGAGTCAAAGTCCGTTGCCTTACCGCTTGGCTATAGCCCATTGATTAAACTTCATAATCTTCAAGTGTTATCATAACACGGAATTATATTTTTTTATTACCCTAGTATCTTGCTCAGATAACATAAAATTATGTGTAATCTAAGGAAATAATTATATAATTTCATAAAAATAGCCCACTTCATCCTTTTGAACTTGTCCAAAGAAAGAATAAAGGCTTATGAGCATATGTAAATGGTGGAGGGGGACGGATTCGAACCGCCGAACCCGGAGGGAGCGGATTTACAGTCCGCCGCGTTTAGCCACTTCGCTACCCCTCCATCATTAAATGAAGATGGTGCCGGCGATAGGAGTCGAACCCACGACCTACTGATTACAAGTCAGTTGCTCTACCAACTGAGCTACACCGGCAAATATATATTTTAAAATGGTGGAGGATGACGGGATCGAACCGCCGACCCCCTGCTTGTAAGGCAGGTGCTCTCCCAGCTGAGCTAATCCTCCAAAAATGGTGACCCGTACGGGATTCGAACCCGTGTTACCGCCGTGAAAGGGCGGTGTCTTAACCGCTTGACCAACGGGCCAATTTGTAATTTCACTTTATTTAAGCTTCCAAGCGGGCTCGAACCGCTGACCTCTTCCTTACCATGGAAGTGCTCTACCAGCTGAGCTATGGAAGCAATGGCTCCGCAGGTAGGATTCGAACCTACGACCGATCGGTTAACAGCCGATAGCTCTACCACTGAGCTACTGCGGAATAAAAGCCTAGCGACGTCCTACTCTCACAGGGGCAATGCCCCAACTACCATCGGCGCTGAAGAGCTTAACTTCCGTGTTCGGTATGGGAACGGGTGTGACCTCTTCGCTATCGCCACTAGACTATGTTGAAG
>NZ_JAPSKV010000003.1 GCF_031181385.1 Fredinandcohnia onubensis
AACCCTTTAGGGTTAGCCGGAAAAGTAGTGCGGTTGGCGAACTTTCAGAGCCCTTTGAAGGGCTGGCCAGTAACGAAGGCTTTCAGCCGCAGAACAAACCACCCGTTCTCACGGGTGGTTATGATTTCGATTGTAATGTAAAGATGGAGATTTCAGGTTTTGCTAGAAATCGTAATGGAAGCCTAGTTGTTCCAAGTCCCCGATTGACATAGAGGAACATTTTAGTAGCACCAATTTCATGGGCACCCTCATAATAGATACTTCCAAGTGGGGGAGTAATCAGTGGGCCTACAAATGGTAGCTGAATTTGTCCACCATGACTATGACCAGATAGTTGCAAATGTGCTCCCACTTCAGCTGCTCGGTCAGCAATATCTGGCTCATGAGCAAGTAGAATTGTATAACTAGAAGAATCTACGTTTTGAAAGGCTTGTTCAAAACTAGGACGTCCAAGCATGACATCATCTAATCCCACAATGGTAATTTTTGAATCTCTCAAATAAATTTCCTTCGAACTGTTCATTAAGAGTGTAAAATCGGTTTGTTCCATTAGTTGTTTATATATCTCAGATCCGTAACCCCCATGGTCATGGTTACCGTATATGGCAAATTTCCCAAGAGGAGCTTCTAACCGTTTTAGGATCGGGATGAGATGATTGGCAGCTGCATATTTATTAGGCTCATCCATTAAATCTCCGGTGAAAAATAGAAGATCCGGTTTGTAACTGTTTATTTGATCGACGAGGTGAGTTAGTTGTTCTAGTGTGTAATAATGCCCAACATGAGTATCACTAAATTGAACAATCCTTAGATTGTCAAAGTCTTTTGGAATAGTAGGATGTACAATTTTATGAGACGTGATATCTAGCTGTTTCGGCTCTAAATATCGGGCATACCAATACCCGAAAGAGGACGCAATTGCAATTGTTGCTGTTGTGGCAAACGCCCGTTTAATAAATTGTCGTCTTGTATATTTTTTTGCCATCCTAACCGCCAACCTATTCATTATAATCAATTAAAGCTATGAAACTAGTGTAGCATATTCATATTCACTTAAATTTTAAATATGTATTACAGTTGTAAACAATACTAATGACGTAAGCTGTTTTCTCATCTTGTATGTCAAAATTCATTCTTTTTTTCACTAGATTTATGAATTTATTGTTTGTATGTATATAAACATGTCAAAATCTGCAATTATTTAACGAACGATTCATATCCACGGGCACTTGAGAACTTGTTAAAATGAGGGTACTTGTACATAACCAGTCACTTAATGAAAGGATGATAATTTGAGCAAGCGAATCTCACTACTACTCATTGTCATTTGTTTAATCGGACTAGTTTCTGTTCCAACAGCTAAAGCGTCATCTAATCAGCCTCTTTCACAAGATGAAGTGTTCACATTCTTACAAGAAGCATTTCAGGCGCAATCTTCATTAACAGCTGAATTTCGTACCTATGAAGAAGTTCAGCAAGTTCTTGCTCCTTTTTTCCGTTCAGATTATGCAAACACATTTTTAGAGGAGAATTTAATAAAGGAAAAAGATGGGTATATTGTGTATGGATCAGATTTTGCCCTCTACTTTGTTCCGTTTTATTCGTATACAGATGAAACCAAAATTTTATTCGATCAAAATAAAAAGAAGATTTTTGTCTATGAGTTATTTAAAGCCCCAGAGTCAGGTCCGGTTGCTTATAAAGATCATTATGAAGTCATCACGATTGAAAAAATAAACTCAAACTGGCTTATTACAGATTTACAAATACAAGATGAAGCTCCCATTGTAAAAGATACTGCTACACAAAAGGAAAC
The DNA here is from genome assembly GCF_031181385.1 of Fredinandcohnia onubensis. Lineage (GTDB taxonomy): Bacteria > Bacillota > Bacilli > Bacillales > Bacillaceae_L > Ferdinandcohnia > Ferdinandcohnia onubensis_C. Next base: position 1,817 of record NZ_JAPSKV010000003.1, read on the forward strand.
GATAAACCAGGATTCAAAATTATTAACATGGAATCCTTTTAAAACCACGATTTATTCTTTACTAGAAATGGATAATCGAACATTCACTCACTTTGGATTTTATAAAGGCATCTTCTAAATATCAAAGAAAAATAGAAATCCCATTTGGGGTTTCTATTTTTCTTTTTGTAGGGAATCAATAATTCCCATCGCACAAATATCAAGGTCGAGGCTAAGAATTTCGTATACTTCATGATGTCTTGGAACATTCTTTTCATCAAGATAAGCTGTGATTTCCTTTAAAATCAATCCTTTAATAAAATCTTTATGTTCACCTTCAGTTGCTGACGGATGTTTGATAAACGATTGCTTCCCAGCATTCACAAAAATAGGTAACCATAGATGGAGTTGATTGAACACTTCATTCACATTTGTTGACATCCCGTAATGGCCAAAATAAATAGCGGAGACACCAATTTCATTCACTTTTTTTGCAGATTCGAGCATTGCATCAGGCCGGAATTGATTAGGAGATGTCGAAGGCAAATACAACTCAATATTTTCTTTGGCTAGTTCATGATAATAAATGCCGATTGTGTCACCTGTAAAAATTCCGTTGCTAACAGGGTCATAAATACTAAAATGATGATTGGCGTGACCTGGTGTATCGTAAAAAACAAGGCTACAATTCCTGCCAATTTCAAGCTCTTCCTGATCCGATTTTACAATTAATTTTTCCTCAGGAATTGGCAATATTGGATCAAACAAAGAATCAAAACTTTTCCCATATACAGTCTTAGCTCCAGCAATCAAACGAATTGGGTCACTCAAATGTCTTGCACCTTTAGGATGGACAACGACCTTTGCATTTGGACAATGCTGTAATAGGAGGCCAGCTCCTCCAGCATGGTCTAAATGAATATGGGTTACAATAATATACTGAACATCAAATGGATCAATATCTAGCTCTTTAAAAGCCTCTATAATGTACGGTATAGAAGGACTTGCACTTGTTTCAACAATTGTAATTTTCTCCTCTTTCATTATGTACGAACCTGTTCGAGCCTCTCTTCCCAAATCATGTGCGTCAATTAGAAATATTCGCTCATTTAGTTGTGTTATATTTCCCATGTTCTCCTCCCACTTTTTTATTGTTTCATCGCTAATTTTATTGTATTGTTACATAGTAGTTACTGTAAAGGTATTGAAAGAAATATTCTGAATATATAAGTCCGTGAGGAAAATGGTCAATACCGTGGATAGAAGAGAGGATATTGCTCAATCCTAAAAGTAGAGAAAGGAGAGGCTACATATGTCACAGTTACAAGGAATCATATCTCGTCTTATTAGCCTTCAGGAAAATGCAAACGGTGGGGAGCCTCCACAACGTTTTTTTGAAGTAAATGGTGAAAGAAAATGTAGTGTTAAGTATTTTAACAAAACAAGTACATTTGAACTTGAAGTATACCAGCAAGGGGAAAAGCCCAAAACATATCAATTCGATAATATTGACATGATTGCAATTGAAATTTTCGATCTAATTAGCTAATCACACTTCTTAGGCCCGGCACTGTGCCGAGCCTTTTTCTTCCTTCTAAAGTACTAACTCTAAATCACCCCTTAAATAATACAAGTTCTCCCCCTAAAATTATGGTAAAATAAAAGAGGAGAATGAAAATTGAATTCTGGTAATATATGAAAATAATTACAATGTGAGGTTGTGAGGCTTACATGTTTGGTCTTCAAAATGAAAATCTATTTGAAACAACAATTAAAGACTTGCTCATTCCTGCAGATAAAGTAGCTCACGTTCAAATCGGGAATAGCTTAGAGCACGCACTACTTGTCCTTACAAAAACAGGATATACCGCAGTCCCCGTATTGGACCCAAAGTATAAGCTGCATGGCTTGATTAGTTCAACACATATTCTAGACTCGATCCTCGGATTAGAACGAATTGAATTTGAGCGTTTAGAGAAAATGAAGGTTGAAGAAGTCATGAACAGGGAAATTCCGCGATTAAATTTAAATGATAATGTCATAAAGGGTCTTCAATTAGTCATCGATCACTCATTTGTCTGTGTTGAAAATGATGATTTAGTATTTGAAGGAATTTTTACACGTCGTGCTATTCTAAAACAATTCAATAAACAATTAAAAATTAAATAAGTTATTTGAAATCCTCCATGCTGATATGGAGGATTTTTTCTGTGTATAATGATAATTTGTAATAAATCATTTATACTATAAGTAAAACTTATACCTGTGTGCAGGAGGAAACAATGTGCAATTTTCCGAATTTCAATTATTAGTCGTACTTTCATCTGAATTAAATATGAGAAAAGCATCTGAACGTTTATTTGTTACACAACCTGCGTTATCCCAGCGCTTACAATCGATTGAAAAAGCATGGAACACAAAAATATTTATTCGTTCACAAAAAGGACTCACACCAACACCTGCTGGAGAAAAAATAATTGATTTTGCAAAAGAGGTTGTTGAGAAAGAAGAAAAAATACGGGAGCAGCTACAAGGGCTCAATCAAGAAGTGCACGGGACCCTTAAAATTGCGTGTGCGTCCATTATTGGACAAAATTGGCTTCCAAAGGTATTAAAAAAATATGTAAATAAATATCCACATGCTAAAATTTCATTAATTACCGGCTGGAGTAGTGAAATATTAAAAAATCTCTATGATGACACTGTACATATTGGAATCATCCGTGGCAAACCCGACTGGAAAGGTGCGAAACACCATCTATTAACCGATACGATGTATATGGTTGATACAGAAATCCAAAAAATCGAACAGGTGTGGGAAACAGATCGACCGTTTATTCAATTTAAAAGTGACTCAACCTATTATCAAGAAATTCAAGAATGGTGGCACCGTACCTTTCAATCAACACCACGTCGCACCATCGTGGTTGACCAAATTGAAACATGTAAGCAAATGACCTTAAATGGTATTGGTTATGCAATATTACCATCTGTCACTTTAAATGATGATGAAACAAAAAACATTTATAAAATTCCATTAATGAATGAGAATAACGAACCAATGAAACGCGATACATGGTTGGTTGGTTATGATTATGCATTTGAACTTAAACAAGTCCAAGCATTTGTTGAGATGATTAAAGAAAACATAGATTCTTTATAAATTGATTTTTAATAATCGTTATCGTGCTGAATTCAATCCACGAATATGTGTAGAATAATCACAGTCTGATTGTGACAAATTACATATATGAGGAGGTGGATGATTAATGGCGAAAATTGGTGTTGAAGGTTCTCTAACAAATGTTCAGCAGGCTCTTCAAGAAAAAGGCTATGAAGTTGTTCAGCTAAAACAGGAAAGTGATGCACAAAACTGTGACTGTTGTGTTGTTACAGGCCTAGATTCGAATGTAATGGGAATGGCTGATACTGTCATGAAAGGGCCAGTCATTGAAGCAAACGGACTATCTGCTGACCAGGTTTGTCAACAAGTAGAAAGTCGTTTAGGACAGGCGTAAACACAGATAGACGAAATGACGAGACTAGGTATTTCACCTAGTCTTTTTTTATGAATCCATCGTTTATCAAAAAATATATTATAAAATTGTAAAGATTATATAATTTTTAAAAAACGACGGCTTTTTACTTGAATCGACAGCAACCTCTTTGTTAAACTAGTCATTGTTGATAGCGATGACCCAATGTATAAACTGTATAAAGCTGGTTAAACTTGGATATTGGTGTTAGCATTATCAATCTATTTATAAAAAATATTGGAGGTCTTACATATGGCAGAACGTATGGTAGGTAAACAAGCTCCTCGTTTTGAAATGGACGCTGTTATGCCAAATAAAGAATTTGGTAAAGTTAGTCTTGAAGAGAACATGAAAAACGATAAGTGGACAGTATTATTTTTCTATCCAATGGACTTCACTTTCGTATGTCCTACAGAAATTACGGCAATGTCTGATCGTTACGATGAATTTGAAGACCTAGATGCTATCGTTATCGGCGCTTCTACGGATACAATTCATACTCACTTAGCTTGGATTAACACTGACCGTAAAGACAATGGGTTAGGGGATCTTAACTATCCACTAGCTGCAGACACTAACCATGCTATTTCTAAAGAATACGGTGTTCTAATTGAAGAAGAAGGTATTGCATTACGTGGTCTATTCATCATCAGCCCAGAAGGGGAAATGATGTATTCTGTCGTTAACCACAACAACATTGGTCGTGATGTTGACGAAACTTTACGTGTTCTTCAAGCATTACAGACTGGTGGCCTTTGCCCTGCTAACTGGAGACCTGGTCAAGCTACACTAAATGTCTAATATATAACAAATAACAACAGGGTCTAACGGATGTTAGGCCCTTTAATCCATAATTTGGAGGATAAAATCGATGAAATTACGTGATCAAATGCCTGAGCTTAATGGAGAAAAAGCTTGGTTAAATGGTGAAGTTAGTAAAGCTGACCTTGTTGGTGAAAAACCAACCCTCATTCATTTTTGGTCAATCAGCTGTGGGCTTTGTAAAGAAGCAATGCCACAGGTAAATGAATTCCGTGACCAATATCAGGACAAGTTAAATGTTATTGCTGTTCATATGCCAAGGTCAGAAAATGATCTTGATTTAGATGAAATCAAGCAAGTTGCCGAGCAGCATAATATCACTCAACCAATCTTTGTTGATAGTGATCTTAAATTAAATGATAAGTTCGAAAACCAATATGTCCCTGCTTATTATGTATTTGATAAAGAAGGAAAGCTTCGTCATTTCCAAGCAGGCGGTAGTGGCATGAAAATGTTAACCAAACGTGTTAACCGTGTATTAGAAGAAACTCAAAATGCTGAATAATAATGAGGTTTGCTCATGAGGCTAAGTCAAATTGACTTAGCCTTTATTTATTTTTAGATAAAATATTTAACATTTTCTGAAAATGCACTAGATATTTATTTCGAAAACCGATATATTATATGTTACGTACAATTTAGGTTTTTTATGGAAACACCGAGGGGGGACTTATATGGATACTTTTAGGAAGTTAAAGGGGTTTTATTGGCCGTACCGGAAATATTTTTTCTGGTCATTATTTGCCATGATTTTTGTGACAGGAATTACAGTTGTTTATCCAATCGTGCTTCAGGTAACCATAGATGAGGTTATCCGGGCAGGAAATTATCAGTATGTACCATATCTTGCATTCGGATTTATTGCCATCATGCTAATTAAAGGGTTAGCTACATATTTCAACCAGTATTTAGGGGATTTATTTGGCATAACTGCTGTTTATAAGGTAAGAAATGCCTTATATGAAAAACTACAACGACTACCTTTTAGTTATTATGATAATGCAAAAACAGGAGACTTAATGTCACGTTTAACTGCAGACGTTGAGGGAATTCGATTCTTCCTTTCATTTGGATTTGCCGAACTACTTCGTTTTACACTTTTAATTGTTTTCAGTTTAATCGTGATGTTTTCGTATTCCATTCCACTTACATTGGTAACAATTATGGCATTACCGTTTCTAGCGATTGTTGTTTATCGTTTCGATAAGCGAGTCCACCCAGCATTTCGTAAGGTAAGAAAAACATTTGGCCGTTTGAATACGAATGTACAAGAAAATATCAGCGGGATTAATACGGTTAAATCATTATCACGAGAAGAGTTTCAAATCAATAAATTCAACGACTCCAATGAAGATTACCGAGATGTTTCACTAGCGACCTCAAAGATTTGGGCAAAGTTTTTCCCGTTAATGGAGTTTATTGGAAATGTTTGTGTTGTCGCTTTACTCTCTTATGGTGGATATTTAGTAATTGGCGGGTCAGTATCATATGGGGAACTCGTTGCATTTTTTAGTTTAGTTTGGTACCTGCTTAACCCAATTATGAACCTTGGTTTTATCATTAATATGTTTTCGCAAGCGAAGGCATCTGGCGAACGTTTACTAGAGATACTTGAAGCAGATGAAAAAATTATCGATCAAAATGATGTTGTAAAAAGTGATAGTTTGCAGGGGCATGTAGAATTTAAAGATGTTACATTAAAGTATACAGAGGATGATGAGGCAGCATTACAGTCGATTTCATTCACAGCTGAACCAGGCAAGGTTATTGGGTTAATAGGGGCAACAGGCTCTGGGAAAACAAGTATTACTCAGCTAATGACAAGATTTTATGAGCCGGTAAAGGGCCAAGTCTTTATTGATGGAAGAGATGTTTCAGACTACTCCATTTCTACGTTAAGGAGTAATATTGGATTTGTCATGCAGGAATCATTCTTATTCTCATCCACAATTCGTGCAAATATTGCTTATGGCAAACCTAATGCTTCGATGGAAGAAATTATTGATGCTGCAAAAAGGGCCCAAGCGCATGAGTTTATTATGGAGCTTCCAAACGGATATGATACGATGCTTGGTGAACGTGGTATGGGATTATCAGGCGGACAAAAGCAACGAATTGCAATAGCAAGGTCAATCTGCATTGATCCTAGTATTCTTATTTTAGATGATGCAACAAGCGCGGTAGATATGGAAACTGAATTTTCAATTCAACAAGCCTTAAAGGAAGTAATGAAGGGGCGGACTACAATTATCATTGCACATCGAATTTCTTCTTTGAAACATGCTGATGAAATTTTGGTATTAGATAATGGAGCGATTGTTGAACGTGGGACACACGAGGAGTTATTGAAAAATGAAGGACCATATCAACGCATATATGATATTCAGTATAAGGATCAAAAAGTTGTCCTTCAGTCACAAGTAGGTTAGGTAGGTGAGATTATATGTCAAAAAATGAAAAACAAGATATAAAACATCGTTTCCATTATTCCACGGATCAAGCGATTGAAAAACCGTTTAACTGGAAACAAATGCTCAGATTACTAGGCTATATGAAACCGTATTCCAAGAATTTACTGCCTTTAGCAATAATCATGGTTTTATTGACAACCGCTGTAAGGTTAATCGCACCTATACTAATTGGGAAATATACAATTGACCACGCGATTGCGAATAAAGATACAGATTTATTACTGGTCTTAGTTACAACGATTGCTGGGTTATATGCAATTAATTATATTGCGAACATTTATCGAATCAAATGGACCAATATGCTTGGTCAAAATATTATTTACGATTTACGAAAGCATCTTTTTACACATGTTCAAGGACTATCACATCGATTCTTTGATAAGCGTTCAGCAGGATCTATTTTGGTTAGAATCTTAAATGACGTGAACTCTCTTCAGGAATTATTCACGAATGGGGTTATTAATCTGTTAATGGATTTTGTGCTCCTGTTCGGGGTCATTTTTATTCTTTTTGGCTTAAGTCCAAAGCTTACATTGGCGATCTTAATTATCCTGCCATTGATGGTATTAATTACAACTAAATTAAGAAGAAAAATTAGAAGATCTTGGCAAACAGTAAGAATTAAGCAATCCATGCTTAACTCGCATTTAAATGAAAGTATTCAAGGGATTCGTGTGACACAAGCATTTACTCAGGAAAAAGAAAATATTGAGTTCTTTGATGGTATTAATAATCAAAACTATGAAAGTTGGAGAGATGCTACCCAGAAAAATGCGATGTTCCGTCCATTTGTTGAAATGACAAATGCGGTTGGAACAGCAATTTTGATTTGGTTCGGGGCTATGCTAATCCAAGCTGACGGACTAACAATTGGGGTTTTCGTCTCCTTTGCCTTTTATTTAGGGATGTTCTGGGAGCCTATTTCACGTTTAGGTCAAGTATATAATCAATTGCTCGTGGGGATGGCTTCTTCTGAACGTATTTTCGAATTTATTGATGAAAAGCCAATTGTTGGTGAAAAAGAAAATCCAATTCACTTGTCTGATATTAAAGGGAAGATTGAATTCGATCAAGTGGAATTCGCATATGACGAAAGTCGAAAAGCCTTGAAAGGCATTTCCTTGACGATAGACGCAGGTCAAACCATCGCCCTTGTGGGTCATACTGGTTCAGGTAAAACGACGATTGCTAACCTGATTAGCCGTTTCTATGATGCAACAGCTGGGGAAGTAAAAATTGATGGAATCAATATAAAAGAATTATCCCTCCAGAGTGTACGTTCTCAAATAAGTGTAGTCTTGCAAGATACGTTTATCTTCTCTGGTACGATAAAAGACAATATCCGGTTTGGGAGACCAGACGCAACTGATGAAGAGATAATAGCCGCTGCACAAGCAGTCGGTGCCCATCAGTTTATTGAGAAACTTGTAAATGGGTATGACACAGAAGTTGAGGAAAGAGGGAATATCTTATCAGTTGGGGAACGACAATTATTATCTTTCGCTCGTGCGCTACTTGCAGATCCGAAAATCTTGATTCTAGATGAAGCAACTGCAAGTATTGATACCGAAACAGAAGTCAAAATTCAACAGGCTTTAAAACAATTACTAAAGGGTCGTACAGCAATCATCATTGCCCATAGACTCTCGACTATTCGTGAAGCTGATAATATTTTCGTATTAGACCATGGTGAAATCATTGAACAAGGAAATCACCATGAATTAATGAACCAGCAAGGTGAATATTTTGGATTAGTAAAAGCACAGTTTAAGATGCTTGAGGCAATGTAGAAAACCATAGGACTAGGGCACCCTAGTCCTTTTTGCGTTCGGAGTGAACATTCATTAAGGGTGTTGGAGATGCTTCCAAATTATAGTTTAGTTGTGATACAATCTAAGGTATCTCAATTTGATGGGGGAATAGGTAGTGAACAAAAAAGAGTTTGCGGTAATAGGCCTTGGACGTTTTGGAGGTAGCATATGCCGCGCATTAAGTGATGAAGGCATGGAAGTCATGGCCATGGACCTTGATGAAGATAAAGTGAATGAATTTTCAACTATAGCATCTCATGCTGTTGTTGGCGATTCAACTGATGAATCAGTTCTCAAGAGCATAGGGATTCGAAATTTCGACTTAGTCATTGTTGCAATCGGGGACAATTTGAAAGCTAGTATATTAACAACTATTATCCTAAAGGAATTAGGGGTTAAGCAAATTTGGGTGAAAGCACAAAATGACTATCATGAGAAAATTTTAAGTAAAATTGGAGCGGACCGGATTGTACATCCAGAGCGAGATATGGGAAAACGAATTGCCCATAATATTATCTCAAACAATGTCTTGGATTATCTGGAACTTTCAGATGAGCATAGTATTATTGAAATTGTTGCAGGTAAAAAGATTGATGGGAAGTCTTTAATTGAATTAGATGTACGTGCGAAATATGGGGTAACCATCGTCGCAATGAAAAGAGGAAAAGACATCATTGTATCTCCATCAGCAACCGAGCAAATACATAAAGGGGATATTCTAATTATTATCGGGGCTGACACAGACATTAGCCGTTTCGAAAAAAATCTAATCGAAGAATAAAACGTCTCATCGTGAGGCGTTTTTTTATGGAGATATTAAAAACCCACTGAGGAAAGCCTCAGTGGGTATTAACATTGAATATTACAAGGGTTAATGGTCTAGCTTATACCTCCATAATGATCGGTAAAATCATTGGACGGCGTTTTGTCTTTTCATATAGGAACGGTGCAAGTGTGTCTGTGATTTCATTCTTAATCTCAGACCATTGGGTCGTGCGACGCTCCATTACTTTATTTAAATGCTTCGTAATAAGACTCTGTGCATCATTGATTAAATCTCCAGACTCACGCATATACACAAATCCACGAGATATTAAGTCAGGTCCTGCAGCAATCTTAAAGTCCTTCATATTAATACTTACGACAACGATTACAAGGCCTTCCTCAGAAAGAATGCGGCGGTCTCGCAATACAATATTTCCGATATCACCAATACCACTACCATCGATATACACATTTCCTGATGGAATCTTACCTGCAACAGATGCTTCATTCTCACTTAAAGCAAGCACCTCTCCATTGTCCATAATAAAGCAGTTCTCTTCAAACACACCACAATCTACAGCAGATTTCGCGTGCATCTTTTGCATCCGGTATTCACCATGAATTGGCATAAAATACTTTGGCTGCATAAGACGAAGCATTAATTTTTGCTCCTCTTGGCCACCGTGACCCGATGTATGGATGTTACTTAGTGGTCCATGAATAACATCGGCGCCTGCGCGGTAAAGCATATTGATGATTCGACTAACACTCAGTGTATTCCCTGGAATAGGCGATGAGGAAAATACAACTGTGTCCCCAGGAATGATTTGAATTTGTCGGTGTGTACCATTTGCAATTCTTGAAAGGGCAGCCATTGGTTCCCCTTGGCTTCCAGTACAAAGAATAACAACCTTATTTGCTGGGAGACGGTTGATTTGGTTAGCATCAATAAACGTATCCTTTGGACATTGAATATAACCTAAATCATATCCAATTGTGATTGCTGATTCCATACTTCTTCCAAATACTGCAATTTTTCGATCGTTTTGAACAGCGGCTTCAACCACCTGCTGTAGGCGATGAATATTAGATGCAAAAGTAGCAAAAATGATTCGACCATCTACAGTACGGAAAATATCCTGAATACTTTCTCCTACGCGTCTTTCAGACATTGTAAAATGTGGTATTTCAGCATTTGTACTATCGGATAGTAAACATAGTACTCCATCTCTACCGATTTCCGCCATTTTTTGAAGGTTCGCTGGCTCCCCAACAGGAGTGAAATCAAATTTGAAATCTCCTGTATGGACGACTTGTCCAGGAGGGGTTTTTACAACAATTCCGTATGAATCTGGAATACTATGTGTTGTTCTAAAAAACGTAACCGATGTTTTACGGAATTTTATAATGTCCTCTTCTTTAATTTCAATCAACTTTGCTTGGCGGAGTAGTCCGTGCTCTTCTAATTTGTTACGAATTAAACCTAGGGCAAGCTTACCTCCATAAATCGGTACATTGATTTCACGAAGTAAATACGGAATTCCACCAATATGATCCTCGTGACCGTGCGTAATGAATAAACCTTTAATCTTTTCTTCGTTCTTGACTAAATAGCTGTAATCAGGAATAACATAGTCGATTCCTAACAGCTCGTCCTCTGGGAATTTAATCCCAGCATCGATCAGGATAATTTCATCCTGAAACTGTACGCCATAAGTGTTTTTACCAATTTCCCCGAGTCCACCTAAGGCGAAAACAGCTGTTTGATCGTTCTTTACAAATTTCATAATTCATCAAATCTCCAATACATTATAATCTTCATTTAGTTGCTCATACTCAAGATAGGCCCCTTCCACCTTTTGAATATATTCAATGTTAAATTTCCGTTCCTTTAATTTTTGGCGGACCTCAACTTGAGATTCTGCTTCAATATACAAAGTTTTTGTATGTTCTCTTACTGGAACTTCTAATACATCCTCTTGGTAGTAAACTTTAAAAATCATTGCCAAATCTCTCCTTAATTTCCGAAAGTTAGAGTAACTTTTTCTATTATATAAAAATATAACAAGTTTTTCATGTTTTTTCTTGCTTTTCCTAAATATTTCTTACACCTTGCATTTGCTAATAGGTAAAAAGAGGGGGTTAGATTAGGGGTTACTATGTATTTTTTGTAAAAATAACTCAACCGTACACCTAAAAGTATATTATACCATTGAAGAGCATGATAGTACATAACAAGCCCTCCATAACGAAGGGCTCTAGTCGTTATTATTAGCTCTAGCTTCATTAGGTGGCAAGTTTTTTGCTATAAATTCCTACGCAATTGATTTCCTTTTTAATAAATCTTGCCACTGCTTAATTAATTTTTTCCGTAACTTTTTTAGCATGACTATTATCTCCTTTTTTCTCAAACTTTAAACATTTCAAGAACGTTGCTTTTGGGTTTAAGTTTTGTCCTTATTATGTGGAAAAAAGGGTCAAATTATCATAGCTAATAAAAGAAAGGTAAATAGAATGAAAATGAATAAGTCAGGTCTTCTTAACAAATAGCATCTATATACTTAGCACATCAATACTTACTTTCTAACGTTCGATAGGAATCGCGTTGTCTGGTTCAGCAAACGGATTTTCCTGATTGATATGATCGTAGAACATAACTCCATTTAAGTGATCTATCTCGTGCTGAAAACATATAGCAGGTAAACCTTTTAGTTTCACAATCACTTCCTCGCCTTCAATGGTGGTTCCTTTTACCTTGATTTTCGAGTAGCGCGGTACATATCCTGGTACAGCTCTGTCAACGGATAAACAGCCTTCGCCGCTTGTTAGATAACTCTTGTTAATAGAATGACTAATAATCTTTGGATTAAACAAAGCATAACTGTGTAGCTCATCATTCTCATCTTTTAAATGGACAGCAATCATACGTTTTGACACATTAATCTGCGGTGCAGCAAGCCCTATGCCTGGTCTTAATCCGTATTTTTCAGCAATTTCAGGGTTCTGACTGTTTTTCACATATTCTAATAGTTCTTCTAATATTTTGCGGTCTTCCGCTGATGCCGGTAATGGAACCTCATCTGCAACCTTCCGTAATGTTGGATGTCCTTCCCGGATAATATTATCCATTGTTATCACATTTATCACTTCCTGATCTTGATGCTTATATTTATTATAAGTTTAACAAAGCTTTTTTCATTTTTAAATATAAATGTAGCCCTCTAGCCCGTTCTAAAGCATGTACTAACTCATATATTTAGGTGAAACCTAAAAATATGTTATGAAATCGTATTATAATATAGTATATTTGAAGTATCTAAGGGGGAGCAGATAGTGAAAAATAATTCGTTAAAAATTGTATTTCTTTGTATTTGTATGAGTTTTCTCTTAATGGGGTGTATGGGCGGTCCCACACCTGAAGAACAGATTTATGAGACATTAGAAAAAGTGGTTGCAGTAGAAAAGGACTTTGAAGAGCAACAAAACCCATTAGTGGAGCTTGAGAAAAAAGAGAAAGAGCTTTACGATGAAATTTTAACATTGGGTATGAAAGAATTTGATCAGATTGTTTCTTTATCAAAGGATGCATTAGCAATTGTCGGTGATCGCGAAACTAGAATTAACAATGAACAAAAGAGTATCGAAGCCTCCAAGAAGGAATTTCAAAAGGTCGATGCACTTATTTCTGAAATTAAAGAGGACAGTGTAAAGGAAGAAGCGAATGAACTAGTCTCGTTAATGAACGAACGCTATGAAAGCTATGAAGATTTATACACTGTATATAAAGAAGCAATAGAGCATGATAAAAAACTTTATGAAATGTTTCAAAATGAAGAATTAACATTGGATGAATTAGAACAACAAATTAATCTTATAAATGAAACCTACGAAAAAGTAGTTGCAGCTAATGAAACGTTTAACAAATTGACAGATCAATACAACAAAGCGAAGGTTACTTTTTATCAAAATGCTGGACTAGAAGTTGTCTTTAAAGAGGAATAATAAATAATAACTGTGTGAAAGGGCTATCAGTGTCGATAGCCTTTTTGTTTTGGCTATTTTAGGGCATAATCCGGAGTAGTATTTTAAAAAATCATTCTACAAGAAAGGTTTTTATAGTACAGGTCGAAAATGTGTACTGATACAGTTTTTAAAAATGGGAATTTATACAAAAATAAAAAAAGTTGTGGACAAGTAATAAAACAGTAAACAAACAATTTGACGTGTGTCTTACGTTGTTGTAAACTTGGAAATGGATAGGGAGCAGTTGTATTAATTGCTTTACTAAAATAATTAATACAGCTTCATTTAGGAGTCAGAATATCCTTTTCGAGCATGACAATAAAGTTATTACATCTAAAGACTACGTTCCAATGGATAAAAAATGTCTTTGAAAAGATATATTTTTGGGTAACCTAATGCTGTATGTTTTGTATCATTCTTAACTTTATACTTGGTTTCTTCACCATCATAAAGTTAAAGCCCCTTGCTAAAAATGGTCAGGGTGCGTTTGATTAAAGAAAATAGGGTAAGAAAGGAAGCGAGAAAAGATGGCTGTAAAAGCAAATGTCTTTGATTTACAAGGGCAACTGGATAAAGTTGCTGAAAACTTTCCTATGTTTCAGATCTTAAATGAAGAAGGAGAAGTAGTTAACAAGGATGCTGTTCCTGATTTAAGTGACGATCAATTAAAAGAATTAATGAGAAGAATGGTTTATACAAGAATCCTTGATCAACGTTCTATTTCGTTAAACCGTCAAGGGCGTTTAGGTTTCTATGCACCTACTGCAGGTCAAGAAGCTTCACAACTTGCATCTCAATTTGCATTAGAAAAAGAAGATTTCATTTTACCTGGTTACCGTGATGTGCCTCAAATCGTATGGCATGGTTTACCATTATATCAAGCGTTCTTGTTCTCACGTGGACATTTCCATGGAAACCAAGCTCCAGAAGGAGTTAATGTACTATCACCACAAATTATCATTGGTGCACAATACATACAGTGTGCTGGTGTCGCTTTAGGTATGAAAAAACGCGGCAAGAAATCAGTTGCAATCACTTATACTGGTGACGGCGGTACTTCACAAGGTGACTTCTATGAAGGTATTAACTTTGCGGGAGCATTTAAAGCACCAGCAATATTTATCGTTCAAAACAACCGTTTTGCAATCTCTACTCCTGTTGAAAAACAATCAGCAGCAGCAACTCTAGCTCAAAAGGCCGTTGCAGCTGGTATTCCAGGAATTCAAGTTGATGGTATGGATCCACTAGCTGTATATGTAGCTGTTAAAGAAGCTCGTGAGCGTGCAGTGAATGGTGATGGTCCTACTCTAATTGAAACAATGACATACCGTTATGGTCCTCATACAATGGCTGGAGATGATCCAACAAGATATCGTACTTCTGAGCTTGACAATGAATGGGAAAAGAAAGATCCACTCGTTCGTTTCCGTAAGTACCTTGAAGGAAAAGGAATTTGGAATGAAGAGTTAGAAAACCAAGTCATTGAAGAAGCTAAAGAAGACATCAAGAACGCAATTAAAAAAGCAGACGAAACACCTAAACAAAAGGTTACTGACCTTATTTCACATATGTACGAAGAGCTTCCTTTAAATTTAGAGGAGCAAATGGAAATCTATAAAGCGAAGGAGTCGAAGTAAGCCATGGCGCAAATGACAATGATTCAAGCAATCACTGATGCGTTACGCACAGAATTAAAGAATAACCCAGATGTCTTAGTTTTCGGTGAAGACGTTGGAGTTAACGGCGGTGTGTTCCGTGCTACTGAAGGTCTTCAGGCTGAATTCGGTGAAGATCGCGTGTTTGATACACCACTAGCTGAATCAGGTATTGGTGGTCTTGCTGTTGGTCTAAGCTTACAAGGCTACCGTCCAGTTCCAGAAATCCAGTTCTTTGGATTTGTCTATGAGGTTATTGATTCTATTAGTGGTCAATTAGCTCGTATGCGTTATCGTTCAGGTGGTCGTTACAATGCTCCAGTAACGATTCGTTCACCATTTGGTGGCGGTGTACATACACCAGAACTACACGCAGATAGCTTAGAAGGTTTAATGGCACAGCAACCTGGTCTAAAGGTTGTTATTCCATCAACACCTTATGATGCAAAAGGACTATTAATTTCCGCAATTCGCGATAACGACCCTGTTGTCTTCCTTGAGCATATGAAGCTTTATCGTTCATTCCGCCAGGAGGTTCCAGAGGGTGAATATACAATTGAACTTGGGAAAGCAGAAGTTAAGCGCGAAGGTACAGACATCACTATGATTTCGTATGGTGCGATGGTACATGAGTGCTTAAAAGCTGCAACTGAGTTAGAAAAAGAGGGCATTTCTGCAGAAGTTATTGACTTACGTACAGTAAGCCCATTAGATATTCCAACAATCATTAGTTCTGTTGAAAAAACAGGACGAGCTATCGTTGTTCAAGAGGCACAAAAACAAGCTGGAATTGCAGCTAACGTTGTTGCTGAAATCAACGATCGTGCAATCTTAAGTTTAGAAGCTCCAGTATTACGTGTAGCTGCAGCTGATACAGTATATCCGTTCTCTCAAGCAGAATCAGTTTGGTTACCAAACTTCAAGGATGTAATTGAAACTGCAAAGAAAGTATTAAACTTCTAATATATAACCAATCAATCAAGGATTAACTATCCTTTTCGGAATAAATAAGCCTGCGGCGTATGAGAGTTCAACTAGATAAAATTTTCAACAATGTAGACATGCGCCAAGGCATCTTTGAAAAGAAACTAACAATTTTAGGAGGCGAAAACCGTGGCATTTGAATTTAAGTTGCCAGATATCGGTGAAGGTATCCATGAAGGTGAAATCGTAAAATGGTTTGTAAAACCAGGCGATGAAGTAAATGAGGACGATGTTCTATGCGAGGTCCAAAATGATAAAGCAGTAGTAGAAATCCCTTCTCCAGTTAAAGGGAAAGTACTTGAAGTACTTGTAGAAGAAGGAACTGTTGCAATTGTAGGGGATACGCTAATTAAGTTTGATGCTCCTGGATATGAGGACCTTAAATTTAAAGGCGATGAATCTGACGAAGCTCCTAAACAAGAACAAGCTCAGGAAGAACAACCAGCTGAGGCTGCACAAGAAGCAACAGCACCTTCTGCAGACGTTGATGAAAATCGTCGTATCATTGCTATGCCTTCTGTTCGTAAATATGCAAGAGAAAAAGGAATTGACATCAAAAAGGTTGCAGGAAGTGGCGAAAATGGTAGAATAATGAAGTCGGATATTGATGCGTTCACTTCTGGCGGTGCACCTGTTGTTACAGAAACACCTGCAGCTGAAGCTCCAAAAGCAACAGCGGCAGAAGCTGCGACAGCTCCTGCAAAACAACCAATTCCTGCGGGCGAATACCCTGAAACTCGTGAAAAGATGAGTGGAATTCGTAAAGCAATCGCTAAAGCAATGGTTAACTCAAAACACACAGCTCCACATGTTACATTAATGGACGAAGTAGATGTGACAGAGTTGGTTGCACACCGTAAGAAATTTAAGGCTGTTGCAGCTGAAAAAGGTATTAAATTAACATACCTACCATATATCGTGAAAGCTTTAACTGCAGCTTTACGTGATTTCCCTGCGTTAAATACATCACTTGATGATGCAACTAGCGAAATTATTCATAAGCACTACTTCAATATTGGTATTGCTGCTGATACAGAAAAAGGTCTTCTTGTTCCTGTGGTTAAAGATGCGGATCGTAAGTCAATTTTCTCTATCTCTAATGAAATCAATGAATTAGCTGGAAAAGCTCGTGATGGCAAGTTAGCTCCTAATGAAATGAAAGGTGCTTCATGTACCATCAGTAACATTGGTTCAGCAGGTGGACAATGGTTCACTCCTGTTATTAACCACCCAGAAGTTGCTATCTTAGGAGTAGGCCGAATTGCAGAGAAGCCTGTTGTTAAAAATGGTGAAATTGTTGTAGCTCCAGTCCTTGCTTTATCATTAAGCTTTGACCACCGTATGATTGATGGTGCTACTGCACAGAACGCACTCAACCAAATCAAACGTTTGTTAAATGATCCACAATTATTATTAATGGAGGCGTAATACAACATGGTAGTAGGAGATTTCCCAATTGAAACAGACACAATAGTTATTGGTGCTGGACCTGGTGGATATGTTGCAGCGATCCGTGCTGCACAACTAGGACAAAAAGTTACGATTGTAGAGAAAGACACTGTTGGTGGTGTTTGTCTTAACGTTGGATGTATCCCTTCTAAGGCGCTAATCTCCGCTGGACACCGTTATGAAACAGCTAAGAATTCTGAATCAATGGGAATCAAAGCTGAAAATGTAACACTTGATTTTTCAAAAGTTCAAGCTTTTAAAGATAGTGTTGTTAAGAAATTAACTGGTGGAGTTGCAGGACTATTAAAAGGTAATAAGGTTGAAGTTGTAAAAGGGGAAGCATATTTTGTAGATGCAAACTCTTTACGTGTTATGAGTGATAACGCTGCACAAACTTACAATTTTAAAAATGCAATTATTGCTACAGGTTCTCGTCCAATCGAAATACCATCTTTTAAATATTCAAAACGTGTTCTTGATTCAACTGGCGCACTTGGACTTAAGGATGTACCAGAAAAAATCGTCGTAATCGGCGGTGGTGTAATTGGTATTGAACTTGGTGGTGCTTATGCAAACTTTGGATCACAAGTAACAATTCTAGAGGGAGCAGATGACATCCTTCTTGGTTTTGAAAAGCAAATGACTTCTATTGTTAAAAAGAACCTTAAGAAAAAGGGTGCGGAAATCATCACGAAGGCTCTTGCTAAAGGTGTAGAAGAGACTGAAAATGGTGTAACAGTAAAGTATGAAGCAAAAGGCGAAGAACATTCAATTGACGCAGACTATGTATTCGTTATGGTAGGTCGTCGTGCTAATACAGATGAGCTTGGTTTAGAGCTTGCTGGTGTTAAAATGAATGAAAGAGGCGTAATTGAGATCGATAAACAATGCCGTACAAGTGTAAGTAACATCTACGCAATCGGTGATATTGTTCCTGGACCTCAATTAGCTCATAAAGCTTCATACGAAGGTAAAATTGCAGCAGAAGCAATTGCTGGTGAGCCATCAGAAATCGACTACTTAGGCATTCCTGCTGTTGTATTCTCTGAACCTGAACTAGCGACAGTTGGATACAATGAGCAACAAGCAAAAGACGAAGGAATTGAAATTGTAGCAGCTAAATTCCCATATGCTGCAAATGGTCGTGCGCTTGCACTAGAGGCAACTGACGGTTTTGTAAAGTTAATCACTCGTAAAGAGGATGGACTACTAATCGGTGCTCAGGTAGCTGGGGAAAGTGCATCAGATATTATTTCTGAGTTAGGTCTTGCTATTGAAGCTGGTATGACAGCTGAAGATATCGCAATGACAATTCATGCCCACCCAACTCTAGGTGAAATTACAATGGAAGCAGCAGAAGTTGCTTTAGGATCTCCAATTCACATTGTGAAATAATAAATGTAAAAAATCGCTCCGAATTCGGGGCGATTTTTTTACTTATTTTTTTGAACTAGTTGAAGTCGACAAGACGTTTTCAAGGGGAATGATAATTTCTTCCTTGTCAACATTCCCTTCAATTTTTTCAAGGACTTTATTTTGTTCAATAATCAATAAAGAAGGATATTCTTCAATCTTATACTTCGTATACAATCTATTATCTTCAGAAGAAACAACCTTCATATTTGCGATTTCAGTGGGGAATTTATTTCTAAGCTCCAGTAAGGCATCATAATAATTACTTTCATTGTGAAGATTATCTTCATCGGAAAAAAAGATGATTTGTTTTTCATCTATTTCTGGCAATGTAGGCTGCGTTTGGTATGAAGAACATGAGGAAAGGAAAATAAAAGAAAGTATGATTAGGGTAAATGCTTTCATTTTGTTAATCACTCTTCCATAAAATAGTCAAAAATATAGGTCTTTACATCTAAATTTGATAATACAAAACACCTATTTTTCAATTTAAATTCATTTTATCATGTATTCATAAAATTCTTTCCAATGTCATCGATTTGTTACATAAATGAAAAATACTACCATATTTCTGTGCATATTAATTAATATAGTAAATAGAAATTCATAGAGACAAGCATGCGTACGTGGTCTTAGTTCCTTTATTGCAGATAAAAGGGGAGTTTCTTCATGAAGGTATATGTAATTGGATTAATCCAGGTATTAATATGGAGTACATTTTCTTTGGTTACATGGTTATCACGTTCCGATAGTCTATTTGTGAAAGGTATTTTATTAGTGATCTTTTGTTATCTTGCTTTTTTAATTGCTAACAAAATTGGATTAACACGAAAGAGTTCCTTCTTGATTACGGCTATTTCATTTTTCTGTTTTTTCTCATTTGAAAAGGTTTTTTGGGCATTTACATAAAAAAGACCACATCTTAATGATATGGCCTTTTCTTACTTCCTTAAATGGTTATTTTCGTTTGTAAAAATACATAATTCTTCCGTTAAAAAGATGTAATTCTCCTTCAAGTTTTTTGGCTAGAAACTTGCAGAACTCATTAGCTTTTCCTTTATCGCCAGTTGTTGACACTTGTGGAAGGGTGACTTGGATATAGGATTGCTGTATTTGTTCACCTTTTTCTGCTTCAAGTTCCTCTTGGCCGACGCCCACGACGATCGCATTATATTTTTGTTGATTGGATTTTAGATAAAACCAATTATGTTCTTGGTTTATCTCTTTTATGTCGTATGGAAAGGCAGCGTTGTCGTAATCCCAATCAAGCTGCTGTCCCGTTTTACTTGTAATTTCCTTGTAATAGCTAAAGAGATCTTTTACATCATCTAGTGATAAACTTTGTGTGTTTGATGCTGGAACAAGCTTTATGAATGCGTTTTCCAAACTTTTCACTCCTACTCCAGATTGATTAATTATGTATGTTTTTATCTCTAAGTTACTACTATTCTAGCATTTAATGGGTAATACTTACAACTTTCTGTTATATGACGTGAATATGCATCGTAATTCAACAAGTATGATAAAAAACAACTAAAAATAATTTAAAATGATATACAATTAACTATTGACGAACCAATTGTGTCATACTATTATATAAATAACATAACATAAAACGTTTTCAAAGGAAGTTTAGTAATCTACTTTTCGAAAGGGGCTTTGAATAATGGGTACAATCATCTGTCAAACTTGTAGTGAAACAATTGAACATTTTGAGTATGAGAAGGTTACAACACTTTATTCAACTTGCGACCACTGCGATTGCAATCACGAAGAGAAATAACTTTATAAAAAATAAAAGCATGCAATAATATTTGCATGCTTCTTTTTCGTTTTTATTTAATGGCTTTGTGTTCTTTTATAACTCGCAAGTGTTTTAAATCATAATCCTCGGGTCCTTGGACGGGGAGACCTGCTTCAATATTGGTTTGAATATACGTTAAGTTCTCCTCAGTTATAATCTCTCCAGGGATGAAAATTGGAATACCTGGTGGATACACCATGATAAATTCAGCAATTACTCTGCCAGCGGATTCTTCAAATGGAACAACTTCAGTTTCAGAATAAAATGCATCACGAGGCGATAAAGCAAGTACTGGGATATCTGGAAGTAAAACTTCTGGTACAATTCTAGATTCTGAAAGATGTGAGACTTCATCAGATAAATTCGCAAGCGCAGCAATTAGTAAATCAGCTTCTTTCTTCGTATCACCGGGTGTTACGATACAAAGAATGTTGTATAGGTCGGACATTTCCACTTCAATATTGTATTTTTCACGAAGCCAAACTTCTGCATCTGAACCTGTAATACCAAGGTCTTTTACAGAAATTATTAATTTTGTTGGATCAAAGTCAAATGTAGCTATAGAGCCTAAAATTTCGCGTCCGATACATTTAAGTTTTTCTATTTCATTGATCTTTTCCCTCATATAGTTGGCTAATTGAATCGTTTTTTCAATCAGGTCATATCCTTCTGTCACTAATTGTCTTCTCGCAACATCCAAAGATGCTAATAATAAATAAGATGTAGACGTTGTTGTTAGCATACTTAAGATCGTTTGAACCCTGTTAGCTGACACTAAGCCTTCTCTAACATTTAAAATAGAGCTTTGTGTCATTGAGCCTCCTAGCTTATGGACGCTTGTTGCAGCCATATCTGCACCGGCCTGCATGGCAGATAGCGGTAGCCCATCATGAAAGTGAATATGAACGCCATGTGCTTCGTCAACGAGTACTGGTACTTCATAAGAATGAGCAATTTCTACAATCTTCTTTAGGTCAGCAGCAACACCGAAGTAGGTTGGATTAATCACTAGTAATCCTTTTGCATCTGGATGCTGTTCAAGCGCTTTGTTAACAGAGTCTGTAGTGATTCCATGAGAAATTCCCAAAGTATTATCAATCTCAGGATGAATGAAGATTGGCACTGCTCCTGAAAACACAATGGCTGACATAACAGACTTATGGACATTTCTAGGTACAATGATTTTATCTCCAGGGCCACATACAGCCATGACCATTGTCATAATTGCCCCACTTGTACCTTGAACGGAAAAGAAAGTGTGATCTGCACCAAATGCCTCAGCTGCAAGGTCTTGAGCTTGCTTAATGATGCCTTTAGGTTGGTGGAGATCATCTAAGGGTCCGATATTAATGAGGTCAATTGAAAGGGCATTGTCCCCAATAAAGTTACGAAATTCTGGATCAATCCCAGCGCCTTTTTTATGTCCAGGTATATGGAATTGAGTTGGGTTCTTTTTTGAGTGTTCAATAAGACCAGTAAATAATGGTGTTTCATTTTGTGACAATTGATAACCACACCTCTTTATTTATATTTCAGATTTCTACATAAAACAAATGAATTATAGCATTTCTCTTACCGTTTGCATATAAAAATATTTCTTACTTTTAAATTGTCACAACAAGTAATTATTAAACATTATTTGAACTGTTAAACTTTGCTTTATAACTTTTACCAAATAAGTAGTAGTTCACGTTTAAATTTAGACTAAAGGAAAAAAGAGGAGTTTTGAGTACCGACATCGAAAAGGATTAATGAAAGGTGGGAGTAAAATGAATTGGGAAACAAAGGTTTCAACTTTATTAGGAATTAAGTATCCAATCATTCAAGGAGGACTTGCGTATTTAGCCTATTCGGAACTTGCAGCAGCTGTATCAAATGCAGGTGGCCTTGGTCAAATAACTGCTATGTCACTTGACACACCAGAAGATCTTCGTACTGAAATTAAAAAAGTAAAAGAACTAACAAACAAACCGTTTGGGGTTAACTATGCGATTGGACAGCATGGAAGACCGTTCTCGGACATGCTTGATGTAGCAATTGAGGAAGAAGTTCCTGTCATCACAATGACTGGAGGAAATCCTGCTCCAATTTTTGAACAATTAAAGGGTGTTAATATGAAGAAGCTTGTTCTGGTTGCTGCCAGAAGACAAGCAGAAAAAGCAGAGGAGTTAGGGGCAGACGCTGTTATGGTAGTTGGTCAAGAGGGTGGTGGCCATCTAGGTAGGCAGGATATTGGAACAATGGTTCTTATTCCGCAAGTTGTAGATGCAGTTTCCATTCCAGTTATCGCTTCAGGTGGGATTGGTGATGGTCGAGGTTTGATGGCTGCGTTAAGCTTGGGTGCAGAGGGGATTGAAATGGGTACACGCTTCATTGCGACGAAAGAATGTGTTCACGCCCATGAGGGATATAAGGATGCATTGATTAAAGGAACCGAAAATGATACAGTCGTAATTAAACGCTCACTTGGTGCACCGGGTCGTGTCATTTCAAATGAATGGTCCTCAAAAATCCTAGAGTTGGAAGCTGCAAACAGTGGATATGAAGGATTAAAGGAATACATAAGTGGTCAAGCTAATATGAGCTATATCTATGATGGTAAACTGGATGGTGGATTTGCTTGGGCTGGTCAAGTAATGGGGCTCATTAAGGATGAACCAACAGTCGCTGAGCTGTTTGAGCGAATGATTACTGAAGCTGAGCAAATTAGGTCAAAGTGGAGTAAATAGAGGTGAAGTCGTTTGGATTATCAATACCCGATTTCATATGACTGGAACACAGACGAGGTAGTCGATGTGATTGCCTTTTTTGAATGTGTTGAAAGGGCATATGAGATGGGAATAGCAAGGGAAAAAATGATGCAGGCTTATAAACGCTTTAAAGAAATTGTCCCGAGCAAAGCAGAAGAAAAACAAGTTTGTGGAGAATTTGAAGAAACTAGCGGGTATTCTGCATACCGTGTTATTCAAAAAGCAAAAGAAAATACAGAAATAATCAAAATGTAAACAAAAAGGATGTCTTTTAGAATAAGACATCCTTTTTGGTATGTAAGCTTGTCGAAAAATGAATTCCTTTTCGAAACTTACTTTGAACTTTCTTGTGCTAACTGGTATAATGGAAGTAACTTTCTGAAAGTTCCATCAATTACTCGTACTAACTCTTCAGCGTTCATTTCAACCACTTTATCTCGAGGAATGTTAATTCCACATAGGATTTCGGCCTTTTTAACAGTTTGTAGTCGTGTGAACATTGATTCAAGTTCTTGTTCGCTTAACTCCTGATGAATAAGAGTTTCTGGTTTTGTGTGATCGACCGACCATACAAAATGGTTTGGGACACTTTCTCTAATTTTTTTTGAGTGCTCCATTAATACATGACCAAATTCAGCCTTGATAGGTGCCTCATAAATTACAGCAAACCAAACAAATAGATGTGTATTCCATAAACCGATTTGAAAATGAGGCAGCATTTTATACCCACGCTTATTATTTGCAAAAGCTACCCAAGTATCTTTAGGTGGATTAATCGTCCTTCTTGCATGTTTTGCAACATGAGCAAACATTTCATCTCCTGAAAGACTCGAGAGTGTAGGGGCAAAATGATCCCCTAATTCCTCTAATTTTGGTCGAACATGTTTAATTAATGCATCCATGCGGTCTTCAAGTCCATCTATTGTAAACACATTAAAGTCTTCTTTTGTAAATCCTGTAAAAGCCATTGAATTTTCCTCCTAATGATATTCCTTCTTGTATTTTAGCAAAAACATTTAAAAAGCTAAACTGGCATGCTCGAAATTAAACCTAAAGCTTATCTAGGTATACGCACATATTTGTTACAATGCTCTAGTTTCTTCATAAGATAGAAGTAACTAGCAGAATTAGTCAATGAGAGAAAGTGGAAGATCGAAATAGTGGAAAGGGGTGCGGAAATTGAAACAAGTGATAAATGACTTAAAGCGAAAAGACGGAGAAAAACGCTTGGCTGTATTACGTTTAGAAGTAGATTATGAATTGGCAACCCTTTATGATGCGATGATTGAAAAGGATGAAGTGAAAAAAGCAGAATGTAAAAAGAAATTACAAAAATTAAGCCAAGAAATGATTAAAATTGAAGTATAAAAGAGGAGCGAAAGCGAACCTGAGATGGTTCGCTTTCCTTATTGCTTGCATGTCCATAAATAAGTAAAGTATGCTTTTAAAGAAAGATACATAGCACATACTATCCTTTGAGATGAAAAAAGTGAGGTACTGATATGGTAAATTGGGACAAAATAGATAAATTTGCAAAACATTGGATAAAAGAGGCGGGAGAACGGATTCGGGATTCTTTTAAAACAAAGCTTGTGGTTGAATCAAAATCAAATCCAGATGACCTTGTGACTAACATGGATAAGGAAACGGAACAATTTTTTATTGGGAAGATTCATGAGACGTTTCCGTCTCACCAAATTCTTGGGGAGGAAGGCTTTGGAGATAAGCTCCAATCCTTAACTGGCATCACTTGGATTATCGATCCAATTGACGGAACAATGAATTTTATTCATCAACAACGTAATTTTGCCATTTCGGTTGCCGTATATGAAGACGGAGTGGGGCAGATTGGCCTTATTTACGATGTTGTTCATGATGAGCTATATCATGCACGTAAAGGTCTTGGTGCTTATTTTAACTCCACAAAAATTGAACCGTTAGGGGAAGTCCCTTTGGAAAAAGCAATTGTTGCCATAAATGCAACATGGGTAACTGAAAATAAACGAATTGATCCTAAAATCTTGATACCGATTGTCAATGCTGTTCGTGGCACTCGTTCTTATGGCTCAGCAGCACTGGAGTTGGCTTATGTTGTGACTGGCAGAATTGATGTCTACATTACAATGCGTTTATCACCTTGGGATTTTGCAGCTGGTGTTGTGCTTTTAAATGAAGTAGGTGGAGTCGTAACAACACTTGATGGAGAGCCATTAAACTTCTTAAAGGAAAACAGTGTATTTGTTGCAAGACCGAATTTACATAAAGAGATCTTTACACAATTTTTAAAAAGGAAATAAAATCAAAAATAAAGCGTGAGGAAAGCAGAATTTAGATTCTGCCATTCTCACGCATTTTTTTCTTTGTGGTAAATCCTAAACCTGTCACAATAATTACAGCGATAATAGACAGAATAATACCTAACAGACTTCTTTCAGCAATTGATACTCCAATTAACATAATGCAAACTGCAGTTGCAATCGCGAACAAGAGCATTGGCAAATTTACGTTTTTCATAGTATGGGCCCCTTTCCATAATTTATTTTACAGATAAATGTGTATTATTTCTACTGTTTGGTATATAATGTTTTAGTTCCAGTTCTTTTCGAAAGTAAAAAAATGTAAAATTTATTTATCCTTAAATTGATACTAGGAGATGTGTAATAGTGACAATACGAAATGATTTACGAAATATAGCAATTATCGCTCACGTAGACCATGGTAAAACAACACTGGTTGATACAATGCTTCACCAATCAGGAACATTCCGTACAAATGAGCATGTAGAAGAACGTGCCATGGATTCAAATGACATAGAACGTGAACGTGGTATCACCATTCTCGCCAAAAATACTGCAATTAATTATAAAGATACGCGAATCAATATCATGGATACACCAGGACATGCTGACTTCGGTGGAGAAGTTGAGCGTATTATGAAAATGGTTGATGGGGTATTATTAGTTGTTGATGCTTATGAAGGCTGTATGCCACAAACTCGTTTTGTATTGAAAAAAGCATTGGAACAAAATCTTACACCAATTGTTGTTGTCAATAAAATTGACCGTGACTTTGCTCGTCCAGAAGAAGTTGTTGACGAAGTAATTGACTTATTTATCGAACTAGATGCTTCTGAGGAACAATTAGAGTTCCCAGTTGTATATGCTTCAGCTATCAATGGAACTGCAAGTACAGATCCACATCAACAAGATGAAAATATGGAAGCATTATTTAACTGTATCATCGAAAACATCCCTGCTCCAGTTGATAATAGTGAAGAACCACTACAATTCCAAGTAGCATTGCTTGATTATAATGACTATGTAGGAAGAATTGGGATTGGCCGTGTATTCAGAGGAACTATGCACGTAGGACAGCAAGTTGCCTTAATGAAATTAGATGGAAGTGTTAAACAATTCCGTGTGACAAAGATATTTGGTTTCTCAGGCTTAAAACGTGTTGAAATCCAGGAAGCAAAAGCGGGAGATCTCGTTGCGGTTTCTGGTATGGAAGATATAAATGTTGGTGAAACCGTATGTCCAATTGAACACCAAGATGCTTTACCAGTACTTCATATTGACGAACCAACTCTACAAATGACGTTTTTAGTTAACAATAGTCCTTTTGCTGGACGTGAAGGGAAATTTATAACTTCTCGTAAAATTGAAGAGCGCTTGCGTGCACAGCTTCAAACAGATGTAAGCTTACGAGTTGAGAACACTGATTCACCAGATGCATGGATTGTTTCTGGTCGTGGAGAGCTGCATTTATCAATTTTAATTGAAAATATGCGCCGTGAAGGATATGAGCTACAGGTTTCGAAGCCAGAAGTTATTGTAAGAGAAATTGATGGCGTACGTTGTGAGCCAGTTGAGCGTGTGCAAATCGATGTTCCTGAAGAGCACACTGGTTCCATTATGGAGTCGATTGGAGCTCGTAAAGGTGAAATGTTAGACATGATCAACAATGGTAATGGTCAAGTACGACTCATCTTTATGGTCCCTGCACGTGGTCTTATTGGATATACAACTGAATTCTTAACTCTAACAAGAGGGTTTGGTATTTTGAATCATACCTTTGATAGCTACAAACCAATGGCAACAGGTAATGTTGGAGGACGTAGACAAGGGGTTCTTGTTTCGATGGAATCAGGAAAAGCTTCTCAATACGGTATTATGGGTGTTGAAGACCGTGGAACTATCTTCGTTGAACCAGGTACAGAAGTTTATGAAGGTATGATTGTTGGTGAACACACTCGTGAAAATGACCTAACCGTTAATATCGTGAAGATGAAACAAATGACAAACATGCGTTCAGCGAACAAAGACCAAACAACAACAATGAAAAAGCCTCGCATCATGTCATTAGAAGAATCACTTGAATACCTAAACGATGATGAGTACTGTGAGGTTACACCAGAATCCATCCGTTTACGTAAGAAAGTTCTTGATAAGAATGAACGTGAAAAAGCAGCAAAACGAAAAAAACTTGCTGAAGTGAATCAATAATGTTGTGAACCTTGTCCCTTTCTGATACTTTTATGTTAGGAAAGTGTGAGAAGGAGGGGTTTAGATGGATGTATACGAGCATATGTGGCCAGTTGCAAAAACAATCTATAGTTCGACAACGCCAAGTGTCGGTTCAAATATGTTATACATTGTGATCTTACTTTTGACAATTATTGTCTTCAAGTTAGGTTTTGCAAAGAAGTTGCCATTGTTAAAAAATATTGTGATTTATATATTTCTTGCCTTAGGGTGTACAATTTTAACGTTTTTAGGTGCATTCTTACCAATAGCAGAAGGATTGGCGATTGCCGCTCTTATTTTAATCATTTATAAAATCCGACTTCACCAATCAAAGAAAAGTGAAGCGTAAAATAAGGAGGCAATTTAATGAAATCCTTGCAAGATGCAATCTATAATTGGTTAACGATTAAAGTTGTGGCTGAAGCAAGACCAGATGATAAAGCAGCAAAGGAAACGTACGATCTCTTTGAGGATATTTTAGTGAATGAGTTTAAACTGAAGGATATCGAAATCGAAAAAGATGATGTTATGTACTTTGTGAAGTATACACTTGACGGGGAAGCAAAAAGTGCAAGATTCCCGGTTGAATTAATAGATATCATGCACGATCAAATTCAGCAACATCCTGACAGATATAAGAACTACGAATAAAACAGGAAAGCCGAGCGGGTAAGCTCGGCTTTTTTGTTATATTTAGCTCCAGACGAAAGTTGGCTATTAGGCAGGTGCAATCCGAATTATTAATTACCACCAATCATCGTCTGTTTTCTTTTTACGGTATAGCTTGAATTTGTTTGTTGCGATACGTTCTTTCGTTCTTGTTTCGATGCGCTCATGGCATTCTTGGCACATATATGTATGGATTGGTCGATTTCTCAAACGTTTAGCTTGGCTTGATTCATCCTCGATGTCCTCAATCTTATCACAAATTACACATTTTACTTTCATTTTTATGAACCCCTCTAGTATTATCAAGTATCTTTTTTCCCATTATACAACAACCCACACTTTTCTGACAAAGTTTGTCTTTTTCAGGGAGAGTTTTATTTTGTCAGTTGTTAACAGGGGCGAGGGGGAACTAACGTTGGAAGATAATTGCGATAGGGTGGATGAAATCTCGTACGAAGCACTGGCAAGAGCATAAAGTCCTTCATAAGGTGGATGAAGTCCCGCATGGAGCACGGACACTTGCGTAAAGTCCTTCATAGGGCGGATGAAGTCCCGAACGAAGCACAGACATGTTAATAAAGTCCTTCATAAACTCAATGAATGTAAAACCGACTGCACTAATTCAAACTAAAAGGCGCTAATCCTCAAAACTTTAGAACTAATACCCAAAAAAACCAAAATAAAACCAGCACGAGAAACCATCTTCTCGTGCTGTAATATCTGGTTATTTATTACCCATTTTATTATTAGACTGATCTTGCTGTTCTTTATCAAATTTCTGTTGTTCTTCTTGTTTAAGCTGGCTGTCATTTGTTTTCGTTGGTTCTGTATTGTTATTATCGATTAAATCGCTTGGAATATCAGGGACTAATCTGCCGACAATCTGCGCTAATTCGTCCAAAATACCTGTAACAGGTCGTCCATCTTCAATTTGCTTTCTCATTTGTTTTAAACGCTCAAATGTATCAGCATCAGCAACAACAATTGCATTTGCTCCGTGGGGGTCATGCTGCAGGCTTTCAGCAACCGAGTACTTAATCGTTTGTACTCTTGACCGTTCTAATTTTGCATTCACATCAATACCAACGATTGCATACTTCCCAAGAACAACGGCGGTTGCATCATTTACATTTGGGACACTACTAGCAAGTTCGACAAGATGACTCGCAATTTCTTGTCCTGTTTTTCTGTCAACATGGTTATCAACAGAATTTTGAACTTTTACACGAGTATCGTTCTCATTTTCTCCAGCATTATTTGTTGCACCGCAACCAGAAATAATAAAAATTATAGTTAAGAACAGAAGGATATTAATATATCTCACCGTTTTGCCTCCCATCGTTCAATGTGTTTTCTTTTTTTATTGTTCAATTATTCTTCTATCTTTATTCATTCAGACATATATTTTTATCAAAGGTCGTCCTTATAAGAACAAAAAGAGGATTGACTAATATAATAAAATAAAAAATTCTCACACGAATGGATAACCTGTTTCACTCCTAAAACAAAAAATGAAACCGACTTGAGTAGGAGGCGTGATTTTGGGGAAAATTTATGTATTAGACACAAATGTATTACTGCAAGATCCCAGAGCAATATATTCATTTGAAGATAATGAGGTCGTTATACCAGCAGTTGTGTTAGAAGAGGTAGACTCAAAAAAACGTTATATGGATGAAATAGGTAGAAATGCAAGGCAAGTTTCAAAACTAATTGATAACTTGCGGAAAACAGGGAAGCTACACGAAAAAATACAGCTTGAAACTGGTGGAAGCCTAAGGATTGAATTAAACCACAGATCATTTCATGAATTACAAGATATCTTTGTAGAGAAAACAAATGATAATCGCATCTTGGCTGTTGCCAAAAATCTCTCATTAGAAGAACAAGAAAAAGAAAATGGGAAACAAGTGATTTTAGTTAGCAAAGATGCACTTGTTCGTGTGAAGGCAGATGCATTAGGATTACAATCTGAAGATTTTCTAAATGACCGTGTCGTTGAGGTAGATCATATATACTCGGGGTTCCTCGAGATTTATATAAATCGAAACCTACTTGACCTTTTTTACGAAAAAGGGGAGCTTCACGTTACAGAGTTAGTTAACCACCCGTTTTATCCAAATCAATTTATCTTATTAAAAGACGCACTTGGAGGTTCTTCATCTGCTATTGGAATAGTCGATAAGACAGGAAAGGTAGTTAGAAAACTTAATTTTAAACAGGATCATATATGGGGCATTAAACCTAGAAATGTACAGCAAACAATGGCGTTTGAGCTGTTATTAAGAGATGATATCCCATTGGTAACTTTAATAGGTAAGGCCGGTACAGGTAAAACCTTGTTGGCACTTGCGGCTGGTTTGATGCAGACGGAGGATATGGGCAAGTATAAAAAACTTTTAGTCGCCCGCCCGATCGTCCCTGTTGGTAAAGATATCGGATTTTTACCAGGAGAAAAGCAGGAAAAACTTCGGCCGTGGATGCAGCCAATTTACGATAATCTTGAATATTTATTTAATACGAAAAAGCCTGGTGAACTGGATGCCATTTTAGCTGGAATGGGTTCGATAGAGGTGGAGGCTTTGACTTATATTCGAGGAAGAAGTATCCCTGAGCAGTTTATTATTATTGATGAGGCTCAAAATTTAACCAAGCATGAGGTAAAAACAATCCTCACTAGAGTAGGGGAAAAAAGTAAAATCGTGTTTATGGGTGATACTGAACAAATTGACCATCCATATCTGGATGAATACAATAATGGGTTAACATATGTGGTAGAGAAGTTTAAGGACCAAAAAATAGGTGGGCATATTCGATTAGTAAAAGGAGAAAGATCTGGCCTTGCCCAATTAGCTGCAGATATTCTTTAAATAATGAAGCCTGTCATGTTTCCTCCATTAAAAGGGTTATTGACAGGCTCTATTCTCATGCCTAGTTCCAGCGCCTAGCTCCTCGAGGCAAGATTCACCCCTCCTGCGGCGGCCATAGTCTCCTCGTCGGGGTTCCAGCGCTAGTCGGGGCTGAGCAAGGCGCTTACATTTTTCTGAATTATTCAAGGATAAAACGAGTTATATGTTTTATTGGATTCTCACGGTTTGAGCCATCTCCAAAATAAAAATGGACAGGACCATCTTCACGTAATGGTTTACCTACATTTGAAAATCCAAGGATAGCATCATATGCTTCACTTAGTGGTATCGTTGTTTCTTGTTCTTTTTGTACGATTTTTAGAGTTGTAGCATCTTCTAGTGGTTCTGCATTTTTAATAAAATCACCAAATGGAATACCATATGTACCAGTTAGTATTTTTTCTTTTAAAAACTTCTTTTCTGTTTTAAGAGTAGGAGGGTAAATCGCACCTTCGCGTATTTCTCTATCCCAATGCTTTGAAACTGACTTTGTGTATTCGCTTAAATCTTCTTCAACTTTTTGATTTGAATCGAAATATGTAAGTAAATCTACTCTACGATCATCAAAAATCCACACACTAGGATCAAGTGTAATGTTATACTTAGTCTTTCCTTCAATCATAATAATCATCGATAAATCATTCCTTTCATACACATTATAGAGGTTTTGAATCGTAATAGGAAGTATCAGCACTTTTATTATGGGAGTGAAACCTGATAAATGCCTAATTGTTAATTAGTTCCATTTTAAAGAATACTAGTCTTTTCTATTTATTCTTGCAATTTTATTGTATACAGGTTAATATTTATAGATAGGATTAGGTATCGCTTCGCAAACGGAGGGGTTATGAATTGACTTCAGAGATTTCGGTGAATCATCGTGATAAAGCACTGTCTTTACTTCAAGCAGATGCTGAAAAAATATTAAAACTTATCAAAGTCCAAATGGATAATTTAACAATGCCTCAATGCCCATTATATGAAGAAGTGCTGGATACGCAAATGTTCGGATTATCCAGAGAAATTGACTTTGCAGTAAGATTGGGATTAATAGAGAGCAATGAAGGTAAAGAGCTCATCTCAAAACTTGAGCGTGAATTATCCGTTCTACATGAAGCTTCCACCCGAAAGTAGGAAACTTATAGATAAATTAACTCAAATTATCATGACTTTAGGATAATTTGAGTTTTTTTATAATTTGGGTTTACAGCTTACAAAATTTACAGTATTTTTTTATAAAAGGATTTGACTGAAATATAGGTTAATAGGTTATAAGATTAAAAGAAAATACAGGTTTTTTGCATTATATATTGCAAATATATAGTACAATAAATTATTATACCTTGTATTTAGAGGAAGATGCCCAATGCTCAAGAAAATTTTAAAATCATATGATTATACTTTAGTCCTTGCTGTTTTTCTTTTATGTTCTTTTGGACTAGTCATGGTCTATAGTGCAAGCATGGTCATTGCCTCAGCCCCTAAGTTTGGAGAAAACCCATCATTCTTTTTTGATAGACAAAGGATGGCCTTACTAGTAGGTGCAATTGCATTTTTTGTAACCATGATTTTACCTTATAAACTATATGCTACAAAAAAAATTCTTCTATTAATTGTCCTAGGTTCAGTTGCAATGCTTTTATTAGTATTCGTCGTTGGACATACAGCCAATAATGCACAAAGCTGGATCATGGTTGGTGCAAGGGGAATTCAGCCCTCCGAGTTTACCAAGCTAAGTGTTATTATTTATCTTGCGGCAGTCTATTCTAAAAAACAATCATATATCGATCAATTTGATAAGGCTGTCATGCCACCTATCATATTCACCCTATTTATTTGTATTACAGTTGCCATTCAGCCCGACTACGGTACAGCATTTATTATTGGTTTAATTGCCTTAACTGTTATCGTATGTTCAGGGATGGGCATTAAAAGCTTAGGGAAATTAATGTTGCTAGGTCTCATCACCGCTGTACTATTATCACCGGTTATTTTCTTTCTATCAGATGAGATTTTTTCCCAAGAGAGAATTGGTCGGTTTGTAGGATTTTTAGACCCTTTTGGGGAAGCGGAAGATGATGGACATCAATTAGTTAACTCTTACATTGCTTTAGGAGCTGGTGGTTGGAAAGGCCTTGGCCTTGGACAAAGCATCCAAAAGTTTAATTACCTTCCTGAAGCCCATACCGATTTCATTATGGCAGTTATTGCAGAAGAATTAGGTTTATTTGGAGTCTTATTTGTATTATTATTGTTAGCATATATTGTTTTTCGAGGATTCCAAATTGCTAGAAAATGTACTGACCCATTTGGTAGTTTACTAGCAGTCGGTATATCATCCATGGTTGCCATTCAAACTTTTATCAATTTAGGTGGTTTGACGGGCCTTATTCCAATTACGGGAGTTACATTGCCATTTATTAGTTATGGAGGATCATCATTATTGTTATTACTGGCATCTATGGGGATTCTAATCAATGTTTCGATGTTTACAAACTATCATTCTATGTATAGTACAAAAGAAAAGAAGCCACAAGATCAACCAGCTCGTACTTATCAAAAAAACTATGTCTCTTATAGATAACTATTATCTATATGTTGATGATAAATTAACGTTCATATTTAAAGGAGGATTTATATGGAGAAACGCATCAAGAAGGTACTAGTTGCCAATCGGGGAGAAATCGCAATACGTGTATTCAGAGCTTGTACGGAGTTGCATATTCGTACAGTCGCAATATATTCGAAGGAAGATGCAGGCTCATATCATCGTTATAAAGCTGATGAGGCTTATTTAGTTGGTGAAGGAAAAAAACCAATTGATGCATATTTGGATATTGAAGGGATTATTGAAATCGCAAAAGAAAATGACGTAGATGCGATTCATCCAGGTTATGGATTCTTATCTGAAAATATCGATTTTGCGAGAAGATGTGAAGAAGAGAATATTATTTTCATAGGACCGAAATCCTCTCATTTAGATATGTTTGGAGACAAGGTAAAAGCTAGACATCAAGCGGAAAAAGCGGAGATCCCAGTTATTCCTGGTAGTGATGGCCCTTTGAAAAACTTAGAAGAGGCAATACGATTTGGAGAAGACCACGGTTATCCTGTTATTATCAAAGCATCTCTTGGTGGTGGCGGACGTGGAATGCGTATTGTCCGTAGTAAGGCTGGATTAAAAGAGTCATACGAACGTGCTAAATCAGAAGCTAAGGCTGCATTTGGTAATGATGAAGTGTATATTGAAAAGCTTATTGAAAATCCAAAGCACATTGAAGTCCAAATTATTGGTGACAGTCAAGGAAATATTGTTCATCTATATGAACGTGACTGCTCTGTTCAAAGACGCCACCAAAAAGTTGTTGAAGTAGCGCCAAGTGTATCTTTATCAGAGAAATTGCGTCAGGACATTTGTGATGCTGCTGTTAAATTAATGAAAAATGTTCAGTATTTGAATGCTGGAACTGTTGAATTCCTCGTAGCGAATGATGAGTTCTACTTTATTGAAGTAAACCCACGCGTACAGGTTGAACATACAATTACAGAAATGATTACAGGAATTGATATTGTACAGACACAAATCCAAGTTGCTGAAGGTCATTCAATACATAGTAATGCGATTGGCATTCCAGCACAAGAAGATATCAAAACCCATGGGTATGCAATTCAATCCCGTGTTACAACAGAAGATCCATTAAATAACTTTATGCCTGACACAGGGAAAATTAGTGCTTATCGAAGTGGTGGCGGATTTGGTGTTCGTCTTGATGCAGGAAATGGATTCCAAGGTGCAGTTATCACACCATATTATGATTCGTTATTAGTTAAGTTATCTACTCAAGCCTTAACATTTGAACAAGCTGCATCCAAAATGGTCAGAAACTTGAAGGAATTCAGAATCCGTGGAATTAAAACCAATATCCCGTTTTTAGAAAATGTTGTTAAACATGAAAAATTCTTATCAGGAGAATACGATACATCCTTTATTGATTCTTCACCTGAGCTATTTATTTTTCCTAAACCAAAGGACCGTGGTACAAAAATGCTTTCCTATATCGGAAATGTAACTGTCAACGGCTTCCCTGGTGTCGAAAAGAAAAGAAAACCAGTGTTTGATAAGCCGTTTTTACCAAAAGTAAAACATACGGAACCAGTACCTTCAGGAACCAAACAAATTCTAGATCAACATGGTCCAGAAGGTGTAGTGAATTGGGTAAAAGAACAAAAACAAGTTCTCTTCACTGATACTACTTTCCGTGATGCTCACCAATCACTACTTGCAACTAGATTTAGGACAAATGATATCAAGCATATTGCAGACCCAACTGCAAGATTATTACCAGAATTATTCTCACTTGAGATGTGGGGTGGAGCAACTTTTGATGTGGCGTATCGTTTCTTAAATGAAGAACCATGGGACCGTCTTGCAACATTACGCAAACAAGCACCAAATATTTTATTCCAAATGTTGCTTCGTGCATCGAATGCGGTTGGTTACAAAAACTACCCAGATAATCTAATTCGTGAATTCGTAAAAGAATCAGCTGAATCAGGAATCGATGTATTCCGTATATTTGACAGCTTGAACTGGGTTAAAGGTATGACACTTGCTATCGATTCTGTTCGTAACAATGGAAAAATTGCAGAAGCTGCGATTTGTTACACAGGTGACATAACAGATCCAACACGTTCAAAATATGACCTACAATATTACAAAGACTTAGCAAAGGAGCTTGAGCAATCAGGTGCACATATGCTAGGTATTAAGGATATGGCAGGATTACTTAAGCCTCAGGCGGCTTATACTTTAATCTCTGCATTGAAGGAAACAGTTTCAATTCCTATTCATTTACACACACATGATACTAGTGGTAATGGATTATTTACGTATGCAAAAGCAATAGAAGCTGGTGTTGATATTGTTGACGTAGCAGTGAGCTCAATGGCTGGCCTTACGTCTCAACCAAGTGCAAACTCATTATTATATGCATTAGAAGGTACAGAAAGAAAACCTGAACTTTCTGTAACAGCATATGAAGAGATTGCTCGTTATTGGGAAGGTGTTCGTAAATACTATCACGATTTTGAAAGTGGGATGACTTCGCCACATACTGAAATCTATCAGCATGAAATGCCAGGTGGACAGTATAGTAACCTTCAACAACAAGCTAAGGGAGTTGGCCTCGGTACAAGATGGGAAGAGGTTAAAGAAATGTATCGTCGTGTAAATGATATGTTTGGAGATATTGTTAAAGTAACTCCTTCTTCAAAAGTAGTTGGAGATATGGCGCTCTACATGGTTCAAAACAATCTCACTGAAGATGATATTTATGAAAGAGGAGAAACACTAGATTTCCCTGATTCAGTAGTTGAACTCTTTGAAGGATTTTTAGGTCAACCGCATGGTGGTTTCCCTAAGGAACTTCAACGAATTATCCTTAAAGGACGCGAACCAATTACTGTTCGCCCTGGAGAATTACTAGAGTCTGTTAATTTTAGCGAGATAAAAGATACATTAACGCATAGCTTACACCGCGATGTAACGAATAAAGAAATGATCTCTTACGCTTTATATCCAAAGGTATTTATGGATTATCAAAAAATGTTTGAGCAATTTGGAGATATTTCAATGTTAGATACTCCTACTTTCTTTTATGGAATGAGACTTGGAGAAGAAATTGAAGTAGAAATTGAACAAGGAAAGACATTAATTGTTAAACTTGTTTCAGTAGGTCAAGCTCAACCAGATGGTACAAGGGTTATCTATTTTGAATTGAATGGTCAGCCTCGTGAGGTTATCGTTCAAGATACGAATATCAAATCAACAGTTGTTGCAAAGCTAAAAGCTGATCGCGATAACGAAAACCATATTGGCGCAACAATGCCAGGAACTGTGATAAAAGTACTAGTAGAAAAAGGTGACAAGGTGAATAAAGGGGACCATCTCATGATTACGGAAGCCATGAAGATGGAAACTACTGTTCAAGCACCTTTCACTGGAATAGTGAAGGATATTCACGTTGCAAACGGTGAAGCTATTCAAACAGGTGATCTCTTACTTGAACTTACAAAATAATCACAGAAGCCCCAAGTATATACTTTGGGGCTTTGTTACGCAAAAAAACCGAGGAGAGCATCCTCGGATTTTTTGACTTATTGAACTGTAATTGTTTGATTTGCATTTATAGATTCTTCATTCGCTTTTTCTGCCTCTGTTCGTAATGTCATCTCATTTTTCTTGCTTCTTGAAGATAATAGAATAAAGTAACTAAATACCCCAAATAAACAAGCAATAAATAAAGCGTGTGCTAGAGAAATAAATAGATTTAGTCTGGAAAAAATAATGACGGCCCCTGAAGCAACTTGAATCGACACTAAACCAAGAGCAATCATCCAGCCACGATATAGAACTTTTTCGTGCTTATAATGCTTGTAAATGCGAATGAAAAGGGTCAATACCCAAATAAATAATACACCAGCTAATGCTCGGTGCCCCATTTGAACCCATTCGTGGATTTGAGTGGGAAGGCCAATATTGTTGTAAGTACACACAGGCCAATCAGGACAAGCAAGTGAAGCGCCAATATGTCTCACGAGTGCACCAGTATATACAACAACTAAACTATAAATAGTAATGGCATAAAATTGAGTTCGTAGTTTGCTGTCTATCACAAGTGAGTCGGCATCAAACTTTTTATCAATCTCGAAAATAAGCAGCGTCAACAATAGTACGGATGCAAAGGAAATGAGCGAAATTCCGAAATGAAGGGCTAGTACTATATCAGATTGTCCCCACATAACTGCTGCAGCACCAATCAGTCCTTGTAATACTAAGAAAAAGAAGGATATAAATGCTAAAAATTTCGTTTCTCTGATGTGACCGATTGCTTTCCAAGCCCAAATAGATAAAGCTAATACTAATATCCCCACAACTCCAGAAACAACTCTATGGCTTAGTTCAATGACTAATTCAAACGTTATTTCTTCAGGGATTAACTGTCCATGACATAAAGGCCATGAATCTCCACAACCAGCTCCTGATTCTGTTTTTGTTACAAGCGCACCACCGATTAACACAAATAGCATACCGATCGTTGTTAAAACCGATAACCATTTTAATGAACGGCTCAAAAAATCACCTTCTTACTTTTATAAAACTATAGCATTTTCTAGTATTCAACTTTACTTTGCAGATATCCCTAAATTCTACCTTTATTTTTTACGATATATATCATACCTAAAGAATAGATAAATTTCAAAGGAACACTCTTATCGATATTACACAATTTACGATTTGTTTACAACCCACACGAAATCGAAAAAAATTTATTATTGTAGTAAAAAAGGTTGAAAAATATGAAGGAGTTTGCTAGAAATAGATAGGGGAATTGTTTTAAATTTCGACAAGTACCTGTAAACAATGGATTAACACTATTAATATAGTGATAATAGTGTTTAAATAGCGGTTTTGCGGTCATTTGAAGGTCACAAAAAAGTCATAAATTATTAACGAAATGTTCACAAAAAAACTAAAAAATGTGATTTAATATACAGAAAGGGTATTTTTTAATATAATTTATAATATCTACAACATAATAAACTAGATAACATAAAACTTGTACTTTTCATACATACCTCACATCTCGAAAACGCTTTATTTTTATAATTGCGTTTTTTAAGATTGAAGATAGTGCAGAATGATGGTATCACATTAATTGAAAAGAATGAGGCTGATGAGATTGCTGTTAGCAATGTTTGAAAGTATCGTTAATAAAATAAGGAGGCTTCATGATGACGACGACAAGGTCTGTACTTAGTGCAGATGAAAAAATACAGAATGAAAAAAATCGTGATCAGGAATATCAAACCACTGCCTATAAGGATTTCCTAGCAATCATTAAAATTGGGATTGTAAATTCCAACTTAATAACCGCCTTTACAGGTGTATGGCTTGCCTTGTTCTTTACGGGTCAAAGCTTTTTGCAGGAAATCGATATCGTTATATATGCGCTAGTTGGTTCTGCATTGGTTATAGCTGGTTCCTGTGCGGTGAATAATTACTATGATCGAGATATTGACCATGTGATGGAACGTACAAAAGTACGTCCAACTGTAACCGGTAGAATTAATCCTAAACATGTTTTAGTATTGGGATTAATACTCATACTAATAGGAACTGGATTTCTACTTCTTACTACAGTTACTGCTGCAGTGATTGGATTAATTGGTGTTTTCTCTTATATCGTTTTATATACAATGTGGTCAAAACGCAGATATACAATTAATACCGTAATCGGAAGTATATCTGGAGCTGTACCTCCTCTTATTGGGTGGGCAGCGATTGATCCAGACTTACACGTACTTGCGTGGCTTTTGTTTTTTATTATGTTTATCTGGCAACCGCCTCACTTTTTAGCACTTGCGATGAGACGAGTTGAAGAATACCGTGCAGCAGGAGTTCCTATGTTGCCGGTTGTACACGGGTTTGCAATGACAAAGAGACAAATCATGATTTGGGTACTTTGTTTGCTTCCACTTCCTTTTTATATGTTTTCTTTAGGCGGCATATTTGTAATAATTGCAACCGTCCTAAATATCGGTTGGTTAGTCCTTGGTATTAGTGGTTTTAAAAAGAAAGATGATATCAAATGGGCAAAACAAATGTTTGTATACTCGCTTAACTACTTAACGATTATGTTTGTAACAATGATAATCGTTACATTAGTGTAAGTGGGTTTCAAAATATAAATAATTCTTCTCTATCAAGTAGAAGGATTTAATATCTTTATCAATAAAGATAGTAGCAAAATATTATTGAAAGAGGGGTTTGATTAAGCTATGAAAAAATGGCTACCAAAAGTGCGCTTGTTCACACTGTTTAGTTTCATGGCGCTGCTGTTAGCAGGGTGTGGGGAACCATTCGTTTCTGCACTTACCCCAGCAGGGGAAGTTGCGAAAATGCAGTACGATTTAATGATCCTAGCTACATTGATCATGGTAATCGTTATTGCAATAGTTACAATTATCTTCGTTATTGCCTTAGTAAAATTCAGACGTAAAAAAGGTGATGAAAACAAGATTCCTAAGCAAGTCGAAGGAAATCACACTTTAGAGATCATTTGGACTGTTATTCCAATTCTTTTACTTTTAGTATTAGCAGTTCCAACAGTATCTGCTACATTTGAATTAGCTGACGTAAAAGCAATGGAAGAAGGAACAAGAGACGAGGATGCAGTAGTAGTTAAAGTAACTGCAAATTTATATTGGTGGGAATTTGAATACCCTGATCATGGTATTGTAACTGCTCAAGAGTTAATAGTTCCTACTGATGAAAAAGTATATTTTGAACTTATTTCTTCTGATGTTAAACATTCATTTTGGATTCCAGCTGCTGGTGGAAAACTTGATACAAACACAGATAATACAAACAAATTCTGGTTAGAGTTTGACTCTGAAAGTACTGAAGAAGCTGGCGGCTTATTATATGGTAAGTGCGCGGAACTCTGTGGTCCTTCCCATGCATTAATGGATTTCAAAGTTAAACCAGTTCCACGTGCTGAATTTGATCAGTGGATTGACAATATGGTTGTAGCTAAGGATGCAGAACATGTTCCTGCAAATGATGTTGCAAAAGCTGGTGAGGAATTATTCAGTGCAAACGGCTGTATTTCATGTCACGCAATTAACCCAGGTGAAAAGCGTCCTACTGCACCAAGCTTAGCTAACTTTGGGGATCGCTCTAGCATTGCTGGTAAATTAGAATACAACAAAGATAACTTAAAAGATTGGTTAAAGGATCCTGAATCAATTAAGCCAGGTAACAGCATGACAGGAACTTACGATCACGAAGCTTTATCTGAACAAGATTTAGATGCTTTAGCTGAATATCTAATGGGCCTTAGTGTCGAAGATTAAGATAAGAAATAATTGAATAAGGAGGTCACATTGTGAGTACTGTAGCTCAGAAAAAAGGATTTGGCGCTACTTTATGGGATTATTTAACAACCGTTGACCATAAAAAGATTGCTAAACTTTATTTAATAGCAGGTGGATTCTTCTTCCTTTTAGGAGGAATCGAAGCTCTTATTATTCGTATTCAACTTGCTGTACCAGACAATAATTTTGTAACTGCTGGTTTTTTCAATGAAATCATTACAATGCATGGTACAACAATGATTTTCTTGGCAGCCATGCCGCTTTTATTAGGATTTATGAATGCCGTCATGCCCCTTCAAATAGGTGCACGTGACGTTGCCTTTCCATTTGTTAATGCTTTAGGTTTCTGGTTATTCTTCTTTGGAGGGGTATTCTTAAACCTAAGTTGGTTTATGGGTGGCGCACCTGATGCAGGTTGGACTTCATACGCTTCACTTGCATTACACTCCGAAGGTCACGGTATTGATTTCTATGTACTAGGTCTTCAAATTTCAGGTATCGGTACTTTAATTGGTGGAATTAACTTCTTAGCGACTATTATCACAATGAGAGCACCTGGTATGACTTATATGCGTATGCCATTATTTACATGGACTACGTTTGTTGCATCAGCATTAATACTATTTGCATTCCCTCCATTAACTGTAGGGTTGTTATTAATGATGTTTGACCGTATCTTTGGTACTGCGTTTTTCGTTCCATCAATGGGCGGAAACACAATTATTTGGGAGCATTTATTCTGGATCTTCGGTCACCCAGAAGTTTATATCTTAATTCTTCCAGCGTTTGGTATTTTCTCTGAGATTTTTGCTACATTCTCAAGAAAAAGACTATTCGGATACTCTTCAATGGTATTCGCAACAGTATT
Organism: Fredinandcohnia onubensis; assembly: GCF_031181385.1. Classification (GTDB taxonomy): domain Bacteria; phylum Bacillota; class Bacilli; order Bacillales; family Bacillaceae_L; genus Ferdinandcohnia; species Ferdinandcohnia onubensis_C. Next base: position 44,190 of record NZ_JAPSKV010000003.1, read on the forward strand.
AATTGGTTTCTTAGGATTCATGGTGTGGGCTCACCACATGTTTACAACTGGTCTAGGACCAATTGCGAACGCAATTTTCGCGGTTGCTACTATGGCAATTGCTGTACCGACTGGTATTAAAATCTTTAACTGGCTCTTCACAATGTGGGGCGGTTCATTAAGTTTCACAACACCTATGTTATATGCGGCTGCTTTTATTCCGTCATTCATCATGGGAGGAGTAACAGGGGTTATGTTAGCATCTGCTCCAGCAGACTATCAGTACCATGATTCTTATTTCGTTGTTGCTCACTTCCACTATGTAATCGTAGGTGGGGTTGTACTTGCAGTATTTGCAGGGGCACACTACTGGTGGCCAAAAATGTTTGGAAAAATGCTTAACGATACTCTTGGAAAAGTAACTTTCTGGTTATTCCTAATTGGTTTCCATTTAACATTCTTTATCCAACATTTCCTTGGTTTAATGGGTATGCCACGTCGTGTATTCACATTCTTACCAAACCATGGTTGGGAACTTGGAAACTTAATCAGTTCTATTGGTGCTATTTTCATGGCATTAGGTGTAATTGTTCTTCTTTATAATATTGTTATCACATCAATTAAAGGAGAAAATGCAACAGCTGATGCATGGGAAGATGGCCGTACTCTAGAGTGGGCTATTTCATCACCACCACCGGAGTATAACTTTAAGCAATTACCTTTAGTCCGTGGATTAGATCCTTTATGGGTAGAAAAAATGCAAGGCAAGAAAGAGATGACTCCAGCAGAACCACTTGGAGACATTCATATGCCAAACAGTTCAATCCTGCCTTTCATCATTTCTTTAGGACTATTTGTTGCAGCATTCGGTTTCTTACACCATCCAGATGGTGTTAGCTGGTCAGTTCCAGTTATGATTATTGGAGGAATCATTACTTTTGGTGCGATGCTACTACGCTCAATTATCGATGATCATGGATACCACATTCACAAAGAAGAATTAATGGATGATGATGACAAGAAAGGGGTTGAGGCATAATGCATGTAGAAGAAAAATTAACAGCTGAAACTTTTCCTGCAGAGCCTGAGAAAGCGACCCTTGAAGGAAAAAATAAATTTATCGGTTTTTGGCTCTTCCTTGGAGGCGAAACAGTTTTATTCGCTTCCCTCTTTGCAACTTATTTAGCATTAAACAAGAGTAATGGTACAGGTCCATCGTCACAGGATTTATTTGAAATACCACTTGCTTTTACGATGACAATGATTCTTTTAACAAGTTCTTTAACAAGTGTGTACTCTATGTACCATATGAAGAACTTTAACTTTAAGAAAATGCAACTTTGGTTGGGGCTAACTGTACTACTTGGTGCAGCTTTCCTAGGATTGGAAATTTACGAATTTAACCACTATGTACATTTAGGTCATACAATCACAGGTAGTGCATTTGGTTCTGCTTTCTATTTATTAGTTGGAACTCACGGTGCTCACGTACTATTTGGACTTTGTTGGGCTCTTGCACTTATGATTCGAAACGCGAACCGTGGATTAGACTTGTATAATGCACCTAAGTTTTATGTCTTTAGCCTTTACTGGCACTTTATTGACGTAGTGTGGGTGTTCATCTTTACTGTTGTATATCTAATGGGAATGGTGGGATAAACACATGGCAAATAATTCTAATAATACAAATGTTGATTTAGCCTATCGTAGAAGAAAAAGTGCGGAAGAAATGAAGCACCATGTCATTTCTTTTGCTCTCATGATATTCCTTACTATTATTGCCTTTATTGCAGTTGGATATGGTGAATTTTCACCTTGGTTTGTAGTACCATTTATCCTTCTATTAGCTGTAATTCAGGTTATCTTACAATTGTATTACTTCATGCACATGAATCATAAAGGACATGAAGCACCAAAAATGTTCATGTTTTCAGGAATATTAATAGCTGCTGTTACTGTTCTATGCTTTATGACAATCATTTGGTGGTAAGAATCGGAGAAAGTCGGTGTAAAAACCGACTTTCTTTTTTTAGACACTAAATGTTCATAAATGGTTTGTTTGCATGGCTATTTCCCTAGAGGTATAATTAATAGTATGTTTACATTGTTTATATTATTAAGAGGGGTGAGATGGAGATGTCTATAGATATCTTTGGTTTTCGGGCATTATGGAGTCCCTATTATTTAGTTTCGCTTTTAGTCATTACAATTCTATATTTTATGATAGTGGGTCCTTGGAGACATCGATTTGCTCATTCTGAACCTACGTCGATTAAAACAAAGATTTTATTTGTGATCGGAATTGCACTTCTTTATTTTTGTAAAGGAAGTCCGATTGATTTACTAGGCCATATGACCATGACTGCTCATATGACACAAATGGCTACACTTTATTTAATAGTACCGACATTTTTTATTTTGGGTGTACCTAGTTGGTTATGGAGAACCTTTATAAATCTCAAAGTTATAAAGCCACTTTTTAGTTTTTTCACAAAGCCTTTAATTGCTTTAGTTGTATTTAACGGTTCATTTTCTTTATATCATATCCCACTCATTTTTGACTTTGTAAAAACCAACGTGTTCATTCATGCTGCAACAACGACTTTTATTTTTATTGCTGCTTTCTTTATGTGGTGGCCTTTAATTAATAAATTAGAAGAGTGGAACACGTTGAGTGGACTTAAAAAAGTTGGTTACATTTTTGCTGACGGTATGTTATTAACACCTGCTTGTGCACTTATTATTTTTTCAGATGTAGCTATGTATTCAACATATACAGAGCTTGGTTCATGGGTAACTGCTCTAGAACTCTGTGTACCAGCCTCTATGCTAGCCAGTTTAAATCTTACTGGACCAGAGATGTTTAATTTCATGCCACCACTCGAAGACCAACGTACTGGTGGCGTTGTTATGAAAATTATTCAAGAGTTTGTTTATGCGATTTTACTAGCGAAAGTATTCTTTGAATGGGTTCGTAAGGAACGTGAGGAAGAAAAAATACTTGACGAGCAATTACTCAAGCCCCAAACAAATTAATAAAAAATATAGAGAGAACGATGTGAGAGAGGTTAACTATGAATTTACCGATTCTGCCTACAGTGAGCACCATTTTTATTGTTTTGAGTGCACTAACAGTTGCCATCGGTTGGTATTTAATTAAACAAAAAAGAATTGATGCACATAAAAAAGCGATGACGACTGCTGCTATATTTGCTTTGATTTTTTTCATTATCTATATGTCGAGAACGGTATTTGTCGGAAATACTTCTTTTGGCGGACCTGACGATGTTAAGATATATTATACGATCTTTTTAATTTTTCATATATTCTTGGCAACAACAGGAGCAATATTCGGAGTGATTACATTATACCTTGGCTTTAAAAACAAGATTGCAAAACACCGCAAGTTGGGACCCATCACAAGCATCATATGGTTTTTTACAGCCTTGACAGGTGTAGCGGTTTATTTCTTGTTGTATGTCTTTTACAAGGGTGGAGAAACAACATCGATGTTAAAAGCAATTTTAGGTTTTTAAACAATGGTAGAATGGATTGTTTGTAATATGTATAAGGTGTTCTAGAATACAATATTCTAGAGCACCTTTTTATTTTGTTATTCTATGCACATAACGTATCTTTCTTAGAGGGGAGTGTTAAGGATGATTGAGATCTTTACAGAAAACTTATTATTGGTTCCATGTTCTTTGGATATTGCCAAGTCATTAGTTTTTCATCGCAAAGAACTTGAAAAACGATCACCTATAACGATTCCACAAAATTGGCCATCTCCATTAATAACAGGTATTCTTCCGTTTTATATAGAAAAGCTTGAAAAGGATGAAAATCAGTATGGCTGGGGATTATGGCTAATCATTAATTATGCCGATAAACGGATTATTGGCGATATTTATCTTCATGGAAAACCAGATAAGAAAGGTAATGTCCAATTGACGTATACAATGAATAGAGAATATCAAAAAACAAAATTAACTTATGAGGCGGTGGACGCTTTAATTGATTGGCTTGTTACACAAGCGGATGCAAAAAAAGTACTTATGGAATGTAGTGATAGTAACTATCAATCAATCCAGCTTTTTGAAAAGCTAGGTATGAGATGTACAAAGAAGGATGGTAAGTTTTTAACTTGGGAACTTCGTAAAGTGATTTAATTAGAATAATTTTTCTAGACTAGTGCCCAATTCATTCCTTATTGCATATGGTAGGAGTAACCATGGTGGTCTTGAAATTGAGAAGGAGTGTGGTTGGGGTGGTAAGAAAATCATTGGAAAATGGTTCGCTATATATTAAGAATGATGTATTAGCAATGATTGCATCAATTTGTGCCGAAGATATTGAAGGGGTTACGATTGTATCAGGATTAAAGGATGGAGTCTCTGGAATTCTTAATCGGAACTTTCATAAAAATGGTACTACTGTAATCGAAGATGAAGAAGAAGGGATTGCCCTTGAGGTAAAAATCGCCATTGAATACGGCTTAGAAATAAAAAAGACATGTGAACTCCTGCAATTAGCGATTTTACATGAGATAAAAAGTATGACCGGGATCAGTTTATCTAGTCTTACAATTAAAGTGGAAGGTCTTACTAATAAACAACCACTATCAACAACGTAAAAAAAGGAACAGTTACGACTGTTCCTTTTTCCTTGCAATTTGTTTAGTTCTAGTCGCCATTGGCTCGAGGTTATGAGCCGATAATCGGGCGCCTTGCACTTTTCGTTCTTATGCGTTTACAACCGCATCAATATTTTCTTTTACTTTTGCTAAAATGCGTTCACATTGATCTACTAATGCTTTAGGGAAAACTTCATCTTCGCCATATTCGACACCATGTGGGTAATAATACTTACCAACGAAAGGTGTGAGTAATTTAACGATTGCATCAGTTGCATTTTCTTCGATTACTCCCTCAACTGCATGACCTTGTACACGAAGGTAGTATATATCACCTTTAATTTCAAACTTACGGTCGTATGTAATTCTCTCGTAATCCCACTGACCTGCAAGAATAAAACCTTCTGATCTCATTATGTCAGTTAATCTTGGTAATTCGATTGTTACGTTTTCAATCCCCGTATTCTCAAATCTCATTTAATATCCCTCCAAAAACCGTCAAACAACGATTTATATGTTCTCAGTATAATAATAGTACGAAAACATACAAGTTGCAACGTTTGACATTAATATGTCACGAAAAATAAAAAATTATTTTATGTGGAATTTCTTCAGTTTTGGTCAAACTAACATAGAAAGGAGGGACAAAGATGAAGAAATTTCTTTTAATCGTTACAGGTTTATTTTTTATTTTAAGTGGTCCAATGATTGCGAATGGACAAGGTACGACTACATACACCGTGCAGCCAGGTGATACTTTATGGAAGATTTCTGTACGCTATCAAGTTGGTTTGTCCGAAATCATTTCAGCAAACCCGCAGTTTAGAAACCCTAACCTCATTTATCCGGGTCAAAAGGTAACAATTCCAATTCTAGATAATGTCAAAAGCGTTGAGAATCAGGTTATCTCTTTAACCAATCAACAACGTGCAAAATATGGATTACCTGCATTGAAGATTGATTGGGAACTGTCACGTGTGGCACGTTATAAATCTGTGGATATGAGAGATCGGAACTATTTTGACCATACTTCACCTACATATGGCTCACCATTTACGATGATGCGAAACTTTGGGATTTCTTATCGAACAGCAGCTGAAAATATTGCCGCTGGACAAAGAACACCTCAAGAAGTTGTGAACGCGTGGATGAACAGCCCTGGACATCGAGCAAATATTCTAAAACGAGATGTTACGCATATTGGTGTAGGGTATGCAGAAGGTGGTTCAAAAAGACATTATTGGACCCAAATGTTTATCGGTAAATAAGATTAAAAAAGTGAGTGCCTAAAAAGGAGGATACAATGGAATCTGTTCGTGATGTAATGAGTACTGAAGTTGAATATTGTACGCCCCTTGATAATGTGTATGAAGTAGCAGTTAAAATGAAGGATTTAGATGTTGGTGCAATTCCTATATTAGAAGATCAAAAATTAATCGGAATGATCACTGATCGCGATTTAGTTGTACGAGGGTATGCCGAAAAAAGATCAGGCTCCAATCAAGTAACAAATGTGATGAGTGATAATCTTGTAACATGTTCACCTGATACTTCGCTTGAAGAAGCATCCGAATTGATGGCAAAATATCAAATTAGACGTTTACCAGTCGTTGAGAATGGTCAATTAGTCGGGATTGTATCATTAGGTGACTTGGCAACAAATAAAATGTCAGATAATCATGCAGGAGAAGCATTAAGTGACATATCTGAACAGGACCAACTCCACTAAAGTAACAGGCGCCAAATTGGTGCCTGTTTTATTATTCTTTCATTTAACGCATAAATCTAGGAAAAGTTTAATATATATGATAGAAAATGATTGATGTTAGGAAGTGGTTCTTCTGAAATTAGCTAAGATTGCAGTTACTATCTTACTTTTAGCTTCTAGCATTTATTATATTTCTATTAAACACGGAAGAACAGAAATAGTGAATGGAATGAACGATAATAAGTTGTTATCGAACCATGTAAATCCTGAAAAAACCACTTTACCCTATCAAAAGGAGATTCATCAATTTGATGGGCTCTATTCGTTCATTGGAGTGGAGAGTTCAAAAATAGTAGAAATACTCGGTGAGCCCAACCGAATAGACCGTTCATCCTATGATTATAATTGGTGGGTGTACAACTCTACCCCACAAAATTATATCCAGGTGGGGATTGAAAATGACCGTGTTGTTACCGTGTTTGGAACAGGGAATGATGTAAAAGTTGAACCATTTAAGATTGGACAACCTATTGCAGAGTTACGTTCAAAAGGCTTAATAAAACCTAAAATCTCTTTGAATGTGGATAAAAATCCATATCGATTTGAGTTAACTGAAGAAGAAATGAATGCTAGACCTTTGATTGCGATGGGGAATGTATATGTACAAGTATATGTGGATACTTTTACGAATGAGATTTCGAGCATTCGTTTTTTAGATGGAGAGACGCTGATTAAGCTTCGTCCCTATGAATTAGCGTATCGAGGTGAATTACTGTCCGCAAAAGAAGTTTCAAAGGTAGAATGGAAGGAAGTAGAACAAGGAAACTCAGCACAAATCCTAGATATAACCAATGTGATACGTACTAGACATGGACTTCACCCACTAAAAGTGGATGAAAAGTTAGCTAGTGTTGCTTATTTACATAGTAAAGATATGAGTACGAATGAATATTTTGACCATACTTCGCCAACAAAGGGTGGACTAGCTGACCGCCTAGCTGATGGAGAGGTAAGCTATCAACTTGCGGGAGAAAATATTGCTGCCAAATATGTTGACGGTATTGCAGCTGTTGAAGGATGGCTTAATAGTGAAGGACATCGTGAGACTCTTTTAAGTGAGGAATACAACTTTCTTGGGGTTGGGGTATACGAAAAATACTATACCCAAAACTTTATTCAAAAATGGGAGTAGATAAAAAGTAAGCAATACAACTTGGTGTATTGCTTACTTTTTATTTATGTTGGTTTGGTATTTGATGAACTGGAAATGATCCTTTGTCCATTCACCAATACACGAAATTTCATCACCTATTTTAATTTGAGCAGGTGAATGTCCATCCCTTAGTGGAATGATCCGTTTAGCTTTAATAATGCCTGTGGCCGTATTTATTTTTAATTCTGTCACAAGGATGAATTTATGATAATAATACGTTGTTTTTCTTCATTCTTACTGATAACTCGACCTTTGATTACGGCTTCCTCTTTTAAATTCTCAAGAGCTTTCCAGCTTTCCTCATATTTCTTTCTTTCCTTTTTTGAAAGTACATAAAAATAGACAATTATGAGTGGAATAACAATGGCTGTAACCATTCCTACACCTCGTTATTTTTTGCTTGGACGGTCAATGATAAAGAAACTGCCTGTTGCATGAGCAATTAATGTTCCATCGTCACGGAATACTCTTCCCTCAGTCACGCATATTTTTGAACCTCTATGTATCATTTGCGCGACACAGCGTAATTCTTTTCCGATTCCTGGAGCCACATAATTAATTTTCATTTCAGTTGTTACGGCTGCTTTATCATGTGGGAGGACCTGGTGAACTACTGACCCCATTGCAGAATCTAGGAGAGTTGCTGTAATTCCCCCATGGACGATTTTTAATGGGTTTTGAATTAGCTCCGTATTAGGAATGGTAATTTCATAGGTTTGAACATCAAGGATTTTTCGACTTGTTTGTAATAAGGCGCCAATATAAGATCCATTTTGTTTTGTTTGTTTACGGATTACTGCATCAATTACTTGTTCTAATGCCTGCTTTTCTTCTTCATTTGCCTCAACGAAAAATGTTTGTAATTTTTGTAGGATACGATCTTCCATGATAGTTACCTCAAATCCATAATATTTTTATTATTCTTATTTTAACAATGATATTGGGCTTAATGCAATTTAAAATGGGCGAACAAATCAATTTATTAAAGATAAACTATAGTAGGCAATCGTATGAAAAAGAGGTGATTGGTATGGGAAAAAAACTTCATCCATCCGTTCAAGAATTTAAATCTTTTGTTAAAAAACATCCAATTCTGGTTCAGGAAGTCCGTAAAGGAGCACTTAACTGGCAGGAAGTATATGAAGATTGGTATATACTTGGTGAGAATGATGAGAAGTGGGAAAAATATAAAAGTAACAACAGTAAGACAGAAGAAAGTGACAAAGAAGATTTTATTGGGAAGATCTTTTCATCCTTTAAAAATGCCGATATGAATAATATACAGCAGCAAATCTCAAATGTAAGTGAAGCCATTTCAACGATTCAAGCAGTCATCCATCAGTTTCGTGGAGAAGAAAAGCACAATCAAGGGCAGTCTTCGCACCGACCTCCTCAACCGTTTGCCTTTCGAAAAGATTAGGCGAGAAGGGAGAGCATGATGCGAAAAGAAACCTATGAATACCTCAAAACAAAAAAACAACTTCGTATTTTTGTACGTCAAAACCCAGTTTGGTACAGAAAATTAACCAGAAATCCTAATGATTTTCAAAGCCTTGAAATGGAGTCAAAGTCGTATTTTAAACAGACCCTTCCACATAAAGTGCAAAAACTCAACCAGTCTTTAGAAATGGCCTCTTTCATGCTACAAATGTATCAAGGCATGCGACAAAGTGATTAAAGGCAAAGCGACTCTTTAAGAGTCGCTCTTTTTTAGGGAAAGCAGGATATTTGTATTCTAATAGGAAAAACTAGGAAAAAAAGGAGTGGTAGAAATTTGTACAAGTTTGTTTTGTCCCTTTTTATTCTAAGTTTCCTGTATGTTTATATAGATGAAAATCCGGTCGATGCTACGATTACCGAGAACGTGGCGAACAAACCAGAACGAACTCTGCAAGTGAATCACCATGTGAGGGGAAATGATGTATATCTGGAGTGCTTGATCCCTAATTTTACCTTCAAACAAAGTGGTGGCCATAAGAATGAAGGGGAGGGCCATCTACATGTTATAGTCGATGGTCGACGGACAGAAAAGATATCCACGGCTGCATTTATCATTAAAGGGCTAACAAAGGGCGAGCATACCATAAAGATTCAAGTCGTCCATAATGATTTAACGAATTACAATCTAGACCACACGATTCATGTTCAAATAAAGTAATAATGTATCCATAAGATGCGATTCGTGAAAAATCATGGTATAGTGATTATGGAGGTGTTTTTTTTGATAGCTACAATTGAGAGAGTTGAGATACTTGAAGAGGCGGAGAGCCTAGCATCAATGATTCTACAATCTGAACTAGCTGAGGAATATCGCAGCTGTTTATATACATTACAAAAGGATAAGGAAGCACAAAAACTGATCGCGGAATTTCAGAATATGAAGGAGAAGTATGACGAGGTTCAACGATTCGGGAAATACCATCCTGATTTTCGAACGGTTTCAAAAGAGACAAGAGAGTTAAAAAGAAAGTTAGATCTTCATGAAACCATTGCTGAATTTAAAAGGGCAGAAGATAATATTCAAAAAGTTCTTGATGAAATCAGCGTGTTACTAGGTGGAGCTGTATCAAAACATATTAAAGTGCCAACAGGTAACCCATATTTTGATTCCATCTCAAGCTGTGGCGGTGGCTGTGGTAGCGGCGGAGCATGTGGTTGTCATTAATGGATTAGCAAATAATATGAATATACCAACCATATTTTCAGAAAAAAGAAAGTTTTCTACTTTATTTCATATTGTAAAAATTTAACTCATTGTGCTACACTATAAAAAAGTTATTGAAATAAGGAGAAAACACTATGATTGGACAACGCCAAGGAATTATCGTTTGGCTACATTCGCTAAAGCATTCAAAAATGTTGCGTAAATTTGGCAATATTCACTATGTATCAAAACGTCTAAAATACGTGGTCCTTTATAACGATATGGAAAATACCGATTCAATCGTAGAAAAGTTAAATTCGCTTGCCTTTGTAAAAAGAGTCGAGCCATCATATAAACCATTTTTAAAGATTGAATTCGAGAATCGAAAACCAGATCGTGCTAAGGAATACGATTATAAGATTGGACTATAAAAAGCTAATCAAAAGCATTTTGCTTTTGATTAGCTTTTTTATTGCATCGGTGGTATGTATCGGTTCATTCTTAAAATCCCAATTAAGTGTTGATAATAAAGTTCTTTCTCACTAAACATTGTGGATGGTTTAACATCAAGTGTAATAATGGATAAATCAAAATCATTAGCCAAATCAGCAAAGAGAGAGTACCTCTTATTCGGTGTAATTTCCGGGTTCGGAATTCCTTCTCTACAAATATAGATAGCTTGAAAATTACCAGGGTTAGTTGGTTGGAAAGCTACCGCTATAGAGGATACCTGTCTATCTTGAACGGTAGTGTTAAAGGCAAATAGCTTCGAGACCCTGTCCCTATTATTTTTCATAAGCTCTAGAAGTTCATAAATATCAGAGTATCCTTCACCCAACTCTATAAAACGTTGTATCATACTAATTTCCCCTTACTTTCATATTTTCCATGTTTACTGTATCACGATTTGATCAGAATTAACAATTACAAACAAAAAAACCCTGCAAGTTCACTTGCAGGGTCCTTCCATTCCATGTTTTTCGTTACCGTTCACATGGAAGAAGGCAAAGGGAGAGGAGAAACCGGAGGAAGAACTTATGGGGAAACGTAAGTCTTCTCCGCGGTTGGCAACAACATCCTCGAATGATGTTGTTATTACTAATTATGACCAATTGAAAATTGTGTATACATGCTCTGGCGTATTTTTATTATCGAAGTAAAATTTTTGCTGCCCTTTTGTCCTAGAATTTTTCTTTATTGATTAACAAACGATAATGTTTATGGTAGGATAATGTTATTCATTTTACATAGACAGTGGTGATAGTAATGAGGGTTGTATCTGGGGATAAGAAAGGTCTGCACTTGAAAGCGGTACCAGGAACGTCTACACGCCCAACAACGGACAAGGTGAAAGAAGCGATCTTCAATATCATCGGTCCATATTTTGATGGTGGAGTTGGTCTTGATTTGTTCGGTGGAAGTGGCGGACTTGGAATTGAAGCGCTTAGCCGTGGAATCGACAAAATGATTTTTGTTGATCGTGATCAAAAAGCCATTCAAACGATAAAAGGAAATTTAGAAACCTGTCGCCTTCAGGATCAAGCAGAAGTATATAGAAATGATGCTGTACGAGCATTAAAGGCAATCGTGAAGCGGGACATTAAATTTGATGTAATCTTTTTAGATCCGCCTTACAAGCAGCAAAAATTAACGGAACTTATTGAAGAAATTAGTAAACATCAGTTGTTAACAAGTGATGGTGTTATTATTGCAGAACATGATTCAGAAGTAGTACTCGAAAAGTCAATCGGAAACTTTGAATTAGTTCGCCATGAAGAGTATGGAATCATTGGTGTATCAATTTATAGATATGAAGAGGGATGGGAAGGGGAATAGAAATGACTAGAATTGCTGTATGCCCAGGAAGCTTTGACCCTGTAACAAATGGGCATCTTGATATTATTAAAAGAGGCGCAAAAGTATTTGATAAAATTTACGTGTGTGTATTAAATAACTCGTCAAAAAAACCTTTGTTTACAGTAGAGGAACGGATCGAACTTTTACAAGAAAGCACAAAGGACATACATAATATAGAGGTTGAATCTTTTCAAGGTTTGTTGATGGACTATGCAAGTCAGAAAAATGCAAATGCGATTTTACGTGGACTTCGTGCTGTTTCAGATTTCGAGTACGAAATGCAAATTACCTCAATGAACCGTATTTTAAATGAAGAAATCGAAACCTTTTTTATGATGACCAATAACCAATATTCGTTTTTAAGTTCAAGTATTGTAAAAGAAGCTGCGAAGTATCATGGTGAAATTTCAGAGCTTGTACCCAAGCCAGTGGAACTTGCTCTAAAGGAGAAATTTAATTTCAATCAGCAGGTTTGATATAGATAATACCAATAGTAAAAGCCTCGCATATTAAATGCGAGGGCTTTTTATTCTAAGGGAATATATACCGATATAACAAAATAAAGATAATATGGTAAAAAGCGGTCCGTAAGTTAATAATCCATTCCATACCGTTTCTACCCATAAGGGTGCATGTTCTGGTATCAATGGAGAGAAGACACCAGTTGTTTCTTCAGGGCCTTTATTTTTCACGTAAAGGGGATTCCATAAAAAGAATGTGATCACCCCTGCTAAAAACCCATGCATTATTCGCGCAATGAAAAATGGCTTAAAACTCACATCGGTTTCCGCTAGTATACTCGCAACCTGTGCTTGAACAGATAGTCCACAAAATCCAAGAATAAAGCTGACTGCAATCACCTTAGGAAGTAATTCGATGTGTTCTAGTTCACTTGTCATCATCGATCCTGTTGTAATTTCAAATATTCCGGAAATAAGCGGGATGCTAAGTTCGGTTGGCAATTGGAATAGCTTTAATAACAACGATAATCCTGCCCCAATTATCGCAATAACATTTATTAAAGAAAGTAGCTTATTAAACACTGAGAATAAAATGATAAATCCACCAATCATTAACAAGGTATGAATAGAGGTGGTTACTGCGTCACCTAACAATTGACCAAACGGCCTTTTTTCCTTAAGTCTTGTACGGTGCAGTTCCTGTAAGGCCTTCACAATAATACTCTTATTTTCTTCATCTTTAGGTGTATGTTCATCACCTTTTTTACCATAGAACCTCATAATTAAACCGACACAAAGATTTCCGACATAATGACTTACTGCAAGCAAGATTCCTAACCTTGGATTTTCAAAAAATCCAACAGAAATAGCGGCAAATATAAAAAGAGGATTTGAAGCATTCGCAAAGGAAACAAGTCTTTCTGCTTCGACCCTTGTAATCTGTTTCTCTTGTCTAAGCCGTGCGGTTAGCTTTGCACCAGCAGGAAACCCTGAAGCCATACCCATTGCCCAAGCAAAACCACCTACACCTGGAACACGAAACAGCGGTCTCATTAGTGGCTCAAATAAGACACCGATAAATTTAACAACACCAAAACCAATTAATAATTCAGAAATGATCAAGAAAGGGAGTAAGGATGGGAAAACGATCTTCCACCACATTTCCAAACCGACCCTTGAAGCTTCGAGTGATTCCTTTGGAAAATAAATTAGTGCAATGGTAAGTAAGGTAATACCTGCTGCAATTGCTACTGTTTTGAACCTAGAACGTATCAATGGTACTCCTCCCACAGAAGTCTTCTCTTCTATACAATTAGTTCATTTAAGTGATAGAATAAGAGAGCCCACAGTTTTCACAATTTTCTTTTTTTAGTTCTGACGTCGTGAGTGTAATGAAAAGAATCATTAAATATCAACCGATGGTTTGTACATCTATTTAAATATACGTGTATAGGTGGCAAGTTTAGACCAAAAGTTTGTACAAGTTTTCATTTCTTTTTTCATATACTGTTATAGTTTCAATGTTAGGGGATGATTCGTATGAACGAACCTGTAATCGGATTGGCACTTGGATCTGGCGGTGCAAGAGGATTTGCACATTTAGGTGTAATTAAGGTACTTTTAGAAGAAAATATTCCAATTCATCTCATCGCAGGAACAAGCATGGGTTCTTTGGTCGCAAGTTTTTACGGGGCAGGGTTGGATATTGACCGATTATATAAGCTTGCACTTGCATTTAAACGCAAATATTATTTAGATTTTACCGTTCCTAAAATGGGATTTATCGCTGGAAAAAGGGTAAAGGAACTAATACGTGTTTTCACACACGGCAAAAATATAGAACAACTTGATATTCCAATTGGTATTGTGGCAACTGATTTATTAACAGGTGAAAAGGTTGTGTTTCGAAATGGTCCAGTTGCAGATGCTGTCCGAGCAAGTATTGCCATTCCTGGAATATTTGTGCCTGAAAAGATTGATGGTCGAATTCTTGTCGATGGTGGAGTAATTGATCGTGTTCCCATTTCTGTTGCAAAAGAAATGGGGGCAGATATCGTTATTGCGGTGGACGTCTCACATGTTAAAATAAATGAAGAGGTTGCTTCAATATTTGATGTAATATTACAGAGTATAGATATTATGCAGAAGGAGCTTGTGAAGTATGGGGAATTTTCCTCTGATATCATGATCCGTCCGCATGTAGGACATTATAGTTCACGTGCTTTTACAAATATTGAGGATATTATCCGAATCGGGGAAGAAGAAACGAGAAAACAACTTCCTATGATCCAAGAGGCAATTGCAAAGTGGAAGGAGTCTGCATTGAATGAAGAGAAAGAGAAATAAAGTGTATTTAAAAGCCCTCGTAATTGGTGTGGTGCTTGCAATTTTGGGCACCTTTATCCAGCTCCCATATTACGTGACAAAACCAGGAATGGCGACAGAACTCGACCCCATCATTAAAGTTGAAAATGGCTATGAAGAAGAAGGGGAATTCATGTTAACGACGATTCGCCTAGGCCAAGCCAATATTTTTAGCTATGCATGGGCTAAGTTCCAAAAGTATCATGAAATTTTACCGATTAATCATGTACGACGAGACAATGAGAGTGATGAGGAATATACGAATCGCCAATTATTTTATATGGAGGATTCACAGGAATCAGCAATTACGGTTGCCTATAAGTATGCGAACAAGCCTGTAACGGTAAAAAACCATGGAGTCTACATAATGGGTATTGTTGAGGGAATGCCGGCTGAGAAAGTGCTAAAGCCAGGCGATCGAATTTTTGCAGTTGATGGGAAACAAATTAAAGAACATACAGAATTTATGAAATATGTAGCGGATAAAAAAGAAAATGAAACGATAAACATTGAGGTTGATCGAAATGGAGAAGAGAAAACAGTCTCTATTTTACTTGCCCCTTTTCCAAAGGATCCTGACAAGATTGGAATTGGAATTGAATTAATTACAAATCTCGAAGTGGTAGCAGATCCAAAAATTAAAATTGATTCGAAAAAAATAGGTGGTCCTTCGGCTGGTCTCATGTTTACACTTGAGATTTATAATCAGCTAACAGAAAAGGATTTGACACACGGATTACGCATCGCTGGTACTGGAACAATCAATACCGAGGGACAGGTTGGCCCTATAGGCGGGATTGGGCAAAAGATAGTCGCTGCCGATAACACTGATGTTGACATATTCTTTGCACCGAATGAAAATGGTGCAGCAGATTCAGACTATCGACAAGCTTTAGAAACCGCTAAAGATATAAAGACAGACATGAAAATCGTTCCTGTAGATACTTTTGAGGATGCACTTCATTATCTTGAGAATCTTGATGAGAATAGTAAATAAACACGTAAATAAACACAGCCGCTTCCAAAATGGATGCGGCTGATTTTATTATAAATATTTATGGTGTTCTTCATCATATCTAATCGGTGGAGTAGCATATTCCTGTTGTAGAAGTGACGATCGAAGTGGTTCAGGGAATATCGCTAAATAAGTTTGGGTTGCCTTTACATCAAGTGTAAATAGATCATCCGAAAACCCCGACATTTTTGAAACAATGGGAAGTTCTACTTCCTTTTTAACGTGATTCAAATAGTTCTGTCCTTTTTGAGACATGCCTAGTAAACGAATATAGGTAGCAAGTGGCTTTTCATTGATTGGTTTTAGCTGTTCTTTTGTTGTATTTGTTAATATATGTACGCATAATCGTTGAAGTCTTGTCCAAGTGTATCGTTTCGTTTTGATTTTTTCCATAAAGTCCATGAATGAGGTTGCTTCTGAAATATGGGCTAGCAGTCTATTTTCAATTCCTTCTTCGGCCTCATAAATATTAGCTAATCCAGCGGGTGTAGACGTTAGTAACTTATATTTTAATAATGTAAAGTATTCCTCCCACCGATGGAATAATTGGTTCTCTCGAAAATAAGAAGAAAGCCATTTGGAAGTTGAGGGTGGGAGATAATTATTAATTTGGTCTATATTTTTCTCAGTTGAAAATAATGTTTTGCGAATGCTAGTTGCACTGGCAATGGATTCATGAGAAAAGGTTTCATCATGATAACCGGCAGATGTTCTCATAATTGTTTCAGCTTTTACGCTACTATTTTGATCATAGATAGCTTTTACGTAATGATAGCCTAAAATATTATTTGGTTTTGATAAATCAACGTATGTATCATTATCTGAAAGTGAAGAATAGGCTAGAGAAGCTGCTTTAGGATAGCTATATCCTTTTTTCATATTCTGCCGAGTGGTGGAATCATAGGATTGCTGATTTTTTTTCATAAAATCCACAGTGTTTTGGAAGTCGTCAATTGTTCCATTTTCACTACCAAAGCAAACTTCGTCACAATGAAGTGCACTTAATAGTGATATTGCACCATTCGCAAAGTTTTGTGCTTTCTGAGTGGCAAACGCATATGGTAATTCAATGACGATGTCAACGCCTGCTTCTAGTGCCATTTTGGTCCTTGTCCATTTTGAAACGAGGGCAGGTTCACCGCGTTGTAGAAAATTTCCGCTCATTACTGCAATCGTACAATCTGAATTTGTTTTCTTTTTTGTTTCTTCAAGATGGTACTTATGTCCATTATGAAATGGATTATATTCAACAATTACACCTACAGCCTTCATCATTTCACCCTTTTTACAATGTCTAGCATAAGCGCCTAGCCCCTCGAGGTCACAAGCCGTTCCGTCAAGAAGGTCAAAGAGCAACCTTCTAGCCGGCCCGTCTTGTGCTTGTCAGACTTGCACAGGAAGTGCTGACATCGAAGTTTGCCACAGGACGTGGCTGAAGTTAGTCGATGTTCCGCGTTCTCCAGGCCCTTATGCATTTTTATTATAAACTTTATTTTTAAATATCATTTTTTTGGAAAAGCTGATATAGTAGATAAGTATCTACACATTTAGTATAGTGTAAAGAAAAAATATTGACAAATGTAATCCGCAAAGCTATAATTACCTTTGTTGCCTTGAGGTGATTTCACTTGAAATGGACAATTAATCAATTAAATCAGTTAGCTCGAAAAGGTCTAATGATTGACGAAACTGTTGATGTAAGAGACTTAATGGAGATCGAAAAATCGATTAGAGATATTTCACCGGTACAAATAACCGGCCGTGCTGATCTCAGCTCCACAAAAGCAAGCTTTCATTTAGCAATCTCTGGATTAATGATTTTGCCTTGTTCTCGAACCTTGGTTGATGTAAAATTTCCATTCGAGATCAAAACAACTGAAACGTTTTTACTTAGACAGACATCTGAATTTGACTTAGAATCGGAAGAAGATGTTCATCAAGTTAAAGGAGAAGTAATTGATTTACTTCCGCTAATCAAGGAAAATATTTTACTTGAAATACCAATTCAGATTTTTTGTGATGATGATTCGAACTCTGAAGATGCAGCACCGCAATCAGGACAAGATTGGGAAGTTATCAGTGAAGATGATAACAAGAACAAGATTGACCCAAGGTTAGCAGGATTAGCAAAATTCTTCGAAGACGAATAAAATCCATCTTGATCTACTCTTTTTAAGGAGGTGGGAATAATGGCTGTACCTTTTAGAAGAACTTCTAAAACAAGAAAAAGATTACGTCGTACACATTTCAAATTACAAGTGCCAGGTATGGTGGCATGCCCAAACTGTGGTGAAATGAAATTAGCACACCGCGTATGTAAAGAATGCGGTACTTACAAAGGAAAAGAAGTTGTTAACAAATAATTTGTTAACATGTTAAAGCGTATTGATGACATTGTTATCGATACGCTTTTTACTTTGTCTAGATAACTTTCTAACATCCCCCACTCAAAGAAAACACCTCGGATACTTTCTAATGTAATTCAATCCAATGTTGCCAATCTCAATTTTTTACCAGTACAATAAGATAAAAAGGCTTAAGGGGTAAATACATGTCAAAATACATAGTGAAACGAGATGAACAGGGAATCGTTTGGTTTACAATCAATCGCCCTGAAAAATGGAATGCAATCGATTATGAAGTAATGGAAGGGCTTAAAAAGACAATCATTGAAGTAGAAGAAAATGATGAAGATAAAGTTTTAGTGATTACGGGTACTGGACAAAAAGCATTTTGCTCAGGTGGAGATTTATCCGTTTTTCAAAACCTTAAAACTGAGGAAGAAGCATATCAAATGCTTAGTAAGATGGGGATGATTCTATACTCACTTGCTACTTTAACGAAACCAACTATCGCTCTATTGAACGGACTAGCAATTGGAGGTGGCTGTGAGCTCGCGACTGCCTGTGATTATAGACTAGCATCTCGTGGAACTAGATTCGGCTTTGTTCAAGGTAAACAGGGGATTACTACCGGATGGGGTGGAGCAACTATCCTATTAGAAAGAGTATCGATTGACAAAGCATATCACCTTCTTCTAACAGGTGAAATTTTCTCAAGTGAAGCTGGTAAAGAGCTTGGTTTTATCCAACATATCTTGTCGGCGGACAATTCTATTATGGAATGCGAAGAATTTATTTCAAAAGAATTTTTACATAATACTAAAGTAGTAAATGCATATAAAAAGGTAGTAAATAGGAAATGGTCTGAAACCAGGTTGAAGGAAAGAATAACTGAGGAGATCAAGGAGTGTACTACTTTGTGGGTAACTGAAGAACATCTAGAAGCAGTACGTAAAATCATGCAAAAAGAATAATTATTTCCATGCTAGAGTGTGAGTAGTCTATCTTTTCTATTACATGCATATGTATTAATAAAAAAGAAGTTTAGGAGGGGAAGATATGACTTCAACACGTCAAGATGCATGGACTCAAGATGAAGATTTATTGCTTGCAGAGGTAGTATTGCGCCATATCCGTGAGGGAGGCACACAATTAGGTGCATTTGAAGAGGTGGGCCGAACATTATCCCGAACCGCAGCAGCCTGTGGTTTTAGATGGAATTCATATGTGCGCAAACAATATAAATCTGGAATTGAACTTGCCAAAAAACAGCGCAAGGAATTGAAGAAACAAAACAATGGAGAACAACTTCAGGATCATTCATCTGAACCAGTGATCACTGAAAATGTAAGTAGCGAACAACAGGAATTGCAACTAAGAGATGTCATTCGGTTCCTTGAAGAATATGAAAAGACGGAAAGTGAGTTCCAGAAGGTAGTAAATGAAAATCGGAACTTGAACACTCAAATAAGTAAGCTTCAAGAACAAGTCAAAACCTTAAAGACACAAAATAATACGTTAGAAAATAATATTCAATTAATTGAAGAAGATTATAAGGCCCTAATCGAAATCATGGAGCGTGCTCGTAAAATGGTGGTTCTCCAAGAGGATGAAAGAAGTAAGAAGGTTAAATTTCAAATGGACCGAAATGGGAATTTGGAACGAGTTGAGAAATAAAAAAGAAAACAGCTGACAATATGTTCAGCTGTTTTCTTCTTTTGGAGTCTAGCTCCATGCGCCATCGGCTCGAGGTCATAAGCCAATCGCTTCGGAAGGTAAAGGACACCTTCTGTCAGCGCTTGTCTTATGCTTGTCGCCTAAAGCTGTGCGCCTTGCGCTTTTCTATTTATTAGTCGATTTCATGTACTCCATCCGGGAACCAGAGGAGAGGGTTTTCTCCAAGGTCACGTTCCATATTGTAGGATGCAGGGATAAAGCCCATTTTCTCCCAAAAACCGGCGGATTTCACACGTGGATTAGTTTTAATCGGTAGATTATACGATTTTGCATAATCCACTAATGCTTTCCCATATCCTTTTTGCTGATAATCTGGAAGTACTTCAAGCTTCCAAAGCTCTAAATAATCTTGTGCCGGTTCAAAATATTTATTGAATTTTTTATCAACACGATAAAGACTCATACGTGCCACTAATTTATCTCCAAAGAAAATGCCATAAAACGGTGAAACGCTATCATTTTCGATAATGTTTGATTCAAGGTCTTCAAGCATCGATAATTCTTGAAGACCATATTCTTTAAATGCTTTAAATTCTTCAAGTGTTTTGTAGTTTACTAATAATTTCTCAACCTTTGCCGTATACATTTTGTATCCCCCTTGCGATTCTACTAAGAGAAACTGAAATTGTGAATATAAAATCATTATACAACAAAAATACAAAAAATTCTGTAGAAAATTATAGAAAGCGTTTTCAATGAAATGCAGGATTATGTAGATACGTGTAGAAATTATATGATGGGTGGATTTGATCTTTCAACGAAAGGGGAAAAGATCTTGAAAAAAGTATTAATTGCAAACAGAGGAGAAATCGCTTTACGAATCATGAAAACTTGCCATGAGATGGGGATCGAAACAGTCGCTATTTATTCTGATGCGGACCAGCAATTACCATTTGTAAAAAACGCAACTGTAGCGCATCGGATCGGTGAGGCACCTGTTATGAAATCCTATCTTCAAATGGATAAAATCCTCGAAATTGCCGAGAAGGAGCATGTTGATGCAATCCATCCAGGCTATGGGTTTTTATCGGAAAATGCAACTTTCGCGAAGGCAATTGCGGAACGTTCGATGGTTTTCATTGGACCCTCACCCTCGATTATTTCATTGATGGGCGATAAGGTAAAAGCGAGACAAACTATGATTGAAGCGGGTGTCCCTGTTGTACCAGGAAGTAATGAAGGTATTCAAACAATAGAGGAAGCATGTACGCTTGCAGTGGAATATGGCTACCCAGTAATGCTAAAAGCAAGTGGTGGTGGCGGTGGTATTGGGATGATTTGTTGCAATTCTGAGGAAGAACTACAAAAAGCGTTTCACGCAACGAAGACTAGAGCTAAGACGTATTTTGGAAATGATGAAGTGTTCATCGAAAAATTCATTCCCAACGCTAGACATATAGAGGTACAAATCTTTGGTGACCATCATGGAAACATTGTTCACCTTTTTGAAAGAGATTGTTCAATTCAACGTCGAAACCAAAAAGTAATAGAGGAAACACCTTCTCCATTTTTGTCTAATGAAACTCGTGAAAAAATATGTCATGCAGCCACAAAGGCAGCAGAATATGTGCACTATACAAATGCCGGTACGATTGAATTCATTGTCGATGAAGAAGAAAATTTCTATTTCTTAGAAATGAATACGAGACTTCAGGTTGAACATGCCATTACGGAAATGATTACGAATACGGATCTCGTAAAGTGGCAAATTCTTGTGGCGAGGGGAGAGAAACTACCTCTGACACAGGATGGCATACTATCATCAGGTCACTCGATTGAGTTTCGTGTGTATGCAGAAGACCCGGTAAAGTTTTTCCCTTCTCCAGGGAAAATAGAGGAATATACAATGCCGGAAAATGTTCCAAATGTGCGAGTAGACAATGGTTATGAAAAAGGAACAACTGTTACACCCTTTTACGACCCGATGATTGCAAAAATTATCGTGAATGGAAACAGCCGAAAAGAAACGATTCAAGCAGCTAAGGACTATCTGAATCAAATTGTAATCAAAGGAATAAAAACGAATATCCCTTTATTCCAACGAATTATTAACGAAGAATCTTTTTTAAAAGGAGAATATACCACAAAATATCTCAATTAATAGGGGGAATTAATATGTCAGAAATAACAGCGAGTATGGCAGGGACAGTATTACAAGTAATGGTTTCCGTAGGGGATGAGATAAACGAAGGCCAGGTTGTGGTCATGCTGGAATCAATGAAAATGGAAATACCGATAGAAAGCGGACAGATTGGCAAGGTTGCATCCATTAAAGTTGAAATCGGTGATTTTGTAAACGAAGACGATGTATTACTTGTACTAGAATAGGAGGGTAATAATGCTTCATACAAAGGATTTGGATCAAAAGTTAGTAGAAAAAAGCAAAGAAATCGAAGCAGGAGGGCATGAAAAATACCATCAGAAGCTGAAAGAACAAAATAAATTATTTGTCCGTGACCGTCTTGCGCTTTTATTTGATAAAGGAATATACCAAGAGGATGGAAAATATGCAAACAATTCAGCAGGCGACCTTCCGGCAGACGGTGTCGTTACTGCAATTGGAGAGATAAACGGGCAAAAAGTATGTGTAATGGCAAATGATTCAACTGTTAAAGCGGGTTCATGGGGAGCTAGGACGGTTGAGAAAATCATTCGGATTCAAGAGACTGCTGAAAAGCTTCGTGTACCGCTATTATATTTAGTAGATTCCGCTGGAGCTCGGATTACAGACCAACTTGAGATGTTTCCTAATCGTCGCGGGGCGGGGCGCATTTTTCATAATCAAGTAAAACTATCAGGGATGATCCCTCAGATATGTATTTTATTTGGTCCGTCAGCTGCAGGAGGGGCTTATATACCAGCATTTTGCGATATTGTGATCATGGTTGATAAAAATGCTTCAATGTATTTGGGTTCTCCAAGAATGGCTGAAAAGGTCATTGGTGAGAAAGTGACCTTAGAAGAAATGGGTGGGGCAAGAATGCACTGTACAGTTAGTGGCTGTGGAGATGTACTTGCTTCCAATGAAGAGGAAGCGATTCAAAGTGCACGACAGTATTTGCAATTTTTCCCTGCAAATTATTTGAACAAACCCTCTTGTATGGAAGGGAGATTACCAAAGGAAGGTAAAAGCCTACAAGAGATCATTCCTGTAAATCAGAATGCTCCTTTTAATATGTACGAAGGCATTGATGCCCTCATTGACGATGGAAGCTTCTATGAGATTAAGAAACTATTTGCTCCAGAAATAATTACTGGATTAGCACGTATAGATGGAAGACCTGTTGGAATTATTGCTAACCAACCAAAGGTAAAGGGTGGCGTCCTATTTGTAGATTCTGCTGACAAAGCGGCTAAATTTATCACATTATGTGATGCATTCCATATCCCGTTAGTGTTCTTAGCTGATGTTCCTGGGTTTATGATTGGTACAAAGGTTGAAAGGGCAGGCATTATAAGACATGGAGCAAAGCTGATTGCTGCAATGAGCTCCGCAACTGTACCGAAGATTTCAGTTATCGTGCGAAAAGCATATGGTGCTGGACTTTATGCAATGGCAGGTCCTGCATTTGAGCCAGATTACTGTGTCGCACTTCCGACAGCCCAAATCGCAGTTATGGGACCTGAAGCAGCGGTTAATGCAGTTTATTCGAATAAGATTAATGAAATTGAAGACCCAAAAGAGCGGGTCGCTTTTGTTCAACAAAAACAACAAGAGTATAAAGAGACGATTGATATTTACAAGTTGGCTTCTGAGCTAATTGTAGATGATATTGTTCCAGCTGCAGAGCTTAGAGGTGTCCTCATTGATCGTTTGGCTGCTTACGAAACAAAGGAACTTGAATTCGGCCAGAAAAAACATCCAGTCTATCCAGTATAAATAAAAGGATAATTAGACCCCAAGGAATTGCCTTGGGGTTATTTCTGTATTGGTATGATTTTGTCTACCTTTTATAGTAAGTATCTAGTCATTTTGTCGGGCTTTTTGGTAATATAAAGGTAGGACAAACTATGGAGTTGGAACTATGAAAATTGGAATAATTGGTGGGGGTTCTATCGGGTTGTTATTTGCAGGCTATCTTGCAGAATACCACGATGTAACCCTATATACGAGAACTGAACGTCAGGCATCTGAAATTAATCAAAATGGCGTAACAATAGACAATGAAAATACGTCAAATACATACCGAGTACAAGCCGTATCAAGTAAAGCTAGTGTAATCGGGGAAGATATCCTTTTCATCGCGGTGAAACAATACAGATTGAAGGACGTCCTTTCACAGATCAAAGACTTAGAAAAGGTACAAACAGTTTGTTTTCTACAAAACGGAATGGGTCATCTTGATTTCATGAATCAACTCGAAAATACGAATATCCTTGTGGGTGTTGTAGAACATGGTGCTTTAAAATTCAATGACACTACCATCATACATACTGGCATTGGACGTACAAAGTTAGCGATTTTTAAAGGGGAGTTTCCCGCATTTGACATACCCTCCAAGGAGTTCCAAATCGAATTTCATAACGATTGGTATAAAATGATAACTTCAAAGCTGATTGCTAATGCTGTCATCAACCCATTAACAGCTTTATATGGTGTTAAGAATGGGAGATTGCTTCAAAATGAGTATTTCAAGAACCAAGTGAAGACTTTATTTCGTGAAATCACGTCTGTCATACCTTGTAATGAAGAACAAATGTGGGAGCTTTTGACGACAATTTGTAAAAATACTGCTCAAAATAAATCATCTATGCTACGAGATATAGAAGAAGGTAGAAAAACGGAAATTGATGCCATTTTAGGATATGTTTTAGCAGAAGCAGAGAAAATAGAGCGGGAAGTAGCGATAACACAATTTTTATATGATTCTATAAAAGGGATGGAAAGAAGAGGGGGATAGGGAATGATCAATTTTTTTGCCGGTATTGCAGCGACCTTTGTTACAGTTCCTGTGCTTGGCTTTATACTAGTCTATTTAATTAGTAGATTTATAATGAAAAGTAACAGAAAATCATTTTTTCTTTCGGTAGATATAACAACCGTATTTTTTCTCATCGCAGTGCATTATTTATTGCTTGTAATTGTGGGGAAAAGCATGCTTTGGCTAATCATCCTGATTCTTGTCATTGCCATTTTGCTGACTGGATTTGTGACTTGGAGAAAAAGTCATGAAATAGACACGGTGAAAGTATTAAAGAAATCTTGGCGATTTGTTTTTCTTGCATCTACATTTGCTTATTTTCTTTTGCTTTTAATCGGCTTGGTTCAACGAATTTTCGTCACAGCCATAAATTAATCCATCATGAGCGAATATTTTTGGTTTATAGAAAAAGCGTGCTATACTCATCTAAGATACATACTGGATAAGAAAGGAAGAACAAGAATTTATGGAGGTTTTGGATGTCTCTTTGCCATCATCAAATCGATTAGTCAATGACTATTTTTTAAATAAAATGGATATAGAGAAATTTTTCGATTATGATATACATTCTCCCCTTGTCTATGAGATAAGAAAAAAGGACCTACAAAAAAGGCATTTTGAACGTGAAAAACTTGTTGAGCATTTGCTTATCTTTAATAAAAGATTCAATTATCATCAACACACGCTCGACAATATTAACAAGCTACTTGATCCAAGTAGCGTCGTGGTGATTGGTGGGCAACAAGCGGGAATTTTAACTGGGCCATTATATACGATTCATAAAATCGTATCTATTATAAAACTTGCAAAAGAGCAAGAGGGAAAATTAAATGTACCGGTTTTACCAGTGTTTTGGATTGCGGGAGAGGACCATGATTTTGCGGAAATCAATCATCTCTTTGTAAACCTGCAAAATGGTATCCGAAAAAGGACTGTTCCACAATATCACAACCGTAGAACAATGGTTTCATCGATTGAGATTGAACAAGTGGGCTTTTTAGAATGGATAGAAGAAATCTTCGAGACGTATGGTGAAACAAACCATACGAATCGTCTTCTGGAACGTTTAACCGGTTTTGCGGAAAAATCAAAGACCTATGTTGATTTCTTTGTGCAGATTATTAATGATCTTTTTGGAGAAACCGGTCTTATCCTTGTTGATTCAGGTTCAAAAGAAATTAGAACCATTCAATCTCAATTCTTAAGAAAAATGGTTGAAAAAAATAGAGAGATCCATGATGGATTGTTGCTTCAGCAAGAGGTATTGTCATCTAATCAATACCCAAAAATGATTGAAATGAACGAGTCGAGTGCAAACCTTTTTTATACCCAAAATGATGAACGTATTTTACTTGAGTATAATTTGGAACATGATGTGTTTAGCGGGAAAAACAATGAATGTATACTTTGTGGAGACGAATTGCTTGAAGTTGCTGAGAAACAACCAGAATTTCTGAGTAACAATGTAGTAACTAGACCAGTTATGCAGGAGTTCTTGTTTCCAACACTAGCTTTTATTTCTGGACCTGGTGAGGTTTCATACTGGGCCGAGTTAAAAAAGGTGTTTGCTGTAATGGAGATTCAGATGCCTCCTGTTGTACCAAGACTCATGATGACAATTGTTGAAAGGGCGATAGAGTCTAATATCGAAGAAGTGGGACTAACGATTCAAGCTACCCTATCTGGAGAACTTTCAAAAGTGAAACAGGCATGGTTGGAACAACAAACAGCTGATGTGGACGGAGTTATCCTCGTTGCGAAAAAAGAAGTAGAGCAAATTCATAAGAAGATACGAAAAGTGGGGCTTGAAGTTGATTCTGGATTAGGGGATCTTCTTTTAAAAAATGCTCAAAACATTCAATCGCAGCTTGATTTCGTGAAGAATACAATAAACCGAAGTATTTTAAACCGTAATGAAATTGAATTGAATCGTTTTAACCGAATTGAAAAATCTCTTCTACCACTTGGCTCCCCACAGGAGAGAGTTTGGAATGTTTTTTACTATTTAAACAAATACGGAGATGACTTTATCCAAGATTTATTAGCACTTCCGTTTGAATTTAACGGAAAGCATAAAGTAGTAAAAATGTAGAATATGACGAAAATCCTCGGAATTCCGGGGATTTTTTTTATTTTAATCAGCAAAAGTAGGTAACTTTTGCTGATTAAAATAAAAGCCTCCGGCGGATGCCACGATTTTTCAAAGGTAATTTTTCGAGCAAGCACGAAAAAAATCGGGCGCAAGTAAACCAAGGTTTATTTGATTTGGAAAAATATTATAAAAACCGGTGGTGGAAAGTGGGGGATTGTGGTAAGATAAAGTCAGAAAGTGGGGACAATAGATATGTTCATGGGAGAATACCATCATACTGTTGATACGAAAGGCCGAATGATTATACCTGCTAAGTTTCGAGAAAACCTAGGAGAAACATTTGTTTTAACTAGAGGTTTAGATCAGTGCTTATTCGGTTACCCACAATCAGAATGGAAGATACTTGAGGAAAAATTAAAAACACTCCCACTTACTAAAAAAGACGCACGAGCGTTCACACGTTTTTTCTTTTCTGGAGCCATTGAATGTGAACTGGATAAACAAGGAAGAGTAAATATTGCAACACCGTTAGTTTCATACGCGGGGCTTGAGAAGGAATGCGTAGTTCTTGGGGTATCAAACCGTATTGAAATTTGGAGTAAGGAGAAGTGGGAAGAATATTTCGCTGCTTCCGAAGAATCTTTTTCTGATATAGCTGAAAATATGATCGGTTTTGATATATAACTTTATTCAGCAGGATTCACTTTTTGTATGGTGTGATGAATGCTTTATTAGTATAATATTTTGGGAGGATTCAAACCCAGACTGAATAAAGTTATAGCCTCCGGCGGATGCCACGATTTTTCAAAGGTAGTTTTTCAATCAAGAGATCAAAGACTAAGAACGCCACTTCCTGTGGCAACGTCTTTGTGACCCACATCGTGTGGGCCTAAAAAATCGGGCGGCAAATACGCCAAGGCGCATTTGAATGAACTCTTGTGTATAAAATAAGTGTATTACTGAAATAAGAGGTGCTAACATGTTCAAACACAAAACCGTTCTATTAGAAGAGGCTGCTGATGGATTGAAGATTCGTCCAGATGGAATATACGTAGACTGCACACTTGGTGGTGCAGGACATAGTTCATACATAGCTTCAAAGCTTTCAAACAAGGGTAAGCTATATGCATTTGATCAAGACGATATTGCAATTGCAAATGCACAGGACAAGCTTGCGGAATATGGTGACATTGTTACCATTATCAAAAGTAATTTTGCACACATAACTGAGAAATTACATGAACAAGGTGTAACGGCAGTTGATGGAATTCTGTTTGATTTAGGGGTATCATCACCACAATTAGACACACCGGAAAGAGGATTCAGCTATCACCACGATGCACCACTTGATATGAGAATGGACCAAGATTCAACATTATCAGCTTATGATGTTGTCAACAATTGGTCATATGAGCAAATGGTAAGAATCTTTTTTCAATACGGTGAAGAAAAATTTTCCAAACAAATTGCTAGAAAAATAGAGGCTGCAAGAGAAAAGAAATCAATCGAAACGACAGGAGAATTGGTTGAGTTAATTAAAGAGGGAATTCCTGCTGCGGCTAGAAGAACCGGCGGACATCCAGCGAAAAGAATTTTCCAAGCGATTCGAATTGCAGTAAACGATGAACTAAAGGTATTTGAAGATGCTATTCACCAGTCAATTGAGCTTTTGGCAACAGGTGGGCGAGTAAGTGTCATAACCTTCCACTCACTGGAGGATCGGATTTGTAAGGTTGCCTTTAAAAAGGCGAGTGAAGGTCCACCTCTACCACCAGGGATTCCAATTATACCGGATGAATATAAACCTACATTAAAACTTATCACAAGAAAACCGATATTACCTACAGAAGAAGAATTAGAGGCAAACAAAAGGGCCCGTTCTGCAAAGTTAAGGATTGCAGAGAAACTTTGAGTTTTGTGGCTTCATTCATTAATAAATAGAAGAGATACTTAAGGAGGGATATGATGGGTAATTTAGCATACAAAGTTAGACAAACAGAAAACTATCAACCAAATCAGGCACCAAAGACACGACCGGAAAGAAGACAGAAGTTTCGATTTTCGTTAGGGGAAAAGTTATTAGGGATAATATTCTCTGTAGCTGTGATATTCTGCGCAATTCATATCATATCTAACCAAGTATCCATCTACAAAACAAATATCGAAATTCAGCAAATCGAAGCATCAATTACTCAACAAACAAAAACAAACAATGATCTTTATGTACAAGTTCAAGAACTAAGCGAATATGAGCGCTTATGGGAAAAAGCGAGAGAGCTTGGACTTGTTTTAAATGAGAATAACGTTAAAGTGGTTCAAGGAAACTAATTATGAAAATAAAGGTTAAAAATAACAATATAAACAGAGGAGCAGCATTTATTAGTATAATATTTGCTTTGCTCTTTTTTACATTGATGGCAAGATTTGTGTATATCCAAGGTACGGGTAAGGTTGATGGTGTTGTTTTAGCGGCATTAGCAGAAGAAAAATATACTAAACAAAGAGTAATTGAAGCAAAACGAGGAGCTATTTATGACCGCAATGGGAATCCAATTGCTGAGGACACTTCTTCTTATACAGTGGTCGCAATCCTCGACGAAGAACTAACTGTAGACGAAGATAATCCGAAACATGTAGTTGATCCTGAAGAAACGGCAAGCAAGCTTGCGCCGCTCTTAAAAATGGATGAAAACGAAATGTATAAAATCTTAACAAAGCCTGATCGAAAACAGGTAGAGTTTGGTACGAATGGTCGCGATATTAGTACATCACTCAAGCAAGAAATTGAAGCATTAGAATTGCCTGGCATCGCGTTTAGACGAGAATCAAAACGCTACTATCCGAATGGGACGTTTGCCTCACATCTTGTAGGGTATGCCGGTAAAGTAACTGACAAGGAAACAAAAAAGACAGATACTGTCGGGATGTTGGGTGTTGAAAAAGACTTCGATAAATATCTTCGTGAAGAAGATGGGTATATGAAATTTCAAAGTGATACAAAAGGGTATAAGCTTCCTGACGCTAAAGAACAGATAGTAGCTCCCAATAATGGAAGTAATGTTTATTTAACAATTGACCAAACAATTCAAACATTCTTAGAGGACGCCATGAACACGGCTGTTAAGGAATATAAGCCGAAAAAAGTGATTGGTGTTGTTGCTAATCCAAAGACCGGTGAAATCTTAGCGATGTCAACAAGACCAAGCTTTGACCCGAATGTTAGAAATATCGAAAATTACTTAAATGATGTGATTGCCTATCCATATGAACCAGGTTCAACAATGAAGATATTCACATTGGCAGCAGCGATAGAAGAGGGAGTCTATAATGGGAATGCAAAATTCGCTTCTGGAAGCTACTCTGTGGGTGGAGAAACCATTCGTGACCATAACAGGGTAGGTTGGGGTTCGATTACCTATGATGAAGGCGTACTTAAATCTTCAAACGTTTCATTTGCAAAGATTGCAAATGAACAATTAGGTACGGATAAATTATTGGAGTATTTAGGTCGTTTTGGTCTTGACCGACCAACTGGGATTGATTTAGAAGGCGAAGTTGAGAATAAGATAAACTTTAAATGGGAGATTGATAAAGTATCAACAGCATTTGGACAAGCATCTTCTGTTACTCCAATACAGCAGGTCCAGGCCGCAACAGCCATTGCGAACGGCGGAAAGATGATGAAACCGTATGTTGTCGATAAAATCGTTGACCCTGATACGAATAAAACGGTAGTGGACCATGAGCCTAAAGTAGCAGGTCAACCAGTGTCAGCTGAAACTGCTAAGCATGTGTTAGATTTGTTAGGTAAAGTGGTAACGGATGGAACAGGAAGACAATATAATCTAGAAGGTTATCAAGTGGCAGGAAAAACAGGTACTGCCGAAATTCCTAGTCCTCAGGGTGGGTATTTATATGGAAGAGGAAATTATTTATATTCCTTTCTTGGGATGGCCCCACTGGATAACCCGAAACTTGTTGTTTATGTAGCGGTTCAACAACCAGAACTTAAAGATACGGACATTGGCAGCGAGCCAGTTGCCCTTGTATTCAATCATGTTATGAAAAATAGCCTACAGTATTTAAATATTCAACCAACTGATCAAAGTCCAGAAAATAATGAGAATGTAGATCAAGAAATAGTAACTGATTCTTATGCAGGGAAATCAAAAGAAGAGGCAATAGCAGCGATTGAAAAACAAAATCTTAAAGCGACTGTGATTGGAAATGGAAAGAAAATTATTGCTCAGATTCCGAAACAAGGTGAAAAAGTTCTTCCGAATGAGCATATATTCCTTCGTACCGACCAAGATGCAACACTTCCGGACATGACGGGCTGGTCTTTACGGGACGTCATGATGTTAGCAGATTTAACGAATATCAAAGCATCTTATAGTGGTAATGGTTATGTTGTCAAACAAAGCTTAGAGCCAGGATCCATTTTAAAAGATGGGGATAAGTTAACCGTAAATCTTGAAACACCAAATACACCGGGAGAAGAACCGGTTGAAGAAGAGAATAGTGAGAAAGAACAATAAGGGAGCTGATTTTTCAGTTCCTTTTTTGTTTATAAGAAATTCATTGACGACCCTTTCGTTCTATTCATTCCTGTACGAGCATATATTTAGACGAGCCTTGGATTTTAAAGAGACTTTCATTTTTAAAAGGCGCTTACGTTTCAATAGGAGGTACAACAATATGCGAGTTTCGAATGTAACAGTACGAAGAAGGTTGTCAATAGTACTATTTATAGGGTTTTTATTATTTCTAATTATTGATGTTCGATTAGGTTATGTTCAATTTTTTGTAGGAGAAAAGCTGACTGCACTAGCCAAAGATTCTTGGAGTAGGGACATTCCGTTTGAACCTGAACGAGGAAAAATTCTCGATCGCAATGATGTTGTCCTCGCCACCAATCAAAGTGCTCCGACAGTTTTAGTTGTTCCTAGACAAATCGAAAACCCTGCTGAGGCAGCAGAAAAATTAGCTGCAGTATTAAATATGTCAAAAGAGAAAGCATTTAAAAAAATAACCCAAAATGAGTCAAAGGTATATATCAATCCTGAGGGTAGAAAAATTTCTCATGAAAAAGCGAATGAGGTCCGTGCACTTGGGATAAAGGGTGTTTACATCGCGGAAGATTCAAAGCGTCATTATCCTTTTGGCAGTTACCTCTCTCATGTATTAGGCTTTGCTGGTATCGATAATCAAGGGTTAACAGGACTAGAGAAAAGTTATGATGAAGAATTAAAGGGTGAAGAAGGAAGCGTTCAGTTTTACTCAGATGCGAAAGGTAGAAGAATGCCAGATATCGCAGATGATTATACACCTCCGAAGGATGGTTTGGATTTGAGGCTAACCATTGATACAAAAATTCAAACCGTAATTGAACGGGAACTTGATAATGCTGAAGCACAATATAACCCTGATGGAATTATAGCAATTGCGATGAATCCAAATAATGGAGAAATTTTAGGGATGTCTTCAAGACCTGATTTTGATCCAGCCAACTTTAGGAATGTCCCACAAGAGGTATATAACCGTAACCTCCCAGTTTGGAGTACGTATGAACCTGGTTCAACTTTTAAGATTATTACACTTGCAGCTTCCTTAGAGGAAGGAAAAGTCAACTTAGAGAATGATCATTTTACTGATCCCGGTTTTGCTAAAGTAGGGGGAGCAACACTTAAGTGCTGGAAAAGGGGCGGACATGGGCATCAGACCTTCTTAGAGGTCGTTCAAAATTCATGTAACCCAGGATTTGTAGAACTAGGTACTAGATTAGGAAAAGATACCTTATTTAAGTATATAAAGAATTTTGGATTTGGACAAAAGACTGGAATTGATCTTCAAGGAGAAGGGACAGGTATTCTATTTAAACCCGAAAATGTCGGTCCTGTAGAGTTAGCTACAACAGCATTTGGTCAAGGGGTAGCCGTCACACCGATTCAACAGGTCACGGCTGTAGCTGCGGCGGTAAATGGAGGGACCTTATATAAGCCATATGTGGCTAAAGAATGGGTGGACCCTATAACAGGTCAGGTCGTTAAACGGAATGAGCCTGAAGCTGTAAGGAGTGTCATTTCAGAAGAAACATCTGAACAGGTACGTTTTGCGCTTGAAAATGTTGTTGCCAAAGGTTCTGGTGGTGGAGCTTATGTGGATGGTTATCGTGTTGGTGGTAAAACAGGTACAGCCCAAAAATCGAAAAAAGGTGGCGGCTATCTACAAAATAACCACATCGTATCATTTATTGGATTTGCACCGGCAGATGACCCGCAAATTGTCGTATACATTGCCGTAGATAATCCTAAAGGTACTGTGCAATTTGGTGGGGTAGTAGCAGCGCCAATCGTTGGAAACATTATGCGTGAAAGTTTACCGTTGCTTGGTATTGAAAAGCGTGACAATCAAATCGAGAAAGAGATCAAATTGTGGACCGATAAAAAATATCTTGAAGTTCCTGATGTGATTGGTTTGACTAAACAGGAACTGCAACAACAATTAATGAATATAAAACTGGATATAAGTGGTGAAGGAAATGTTGTCGTTGACCAAGCTCCAAATGCTGGTGAACGAGTTCAAGAAGGAACAACATTACGAATCCATTTCGGGGAAGGCGCAGATAAAAAAGAATCGAAAGATAAGAATTAAGTAGCCAAAGGATTCCCCTTTTGGCTTCTTTTTTCTATAAAAAGGAATACCTTTAATATAGAGGAATAAAATTTTTTGTAAGGTGTCCTTTTGTTAAATGTCTAATAGGTAAATAGGGTACTAGACAACAACGTAAGTCTGGAGTAACATGTTAATCTGGTGCCCATTCGACAGAGTAAATCTTTCGAGGGGAAATGGTAAAATTCATGATGAGATTACAAGAATTATTAGCTAACTTGCATGATTTTACGGAAAAAGGGAGTGCCAACCCACTTATCACATCTCTTGAAATGGACTCGAGGGCGGTAGGAAAGGGAAGTTTATTCTTTTGTGTAGAAGGTAACACGTTTGATGGCCATTTGTTTGCAAAGCAAGCGGAAGAACAAGGTGCTGTTGCGATTATTGCTGAAAAAGAAGTCCAGGTATCCATTCCGGTTATCAAGGTAAAGAACACCCGAAGAACAATGGCTGTGCTGGCTGACGCTTTTTACCATCACCCGACGCATCATCTCCATCTAATTGGAGTTACTGGGACAAATGGTAAAACGTCAATAAGTCACATAATTGAGGAGATATTTAAAGAAGCAGGCCAGAAAATCGGCTTAATTGGAACCATGCATACGAAAATTGGTGAAAAAACCATTGAAATGAAAAATACAACACCAGAATCAGTCATGCTGCAAAAGTATTTTATGCAAATGGTTTCTGAGAAAATAAACACCGCAGTTATGGAGGTTTCCTCTCATGCCCTAGATATTGGTAGGGTCCATGGTTGTGATTTTAATATTGCTGTTTTTTCTAATTTGACTCAGGATCATCTGGATTACCACCAGACAATCGACGAGTATCGTAGAGTAAAAGGTCTGTTGTTCACTGGTTTAGGTAATCGATTTGACAAAGATAATCCAAAATATGCCGTATTAAATAATGATGACCCTGCTTCAAGGGAATATGCAAGGTCTACTTCAGCAACCATCATCTCATATGGCATTCACCATTCAGCTGATATTATGGCATCACGTATTCGTATGACCGCCTCAGGAACAGAGTTCACGATAACAACTCCGTTCGGTTCTTACGAGGTGAAAATGAATTTAATTGGTATGTTTAGTGTTTATAATGTGTTGGCAGCAATCGCTACTTGTATCATTTCTGGAATACCTATTTCAACCATTATTTCAGCAGTTGAAAAGGTAAAAGGGGTTCCCGGCCGTTTTGAAATTGTGAACCTAGGGCAAAATTTTACTGTGATTGTGGATTATGCACATACACCTGATAGCCTTGAAAATGTTTTAAAAACGGTAAAAGAGTTTTCAAATGGGAAAATCTTTGTCATTATTGGATGTGGTGGTGATCGTGATCGGTCAAAGCGCCCAATCATGGCCAGGATTGCTACAAATTTTGCGGATATCCCTATATTCACATCAGATAATCCTCGCTCAGAAAACCCTGTTCAAATTCTAAAGGAGATGGAAGCTGGAGTAGTAGGAGAAACATACATCACAATCCCTGATCGTGAAAAAGCAATATTTTATGCTATTTCAAATGCGGGTGAGAATGATATAATAATCATTGCTGGCAAAGGACACGAAACGTATCAAATCATTGGGAATAAAATTCATCCGTTTGATGACCGCCTTGTTGCAGCACGTGCAATTAAGGAGTTGAAATAATTGTTATCCAACCACGATTTATGGATTCTTTTTCAAGAATCATATGGATTAAAAAGTCAAGATTTCTATTTTGAAGAAGTGATTACAGATCCAAACCTTATCACAAAAAAAGGACTATTTATTTCAATTGAAAAAGAAAAAAGGGATGAATTATTAAAGCGTGCGCTTTATAATGGTGTGGTTGCAGCAGTTTGGCCCAAGGATGAGAAATTACCGGGATTTCTTCCCAATCATTTCCCTGTATTTATAGTACCAGATCCACTACCAGCACTGAAACTAATCCTAGAATTCTATCTTAAAAAAATCGAAGAAAATGGGTATGATCAAATGACAAAATTTAGACTATTTAATCATGTAACTGAAGAAATGAAACAAAACTATCCCATAGTGGATGAAATAACGAAGCTGACAAAAAAAATAGCAATGAATGAAGAAGGGAGGGGATAAGGATGATAGAAGAAGTAGTCATATACTCGATTGCAATAGGATTTATAATAAGTGTCATTCTTTCCCCTATTTTTATCCCTTTCTTACGTAGATTAAAATTTGGACAAAGTATCCGTGAGGAAGGACCTAAATCCCATCAAAAAAAATCGGGAACACCTACAATGGGTGGAATCATTATTCTGGTTTCCATCTTACTAACTACACTTTTAGTGTCAAATCAATTAGGTGAACTGTCTGTTACTACATATTTGCTTTTATTTGTAACTATTGGATATGGGGTACTGGGCTTTTTAGATGACTTTATTAAAGTAGTATTAAAAAGGAATCTCGGTTTGACTTCGAGACAAAAACTGTTTGGTCAAATCGTTATTGCTATCATTTTTTATTTTATTTTCAAACAAAATAATTTTTCAACAGCGATCTCAATACCAGGTACAGATTTTGAATTTGATTTAAAACTTCTGTATGTACTGCTGTTAATTGTATGGTTAGTAGGGTTTTCCAATGCAGTCAATTTAACGGATGGTTTAGATGGATTAGTATCGGGTACAGCAGCAATTGCTTTTGGGGCATTTGCGGTTTTAGCTTGGAATCAAGCGCAATATGATGTTGCTATTTTCTGTGTAGCTGTAGTCGGTGCAGTTCTTGGATTCCTCGTATTTAATGCCAACCCTGCCAAGGTATTCATGGGTGATACAGGTTCGCTTGCACTTGGTGGAGCAATTGCGACAGTTGCTATCATGCTAAAGCTTGAAATACTATTATTATTAATTGGTGGCGTATTTGTAATAGAGACATTGTCTGTTATTATTCAAGTCATTTCGTTTAAAACAACGGGCAGACGTGTTTTTAGAATGAGTCCTTTACATCACCATTATGAATTAGTAGGGTGGTCTGAATGGAGAGTTGTTGTGACATTTTGGACCGTTGGATTATTGTGTGCAATTCTTGGAATCTATATTGAGGTGTGGATTTAATTGAAAAATTCAGAGAAGTTTACTAATAAGCATATTTTAATACTTGGACTTGCCAAAAGCGGCTATGCTGCAGCAAGAGTTCTCCATGAGGATGGGGCTATTCTAACTGTTAATGACCAAAAGCCATATGAAGAAAATGAGGCTGCTCAGGAACTAGAAAAAATGGGAATTAAAGTAGTGTGTGGAGGTCATCCAATTGACATTTTGGATGATCATTTTGACTTTATTATCAAAAATCCCGGGATTCCATATAGTAATCCTATTCTTGTCAAGGCGATCGCTAAAGGAATCCCTATTTTAACGGAAGTGGAGTTAGCTTACCATATTACTCCAGCTGATTTTATTGCGATTACAGGGTCTAATGGAAAGACAACGACCACAACGTTGATTTATGAAATGCTCGAAAAAGGAGAGAAATCTCCATTAATTGCGGGAAATATTGGAACTGTTTCTTGCGAGGTTGCACAAGGGGCGGCAAAGGAAAATATTATCGTGACAGAGCTTTCTTCTTTTCAATTAATGGGAATTGAAGATTTTGCTCCTAAAATTGCCGTGTTGTTAAATATTTTCGACGCCCATCTTGATTACCATGGAACAAAGGAAAAATACATCAAAGCAAAGGCGAGAATTTTTGAGAATCAAACAGGAGCTGATTATTGTGTCATCAACCTAGATGACAAGGATGTGATGTTTGCTGCTGAGAATGTTAGAAGTAAGAAAGTTCCTTTTTCAACCACGAAAGTATTACAAGAGGGCGCTTATATAAAAGATCAGGCGATTTATTTTAATGATGAAAAAATCATTGAAATTAAAGATATTGTTTTACCAGGTGTTCATAATCTCGAAAATATTTTGGCTGCTGTTGCTGTTGCGAAACTCGTATCAACACCTAATTGTGCCATTATTGAGATCTTAACAAGTTTTACAGGTGTTAAACACCGCCTCCAATACGTCACTACAACTCAAAATCGTAAATTTTATAATGATTCAAAAGCAACAAATATTCTTGCTACGAAGAAGGCGATTTCTGCCTTTGAACAACCGGTTATTTTGTTAGCAGGTGGACTTGACCGCGGAAATGAATTTGATGAACTTGTAGATGAACTAACCCGTGTGAAAGCGATGGTTCTATTTGGTCAAACAGCTAAAAAGCTTGAAAGAGCTGGCCAACTTGCTGGAATAGAAATCGTAAAAACTGTCGATAATGTTGAAGCAGCGGTAAAAGTAGCTTATGATCTTTCAAATGAGGGTGATGTCATTTTATTATCACCTGCATGTGCGAGCTGGGATCAACATAAAACATTTGAAGAAAGAGGAGACATTTTTATAAACGCCGTGCATAAGCTTAAATAAGGGCTTGGACAATCTAGGGCTCTGAATCTAGAATGTAGAGGTGTTTTGATTGTGACCCAGAGAACGACCCCGGATATCATTTTAATTATTACAACACTTACACTTTTAGCAGTAGGATTAATAATGGTGTACAGTGCCAGTGCAATATGGGCTACATATAAATTCGATGATTCGTTTTTCTTTGCTAAAAGACAATTATTATTTGCAAGTGTTGGAGTCATTGCGATGTTTTTCATCATGAATGTGGACTATTGGACTTGGAGAACTTGGGCAAAAGTTCTAATCATTATTTGTTTTGTATTATTGGTCGCTGTACTAATCCCTGGAATTGGAATGGAACGTAACGGTTCTCAAAGTTGGATTGGCGTTGGAGCATTTTCAATTCAACCATCCGAGTTTATGAAATTAGCAATGATTGCGTTTTTAGCAAAATTCCTATCTGAGAATCAAAAGAAAATTACTTCCTTTAAAAAAGGATTAATGCCGTCACTGGGTCTTGTTTTTCTGGCGTTTGGTATGATAATGCTACAGCCGGATTTAGGAACGGGAACAGTAATGGTTGGAACTTGTGTTGTGATGATCTATGTTGCGGGGGCAAGAATCTCTCATTTTGTAGGTCTGGGCTTGATTGGAGTGGCAGGATTTGTTGCTTTAATATTATCGGCTCCGTATCGAATTAAACGGATTACATCCTTTTTAGACCCTTGGGAAGATCCATTAGGGACTGGGTTTCAAATCATTCAATCTCTTTATGCAATTGGACCTGGAGGCTTATTCGGATTAGGATTAGGGCAAAGTCGACAGAAATTTTTCTACTTGCCAGAACCTCAAACTGACTTCATTTTTGCCATTTTGGCAGAAGAGTTAGGCTTTATCGGTGGTTCGTTTGTTCTCATTTTATTTAGTATTCTACTTTGGAGAGGCGTACGGATTGCTTTAGGTGCACCCGATTTATATGGAAGTTTCCTAGGAATCGGAATTATTGGGATGATTGCGATCCAAGTAATTATAAATATTGGAGTTGTAACGGGACTGATGCCGGTAACGGGTATAACACTTCCTTTCTTAAGCTACGGAGGGTCATCCTTAACCTTAATGCTCATGGCAGTCGGTGTCCTTTTAAATATTAGTAGGTATTCAAGGTATTAATCCAAAAACACATGAATATATGTTATACTTAGAAAAAAGTTTAACCCTGTTTACTTGAACAGGGTTAAACTAATTTTAACGATAAACTTCCAAAAACGGGAGGAGTTTCCTTGAAAATAGTTGTTAGTGGTGGTGGAACAGGAGGGCATATTTATCCTGCACTTGCCTTAATTAAAGAAATTAAAAAACTTAATCCTTCTGCCGAATTTCTCTATATCGGTACAGAAAAAGGGTTGGAAAGCAGTATTGTAACCCGTGAAGGGATCCCATTTAAAACAATCCATATCACTGGATTTAAACGAAAGCTTTCCTTTGAAAATATTAAAACAATTACTCGGTTCCTAAAAGGTGTCCAAGACAGTAAGAAGTATATAAAAGACTTTAAACCAGATGTTGTAATAGGTACAGGCGGTTATGTATGTGGACCTGTTGTTTACGCAGCATCAAAATTACATATACCAACAATCATTCATGAACAAAACAGCATACCAGGTCTTACAAATAAATTTTTAAGTCGATATGTTGACAAGGTGGCCATCTGCTTTGAAGAAGCTGGTCAGTTTTTCCCTAAAGAAAAAGTAATCCTTACAGGAAACCCACGGGCGTCTGAGGTAATCGGTAAAAACGGAAGAACTGGGAGAGAATCTGTCGGTCTAAATAGTTCCAATAAATCCGTTTTACTAGTTGGTGGAAGCAGAGGTGCTAAACCACTTAACGACGCATTTTTAAGTGCTTTATCCGAAGTGAAGGAAAAAAATTATCAATTCCTCTATGTTACAGGTGAGGTGCATTACGAAAATGTACTTAATCGAGTAAAGGCGGTTGGAAATCCTGATAATGTGATCATCAAACCGTTTATTCACAATATGCCGGACGTACTAGCAGGTGTTGACCTCGTTGTAGCTCGCGCAGGTGCGACAACCTTAGCTGAACTAACTGCTTTAGGACTACCAAGTATCTTAGTGCCAAGCCCATATGTAACAAATAATCATCAAGAGGAAAATGCAAGATCCTTAAGTGATAAGGGGGCAGCCATTTTAAGACTTGAAAGAGAACTTACAGGTTCTCAGCTAATTAAGGACATTGATTCAATTCTATTAAACCCAATAAAACTTGAGGAAATGAAAAAAGCTTCTTCAGAAATAGGGATACCAGATGCAGCTAGTCGTCTATACAATGTGATGAATGACCTAATCTAGGCGAATGTACCATGAAAGCAGCAATGAGCATATACTACAGTAATGTCTGTTCTAAGTCGAGATGCAGATGAAGGAGGTAATCATGGAAAATATAGTGAAAGAACTTCAAGAGTCGAAAGTTGGCAAGGTTATAGAAAATGAACCTTTATCTAAGCATACAACCATTAAGATTGGTGGTCCGGCCGATTTATTTATCGAACCGAATAGTATTGAATCCTTAAAAAAGACCCTTGAAATAATAAAAAAACACGGAATTAACTGGCGTGCCATCGGAAGAGGTTCAAATCTTCTAGTTTCTGATAAAGGTATTGAAGGTGCAGTTATTAAACTAGGAAATGGCATTAATCATATGGAGTTACAAGGTACAACTTTAACTGTTGGTGCTGGTTATTCAATCGTAAGTCTTGCTGTACAAATTGCAAGAAAAGGATTGTCAGGACTTGAATTTTCAAGTGGAATTCCCGGTTCCATCGGTGGTGCTGTCTATATGAACGCTGGGGCACATGGGTCTGATATTTCCAAAATATTAACGAAGGCACATATTTTATTCGATGACGGTAGTTTGGAATGGCTTTCGAATGAGGAAATGGAATATTCCTATCGCACCTCAATCCTTCAAAAGAAACGACCTGGAATTGTAGTTGAGGCAACGTTTCAATTAACTGAAGGCGATAAAGCGGACATATCGGCAGTCATGAAAAAAAATAAAGACTATCGAAGGGATACTCAACCATGGGATCTTCCTTGTGCTGGAAGTATTTTCCGCAATCCACTTCCACATTATGCAGGGCAATTAGTAGAAAAATCAGGCTTGAAAGGCTATTCAATTGGTGGAGCAAAAATATCCGAAATGCATGGTAATTTTATTGTGAATGCTGGAAATGCAAAAGCGCAGGATGTTCTTGATCTCATTCAATTCGTAAAGGAGAAAATCTATTCTCTACACGGTGTGCGAATGGAAACAGAAGTTGAAATAATTGGTCGAATCTAGACAGATTCTACACCCATTTCTTAGGAAAATATGATATAATACAATAACATGTATGTGTTACTGTATAAGTTTCTAAACGGCATGTATACATGCCGTTTATTCTTTCGTTCAAAGTATTTTTAAAATACATGTTTTTGACTATATAAAAATGGACAGGTTGTTATATTAAGATGATTACAGGAGATTTTTGATTCGCGGGGTGAATGTATTTGGCAAAGCAAAAGGTTGTTACAATAGAAGACCGAATTCCAAAGCTTAAGCAAAGAAGAAAACAAAAAGCTAATCGTCGATTGATTATGTACATAACCTTTTTCTTTTTATTGCTTTCCGGAATTCTTTATTTCCAATCTCCTTTAAGTAAAATCGGCGAGATCACTATTACAGGCAACCAAAATATCACATCCGAACAAATTTCAAAGCTTAGTAAATTGAATGTTGGGACAAGCTTTTGGAAGGTCAATCAGGATGAAGTTAAACAAAATATAAAAAAACACCCTGAAATTAATGAAGTTACGATTCAAAAGATATTTCCCAACGATATAAAGATAAATGTCAGTGAGCTAAAAAGGGTAGGATATATAAGTGGTCCTAAAACTTTTTACCCAATTCTTGAAAATGGGAAGATTATTGAGAATGCCCAAAAATTTGGTTCAAAAGCGATTCCAGTTGATGCACCAATTTTAGTTGACTGGGAGGATGAAGCATTAAAGTTGCTTACAAAAGAACTAAATAAAATACAACCCTCAATTTCAAAGCTTATTTCCGAAATTCACCATACTCCTACAGAATATGATCCTCTTCAGATGACCCTTTACATGATAGATGGGTATGAAGTTAAAGCTACTGTACGAAATTTCGCGAAGAATATTACAGCATATCCTACAATCGTCAGTGAATTGGATCCATCTCTAAATGGATATATTGAACTAGATGTAGTGCCGACTTTTATT
This sequence comes from Fredinandcohnia onubensis, assembly GCF_031181385.1. Classification (GTDB taxonomy): domain Bacteria; phylum Bacillota; class Bacilli; order Bacillales; family Bacillaceae_L; genus Ferdinandcohnia; species Ferdinandcohnia onubensis_C. The sequence goes on from NZ_JAPSKV010000003.1 coordinate 86,550, forward strand.
CCATATGAAAAAGAGAGCACCAGTGAAGAAGGAGAGATGGTAACAGATGAAAGTGAAGGGTAAGCATGTGGTTCTATCATTTGTCTGCTTAGTCCTTGGCTTTATGATTTCATTTTCGTACCAATTTACAAAAGAACAAATGGAATCAAGTCAGGTCACTGAACAACAGTGGAATGAAGAATCAAAAATAAGAACGGAATTGAATGAACAAAATGAAAAAAATAATGAGCTTCAACTGAAGCTTATTGAAAAACAAAATCAAATTCAAGCAATTGAGGAAGAACTTGCGAAAGAAGAACAAGAACAAATTTATTATAATCTTGTTGAAGAAGTAGAGAAGTATCGGATGGTCGTTGGTGAAATTGGTGTAAAAGGCCCAGGAGTTTCAGTTACACTCGAAGATTCATCTTACGTTCCATCAGGTCGAGATGTTAATAATTATTTAGTTCATGAGAGCCATTTATTTAAGGTCATAAATGAACTTTATGTATCTGGTGCCCAAGCTGTTTCGGTAAATGGAAAGAGACTTAGTCATGATTCGTATATATACTGTAATGGGCCAGTTGTTGTGGTTGATGGTAAACCATATCCGGCACCATTTGTAATCACAGCAATTGGTGATCCCGATGTCCTCATACCGGCTCTAAATATGAATGGTGGAATTACAGACCAATTGATTCAAGATAATATTGTCGTGAAGATTGAGAACAAAACACAAATTCAAATGGACCCATTACTTCAAGCGAATGAATAAACCGGATGTTTGATATAGAAGGCTAGGTGGTTTAATTGGACAAAAATACAGGCATTAGCTTCACAGTGATTACGTGTATAATTGGTTTTATGGTTGCTGTCCAATTTCAAACCATTAAAGAACCTGAAGTGCGAGATACACGTGACTTATGGGAATTGCGTGAAGACTTAAAGCAATCACAAGAATTATATACAGAATTATTAACAAAAATTTATACATATGAAGCAAAGTTGGAACAATACGAGAATCAACGTGATGACAGTAAAATGCTTATTCTTAAAGATACGCTTGATGAATTAAAGAAGCAGGCAGGGCTTACTCAAGTATCAGGTCCTGGGCTTACGATTACAGTTGAGCAATCGTTCAATGAAGTAGGAAGACAAGCTACAACGATTTCTCCAAGTTTGTTGAGATGGCTAGTAAATGAATTGAATTCATATCAGGCAAAGGCGATTTCAATTGATGGCCACCGTGTTATTACGACAACGGTCATACGGGAAATTCAAGGAAGACCAAAGATTGATTCATATTCTCTAAATCCATTACCAATTGAAATAAAGGTCATTGCAGACGATGCTGAACGACTTTATAACAAGTTAAAAGCATCAGAAGCAGAGCGACAATTCTTTATTGATAATTTACGATTAAAAATATCAAAGCCAAGTAAAGTTGTAACAATTCCTGCATTTGATGACCCAATTAGGATTACAGAAATGCAACCTAATATGGAACCAGATAATAAGTGATAAAGGTGGAACATAGTCATGTGGCTTCCAATTTTCGGTCTAATAGTCGGAATCATCCTCGGACTGTTATCGGAGTTCAAAATTCCAGCAGAGTATTCGAATTATTTATCGATTGCCGTTTTAGCAGCTCTTGATACTTTGTTCGGTGGCATTCGTGCACATCTGCAAAATATATATGATCAGTCCGTATTTGTTTCTGGTTTCTTTTTTAATATTTTATTGGCAACAAGTTTAGCTTTTCTAGGTGTGCATCTTGGTGTAGACTTGTACTTGGTAGCCGTTTTCGCATTTGGAGTAAGGCTTTTCCAAAATATTGCGGTGATCCGACGAATAATTTTATCCAAATGGAGCCTTTCTCGTGATAAAATAGAAAAAAATTGATTTTTATAAAGGGAAAACCCTTATGGTTGTTGAATATTTTTCATATACAAAAATTATTATGAAAAATGTCAATTGTTGTTCGAAAAATGTTATACGAAATGTGTTATGTGAAAAAGGAGGTGCCACAGAATGAACAGCAATGAAATATGTGTTAGTCTTGACATCGGTACATCCAATGTTAAGGTTATCATCGGTGAAATGGTTGATGATTCTCTTAACATAATAGGTGTGGGTAATGTTAAATCAGAAGGTTTGAAAAAAGGTTCAATTGTAGACATAGATGAGACCGTTCATTCTATTAAGAAGGCAGTTGAGCAAGCAGAAAGAATGGTAGGCATTTCTATTAATCAAGTAGTTGTATCCGTGCCAGCTATCAATGTTCAGTTACAGGATGCACATGGAGTAGTGGCAGTTTCTACTGAGTCTCGTCAAAATCGTGAAATAAGCAATGAAGATGTCCTACGTGTAATCGATGCCGCACAATTTATTTCTCTACCACCAGAAAGAGAAATTATCGATATGATTCCAAAACAATTTATTGTAGATGGATATGATGAAATTAGTGATCCACGTGGTATGTTAGGTGTTAGGTTAGAAGTGGAAGGAACTATTATTACAACTTCACGTACAATTTTACATAACCTGCTGCGTTGTGTAGAAAAAGCAGGACTTGATATAACCGCAATCTCCCTACAACCTCTTGCATCAGGTTCAATTTCCTTATCTGATGATGAGAAAAACTTAGGGGTTGCTCTCGTTGATATTGGTGGAGGTTCTACAACTATTGCACTCTTCCAAAATGGTCATTTAAAAACAACAAGTGTTCTACCTGTTGGTGGGGACCATATTACGAAGGATTTAGCAATTGGTTTACGAACATCTACTGAAGATGCTGAGAAAATCAAAATTAAACATGGACATGCCTTTTACGACGATGCTTCTGATGAAGAAGTATTTGATGTTCCAATTATTGGCAGTGATCAACATGAACAATTTACCCAATTACAAATTTCTGAAATCATCGAAGCTAGATTAGAAGAAATTTTACAGTTAGTACAAAAGGAAATTAAGAAAATGGGTGTAGGAGATCTTCCTGGTGGCTTTGTTCTTACAGGTGGTGTAGCAAATATGCCTGGAGTGCTGGAGCTATCTCAAATTGTGTTACGAAACAATGTTAGAATTGCAAAACCAGACTATATTGGTGTTAGAGAACCTCAATACGCAACAGGTGTAGGGCTGTTGCAGTTCGCATATGAGCAAGCAAGAATCCAAGGAAGAAAAATTAGCACTACGGTCCAGGTGGAAAATCCTGAAAAAAGACCTGCTAGACAGCCTCAAGCGAAAAGTCACCCTAAAAACTCAAAAGAAGAGCAAAATATCGGGAAAAAAGTTAAACGGTTTTTCGGTCTCTTCTTTGAATAGTCAGTTTAAAAGAGAAGTATATTTGCAAATTAGGAGGATCTTATAATGTTAGAGTTTGATACAAACGTTGATCAATTAGCTACTATAAAAGTAATCGGTGTAGGTGGCGGTGGAAATAACGCGGTTAACCGAATGATTGAACATGGTGTTCAAGGAGTCGAGTTTATCGCAGTTAATACAGATGCCCAAGCCTTAAATCTTTCAAAAGCTGAAATAAAAATGCAAATCGGTGGAAAATTAACTCGTGGTTTAGGTGCTGGAGCCAACCCGGAAGTAGGAAAGAAAGCTGCGGAAGAAAGTAGAGAACAAATCGAAGAAGCCCTCAAAGGAGCAGATATGGTATTTGTTACTGCAGGTATGGGTGGTGGAACAGGTACAGGTGCTGCCCCTGTTATTGCACAAATTTCAAAAGACTTAGGGGCTCTAACAGTTGGTGTAGTAACTAGACCGTTCACTTTCGAAGGTAGAAAGCGTCAAACGCAAGCTGCCGGTGGTATTGGTGCAATGAAAGAATCAGTTGACACACTGATCGTCATTCCAAACGACCGTCTTCTTGAAATTGTTGATAAAAATACGCCAATGCTTGAAGCGTTCCGTGAAGCAGATAATGTGTTACGTCAAGGTGTACAGGGTATTTCCGACTTAATCGCTGTACCAGGGTTAATCAACCTTGACTTTGCTGACGTAAAAACAATTATGTCTAACAGAGGTTCTGCTCTTATGGGTATTGGTGTAGCAACAGGAGAAAACCGCGCTGCAGAAGCTGCAAAGAAGGCTATTTCAAGTCCATTGCTTGAAACATCAATTGATGGTGCACAAGGTGTCCTTATGAATATTACAGGTGGAACAAACCTAAGTCTATATGAAGTACAAGAGGCAGCAGATATTGTTGCATCAGCTTCTGATCAGGAAGTTAACATGATTTTCGGATCTGTTATTAATGAAAACCTAAAAGAGGAAATCGTCGTGACTGTTATTGCTACTGGTTTTACAGAGGCAGAAGTTAACCCAACACGTCCATCTCGTCCTTCATTTGGTACAAAACCACAAGCACAACCGCAACCACAGGTTCAGGTTTCGCCAAGAAGAGAAATGAGACGTGAGGAGCCAGTCCAGGAAGTAAATACACGTAGTGCAGTACATGTAGAAGAAGAAATTGATGTACCAACATTCCTGCGTAACCGTAACAGAAGAGGATAAATAGAAAAGCGCAAGGCACCTGCTTATCGGCGACAAGCATAAGAACAGCGCTGACAGAAGGCGCTTTTTGCCTTCAGAAGCGATGGGCTTAGACCAGAGAGCCGATGGTGCCTGGAGCTAGACAATAAAAAAGTCTTCATAAATTCTTAAAAAGGCATTTGACAATTTAGTTGTCGAATGCCTTTTTTCTATTTCTTCACCTATTTCTTTGGATTCCCCTTCATTCTAACTTAACTGACAAAATAAGAACTAATTTTCCAAAATTTCTCTTTTATTATCGGCATGAAGTGACAGACTTCCATATAAGATGTACTATATACTATTTTTTAAGCTAACTAGTTTACCAAATGCTTAAACATGTATCTAAGGTGAAGTGACTTTTGGTGAAAGGAGAAATGGGGTGTCTATTTATTTAGATGTAATCTGGTTGTTAAACTTTTTCTTTGACGCCTTATTATTACTATTAACTGCGATGATTCTAAAGCGAAAGATTGTAAAATGGAGAATCTTAGTAGGTTCATTTATTGGATCCTTGCTAGTTCTCTTAGTGGTTTCTCCTTTCGCAGAAATTGGGTCTCATCCTGTTACAAAACTTCTCTTTTCAATCGTAATTGTAGGAGTTGCTTTTGGATATAAACGATTTCGCTATTTTTTACAAGGATTATTAACCTTTTATTTTGCTACTTTCATGATTGGAGGTGGGATGATAGGGGTTCACTATTTTTTAGAATTCGATGTTCAAGTTTTTGATGGAACAATCATGACTCAGTCAACTGGCTATGGAAACCCAATTAGTTGGGTATTTGTTTTAATCGGTTTTCCGCTCTTATGGTATTTTTCAAAAAATAGATTGGATGACATTGAAACGAAGCAAGTTTTCTATGACCAGATTGTTGCTGTGAAACTTGAAATAGATGATGTCATCTTACATTTACAAGGTTTGGTCGACAGTGGAAATCAATTGTTCGACCCAATTACAAAAAGCCCAGTTATGATTTTAGACACCACAAAGCATGAAGAACTCTTTCCTAAAGCCCTGATGGAACAATCCAAAAATATTGAGCTCTTAACAAATGATTCTTCAACAGAATCTCATAAATGGGAAAGTCGTGTAAGACTTATTCCATATCGTGGAGTTGGCCAAGAACATCAATTCTTATTGGCAGTTAAACCTGACCGAATAACAATCTATCAAGGAAATGAAGAAAATATCGTAAAAAAAGGATTGGTTGCATTCAACCATACTACTTTATCCACTGATGGGGAGTATGATTGTATCGTACATCCCAAAATGCTTGTTTCTAGCTCCATTCAGACAGCTTCTTAAGGGGAAATTAACAAATTTATTCTAATAAATATCATACTCACGCTTTTTACAAATTAGAAGGGAGAACTTATCTGTGGCTAAATTAAAATTAAAACTTACATATTGGTGGTATAAACTTTTAATAAAATTAGGTTTGAAGACAGATGAAATTTATTATATTGGTGGGAGCGAGGCTTTACCTCCACCCTTATCAAAGGATGAAGAAGAGGTTCTCTTAAATAAGTTACCGAGTGGCGACCAAGCTGCAAGGTCGATTCTTATTGAAAGAAACCTAAGACTTGTTGTATATATCGCACGAAAGTTTGAAAACACAGGAATAAATATCGAGGATTTAATTAGTATTGGAACAATTGGGTTAATCAAGGCTGTCAATACGTTTAATCCTGAAAAGAAAATTAAACTTGCAACCTATGCTTCAAGATGTATTGAAAATGAAATTTTAATGTATTTACGTCGAAATAATAAAATAAGGTCTGAGGTTTCCTTTGATGAACCATTAAATATTGATTGGGATGGTAATGAATTATTATTATCGGATGTTCTAGGAACAGACGAAGATATCATTACAAAGGATTTGGAAGCGAATGTCGATCGAAAGTTATTAGTAAAGGCTCTGCATCAGTTAAATGATCGTGAGAAACAAATCATGGAATTAAGATTTGGATTAATTGGTGGAGAAGAAAAGACGCAAAAAGATGTTGCCGACATGCTTGGGATATCGCAATCCTATATTTCAAGACTGGAAAAGCGAATTATTAAACGACTTCGAAAAGAGTTTAACAAAATGGTGTAAATAAAAAAAATTTTCCTTTAAAGCTATTGATTTTGCTGTTTTTATACACCAGCTATGGAAATAGTTGTGAATTCGAAATGCATATTTTTCCCTCTAACGGAGATACTTAACTTTGTACAGCAACTCCTGTTAGGAGGGAAAGAATTGACTCGAAATAAAGTAGAAATTTGTGGTGTTGATACTTCAAAACTTCCAGTATTAAAGAATGAAGAGATGCGGCAATTATTTCGACAAATGCAAAGTGGCGATTTGTCAGCTCGCGATAAGCTCGTAAATGGAAATTTACGACTTGTTCTCAGTGTAATTCAACGGTTCAACAACAGAGGAGAATTTGTGGATGATTTATTTCAGGTTGGTTGTATCGGTCTGATGAAATCAATCGACAATTTTGACCTTGGTCAAAACGTGAAATTCTCCACCTATGCAGTCCCGATGATTATCGGCGAAATTCGGCGCTATTTACGAGACAACAATCCTATCAGGGTGTCGCGCTCATTGCGGGACATTGCCTATAAGGCTTTGCAAGTAAGAGAGCGTTTGATGAGTGAAACATCTAGGGAACCTACAGCAGAAGAAATCTCAAAGGTTCTTGAAGTACCACATGAAGAGATTGTTTTTGCACTTGATGCGATTCAAGACCCTGTATCATTATTCGAACCGATTTATAATGATGGTGGGGATCCAATTTTTGTAATGGATCAATTAAGTGATGAACGAAACCGTGATTCAAATTGGATTGAAGAGATTGCTTTAAAAGAAGGAATGAGACGACTAAATGATCGTGAGAAACTAATCCTTCGAAAACGATTTTTTCAAGGAAAAACACAAATGGAAGTTGCTGAAGAAATCGGGATCTCTCAAGCCCAAGTTTCACGTCTTGAAAAAGCAGCAATTAAACAAATGAATAAGAACATCCAAAATTAATGATGGATTCGTCCATTAAATGGACAAGTTATAGCATGATTAGGGTAAATATCAGACATTCGGTGAAATCGAATGTCTTTTTTATCGCCTTTTTATCGTGTGGGATTAAAGCCTTCCCACTTCGTCTAATTTTGTCTCATAAAAGGCAGTAAGCCAGTCATATAGTTTACTATAAGGAGGCGGAGGGAAATGGTGAAAATTTCTGATTTTCAGGCGAAGGATGTTGTAAGTGTTGTCGATGGTAAAAGACTTGGTAATATTGGCGATATCGACATTAATTTAACAACTGGAAAAATAGAGTCCATTATAATAGGTGGCTATGGCAAGGTACTAGGCATATTTGGCCGTGAGGAAGAGATTGTGATTCCATGGAGAAACATTATCAAAGTCGGTAAGGACGTGATTTTAGTGCGAACTCAGAATACAATTGAGTAGTCGCGCTAATTTTTGACATTTTTCCTAACATATTCTCCTTTCTTTTGCTAAGATGTGATAAAATAGGCAGAAGAAAGGTTCATTTTTCTAAAAATAAAATATTGTCTTCAGATCAAGGTAAGATGTGTTGATAATTGTGAATAAAAGGATGTTGTTATGAAGCTTGAACCATTTACTCAAAAGGCAGAACAAGTTTTAATACTTTCCAGTTGGAGCCATATTTCTGATAAACTGGTTGCTGGTTTTACGACTAAAAATGGCGGAGATAGTAAAGGGGATTTTAAATCCTTTAATCTCGGTTTACACGTAAATGATGAGGACAACTCGGTTATTTCAAACCGTGAGAAGCTTGCAGACATTCTCCGCTTTCCACTTGAAAACTGGGTATGCTCTGAGCAAACACATAAAAATAACATCGCTAAGGTCACTAATAAAGATCTTGGTGCAGGTGTTTTTACATACGAAGATAGCATCAAGGATACGGATGGGTTATATACGACAGAGAAAAATATCCTGTTAACCCTTTGTTATGCAGACTGTGTTCCACTTTATTTTTTTGCACCATCTAAACAAATCATTGGAATTGCTCATGCAGGTTGGAAAGGAACTGTTCAGGATATTGCAGGTGAAATGATTCGTGCTTGGGGTAATGAAGGTGTTAAACCAGATAATATCGAGGCAGTAATCGGACCAGCAATAGGAAAATGCTGCTACATTGTGGATGATTACGTAATAGATTTTGTGAAAAATTTAGACAAAATAGAGTCAAAACCATACGAAATAGTGAGTGACAACCAATATCGGTTAGATTTAAAAGAACTAAACTATCAACTAATGGTGAGGGCAGGAATTCCTCCTGAAAATATTCAAGTTTCCTCGTATTGCACGTCCTGTGAGAATCAAAATTTCTTTTCGCATCGAAGGGATGCTGGGAAAGCGGGAAGAATGATGAGTTTTATTGGCTTTAAGGAGGATTAATTTTAAAATGAGTGTAAAAGAAAATCTATTCAACATACAAGAGAACATTGAACAGGCGTGCAAGCGGTCAAATCGGCCTGCAGATTCTGTTTCCATTATTGCTGTAACGAAATATGTAAGTGTTGAAACAGCTAAAGATGCAATTGCAGCAGGAATTCAACATATTGGAGAAAATCGCGACGAAGGTCTGGCAAAGAAGCGAGAAGAAATTGGAAATGAACCAACTTGGCATTTTATTGGATCGCTTCAAACAAGAAAAGTAAAAAACATCATTGATAAGGTGGACTATATTCATTCACTCGATCGAATATCCTTAGCAGAGGAAATTCAAAAGCGGGCAAGCGGTAAAATAAAATGTTTTGTACAGATCAATGTATCTGGAGAAGAGTCGAAACACGGAATGTCACCAGAAAATCTTAAGGCGTTTATAAAGGAACTTGAAATATATCCTTCTGTTGAGGTAGTCGGATTAATGACAATGGCTCCATTTACCGATGATCAAGATGTTATTCGCTCATGTTTCCAAAGACTTCGAAAACTTAAAGACGATGTACAAGCTCTTGGTTTACCACATGCTCCATGTACTGAATTATCTATGGGTATGTCGAACGATTACGAAATTGCAATTGAAGAAGGAGCAACCTTCATTCGAATAGGTACTTCATTGGTTGGCAAGGAATTTTAAAAGAGAGGTGTTACAATTGAGTATAAAATCCAAATTTAAAAGCTTTTTTGCATTAGAAGATGAATATGATTATGATGAAGAGGATTATTTTGAAGAAGAAGTAGAACCGACAAAGGCTGTAAAACCAGCTGCAAAGCAAAATGTGGTAAGCTTACAAAGTGTTCAAAAGTCTTCTAAGGTTATTTTATTTGAACCTCGAGTATATGCAGAGGCGCAAGAAATTGCCGATCATTTGAAAAACAGACGAGCGGTTGTTGTTAATCTCCAACGTGTTCAACATGATCAAGCAAAGAGAATCGTTGATTTCCTAAGTGGAACTGTTTATGCCATTGGTGGGGATATTCAACGCATTGGTGCAAATATTTTCCTATGTACTCCTGACAATATAGATGTGTCTGGAAATATCTCTGAGATTGTTTCTAACGAAGAATTCGCTGAAAAGGGGTGGTAATTCAAAATGGGTATTATTTTCGGTATCTTAAGTCAAGCGCTGGTACTTTATTCGTATGCGCTAATCATTTATATTTTAATGTCTTGGTTTCCAAATGCACGTGAATCTGGGATTGGTCAATTTTTAACAAGAATTTGTGAACCATATCTAGAGCCATTCCGCAGATTTATTCCACCACTAGGGATGATAGATATTTCCCCAATTGTTGCAATCCTAGTGCTAAATTTCGCTGGTAGAGGAATTCATGCTTTGCAAAGCATGTTCTAAAGGGCCTTGATTCAAGGTCCCTTTTCTTCATTATAAACGAGGTATTATACATATGAATTTATATCAACATTTTCGAAAAGAAGAGCATGCGTTCATTGATCAGGTGTTGGAATGGCAACAGACTGTACTGAATCAGTATAGTCCGAGGTTAAGCGACTTTCTTGATCCACGTGAACAAGAAATCGTGAAACAGGTGGTAGGAACCGGTGGAGATGTCCTTGTTCACTTTTCTGGTGGAAAAGAAGGACTTGAACGAAAACGTGCATTATTGTATCCATCTTATTTTGAGCCAACCGAGACAGATTTTAATCTATCCTTTTTTGAAGTGAATTATCCTGTTAAGTTTGTTTCTGTTGACCACCGAAAGGTTCTGGGTTCATTAATGTCTCTCGGTCTAAAACGTTCCAAATTTGGTGATATCCTAACACATGACGAGCGTATTCAAATTGTTGTTGCCGGTGAGGTTGCTGATTATGTACGAATGAATTTAACATCCGTTGGTAAGGCAACGATCTCATTATCAGAGATTGCTGCTTCAGAACTCGTATTCGTACATGAAGAATGGACTGAGCAAACAGTCACAGTCTCCTCCTTACGATTAGATGTTATATTGGCATCGATTTTAAATTTATCAAGGCAAAAAGTGCAAGTCTTAATTGAAAATGGATTTGTAAAAGTGAATTGGAAAAAAATCGAACAAACTTCCTTTGAATGTAAGGAAGGAGATGTTCTTTCTGTTCGTGGTTACGGAAGAAGTAGACTTCATTCAATTGAAGGGAAAACGAAGAGAGAAAAATGGAGAATCATCGTAGGAAGACAAAAATAATTGTAAATAATGCAGGAATTTCTTCTTTTTTGTCGAATTGTAAAGTATCATTTATTTAGAGAATGTTTGAAAAACAAACGCATTTATTAATTTTTGGAGGTGGCATTCGTGCCTTTAACGCCATTAGATATTCATAATAAGGAATTTAACAAAGGTTTTCGCGGCTATGATGAAGACGAGGTTAATGAGTTTCTTGATCAAGTTATTAAGGATTATGAAATGGTTATTCGTGAGAAAAAAGAACTTGAGTCAAAACTTTCAGAGTTAAACGAAAAACTAGGTCATTTTACAAATATCGAAGAAACATTAAATAAATCGATCTTGATTGCGCAAGAAACAGCTGAGGAAGTAAAACGTAATGCTTCAAAAGAAGCAAAGCTTATCATCAAGGAAGCGGAGAAAAATGCAGATCGTATTATTAACGAATCGTTAGCTAAATCTAGAAAGATATCAATCGAAATTGAAGATTTGAAGAAACAATCAAAAGTATTCAGAAACAGATTTAAAATGTTAGTGGAAGCTCAGTTAGATATGCTTAATAATGATGATTGGGATCATCTCATGGAATACAATGTAGAGCCTGTTTTTGCAGAATCAGAAGAAAACTAGTCTTGACACTTGACTCTTTTGTTTAATACGCATATAATTTTAAAACAACTAATTACTTTAATATACAAGCAGCTTTGAAAGGGACAGTAGTTCTTGTCAAACTTATTAAGCGAGTCGGGGATGGTGGAAGCCCGATATAAGTGATAAGAATGAAAATCACCCTGGAGTTCGGTGCTGAACACATAAATTGATTCAAAAGAGATTGTCTTTTGAACATTTCTAAGTAAGCATTTCGCGTCTCATTCACGTTACGAATGTCGAGTGGACGAATGAAAATTCGTCTATAAGGGTGGTACCGCGAGAGGCCTTCTCGTCCCTTTTTGGGATGAGAAGGCCTTTTTCTATTCTGATTAAAGGTATCACAAATCATCCATACTGTAACAAGCTGCAAATAATTAGGAACTATTATTAGGAGGAAATGGTAATGGAATATAAAGACACGTTATTAATGCCAAAAACAGATTTCCCAATGCGTGGAAACCTTCCAAATCGTGAACCACAGATTCAAGAACAATGGGAAGAAATGAATATTTACCAAAAGGTTCAGGAACGTACGAAAGGTCGTCCATTATTCGTCCTTCATGATGGCCCTCCATATGCGAATGGTGACATTCATATGGGGCATGCCTTAAACAAAATCATTAAGGATATGATTGTTCGTTTTAAATCAATGAACGGCTATTGTGCACCATATGTTCCAGGGTGGGATACTCATGGACTTCCGATTGAAACAGCTCTTACTAAGAATAAAAAGGTAAATCGCAAAGCAATGAGCGTCGCAGAATTTCGTAAGCTTTGTGAGGAATATGCTTACGAGCAAATCAATAACCAACGAGAACAATTTAAACGTCTAGGGGTTCGTGGTGATTGGGAAAACCCGTATATTACATTAAAACCAGAATATGAAGCACAGCAAATCAAAGTATTTGGTGAAATGGCTAAAAAAGGTTATATCTACAAAGGACTTAAGCCAGTTTATTGGTCTCCTTCATCTGAATCAGCACTAGCAGAAGCAGAAATTGAATATCAAGATAAACGGTCACCTTCTATCTATGTAGCATTTCCAGTAAAGGATGGTAAAGGTGTCTTAGAAGGTGATGAAAAAATCATCATCTGGACAACAACACCATGGACAATTCCAGCAAACCTTGGAATCAGTGTACATCCTGATCTAGAGTATTCTGTTGTTAGTGTTGACAACAACAAATACGTGGTTGCTTCTGCATTATTAGAAGCAGTGACTAAAGAAATCGAATGGGAAAATGTATCTGTTGTGAAAACCTTCAAAGGTCGTGAATTAGAAAATGTTGTAGCCAGCCACCCAATCTATGGTCGCGATTCCCTTGTAATGCTTGGTGAACACGTTACAACTGATGCAGGTACTGGATGTGTACATACAGCACCTGGTCACGGGGAAGATGACTTTATCGTTGGACAAAAATATGGCATCGGCGTTCTTTGCCCTGTTGATGAAAAAGGTTATATGACAGCTGAGGCGCAAATGTTTGAAGGTTTATTCTATGATGAGGCTAACAAACCAATCACAGAAAAATTAAATGAGGTTGGTGCGCTTCTAAAGCTTGCCTTCATTACTCACTCATATCCACATGACTGGCGTACGAAAAAACCTACTATCTTCAGAGCTACTGCTCAGTGGTTTGCTTCTATTAAAGATTTTAGAAACGAACTAATGGACGCTGTTAAAGAAACGAAATGGGTTCCGGCATGGGGGGAAACAAGACTTTATAACATGGTTCGAGATAGAGGAGATTGGTGTATTTCTCGTCAGAGAGCATGGGGAGTTCCTATTCCAGTATTCTATGGTGAAAATGGGGAACCAATTATCACAGATGAAACCATTAATCATGTCTCTAACCTATTTAGAGAATATGGTTCAAATGTTTGGTTTGAACGTGAACCTAAAGACTTATTGCCAGACGGATTTACACATGAATCAAGTCCAAATGGTATCTTCACGAAGGAAGATGACATTATGGACGTATGGTTTGACTCTGGTTCATCCCATCAGGCAGTCTTATTAGAAAGAGATGATCTACAACGTCCGGCAGATCTTTACTTAGAAGGTTCTGACCAATATCGTGGTTGGTTTAACTCATCTCTATCAACAGCAGTAGCTGTAACAGGTAAAGCACCATATAAAGGTGTACTAAGCCATGGTTTTGCCCTTGATGGTGATGGCCGTAAAATGAGTAAGTCATTAGGAAACGTTGTTGTTCCGGAAAAGGTAATGAAACAACTAGGAGCAGATATTCTACGTCTTTGGGTTGCTTCAGTCGATTATCAGGCAGATGTTCGTGTATCCGACGCAATTCTAAAACAAGTAGCAGAGGTTTACCGAAAAATTAGAAATACATTCCGTTTCTTGCTTGGTAATTTAAGTGACTTCAATCCAGAAACAGATGCAATTCCAGTGAATGAATTACGTGAGGTAGACCGTTATATCCTTGTTAAATTAAACAAACTAATTGATAAGGTAAAAACATCTTATGAAAATTATGAGTTTGCAGGTGTTTACCATTCCGTTCATAATTTCTGTACAATCGAGCTAAGCTCATTCTACCTAGACTTTGCAAAGGATATTTTATATATCGAGGCTGCGGATCAACATGATCGCCGTTCAATCCAAACTGTCTTATATGAAGCTTTATTAAGCTTAACTAAGCTTGTAACACCGATTCTTCCACATACAGCAGATGAAGTATGGAAACATATCGATTCTGTTAATGAGGAAAGTGTTCAATTAGTTGATATGCCAAATTCAGTCGAAATCCCAAATGCAGATGCATTGGAAGCGAAATGGGATTCATTCATGGAACTTCGTGATGATGTTCTAAAAGCTTTAGAAACAGCGAGAAATGAGAAAGTTATTGGGAAATCATTAGCTGCTAGCATTACTTTATATCCAAACAACAAAACAAAAGCTCTTCTAGATTCCGTTGAGGAGAACTTAAAACAGTTGTTTATTGTATCAGGATTTGCAATTGGCGGCTTATATGAAGAAGCCCCAGAAAATGCACAAGTTTTCGATCAAGTAAAAATCGTTGTAGGTGTAGCAGAAGGAGAAACCTGTGATCGTTGTTGGGTCGTAACACCAACAGTTGGTGAAGACTCAGATCACCCAACACTTTGCTCACGTTGTGCATCTGTTGTAAAAGAAAATTACTAAAACTAAAATAGGAAAAACGCCATGAATCCATAGGTTCATGGCGTTTTTTTGCAAAAAATTAGTATCTTGAAATATTTCATTAATAGAACTGTAATCCAACAATTTGCCTGTCTGCCGTCAAAAATAAATAAGAAATACGTAGTATGTAATTAGAAAACATTAAAAAACATTTGAAGATAGGAGGATAAAAAGGACCGAGATTTCAAAGCGGCGCAGCTTTAAGTACCGGAACGTATCCAGTTAATACGTGAGGAACGGAGAAGCAAGCCAACACAGAAATTCGATGCGTCATTTTTATCCTACAGGAAAAACTTGTTGGCTTTAACGAAAACCATTATGGATAATACTATCTCTACTACCTTATAAAGATGTTCTTAAGCATTAATCAAAAGCATGATAAGGAGGCGTTCCAATGAACGATCAGTATGCAGAGATTAAAGCGGAATTGGAATTAACAAAGAAAGAACTAATATCCAGGTTAATGAAGTCAGCACAATATGAGGTAAGTCAAGAACTACTTTTTCAGAATGAACAATCTGAGAAAGAAAAAATCGTAATGAATCATATAAAAGAAGACCTAAGCGACGTCGAAAGAGCTTTAAATAAAATTAATTCCGGCACATTTGGAATTTGTGAAGAGACTGGTGCAGAGATTCCGTTTGAGAAACTACGGATACTTCCAACAGCTCGAACCATTTTCGAATTTTCCTTCATTGATCTATATGACAGAAGTAATGTCATACCCCTTCAGCGTAAAAACCATCTTTCTTTAGTGGAGCAAAAGTAAAACCTTTGCTTTTGCTCTGCTTTAATCCCTTAAATAGATTGTACAGCCGTCCATTCATATGCTAAAATTCAAAAGTATAGTTTGTATGGATGGGGGCGTATTCGTGTATTATTATTTAATTGCTTTATTTATCATTTTATTAGATCAGGTTACAAAATGGATTATTGTCCGTTTTATGGAGCTTGGAGACTCGATTCAAATCATTCCTAACTTTTTGTATATAACCTCGCATCGAAACCGTGGTGCAGCTTGGGGAATTCTACAGGGGCAAATGTGGTTTTTCTATATTGTGACCATAATCGTAGTTGTTATGCTTGTTTTATACATACAGCGCCTCAAACCAAACCAGCGCCTGTTTGGCATTGCGCTTTCATTTATGCTTGGAGGTGCAATTGGTAATTTTATTGACCGTATCTTTCGTAAAGAAGTTGTCGATTTTATAGATACATACATTTTTACATATAACTTCCCTATTTTTAATATTGCCGATTCAGCACTTGTAATTGGTGTTGGCTTGATTTTAATTTTAACTATTTTTGAAGGGAAATTAGAAAAGGAGAAAACAAATGAATCAATTCGAACTAACGATTGAGGATCAACAGCAAAATGACCGAATTGATAAAGTCGTTTCAGCATTTAATTCAGATTGGTCTAGGACACAAGTCCAGTCTTGGATTAAGGATGGAAATATAAAAGTCAACGGGAATAATGTTAAAACCAATTATAAAGTTAATATAGGGGACCATATTCATATTGACATTCCTGAACCGCAAGCTTTGGATGTGGTACCAGAAGAGATGAATTTAGATGTTTATTATGAAGATGCAGATGTTCTCGTTGTCAATAAACCAAAGGGAATGGTCGTACATCCTGCTCCAGGTCATGTTAGTGGTACGTTGGTAAACGGTCTTATGGCTCATTGCAAGGATTTATCTGGAATCAACGGTGTTATGCGCCCGGGGATTGTTCATCGAATCGATAAGGATACTTCAGGCTTATTGATGGTTGCAAAAAATGATGTTGCGCATGAATCCTTAGTGAATCAATTGGTCAAAAAATCAGTAACCCGCAAATATAAAGCGCTAGTCCATGGTGTCATACCGCATGACCAAGGTACGATTGATGCACCCATTGGAAGGGATAAAAAGGATCGCCAAAGTATGACTGTTACAGATGAAAATAGTAAAGATGCAGTGACACATTTTAATGTCTTAGAACGATTTAAAGATTTTACATTTGTTGAGTGCCAGCTTGAAACAGGGCGTACCCATCAAATACGTGTTCATATGAAATATATTGGTTTTCCATTAGCGGGTGATCCAAAGTATGGTCCAAAGAAAACGTTAGATCTTGGTGGACAAGCCCTTCATGCAGGGCTATTGGGCTTTGTTCATCCTAGAACGAATGAATATCTTGAATTTGAGTCTCCACTTCCTGCTTATTTTGAGGAACTTCTTGAGAAACTGCGTCATTGATTTTGTTCCTTACAAAAAAGGATTGACAAATTTCGATAATGAACGTAGAATGAACTTAATTAAATGAGCCCCTTTAAAATCAGTCCCGTGAGGCTGAGAAGGAAACGGAATTACATTAGGAACGTTGTATCCTTATGTATGAATGTCTATGTCCTTTCACTTACGGTGAGAGGACATTTTTATTTTAAAGAGGGAATCAATGTGAAGTGAGGTGTAACAAATGGCTGAAACTGATAAAGCTGTAGTTTTAGACAATCAAGCAATTCGAAGGGCATTAACAAGAGTAGCTCACGAAATCATTGAAAAAAATAAAGGAATAGAGAACTGTGTGATTGTTGGGATCAAGACGAGAGGTATTTACTTAGCAAAGCGCATTGCCAGCCGAATTGAACAAATCGAAGGCAAGAAGATTGCAATTGGTGAATTAGATATTACCTTGTACCGTGATGATTTAACAACAAAAACAGAGGATCGCGAACCAATTGTAAATGGCTCTGATATACCAGTTGACATTACGAATAAAAAAGTCATCCTTGTTGATGACGTGTTATACACAGGTAGAACCGTGAGAGCAGCACTCGATGCCCTTATCGACATTGGTCGCCCAGCACAAATTCAGTTAGCTGTTTTAATTGACAGGGGTCACCGAGAGTTTCCAATTCGGGCAGATTATGTTGGAAAAAATATTCCAACTTCTAACTCAGAAAAAATTGTGGTTGAATTAGAAGAAATAGACAATTTAGATCAAGTAACGATTCATAAAAAGTAAATAAAGTACCCTTTAAATGTAGTCCAGAGAGGCTAACAAAGGGGTAAACATTCCTTCTCAAAAGATAGGGATTTGTATACCTCTTTGTGTAAAAAACACAAAGGTTTTTTTGTTTTTGGGTATCTTAAAATGAGGGGGAAAATTCGAAATGAGTAATGATAACCAAAAGATTGTATTAGGGATAAAAGATAAACCATCTCCAGGATTATTCGCAATACTGAGCCTGCAACATTTATTTGCCATGTTCGGTGCAACAATCCTTGTACCGTATTTAGTAGGAATTAGTCCTGGGGTAGCTCTCATCTCAAGTGGGTTAGGTACACTAGCATTTTTGCTTATTACAAAGGGTCAGGTTCCAGCATACTTAGGATCATCCTTTGCTTTTATCATCCCACTTCAAACAGCAATTGCTGCTGACGGACCTGGTGCTGCAATGATGGCAAGTTTACTTGCTGGTCTCGTATATGGGATTGTAGCTCTGTTAATAAAAGCAACAGGACACAAATGGCTTGTGAAGATTTTACCACCTGTTGTTGTTGGACCAGTTATTATCGTAATAGGTCTTAGCCTAGCTGGTACAGCAGTTGGAATGGCAATGAATGATGCTAGCGGTGCTTATAGTCTACAGCATTTTTCAGTAGCATTAGTTACATTAGCAATCGTGATTATAGCAACCATCTTTTTTAAAGGCTTCTTAAACCTAATTCCGGTCCTAATCGGGATTATCGGTGGATACGTATACGCATTATCAATCGGATTAGTGGATTTTACTGCAGTAAAAGAAGCAAAGTGGTTTGAAATGCCAGACTTTATTATCCCGTTTGTTTCATACACACCGCAGTTTTCATTAGATATGATTGCTTTAATCGTCCCAGTAGCGGTAGTTACCTTATCAGAGCATATCGGACATCAAATGGTCTTAAGTAAGGTTGTACAAAAAGATTTAATTAAACAACCAGGATTACATCGCTCAATTATGGGTGATGGAGTAGCAACGATGATTGCTTCACTACTGGGTGGTCCACCAAATACAACATACGGAGAAAACATTGGCGTTTTAGCCATCACTCGGATATTTAGTGTATATGTAATCGGCGGTGCAGCTGTTGTGGCGATTGTCTTTGGCTTCATTGGCAAAATCAACGCCTTAATTAGTACGATTCCAACACCAGTTATGGGTGGGGTATCCATTCTCTTATTCGGAATTATCGCATCATCTGGTTTACGGATGTTAGTAGATAGCAAAGTTGATCTTGGTGATAATCGTAACTTGGTGATTTCATCAGTTATCCTTGTAATCGGAATCGGCGGAGCATTTATCCGCGTACTTGGCTTTGAAGTTCACGGCATGGCATTAGCCGCAATCATAGGTGTTTTACTTAACCTAATCCTTCCTGGCGGAGTAGTTCCGGAAGAGGAAGATATATATGAGACTCATCTTGAGGATGATAACTCTGTTGCATAATGATTCACCTTTTAAAATAACCCAGAGAGGTTATTAAGGGTGTAAGGTTTTTGCGAAAAGGGTAATGGCTTTCTTATACCCTTTTTCAAACAAAACCTTGTTTTACACCCTTACCAATAAAGGTAAGGGTGTTTTTAACTTTATTCAGCAGAAGTACGCTGAATAAAGTTAAAGCCTTCGGCGGATGCCACAGATTTTTAAAGGAATCTTTTCGAGCCAAGCTCGAAAAAATCTGGGCAGCAAATACGCCAAGGCGGATTTGATTATAGGAATTGGAGGAGAGAAAATGAATCATTTACTTACGATGACCGAGTTAAGCATTGAGGATATTGACCGAATTCTATTTGATGCGAGCCTGTTTGCCGAAGGAAACAAATGGAAGCTTGAAAAACAAACATTTGTTGCCAATCTTTTCTTCGAACCAAGTACACGTACACGCTTTAGTTTTGAAGTAGCCGAGAAAAGATTAGGTGCAGACATCCTGCAGTTAGATGAAATGACTTCAAGTGTTCAAAAGGGAGAAAGTCTTTATGACACAGTAAAAACCCTTCAATCAATCGGGGCAAATGCAGTCGTGATTCGTCATCCAAAGGATGAGTATTTTAAGGAATTAATAAATGGCATCCATATTCCAATCATTAATGCAGGTGACGGATGTGGTCATCATCCTACACAATCTCTCCTTGATTTATTAACAATTAAACAAGAGTTTGCTAGATTCCAAGGTTTAAATGTGTTAATCGTTGGCGATATTCGTCATAGTCGGGTTGCAAGATCCAACGCCGAAGTCCTAACGAGATTAGGCGCAAATGTTCGTTTTTCAGCTCCATTAGAATGGCAAGATGATACAAATCCACATGGTGAATATGTAGACCTTGATAAAGGCATTAGAGAAGCAGATGTCGTCATGTTGCTGCGCATTCAACATGAGCGCCATGAGTCATCGATGGGCTTAACGAAAGAAGAATACCATGAACAATATGGTTTAACGATTATGCGAAGCAAAAACATGAAAAAGGGTAGCATTCTTATGCATCCAGCTCCCATCAATCGTGGAGTTGAAATAGCAAGTGAGTTAGTTGAAGCACAAAGCTCAAGAATTTTTAAACAGATGGAAAATGGTGTATTCGTAAGAATGGCCGTACTTAAAAGAGTGTTACAACAGGTTGAAGGAGGAATTTTAATATGAGCACATTATTAAAAAATGCAAAAATTTTAAACGAACTAGGTGATTTAGTAAGTGCAGATATCAAAATCACGGATGACATGATTGAAGCGGTTGGTACAAACCTTGATCCAACGAAATGTAAGGTAATTGATGTAGAAGGAATGTTTGTATCAGCAGGTTTCGTTGATGTCCATGTCCACCTTCGTGAACCTGGAGGCGAACATAAAGAAACAATTGAAACAGGAAGTCTTTCGGCAGCAAAAGGTGGATTCACGACAATTGCAGCAATGCCTAACACGAGACCAGTTCCAGATTCAGTTGAACAAATGAATTGGTTACAACAACGAATCAAGGATACGGCTCATGTGAATGTTCTGCCATATGCGTCTATCACTATTCGTGAGCTTGGTCAAGAACTTACGGATATGAATGGATTAAAGGAAGCAGGAGCATTCGCATTCACAGATGACGGTGTTGGAATTCAATCTGCTGGAATGATGCTTGAAGCCATGAAACAAGCGGCCGCAATTGATATGCCAATTGTAGCCCATTGTGAGGAAAATACGTTAATCAATAAAGGATCTGTTCATGAGGGTGAATTTTCGAAGAAACATGGAATCAATGGAATTCCTTCTGTGTGCGAATCCGTACATATTGCAAGGGATGTTTTATTAGCTGAAGCAGCAGGCTGTCACTACCATGTATGTCATGTAAGTACAAAGGAATCGGTTCGTGTCATCAGAGATGCAAAACGTGCTGGTATCCATGTAACAGCTGAGGTTACACCACATCACTTATTACTATGTGATGAAGACATCCCAGCACTAGACACAAATTATAAAATGAATCCTCCATTACGTGGAAGAGAGGATTTGGAGGCCCTTATTGAAGGACTCTTTGATGGAACAATCGATTTTATCGCTACAGATCATGCACCACATGCAAGTGAGGAAAAAGAACAAGGAATGGCTCTAGCGCCATTTGGCATCGTTGGTTTAGAGACAGCATTCCCACTTCTTTATACACATTTTGTTGAAACCAACAGAATGACATTAAAGCAATTAGTAGACTTCTTAACCAGTAAACCAGCAAACACATTTAAATTACCATTTGGAAACATAGAAATTGGTAAGAATGCTGATTTAACTGTAATTGATTTAAACGCTACAGAAACAATTGATCCAGAAAGATTTGTTTCAAAAGGAAAAAATACACCATTTACTGGCTGGGAATGTAAAGGATGGCCGGTCATGACACTTGTAAATGGCAACATTGTATGGCAGAAAGGAAGTGTTCTAGTATGAAGCGACAGCTTATTTTAGAAGATGGAACCATTTTTGTTGGTGAAGGATTCGGAAGTGAGATTGAAAAATTTGGTGAGGTTGTTTTTAATACTGGAATGACAGGTTATCAGGAAATTTTATCAGACCCATCGTATTGTGGCCAAATTGTAACATTAACATATCCCTTAATTGGAAATTACGGTATTAATAGAGATGATTTTGAATCGATCAACCCAGCTATCAGTGGTTTTATTGTAAATGAAGTGTGTGACCATCCATCAAATTTTAGAAGTCAATTTAATTTAGACGAGTATTTTAAGTCAAAAAGTATTCCAGGACTTTCAGGAATTGATACAAGAAAGCTTACAAGAATTATCCGTCAATACGGGACACTGAAAGGTGCTATTTGTGGAATGGATGTCAATGTAAGTGAAGTTATCAACCAACTTGGTGATCGTACCTTACCCACTGACCAAGTAAAACAGGTTTCTACAAAAGGTTCTTACCCAAGCCCAGGTAGAGGACATCGTGTTGTTTTAGTTGATTTTGGTATGAAACACGGAATTTTACGTGAACTAAATCACCGTGACTGTGATGTAATTGTCGTTCCTTACAATGTAACAGCGGAAGAAATCCTTCGACTAAGACCTGACGGAATCATGCTAAGTAATGGACCTGGGAATCCAAAAGATGTACCTGAAGCTATCGAAATGATTAACGATGTTTTAGGGAAGGTTCCTTTATTTGGAATTTGCTTAGGTCACCAATTATTTGCTTTAGCAGGTGGTGCCGATACTGAAAAAATGAAATTTGGACATAGAGGATCGAACCATCCGGTTAAGCACATAAAATCCGGAAAGGTTGCTATTACCTCTCAAAACCATGGCTATACAGTTAATGAAAAGTCTTTAGCTTCTACAAGGCTGGAAGTAACACATTTAGCACTTAATGATGGATCCGTAGAAGGACTGCGCCATTTAGATTATCCTGCATTCACTGTTCAGTATCATCCAGAGGCCTCACCTGGACCTGAGGATGCAAATAGCTTATTTAACGACTTTTTACAGATGATTGAAAACTTCAAGAAAGAAGGCGAAGAGCTATGCCAAAACGCTTAGATATTAACAATATTCTAGTAATCGGATCAGGTCCAATCGTAATTGGGCAAGCAGCGGAATTTGATTATGCAGGGACTCAAGCCTGCTTAGCTTTACGAGAAGAAGGCTATAAGGTGATCTTGGTTAACTCAAACCCTGCAACAATTATGACGGACGTAGAAATTGCAGATAAAGTTTATATAGAACCAATTACATTAGAATTTGTTAGCAAAATTATTCGTAAAGAAAGACCGGATGCAATCCTGCCAACACTAGGCGGTCAAACTGGCTTAAATATGGCTGTAGAACTTTCAAAATCTGGCGTTCTTGAAGAATGTGGTGTTGAGATCCTAGGGACAACACTTTCAGCGATTGAAAAAGCCGAAGATCGTGATTTATTCCGAACCTTAATGAACGAACTGAATGAGCCTGTGCCAGAAAGTGAAATTATCCATAACCTAGATGAAGCATACGGATTTATTGAAAAAGTAGGATACCCCGTAATTGTAAGACCAGCCTTCACCTTAGGAGGTACAGGTGGTGGAATTTGTAACAATGAAGAAGAATTGATTGAAATTGTTACAAGCGGATTGAAAAATAGTCCTGTAACACAATGTCTACTAGAAAAGAGTATTGCAGGGTTTAAAGAGATTGAATATGAAGTAATGCGCGATTCTGCAGATACTGCAATTGTAGTTTGTAACATGGAAAACGTAGACCCAGTTGGAATTCACACTGGTGATTCAATCGTTGTAGCACCGAGCCAAACATTAAGTGACCGAGAATATCAACTATTACGAAATACATCTTTAAAAATCATCCGCGCACTTGGGATTGAAGGTGGATGTAATGTACAGTTAGCACTTGATCCTTATAGTTTCAATTACTATATTATCGAGGTAAATCCACGTGTGAGTCGTTCATCAGCGTTAGCATCTAAGGCAACGGGTTATCCAATTGCCAAACTTGCGGCAAAAATTGCAGTAGGTTTAACGCTTGATGAGATGATTAATCCTGTTACTGGAAAAACATATGCAGCCTTTGAACCGGCACTTGATTATATCGTTACAAAAATACCGCGCTTTCCATTTGATAAGTTCGAGTCTGCAAATCGTCGACTTGGAACACAAATGAAAGCCACTGGTGAAGTCATGGCAATTGGACGTAATTTCGAGGAATCCATACTTAAAGCAGTTCGATCCCTCGAGTCAAATGTTTCTCATATTCAATTAGAGGATGCAATAAATGCGGATTTTGCCACAATTGAAAAAAGAATTAGGAAAGCAGGAGATGAGCGTCTATTCTATCTTGCGGAAGCGATTAGACGTGGCATCACCATCCAACAAATTCATGAGTGGAGTGAAATTGATTTATTTTTCCTCCAAAAATTTGAAAATATTATCAGGCTCGAAGCCACATTACGGGAAAATAAAGGTGATCTAGAAACATTGAAGTTGGCAAAAAAGAAAGGATTTGCTGACTCCATCATCGCGGAGTTATGGGATTCAACAGAGATTGAAATTTATGAAACTCGTAAACAAGCAGGAATTGTCCCAGTATATAAAATAGTTGATACATGTGCGGCTGAGTTTGAATCAGAAACACCTTATTATTATGGAACATATGCGGATGAAAATGAATCAATTGTAACGGATAAGAAGAGTATTATCGTTCTAGGTTCAGGTCCAATCCGAATCGGGCAGGGAGTTGAGTTCGATTATGCAACCGTTCATTCTGTTTGGGCGATTAAACAAGCAGGCTATGAAGCAATCATTATCAACAATAACCCTGAAACAGTGTCAACAGACTTCAGTATTTCAGATAAGCTGTACTTTGAGCCATTAACTATTGAGGATGTTATGCATATCATTGACCTTGAACAACCCGAAGGTGTAGTTGTACAGTTTGGCGGTCAAACAGCTATCAATCTAGCAAGTTCTTTAGTTAAGCGCGGAGTGAAAATTTTGGGTACATCTTTAGAAGATTTAGACCGCGCAGAAAATAGAGATAAATTTGAGCAAACCGTTATTTCACTTGGCATACCACAACCTAAAGGGAAAACAGCAACTTCGGTTGACGAAGCAGTTGTCATTGCGGAAGCGATCGGTTATCCAGTGCTTGTGAGACCTTCGTATGTATTAGGTGGGAGAGCCATGGAGATCGTTTATCAAACAGAAGAACTTCTTCATTATATGGAAAATGCAGTGAAGATTAACCCAGAGCATCCAGTACTAATTGACCGCTATTTAACGGGTAAGGAAATTGAAGTAGATGCCATTTCCGATGGGGAAACAGTATATATTCCAGGGATTATGGAACATATCGAACGTGCTGGAGTACACTCGGGTGACTCGATTGCCGTATATCCACCACAAACTTTATCAGACCATGTAAGACAACAAATCATTGACCATACGATTGCACTTGCAAATGGATTAAATATCATAGGTCTACTAAACATTCAATTTGTGGTCTATAACGAAGAGGTCTTTGTAATCGAAGTAAACCCAAGATCAAGCCGTACAGTCCCATTCTTAAGTAAAATAACTGGCGTACCTATGGCAAATATCGCGACAAAGGTAATTCTTGGACAATCATTACCATCACAAGGGTTTACAACAGGATTACATCCAGAAAGTGGAGGAGTTTATGTGAAGGTTCCAGTCTTCTCGTTCGCAAAACTTCGCAATGTGGACATTTCACTTGGACCAGAAATGAAATCAACTGGTGAAGTAATGGGCAAAGACTATACGCTAGAAAAAGCATTATATAAAGGCCTAGTTGCATCCGGAATCACGATTCCTAAATATGGATCTGTGTTATTAACAGTAGCTGATAAAGACAAGGAAGAAGCGCTTGAAATTGCAAAACGATTCCACACAATAGGCTATCAACTTTTAGCTACAAGTGGAACTGCTAGCTACTTACAAAAAGCAAACATTCCTGTGACAGTGGTTAATAAAATTGGTGCAGATGCTCCAAATTTAATTGATGTCATTCGTCAAGGAAAAGCACAATTTGTAATTAACACATTAACAAAAGGAAAACAGCCTGCAAGAGATGGCTTTAGAATCCGCCGTGAAACAGTTGAGAATGGAGTTGCATGTTTAACTTCACTAGATACAGCTAAAGCAATCGTGAAGGTTCTAGAATCCATGACATTCTCAAGTGAAGTGATGGGTTCCCACCTGCAAAAGCGTGGGGTGGTACATTCATGATGAAAAAGGAACAAATGAAAATTGTGAGTCATACTCAAATTGCAGAGGATATTTTTGAATTAACATTAGCAGGGGAGTTAGTTCAGGCAATTAAAGATCCAGGTCAATTTGTCCACGTAAAAGTCAGTGATGGAATTGACCCGTTGCTAAGAAGACCGATTAGTATTGCAAATATTGATCAAGAAAAGCAAGAATGCACACTGATTTACCGAAAGGAAGGACTCGGCACACGAGTCCTTTCCGAAAAAAACATTGATCAATCAGTCGATGTGTTAGGTCCACTTGGAAACGGCTTTCCAGTGGATGAAGTAGGTGTTGGTGAAACTGCCCTGCTTGTCGGTGGAGGAATTGGAGTTCCGCCTCTTTATGAATTATCGAAGCGCCTGGTTGCAAAAGGTGTTAAAGTGATTCACGTCCTTGGATTCCAATCAAAATCTGCTGTATTTTATGAAGAAAAATTTAGTGTGTTAGGTGAAACTCATATCGCAACAGTGGATGGAACAGTTGGAACGAAAGGATTTGTAACAGATGTCATCTCAAATAACGGTATTACATTTGACACACTTTATTCCTGTGGTCCAACACCAATGCTAAAGGCACTTGAGAAGGCCTTCCCCGATCGGAATGCTTATATCTCATTAGAAGAAAGAATGGGCTGCGGAATTGGCGCATGTTTTGCATGTGTATGTCATCTTCAAGATGATCCGGAAGGTTATACCTATAAAAAAGTGTGCAGCGATGGGCCAGTATTTAAGGTTGGAGAGGTGGTACTATGAACAGACTTCAAGTTGAACTACCAGGTTTATCACTAAAAAATCCCATCATGCCAGCATCCGGTTGCTTTGGATTCGGAAAAGAATACTCGAAGTTTTACGATTTGAGTACATTAGGCGCGATTATGATTAAAGCTACAACTGTAGAACCAAGATTCGGAAACCCAACTCCACGAGTAGCAGAGACCAGTGCAGGGATGTTAAATGCAATTGGATTACAAAATCCAGGACTTGAGAAAGTCGTGGCTGAAGAGCTTCCGTGGCTTGATCAATTTGATGTACCCATTATTGCGAATGTTGCCGGTTCACAAATTGAAGACTATGTCGAGGTAGCAAGGGAAATCTCGAAAGCATCTAACGTTCATGCACTAGAATTAAATATTTCATGTCCAAATGTAAAAACGGGTGGAATTGCTTTTGGTACGATTCCTGGGGTGGCTGCAGAACTTACGAAATATGTAAAAGAAGCATCTAGTGTCCCGGTATACGTTAAATTATCACCGAATGTTTCTAACATTGTTGAAATGGCAAAAGCAATCGAAAAAGCGGGTGCAGATGGTTTAACAATGATTAATACATTAATCGGAATGCGGATTGATCTTAAAACAGGAAACCCAATTTTAGCAAATAAAACAGGGGGCCTATCAGGTCCAGCCATCAAACCCGTTGCAATCCGTATGATTCATGAAGTAAGTCAAGAAGTGTCGATACCAATAATCGGAATGGGTGGCGTTCAATCAGCTGAAGATGTTCTTGAATATTTTTATGCTGGTGCAAGTGCTGTAGCAGTTGGGACTGCTAATTTTGTGGACCCATATATTTGCCCGACAATTACCCGGGATCTTCCAAGATTACTAGATAAATATGGTTTTGAGCATATCTCGGAATGTCAGGGAAGGAGCTGGAAGTAATGCAACGACCGTTTATTATTGCTCTCGATTTTCCCAATTTAACTAATGCGAAAGACTTTCTCAAGGATTTTGGGGAAGAGCCACTTTTTGTAAAAGTTGGAATGGAGTTATATTATCAAGAAGGACCATCTGTCATTCACTTTTTAAAAGAACAAGGTCATTCTATTTTCCTAGATTTGAAACTTCATGATATTCCAAATACCGTATTTTCTAGCATGAAACGTCTGGCGGGTCTTGGTGTTGACTTAGTCAATGTCCATGCTGCTGGAGGGCAGGGAATGATGGCAGCAGCCCGCGAAGGACTTGAGGCAGGAACTACAATGGGACAGTCAAGACCTAAGTGTATTGCCGTCACACAGCTTACGAGTACAACTGAAGAAGTGATGAGAAACGAATTACTAATCGAACGTAATTTGTTAGATGTAGTTGTCGAGTATGCAACAATGACAAAGGATAGTGGCCTAGATGGTGTCGTATGTTCCTCTCTTGAAGTTCCGGTAATCAATAGAAAGCTAGGAAACGAATTTATGACAGTTACGCCTGGAATTCGCCAAGCTAGCGATGAAGTAGGAGATCAAGCACGAGTTGTAACACCTGAAAAAGCAAGAGAATTAGGATCAACTGCGATTGTCGTTGGTCGATCAATCACACGAGCAAATAACCCATTACAAACATATAAACAAATGAAAGCAGCATGGGAAGGGGTACGAGTATGAATAAAGAAATAGCAGCACATTTATTAGAAATTGGGGCCGTATTCTTACAACCAAATGAGCCATTCACATGGTCTTCAGGCTTAAAATCTCCTATTTATTGTGATAATAGAATGACTCTTTCTTTCCCACAGGTACGCAGGGAAATTGCGAAGGGATTATCTGAATTAATTAAGATTCATTATCCTGAGGTCGAAGTGATTGCTGGAACTGCAACTGCTGGGATCCCTCATGCAGCATGGGTAAGTGATGTGCTAAATATCCCAATGTGCTATGTACGCAGCAAAGCAAAAGCACATGGAAAAGGCAACCAAATTGAGGGCAAAGTAGTTAAAGGACAAAAAGTTATCGTTATTGAAGACCTTATATCAACGGGGGGCAGTGCTATTACAGCAGCTGAAGCACTTCGTGAAGCAGGGTGTGAGGTACTAGGTATTGTTGCAATCTTCTCGTATCAACTTCCAGCAGCAACAGCAAGCTTAGGAGCAGCAAATATTTCAGCTCATACCTTAACCGATTATCCAACTTTAATTAATGTTGCGCTTGAAAAAAATGTTGTATCTGAAAACGATATTGAAAGCCTGAAGAGCTGGAGAGAAAATCCAGTTGATTGGTATACAACTAAAGCATAATAAACAAGCCCTAGGAATCAAGTAATCCTAGGGCATTTATTTTTTAATTTACTTTCTTAGCTGTAAAATTAAATCTTCTTGTGGTGTCACATATACGGTTTGTTGATTATCATAGATGACATAGCCAGGCTTTGAACCATTCGGTTTCTTAACATGGCGCACCAGTGTGTAATCAACCGGTACAGAGGATGAATTTTTTGCTTTACTGAAATACGCTGCAATTGTCGCTGCCTCGAGAATTGTATCTGGTGATGGTTGTTTGCTTCTAATAATCACATGCGAACCTGGTATGTCCTTTGTATGTAACCATATGTCATCTCTTGCAGCTAGTTTATTTGTTAAATAATCATTTTGTTTATTGTTTTTACCAACAAGGATTTCTGTCCCATCACTTGCTGCATAGCGCTCAATAGAAGGTTTCATAGGTTTCATCTTCTTATTGCCTTTTTGTTGTTTTTTCTTCAGATAACCTTCTTCCATAAGTTCCTCACGTATTTCCTGCAAATCCTTTGGTGCAGCTGATTCGATTTGTTGTAAAAGAGATTCGAAATAATCAATTTCTTCATTAGCTTTCGCAATCTCATGTTCTACATATGAAACAGCATTCTTTGCTTTTTGATACTTTAAAAAATAACTTTGCGCATTTTCAGACGGTGATTTTTGTGGGTGTAGAGGAATTTTCACCATCTCATTTTCCTCTGAATAGTAATTCAATACTTCAATTTCCTTGTCGCCTCGAGTTATCGCATACATATTCGCTGTAAGAAGTTCACCAAAGAGCTTATATTTTTCAGCTTTTTCGGATTCGACTAGGGTTGCTTCAAGTTTTTTGATTTTTTTCTCGTTTTTTGTTTTTTCATTATGGATAAACCGTTCTAAATCATTGCCTTGCTGCTTAACCCGATCACGTTCCGCTTTTCCAAAATAAAAACGATCGAGCATCTCACTAATCGTAGCGAATGCCTTTGCCTCACCACCAATATGATGTAAAGGAAGGATATAGAAAAAATCCTTTTGGCCCTTTGTTATGATCTGTGGTGTAATTTGATTTTGATTAATCATCGTAATCATCGATAAAAAAGGATTAGGTAATGTTTTTCGATTAGCTATTCCCGCGCGAAATACAACTTCTTTTGCAAATACAGGGGAGATCCCAGAAAATTTATTCACAATCTGCTGATCTAATCGACCAGCATTAAAATCAATTTTCCTCAAGAATGTCTCTTCATCGACTGTAAAAGGATTTATCTTTTCCTGAGCAGGTGGAAAAACATATGTATACCCTGGTAATACAGTGCGGTGACGATTGACTGCTGGTGAAATATGTTTGATGCTATCAAGGATTGTTTGTTTTTCCGAATCCACGAGGATGATGTTACTATGTCTGCCCATAATTTCAATAATTAGTTGTTTTAGTGACACATCACCAAGTTCGTTACGGCCTTTTATATCAAAAATGATAATTCTATCCATATCAACCTGACGAATATTTTCGATGATACTGCCTTCTAAATGTTTGCGGAGTAACATACAAAACATCGGCGGCTCATGTGGGTTATCATATAATTCATTTGTTACATGAATACGGGCATAACTTGGGTGTGCAGAAAGCAGTAGCTTTTGATTCTTTCCATTTGAACGAACTTGAAAGATAAGTTCATTTTTATATGGTTGATAGATTTTTGAAATCCTGCCACTATCTAATGTTTTTTGTAATTCATTCACAATTGCATGTGTGAAGATTCCATCGAATGTCATACGTGTTTCCTCTTTTCCATAACAATAGAAGACAAGGTCTTCTAGTTCCTCTTCAATGTTATTGTACCAATAAATAGGTAACTTAGAAAAAGTATAGCATTTTTTTGGACGAGACTGAATAAGCTTTCAAAGAGATATATGATTTAATGTGAGGGGTGTGTAAAAGACGGATGAAGTGGTATGAGCTTAGATCAGAAGAGGTCGAAAAAAAAGTTAATACAAGCCTTTCTCATGGTCTTTCCGACCAAGAAGTAAAGCAGCGACAAAAGCAA
The DNA here is from genome assembly GCF_031181385.1 of Fredinandcohnia onubensis. Taxonomy (GTDB): domain Bacteria; phylum Bacillota; class Bacilli; order Bacillales; family Bacillaceae_L; genus Ferdinandcohnia; species Ferdinandcohnia onubensis_C. The sequence continues at coordinate 117,856 of NZ_JAPSKV010000003.1, forward strand.
TTTGGATATAATGAATTGAAGGAAGCCGAACGCCCTTCAGCAATTTTGCTTTTTTTAGCTCAGTTTAAGGACTTTATGGTTCTTGTATTACTTGCCGCAACCTTGATTTCCGGGTTGTTAGGGGAATACATTGATGCTATCGCAATTATGGCAATAGTTTTAATTAATGGGTTTTTAGGTTTTTTCCAAGAACGAAAAGCAGAGAAATCTCTTCAAGCTTTAAAGGAACTCTCTGCACCACAGGTGAATGTTTTTCGTAGTAATGAATGGGTTCGTGTTCTTTCAAAGGAACTCGTTATAGGGGACATCATTAAATTCACTAGCGGTGATCGTATTGGTGCGGATGTACGTTTAATTGATGTGAAAAGCTTAGAAATTGAAGAATCCGCACTTACAGGGGAATCAGTTCCTGTTACAAAGCATGTGGAACCGATTCGTGATGGTGATGTCTCACTTGGTGACCAAGAAAATATGGCATTTATGGGCACGATGGTTACACGTGGTAGTGGTGTAGGTATCGTTGTAGGAACTGGTATGAATACAGCGATGGGCCAAATTGCAGAACTACTTCAATCTGCCGAAGCGATGATCACTCCATTGCAAAGAAGGTTGGAGCAATTAGGTAAGGTTTTAATTACCGTTGCCTTAATTTTAACTCTTTTAGTTGTAGTCGTAGGAGTTATAAATGGACATGAGCTTTATGAAATGTTCTTAGCTGGAGTTTCATTGGCTGTTGCTGCAATACCTGAAGGATTACCGGCCATTGTTACTGTTGCGCTTTCTCTAGGTGTTCAAAGAATGATTAAGAAGAACGCAATTGTCCGACGCTTGCCTGCTGTTGAAACTTTGGGCTGTGCCTCGGTCATATGCTCAGATAAAACAGGAACGATGACTCAAAACAAAATGACGGTTACACATCTTTGGTCTGGTGGCAAAACTTGGTCTGTTTCCGGTACAGGCTATGATGTAGATGGGAAGTTTTTCTCGGGAGATAGAGAAATCAAACCATCAGAACATAAGACTCTTCAACAATTATTAACTTTTGGAGTGTTGTGTAATAATGCATCATTAAAGCAGAAGGATGATGATATTATCCTTGATGGAGACCCGACTGAAGGAGCTTTACTTGTTGCAGGTATTAAGGCAGGACTAACGAATCAATTATTAGCAGAGCAATTTAATATTGTTGAAGAGTTCCCATTTGATTCTGCAAGAAAAATGATGAGTGTCATTGTAAAAGATAGGGCTGGAAATCAATTTGTTGTTACAAAGGGTGCACCTGACGTATTACTAGGTGTGAGTAAATCGGTCCTTTGGGATAATAAACAGCAACCATTAACAGCAGGATACGAGAATGAGATTAAGGACGCGATTGAGGGCTTAGCCTCGGATGCTCTTCGTACGATTGCAGTTAGCTTTAAACAATTACGGCCTAACCAAAAGTTAGTGTCGGAAAGCGAAGCCGAAAGCGAGTTAACCTTTATTGGGATTCAAGGAATGATCGATCCACCAAGACCAGAAGTAAAAGATGCCGTTAAAGAGTGTAAAGATGCTGGCATTAAGACGGTTATGATAACAGGAGACCATCTTATTACAGCAAAAGCGATTGCTACACAACTTGGCATTCTACCTCCAGGGGGTAAAGTGTTAGATGGATATGCTCTTTCAAAAATGGATGTAGAAGAGCTAGAAGAAATCGTCGATGATGTCTATGTATATGCAAGGGTGTCACCTGAACATAAATTAAAAATCGTAAAAGCTCTTCAAAGCAGGGGACATATTGTTGCGATGACAGGTGATGGTGTAAATGATGCGCCGGCGATTAAAGCATCGGATATCGGAATTGCGATGGGCATTACAGGTACAGATGTAGCAAAAGAAGCATCATCATTAGTATTACTTGATGATAACTTTGCGACAATTAAAGCAGCTATAAAAGAAGGCCGAAATATCTATGAAAATATTAGAAAGTTTATCCGATATTTATTAGCTTCTAATGTTGGTGAAATACTTGTTATGTTATTTGCGATGCTAATGGGCTTACCGTTACCACTCGTACCAATCCAAATTCTTTGGGTTAACCTGGTAACGGATGGATTACCAGCAATGGCGCTTGGACTTGATCAACCAGAGGGGAACTTGATGAAACATGGGCCACGCCATCCAAAAGAAGGGGTTTTTGCAAGAGGATTGGGCTGGAAAATTGTCAGCCGCGGCTTTTTAATTGGGATTGCAACCCTGGCTGCCTTTATGGTTGTCTATCACAGGGATCCAAGCAATCTCGGATATGCCCAAACCATTGCGTTTGCAACACTTGTAATGGCTCAGCTTATCCATGTATTTGATTGTCGTAGTGAACGGTCTATTTTCCACCGGAATCCATTCCAAAATATGTACTTAGTATGGGCGGTCATTTCATCTATCGTATTAATGTTAATTGTGATTTACTATCCACCATTACAACCGGTCTTCAAGACATACGCGATTGAACCAAGAGATTGGCTCCTAGTTATAGGAATGTCAGCAATTCCAACATTCCTTTTAGCAGGATCGTTATTAACAAACAAACGTTCCACAGCTCGTGCATAAAGTATAAGGCTTGGATTTTAGTTCTAGAACTATGTTATAATTCATGAGGTAATGGAGTATCCACTCTATTACCTTTTTTCTTTTTTGTTGAAATCTTTAAAAACTATTCGATTTTAATAAACAATGGTAAAATAAGTATAGAATGAAGAAATTTTATCTATAAAGTAATGTCTCTTTTATGTTAGATTGGAAGTGAAAAGATGATAGCAAGTATGACAGGTTATGGTCGTGCCAATAAGGAATTGGATGGCTACGCCGTTCATGTTGAACTGAAATCTGTAAACCATCGATTCTGTGAAATCAATATAAGATTACCTAGACAACTACTGTTTCTTGAGGATAAAATAAAAAAAGCGATATTAGAGCATGTAAAAAGAGGTCGTGTCGAAGTATATTTAAATATTGAAGGTGAAGGACTAGTTACGAAAGCAATTTCCATTGACTGGGATTTATTAGAAGAGCTCGTTTCAACAACCAAAGGCATCCAAGAAAAATACCAACTTAGTGATCAAATTACTTCACAGCAGCTACTTTCAAACGAAAATATTCTTTCTATCGAAGAGAAAGAAATGGAGAATAATGAACTGGAATCAACGGTCCTTGAGGTGATTCAAAGTGCTACACTCCAACTAAAACAAATGAGGGAAGCTGAAGGAAAGACATTAATTGAAGTGATCTTCTCCTTTCTCGACCTAGTTGTAGAAAATGTACATACTATTAAAGAATATGCACCAATTGTGGTTACTCAGTATCGGGATCGTATTGAGAAAAAGATCAAAGAATATGTGGGGAATGAATTTGATGAAAATCGTATCCTCACGGAGGTCGCTCTATTTGCGGAAAAAGCTGATATCAGTGAAGAACTGACCCGTCTAGAAAGTCATATTAGTCAGTTTAAAGAAACTGTAAGTACGAATGAACCTATTGGTCGAAAACTCGATTTTATCGTTCAAGAAATGAATAGGGAAACCAACACAATCGGTTCAAAGGCGAATGATCCTACGATTGCAAAACATGTAGTGGAGATAAAAAGTTTACTAGAGAAAATAAAAGAGCAAGTTCAAAATATTGAATAAGCTTGATTATAAAGCCATTATCACGGCAAAAATAGAGGGGTACTTATTGGGGGAGTTTACGTGCAAATCAAATTAATAAATATCGGATTCGGGAATATTGTCTCGGCCAACAGAATTATATCGATTGTGAGTCCCGAATCTGCTCCGATTAAACGAATCATTCAAGACGCTCGTGATCGAGGAATGCTCATTGATGCTACATACGGAAGAAGAACCCGTGCGGTTATGATTATGGATAGTGACCATATTATACTATCCGCAGTCCAGCCAGAGACGGTTGCACAGAGACTATCAAAAGAAGATGAGCTAACAGACGAAGGGTAGGTATTAGAACGAATGAAAGAAAGAGGTTTACTAATTGTTTTATCAGGTCCATCTGGTGTCGGGAAAGGGACTGTGCGAAAAGCTATTTTTTCTCAGCCTGATACAAAATTTCAATACTCTATTTCGATGACGACGAGAAAACCGCGCGAGGGAGAAGTAGATGGTGTAGATTACTTCTTTAAATCGAAAGAAGAGTTTGAAGAATTAATAAAAAACGACAAGCTTCTAGAATGGGCAGAATATGTTGGGAACTATTATGGAACCCCAATTGACTATGTAGAGTCAACCTTACAGGAAGGTAGAGATGTATTTCTAGAAATCGAAGTACAAGGTGCACTTCAAGTAAGAAAAGCATTTCCAGAGGGACTATTCATTTTCTTAGCGCCACCAAGTTTGAAGGAATTAAAGAACAGAATCGTAACGAGGGGTACTGAAACTGATGATTTAATTCTTAACAGAATGAAGGTAGCAAAAGAAGAAATTGAAATGATGGACGCTTATGATTATGTAGTTGAAAATGATCAAGTAGAACTTGCATGCGATCGAATTAATGCAATTGTAACAGCTGAACATTGTCGAAGAGATCGAGTGGCAAGACGCTATAAAAAAATGCTGGAGAGTGATTTTTAAATGTTAAATCCATCTATTGACTCATTATTAAATAAATTGAATTCCAAGTATACACTTGTAACTGTTGCATCAAAAAGGGCAAGAGAAATGCAAGAGAAGAATAATGGAATGGTACAGAAGCCTGTATCTTTTAAATCAGTTGGTAAAGCATTAGAAGAAATTGATGCTGGTTTACTTTATTATTCGACTGATAAGAAAACTGATGTTGATACAACACCAACAATTACTGAATAACCAAAAATAACAACCTCTCATGCAGGTTGTTATTTTTTTAAGAAATGGGGGATTCAAGTGCTAAATAAAAAAATATTACTATGCGTTAGTGGTGGGATTGCGGTATACAAGGCGGCAGCTTTGACAAGCAAGTTGACCCAAGCAGGAGCTCAAGTAAAAGTAATCATGAGCGAATCGGCAATGAAATTTGTTACACAATTAACATTCCAAGCTTTGTCGAGGAATGATGTTTATTTTGATACATTTGATGAAAAAAATTCGGCTGTTATTGCACATATTGATCTTGCAGATTGGGCCGATTTAGTTGTAGTTGCACCTGCAACTGCGAATGTAATCGGCAAACTCGCAAATGGAATTGCAGACAATATGATCACGACAACATTGCTTGCAACTACTGCCCCTGTATGGATTGCTCCTGCAATGAATGTCCATATGTATGATCATCCTGCTGTAAAACGAAATATTGAGATTTTAGCTCTGGATGGATATCAATTTATTGAACCTTCTGAAGGGTATTTGGCATGTGGTTATGTTGGAAAAGGACGCCTTGAAGAGCCTGAAAAAATTGTCGAACTTATTACTGCTCATTTTACTGAAAAACTAATTTTACACGGTAAAAAGGTCTTAATAACTGCTGGGCCGACACGTGAGAAACTTGACCCTGTCCGATTCTTCACAAATCGTTCAACTGGAAAAATGGGGTATGCTCTAGCAGAGGCTGCAGGTAAAGTGGGTGCAGAAGTAACCTTGATTTCTGGACCGACTAATCTTCCAATTCCACCTAATGTTAGGATGATTTCAGTGGAATCTGCAGAAGAGATGTTTACACAAGTGATGTCCCACTATCAACAAAGTGATATTGTCATAAAATCTGCAGCTGTTGCGGATTATCGTCCTAAGCAAGTCTATGATGGAAAAATGAAAAAGAAAACGGGAGACCTTGTCCTAGAACTAGAAAGAACAACAGATATATTAAAAACGTTAGGAGAAAAAAAGGATCATCAATTATTAATTGGTTTTGCTGCTGAAACAGATAATATAGAGGAATATGCAAAACGTAAACTATCCTCGAAAAACCTTGACATGATTGTTGCAAATAATGTGACGACACAAGGGGCGGGTTTCGGTACTGATACAAATTTAGTAACACTTTATAAGAAGGATGGGACACATAAAGATTTGCCGATGATGCCAAAACTTGAAGTTGCAAAAGCAATTCTTCAAGAAGTGAAAAAATTCTTGGATGGCGATAATAAATGAAAATCGCAAGCATAATCGTCGATGTTCCGGCAATGCAAACAGATAAAACCTATGATTATCTAGTTCCTGATAAATGGAAGGACATCGTCGTACCCGGTATGAGGGTCGTTGTTCCATTTGGTCCCCGCAAAGTGCAGGGCTTCGTTATGAGTCTATCCTCTGAGGGAGAAGTGAAGAAGTTGAAGGAAATTCATTCCTTGCTTGACCTTACACCTGCCTTAAACGAGGAGCTTCTTCATATTGGGAAATGGTTAACAGAAAAGACGCTTTGTTTTACAATCTCTGCATTACAAGCTATGCTTCCTTCAGCCATGCGGGCAAAATATGAAAAAGAAATAAGACTACTTGAACCTTCAAACAGAAGTAATTTGGACCCAGGCATTCAAGCCTCATTTATCCAACATGACGTGATTAGTTGGGAAGATGCAGAAAAAAATGATTTACTACATATTTACCAAAAGGATATAAAAAAAGGCCTGCTTGAAGTTGTCTACAAAGTAAAAAATCGTAGCAACAAGAAGACAATGAAGCAAGTAATGCTTTCAAACTCAATAGAGGAAACTGAAAAAATAATCCACGAACTTCCTGCATCTGCTAAAAGACAAAAAGAGGTACTTGAATATTTTTTAAAGGACAATAAGCCAATCTTTTTAAAGGAACTTTTACACGGGGTTGGCGTGACAGATAGCACGATTCGAACAATGGTTAAAAAGGGCCTTCTTTCAGAAAAAAATGTTGAGGTATACCGGGATCCATATGCGGACAAGCATTTTGAACAGACTACACCGATGCCACTGACAACTGAACAACAAAACGCGATTTCTCCAATTCTTTCCTCAATTGAGGATGTTCTTCATAAGGTGTTTTTAATGTATGGTGTTACAGGGAGTGGTAAGACCGAGGTCTATATGCAGGCAATTGATACAGTCTTAAAAAAAGGTAAAGAAGCGATAGTGCTTGTGCCAGAAATATCTCTTACTCCACAAATGGTGAGTCGCTTTAAGGGCCGATTTGGTTCTCGGGTTGCCGTAATGCATAGTGGTCTAGGAATCGGAGAGAAATATGATGAATGGCGAAAGATTTACCGTAAGGAAGTTAGTGTTGTAGTTGGGGCAAGATCTGCTATTTTTGCACCGTTCGAGAATCTCGGAATCATCATTATTGATGAAGAACATGAATCCAGCTATAAACAAGAAGACAACCCAAGATATCATGCGAGAGATGTTGCTATTTTTCGTGGGAAACTACATAATGCTCCTGTTATTTTAGGAAGTGCGACACCGACGCTTGAATCATTCGCACGAGCCTCAAAGAATGTTTATGAACTCGTAACATTAAAGGAAAGAGTTAATCAAAGGCCACTGCCAAGTGTTGAAATCGTAGATATGCGCGAGGAATTGCGCAATGGTAATCGTTCCATGTTTTCAGGCTCTTTATTTGAAAAATTAACAGAGCGACTTGAACGAAATGAACAATCGGTTTTATTCTTAAATAAGCGTGGACATTCCTCGTTTGTCATGTGCAGGGATTGTGGATATGTCGCAAATTGCCCACATTGTGAAATTTCGCTAACCTATCACAGAACACATCATCGTTTAAAATGTCATTATTGTGGTTACGAAACATTCATGCCTAATACTTGCCAAGAGTGCGGGAGTGAGCATATTCGCTTCTTTGGAACAGGTACTCAGAAGGTGGAAGAAGAACTTGCTAAGGTATTACCAGAAGCAAGGGTTATTCGAATGGATGTAGATACAACAAGCCGAAAAGGTGCCCATGAGAAGTTATTAAAGGAATTTGGTGATCGAAAAGCTGATATTTTATTAGGTACACAAATGATTGCAAAAGGATTAGATTTTCCAAATGTCACATTAGTTGGTGTTTTAACGGCTGATACCATGCTTAACCTGCCAGATTTTCGCTCATCAGAAAAAACGTTTCAGCTTCTTACTCAAGTTAGTGGAAGAGCGGGACGTCATGAGTTGCCAGGTGAGGTTGTAATTCAGAGTTATACTCCTGAGCACTATAGTATAGAGCTTGCCAGTCATCATGATTATGACGCCTTCTATCAAAATGAAATGAGAATCAGAAAAGCTCATGCCTATCCACCTTATTATTATCTCGCATTAGTAACCGTGACACATACAGAGTTAACAAAAACGGTGGATGTTGCCGAGAAGATTGCAATCTATTTACGAAATTCCTTATCTAATCAATCGATCATCTTAGGGCCGGTAACCTCACCGATTGCTCGGATTAATAATAGATATCGATACCAATGCATGATAAAATACAAAAATGAGCCAAATCTTAATAAACTTTTAAAAGGAATACTAGATCGTTATCAACGAGAAATTTCTCAAAACTCACTTACATTATCAATTGACTTAAACCCATATATTATGATGTAGTTTAAAGTTACGTGAAAAGAGAGAGACTAGTAGAAAAGTGCAAGGCGCCCGCTTATCGGCGCCTGAAGCTAGACATATAAAAAAGTAGAATGTTGGAGGAACACACTTGTCAGTATTACCAATTGTTAAATACCCTAATGAAATACTAGAGGTAGAATGTGAAAAGGTGACAACCTTTGACCGGAAATTGTCAAAACTAATTAAAGATATGTATGATACAATGCTTGAGGCGGACGGTGTTGGCTTAGCTGCCCCTCAAGTTGGAATTGCTAAACAAATCGCAATCGTTGATATCGGAGACGAGAGCGGACTTATTGAACTTATTAATCCCGTGATCCTTGAACGTAAAGGTGAACAGGTAGGTCCAGAAGGCTGTCTCAGTTTTCCGGACCTTTTTGGTGAAGTTACGCGCAATGATTACGTAAAGGTTAGAGCGCAGAACCGAAGAGGGAAAACATACATAATTGAGGCAAGAGAATTCTTGGCCCGTGCAATTCAACATGAAATCGATCATCTCCACGGTATTTTATTTACCTCGAAGGTGAACCGTTTTTATGAAGAAGGAGAAATTGAAGGGTAGGTAATTACATGGAACGTATTGTATTTATGGGTACTCCAGACTTTTCAGTACCTGTTTTACGTCAAATAATAGAAGATGGATATGAAGTTGTTGCTGTTGTAACGCAACCTGACAGACCGGTTGGTAGAAAAAGAGTTTTAACTCCACCTCCTGTGAAGGTTGAGGCATTAAAACACAATATTCCTGTCTTACAACCAAATAAAATTCGTGAAAAAGAAGAAATTGAAAAAGTTTTAAATTATAAACCCGATTTAATCGTAACTGCTGCTTTCGGACAAATTCTCCCTAATGAATTATTGGATGCACCTAAGTTTGGTTGTATTAATGTGCATGCATCCTTACTTCCTGAGCTTAGAGGTGGTGCACCAATCCATTATTCAATTCTCCAGGGGAAGAAAAAAACAGGTGTTACCATCATGTATATGGTTGAAAAGCTAGATGCAGGGGATATATTAACTCAAGTTGAAATTCCAATATTAGATACAGACCATGTAGGTTCTTTACATGATAAATTAAGCGTTGCAGGTTCAAAGCTATTATCTGAAACGATCCCTTTGCTTTTAGCAGGTAAAATAACACCAATTAAACAGGATGATTCTAAGGCAACATTTGCATCAAATATTAAACGTGAACAGGAAAAGATAGACTGGACAAAAGATGGAGAGGATATATACAACCATATTCGTGGACTTCACCCATGGCCAGTTGCTTATACTACTTTAAATGGCGATGTAATGAAAATATGGTGGGGCCAAAAGGTACCTTCTTCAACTTCTGCAAAGAGTGGAACGGTTGTTTCAATCGAAAATGATGGGTTTATTGTTTCGACTGGGAATACTACTTTTATAAAGATCACCCAACTTCAGCCTGCCGGTAAGAAAAAGATGACTGCAGAGCAATTCCTGATGGGGTCGACTATACAAGTGGGAACTCAGCTAGGAGACAAAAATGACGAAAACTAATGTTCGAAATGTAGCACTTGAAATCTTATTGCAAATTGAAAAAAACCAAGCCTATAGCAATCTTCTTTTAAACCAAATGATAAAAAAGCATGAGGTGAAAGGAAAGGATGTAGGTTTACTTACAGAGATTGTATACGGAACAATTCAACGCCGTGATACATTGGATTTTTATTTAGCCCCGTTTTTGAAAAAGAGTAAAAAACTCGATCAATGGGTAAAAATCTTATTAAGACTTTCCTTATATCAAATGATTTATTTAGACCGAGTACCTGAACGAGCTATCTTTTTTGAGGCAGTCGAAATCGCCAAAAAAAGAGGACATAAAGGTACAGCTTCACTAGTGAATGGTGTTTTACGTTCCATTCAACGCGAGGGCTTGCCTTTATTAGACCAAATTACTGATGAAGTTGAAAGAATAGCTATTGAAACCAGTCACCCTATCTGGCTTGTCAAACGTTGGGCTCAACAAATTGGAATAGAAGAAACCCGGAAAATGTGTGAAGTGAATTGTACCCCACCAGAGCAAACAGGACGTGTTAATAATCTGGTGACAACGAGAGAAAAGCTTATTCATATGTTACAAGAAGAAGATATTGAAGCTGTCGAAGGGGATGTTTCTCTTGATGCGATTAAGGCTGTCCGTGGGAATTTGGTTCATTCAAAGACCTTTAAAGAGGGATATTTTACGATTCAAGATGAAAGCTCAATGCTTGTTGCAAGAGCACTCGGTGTTGAAAAAGGTGATCAAATCCTCGATAGTTGCGCGGCACCTGGCGGTAAAACAACACATATTGCCGAATTACTAGGAAACACAGGCAAGGTTTACTCACTTGATCTTCATGAGCATAAAGTAAAATTGATTAATGAAGCAGTGAAACGATTAGGGATTAAAAATGTTGAGACAAAAGCTCATGATAGTCGAAAAGCAAGGGAAATCTTCGAGAGTGAAATGTTTGATAAAATTCTTGTCGATGCACCGTGCTCAGGATTTGGTGTTATAAGAAGAAAACCGGATATTAAATACACAAAATCGGTATCAGACAATCATAACCTTGCAAAAATACAGTTAGACATACTAGCAGAGGTTTCATCTTTATTAAAAAAAGATGGTATACTCGTGTATAGCACATGTACAATAGATTACGAAGAAAATGAAGGTGTAATTAAAACCTTTCTAGAACAAAATCCCGATTTTATACTAGATGAAACAATACAATATGATCTTCCTGAAATAGTGAAACCTTTTATTAAAAATGGACAGCTCCAGCTTTATCCACATTATTTTGGTACGGATGGATTTTATATTGCAAGATTAAGAAAGCAGGTGTAATGTAATTGGAAGAAGTACAAACAACGAGAAGAAAAAAACAAAATTTACCGAGTTCAAAACCATCAATTTATTCACTTCAATTAGAGGAAATTGAAAACTGGCTCATCGAAAATGGAGAGAAGAAATTTCGTGGGAATCAGATTTTTGAATGGCTCTATACGAAGCGAGTTACAACGTTTGACGAGATGACGAACCTTTCAAATTCTTTAAGACAAAAGCTAGCTGAGCATTTTACAATTACGACCCTTAAAACAATTATTCAGCAAACATCAGCTGACGGTACAATGAAATTTTTATTTGAGCTTCATGATGGCTATTCAATTGAAACAGTGCTCATGAGACATAGCTATGGGAACTCCATATGTGTAACAACACAGGTTGGTTGCCGTATTGGTTGTACGTTCTGTGCTTCAACGTTAGGTGGACTTAAACGTAATTTAGAGGCTGGCGAAATTGTGGCTCAAGTTGTAAAGGTGCAAAAAGCACTAGATGAGCTAGGTGAACGAGTAAGCCATTTGGTCATAATGGGTATTGGTGAACCATTTGATAACTACGATCAAATGCTTTCATTCCTAAAAATTATAAACCATGATAAAGGTTTAAATATTGGTGCTCGTCATATTACCGTTTCAACAAGTGGGATCATTCCAAAAATCTATAAGTTTGCAGATGAAAAATTACAAATAAATTTTGCAATCTCTTTACATGCACCTAATACTGAAATTAGAAGTAAGTTAATGCCGATTAATCGTGCATATAAACTACCTGATTTAATGGAAGCTGTACGTTATTATATTGATAAAACAGGGAGAAGAATTAGCTTTGAATATGGGTTGTTTGGCGGAGTCAATGATCAAGTTGAACATGCCGAAGAACTAGCAGAGCTACTAAAAGGAGTTAAATGTCATGTGAATTTAATTCCGGTCAATTATGTTCCTGAACGTGATTATGTTCGAACACCGCGAGAGCAGATTTTTGAATTTGAAAAGACATTAAAGAAACATGGTGTGAATGTGACAATTCGACGTGAACAAGGTCATGATATTGATGCGGCCTGTGGTCAATTACGTGCAAAGGAGCGTAAAGAGGAGACGAGGTGAACAAATGAGGTCATTCTTTTTGACAAACCGGGGAAAAGTAAGACAAATCAATGAGGATAGCTGTGGTGTATACCATAACAAAGCAGGACAAGTATTAGCTGTAGTGGCTGATGGAATGGGCGGTCACCGTGCTGGAGATGTTGCGAGTAGTATGACAACATCCCAGCTACGGTCTTATTGGGAGCAAGTTGATAAGGTCTCAACATCCGAGTCAGCAGAAGAGTGGTTAAAAGAGCATATTTCTAAAATAAATTCAAACCTGTATACACATTCACAGGAAAATGATGAATGCAAGGGTATGGGTACGACTGTTGTAGCTGCTATTTGTACAGAGTTGTTCTCAACTGTTGCCCATATTGGAGATAGCCGCTGTTATGTTCTAAATAGTCATGGGTTCCAACAAATTACCGAGGATCATTCACTAGTCAATGAACTTGTTCGATCTGGCCATATTTCTAAGGAAGATGCAGAGCATCATCCACGTAAAAATGTAGTTTTACGTGCGTTAGGAACAGAAACACACGTACAAATGGACCTGAAAACCCTTATTTTAGATGAAGGGGACATGCTTTTAATTTGCTCAGATGGCTTATCTAATAAAGTACCAGATACTGCATTAAAAAGCATTTTAGAAAGTGACGAAAGTATTGAAAACAAGAGTGAACAACTTATCCAATTAGCCAATGACAATGGTGGAGAAGATAATATCACACTCGTAATCGTCGATTACACACCAGAAAGTGAGGGAGAATAACCCTATGCTTATTGGAAGACGATTAAGTGGTCGATATAAAATTCTCGAGGTTATTGGTGGAGGCGGGATGGCCAATGTCTATCTTGCACGAGATGTTATTCTTGAAAGAGACGTAGCCATTAAAGTACTTCGTTTAGATTTTTCCAATGATGAAGAATTTATTAAACGATTTAGAAGAGAAGCGCATGCGGCTACAAGTTTGGCACACCCAAATATTGTAAGTATCTATGATGTTGGGGAAGAAGAGGATATTTATTATATAGTAATGGAATATGTTCCAGGTCAAACTTTGAAACAATACATACAACGGAATGCACCGCTTCATCCAAAAGAAGCGATTAATATTATGTTGCAGTTGACATCTGCAATCACACATGCCCATCAAAATCAAATTGTTCACCGTGATATCAAACCACAAAATATTTTAATTGATCACGATGGAACGGTTAAGGTAACAGATTTTGGGATAGCAGTTGCGCTAAGTTCAACGACGATAACTCAAACAAACTCTGTACTAGGTTCGGTTCATTATCTATCACCAGAACAAGCGCGGGGTGGAATGTCTACTAGAAAGTCAGATATTTACTCACTAGGTATCGTGATGTTTGAATTATTGACAGGTCGAGTACCTTTTGAAGGTGAATCAGCGGTATCTATAGCCTTAAAGCATCTTCAATCGGATACCCCATCACCAAAAAGATGGAATGCGACCATACCACAGAGTGTTGAAAATGTTATTTTAAAGGCAACTGCAAAAGATCCATTTCATCGTTTTGACTCCGTTGAAGAGATGGAAGAGGATTTGCAGACTGCGTTATTTCCAAATCGTTTAAATGAAGAAAAATTTGTGATACCTGATATGGATGATGAAGTTACAAAGGCGATTCCAATAATTAAGGATAATGGTCCATTAACAAGTGCTGAAACAATGGTGAGAGATTCTCAAAAGAACGCAAAACCAGATGATCAGGGCGAACCAAAACCAAAGAAAAAGAAGAAAAAGAAAAATAAGCTTTTAGTTTCCCTTGCCATCATCTTTTTCTTAATTCTTGCTGCTGGAGTTGCTGCAGTTACGATTTTTCCAGCCTTATTTTTACCGAAGGATGTCGAAGTTCCAGATGTCTCAAACATGACTTACGATCGAGCCGTTAACAAATTGGAGGAAGCTGGATTTACGATTGGTGACACGATTGAAATCAGTGACCAAGAAATAGAAGAAGGCTATATTGTTCGTACTGATCCTGAAGCAGGAGATTCGGTTAAGGAAGGCGCCACTATTGATTTATATGAAAGTACTGGTAAAAAGAAAGTGGCTTTTAAGGATTATGTCGGTAAGGATTTCGAGGAAGTAAAAGATAAATTAATTAATAAAGAAAAATATTTAGCTGTGTTTTCAGAAGAAGAATTTTCTGACAGTGCCCCAGGAACAATTCTTAGCCAATCAATTGATGAAGGAGAAGAGGTTGTACCAGAAGAAACAGAAGTAACTTTCACGATTAGTAAGGGACTTGAAACTATTAAACTTGCTGATTTAACAAAATATCCTGCAAATGCACTTGCTGAATATGCGAATAGTACTGGTTTAAATATTGACTCTGCTGAGGAGCAACACTCGGATGAAATTCCTGCTGGCCAGGCGATTTCTCAAACTCCTGCAGCAGGTACTGAATTAACAAAGGGTGACAAGGTAAAAGTAATCATGTCAAAAGGTCCTGAGCCCAAAGAGCCCAAAGAAGTAAAACGCACGATAACGATTGATTATACGCCGGATGAAGAGGAAAGCCCGCAGTTAGTGGAAATTTATATTCAGGATGCGAATAATAACATTGATGAGGTTTATGATGATTTTGAACTCAAGGAAAAACGTTCAGTAGAACTTACCTTTGTGATTAACCCTGGTGAAACTGCCGAATACATGGTTTTAATAAATGGAAAATTATATCAGCGAGATAAAATTCCGTATCCAGAACAATAGGTGTCAATAGGTAGTGAATTGAACGCTACCTGACATATGTCGTGACGAATGAAATGAAACAAGGAGTGAAACTATGCCAGAAGGCAAAATTATTAAAGCATTAAGCGGATTTTATTATGTCCAAGGTGAAAACAGTGAACTGATTCAATGTCGTGGTAGAGGGGTATTTCGTAAAAATAAAATTACTCCATTGGTGGGAGACCATGTTATATTTCAAGCAGAAAACGAAACAGATGGGTATATTTTAGAAGTATTAGAACGGAAAAATGAATTAGTTCGGCCTCCAATTGCAAATGTTGATCAAGCTATCTTGGTTTTTTCAGCGATTAAACCCGATTTCAGTCCATTGTTGTTAGATCGCTTTCTTGTATTAGTTGAATCAAACGATATAAAACCTATTATTTGTATTAGTAAGACGGATTTAATTTCGGATGAAGTGTTCCAGGAGATTCAAGAGTATGCAAATATCTATCGGAAAGTTGGCTATCATGTTCTGTTAACTTCAACGAAGGAACGTGAAGGTCTTGACCAGCTTCTGCCTTTACTGGATAATCAGATTTCGGTTTTCGCGGGGCAATCAGGGGTTGGAAAATCTTCATTATTGAATACGCTACGACCTGATCTTGAATTGAAGACGGATGAGATTTCATCTTCTCTAGGTCGAGGAAAGCATACAACTAGACATGTTGAATTAATTGAGGTGGGTAGTGGCCTTGTCGCGGATACGCCTGGTTTTAGTTCGTTGGAATTTTTAACCATCGAATTAGACGAACTTTCATACTGCTTTCCGGAAATTTATGATGCAGGAGCAAATTGTAAGTTTCGAGGATGCACCCATATTTCTGAGCCAAAATGCGCTGTTAGACAGGGTATAGAGGAAGGGAATATTGCGCAATTCCGATATAATCATTATGTGAGTTTTTTTGAAGAAATCAAGGATAGAAAGCCGAGGTACTAAGGATGATCAAAATTGCACCATCCATTCTTTCAGCTGATTTTGCAAAGCTTGGAGAAGAGATTAAGGATGTTGAAAATGGAGGAGCAGACTATATTCATGTGGATGTCATGGATGGTCACTTTGTTCCTAATATTACAATTGGTCCGTTAATTGTAGAGGCGATTCGACCAATTACTAAACTGCCATTGGATGTTCATTTAATGATTGAAAACCCTGATCAATACATCTCTGCATTTGCTAACGCAGGAACTGACATTATAACGGTACATGTCGAGGCATGCACTCATCTTCATCGTACCATTCAGTTAATTAAATCTCATGGCGTAAAAGCTGGAGTTGTATTGAATCCAGCAACACCTGTTGATACGATTAAGCATGTTATTGAGGATATTGATTTAGTGTTGCTAATGACAGTGAACCCTGGATTCGGAGGGCAAAAATTCATTCACTCCGTGCTTCCTAAGATTGAGGAAGTGGCCGGGATGGTGAAAGAAAAGAATTTGAATGTTGAAATTGAAGTTGACGGAGGAGTCAATGAAGAAACAGCAGGGCTTTGTGTCGGGGCCGGTGCTAATGTCTTAGTTGCAGGATCAGCTATATACAATCAAACGGATCGGAAAGCAGCAATTGAAAAAATCCGTAACAGGTAAAAAAGAGCAGAATTTCTGCTCTTTTTTTCATACTTATTTAACGAGGTATACTATGTTTTCGAAATGAAAAAATAGATTGAATTGTACTTTTTTTTATCAAAAGGGCATATGAATGTTTTAAGTAGGATAAAAGAAATTGCTTTTATTTATATGTTTGTACTATGGTACTATTTTTTTTCATTTGAATAATATTATAAAGTAGATGTATGAATTCAATGAAAGTACGTGGATATTTGCATTGAGGAGGGAAAGTATGAAATTTTATACGATTAAGTTGCCAAAGTTCTTAGGTGGTATTGTCCGTGCCATGTTAGGATCATTTAAAAAAGGATAAAAGAGGCACCGCCCTTAGGTGCCTTTTTTTGTGGCAAAAATTATAGCTCTTACACATTTGTAAGAGCTAAGTTCTTTCTTTATTACACGCGTTCTACTTTACCAGATTTTAATGCTCTTGCAGAAACATATACGCGTTTTGGTTTACCGTCAACTAAAATACGAACTTTTTGTAAGTTAGCTCCCCATTTACGTTTTGAAGCGTTCATTGCATGGGAACGAGCATTACCAGTAGTAGTTTTTCTACCTGTGATTACACATTTACGTGCCATTCTATTTCCCTCCTAACTTGCACAGCAACAATCATACATATCGCTTTCTTCATAGAAATACTTATATAATTTATCATACAAAATGGGATATTGCAATACTTCTTAACGTGGGTTTAAAGGAAAAATACTTGTCAAGACATAGAATTTCGATAAAGCTATATAATAAAAGGTAATGAATACATTAGCCAACCTGATGAATTACTTTAAAAATCTGTAATGTTATAGTAAAATGACTGTAGCCAAGGTGAACAATTATAAAGGGGGAGACTTGCATGTCCATCGAATTAAAAACGAAATACGGACAAATTGATATATCGAATGATGTAATTGCAACAGTTGCTGGAGGAGCTGCTATCGATTGTTACGGAATCGTTGGTATGGCGTCTCGGAAACAAATTAAAGATGGTATTACTGAGCTTTTACGAAAAGAAAATTTTGCCCGTGGTATTGTAGTTCGTCAAGAAAATGACGAAGTACATATCGACATGTACATAATCGTAAGTTATGGCACGAAAATTTCTGAGGTTGCCCACAATGTTCAATCAAAGGTGAAATATACATTAGACCAAACAGTAGGACTTGCTGTTGACTCGGTTAATATTTACGTGCAAGGAGTTCGTGTAACGAACCCATAAGAAGGAGGAACTTTGAGTGTCAATTACTACATTAGATGGAAAACGTTTTGCGAAAATGGTGTTATTAGGTGCTACTCACTTATCTAATAACGCAAAAATGGTAGACGCACTTAACGTTTTCCCTGTCCCAGATGGTGATACAGGAACGAACATGAATCTTTCCATGACATCTGGTGCAAAGGAAGTAAAAAATAATGTTACCCCACATATCGGAAAGGTCGGTGCATCCCTAGCGCGCGGATTATTAATGGGTGCACGAGGTAACTCAGGTGTTATCCTTTCTCAGCTCTTTAGAGGCTTTTCTAAAGCAATTGAGCAGAAGGAAACTTTAACTGCCGTTGAATTTGCCCGTGCATTTGAAAATGGCGTAGAAACAGCTTATAAAGCCGTTATGAAACCTGTTGAGGGGACAATTCTAACAGTTGCTAAGGATGCTGCGAAACGTGCAGTTGAAGTAGCAAAAAATGAAACTGACATTATTATCGTG
Organism: Fredinandcohnia onubensis; assembly: GCF_031181385.1. GTDB lineage: Bacteria > Bacillota > Bacilli > Bacillales > Bacillaceae_L > Ferdinandcohnia > Ferdinandcohnia onubensis_C. The sequence continues at coordinate 136,416 of NZ_JAPSKV010000003.1, forward strand.
ATGGTAGAACTAGTGAAAGAAGCAAAAGCCTCTTTGGATCGTACACCTGATCTACTCCCAGTACTTAAAGAGGTTGGGGTTGTAGACAGTGGTGGTCAAGGCTTATTACTTGTTTATGAAGGTTTCCTTTCAGAATTAAAAGGTGAAACAATTGATAATATGTCCATTTCATCACCATCAATGAACGAGCTTGTGAATGCAGAACATCATAAAAGTGTTCAAAGCCATATGAATACTGAAGATATCGTATTTGGTTACTGTACAGAATTCATGGTGAAGTTTGAAGCTGAGAAAATTAGCAAAAATCCATTTGCTGAAGAACAGTTTCGTAGCGATTTAAGCCGATATGGTGATTCATTATTAGTTATTTCAGACGATGATATCGTAAAAGTACATATTCACTCTGAACAACCGGGTGAAGTTTTATCATATGGACAACGGTATGGAAGCTTAATTAAAATGAAGATTGAAAATATGCGAGAGCAACATACTGCAATTCTAAATGAAGATGAAACACAATCACCTGTACAAGTTAAAAGTAATAAAGAAAAAGAAAAGTATGCAATAATCACTGTTGCAATGGGTTCAGGAATTACTGAATTATTTAAGAGTATCGGTGCTCATGTAGTTATCGAGGGTGGACAAACGATGAATCCAAGTACTGAAGATTTTGTAAAGGCAATGGAATCAGTACATGCGGAGAACTTCATTCTTCTACCTAATAACAAAAATATTATTATGGCGGCAGAACAAGCAGCATCTGTTGTTGAAGCAAATGTTGTCGTTGTTCCATCAAGAACAGTGCCACAAGGGATGTCTGCATTACTTGCATTTAATCCATCCGGTGAATTGGAAGCAAATCAGTCGTCTATGACAGATGCATTAAGTAATGTCAAAACGGGTCAAATCACATATGCAGTCCGTGATACAAATATAGATGGAATTGATATTTCAAAAGATGATTTCATGGGGATTGCAGAGGGTAAAATCGTTGTTACAGACAAAGATAAGCTAAAAGCAGCAAAAGATCTATTAGCAAAAATTATATCTGTTGATGAGGATGAAATTGTTACAATCATTTACGGACAAGATGCCTCAGAGGATGATGTGAATGCAATTGTAGAATATCTTGAAGATGAGTATGAGGATATCGAAGTTGAAGTGCATAATGGTGATCAACCGCTTTACGCATTTATTTTCTCAGTTGAATAAGCTATAAAATAGAAGGGATTTATCCCTTCTATTTCAATGTATGGGGACAATTTCCTGTAGATAAAATAGTTTTAGAGAAATAGAGTAATATGTAGGAACATAGTTTGACCTAACTCCATAATTCTATAGTATGTAAGGAGGAGATAATATGAAATATAGAAGTGTTTTTGATATTATTGGTCCGGTTATGATTGGTCCATCAAGCTCACATACAGCTGGGGCAGCTCGTATTGGCAGGGTTGCAAGAAGCTTGTTTGGTCGTGAACCGAAATGGGCAAACATCTCCTTCTATGGATCATTTGCAGAAACATATAGAGGCCATGGAACGGATGTAGCGATTATTGGTGGTCTTCTTGATTTTGATACATTTGATGAAAGAATTAAAATTTCATTGGATATCGCCAAAGAAGCTGGCATTCAGATAAAGTTCATTGAAGAAGAAGCTGTTCCAGAACATCCTAATACAGCCAGAGTGTTGATTGGTGATGATAAAGGTGAACTAGAGCTTGTAGGTATTTCCATTGGTGGCGGAAAAATTGAGATTACTGAATTAAATGGGTTTAAGCTACGCTTATCAGGAAATCATCCGGCAATTCTTGTTGTTCACAATGACCGCTATGGTGCGATTGCAGGAGTTGCCAACGTACTTGCAAAATACGCGATCAACATTGGGCATATGGAAGTAGCTCGAAAAGAAAAAGGGATGCAAGCCCTTATGACAATTGAAGTGGATCAAAACATCGAAGGACCTGTATTAGATGAATTATCTACTTTACCCAATATTATTAAGGTAGCTAAAATTGTCGACTAAGTTCATTGTTAATTGGATACAAGTTTAATCGACAGGAGGATTTTTTATGTTTCGTAATGTTGCTGAGTTAGTAGAGCTTGCTACTTCTAAAAATATGAAAATAGCAGAAGTGATGATTGAACAAGAGGTTGAAGTAACAGGAAAAACTCGTGGAGACATCATCTCACAAATGGAACGAAATCTTGAAGTAATGGAAAAAGCTGTCGAGAGAGGATTGGCTGGGGTTTCGTCGCTTTCAGGTTTAACAGGTGGAGATGCTGTTCTCTTACAGGATTATATACAAAAAGGAAACTTTTTAACGGGTAAAACAGTCTTGGACGCTGTTAGCAAAGCTGTTGCGACTAATGAAGTTAATGCAGCAATGGGAACGATTTGTGCGACTCCAACTGCAGGCTCTGCAGGTGTTGTCCCTGGAACTTTATTTGCTGTGAAAGAAAAATTGAATCCAACAAAAGAGCAAATGGTTCAATTTTTATTTACTGCTGGCGCATTTGGATTTGTTGTTGCGAACAATGCTTCTATTTCAGGTGCTGCAGGAGGCTGTCAAGCTGAGGTTGGATCTGCTGCTGGAATGGCTGCTGCAGCGATTGTCGAGATGGCAGGAGGGACTCCACAGCAATCTGCTGAAGCAATGGCGATTACTTTAAAAAATATGCTTGGACTAGTATGTGACCCTGTAGCGGGACTTGTCGAGGTACCATGTGTTAAAAGGAATGCGATGGGAGCGGCGAATGCGATGGTTGCTGCAGACATGGCATTAGCAGGAGTTACAAGTCGAATCCCATGTGATGAAGTAATCGATGCGATGTATAGAATAGGTCAGACAATGCCTACGGCACTAAAAGAAACAGCACAGGGAGGACTAGCGGCAACCCCAACAGGTCGTGCTCTAGAAGCAAAGATCTTTGGGATTTCGCTAAACAAGAGTGAATAGTCAACTTGAGCAACCTGTCACTGAAATAAAAGGAATAGGCGAGGAGACAGGATTACAGCTTAACGAGATGCACATCTATTCCATTCTTGACCTACTTTTGTACTTCCCATATCGATTTGAAGACTATAGTCTAAGAGACCTTGCAGAGGTTAAGCATGAGGAGAAAATAACGATTGAGGGAAAAGTTCATAGTGAACCACTATTAACCTATTACAATCGTAAACGCTCGCGCTTAACTTTTAGGGTCTTAGTTGGTCGTTACCTTATTACAGCGACCTGCTTTAATCGGCCGTATTATAAAAATAAAATATCGTTAAACGATACTATTACGATTTCCGGAAAATGGGATCAGCATCGACAAACAATAACCGTTAGTGAAATTGTTTTTGGTCCAATGACGAAAGATAATAGAATTGAACCGGTTTATTCAACAAAAGGTAAGATCACCGCTAAAGGAATGAAGCGGTTTATGGCACTTGCACTTGGGCAGTTTGGTGATCAAATTGAGGACAATCTCCCAGAACAATTATTAACCACATATAAGCTCTTACCTAAGAAAGATGCCATTAAAATCATGCATCATCCATTAAGCCATCAAGATTTAAAACAGGCTAGAAGACGCTTTGTGTATGAGGAGTTTCTCCTTTTTCAGCTGAAGATGCAGGCACTTAGGAAATTTGAACGGGAACAAACGATGGGTTCAGCAATGGACTTCCAGATAGAGAAATTAGAAGGATTCATGAAGGCACTGCCATTTCCTTTAACAAATGCTCAAAATCGGGTTGTTACTGAAATTATCAATGATCTCCGTTCCCCTTATCGAATGAATCGCTTGCTACAAGGTGATGTAGGTTCAGGTAAGACGGTTGTTGCTGCTATTTCATTATATGCAGCAATCCTTTCTGGGTATCAGGGGGCATTAATGGTACCAACTGAAATTTTAGCGGAACAGCATTCACATTCGTTAATGGAGTTATTTTCCGATTACGGGCTAAATATTCAACTGTTAACAAGCTCTGTCAAGGGGAAACGAAGAAGAGAAATCCTCGAGCAGCTTAAAGCTGGTGAGGTTCATATTTTAGTTGGTACTCATGCTCTAATTCAAGATGAAGTTAACTTCCATAAGCTTGGCCTGGTAATTACAGATGAACAGCATCGTTTCGGTGTTGAACAGCGCAGGATTTTACGGGAAAAAGGAGAAAATCCTGATGTGCTCTTTATGACTGCAACACCAATTCCAAGAACTCTTGCTATTACTGTTTTTGGAGAGATGGATGTCTCAGTGATCGATGAAATGCCAGCGGGAAGAAAAAAAATTGAAACATATTGGGTGAAGCATGAGTTACTAGAACGGATATTGGTGTTTATCGAAAAAGAGCTTGCTAAAGGTAGACAAGCCTATGTAATTTGTCCTCTAATCGAGGAATCGGATAAGCTCGATGTACAAAATGCAATTGATGTTCATTCAATGCTCTCATTTCATTTTCAAAACAAAGCAAAGGTCGGCTTAATGCATGGTCGATTGTCCGCAGACGAAAAAGAAGAGGTAATGAGACAATTTAGTGAAAATGAAGTTCAAATCCTAGTTTCGACAACAGTTGTCGAAGTCGGTGTGAACGTTCCCAATGCGACATTGATGGTGATTTATGATGCAGAACGATTTGGTCTTTCTCAACTTCACCAATTGAGGGGACGTGTCGGACGGGGAAGTGAACAGTCTTATTGTATCCTTCTTGCTGATCCTAAATCTGAAGTGGGAAAAGAGCGAATGAGGATCATGACGGAAACAAATGATGGCTTTGTCTTATCTGAAAAAGATTTAGAACTTCGTGGTCCAGGTGACTTCTTTGGACGAAAACAAAGTGGTGTACCTGAATTTAAAGTCGCGGATATGGTCCACGATTATCGCACCTTAGAGGTGGCGAGAAATGATGCTACTAAACTCATAAATTCTCAAGTGTTTTGGAAAGACCAATCATACAAACACCTAAGGGAGGATTTATTACAATCTGGTATTTTAGATGGTGAAAAACTTGATTAAACACCATTTCGTATAGGGCAGCTTGTGAGGAGGATTTCTTCTTGCAATCTGCTTTTTTTAATTATATACTAACTATTAGTACCTAGTCTTAAGAGTGCGGACGGTGTGTTTTTAAATGAGAAAGAGTAAAAGAGAACGGCAGCAACAATTACAGGAAACGATAAAAATAAATCCTTTTATTACTGATGAAGACTTAGCGGAAAAATTCATGGTGAGCGTTCAAACTATTCGATTGGACAGATTAGAACTATCAATTCCTGAACTGCGTGAGCGAATCAAGAATGTTGCTGAGAAAAAATTAGAAGATGAAGTTAAATCTTTACCAATTGATGAGGTTATTGGTGAAATTATTGATATTGAATTAGATGAAAGTGCAATTTCTATCTTTGATGTAACAATGGAGCACGTTTTTAAACGTAACCACATAGCTCGTGGACATCATCTCTTTGCTCAAGCTAATTCACTAGCGGTTGCTGTCATTAATGATGAACTTGCACTTACGGCAAAAGCGAATATTCGCTTTACGCGACAAGTAAAACTAGGCGAGCGTGTCGTCGCAAAAGCAAAAGTGAAAGGTTCTGAGGAAAAAGGGAGAACGGTCGTAGATGTAAATAGTTATGTCGGGAATGAACTGGTGTTTTCTGGTGAATTTACGATGTATCGTTCTAATAAACAAGTAAAAATTGATTCATAATAGAGAACAAACTAAGGTTATGAACATCTAACTACCTAAAAGCAAACAAAAGGAATGATACAAAGATGAAACTTGCGATTGATGCAATGGGTGGAGATCATGCACCGGAGGAAATTGTAAAGGGAACAATAACTGCATTAAAGCATTACAAAGACCTTGAAGTTACTCTTATTGGTGATGAAGCCAAAATTCGCAAATACTTAACTGAAGATGAAAGAATCACAATTATACATACAACAGAAGTAATTGAAGGTACAGATGAACCTGTAAGGGCTGTTAGAAGAAAAAAGAACGCATCGATGGTTTTAATGGCGAAAGAGGTTAGTGAGGGACGTGCAGATGCCTGTATTTCTGCAGGAAATACAGGGGCATTAATGACTGCTGGACTCTTCATCGTTGGACGAATTGAGGGGATTGATCGACCAGCCTTAGCACCGACTTTACCAACTCTAGATAAAAAGGGATTCCTTATGCTTGATGTTGGTGCAAATGTTGATGCAAAGCCTGAGCACTTGCTTCAATATGCGATTATGGGCTCCATATACTCTGAAAAGGTTCGTGGAGTTGCAAATCCTAGAGTAGGTCTATTAAATGTTGGTACAGAAGATAAAAAAGGGAATGAATTAACGAAACATGCATTTGAAATGATGAAAGCAACAAATCTTAATTTCGTTGGGAACGTAGAGGCAAGAGACCTACTTGATGGAGTTGCAGATGTTGTTGTTACAGACGGATTTACAGGCAACGTGGCTTTAAAGACAATTGAAGGTACTGCACTTTCCATGTTTAAAATGTTGAAAACAGCTTTTACAAGCAATCTAAAAAGTAAAATAGCTGCTGGTCTATTAATGCCAGAATTAAAGGTATTAAAAAAGACATTAGATTACTCGGAATACGGTGGAGCAGGATTATTTGGAATAAAGGCTCCAGTTATAAAAGCCCATGGTTCTTCAGATGCAAATGGTTTATTTAGTGCCATCCGTCAAACCTATGAAATGGTAGAAAAAGATGTAGCTGGAACAATACGTAAAACATTAGAGGATATGAATCCTACAGTAAACGAATAGGGGGAATTGAGAATGAGTAAGATTGCATTCGTTTTTCCAGGACAAGGTTCTCAGACCGTGGGGATGGGGAAGGAATTAGCAGATTCTTCAGAGACGGTTCAAGATATTTTTACTAGATCTGACAAAGCACTAGGGGAGGAGCTGTCCTCGCTTATTTTTCAGGGTCCGCAGGAAACTTTAACACTGACAACTAATGCCCAACCATCTCTATTAACGACAAGTATTGCGATTCTTGAAAAATTCAAACAAGCAGAAATAGTACCTAACTATGTAGCGGGACATAGTCTTGGTGAGTATACGGCATTAGTAGCTGCTGGCGCACTGAGTTTTGAAGATGCTGTTCGTACAGTTCGCAAGCGTGGCGAGTTTATGGAGGAGGCTGTACCTGCAGGCCAAGGCACAATGGCAGCGATCTTAGGGATGAGTAGTGAAGACTTACACGCTGTGACCGAAGAGATATCTGCTTCGGGTCATTCAGTACAGCTAGCGAATATTAATTGTCCTGGCCAGATTGTTATTTCAGGTTCTACCGAAGGGGTAAAAAGAGCTTGTGAATTAGCAAAGGAAAAAGGAGCGAAACGTGCGATTCCACTTGAAGTAAGTGGGCCGTTTCATTCATCATTAATGGAGCCTGCCGCTGAAAAATTACGTTCCGTATTGGATCAAATTGAAATTATTGATGCCTCTGTTCCTGTAGTGGCTAATGTGAATGCGGAAGAAATGACTTCAGCTGAACAAATAAAAGAAAATTTAGTAAAGCAATTATATTCACCAGTTTTATGGGAAAATTCTGTTCAATACATGCTCGACCAAGGCGTAGATACTTTTATCGAAATTGGCCCTGGTAAAGTACTTTCAGGTTTAATTAAGAAAGTAAATCGTAGAGTAGCAACATATGCAATTAGTGATACAGAAACACTCGAAGCAACAATTCGTGCATTGAAGGAGGGAAATTAGGATGTTAAATGGCAAAGTAGCTTTGGTTACCGGTGCTTCACGTGGAATTGGCCGAACAATTGCAATTGAACTGGCAAAAGCAGGTGCAAAAGTGGCGGTAAACTATTCTGGTAGTGAGCAAAAAGCAAACGAAGTTGTTGATGAGATTAAAGCATTAGGTCAAGAAGCATTTGCGATTCAAGCGAATGTGTCAGATGCAGATTCGGTGACTAATATGGTCAAGGAAGTTATTTCCACTTTCGGCAGTCTTGATATTCTTGTTAATAACGCAGGAATCACTAGGGATAATTTATTGATGAGGATGAAAGAGGAAGAATGGGACGATGTTATTAATATTAACCTAAAAGGTGTATTTCTTAGCACGAAAGCAGTCACTAGACAAATGATGAAGCAACGTTCTGGAAAAATAATTAATATAGCTTCAATCGTGGGTGTTAGTGGAAATCCTGGACAAGCTAACTATGTTGCTGCAAAAGCTGGTGTAATTGGGTTAACTAAAACAGCGGCTAAGGAATTAGCTAGCCGTAATATTACGGTGAACGCTGTAGCGCCAGGATTTATTACGACTGATATGACAGACAAGCTTCCGGAAGACGTTAAAAATGAAATGTTAAAACTAATTCCTCTTAATAGATTTGGTGAAACAACCGATATCTCTGGAGTTGTTCTATTCCTTGCATCAGACAATAGCAATTATATGACAGGTCAAACCTTGCATATTGACGGCGGGATGGTAATGTAATAAAAGAGTCCCATGGCTATTTTGCTAGGGTAAAAGAGATAATGAATATTACTCAGATGAAGAAAGGCTCTTGCGCTTTTCTAGTAAAACAAAATATAATACCTTGAGGGGAGGTGAATGGAAATGGCAGATGTGTTTGAGAGAATTACAAAAATCGTGGTTGACCGCTTAGGTGTTGAGGAATCAGCAGTAACTTTAGAGGCTTCTTTTAAAGATGATCTTGGAGCGGATTCACTAGATGTAGTTGAACTTGTTATGGAACTTGAAGATGAGTTTGACATGGAAATTTCAGATGATGAGGCTGAAAAAATTGCTACAGTTGGTGACGCTGTAAATTACATAAAAAGCCAGCTATAATATTTCTTAGAATGTAAGTCCCGTTAATTAAACGGGGCTTTCTCCTTGGAGGTTCATAAGGTGAAGCGGATAAATAAAGACAAAGGTAATAAATTCGCTCTAAAATTTAAAGCTTTTCAGGAGCGACTTGGAATTCAGTTTCATGATGAAGGATTACTTATTCAAGCATTTACACATTCATCTTATGTGAATGAGCATCGAAAAAAGCCTCACGAAGACAATGAACGGCTTGAATTTTTAGGAGATGCTGTTTTAGAACTAACCATTTCCAAATTCCTCTTTAAAAAGTTTCCAATCATGAGTGAAGGTGAGTTAACAAAGATGCGTGCGGCAATTGTTTGTGAGCCATCTTTAGTAACCTTTGCAAATGAACTAAAATTTGGGGAACTCGTTTTACTAGGAAAAGGAGAGGAAATGACTGGTGGTCGAGAGCGGCCAGCCTTACTTGCTGATGTATTTGAGGCATTTATTGGAGCGCTTTATCTTGACCATGGATTAGAGGTTGTCAACCAGTTTTTAGATAAAACAGTCATACCTAAAATTAATGCGGGTGCTTTTTCTCATGTGATGGATTTTAAGAGTCAGCTACAAGAGCTTGTCCAGCGAGATGGAACTGGAGTTATCGAATATAAGGTTCTCCAAGAAAAGGGGCCAGCCCATAGTCGTGAATTCGTTTCGCGCGTTTCTTTAAATGGGGAGGAACTTGGAATAGGCACAGGACGATCGAAAAAAGAAGCTGAACAGCATGCGGCAGAAATTGCCTTACAAAAGCTGAAGAACAAACAAAAATAAGTAGCGTACCCCACGATATCGTGGGGTTATATTTTTGCCTATACAAGTATTACTAGAAAAAGACATCCAATAAAATACTTGTTTATGATAAAATATGTAGGACTTTAAATTGTAATTGAGGGGGAAGTTTATGTTCCTCAAACGTTTAGATATAGTAGGATTTAAATCGTTTGCTGAAAGAATTGCAGTAGATTTTGTACCTGGGGTTACGGCTGTCGTTGGGCCGAATGGTAGTGGTAAAAGTAATATCACTGATGGTATACGATGGGTTCTCGGAGAACAGTCAGCAAAATCATTGCGTGGGTCGAAAATGGAAGATATCATTTTCGCAGGAAGTGATAGTCGCAAAGCACTAAATGTGGCTGAAGTAACATTAACGTTGGATAACGAAGATCAATTTTTACCAATCGATTATCATGAAGTGAGTATAACTCGCCGTGTATACCGATCTGGTGAAAGTGAGTTTTTAATAAATAAACAAGCATGTCGTTTAAAAGATATTGTTGATTTATTAATGGATTCTGGACTTGGCCGTGAAGCTTTTTCAATCATTAGTCAAGGAAAAGTAGAAGAAATTTTAAGCAGTAAAGCTGAAGAACGACGTAGCATTTTTGAAGAAGCGGCAGGGGTGTTAAAATACAAAACCCGTAAAAAGAAAGCAGAATATAAGCTTGCTGAAACACAGGAAAATTTAAATCGTGTTAACGACATCATTCATGAGCTTGAATCACAAATAGAGCCACTGCAAATCCAGTCTTCGATTGCAAAAGATTATCTTGAAAAGAAGAAAGAGCTAGAAACAATCGAAGTAGGCTTAACTGTTTATGAAATTGAAGATCTTCATGAAAAATGGGTGAAGCTATCTAAGCTTGTCGAAGAGCATAAAGAGCAAGAACTTTCTTTAAACACAAAACTCCAAGGCAAGGAAGCCAAAATTGAAGAACTACGAGCTGGAATTGAAGCGGCCGATTCATCAATTCATGAACTGCAACAACTCCTGTTAAGGACAAGTGAAGAACTTGAAAAATTAGAAGGTCGCAAAGAAGTATTAAAAGAACGCAAAAAAAATGCATCGCAAAACAAAGGCCAGCTTGAAAATTCAATTCTTGAACTTTCACAAAAGCTGGAGACTCTAAAAGAAAATAAGCAAACTGAGCAACAAGAACTTTCGAAGCTAATTGAAGAAGTTAAAGTACTTGGACAGCAGTTAAAAGAAAAGCAAACGTTACTTGCTTCGTATGACCAAAATATTGAAGAGAAAATTGAGAATTTGAAAAGCGATTATTTTGAGTTGCTTAATAAACAGGCTTCTTATCGAAATGAAATAGGCTATATAAAGGAGCAGTTTTCACATCAAGAAGCAAAAGTAACCCGTTTAGATGAGTCAAATCAAAAATATCTTGTAGAACGCAAAGAAATTCTCGATGAGAAAGTACGTCTGCAAACAAAGCTCTCTGTAATCGAACAAGAGATTAATCACCAAATTGTTTCTTTTAGAGACTTACAAGCAAAGCTTGAGAATGGAAAGAAAAACTATCAGAAGCAAGAAAGCATGCTTTATCAGGCATATCAATACCTGCAACAAACGAAGTCTAGAAAAGAAATGCTTGAAGAAATGCAAGATGATTATTCTGGATTCTTCCAAGGAGTTAAGGAAGTTTTAAAAGCAAGAGATGATCAACTCGAAGGAATCGAAGGTGCAATTGCAGAATTAATTCAAGTTCCAAAAGAATATGAGACCGCTGTTGAAATCGCATTGGGTGCGGCAACACAGCATATTGTCGTGGACAATGAAAAAAATGCTAGATCTGCAATCCAGTATTTGAAGAAAAATTCGTATGGTCGAGCAACATTTTTACCAATGAATGTCATAAAAGAACGTTCGATACCTGCAACCCAACTTGTCGCAATTAAAGGACATCAAGCATTTATTGGAGTAGCTTCTGAATTAATTTCCTACGAAGAAAGATACCAATCTGTCATTTCCAATCTGTTAGGAACAATTATTATTACAATAGATTTAAAAGGTGCGAATGAGCTGGCATCGCTTGTTGGACATAGGTATCGAATTGTCACGCTTGATGGAGATGTTGTAAATCCTGGTGGTTCGATGACTGGGGGAGCTGTCAAACAAAAGTCAAATTCTTTATTAAGTAGAGGCCGTGAACTTGAGGCAATAACAAAAAAGTTAACGGATATGGAAGTTAAAACAACAGAACTCGAAAAAACAGTCAAAGATAAGAAAAAGCTAATTGCCCAGCAAGAAGAAATGCTTGAAAAGCTCCGTCAAACAGGAGAAACATTACGCTTAAAAGAGCAAACTATTAAAGGTGAATATCGAGAAGTTGCTTTGAAAGAGCAAAATGTAAATGAACATTTAGAATTGTATGATGATGAGAAGCAACAATATCAACTGGATAAAGAAAAGATGACAGCCCGATTAGAAGAGCTTAAGCATAAATTAGCTGCTCTTGATGAAGAGCTGCACTCTTTAGACGAGACGATTGCCCAATTAAATTCACAAAAGTCTGACCAACAAACTTCACGTGAAACAGTACAATCAGAAATAACAGAACAAAAGGTTATTTTAGCTAGAAAAAAACAAGCACTCGAACATCAACAAGAAAAGGTGAATCGATTAGAGGAAGAGTTTAATGACGGGCACGCTAAGCTTACTGACTTGTCAGAGGATTTAGCACTTCTTGATAATGAAATGACTTCTAGTAATTCAGGTGAATTAGAGCTTGAAGAAGCAGCAAAGCAAAAATTAAATGATAAGAACGAAGCAATCCAAATGATTAGCAATAAGAGAGACCATCGCCTCCAATTACAAATGACTCTTGAAGATCTAGAGCGTGAATTAAAGGAATCAAGACGTCAGTATAAGCAGCTCGTAGACATTCTACAAGAGGAAGAGGTAAAGGTGAATCGCTTAGATGTTGAACTTGAGAATGGTTTAACCCATCTTCGTGAGGAATATTTATTAACCTATGAGGCTGCTAAAGAACAATTTCCTCTTCAAATCGAAGTTTCCGAAGCAAGAAAGAAGGTAAAACTTATAAAGCTTGCTATTGAAGAGCTTGGTACAGTGAACCTCGGAGCAATAGACGAATATGAGAGGGTATCTGAACGCTTTACATTCTTGACAGAACAACAAAATGACCTGCAGGAAGCAAAGGATACGTTGTTCCAAGTGATTGATGAAATGGATGACGAAATGAAAAAGAGATTTGAAACTACTTTTACAAGTATTCGTTCCCATTTCGAAAAGGTTTTCCAGGCTTTATTTGGTGGTGGACGAGCAGACCTTCGTCTAACTGACCCTAATGATTTACTGAATACAGGGGTAGAAATTGTTGCTCAACCTCCAGGGAAGAAACTGCAGAACTTAGGGCTTTTATCTGGTGGTGAAAGAGCATTAACTGCAATTGCATTGCTATTTTCAATACTTAAAGTACGTCCCGTTCCATTCTGTGTACTCGATGAGGTGGAGGCTGCGCTTGATGAAGCAAATGTGTTCCGATTTGCGCAATACTTAAAGAAATTTAGCAATGAAACACAATTTATTGTTATTACTCATCGTAAAGGAACAATGGAAGAAGCTGATGTGCTATATGGTGTAACGATGCAGGAATCTGGAGTTTCCAAACTTGTTTCGGTTCGACTTGAAGAATCGAAGGAATTTGTATCGCAAACGTAGAACGAAAGGGGATTTACATGAGTTTCTTTAAAAAATTAAAAGACAAGATTTCAAATCAGGCTGACTCAGTAACTGAAAAATTTAAGGATGGTTTATCAAAAACTCGTAATACTTTTTCAGAGCGAGTTAATGATTTAGTTGCTCGCTATCGAAAGGTTGATGAGGACTTTTTTGAGGAACTTGAAGAAATATTAATCGCTGCAGATGTTGGCGTATCTACCGTGATGGAACTTATTGATGAATTGAAGATGGAAGTCAAACGAAGAAACATTCAAGACACAAAAGACGTTCAAAGTGTGATCTCGGAGAAACTTGTTGAGATTTACCAAGGAAACGAGGAACAATCACCCAAGCTAAATATTCAGGAGGAAAGTCTTACTGTCATTTTAGTTGTGGGTGTTAATGGTGTGGGTAAAACCACATCAATTGGTAAAATTGCAAACCGCCTAAAAAATGAAGGGAAAACTGTCCTTTTAGCGGCGGGAGATACATTCCGTGCGGGTGCAATTCAGCAGCTTGAAGTTTGGGGCGACCGTGTTGGTGTAGATGTGATCAAACAATCAGAAGGATCTGATCCAGCAGCCGTTATGTATGATGCTGTTCAAGCGGCAAAATCTCGAAATGTTGATGTCTTAATATGTGATACAGCGGGACGTCTTCAAAATAAGGTCAACCTAATGAAAGAGCTTGAAAAAGTTAAACGCGTCATTGAACGTGAATTACCGGGTGCCCCGCATGAAGTCTTACTCGTTCTTGATGCGACAACAGGACAAAACGCGTTAACCCAAGCTAAAACATTCTCAGCAGCTACTGATGTAACGGGAATTGTATTAACAAAATTAGATGGTACGGCTAAAGGCGGAATCGTCCTGGCAATTCGAAATGAACTAAACATTCCTGTAAAACTGATCGGGCTTGGAGAAAAAGTAGACGACCTTCAGGAATTTGATGCTAAAAACTACGTGTACGGTCTATTTGCAGATCTTGTCGAGAAAGCGGAAGAATAAGTAACGATCTAGAGCCTGATTACTCAGGCTCTTTTTTTCGAGGTAGTTTGACAATGAGTATTTGATAGTAAAGTAAATTAACTTGACAACCAATTGTGAAATAGGTAAACTATTGATTTGTAAAGGTATTTCACTTAACAAGGGGGAGATACTATGCTTGAAAAAACAACGAGAATGAATTATCTCTATGATTTCTATCAATCGTTGTTAACGCCAAAGCAAAGAAACTATATGTCTTTATATTACCTAGATGACTTTTCCCTTGGTGAAATAGCAGAGGAATATGAGATTAGTCGTCAAGCTGTCTATGATAATATCAAGCGTACAGAGACAATGCTTGAAGAGTACGAGGAAAAACTGTTACTATTTCAGAAATTTCAAGAGCGAAGAAAACTGATTGCCGAGCTAAAACGACTTTCTAATCAATATGATGATAGCGCAGAGCTTCAAAATGTGATACAGTTGCTTGAGAAATTAGAATAAGGGGCGGTGAAAAAATGGCATTTGAAGGATTAGCCGACCGACTGCAAGGGACACTACAGAAAATTCGCGGTAAGGGAAAAGTATCAGAATCCGATGTAAAGGAAATGATGCGAGAAGTACGTCTAGCACTACTTGAAGCAGACGTAAACTTCAAAGTTGTAAAAGATTTTGTAAAGCGTGTCAGCGAACGAGCTGTTGGACAAGAGGTAATGAAAAGCTTAACACCAGGACAACAAGTTATAAAAGTTGTTCAGCAGGAGCTTACAGCCCTTATGGGTGGAGAGCAAAGCAAAATTGCGGTTGCCAAAAGACCGCCAACAGTTATAATGATGGTTGGTTTACAGGGTGCAGGTAAAACCACAACTACTGGGAAGCTTGCCAACCTATTACGTAAAAAACACAATCGTAAACCACTTCTTGTTGCTGCAGATATCTATCGTCCAGCTGCGATTGACCAATTACAAACATTGGGCAAACAACTTAATATGCCGGTCTTTTCACTTGGAGATCAGGTAAGTCCTGTTGAAATAGCAAAACAAGCAATCGATAAGGCAAAAGAAGAGCATCATGATTATGTGTTGATCGATACAGCGGGACGTTTGCACATTGATGAAGAACTGATGGACGAGCTTAAACAAGTCAAAGAAGTTACTCAGCCGGACGAGATTTTCCTTGTTGTTGACGCAATGACAGGTCAAGATGCAGTCAATGTCGCGCAAAGCTTTAATGATTTACTAGGTTTAACGGGTGTTGTTTTAACGAAGCTCGATGGGGATACCCGTGGTGGTGCAGCATTATCAGTTAAAGCTGTTACAAACACACCAATTAAATTTGTGGGTCTAGGTGAAAAATTAGATGCTCTAGAACCATTCCATCCTGAGCGTATGGCTTCACGTATTTTAGGGATGGGGGATGTGCTTTCACTCATCGAAAAAGCCCAAGCTTCCGTTGATGAAGATAAAGCAAAAGAGCTAGAAAAGAAATTTAAGTCTATGTCCTTCACATTTGACGATTTCCTCGAACAGTTAGCACAGGTGCGTAAAATGGGTCCTCTTGATGAGGTTCTTGGTATGCTCCCAGGTGCTAACAAAATGAAGGGTCTGAAGAATGTTCAGGTTGATGATAAACAAATCGGTCATGTTGAGGCTATCATTCGTTCTATGACAAAGGCCGAGAGGGAACAACCAGAGATCATCAATTCAAGTCGTAAAAAACGAATTGCAAAAGGCAGCGGTCGAACTGTTCAAGAAGTAAACCGTCTATTAAAGCAATTTGAAGACATGAAGAAAATGATGAAGCAAATGACAAATATGACAAAAGGTAAGAAAAAAGGATTCAAATTTCCTTTTATGTAAGAAAAAAAGGAAGAAAAGGTACAGCTTTTTCTTTAAAAAACGTAGTAATAATAACCATTTCATTGATGTAAAGAAAAAACACTTTACAAACAGATGTGGAACAGTTAATATTATATCTTGTTGAAATATTTTCGGAGGTGCTATATAAAATGGCAGTAAAAATTCGTTTAAAACGCATGGGAGCAAAAAAATCTCCTTTCTATCGTATCGTTGTAGCTGATTCTCGTTCACCACGTGATGGACGTCAAATTGAAACAGTAGGAACTTACAACCCAGTTGTTCAACCTGCAGAAGTTAAAATTGATGAAGAATTAGCATTAAAATGGTTACAAAATGGTGCTAAACCATCTGACACAGTTCGTAACTTGTTCTCAAAACAAGGAATTATGGAGAAATTCCATAACGCAAAAAACGGTAAGTAATGGGTAACATACAGATGAAAGAGTTAATTAAAACAATCGTACAGCCACTGGTTGATCATCCTGAAGAAGTCGAAGTTACTGAAGACTCAGACGACCGTAATATCACTTATTTACTAAGTGTAAATAAAGATGATATGGGTAAGGTTATTGGGAAGCAAGGCCGTGTTATTAAGGCGATTAGAACTGTTGTCTATGCAGCAGGAACAGGACATAATAAACGAATTCATCTAGAAATTAACGAATAAAAAGAAAAGTGTAGGCGGCTTGATTAGAAACGAGAAATCTGGAGACTCCGACATAGAAGCGTTTTGTGCTTCTGTGGAGGAGTTGAAGATTCTCGAGTTTCTAGCCGTTGGAACTAGACAAGACGTAGTAAAAGGGAGAGGGCAACCTCCCCCTTTTTTCTATAAGAGGATGTTCAAAAAGTCCGGTGAAAATGACGCATCTAATTTCTGCGTTGGCTTGCTTCTCCGATCCTCACGTATTAACTGCATACGCTCCGGTACTCAAAGCTGCGCCGCCTTGAACTTCTCGGTCCTTTTCATCCTCCTTTTTGAACACTTATATAAATTAAAATCATGAGGGTTGTGTGCGTGTGAAAATCATCCAAACAGTTGAAGTTAAACAAATTTTAACGGATAATACCAAAACAAAGCTCATCGATTCATTACAAACCAATAAAGATCAACTACTTAAAGAATGTGAGCAGCTCAAGTTTGAACTAAAAAAGATGGAAAAGCTTAAGAAATTTGATTCTGCGAAAATTAACCTGTATTTCACTAATGAAATTAACCTTAGGCAAGAAAAAATCAAACAATTTGAGTTCCAAATCGAACAAATACATATGCTACCATTAGGCAGTGAAATAAAAGAAAAAGAAGTACAATCTATTATTGATATAAATGTAGGGGACAACTGGGATGAAGTAACAACTGCACGAACAATTATAATTAAAGAAGGAATAGTTGAAGAAATTCGTTAGAGGTGAAATAAATGGACAAGTGGTATAACGTCGGAAAAATTGTAAATACACATGGAATCAAAGGCGAGGTTCGCATTATCTCGAGAACTGATTTCCCTGAGGAGCGTTATAAGGTCGGAAATAAATTACATATCTTTATAGCAGATAAAGAACCTATAGAAGTTACAGTCCAATCGCACCGAACTCATAAAAATTTTGATTTAGTTACATTTGAGGGCTACGACAACGTTAATGATGTGGAGCAGTTTAAAGACTCCTTAGTGAAAGTGCATGAAAGCCAACTCGGTGAATTAGAGGAAGGAGAATATTACTTTCACGAAATTATTGGCTGTACTGTTGTAACAGAGGAAGGCGAAGAATTAGGCGCTATAAAAGAAATATTAACACCAGGTGCGAATGATGTGTGGGTTGTAAAAGGTGCAAAGGGTAAGGAAATTTTGATTCCGTTTATTGATGATATTGTGAAAGAAATTGATATTGAAGAAAAAAGAATCACCATACACCTCATGGAAGGATTAATCTAACATGAAAATTGATATCTTAACCCTTTTTCCAAATATGTTTAATGGTGTGCTTGGTGAATCCATTTTAAAAAAGGCACAAGAAAAAGAGAAGGTTTCGTTTAGGGTCGTAAATTTTCGTGAATATGCCGATAACAAACATCAAAAAGTTGACGACTATCCTTATGGTGGTGGAGCTGGAATGGTATTAATGCCGCAGCCCATCTTTGATGCAGTTGAAGATCTCACTAAACAAACGGAATCAAAACCTAAAGTTATACTCTTATGCCCACAGGGAGAGAGATTTACCCAGCAGAAAGCCGAACAATTGGCAAAGGAAGATCATTTGATTTTTATTTGTGGTCACTATGAGGGCTATGATGAACGGATAAGAGAAAATCTAAGTACGGAGGAAATTTCAATTGGTGATTTTGTCTTAACTGGTGGTGAACTTGCAGCAATGGTTATCTCAGATAGTGTTGTTCGACTTTTACCAGGAGTATTAGGTAATGAGGACTCACCTGTGCTTGATTCTCATAGTACGGGATTACTTGAACACCCCCATTATACAAGACCTGCAGATTTTAGAGGGATGACAGTACCTGATGTCCTTTTATCTGGAAATCATATGCATATTGAAGAATGGCGGGAAAAAGAATCACTTAGACGAACATATAAAAGAAGGCCTGATTTACTTGAAAGCTATCAACTTTCACCAAAGCAAGAAAAATGGTTAAAAGAAATTAAAATAGATGAAGAGTAACTATTGCAACGGTAACAGGATTATGGTAATATACTCTTTGTGACTTGGGCAAATTGTCCGATGTCTTATTAAGATGTTCCGCTGCAATGAATGAATATTGGTAAGAGCATCTGTTGGAAGGAGTTGAAAAGACGATGCAAAACATTATTGAAGAAATCACAAAAGAACAATTAAGAACTGACCTTCCTGTTTTCCGCCCTGGAGATACAGTACGTGTACACGTTAAAGTTATCGAGGGTAACCGTGAGCGTGTTCAGGTATATGAAGGTGTTGTGATTAAGCGTCGTGGTGGTGGAATTAGCGAAACTTTCACTGTTCGTAAGGTATCTTACGGAGTTGGTGTTGAACGTACATTCCCAGTGCATACACCAAAAATTGCGAAGCTTGAAGTAGTACGCCGTGGTAAAGTACGCCGTGCGAAATTATACTACTTACGCGAACTTCGTGGTAAAAAAGCACGTATTAAAGAAATTCGATAATAAACGAGAAAGGAGCTTGTATAAAATTAACAAGCTCCTTTTA
Organism: Fredinandcohnia onubensis; assembly: GCF_031181385.1. Taxonomy (GTDB): domain Bacteria; phylum Bacillota; class Bacilli; order Bacillales; family Bacillaceae_L; genus Ferdinandcohnia; species Ferdinandcohnia onubensis_C. The sequence continues at coordinate 155,757 of NZ_JAPSKV010000003.1, forward strand.
CATTTGCGCAAATTCTATTTATAATAGTAGGATAATACATACTATATTCTTATATAAAAAAGCTATTTGTTAGATGAGAAAAGAACAGGTGGAGGAGCAATGATGGCCAAACAAAAAAATGAACTTTGGGAATGGATTAAAGCGCTAGCCATTGCTGTCATATTAGCAGCAGTAATCCGTTATTTTTTCTTTGCACCGATTGTAGTAGACGGGCTTTCAATGATGCCAACCTTACATCATCAAGACCGTATGATTGTGAATAAGATTGGCTATAAGGTTGGTAAACCAGATCGCTTTGACATCGTAGTCTTCCATGCAACAGTCGAAAAAGATTACATCAAGCGGATAATTGGATTACCTGGTGATCGAATTGAATATAAAAACGATATCCTCTACATTAATGATGAACCGTACGAAGAACCCTATCTTGATGAATATAAGAAGAACCTAATAGATGGACCACTTACAGATCCATTTATTCTAGAAGAAGTGCCAGAAGGTCACCTGTTTGTTATGGGGGACAATCGCCGCTACAGTAAGGACTCACGCCATATCGGTCCAGTTCCAATCAGCGAAGTCCTAGGTGAAACAAGCCTAATCTATTGGCCACTATCTGATTTTGGTATTGTAAAATAGGTTACAAGACAACTTTCAAAAAAATTAACCATATAAGTTGGTGAAGATATTGACAATTCAATGGTTTCCAGGCCATATGGCAAAAGCGAGAAGACAGGTCACAGAAAAACTCTCTCTCATCGATATTGTATTCGAACTTGTAGATGCTAGGATTCCTGCATCATCCCGAAACCCAATGATTGATGAAATCATAAAAAATAAACCAAGACTTCTCCTTTTGAATAAAGCAGACATGGCCGATCCAAAAGTAACAAAAGAATGGATTTCATATTATAAAGAGAACGGTGTACATGCCCTCGCTATTAATTCACAAGAAGGTAATGGCATGAAGCAAATCGTAAGTGAAGCAAAGGTAATTTTAAAAGAGAAATTTGATAAAATGGCTGCTAAAGGGATTCGACCACGAGCAATACGAGCATTAATTGTAGGGATTCCGAATGTCGGTAAATCGACATTAATTAATCGCTTAGCAAAGAAAAACATTGCACAAACGGGCGACCGTCCTGGTATTACGAAAGCCCAGCAATGGATCAAGGTTGGTAAAGAGCTAGAGCTCCTTGATACGCCAGGAATACTATGGCCAAAATTCGAGGATCAAGAAGTGGGTCTTAAATTAGCAACTACTGGAGCTATTAAAGATACAATTCTAAATCTGCAAGATATTGCTGTGTATGCCTTAAGATTTTTAGAAGAAAATTATCCTGAGAATTTAAAAGAACGTTTTGGTCTTGAAGAAATTCCGGATGATATCGTATTGCTATTTGATGAAATTGCCAAACGTCGTGGCAGCATGATGTCTGGTGGATTTGTAGACTATGATAAAACAGCTGAATTAATTATTCGAGAAATTCGAACTGAAAAATTAGGCAGGCTTACATTTGAGAAACCTTAAGGTTCGCTTTATAGCGAGCCTTCATTTTTTTTCAAAAATGACGATATAAATTACATACAGCACTAGAAATTGAAGGTGAAAGCATGACACAATTGACAATCAAAGATATCGAAAATAAACTAGCCATGATACATAACGAACAGGATCAGTTTCTAAAAGACTGTGAAAATGATTCTCGCAAAGGGGTTCAAGTTTTATTACGACGATGGAGAAAGAAAAAAGCCGAAGAAAAAGCCTTAGAGCAACAGTTTAAAGAAATGACCCAATATGAACAAGATCTTTATAATAAGGGAAATCGTTTGATTGCAGGTGTCGATGAAGTCGGTCGTGGCCCATTGGCAGGTCCTGTAGTTGCGGCTGCTGTCATTTTACCTCAAGACGCCTTTTTACCTGGCCTAAATGATTCAAAAAAACTAACGGAACAAAAGCGAGAAGAATTATTTCAACAAATAACAGAGTGCGCGATTTCTATCGGTATCGGGATCATACCGGCAGAGGTTATTGATGAAGTAAACATTTATCAAGCAACAAAGCAAGCAATGAAAAAAGCACTCTTGGGTCTTTCTGAAAAACCTGACCATCTTCTAGTTGATGCAATGGAAATACCAATTGATATCCCTCAGACGTCAATCATTAAAGGCGATTCAAAAAGTGTTTCAATAGCAGCAAGCTCAATTATTGCAAAAGTGACTAGAGACCGTTTGATGGTCCGCTTAGGTCATGAATTTCCGCAATACGGGTTCGAAAAGCATATGGGATATGGTACAGCATATCATCTTGATGCGCTAAAAAAATATGGCGTTACAAGTGAACATCGACGTTCATATGCTCCAATTCGAGAGTTAATAGAGGGAACATGATGATTCCAATTCATATAATTCAAGCAATATTTAAGAGTGGAGCTGTAAAAAAGCTTCACTCTCTTTCAAATTTAAATCGAGAAGAACAAAAAACACAAAGTTCTTCCAACAACCTATCAAGCTTATTTACAGCTAATACGAGTGAAATCTCTAAAAATAGCTCCCAACTTAGTCCTTTACATCAAATGGACACAGTTGAACTTACATCCAATGACTCAAGCCAATTTCTACAGCAACAATTTATCTTTCAAACCCCTGATGATAAGAACATATCACTTCGGATGTCTGGAAGGAAGAAAAACGGGGAAATTGACTCTGATTTTTGTCGCCTGCTTTTTTCGCTAGAGCTCAAAAATTTAAATGAAGTGGTCATTGATGTTAAGGTTCAAAATCGCATGTTATCAATAATCATCTTTAATCAATCAGAAGGAATCGAGTCTTTAGTTAGAGAATTGAAATCAACACTCCAAACTAATTTAGAACCATTAGGGTATCAGCTTTTATCTATAAAAATAAGTAACCCAATAGAGAGGGACAAAATGATTGGTCAAACTGCTTCAACTAATGAACATGAAAGAGTAGATCTGAAAGTATGAAAAAAGTACAAAAGAACAAAACGAAAATGGCTGTTGCTTTGTCATACAACGAAAAAATAGATTCTGAGCCTAAAGTAATTGCAAAAGGTAGAGGACTAGTCGCTAAAAATATAATTGACAAGGCCAAGGAGCATGAAGTTCCAATACAAGAGGATACAGTTTTAGTAGAGTTGTTGGGGGAACTAAGGATAAATGAGGGAATTCCAGAAGATTTATATCAAGTCATTGCAGAAATTTTTGCTTTTATTTACCAAATGGATAAAAACCTTGAAGAATCAAAAAAATAGTTTCGTGGTATAGTAAATTAGTCATTATTTGCAGAAAAAATAACAAATTCAATCGAAATGGTAGACAAGTAGTTAATTCAGTTATAAAATGAAAGCGCAGTCTAATTTTGTCGAGTTAACGTCATAAAGATTTGGAAAAAAAACATATCTCAGTATGATGTGAATTTCTATGCAAATAAGATTTTTCGGAAAAATTACAATTGTCATAGAAAGTTTAAAAAAGAAAATGTATAATAACATTTGGACTGACAAAAAATTCTTTGCTTTTATACATAAGAATGGAGGATGGGAAATGAATATCCATGAGTATCAAGGAAAAGAGATCCTCAGAAAATATGGGGTAGCTGTTCCAAATGGTAAGGTTGCTTTCACGGTTGATGAGGCTGTTGAAGCTGCAAAAGAACTTGGTTCCCAAGTTTGTGTTGTTAAAGCACAAATTCACGCAGGGGGTCGTGGTAAAGCGGGTGGAGTTAAAGTAGCGAAAAACCTAGATGAGGTTCGTACATATGCTAATGAAATCCTAGGTAAAACGCTTGTAACTCACCAAACAGGACCAGAAGGTAAAGAAGTAAAGCGTCTTCTAATTGAAGAAGGCTGCGATATTAAAAAAGAGTACTACGTTGGACTAGTACTTGATCGTGCTACTTCTCGCGTTGTTTTAATGGCATCTGAAGAAGGTGGAACAGAAATCGAAGAGGTTGCTGAAAAAACACCTGAAAAGATTTTCAAAGAAGTTATCGACCCTGTAGTTGGATTATTACCATTCCAAGCTCGTCGAATTGCTTTCAACATTAACATTCCAAAAGAATTAGTGAATCAAGCTGTTAAATTTATGACTGCTTTATACACTGCATTCGTTGAAAAAGATTGCTCAATTGCTGAAATTAACCCATTAGTTGTAACAGGCGATGGTAAAGTAATGGCACTTGATGCTAAATTAAACTTTGATTCTAACGCATTATACCGTCAAAAAGACGTACTTGAGTATCGTGATTTAGACGAAGAAGATGTAAAAGAAATTGAAGCATCTAAATATGATTTAAGCTATATTTCACTAGACGGAAACATCGGATGTATGGTAAACGGTGCAGGTCTTGCTATGTCTACAATGGACATTATTAAGCACTACGGTGGCGACCCCGCGAACTTCCTTGATGTTGGGGGCGGCGCTACTGCTGAGAAAGTTACTGAAGCATTCAAAATCATTCTATCTGATGAAAACGTTAAAGGTATTTTCGTAAATATCTTTGGTGGAATTATGAAGTGTGATGTAATCGCTGAAGGTGTTGTAACTGCAACGAAACAAGTAGGCTTGGAAATTCCTCTAGTAGTACGTCTTGAAGGAACAAACGTAGATTTAGGTAAAAAGATTTTACAAGAATCTGGTCTGAACATTACAGCTGCTGAATCAATGGCAGACGGTGCACAAAAAATCGTATCACTAGTAGGATAGAAAGGCAGGGGACAAACATGGGTGTTTTTGTTAATAAAGATACAAAAGTAATTGTTCAAGGGATAACAGGTGCTACTGCATTATTCCATACAAAACAAATGCTTGAATATGGTACTAAAATTGTTGGTGGTACTTCACCTGGTAAAGGTGGAACTGAAGTAGAAGGTGTTCCTGTATTTAATACTGTAAAAGAAGCAGTAGAACAAACAGGTGCAACAGCATCAGTAATTTATGTTCCTGCTCCATTTGCAGCAGACGCAATTATCGAAGCAGTTGATGCTGAGTTAGACTTAGCAATCTGTATTACTGAGCATATACCAGTATTAGACATGGTGAAAGTGAAACGCTATATGGAAGGTAAGAAGACTCGTTTAGTAGGTCCTAACTGTCCTGGTGTAATCACTGCTGATGAATGTAAAATCGGAATCATGCCTGGGTATATCCACAAAAAAGGACATGTAGGTGTTGTATCACGATCTGGTACATTAACATATGAGGCTGTACATCAATTAACACAAGCTGGAATTGGTCAAACGACTGCAGTTGGTATTGGTGGAGACCCTGTAAACGGAACGAACTTCATCGATGTATTAAAAGCATTTAACGAAGATGAAGAAACATATGCTGTTATCATGATTGGTGAAATCGGTGGAACAGCTGAAGAAGAAGCTGCTGAATGGGTTAAAGCAAACATGACTAAACCAGTTGTTGGATTTATCGGTGGACAAACTGCACCTCCAGGAAAGCGTATGGGCCATGCTGGTGCAATTATTTCTGGTGGTAAGGGTACTGCTGCTGAAAAGATCAAAACAATGAATGAATGTGGAATTAAGGTCGCTGAAACACCATCAGTAATGGGTGAAACTTTAATTTCTGTTCTTAAAGAAAAAGATTTATACGAAAAGTGTAAAACTCACTAATAAATACACGAAAGAGGCAGTTCTTGTCTAAGAACTGTCTTTTTCTGATGAAAAAAGGAGAATATATGGACCAATTTCGAGAAAACTTAATACATCTTCACCACTGCCGAGGAATAGGTTGGAAGTCAATTTTTAAAATTCTACAACATGATTCGACCCTCTCCCAAATTTATAAATACCCCCCATCCTTTTATGAAAAAATCCTTCCATTGTCTAAAAATCAACTAACTATTTTTCTAAAAGATTTGCATTCTTTATCAATCCAAAGTATGCTAAAACAATATAACGATAATAACGTGGGGATTATTACCATATTTGATCAAGAGTATCCTAGACTATTGAAACAGATTTATGATCCACCATGGGTCATTTATACGCTTGGAGACAAATCATTATTAAATAGTAAGAAATTATTAAGTGTAGTTGGTTCACGTAAACCATCATCAACAAGTTTACAAAGTATGACAAAGGTCTTAGAACCTTTGATTAAGCAAAATTGGGTATTGGTTAGTGGTTTAGCGCGTGGTATTGATACAATGGGACACCAATTAGCAATCCAAAATAATGGAAAAACAATTGCAGTCATCGCTGGCGGTCTTCATCATATTTATCCTCACGAGAACAAAGAGTTAGCAACTACCATCACTCAGAATCATATACTTATTTCTGAATATCCCCCTTCCACAAAGCCTGAAAAATGGCAGTTTCCGATGCGAAATCGAATTATTAGTGGTTTAACTCAAGGAACTCTAGTTGTTGAAGCAAAAGAAAGAAGCGGTTCTTTAATTACCGCTGATCAAGCTCTACACCAAGGCAGAGAGGTCTTTGCGATACCAGGTTCGATATTAGAACCTTCATGTGTAGGAACAAATAAGTTAATCCAATCTGGAGCAAAATTGGTCCTTACAAGCGAGGATATTTTATCAGAAATTCGTACTTTTGAATAAAAATACTAGTTAAAATGTATAAAAATAAATTTAACAGTTTGACAAACGGTACATGAATATTTAATAATATGGAGGATTTATTATTAACTTAGGTAAAATTTATTATAAATGGAAAATTAATTTAACCTCTAAGGAGGAAGCGATACATGTCGGACTATTTAGTCATAGTTGAATCACCAGCAAAAGCAAAGACAATTGAGAGATATTTGGGAAAAAAATACAAGGTAAAGGCTTCAATGGGCCATGTTCGAGATCTCCCAAGAAGTCAAATGGGTGTAGATGCAAAAAACGATTTCGAAGTAAAATATATTACAATTCGTGGAAAAGGCCCTGTATTAAAGGAATTAAAGACAGCCGCTAAGAAGGCAAAGAAAGTCTATCTAGCAGCCGACCCCGACCGCGAAGGAGAAGCAATCGCTTGGCATTTGGCTCACTCGTTAGATCTTGATATAACCTCTGATTGTCGAGTTGTATTTAACGAAATTACAAAGGATGCCATTAAAGAGTCCTTTAAACATCCACGTCCAATTAATCAGGCACTAGTAGATGCACAACAAGCAAGACGTGTTCTTGACAGATTAGTAGGCTATAATATTAGCCCCTTGCTTTGGAAGAAAGTAAAGAAGGGTTTAAGTGCGGGACGAGTTCAATCAGTAGCAGTTAGATTGATTATTGATAGAGAAAAAGAGATTCAAAATTTTGAACCGGAAGAATATTGGTCAATCAAAGCGAACTTTTTGAAAGAAAATGAAAATGTACAATTTGAAGGGCAATTTTACGGTGTAAATGGAAAAAAACTAGAGTTAACAAATGTGGCTGAGGTAGAAGATATCCTTTCTCAAATTGAAGCTGAATTCTCTGGGAGTGATGAAGAGTTAACAGCGGTGATTTCTAAGAAAGCGAAATCATTTACCATTACTTCTGTCACAAAAAAAGAGCGAAAAAGAAATCCAGCTCCACCATTTATCACTTCTTCCTTACAACAGGAAGCAGCACGTAAATTAAATTTCCGTGCAAAGAAAACAATGATGCTCGCACAACAATTATATGAAGGAATTGACCTAGGCAAGGAAGGAACAGTTGGTCTAATCACGTACATGCGTACAGATTCAACTCGAATTTCAGATACAGCCGTTGCCGAAAGCTCCCAATATATTGAACAGGAATTTGGAAAACAATTTTTAACAGATACGAAAAGAAAAGAGAAAAAAGGTGCGAATACACAGGATGCTCACGAAGGAATTCGCCCGACATCAGTATTCAGAGAACCAAATAGTGTGAAGCAATATTTAAGTCGAGATCAATTAAGATTATATAAATTGATTTGGGAGCGATTTGTTGCAAGTCAAATGGCTTCAGCAATCATGGATACGATGAGCGTTGACCTAAATTATGGAGACGTTGTGTTCAGAGCCACTGGTTCAAAAGTTAAATTCCCTGGATTTATGAAGGTTTATGTTGAGGGTAATGATGACAATGTTGAAGAAAAAGAGAATATGCTACCTGATTTAAAAGAGGGTGACCGTGTATTTGCTACAGATATTGATCCGAAGCAACACTTTACACAGCCACCTCCTAGATATACAGAAGCTCGACTTGTTAAAACCATGGAGGAACTTGGTATAGGAAGACCTTCAACTTATGCACCAACTCTTGATACGATCCAGAAAAGAGGATATGTGTCATTAGATAATAAACGATTTGTTCCTACCGAATTAGGGGAAATCGTAGATGAGTTAATGCTTGAATTCTTCCCGAGAATTTTAGATGTAGAATTTACTGCAAAAATGGAGCATGACCTTGATGAAATAGAAGAAGGAAAAACAGAATGGATCAAAATTATTGATGAATTTTATCAAGACTTTGAGAAGAGATTAGAAGTTGCAGAATCAGAAATGAAGGAAGTTGAGATTAAGGATGAACCTGCAGGGGTGGATTGTGAAAACTGTGGTCATCCTATGGTTTACAAAATGGGCCGCTATGGCAAATTCATGGCTTGTTCAAATTTTCCTGATTGTCGCAATACAAAACCGATTGTAAAAGAAATCGGGGTTCCTTGTCCGAAATGTGAAAAAGGAAATATTGTTGAGAGAAAAAGCAAGAAAAAAAGAATCTTTTATGGTTGCGATCAATACCCAGAATGTGATTTTCTATCTTGGGATAAACCACTTGCTCGGAAATGTCCAAAGTGTGAAAGCCTGTTAGTTGAGAAAAAGCTCAAAAAAGGAATACAGGTACAATGTGCCCAGTGTGATTATAAAGAAGAAACTCAAAAGTAACATGTGGTGGTGAGCAACTAACAGCTCACCACTTTCCATTTTTCTTCTAAAAAAGCGGATTTCTTACGCAATTCAGAATTTTGTAAAAAAATCAGAGTTTTTATTTGCAAGGGCTACTAAATTGTGATAATATTTAGTAGCCCTTGTGAGGTGAAAATATTGGAAGATGTGAACAAATCGTTACAGTTATTCAAAGAATATTTACAAATCGAGAAAAATTATTCAGAATATACTATTGTGCATTATGAACAGTCAATCGAACATTTTTTCTTATTTATGAATCGAGAAACGATCTCAAATCTTACTGACGTAACATATTCCGATGTGCGTTTGTATCTAACTGAGCTTTATAAGAAACAATATGCAAGACGTACTGTTGCAAAAAAAATATCAACATTGCGCAGTTTTTTTAATTTCCTCTTAAGGGAAAAGGTTATTTCTCAAAATCCTTTTATTCTGGTGTCATTACCGAAAAGGGAGCAAAGACTTCCCCATTTTTTATATGAAGAAGAATTGGAAAAGCTATTCAGAGTATCAGATGTTTCAACTAGCTTAGGGCAACGGGATCAAGCATTACTTGAATTACTATATGCGACTGGAATCCGTGTGAGTGAATGCTGTAAGCTTACACTCCAGGACTTGGACTTTTCAACAGGAACTGTGTTTGTTCACGGAAAGGGAAATAAACAGCGATATGTACCTTTTGGAAGCTACGCTGAACAAACGCTAACAAACTATATTTCCATAGGTCGCAAGGAATTACTTGAAAAAGCTTCAGTACATACAAACCATTTATTTCTTAATTTCCGGGGTGGACCTCTAACAACAAGAGGAGTCAGGTTGATCTTAAATAATATGATAAAGAAGACATCTTCTACAATTCATATTAGTCCACACGTATTAAGACATACTTTTGCTACACATCTTTTAAACGAGGGCGCTGATATGAGGTCTGTCCAAGAACTGCTGGGCCATGAAAGTTTGTCATCAACACAAGTGTATACACATGTTACAAAGGATCATTTGCGAAATATCTATAAGTCCTCACATCCACGTGCATAAGGAGGTTGTTTTAGAAATGTCTAATTTTCATGCAACAACAATATTCGCTGTAAAACATAAAGGAAAATCAGCAATGGCAGGTGATGGTCAAGTTACCTTTGGAAATGCTGTTGTTATGAAACATACAGCAAGAAAGGTACGAAAACTATTTCAAGGAAGGGTTATTGCCGGGTTTGCAGGGTCGGTCGCAGATGCGTTTACCCTATTTGAAATGTTTGAAGGACGCCTAGAAGAGTTTAATGGAAATTTGCAAAGGGCAGCAGTTGAACTTGCGAAAGAATGGAGAAGTGACAAAGTTCTTCGTAAATTAGAGGCAATGCTAATTGTAATGGATGAGAAGGACTTGCTTCTAATTTCTGGAACAGGCGAGGTAATTGAGCCAGATGATGGGATTTTGGCAATTGGCTCTGGTGGGAATTACGCGCTTTCTGCAGGACGTGCATTGAAAAAATATTCAGGCGATCATTTAACTGCAAGAGAAATTGCAAAAGCTTCATTAGAAATCGCGAGTGAAATTTGTGTGTATACAAATGAAAATATTATAGTGGAAGAGCTATAAGGAGGGGACTACTTTGAAGACGAATCTAACCCCAAGACAGATTGTAGAAAAATTAGATCAATACATTATTGGCCAATATGAAGCAAAAAGAGCTGTCTCAGTGGCATTAAGAAATCGATATCGTCGTAACCTGCTTAATGAAAAGCTAAGAGATGAAATTGTACCCAAGAATATTTTAATGATTGGGCCAACTGGAGTTGGTAAAACTGAAATAGCTAGACGACTCGCAAAACTAGTTGGTGCACCTTTTATCAAAGTAGAAGCAACGAAATTTACAGAAGTTGGATATGTCGGACGTGATGTTGAATCAATGGTTCGAGATTTAGTCGAAACGTCAGTCCGCCTCGTTAAAGAGGATAAAATGGTTCAAGTATCCGAACGCGCTGAGGAAAATGCAAATAAACGAATTGTTGAACTACTTGTCCCAAGCGCTAAAAAGCAAACATCTTATAAAAATCCGCTTGAGATGCTTTTTGGAGGCAATAACAATGAGCCTGAAGTAGAGAAAACAAATGAAGAAGAAAATTTGAGTGAACGAAGAAAGCGAATGGCGCATAAACTTGCACTTGGTGAGCTCGAAGATTATTATGTAACTGTCGAAGTAGAGGAGCAACAGGCATCTATGTTCGACCTATTCCAAGGCTCTGGTATGGAAAATATGGGAATGAATATGCAGGATGCACTAAGCAACCTCATGCCAAAAAAACGAAAAAGGCGTAAATTAACAGTCAAAGAAGCTCGTAAAGTCTTAACAAATGAAGAAGCAAGCAAACTAATTGATATGGATGAGGTAACACAGGAAGCTGTAAATCGTGCTGAGCAATCAGGTATTATTTTTATTGATGAGATCGATAAGGTTGCAGGTAAAAGTCATAATTCTTCTTCTGCAGATGTTTCAAGAGAAGGAGTCCAACGTGATATTTTACCGATTGTAGAAGGTTCAACAGTTGTTACCAAATATGGTTCTGTTAAAACAGATCATATGCTATTTATTGCAGCTGGAGCTTTTCATATGTCAAAGCCTTCAGATTTAATCCCTGAATTACAAGGTCGTTTTCCGATTCGTGTAGAGCTTACTAAGTTAACTGTAGATGATTTCTATCGAATCTTAGTTGAGCCAGATAATGCATTATTGAAACAATATTCAGCATTATTAGAAACAGAAGGTATACAACTTGAATTTTCTGACGATGCTATTCGTAAGATAGCTGAAGTTGCCTTTCAAGTGAATCAGGATACAGATAATATTGGTGCTCGCCGTCTACATACAATTTTGGAGAGACTATTAGAGGACTTATCATTTGAAGCGCCGGACATTACGATGGAAAAAATCACAATTACTCCTCAATATGTCGATGAGAAATTGAGTACAATTGTGAAAAACAAAGATTTAAGTCAGTTTATTTTGTAAGATTATCAGGAGGAACAAGAAAATGCCATTATTAGAAAGAACTAGAAAAATTAATGCAATGCTGCAAAATGCAGCAGGTAAACCAGTTAACTTCAAGGAAATGTCAGAAACACTAACCGACGTAATTGGAGCGAATACCTTCTTATTAAGTCGTCGTGGAAAACTTCTTGGTTTTGCTATCAAGCAAACGATTGAAAATGAAAGAATTAAGAAAATGATTGAGGATCGTCATTTCCCTGAAGAATACACACAAAGCTTATTCAACATCCAGGAAACTTCATCTAACCTTGATATTGAAAGTGATTATACAGCTTTTCCAATTGAGAACAAGGAATTGTTTAAGAATGGATTAACAACGATTGTTCCTATAATCGGTGGTGGAGAAAGGTTAGGAACACTTATCCTTTCAAGACTTGATGAGAGATTTGAAGATGATGACCTCATTTTAGCTGAATATGGTGCAACAGTTGTTGGTATGGAAATTCTGCGTGAAAAAGCGGAAGAAATTGAAGAAGAAGCTAGAAGCAAAGCTGTTGTTCAGATGGCTATCAGTTCATTATCTTATAGTGAATTTGAAGCAATTGAACATATCTTTGAAGAGTTAAACGGCAACGAAGGATTATTAGTTGCAAGTAAAATTGCAGATCGTGTGGGAATAACAAGATCAGTTATCGTTAACGCATTAAGAAAGCTTGAAAGTGCTGGTGTAATTGAGTCTCGTTCACTTGGAATGAAAGGTACTTACATTAAAGTACTAAACGATAAATTCTTATTAGAATTAGAAAAACTAAAATCACATTAAATAATAAGAAAAACGAAGATGGATTTCACATCTTCGTTTTTTTATTTGCATGCATTATTATATAAGTGATTCGTAACATAATTTGTCGAATTTTTGAAGTGGAAATATGTACTTGACGATTTTTGTAAAAAACACGTGAAACTCTTCCTATGAAATTCTATAATGATAAACAGAAACTATGAGTAGAAAGTCCTGAATTGTCGAAAATTATCACTTTTTATCGCAAGCTTCATAGACAGATAGAATTAATTTCATTACAATAAAAAAGGAGCTAATACGATTCGATATATTTATTCGAATGATAGTACTTTTTTGTGAGGGGTCTATATGAAACTTTTTTCTAATACAATACATTCGCTTGAAAAAGCTTTAGATTATTCAGCTTTAAGACAGAAGGTCATTTCAAATAATATAGCAAATGTGGATACACCAAATTATAAAGCACAAGATGTGAGCTTTAAAAATCTTCTTGCTAATGAGACGGATAGCCTAATGAGAGCTAATCGTTCAAATGAAAAACATATCGAATTTACAAGTAGCAAACGTTCGAACAGTCCACTCATTGCAAAGAATGATACGGCATATAACCATAACGGTAATAATGTCGATATCGATAAGGAAATGGCACTTCTAGCAGAAAACCAAATCTATTATAACGCCATAACACAAAGAATAAGCGGGAAATTCAATACATTAAAAACAGTCGTAAAAGGAGGGAACTAAAGTTGTCAATTTTTCATAGCCTCAATACTACTGCTTCAGCCCTAACTGCGGGGCGACTTAGAATGGACGTTATTTCTTCTAATATGGCAAATGTGGATACAACAAGAGGGAAACTTGTAGATGGACAGTGGCAGCCGTATAGAAGGAAAATGGTTGTTCAGCAGCCACAAGGTAACAGCTTTTCCACTCACTTATCAAAAGCAATGAATCAATCAAAAGCAGGAAATGGCGTTAAGGTAACAGGTATCGTCGAAGATCAAACCCCATTTCAGCTCGTATATAACCCAGATCATCCTGAAGCAAATGCTGACGGATATGTGGCTCTTCCGAATGTAGACCCTCTAAAGGAAATGGTCGACCTGATGAGTGCAACTAGATCCTACGAAGCGAATGTAACAGTTTTTAATGCTTCAAAAGGAATGTTAATGAAAGCTTTAGAAATAGGAAAATAGGTGATAAGGCATGATTGATAAGATAAATATTGCTACATCGCAGGTTTTGTCGAAGCCTGTTATACAGCCAAAGACTGCGAGTGCAGTCCAAAAGGAATTTAGCAGTTTTTTAAAAGATGCCATAAATAATGTAAATGAAGCTCAACAGACTTCAGATAAAATGACCGAAAAGCTTATTAAAGGTGAAAATGTAGATTTACACCAAGTAATGATTGCTTCTGAAAAAGCAAGTGTGTCATTGCAAACGACACTTCAAATTCGAAACAAAGTTGTGGAAGCATACCAAGAAATCATGAGGATGCAGGTTTAATCCGGGATTTTAAATATTCTACTTAGGGGTATGTCATGAAAGAGAAACTACTATTATATAAAACAAAAATAGGCGAGTTTTGGAAAAAACAATCCGGTTTTCAAAAAGCTACGATTATTGGGTTGCCATTGCTTTTTATTTTCATTATTTCGCTCACTGTGTTTTTTACAACGAAAACAAACCTAGTTCCTATGTATAGCAATCTATCCCCACAGGAAACAGGGCAAATAAAAGCGACGTTAGATTCGAGGGGAATTCAATCTGAAATAGCGGATAATGGATCGACCATTAAGGTGCCAGAGGAATTGGTAGAACCCTTAATGGTCGAACTTGCGGCAGAAGGAATACCAGATAGTGGTAACATTGATTATTCATTTTTTGGTCAAAATGCTGGTTTTGGGATGACCGATAATGAATTTAATATGTTAAAACTTGAATCCACACAAACTGAATTAGCAAATATGATCAAGAGCATCGATGGGATAAACGATGCGAACGTTATGATCAGTATGCCGAACGAAGGAATTTTTGTGAAGGATAGCCAAGCAGAGGCTTCCGCATCAATCGTTCTTAACACGAAACCTGGATATAAGTTAGACGCACAGCAGATAAAGTCTTTATATCACTTGGTTTCAAAAAGTATTCCTAACTTACCTACTGATAATATCGTCATAACGAATCAAAACTTTGAGTATTTTGATTTAGAAAATGAAGGAAGTGCATCAGTTGTAGGAAATGTAGCTTCACAGCTTGATTTGAAACGTGAGATTGAAAGAGATATTCAAAGACAAGTACAGCAAATGCTTGGAACGATGATGGGACCAGATAAGGTTTTTGTATCTGTTACTACGGATATTGATTTCACGCAAGAAAACCGTCAAGAAAATTTAGTCACACCCGTTGACCCTGAAAATATGGATGGGATTGAAATTAGTGTTGAACGTATTACTGAAACCTATACAGGTGAAGGCGCTCAGGCTGGTGGAGTTGTTGGGACCGGAGAAACAGATATCCCTTCCTATAATACTGATGGACAAGCTGGTAATGGGGATTATGAACGAATCGAAGAACGTGTGAATAAAGATGTGAACCGTATCACAAAAAATATTGTTGAAGCACCTTATAAAATTAGAGATTTAGGAATCCAGGTAATGGTTGAAGCGCCAGACCCAAAAAATCCTACCTCTATGCCACAGGAAAGTGTCGATGATATCGAGAGAATATTGAGCACTATCGTAAGTACTAGTATTAACCAAGATGAAAATACGGAATTAACACAAGAAGAGATTCAGGATAAAATTGTCGTTTCAGTTCAAGAATTTAGTGGGAAAACGACCACTGTTACTGAATCACCTACCATTAAAGCAATCCCTTTATGGGTTTATATTGTAGGTGGTAGTCTAATCCTTGGCCTAATCATTCTATTATTCTTATTTTTACGTAAAAAGAAAGAAACAGAGATTGATGAAGAAATCCCTCAATCAGAACCTGTATTCTTTAATCATATTCCAGATGTTAATGAAGAAAAAGAATCGGAAACAACGGTTAGAAGAAAACAATTGGAGAAGCTTGCGAAAGATAAACCTGAGGACTTTGCAAAATTATTACGTTCATGGTTAGCGGACGAGTAGGAGGTGGAGAAATGGCAAAACGAGATATGCAAAATGGACTAACTGGAAAACAAAAAGCGGCCATTCTCCTCATTTCACTTGGCCCTGATGTTTCGGCTTCAGTGTATAAGCATCTTTCAGAGGAAGAGATTGAGAAACTGACATTAGAAATTTCAGGCGTTCGCAAGGTGGAAGCAAATACGAAAGAACAAATTATGGAAGAGTTCCATCAAATAGCAATGGCCCAGGATTATATCACTCAAGGCGGGATTGGGTATGCAAAAACGGTACTCGAAAAAGCGCTTGGTGAGGAGCAGGCAGGGATTATCATTAATCGACTAACTTCTTCATTACAGGTTAAACCGTTTGATTTTGCAAGGAAAGCAGACCCAGGTCAAATTTTGAATTTCATTCAAAATGAGCATCCACAGACAATTGCCTTAATTTTATCGTACTTGGATTCTAGGCAGGCTGCACAAATACTATCTGAGTTGCCACAAGAAGTTCAAGCAGATATCGCAAGAAGAATCGCCATTATGGATCGAACTTCACCTGAGATTATAAATGAGGTTGAACAAATCTTAGAGCGAAAACTCTCTGCTACAGTGACACATGACTATACACAAACAGGTGGTATTGAGGCAGTTGTCGAGGTATTAAATGGTGTTGACCGCTCAACTGAAAGAACGATATTAGATGCACTCGAAATACAAGATCCAGAATTGGCTGAAGAAATTAAGAAGAGAATGTTTGTATTTGAAGATATTGTGACACTTGATAATCGTGCAATCCAACGCGTGATTCGGGATGTTGAGAATGAAGATCTTATGCTTTCCCTTCGTGTTGCAAGCGAGGAAGTCAAGGAAATTGTCTTTAAAAACATGTCGAAGCGAATGGTTGAAACATTTAAAGAAGAAATGGAATATATGGGACCGGTTCGATTGCGGGATGTTGAAGAAGCCCAAACTCGTATTGTAACGGTTATCCGTAGACTCGAAGAAGCAGGTGAAATTGTCATCGCTCGTGGCGGAGGAGATGATATTATTGTCTAACGTTATTAAGTCAAGTTCATTACAGACTACAAATGATTCTCCTAAAAGAGTCATTGGACTTAAAGTTCTACAAACAAAGGAAACGAATCAAGTTGATCCACAGCCAAATCCACAGTTAGTCTCTCAAAAGATACTAGATGAGGCTAGAGAACAAGCGGATAAAATAGTGAAAGATGCGATTTCCTATTCCAACTCACTTAGGCAACAAATATTAGTGGAAAAACGAGAATGGGAAGAAGAGAAACAACTATTAATCAAAAAAACGTCAGAAGATGGCTTTCAAGCGGGATTGATTGAAGGTAGAGAACAGGGCTATCAGGAATATAGAGATTTACTTGCTGAGGCTCGTAAGATTATTGATCTATCAAAGCAAGATTATAATCAATACCTTGATTCTTCCGAAGAAGTCATTGTTAAGCTTGGCTTGTCAGTAGCAGAAAAAATTATCGGGTCTCATCTTTCTGAGAAACCGGAGGATTTTGTTTTTCTTGTTAAAAAGGCGACTAAAGAAGTAAAGGAACATTCTAACATCACAATTCAAGTCAACCCACATTATTTTCAATTTGTAATGGAGCAAAAAGAGGAGCTAATTGCCATCCTTAATCGGGAAACTGATCTTTTTATCTATCCGAATGAAGATTTCAAAGAAGCAGATTGTGTGATTGAATCATCTTTCGGAAAGATTAATGCAAGTGTAGACACTCAGCTTTCAGAGATAAAAGAAAAACTTCTTGCTCTGCTATTGGAGGAATAACTTGTGAAGGCAATCGAGCTGCTAGATCAAATCCATACAATTGATGCATATAAGCGGTACGGTAAGGTGACGAGAGTTGTTGGTTTAATGATAGAATCTCGTGGTCCGGAATGTTCGATAGGCGATTTATGTTATATCTATGTAGGATTAACGCATAAAAGATGTATTCAAGCTGAAGTAGTCGGTTTCCGTGAGGAGCATGTCATCTTAATGCCTTTTTCAAATGTGAAGGATATTTCACCAGGCAGTATTGTTGAAGCTACTGGTAAACCACTTGATATAAAAGTAGGGGCGGGTTTAATTGGGAAAGTATTAGACCCGTTAGGACATCCCCTTGATGGAAGTGGACTGCCTCGAGGATTATCGTCGGCTCCTACTGAACAAGATCCTCCTAACCCACTATCACGTCCTCCAATTCAAGAACCAATCGAGGTTGGTGTCAAAATGATTGATAGCCTTTTAACGGTTGGTAAAGGACAACGTGTTGGTATTTTTGCAGGAAGTGGTGTTGGTAAAAGTACATTATTGGGAATGGTTGCTCGAAATACAACTGCTGACATCAATGTAATTGCACTTGTTGGAGAACGTGGACGAGAGGTAAGAGAATTTATAGAAAAGGATTTGGGTGAAGAGGGCCTTAAAAGGTCAATTCTTGTGGTGGCAACTTCGGATCAGCCAGCTCTTCTTCGAATCAAGGCAGCAATGACCGCTACAGCGATTGCAGAATATTTCAGAGATAAAGGTCTAGATGTCATGTTAATGATGGATTCTGTTACCCGTGTTGCGATGGCAAGCAGAGAAATTGGCTTAGCGATTGGGGAACCACCAACTACGAAAGGATATACACCGAGTGTGTTTACAACACTTCCTAGACTATTGGAGAGAACTGGTACCAATCATTTAGGCTCAATTACTGCTTTTTATACAGTACTGGTAGACGGTGATGATATGAATGAACCGATTGCGGACACAGTCCGGGGTATACTTGATGGGCATTTTGTTCTTGATCGAAGTCTAGCTAACAAGGGACAGTATCCTGCACTAAATGTATTAAAATCGATTAGTCGTGTAATGAACCAAATCACATCAAGCGAACATAAATATTATGCTGAAAAAATTAGAGGGGTTTTGGCCACTTACCTCAATTCAGAAGACTTAATCAATATAGGGGCTTATAAAAGGGGTTCCTCAATTGAGATTGATGAAGCAATCAGGTATTATCCAAAAATTAATTCTTTCTTAAAACAACAAACCGATGAGAAATTTACGTTTGAAGAAAGTTTACACTTATTGGCACAATTGGCCGAAAAAGGTGAATAAAACATATGAGTTATAAGTTCAAATTTCAAAAAGTTATGTCGATAAAAGAAAATGAGAAGAATCAAGTTCTCTCAGATTATAAATTATCTGTAAAAGAATTCGAAGCAGTTGCAGAAGCTTTGTACGATTCTTTAAAAAAGAAGGAGATACTTGAAGAAAATCAAAGACAGCAGCTACAAAGTGGCTTATCCATTCAGAGTATTCGGCAACAACAGTCTTTCATTACTAGCTTAGAAAAGTCAATTATGTCCTATCAAAATCTTGTTATAAAAGCAAGAAACAAAATGCAACAGCTACAAACATTGCTAACCGAAAAAAATATTGAGGTTAAGAAATACGAAATCATGCATGAAAAAGACTTTGCTATACATGAGGGACTATTAAAAATGCAAGAAAGTCATATGATGGATGAAATTTCAATCCAACAATATATGTCAAAAGGAAGATAGGTGATCAAATGGAGACAAACGAAAAAGAATACAGTAGAATTCAATGGTTCCTGTTTGTCATTCTTATACCGTCTATCTTTACTTTAGTTGTCGTTTTTGTACTTCTTTCTGTTGCTGGATTTAAACCGCTTGGAGCAATGAAAGATGTCGTTGCCAAGGTACCAGTAATTAGTTCTCTTTTTAGTGATGAAAAAAAGGAGCAGAATCCAGAAGAGGATGAAATAGCAATCGCTGACTTAGAGTCTGAGATACAGGAAAAGGAAACGAAAATTACGCAATTAGAAAACGAATTGGTAACAAAGAGCGATGAAATCGAGGCATTAGAAAAAGAAATTAATAACCTTTCAGATGAACTTGTAAAACTCCAGGAAGAACGTTTAGCTAAAAGCAAATCATTAAATGAATTAACCAAAATGTATGAGCTGATGTCTCCAAAAAATGCGGCAAAAATTATTCCAAATTTACAAGAGGATGAGGCAAAGGAGATTCTGTCAAGTATTGATACAGAAAAACTAGCCGCTATCTTTGAAAAAATGTCGCCAGAGGATGCAGCGAAATTCACTCAATTAATTACTCAATAGTGGTCCACTAGACTTGAAGGGAGGTGAAGTAATGTGAATATGGTAGTGAATTTGGAACCATCTCTAGGAGCAATTAGAAAGGCTGTTAATTCAAGTCTGGGAAATGGCTTACTCCAAACAAATAATACTTTACAATTGTCTTTTAGGGAAAAATTAGATGCTATTACAGAGAGCGATCCTAATCTTTTTATAAATTCTAAGCTAAAGTATACTCCTAGTTTTAACGCGGTAAAAGAAGAGGATTCTTCATTTTTGGCTTCAACTAACCGGGTTTTATCTGAATTGCAGTCTTTTATAAAGGAAGAATTCGATTTGTCTGTTTTAGATGATGTATTTCTGACAATTCCACCTGATTTGGTCGACCAAATAAAAGGATTTATCACTGGAATTCAAAATGGTGAAATCGAGCTGGAAGTTGGACAAGCGTATGGAGAGGCTGAACAATTTGCATTGCTTTTTGTATCTACACGTTTAGTAGAAGAAAATCCAGTCATCAATAAGGCTGAACTATTAAACCTGTTAAAGCAAATGAAGATCGCTTCTAACGAGGAATTGACTGCAAGTCCTCAAATTTCAAAGGACCCAACCGATTTAAAGTCTATTAAGCTAATTCAGGAGTTGATGCAATCGCTAGAAAACAAGACTTCTTTAGTCGAGAAACCATTGACTGAATCTCAGTCGCGTCTTCAATACTTGCAAACTGTACATTCGAGATATTTTGCGGCACCAAAAGGGATAGAAACGATACAGGCGGTTACAGCTGATAAGTTAATGCAAAAAGCAAGTACACACCAAGTTATAGGAACTTCAAGTGAAGTCATTTCTGTAGGTGAGATCAGTTCCAACCAACTTTCTAAGGTTGAGCAATTTACTTTAAATGTTGAACAAACGAGTAAACCGTTACCGAATCAGCAACAATTCATTAAACAATTTCAAAATATCCTAGCAAGAAGCAACTTTTTGAATAGTGGCGGACAGCAGAAATTATTAATTAACTTATATCCTGAACATCTTGGTTCACTACGAATTGAGATTCTTCAAAGTGAAGCAGGTATGATTGCAAGAATCTTGGCTTCAACGAGTCAGGCAAAGGAATTAGTAGAGTCACAGCTATCAAACCTAAAACACTCTTTCTTAGCACAAAACATTTCGGTCGAAAAAATTGAAGTTTCAACACAGCTTCAATATCAAACTGAAAGAAATCTGCAAAGAGAAAATGAACAACATGATCAGCAATCAGGAAGACAACAGAAGGAACAAGATAATCAAGAGCCTAATGAGGATGCTTCCTTTACAACTGCTCTATTGGATGAGCTCGTCAATATTAAAGTTTAGGTGGTGATGAATGTGACTACAAAAATAGATTCAAGTCTTTACCTTTCAAATCTAAAGCAAGAAAGAAAAACTGGAAATGATGTTTTAGGAAAAGATGATTTCTTAAAGATCCTAATGACTCAGCTCCAAAACCAAGATCCAATGAATCCAATGGAAGATAAGGATTTTATTGCTCAAATGGCGACTTTTACTTCACTTGAACAAATGACAAATATGAATAGTACATTAGAGAAATTCGTGACTAGCCAGAAGGGTGAACAGCTTTTAAAATATAGCTCTATGATTGGAAAAGAAGTTGAATACAGCTTTAAAACTGAAGATGAGAATGGAAATGAAATCATCAATAAAGGACAAGGAATTGTAACATCTGTATCACAAAAATCAGGATATATTGAGCTAGAGTTAAAGGGTGGAACTAAGATTTATAGTGATGAGATATTAAAAGTGAAGGAACCTTCTAACGAGGAAGAATAGGAGGTGTAAAGATGGATCATCGTATTTTACAAATACAAAATCATCCTTTGTCATTACAAACAAGGAACAAAGTGCAGCATAGAGAGCAGCCTGCCATTTCTTTTAAAGATACTCTAGCAAAAGAGTCAGGCCTGGTAATAAGTAAGCATGCACAAAAAAGACTAGATGAAAGAAACATTAACATTCAAGATTCTAAATGGAAAGAAATCCAAACAAAAATAACAGAAGCAAAAACGAAGGGCATTCGTGATTCATTGATCGTTACCAATAATGCAGCACTAATTGTAAATGTCCCAAATAATACAGTGATTACAGCAATGAATCGTGATGAAGCAAATTCTCAGATATTTACCAATATTAATGGAACCATTATTTTAGATTAATCATTTAACGGGCTGGACCTTAACCGGAAGCCAAGGTGTGCCGACTGACAGACGCCACCTATAATTGAAAGGGGAAAATAACATGTTACGTTCAATGTATTCAGGAATCAGCGGAATGAAAAACTTTCAAACTAAACTTGATGTAATTGGTAATAACATCGCTAACGTTAATACTTACGGATTCAAGAAGGGGAGAGCAGTTTTTTCCGATATGATGAGTCAAACGATTCAAGGTGCAAAAGCAAATGATGGTGTAAGAGGCGGTGTGAATCCAAAACAGGTTGGTTTAGGATCTACGTTATCTACAATTGATACTATTTCTACACAAGGAAGTATTCAATCTACTAACCGTCCACTTGATTTAGCGATTTCAGGATCTGGCTATTTTACTGTATCTGACGGTACAACCGACTTTTATACAAGAGCAGGTAACTTCTATTTAGACGAAACAGGTAAATTAGTAAATGGTAGCGGACTTAATGTTGTGCCGGATATTACAATTCCTTCGGATGCCCAAAGTTTTAGCATTGACTCAGCTGGTGTAGTAAGTTATGTAGACAATGCTGGTAGTTTACAAACGGCTGGAACATTAGAAATCAGTATTTTTGCGAATCCAGATGGTCTTGAAAAATTTGGAGATAACCTTTTTATTGAAACGCTCAACTCGGGAACTCCTACAGCAGTAACAGCTGGAAACGGGGGAAGTGGAAAATTAATGGCTGGTGCCCTTGAAATGTCAAACGTTGACCTTTCTGAAGAATTTACAGAAATGATTGTTGCTCAGCGTGGATTCCAAGCGAACACTCGTATCATCACCACATCCGATGAAATTCTTCAAGAGCTTGTAAACCTAAAACGTTAAGGGGGTAAGGGGTTTTAGTCAATACTAAAACCCCGATAAAAAGTGATAACTTTAACGAAATTAAATGATAAAAAGTTTACATTAAATGCATTATATATTGAACAGGTTGAATCTTTTCCTGATACAACCATTACCTTAACAAATGGTAAAAAGTTTGTTGTAAAAGAAACAGAAGAGGATGTACATGTGAAGGTTCATGAATTTTATCAAAAAATAAATGTACTTGGCCTTCGTTAATGCTTGGGGAGGATAAGTTGCTATGAAAAATAAGCTTCTTGTGGTAATGGTCATCATTTTAAGTACGATAACATTAGTCGGTACCACTGCATTTGTCATTTTAACCAAGGTGACAGCGGGTGAAGGTGAAAAGGAACCATCGATTGATCAGGTACTTAAAGCGACTGTAGAAATTCCAGAAATCACAACAAAACTATTAAGTGATGATTATATCCGTATATCCTTTAACATTCAAACAGATGGTAAAAAAGGCAAAGAAGAATTGGAGAAACGAGAATTCCAAGTAAGCAACATCATTATTAAGGAACTTTCCAATATGACTTCTGAAGAATTTAAAGGTGAAGAAGGAATCGTGAATTTAGAAAATAGATTAAAGGACCGAATAAATGAATTAATGCAAGATGGTACTGTCGTTAAAGTCTATGCGACATCCTTTCTTCCGCAGTAACCAATTTAATTAAATGACGTAATGAGCGGAGGTGGAACCTTGCCTGGTGAAATATTATCGCAAAGTGAAATAGATGCTTTACTTTCAGCCCTGTCAACCGGCGAAATGAATCCGGAAGAACTAAAGAAGGAAGAAAGTGAGCGTCGAGTTAGAGTATATGATTTTAAAAGGGCACTTCGATTCTCGAAGGATCAGATTCGAAGTATCACTCGAATACATGAAAATTTTGCACGATTATTAACAACCTATTTTTCAGCTCAGCTACGAACGTATGTACAAATCACAGTGGGTACAGCTGATCAAGTGCCATATGAAGAATTCATACGTTCGATTCCAAAAATGACCATTTTAAATGTGTTCGAAATGCCTCCACTTGAAGGACGAGTTTTACTAGAAGTAAACCCTAATATTGCCTATGCCATGCTCGATCGAGTACTTGGAGGTAAAGGAACAGGTATTAATAAGATTGAGAGTTTAACTGAAATAGAAACAAAAATTATGAGCAATATGTTCGAAAAAGCATTTGATCAAGTCAGGGAAGCATGGGCTAATTTAGTTGAAGTTGACCCAATTTTAACTGATTTTGAAGTGAACCCACAGTTTCTTCAAATGGTTTCTCCAAATGAAACGGTTGTTGTTATCTCACTTAATACTCAAATTGGTGAGACAAGTGGTATGATTAATATTTGTATTCCCCATGTGATTCTTGAGCCAATTATACCTAAACTATCGGCACATTACTGGATGCAAACGGCTCCTAGAAAAGAACGGAACACAGAGGAACTAGCCACTATTAAAAGCAATCTTAAAGACACTAAACTACCAATTGTTGCAGAATTAGGTACAGCCAATATTGCGATCCAGGAGTTTTTATTATTAGACGTTGGCGATACAATCCAGCTTGACAAAATGATTGAACAGCCAATTGATGTAAAAATTGAAGGAATCCCGAAATTTTATGCGCAGGTTGGTAAGGTAAATAAGAAACAAGCCATTCAAATCCTAAAGGAAATAAAAGAGGGGGGCAGTGAAGATGAATAATGGTAATATGCTATCTCAAGATGAAATTGATGCATTACTTAAAGGTACAGCAGACTTAGACAACGAAGAACCGGTAGCAGACAATAATAGACCCCTTATCGAGGATTTTTTATCTTTAATTGAACAGGACGCACTCGGGGAAATTGGGAACATATCTTTTGGGAGTTCGGCAACGGCTCTTTCGACATTACTCAACCAAAAAGTTGAAATTACTACTCCAAATGTAACGCTTATTCAGAGTTCTCAACTTGCAGATGAGTTTCCACACCCATGTGTAATGGTCTATGTAAACTATACAGCTGGTTTTACAGGAACAAATCTGTTAGTTATTAAACAGAGTGATGCATCCATCATTGCTGATTTGATGCTTGGTGGAAGCGGACTTGAAGCACAAAAAAACTTAGGAGAACTTCAATTAAGTGCTGTTCAAGAGGCGATGAATCAAATGATGGGTTCTGCAGCAACTTCAATGTCAACTGTCTTTAGTAAAAAAATTGATATTTCTCCACCTAGCATTGACATGCTTGACATGAGCCATAGCAATGGTGTTGAAAATCTTCCGCTTGATGACATTTTAGTGAAAATATCATTTCGATTAAAAATTGGTGAGCTTATTGATTCCACAATCATGCAGCTCGTTCCAGTTCAATTTGGTAAAGAACTTGTTGGAGAACTTCTCTCCCCACAGGCAGAGGTGGCAGCCCCAGCAATGGTACGATCGTCTTCCCATGTTGACGATGAAAGGTTAATACAGAATCAAAATAATACTGATCACAGTGCTGTACAAAATACATCCTATCAACCGACTCAGCAGGTTCAACAACTTGAATATAACCAGCCAATTTCAAATAGTAGCCCACAGCATCTAGGAGGATTCCAGGTGAAACAACCCGAAATTCAACCTGCGGTGTTCTCAGAATTTGAATCGATCCATTTGCAAGAAGCTGAATCTAGAAACCTAAATATGTTACTCGATATTCCACTTCAAGTTACGGTCGAATTAGGTAGAACTAAACGTTCAATTAAAGAAATTCTTGAATTGTCTGCGGGTTCCATAATTGAGTTGGACAAGCTTGCGGGAGAGCCGGTAGATGTTTTAGTGAATGGGAAACTTATCGCACAAGGTGAAGTAGTTGTTATTGAAGAAAACTTTGGTGTTAGGATCACCGATATTATTAGCCAAAGTGATCGAATAAAAAAATTGAATTAAAAGTAGGGGGCTATTCAAATGGCACACAGAATTCTTATTGTAGATGATGCAGCATTTATGAGAATGATGATTAAGGACATCCTAACTAAAAATGGATACGAAGTCGTAGCAGAAGCAGCTGATGGGGCACAAGCTGTTGAAAAGTATAAAGAAACCCAACCAGACCTTGTAACAATGGATATTACGATGCCAGAAATGGATGGAATTACGGCATTAAAAGAAATTAAAAAAATAAATCCAAATGCAAAAGTTATTATGTGTTCAGCTATGGGTCAACAAGCCATGGTTATTGATGCCATCCAAGCTGGTGCGAAGGATTTTATTGTAAAGCCATTTCAAGCAGACCGTGTGATTGAAGCGATCAGCAAAACGCTAAGCTAACAATAATTTATCGAATAATGTAACACCTAAGTGAGCCTTGTAATTCTATTTATTCAGGAGAGTGGCAACAAAATTGAAATATATCAAAAAAGTTATGCTTGCACTTATCTTCTTTCATGCCTTGCTTGTCACTTTTCCTGTACAAGCTGAAGATGGTCATATTGATAAAAGTGTAAGTGATGCACTTGGAAATGAAGAAAAACAAGTAGATAAAGAGCAGGGAACCGATGCTTTTGAAAACGCAGAACCTGCCAATGAACTAACAGCTGGCGATTTTTTTAAAATGATTTTTACAACATTATTTGTTATTACACTCATTTACCTTTTATTAAAATTTGTCAATAAAAGAAATCGCATGTTTAATCAGCATAGGTTTATTGAAAATCTAGGCGGGACCAGTTTAGGAACAAACCGATCCATTCAAATTGTAAAGGTTGGGGATCGGATTTTAGTAGTGGGGGTTGGAGATAACGTTCAACTACTCAAGGAAATCAAAGACACGAATGAAATGAATGAAATCTTGGAACAGCATAATGCATCATTGGATTCCATGATGCAGCCTAGAGATATTCTTAACCGGATGATTCAAAAAAGAAAAGAGGTCAGAGATGGGGACCAAACTCATTTTTCCTCCATGTTACAAAAGCAATTATCAGAATTAAAACAAGGGAGAAAGAAAATTGTCGAGCAATTTGAAAGTAAGGAGTCTAGTAAAGAATGAATGAATTTATGGAATTTTTTAATACTAGTGCCCCCGAAAATGTATCGACATCAGTTAAACTTTTACTTCTTTTGACTGTTCTATCACTAGGTCCTAGTATTTTGATCTTAATGACGAGTTTCACTAGGATAATTGTTGTGTTGTCATTTGTTCGAACTTCACTTGGGACACAACAAATGCCTCCAAATCAGGTACTGATCGGACTGGCATTGTTTTTAACCTTTTTTGTGATGGCGCCGACATTAAGTGAGGTCAATGAACAAGCCTTAACCCCTTTGTTTAATGAGGAAATTAATTTAGAGGAAGCCTATAATCGTGCCTCTTTACCGTTCAAGGAATTTATGAGTGTACATACCCGGCAAAAGGATTTGGAGTTATTTTTAAATTACTCTGGAGCTGACAGGCCGGAAACAATTGAGGATATTCCATTGACCGCTTTGGTACCAGCTTTTGCGATTAGTGAGCTTAAAACAGCGTTCCAAATTGGTTTTATGATTTTTATTCCGTTCCTTGTAATCGATATGGTTGTTGCAAGTATCCTCATGTCCATGGGGATGATGATGCTTCCACCAGTAATGATTTCTTTGCCGTTTAAAATATTATTATTTGTCCTTGTGGATGGATGGTATTTAATTGTTAAATCCTTATTACAGACCTTCTAAGAGTAGGTGAACAGTTTGAGTCCTGAAGCAGTTATTTCATTAGCAGAAAAAGGTGTATATACCACTTTAATGATTTGTGGTCCGCTCTTATTAGTGGCATTAGTGGTCGGGCTGGTAGTTAGTGTGTTCCAGGCGACAACCCAAATTCAGGAGCAAACTCTAGCATTTATCCCCAAAATTATTGCCGTTCTAGTCGGTTTGGTATTTTTTGGACCGTGGATGCTATCAAGGATGCTCGCATATACGCATGATATTTTTAGTAATTTAACAAGATTTGTAGGGTAAAAAAATGACTGAGTTATATACCTATTTTCCTGCCTTTTTACTTGTACTAGTGAGGGTAACGAGTTTTTTTGTAACGATGCCATTGTTTTCATATCGGACTTTGCCGGCATCACATCGAATCGGAATTGCTTTCTTTATTTCATGGATTATGTTCCTATCTATGGAAAAACCGATTCTCCAGATTGATGGCTTTTTTATCATGTTAATTCTTAAAGAGGCTATGGTAGGTCTTCTAATTGGGCTAACAGCCTATATGATTTTCACCGCTATTCAAATTGCAGGAGGCTTTATAGATTTTCAGATGGGGTTTGCCATCGCCAATGTTATTGATCCACAGACGGGCGCGCAAAGTCCACTGATGGGACAATATTTATATACGTTTGCACTCCTCTTTTTATTGGCTATTAATGGCCATCATTTATTGTTGGACGGAATTTTCTATAGCTATGAATTTATCCCAATGGAACAACAAACTTTGCCATTTGGTGATGAAAATATAGTGGAATTTGTTCTGAAGGCTTTCGGTACAATGTTTATCATTGCATTTCAAATGTCAATGCCAGTCGTTGGTGCATTATTTTTAGTAGATATTGCTCTAGGTATAGTGGCGAGAACAGTCCCACAATTAAATGTATTTGTTGTAGGTCTTCCGTTAAAAATCGGGGTTAGTTTTGTTGTATTATTTATCGCGATGACGATGATTTTTATGCTCGTAGGGGACCTGGTCGACAATATGTTAGTTACGATGCGCGGTTTAATGGAACTATTAGGAGGAAGCTAGATGTATTTTGTTCGTCTTGACCTGCAATTTTTTGCAGGTGAAAAAACAGAAAAAGCCACTCCTAAAAAGCGTCAAGAAACTAGAAAAAAAGGGCAGGTAGCAAAAAGTGCAGATATTAACACCGCCCTCCTGCTTATTTCGATCTTTTTTACACTGCTTGTTTTTGGTGGATTCATTTTAGATCGTATATTAACTTTTATTAGTCATTCATTTAGTCATTATTTATTGATTACACCGACTGAACAAAGTGTACAAGAAATTTTTATTGAACTATCTTTAGAGGCTGCAATTATATTAGCACCGATTATGCTAGTTGCCCTTTTCGTTGGAATTGCAGCGAACCTTATGCAGGTTGGTTTTTTATTTTCAACAGAAGCGATTCAAATGAAGTTAAATAAGCTTGATCCAATTCAAGGATTTAAGCGAATTTATTCGATACGTGCGCTTGTTGAGATGCTTAAATCAATTTTAAAAATTGTTATCGTAGGTGGCGTTACGATTTCGATTCTTTGGTTCCGCTTGGAAGATATTTTATCTTTGTCACAGAAAACCGTAGGAGCAGCTTTGATTGTTCTTGCCAAACTTACAGTCCAGATGGGGTTATTTGCGGGTGGGGCACTTTTATTCTTATCTTTCCTAGACTATCTTTATCAACGTTATGATTATGAAAAAAACATAAGGATGTCAAAGCAAGATATTAAAGATGAATATAAGAAGACCGAAGGAGACCCCCTGATTAAATCAAAGATAAAGCAAAAACAACGAGAAATGGCAATGAGTCGAATGATGCAAGAGGTGCCAAAGGCAGATGTCATTATTACAAACCCAACTCATTATGCAATTGCATTAAAATATGATGAATCCAAAATGGATGCTCCCTTTGTAGTTGCTAAGGGTGTAGATTTTGTTGCTGGGCGAATTAAGGAAATTGCAAAAGAGCATGAAATTACGACCATCGAAAACCGTCCTCTTGCAAGAGCCCTCTATGCCGGGACAAATATTGGGGATGCCATACCAGAAGAGTATTTTAAAGCGGTAGCCGAAATTCTTGCTTATGTATACCGCTTGAAAGAAAAGATATAAAAATATGTAAAAGATTATTAAAATTCCTCATCAACTATGTGTTTTTTGACTTAAAGGAGAGAAAACGATGCGAGCAAGAGATTTATCAGTTTTATTAAGTGTCATCTTAATAGTTGCGATGCTTATTATTCCATTTCCATCTTGGATGCTAAGCATTTTAATTATTGTTAATATTTCTCTTGCATTGTTAGTTCTTTTAACTTCAATGAATATGCAGGAACCACTTCAATTTTCAATCTTCCCTTCTTTACTACTTCTTTTAACCTTATTTAGATTAGGGTTAAACGTTTCTACAACTAGATCTATTCTCGCTACAGGGGATGCCGGTGGGGTTGTGCACACCTTTGGTACCTTTGTTGTTGGCGGGAATGTGGTTGTCGGATTTGTTGTCTTTTTAATCCTTGTTATTATTCAATTTGTTGTTATTACGAAAGGTTCTGAACGTGTTTCTGAGGTAGCTGCACGTTTTACATTAGATGCAATGCCAGGTAAACAAATGAGTATCGATGCTGATTTAAATGCTGGTATGATTTCTGACACTGAGGCCCGTGAGCGTCGTGATAAAGTAAGTAGAGAAGCAGATTTTTACGGGGCAATGGACGGGGCAAGTAAGTTTGTAAAAGGGGATGCAATAGCAGGGATTATTATTGTTCTGATCAACTTAACTTTTGGATTTATCATCGGAATGACACAGCACGGCTTGGGATTCCAAGAGGCACTTTCTAAATTCACTCTTTTAACTGTAGGGGACGGAATTGTGAGTCAGATTCCTGCTCTATTAATTTCAACTGCAACAGGGATTGTGGTTACTCGTGCTGCGTCTGAAGGTAATTTAGGAACAGATATTACAAAGCAATTATTTGCATATCCGAAGATGCTATATGTGACTGCAGGGACGATTTTCCTTTTAGGATTGTTTACTCCAATCCATGATTTTTTAACAATTTCTATCTCAAGTTTTTTAGCTATTGGTGCCTATATGATTTCTAAAAGTAAGGATCAGGAGACTCAATTAGAGCCTGACACTGAAGAAGAAGTACAAGTAGAGGATTTAAAAAGTCCAGAAAGCGTCGTAAGTCTGTTGAATGTTGACCCCATTGAGTTTGAGTTCGGTTATGGATTGATACCATTGGCTGATACAAACCAAGGTGGAGATATACTGGACAGAATCGTGATGATCCGTAGACAATTGGCGATTGAGTTGGGGTTAGTGATCCCGGTCGTTAGAATTAGGGATAATATTCAATTACAACCAAACGAATATCGCTTGAAAATTAAAGGTAGTGAAATGGCAAGAGGGGAACTTTTACTAGATCACTTCTTAGCAATGAGCCCAGGTTATGAGGATGATTCGATTGAAGGAATCGATACCATCGAACCCTCTTTTGGATTACCGGCAAAATGGATATCCGAGGATATGAAAGACCAGGCGGAAATGCTAGGATATACGGTCGTTGACCCTCCGTCTGTTGTGTCAACACATATCACAGAAGTTATTCGAAGGAATGCCCATGAGTTACTGGGTAGACAAGAAACAAAGCAACTGATTGACCATCTAAAAGAATCATACCCGATTTTAGTAGATGAGGTTACTCCAAACCCACTAGCAGTAGGAGATGTTCAAAAGGTTTTAGCTAAGTTACTTAAAGAAAATGTGTCAATTCGAAATCTGCCTATCATTTTTGAAACACTCGCAGATTTTGGACGAATGACAACTGATACAGATTTATTAACTGAATACGTGAGACAATCGCTAGCGAGACAAATAACAAATCAGTACATTGTCCAAGGTGAAACAATGAAGGTTGTAACTCTATCAGGTAGGGTTGAAAAGTTTATTGCTGATGGTGTTCAACAAACAGAACATGGAAACTATCTCTCAATTGATCCAAATGTGTCACAATCCATCATTGAAGCGATAGCGAAACAAATCGAAAATGTTAGTATACAAGAGCAAACTCCGATTTTACTATGTTCTCCAGCGGTCAGAATGTATGTGAGACAATTAATTGAACGATATTTTCCGCAAGTTCCTGTACTTTCTTATAACGAGCTTGAGGCGAATGTTGAGGTTCAAAGTGTTGGGGTGGTGAATATAGATTGAAGGTAAAAAAATATATAGCTACTTCTATGCCAGAAGCAATGAAAATGATTCGTGGTGAATTAGGTAGTGATGCGGTGATCTTAAATTCTAAGGTTGTTCAAACGAGAGGGTTTTTCGGCCTTTTTCGAAAAAAGAATTTTGAAGTTATAGCAGCTATTGATTCTGAAGTCCCTAAGAATCAAACAATGCAACCGAAAGAAAAAAATAAAAAACCAGCGATTATTGATATTAAATCGGAACCAATCCCAATTAAACAAGAGGTTCCCAAAACCGTAAATACACAACAAGCAAAGGAACCTCTAGACTCGACACCAGAACTTGTAAAAGAAATGAAAGAACTAAGAGCGGCAATAAAAGAATTATCTGTGGATAGTAGTCCTTATCCAGCACCTTTGCAGGAAATAAATCAATTGTTGGTCCATCAAGAAATCGATCCATCTATTCGAAAAGAAATGATGACTACTTTAATGGAAAAGTGGTACATGAAATCGGAAAAAGCATCATTTGAAGAAGTCAAGAAATGGACAAAGGAATGTATGGCTTCCCTCATTTCCGGAATTGAATACGGTGGCTTAACCTTTCAAAAAAAATATATTAATGTGGTTGGTCCAACAGGTGTTGGAAAAACCACGACCATTGCTAAAATTGCAGCAGACAGCATGTTGAAGGACAAAAAGAAAATTGCTTTTATTACAACAGATACATTTCGAATTGCTGCGATTGAGCAACTAAAAACATATGCAAAAATTCTTAGTGCTCCTGTTGAGGTTTGTTATTCTTTTGCTGATTTTAAAAAAGCAAAGGAAGCCTATAAGGATTATGATGTTATATTCATTGATACTGCAGGCAGGAACTTCCGAAATGAAAAATATATTGATGATTTGAATGATTTAATCCATTTTTCAAATGATATGGAAACATTTTTAGTGCTTTCACTAACATCAAAAATGAGCGACATGAAAGTGATTTATGAACAGTTTTCTAAAATTCCAATATCCAAATTTATATTTACAAAAGTGGATGAAACGGCAAACTATGGAGCGATGGTCAATTTAATTGCTGATTCTGGTATCGGTGTCGCATATTTAACGAATGGTCAAAATGTGCCAGATGACATTGTTGTGGCTACGCCAGCTCTTATCACTAATACTATCCTTGGAGTCGATGAATAATGATAGACCAAGCTACAGCTCTTCGTAACAAACTAGGATCGATGAATAATGAACAAGACCAACCGAAGACAATAGCTGTAATCAGTGGAAAAGGTGGAGTTGGTAAATCCAATTTCTCATTGAATTTTTCCATTGCCCTATCACAATTTGGCAAGAAGGCTTTGTTGTTTGATATGGATATTGGGATGGGGAATATTGATATTTTAATGGGGATAACAGCCCACCATACAATTGTGGACTTATTTGAAAAAAATCTATCAATAACAGATCTGCTAATCAGGGGTCCAGAAGGCATTGACTATATTGCCGGTGGAAATGGCTTATCTTCGCTTTTTAAGCTGGATGAAAACAAATCGCAGTATTTAATTGACCAATTGCAATCCGTACTACATGATTATGACTACATTATTTTTGATATGGGCGCTGGTATGTCCGAGGAAAGTGTTAAATTTCTTATGGCAATGGACGAAATATTTGTCATTACCACACCTGAGCCAACCTCTATTACAGATGCATACTCAGTCATTAAATATATTTGTTTATTTGACCAATCCATTCCTATGTATTTGATTGTGAATCGAGCTGATAATGAATCTGAAGGAATGCAAACCTTGAAAAGATTAAAACAGGCTGTTCTGCAATTTTTAATTAAAGAGATCAGACTACTAGGTGTATTGCATGATGACAAAACCGTCCAAAAAGCAGTCAGTCACCAAGAGCCATTCATACTATATGCCCCTAAAGCAGTAATCAGCAAAAATTTACTTGATATTTGCAAAAGTTATCTTGGTAGTGAAAAAAATCAGGAGAAAAATCAACATACGTCCTTTATATCAAAGTTACAACGTTTTTTCGTACGTGGTAGATAGGAGTTTAGCGATGACAAAAATAAATGTTCTTATTGTAGACGATTCAGCATTTATGAGGAAGCTTATTTCAAATTTCCTTCAGGAAGATTCAAGATTTAACGTTATTGGAACAGCGAGAAATGGAATCGATGCCCTGAACAAAATTGAAAAACTCAACCCAGATGTTGTAACGTTGGATGTTGAAATGCCTGAAATGAACGGAATTGAAGCATTACAACGGATTATGAATGAATACCCCCGTCCAGTTGTAATGCTTTCAAGCACAACAATAGAAGGAGTAGACAAAACATTGCTTGCGATTCAAAATGGGGCTGTTGATTTTATTCAAAAACCATCAGGACCTATTTCTATTGATCTTCATCTGATAAAAAATGAAATTGTAACAAAAGTACTGAATGCTGGAAAAATAAATGTAACCTTACTAAAAAGTCCAATAAAAATACAAGAAAACTCTAATAATAGAATAGTAGATTATAGTAAAATAGACCTAGGGCTAAATAACGATATGAATAAAATTGTTTGCATGGGTACTTCAACAGGGGGACCGCGGGCTTTGCAACAGGTCCTCCCGCAGTTTCCGAAAAATTATCCAGCACCAATTGTTATTGTTCAGCACATGCCGGCGGGTTTTACTAAATCTTTAGCCAACAGGCTCAATGGTTTATGTAATATTACCGTTAAAGAAGCTGAAGATGGGGAAATGTTAAAGGCCGGAACAGCTTATATTGCCCCTGGTGGTTATCATATGAAAATAAAAAAGATTGGCACAATGCTTGCTGTCAATATCGATGAGAGTGAAATACGGAATGGACACAGACCATCTGTTGATATCCTTTTTGAATCAATTAGTGAAATTAAGGGGATTCAAACAATTTCTATCATCATGACAGGAATGGGAACGGACGGTTCATGTGGATTAAAAAAACTAAAACAGACTGGACGAGTTGTTTCAATAGCAGAATCGAAGGAAACTTCAATTGTGTTTGGTATGCCAAAGGCAGCTATTGAAACAAATTTAGTTGATAGAGTTGAAAATTTAGAGGATATAGCAAGGACCGTACTTAGCCTTTCATAAGTAAAAGGGGTGTTGATAAATGGAACTGGATCAATATTTAGAGGTATTTATTGAAGAAAGTAAAGAGCATCTCCAGGCGTGTAATGAAAATCTACTAAAATTAGAAAAAGAGCCTGAAAACATCGCAATTGTCAACGAAATTTTCCGTTCTGCCCATACATTAAAGGGCATGTCCGCTACGATGGGATATGAAGATCTAGCAAGTCTTACGCATCAGATGGAAAATGTTCTAGATGGCATTCGTAATACGAAAATAAAAGTAACCCCATCTCTTTTGGATGTTGTTTTTAAATCAGTTGATTATCTAGAGGAGATGATTTTTTCTATTGCTGATGGTGGTGATGGAAAAAAGGATGTTACGGATGTCGTTTTATCACTTAAAAAAGTGGAAAGCGGAGATATAACAACGGCAGAAGAAACTACTGAATCAGTTGTTCAAAATAATGTGGATGAACCTACTACATCTATAACTAATTATGATGATTTTGAAATGACGGTTATCCATCAATCAAAAGAACAAGGTTTTAATTGTTATGAAATAACGATTCAACTTCGTGAAGATTGTTTATTAAAAGCTGCCCGAGTTTTCATGGTATTCGAGGTTCTTGAACAACTCGGTGAAATCATAAAGTCATTTCCGTCAGTCGGCCTACTTGAGGAAGAACAATTTGATAGTGAATTTCGTGTAACGGTCATTTCAATGGAGTCAGCCGAAAATATCGAAAAACAAATTACCAAAGTATCTGAAATAAACAAGGTAATCGTTAAAGACTATCTAATTAATTCAAATAAGACTCAAGTACAAGAACAAATACAGGCACAGGCTGAAGTTGCTCCAGCTCTTGCTCCCGAACTGAAACAAGTAACCGATAAAGAGGAAAATCTTTCTTCAAAATCGAACAGCAAGCATGTGGGAAATCAAAAAACAATCCGAGTAAATATTGAAAAACTTGATACTCTAATGAACCTATTCGAAGAATTAGTCATCGATAGAGGCCGTTTAGAACAGATCTCTCATGATTTAAAACATTCAGAGTTAAATGAAACTGTTGAGAGAATGTCAAGAATATCTGGAGATTTACAAAATATTATCCTTACAATGAGAATGGTTCCGGTTGAAACTGTCTTTAACCGCTTTCCTCGTATGGTTCGTCAATTAGCGAAGGATTTACATAAGAAAATTAATCTTCAAATTATTGGAGCAGAAACGGAATTAGATCGTACTGTAATTGATGAAATTGGTGATCCGCTTGTGCACCTATTGCGAAATGCACTAGACCATGGTATTGAAACACCAGAAATTAGAATGCGAAATGGAAAACCGGAAGAAGGTACGGTCATTTTACGTGCTTACCATAGTGGAAATCATGTATTTATCGAAATAGAAGATGATGGTACAGGAATTAGTAGGGAAAAAATTATTCAAAAGGCTGTTAACAAAGGACTGATCGCGGAAAAAACAGTAGAGTCTCTAACTGATAGTCAAGTATTTGATTTTATTTTTTCTTCTGGGTTTTCAACAGCTGAACAAATTTCAGACGTCTCAGGTCGCGGTGTTGGACTAGATGTTGTGAAAAATAAGATTGAGTCATTAGGTGGGTCAATCACT
Organism: Fredinandcohnia onubensis; assembly: GCF_031181385.1. GTDB lineage: Bacteria > Bacillota > Bacilli > Bacillales > Bacillaceae_L > Ferdinandcohnia > Ferdinandcohnia onubensis_C. Next base: position 192,444 of record NZ_JAPSKV010000003.1, read on the forward strand.
ATTCATTCTGAAATGAATAAAGGATCAACTTTTTCTATACAGTTACCACTCACTTTATCGATCATCTCTGTAATGCTCGTTACGATTCAGAATGAAAAGTACGCAATCCCACTTTCTTCTATTATCGAAACGGCCATCATAAAGAAAAGTGAGATTCTTTATGCTCACAATCAGATGGTAATTGATTATAGAGGTAAAGTCGTCCCATTAGTAGACTTGAAAGATATTTTTGAGGTTCCTACAATTACTGAAGATGATGAAGACTTTTCTGTTCTAATTGTGAAAAAAGGCGATAAATCAGCTGGCCTCATCGTTGATTCCTTCGTCGGACAACAAGAGATTGTATTAAAGTCACTAGGAAACTATTTAACAAATGTGTTTGCAATTTCAGGGGCAACAATACTAGGTGATGGGCAAGTTGCCCTCGTAATTGATTGTAATGCTTTAATCAAATAGAAATGCATTGATTATAGCAAGTTAAGGAGGAAAAGTATGTCTGTACAAGCTGCTGTGTTAAAGGTCATTGTTTTTTCACTTGAGGATGAAGAATATGCAATCCCAGTTTCACAGGTACGTTCAATAGAAAAACTGCAACATATAACTCGGGTTCCTAGGTCAGAGCCATTTGTAAAAGGTGTGATTAATTTAAGAGGAGTTGTTACTCCGATTATTGATTTAAGAACTCGTTTTGGTATGGATGAAACTGAGTATCTGGATAGCACAAGAATTATCATAGTTGCGACAGATGATGTTGAAGTAGGATTAATTGTGGATACGGCCAATGATGTAATGGATATACCAGTTGATTCGATTGAACCACCTCCTGAGATTGTTGGCAGTGTAGAGGTCGAATATCTAGAAGGTGTAGCCAAGCTTGATAAGAGATTATTGATCCTATTAAATTTAGAAAAGGTTCTTACCCCCGATATACGTAAGGGAAAAGAGTAAGGGGCAATTCTATGTCATTTTTTCAATGTATTAATTCTACTCATTTAGATATTTTAAAAGAGATTGGAAATATCGGAGTGGGGCATTCTGCTACTGCTCTTTCAAAGCTTTTAAATCGAAAAATTGATATGCAGGTACCGAATGTAAAAATTGTTTCTTTTGATGAAATGATGGATTTTGCCGGAGGGGCTGAAAATGTTGTTGCGGGTATCTTTTTTCGAATTGAAGGGGATATAACGGGAAATATGTTTTTTATTTTACAGCTCCCACAAGCTACAAAACTAATTCAAGATCTCTTAGGCGACGAGGACTTCTCATTTGAAAGTAAACAAAGTGACATGGGAATATCTGCCTTACAAGAAGTCGGAAATATCTTGTTCGGCTCTTATCTTACATCGTTATCTGATTTTACCCAATTAAATTTATATCCTTCTGTTCCAGGTTTTTCGATTGATATGGTTGGTGCAATCATAGGATATGGTTTAATCGAACTTTCACAAGTAAGTGATTATGCAATCGTGATCGAAACGGCTATTAGTGAAACTGAAAAACATGAACACAATAATATTAATGGGCATTTTCTATTGTTACCAGATCCTGATTCTTTTGGGAAAATATTTACTGCATTAGGAGTTCAAACACATGAATGAACTTAATCAGATAATAAAGGTTGGGATAGCAGATATGAATGTCATAACTGCACCAAACTTAATCCGAACATCTGGATTAGGTTCCTGTGTAGGTGTAGTCATTTATGATCAACCAAAAAAGGTCGCAGGACTTGCCCATATCATGCTACCAAGTTCTGCTTCAACAAAAGCTGGGAACATGAATATTGCTAAATATGCCGATACTGCAATTGAGGAGCTTATAAAGAAAATCATCGAAATTGGCGGTAGAGACAAGAGTTTGAAAGCCAAAATCGCCGGCGGTGCTCAAATGTTCCAATTTCAATCGACTAGTGATATTATGCGGATTGGTCCTCGTAACGTTGATGCGGTAAAAGCAGAGCTAAAACGCTTTAACATCACGATTCTTGCATCAGATATTGGTGGGAATAATGGGCGAACCATTGAATTTGATCCAGTAACTGCCATCCTCAAAATCCGGACTGTCAATCAAGGAATTAAGGAAATATAGAAGGTAAAAATATAATACATCCACAATAAAAGAAAAGGAGGAGTAGAATGTCCAGATTATCATCCACAGATCATCAAGAATATTGGCAGAAATGGACCGACTCACGAGACACAGATGCAGGGGATGCCCTTGTCAGAAAATATATGCCGCTCGTTTCATATCATGTACAACGAATCTCTGTCACACTTCCGAAGAGTGTAAATAAAGATGATTTAAAAAGTCTTGGGATGATTGGTTTATATGATGCACTGGAAAAATTCGATCCTTCTCGTGATTTGAAATTTGATACATATGCATCCTTTCGAATTAGAGGTGCAATACTTGACGGGCTTAGAAAAGAAGATTGGTTACCTAGAAGTTCAAGAGAAAAAGCAAAGAAAGTTGAAACTGCCGTTGAAAAGCTAGAACAAACCTTAATGAGAAATGCCACAATTCCTGAAATAGCAGTAGAAGTCGGAATGAGCGAGGATGAAGTTTATCAAACGATAAATGAAGGCTTCTTTGCAAATGTTCTTTCTATGGACGATTACCAACATGATGATGAGGGCAGTGAAAAATCAGCATTCTCAATTAAGGATCATGCAACTTTAACGCCAGAAGAACATGTTGTAAAAAAAGAGGTGATCAATCAACTAATCAATGTTATCCATCAATTGAATGAAAAAGAGCAGCTAATTATTAGTTTATTTTATAAGGAAGAACTAACATTAACTGAAATTGGACAGGTAATGGGCTTATCGACATCTAGAATTTCTCAAATTCACTCAAAAGCGCTTTTTAAACTGAAGGATATATTAAAAAAACACATCCATTAAAATACGTAATCAAAAGTTAAAGTATAACAAATAAAGATTTCAATCAATGCATTTCTTAAAAATAGGAAACGGAAGAAGTGAATCAATTGAGTCTAAAATTAGTTGAATTACAAGTTGCAATCCCAAGGACACAAGATGCAGGAAAAATTCAAGAGCAACTGATGATGCGTGGCCAGCACATGCAAGATCACCTTTCTGCAGAAACCGAAAAAATTGAGAAAAGGAACCGTACCATTGTAAACGAGAACAATAAATCAGAAAATGCGCAAATACATAAGGATTCATCATCAAATACATTTTCAAAGCAACCGCCACATAAGACTCAAAACCCTGAACAAGAAGAAAAAGAACAGCATCCATACAAGGGTAATTTTATTGATTTCGTGGGATAGAGGGAATTTGAATGACAACCATTTTATTTATAACCTGCTTTGCATTACTTGCATTAGCTTTTTTTTTAATTATTCTTTTATATTTGAGAATGACACAACTAAAAGATATTGAAATCAAACAAGAACGCTTACTCAAAGAATTTGAAAATGTAATTACTTCATATGTAATGGAAATCAAAGAGGACAATGAAGTATTTTTAAATAGAATTCAACAAGTTCAACAAACTCCGAACAAGTCAGCAAAAAGAGAAAATATTGATATCTCTGAACTAGATGAAAAAAATAAAGAATCGATACAAATATTAGAACCGGATTTAACAACCGAGGATATTCAAGATCTTCTACCTGCTTATGCTAATGATAACGAAACCGAACAAAATACTATATCAGAAATAGAATCTAAACAAGAAATAACAGGGAATATTGAAAGCAATGAAGATGTGCTTGTCAAAGACATTGACCATCTCGTCAAATTAGGACTCACATATGAAGATATTGCAAAAAAATTAAATAAAGGTCAAACTGAAATTGAACTTTTACACAAATTTCGTCAAAACAACTAATTTTTCTTGACCAGCAAGTTTTTATTATGATATATTAATTTTTGGTGTTATCACACACGTTCATAGATTTAAGCATTGGTGCTGTTCATACAGTTTTGCTTAAAGATGATATGAACGGAGGACAAAAAACCATTAGGAGGATTTATTCATGTCAGTAATTTCTATGAAGCAATTGCTTGAAGCTGGTGTTCACTTCGGTCACCAAACTCGCCGTTGGAACCCAAAAATGAAGCGTTACATCTTTACAGAGCGTAACGGAATCTACATCATCGACCTTCAAAAAACTGTTAAGAAGGTAGAAGAAGCTTATAATTTCGTTAAGGAATTAGCTGGAAATGGTGGAACTATGCTTTTTGTTGGTACAAAAAAGCAAGCTCAAGATTCTGTTAAAGAAGAAGCTGAACGTTCTGGAATGTACTTTGTTAACCAACGTTGGTTAGGTGGTACATTAACAAACTTTGAAACGATTCAAAAGCGTATCAAGCGTCTTAAAGACATCGAAAGAATGCAAGAAGACGGTACTTTTGACGTTTTACCTAAGAAAGAAGTTGTAGGTCTTAAGAAAGAATTAGAACGTCTTGAGAAATTCTTAGGCGGAATTAAAGATATGAAGCAATTACCAGATGCTTTATTCATCATCGACCCTCGTAAAGAGCGGATTGCTGTTGCAGAAGCACATAAATTAAACATCCCAATCGTTGGTATCGTTGATACGAACTGTGATCCAGATGAAATTGATTATGTAATCCCTGCAAACGATGATGCAATTCGCGCAGTTAAGCTTTTAACAGGAAAAATGGCAGACGCTATCCTAGAAGCTAAACAAGGTGAAGAAACATCTGCTTAATGAGCGAAAGGTGATAAGAGGGTTATGCCTTTTATCACCTTTTTTAAGAATTATATATTTTCGCAAATTAAGTCATAATAGAAACAGATTGTCTACTCGATGTGTAAATCGTAAAAATGAAATAGTACATAGAGTCAAATAAGGAGGAAAACATAATGGCAGTTACTGCACAAATGGTAAAAGAGCTCCGTGAAAAAACGGGAGCAGGAATGATGGATTGTAAGAAGGCTCTTACAGAAACTGATGGTGATATGGAAAAAGCAATTGATTACCTTCGTGAAAAAGGTATTGCGAAAGCTGCGAAAAAAGGTGATCGCATCGCTGCAGAAGGTTTAACTTCTATCGAAGTTCAAGGTAATGAAGCAGTTATCTTAGAAGTTAACTCTGAAACAGACTTCGTTGCAAAGAATGAAGGTTTCCAAACTTTAGTAAAAGAATTAGCTGCTCATCTATTAGCGAAAAAGCCAGCTAACGTTGAAGAAGCATTAGAACAAAAGATGGACAATGGTACATCTGTTTCTGAGCATGTAAATGCTGCAATCGCAAAAATCGGAGAAAAGCTATCGCTTCGTCGTTTTGAAGTTGTAACAAAAGAAGACGGTGATGCATTTGGTGCATACCTTCACATGGGTGGACGTATCGGTGTTCTAACTGTTCTTGGTGGTACTTCAGATAGCGATGTTGCAAAGGATGTTGCCATGCACATTGCTGCTGTAAATCCTAAATATGTAACACGTGATCAAGTTTCTGCTGAAGAAGTTGAGCGTGAGCGTGAAGTGTTAACACAACAAGCATTAAATGAAGGTAAGCCTGAAAATATCGTAGCTAAAATGGTAGAAGGACGTCTTGGTAAGTTCTTCGAAGACGTTTGTCTTCTTGACCAAAGCTTCGTTAAAGACCCAGATCAAAAAGTTCGTAAATTTGTTGAGTCTAAAGGTGCTACAGTGAAGAGCTTTGTTCGTTACGAAGTTGGAGAAGGTATCGAGAAGCGTCAAGATAACTTCGCTGAAGAAGTAATGAGCCAAGTAAAGAAGTAAAAAGATAACAGGGAACACATTATGTGTTCCCTCTTTTTGAAATGTCTAGTTTTAGCGCTGGCTTTTATTTAAGCGCTAGTACTTTTCTTTAAAAGATGGAGGTTTTTTATTCGATGAGCGGTGCCAAATATAGACGTGTAGTGTTAAAATTAAGTGGGGAAGCATTAGCGGGTGAACAGGGATTTGGTATAAATCCATCTGTAATCCAGTCTGTTGCAAAACAAGTAAAAGAAATTGCTGAACTTGGAGTGGAAGTTGCTGTAGTTGTAGGTGGCGGAAACATCTGGAGAGGTAAAATTGGTAGTGAAATGGGAATGGACCGTGCGAATGCTGATTACATGGGAATGCTTGCTACAGTGATGAATTCCTTAGCGTTACAAGATAGCTTGGAGAATCAAGGAATCCAAACTCGTGTACAAACATCTATTGAAATGCGACAAGTTGCAGAACCATACATAAGAAGAAAAGCGATTCGTCATCTAGAGAAGAAGCGAGTTGTTATTTTTGCGGCGGGTACAGGAAATCCTTATTTCTCAACAGATACAACTGCTGCTTTACGTGCTGCTGAAATTGAAGCAGAGGTTATCTTAATGGCTAAAAATAATGTTGATGGTGTGTATAGCGCTGATCCATCCATAGATAAAACAGCCGTGAAATATGAATCATTAACCTATCTTGATGTTATTAAAGAAGGATTAGCTGTGATGGATTCCACTGCCTCTTCACTTTGCATGGACAATGATATTCCGTTAATTGTCTTTTCAATAATGGAAGAAGGAAATATTAAACGTGCCGTACTAGGAGAAAATATCGGAACAATTGTAAGGGGGAAATAACTTTATGGCAAATAACACATTAAACCAAGTGAAAGATAAAATGTCTAAAGCAGTCCAAGCATTGTCTCGTGAATTAGCAACTGTAAGAGCTGGTAGAGCGAATCCAGCGATACTTGATAAAGTTACAGTTGATTACTACGGGGCACCTACACCTCTAAATCAGCTAGCTTCCATCAATGTTCCTGAAGCTAGAATGCTTGTTATTCAACCATATGACAAGTCAGCATTAGGAGATATGGAAAAAGCGATTCAAAAGGCTGATTTAGGCTTAAATCCAACTAATGATGGCTCAATTATTCGTATTTCAATTCCGCCATTAACAGAAGAAAGACGTCGTGATTTGGTCAAGCTTGTTAAGAAGTATGCAGAGGAGTCAAAAGTTGCGGTTCGAAATGTTCGTCGTGATGGTAATGATGATTTGAAAAAGCTTGAAAAGAATGGTGAAATCACAGAGGATGAATTACGTAGCCTAACAGATGATATTCAAAAATTGACAGATGAATCTATTAATAAAATTGATTCTGTTGCAAAAGAAAAAGAAAAAGAAATCATGGAAGTCTAATCCATTTCAATGTACAATATATTGTAAAAAGACCCTCTTACGTTTACAGGGGGTTTTTTTGTTAATACTGTCTACTAATTAGTTACCTCGAACGAAACAAATGGTAAAATGAGTGAAACTCGATTGAGACGGGTGTTGGAGGACTTGTTCATGTTTGGAAAATTTAAAAAGACAAAAAAGGAGCCAGTTTCTATTTCTGAAGAAGAAATAGTAAAAGGGCCAATACCTAACCATATAGCAATTATCATGGACGGAAATGGGAGATGGGCAAAAAAACGATCATTGCCACGCACTGCTGGTCACCATGAAGGAATGAAAGTAGTAAAGAGAGTAACAAAGCTTGCAAGTAGACTTGGGGTGAAGACTTTGACAGTCTACGCATTTTCAACAGAAAACTGGAAGCGTCCAGAGGATGAGGTTAATTATTTATTAAAACTTCCCCAAGAATTTATGGGCACATTTTTACCAGAGCTGATAGAAGAAAATGTACAGGTTCGAATCATGGGGAATAAAGATGCGATACCTGCACATACTCAAAAAGCGGTAGATAAAGCGGTGAACGATACTAAGAACAATACAGGCATGGTATTAAATTTCGCGCTTAACTACGGTGGCCGTGCCGATATCCTGGATGCGGTCAATCATATTCTTTCAGACTATCGTGAGAAAGACCTCCACGAAAAGATTGATGAGGATCTTTTTAATCAATACTTAATGAGTGCGGGTTTAGAAGATCCCGACTTATTAATTCGTACAAGCGGGGAAATTCGCTTAAGTAATTTTATGCTCTGGCAGCTTGCATACACCGAATTTTGGTTCACCGATGTATTATGGCCTGATTTTAAGGAAAATCATTTATTAGAGGCCATTCATGCATTTCAAAAGAGAGGTAGACGATTTGGTGGTATATAACCATTACGACCAAATCGTATAAAAAAGGAATGATACAATGAAACAAAGAATTATTACGGCAATAATTGCAGCAGCAGTCTTCCTGCCGATTGTTATTTTTGGTGGCGTCCCGTTTACTATTTTAGTCTATTTGATGGGAGCAATTGCTATATTTGAGCTTTTACGTATGAAGCAAATTAATATTGCATCAATCCCAGGCGTAATCTCTATTATATTGTTATGGGTTATTTTAGTTCCCAGTCAATACAATAATTTCTTTGAGACTCTTCAAATTACGAAGATTGAAATAGTTCTTCTAATTGTTTTATTTATTTTAACGTATACTGTTATTTCAAAAAATAGCTTCAGCTTTGATGATGCTGGCCTTGTGATTCTGTCAGCTCTATACATAGGATTTGGTTTTTATTATATGATTGAAATAAGAGCGATGGGATTAGCATATATATTTTATGCATTCGTTGTTATTTGGACAACCGATTCAGGAGCGTATTTTGTAGGGAGAAAACTTGGTAAAAATAAGTTGTGGCCGGAAATTAGTCCTAATAAGACCATTGAGGGCTTTGTCGGCGGTATTGTGACTGCTATTGTATTTGCATTCATTTTTAACATGATTACAGATTTATTTGATTCCTTCTTATCACTTATAATCGTGACATTGTTTGTGTCTGTTTTTGGACAAATTGGGGATCTAGTAGAATCTGCGCTTAAAAGGCATTATAATGTGAAAGATTCTGGAACATTACTACCTGGCCATGGCGGAATATTAGATCGATTTGATAGTATGATATTCATCCTGCCAATCCTTTATTTCTTAAGTGCAATTATTCAGTAGTGGTTGTTTATTAGGAGTGAGTTTGTGAAAAAAGTAAGTTTATTAGGAGCTACGGGCTCGATTGGGCAGCAAACATTGGATGTTATTGAAAAGCATCCTGAAATACTACAGCTTGTAGCCATGTCAATAGGGGAAAATGTTGCCCTTGGTCGAAAAATTATCCAAAAATTTTCGCCAAAGCTTGTATCTGTAAAATCAAAAGAAACATATGAATTATTTAAAAGTGAATTTTCAAGTAATACCCGATTTGTCTATGGGGATGAAGGATTAATTGAGGTGGCTACTTTCGATGAAGCAACCATCGTCCTAAACTCAGTAGTAGGAAGTGTAGGACTTTTACCTACATTAAAAGCTATCGAAGCAAAGAAGACGATTGCCCTTGCTAATAAGGAAACATTAGTTACTGCTGGTCATCTAGTAATGGATGCAGCAAATCAGAATGGAGTTTCAATTTTACCAGTAGATAGTGAACATTCGGCTATTTTTCAGTGTCTTCAAGGAGAAAAAGAAAAAAATGTTGAGAAGATCATTCTCACCGCTTCAGGTGGAAGTTTCCGCGACCGAACACGTGAAGAACTAAAGGATGTTACAATTGAAGATGCTTTAAATCATCCGAATTGGTCAATGGGTGCTAAAATTACAATTGATTCTGCGACAATGATGAATAAAGGGTTAGAAGTAATTGAAGCTCATTGGTTGTTCAATCTTCCATATGAACAAATTGAAGTGCTTCTTCATAAAGAAAGCATTATTCATTCAATGGTCGAGTTCCATGATAGTAGTGTCATTGCACAACTAGGTACACCGGATATGAGAGTACCCATTCAATATGCCTTTTCATATCCAGACCGATTTCCAATGGCTGCATCAAAGGAGAGACTACGACTTTGGGAGATAGGTAAACTACATTTTTCAAAGCCCGATTTTGATCGCTTTAGATGTCTTGGGTTTGCATTTCATGCCGGAAAAACAGGTGGAACCTTACCTACTGTATTAAATGCCGCAAATGAAGAGGCAGTTTCAGGGTTTCTAAATGGAAAAATCTCGTTTTTACAAATCGAAGAAATCATTGAGGGAACAATTGAGAAGCATGATACTGTACAACATCCAAGCTTAGATATCATCCAAGAGGTAGATCAACAAACGCGGGCCTATGTTCGTGGATTAATAGAGAAAAAATAAGATTTAGATACACTTTTTATAGTCAATCTAACAAAAGGTGGTTAAATATGTGGAGACTGTGATAGCCTTTATCATTATATTTGGTGCACTCGTATTTTTTCATGAGTTGGGACATCTCGTTTTAGCAAAGCGAGCAGGAATTCTCTGTCGTGAATTTGCAATTGGGATGGGGCCAAAGGTATTTACCTTTAGAAGAAATGAAACATTGTATACGATTCGTCTCCTTCCGATTGGCGGATATGTTAGAATGGCTGGCGAAGACCCAGAAATGGTTGAAATTAAACCCGGTCATAATATCGGGTTGTTATTCGATAATGCTGGAAAAGTAGAGAAAATTATCTTAAATAATAAGGATAAGTATCCAGATTTAAGAGTAATTGAGGTTGAGGAAGCAGATTTAGAGCATAATCTTTTTATTTCGGGGTATGAGGATGGAGAAGACGAGGTTCTAAAAAGATTTGAAGTTAGTGAGACAGCGTTTTTTGTGGCCGATGGACAAGAAACTCAAATAGCTCCATATAATCGCCAATTCGCTTCTAAAACTTTATTGCAACGGACACTGGCAATTGCTGCGGGTCCGGCAATGAATTTTGTTCTAGCCTTTATCATTTTAATTGCAATTGGTTTATTACAAGGTACGCCAATTGATAAGCCGATTCTAGGAAAGCTAACCGAGGATGGGGCAGCACTTCAAGCAGGTCTCCATGAAGGTGATATTGTTCGTGAGATTGATAATGAACAAGTTTCTACATGGAATGATATTGTCAATATTATTCGCGCAAATCCGGAAGAAGAAATTGGATTTGTAGTTGAACGTAATGGAGATTTACTGGATATACCAGTAACCCCGAAAGCTCAACAAATTGAGGACCAAACAATTGGGATCATAGGTGTATATGGGCCTGTTGAAAAATCAGTATTACCTTCCTTGAAATATGGGGTTATGGAAACCTTCATGTGGACAAAGGAGATTTTACTTGGACTTGGAAAGCTTATTACAGGTCAATTCTCGATCGATATGCTTTCTGGACCAGTTGGAATATATGTATCAACCGATACAGTTGTTCAATCTGGGATCTATTATGTAATGAAATGGGCCGCAATTCTAAGTATAAACCTTGGAATCGTGAACCTCTTACCATTGCCTGCCCTTGACGGAGGGAGACTAGTGTTCTTTGCGTTAGAGGCCGTTCGTGGAAAACCAATTGATAAGCAAAAAGAAGGTATGGTTCATTTTATTGGATTTGCCCTATTAATGCTTTTAATGTTGGTGGTAACGTGGAACGATATTCAAAGATTCTTTCTATAAAATGAAGTGCAAAAAATCGGATGAAATTATAATGAGGTGCAAGATATGAAACAAAGTATGACGCTTATACCTACACTACGAGAAGTACCAGCTGATGCCGAAGTCAAGAGTCACCAGCTTTTAATTCGAGCTGGTTTTATTAGACAAAATGCGAGTGGGGTCTATAGTTACCTTCCTTTAGCCAAGCGTGTTTTACAAAAAATTGAAACAATCGTCCGTGAGGAAATGGAGCGTGCAGGTGCTGCGGAGCTACTCATGCCTGCATTAACGCCTGCAGAGTTATGGCAGGAATCAGGACGTTGGTATTCTTATGGGCCAGAACTAATGCGCCTACACGATCGTCATGAACGTGACTTCGTATTAGGACCAACCCATGAAGAGGTTATTACGAGTCTCGTTCGCGATGAAATTAAATCCTATAAGAGACTACCAATCATCCTTTATCAAATACAAACAAAGTTCCGCGATGAAAAAAGACCTCGTTTCGGGTTGCTACGAGGACGAGAATTTATCATGAAAGATGCATATTCATTCCATGCAAATCAAGAAAGCCTTCACGATATCTATGAAAAAATGTATACTGCATACTCCAATATTTTCTCTCGTTGTGGACTGAACTTCCGTGCCGTGATTGCGGATTCTGGTGCGATGGGTGGAAAGGATACCCATGAATTCATGGTGCTTTCAGAAATTGGTGAGGATACAATTGCTTATTCTGATACGTCTACATTTGCAGCTAATATTGAAATGGCGCCTGTTGTTATGGAATATCCAAAAAGCAATGAGTCAGTAAAAGAATTAGAAAAAGTAGAAACAATTGAGAAGAAAACAATTGAAGAGGTAGCTACTTTCCTTGATGTAACAAAAGAAAAATGCATTAAATCACTCCTTTTCCAAGTAGATGAAAAATTTGTACTTGTATTAGCACGTGGTGACCATGAAATAAACGATATTAAAGTGAAGAACTTATTAGAAGCTACTAATGTTGAATTAGCAAGCGCAGAGGACACCAATCGCGTTATGGGCTGTACAGTTGGTTCTTTAGGCCCGATTTCAGTATCGGAAAACATCACTGTAATTGCAGACCATGCTGTAGCATCAGTTGTGAATGGTGTTTGCGGGGCAAATGAAGAGAATTATCACTTTATAAATGTAAATCCAGACCGTGATTTTTCAGGAATTCAATATGCAGACCTTCGCTTCATCCAAGAAGGCGACCCATCTCCTGATGGTGAAGGGAAAATAGTATTTGCTGAAGGCATTGAGGTAGGTCATATCTTTAAGCTTGGAACACGTTATAGTGAGGCAATGAATGCAACCTTCCTAGATGAAAATGGAAGATCACAACCAATGATTATGGGTTGCTATGGTATTGGGATTTCCAGAACTTTATCTGCAGTTGCAGAGCAATCAAATGATGAAAATGGTCTGATTTGGCCAGCAAATCTTGCACCATTTGATCTACACTTAATCCCTGTTAATATGAAGAATGAAGAACAAAAAGCAATTTCCGAATCTTTATATGTAACTCTTAAGGAAAGCGGCTATGATGTATTATTTGATGACCGTGCCGAACGCCCAGGTGTGAAGTTTGCAGATTCTGATTTAATTGGTCTGCCACTACGTATCACAGTTGGAAAACGTGCGGGCGAAGGGATTGTCGAAGTGAAGGTTCGTAAGACAGGGGAAACATTGGAAATAAATATTGAAAATCTTATCGAGACAATTAACAAATATGTAGTAAAATAAATAGTAGAAAAGAAAAGGGTACCTCGGTAGTTATGGGGTACCCTAAATATTTGAAATGTGGCAGCGACTTGCCTAGAAACGAGAAATCTGGATACTCCGACAAAGAAGCGTATTTTTGCTTCTGCCGGAGGAGTTGAAGATTCTCGAGTTTCTAGTCGCTGAAACTAGACATTCTGTCTGAAGAGGGGGAACGAGGATGGAATTATCGCCACAGCAAAAAGAACGGTTTATGGTCTTGCTACAACAGCTTGAATTAACTGAAGATGCAATAGTTGCACACTTTGCAAATGCAGGTATTGAAAAACTAATGATTGATAAAGAGAAGAAGGCATGGCATTTCTTATTTTCTTTTGAAAAAGTAATTCCAGCAGATGTCATGAGGATATTCTCTACGCAACTACGAACAAAATTTAGGCATATAGCAACCGTAACTTTCTCATTACATGTACAATCACAAAATGTGACTGAAGAAATGGTACAAGCCTATTGGCCGCTTTGCTTACAAGAATTAGATGGAATTGCACCACCTATTCTATCTTTATTGCATAATCAACTTCCAACACAACAAGGTCTTAAGCTTCATATCAAGACAAGAAATGATACGGAATCGATTGCTATTAAGAAAAAATACGGGCAATTATTAGGAAATGTCTATCAATCCTATGGTTTTCCTATGTTCACACTTGAAACAGAAATTGAGGTTTCCAACCAAGAGTACGAACAGTTTTTAGAGAAAAAACAACAGGAAGATCAAGAAAGAGCGTTATTAGCTGTTGCTGATATGCAAAAGAAAGAGAAGGAAAAGGATCAGAATAATACTGTTACTGGACCGATTACAATCGGATATACAATCAAAGATGAAGAAGATTTTAAAGAAATCAGTTCAATTCTAGATGAAGAACGTAGAATAGCGATCCAAGGATATATTTTCTTTGCTGAAACAAAAGAATTGCGAAGTGGAAGAACTCTTTTAACTTTTAAAATTACAGACTATACGGATTCTATCCTAGTGAAAGTATTCTCACGGGATAAAGAAGATGTACATCTACTACAATCCATTAAAAAAGGTATGTGGGTCCGCTGTCGTGGAAGTATTCAAAATGATACATTTGTTAGAGATTTAGTGATGCTGGCAAATGATATTAATGAGATACAGCCGATGAACGAAAGAAAAGACACGGCGCCAGAAGGAGAAAAACGTGTCGAGTTGCATGCACACTCTCCAATGAGCCAGATGGATGCTGTAACTTCTATTAGTCAATTAGTTGGCCAAGCTAAAAAATGGGGTCATACAGCGATTGCATTAACAGACCATGCGGTAGCTCAATCTTTCCCAGAAGCTTATTCAGCAGCAAAGAAAAATGGGATAAAGATGATTTACGGTGTTGAAGCAAATTTAGTAGATGATGGTGTCCCAATTGCCTATAATTCACAGCATCGTAATTTAGAAGAGGATACGTATGTCGTATTTGACGTAGAAACGACAGGTTTATCTGCAGTTTATAATACAATTATTGAGTTAGCTGCTGTTAAAGTGAAAAATGGTGAAATCATTGATCGATTTGAATCATTTGCAAACCCTCATCACCGATTAAGTGCAACAACTATTGACTTAACTGGAATCACAGATGATATGGTAAGATCAGCACCAGAAGTTAGTGAAGTCCTGGTTAAATTCAAGGATTGGACCGAGGATGCAATATTGGTTGCCCACAATGCAATCTTTGATATGGGCTTTTTAAATGTTGGTTATAAAAAGGCGGGGCTTGAACAAGCAACAAATCCAGTAATTGATACGCTGGAACTCGCGAGATTTTTATATCCAGAATTAAAAAACCACCGATTAAATACATTATGTAAAAAGTTTGATATTGAACTAACCCAGCATCACCGTGCGATCTATGATGCAGAAGCAACAGGTTATTTAGTCATGAAATTATTAAAAGATGCTGCAGAAAAAGAGATTCAATATCATGATCAATTAAATGATTATATGGGACAAGGTAAAGCGTACCAACGTTCCAGACCTTATCATGCGACTTTACTAGCACAAAATGATGTAGGACTAAAAAACTTATTTAAATTAATTTCGATTTCACATATTAATTATTATTACCGTGTACCACGGATTCCACGATCCCAGTTGCAAAAATATCGAGAAGGTATTTTAGTGGGCTCTGCCTGTGACAAAGGGGAAGTATTTGAGGGTATGATGCAGAAGTCACCTGAGGAAGTTGAGTCCATTGCTCAATTCTATGACTATCTAGAAGTACAGCCACCATCAAATTATAGACATTTACTCGAATTGGATTTAATCCAAAATGAGCGTGAACTTAAAGACATCTTAAAAAATATTGTTAACCTTGGGGAGAAGTTGAATTTACCGGTAGTTGCTACGGGGAATGTGCACTATTTAAATCCTAATGACCATATTTATCGAAAAATTTTAGTTCGGTCCCAAGGTGGTGCAAATCCATTAAATCGACACTCATTGCCAGAAGTTCATTTCCGCACAACCAATGAAATGTTAGACTGTTTTTCTTTCCTCGAAAAAGAGAAGGCGAAGGAAATTGTGGTTACAAATACGCAAAAAGTCGCAGACATGATTGGTGAAGTGAAGCCGATTAAGGATGATCTGTATACACCTAAAATCGAAGGTGCAGAAGATGAAATTAGGAATATGAGCTATAGTATGGCGCGAAGCATCTACGGTGAAGAATTACCTGAAATCGTTGAGAAAAGATTAGAAAAAGAGCTTAAAAGTATTATTGGGCATGGATTCGCAGTAATCTACCTAATTTCTCATAAGCTTGTTAAAAAATCACTTGATGATGGATATCTCGTTGGTTCACGTGGCTCGGTTGGTTCATCATTAGTTGCAACGATGACGGAAATTACAGAGGTAAATCCATTACCACCACATTATGTATGCCCAGATTGTAAGCATTCAGAGTTCTTTAATGACGGTTCAGTTGGTTCTGGGTTTGACCTTCCTGACAAAGATTGCCCAAATTGTGGAGCGAAGTATAAGAAGGATGGACATGATATTCCGTTCGAAACGTTCCTTGGGTTTAAGGGAGATAAGGTACCTGATATCGACTTAAACTTCTCTGGTGAATATCAGCCTCGTGCTCATAACTATACGAAAGTACTGTTTGGTGAAGAATATGTATATCGTGCTGGAACTATTGGTACAGTTGCTGAAAAAACGGCCTATGGCTATGTTAAAGGTTATGCAAATGATCATAATTTGACGATGCGTGGTGCAGAAACTGACCGTTTGGTAGCAGGTTGTACAGGCGTTAAACGAACAACAGGTCAGCACCCGGGAGGTATTATCGTTGTTCCGGACTATATGGATATCTTTGATTTTTCGCCTATTCAATTTCCGGCGGATGATACAAATTCTGAATGGAAAACCACACATTTTGATTTCCATTCTATCCATGACAATGTACTTAAACTTGATATACTCGGACACGACGATCCGACAGTCATTCGTATGCTCCAGGACTTGAGTGGAATTGATCCAAAAACCATTCCAACCGATGATCCTGAGGTAATGAAAATTTTCAGTGGTACCGAGTCTCTCGGCGTAACCGAAGAGCAAATAATGTGTAAAACGGGTACTCTTGGGATTCCGGAATTCGGGACACGCTTTGTACGTCAAATGCTTGAGGACACAAAGCCGACTACTTTCTCGGAATTAGTTCAGATTTCAGGGCTTTCACATGGTACAGACGTATGGTTGGGTAATGCACAGGAGCTTATCCATAATAATATTTGTACACTAAGTGAAGTTATAGGTTGTCGTGACGATATTATGGTTTACCTTATTTATAAAGGTCTAGAACCATCTCTAGCGTTTAAAATTATGGAATCCGTTCGTAAGGGTAAAGGGTTAACGGATGAGTTTATTGAAGAAATGAAGAAGAATGATGTCCCTGATTGGTATATTGACTCATGTTTAAAAATTAAATATATGTTCCCGAAGGCCCATGCAGCTGCATATGTTTTAATGGCTGTAAGGATTGCATACTTTAAGGTCCATTTACCATTGCTTTACTATGCAGCATATTTTACAGTTCGTGCAGATGATTTTGATGTAGAAGCTATGGTACGCGGTTCTAGTACAATACGCGCTAGAATGGAAGAAATCAATGCCAAAGGGCTTGAAGCTTCAACTAAAGAAAAGAACCTCTTAACAGTTTTGGAGTTAGCTCTAGAAATGTGTGAGCGCGGATTTGCTTTTAATAAGATTGATTTATACCGTTCAAGCGCATCTGAATTTATAATAGATGGAGATGCCTTGATTCCACCGTTCAATTCGATTCCTGGACTAGGAACAAACGCTGCAATCAATATTGTGAAAGCAAGAGAACAAGGTGAATTTTTATCAAAAGAAGATTTACAGAAGCGTGGTAAAGTATCTAAAACAATTATGGAATATCTTGAAAACCATGGCTGTCTAGAAGATATGCCAGATCAAAATCAATTATCCTTGTTCTAATCAGGACTTTTATTTGCATATAAATAGCGATTATGTTATAGTTTTTATGGAAATGCTATGTATATTACTGGTAAAAGAGTGGGGCTTCCCACTCTTTATTCTTTGGCTGAGGCTAAAAATTGTGTAACAACGTTTATTTAGATGGAACTTCACTATATTTTCCAACTGCCTCCCTGCTATTATAGCAGGGTGTTTTTACACTACTTAGGAAATACTATGAATAAAACAAAGGAATTCCTTATCAGCTTAGGAGGAAAAACATGAGTAAAAAGGTAACACAAATAGTGGAAGAATTAGTGATACCTATTGTAACTGATTTACAGATGGAACTTGTTGATGTTGAGTATGTAAAGGAAGGGAAAGACTGGTTTCTACGTGTCTTTATCGACTCCGAAAAAGGGGTAGATATTGAAGATTGTGGATTAGTTAGTGAAAAATTAAGCGAAAAGCTTGATGAAGTAGATCCCATTCCGTATAACTATTTTCTAGAAGTTTCTAGCCCTGGTGCTGAACGCCCGTTGAAAAAGGACAGTGACTTTGAAAAGGCAATTGGAAAACAAGTGTATGTGAAAACATACGAACCAATCGACGGTGAAAAGATTTTTGAAGGAGAGCTTACTTCATTTGATGGAAAGCTAGTAACTATCAATGTAATGGTCAAAACACGCAAAAAATCTGTAGAAATTCCGTATGAAAAAATTTCAAATGCAAGACTTGCTGTTACTTTTCATTAATAGGTTTGAGATAATAAAGGGGGATTAGGAAACTAATGAGTAGTGAATTATTAGATGCCTTAACATTGCTCGAGAAAGAAAAAGGCATTAGCAAAGATATTATTATTGAGGCAATTGAGGCAGCACTTATTTCTGCATATAAGCGGAATTTTAACCAGGCTCAGAATGTAAGAGTTGATTTGAACTTAGCAAACGGTTCTATGCGTGTGTTTGCTAGAAAAGATGTAGTTGATGAAGTGTTTGACCCTAGACTAGAAATTTCCGTAGATGAGGCAAGAACTATCAACCCTAATTACCAGGTCGAGGATGTTGTCGAAATTGAAGTAACACCAAAAGACTTCGGAAGAATTGCTGCTCAAACTGCGAAGCAAGTTGTTACTCAACGTGTACGTGAAGCAGAAAGAGGAGTTATATACTCAGAATTCATTGACCGTGAAGAAGACATTATGACAGGGATTGTTCAGCGTCTAGATTCCAAGTTTATCTATGTTGGCTTAGGAAAGATTGAAGCATTGCTTCCATTAAATGAACAAATGCCTAATGAAAAATATAAGCCTCATGACAGAATAAAAGTCTACATAACAAAGGTTGAAAGAACGACTAAAGGTCCACAAATCTTTGTTTCTAGAACACATCCTGGATTATTAAAACGCCTTTTCGAAATCGAGGTTCCTGAAATCTATGATGGAACAGTTGAAATTAAATCAGTTGCCAGAGAAGCTGGAGATCGTTCGAAGATTTCTGTTCACTCTGATAATCCAGAAGTAGATCCAGTAGGTTCTTGTGTTGGTCCTAAAGGTCAACGCGTTCAAGCTATTGTGAATGAACTAAAAGGTGAAAAAATCGATATTGTAAAATGGTCTGATGATCCAGTTGTTTTTGTAGCAAATGCTCTAAGCCCATCTAAAGTACTTGATGTTATTGTGAATGAAGAAGAAAAAGCAACAACAGTTGTTGTTCCTGACTATCAATTATCGTTAGCAATCGGTAAGCGTGGGCAAAACGCTCGTTTAGCAGCAAAATTAACTGGTTGGAAAATTGATATTAAGAGTCAAACAGATGCAGAGCAAGTTGGAATTTACCCTAGAGAAGGCTTTGGTTTATTTGACGATGATCACGAAGATGAACATGAGGAAGAAGCATTCGATTTGCAGTCTGAAGAAATCGAGTGAGGTGAAGAAAATTGGTAGGAAATAAAAAAATACCATTACGTAAATGTATTGCCAGTGGTGAAATGAAGCCGAAAAAGGAACTTGTACGAATTGTGCGTTCCAAAGAAGGTGAAGTTTCCATTGACCTTACTGGAAAAAAGTCTGGCCGCGGTGCATACCTAAGTAAAGATAAAGAATGTATCTTACTAGCGAAGAAAAAGAACATTCTTGCTGGTCAGCTGAAAGCCACGATCGATGAATCACTCTATGAAGAATTACTCCAACTAGTAGATAAGGAGAAGCCTTCATAGATGGAGAATAAAGAATGGTTTTCATTATTAGGTCTTGCCAATCGAGCAAGAAAGGTCATTTCAGGTGAAGAACTCGTCGTGAAAGAAATTCGCAATGGAAACGCAAAACTTGTTCTCCTATCTGAAGATGCATCAGCAAACACTACAAAAAAAATTACGGATAAAAGCACGTATTATCAGGTTCAACTTCGTACTGTAAGCGATCGGTATACACTAGGACATGCGATTGGTAAGGATGCCCGAGTAGTTGTCGCGATAACGGAGAGTGGGTTTGCAAAAAAAATTAGTCACTTGCTCGATTAACATATTTGGGGGTGAACATATGAGTAGAATGCGTGTATACGAATATGCAAAACAACAAAATATCTCAAGTAAAGAAGTTATCACAAAGCTTAAAGAGATGGACATAGAGGTAAAAAATCATATGGCAACAATTGAGGGAGATATTTTGAAAAAATTGGATCAAACTTTTGGTAAAAAAACAGATACTGCTAAGGCTACAAGCGAGCAAAATAAGAATAATAACTCAAAACCACCTGTAAATAATAATGCTACAACTAAAGTGGTTGACAAAAAAGAAGTTAAGAATAAGCCTGGAACTCCTAAAAACCGTGATGGTAAAAAGCCTGAAAATCAAGGGCAGAAAAAGGGTTTTCAGTCAAATCATAACAATAATAACAGAAGAAATAAAAACAACAGACAAAAAGGTAATAACCGTCCAAATCATCAACAACAACCGGTTCAACCAAAGCCTGAAAAAAAATTACCTGAAAAAATTACTTTCATTGGTTCCTTAACTGTTGGGGAATTAGCAAAGAAATTAGGTAAAGAGCCTTCTGAGATTATTAAGAAGTTATTCATGTTAGGTGTTATGGCGACAATTAACCAGGAACTTGATAAAGATTCAATCGAATTAATTGCATCTGAATATGGTGTTGAGGTTGAAGAGGAAATCGTCTTTGACGTTACCGAATTCGAACAGTATGTAGAGGAAGATAATGAAGAAGACTTAATTGAAAGACCTTCGATTGTTACAATCATGGGACATGTAGACCATGGTAAAACAACTACCCTTGATTCCATCCGAAATACAAAGGTTACAGCTGGAGAAGCTGGTGGAATTACACAGCATATTGGTGCCTATCAAGTTGTTGAAAACGGAAAGAAAATAACTTTCTTAGACACACCAGGACACGCTGCTTTTACCACTATGCGTGCAAGAGGTGCTCAGGTTACCGATATTACGGTTTTAGTAGTCGCAGCAGATGATGGTGTAATGCCGCAAACAGTTGAAGCAATTAACCATGCAAAGGCTGCTGAGGTGCCAATTATCGTAGCAGTGAATAAAATGGATAAACCAACAGCAAATCCTGATCGTGTAATGCAGGAATTAACTGAACATGGTTTAGTTCCTGAAGCTTGGGGAGGAGACACAATCTTCGTTCCAATCTCGGCGTTAACAGGAGAAGGAATCGATAACCTGCTTGAAATGATTCTTCTAGTAAGTGAAGTTGAAGAATATAAGGCAAACCCTAAGAGAAGAGCAACAGGTACTGTAATTGAAGCGAAGCTCGATAAAGGAAGAGGTTCTGTTGCTACACTACTAGTCCAAAACGGAACGTTACGCATTGGTGACCCAATCGTAGTTGGAAACACATTTGGTCGTGTCCGTGCAATGGTTAATGATTTAGGCCGTCGTGTTAAAGAGGCAGGACCTTCTACTCCAGTTGAAATCACTGGACTAAGTGATGTCCCACAAGCCGGTGATCAATTCGTTGTTTTTGAAGATGAAAAGAAAGCACGACAAGTTGGAGAAGCTAGAGCTCAGAAGCAATTAGTTGAGCAACGTGGCGACAAAGTGAAAGTAAGTCTAGAAGATTTATTTGAGCATATTAAACAAGGTGAAATGAAGGAAATTAACTTAATCGTAAAAGCTGACGTTCAAGGTTCTGTTGAGGCTTTAGCAGCTTCTCTTCAAAAAATTGATGTAGAAGGTGTTAAAGTTAAAATTATCCATACTGGTGTCGGTGCGATTAATGAATCCGATATTACACTTGCATCAGCTTCAAATGCAATTGTAATCGGCTTTAATGTACGACCTGATGTAAATGCGAAACGCACTGCAGAAGCAGAAGAGGTCGATATCCGTCTTCACCGCATTATCTATAAAGTAATTGAAGAAATCGAATCTGCAATGAAGGGTATGCTTGATCCTGAATTTGAAGAGAAAGTAATTGGGCAAGCAGAAGTACGTACAACCTTCAAGGTATCGAAGATCGGTACAATTGCTGGTTCTTACGTGACAGATGGTAAAATCACTCGTGACAGCGGTGTTCGCCTAATTCGTGATGGAGTCGTTATCTTTGAAGGAGAAATTGATACATTAAAACGTTTCAAGGATGATGTGAAGGAAGTTGCGCAAAACTATGAGTGTGGTATAACAATTGCGAAATTCAACGATATTAAAGAAGGAGATATCATTGAAGCATTCGTGATGCAAGAAGTTGATCGACATTGATCGGCTATGTAGAGTGTGAATGCGTCATTTATGATGCGAATTCTTTGAAAGCAAAACGTGCCGTGTTACAAAGTGTCATTACTCGACTCAAACAAAAGTTTAATGTTTCAGTTGCGGAGGTAGACCACCAGGATACATGGCAACGCACTAAACTAGCCATTGTAACTGTATCTTCAAGCCGAAAGCACTCTGAACTCGAATTAAACAATGCGCTAAAGTTTATTGATTCGTTCCCGGAATTAGATCGAACAATAACCGATTTTGAGTGGTTATAACGAGGTGATATAAAGATGAGTTTACGACCAAATCGTGTTGGAGAACAAATGAAAAAGGAATTGAGTGACATAATTGGACGGAAGATAAAAGATCCACGTATTGGATTTGTAACTGTTACCGACGTTCAAGTTACTGGAGACCTTCAGCAAGCGAAAGTTTTTATTTCGGTTTTAGGTGATGAAGAGCAAAGGCAAAACACATTAAAAGGTCTTGCCAAAGCGAAAGGCTTTATTCGTTCAGAAATCGGTCAACGTATTCGTTTACGGAAAACACCTGAGATTCTTTTTGAATTTGACGAATCAATTGATTATGGGAATCGAATTGAAACGATCCTACATGAAATAAATAAAGATTCAAATCAAGAATCTAACCGAGAATAGAGTAGAGGATAGGCTTTATTATAAAGTCTATCCCTTTTTTCAATCTATTTAAGAAAAGTGTATTTAAACACCTATCTAAAAGTTTAGGGGAGTGGCTCTAAGTGGATGGAATTTTACTGCTTAATAAACCAAAAGGGATGACTTCCCATGATTGTGTCTTCAAGGTTCGGAAGTTAGTGAAAATGAAAAAAGTAGGACATACAGGAACATTAGATCCTGACGTATCAGGTGTTCTACCAATATGTTTAGGAAGAGCGACTAAAATCGTAGAATATGTAACCGCAGCTAACAAGACCTATGAAGGTGAAGTGAAAATAGGATTCTCAACTACTACAGAAGATGCCTCCGGTGAAATGGTAGAAGAAAAAAGAGTAGATCGTGATATAACCAAAGATGAAGTATTGAATGTACTTCATTCGTTAACTGGTGAAATCATTCAAACCCCTCCAATGTATTCTGCTGTTAAGGTCAATGGAAAACGTCTTTATGAGTATGCTAGACAAGGAATGGTAATTGAAAGACCATCTCGTAAAATTACCATACATAAGCTGGAGCTACTTAGCGATATTGTTCAAACCAATCATACAGTATCATTTCGTTTCCGTGTCACTTGTAGCAAAGGTACGTATGTGCGAACGCTCGCTGTACAAATTGGTGAAAAGCTAGGGTATCCATCTCATATGTCTGATTTAATAAGGACATCTTCTGGTGAGTTTAAACTCCAACAATGTATGACACTTGAAGAACTAGAAATCATGATGAAAAATGATCGCATTCAAGAACATCTCCTATCAATTGAAGATGCTCTTTCCCATTTGCCCAAATTATTAATTAATGATAAAGTAGCAGAGAAAGTAAAAAATGGGTCTGTCTTGCCGGTTCCACAGGAGTTAAATCAAATCCAGGTTGGAGAACCTATTGCTACCCTACATAATGGTGGTATCCTAGCAATATATCAAAGGCATCCAGAAAAACCCAACTTTATAAAACCTATTAAAGTATTAGTCAATAATCAAGAATTAAAATAGGTTATTCGTGTAGAAAAGGTGAAATAGAAGTGAAGACGATATATATCACACATCCACATTCCTTTAATCAAACAAATTTGCCGCCAACAGTATTGGCATTAGGATATTTTGATGGGGTCCATTTAGGCCACCAGAAAGTTGTTGAAACTGCAAAAAAGGAAGCAGAGAAACAAGGAATTGCTTGCTCTGTTATGTCTTTTGATCCTCATCCATCAATCGTCCTAAAAAAAGATGTTACACATGTTGAATATATAACTCCTTTGCACCATAAAGAAGAGTTATTTGCTCAATTTGATATCGACTATTTGTATATAGTTAACTTCACCTCTGAATTTGCAAGTCTATCGCCACAACAATTTGTTGAGCAATACATTATCGGTCTTAATGTTAAACATGTTGTTGCAGGATTTGATTTTACGTACGGACGGTTTGGAAAAGGAACAATGGCAACTCTTCCGGAACATGCTAATGGACGATTTACCCAAACAACTGTAGAGAAATTAACTTTTAATAATGAAAAAGTAAGTTCAACGCTTATCCGTGAATTTATACAGAATGGTGAGGTTGAAAAACTTCCACCTTTATTAGGTAGATTTTACACAGTAAATGGGATTGTGGTTGATGGTGAAAAACGCGGTAGAACCATCGGCTTTCCAACTGCAAATGTTAAAACAAATGAAGATTATATTATTCCTAAAATGGGCGTGTATGCTGTTCGTTTAAAAGTTGGTTCAAAATGGTATAATGGAGTATGTAATCTTGGGGTTAAACCAACTTTTCATGACAATTTAAAGTTGCCATCAATTGAAGTTCATCTATTTGATTTTAATGAAGATATCTATAAGGAAAAGGTTATTGTTGAATGGCACAAACGAATTCGTTCAGAAAGAAAGTTTTCTTCCATTGACGAATTGGTGAAACAAATTGGACTTGATAAGGAACAGGCGAAGGAATACTTTGAGAAAATAGACGAACATACTTGCTTTTTATCGTAAAAAGTTGTATTCTAGTTAAGTATGAAAAAAGAACCATTGCGTGGCAGTACGAATCACCAACGTCTGCTAGGTAATTGGGGATACTATAATAGGAGGTGAATAGGATGGCTATCACACAAGAGCGTAAGAACGAAATTATCAGCGAGTACAAAACTCATGAAAATGACACTGGTTCACCAGAGGTTCAAATCGCTGTCCTAACTGAGCAAATCAATAAGTTAAATGATCATTTACGTACACACAAGAAGGATCATCATTCACGTCGTGGTCTATTAAAGATGGTTGGTAAACGTCGTAATTTATTAACATATCTTCGTAATAAAGACGTAACTCGTTACCGTGAATTAATCAACAAGCTTGGACTACGTCGATAATCTACGAAAAAGCGGGAGCATTCCCGCTTTTTTATTAGGTTAAAAAGTGAGGGATTTTTTTCCTCCATTTCTACTATTTGAACAAAAATTCACTTTACATATTTAACGAGTATTGATATGTTCGAATAAATTAGTTCATACTATCATTACATATATTTGAATGTGATTTAGAGAGGGGTACTATTATATGGAACAAGGAAAGCAAGTTTTTTCCATGGACTGGGCAGGCCGACAGCTGACCGTTGAAATTGGTCAACTAGCAAAGCAAGCTAATGGGGCTGTATTGGTTCGTTATGGAGAGACTGCTGTCTTAAGTACAGCAACAGCATCGAAAGAGCCAAAACCATTGGATTTCTTTCCGCTTACTGTAAACTATGAAGAACGATTATATGCAGTTGGAAAAATCCCTGGAGGATTTATTAAACGTGAGGGTAGACCAAGTGAAAAGGCGATTCTAGCAAGTCGATTAATAGACCGACCGATTCGACCTTTATTTGCTGATGGATTCAGAAATGAAGTTCAAGTTATCAGTATCGTTATGAGTGTTGACCAAGATTGCTCTTCAGAAATGGCAGCAATGTTTGGTTCATCATTGGCGCTATCTGTTTCAGATATCCCATTTGAAGGTCCAATAGCAGGTGTAACTGTTGGTAGAGTCGACAATCAATTTATCATCAACCCATCTGTGAAAGAACAGGAAATGAGTGATATCCATCTAGTTGTAGCCGGTACAAAGGATGCAATCAATATGGTTGAAGCGGGTGCCGATGAAGTTCCTGAAGAAGTAATGCTTGAAGCAATTATGTTTGGACATGAGGAAATTAAACGATTAATTGCCTTCCAAGAAAAAATCGTTGCAGTAATCGGTAAAGAAAAAAGGGAGATTGTCCTTTACGAGCTTGATTCAGAATTAGAAGCACAAATTCGTGCGAAAGCGGAAGATGATATTAATAAAGCAGTACAAGTTGCTGAAAAGCATGCAAGAGAAGATGCAATTAATGAAGTGAAAGCTGCAATTTTAGCAGAATACACAGAACAAGAAGTTGATGAGGCGACACTTAAGCAAGTGAAGGAAATTTTAAATAAACTTGTAAAAGAAGAAGTTCGACGCTTAATCACCGTTGAAAAGGTTCGTCCTGACGGAAGACAAATCGACGAAATTCGTCCACTCTCATCAGAAGTAGGATTATTATCTCGTACACATGGTTCTGGACTATTCACACGTGGACAAACCCAGGCATTAAGTATTTGTACACTTGGTGCATTAGGAGATGTGCAAATTCTCGATGGGTTAGGTATAGAGGAAACAAAGCGTTTTATGCACCACTATAATTTCCCTCAATTCAGTGTAGGTGAAACGGGTCCTATGAGAGGCCCAGGACGTCGTGAAATTGGACATGGTGCTTTGGGTGAGCGTGCATTGGAACCTGTTGTACCTTCTGAAAAGGATTTCCCATATACCATCCGTCTGGTTTCTGAAGTATTAGAATCAAATGGTTCTACTTCCCAAGCGAGTATTTGTGCGAGTACATTAGCAATGATGGATGCAGGTGTTCCAATAAAAGCTCCTGTAGCTGGGATTGCAATGGGGCTCATTAAATCAGGAGAGCACTATACAGTATTAACTGATATTCAAGGGATGGAAGACCACTTAGGAGATATGGACTTTAAAGTTGCGGGAACATCAAACGGTGTAACTGCTTTACAAATGGATATTAAAATAGCTGGTCTTTCTCGTGAGATCCTAGAGGAAGCATTACAGCAAGCTAAAAAAGGCCGTATGCAAATTCTTGATTCAATGTTAGCAACACTAACAACTCCAAGATCTGAGCTTTCTAAATATGCACCGAAGATCTTAACATTAAAAATTAATCCAGATAAAATCCGTGATGTTATTGGGCCAAGTGGTAAACAGATCAATAAGATCATTGACGAAACTGGCGTAAAAATTGATATTGAACAAGACGGTACAGTCTTTATTTCTTCAGTTGATGAAGCAATGAACCAGAAAGCCAAGAAAATCATCGAAGATATTGTTCGTGAAGTAGAAGTTGGCCAAATGTACCTTGGAAAAGTAAAACGTATTGAAAAGTTCGGCGCATTTGTTGAAATTTTCAGTGGAAAAGATGGACTTGTTCATATTTCTGAACTTGCTGAGGAACGAGTTGGAAAAGTTGAGGATGTTGTCTCAATTGGTGATGAACTCCTTGTAAAAGTCACTGAAATTGATAAGCAAGGCCGTGTAAACCTTTCAAGAAAAGCCGTTATACGTGAACAAAAGGAAAAAGAAAAGCAACAACAATAATAATCTTTCGAAAGCCTGGTAAACCGGGCTTTTTAGGTTTTTATTTATGTGATGACATCGTTTTTAAAGTATGAACAGTTGCTATTACACTTTTCTCAATTTGTGTTCTACCTTGTCCCTCCCTTACATATTTTCTAGTAAAGAGGGGGATTGTTATGAAAAAAAAGTATATACAATTTATTGCTTTTATATGCATATTATTGGTTTCAATTGGATCACTACATAATCCGTTCACTAATGATTACGTTCAGGGATTAAAAGACAGTTCTTTAAAAGAAAGCGCTGACGCAATCCCTGTTAGTAGTAAAGGTGACCAACTTTTAAATGAAATTGAAAAAAGGGCAATTGAATATAGTATTCCTGCAGAAGATGCGAAGATTGACCCTGTTTGGAAAGCAACACCTGGCCTCAATGGACTAGAGGTAGATATTAAAGCTTCATATGAAAAGATGAAAAAAGAAGGTAAATTTGATGAAAATAAGCTGGTGTATAAGCAGCTATCACCAAAAGTTCATCTTGAAGATTTACCTTCTTCTGCGATTTATCGCGGGAATCCAAACAAACCGCTTGTGTCATTTATCATAAATGTTGCATGGGGGAATGAATATATTCCTGATATGCTTGCTACGTTAAAAAAGCATAATGTAAAAGCAACCTTTTTCTTAGAAGGAAGATGGGTAAAGGAAAATCCAGATTTAGCTAAAATGATTGTGGATGCTGGACATGAAGTAGGCAATCATTCCTATACACATCCCGACATGAAAACCTTGTCCTCAGATCTTGTTAGAGAGCAATTAATGAAGACAAATCAGGTAATTGAGGCAGCTACAGGGAAAAAGCCTACCCTCTTTGCTCCACCTAGTGGAAGCTACCGTGATGAGGTCGTTAAAATTGCAGACGAACTCGGTATGAAAACAATTATGTGGAGTGTGGACACTATTGATTGGCAGCGTCCACAACCCCATGTTTTAGTTCAAAGGGTAATGGGCAAAGTCCATCCTGGCGCCATGGTTTTAATGCATCCAACATCACCAACTGCTCAAAGTCTTGAAAGATTAATTATATCTATTAAACAAAAAGATCTTGCAATCGACAACGTTTCTACATTATTAAACGAAGAACGTATAATACTAAAGAAAAAGTAGTGGTGTTTACCTCTAATCAGTCGGAATTAAATACCGACTGATTAGAGGTAAAGCCTCCGGCGGATGCCACGATTTTTTAAAGGTAATTTTTCGAGCATAAGATCAAAGACTAAGTACGCCACTTCCTGTGGCAACGTCTTTGTGACCCACCTCGTGTGGGCCTAAAAAAATCGGGCGCAAATACGCCAAGGCGCATTTGATTACAGGAGGAATCCAGCATTGATTAAAAAGTATACTTGTCAAAATGGTGTAAGAATTGTATTAGAAAACATCCCAACTGTTCGATCAGTTGCAATTGGTGTTTGGATTGGCACGGGATCACGAAATGAAAGCCCTGAAAATAACGGTATTTCTCATTTTCTAGAGCATATGTTTTTCAAGGGTACGAAAACAAGATCTGCTAGAGAAATTGCAGAGTCTTTTGATAGTATTGGTGGACAGGTAAATGCATTCACCTCTAAAGAATACACTTGTTATTACGCAAAGGTTTTAGATGAACATGCAAAATTTGCACTAGATGTTCTAGCGGATATGTTCTTCAATTCAAACTTTGATGAAGAAGAATTGAAAAAAGAAAAAAATGTTGTCCTAGAAGAGATTAAAATGTACGAAGATACACCAGATGATATCGTCCATGACTTATTAAGTAAAGCTACTTATGAAAATCATCCATTAGGTTATCCAATTCTAGGAACAGAAGAAACATTGGAAACCTTTAATGGTGATAAACTTCGTCAATATATGAATGCTATGTATACTCCAGAAAATGTGGTCGTGTCTATAGCGGGTAATATTGATGAGAACTTTATTTCTGAGGTTGAGTCATACTTTGGTAGTTATTCAGGAGACCAAACGAAATATGAGTTGCAAAAACCTTCATTCCATACAAATAAGATCACTCGAAAGAAAGAAACAGAACAAGCCCATCTTTGCTTAGGCTTTAATGGCTTACAAATTGGTGATAAAGATGTGTACGACCTAATCGTATTAAATAATATTCTTGGCGGTAGTATGAGTAGCCGTTTATTCCAAGACGTACGTGAGCAAAAAGGATTAGCATATTCTGTATTCTCTTATCATTCCTCTTATAAGGATACTGGAATGGTCACCATTTATGGGGGCACAGGAAGTAAGCAACTTAATTTGTTATTCGAAACCATACAGGATACATTAGCAAAGCTTAAGGCAGAAGGTATTACCGAGAAGGAATTAAAGAACAGCAAAGAGCAAATGAAGGGTAGCCTTATGCTCGGACTTGAAAGCACAAACAGTAGAATGAGCCGAAACGGTAAAAATGAATTATTATTAAAGGAACATAAAAACCTAGATGAAATTTTAGATGAAATTAACGCCGTTAGTGAAAATAGCGTGAATGCAATGGCAAAACGAGTCTTCACAGACGATTTTTCACTTGCATTAATTAGCCCTACCGATGATTTACCGATTAAGCTTTCAAATTGATTTTGATTCTAAAAATGTGGACTACTCCATACACTGTACAAAGGACATGTAAGGGGTGGTCTTTTTGAGGCTAAGTGAATTAAGTGGAAAAGAAATTGTTGATGTTAAACGAGCTGAAAGACTAGGTGTTTTAGGTCAAACTGATTTAGAAATTGATGAGAGAACCGGTCAAATAAAGGCACTCATCATTCCGTCTTTAAAATGGTTTGGTTTAAAGAAACAAGGCAATGAAGTTCGCGTATCATGGCAGCATATACGTAAAATTGGTACAGATATGATCATCATTGATATTCCTGACGATTTTGGAACAGAAGAAGCTGAATAGTAATACAATGTAAACCCACGGGATTCCGTGGGTTTTTTCATTTTATTTTAGGAAAATGTTATTCTGAGAAAATTTCAGCTTGTTCTTTCACCTATTTAAGCAATGCCTCATAGTATGGTGAAGTAAATAAAATTATGGTGATTTTATGGATTGTTGAGGGGCTATCCCTTAAAAAACGATATGAAGAAACCGAAGTTCACCGACGTGATGACCAACAAACACTCGGGGTTCACTTTAGGTAAAAGAAGGTGATAAAACGTATGTTAACAGATATGCATGTGGCTATTATTGGTGGAGATGCACGACAGTTGGAAGTAATTCGTAAACTAATTGAGTTAGATGCAAGGCTTTCTTTAATTGGATTTGATCAATTAGATCATGGATTCACTGGAGCTTCAAAAGAACGATTAGACGAAATCGACTTTACAGATATAGATGCGATTATTCTACCAGTATCAGGAACGAACAGTGCGGGAGAGGTTGAAACGATTTTTTCAAATGAAACAGTCGTCTTAACTGAAGATATTCTATCACAAACACCTGAACACTGTGTTGTTTATTCGGGAATTAGCAACTCGTATTTAGATGGGATTATTAAGGCAACCAATCGAAAATTAGTGCGTTTATTTGAAAGAGACGATGTTGCAATCTATAATTCTATTCCAACAGTTGAAGGAACCATTATGATGGTGATTCAACATACTGATATAACCATTCATAATTCGAGAGTGGCTGTATTAGGTCTTGGAAGAGTTGGAATGAGTGTTGCGAGAAGCTTTGCTGCTTTGGGGGCAAATGTTAAAGTGGGTGCCAGAAAAACAGAGCATATTGCAAGAATTACGGAAATGGGATTAACGCCTTTTCATCTCTCAGATATTGCTGAAGAAGTTAAGGATATTGATGTTTGTATTAATACAATCCCACATTTAATCGTGACGGCAAGTGTGATTTCGAAAATGCCTGCCCATACATTGATTGTTGATCTAGCCTCTAAGCCTGGGGGAACAGATTTTAGATATGCAGAAAAAAGAGGGATTAAAGCCTTATTAGCACCTGGGTTACCTGGTATTGTCGCTCCAAAGACAGCCGGTCAAATTGTTGCGAATGTATTATCTCAACTACTTCTTGAGTTATTACAACAAAGAGAGGAGAACGAATAATATGACTTCATTAAAAGGAAAAAGAATCGGATTTGGTCTTACAGGATCCCATTGTACGTACGATGCTGTATTTCCAGAAATAGTTAGACTGGTAGATGAGGGTGCTGAAGTTATACCTGTTGTGTCTTGGACTGTTCAATCAACAAATACACGTTTTGGAGAAGGCGCAGAGTGGATTGAAAGAATTGAAAAAGCGACAGGGAATAAAGCAATTGATTCGATTGTAAAAGCAGAACCATTAGGTCCAAAAATTCCACTTGATTGCATGGTTATTGCACCACTTACAGGGAATTCAATGAGTAAATTCGCGAATGCTTTAACGGATTCTCCAGTCTTAATGGCTGCTAAAGCAACCTTACGTAATCAGTCCCCTGTTGTTTTGGGAATATCCACAAATGACGCATTAGGTTTAAATGGTGTGAACCTAATGAGATTAATGGCAACAAAAAATATATACTTTATTCCGTATGGCCAAGATGCGCCAACGAAAAAGCCTAATTCAATGGTTGCGCGTATGACAATGCTAAGGGACACTGTTGCTGCAGCAATCGAAGGAAAGCAATTACAACCGGTAATTGTAGAAAGATACCGTGATGACGAAGAATAACGACAATTTTTTGAATAAAGGAGAAAGAATGAAAATTCTTCTCTCCTTTAGTACTTGTATGTGGTAAAATATATATCATTAAACGTAAATTAGACGTTCTAGTAATACTAGGAAGGGGAATTTCAAATGACAGTAGAAAAAGAATTACATGTTGCGGTTGTAGGTGCTACAGGTGCTGTAGGAATGCAAATGATCAAAACACTTGAAGAAACGGATTTTCCATTAACAAAATTAACTTTATTATCATCAGAACGTTCTGCTGGTAAAAAGATTGAGTATAAGGGTAAAGAAATAACTGTTGAGGTTGCAACACCAGAAAAATTTGAAGGTGTTGATATTGCCTTGTTTAGTGCTGGAGGAGGAGTATCAAAAGAACTTGCTCCTGAAGCGGTTAAGCGAGGTGCAATTGTAGTTGATAACACAAGTGCATTTAGAATGGATGAAAATGTGCCATTAGTAGTACCTGAGGTAAACGAAAATGATCTTTTAAATCACAATGGTATTATTGCAAATCCAAACTGTTCTACCATTCAAATGGTTGTAGCTTTAGAACCAATTCGTAAGGCTTATGGTTTATCCAAGGTTATTGTTTCAACATATCAAGCAGTTTCAGGTTCCGGGGTTGCTGCGATTCAAGAAATGAATGAGCAAACGAAGGATATTATCGAAGGTAATGAAGTTACTCCAAAGATCTTACCTGTAAAAGGTGACAAAAAGCATTACCAAATCGCTTTTAATGCCATTCCACAAATCGATAAATTTGAGGATAATGGGTTTACTTTTGAAGAAATGAAAATGATAAACGAAACTAAGAAGATTATGCATTTACCTGATCTTCATGTAGCTGCAACTTGTGTTCGTTTACCAGTTGAAACAGGACATTCAGAATCTGTTTATTTTGAAACAACACAAAATGAAGTGTCTGCACAAGACGTAAAAGAATTATTATCTTCTGCACCAGGAATTGTATTAGAAGACAATCCAGCAGAGCAAGTGTATCCAATGCCAATTCATGCAGTTGGTAAGAAAGATGTGTTCGTAGGAAGAATCAGAAAAGACCTAGACCAAAATAATGGGTTCCATATGTGGGTAGTATCTGACAATCTACTAAAAGGCGCTGCATGGAACTCCGTTCAAATTGCTGGCAGTCTTATAAAGCTAGGCTTAGTAGCAAAATAATCGGTTGAACCAAAACATGAGGTGGTTTCATGAATATCGTTGTTCAAAAATTTGGCGGAACCTCAGTACGGGATGAAGAATCAAGGGAAAGAGCAAAAAAACATATTGAAAGTGCCGTCTCGGATGGATATAAAGTAGTTGTCGTCGTATCAGCTATGGGGAGAATGGGTGACCCATATGCAACTGATACGCTTTTAAGCTTAGTAGGGGAGCAAAATCCAACTATTAGTGATAGGGAAATGGATATGCTCGTGTCCTGCGGAGAAATTATTTCTAGTGTCGTTTTTACCAATATGTTAAATCAAGCTGGGATCTCTGCAGCTGCTTTAAATGGGGGGCAGGCTGGTTTCCGGACAAACGGTGATTACACAAATGCTAGAATTATTGAAATGAAGTGTGACCGTTTGCTACAAACACTCGAAACCCATGATGTGGTAGTAGTCACAGGCTTCCAAGGAATCTCTAAAACAGGTGACATTACGACTCTAGGTAGAGGTGGAAGTGATACATCTGCAGCTGCACTTGGTGTTGCATTACAAGCTGAGTGGATTGATATTTTTACAGATGTAGAAGGTGTTATGACAGCAGACCCACGAATCGTTGGTGATGCAAAGCCATTATCAGTCGTCACATATAACGAAATCGTGAACATGGCATACCAAGGTGCAAAAGTGATTCATCCACGCGCAGTTGAGATTGCGATGGATGCAAAGGTACCAATTAGGGTGCGTTCAACATATACGGATGCACCTGGTACACTTGTAACAACAATTGATAAACGTCGTGGTGTCGAGGTTAAGGATCGATTAATTACAGGTATTGCACACGTCACAAATGTAACGCAATTAAAGGTTCAAGCCAAAAAAGGTCAATACAATCTTCAAACAGAAGTATTTAAGGCAATGGCCAATGAAAAAATAAGTGTTGATTTCTTCAACATCACACCAAACGGTGTTGTTTATACGGTTTCGGGGGAAATGACAGCCCGCGCAGTTAATAAACTGAAAGAATTGGGTTATGAACCTCAGGTAACTGAAAAATGTGCGAAGGTAGCGACCGTTGGAGCAGGAATGAACGGCGTACCTGGAGTGACTGCTCGAATTGTAACAGCACTTTCAGAAAAAGGAATTCAAATCTTGCAATCAGCAGATAGTCTATCAACCATTTGGGTACTTGTTAAAGAGTCTGAAATGAAGGAAGCCATTAACGCTCTTCATAAAGCATTCCATTTATCTGACGGACCTGTTGGAGCAGAAGTGGTTGACTTTTAAGGTACAATTAAGGGAACCTCCATAATGGAGGAGTCCCTTTCTTTAACATATCGTTTCATGTATAATTTTTTAGAGCAAGCCTAGGTTTTTAGGAAATAAACCTAGCGTAATTGATGGGGGTAGGTGTAAAAGCATGATTGATTTTGGAAGAATCTCTACAGCTATGGTGACACCATTTGATAATAAAGGAAATATCGATTTCGGTAAAACAACTCAGTTGATTAATTATTTAATAAATAATGGTACAGAATCTCTGGTCGTAGCAGGTACAACAGGTGAATCTCCTACATTATCTTCTGAGGAAAAGGTAGCACTTTTCCGTCACGTTGTAAAAGTTGTGGATGGCCGTGTTCCGGTAATCGCTGGAACAGGCAGCAATAATACGTATGCATCCATGGAGCTAACAAAAAAAGCACAAGAAGCCGGTGTTGATGCAATTATGCTTGTTGTTCCATATTACAATAAGCCGAGTCAAGAAGGACTTTATCAGCATTTTAAAACAATTGCTGAAAGTACAAAACTACCTATTATGCTTTATAATATTCCAGGTAGATCGGTTATTAATATGTCAGTAGAAACCATTATTAAATTGTCGAAAATACAAAATATCATTGCTGTTAAAGAAGCAAGTGGAAGTTTAGAAGCAATGACTGAAATAATTGCTAATACTGATGAGAGTTTTGATTTATACAGTGGGGATGATGGAATTACTTTGCCGGCTCTTTCAATTGGAGCAAAAGGTGTTGTTTCAGTTGCAGCCCATGTAATTGGTAATGAGATGCAACAAATGGTAAAAGCATTTTTAACAGGGGACAATACTGAGGCAGC
Source organism: Fredinandcohnia onubensis (assembly GCF_031181385.1). Taxonomy (GTDB): domain Bacteria; phylum Bacillota; class Bacilli; order Bacillales; family Bacillaceae_L; genus Ferdinandcohnia; species Ferdinandcohnia onubensis_C. The sequence goes on from NZ_JAPSKV010000003.1 coordinate 228,126, forward strand.
TAGACATCATCAGGAACTTTTACCAATTATGAAGGGACTATTTACGGCACCAAATCCGGTTCCAGTAAAAACAGCTCTTCAAATCAAGGGATTAGACGTTGGATCTGTTCGTTTACCACTCGTTCCATTAAACGAACAAGAGCGAATTGAATTAACAAAATTAATCGGATAAATAAAATATGTTTAAAAAGTCAATCTTACTGATTGGCTTTTTTCTTTCACCCACTTTCGAGAATGAAATAGAACCATGTGTTTATACTAAATGGTAAATGGGTTGAAAGGAGAATACGATGGATAATAATCAATACATAAATGCAGATCAACCACAAGGGGATCAGGATAAAAATGAAACAAAGGGCTCATCATTAGTTGATAAGATCCAACAACTAGGACAAACCAATGTCCCACAAATGTCAAATGACAGTAAAATACATTGCCTTACAATTGTTGGCCAAATTGAAGGTCATATTCAATTACCACCTCAAAATAAAACAACTAAATATGAACATGTCATTCCTCAAATTGTTGCGATTGAACAAAACCCTAAAATTGAAGGTTTATTAGTTATATTAAATACAGTTGGGGGAGATGTTGAGGCAGGGCTTGCAATATCAGAAATGCTTGCATCACTATCAAAACCAACTGTTTCAATTGTTTTAGGCGGCGGTCACTCGATAGGTGTTCCAATTGCCGTGGCATGTGATTATTCTTTTGTGGCCGAAACGGCGACGATGACAATCCATCCAGTAAGATTAACGGGTCTAGTTATCGGTGTTCCTCAGACGTTTGAGTACTTAGATAAAATGCAAGAGCGCGTGGTTAATTTTGTTACAGGGCATTCGCAAATAACCGAAGATAAATTCAAGGAATTGATGTTTTCGAAGGGTAATTTAACAAGGGATATTGGAACGAATGTAATAGGCTCTGATGCTGTAAAATATGGGCTAATTAATGAAATTGGTGGAATTGGACAGGCCATTAAGAAATTAAATCAGTTAATTGATGAGAGGAATGTTACTGAAGAAAGCGGGCAGATGATTCAATGATTTTATACACTATGATGCCACAAGAGCTAATTTATCCGCAAACTGAAATGGAAGAAAGTAATTTTAAGTATGTCGATATAAACGGTGTTTCACTGGCCGTTAGCCAAGCCCAAAATGGTGAATATACAATTGAAAGAGTTATGAGTACTGATCCACAGCACTTTTTAGACGGAAGATACTCACCGGGGCAGAAAATCAGACTATAGTTTAAAGAACATTTTTTGCTCATTCTTGTGAAACTATTGGTTTTCCCAAAGACGTATTAACCTTGGCCGAAAGACTGCTAAAAAACCAACATTTCTAGAATTTAACCTATCATTTCATCAATTGTCCTAAATTGGTATAATGTGCTATAATTTAACTAATTTCATCACGTAGGCAGCCATGTTGTGGCTGCTTCTTTCTTATTATTGATAGGTAGAGTAGGTGTAGTATGGCAAAACGAAAACGTAGACAGTCGAAGCGGAAAGATGAGTGGAAAAAAACTCTTAAATTTGAATTGCTAGGATTATTATTGCTAGCTTTAGCTTGTATTGGTTTAGCAAGACTTGGCACGGTAGGAACAGGTCTTGTCTATTTATTTCGATTTTTCCTTGGGAATTGGGACATTATTGGATTAATTGGATTATTACTTATTTCATTGTATATTATTTGGAAGCGAACCTTACCGAAAATGATTACAAGGCAATTGATTGGTGTTTACTTAATCATAAGCGCCATGCTGTTATTAAGTCATATTCCATTATTTAATTTACAAACAAACGAAGGCAAATTCACTGACCCTAGTGTTATTAAAAATACCTGGAGTATGTTTTGGGCTGTTGTAAATGGTGATACAAGTACAAACGATTTAGGCGGAGGAATGATTGGTTCAATCCTTTTTGCAGCTTCATATTTTTTATTTGATGAAGCGGGGACAAAAATCATTTCTATCTTTTTAATCGTCATTGGTGGTGTGCTCGTTACGGGAAAATCACTTCACGATACAATTGCAAAAATCTTTGGCCCAGTTGTTTCATTTATACGAAATCAATGGATTGCATTTATGGATGACATAGTGAATTGGTTTCAGCAACGAAAGAACCAACCTAAAAAAGAAAAGCAGAAAAAGAAAAAGGAGCATAAAATTAAGGATGCTCAAGTTTCATCAGAAGATGATTTCAATGAAGCACCTCTTGAAATTCCTATTGAACCGATTATCTCAAACTTTGCGGATAAGGCCTATACAAAAGACCAAGTGGCTCAACATGAAAAACATCAGCAAAAACAACAAATATCAGAAGAAGAAAATGATGAAAAGATGCCAATCACCTTTACAGAAGGTGAGCTGGAGAATGTTGATTATGAACTACCACCTATTGAGCTGCTGCATCCACCAAAGCAAACAAGTCAGAGTGCAGAACATGAAAATATTTATGAAAATGCAAGAAAACTAGAGAAAACATTCCATAGCTTTGGTGTAAAGGCGAAGGTTACAAAAGTCCATCTTGGCCCTGCGGTAACAAAATATGAGGTGTATCCGGATGTGGGTGTGAAGGTTAGTAAAATCGTAAATTTAAGTGATGACCTAGCCCTTGCATTAGCTGCAAAAGATATTCGGATTGAAGCGCCTATTCCCGGAAAATCAGCTGTTGGAATTGAGGTTCCAAATTCTGAAATTGCGATGGTTTCATTACGTGAGGTACTTGAGGATATTGAACCTCAGCGTTCAGATGCTAAATTGTTAATTGGACTTGGCCGTGATATCTCTGGTGAAGCTAAGTTTGCAGAACTTAACAAAATGCCTCACTTATTAGTAGCTGGGGCAACTGGTAGTGGTAAGAGTGTTTGTATTAATGGCATAATTACAAGCGTACTTATGAGGGCCAAACCACACGAAGTAAAAATGATGATGATTGACCCGAAAATGGTTGAATTAAATGTCTATAATGGAATACCACATTTATTGGCTCCTGTTGTGACAGATCCTAAGAAGGCGTCACAAGCTCTAAAGAAAGTCGTAAATGAAATGGAACGAAGATATGAATTATTCTCCCATACACATACAAGAAATATTGAAGGTTATAATGAATATATTCGTCGTCATAATAGTGAAGAAGAGGCGAAACAACCAACTCTTCCTTATATTATTGTAATCGTAGATGAACTAGCAGATCTTATGATGGTCGCTTCTACAGATGTTGAGGATTCTATCACTCGTCTAGCACAAATGGCACGAGCTGCTGGAATTCACTTAATCATAGCAACACAAAGACCATCAGTAGATGTTATTACTGGGGTAATTAAAGCAAATATCCCTTCCCGAATTGCATTTAGTGTATCGTCTCAAACTGACTCTAGAACCATTTTAGATATGGGTGGGGCAGAAAAGCTGTTAGGACGAGGGGATATGTTATTTCTACCTGTTGGAGCATCAAAACCTGTACGTGTTCAGGGAGCCTTTTTATCAGATGATGAAGTTGAAGAGATTGTTAACTTTGTAATTGCCCAGCAAAAAGCTCAATATCAAGAGGAAATGATTCCTACCGATACCGTTGAAACAACAGAAGAAGTGGATGATGAATTATATGATGATGCTGTTCAGCTCGTAATTGAAATGCAAACCGCTTCTGTCTCAATGTTACAACGTAGATTTCGAGTTGGTTATACAAGAGCTGCAAGATTGATTGACGCTATGGAAGCGAGAGGTGTAGTCGGTCCTTACGAGGGTAGCAAGCCAAGAGCAGTCCTTATTTCATCAAAAAATGAAGAAGTAGGAAGTTAATTTTTATACGGTAAAGTTCCAGTTTCAAAAGCAAGGAGCTTTGACTTATTCTTGACAAAAGAAGAGCAGATGCTCTTCTTTTTTTCGACAAATTACGCAATTCTTATTTATTTCTTTTTGAAAAGATGATATATTTAATTTCGGATAAACATGGGTCTAACATCAGAGGTCTGATGACTATACATAAAATGGGGGAGTAGCAGATGACTATCAAGTTAGATAATCGACCATTGTATTTGCAAGTAATAGATCAAATCAGACTTGATATCGAAAATGGTGTCTACAAAGAGAAGGAAAAACTACCGTCAGAGTTTCTCTTAGCAAAACAACTGGGAGTCAGTAGAGCAACATTAAGGGAAGCTTTACGAATTCTTGAAGAAGAAAACGTCATTATTCGGAGACATGGTGTAGGTACCTTTGTAAATGCGAAACCTCTGTTTAATTCAGGAATCGAGCAAATAAGTAGTATTACAGATATGATTATTCAAGCTGGAATGTCACCAGGGACAATCTTTTTATCAAGAACGGTAAAAGAACCCACGGACATTGATATAAAGGGTTTTAGTTGTGTGGATAGTGAAGAAATAACAAAAATAGAGAGAGTACGTACCGCAAATGGCGAACCTGTAGTGTATTGTATAGACAAGATTCTTTCAAAGAATTTACCTCTCAACTATTCTCATGAGGAATCTCTCTTTGATTTATTGGAAAAAAAAGCAGGAAGAAAAATAACTTACGCAGTTACCTATATTGAGCCAATTGGGTATCACGATACGATTTCACCGATTTTAAACTGCGACCCTGAAACTGCATTATTGTTATTAAAGCAAATGCATTATGATGAAAAAGATGAACCAATTCTTTTTTCACAAAACTATTTTAGAGCCGATAAATTTTCATTCCATGTCGTTAGAAAACGTGTGTTATAAAAAAATTTAATAAAAAACAAACTTTAAGGAGGTGAATAACTAATCCGTTACTAACAGATATTTAAAGTAAGGTTTGTTTTATATTAAAATTATTAGGGGGTTAATCCATGTTTAAAAAGAAAGCTGGTTTTGGTCTTGCATTTCTTCTTGCAGCCGGAACACTATTAGGTGCTTGTGGAGGCGCAGAAGAAGAAGGTACTGGTGGAGGAAATGGCGAAGATGCCGACCTAAAAGTAGGTATGGTAACTGACGCAGGTACAATTGATGATAAATCATTTAACCAGGGTACATGGGAAGGAATTTTAGCTGCTAAAGAAGAGCTTGGCATTCAAGAAAAATATCTTAAGCCTGCTGGAACAACTGAAGCAGAATACTTAAAAGAGATGGGTAACCTTTACGATGCAGGTTATAAATTCATCGTTGCACCAGGTTTTAAATTTGAAACTGCAATCTTCCAAGCACAATCTAAATATGAAGATGCTAAATTTGTCATTCTAGACGGTAACCCACATAAAGGTGACTTTGTTCCTGCAGTCGCTGATAATACAGTTGCTGTATTCTTTGCAGAGCATGAATCTGGTTTCTTAGCTGGTGTAGCTACCGCTCTTGAATTAAAAGAAGGAGAAGCTGGATTTATCGGTGGTATGGAAATCCCAGCTGTTCAAAAATTCAACTGGGGCTTCCAACAAGGTTTAGCTTATGCAAATGAAAATCTAGGAACCAATTTAACCATTAAAGCAGACAACGTTGTATATCAAGGTTCTTTTGATAACTCAGCTGCTGGTCAACAAATTGCAGCACAAATGTATGACCGTGGCGTTAATGTAATCTTCCCGGCTGCTGGTGGTGTTGGTGTTGGAGCATTTAATGAAGCAAAAACACGTGCTGGTAAAGGTGAAGAGGTTTGGATCGTAGGTGTTGACGTTGACCAATATGCGGACGGCATTTATGATGAAGCAAACAATAAATCAATTACTCTAACATCTGCAATGAAGAATCTAGGTTTTGCAACAAAAGAGTTAATTAAACAAGAGCTTGATGGTCAATTCCCTGGTGGAGAAACTCTAATGTATGATGTTAAAAATGACGGGGTAGGTATTCCAGAAGAAAATCCAAACTTAAGCGAGGAAACTGTTAATAAAGTTAAAGAAGTTTATGAAAAGATTAAATCTGGTGAAATCGAAGTCTCCGGTGAACAAGGTAACTTAATCAAGTAATAATTGCTGATAAAAGAGACGGTTACATCCGTCTCTTTTGTATGCTAGCTCATGTGGAAGTAACACATTTTTTAGATATGATTGGGGACTCCTAATAATAAAGATTTGAGTCTAGAAAAAGGTGAGTGCTACTATGGAATATGTTGTAGAAATGCTAAATATTAGGAAGGAATTTCCTGGTATTGTAGCAAATGATAATATCACCCTTACGTTAAAAAAAGGAGAGATACATGCTCTACTTGGTGAAAATGGGGCAGGGAAATCAACGCTCATGGGCGTTTTATTTGGTATGTACCAGCCCGAGCAAGGAATGATTAAGGTAAATGGAGAACAAGTGCATATCACCAACCCTAATGTGGCAAATCGTCTTGGGATTGGTATGGTGCACCAACACTTTAAGCTAGTTGATAATTTTACGGTTACTGAAAATATCATTTTGGGTAGCGAACCATTAAAGGGTGGAGTTGTCCTAGATATTAATAATGCTGCAAAACGGATTGAAGAATTGTCCAAGTATTACGGACTAAATGTAGATCCATATGCTAAAATTGAAGACATTTCAGTTGGTATGCAGCAGCGGGTTGAAATTATGAAGATGCTTTTCCGTGAAGCAGATGTACTTATTTTTGATGAACCTACAGCTGTGTTAACCCCAACTGAAATAGATGAATTAATGAAAATCATGCGTAATTTGATTAAAGAAGGAAAATCAATCATTATCATTACGCATAAATTGAAGGAAATTAAAGCTGTTGCAGACCGCTGTACAGTTATTCGTCGCGGAAAATATATTGGAACTGTGAATGTGGCTGAAACAAGTGAAGCAAGCTTAGCCGAAATGATGGTAGGTCGACATGTTTCCTTTAATGTAGATAAAGAAGAAAGCAAACCAGGTGATGTGGTATTAGAAATAGATTCCCTATCTGTTAAAAACAACAGAAAGGTTATGGGACTAAAAAACTTTTCTCTAACTGTTAAAAAAGGAGAAATAGTTGGTATAGCTGGTGTTGAAGGAAATGGTCAGTCAGAGTTAGTTGAAGCGGTTACAGGTCTCCGTAAGGCTGAATCAGGAAAAGTCTTATTAATGGGAGAAGATATTACAACTCTTCCGGTTCGTAAAAGAATTGATAAAGGAATTGCTCACATACCTGAAGATAGACAAAAACGTGGTCTTGTTTTAGATTATACACTTCAATCAAATATGGTATTGGAGGTTTATAATAAACCACCGTTTTCTAAGTTCGGTCTACTAAAAGCTTCTGCAATGAAAGAATATGCGAAGAAAATTTTAGAAAACTTTGATGTCCGTTCTGGTGAAGGGGAAGTTTCCATCGCAAGGACATTATCCGGTGGTAACCAACAAAAAGCAATTATAGGGCGCGAACTTGAATTAGATCCTGAATTGCTCGTTGCTGTTCAACCAACTCGTGGTCTTGATGTTGGATCAATTGAATATATCCATAAACGATTGATCGAGCACCGTGATAAAGGAAAAGCAGTACTTCTAATTTCATTAGAACTTGACGAGATATTACAGCTTTCTGATCGCATTGCCATTGTTAATAATGGTGAACTAATTGGTATAGTAAATGCCTCTGAAACAAATGAAAATGAGGTTGGCCTCATGATGGCGGGTGTAGGTAAGGAGAGAAGTGTATGAGAACTACTATCATTTCGTTAATGGCAGTACTTTTTGGATTAATTGCTGGTGGATTATTAATGCTCTTTATTGGAAGTAACCCGTTCGTAGGCTATCTATACTTATTTCAAGGCGGTTTAAAAGATATATCTAGGTTTGGAGATACTCTAGCTACAGCTACTCCTTTAATTTTTACAGGTCTATCAGTTGCTTTTGCATTCCGTACAGGGCTATTTAATATTGGGGCTTCCGGCCAAATGTTAATCGGTGGACTTCTTGCAACTGCGGTTGGGTTAACGTTTGATCTTTCAAGACCAATTCTTTTACTCGTGATGATTTTAGCAGGTTTTGTTGGTGGAGCCTTATGGGCATTTATTCCTGGATTACTCAAAGCAAAATTTAATGTACATGAAGTTGTTTCAACGATCATGATGAACTGGGTTGCTTATTGGACCGTTTATTATGTTATACCAGGTTATTTTAAAGGTGAATTCCTTGAGACAGAATCAAGAAAATTACCCGATGAAGCAACTTTACGCATACCATTTTTAACTGAAATGTTCCAAGGGTCCTACATTAACCTTGGTCTATTCTTAGGAATTATTGCTGTTATTATCGTTGGTTTTATCATAAATAAAACAACGTTAGGGTTTGAATTGAAAGCAGTAGGGTTTAATCGACATGCTGCAGAATATGCAGGTATGCGCGTTAATTCAAATATTATATTATCCATGCTAATTTCTGGTGGATTAGCAGGCCTTGCTGGGGTTGCAATGTACACTGGAAATGCAACAAGCATGCAAATTGGGATCTTACCAACCCAAGGGTTTGATGGTATTGCAGTAGCACTATTAGGTGCTAATGCACCAATTGGGGTATTCTTTGCTGCAGTATTTTTTGGAATTCTTTATTCTGGTACAGGATTTATGAATGCTATGACGGAAATACCGCCAGAAATCGCGAATACGATTATTGCGATTATCATCTATTTTGCTGCTACGAGTATATTAATCGAGCGTTTATTGAATAAGTTCAAGAGAAGCCGAAAAAATTCTACCGATAATGCTGTGAAAAAGGAGGAAGCATAAGATGTGGGCTATAATTGAACAAATCTTTCCATATGCAATTGTATTTACAATCCCTCTTTTAATAACAGCACTTGGTGGATTATTCAGTGAACGAAGTGGAGTCGTAAATATCGGTTTAGACGGTCTGATGATATTTGGGGCTTTTGCTGGGGCACTTACGATTTATTACCTTCAAGGAGTAATTCCGAATCATAATTTAGTGCTATGGATTGGGTTACTGGTAGCGGCTATTGTTGGAATACTCTTTTCTTTATTACATGCGTTTGCTAGTATCAACTTAAATGCGAACCAAATTATCAGTGGTACCGCAATCAATATGATAGCCGGGGCATTAACCGTATTTTTAGCAAGAAACATTACTGGTAGTGGAAACATCCGAATCACAAATGGATTTTCACCATCCGATATTCCAGTACTATCTTCTATTCCGGTTATTGGTGATTTATTTTTTACAAAGACCTATCCAACTACGTGGTTTATATTAGCTGTATTATTAATTAGCGCATTTGTTTTGTATAAAACAAAAACAGGGCTTCGTTTACGTTCTTGTGGTGAATATCCACAAGCAGCAGAAGCTGCTGGAGTCAATGTAAGAAGAATTCGTTACCTTGGCGTTATCCTTTCGGGGGCATTTTCAGGTATAGGTGGAGCCCTTATTATTGTAACTTATGCTGGCGAGTTTACTGGTACCGTGTCTGGCTTAGGTTTCTTAGCACTTGCCGCATTAATTTTCGGACAATGGAAGCCACTTGGGATTCTTGGAGCAACTTTATTCTTTGGTTTTGCAAGTACAGTTGCGAACGTTTCACAAGTTATCCCAGAGCTTGCAGTTGTCCCACCAATCATATTAAAGATTTTCCCTTATGTGGTAACTTTAATTGCATTGGTTATCTTTTCTAAATCTTCTCAAGCACCTAAAGCAGCGGGAGAACCATTTGATTCTGGGAAACGATAAGATTATACTTTTAAAGGAATGGCAGAAGTGTCATTCCTTTTTTAAATTGAAATGGGAGGACAATAATGAGCAAAAAAGAATCGTTTTGGGGGATATTATGCCTCTTCTTAGTGCTGTTGGCCTATATCATTCCTTATGTTTTTTTTACAGATGTAACCGCTTGGTACGGTAGTTTTCTTTTGTGGATTGTTTTGGCATTAGTCATTATTATTATAAATTACATACTGACAAGGAACTGGAGGTGAGGATTGATGAGTGCTACTTATGTATGGTGGGGAATTGCCATTTATATTGTGATGTCAATCTTTATCGCCTATTTATCAAGAAGTGAAAAGCAAGTAAATATGGAGGGCTACTTTTTAGGTAACCGAAAAATGAACGGTTTTGTGTCCGCCTTAAGTTATAGTGCAACGACTTATAGTGCTTTTATGATGGTTGGACTAGCTGGTTTAACCTATCGTGGTGGTGTTGGGGCATTAGGCTTTGAGATTATTTATTTTATCGGTGTTACTCTTGTTGCCTTTTTTGGACCGCGTTTTTGGATTGTCGGAAAGAAATTTGGCTATGTGACACCTTCTGAGATGTTAGGAGATCGTTACGATGATAAAAGGGTTGCAGCTATCATTTCGATTTCAAGCTGTATTTTTCTAATCCCTTATAGCGCCGTTCAATTAGCGGGTGTTGGCTATTTATTACAAGGGATTACAAATGGGGAGATCAGCTTTACTACTGGGGCGATTTTAGCAACTATTTTAGCACTAATTTTTACATATATTTCTGGAATTCGCTCTGTGATGTGGACGGATTCTCTCCAGGCGCTTGTGATGATTGTTTCCTCGACCCTAGTTGTTATTTTATTAGTAAATGCATTAGGTGGTTTTGGTAGCTTCTTCAATGAATTGCGGACAAGTCATCCAAAATCCTTAACAGTACCTGGGAATGGGTACTTTAGTTTCCCTACATTTTTATCATTAACCATTCCATGGATATTCTTTAGTCTATCTAATCCTCAGGTGAGTCAGCGTTTATATATGCCTTCATCTTTAGGAAGTTTACGAAAAATGTTATTAGGTTTCCTCGTATTCGGCTTTATTTATACGATTGTATCGGTCATGTGGGGATATTCGGCAATTTTATTATTCCCAGGACTTGAGAATCCGGATGTAGCTACACCCAACCTTCTGTCTTCCGGTCATGTACCAGTCGTTTTAGGGGTGATTGTTATGGTAGCAATTATGGCAGCAGCTATTTCTACAATCGATTCAATATTATTAACCCTTTCTTCTCTTTTTGCGAGAGATGTCTATGGCATGTCCTCTAAAGTGAAGGACGAAAGACAACAATTAAAGGTAGGAAAAATCATTATTCCTGTCATCGCAATTCTCGCTTATGGATTCGCAGAATTACAATTAGATTTAATTGCCGTTCTTTCTGTTGCATCGTCGGCAGGCTTAATTGTCGTCGTTCCAGCAATTATCGGAGCCTTCTTCTGGAAAAGAGGCACTGCAATAGGGGTTATGGCTAGTGTTACGATTAGTGGACTAGTAGTAATATTGCTTGAAGCTATGAGGTATAAACCATTTGGCTATGGATCAGGTGTATGGGGACTGCTTCTTTCTATTGTGTTATTTGTAGGTGTGAGTCTTGCAACTAGACCACCTGAAAAGAAAGCGAATGAATTTTTATCGTATTTAAAAACCGAACTTTCAAAAAATCAATGATCAGAAAAGCAAACCAGTACTGAGTACTGGTTTGCTTTTCTTTATTATGAAAATTTTAGGAGGCGAAACTTGAATTTATTACTAATTTGAGGTTATAGTGATTCTAAGATTAAAAATTAGTTTTGGTTAAAATATAGCCATATAGTGTTTTGCTATGACCAAAAAGGAGGCTATGTATAAGATGTTTTTATTGGATGATAATGAGCATAAATTAAACGGCTTCACGCTCCATACGGTTAAAACAGACAAATTTAAAACGAATACAATTGTACTTAGAATGAAAGCTCCGCTGGAAGAGGAATATGTTACACAAAGAGCATTACTTCCGTATGTATTGCAAAGTGAAACACCTAGCTACCCCTCGACAACAAGTTTGCGCTCCTATTTAGATGAATTATATGGTGCTGTATTATATGTGGACCTAGCGAAAAAAGGGGAAAACCATATTATTACTTTTTTCGTGGAAATTGCAAATGAAATGTTTTTAAAAGACCAAACACCATTACTAGACAAAGCAATCAACTTGTTGCAGGAAATTATACTATCCCCTGTAACAGAAAATGGCGCTTTTAAAAGCAAAGTCGTGGAAAAAGAAAAACGAAGCCTTAAACAACGAATTCAAGCTGTCTATGATGATAAAATGAGATATTCAAATTTACGTTTAGTTGAAGAAATGTGTAAGGATGAGCCCTATCACCTCCATGTTAATGGAAGAATTGAAGATCTAGACAGTATTTCTTCAGAATCTCTCTATAATTATTATCAAAAAGCATTGGCTGAAGATGAAATTGATCTATATATTATTGGAAACATTGAACCGGATAAAGTAAAAGAAGTGGTCTCATCGACATTTACGTTTTCTGAGCGTAGCACACGTCCACAAATCGAATTGAAAACCAAGCAGTTTGAAAAAGTGAATGAAGTAATTGAAAACCAAGATGTAAAACAAGGTAAACTTAATATTGGCTACCGGACAAATACAACTTATAGTGACCCAGACTATGATGCTCTTCAAGTGTTTAACGGAATTTATGGTGGTTTTTCACATTCAAAATTATTTATAAATGTCCGAGAAAAAGAAAGCCTTGCATACTATGCAGCTTCTAGGGTGGAAAGTCATAAGGGTCTTCTGATGGTGATGTCCGGGATTGATGTAAATAATTATGACCGAGCAGTAACCATTATCAAAGAACAAATGAAAGCAATGATTGATGGAGATTTTACAGAGGATATCCTAGCTCAAACAAAAGCCGTCATTCGAAATCAGTTGCTTGAAACAATCGATACATCCCGTGGTATCGCTGAAGTTTTATATCATAATGTTATTTCACAGAAGTCAAGAAAGCTTGAGAATTGGATAGCTGGAATTGAAGCAGTCACAAAGGAGGAAGTAGTCAATGTTGCCAAGAAAGTTGAACTTGATACGATTTACTTCCTTACTGGATTGGAGGGGCGGTCATAATGGATAAAATCACATTTGATCAACTTCAAGAGGTTCTTTTTCACGAGAAGCTTGAAAATGGTCTTAACGTCTACATCCTTCCGAAAAAAGGATTTAATAAAACATATGCAACCTTTACGACTAATTATGGTTCAGTTGATAACCAATTTGTACCATTAGGGAAGAGTGAATTAACGACAGTTCCTGATGGGATTGCTCATTTTTTAGAGCACAAGTTATTTGAAAAAGAAGATGGAGATGTGTTTCAGGACTTTAGCAAACAAGGTGCCTCTGCGAATGCTTTTACCTCATTCACAAGAACAGCCTATCTTTTTTCGAGTACATCCAATGTCGAACTAAATCTAGAAACATTAATTGACTTTGTCCAGAGTCCTTATTTTACAGAAAAAACAGTTGAAAAAGAAAAAGGAATCATCGGCCAAGAAATTACAATGTATGATGATAACCCTGACTGGAGACTTTATTTCGGTGTAATTGAAAATATGTACAAAAATCATCCGGTCCGCATTGATATTGCTGGAACTATTGATTCCATCGCCAAAATTACAAAAGATATGCTCTACGAATGCTATGAAACCTTTTATCATCCGAGTAATATGGTTCTATTTATTGTTGGTCCGATTGACCCGGAAAAAATAATGGAGCAAATCAAATCTAATCAAGCCAAAAAAGATTATCAGGACCAGTCTGAAATCAAACGCCATTTCGAGGACGAACCAGTAGAAGTAAACGAAAAGAAGAAAGTACTAGAAATGAACGTCCAATCTTCAAAGTGTATGGTTGGTGTGAAGGCTCTAAACCCTTCACGTAAAGGTGACGAATTACTTAAACAGGAATTATCGATGACGATTCTCTTGGATTGGCTTTTTGGAAAAAGTTCCAAGCATTATCAGGAATTGTATGATGAAGGCTTAATTGATGATACTTTCTCATATGATTACACGGAAGAACAAGGATTTGGTTTTGCGATTGTGGGAGGAGATACCTCAAATCCCGATGAATTATCAGCAAAGTTACGAAATATTATGCTCTCAAGTAAAAAACAAGGAATCACTTCAGAAGAATTGGACCGTGTTAAAAAGAAAAAAATTGGAGCATTTTTACGTTCTTTAAACTCACCAGATTATATTGCAAACCAGTTTACAAGATATGCATTTAATGATATGAATTTATTTGACGTTGTTCCTGTAATGGAAAGTATAACAGTTGATGATATTACTAAAACTGGAAATGAAATTTTCGATGAAATTAGAATGACGGAGTGTCAGGTAATACCTAAAAAGTAGTAAATGCTTAAGCATCCTTTACCAAAAGGATGCTTTTTTAAGGGGAAATGAATATGAAGAAATACGCATTAATTACAGGTGCTAGTGGAGGAATCGGAAGCGCTATTGCAAAAGAAATTGCCAGTCTAGGTTATTCGTTATACCTACATTACAACGAAAATGAAAAGGCGGTAAAAAGTTTAGCGGAAGACTTGGTTAGTAAAGGTGTAGAATCATATCTTGTAAAGTCTGATTTAAGTCAAAAAAACGGTGTAGAATCTGTGGTTACCCAAATCCAGCACCCAATTGACACCATTGTTCATAATTCAGGGAAAAGCGTGTTTGGACTAATGACTGATTTTAATCAAGAGACGGTCGATCAAATGGTGCATCTTCATGTAAGTACACCTTATATGTTAACTCAAGCCCTTCTTCCTGCAATGATAACGAAAAAAAGTGGGAATATCATTGTTATTTCATCAATTTGGGGACTAACAGGAGCGTCTTGTGAAGTGCTTTATTCCATGGTAAAGGGAGGACAAATCTCGTTTGTAAAAGCATTAGCGAAGGAAGTTGCGTTAAGTGGAATACGAGTGAATGCGGTCGCACCGGGTGCGATCAATACAAACATGCTCCAGGAGTTCACTGAAGATGATTTACTAGGTATAAGTGAAGAGATTCCAATGGGAAGAATAGGTGAACCAATTGAGGTAGCAAATACAGTTGGATTTTTACTCTCCAACAAAGCTTCTTATATAACCGGACAAGTTTTGTCTGTAAATGGTGGTTGGCATTGTTAGTATTTATAATGAGTGCAAGTGTGAAAACGCGACATAAATTTCAATGAATAATTTAGCTTACAATCGACAAACTAACATTGTATTAACCTTATAAGGAGGGTCACTTATGTCAGTACTAGACAATTTTGAAGAGTGGAAAGATTTTTTAGGTGATCGCTTGCAGCATGCTAAATCTGAAGGAATGGATCAACAAGTTATCAGTAATATGGCTCAACAATTAGGTGATTACCTAGCTAATGAAGTAGAGCCAAAAAATGCTCAGGAAAAAGTATTACGGGACCTCTGGACCGTTGCTTCTGAAGAAGAGCAACAAGCGATTGCAAATGTAATGATTAAACTTGTCCAATAGGTCTGGTAGTAGGGTTACGTGTAGAGAGGATTTTCCTCTCTTTTTTATTTAAGTAAATTTTTTTCAAATTTTTTATGCCCCTCTATAAAATATGAACTGATTAGTTTATAATAAAAATGATGCAATATTTCATAGTTGGAAACTTTAACCACTGATTGTATGAGGGGCTGGGACACTTGGAGAAAAAAGAGTGGTATTTGGAATATGAAATAGCAAAAAATCGCCCAGGACTCCTAGGGGATATTTCTTCTTTACTAGGAATGCTTTCGATAAATATTGTTACAATAAATGGTGTAGACGATCGCAGAAGGGGCATGCTTTTATTAAGTGATAGCAATGAACAAATCGAGAGACTTGAATCGATACTACATACAATGGATACGATAACCGTTACAAAGCTTAGGGAACCAAAGCTTCGTGATAAGCTTGCTGTTAGACATGGACGATATATTCAACGCGACGCAGATGATAAAAAAACATTCCGTTTTACGCGTGATGAATTGGGGCTGCTTGTTGATTTCATGGCAGAGCTGATTAAGCAAGAGGGTCATAAGTTAATTGGAATTCGGGGTATGCCGAGGGTCGGTAAGACCGAATCAGTTGTTGCTGCTAGTGTTTGTGCACATAAAAAGTGGTTGTTTGTGTCATCGACATTATTGAAACAAACGATGCGAAATGAATTAATCCAGGATGAATATAATGCTGATAATCTTTTTATAATCGACGGCATTGTTTCTACAAGAAGGGCAACCGAAAGGCATCTGCAACTTGTTAGGGAGATTATGAGACTGCCCGCTGTTAAATTAGTCGAGCATCCGGATATATTTGTGCGTCATACAGAGTATACGTTGAATGATTTTGACTATATTATTGAACTTCGAAATAATCCTGAAGAGGAAATTACATACGATATAGAAGACCAACAGTTTTCTAGTTCTGATTTTTCCGGTTTTAATTTTTGACTATATTAATCGATTAATCCTTTACTGAAAAAGAGAAAAATGCTAGTATTATGAACGCAAATAAGCCAATAGGTATCCCGGAATTGGTAGGTGAAAAAGATGTCTGAATTAGGATCTCGGCTTAAAGAAGCAAGAGAGCAAAAAGATTTAAGCCTTGATGATTTACAGCAAATTACAAAAATCCAAAAAAGGTATTTGGTTGGGATTGAAGAAGGAAATTATAATGTTATGCCAGGTAAATTTTATGTCCGTGCATTCATTAAGCAATATGCTGAGGCTGTGGGACTTAATCCTGATGAATTATTTGAGGAGTACAAGTCAGAAATTCCTGGTACATATAATGATGAAATTCCTGAACAAATATCAAGAGTACAATCAAGAAGACAAATTTCTGCGACAAATTCGAAAATTGTTGATAAAGTACCAATCATCATATTGGCTCTTTTTCTTCTTGGTGGTGCAATGACAATCTACTGGTTTGTATCTAAAAAGGATGTTGCCGAAGAACCAGAAACACAACTAGAGAGTCAGGAAACGGAATACGACGAATCAAATGAACCACCTCCTGTTCAAGATCAACAAAAAGAAGAGCCGAAAGAAGAGGAACAGGTAGCTGGTGAAACAGAAAATACCCCTTCAGAAGAAGAAGAGGAACCTGTAGAAGATACTCCTGCTCAGGAGCTTGTAGAGGTTGAAAAAAATTCCAGTACTGCAACCTTTGAGTTGAAAAATGCAGATTCATTTAAGGTAAAAGTAACGGCGGCAGATGCTGGGCAATCTTGGGTCACACTTCAAAATCGCCAAAATGAAAGATTTATTTATGAAACCATTGCGAATGGTGCAACAAAAGAGGTTGATTTAACAAATCAAAATGAAGTGATATTAACAGTTGGAAGGTCGTCTGATCTTCAAGTCGAAATTAATGGAGAGCCTTTTACGTATCCGTTTGATACGGGCCAAATTGTTCGTCAAATTATTACGATAAAGTATACTCCAGTATCTGAAGAATAAACAAAAGTCATCATTATGATGGCTTTTTGTTTCGTATAAGTGGTATTATCACTATTATAAGAATTTTAGTAAATGTTGGAGGTATAAGATTGTGAATTTACCAAATAAGATTACAGTAGCAAGAATTTGCTTAATTCCACTTTTTTTAATTGTTATGTTTGTTCCGTTTGGCTGGGGTGATGTTTCGATTGGCTCAATGTCCATTCCAGTTGCCCATTTAGTAGGAGCGATTATTTTTATTGTTGCTTCTAGCACTGATTGGATTGACGGTCACTTGGCGAGAAAGTATAACTTAGTAACAAACCTAGGAAAGTTTTTAGACCCTCTTGCAGATAAGCTACTTGTATCAGCTGCATTAGTTAGTTTAGTTCAGTTTGGACTAGCACCTGCCTGGATGGTTGTTATTATTATAAGTAGAGAATTTGCTGTAACTGGCTTACGTTTATTACTTGCCGAAGGTGGAGAGGTTTCAGCAGCAAAAATGCTAGGGAAAATTAAAATGTGGGCTCAAGTAGTAGCTGTTTCTGCATTATTATTACATAACTGGCCGTTTGAATTTCTTTCTATCCCATTTGACATGATTGCCCTCTGGGTAGCAGTTATATTTACAATTGTGTCTGGTTGGGATTATTTTGCGAAAAACAAAGGTGTCTTTGCAAACTCTAAATAGGATGGTGTGATTCTTCAATGAATGCTGAAATAATTGCTGTAGGTTCTGAGCTTCTTTTAGGTCAAATCGCAAATACTAATGCGCAGTTTCTTTCCAAACAGCTTGCTGAGCTTGGAATCAATGTGTATTATCATACAGTTGTTGGTGATAATCCCAATCGTTTAGAGGATGCAATAAAAATCTCTCAATCTCGTTCGGATTTAATCATTTTTACTGGTGGTTTGGGGCCAACAAAGGATGATTTAACAAAAGAAACAATTGCAAGGGTAGTAGGTAAACAGCTTGTATTTGATGAAGCTGCCTTACGGAGTATTGAACATTACTTTAAGAAAACAAATCGCCATATGACCGAGAATAATAAAAAACAAGCACTAGTACTTGAGGGTTCTGAAATCCTTCCAAATGACCATGGGATGGCCCCTGGAATGGGTTTTGAACTTGATAAGATTACTTATATGCTTTTTCCTGGACCACCAAAAGAGCTGAATCCGATGTTCCTCTCATACGGTGCACCATTCTTATTAAAATCACTTGGTGTTGTAGAACGAATTGAATCTAGAGTGCTGCGTTTCTTCGGGATTGGAGAATCACAACTTGAAACAGAGATTGAGGATTTAATTGACAATCAAACAAACCCTACAATAGCCCCATTAGCTGGCGATGGTGAAGTTACACTTAGACTTACAGCAAAACATAACTCGCTTGATGTTGCAAATCAACTACTAGATCGTACTGAGGCTGAAATAGTCAAAAGAGTAGGTCAGTTCTTATATGGGTATGACTCGACTTCGCTCGTTAATGAACTCATGAATAAGCTTAAAACTTCAAAGCTTACAATTGCGAGTGCAGAAAGCTTAACGGGTGGCTTATTTGCCGAGGAGCTTACCAATCTAGCGAGTTCGTCAGCAGTTGTGAAGGGGGGAATCGTTTGCTATACAAACGAAGTGAAAGAACATGTGCTTCATGTTAAGAAAGAAACCCTAGATACAGATGGGGCTGTTAGCAGTTCTACAGCAGAACAGCTTGCGGAGAACGTAAAGAAACTATTAAAATCTGATATAGGAATTAGTTTTACAGGTGTAGCAGGTCCAAGTGAGTCGGAAGGAAAGCCAGTAGGGACAGTGTATATTGGGATTTCTTATTTAGATCAACCGACTAAGATTTTTCCGTTGCAATTAGCGGGTTCCCGTCAAGGTATTCGAGCTAGAACGGTCAAATATGGTTCTTATTATTTACTACAATTATTAAATGAACAGAGAAACTGATTTTTTCTTCAAAAAGACGATCATGACGGATCGTCTTTTTTTAAAATTCAAAAGGGAATACATCTCAGTTCAATTATTAGAAATCAAATGAAATATCATTTACAATAATTTTATTGATTGATAAGGAGGAATACATGATGTTAAACGACAAGCAGTCTAAATCTGAAGCATCTTCAACAGATGTAAAAGATGTTAATGGGGCATTGAAAGAACTAAAAGGCATCAAGAAATTAAAAAGCTTGGACTTTGACAGTTCCTCAGAATTCGTCTGTGATATTAATACTGGAATTTGTGGTCCGGTAAATCAAAAGAAAGAGGGAAAAGAATGAAAATCACAATTTGGTCAGATTTTGTATGTCCTTTTTGTTTTATCGGGGAGTCCCATTTAGATAAAGCATTAGAAAATTTTTCACATGCAGAAGAAGTTGAAATAGAATATAAAAGCTTTTTACTTATGCCAGATGCGCAATATGTTCCTGGTCAAAATTATGCTGAAACATTTTCTAGTATGAAAGGAGTTCCTTTAGAACAGGCCAGAGCAATGCTTAAACAAGTGACAGACATGGCTAAAAATTCTGGTGTTGAGATCAACTACGATAAAGCTAAACTTACAAGCACATATGATGCACATCGCGTTTTTCAATATGCAAAGGAGCAGGGAAAAGGAAATGAATTTTTCAATCGTTTCTATGCTGCCCATTTTACTGAAGGTGAAGTCTTAAGCGATACAGAAACGGTTGTTCGTTTGGCCGAAGAGGTAGGTCTTGATGGGGCGCAAGTACGCAAAGTCATGGGAAGTAAAGAACATACTGATCAGGTGACGAATGATATCTCTGAGGCGCGTTCGGTTGGTGTACAAGGTGTTCCTTTCTTTGTAATTGATAACAAGTATGCTGTTTCTGGTGCTCAACCAGTTGAGGTGTTTAATCAAGTTCTGGATAAGGTATGGGAAGAAGAACATTCAAAATAAATAGAATGATTAAGTTGGAAAATATTTATAAAATGACGTAAGTGTGCATCGGCTTACGTCATTTTTTATCATCGCTTTACTATTTTTGAAGAGCTGAAATTCAAATTTGGTGGTCTCTATCTCTTTGAAAATATTATTTTCGACTATCAAAAATTGGATTTATGGGAAAAAACTATTAATAAAAAAAAGCGAATAAATGTTCGACTTTTTGCTTGGCAAATCGAACAAAACATTGTATAGTAATAATAGTTTCACGAATAAAGGAGGAAATATAGTGAGTGATCGTCAAGCGGCCTTAGAAATGGCATTGAAGCAGATAGAGAAACAGTTTGGTAAGGGCTCAATCATGAAGCTTGGAGAACAAACTGATCGTAGAATTTCCACTATATCAAGTGGTTCACTAGCAGTAGACGTAGCATTAGGTGTTGGAGGATATCCAAGAGGACGGATAATTGAAATATATGGACCAGAAAGCTCTGGTAAAACAACTGTAGCACTTCATGCGATTGCTGAAGTACAAAAAACTGGTGGACAAGCAGCGTTTATTGACGCGGAACATGCGCTTGATCCAGCATATGCACAAAAATTAGGTGTAAACATTGATGAACTATTATTATCGCAGCCTGACACTGGTGAACAAGCATTAGAGATAGCTGAAGCATTAGTACGTAGTGGTGCAGTCGATATTTTAGTAGTTGACTCTGTTGCAGCACTTGTTCCAAAAGCAGAAATTGAAGGTGAAATGGGAGATTCCCATATGGGTCTACAAGCCCGCTTAATGTCACAAGCATTACGTAAGCTTTCAGGTGCAATTAATAAATCAAATACAATTGCAATTTTCATTAACCAGGTCCGTGAAAAAATTGGGGTTATGTTCGGAAACCCAGAAACAACCCCAGGCGGACGTGCGCTTAAATTCTATTCTTCTGTAAGACTAGAAGTTCGTCGTGCGGAACAATTAAAACAAGGTAATGAACTTGTTGGTAATAGAACAAAAGTGAAGGTTGTTAAGAATAAAGTAGCACCACCATTTAAAACAGCTGAAGTAGACATTATGTACGGAGAAGGAATTTCAATTGAGGGCGAAATCATTGATATCGGTTCGGAACTTGATATCGTCCAAAAGAGTGGCTCTTGGTATTCTTATAATGAAGAAAGAGTTGGTCAGGGTCGCGAAAATGCAAAACAATTCTTAAAAGAAAACCCTGATGTTCGTAATGAAATCCTTCAGCAAATTAGAAATCATTATGGACTTGACGGTGTTAAAGTTGCACCAGCAGATGAGGAACAGGAAGAGTTTGATTTACAAGACTAATCATCAAAGTCGAGGCACAGCTAATGTGTCTCTTCTTTATTTTCCCCATTAACTTACTTTTTTCAACACGATAGAAAAACCTCATTTCCTTCCAAAACCCTTTATAAACACATGATTAATCAATAAAATTTCCATTTTCATGTAATACTATTTCTGACAGGCCTTGACAATAAAAATTCACAGATTTACAATTAAAATGTATATTTTACATTTTGTTAGAATTAAAACGTTAGAAGCAAAACTCGGTTTGAGCTTTTGCTATTCAGACCCGGAGTAGTCTGAGCTGCTTTCGGTCGTAACCTAAGAATCTGATTAGCTTAAAAAGCCTTTGTGCTGTATATTGTAAAATATACATGCCGACATTTTGATCTAGCAAGAAAAAGTTTATAGCAAGAGGAGGTGAAGAAGATGGATCCCATTTCTATAATCATCTCCGCTTTGGTTGGCCTGATCGTCGGTGCGATTGTTGGCTTTTATGTTCGTAAGTCTATTGCCGAAACTAAAATTGCTGGTGCAAAAAGTGTTGCCGAACAAATTATTGAAGATGCGAATAGAGAAGCAGATTCATTAAAGAAGGAAGCACTGTTAGAGGCAAAGGATGAAATTCACAAACTTCGTACAGAGGCAGAAAAGGAAATCCGTGATCGAAGAAACGAACTACAAAAACAAGAAAATCGTTTATTGCAGAAAGAAGAGAACCTTGATCGTAAGGATGAAACATTAGATAAACGTGAATCCATGCTAGAAAAGAAAGAGGATTCTCTCGCTCAAAGACAACAGCATATTGAAGAGATGGAAAGCAAAGTGGAAGAGATGGTACACAAGCAACAAGCCGAACTTGAGCGGATCTCTAGCTTAACACGTGAAGAAGCAAAGCAAATCATCCTTGAACGTATTGAAAACGAGCTTTCCCATGATATAGCTATGATGGTTAAAGAAGCAGAAAATCGTGCAAAGGAAGAATCTGATAAGAAAGCAAAAGAAGTACTTTCTCTTGCAATTCAAAGATGTGCCGCTGATCATGTAGCAGAAACTACAGTGTCTGTAGTTAACTTGCCTAATGATGAGATGAAGGGACGTATTATTGGTAGAGAAGGACGAAATATCCGTACACTTGAAACATTAACGGGTATTGACCTTATCATCGATGATACACCAGAGGCAGTTATTTTATCTGGCTTTGATCCAATTCGACGTGAAACAGCGAGAATCGCACTTGAAAAACTTGTGCAAGACGGACGTATTCACCCTGCGCGTATTGAAGAAATGGTAGACAAATCAAGACGTGAGGTAGACGAATATATTCGTGAAGTGGGTGAACAAACAACCTTTGAGGTTGGTGTTCATGGACTCCATCCGGATTTAATTAAGATTTTAGGTCGCTTGAAGTATCGTACAAGCTATGGCCAAAATGTCTTAAAACACTCAATGGAAGTATCGTTCTTAGCAGGCTTAATGGCTGCTGAGTTAGGTGAAGATGAAACATTGGCTCGACGTGCTGGACTACTACATGATATCGGTAAAGCGATTGACCATGAAGTGGAAGGTAGTCACGTTGAAATCGGTGTAGAACTCGCCACGAAATATAAAGAGCATCCAGTTGTAATTAATAGTATTGCTTCCCACCATGGTGATACAGAACCAACATCAATTATAGCTGTATTGGTTGCAGCAGCAGATGCTTTATCTGCAGCAAGACCAGGTGCACGAAGTGAGACACTTGAAAACTATATCCGCCGTTTAGAAAAGCTTGAGGAAATTTCAGAGTCGTATGAAGGCGTTGAAAAATCCTTTGCAATTCAAGCAGGACGTGAAGTTAGAATTATCGTAAAACCTGATACAATCGATGACTTAAATGCACATCGTTTAGCTCGTGATATCCGTAAACGAATTGAAGAAGAGTTGGATTATCCGGGTCATATCAAGGTTACTGTAATTCGTGAAACAAGAGCAGTTGAATACGCAAAATAAAAGTGGTCGATTTTGACCACTTTTTTTTGTTTTACTTAACATGTCCTTGTTGAATTTTTTCATAAATATCGCCTGGGACGTTGAGATTTTTTTATTTTTGTGCTTCACTTTATAGTGAAAGGGGCTTTTACATGAAGATTTTATTTATTGGTGATGTCGTTGGCTCACCAGGAAGAGATATGATTCGCGAATATCTTCCGAAACTTAAGGCAAAATTCCATCCAGCACTAACGATTATTAATGGAGAAAATGCAGCGTCTGGTAGGGGAATAACGAAGAAAATATATAATCAATTTTTAGAGAATGGTGCTCAAGCCATTACGTTAGGGAATCATACATGGGATAACAAAGATATCTTTGAGTTTATTGATACAGCTAAAAACATGATACGACCTGCGAACTTCCCTGAAGGAACACCTGGACAGGGGATCATCTATAGCAAGGTCAATGGACAGGAAGTTGCGATTATTAATTTGCAAGGGCGCACATTTCTTCCTGCTATTGATGATCCATTTAAAAAGTGCGATGAGTTAATTGAGGAAGCACATAAGAGAACCTCCATTATTTTTGTAGACTTTCATGCGGAAGCGACAAGTGAAAAAATCGCTATGGGCTGGTATCTTGATGGGAGGGTAACAGCAGTTGTTGGCACGCACACACATGTTCAAACCGCTGATAACCGTGTGTTGCCAAAAGGTACTGCGTTTATCACAGATGTTGGTATGACTGGCCCGTATGATGGAATACTAGGGATGGATAAAGAAGCGGTGATTCATAAATTTAAGACAGCATTACCAGTTCGTTTTGAGGTCGTTGAAGGACGAACTCAATTAAACGGAGTACTTATTGATGTTGACCCTAAAAGTGGGTCTGCAAAGAGCATTCAACGAATTCTTATTAATGATGATCATCCATTTTTTGATTAATTATTTCTGACCAAGGTATCACTGAGATATCTTGGTTTTTTCTTGATTTCACCAAGTTTTTGAATTTTTAGAAAAATATTAGGAACAAGCAGGAATACTGGTAGTTTCTAGTGAATATAGTAGTTATGGGATCATTATTCGTTATTCAATTCAGACTCGGGTAATCCCTGGTTGAATAAAGATAGCCTCTGGAAGGGTTTGCGATTAATTTAAAATCTAAGAGAATATGTAAAAACTAAATCGCAAATTTAGCGGTGGTGATTCATTTGTATGGTTCTACCTGTCACTCATGGAACATTGTAAAGAACAAGGAGGAAAGTAGAAATGGAAATATTAAAAGTTTCAGCAAAATCTAATCCTAACTCTGTAGCAGGGGCACTTGCGGGTGTTTTACGTGAGAGAGGAGCTGCAGAAATCCAAGCGATTGGTGCTGGTGCATTGAATCAGGCAGTGAAAGCAGTAGCGATAGCTAGAGGATTTGTAGCACCGAGTGGAGTGGACCTAATTTGTATTCCGGCGTTTACTGATATTCTAATTGATGGTGAAGAAAGAACCGCTATAAAATTAATCGTTGAACCACGATAATACTATGTACTTTTATATAAAGTGGTTAAGTAGTGGATAAGTGGCCTGTTTGTCGAATGTGACAGACAGGTATTTTTGTGTAAAATAAAGGGAAAGGAGCTGATTTGTGTGAAAATATTCGATGCCCATTCTGATGTTTTATATAAAATGTGGATGGACCCTACTATTGATTTTGCAAATTCACCAAAATTACATATTAACTATGATCGATTAAAAGCTTCTGGCAGCAAGGTGCAAAGTTTTGCGATCTATATCCCAGAAGAAGTAAAACCAGAAAGTCGATTTGAAGTGGCATTAGAGATGGTAGAAATTTTTAATAATAAAGTAGTTGCGCCTTCTCCGTTATTAAAGGTGGTAAGGACAAAAGAAGATATTTTAGCTTTAAAAGAGGATGAAATAGGTGCTTTTTTAACATTGGAAGGCTGCGATGCAATTGATCAAAGTATCGTAAAGTTACAAACATTATTAAGGCTAGGAGTATCCTCTGTTGGATTAACATGGAATTATGCCAATTTTGTCGCAGATGGCGTAGGTGAACCACGTGGAGCGGGGTTATCAAGCTTTGGTATAGAGGTTGTAAAAGAACACAATAAGGCGTCGATATGGACAGATGTATCACATCTATCGATTAAAGGATTTTGGGATGTAATGGAAGTTGCAGATTACCCGATTGCATCTCATTCAAATGCAATGGCAATTTGTAATCACCGTCGTAATTTACTGGATGAACAAATTCTAGCATTAATTAAAAAGAACGGTATGATTGGAATTACGTTTGTCCCCCAATTTTTAAGCAATCGAGATACAGCAACTATCGACGATGTAATCAAGCATCTTGATTATATTTGTTCATTAGGCGGAGAAAATCATGTTGGATTTGGGTCTGATTTTGATGGAATAACAGAGACAACTATTGGACTTGAAAACTTTTCAGGGTATGAAGGACTTGTAAATAAATTACTTAAATATTACTCTGAAATCCAAGTGAAAAAATTTTTGTATCAAAATTTTGTAGCGAATTTACCAGCATAAAATAATCATTTTATATCGGTTTAATATGAAATTGATTGAAAAATAAAAAAATATGCATTTTTCACCATAATTTACTTGCTAAGGGTTGCTTTTTTTCGTTGATAGGTCTAGAATTGAAAGCGTTTAGTACATATCCAACAGTATAGATTTGGATAGCATTTTATACTTCTAAATTGGTATTTTTTTCCTAATTTGTCGTAAGAAATGATCCATTTTCATTCAATAGAATTTACATAATACATTCAATACAACTCAGTTGGAAGGTGCTATGCTTAATAATTAATAAAAATATTATATATAACGTATTCCAAAGGGGTGTAAGTCATGATCAATCAACTTTCGTGGAAAGTTGGCGGACAACAAGGGGAAGGAATTGAGAGTACGGGGGAAATCTTTTCCATCGCTCTGAATCGTTTAGGTTACTATTTATACGGTTATCGCCACTTTTCATCACGTATTAAAGGTGGACATACAAATAACAAAATTCGTGTGAGTACAACTCAAGTTCGTGCAATATCTGATGATCTTGATATTTTAGTAGCTTTTGACCAAGAAACTATTGATTTTAATTTTCATGAGTTACGCGATGGTGGGGTAGTATTGGCAGATGCTAAATTCGGCCCAACCATTCCTGAAAATACTAATGTTCATCTGTATTCTGTTCCTTTTACTGAAATTGCAACTGAACTTGGCACGTCTCTAATGAAAAATATGGTCGCAATTGGAGCTACTAGCTCATTATTAGATCTTGATTTAAATGTGTACCTAAATGTGGTAGATGAAATTTTTGGACGTAAGGGACAGCAAGTTGTTGAGAAGAACATGGAAGCAATCAAAGCTGGTGCAGAATTCCTAAATGATCTACTTAGTGAAGATGTAATAATGAAATTAGAAAAAGCAGACGGCAAGCAACGTATGTTCATGATTGGAAATGATGCTATCGCTTTGGGTGCTCTAGCGGGTGGAGCAAGATTTATGCCTGCATATCCAATTACACCAGCCTCTGAAATCATGGAATACTTAATTAGCAAGTTACCTGAGTTTGGTGGAACAGTTATCCAAACAGAAGATGAAATTGCTGCATGTACAATGGCGATTGGTTCTAACTACGCAGGTGTTCGTGCATTTACTGCTTCTGCTGGACCGGGATTATCGTTAATGATGGAATCAATCGGATTATCAGGTATCACTGAAACTCCGCTTGTTATTATTGATACACAACGTGGAGGTCCAAGTACAGGTCTTCCAACTAAGCAAGAGCAATCAGACTTAATGGCAATGATTTATGGCACACATGGTGAAATACCTAAGATTGTTATGGCTCCAAGTACTGTTCAGGAAGCATTTTATGACATTATTGAAGCATTTAACCTAGCAGAAGAATATCAGTGTCCGGTTATTTTCCTAACAGATTTACAGCTTTCATTAGGTAAGCAAACTGTTGAACCACTTGATTATTCAAAAATTGAAATCAGACGTGGTAATCTACTTCTTGATGACGAATTACCAGAATTAGAGAATAAAGAATACTTCAAACGCTATGAAGTTACCGAGAGTGGAATTTCACCACGTGTAGTACCTGGTGTAAAGAATGGAATCCACCATGTAACTGGTGTTGAACATAACGAACAAGGTAAGCCATCTGAGGCTGCAAGCAACCGTAAGGATCAAATGGAAAAACGACTTAAAAAGACTAAAAACATCCGTTTCAATACACCTGTTCATAAAAACGTTAAACATGAAGAGGCGGACCTTTTAGTTGTAGGTTTTAACTCAACTCGTGGTGCGATTGAAGAAGCAATGTCTCGTCTTGAAAATGATGGTATTAAAGTGAATCATGCTCAAGTTCGTTTAATCCATCCTTTCCCAACTGAAGAAATTTTACCGTTAATTCAATCAGCTAAGAAAGTATTAGTGGTTGAAAATAATGCTACT
This sequence comes from Fredinandcohnia onubensis, assembly GCF_031181385.1. Classification (GTDB taxonomy): domain Bacteria; phylum Bacillota; class Bacilli; order Bacillales; family Bacillaceae_L; genus Ferdinandcohnia; species Ferdinandcohnia onubensis_C. Next base: position 256,003 of record NZ_JAPSKV010000003.1, read on the forward strand.
GGTCAGCTCGCAAACATTATGAAGATGAATGTAGGACATGCAGACAAGATTACTAACTTCTTAAAGTATGACGGTAATCCATTCCTACCTCATGAAGTTCACACAAAATGTAAGGAGTTGTTCTAATATGGCAACATTTAAAGACTTTCGGAATAATGTAAAACCTAACTGGTGTCCAGGTTGTGGAGACTTCTCCGTACAAGCAGCGATTCAACGTGCTTCTGCAAATGTTGGACTTGAGCCTGAACAGCTAGCTGTGATTTCAGGTATAGGATGTTCTGGACGTATTTCTGGATATATCAATGCTTATGGATTACATGGGATTCATGGACGTTCTTTACCAATTGCTCAAGGCGTAAAAATGGCAAACCGTGATTTAACTGTTATAGCTTCTGGTGGTGACGGTGACGGATATGCAATTGGGATGAGCCATACAATCCATGCAATTCGTCGTAATATAGACATCACATACATTGTTATGGATAACCAAATCTATGGTTTAACAAAAGGTCAAACTTCTCCAAGAAGTGAAATGGGCTTTAAAACAAAGAGTACTCCAAAAGGCTCCATTGAGTCTGCACTTTCTGTCATGGAAATGGCATTAACAGCTGGTGCTACTTTTGTTGCACAAAGCTTCTCAACTGACCTTAAAGATTTAACAGCACTAATTGAGGCTGGAATCAGGCACAAAGGTTTTTCTTTAATCAATGTATTTAGCCCATGTGTAACTTATAATAAAGTCAATACATATGACTGGTTTAAAGAAAACTTAACAAAATTAGGCGATGTTGAGGGATACGATCCTTCAGACCGATCAGTAGCTATGCAAACGTTGATGAAGCATAACAGTCTTGTTACGGGGCTCATCTATCAAAATACAGAAAAACCTTCCTATCAAGAACTTGTACACGGATATGGTGAAGCGCCGCTTGTACATGCAGACTTGAATTTAGATGAAGAAAAGTTTAATAAACTAGTTGCAGAATTTATGTAATATAAACCAAACCCTACTAAGAACGATTCTCTTAGTAGGGTTTTTAATATAGTTTCAGTCAAAATCGGCCTTATGACTACACTAGTCTTTCATAATTCTTTATATCTTTACTCGTTAATTGTTGAATGATAAAATAGGCATGTGTGTCTGTTAGTAGAATAAATTACTTAAAACTGCTAAAATTGTACATTTTTCTACATTTATACGGTTTTATTGTATTAATACTTGTTAAACCTTATACTAGTAAAATGGAATTTTATTTTTTTGAAAATGTAGTTTTTCGATAAAGAAAGGAGATACAACATGAACGAAAAACAACGTCTTGAAAGTACTCAAGTAAAACCTGCGGACAAAAAATCCGAAAAGGATTACAGCAAGTATTTTCAATCCGTTTACCAACCACCTTCACTAAAGGATGCGAAGAAGCGTGGTAAAGAACAAGTCAATTACTTAAAAGAGTTTTCGATTCCTGAAGATATGAAGAATGCAGGAAAAGGAAAACGCTTTTTAATCCGTACTTATGGTTGTCAAATGAATGAACATGATACGGAAATAATGGCTGGCATTTTTATGGAAATGGGTTATGAGCCTACTGAAAATACGAAGGATGCCGACATCATTTTACTAAATACATGTGCGATCCGTGAAAACGCTGAAAACAAAGTATTTGGTGAAATCGGTCATTTAAAACCTTTAAAACTTGAAAATCCTAATCTTTTAATTGGTGTTTGTGGATGTATGTCCCAAGAGGAATCAGTTGTGAATAAAATCCTCGAAAAACATCAATTCGTTGATATGATATTTGGTACCCATAATATTCATCGCCTTCCTTATATTGTTAAAGAAGCAATGTTCAGTAAAGAGATGGTTGTTGAGGTTTGGTCTAAGGAAGGGGACATCATTGAAAACCTTCCAAAAGTACGTAAAGGAAATATCAAGGGTTGGGTAAACATTATGTATGGATGTGACAAATTCTGTACGTACTGTATCGTTCCCTATACTCGTGGTAAGGAACGTAGCCGTCGCCCAGAAGATATCATTGAAGAAGTACGTCACCTAGCAAGACAAGGCTATCAAGAGATTACCTTACTTGGCCAAAACGTAAATGCGTATGGTAAAGATTTTGAAGATATTAAATATGGTTTAGGTGACTTAATGGACGAGTTGCGTAAGATTGATATCCCGCGTATTCGTTTCACAACAAGTCACCCACGTGATTTCGATGATCATTTAATTTCAGTGCTCGCTAAAGGTGGAAATCTTATGGAGCACATTCATCTTCCAGTACAATCTGGAAGCTCACAAGTATTAAAATTAATGTCACGTAAATACACAAGAGAAACATATTTAGAGCTAGTTCGCAAAATGAAAGAACAAATTCCGAATGCTTCATTTACAACCGATATTATTGTTGGTTTTCCAAATGAAACGGATGAACAATTCGAAGAAACACTTTCCTTATATAGAGAGGTAGAATTTGATTCAGCTTATACCTTCATCTATTCACCACGTGAAGGAACTCCAGCTGCCAAAATGGAAGATAATATTCCAATGGAAGTTAAAAAGGAAAGACTTCAACGTCTAAACGCACTTGTTAATGAGATTTCTGCAAAGAAAAATCTTGCATACAAAGGTCAAACTGTAGAAGTTCTTGTAGAGGGTGAAAGCAAAAACAATCCAGAAGTACTTGCTGGATACACAAGTAAAAATAAATTGGTTAACTTCAAAGGTCCAAAGTCTGCAATTGGTAAGATTGTAAAAGTGAAAATTATTCAAGCGAAGACCTGGACACTAGATGGAGAAATGATCGAAGAAGCGGTAGAGGTGAACTAAAATGGCACAATTCACAAAAGAACAAATCGTTGAACGCGCAACAGAACTAGCAAAAATGATTGCAGAAACACAAGAAGTTGACTTTTTCAAGCGTGCAGAAGCACAAATAAACCAGAATAAAAAAGTTCAAGAAATTATTGAAACCATTAAAAGCTTACAAAAACAAGCTGTCAATTTTCAGCATTTTGGAAAGTCTGAAGCATTAAAGCAAGTTGAAGAAAAGATTGATAATCTTCAAGCAGAACTAGACAGCATTCCGGTTGTAGAAGAATTTAAGAATTCACAGATTGAAGTGAATGATCTTTTACAGCTTGTGGCACATACCATTTCTAACAATGTAACAAATGAGATTATTACATCTACTGGTGGAGATTTGTTAGCTGGAGAAACTGGTTCAAAAGTGAATAACAATAGCGGCTGTGGCTGCCACTAAATAATAAAGAGACAAAAGCGTTAAGCTTTTGTCTCTTTTTATTTGTAGAGCATGTCTCTCTTCAGGTTTTATTTTTTGCTTGTACGGCTTTGAAAAAAAGGTACATAAATGGGCGAACCCGCATACAATGAACTATACGGTAATCGTAAGGTGAAGTATAAAGAGAACGACAATGCATTTTTTTAGTACTTACTTTGATTTGTTTATTCAACTTTTTTCGGTGTACTCATAAGAAAAGCATCGAAGGACTTGCAAAAAGTTTTTAAAAAGAAATCAGTCTTTAGCACACTAGTCAAATGTCCCGCATAGGATGAATTGAAGATTGATTGAGGAGGGTTTGTTCGAATGTCTGAATACAGAGAGATTATCACTAAAGCTGTTGTAGGTAAAGGACGTAAATTTTCACAGTCTACTTATACCATTTCGCCACCTCACCACCCATCAAGCATTTTGGGATGTTGGATCATTAACCACTGTTATGACGCTGAGAAGGAAGGTAACAAAGTAGTCGTGCATGGTAAATTTGATGTCAACGTGTGGTATTCTTATGGTAACAATACAAAAACTGAGGTTGTGACTGAAACACTTTCATACACAGACTACATCAAACTTAAGTATAGAGATGAGAACTTCTTAGGTGATGACTGTGACGTGATTGTTGATGTGTTACAACAGCCAAACTGCCTAGAGTGCACGATATCTCCAAACGGTAACAAAATTCTCGTTGAGGTTGAAAGAGAATTACTTGCAGAGATTATTGGAGAAACAAAGGTTTGCGTACATGTGAATCCAGATGGATGCTATCATGATGATAAGGATTGGGATGTAGACGACGAAGAATTCGAGGATTTAAATCCTGACTTCTTAGTTGGCGATTTAGAAGAATAATTGGAAACTAGGAGGCATGACTTCCTAGTTTTTTTTCATTTAATGGAAGACAAGTCCTCCCCTTTCCTTTTTTAAGTTATGTTATAATATTGGAAGATAAAACTTTACTGAGTCGGGCGGCCGACTAAGTAAAGTCAAAGCCTCCGGCGGATGCCACGATTTTTCAAAGGAAATTTTTCGAGCAGTAAGTTCAAAGACTAAAAACGCCACTTCCTGTGGCAACGTCTTTATGACCCACTTCCTGCGGGCCTAAAAATCGGGCGCAAATACGCCGAGGCGCATTTGATTGTTGTTGGGGGATTTTTAATATGGCAGAGTATACGCCGATGATAAAGCAATATTTAACGATTAAGGCAGATTATCAGGATGCCTTTTTATTTTTTAGACTAGGTGATTTTTACGAAATGTTTTTTGATGATGCCATTAATGCATCACAAATATTAGAAATAACGTTAACGGCTAGAGATGGTGGTGTCGAAGAAAAAATCCCGATGTGCGGGGTTCCTTATCACTCAGCTGCAGGATATATTGAACAATTAGTGAATCAAGGACATAAAGTTGCGATTTGTGAGCAAACAGAAGATCCAAAACAGGCAAAAGGTGTCGTAAAACGAGAAGTTATTCAGTTAATTACACCTGGAACTGTGATGGATGGTAAAAACCTACTAGATAAAGAAAATAATTTTCTAGCAACTGTTTCAAGCTTTTCAGACGATTCTTTCGGATTTGCATTAACTGACTTAACAACAGGTGAAAACAGGGTCTCATTATTGTCTACCCAGTTTGAAGAGGTAATCGGAGAAATTTATGCGAATGGTGTAAAAGAGGTTGTTGTTTCAACCGAGTTTGACGATAAATATAAGAAAGCAATGATAGAACGGTGCCACGTAACGATTTCGTATGAAGATAATTGTACAGTTGCTGAACATTTACAACAGCTTACCGAGGGACTTGAGGACGAGAAAATGATCCTTACCTTTGGAAGATTATTAAATTATTTAATAAAAACGCAAAAGCGCTCACTAGATCACCTTCAACAGGTACGTATTTTTTATACGAATCAATTCATGAAAATTGATCTATATTCAAAACGTAATCTTGAGCTTACTGAAACGATTCGTAATAAAGGGAAAAAGGGTTCATTACTTTGGCTTCTAGACCAAACCGTTACTGCAATGGGAGGGCGTCTGTTAAAACATTGGATCGACAGACCCTTATTAAATAAACATGAAATTGAAGCCCGGCTTAACATGGTTCAAACCTTTATTGATCACTATTTTGAAAGATTAGAATTAAGGGATCTATTGAAGGAAGTATATGACCTTGAACGACTGGCTGGTCGTGTAGCTTACGGAAATGTAAATGCTAGAGACCTTTTACAACTGAAAAAGTCACTTGAGCAGGCTCCAGGAATTTATCAACTTATAACACAGTTGAAGCATCCATATGCAGACAATCTCAGTAAGCAAATGGACCTTTGTGAATCATTAACCGACCTTCTCAATCGTTCCATTAAGGAATCACCTCCGATGTCCATCAAAGAAGGAGATATTATTAAAGATGGCTACAATGCCACCCTTGACCAATATCGTGATGCAAGTCGTAATGGTAAAACATGGATTGCGTCGTTAGAAAAACAGGAACGAGAGAAAACGGGAATAAAGTCTTTAAAGATTGGATATAACCGTGTCTTTGGATATTATATCGAAGTGACAAAGTCCAATTTACAGTACTTGCCCGAAGGTCTGTATGAAAGAAAACAAACTCTAACGAATGCGGAACGTTTTATCACCCCTGAGCTTAAAGAAAAAGAAACATTAATTCTTGAAGCAGAGGAAAAGATTGTCCAATTAGAATATGATCTTTTTGTTGATATTCGCGAACAAGTGAAGAGCTATATCCCAAGACTTCAGGCTTTAGCAAAGGTTATTAGTGAGCTTGATGTGCTGCAATGCTTTGCAACGATTAGTGAAGAACGCCATTATTGTATGCCTCATTTTTCTGAGGACAAGCTCTATATTAAAGATGGCCGTCATCCGGTTGTTGAAAAAGTGATGCAGGCACAGGAATATGTTCCAAATGATTGTGTGATGGAGCAAGGACGGTCATTGCTTCTTATTACGGGACCAAATATGTCTGGTAAGAGTACCTATATGAGACAGATTGCACTTACCTCAATCTTGGCACAAATTGGTTGTTTTGTCCCAGCAAGTGAGGCTGTTTTACCGATATATGATCAAGTATTTACTCGTATCGGTGCCGCAGATGACTTAATCTCTGGACAAAGTACTTTTATGGTAGAAATGCTTGAAGCAAAAAATGCCATTGTCAACGCAACATCGAAAAGCTTATTATTATTTGATGAAATTGGACGTGGGACATCTACTTATGACGGAATGGCTCTTGCACAAGCTATTATTGAATATATTCACCAAAATATCGGAGCACACACATTGTTCTCTACACATTATCATGAGCTAACTGATTTAGAAGCGGGGCTAGAAGATTTAGTAAATGTTCATGTAAGTGCGATAGAGGAAAATGATAATGTTGTCTTCCTCCATAAAATTAAAGAAGGCGCTGCAGATAAAAGCTATGGGATCCATGTAGCAAAACTTGCTGAGCTCCCTGAAAACTTAATTGAACGCGCAAAAGAAATATTAAATCATCTTGAACAAGGTGAAAAAGAAATAGCTGTAACAAAGGAAGAATCTATGGATCTTACGGATAATCTACAGCTTTCATTTTTTGGGGAAACAAAGTCGTCCTATCAAAAAGAAGAAAAGCATGTGTCTTCTAAGGAAAAGGATGTCTTGAAATCCATCAAAGATATGGATATTTTAGGACTAACACCATTAGAGGCCATCAATAAGTTATACGAAATTCAGAAACAACTTAAAGGATAAAAATAAAGGTTCAAAAAATCAACGAATCAGAAGCAAGAAGGTCAAGGAACTCGCGACTCGAGGACCGGAGTGTATGCTTTTAATACATGAGGACCGGAGAGGCCGAGTGACGCAGAGATTCACAGCTTATCATTTGGTGATTTTTTGAACAACCTTATAGAAAATGAGGTGAAGGCATGGGGAAAATCGTTTTACTAGATGACCTTCTTTCAAATAAAATAGCAGCAGGGGAAGTAGTGGAAAGGCCTGCCTCAGTTGTGAAGGAATTAGTTGAGAATGCCATTGACGCAAACAGTACTGTTATCGAAATTGAAATAGAAGAAGCAGGCCTTTCCAAAATTCGAATTATTGACAATGGTGACGGCATGGATAGTGAAGACTGTGTGAATGCCTTTCATCGTCATGCAACAAGTAAAATAAAGGACGAAAATGATTTATTTCGAATTCGGACATTAGGGTTTAGAGGTGAGGCACTACCTAGTATTGCCTCTGTCTCTGAACTTGAGATGAAGACCAGTACAGGAGACAATTCAGGTACTCATATCCTCATAAAAGGTGGTCAGTTTGTAGAGAAAAAGGCAACAAATAGTCGTAAAGGAACTGACATCACGGTCTCTAATCTCTTTTTTAATACACCAGCTCGCTTAAAATATTTAAAAACCGTTCATACAGAGCTTGGCAATATTACCGATGCTGTGAACCGGATTGCTCTTGCTCACCCGGAAGTTTCCTTTCGGTTATTGCATAATGGAAAACGACTTTTATATACAAGTGGTAATGGAGATGTGAGACAAGTACTTGCTGCAATCTATGGTCCAGGAATTGCAAAGCAAACGGTGCCTATTCATTTGCAATCATTAGACTTTAATGTAGAAGGCTTTATATCTATGCCTGAAGTTACAAGGGCATCGAGAAACTATATATCAACCATTATTAATGGTAGATATATAAGAAATTATCCACTAGTAAAGGCTATTCAGCAAGGCTACCATACCCTGTTACCGATTGGAAGATTTCCAATTGTCTTGCTCGATATTAAGATGGACCCATTGTTAGTTGATGTGAATGTCCATCCAGCAAAACTAGAGGTTAGAATTAGTAAAGAACAAGAACTTAATCAATTAATTGATCAAGGAATTAAGGATGTTTTTAAACATAAACAACTAATTCCGGATGCTATAAATCCGAAGAAGAAGGAAGTTCAAAAATCGGAGCAGCAACAATTTGTATTTCAGCATTCGATAAAAACAGAACCACGAGAACAGCAACCATTTGTCCCTAAATTTGTTGAGACACTTCAACAGGATTCGAGGAAAGAAGAACCTAAAATCGAAACACCAACTCAGGTAATTCCATCTATTTATGAAGAAAAACCATACGATAGGGAAAAATTGGTAATTGAAGAAAGTGACTACACAACTACTGTTACCTTGGATGAGGATGAAGAGAAGGATTTCGAAAGTACTGAAATCAATGTAAACGAAGCTGAACGGGTACCAGTTATGTATCCAATCGGTCAAATGCATGGAACATATATTCTTGCTCAAAATGAGAATGGTTTATATATAATCGATCAGCATGCTGCTCAGGAGCGAATTAAATATGAATATTTCAAAGAACGGGTCGGAGAAAATTTTTCTGATCTTCAGGAGCTTCTTCTTCCGATTACATTGGAATATTCAACTGACGAATGTATCAACATAAATGCGCATCAGCAAGATTTAGAACAGGTTGGAATCTTCCTAGAACCATTCGGCCATAACAGTTACATTGTCCGCTCACACCCACAATGGTTTCCAAAAGGTGATGAAAAGGAAGTCATTGAGGAAATTATCGAACAAGTGCTTAATGATAAGAAGATAGATATTAAAAAACTGAGAGAAGCAGCAGCGATTATGATGAGCTGTAAAGCTTCTATAAAAGCGAACCATCATTTACGCAACGATGAAATATTTGCATTACTTGAAACGCTCCGTAAAACAAGTGATCCGTTTACATGCCCGCACGGTCGACCAATCATCATACACCATTCGACCTATGAAATGGAAAAAATGTTCAAACGAGTCATGTAAATATACCATATAAAATGGCGGAAAACTCGCTAAATAGTCGAGTTTTCGCTTTATAAGACAAAAGTAGTAGGAAACTATTGAAAAGGTTAAAGAAAATTGTTATTTTCTAAGTCAATTTGGTTATAATAATTTAGTATTCGTCTTATTATCTATGTTACGATAATAGTATGAATTGAGGTAAAGGTAGTGATTGATTGGGAGAATTGAAAAAAGAAAAGCTTGTCGTTCTAATTGGTCCAACCGCCGTTGGAAAAACGAAACTAAGTATAGAGCTTGCTAAAAAGCTTAATGCCGAAATTATAAGTGGAGATTCCATGCAAATTTATAAAGGGATGGATATCGGTACTGCCAAAATCACAAGAGATGAAATGGAAGGGATACCACACCATCTCATCGATATTAAGGAGCCATATGAGAGTTTTTCGGTAGCGGAGTTTCAAGAGGTTGTAAGAAAGTTAATAACGGAAGTACATAATCGTGGTAAATTACCGATGATTGTTGGGGGTACAGGGCTTTATATACAATCTGTCTTATATGATTATCAATTTACAGATGATGCCTCAAATCCCGAGTATCGGAATATACTCCAACAAAAAGTTGCTGAAAGGGGAGTTGAACCTCTTTATCAGGAACTAAAAGAGATAGACCCGGACAGCGCAGAGCGAATACACCCTAACAATGTAAGAAGAGTCATTCGAGCCCTAGAGATTTATAAAACAACCGGGAAAATAATGACCGAATATTTGGAGGGGCAAAAGCATGAACTTATCTATGATGTTTCCTTAATTGGATTAACAATGGAACGAGAGAAATTGTATGATCGTATTAACCATAGAGTTGACTTGATGATAGAGTCGGGACTGCTTGAAGAGGTTTCATCTTTCCATTCGCAAGGTTTACGAGATTGCCAATCCATCCAAGCAATTGGATATAAAGAACTTTATAGTTATTTAGATGGGTCATCATCCCTAGAAGAAGCAATCCAACAACTAAAACAAAATACTCGCAGATATGCAAAGCGACAATTAACATGGTTTCGAAATAAAATGGATGTAAAATGGTTTGATATGTCAGCAAATAATGAGTTTGAAGAAAAATTTAATGAAATTTATAAATATATAGCAGGAAAGCTAGGAATTTAAGAGAATAGATAATAATAAGATGTATTCGATTGTCCAAAAATTGGGCAATGACAGTTTCGGCACTTTGCGCCGAAGATTCTAGAGGAGGACATTTCATGAAACAAGCAATCAATATCCAAGACCAAATTTTAAACACACTACGTAAGGATGGGACATTTGTAACTGTATTCTTATTAAATGGATACCAATTACGAGGATTAGTGAAAGGCTTTGATAACTTTACAGTTCTATTAGAAACTGAAGGAAAGCAGCAGCTTATTTATAAGCACGCAATCTCTACTTTCGCTCCACAAAAAAACATTAAACTTGAGCTTGAATAATTCCGAAAAAACAACCTTACTTTTACAAGTAAGGTTGTTTTTTTCATCTTGTCTAATTTTTCTTCAAGATTTGTAAATTGGCTCATATACTTATAGTGTTATGGAATATTTTCCGGGAAAGCGCAATCTTTGACAAAAAGCAAGAGTTTTTTGTAATAAAAGTGAGAAAATTGTAGAAATAAAGAGGGAAAAGGAAAAGTCTTGCGATTTAAGTCCAGTTCCAGCGCCTAGCCCCTCGAGGTCATAAGCCACTTTAGAATTGAAGGCAAAGAGCGCCTTCTATTCTAAAACGTCTTATGCTTGTCGGACTTGCACATGATGTGCTGACATCGATGTTCGCCACAGGACGTGGCGGTAGTTAGTCGATGTTCCGATATTATAGGCGCTTGCACTTTTGTTTTTTCCTTGGGCTTTTGTCACGAAATTAACCCAACAACGTATAATGTACTGAAATGAGAGGTGAGAGCTCTTGGACCAACAACCAATTACAATGAAGAACAATGGACAAATAAATGTCGTTTTAAATGGAGAGAAAAAGAAATTAAAAGTTTTACACTCGACATCTAAAGAAGCCATTTCAACGAAAATCCAAACAAAACATACAGCTCTAAAAGAAATAGAGGAAGAAATGAGCGCTCTTGTAGGTATGGATGAAATGAAGAAAATGGTAAAGGAAATCTATGCTTGGATTTATATTAATAAAAAAAGAGAAGAACAGGGTTTAAAGGTAGGAAAACAAGCATTACACATGATGTTTAAAGGGAATCCTGGAACAGGTAAGACGACTGTTGCTCGATTATTAGGGAAATTATTTCTGCAAATGAACCTCCTATCAAAAGGGCATCTCATTGAAGCAGAAAGAGCCGATCTGGTCGGGGAATATATTGGTCATACCGCACAAAAGACAAGAGATTTAATTAAAAAGGCTATTGGTGGCATTTTATTCATTGATGAGGCGTATTCCCTAGCTAGAGGTGGAGAAAAGGACTTTGGAAAAGAAGCTATTGATACATTGGTAAAACATATGGAAGATAAGCAGCACGAATTTGTTTTAATTTTAGCGGGATACTCAAAAGAAATGGACCATTTCTTATCTTTAAATCCAGGATTATACTCTCGTTTTCCACTAGTTATTGATTTTCCAGATTATACTGTTGAACAATTAATGGAAATTTCAGCAAAAATGATGGTGGAACGTGAATATATATTCAGTCCAGAGGCAGAAAGAAAATTACGAGAGCATTTACTCGCTGTTAAAATGGATTCTTACCCCGGAAAATTTAGTAATGGGCGTTATGTTCGGAATATCATTGAAAAATCAATTCGAAGTCAAGCAATGAGATTATTAATCGACGATTCGTATAGTAAACAGGACCTTCAGACAATTAGAACACAGGATTTGATTTTCAAAGAATAAACGTGCCGCCTATTACTAGGCGGTTTATTTTACTTCTAATTGGTATAGTTTCAATAAATTTGATATGATAACGTAAGAAAATCACCTTCCATGAAAGTAGGTAAATTGATTGGTAAACGAACAAAAGAAAGATATGGAAAAAGCGATACTCGTAGGCTGCCACATTCAAAATGAAGACGAAAGTCGGTTTGAATATTCGCTCGAAGAATTGCAATCATTAACTAAAACTGCCAAGGGCCAAGTTGTGATGACTGTTACGCAAAAGCGTGCAAAAGTCCATCCAGCTACATACATTGGAAAAGGAAAAGTGGAAGAGTTAGTGCATCTTGAAGAAGAACTAGAACCTGATGTGATCATTTTTAATGATGAGTTATCCCCAAGCCAGGTAAGGAATCTATCTTCTAGTCTACATGCCAGAGTTATTGATCGAACCCAGCTGATTCTGGACATCTTTGCTTCAAGAGCAAATTCAAAAGAAGGAAAATTACAGGTAGAGTTAGCCCAGCTCCAGTATCTATTACCCCGATTAACGGGTAAGGGGATTGAATTATCAAGACTCGGTGGTGGAATTGGGACGAGAGGTCCAGGGGAAACAAAACTTGAGACCGATAGAAGACATATTCATAAGCGAATTGATGATATCAAAAATCAATTATCAGTTATTGTACAGCACAGGGAGCGCTATCGCGAACGAAGAAAGAAAAATAATACATATCAAATCGCATTGGTAGGTTATACGAATGCGGGGAAATCGACATTATTTAATAGACTAACTGAGGCAGATTCATTTGAAGAAAATTTGTTGTTTGCGACACTTGACCCAATGACTCGTAAAATGATTCTTCCTTGTGGATTAACTACACTATTAACGGATACAGTAGGATTTATTCAAGATTTGCCTACTTCGCTAATAGCTGCGTTTCGCTCTACCTTAGAAGAGGTAAAAGAAGCGGATTTAATTGTTCATGTGGTTGATTCTTCAAATCCTGATTATTTTAATCATGAAAAAACGGTCATAAAGCTTTTAGATGAACTAGGCGTTGAATTAATTCCGATTCTGACTATATATAATAAAAAAGATAAAATTCACCCTGATTTTGTTCCTTCGTCAACATCTAACTACATTTTAGTCAGTGCATTTGATGAAAATGATTTAGTGGTGATTAAAACAAGGGTAGAGGATTCGATGATCGAGGAGATGAAAGAATACAAGGTTTCGTTACCTAGCTCGGAAGGTAGACTATTAGCACATTTAAAACAAGAAACGATTTTGAAAGAACTCCGTTACAATGAAGAAGCGGAAAAATACGATTGCACAGGTTTTATTTTTCCTAGTCACTCATTGAATGTTCAACTAGACGATTTTCATTCATAAAGGGGAAAACATCATGTTTACAGAATTAGATTATGGTCAACTAATTTCGAAATTAGTTGAAGAAACCGAAAAACAAATTAATAAGGTACATACGAAGATTGATAAGAATATCGATTATAATCAATTTCGAGTATTAAAAAGCTTTCAAGATAATCGAGTAAGTGATTCTCATTTCATTCCCTCAACGGGTTATGGCTATGATGATATTGGACGAGATACATTGGAAGCGGTGTACGCCCATATTTTTGGGGGTGAAGCCGCTCTTGTACGTCCACAAATCATTTCAGGGACGCATGCTATTTCAATTGCGTTGTTTGGAGTGTTACGACCGAATGATGAGTTGCTTTATATTACAGGAAATCCATATGATACATTAGAAGAGATTGTAGGCATTAGAGGTACTGGAAATGGGTCCTTAAAGGAGTTTCATATTGGCTATAATAAAGTCGATCTAACACCTGAAGGAAGACCTGATTTTGAAGCAATTAAAAATGCCATTCATGAAAATACAAAAATGATTGGAATTCAGCGTTCAAAAGGATATGCAACTAGACCTTCCTTCACGATTGCAGAAATAAAAGATATGGTCCGGTTTGTCAAGGAAATTAAGTCTGATGTTGTTGTTTTTGTTGATAATTGCTATGGTGAATTCGTTGAATTACAAGAGCCATGTCATGTTGGAGCTGATTTAATTGCCGGCTCGCTAATTAAAAACCCAGGAGGCGGGCTTGCAAAAACGGGCGGATATTTAGTTGGAAAAAAAGAACTTGTTGAAGCTTGCTCATATCGAATGACGTCGCCTGGCATTGGAGCAGAGGCAGGGGCATCTCTTTATTCGCTACAGGAAATGTATCAGGGATTATTCCTTGCACCTCATATTGTTGGACAAGCATTAAAAGGAGCCGTTTTTACAGCTGCGATATTAGAAAAAATCGGTTTAAAAACAGAGCCAAGCTGGGATTGTGAAAGGACAGATTTAATTCAATCTGTTCAATTTGATAACAAAGACATGATGGTTGCCTTCTGTCAAGCAATCCAATATGCATCGCCAATAAACTCACATGTAACGCCATATCCTAGTTATATGCCAGGGTATGAGGATGATGTGATCATGGCAGCAGGAACGTTTATTCAAGGTGCAAGCATTGAATTAACAGCGGATGGTCCAACACGTCCTCCATACGTTGCATATGTGCAAGGTGGACTTACCTATTCTCATGTGAAAATTGCCATTTGCCTTGCGCTTAACCAATTACTTACTAAACAACTAATTTCAATAAAAACTGAGGATTAATCTCCTCTTTTTTATTTATATATTTTCATGTTATGTTTTCTAACATGGAGTTGACAGATAATCTAACATCATATAATATTAACTTATTCATTGCGAAAAGGAGGATCCCATATGAGTGACGAAATTCGACGTTCCATGCCACTCTTTCCGATTGGAATTGTCATGCAATTAACTGAATTATCTGCAAGACAAATTCGCTATTATGAGGAAAATGGTTTGATTTCTCCAGCAAGAACTGAAACAAATCGAAGACTATATTCATTTAATGACGTTGATCGATTACTTGAAATAAAGAGCTTGATCGAACAAAAAGTCAATTTGGCAGGAATTAAACAAATATTTGCAGTCCGAAATTCCGGGCAAGTTACGGAAGAAAAACCTGTTGAGCCTGTGAAGCAGGAAATATCTAATTCTGAGCTGAGAAAACTTTTAAGGAATGAATTGTTACAAGCTGGAAGATTTAAAAAGCAATCAGGTCCGCATCATAATGATATGTCGAGATTTTTTCATTAATAGCATATAGATTACAAAACTATACTTACAACTAGGTTTGGGGAGGAAACACAATGTCCAAATATACGAAAGATGATATTTTTCGTTTAGCAAATGAAGAGAATGTAAAATTTATTCGTTTACAGTTTACAGATATTCTCGGAACAATCAAAAACGTTGAAATTCCTGTAAGTCAATTAGAAAAAGCATTGAGCAATAAAATGATGTTTGATGGCTCTTCAATTGAAGGCTTTGTTCGTATCGAAGAATCAGATATGTACCTATTTCCTGATTTAAATACATGGGTAGTTTTCCCGTGGACTGCTGAAAAGGGGAAGGTTGCTCGTTTAATTTGTGATATTCATAATGCGGATGGTACTCCATTTGAAGGGGACCCTCGTAACAATTTAAAGAGAGTCTTAAAAGAAATGGAAGAACTAGGATTTACGGATTTCAATCTTGGCCCTGAACCAGAATTTTTCTTATTTAAGTTAAATGAAAAAGGTGAACCAACACTTGAACTTAATGATAATGGTGGTTACTTTGACTTAGCTCCAACAGACCTTGGTGAAAACTGCCGCCGTGATATTGTGTTAGAGCTTGAGGAAATGGGATTTGAAATTGAAGCTTCTCACCATGAAGTTGCACCTGGACAACACGAAATTGATTTTAAATACGAAGATGCTTTAACAGCATGTGATGAAATTCAGACCTTTAAGCTTGTTGTAAAAACAATAGCTCGTAAACACGGTTTACATGCAACCTTTATGCCAAAACCATTATTTGGAGTAGCGGGTTCAGGAATGCACTGTAATCTATCATTATTCAAAGGTGGGGAAAATGCATTCTTTGATCCAAATGCGGACCTACAATTAAGTGATAATGCAAGACATTTCATCGCGGGTATTTTAAAGCATGCTCCTAATTTTACAGCTGTTACGAATCCAACTGTAAACTCATATAAGCGATTAGTACCTGGTTATGAAGCACCTTGTTATGTAGCTTGGTCTGCTCAAAATAGAAGTCCACTTGTTCGTATCCCGGCTTCACGTGGTTTAAGCACACGTGTTGAGGTGCGTTCAGTTGACCCAGCAGCAAACCCTTATATGGCAATGGCTGTATTATTAGCTGCAGGATTAGATGGAATCAAGAACAAGTTGACACCACCAGCACCTGTTGACAGAAATATCTATGTAATGAATAAAGAAGAGCGTAATGAAGCCGGCATTGTGGATTTACCACCAACTTTATCTCTTGCATTAGATATGCTAAAGCAGGATGAAGTGCTAATCAAAGCATTAGGCGGACATCTGTTCGAACACTTCATTGAAGCAAAAGAGATTGAATGGGACATGTTCCGTACCCAGGTTCATCCATGGGAGAGAGAGCAGTATATGACAATGTATTAATAAATGAACCCTTAACACATTCTTGTGTTAAGGGTTTTTTGCTAATAAAAAGGGAACATTTCATTTAGAAATGTTCCCTTTTTAAATTAATGAATTGTACGGTAAACGCCGATGACTTTTCCTAGTATGGCTACGTTTTTCAGGATGATTGGTTCGAGCATTGAGTTTTCCGGTTGCAAGCGGATATGGTCTTTTTCTTTAAAGAAACGTTTTACAGTCGCCTCATCTTCCTCAGTCATAGCTACAACAATATCCCCATTGTTCGCTGAATGCTGTTGTCTGACAATCACATAGTCTCCGTCAAGGATTCCCGCTTCAATCATACTATCACCCATAATCTCAAGCATAAAGATTTGATCATCATGGGCTGCAAAACGATCAGGTAATGGGAAGTACTCTTCAATATTTTCCACAGCTGTAATTGGTTGGCCTGCAGTAACCTTACCAATGACCGGAACATTCACAACGTTTGCAGTTGGAATTGTTTCATTTTCATCAACCTGTAAAATCTCAATGGCACGAGGTTTCGTAGGGTCTCTTCGAATCAACCCTTTGCTTTCAAGTCGTGACAAATGTCCGTGCACTGTTGAACTTGATGCTAAACCAACAGCCTCACCTATTTCTCTTACGGAAGGTGGGTAGCCCTTTTCTTTAACTTCTTGTTTTATGTAATTCAATATATCCTGCTGTCTTTTAGAAAGCTTCGTTGTCATCTTCGCTCATCCCCTTGCATTTATATTTTATATGTATCTAAATCTTCTTTTCATAATCTCTCTCTCGGTTCAGGTGACCAAGTAATTTCGACAAATACCGAATTTCTTAAGTTGAGTATAGCATGTTTTACTAGATTATACAAACATAAGTTCGAATTTTTGTTGACACAAAACAAATGTTCGGTTTATAATAAAAACATAAAATACGAACAAACATTCTGTAGGAGTGAAATAAAGATGTTAAAGAAATTTCAAGGCGGATTTATCTATTATGTACTATTTGTTTTATTAAGTATGGGAATGGTTATTATTAGTGCAAGCTAAATACGTAATGTGGATGACTTGTAAATTATCTTTTCATCTAGTACTATGAACTATATTTAGAAAAGAATAAACAAGGAGTAAAATTATGCTTGCAAAAGATAAAATTGATCGAATCAATGCTCTTGCAAAAAAAGCGAAGACAGTTGGTCTTACGGATAATGAAAAAGAAGAACAACAAGAGCTTAGACAAGAGTATTTACGTGTTTTTAGAAGTTCAATGACTAATACATTACATTCTGTAAAAGTCGTTGACCCTGAGGGTAATGATGTAACCCCAGAAAAACTGAAAGAAAGTAAACGGAAAAGATTACATTAATAAAGAATACATAGATTTCTATGTATTCTTTTTTTTTGTGCATACTATCAATGAAAGAACTGCTTTGTTTTATGTTAGTTCATAAGAAACTATTGAAAGGATGTTTACTTTTATGACACACTCACTAACTGATTTGTCGATAGCGTCAATTCGAACACTTTCTATTGATGCAGTTGAAAAAGCAAATTCAGGACACCCAGGTATGCCAATGGGAGCCGCACCCATGACATATGCTCTTTGGACTCGACATATGAAACATAACCCGAAGAATCCAAATTGGTTCAATCGTGACCGATTTGTTCTATCTGCGGGTCATGGCTCTGCATTATTGTATAGTATGTTGCACCTATCAGGCTATGACTTAACGATTGATGATTTAAAACAATTTCGCCAATGGGGCAGTAAAACCCCAGGACATCCTGAGTATGGCCATACAGCTGGTGTCGATGCAACAACTGGCCCGCTCGGTCAAGGTATTGCAATGGCAGTTGGAATGGCAATGGCAGAACGTCATTTAGCAGGTGTCTATAATAAAGACTCATTTGAAATTGTTAACCATTATACATACGCGATTTGTGGAGATGGTGACCTGATGGAAGGTGTATCAGGTGAAGCTTCATCATTAGCAGGACATTTAAAATTGGGTCGTCTAATTGTTTTGTATGATTCCAATGATATTTCACTTGATGGTGATCTTAATCAAGCTTTCTCAGAATCAATCGAACAAAGATATAAGGCCTATGGCTGGCAATATGTACGTGTTGAGGATGGAAATGATGTAGAAGCGATTGATAAAGCAATTGAAGAGGCTAAAGGTGATTTATCACGTCCAGCTCTCATTGAGGTTCGAACAACAATTGGTTATGGCTCTCCAAATCGAGCTGGAAAGTCAAAGGCACATGGTGAACCATTGGGAGCCGATGAATTAAAATTAACGAAGGAAGCGTATAACTGGACGTTTGAAAATGATTTTCACGTTCCAGGTGAGGTATATACTCATTTTGAGGAAACAGTGAAAAGAACTGGAGAACAAAGCGAACAAGAATGGAACCAAATGTTCAGCCGTTATAAGGAGAATAACCCAGAACTCGGAAAGCAGTTAGAAATGGCAATAGAGGGTACACTTCCTGATGGTTGGGAGAAGACGCTGCCAGTTTATGAGGTAGGCAAGAAGCTTGCAACTAGGGCATCTTCTGGTGAAGCATTAAATGCTATTGCAAAGAGTGTGCCTCAATTCTTTGGAGGGTCGGCGGATTTAGCGGGATCAAATAAAACAATGATTAACGGTGCTGCTGACTTTATGCCTAAGGATTACAGTGGTCGGAATATATGGTTTGGAGTACGTGAGTTTGCAATGGGAGCTGCATTAAATGGGATGGCTCTTCATGGCGGTGTTAAGGTATATGGGGGAACATTCTTTGTATTCTCCGATTACTTAAGACCAGCGATTCGATTAGCTGCTTTAATGAAAGTTCCTGTAACTTATGTTTTCACACACGATAGTATCGCGGTTGGAGAAGATGGACCAACACATGAGCCTGTTGAACAATTGCCAGCATTACGTGCAATGCCAAATTTATCTGTCATTCGACCAGCGGATGGAAATGAAACGGCAGCTGCATGGAGAACGGCTATTGAATCGAAAGAAATTCCTACAGCTCTCATTTTAACGAGACAAAACCTACCAACATTAGAAGGAACAGCCGAGAAAGCTTATGAAGGTGTTCAGAAAGGTGCTTATGTGATATCACCTGCAAAATCTGGACAGCCAGCGGCTCTTCTATTAGCAACAGGATCTGAGGTTAGTCTAGCAGTTGAGGCACAAAAACAACTCGCAAGTGAAAATATTGAGGTGTCAGTTGTAAGTATGCCTTCCTGGGATCGCTTCGAGGCCCAGTCAAAAGAATATAAAGAGTCCGTTATTCCTACAAATGTGAAAAAACGTTTAGCGATTGAAATGGCAACACCACTTGGTTGGGAAAGGTATACTGGTGATGAGGGAGATATTCTTGGTATCCATGAATTTGGTGCTTCGGCCCCCGGTGAAATCGTACTGAAGGAATATGGCTTCTCAGTAGAAAATGTAGTAAACCGTGTTAAACAATTACTTCAATAGCAAAGAAAAGGGGGCGATTCGGGCCCCTTTTCTACATAAACAAAAGTTTCGACAAAACTAGACGATTCTTACTCCAACGTCAGACAAAAAACACAGACTCTTTCGAATATACTATTCTTAACAGATAGTATTAGGAGGAAAGAGTATGAGAGAATACCACATTTATTTAATAGAAGAAGAATTTGCAACTCATTACTTTGGACGGGAATCACTAATCTATCATTTATTTTTAGAGCACAACCAATCTAAACATGAACGGAAAGAAATACTCAATAAGCAAATTGATTTTATTACAAGGGCGATTCCATCATTACGTATCCACCAAAAAATTGAAGGAAGCCTAGCTCATTATTCCTATTATAGACGTCAAAGTCATATGCACACTCTCGAATGGAATGAATTTAATAGCTTTGCAAAACTAACGATACATAATGATTACATTCATTTAGAGTCTACAGGCAGCTTTGAAGCTGAGACGGCATTTTTTGAAATCCTTCGTAAATATGATCGTTGTTTCCTAGCAATGGATTTTAAAGCAAACAAATATGGGTGGTTAAACCCGATTAAAGAAAGAAAGTTTGTATAAAAGCTAGGAAAACATAAAACAAATATTGTATAATAGCTAATGGTTTAGTACACTGTAATGAGACAACATGAAGGAGGAAGTTTTTTTATGCAAATGTGGTTAGCTATCTTACTAATCGTGGTAGCTTTACTTGGTGGCGTTGCATTAGGATTTTTTATTGCACGTAAATACATGATGGATTACTTGAAGAAAAATCCACCAATCAATGAGCAAATGCTAAAAGTAATGATGATGCAAATGGGTCAAAAGCCTTCACAAAAGAAAATCAATCAAATGCTAAAAGCAATGAACGGTCAAATGGACAAGCAATAATACTTGGACAAGTATGCAACCAACTACCATAAAAAGCCATTTTTCTAGTGAGAATTTCACTGGAAAAGTGGCTTTTTTGTATTCATTCTTATAATTCCATTTGATCTACATTGAGCTCAATTAAATTTCCATCAGGGTCTGCACAAAAGATTTGCGCAAAACCACTGACACTATCCGGTTTTTCTAGGACGGTCACATTATTTATTGATAGCCAATTTAATGTGTCATAGTAGTTTTCAACTCTCAGTGCAAAATGTCCTTCACGACTACTTATACTTTTATCCTTCCGAATTGTTTGAGATTCCGGTAGGTTAATTAAATGTAACTGCTGGTTTCCAATCGCATACCAGGCGCCAGGGAAATCAAAATTAGGCCGTTCAATCTCGTTCAAACATAGAATATTGCTGTAAAAATCCTTTGCCTTTTCAAGATTCGTTACCGTCAAACTCACATGATGAAGTTCCTTGTATTTAATCATGAATATTCACCTCATTTATTCTCTAAACCCATTATAGTAAAACTTTTAAGTAAATAGAATATTTTACACTTATTTCTCACCAAAAGCTTGGAAGCATCTTCCTAGAATTTTTAAAATTTGGTAAACTATTATGGCACTTATTTCGTCTTTCGGAGGACTATAGGATGAAAATCTTTAAAGATTTAATGTGGTTTTTTAAACAAGAAAAAAAATCTTACATTACTGGTATTTTTTTATTAATGATTGTTGCTTTATTGGAATTAGTTCCACCAAAAGTAATTGGTATGACGGTTGATTTTATTGCACAGGGCACACTGACCAAGGAAATCTTATTTAAGTGGTTAGCTATTTTGTTAGGAACTGCGTGTACCGTTTATATCGTTCGATTCTTTTGGAGAATTATGATTTTTGGTTCGTCCGTCAAATTAGCAAGATTACTTAGGAACCGTTTGTATGAACATTTTACGAAGATGTCGCAAGGATTTTTCCAGAAAAGAAGAATTGGTGACTTGATGGCACATTCCACAAATGATTTGCAAGCGATTCAACAGACAGCGGGCTCAGGTGTCCTGACTTTAGTTGACTCACTTGCAACAGGTGGGTTTGTATTATTGACGATGGCTTTTACAATAAATTGGAAACTTACTTTGATTTGTCTCATTCCATTGCCGTTTATGGCTATTTCTACGAATTATTATGGAACTCTATTACATAGACGGTTTCATAAGGCGCAGGAAGCTTTTTCTAGCCTAAATGATAAGGTACAAGAAAGTGTTAGTGGAATAAAGGTTATTAAAACCTTTGGGCAGGAAGAAGAGGATACCAATGTCTTTCGTAAGCAGTCTGATGATGTTGTTCAAAAAAATCTTTCCGTAGCAAAGGTCGATGCCCTTTATGATCCAACAATTTCATTAATTGTAGGTATTTCTTTCTTTCTAGCACTTGTGTTTGGTTCCAGGTATGTACTATCTGGTGAGATGACACTAGGAGAATTGGTCACTTTTACAACATATTTAGGTCTACTAATTTGGCCGCTACTTGCTTTCGGGTGGCTATTTAATATTGTTGAGCGTGGGAGAGCATCCTACGACCGGGTTTCAAAGCTCCTGGCTGAACCTATGGAAATAAAAGATTGTGAGAATGCGAGTGAGGCGACCCCGTCAGGTGATGTCGCATATTCGATTACTAAATTTGCATATCCTGGAGAACAAAAACAGACTCTTAAAGAAATCTATTTTCACTTAAGACAAGGCCATACACTTGGTATTGTTGGAAAAACGGGTGCAGGAAAAACGACATTGCTAAAACTATTAATTCGTGAAATAGAAGGCTATGAGGGTAAGATACTAATAGGTGATAAAGAGATTAAAGAGTACACCCTAGACGCCTTACGAAAAGGTATCGGGTATGTTCCGCAGGATCATTTTCTTTTTTCGGCAACAGTAGCGGATAATATCGCGTTCGCAAAACCGGATGCAACAATAAATGAAGTTTTCGAAGCAGCAAAGCTTGCAAATATCCATGATGATATATTGCAGTTCACTGACGGATATGAAACAGTTGTTGGGGAACGTGGGGTGTCTTTATCGGGAGGACAAAAGCAGCGTATTTCAATTGCTAGAGCTCTCTTAATGAACCCAGAAATATTAATTCTTGATGATTCATTATCTGCAGTTGATGCTAAAACGGAAGAGGAAATTTTACGTGCTTTACAAGAAAATCGACAAGGAAAAACAACGATTATTACATCTCATCGTTTAAGTGCAATTCAGCACGCCAATCAGATTCTAGTCATAGAGGATGGCAGGAAAGCTCAACATGGTACGCATGAGGAGCTTATGGAGGATGATGGATGGTATCGTGATATGTATCATCGTCAGCAGCTTGAATCTCTTGCCCTGCATGGAGGTAGAATATGGACAAAATGACGAAGAAAGACCAAAGGGCTGCATTAATAAGACTGCTCTCCTATACGAAAACGCATACTCGAGAGTTTGTTTTTGCATTCTTATTGCTATTACTTGCAACGATTGCGGACATTGTTGGTCCGATATTAATAAAAATTTTCATAGATGATTACTTAACACCACGACATTTACCTGTTCAACCACTAATCTATTTGGGGGCGATTTACCTTTCTATTCATTTTACAAAGGTAATCCTTCAATATTTTCAATTGGTAAAGTTTCAAGAAATCGCATTGAAAATTATTCGCGAAATGCGGATTGAGGTATTTTCAAAGGTCCACAGGCTTGGATTAAAGTATTTTGATAAAACACCAGGTGGCAGTATTGTGTCTAGGGTTACGAATGATACGGAAGCAATCAAGGATATGTTTGTTGAGGTTGTTGCGACTTTTGTACAAAACGGTGTCTTTTTAATCGGAATTTTTATTGCGATGTTTTATCTTAATGTCCAACTTGCTCTATTTTGCTTACTATTAATTCCAATTCTGTTTGTTTTAATGCAAACGTATCGCAAATTCAGTTCTAAATATTACCACGATATGCGAGAACGGATTAGTCAGTTAAACGCAAAGCTTAATGAATCACTTCAAGGAATGGCCATTATTCAGGTGTTTCGACAAGAGAAAAGACTACGTCGTGAGTTCGCTGAAATCAATGATGCGCATTATCAAGCGGGAATTAAAAATATTAAGCTAGACGGATTGTTACTGAGACCCGCAGTTGATTTCATTTATATCGTGACAATTATTATGGTGCTTAGCTTTTTCGGTATTTCATCACTTGAGAGTCCGATAGAAATTGGTGTACTTTATGCATTTGTAAATTATCTTGAACGGTTTTTTGAGCCTGTAAATAATATGATGATGCGTTTATCTCTGCTGCAGCAAGCAGTTGTTGCATCTGGAAGGGTATTTGAACTCCTTGATCATGATGAGCTGGCTCCACAAAAAACAGGGACCGAGAATCCATCGGTTAAAAAAGGAGAAATTGAATTTAAAAATGTCAGCTTTTCTTATGATGGAAAACGAGATGTATTAAAAAATATCTCTTTTACAGCCAAACAAGGGGAAACAGTTGCTCTTGTTGGTCATACAGGTAGCGGGAAAAGTTCGATTATAAATTTATTAATGAGGTTTTATGATATTGAACGTGGGGATATTTTAATCGATGGACATTCTATTAGCTCGTATGACAATAATGAACTTCGTCATAAAATGGGCTTAGTGCTTCAGGATCCATTTTTATTTGTTGGGACCATTAAAGACAATCTTCGTTTAAATAATCCAGATATCACAGATCACGACATTAAAGAAGCAGCTAAATTTGTTCAGGCAGATGGTTTTATTAAAAAACTAGAAGGTGGATATGATTTTCAGGTAGTGGAACGAGGGTCAACTTTCTCAAGTGGTCAAAGGCAGCTTCTCGCGTTTGCAAGGACCATTGTAACAAATCCAAAAATATTGGTATTGGATGAAGCGACAGCTAACATCGATACCGAAACTGAGGAAGAGATTCAAAAGGCACTCGAAAAAATGAGGAGAGGAAGAACGACAATCGCAATCGCCCATCGATTGTCAACGATTCAAGACGCGGATTTAATTTTGGTATTACATCAAGGGGAAATTGTAGAAAGGGGAACACATAAAGAATTATTAGCCCAAAAGGGGTTATATTACAAAATGTATTTACTGCAGAATGGCAGTGTAGATCATGTCGAAAATGCAGTTATGTAAAAAGCCTTTCATTAATTTGAAAGGCTTTTTTCCGATCTTCCCGTATTATATTGATTTAATAGATTGTCTAAATCTTGACTTACTTTAATGGTAGGTGTTGCTGTAAAACCGTGTTTCAAGACAATTTCAACCAGCTCAGTTCTTTTTTGTTCTATTTTAAGTAGAAGTTGTTCTTTAGACACAGAAATAACCCTCTCATTTGTTATTAAGTTCCGTCATGGACGAGTTTTTTATAGTATAACATATAATGGTAAATCGATGGTAAATAACTTATTTGGAAATATATTCAACATAAGGATAGTGCTATGACACAAAACGTTCAAATTAATAATTATGATTACTGAGGTATTTTTGCTAGAATGATATTGATGAACGAATTAGGAGTTGTTAAAATGGCAGATGTTAATGCATTTCTTGCTTTTGGTGCAGGGTTTTTATCCTTTATTTCGCCTTGTTGTTTACCGCTATATCCAGCATTTTTATCTTATATAACGGGAGCATCAGTAAGTGAATTGAAATCAGACAATGCAATGTTGCAAAGACGGAGTATTTTACATACAATTTTCTTTTTAATTGGATTCTCGATTATTTTCGTTATGCTCGGTTTCGGGACATCCTATGTAGGACAAATCTTCAGTGACTATAAGGACTTAATTCGTCAAATTGGTGCAATTCTCATTATATTCTTTGGTCTTGTTGTGCTTGGGATCATCCGTCCTGGATTCTTAATGAAGGACCGCAAAATCGAATTTAAGAATCGACCTGCGGGTTATGTTGGATCTATTTTTATCGGTATGGCATTTGCAGCAGGTTGGACACCATGCATGGGCCCTATTTTGATGTCCGTTATTGCACTTGCTGGTACAAATCCAGATTCTGCAATGTTGTATATGGTGTTGTACTCTTTAGGATTCTCTATTCCATTTCTTGTCCTTTCATTTTTCATCGGACGATTACAATGGATTCGCAAAAACAGCATGAAAATTGTAAAAATCGGCGGATATGCAATGATTATTATGGGTGTTGTTCTTTATTTTGACTGGATGACAAAAATAATTGCATACGCAACTGCTATTTTTGGAGGATTTACTGGTTTTTAGTCGAAGTTAGCTACTTAAGAAGTAGTTTAAGGGGGACCAGAATAGTGGCTAGAATTCTAGTTGTTGATGATGCTAAATTTATGAGACTTACTCTCACAGATATATTTGTTAAAGCTGGTCATGAGGTTGTTTCAGAGGCTGTAATGGTATTGAGGCGATTGAAAAATACAAAGAGACAAATCCAGACCTAGTTACAATGGATATCACGATGCCTGAAATGAATGGCATTGAGGCCGTCAAAATGATTAAGGGAATCGATTCAAAGGCACGTATTATTATGTGTTCTGCCATGGGTCAGCAAAAAATGGTCGTTGATGCAATCTCAGCTGGAGCTAAAGATTATCTAGTAAAGCCTTTTGATGCTAGTCGGGTTGTAGAGGCGGTTAATAGAGTATTAAATTAGATATAAACCCATTTAAGATTAATCGTCTTAAGTGGGTTTCATTTGCTAAAAGTGAAATTTCTAGACGATTCATAAAAAGGACTGATTTATTTGGTTATTGCATCTTCTGTTGTTGCGATCATGATGGCGATTTTCGTAACCTTTCTAAGAGCAAAATCTGCCCAAAAACCCGCTTCAGTTAAAAAAATAATTTTACCTCCCGTTTTCATGAGCACAGGTGCACTCATGTTTGTCCATCCAATGTTTCGCGTGACACTAGTTGAGGTCCTAGAGGCCGTCGTGGTAGGGATGCTTTTTTCAATCCTTTTAATCAAAACTTCATCATTTGAAATTAGAGAAAATGATATATATATGAAACGTTCAAAGGCGTTTATTTATATTTTAGTAGGGTTATTGGTCATTCGGATTGTTTTAAAATCGGTATTAAGTACATCGATTGATTTCGGAGAATTGAGTGGAATGTTTTGGATTCTTGCTTTTGCCATGATTGTACCATGG
The DNA here is from genome assembly GCF_031181385.1 of Fredinandcohnia onubensis. Taxonomy (GTDB): domain Bacteria; phylum Bacillota; class Bacilli; order Bacillales; family Bacillaceae_L; genus Ferdinandcohnia; species Ferdinandcohnia onubensis_C. The sequence continues at coordinate 283,124 of NZ_JAPSKV010000003.1, forward strand.
CGAATTGCAATGTTTGTAAAATATAAAAAGCTTGCTTCATCCCTATAAATATAGAAGAACCCTCGGTAGCAAATACCGAGGCTTCTTCTATATTACTAAAATAATTCTTTATAAGGAGTGATGTCTATTTGTTTTTCTTCTAATGTCTTTAATAAGAATTTATGGTCCCGTTTCGGTGTGGCTATGATATAACCTCTAACCACCAAATCTTGTGAAATTTGTTTTGCTTGTTCTGTTAGAGCCAACTCACCAATTTTTCCAGCGATTTTTTGTCTAGCAACATCACGAAAAAGCTCTGGAACGGGTTTAACTAAATCCTCCAATAACGCCTTCTGTTCATTTGGCCACAAATGACGTGTTTCTTCTATGTAATAATCCTGCCAATCTAAATCAGACTTTCCATCCTCCTTTGGAAGCTTTTTCAAAAACTTACGGAACATAAAAAAGCCGCCAATTGCAAGAAGTGTAATGAAAAAGAATACCCAGATCAATATAAACCATAAAAACCAACCAGTTAACTCCCACTGCATGAATTGTTCACCTCAATGCTTCATTATACCTTAACTGACAAGTTTTTTAAAAGAAAGAAACATTCTTTTAAATGAAAAGTTCGAGTCGAATCAGACTTCATATTATTCTTTGTGTTTGGGAAATATATGGATATGAAAAAGATACTATTTTTTACGTGTATGTTTTTATTTGCATTCGATTTTTATCAGGGGAGTGCCGAAGAATTAGTACGTGTTCGTCTTGAAAATTTTGTCGGGGATACGAAAGAAATTCAGATGCGCATCACTGGAGATTATTTTACTATAGACCCGACACTATCATTACAAGAAGGAGTGAACTACCGGTTATATGTCAAAAAAGGGAATCTGTATCTTAGAGGAGGAGAAGTCAATCAACAAGTAGACCCTAGCTTTTTATTAATTCCCCGAAACTATGATGGGAATCATCGTGTCTATATTGATGAACGACCATATTTAGGTGCAATGGAGTTTCAAGTGGAAAATACTCATTATGTGCGTCCTGTTAATCAGCTCCCTTTGGAAGATTACTTAAAAGGGGTTGTCCCACTCGAGGTGTTTTCCTCATGGAATATTGAAGCATTAAAGGCCCAAGCCTTAGCAGCAAGAACATATGCAGTTTCCCGTATGAAAGAAGACATGGATGATACGACGTTCTATCAGGTATATGGGGGATATGCTTGGAATGTACGTACCACACAAGCTGTTGAAGCTACAAAGGGTCAAGTGATCACATATAAAAATAAATTAATTGATGCTTTTTATTCAGCAAGCAATGGTGGGATGACCGAGAATAATAAAAATGTGTGGGGAGGGGAAAGTAGGTCATTCTATCCAATTAAAGAAGATCCATTCGATCCAGTCCACCCGTGGGAATTTACATTATTGAAAACCCAAATAAATCTAGAAGACATAGATTGGGATTCTATTGATGTATTTGACGGGCTCCAGGAAAAAGATAAAGAGATAGCAGCTGCCATGAAAAGATCAATAAATCGTCAAGGTTATCCAGGAGATATAGCCATCCTTTCGATCCCAAAATTTAAGGTGAATCCAAAGAAATATAACTCAAAACGTTCCATGACGGGTTCAATTGAAGTGGAATTTTTACAAAGATTAATTGATGGTACGATCCTTTTAGGAAATGTGACCCTCCATGATGTGAATCTAAATCGAATACGACCGATGATTGGTGGTACGATTTTTAAGAGCTATTATATAGACTCTCTTGATTCAGATGATACGAAATATGTGATGCGTGGCAGAGGATACGGGCATGGTGTAGGGATGAGTCAATGGGGAGCAAGTATAATGGGTGATAAAGGCAAAAATTATGATGAGATTATCCAATTTTATTTTCCCGGAACGTCAATTAAGAATTATGAGCATAACTAAAATAGAAAGGGTCCTGTAGCTTCACAGGACTTTTATTTTTATTTTGCTCTTCTTTTTTTTCCGTTTTTCGTTCTTTTTGATATAGATTTCGAGTACTTCATTTCGAAATAGGGCTTCTATCTTCTTTTTTTCTAATTCGAAGGGAAGAGTCACAACTCTTTCAGTTAATACTGTTTCATTTGGAGGTTTTTCGCAATCTGTTAATTTAATATAGAAAGCATCGTTCTGGACGTTTAACTGAATTTGATCGGGCTGATAACCTGATAGTTCAGCCTCGATGATGTACTCATTTTGTGTTTCAAATAAATCAATTCGAAATTGATAATCATCTAATAAATATGGGTCTTCGAGAAACTGTTTCATCCAGTTCTCCAAACCATTTAAGGAAAGGGGATTGGAATTATCAAAATTTTTCATGTCTTGACCTCCATGGAATTCTATATTCAGGATATTCAGAAGTGTAGGTGTTCGTGATAGTGAAATAATAAAAATGGTACAATCTGTTTGTAAAGTAGGCGGAAATCATGTAAAAATAGACGTAAACGTGCTTTAGTGGAGGAATTGAGTATGAAAAATTTGTTTCAACTGCTCCCTGCAATTCATGAGCTGCAAGCTTATCCAGACTTTGAAGAGTTTCAAAATAAATATGATGTGGATAAGGAATATCTGACTAACATCTTGAGGGATGTCGTAAATAACGTTCGGAATGAAATCCTAAATGAGGATTGGAATGAAAAGGCTTCTTCAAAGGAAGATATGGTTCGTTTTATATATCGAAAAAGCGAAGAGGAGCTAGAACACAGGTCGAAATACTACCTTACCAAAACAATCAATGCGACCGGGACGGTTTTACATACCAATTTAGGAAGGGCTCGACTTAGTGATGAAGCTATTCAGCATGTTGTAGAAATCGCGAAGAGCTATTCTAATTTAGAATATAACATGAAAGAGGGGACTCGTGGCTCTCGACATTCGATTGTGGAGTCACTTCTGACGGAATTAACAGGTGCAGAGAGTGCGATGGTAGTAAACAATAATGCTGCAGCCGTTTTTTTAATATTACGGGCTTTAGCTGAGAATCAAGAAGTCATTGTTTCTCGGGGGCAATTAGTTGAGATTGGCGGTTCATTCCGGATATCAGCGATTATGGAGGAAAGCGGTGCAAAATTAGTTGAGGTGGGGACAACTAATAAAACACATCTTGAAGATTATGAGAATGCCATTACAGAAAGTACATCAATGGTACTTAAAGTACATACAAGTAATTTCAAAACAATTGGTTTTACAAAGACTGTTGGTATTTCAGAACTAGTCATATTAAAGGAGAAAAAAGAAAACCTTGTTATTTATGAAGACCTAGGAAGTGGTGTTCTATATGATTTAAAAGGACACGGAATTGGGGATGAACCTGTTATAAAGGATGTTTTAGCACAAGGGGTTGACCTTGTATCCTTTAGTGGTGATAAGCTTCTTGGTGGACCACAGGCGGGTATTATTGCCGGGAAAAAAACATGGATAGACCAATTAAAGAAACATCAACTTGCTCGAGTGTTGCGAGTTGATAAATTGACATATGCAGCATTAGAAGCGACGTTATTTTCATATCTTAAAGGCAATTCCTCGACGATTCCTACAATTCGGGATATATTGGCTACTGATGAAGAGATAAAAGAACGTTGTCAACAGTTTGTAGCTTGTTTAATCGAAAAAACGAATCATTATCAAATTGAACTAAGAAAAGATGGTTCGCCAATCGGGGGCGGAACAATGCCAGGAGTGGAAGTGCCAACCTTCGTGGTTTGTTTAAAACATCCTAAAAAAACAGCTGTTGAAATTGCAACATTGCTTCGTCAGCAATCACCACCAATTATTGTACGAATAAAAAATAACGAAATACTTATAGATTTTCGCACCATAGAACAAGATGAAATTGAAGGAATTGCAATAGCTTTTGCAAAAATTGATAAAAAGCCGCAGGATTAGCGGCTTTTTATTATCCATGATTGATTACATATCATGTCCTTGGTTATTTTTTTGTCTAGTGTGATTGCGGTTTTTTACTTTTTTTGAACCACTTAATGGTTGTGGTTGGCTTCCTGTACTTTGGCCGCCATTTGCTCTAATATCCTTAAATGTATTCTTTTCGCCCATGTTTAATCCCCCCTTTATATGTATTAGGATAATGTTTTTCCACTTTTTTATGCGACCTAAGTTCTGAATGATTTTCTGGAAAAAAGGTAAGCTATAATTGCACGATTACCTTAAGGGAGTTGAATAAATATGCCGTATCATAAGGATAAACAGCAAGCTTTTCAAGCAGCACAACAAGGAACAGAGGAAGCGAAAGATGTATATGCAAATATCGTAAGCAATGATCCTGACTATGGTGCTCATTTAAAGCGATTGAAAAATGAAGTGAATGAAGCCTATCAACAAATTGAAAATGCATTAGAAGTGGCATCAGAGCATCAGAAAGCCCAACTTGAACAGTTTCAATCGGATTTACAGTCCATCATGAATGAAGTTAATGAATAAAATAAGCCCGCGTGAAGCGGGCTCGCCAAAATATATGATTATTGATTTTTCTTTCGCTTCTTATTATTTTGTCGTTGTTCTGCCGTTAATGGCTCATTAGAAAATTCCTCATTATACCCCGCACCTATACCTTGGGCACTTGCGTCATTCATACCTGGTCGAACATGATTCGCTTTACGCTTCGACATTCTTTTCACCTCCGACCTTATTTTATTCTTTTTTCACTAAATTATCCTACAAGTCGATAAGAAAAACTTATAGAGCATTATAACAATCTTGTTATTTACTTATGTATATAGTTATATTAATATATGTATGCAGGGAAATTAAATGGGAGAGTTTATAATCTCTTGAATTTCGACAATCATTTAAAATTGCGTTATTATTTATACGAAGGGGGCATACATATGGCAAAGCATGATGTATTTAATGCACGTTCTTCTTTTGAAGCAAACGGCAAAAAGTATAACTATTATAGCTTACAAGCACTAGAAGATGCGAAAATTGGTAACGTTTCAAAATTGCCGTATTCCATTAAGGTTCTTTTAGAATCCGTATTACGTCAAGTTGATGGAAGAGTAATTACAAAAGAGCATGTTGAAAACTTAGCAAAATGGGGAACTGATGAGTTACAAGAGGTTGATGTTCCATTTAAGCCTTCTCGTGTAATTCTTCAAGATTTTACTGGAGTACCAGCTGTAGTTGATTTAGCTTCACTTCGTAAAGCAATGGCTGACATGGGTGGAGACCCACAAAAAATCAACCCGGAAATTCCAGTTGATCTCGTTATTGACCACTCTGTACAAGTTGATAAAGCGGGTACACTTGATTCATTAAAGTTCAATATGGATCTAGAGTTTGAACGTAATGCAGAGCGTTATAAATTCTTAAGCTGGGCTCAAAAATCATTCGATAACTACCGTGCTGTACCACCAGCAACTGGTATCGTTCACCAAGTTAACCTTGAATATTTAGCAAATGTTGTTCACGCTGTTGAAGGTGAAAACGGTGAATTCGAAACATTCCCTGATACACTTGTTGGTACTGACTCTCATACTACAATGATTAACGGTATCGGTGTACTTGGATGGGGTGTTGGAGGAATTGAAGCAGAAGCAGGAATGCTTGGTCAACCTTCATATTTCCCAGTACCAGAAGTTATCGGTGTGAAATTAGTAGGTACATTACCAAACGGTACAACAGCTACTGACTTAGCGCTTAAAGTAACTCAAGTATTACGTCAAAAGGGCGTAGTAGGTAAATTTGTTGAATTCTTCGGTCCTGGAGTTTCTCAACTTCCACTTGCAGACCGTGCAACGATTTCTAACATGGCTCCAGAATACGGTGCTACATGTGGATTCTTCCCAGTAGATGACGAAGCTTTAGAATACCTACGTCTAACTGGCCGTGACGAAGAGCAAGTTAAAGTTGTAGAAGAATACAGTAAAGCTAACGGCTTATTCTATACAGCAGATGCTGAAGATCCAACTTTCACAGATGTTGTTGAAATTAATCTTTCTGAAATTGAAGCGAATCTTTCTGGTCCAAAGCGTCCACAAGATTTAATTCCACTTTCAAAAATGAAAGAAGCTTACCAAACAGCATTAACAGCAACGGGTAACCAAGGATACGGTTTAACACCTGAAGAAATCAATAAGGAAATTACCGTAAAATTCAACGATGGCGAAGAAGTACAAATGAAGACTGGTGACATTGCAATCGCTGCAATCACAAGTTGTACAAATACTTCAAACCCATACGTAATGTTAGGTGCTGGTCTTGTTGCGAAGAAAGCAGTTGAAAAAGGCCTAGAAGTACCTAAATATGTAAAGACATCTTTAGCACCTGGTTCTAAAGTTGTTACTGGCTATTTAGAAGATTCAGGATTACTTTCATACCTCGAAAAGCTTGGGTTTAGCACTGTTGGATATGGCTGTACTACATGTATTGGTAACTCAGGTCCATTAGCTCCTGAAATTGAAAAAGCAGTAGCCGAAAATGACTTAGTAATCACATCTGTTCTTTCTGGTAACCGTAACTTTGAAGGACGTATCCATCCACTAGTAAAAGGTAACTACCTTGCATCACCACCACTTGTAGTGGCATATGCACTAGCTGGAACTGTTGATATCGATCTTGAAAAAGAACCAATCGGTAAAGACAAAGACGGTAACGATGTATTCTTTAATGACATCTGGCCTACTGCGGAAGAAGTTAAGGCAGAAGTTAAAAAGACTGTTACTCCTGAGCTATTCAGAAAAGAATATGAGCGTGTATTTGATGATAATGAGCGTTGGAATGCAATTGAAAGTACTGACGAAGCACTTTATGTGTGGGATGAAGATTCAACATACATTCAAAACCCACCATTCTTCGAAGGTTTATCTAAAGAACCTGGTGAAGTTAAACCATTAAGTGGATTACGTGTAGTTGGTAAATTCGGTGATTCCGTAACAACTGACCACATTTCACCAGCAGGTTCAATTGGTAAAGATACACCAGCAGGTAAATACCTACAAGAAAAAGGTGTTACACCTCGTGACTTTAACTCTTATGGATCACGTCGTGGTAACGACCGTGTTATGACAAGAGGAACTTTCGCGAATATCCGTATTCGTAACCAAATCGCTCCTGGTACAGAAGGTGGATGGACTACTCACTGGCCAACAGGCGAAGTTATGTCTATCTATGATGCATGTATGAAATACAAGGAAGATGGTACTGGCTTAGTTGTTATCGCTGGTAACGACTATGGAATGGGATCTTCTCGTGACTGGGCTGCGAAAGGTACTAACCTTCTTGGCATTAAGACAGTTATTGCTGAAAGCTTCGAACGTATTCATCGCAGTAACCTTGTATTAATGGGTGTACTACCACTACAATTCAAACAAGGTGAGAATGCTGAAACTCTTGGCTTAACTGGAAAAGAAACAATCGAAGTTCAAATTGATGAAAATGTAAGACCACGTGACTATGTAAAAGTAACAGCTACAGACGAAGAAGGAAACAAGAAAGAATTTGAAGTACTTGTTCGTTTCGATAGTGAAGTTGAAATTGATTACTACCGTCACGGTGGCATCCTTCAAATGGTACTTCGTGAAAAAATGAAGGGTTAATAACCTCTTCTATCTAAGGCAGTTTTGTGGATTTCACAAAACTGTCTTTTAATATTGTCATTTTACTTGATTAAATTGTTATAATGATAATAGGGAAAACCTTTGATATTGCTTATTTTTTTACGGAGGATTCAAATGGTTAAAAAAATTATTATTCCACTTATTCTTATTGGCCTTATAGGATATGCTGTTTTTGATTTTCTAGAAGATAAAAAAAGAGGGGTAACCGGTATTGAAATTGGCAATATGGCCCCAGATTTTGAACTTCAACTATTAAATGATGAAACTGAAACAATTCGTTTATCGGATTTAAAGGGCAAGAAAGTTGTTGTAAACTTTTGGGCATCATGGTGTAAACCATGTCGTGAGGAAATGCCTGAGATTCAAGAGTTTTATGAAACGAAAAGTGATGACATTGAAGTGCTTGCAATCAACATGACAGCTTCTGAAGTAAAGGCAGAAAACGCACATGAATTTGTTGAAGGAAAAGGTTATACATTTCCACTCTTAGTTGATCCAAAAAATCAAGCAAGTAGTGATTATAAGGTATTAGGATTACCTGAAACTTTTTTCATTAACTCCGATGGAACGATTAATGATTTCATTAAAGGACAGATGGACCTAGAAATGTTGGAAGCTAAAGTAGAAAAATTAAAGTGAAAATGAGAACCAACTCGATTTGGTTCTTTTTTTTTATGTCTATTTTAGTAAAAATGCACTTTTTTAATTTTTAAATAAATTTTCGAAAATTTGTAATAATTTAATCGTTTTTTGGAGATTATTACTATTACAATAGTAGATAGAGGAAGGTGAGAATATTGAGAAAAGTAAGAAAGGTTTCATTTGCAGATTTGGTTAATGAAAACAAACAGCAATTATTAAAAGACCAAGAAGCAATGGAGCGCATTGAGGCGAGACTTGAGCAAAAAAGATTAGAAAAAGCTGAGTAAATTTCCCATCAAATCTTTTATTTGGATAGAGTATCCCCTCTTCTTTTTACATGAGAAAGCCCTTTCCGGGTGATAATGTAAAGGAGGAGGGGTAAATTAAATGCCGAAAAATTATCATAACCAATTTAAAAATAACCAAACTGGTACACAACCACGTGGATTTGGTGGAAATAAAGGGAAAAAAATGCAAGATAAATCTGGGCAGCATGCTCAAGTTATGCAAACTAAAGGTGAATAATGCTACCATCAGCACACACACGAGGTAAAAGGACGTTTTCAAAAACGTCCTTTTATTTTTTTTCCAGAAATAAAATGATCATAACTGAAGCAAAATAGAGATGTATTACTAATACATAGGAGGAATAAATATGACGCACAACAAAGCTAAACCAGATGATCGAAGTGATAATGTAGAAAGACTACAAGACATGGTCCAAAACACGATTGAGAATATCGAGGAGTCACATGATGCAATGCAATTCTCAAATGAAGAAGAGCGCCAGAGAATCCAGGCAAAGAATGAACGCCGTGAAGAATCAATAGCTGCAATGCGCGAAGAAATAAAGGACGAAGCTGCCGCTCGCGAAAATGGTTATAAGTAAAACTTGTAGAGTATGCCTTATATGGCATACTCTATTTTTGTATCGAGTGAAATCATTTTTAGGGCTTTTCCAACTTATGTTACTATATATGTAAAGCGTCTTTAGAACACAATAGGGAGAGGTTAGAATTGCTCATTTCAAAAAAAGAAGTCGAAGTACGTTATGCAGAAACAGACCAAATGGGTGTTGTTTATCATGCCAATTATTTAGTTTGGATGGAACTTGGTAGAACCCAGTTAATTAAGGATTTAGGTTTTAGCTATGCAGCAATGGAGAGCGATGGCATTATTTCTCCTGTGATTGATCTACAGGTTTCCTACAAAAAACCATTACGATATGGTGAAACAGCTTTAGTGAAGACGTGGATTGAGCATTATGACGGTCTAAGAGTCATATACGGCTATGAAATTGTACGCCCAGATGAAGAAGTTTCCGTAAATGCGACATCTTCACATGTTTGTGTGAAAAAAGATTCATTTCGTCCAATTTCGATTAGAAAACATTACCCAGAATGGCATAAGGCATATGAAGATGCAAAAAAGAAAGTTGAATAGAAAAAACAAGGCATTTGAGTGCCTTGTTTTTTTAGTTACTGTTCTTGGTTAAGCCATTGATTCATATGGTGGGTCATTTCATCGTATTTACTTGAAGCATTACTTAATCCGACGGTGCCAGCATTTTCCAGAGGTACAACCTTAAAGTTTTTGTTATGACTGTTTGATACAAATGTTGGTGTAAATTTTGGGTTTTGAATACGAATGATGGATACATCTTTTGATTTTACTTCTTTTATAATTTCAACTTTTAAAACCCCACCTATATCCTTATAATCCCACATCTGTCCAGATAAGAAATTACCTAATGAGTATATAACGAATGTTTGATTTCCATCCTTACCCGTTAACCAATCCATCGGCTGTAAGACGTGAGGATGGTGACCAATAATGAGGTCAACACCTTCATCTGCAAGTTGTTGTGCTAATTGTTTTTGATGGTCATTAGGAAGTAATTGATACTCATTTCCCCAATGCATACTTACTGATACGACATCAGCAATCTCTTTTGCTGCTTTAATATCTTTTTTTATGAGGTTCATGTCAATTAAGTTAACAAGGTGATCTTTTCCCTTAGGGACAGGTATGCCATTTGTCCCATAAGTGTAGGAAAGAAATGCAATGTTAATTCCATTTTGATTTAATACCCTAATTCTACTTTTATCTTCAGGACTCTGGTACCCTCCTGTATATTCCATTCCGATTTTGTTTAAGTAATTTGTAGCACTAATAATCGCCTTTTCACCGCGGTCTAGGGTATGGTTATTCGCAATAGAAACAATGTCTACACCAGCATCCTTAAATGCATCAGCAACCTCATAGGGACTGTTAAAACTCGGATAAGTAGATAATCCAATTTCTGTTCCACCAACAATTGTTTCTTGATTGGCAATCGTGATGTCTGCGTTTTCAAGTAAGTCCTTCACATTTGCAATCATTGGCTTAAAATCATACCCATTGTCAGTTTTTGCATCATTAAATACGGTAGAATGAATTAAAATATCTCCGATAGCCGCTAGTGTCATTGATGTTGTAAACGGTTTGAAATTTTGCTCAGTCTTTTTGAATTCATGATTATGAGCAATGTAGGCCTCTGTTTTTGTATTTGCTTTCACATTATTTAGAGAGAAATAAATGCCCAATGGGATAAGTAATAGAATCATTGTACTAATGAGATATTTTGTACTAAATAATGCCCTTTTTTTCCTTCTGCTTCGTCTCATATTACATTGCTCCTCACCAGAGTATGATAATTCTACTATAATACAAAACTATGAAAAAATGATAGAAATTTATCGAATATTGTCAATGGTTTGAAGGTTATTTCATCTTTCGAAATGCTTTGATAAGGATGGTGATGAAAATACACAGTTATATGCCATTCAGCCGCAAGGTGGGGAATTAAAGCCTATACGAATTCAGGAAGGAAACCGACATATGATTGCACTGCTTTCCAAGGATGGGAAGAAATTATTCTATACATCAACCGAAGGATAATGCAATGTGTTTGAATTCATATTGCTATAACCTAGAAACGGAAGAAGAGTTAGTTATCAACAAAGGAAAAGATGTAGCGACCTACTTGTTAGCGATTAGCCCAGATGAAAGTAGTCAAATATATTTAAAGCATTTTGCCAATACATATTCCTTAGCTTTTTTACATAAAGATGGCAACGAAGTACGCTTAACACCAGAGACAGAGCAACAGCACACCGTATCTGATGTTCTATTCACATCAGATAGTACGATTTACCTAGTAACGGATTATGATGATGATTTTTCATATCTTGCTAAATATGATGTGACAACTAACACATTTTCTAAAGTTATTCCATTTGAAAAGGAAGAAATGAAATCAATTAAATATAACAAACAATCTCAAATAATCCACATTGTGAGTCAAAAAGGTGTTGAGGATTTTCTCTATGGATATCATATTGAAACAGGAGAAGTAGAAAAGTATGATACGCCTTCATCCGTAATTGAAAGACTAATTGTATCAGAAAATGACAACCTATATGTCCTTGTGCGTTCTGCTACTGACCCGTTTAACATCTATAAAAGAACTGCCACTGAAAATGTGTGGGAAGCCATTACCAACTATTGAGTTCCTGGTGTAAAAGAAGAAGAACTTGTTCAGCATGATGTAATCACATATCCTTCTTTTGATGGCTTAGAGATAGAGGCGTTATTCTTTAAGGCAAATGAGGAGGACATGTCATTTTATAGCCTCATGGAGGACCACAGGCTGCGGAACGAAAGTCATTTAGGGCAATGTTTCAATTTCTAGTGAATCGGGGTTATATTATTTTTGCGCCGAACTTCCGTGGTTCAACTGGATACGGCTTAGAATTTGCGAAAATGGTAGAGGGTGACTGGGGACATGGTTCTCGTCTAGATAATATTGAGGGACTTGAATGGTTAATTACGAACGGATACCAGACCGTGAAAAAATTCTTCTGTTAGGTGGCAGTTATGGTGGATATATGGCACTCTTGCTTCATGGTAAACACCCAGAATACTTTAAAGCTGTCATCGACATTTTTGGACCAAGTGATTTATTCTCGTTTATTAATTCGGTTCCAGAGCATTGGAAGCCTGTTATGAACCAATGGGTTGGAGATCCGGTGAAAGATCGTGAGAAGTTAATCGAGTTTTCACCAATTACCCACTTAGAAGGCAGGTAAAACAGATGTTAGTTATCCAAGGGGCCAACGAACCACGTGTTGTAAAAGCGGAATCTGATAAAATCGTACAGGCATTGCAAGATAAAGGTAGGAAAGTTGAATATTTGGTTCTTGAAGACGAAGGCATGGATTCTCGAAAAAAGAAAATGAAATCAAAGTAAATCGAAAAATACTAGAGTTTTTTGATCGATTTATTTAAAAAAGAAAGACGTGTGACTTTCGAAATGTCACACGTCAAATTTCCTTTTTATGGACATAAACTCGGTTTATAGCCATTTAATCTTTGGTTCTGTTTTATTCTTAATTCGAGCGATGTTTGCTCGGTGCCGATAGAACACGAAAACGGCAAGTAATGAGACAACAATGATTAGCGGGTAATCAGTTTTAATAAAAATACTATAAACAATACTGAAAGACACGCAATAAATGGAAACTAGCATAGAAGATAGTGAAACCATTTTCGTCAATTTCAAGAAAATAAAAAAGCATAGTAAAGTTGTAATAAAAAGGATTGGGTTATAACCCAACAGTACCCCGCCAGAGGTTGCGACTGCTTTTCCACCTTTAAAACCTGCAAAAATTGGGTACATATGACCTACAACAGCCACCATTCCAACTAATAGTGGAAAATAATCTGGAAATGATCCATTCAATAATAGAGTGGGAAGTAGAGTTGCTAATGTCCCTTTTAAAATGTCTGCACTAGTAACGATTAAGCCTGCTTTTTTTCCAAGTGTCCGAAACGTATTTGTCCCACCTAAATTTCCGCTACCATGCTCCCGAATGTCTATACCATAGCCAATCTTCCCAACGATTAATCCAGAAGGAATCGAACCAAGAAGATAAGCAAGGAGTATAATAATAATATTTAGTACCATACTCTTAACTCCTTTAATAAAATAATAAAGATAATTGCTTCTTGACACATTGTATCATTCTTTCTCGATAATACCATGCTTGTACAAGTATTCTCATTATACAAGATATTTTTACTTACAATGATTTTTTCTTTTAATTTCGACAAAAAATACTGAAAAACGATGAAGAAATATTTAAATACGTTGAATATCAAAATAAATGCAGGAATATCTATGCTTGGGACCGAAATACTATGAGAGAAATTATCTGTTAGAATATATAAAGGGAGGACCCAATAAAATGTCATTGGAAATTCCGACTCGTGCTGAACTCGGTAACATTTTAAAGAAAAGTAAACGGATTGCTGTTGTTGGTTTATCTGATAATCCTGAAAGAACTTCCAATATGGTAAGTAAGGCTATGCAGGATGCTGGGTATGAAATCATACCTGTAAATCCAACTATTGACGAAGCATTAGGTGTAAAAGCCGTTAAATCAATAAAAGATATCGAAGGACATATTGATATTGTTAATGTTTTTCGAAGATCGGAATATTTAATGGATGTTGCGAAAGAATTTGATGATATTGACGCGGATGTGTTTTGGTCGCAGCTTGGATGTGTTAGTGAAGAAGCATACAACTATTTGAAGGAACGTGGGATTACTGTTGTAATGGATCGTTGTATAAAGGTTGAACATGCTTTGACAAAATAACAAACCATGAGATAAAATCCTTGTTCTTATACAAGGATTTTCTCCTTTTCGTGAGAAACGGTTTGCGAAATTTCGATAAAGATATAAAATAAAAGGTGAGGCATTAAAAAACAAAACATTTGTTCTGTTAAGTAAGAAATAACTAAATTAGTGATACTACTTATATAGAGAGAGGCTATTTATTAGCTATGTACTTGGGTTAAAAGCCCAAGTGTTTTGTATATGAAAGGGGTATGTTTTTTGGCTAAGCAACAATTTGACTACAATGATGATGCAATACAGGTACTAGAAGGCCTTGAAGCCGTTAGAAAGAGACCTGGTATGTATATTGGAAGCACTGATAGTAAAGGACTTCACCACCTTGTTTATGAAATTGTAGACAACTCGGTCGACGAAGCCCTATCAGGTTATGGAAATCACATCATTGTTAGAATCCATAAAGACAATAGTTTAAGTGTCCAGGATAAAGGACGTGGAATGCCAACTGGCATGCATAAAATGGGGAAACCAACACCTGAGGTTATTTTTACCGTGCTACATGCAGGTGGTAAATTTGGACAAGGTGGGTATAAAGCAAGTGGAGGTCTCCATGGGGTTGGAGCATCAGTTGTTAATGCATTGTCTGAATGGCTTACAGTCACGATTAAGCGTAATGGATTTGTATATGAACAGCGCTTTGAAAATGGTGGCAAACCTGCTACCACTCTTGAGAATATCGGAAAAACAAATCAAACGGGTACCACGATCCATTTTAAGCCGGACCCTACGATTTTTAGTACGACTACATTTAATTTTGAAACATTGAGTGAGCGCTTAAGAGAATCCGCCTTTTTATTAAAAGGGCTAAAGATTGAGATCTTTGATGACCGAAATGATTTCCATGAGGTTTATCATTATGAAAATGGTATTGAAGCGTTCGTAGAATACTTGAATGAGGAAAAGGATGTACTACATCCTGTCGTTTCTTTTGAAGGGGTTCAGAACCGAATTGAGGTAGATTTTGCCTTTCAATTTAATGATGGGTATTCAGAGAATATCTTATCCTTTGTAAATAACGTAAGAACAAAGGATGGAGGTACACATGAAGTTGGATCAAAAACAGCCTTGACTCGTGCTTTTAATGAATATGCTCGGAAAACAGGCCAATTAAAAGAAAAAGATAAAAATCTTGATGGTTCTGATATTCGCGAGGGGTTAACGGCTATTGTATCCGTTCGTATTCCTGAAGAATTATTGCAATTTGAGGGACAAACAAAAGGCAAGCTTGGAACTAGTGAAGCACGCTCAGCTGTCGATTCAGTTGTTTCTGAAAACCTCGCTTATTTTCTAGAGGAAAATCCAGATGTAAGTACCCTTCTTGTTAAAAAATCGGTAAAAGCTGCTCAAGCAAGAGAGGCAGCAAGAAAAGCAAGAGAAGAAGCAAGAAGCGGAAAGAAACGAAAGAAATCCGAAGCATTATTAAGTGGTAAACTTACTCCTGCCCAGTCTAAAAATCCAGATAAAAATGAACTTTATCTTGTTGAAGGGGATTCTGCTGGAGGGTCTGCCAAACAAGGACGCGATCGTCGTTTCCAAGCAGTTCTTCCGTTAAGAGGTAAAGTTATTAATACAGAAAAAGCAAAGCTTGCCGATATCTTTAAAAATGAAGAGATTAATACAATCATTCATACAATTGGCGGTGGCGTTGGAGCAGATTTTACTATTGCTGATATCAATTATGATAAGATTGTTATCATGACTGACGCAGATACCGACGGTGCACATATACAAGTATTGCTTTTAACCTTCTTTTATCGATATATGAAGCCATTAATTGAAGCGGGCAAGGTATATATTGCGTTGCCACCGCTTTATAAGGTAAGTAAAGGAACAGGTAAGAAAGAAGTCATTGAGTATGCATGGAATGATAATGAATTAAAGGATGCTATCGCTAAAGTCGGAAAAGGGTATATGATTCAACGCTATAAAGGTTTAGGAGAAATGAATGCCGACCAGCTTTGGGATACAACAATGAACCCTGAAACGAGAACGCTAATTCGAGTCCGTATCGATGACGTAGCAAGGGCTGAACGAAGAGTAACAACACTAATGGGCGATAAGGTTGAACCGCGCCGTAAGTGGATTGAATCAAATGTTGCCTTTGGTCTTGAAGATGATTCGAATATTTTGGACAATGAAAATTTATCGGTCGTAGAAGGGGAGTAACAATAAATGGTACAAACAGAACAATACCGTGATCTGCCTCTAGAGGAGGTAATTGGAGATCGCTTCGGTAGATATAGTAAATATATTATTCAAGATCGTGCTTTACCAGATGCAAGGGATGGTCTTAAACCCGTTCAAAGACGAATTCTTTATGCCATGCATGTTGAAGGTAATACAGCTGAAAAAGGTTTTCGTAAATCGGCTAAAACCGTTGGTAATGTAATTGGTAACTACCATCCTCACGGTGACACATCTGTATATGATGCGATGGTTCGTCTAAGTCAGGATTGGAAGGTTCGGAATGTCCTGGTGGAAATGCACGGAAATAATGGTAGTAATGATGGTGATCCACCAGCAGCCATGCGTTATACGGAAGCGCGTCTTTCAAGTCTTGCTTCCGAGCTGTTACGTGATATTGAAAAAAACACTGTTGAATTCATTCCGAACTTTGATGATACAAGTAAAGAACCCGTTGTATTACCAGCGATGTTCCCAAACTTACTTGTAAATGGTTCTACCGGGATTTCAGCAGGTTATGCTACAGATATTCCGCCTCATCATCTAGGAGAAGTCATAGATGGTGTCATCAAGCGTATAGACAATCCAAACTCAACTGTTGATGAACTCATGGAAGTGATTAAGGGGCCAGATTTCCCAACAGGTGGTATTATTCAAGGGATTGAAGGGATAAAGAAAGCCTATGAAACGGGAAAAGGTAAAATCATTGTCCGTGGAAAAGTAGAGATTGAGGATCTTCGCGGTGGAAAACAACAAATCGTTGTCACTGAAATACCATATGAAGTGAATAAAGCAAATATGGTTAAAAAAATTGACGAGATTCGATTAGACCGCAAAGTAGAAGGCATAAATGAGGTCCGTGATGAAACTGACCGAACAGGTTTA
The DNA here is from genome assembly GCF_031181385.1 of Fredinandcohnia onubensis. Classification (GTDB taxonomy): domain Bacteria; phylum Bacillota; class Bacilli; order Bacillales; family Bacillaceae_L; genus Ferdinandcohnia; species Ferdinandcohnia onubensis_C. The sequence goes on from NZ_JAPSKV010000003.1 coordinate 300,170, forward strand.
AGAATCGTAATTGAACTAAAAAAAGACGCAGACGCACAGGGAGTGCTAAACTTCCTCTATAAAAATACTGATCTTCAAATAACCTATAACTTTAACATGGTAGCTATTATGGACAGAAGACCAGTATTGATGAGTCTGCCGAAAATATTGGATGCGTACATTGCCCACCAAAAAGAGGTTATTACCAATCGTTCTCACTATGAACTAGAAAAAGCACGTGAACGTCAGCATGTTGTTGAAGGTCTTATTAAGGCGTTATCAATCTTAGATGAGGTTATTGCGACTATTCGTGCTTCAAAGGATAAAAAGGACGCGAAAAATAATTTAATCGATAAATTCGGATTTACAGAGCCGCAGTCTGAAGCAATCGTTTCCTTGCAATTATATCGCTTAACAAACACTGATATCACAGCACTTCAACAAGAATATGATGAGTTAAATAAAAAGATAAGTGAATTAGTTGAAATTCTACAAAATGAACGCAAACTTTTTCAGGTCATAAAAAATGACCTGAAGCGTGTGAAAAAAACCTATGCAGATAATCGTCGTTCAAAAATAGAAGACGAGATTGAAGAAATAAAGATTAATCTTGAGGTTTTAATCCCATCTGAGGATGTAATTGTAACTGTCACCCAGGACGGCTATGTTAAACGGACAAGCCCTCGATCATATGCTGCATCAAACGGCCAAGATTTTGGCATGAAGGATACAGATCGACTGTTACACAAATTTGAAATCAATACAACCGATACATTATTGCTCTTTACAAACAAAGGGAATTACTTATATATCCCAGTTCACGAATTACCTGATATAAGGTGGAAAGACCTAGGACAACACGTTGCTAATATCATAAGTATTGAACGTGACGAATTCATTATAGAGGCATTACCTGTTACGAATTTCGAGTTGCCAGAATATCTACTCTTTATCACCAAAAACGGTATGGTGAAAAAGTCAGAGTTAACTATGTATAAAGCACAACGTTATTCAAAACCACTCGTTGCAATTAATCTGAAAAATGATGATGAAGTTGTATCTGTTCATATCACAAACGGCAATATGGATGTCTTCTTAGTTACGCATCTAGGGTATGGACTCTGGTTTGGAGAAGAAGAAGTCAACGTTGTTGGTGCAAGAGCAGCAGGCGTTAAAGGTATCAATCTTAAGGATGGCGATTATGTTGTTGCCGGTTCAGCTGTACCACCATCGACACCAGCTGAGCTAAGTATTGTTACACAACGTGGAGCAGTTAAGAAGATGAAAATCACAGAATTCGAAAAAGCAACAAGAGCAAAACGTGGATTAGTTATGCTTCGTGAGTTGAAAAATCATCCACATCGTGTTGCAGGCGCACATTTTGTTACGAATGTAGATGAACTTTTCCTAAAAACACAAAATGGAAAAATCGAATCAATTGAAACCAAATCCTTACGTCCAAATGATCGTTATAGCAACGGATCATTCGTAGTTGATACGGATGAAGCGGGAGAAGTAATTGATACATGGATTGTCACAAGTGAGGAAAATTCTGACGAAATAAAATAATGATCGAAAAGCAGCTACTTTAGGGTAGCTGTTTTTGATTATGAAATAATATTGTTAACTAGAAGTATCTATTTTGAAAAATATTTATATTTTAAATATCACTGCTTTACTGTACAATAATTTTATAAGGATTAGAGAGTAGGTAATTTTGCGAAAATGGTAAAAAAATATATTAATAAAAGAAACATTCTCCTTCTCATAGTAGCAATTGTTTTATTGTATTTATTACCAATGTCAATTTCATTGATTTTGGCCTTTCTAACTGCTCTGTTATTAGAGCCATTAGTAAATTTATTAATCACAAAATATCGATTTAAACGGATATATTCGGTTACAGTAACGTTTGTTATTTTTATGGTGTTCGTTTTATTTTTGGGATACTTATTAGTCAATGTCATCATTAATCAAATGATTACAGTCGTAAAAAATATCCCGTTTTATGTTTCAAGTATTGATACAGACCAAATTATTGCAACCTTTGAGAAGTTTGAAACTTATTTTGAAGATTTACCTAAGGAAGTCTTGGATTCTATTATGAATACCCTGTATTCCTTCCAGGATTTATTAATCGTTGCAGCAAGGAATTTAACAGAGGGGACGTTTAGTTTCGTTTCAAGTCTTCCTCAGCTATTATTAGAGCTAATTGTTTATTTAGTGGCAGCTTTTCTTTTCATGAATGATCTCCCTGGAATTAAAAACAGGCTTAAAGATATGTTGCAAGAAAGCTCTATTGAAAAAATGAAGATTGTAATAACCCAATTGAAAAAGATATTTGTCGGCTTTTTAAAGGCTCAGATAGTTCTTAGTGGAGTAACTTTTGTTGTTACATATATTGGGCTTTGGATCTTAGATGTTAAGTATCTTCTAATTGTATCCTTGCTCATTGTACTGGTCGATTTACTACCGATATTAGGTACAGGATCGTTTATCGTTCCATGGGCCATTTTCGTATTAATTAACGGAAATACGAAACTTGGAATAGGTTTATTTATTCTTTTTGTACTCATAACCGTGATTCGAAAAATTATTGAGCCGAAGGTTTATTCGCAAAGTTTCGGTATCAGTGCTTTAGCAGCACTCATTAGTATGTACCTAGGATTTAAAATAATCGGGATTGTTGGATTACTACTCGGTCCACTTTTAGTGATTCTTTATGATTCTTTAACAAAAGCTGGTGTCATTAATCTAAACTTTAAATCAGATAAACTATAAGAAAAAAGCTACCCATGCAGGTAGCTTTTTTCTTATAAAGAATCTTTTATTTTTGCTTCTAAAAAGTGTTTAAATGCCTCCATATCTTCTAATTTATCGAATGCAGCTTGTGCGGTTGTGTTATTGCCGCCACCTTTGCCATTATAGTTTTTAAGCTCTTGTTTAAATAAATTTCCACACTCAATGGGTAGTATTCCATTATGGGAGATAAGTAGTTTATTTTCTAGTGTAGATGTAAAAATAACACATTGATTGGACGCCTCATTAATTTGTTTTGCAATTCCTTGAAGTTCTTTTAAAGCTTTTTCATCGAATGATTGGCTAATGATTGAATCATTATGAGATTGAATAAGTTCTTGAGCTAGGTACTGATTAAGTTTCCCTTTTAACTCCTCGATTTCTCTCTGAAATTGTTTGTTATCGGTTTCTATTTTAGTAATTTTTTCGATTAGCCCTTCACGATTCGTGCTATGTTTGTTTGCTAAGGTTGTCAAAACACTATGTGTTGCTTGATAATCCTCTAAAGCGCGGCCACCGAAAATAAAGTATACACGTGTATTTCCTTTGCTTTTTTCCGTTTTTAAAAGCTTCATAAGTCCTAACTCGCCAGTTCTTGACACATGTGTGCCTGCGCATGCAGATGTATCAATACCATCAATTTCAACAATGCGCATTTCATCTCCTTCAACGTCAGGTGTTTTTCGAAGAGGAAGGGTACTCGCTTGTTCTTTAGAAACAAAATATGTTTTAATTTCACGGTTTTCATAGATAAATTTATTAACCTGATTTTCAATATGTAGGAGCTGATCAGCATTAAATTCAGGAATACTTAAATCAATTGAAACGGTGTCTTTCCCTAAATGGAAGCTTGATGTGTGTGCATCATATTCCTCAATACAAATGGCTGATAACAAATGCTGACCCGTATGCTGTTGCATATGGTCATATCGCAGTTTCCAGTCAATTTGACATTCTACAGTCGGGTTTTCCGGGGGATGGGGGAGTTTATGGTACACCTCTCCGGCTTCTGAATAAACATCTAAAACTTGAATATGGTCAATTTGTCCAGTATCAGATGGTTGGCCACCACCTTCAGGGTAAAATGCGGTGTCCTCAAGGGTTACAAGACAATAATTATCTTTTTTTATAATATTTGTTACAGTGGTTGTCCACTTTGTTAAATAGGGATTTTCATAATATAACTTTTTTGTCATCTAAGTCTCGATCCTTTCAATACCAGATAATTTAAACATACAAGAAAAGAAATAAAGATTCAATGATTAAAGCTGTTAGTTGTTATAAATAAGAGGGAGGAAGAGCAATTTAATGATAAGAAAGGTGGAACAAAGAATGGATGAGAATAAGTTGATTATGGGAGAAATTGAAGAAGAAGCATTTGTGTTAACGCAATTCAAGCAAATGACTACCCAATCTGTAATAAGCAAGGAGAGGATAGGAGCGATTTGTGATTACTTATCAAGAGAAGTAGATAGTGGAGAACAGGAGCATTATATTACGTTAAATGATCAGATGCCAATTAGGCTTAATCAAGCTGAGATGAAGGAGTTATTAGATGAATTTATAGACATTCGTCGGAAGTTAAATTAAAAGATGGGAAGATTAGGTTAGAAGAAAAGTTAAGAGTTTAACATAATAATATTATGTAAACTGAAATCTAAAGAAATACGAGGGAGGGCTGGAATTAATCATTGTGATATTTTTTAATGATAAATTCCATTCCGATTTCAATTAATGTGTTTGCATGTGTATGAAGTCTACGTGCACGATCTTTTAGTAGTTCATATTGTGTATTACTAAAAGTTGTGCCCATTTTAATGCGATCAATAGGCCTAACTTGGGCTTTAAATTCTTTAGGTTTTTTGTATGTATCTAATACATAATCAATTCCTTCAGTTAGTAATTGATTAAACGGAACTTGTTCATGGTTTGCAATTCCTTTAATTTGTTCAAGTAAATGACGGCTAACCGTAGTATTCTTGGTCACACGATCGGCATTATGTTGTCTAATTTTACTTTCGTAAGGCATTTATAGATCAGCTCCTGAATGATTTATGTATGTAGTTACATATGTAAGTTAATAAAGAACGCAAATCAATTAAATTCGTTATAACATGATTATACCATAGATTTGCTGTTAAATTTACGGTTTTATCTAAGTTCCTAGAATAGATATTATGTCTACTAGATGAAAACTTTGCTATGACAATATAATATCATAACTGATGTACCTATCCCCTCTCAAGGACCTTATTGAGCTTCTTTTTTAAGTTAAGCGATTTAGATATCTCAGTTCCAAGTTTAAGCAATTGCTGCATATGCTGGACGTACATAAGAAAACCCGCGGCAATATGATAGCCACGGGTTTTCGCTAGTATTCTATGGTTTTTCGCAACTAAAGTTAGAGGCAGAATTGATATCACCACTACCCTTATACTCCGGAAAAGCAGGATACTGACACACCGGTCTGGTACGTCCGAAGGTGTTAGGATTTTGATCCGTTCCTGTAAGAGTACCCGGATCCTTGTCTTTCGTGACCCAAGTGTCTAGCGCTTTTACGAGATCTACCTTTACCATGAAGTTTCCTCGCCCGTGTGAGAATCCAGGAACCAAGTAAAACTTCATGAAGTCATCTAAATGGTTTTGGCCGAATCTCTCAACAAGTTGGTTATAGTAGTCAATCGAGCCATACGGTGTTACCATTTCGTCTTCCGTGCCGTGGAGTAAAATTAATTTGCCACCATTCTTTTGGAATTTAGAAATATCGGTGTTCGTTGCATCCAAAAGTTCGGAAGCTTTCAGTATTTCATCAACGTATTCATTAGGGTTAAAGTTCATAGAGTTTAAGTCAGGGTCACGTGTAATCTTGTAACGAATCACATTATCTGCATAAGTCCCCATGAGCGCATCTTTATCATCGGCGGGCGGAACTGACGGGATAGCTCTTGTTCCGAACTGCACGGCAATGTCTGCACCTTGTAGCTGTGAATAACCTGGCATCGTTTTAAAGCTGTTTGCGAGCGGAAAGTTAAAATGCATCGGTGCATTAAATGACTTCACAACCTCGATTTCCTCATCGGAAAGGCAAGTGCTACCTAGGTCAGAACCGTCCGGACAACGTAATTTACTCAAAATCTCCGTTTCTTTTTCCTGCTTGGAACACTCAGAAATGTTACTGATAACACCATCTTCAGCTCCGTCGAGCGCATCACAAGCATTCATAACAGTTTTGTTAATCAGCTTGTTCTCATCCTGATCAATCCAATTCTCTCCATTGTTTGCGTACAAAGCCTGAGCATTCCGGTTATCCGTTATGGCTTTAGGAATCCAGTTCAATACAGGATAAACGGCAATGACACCGTCATAGTCTTCTGGGAAGCGTTGGACGATAATTAAGGCTTCTCGTCCTCCCTCAGATCCACCAGTAAAATACACCTGTTCAGGTGTGCTATTGTATCGCTTATTTATCAGGTGTATCGCTGCATCTTTCGTTTTCTTAAGCTGGTCGGAAGCGAAATTTTTGAGCGATTCGTCGTTCATGCCAAAGCTGGCATCCCACATTCCTGAGGAATGGCCCGAGTCACTTCCGAACGTCACGTAACCTTGCCCTAGAGGAGTCGGTGGTTCATTCTTTTGAGTTTCCGTAGCGTTCCAGCTAGTTGAAGCGAATGAAGCATTCAGTTCATTGAGATCATCAACTGACATACTTCCTTCACTGTTGTTGAGCCCGTTTTGCAGCCATCCATTAAATCCGCCGCCACCGAAATGAACAACTTTCTGATTCCAATCCGTCGGCAAATTCACTTGGAAGTTAATATCCGGTGCGGAATCGTCTACAGGATGAATAGCTCCTAGCACTTTACAGAATTCTCCGTTACGATTGGTCAAATCTCCTTCAAGTACAAGATTTGCTGATTTCACGGTTGCGCCTGTCGTAGGTAGTTTACTATAATTGGAAGGCAATGTTAGACTAGCGAGCTTAGAGCATGCATCCCAAGCTAATGAGAATTCATACAAACGCTCTACCATCTCAGTTGCCTCTTTAAGTGTAATCGGAGCAAGTGGTTTTATTTTTCCGTTTTTATCTTCTTTAAGAACCCCCACAGTATGGAGATTACTGACGGCTAAATCAGCCCACTCAGCCAATTGAGCTTTATCTTTAAACTCCACTGCGTTTGGTTTTATCTCTTCAAACCCAGTTACTGCCGCATTAACAGCACGATAAAACATGTCTGCCACTTCTTGTTTAGATGCAGCCGAGTTAGGTGAAAAACGATTATTTTCTACTCCGCTAATAAAGCCAGCAGCATAGGCCTTTATAATATTAGGGTCTTTCGTGTCCCTAAAAGGATTTTCACCGATGGCTAAAGTTTTGCCGCTGATTCTTTCGTAAAGCTGAACTGCGGTTTGAGCTGCTTCCCCTCTCGTAATCACTTTGTTGCTTGGGGCTGATCCCTTGTTACTCCCGCTTGAAGCAAAAGAGATTCCGGTATAAGCGAAGCTTGATAAGATAAGCGTCATTGCAAGTACTATCATTGATAGTTTACTTTTTAGCATTCAATCTCCTCCATAAAAGTATCTTTTGTTTCTACTAAAGAAGTAGTTTTATAACAAACTATCTTGGGTCAATAGGTGTTTCAATTTGTGCTCGTGCTTCAATTACTTCAGCGGCATCAAATAATGTATCTTCTCGGAAACGTCTTCCTAAGAGTTGAACGCCTACTGGTAGACCATCGGCAACAGAAGTTGGAACAGAAATTGCCGGGAATCCGAGCACTGGAATGGCCATCATGGACCATTGTGCATCCATAACACGCCTCATGCTTTCTACACTTTTGATATCCTCATCTTGTTCAAATGCCTGTTCAGCGGAGACCGGCATGAGCAATAGAGGATATTTTTGTAAAAATTCCTGTAGCTGAACAATTAGCGTTCCACGACGTGCGTAGCCCTTAATATAATCAGAAAGTCCAGGGTTTTCTCCCCACCACTCTTTTGCATTTGCGAAATAATTAAAAGCAGCCTTTTTCATTCCTTCGTCCCCATACTTGTCTACTAGTGATATATTTGTTCTGAAATCCTCCAACACTAATAAATACCATAGTCTGTAAGCTTCAGCGAATAGAGGAAGATTGACTTCTTCAACTAAATATCCAGCTTCCGTCAACTGCTCAGCTGCCTTATTCAAAGCCTGATTAACGGCTGAAGATGGTGTAGCAACGCCGACATCACGTAAAAGCCCAACACGAATTGGTCTTTGAAGAGGCTCACCAAGTAAAGGCACTGAAGCATGAAGTGGATCACGCGGATCAAATTCACTCATGCTTTGTAGGGCTAGACGTAGATCGGCAACGTTTCGTGCAAGCGGCCCATCTGTTGCCATTAATTGGGTAGATAGTGCTTGATCGCCATTTGGAGGACCAGCCCAACCAGGTATTCTTCCCATTGTTGGCCGTATTCCTGTGATTCCACAGGCATAGGCTGGATGACGAACCGAACCACCAATATCATTACCATGTCCGATTGGCATCATCCCGGATGATACAGCTGAAGCTGCTCCTCCACTTGATCCTCCAGGTGTGCGATTTTTATCCCAAGGATTGAGGGTTCTTCCGTGCAAATCATTATTTGTAAACCAGCGGAAACTAAAGGCTGGCGTATTACTGCGGCCTACAATCACAGCTCCTGCCTTCCGTAGATTTGCCACTGGTGGACTATCTTTTTCTGCAAGATTATCTTTAAAAGCCACAACACCATCTGTTGTTACATGCCCAGCTTGGTCAACATTTACTTTTGTAGAAACAGGCACACCATGTAGAGGACCAAGTAGCTCTCCTTTTTTCACAGCAAGATCTGCCTGATCAGCTGCGGCAAGTGCCTCTTCTGCATGTACTTCAACGAGGGCATTAAGCACTGGATTTACTTCCTCAATTCTGTCCAAGCAGCTCACAACAGCCTCACGAGAAGAAATCATTCTTGTTCGAATTCCATGAGCCAAATCCGTTGCAGACCAACGCCATAATTCACCTTTGCCTCTATTATGTAATACCTGAGATGCACGAGTTTGTATTGATGATTGTTCCATACAATATCGCCCCTATCCAACAATTTTAAATATTTAAAAAATTCATTATAAACTTTCATTAGCTTTATGTTATAAGCCTAGTCCCCATAATGAAAACGTAAGGGGACTAGGTAATATGTGCTTATTGTAGATCATCTCGAAGATAGATTTATATTGACTGTTGCGAATGTACAGGTCTAGAGATTAATACGCTCAAAAGACGTATGCTCTAAATGCAGAATTCGAATACTGAGAAATACAGCTAGTTATAGGTACCACGAGTCAATTACTAGGTCCATGAAACAAAATTTTTCAGGCAGTGACTGTGTGCCTTTTCACTCCCCCAGTAACTAGTCTTTACACGGGTTTTAGAGCCAGGCTATTTAATCTGCATGATCAAGGAATCTGCAAGTTCTCTTAAGGTGTTATAGGCGTAATCGGTAATCTTCCCATTCTTTTTGTGATTGTCAAGCAACTTAATGAATTTTTGCGTGTGCCTAACAATTTGATCCACATTTTCTTCTTCTTGTGATTCTAGTTTGACCAAGGTGTCCAAATGAGCTTGTAAAGAACGGGCTATCCCATGGTTGGAGAATTCACCATCCACTTCGAACTTCTCAATAAGTTTTTGTATATCAGATGCACTGATGTCTTTATCTTCATCTGAATCTACGCATGTAAAGCTGGCCGCAGTATTGACATCCCCACTCCCGTTATACTGTGGATAAGTTGGATATTCACATAATGGACGAGTACGACCATAAGTTGCAGAATTTTGATCCGCTGTCACCAAGTTGCTCGGTCTTTCTCCATCGATGACCCATTTATCCAGTACTGTCAAAAGATCAGAATTCATTACGAAGGAACCACCTCCATGTGCGTACCCAGGAACCATATAGAACCTCATAAACTGGTCAAGAGTATCTTGACCGAACTCATTAACGAGATTGTTGTAATAATTAATGGTTCCTTGTGGAGCAACCAATTCATCTGAAGTACCATGTACCAAAATCAATTTACCTCCGCTGTCTTTAAATTCGGAGATATCAGGGTTGGTTGCATCTAACAATTGAGAAGCTTTGTGAATGTCTTCCTTATACTCATTTGGATCAAACTTTTGGGTATCCAAGTTAGGATCCTGCATAATCATATATCGAATAACGCGATCAGCATAAATTCCCATATAGCCGTCTCCATTTTCCAGAGGAGTATCCGGTATTGGCTTTGAACCAAATAGTTTTCCTAAATCGGTTCCTTGCAGCTGCCAATATCCTGGCATCGAAGAAAAGCCGTTAGCCAGCGGGAAGTCGAAATCCATTGAGCTATTGAATAGTTTTACAACCTCAATTTGTTTCTCCGAAAGGTCGAGTGTGTTCAGGATCTCATTCGTTTTTCCAGTACATTCCGATACATTGCTAATTACCCCATCTTCTACGCCATCCAAGGAATCACATATATTAAGAACTGTTTTATTTATTAAATCGTTATCAGCAGGACTAATCCACGCTTCTCCGTCATTTTTATACAGCGCTTGAGCATCTCGATTATCTTTAATCGCCTTCGGTATCCAATTTAAAACGGGATATAAAGAGATAACTCCATCGTATTCATGCGGAAAACGCTGAGTGATAATTAAGCCTTCACGTCCGCCTTCAGAACCACCAGCAAAGTACACTTGTTCCGGTACATCATTATAATATGTCTTGACGAGAGCGAGGGCCGTATCCTTCGTCTTCTTAAGCTGATCAGCTGCAAAGTTGTTTAAAGCCTCGTCATTCACTGCCCAAGTGGCATCCCAATTTTTTGGTCCGGAATGACCTGAATCACTGCCAAAGGTGACATACCCTTGGGCTAGGGGAGTATTTTTAGGCTGTTTATTACCCGCTACAATGTTTCCTAGTCCTGAAATTACGTTTCCATTAAATCCGCCGCCACCCATTTGAACAAACTTCTTGTTCCAGTTAGTTGGCAGATTGATTTGAAAGTTAATATCTGGTGCCGTTGGATCGACTGGGTGGATTGCTCCCAAAACCTGACAATATTCCGCATCTTTAATGGCCAAGTCTTCGACTATTTCCAAGGATGCTGATGTAATTGTAGCACCTGATGTTGGTAGGCCTATAACATCTGCCGGGATTACCATCCCAACCAGATTCGAGCAGGAATTTCCTGTTAAATCGGACGTTTGAACCTGGGGTGTCTCTGCAAAGACTTGCCCAATAAAAAGTGAACTCATAAGCAAAAAAGTAAATAAGTAGACTAAAGGTTTTTTCAGTATGATTACCTCCCAACATAAATTTAAAACGCATTTTCCCTTTAATTGAATAAAAAATTTTTTTGTGAATTACGTTAAAATATAAATACCAGCCCCCCTATCTATTAAACATACATTAGCATGTAGTACTCCCCTCAAGAATGTGATTTGAGAAGGGAGTACTAACACTAATAGATTTATAGAATATGAGCTACTTTAATATTGAAATGCAGGATTCGTATACACGATTTCTCCATTGAAAATCGTCATTAATGTCTTAGTTTCTTCAATTTCTTCAGCTGGAATTTCAAAAAGGTTGTTTTCAAGAATCACTAAATCGGCATTTTTACCTACTTCAATCGAACCGGTTTCATCTTCTGAGAAAATTAAATTTGCCCCACTTAGGGTGTGACTAATTAACATCTTGTCTAAAGCATCATCATAAGTAGGTGAAAGATTCTTAACGCCTAGTTCAACTCTTGTTAGTGGCCAGTAATCTCTTACAGGATAATCACTAGAAGAAGTGATAACAGGGTTTCCTACGTCAAAGAACACCTTTGGAACTGGGTGTCCATCTGGAATAACTCCTAGCTCTTTAAATCTTTCAGCAACTTGTTGTGAATCACTTTGTACGTGAGTAATGGCATGGCGTGTGTCCACTTTATGATTTTGATTACGAGCATACTCATATGCGTCTAGCATTAAGTTATACTGTTCATCCGTTCCGCTTAGGTGAGTATAGACACGGAAATCTTCTTTTTCTAGTTCAGCAACTGTTTCTTTTAATACTTCCTGGTCCCAAACCATACCAGCATTTCCTTCAGCAAATATCTTAATAGAATCGATTGTGAACATATCACCTTGATAAGTATCACGTAATTCTTTAAATCTCGCTATTTGTGAAGTACCTTTGTATTCATCTGCCCATAAAGCCAGATCAAATCTAACAGTCAATGCATTTTTACTATCTAACTCAGCAAAAGCTTGAAGAAGGGATTCAGTTGGATAGTGAATTGGTACCAGTACAGAAGTTACCCCTCTTTCGGCAGACATTTCTTGGAAAGCTAAAATTGACTCTTTATATTCTTCTACTGAAAAATCAGGTTGTGGAAGTGCGTTAATAATAAGGTTTTGTGCTGAAAACTCATGCAGAATTCCACTAGGCTCGTTTGTTCCAGGAATACGCTCAATAATTCCCCCCTGTGGGTCTGGTGTATTTTCATCAACCTCAGCGTCTTCAAGAGCTTTCGAGTTAACCCATAATCCATGATGTCCGTTTGAAATAATTACAACAGGCATATCGCTAACATACTGGTCAATTAACTCTTTAGGGGAAACCCCTTTTTCTGCAGCTGTAGCTTTTACCATTGTTTCATCCCAACCAACCCCACGTAATTGTTTAATTCCTGGATTAGCTTCTAAGTATTCTTTAAATGCTTGACCATATTCTTCAATTGTTTTGTATGGTCTAAGATTTACCCAAAAAAGCTCTTCAGACTTTAGGTATGAATGGCTATGTGTATCGATAAATCCAGGTACAACCATCTTACCTTTAAGATTAATTACTTCAGTATCTGGGCCTTTTAATGACATAACACTGTTGTTATCTCCAACAAATACTATCTCTCCATCACGTACTGCAACAGTTTTTGCAACACTACGTTCTTCATCAGCGGTGTATACATATCCATTCTTTAAAATTAAGTCAACTGGTTCTTTTCCAGTCTTTGGTGTCATTACATTTTTTGCAGACGCTACTCCAGATAACACCGAGCCTAAAAGAAGAAACGCCAATAAAATAACAAAAGATTTTTTCAAGGACCACAACACCTTTCTTTTTCTTAAATTATTAATTTAGCGATACAAAATTTCTTTTGGTAGGTAATGCCTAAAATTGACATTTTATAGTCATTTAATGTAAATTAAGTAGTATAAGAGAATTAGCATTTAGGTTTTGAGTCGAAATTCTCTAATCGTATTCAGTTGCCTAATTCAATAGTGCGGAATCCCTAAATTCCGCACTGTGGGTTGGGTTTTTTGTATTTCTATCATTTCCCGAATCATAACCACTTTTTAAACCTATCAATCGTAAAATGTTATGTTCTGATAAGATCCCTCCATTTTATGTAATTTTGTCACTGTGAGTATAGTGTTAAGCTAGTGATATCACCCCCTTTGTAGAAGTGGAAATAATGTTGGTTCGTTGAATCTATAATTTATTTAAAGCTACCTCTATACGTTATAAGCAGCTTGTTACTATTTTTCGCGAGGAAATTAACTTTGTTTGGATCCCAATAGCTATAACTGTTGTAGCCCGGCCTTAATTCACCAATTATTTTTATCCTCCTTATTGATTATTGTAAAATGCTAATATTAATAATATTATTAATCTTATAAATATTATAATGTCTATTAACTACTTGAACTATTACCCAAATAAGTGATTTTAAGCAGTAAAAGGTACTTTCTTTAGTACCTTTATCAAAGGGGGTCTTTCAATGCTAACGGATGGTAACTTACCTAAATCGGAATATGAACGCATTATTAAGTTTAGTTCAGCCTTATCCACCGATTTTAAGAATGGAACTGATGGACTGCAACATTTGCTATCTGAATATTTCGGATATCGTTCGTCAATTTTTTGGAAAATTGACCAGGAAGGCAACTTATCTAATCCAATCAATCACTATCTTAGCGATTATTTAGTAGAAGATTATGTAAGTTATTTTTATAACCATGATTTTTTGCACCCCAAAAAACATATGGATAAATACCGGAAAAATATGGCTTTACGATTAGAAGATGTAATTTCTTTAAACGATTACGATTATTCTGTTTACTACAAAGACTTTATGAAAAAGTACGGTCAATACCACAAAATGACAGCTGCATTTTATTCTCAAAATAAGTTTGTAGGTATCCTAGGGCTAGCTAAACCCATGACAGAAAAGGGATTTACAAAAGTTGATCTTCAAAGATTCAGAATGCTAGTTCCAATCATATCGAATTTATTATATATGGAGACTGAATACGCAGAACTTCGACAAGAGAACAAAATATTGGAGGCTTTTGCTTTTAAAAGTGATACAGGCTTTATACTTCTTGACGAAAATTATAAAGTTATTTATATGAACCGCGCAGTCTGGGATATTTATAGAGAAACTGGAGTATATAAAAATGTAGAAGGTTTAGTAGAAGATCTAACTTCAGCCATGATAAACCGATTATCAAGTTCATCTATGTTGAAGCTACTAGGATACAAAATTAATATTATTGGTCATCAGGAACTTTTTTTATCAAAGGTTAGCCGATTTGCGATTCTCATTGAACGAAATAATGGGCAATCTGAACAGAGAAATGAGTTATTAGGACATTTAACTACTCGTGAAAAGGAGGTTTGTTTTTATTTAAGAAAAGGTTGTACTTATAAGGAAATTGCCGAAAAACTTTCCATCAGTGTAAATACAGTGAATAAGCACATAAAAAACATTTATCGAAAATTAGGGGTAGATAACAGGTCTTCATTGCTAGCTCAGTTACATATTAATGAATCCTTGTAGCAACAATGACTAGCTCCCCCTATATTTACAACTCAAATGCTCTTTGACATTTGTACCAGAGATTAGTAAAAAATTGCAGTATAAATGAATAAATTTTACGTTCATTTATTTTTAACAGTAACAATCTATTTCGAAATTCTATTTACATATTTCTTTGCTATAATACAAAGATTCTTTAATAAGTTTCAGTCAAAAAAAGCCAACGTCAATAAAAATGACGTTGGCTAGGCAGAAATTTGCCACATATACTACTTAGATTTACCTTGTTCGCTCTTTACTTTACCAGGAATCAGGTGGACATCGACACTTGGTCCAAATCCACTCCATCTGTAACCTGAGACTTCGACAAGACCGTTCGGTAGCACATCTGAGAGTCTTTCTCTCTTAGAATATTTAATACCGTGGCCTACTGCTTCCACTTTAAATGTGTAGCGTTTTCCTTGTTTTAGTCCAGTTACGGTATAGCTAGTTTCAGATGTTGTCATTTCCGAATTAATCGGTGTAAAAGCCGCTCCCTCAGGTTTAATCGGTTGACCGTTCACATATACTCGGTATCCGATTACTTCTTGATTTTTTGCTTTAGCAGGATTCCACGAAAGAGAAACGCTTGTTCCATCTGTATTAATCTTTGCTTCTAAGTCCCCTTCAAATGAAGGTGCCCCTATTGGATAAGGTTTAGCAGTTTCAAACTCTAGAACACTATTATAAGGAGATTTGTTACCAGCAAGATCCACTGCTTCAACCTCAATTTTATATGCTGTGCCAGGTTGTAGACCTGTTAGTGTGTACTTATTAGATGTTGCAAATCCATGTTGTTCTCCATTTGCGTAAATGTTATAACCAGCTATACCAGTATCATCATTAGCAGCATTCCAAGTGATGGAAGTCCACGTAAACCCTGTATACACAACGTCTACTGCTTTCCCGCTAAAAGTGTCACTAGAAGGAATTTTAGTTGTTGATTCTGAAATCTTTGTATTCTCAGGTAAAACTGGAGCTATTTGGTCAGCTTCACCACTTGTTTTTACTTTGATTTCTGGACCATTAGATGTTCGATTCCCGATAGCATCAGTAGCTTCAACTTTAAATGTATATTCTTTAGCAGGAGTGAGTCCCTCAACAGTAAAACTTGTTTGTTTAGTAGTTGTATAGTTTTCATTGAGCTTTTGGCCATCTTTAAAAATTGTATACCCCGTAACTCCTACATTATCAGTAGCTTCATCCCAAGTTAATGTTACACTTTTTCCATCAGGAGAAGATTCGGCTTGAATACCGGCATTCTCAGACCATACGGGTTGTTGAGCTGCATCTGCTGGAGCATCTGTCGTATTTTCAAAGATAAGTCCAGTAGAGTTTTTAATTCTCCACGGATTTCCACCATTATCTTTCACATTTGTAAAAGATACATTAATAAATTTGAAGCCTTTTGCGTAATTCATATTAACAGAATAAACATTATCGAATTTCACATTTTTAAAGGTAATATTTTCGTGATAAACTTCACCAGCATCATTATTACCATTAACTAGTATGGCTTGTTTTTTACTACCGCCTTGATTTCGAACGGTTGTATCTACAATCTCCATATCTCTAAATTGCGAGATAATCTCTGCAGGTTCATATAAGATTGAAGCATTTGCATCCGTATAGGAAGATGTGAAGACAAATGGACCGTCTCCGTCAATACCCTCTAAGGCATTGTTTCTAAAGAGGATATTTTTTGCCCCACCACCCATTGGTGTATTTGTCTTACTACGTAAACCGACATCCGTTTTATACATGATATTATCTTCTACTTGGAAGTCCTGGATCCAACCACCTGTATGACTACCGGTAACAACCCCACCGTGCCCTTCGCGAATATAGTTATTAAAAATCCAAGCATTTCCTGTAGGTTCACTATTAGATGCTGCTTGTCCCATACCTGATGCGAAATTAATAGCATCATCACCAGTATCAACAAAGTTATTGAATACCATGATATTTTGAGAGTCACCGAACTCGTAACCATCCGCATTATTTCCATCATAAGTTTTAGAAATGGTTCCATTTATAACGATATTTTTACTATGAAGGTTTACAATCCCGTGATTTGCAGGATTTAGCTGTGTAATGCCTTCATAGTACATGCCATCTACGCCACGAACAGTAATTAGATTTGAACGTGCAGCATAGGCGGATTTCACATTCATGCCTAATTCTTGTGCGGCATATGATTGGTTTGCAGCCAGGATGCCCAATGTACTTTCAGATTCAAGATCTAATGGGCTCATTTTCCCGTTCTCTACTATTACATTCCCGGTTACTTTTGAATTATTGCCAGCAACGTAACGTGGTAATTCATTCCCTAGTTCATCGATTGTAGGATGATTCTTATCATACTTCCATCCGTTTCCATCAATGATCCCTTTGCCCACGATACGAATGTTTTTTAAACTTCCATAATCGTATGTATGTGCATTGATGAGTGAATATGAGCGTTCATCTGTTGAATAATCATATAGCCAAAAATTCATACTATAATCTTCTGCATCTGGAGATCCAAGTAAATACCCATCGACTTGTAATGTCATATCAGATTTAAGCCACAATTCCCCAGAGATAAATTTCCCTTCAGGAATTAACACCTTTGAACCAGGTGTAGCAGCGTCAATTGCTGCCTGAATAGCTTCCGTATCTTTTGTTTCGTCATCTGGGGTTGCCCCAAAATCTACGATATTAAAAACCTCGGGTGCTTTTGTTGTTTTTCCTACAATTTTATTGGAAGGTGCTGATTCCACCCCTTCAGCATTTACTGAAGTAACATAAAATTCGTAGGATTTATTTGGTTTAAGATTATTAACCTGAAAATTATGGATTAGTATCTTCTCGTGGAAATTGTCCTTATCAATATTTTCATAGAAATTATCAATATAGGCTTTCGCTGGTCCACTATTATCCTCTAAAGCGCTTCCAATTTTCTTCTTATTCATGTAGATATTAAAATCAACGTCACAAGAGAAATGCTGTCCTCATCATAAGCAAGCTTTGGGATCTGTAAATTTACAGGTGATGCAGGTGCATTTGGGGGTGTGTGTTTTGGTATTCGCCGCCACTACACTGAAGCTACTAAAAACTAATAACAAAATTAAAAACACAGTAAAAAAAACATTAATTCTCTTCAAATACTGTTCCACCCTCCCTAAAAAAATAAAAAAATATGAAACTACTTTCCCTCCTTTCTTTTAAAAATTATATAAACTTTTATAATGCTGAATTGCATTCAAAAGTTTATTAAAAGGGAATTTAGGATTTCAAAACTATGTTAATCTCTTCCATATAAGTACGTATACAATCATTTTGTTGAATGTTTTGATAATTGTGATTATATTTTCCTGCGCAAAAAGTCCTGTATGAGGAAATGATTACTACTCATGAAATGACTATCATTAACCGGTTGCATTAACATTGACATCATATGTAGGATGTATAATTGCATTCTCTTTTTCCTCAACTGGCTCCTTACCAGTAATCAAACTAAATCGAGTCTCCAATTAGAGTTCCCATGTCGAATTCCAGGAATAAAGTTTTTTCCTAGTTTTCTCAGCACTTACTTCAATACAATATTTAACAATTTATCTATTAAATTCTTGAAAGTTCCAAAAATTGACGTATAAATCAATTGCTTGTTATGATAAGGGAATGTACATAGTGTACGGAAGGGACCTTTTTCGAGTCCTAATAACTATGCGAAAGGCGAGAACAACATGAACAAACCTACAGGAACGAAACGTTTGCAACTTGCATTACTTTTAGGGTCACTTGGACTCCTAGGACCATTCACGATCGATATGTATTTACCATCATTTCCTACGATTGTGGAGGATTATGAAACGACTGCATCATTTGTCCAAGTCAGTTTAACGACATGTTTGTTAGGACTAGGATTGGGACAATTAATTATTGGTCCAATGAGTGATGTACAGGGTCGAAGAAAGCCATTGCTGATTTTTCTCATCATGTATTTGATTGCTTCCGTCATTTGTGCTTTTGCCCCATCTATTTATCTATTTATTGCAGGTCGTTTTCTACAAGGATTTGCAGCAGCGGGTGGTCTTGTCATTTCAAGAGCCATTGTCCGGGATATCTATAGTGGCAGGGAATTAACCAAGTTTTTCTCTTTATTAATGTTGGTGGGTAACCTTGGGCCTATTGTTGCCCCAATAGTTGGTGGTGGCGTTCTTTCAATCACTGACTGGAACGGTGTTTTTATTGTATTAGCAGTTGTGGGCTTTGTGCTGTTTCTTATAATCTCTTTTAATCTGGAAGAATCATTACCTGTGGAAAAGCGAGTTCCAAGTAATCTAACTCAAGTATTAAGTAATTTTGGTTCGTTATTTAAAGACCGAGAGTTTCTAGGTTATGCACTAACACAAGGCTTTATCATTGCTGGAATTTTCGCTTATGTATCGGGTATTCCATTTGTTTATCAGAATATATATGGGGTATCTCCTCAAGTATTTAGTTTGCTATTTGGGGTTAATGGTCTGGCGCTAATTATTGGAACTCAGTCTGTTGGACGTTTATCAGATATTATCCCAGAAAAAACGTTCTTGAAATTCGGATTATTTCTTTCCGCTTCAGCAGGTACTTGTTTATTAGTAGCTCTTTTGTTAGAAGCATCACTTCTAGCTGTTGCGATTCCGATTTTCTTTTTAGTGTGTTCGATTGGTATGATTTCAACAACTTCCTTCGCGTTAGCTATTGAGAGCCAGGGACATATTGCCGGAAGTGCATCCGCCCTATTAGGTTTACTACCGTTTGTTCTTGGTTCAATAACCTCTCCACTTGTTGGCGTGGCAGGAGAACATTCAGCCCTCCCTATGGGTATCGTTATTTTATCAACAAGTTTACTAGCTCTATTTTCCTATTTTGGGCTAGTAAGGAGAGCATCATTACGTTTACAGACTTCTAAAAAGTATACAGGATAATAAAAAAACGCAGAGATTAATTTGAACTGACCTGCAAAAATGGGACTTAGAAAAAACATCTATGCTACCTGGATTCCATATTCAATTGGAGCCAGGTAGTCAAAATCCCTCCGAATTATTTGTGAGACATTTTTTATCCCTCAATTCATTCATAATTTTTGAGTTAGTAAATCCATCCTTTTCATTTTCTACTGCTTTTACTTTAATCACTGATGGATAATGTACTTTTTCCCCATATAAAAACACCCTCCATACATATCGTATATCCTGAGTAACTTACTGTAAGTAAATAGTATAAAAAAAGGCCTTACCATTAAATGAAAATTTAGTGATAAGGCCTTTTTAATCACCTTGAAAATAATTAGTGATTAAAAGGAATGTTTCATGCATTAAGTTATTCTTGAGTTAGGATCATGTTTCTAAAGGCATCTAAATGCTTTCCAATTCGTTTTATTGCTAAATCTGGATCTCGTGCAACAATAGCATCAAATATTTTTTGATGGGCAATAATAATTTCTTCTTGAGACCCCTCTTCGATTTCATGAAGAAGTGTGCTCTCATAAATAAATGGTTCAAGTACTTTCATTAATAGCATTAAAACACGATTATGAGTAGCCATTACAATAGCCATATGAAACTCAAAGTTCTTTTCTTGAATATTACCTTTTTTATATTTCAAGGCCCTTTCTAAATCTTCTTTGACCTCTTCTATATACTCAAGGTCCTCTTGGTTTGCTTTTTCCGCTGCTATTCCAACACAAATTGTCTCCAAAGCAATTTGTGTTTCCATTAGTTCTGATAAATCAATATTATTAAAGTTAATCATAGATGAAAATGTTCTTATTATTAGTGAAGTATTAGGTTCACCGATAAAAACACCACCGCCTACCCCTTTTTTTGATACTACGAGACCTTCAAACTCTAATAATAACAATGCTTCTCGAGCAGTTGCTCTGCTACAAGACCACTTCTCCATGATTTCTCGATCAGATAAAAAACGGGAATTTGGATCTATTTTTTGTTCAAATATTATATTTCTTAACTCTTCTGCAATTGTGTTTGATAACTTTAAAGGATTTTTTTTCTCATCGATCATAATTCCCACCCCTAGTTTTACTCCCTTTCCATTTAATTTATTTTCTAAACTCAAACATGAAATTTAGTAATTAATCACTAAAAGGGAACTTTTTACTTTTATATTAATTTATGAAAGTATTAAAAATTATATTATACTTTATATAAATATAAAATATGCTTATTGGTATTCGCCAGTCCATGCATTTTTTTCTTCATACCATTTTACAGCGCCTGGATGGTATTTTAATTCCAAATCTTTAACTAAATAATCCGCCCCACGGAAAGAGTTTTCTACTGTGTACTCTGATCCAGTTGGGTGAATCTTTGCAATTTCATCCGTGTTTTCTTGAATTGCTTTAAGAAATTCATATATGAGTTGTTCTTCTATGTCTGCACGAACTGCAATGAAAGCAGCAGACCCAAACGTTTGAAATTCCTCTTCCATTCCTCTGTATGTTCCACCTGGGATATTTATTGGAAATGCATCTGGCTGATATTGTTTAAACTTCTCAATAAATTCATCCGTTGCAGGTAATACTTTTACATCAATTGAAGTAGAGACATCTGAAAGTGATGCCGTGGGAATCCCACCTACTAAAATTGCACCATCAATATTATTATCTTTGAGTGCATTAGCTTGCTCACTAGATGACAATGGAGCCTCTTCAATATCATCAAATGTCAGTCCATATATGTCAAGATATGTTTCTGCTTCTGTAACTATGGCACTTCCTGGTGCACCCGTACCAATCTTTCTTCCTTTTACAAAAAGCTCATCCATACTAGTAATCCCTGAATCTTCGCGAACAACTATATGACGAATATTTACATGCCCTGCAGTTAATAGTTTTATTTTAGATAAATCAACCGTTTCATCTTCGAGTGTTATGGCAAGGTCGCTCGAGGTAAATATTCCAAAATCCATATCACCGCTACTAACACGACGTAAATTCTCGACTCCTCCAGCAGTCGATTGTGCCGTTACTTTTACATTAGACATATTTTTATTAACAACATCAGCTATACCACTACCAACATAAAAGTAAGATCCTCCTTCACTACCTGTTCCAATTAACAGAGAAGTTGGCTTTGATGATGTGTCAGAAGATTCACTGCTAACTTGTTCTGTCTGGGTGTTGCATCCTATTAATACAATAAATAAACCGATGATCAAACTGCACATTACCAGATACTTTTTTGCCATGTTAAGAGTCCTCCTAATTAATAATTTTTTCTAATCTGTTATTCTTATTGTCATACAAAGACTTTTTATTTCTTAAAAATTGAATTATGTGTATTGTAACAACGATGATTAATCCCAATATACTAAATTTAATATCTGGGATTATTAACATTAATCCGCTGCCAGCCATTACGATTCGCTTCCACCATGAAATAATGAGATTGGGTAAAATTATACCTTGTAATGCACTCGCCACACAATAAGTTCCAATCATTGCAGTACAAAATGCTATTAATATATCAATAACACTTCCATTCAATAGGAGGACATCATTGTACACAAATAAAAATGGTACGATATACAGTACGTTTGCTATGCGCATTGCACTCCATGCGACTTTAAATGGTGGTGCTTTAGCAATTCCGGCTGCTACAAATGCGTCTGGTGCCGATGGAGGTGAGATTCCTGAAATTACTCCAAAGTAGAAAATAAACAAATGGGCAGCTAATGGATTAACACCCATACTAATTAGTGAAGGTGCAACAATAACGGCTAATACTGAATAGGCAACTAAAATTGGCACACCAGTTCCGAGGATTATTGCTACAATAGCTGTTATTATCAGTAATACAAACAGACTACCATTTGCCAAATTGATCATAATATTTGATAAATGAAGTCCTAAACCACTTACCGAGATAATGCCAGCCATTAAACTGGCTAAAGCTACGATGCCACCAATTACAAGAGAATCAGTTGCACCTGATACCATTGCATTTTTTACCTTTAAAATCTTATTTCTTAAATTAGTAGTACGATCGAATATAAACATTACAAGAAGGCTTGATACAATTCCCCAAAACCCTGCTCGAGCAGGCGATACACCTGCAACTGCTATCATATAAAGTAACACCAAAATAGGGATCAAATTATACCAACCATTTTTTAAAGTTGTCTTAAACTTAGGTATTTCCTTTATGTCTACTCCACGTAGATTATTTTTTGTTGCTTCTAAATCAATCATGAAAAAAAGGCTAATATAAAATAAGATCCCAACAATGAAGCTAGCTTTGGCTATGTCCCAATATGACATTCCTAGTAATTCCATCATAATAAATACCGTACTACCCATAATAGGGGGCATAATTTGGGAACCTAAACTGCTACAAGCTTCCACACCGCCAGCAAATGTGCGATTAAAACCAGTTCTCTTCATCATTGGTATAGTGATCGACCCTACACTTGCTACATTTGCAATGCTACTTCCAGTTAACATCCCCATAAGAGAGCTTGCAACAACTGCAATTTTACCCGCACCTCCACGCCATTTTCCAAACAATATTAATGCCAAATCGTGAAAGAATTCTGCTGTCCCGGATATGCGAATAAACGCTGCAAAGATTATGAAAAGCAATATAAAGTCTGCTGCTATTCCTGTTATTTGACCAAACGGTCCATTTGTTGTTAAAAAGAACGTAGCAATAAATCTAGGAATATCAAAACCTGAATGTGTAAATGGCTCAGGTAACAAAGTTCCAAATATCGCATAACCGACAAAAAGAGAAACAATTATAACAAATCCCCATCCAGCAACTCGTCGTGCTACCTCAAACATGATTAAGAATGCAAGAATTCCAATAAGTACATCTTCAAATGTGGGAGGCAAACCAACTCGACTATTATAAGTTTGAAACGTTGAATAAACATAAATTCCCGCTATCACAGACATTATTGCTAGGAGGATATCAAATCCTAAAACAACCCGATTATTTTTTAGTTTCGTAGAGATTGGATATAAAAGTAAAGTAAAAACTAATGCACCTGTCAAGTAGATTGACCGATGTTCAATCCCTGGTAATCCCTGAAATCCAGCAGCATAAATAAAATACAATACATAAACTATCATTAGTACTGTTAGTATCCGATTCCCTGTTTTCGAAAAAGATCTAAAACGTAAAGAGGTGTCGTGCAGTTCAGTAGTAAGATCTTCGATTTGATCCTCCTTTTTATGTTGCATTACATTATCACTCCTCCTAAGAATAGATGTTGCGGTTATTCATTTGTTAAGAAAACGCTCTCAATATTAGGTGAAAGATTATCGTATCTTACGAAGATACTGATAGTTTGTATCTCTTTTAATAGTTTTACTAAATAATAGATATATATTTAGAAATTCATATTATTTACAGAGCATTCGTTTAGTTCCTTTTTTTAAATGGAAGTTTTATTACTGCATTACCTGGTACACATATAATCCCATTTTCATTTACCTCTTTCAAATCAATATAGACAATACCTTCATTATTAATAATTTCTTTGTTTACTATTTGCCCATAACAGGTCAATGTATTACCTGGTACTGCAAACCTTCTTACACTTAACTCCATACTTTTAATCTCTCCGTTTACGCCCATCCAGTCCGTACATAATTGGGTCATAAAGGCACCATGGAGATGGGATTGAACTAATACATCTGGGTATCCCTCCTCCTTTGCATATTTTTGATCAAAGTGAATTCTATGTGTATTCCATGTGATAGCACTATATCGAAAAAGTTGTAAGTGTGTAGGTTTTTTTACTAATGGTGGTATATTGTCACCAATTTTTACATCTTCAAAAAATGGAGATTGATAAGTACAGATAGACTGTATTTGCATAAAATGACCTCCTTGATATTATTTAACGAGCAATATTCGTACGTATCGAAATGCAAATCACTTTATTATTTTCATCTGTATATGTGTTAGTTTCCTCCAAAAATGCTACTAATCCTTTCTTACCTTCCTTTATATATGCATTTGTTATCTCATTAGTAAGAGTTATTTTGGTTCCAGCAACCAGAGGTTTAAAAAACTGCTTTTTTTCTCCTCCACCCATAATTTTTATACCATCAAACTGTTTTGGTAAAAAACCTTCCTTTGGCATTCCATCTCGGTGAAGATGTTCCTCTTCTAGACCACGTCCCCATTCAATAATTGAGGCTAAAAGGTTAGGCGGCGCAACGACATCTTTATAGCCATATTTTTGAGCATATTCCTTATCATGGTATAAGGGATTCTGATCACCAATCGCTAATGCATATCTTCGGATTAATAAAGAATCGATTTGACCAATGACTTTCACTTTTTTTGTACCAACAATTGTCTGAAAATAGTTAGCCAATTGTTCTATTTTTGATGACATGGAATCCCTCCGTCATAATATAATTTTATTTTTGCGTAATTCCTCTAACTTATCTTGATTAATCTCAACTAATTCTTTTAAAATCTCATTTGTATGTTCACCAAGTTTAGGAGAAACTCGAACATCCTCAAGTGGAGAATCTGATAGTCGAATAGGTGAACCTGGTACTCTAACTTTTCCGCGATTAGGATGTTCTACTTCACGTATCATTTTTCTATATTTCAAGTGTTTGTCGTCCGCAACCTCTGCTATGGATAATACAGGTGCACATGGGACATTAAATCCGGTAATAGTATTTAATACGTCCATCTTCTTTTGAGTTTTTGTAAATGACGAAATAATCTCATCTACCAAATCCATATTGCGTACTCTATCCTGCTTAGTTATAAAGCGAGAATCAGTGAGTAACTCTTCTCTCCCAATACATTTTACAAGGTTTTCCCAATGCTTTTCAGACATGCATAAAATAGCAATATATCCATCCTTGGCCGGGTACACATTATAAGGAGCTTCAGATAATCCGCTATGTCTATTCCCTGTACGTTGCGGTAATTCATCATCACCGTCGTAATATGCACCTAGTGGTGATGCAAGTACCGGATACATAGTGTCATGCATAGATACTTCTACAAGCTGACCTCTACCTGTTCTTTCCCTTTGATATAGCGCAGTTAAAATACCACCAAATAAGTGAATACCACCCATAAAATCTACCACTGCTGGCCCCGCTTTTACAGGAGGTCCATCTGGATACCCAGTACTGGTCATTACCCCACCTATTGCTTGAATGGTTAAATCCATTGCAGGGAGATTTGCATACGGTCCTTCCAAACCGTATCCCTTTCCTGTTGCATATATGATTCTAGGATTTACCTCTTGTAGAATGTCATAATCCAAACCTAAGCGATTCATTACGTTAGGAGCAAAGTTCTCTACTACAACGTCTGCTTTTTTCACCATTTCCAAAAATAGGTCTTTACCCTCAGATTCTTTTAAATTAATCGCAACTCCATATTTATTAGAATTAACCATTAAGAATTCATGAGGCTCATTTCTTCTTCTTCTTAATACTTCTCCTTCAATAGGTTCTATTTTTATAACTTTAGCCCCCTGATATGCCAACATTAATGTACAGTAAGGACCATTATAGATTTGACCTAAGTCTAGAACAACAACATCTTCCAGTGCTTTCCTCATTATCACTTCTCCCTTTTAAAGTTTGACTTTTCCACTTAGCAAATCTCGTGCTATTACCATACGATGCACTTCTGAAGGACCTTCTCCTATTCTCTTAATTCTTAATTCACGGTACCAGCGTTCAAATGGAAATTCTTTGGTTAGTCCCATTCCACCAAATATCTGTACGACTCGATCTATAACTCTATTTGCAGCCTCTGTTGCATAAAGCTTAGCCACAGATACTTCATATCTCGAATCTTTCCCTTGATCTGCTTTCCATGCAGCGTCATAGACTAACATTCGTGCTGCCCTGATTTCAATTTCTGAATCTGCAATCATCCATTGAATTGCCTGTTTATTAGCTAATTTGCTCTTATGCACCTCACGAATATTTGCATATTCAATTGCTTTTCTTAGAGCTGCTGTTGCAATTCCAACACATTCTGCTGCATATGGGATTCTTCTATTTATCAACCAATCTTGTGCAATAGTAAAGCCTTGACCTACTTCTCCTAAAACATTCTCTTCTGGGACCTCAACGTCTTCAAAAAAAACTTCACATGGTGACCAAGAACGAATGACTGGTATTAGCTTATATGACAGACCTGGTACCCCATTATCTACAATAAATGCTGTAATACCATTTCTACCTTCTCCTGTACGTGCAAAGACAATTCCGTAATCAGCTGTGTCTGCACCTGAAATGAATACCTTTTGTCCATTTAATATCCATCGGCCACCTTTTTTTATCGCTCTTGTTTGAATCGTACGTGCAGGGTCTGACCCTCCTCCTGTCTCCGTAACTGCAACAAATGCCTTTTTCTTTCCTTCGATAGATGGGATTGCATATTTTTTTATTTGTTCTTCTGTTCCTTTATATAATATATTAGGCACATCATTACCAAAGGCAAATAGAGCTGCACTATATGCACCAGCCCGATGTTGAGAAGATTCTTCTGCAACTATGGCATGTGCAAATAAGCTAAGATTTGCTCCCCCATATTCTTTTGGAGCGTTTAATGCCCATAGTCCCATCTTCTTAGCTTTAGCTTGCAATTTCTCTAACTTATCATCTGGCAAATAATTAGCATCATAATCCATCTCATTTTCTAATGGAATGACTTCATTTTGAATAAAGTTTCTAACCGTTTCTTTCAACATTTTTAGCTCATCAGATAATTTAAATCCATCGTAGTATACTTGACTTTCAGATTCGCTTATCATATATTGGTCACCTCAATTTCATTTTGTATTTCAAACATGTTAAACTGGAAAGACATACCCTATTTAGTTATTAAACTAGGAAATTGTTAATAAAATATCGTCATTTACTTCAATTTCTACTCTCAGCAATATTGGACCCATCGTTTTACCTTGATGATCTCTTCTCAGTGAAGATGGTCCACCACCTCCAAGTGCATCTTTAAGATGATACTTTAATGCTAGTACATTTGGAACCTCATACCTTATTACATCTCCATTTACTAATTCGCCGTAGAGTTTTTTCACCCTTTCAGCAGTAAGCTCTTTTTTCAATATCTCATAAACCACCTCATTGGGTGCAAAAACACTTATATCCGAATCATTGCCCTTATCTCCACATCTAATTTGAACTAAATCCTTTAATAAAATCTTCATAATCATCAACCCACCTTTATATGTTCATCAATAATTGCTTTAGGAACTAATATCGGACAAATTCCTAGAAGACCTCTAGGTTTCCTCATACCACTCATACCGCCTGAAAATGGTGGACCGTTTAATCCTAATGGAGGCACTAATCTTCCTAATCGCGCAGCATCTTTCTTAGTTTTTGCATGAATCGCAATTCGAAGATCAACTTCGTTTATTTCTGGATCAGGTTTTGCTAACGGTCCATGAAACGAATTGTACCCTTGATAGGAGATATGAATATCTTCATATTGAATATTTTCTAACTCCATTTGTGCGACTAGAATCTCTGCAGCTCTTTGGGCTTTTTCTAATGCATCCGGCCAACAGTATCCAAGAATTGCCTCACCGAGGTAACCGTTTTCAAAACCAATTAGAACTTTATAAGAATCTGGCGCTGGTTTACCTGTTGTACCAAATACTCGAACATGGTCCTTTTCTATTTCTTCAAACTGGGTATCTGCAAGGTTTACTATTACATCAGGCAATATATAGTTATAAGGGTCATGTACCTCATATAGTAACTGCTCTTTTAGAGTATCCTTACTAACTAGACCACCAGAGTTCGGTGTTTTAGTCATGATGGCCTCACCATTTTCATCAACGATTGCAATGGGATATCCAATATTAACCATATTAATTGAACGCCAATCCCCACTAAAATTTCCTCCAGTTGACTGTGCTGAGCACTCCATTAAATGACCTAAAGTCATTGCGCGCGCTAATCGATCCCAGTCGTCCCATGCCCAACCGAATTCATAAATTAGCGGCGCTGCGAACTGGGCAGAGTCAGTAGTTCTACCTGTAATCACAATATCTGCCCCTTTTTCTAATGCTTCTACTAAAGGTCTAGCTCCAAGATACGCATTTGCAAAAGAAATTTGATGCTCTTCTGGGTTAAATCTCTCACCACTTTGCATATTTACAAGCAAGTTATTCTGTTTGAAGTATTCTAAATGATTAGTTACGTCATCGCCCACTACAACTGCTACTTTTAAATCGAGTCCTAATTCATTTACTACTTTATCTACTACTTTTTTAGCACCTAAAGGATTTATACCTCCTGCATTAGTTAGAATTTTCACTCTATTTTCAGCGCACAAAGGCAATAGCTGACGCATCATAGGCTCAAGGTCTTTTGTATACCCTAAGTCTGGATTTCTCTGTTTATCTTTTTGTAATATCGCCATTGTCAATTCTGCTAAGGCATCGAAACACAAATAATTAAGATTTCCTTCTTTAACACTTTGAATAGCAGGTCTTATTGTATCGCCGTAAAATCCAGTTCCTGCACCAATACGAATTTTTTTCATTGATTTACCTCCACGTTCTTACATTGCTTTTTAAAACTGCTTATTAAATATTATAATATTTAATTTAAATATTATTACAATTTTTATAATGTTTATAATATTAATTTTTCCATCAATTAAGATAATCGTTAAATCTAATTGTAAATGACTTAACGGTTATCAGTCAGAAAAACAAAATAAAAGCAGAGAAATTTTTCTCTGCATAACAATTTATAAGACCCTAGAACTATTTAGTTTTCATTTATCCACTCAGAACCTCTTCCCCGCAAACATACCCGAATCTACAAGAAACTAATACACCAATAAATTAGGAAACCCTATGCAAATGTCCTGTTTTTTTATTCTTCTTAGATGTATACTGTATCGAAACCGAAACGACAATCGTAATAAAAGGTAAGCTCCATAAAAATATGGCAAAAGGTAAATAAGCGGTAACAGGTAGTCCCAATACCGTACTACACATGATCGTTAATACACTCCATGGAATCATTCCTGGAAATAGCATGGTCGAGTCTGCCATAACTCTTGCTAAGTCAGCTTTCGTTTGGTTATTTATCCAATGTGGTAGCAACGTTCTTCCTGTAAGGATGATCGGTAACGTCTGATTTGCAGCAATGAGGGAGATCCCAAAGGTTGCTATTATTGTTTTTATGGAAACTTCAACTAATGTTTTGGATTTATATAACCACCCATCGATTAATGGCTGGATGACACGATATTCTTCTAATAACCCATTATATGCCCCAGCCAATGCTAAAAAGATAAGAAGCATATACATATTGATAAGTCCTCCGCCCATTCCTTCAACGCCAAAAAATAGTGCATGAAAAAGCTGATAAAAGGTAGTTCCGTTAATTACTGAAATGATACTCGCAATGAAGATACTCGATAGAAAAGCATACACAATTCCTTTCCGAAATAATACCACTGATATTAAAATAAGTGGTGGTAATAACTTCATTAAGGATAATTCTTCCCAGCTGAATGTTGGTAGTTCACTTTGCTTTCCGCCATATTGAGTATCTAAATAACTGTAAAAAACTATACTAATTAAAATTGCTGGAATAGTAGTTAGTGACAATGAACTAAATTGCTTCTTATTAGAAATCTCAACCGTGTGTGATAATAACTGAAAAGCACTTGAAAAAGGTGAGGTTCGATCCCCAACAAATGCTCCAGATAACAATGCTCCAGCTACTATATGAGGTGCCAAATCAATCGAAATAGCACTACTCAAGATTGGAATCCCAACTGCACTTAGTGTTCCTATAGAAGTACCTAGTGTCATTGAAAAAAGCATGGCAATGATAAAGGAGAGCAAAAAGAAATGATCAGGTGTAATAATTTGTAATGCAACAGAAACTAATACTTGAATTGTACCTGCTTCGTACCAAGTAGGAAGGATAAAACTAACTAGAAATAGAATGAGAATGACAGTCTGTGTTTTACTTATTCCGTTTCTACATATCTTCCATATTTCACGAAGAGATCTTCCTCTCCCTTTTATTAATGAAATGAGAAATACAAATCCAGGTAAAAATCCAATAAATAATGGGATATGAAAGCTTACAGACAATAAAACTCCTGTAAGTGTAATAATTATGAGCATACATATCTGACTTATTGTAAATCTATCGTTGTTCAGTTTTTTTCACTCCTACTACTTTCTTACTTGTACTTTCCAAAAAGCATTATACCATTCATTCATTTCCGTTAAAACTACAACTAAACCCCGTCCTAATCAAGGAACGAGGTTTAATATTTTTTCATACTTTTTGTAGCTTATAACTGGTAAACCTTTGAATATTTCTCTTCTAAGTAGTTCACTAGATAAGTAGCATTTAAGCTTTCGCCAGTGACTTTCTTAATTAATTCATCAGGTGTGTAAATAGCACCGTATTGGTGTATTTTCTCTTTAAGCCAGTTTTGAATGACGGTAAATTCTCCTCTTTCAATATGACCGTAAAAGTCAGGGAGTTCCTTCTTAATAGTATTCAATATTTGGGCCGCATATAAGTTTCCAAGTGAGTATGATGGGAAGTATCCTAAACCGCCAAATGACCAATGAACATCTTGAAGTACCCCTAGTGTATCAGTTGGAGGTACAATCCCTAAATAGTCTTTCATCTTCTCATTCCATACATTCGGAAGGTCTTTAACGGCAATTTCCCCACTGATGAGTCCTTTTTCTATTTCATAACGAAGCATGATATGTAGGTTATACGTTAATTCGTCTGCTTCAACTCGAATAAATGAAGGCTCAACAATATTAATTGCCCGATAAAAATCGTTCACATCCAGAGTTCCTAATTGGTCAGGGAAATGATTTTGGAGATCCTGATAGAAGAACTTCCAAAATTCTTCACTACGTCCCACCATATTTTCTAAAAATCTTGATTGTGATTCATGAAGTCCAAAGGATGCTCCATTGCAGATTGATGTTCCTTCTAGTTCAGGATTTACGTTTTGCTCATAAATACCATGTCCTGCTTCATGAATTGTCCCAAAGATCGCAGAACGAACATTCTCCTCAAGATAGCGGGTTGTAATTCTGACATCCCCTGTATTAATCGATTGAGCGAATGGATGAACAGTTTCATCAAGTCTTCCTGCATTCATATCAAATCCAATTCGCGGAAGTAAGAATTTATTAAACTCTTTTTGAATCTCAGGATTGTAAAGCTTTTCAAAAACCTCGCCACTTGGCTTAGAAGATGAAAGATTGATTCGATTTAATAAATCAATGCTGCTTTTACGTAAATCTGAAAAGAGTGGGTCCAGCACTTCAACTGTTAATCCTGGCTCAAATTCATTTAATAATGCATTATATGGATGCCCTTCATATCCATAATACTCCGTAAATTCCTTTTTAATTTCCACAATTCGTTCAAGATATGGAAGATAGACTTTAAAATTATTCTTTTCTCTCGCTTCCTCCCATGCATCATTTGCATTTGAAGTCAACACGATATATTCATTATACAGTTCTGATGGGATGCTTTTTGACTGTTTATAGAAGTTATTTCTTTCACGAACAGTTGCTTTTGTCACGTCATCTAGTTGCGTATACAATTTATCATCTGTTAATACATCTAATAGCTCACCCATTTCCTTCGAGATAGATAGCTTAAATATCTCAGTTGATAAGGTTCCGATGGAATTGGCAAAAAGGGAACGTCCTTTCTTCGGAGCCATGACTTTTTGATCCCAATCTGCTAGAGCAAGTACACTATTTAGATGTGTGATTTTTTCATCTAATTTTTTAAATTGATCTACCTTTTCTTGAAGTTCAGCATTTATTACTTGTTGGTTAGCCATACTATACCCCCATTTCGAGTTTCATCTCGAAGAAATAAAATCGACTGTTCAGTCTATTACCTATTATAAATAAAAATTTCGAAAATTAGTAATAAAAAAATAACTTTTTTTTACAAATATCGTCACTGTTCACTATTGCGAACATCTTGCTTTTACGTTTCGACAAACACTCGGGAAATAAAATAGTAGGTGTTATATTGTAATAGTTTTTAAGTTTCGTTACCATTATCCTACTAAATCAGACATCTACTATTAGAATAGAAAAAAGCATGAGGCTAATAATCTCCTCATGCTTTCTTAAAACCCTCTTCCCCCACCGCCAGATCTGCCGCCGGAAAAAGATGATCCTCCACCATTATTTGAATTTCGTTGAATCTTTTGTTGTGTTACGCGTGTATTGTAATGTCGGTCCATTTTATTGGTTACAGTGAATGAATTAGATTCTAAATACGTATGGGCTGTTGTCGTCGAGCGCCCTCTGTTGTACATCGCCATTACCCCAACTGAAATAACGCCAACCCCGATTGCAATAGCAAAATAGATTAAAAATTCTTTAACTAGTTCTCCTTGAGAGGTACTTGATGAATTGGAAGTAGAACTATCCGATTGTGCATATCCACCAGAAGAAGATGGTCCTTCAAGAATTCCTTTATTCATCGTAGTCTCAAGGTCAGACAAGAATGCTTTCGCACTTTCACCATACGCTTCCTCTGTTAAATAAGGATAGACACGGTCTAGAATTTCCTCTACGGTTACGTCAGGAAAATAATCAACAATCCGATCGCGTGTAAAGATATACACTTCCCGGTTATCCATGTCAATCAGATACA
Source organism: Fredinandcohnia onubensis (assembly GCF_031181385.1). Taxonomy (GTDB): domain Bacteria; phylum Bacillota; class Bacilli; order Bacillales; family Bacillaceae_L; genus Ferdinandcohnia; species Ferdinandcohnia onubensis_C. The sequence continues at coordinate 333,550 of NZ_JAPSKV010000003.1, forward strand.
ATATTCCATCATCTGTTCCCTCATAACCGAATCCATGAGTATCATAAAAATCGCTGGCGTAATCTCTTGTTGATTTTCCTTCACTATCATCCGTTGTGACAATCCGGATATCCATTTGAAATTGTTCAGTTAATTGAATTGCCTGCTCCTGCAATTCAACTTTTTCAGTATCTGAGAATAAACGGGCCTGATCAAAAACATGTTCGTTGTCAGCAAATGCAACGGTCGCAAAAACTAACAACGTGATGAGGAAAAATGCGATAAAGAGAACTTTTTTCTTTACCATATAAATAACCCTCCTAACGACAGGACTGCAAAGACACTGGCTGAAATCATACCAAACCATTTACTAGCTCTTCCAATACTAATTGGCAAGTCCCCTGCAATTTTTCCGGTTTGGCCATTCATTGCAAATATATAGGTCTTCCCCTTATATTGGTAGGTAAACATCCAAACGGGTAATAAAACATATTTTGCTTTAACATTCGAGAGCTTTACGTTTGCATTATGGATTGAGACCGTACTATAGCCATGAATGGTACCTTCGAGTAAAGATCCTATATTATTTCGAAGGACGTTGGAGATTCTTCCGTATACATCATTTTGATTCATATCATACTTTTCGGCAAAAAAGCCTGACAAATAGGACATTGAAAAATTGGTTAAATCGTTATAGTCATAAGGCTCGAGAATGGTCATGAGCTTATCATCCATTTTCTTCGAACCATCTGCTGGTACATCACGGAATATTGCTTTTCCTTCCCGCATCACCTTATAATATTTTGTTTCAGTATATCTGGTATCTCCTCTGGTATAGGTTCTAACTCTTCTAGCTTCGCCCTCAATTTTTCCAGAAGTGTTACTATCAAACAACCAAAATGGAACATAAATTCCTGAAAGTTTTTCGAGCTCTGAATTTGAAGTGAAGAACTTGGGAAGTAGTGGCTTCCCTTTACACCAATTTTTAAATAATTCTTCTGCTTTTTTTCGGTTAATTTTAAAAGGAATGACCATCTCTGGGCGATATTCTCCCTCTAGTTGTCTTGGGATAATCGTAGGATTGTGGCAATAATAACAAAAAGTTGCCGCAGTCGTATCATCGGTTACAATTTCTGCACCGCAACTGCTACACGTATAGCCTGTAGCTTTTTCATCAAATTCCTGATCCAATTCCTTTGCCTGATCTAGGGATTCTTGACTTGCTTCTGCTTCTTCCTCTGCTTTTTCATTATTGATAAAATTCTTCACGTCTTCTTCTGTAAATTCACTCAAACAATAATCACAGGTCCAATTCTGGGTTTCAGCTTTGAATGCTAATGGTCCCCCACAGTTAATACATTTATAGACTACAACCCCCAACCCATATCACCTCTTCTTCTGCGTATGCATGATTTGGCACATCATTAGTGTTCAAAACGAGAGCCACACTCCGGACAGAATTTTGCATGTTGATTTGCAGGTTTAAACCCACATTTTTGACATGTTAGTTCTTCAGGCTTGTTACTGCCACAGTTTGAACAGAATTTCCCGCTATTTTCTTGGCCACATTGACATTTCCACGTCTCTTTATTTGCTTGTTGTTTGGGTGACCCACATTCTGAGCAAAAATTACCTGTGTTTGTTTGACCACAAGAACATTTCCATTGATTAGGATTCTCTACCTGTTGATTTTGCTGTTTTTGCGCTTGCTGCTGCATTTGCTGACGATTCGATTCAGAAGCAGCGCCCATAAATCCACTGCTACCTTGCATCCCCATTCCCATGCCTAAAAATCCTTGCATCGATCCAGCATCATTGGAACCAGCGGCTTCTAGGCCTCTTGCAATGGCACCTTGGACATATCCTTCACGTACTGAGGGGTCCTGAAGCATGGCACCTTGGTTTCTCATGTTTATCAGTTTTTGTGATTCATCATCATACGTAATACTGTTGATTCCCACAGATTCAACTTGCATTCCGCGCATCCGCGTCCAGTCTTCATCAAGGACTTCAGCCATATACTTTGCAAGTTCCATTCCTTTTGAGGTGACATGCGAAATTCGGATCCCATCTGCGGACATCTTATTGATTGCCGTTTGCAAAGCATTCATATATTCAGATAAGTATTGTCCATTAATGTCATTGATATCAACATTCGTTTTATTTCGAGGAATGGCTTCCATGAAAAATTTGAGCGGGTCAACAATTTTAATAGAATAGCTCCCGTGAGTTCGTAAAAATAATTCCGCATTATAAAAATTGTCAAAGTAGTTTATCGGGTTACGTGTACCAAATTTAATCCCTTTTATTTCTTGAAGATTAATAAAATACACTTTTTGGGATGTAGAAGGAACACCACCAAACTTAAAACGATTGAAGGTTTCGTATAAAGCTTCTTCAAATTGACCGTTAAATAAGGATGGTTGAGAAGAGTTTACAACTTGATAATAGCCTTCTTCTGCTGTATAATCCACGATTTTTCCTCCATCAACTAAAAGCATAAATTGATTCGGATACACATGGATGATGGAACCATTTGAAATCGTGGAATCCGTTCCTCTAAAATTTTGATTTCGACGATCTTTAGCTCGTACTTTTACACCAACCGACAAAACGGTTGTATCGCTCATCTCCTGTGGTTCAATTACCTCAAGCCATTGATCTGCTAAGTTTCCTTTTACCGCACTAACTGCTGCTTTAATAATTCCCATTTTAACCCCTCCTTACAAAACTAAAACCTTACTAACGAATATGGAAAATTCGTTTTTACAATTTCCTCTGTTAGTAATGTACTACGATTTATTAGGCAATAAGTTTCATATTCAGTTTAATTAAGAAGTTTCTGACAAAGAAACAACTGAGTGGAAAACCACTCAGTTGTTATAATTTCCTATACTAACTAATTACATCAATAGGGTCTGGCAATTAAATCGTTTACTTCCTTAATGAGGCCAAGAATACATTTTGTGCTGCATTTACTCCAGCACCGGGCTCAAAGCTATAGGAAAAGTCTTGTAAACCTGCTTCCATTAGAGAAACTGCTTGAAGGATATCACTAGGGAAGCAATATCCCATATGTCCAAATCTGAAAATCTTGCCTTGGAGATGGCCAAGTCCCCCAGCAAAATCTAGGTGATATTCTTTCTTAAGATGTCCTAAATAGGCTGAAAGATCCAATCCTTCTGGGGCACGGATTGCCGTAATTGTTGGTGATGCATACTCGTCACTCGTTAACAATTCTATTGATAAGGCTTTCATTGACTCCCGAACCATGTTTTTCATGACATCATGTCGTTCAACCGTTCTTGAGAGCCCGCCTTCCTCTTCAATTAAATCGCACACAGCAGAAAGACCCATTATAAGCGAAATAGAAGGAGTATTAGGTGTCATTCCTTTTGCGGCCCACTCACGATAGCTTAATAGATTTAAATAATAAGCAGTGATGTTATTGGCCTCAATTACTTCCCAGGCTCTTTCACTAACGGCTACAAGTGCAAGTCCAGGTGGAAGCATCATCGCTTTTTGTGAACCTGTTACTAATATATCAATTCCCCATTGATCCATTTCAACAGGGGCTCCTCCAATACAGCTTACCCCATCTACTATAAACAGTGCGTCTGAGTGATTACGCACCACTTCAGCCAGTTGCTCAATCGGATTTAAAATTCCTGTAGAAGTTTCATTATAAGTAGCAAAAACAGCCTTAATATTAGATAACGGTTTCAAAAATTCATTGAGGTCTTCCTTTGTACAAGCTTCCCCCCAATTTTTAACTAGTTTATGTACAGTTAAGCCATATTTTTCACAAATAGAAACGAAATAATCTCCAAAGGCTCCTACTGTGATGACGACTACTTCATCCCCGGGGGAAACAGTATTTACTACAGCTGCTTCTAATGCTGCTGTTCCTCCAGAGGGAAGAAGTAAAATATCTTGCTCAGTTCCAAAGATAGGTTTCACACGTTGTGTTGCATCTTTGTAAAGCTTGACAAATTCTTCAGTACGATGACTAAACATATCCTGAGCCATTGCCAGTTCAACTTTTTTCGGAATGGGAGTAGGTCCAGGATGTCTTAGAATAAGTGGATACATATTTATTACCTCCATTTTGACTTCGGCACTTATAATCGCTTTAGTTTATATGATGAAGCCAGACCCTGTATTGCTTTTCCACATTATTCTAACACATTCGGATGAAATCCGGTGCTTTTTAGTGTTTATGAAAGGAATAATACACAGCCTAGTGCATTTTTGAAAATTGAGAATATCTTTCTACTTTCTATATAAAAGCTTTTGAACGATTTTCATAAAGTCATCAATTGAAGGGAAATATGTGCTCTGTTGGTTATACCACTTACGAACTGTATCCACGACCCAAAACGGAACCGCTTTTCCATCTATCATATGATAATATTCTTCATATCCTTTTTTCAGGTGTTCCCATCTAAAATCATTACCCGGCTGAATATATTCGGAAACATCAAGGATTTTTGCTCTTCCATTTTGTAATAAAATATTCTTCAGATGGATATCGCGTGGGTTTAGCCCCTTACTCCGAACATAATTCCTTGCCTCCTCCACATCCTCTACAACTTGTTCCGGGATATGGATTCCTTGGAGTATACAATCATATAGAGTTACACCTTCTTCGTAGCTTAAAACAAGGCAATGATCATCATAGGCAAAGCATTTAGAAAAGAAAGGAGATTCACCTAGGATCTGATAAACATTTGCCTCCACCTTAACCTTGTCAACTTTGTCCTTCGCATATTTCTTAAATGCATATTCTGGGGCATTAAGAGATTGAAAAACGGCTGCATCCGTGCCGACACCGATACAGTTTAAATCATCAGCATCACCAATGATGGTGACTGGCTCGTTATTTGAATTTGATAGTACAGTTATTTTAGATAGTGAATTAAACGCAATTTCCCAATTTCGTTCCACATAATCTCTCCAATCGTCACATGAATAAAATGAAATATCCTTTTCGTGAGTATTTTTTTATTTTACTCCTTTTAAAAAGCGGATAGCAAGATATTGGTCTTATTCATTGCAAATTAAAAAGAGAGTCATTAATGACCCTCTTTTGCATAAATTAATCTTCTATAACCCTTTCACCCATCTTGCAGCCATCTCAATCCAATTCTTTACTTCAGGTTGAATGTGATTGTCTCTTCCTTTTGACTGCGTTTCCTCTGTACCAAGTGATAGTCCATGAACTCCTTCCGGATAAATATGCATTTCGAGCGGGACACTCTGTTTTAATAAACTTTGTGCAAATAGGATGCTGTTCTCAACAGGAACAGACGCATCTGATACCGTATGCCATAAAAATGTTGGTGGGGTTTCAGAGGTTACTTGGTTTTCCAGTGATAAAAATTCTAGTAGCTCTTGGTCCTCAAACTTTTCTCCTAATAATGCCCGGAAGCTGCCCTCGTGCGCATGTGGACCAGAAGAAATAACTGGGTAACTTAGGACTAATCCATTCGGTTTTATTTGTTCTTTTGAAAAGGATAATTGTTCTGTTAAAAACTCCTTGTCCCAGAACACTCCTAAGCTTGCAGTTAAATGGCCGCCTGCTGAAAATCCCATGACAATAATTTTGTTGGGGTCAACATTCCAGTCTTCTGCATTGTTACGAATTAAGCCGACTGCATTTGCCAACTGGCAAAGGGCTGTCGGGAATACAGATGGTTCCACACTATATCTTAGAACACTTGCATGATAACCTTTACTTAGCATTTGAATAGCAACTGGTTCTGCTTCACGGTCAGACGTATGTACATAGCCACCCCCAGGGCAAATGACAATCATTGGTCGTTTACGGTCTGGGTCAATACTTTCCGAATTATTTAGAAGATACGTGAATAATTCAGCTTTTTCGTTATTGTGTTTTAGTTCATGTTTTTCGTGAATCATGTTTTCCCACCCTTTTATAAAGATTTCCACCTATATAAATTTTCGACATTTATTTTTGACTTCCTTCAGCCAAAACAAAAAAGGAGGTCAGTCCCTCCTTTTTAGATCCATCCTTATTCGTAACGTAATGCTTCGATCGGACTAAGTTTTGAGGCTTTGTTTGCTGGTAAGATTCCAAAGATGATACCAATGAAAGCGGAGAAGCCTACGCCGATAATGACAATCATTGGACTTACGGTCGCAGTGATTGGTGCAAATTGAGATACAACAATGGTCCCTATCGTTGCAAGTCCGATTCCGAGCATGCCTCCTAATGAGGTTAATGTCGCTGATTCAATTAAAAATTGCAGTAAAATTCGCCCGCGCGTTGCTCCTAGGGCTTTTCGTAAACCAATTTCTCTCGTTCTCTCAGTAACGGAAACGAGCATGATATTCATAACACCGATGCCGCCCACTAATAATGAAATTCCTGCAATACTTCCAATGACTAAAGTCATAATTGTAATGACAGTATCAACTTCTTGTTCATATTCAGAAAAATCGTTTACGGTATACATCCCATCCTCAAGTTTTTTGGCCACCGTCAGGGTATCCGCTGCAGAACGCCCGATTTCAGATATTCGTTCTGGATCGTCAGCAATTATAGCTAAACGTTCAATTTCTCGATTGCCAAACATCATTGAAATGACTCCTCGCGGCATGAGCATTTCTCCTGATTCATTATGCCGATATTGCTCAGGGATAGGTGACTCGTAGACCCCTATTAACTTATAGGGATTACCATTCAAATCGACGATTTCACCGATAATGTTTTCTTTATCTTGAAAGAATTTTTCCCTCGCGACAGTATCGATCATCACTACTCGGTTTCTTCCATCGTTATCTCTCGCATTGATTGGTCGTCCCTCAACTATTTGAATGTTTCGAGCTGTAAAGAACTCAGGTCCAACTCCGGTAATTTCCATTTCTCCCTGTTGGTCATTGTAAATCAACGGCCCCCAGCCTTGGTTTGTAGCAATAACCGCTTTTACTCCTGGAACTTCGGTAAGGGTTTCGACGTCGTCGGAAGTTAGTTCAGGTTCCATCCAGAACATCTCTGATTCTTCTTCACCTTCTTTTGGCATCGGCTGATACCAAATATCGACTGCATTTTTTTCGATACTAAATAATTCCTCTGTCATTTTCGTTTTGGCCCCTTGGCCAATTGCGACAATAATAATTACAGCCGCCACACCAATGATGATTCCCAGCATCGTCAAAATGGACCTAATCTTATGATTCCAGATCGAGGATAATGCTTCTTTAAAGCTTTCTAATAGACTCATAGCCTTCTCCTTTGGTCATCCGTTATCAACCCATCTTTTAATGTGATAACCCTATTTGCGTATGCTGCAACTTCATCCTCATGCGTAACAATGATGACAGTTCTTCCCTCTTTATTTAGTTGAACCATTAGCTCCATGATTTGCTCACTCGTCTTAGAATCAAGAGCTCCAGTTGGCTCATCCGCTAACACAATCGAAGGATTATTTACTAGGGCTCTCGCAATTGCAACCCTTTGTTTTTGTCCACCAGAGAGCTGATTTGGCAAATGTTTGACTCGGTCTCCAAGTCCGACCTTGTCTAGCATTTGATTGGCTCTGTCAATACGTTCCCGCTTCGGAATTCCTGCATAAATAAGTGGAGATTCAACATTTTTTAGTGCATTATGACGTGGTAAAAGAAAGAATTGCTGAAACACGAAACCGATATGCTCGTTACGCAATTTTGCTAACTTTCGATCCTTTACTAGTCCTATTTTTTCATCGTTTAATTCAAACGAGCCCGAAGTTGGGGAATCTAGGAAACCAATAATATTCATTAAAGTTGATTTTCCTGAACCAGATGGCCCCATGATGGCAATAAATTCCCCGTCCTCAATAGTTAAATCAATCCCGTGCAAAACGGGTACCTCAAGAGCCCCATTTCCATATACCTTTGTAATCTTACTCAACTTCATCAAAGGAGGTCACTTCCATTCCATCGTACATTCCTTCATATGGTGTTAAAACCACGAGATCATCCTTATGAACACCTTCAGTGACTTGGATAAACTCATCATTCATTGAACCCGTTTGAACTTCGCGTCTTTGTAAGATACCGTCTACTAAGACATACACAACTGCTAATCCACCTTCATCCAAAATAGCCGTATGCGAAATCACGGGAAGAATCTCAGTTCCAGGAATTCTAACCTCTAATGAAACGTGGAACCCATGACGAAGATCAGTTGTGTCGTCGGTAATTCCCACTTTGAATGGATACATGGTAACATTGCCACCACCCATTCCCTGAAATTCTCCACCAGATCCTCCGTCATCATTTGGAAAATGAGAAACGGATTCGACAACTCCCTTCCATTCTCGTTCCTTGAATACCTTAGGACGGACAATTACTTCTTGTCCCTGTTGAATTTTGACTGCATCAAATTCACTCATTGTTCCAATTACTTTATATGGTTTATTCGAAATGATATGTATGACCGGTTCTGATGCGCCTGCTTCAGTTGTTGCGATATTTTTATTTACTTTTACAATGATTCCATCAATTTTACTAACAACTGTCATTTCTTTTTTCTGATTCGTAATTTCCGCAATTCGTTCGTTTGCTGCTGTAATTTCTGATTTCGTATTTTCATATTGTAGCTCCATTTGAACCTTTTCACTTGTAAGTTGATTTACATCTTCAACTGGTGGTTCCTCTACTTGTTGTGGTTCTGTACCTTCTTCAGTCTTTTCAGGTGTCTCAGCAACTTTTGTTTTTGGTTTGTTTTTTTGTGCAGCAAGGGCTTTTTTTGCTTCTTCAATCCGTTTATTTAGGGCTGCGATTTGATTTTGTTCTGTCTTTGCTCTAGCTTGAATTAAGTCTCTTTCCCTAGTAGCTCGACTTAATTCTGTATCTAGCTTTGAAGAATCATAGACAAATAGCGGGTCTCCTGCTTTTACGGTTTTGTTTTCTTCTACCTTATATTCGCTAATCTCTCCTTGCTCTGGATTTAAGAATACTTTTTGCTCTCCTTCAGGTACGATTTCCCCAGTTACTAGGATCGTTTCGATTAATACTTGCTCTTTTGCTTTTTGTACGGTTACATTTACTTCCTCAATTTGTTCTCCAACAGATGCCACACTCCTTTCTTTTATGAAAAAGGCTGCTACACCACCCGCGATTACCAGGATTCCGATAATCGACAAGACCCATACTAAAACCTTCTTTTTCTTCAACATACTTCCCCCTATTGTTTTCATCTCATTAAATAGGTAATTTTTGAATCTCTCTATCTCTGTATCCTTGTTTAATCCAGTAGATTGCGATTTTAAAAATATTCAAATTTTACCCTAACCATTAAGACGGCGAAGTTTGCAAAAAGGTTTCAATTTTTTACAAATTTTTTTAAATTTTTACAAAAAAAGACCACCCAGAGTAAATCTGGCTGATCATTTGAATTATTTTTTATTTGTGCGACATTCTTTATCGCTTTTATTGTCTAAATTTTATCTAGGTTGTCCACGTCTTGGTCGTTCGAAATAGCATTCATTACAGATAGCGAAGGAAAAGCCAATTGGTAAGTTCTTTCCACATCGTTTACATACTCTTTTAGTTGGCTGAATACCTGATTTTAAGTGTTCGTGTATTTTATCACTAATTTCTTCCCTTACTCGTTCCCAATAATGAGCTTCTGTCTGTTTTCCTAATTTATAAAGGAATAACAGATGGAGGCCGACCGCTTTATAGGAAAGCTCAAGTTCTTCTAGTCCAGAATCTTTAAGGATTGGATCTGGCAGCGAGCAACCTTCGACAATCGCTTCGAGAGTTTTCTTCCATTGCGCACGTAGAGATGGTTCATTTGACGAAAATGGTAGATGCAAAAAGCCATATAGGTCAGGTAACGATAGCTTTGCCTCAATAATTGTATCCTCAATTAACTCATAAAGCATACGTTCCTCATATAGACTTGCCTTTTTCGTCCCTTCTGGACTCTTGAATTGATCCCATAAATAGAAAAACATTCTCATCTTTCGAGAATACTTTTGAAAACGTTCAAGAACTGCATTAGTTGGAGCAATCGCGAAGCCCTGAAGCGGGGGATCTTCTTGTTCTAATAAACGTGTCATTGTTTTGATATCACTTGTAAAAGCGACTTTCCCGATATCATAAATTCCCCGTCTTCCCGCTCGTCCTGCTATCTGTTTTACTTCCTGAGAGGTTAGCAGCCTTCTTCTCGTTCCATCGAATTTATCATTTTCTAGAAACACAATCCGTCTAATCGGAAGATTTAAACCCATACCGATTGCATCTGTAGCCACAATAACCGTTGTTTCCCCATTACTAAAGCGTTGGATCTGCTTTTTTCGAGTTTCCGGTGGCATGCTCCCGTATATCATACTCACACGACGTCCACTACGTTGTAACTCAGAAGCTGTTTCAAGAACTCTTCTTCTTGAAAAACAAACCAATGCATCCCCTTGCCGTGTTTGATTCAAACGAAAAGCTTGTGGTTCCACCTCTAATGGTACATCACGATGATATTCATAAACTTCTACATTTGAATCGCCTAGAAGCTGTAATATCATCCATTTTGCATGAAAACTGCAAATGATATGAACCTCTTGTGCATTTGCAGTTGTTATCGCTTTATACCATGAAAAGCCACGGTCCTTATCGGAAATCATTTGAGCTTCATCAATTACAACTACATCGTAAAAATCCTTTTCTCTTAGCATTTCAACGGTTGCTGAGAGATGGTTAGCCCCTTCAACAAGCTTTTCTTCTTCTCCTGTTTTTAAATCACACGGTACCCCTTCCTCATTCAAGGTTTCATAAATTTCGAGTGCTAATAATCGTAATGGAGCTAAATAAACGCCACTATTCGCTTCCTTCATTCGTTGGATTGCTTGATACGTCTTTCCGGTATTGGTTTCTCCTACATGTAGGACATATTGGATATTTCGGCCTGGTGATAAGTTATATGCACGTCCGAATATATCCTCGAGCATTCTTTGCTCTTCTTCTCTTTGTCGTCGTAATTCCTCTTTTTCCTTTTCGGAACGTTCTTTTCGCTCGGTAATGTCTTTTAAAAATAACTGTCTATGTGCGTCCAACTCAAAAGGAATGTCAATAAGTTTAACTAGGTCTGACACATATTCCTCTAATATATCCTCAAATAAATCATCCCGAACATCGAGAAAATACTCATAGGCTATTTCTTGTAAAAATGCATCAGATAATGGTTCTTGAAAGCTATTTTGGCAATCTACGAATATATGTTCCGGTAAGTGTGACTTTAACCAATTTGGCCCGAAATCCATGAGCTGATGTAAAATGAGATCCTCATATTCCTCAATCAAATTTTCCTGATAAAAATAGCGGTTATGCGCGAGTTCAGTTTCTTTGTAAAGATAAGAAGCAAATGTCACATCGTCGGATGATAAAATTATCCCTTTTTGCTCAATCTCAATCGTTAAATGACTCCCCAGTAAATAACGAATCCTTAGATAAAGTTCTTCGTAATGATCCCCAAGTATTTCGTTGAGGTAAAAGTTTAGCTTGAGAATAAATTTTCTCTTTGTTTCACGATCCTGTTGCTTCTTAATTCGAGCTTCATACTCGGCTCTTGCGGTTTGATATATTTGCTGCCAATCGTCAGGTTGTTTTGCGTATGTCTCTTCTAGCCAACCTATTAAATCATAAGGATGTATATTACGAATTTCAGATCGAAATAGTTTATTCAGTAGTTTTTTACCAACATCCTCAACTTCAAATCCATGCTCCACTAAATAGGCTTTTTTCTCTGATATAGAAGCATGAACGGCTGTATTCAACCAAGCGTTGAGCCAAATTTGTTCGATAAACTGCCCTCGTTCGCGGACATACTGTTCAAATGAAGGAATCGTTTCTTTTGGCTCCATGTAATGATTGATATCATCCAAAACCATCTGTTTTGCTCGATCGACTGCTTGATTATAGTATTGTTCAAGTTGAATGCTCATTGAATTGCTCCTTGTCAAAGACGTATAGTAATTAGTTTATATAGGACTAAAAAAATATATGTATAGGATGATATTACCACATCTATATGTCACGACTATTTGATAAAATTTGAGGATAAACTTTAACAGGAGGACAACATCATGAAAAAACGATCTATCTTCCTTAGTATTTTGGCGATTGTGATCTTTAGTGGTGGCTTATTAACAGGTTTGTGGCTATCAAACCAAAATCAACATGAAACCAAATTCGGTAATGAAACACCACAATCGACAAAAAATCCAGAACAAAAAGCAAAACCTAAACTGGATAAAAAAACGTCAAATGTTTTAGTCGGTTATATACAGGATTTTCGCGACCCCAATCAAATTGATTATTCTAAACTGACACATATTATCTTCTCCTTTGTTCATCCAACGAAGGATGGTCAACTCTTGTTTACGGGTGATCATGCAGTTAAAAACCTTAGAAATATGGTTGCCAATGCCCATAAACATGATACAAAGGCAATGCTTGCCGTTGGCGGTTGGTTCCATATGAATGGCGGGGAATCTTATGATTATTTTTCGGCAGCATTAGCGAACCCAACTTCACAGCAAAAGCTTGTGAATGAACTCATTGGAGTTGTTGAAAAAGAAAATCTAGATGGTATTGATATTGATTTCGAGCACCCTCGTACAGATGCTGATGCGAAACATTTACATCAATTTATTAAAACATTAGGTAACAAGCTACGTGATCAAAACAAGGAATTATCAATTGCAGTTCACTCAAAAATTCATGGCCAAACCTTAACTGAACTAGCCTATGTGAAATATGAGCCAGCTATGTTTCAATATGTAGACTATGTAAATATTATGGCATATGATGGCCAATGGGACGGTGGTTACCATGCTGAGAATTTATCACCTTATCCGTTTACTGAAAACATCGTAGGTTACTGGGCAGATTTATTTGATAGTCGCAAGCTACCAAAGGAAAAGCTTGTCCTTGGTGTTCCGTTTTATGCGCAGCCAATAGACCCAAACATCAAGCAGGTTTCCTATGAAGCAATAGTGGAAAGCAATCCTAATAATGCCGTAAAGGATACCGTCAATATGAATGGCACAACCTATTATTATAACGGCCAAACGATGATGACAAGAAAAACAAAGCTTGCACTAAATCATGGTTTTGGTGGAATGATGATTTGGGAATTAGGCTTAGATGCAAAAGGGGCAAATAGTCTAACGAACACTCTTTATGAATCAATCGCATCGACAAATATAGATGATTACTACACGTTAAAAAAATAAAAGTGTTATGTTATTTCATTTTCCATCCATCCTAACAGATGGAGGTGAAAAAACATGACAAATCGCAATCCAGTCGAATTTACAGGAAAAGTATTAGATAAAAGAAATACCTTAACAGGTCCAGATGACGAAGGTAAAAATGGACATCCGAATCGACCTCAAAATGTTTCAATCAAAGAAAACAAATAAGATTAGAAAATAAACAATTTTATTCCGGGGAATATTATTCCATATAGGATTGGAGGATTTCCCTGTGATTGAGAATAATGATGAAAGATTAATCTCAAATGAAAACCCGATTCGTGAACGGGTGAAAAAAAGAAATGCAACTGATTTTAGCAGTTCATCGCTAAGACGAATTGCACTCACACAATTAGGTCGAAAACGATAAAGACGTTAGGGTGTGTCCCTAACGTTTTTTAGCTTATACCAATGCAGATTGTAGTTCTTCATAAAGTGTTACATATTCCTTTGAAGAGGCTCCCCAACTGAAATCAAGCTTTAATGCTTTTTCAGAAAGCTCTTTCCATTTCTTTGGCTGGAACCGGTAGAACCAAATCGCACGTTCAATGGTATATAACATGTCATGTGCGTTGTAGTTCGTAAAGCTGAAGCCATTTCCTTGGTCTGTAAATTCATTGTATGGTTGGACTGTATCCTTGAGACCACCTGTTTCTCTTACAATTGGTAGTGTTCCATAGCGGAATGCAAGTAACTGACCAATCCCACAAGGCTCAAACTGTGACGGCATTAAAAACAGGTCGGAACCGGCATAGATTTTTCGAGAAAGTCCCTCGTCAAAAAAGATATTCGTAGACACTTTTGTTGGATACCGGTTTGCCATTTCACGGAATGCATCCTCATAATGACTTTCACCGGTTCCGAGTAAAACAAATTGCACGTTTTGTTTTAGGATTTCTTCAAATACGTGTAAAACAAGGTCAATTCCCTTTTGATCTACAAGGCGTGTAATCATGGAAACAACAGGTACTTGTTCGTTCACTGGAAGCCCAAGATGCTCCTGTAAAGCTCTTTTATTTTTCATTTTTCCTTCATATGAATCATAAGAGGTAAAAATTGCATTGTCTGTAGCGGGATCGTAAGCTTTATGATCAATTCCATTGACAATTCCATGCAATTCAAAATTCCGTTTTCGTAAATATCCATCCAATTGTTCTCCGAAATAAGGAGTCTGGATTTCATTGGCATAGGTAGGACTAACAGTTGTTATTGTATCACTAAAGGCTAATCCTGCTTTCAGGTAGCTGACGTTACCGTAAAACTCCACTCCATCTATATGGAAATAGCGATCACTGACATCTAGTAATTCACTTAAAACCGATTTTGGGAATACGCCCTGATATCGTAAATTATGAATCGTAAATACTGTTTTAATATCATGATAGTCAGGTTGATTCGAATAATGTGCTTTTAATAATAGTGGTATCGGTCCCGCTTGCCAGTCATGACAATGAATCACATCTGGCTTTTTGTCTAGATATGGGATTGCTTCAAGTACGGCTCTTGAAAAGAAAGCAAATCTTTCCCCGTCATCATAAAAGCCATAACTCCCATAGCGCTTAAAATAATATTCATTATCTAAAAAATAATAGCTAATTCCGTTGTGGACTAATTTTTCAATACCACAATATTGCCTACGCCAACCTAATGGCACCTCGATAATTCGTTCCAAAACTAGCTGTTCCTTGTATCTTTCAGCTAAATCTCCATATTTCGGAAGGATAACATTTACATGTACACCTTCCTGTAGGAGTGCATTCGGTAAAGCTCCTATTACATCCCCTAGTCCGCCTGTTTTAATAAATGGAGCACACTCTGATGCTGCGAATAATACGTTCATGATTTTCCCCCATTAGATAATATCAGCTTTTTTTATTACAGTTGGAGAAAGCTTTCCAACGATTACTTTTTCCGATGTGATATTTACTTGTTTATCTGTAATGACATTTTCAAGGTATGTACCTTCGTCAATGACACTTTTTTGCATGATAATACTATTTTTAACAGTCGCCCCTTTGCGTATTTTGACCCCACGGAAAATAATACTATTCTCAACTGTACCCTCAATATCACTACCGTTTGCAATTAGAGAATTGCTGACATTAGAAGTTGTCGAGTATTTGACAGGTGGCTCATGCTTTGTTTTTGTATAGATATCCCAGTTATCGAAAAAGAATTCCTTTGTCACTTGTGGGTTTAAGAAATCCATATTTGTTTTATAATAGCTTGATATAGAATGAATAAATGGCATATAACCTTTAAAATGATAGCTGTTTACTTTAAGACGTTGTAAATTCGCTTTAACCACATCTCGAATAAAATCATATTCCCCATTTTCATAACACTTCGTAATAAGTTCAATTAACAATTTCTTTGAAAAAACAAAGGTTTCGGTACAAACAGGTTCTCCCTGTTTTGGAGTTGTATAGAGTTCTAGGTTTCTCACTTTGTTATCAGCATCCAGGATGCATTTATGATAGATTGGTTTATCGACAGGCTCGCCATCATAATCCTTATAAACGACTGTAATGTCTGCACCACTCTCTCTATGACTTTTGATGACATCATTAAAATTAATTTTATAAACATGATGACCAGGAGATAAAATCACTGTGTCTTCATGGGATCGCTTGAAGAATTCAAGGTGATCATAAAATTGCTGGACATCACCAACTATACTTTTGTCCGGGTGGATTGGAGGTAAAATAAACAATCCCCCATTTCGTCTGTCAAGGTCCCATTCTTTCCCATTACCGAGATGATCCATGATTGAACGATATTTGTCCTTTGTGAATACGCCAACCTTTTTGATTTGAGCGTTAATAAAATTGGACATTGTAAAATCGATTAATCGATATCTTCCACCGAATGGTACTGCTGCCAAACAACGATGTTGTGTTAATTCTTTTAAATATTGTTTATCATTTACTAAGTTTATTACGCCAATTACTCGTTCCAATCCCAATCGCTCCTCATGTGATATTTAATTACTAACGGTTAAGGGTCTTACAGTATTTTCATCTCCAATTAATGTAATGGCAGCGTCCGGGGCATCAGACCCAATATGAGCTCCATCAGGAATACATAGATCACTTGCGATTATTGCTTTGTGAATCGTCACATTTTTGCCAATTTGAACATTCGGCATGATTACAGAGTCTTTAATAACTGAATTTTCTCCAACCTGTACGTTGTAGGAAAGCACCGAGTGGTCAATCGTTCCTTGGACGATACATCCCTCATTGATCAAAGACTGAGAAATGTCTGCGGCTGCTGATATATATTGCGGTGGATGAGTCGCAATTCCCGTAAAGAATGGCCAGCTTGGATCATGTAGATCAAAGCCCGGAGCATCATCTAACAAGTCCATATGTGCTTCCCAAAGGCTTTCGATTGTCCCAACATCCTTCCAGTAACTATCAAACTGGTACGCATATAACTGGTTGTTGTCAGCAAGTAACTTAGGAATAATGTCCTTCCCAAAATCATTAGAAGAATGAATATTTCCTTCATCTTCATTTAAATACTGTTTTAAAAGTTTCCATTTGAATAAGTAAATTCCCATTGAAGCAAGATTGCTCTTTGGATTGGCTGGTTTTTCATCAAATTCAACAATTTGCTTTTCATCGTTTGTATTCATAATTCCAAAGCGACTCGCTTCTGCCCAAGGGACTTCGATAACTGCAATTGTAGCAGCAGCATCTTTTTCAAGGTGAAAGCGAAGCATCTTACTATAATCCATCTTGTAAATATGATCGCCAGATAAAATGAGTACATATTCTGGATCATATTGCTCGATATAATGGATATTTTGGTAGACTGCGTTGGCAGTTCCTTTGTACCAATCCCCGCCGTGTTTACCAAGGTAAGGCGGAAGGACTGTTACACCCCCATTGTTCCGGTCCAAATCCCAAGGACGTCCATTACTTACATAATTATTGAGTACATGTGGACGGTATTGGGTAATGACACCAACTGTATCAATACCTGAATGAGTACAATTACTTAAAGGAAAATCAATAATTCGGTATTTCCCACCAAACGGAACAGCGGGCTTGGCAAGAGTCGTTGTTAATTCCCCCAATCTTGACCCTTGACCACCTGCTAATACAACTGCAATCCACTTCTTTGACCTCATTTTTTGACGACACCTCTTTTTCTCTTTTTTGTCTCTTTTCTAAAGATACTAATTGCTAAAGGTGGAACTTTAATTGTCATGCTGTATGGTTGATTATGAGCTGGCGTCTTATCAACTGATAAAGTTTCTGCATTAATCTGACCAGAGCCTCCAAATTCCACTGAATCACTATTAAACAATTCTATATAACTCCCAGTTGATGGGACGCCAATACGATAATTTTCATAGACCTCTGTAGAGAAGTTGCAAACGATGATTGAATAATCACCCTTGCGCTTCCCATGTCTCATGAAGGTAATCACAGATTGGTCATTATTATCTGGGTCAATCCATTCAAACCCTTCTTGATCATGATCCAGTCTCCAAAGGCTAGAATTCATGCGATAAAAATGCTGAAGTTCTTTAAAATAGGTCTGAAGCTTAGTATGAGAATCATAGTTTAGAAGCATCCAATCCAGTTCCTCAAGCTCCTTCCACTCAGAAAATTGGCCGAACTCTCCTCCCATAAAGAGAAGTTTCTTTCCAGGATGGGTCATTAAGTACCCATATAATAATCGTAGATTGGCAAACTTCTGCCAGTAGTCACCTGGCATCTTATCTAAGAGGGATTTTTTCCCGTGAACAACATCGTCATGTGAAAAAGGTAAAACAAAATTTTCTGAAAACGCATAGAAGAAGGAAAAAGTTAATAAATTATGATGATAACGTCTATCAGACGGATGCAGACGCATGTATTTAAGGACGTCATTCACCCAGCCCATATTCCATTTATAATTAAAGCCTAATCCACCCTCAGAAGTTGGTGCAGTTACAAGAGGATAATCGGTGGCTTCCTCTGCAATCATTAGTACACCTGGATGTCGTTTAAAAATAGCTTCATTGGCTTTTTTAATAAATTCAATTGCCTCCAAATTTTCTTCGCCACCAAATTGATTAAATAGCTTTTCTTGTTGCGGGTTGTCGTGGTTAAGGAAAATTAATGAAGATACAGCGTCGATTCGAAAGCCATCAATATGATACATATCCATCCAAAAAGCAAGATTAGATAATAAGAAACTATGAATCTCCATTTTTGTAAAATCAAAACTATACGTCCCCCATAATGGTCGGTCAGCTCGTTTTGATTCAGTTGACTCATAAAGAGGAGTTCCATCAAATTTACCTAAACCGTGCTCATCACGGCAGAAATGTACAGGTACCCAATCGAGTATGACACCAATGCCTTTTTGATGACATTGATCCACAAAATACATAAAGTCCTCAGGACTACCATGCCTACTGGTTACCGAATAAAACCCTGTTATTTGGTAGCCCCATGACAAATCAAATGGATGCTCCATAATGGGCATTAACTCGATGTGTGTAAACCCGTGTTCAACAACATAGTCAATCACATCATCAGCAAGTTCCCGATATGTATAAAAGCTGCCGTCCTCTTTCTTTTTCCAAGAACCCGTATGTAATTCATAAATAAGCATTGGATTATTGTACGAATCAGCTTTATCTCGATTCTTCAACCATTTCTTATCATTCCACTCGTACTGGTCAAGCCTTGTTACAACAGATGCAGTGTTCGGTCTTAGTTCAGAAGAGAATGCAAAAGGATCGGATTTCAACTTCTTTTCACCATTCGCATTTGTAATTTCGTATTTATAAAGTTCACCTTCTTTTAATCCCGGAATAAACCCGATCCATATCCCTGAATTCCGAATCTTTTCAAGGGCATGCTTACTGCCCTCCCAGTTGTTGAAATCTCCAACAACTGAAACGGATTTTGCATGAGGTGCCCATACTGAAAAGCGTACTCCATCATCTCCTTTGTAGGACATGACGTGTGCGCCAAGCATATTATAGGCTTCTAATAAAGTTCCTTCGTGAAATAAATACAGTTCGAAGTCACTTGGAAAAAGTTCAACGTCTTTTTCAGCGATTGATTTCACTTTTGATATCCTCCTTTTGATATATGTATAGAGAACGCGTGTAATACCAAAAACTTATGTCATTTGTATGAAAATAAATTAAAAACAATAAAACCATAGTAGAAAACTGAATAAACACAATTTTGGTATTATTTTTTCACTTTATTATATTAATTCGTTTCAAGGTTAAAATATTCCTTTAGCGAATAATGTTTTTTATTGTCGGATTAAGTAGAATCGGAAGAAAAATATTATTTTCGTGAAGATAAAAAATCAACGAGATAATGAAACCGTTTACAAAAAGTACTGGTTTTTTGATAAATTTTCACATTTTTAAGTAAAATTTTGATATTGCAAAATAATGTAAATGTATATGTGGTTACCAGGGATTTTAATATTCTGAAATAGTATTTAATTGTAGTTCAAACGGGGTAGTCAAATCTATAAATAAAAATAAAAAAAGCTGCAAACGCAGCTTTTTAAGAAATCATTTGTTGGGACATATCTTCTATTTTTGTGAGGAAAATAAAGGACATCGCAACTGACCATGCTAATGGAGTGTTTCCATTCGGTCTATTCGTTCCTCCAACATATAGCTCAGGAACCTCCCAATTATCAGGAACAACTCTCTTTGTTTTAGCTATATATTCACTTGCTTTATGAAATTGCCCTAATTCAAGGTAGCAAAGTCCCAACCATGGGAATCCAAAGCACCACTCTGCTTCTTTGCCTTCATTATAATACTGATCGTTTTCATATCGAATGACACCATACGTCCGCTCTAATTTAGAGGAAACGGTTTCAACAATCTTAATGGCTGTATCACGATCAACCACTCGATATGGAAATACAAGGCTTAGCAACGCTAAATCAGTATCTTTTGTTTCGCTTTCACGAGGTAATAAATTTCGGAGCGCTTCCTCGCCTTTTTTTATAAGATCTTCATTTACGTTAACAAGTATTTTGACGGCGTTAAGACCAGCCACACAGGCTCCTAAACTTGAAGCGTGGACTTCCATGTTTTCTTCCCACATACCATTATCCTTTGCTTGCCAATATTGCAAACATTCTAGATAATCAACAAGTTTTTGTATAATCTCTATATCCTTTTTATCTCGGATTACTTTTTGTCCTAGACGGTATCCTTCTCCAACACCCCATAGAAAGGCTCCAATCGCATCGTTTTGGGCATGCCCCCATTCCACAGGCATTTCTTTTAGATCTGTTGAATAGCGTGAATGGATATATTCAAATAAATAAATTGGCTTCTTTTTCCGATGGATATCAATTTTCCACTCGTAGCTTTTAAACATATCTAATAAAGCATGATAGGCTTTTGCATATCTTTCCGATGGTTCATTGATAAACGGTAGAACTGTATATACTATGTCTCGAATCCACACGTAGCTGTAATCATTCGATAAACTTGCTGTATAAGCACCATTTGATAATCGCATACGGTCAAGAACCTGAATTGCTTTATTGGTATACATTTCGTATCACCCCATTAGCTTATTTAATATACATTCATTCTTGACAGAAATCCTATTTATAAAACATATCAAAGTCAATTTAGGGTTTTTTAATAAATTAATACTTAATATTAATTTATACTTTATAATATGTAAGCACAACCAAAATGATAACAATTGTCTACTTTTTGTGTGAAACGCCTACATTTTAGTGCATGCATTCCTGAATTTCTTGTTTCACAGAAAATGTTTCATAAAACAGCAAAAGACCAAATCAAGTTTAGGTGATTTGGTCTTTTCATGATGGTCTATTTATTTGTTAAAAATTGTTGCTATAATCTCATCCGTTGTCATATTGCTGTTTATTTCGTGTGAGCCAAGCTTTAGGTATTTTGCAACTCCTTTTTTCTCAACAAGATTTGCAAAATCCCAGGCATCTCCGCTTATGATTTTAGCTGAAATAAGTGCTTTTCCGACTTCATAGCTAGTCATACCTTCGGAAACAGTGATGACTGTTTTATGGACAACCGGCTCAGCGGGCTCTTCTTTCTTCTCTTCCTTCACTTCTTCTTTGCCTTCTTCTTTAGGTTGTTCTTTGACTTTTTCTGTGTTTTTCGCTCCAGCAATTGCATTGTTCCATTCTTCCTCTGTATGAACAACGTAGCCTTCTGCAGCAAGTTGGCCTTTTAGCTCCTCAACAGTTGGTTTTTCCTCAGAGCCAGAACTAGTTGCTTGTTGTGGTCCGGTAAAATATACAACGGCACAAACCGCTGAAGCAAGTAAAAGTCCAGAAGCAAAGCTAGTTAATGTTTTAGCGGTCATTTGCTGCTTTTCTCCCTTCTTTTTGTTTTGTAAAAGGAGACAGCATACTTTGTACTTCGATTTCACTTATGTTCTTTTCGTTTGCAATACTTGATACAGAGTATCCTCTTTTATACAAATCGAGTACATCACGAAGTAACTCGTGTTGTTCCATATCTGTTGTATCAATTCCTGCTTGATTTTTAAGGATTTCATTATCTAATTCGAGGTTTCTGATTTGCTGCTGAAGCTTATTAATTTCCTCCATAAAACTAATCGAATATAATTCAAGCTCACGCTGTTCTGCCTTTTTTGCCTTCTTCGTAAGTGCATAAGATAAAATGAGCAATACCGCTGCTACACCGAATAATATGACTAACGCCCATTCCATCATTGGACATCATCCTTTCAACTTTTTGTCTTACAACAGTCAATTATACAATGAAATAAGACAAATTTCGATTGGTTTCGATAAAATACTTCCATAGTCAGTGCGAATGGAAGATTTTAACGAGGATAAAAGCAGGGTTTCCGGTCTTTGGACCTATGTACAATGGGGAATTGGAAATTTTTTGATTTCATATATAACCATTAATTACTAGCTGCTAAAATAAATAGATGCCCCGTTCTATCGAACGAGACATCCTATATGCTGGAGTTATTCTTTTACAAATTCTTTTGTACTTCTTACGGTATCAATAGGTCGAACATAGCTTTCGATAGCGTCACGCTTTGGCTCAAGGAATGGAGGTAATGATAGCTTTTCTCCGAGTGTTTCATAAGGTTCATCCCCCATAAACCCTGGGCCATCTGTCGCAAACTCAAATAATATTCCAGGAGCCACTCTAGAATAAAGAGAGCCGAAGAAGAAGCGGTCAACAAAGCCTGAAGTTTGGAATCCGAAGCCGCGAAGATGTTTGTCCCATGCTTCAAGTACTGACTTATCCTCAACGCGAAAAGCAGCATGGTGGACTGTTCCAAAACCTTGTTGTCCTCCTGGAAGAATTGTGTTATTTTCAACGACAACTTGTGCCCCATTTCCACCTTCTCCTACCTCAAATAAGTGGAACGAGCCTTCTTGAGCAATTTCTTTAAATTGTAATACTTTTTCAAGCATTTCCTTAAAGAAATCAAAATGTGCAGTTCGTACAAATAACGGTCCCAAACCAGTGATCGCATATTCTAAAGGAATAGGTCCTTTTTGCCATGGAGTTCCTGCTGGTACACCATTATTGTTTTCATCCGAAACCAATTGATATTGTTGATCATCAAAGTCAACGAAGGATAAAGTTTTCACTCCGAATTGCTCTTTTATACCGAAATGTTTAATATCTAAACGATTAAAACGTTTTTCCCAATATTCAATCGCAGCATCTGTTGGAACACGGAAAGATGTTTTTGAGATTTCATTTGTCCCATGAACCCCTTTTGGAATCCCTGGAAAATCGAAAAAGGTCATATCTGTTCCTGGGCTGCCTGTATCATCCGCAAAAAACAAGTGATATGTTTGAATATCATCTTGGTTTACTGTTTTTTTGACTAATCTCATTCCTAATACATAAGTGAAAAATTCATAGTTTTTCTCCGCACTACTCGTAATTGCAGTGACGTGGTGTATTCCTTTTAAAGTGTTCATTCTATATGCCCCCATTAGTCTGTCTTAATACTAGTTTCTCCAATGAGCAATAAACTAATATAGAGAAAATAATCTCTTAAGTTAAAATATCTTAAATTCAAGATAATTATATAATGTAATTTAGTATGTGTCAATAAAAGCATTGTTAATTCCATTGTAAAACAGAAAAGTCCCCACTATTTTGTAGGGACTTTAAGTCACATTATTCTCCAATAATAACGCGGAGGACATTAGGTCGATCTTTAAATGTTTTTGTACCAGCTCCGTAGCCAATCGATGTTACCTTCATTGAAGGAAAGCTACAAAATTCTTCAGTCAGGACGGAAACGATTCCTGCCCCTGTAGGAGTTGTGAGTTCAAAACGAATATCACTTTGTTCAATTGGAACTCCTTTTAGAATTTCAAGTGTGGCAGGTGCAGGAACTGGGTAGATACCATGATCAATATGGATTTTACCTGTTCCCACTGGTACGGATGATGATTTAATAGTAGTTATTTCAAGTTGGTGCAATAAGATTGCGGCTCCTACTATATCAATAATGGAATCAACAGCGCCTACTTCATGAAAATGAACTTTGTCCAAAGGAAGTCCATGAATAAGCCCTTCCGCTTCGCCAATTTTTCTGAATACTTTAAGTGATGTTTCCTTTACTTCGGGTGTAAGATCAGACTCTTCTATCATCTTCACAATATCCTTGTAAGAACGATGTGAATGGTGATGATGACCATGGTCATGACTGTGATCATGGTCATGATGATGGTCGTGGCCGTGACTGTGACCATGTCCATGATGATGATCGTGGCTGTGACCATGACTGTGATCGTGTTCATGATGATGGTCGTGGCTGTGATCATGACTGTGATCGTGATCATGCGTGTGATTACTGCCATCGTTTTTTAAAATGACATCAAATTTTGTAGAAGTGATCCCATTTTTCACGACTTTTTTCCATTCTAATTCGTATTCATCTTCAAAATGAAGTTTCTTTAATTCCTGAACTAGTACTTGTGGATCAGCTCCTGCATCCAATAATGCACCAATTACCATATCCCCACTAATCCCGGAAAAACAGTCAAAATATAGTGTTTTCATCTATTTTACGTTCTCCTTCTGAGCAAGTTGATCAATTAATACTGCGCTGTAGGCACCGCCGAAACCGTTGTCGATGTTCACAACACTGATTCCTGATGCACAAGAATTAAGCATCGTAAGCAGTGCTGACAGACCTTGAAAATTAGCCCCATATCCAATGCTAGTTGGGACTGCAATAATTGGATGGGATACGAGCCCTCCAACTACACTTGGCAATGCGCCTTCCATTCCAGCGACAACAACGGAAACATTTGCGTTCCTAATTTCATCAATATTATCGAATAAGCGATGGATGCCCGCTACCCCCACATCGTAAAAACGTCGAACAGTACTACCTAATACTTCAGCGGTAATAGCAGCCTCTTCAGCAACTCTTAGATCAGATGTTCCAGCACAAACAATAGCAACATAGCCATCTCTTTGTTTGTGATCTTGCGTAGTGTCCGTCCAATATAGAATTTGAGCTGTTTCATTATAAACAAACTCAGGATTTGATTGTAAAATAAAGTCCGCCTTGTCCTGTGAAATTCTTGTTACAAGGACATTGTCTCCACGTCCCTTTATCACATTGACAATGGTTTGAATTTGTTCTTTTGTCTTGCCCTCACCAAAAACAATTTCAGGGAAACCCTGCCTGTTTTTCCGATGATGATCGATTTTTGCAAAACCTAAATTCTCATATGTTGCAAGCTGTTGCTTCGCATCATCAATACTTAAAGTTCCTTGTTTCACTTGCTTTAAAATTTCTTCTACCATGTTGTTTCACACACCTTAATCGATTTGTCGATCGATTTTAGAATCTATGTATATCCTAAAGCGCCAGTATCAATCTGACGCTTCCATTTAGAAATGTTTGATAATATCTTTTTCAATTGCTTCATATTTTGCGTATATGTTTTTGTATTTTTCATGGTTTTCCATATTTGGTACGACAGGATCACCCATTGGAATATTGTTTTTGATCTCTTCAAATGAGTTAGCTTTACCAATGCCAACTAGTGCTGTCCAAGCTGCACCCCATGCTGCACTATGATGGCTTTCTGGAACATAAACCTCTTTACCAAATACATCAGCCAGCATTTGAAGCCATAATGAAGAACGTGCCATTCCACCGTTAACGTATAGTTTTTCGGTCTCTCCAGCTTGTTTTTCTAATGCTTGGCCGATTTGATATAGATTAAATGTAATTCCTTCTAGTACGGCACGTACAAAGTGCTCTTTTTTATGCGTAACAGACATTCCGAAGAAATTTCCACGTGCTTGCTGGTTCCATAAAGGAGCTCGTTCTCCATTTATATAAGGATGGAAAAACAAACCATCAGCACCAGGTCCTACCTTAGCAGCCTCTGCTGTAAAATGATCAAAGCTTTCCTGATAATTAAGAAGTTCTTTTAACCATTGAAGAGCGATTCCACCATTGTTTGTAGGGCCACCAACAATAAAATATTCTTCTGAAAAAGCATAACAGAAGGTTTCATGGCTTGTATTGGATTGGAATCCTTTTGTAAATTGACGAATAGCTCCGCTTGTTCCAACTGTTACAGCAACTTCACCAGGAGATATCGCTCCAATTCCTAAATTTGCAAACTGACCATCAGCTGCTCCGATGATAAATGGCATCTCACTTGATATCCCCATTTCATCAGCAATTGTTGGGTTCATTTCGGTTAATTTATAGGTCGGTGGTACGATTTTTGAAAGCATGTTCTCTGAAATACCAGCTTTGTTAAGGACCTCTTCATCCCATTGGAATGTGTTACCGTTAAACATTCCGGTTGCTGATGCCATTGCATAATCAATAACACGTTGATTAAACCATTTTAGAAGTAAATATTCTTTAATGGATAGGAAATAGCTTGCTTGGTTATATGGAATATAATCATTTTCCCTCATCCAAATGAGCTTTGCTAAAGGTGACATCGGGTGAATCGGCATACCGGTTCTTGAAAAAATTTCAAGGCCGTCTGATTCCATAAGTTCATTTGCTTGTTTTGTACTTCTACCGTCTGCCCAAATCAATGCTTGAGAAAGAGCCTCTCCATTTTCCCCCATACAAATGAGGGAATGCATTGCCGCTGAAATACCTAAGCTAATAATTTCATCTTTGTTAACATTCGCTTGCCGAATAGCCATATTAATTGCTTTTACAGCAGAGCGCTCAATTTCATCAGGGTCTTGCTCAACCCATCCTTGCTTCGGATAGTAAGAGGTAACTAGATCCTCTGCTTCTGCAACTACCCTACCATCTAAGGTAAAGATTACTGCTTTTGCACTGGTTGTCCCAAGATCGAGACCAATAACGTACTCATGTGACATCCCTACATCTTCCTTCGTTCAATCGTATTTTCGTTAGTTTGCGACTTAATGTTACCATATTATTCTTTCAAATGAAAAAGCTTTGGAAAGATTCCCAAAGCCTTTTCTTCTTATGATTCGTGTTCAAAAAGGAGGATGAAAAGGACCGAGAATTTCAAAGCGGCGCAGTTTTGAGTAGCGGAACGTATGTACTTTATACGTGAGCAACGGAAAAACAAGCCAACGAAGAAATTCGAAGTGTCATTTTTACCGGACTTTTTGAACATCCTCTCTTAAGAAAGTACTTTATTCATACTTCCACTCTTATACCCTACTAAATCTAGTGTTATATACTTATAGCCAATTGCATTTAGCTCTTTTGTAATGACTTCATGTTTTTCTAAGACAATTTTCATGTCGTTAGGTTCAACCTCAATCCTTGCAATATCTTGATGTGTGCGAACACGAACTTGGCGAATTTCAAGAGTTTTAAGGAATTCCTCTGCTCTTTCGACCTTCGTAAGTTTTTCGATTGTGATTTTTTCACCGTAAGCAATTCGAGAAGATAGACATGCGAAAGATGGTTTATTCCAAGTAGGTAAATCGAATTCATGGGATAATTCCCTAATTTCGTCTTTAAAAAGATTTGCCTCTTGTAATGGTCCACGAATGCCTTTTTCCTTAGCTGCCTTCATTCCAGGTCGAAATTCATTCATATCATCCGCAATGACTCCATACACAACATTTTGATAGCCTTCACGTTCCATAACAGGAATGAGATGATCAAATAGACTGCTCTTACAGAAATAACAACGATTTTTGTCATTTTCTGTGTAGCCTGGAATGGCAAGCTCTGATGTTTCAATCACTCGATGGTTGGCACCTATATGTCTTGCTAGAACTTGAGCTTCCTTAAGCTCAGTTGAGGGATATGTTTCTGAGTCAGCAGTTACCGCCAAAACATTTTCTTTCCCAAGAGTGTCGACAGCAACCTTAAGTAAAAAGGTACTGTCAACACCACCGGAAAATGCAACTACAACAGATTCCATCTCTCGGAGAATTGACACAAGCTTTTGATACTTTTCATCGATCATTGTCTTCTCCCCCTTTTCTCCCGGTTGTAAATTAGATATCTACTTTATATATATAGCCTCATGACGCATAAAAGAAGTTTGAATTAGATGGTCATGCTTCCAAATCCGCCATCAACGCGAAGGAATGTACCAGTTACAAAGCTTGAAGCGTTCTCTGAAGCTAAGAAGACAGCTGCTCCTTTTAGCTCATCTGGATTACCGAAACGATTCATCGGAGTGTGACCCATGATGGATGCAACACGCTCTTCACTTAAGATTTTACGATTTTGCTCAGCTGGGAAGAATCCAGGAATAATTGCATTTACACGAATGCCGTGTGGCGCAAATTCTCTAGCTAAGAACTGAGTCATGCTGTTAACACCAGCTTTTGAAACTGAATAAGTAAATACTTTAGATAGAGGTGTTGTAGAAGAAACGGAAGAAATATTAATAATACTTCCTTTGCGTTCTTGTTCAATCATTCTCTTTGCGAAAATTTGAGTCGCAACCACATAACCTTTTAGGTTAACGTCCATGATTTTGTCATACTCGTCCATGTCAAGTTCAAAGAATGGAGTAGGACTATTCATACCTGGTGCATTTAGGAGGATATCAATTCCACCTGACCAAGCTACAATTTCATTTGCAGCATTTTCAAGTGATTCACGTGAAAGAACGTCTGCTGCGAAAGCTTTCGCAACGCCACCTTCTGCTTCAATTTCTTTTACAACTGCTTCTGCTTTTTCAAGGTTACGACCAACGATAGCAACTTTAGCGCCATGTTCAGCAAATCCTTTACAAATAGAAGAACCTAGGACACTATTTCCACCAATAGCTACAGCCGTTTTTCCAGTTAAGTCAAATAATTTAGTCATGTCTATTCCCCTTTTTTCTTATGTATTATACCGAAATCTGTTCATGGGGGCTTCCCCCCACATAACAAGAATTACTATAGGTTTCCGTTTTCGTCAAAATCGAAATCGTAAAGATCTGAAGCCTGTTCCATGTTTGGATGTTGTTTAATGTAATCAAGTAACGCTTCCGATACTTCAATTTCGCTTACATGTAAGGTATCTTTAATACGAACCATTTTAACTGTTGTAAAATCTAAGATATTACATGTTTTGATTGCTGCTTGGATTGCTTCTTTATCGTTTGGTAATGTTGTTGCAATTTTCGTTGGTGCAACAACCGTTGAAGTAAGTCCATTCGCATAAGTGAAATCGCGGTCCATTTTATCCACAAGGCGTTGTGTCGTGAAGTCGGCAGTACCAACACCGTTTGCATTACCTTCTGTTTCTGGAGTGAGATCAAGAACAACCATTTTGTTCACTTCAGGACCACCGTGTGCATATGGAGTAGGATAGCGACCTGTTATATTAGGATCCATACCGTCGCCGCTTATATTTTTACCAATTTGATCGATGACAAGGACATCGATTTGATCGAAGAATAACTTAGGTAGTAATTTTTTTGCTTGTGCTTGTAGTTCAGGTTCCTTTTCGACAATTTCATCTGGGAGCATAATATCAAGTACAGCAACTTTGTCAAATGCATTTTCGACAGTGGCTACACCAAAAAGAATAGGCGTTTTTTCCATGATCATCTGCGCCATTGCTGGAACATTTTCTGCCATGTATTTAAATCCTAATTGATGGCAAGCTTCTGCTCCTTTTTGTTTTCCAAGGCCGATACTGATCATCTTCTGAATACCACTTTCTACAGAACCACGGAAGGCTGTATGTGGTTTAACGCGGTTAATAACTACAATACCGTCAGCTTTTGAGGCATATTTATCAATATAAACAGGTAATCCGTTTGCTAATTCGCCCAGCTTTACAACTTCCATTGAAGAGCGAATTTCACAACCAACACTTTCTTCAGTCACACCAAGATGCTTTAAAACTTCACGTTGTCCATCTCCTGTTGCACCACCATGGCTTCCCATACTAGGTACGATGAAAGGAGTACCACCTTGTTCTTTAATAAATTCAACTGTTGTTTTCGTGAGGTCAACTAAACGGTCAATACCACGGCTTCCTACTGCGATTGCAATTTCCATGCCTGGTTTAATTGTCTGTTTTACTTCTTCACGTTGTAGTTTATTTGTTAACTCTTCTACTAAATTTTCGATTTTTGAGTCATCGAAATTTTGTTTCACTTTGAGCATTTTTGGAACAGGAATATCCCGTAGTAACTCTTGGAGAATACCCATGATAAAACTCCTCCTTATATAAGCGTTCCATCTATAAAATTAGTTTACGCGTTTTCACAAAACTGTGTCTCTATTTAAACAAAGTTAAATGACAACAAAACAGTAGTGGCTCAAAAATATGTAATCCCTTACATGGGATGATGCAATTTTAACAAACAAAAGCCGGGGTTCCATTGATGAAACCCCAACAATGTGTTTTATTCCATCCAGTTTGTATGGAAAGTTCCTTCTTTGTCTACACGTTGATATGTGTGAGCACCGAAGTAGTCACGTTGTGCTTGAAGAAGGTTTGCAGGTAATGTTTCAGTACGGTAGCTATCATAGTATGCAACTGCACTTGAGAAACTTGGAACAGGAATTCCGTTTTCAATAGCAAGTGAAATCACTTTACGTAATGAAGCTTGGTAACCTTCTGCAATTTCCTTGAAATATGGGTCTAATAATAAGTTTGGTAATTGGCCGTCACGGTCATATGCATCTTTAATTTTTTGTAGGAATTGTGCACGGATGATACATCCACCACGGAAGATCATTGCAATTTCACCGTAGTTTAAATTCCAATTATATTCTTCAGAAGCTACACGCATTTGCGCGAAACCTTGTGCATAAGAAATGATTTTACTTAAGTAAAGTGCTTTACGTACTGCTTCAATAAGTTCTTGTTTGTCTCCATTAAATCCTTCAGCAGATGGGCCTGAAAGAACTTGACTTGCTTTTACACGCTCATCCTTCATTGCAGAGATAAAACGAGCAAATACAGATTCAGTGATAATTGGTAGTGGAACACCTAAATCTAATGCGTTTTGGCTAGTCCATTTACCAGTACCTTTTTGACCTGCAGTATCAAGAATAACATCAACAAGTGGTTTACCTGTTTCTTCATCCTTTTTAGTGAAAATATCTGCAGTTATTTCAATTAGGTAGCTATCTAGTTCACCTTTGTTCCATTCAGCAAATACTTCATGAAGTTCGTCAGTGCTTAATCCGAGAACATTTTTAAGAATGAAGTAGGCTTCGCAAATCAATTGCATATCGCCGTATTCGATTCCGTTGTGAACCATTTTTACATAGTGTCCTGCACCGTTTGGTCCGATATATGTACAACATGGATCGCCTGATACTTTAGCAGAAATTGCTGTTAAGATAGGCTCAACAAGTTCATATGCTTCTTTTTGTCCACCAGGCATGATTGAAGGGCCTTTTAATGCTCCCTCTTCCCCACCAGAAACTCCAGTTCCGATGAAGTGGATGCCAGTTGATTCTAATTCTTTGTTACGACGAATTGTATCTTGGAAGAATGTGTTACCACCATCAATTAAGATATCGTTTTCTTCAAGATATGGTTTTAAAGATTCAATTGTTGCATCAGTTGCTGGGCCAGCTTTAACCATTAATAAAATCTTACGTGGTTTTTCTAGGGAATTTACAAATTCCTCAATCGTTTTTGCGCCAACAAAGTTTTTACCAGTTGCTTCATTATTAAGAAACTCTTCTGTTTTTTCATATGAACGGTTAAAAACAGCAACAGAGTAACCTCTGCTTTCTATATTTAACGCTAAGTTTTTACCCATTACTGCTAATCCAACTACACCAATTTGTTGCTTAGACATTTAAATCATACCTTTCTACTTATGTATTCAATGATAGAAAACACGTCATGATGTTATTTTGCGTATCTTTTAAAATGATTATGACAAATTATTTTTAAAAGATTATGTAGTACCCAAATAATTAATTTGTTTCCTAAACTAATTATTTATATATAGAAGAATATACTGTTTGCTCCAATTCGTCAACTGTTGAAATTTGTAGTTTCTATGAAGTTCTTAAACTACCTTTTTTATAAATCTCATAAATTTATTAATTGATTATCTTAAAAATAGTGTTACAATGAATAATAATTTAAATTTTTTGATTTTACGCATCACTTATATGGAGGTAACTTAAATGGCAGAATTACGTAGTAATATGATTAAATCAGGGTTTGATCGAGCTCCTCATAGAAGCTTGCTTCGTGCAGCAGGAGTACAAGAAGAGGACTTTAACAAACCATTTATAGCAGTAGTAAACTCATATATCGATATTGTTCCAGGTCATGTTCATTTACAAGAGTTTGGAAAAATTGTTAAGGAAGCAATTCGTGAAGCTGGTGGAGTTCCATTTGAAATGAACACAATTGGTGTTGACGATGGAATTGCAATGGGTCATATAGGAATGAGATATTCCCTACCAAGTCGTGAGATTATTGCCGACTCAGTTGAGACGGTTGTATCTGCACACTGGTTTGATGGAATGGTTTGTATTCCGAACTGTGACAAAATCACCCCAGGTATGATGATGGCAGCAATGCGTCTAAACATCCCTACTATCTTTGTTAGTGGTGGTCCAATGAAAGCTGGTCGTGACGCGGCAGGAAATCCCCTCAACCTTAATTCTGTTTTTGAAGGTGTTGGAGCTTATCAATCTGGTAAAATTGATGAAGCTAGATTAACAGAGATTGAACAATTCGCTTGCCCTACTTGCGGATCTTGTTCTGGTATGTTCACAGCAAACTCAATGAACTGCCTAGCTGAAGGACTTGGTCTTGCTCTTCCAGGTAATGGAACTATTCTAGCAGTTTCCGAAGAAAGAAAAGAATTTGTTAAAAAATCTGCTAAACAATTAATGAATTTAATAGAAAAAGATATTAAACCACGTGATATTGTCACAGTTGATACAATCGACAATGCATTTGCTTTAGATATGGCAATGGGTGGCTCAACAAACACAGTACTTCACACTCTTGCGTTAGCAAATGAAGCTGAAATTGAGTATTCTTTAGAACGTATTAATGAAATCGCAGCTCGTGTACCACACTTAGCAAAAATTGCCCCTGCTTCTGATCATCATATTGAAGATGTACACAATGCTGGTGGCGTTAGTGCAATTATTAATGAATTGCTCAAAAAGCCTGGTGCCATTAATGGAGATTGCTTAACGGTTACAGGTAAAACCTTACGTGAAAACGTGGAAGGCTGTGAGATTACCGATCACGATGTTATCCGTCCACTTGAAAATCCACATTCTGAACAAGGTGGATTAGCGATTTTATTTGGTAACCTAGCTCCTGAGGGTGCTGTCGTTAAGGTAGGAGCGGTTGATCCTTCGGTTGGCGGATACCACAGAGGCCCTGCTGTTTGTTATGATTCTCAAGAAGATGCTCTTTCTGGAATCATTGTTGGTAAAGTAAAAGAAGGCGATGTTGTTGTCATCCGCTATGAAGGCCCTAAAGGTGGTCCAGGTATGCCAGAGATGCTAGCTCCTACATCTCAAATTGTTGGTAGAGGCCTTGGTGCAAAAGTTGGCTTAATAACAGATGGACGCTTCTCAGGTGCATCTAGAGGAATCTCAATCGGACATATCTCTCCAGAAGCAGCTGAAGGTGGCCCGATTGCATTCGTTCAAGATGGCGACATGATTGAGTTAGATTTAAATAATCGTAAAATCACATTAGAAATTTCTGATGAAGAGTTTGAAAGACGTAGAGCCGAGTGGAAGGGCTTTGAACCAAAAGTGAAAAAAGGCTATCTTGCTCGCTACTCAAAACTTGTTACAAATGCAAGTACTGGTGGGATAATGAAAATCTAATCTAATAATCTATTAAAAAAAGCCTGGTTCAATCTGAATCAGGCTTTTTTCTTTGCGATACGTTGAGAATTGTGAAGTTAAGAACTTGCTGATAAAATAAGAAATATAATTATTTTTGTCTATCGATTTAGTGGTGACTCTGAAACAAAACCGCTTTAAATGGAGTGAATAAAATGAGTGGAGATAAAAAATTACTAGGCGAACAACGAAGAGAAACGATTATTAAATGGTTAAAGGAAAGCCCCACCCCAATCATTGGTGAGGAGTTATCAAGACGAGCAAATGTAAGCCGCCAGGTCATTGTTCAGGATATCTCGTTATTAAAGGCGAAAAATGAACCAATCGTTGCCACTAGCCAAGGCTATATTTATTTGCAAGAACAGCCCAAGCAAGAAAACTTTACACGCATTATTGCGTGTAAACACACATCTGAGGAAACCGCGAAAGAACTAAATATTTTGGTAGACCATGGAGTAATCGTTCGTGATGTAATTGTGGAACATCCTGTATATGGAGATATTACAGGTTCCTTAATGATAAAGAATCGATTCGAGGTAAAACGTTTTGTCGAAAGAGTATCTGAAACAAATGCCACCCTTCTCTCGTTGTTGACAAATGGTGTGCATCTACATACGATTGAGGCGGATTCCAATGAAAAAATCAATGCAGCCTGTGAAGCTTTACGTGAAGAGAATATTTTATTTAGTGACCAGTAAGATGAATTAAGCAACAGCCTTGTGAGGACTGTTGCTTTTTTAGATCACACCATAATCTTACAGATATCATTTGTAAATTCTACTGGGTCTTGAATTGGTAGGCCTTCAATAAGAAGGGCTTGATTGTACAATAAGTGAGTATATAAATCTAACTTCGTTTGATCGTTTTCAAATGCATTTTTCAATGATTGGAAGACTTCGTGTTGTACGTTGATCTCCAGCACTTTATCAGCTTTAATATTTTGGTTATCTGGCATGGCATTTAGCACTTTCTCCATTTCAATGGAGATTTCACCATCTGTTGATAAGCAGACTGGATGTGTTTTAAGACGTTTTGAAATTCTTACATCGGTTACCTTGCCAGCTAATGCATTTTTCATGTATTCAAATAGCTCTTTGTTCTCGTTTTGTTCTTCTTCCGTTGCTTTGTCGTTTTCATTTGGTTCAAAACCTAGATCGCTGCTTGATACAGATTTGAATTCTTTTTCTTTGTAATTCATGAGCATTTTAATCGCAAACTCATCAATATCCTCTGTGAAATAAAGGATTTCATAGCCCTTATCAGCCACTAATTCTGTTTGTGGTAGTTTATCGATTCGTTCTACTGAATCACCAGTTGCATAATAAATATGTTTTTGATCTTCCGACATTCTAGATACATATTCATCTAATGTGACAAGCTTTTTCTCCTTGGAAGAATAGAAGAGTAACAAATCTTGTAATGTTTCCTTATTGCTTCCGAAATCACTATACACACCAAATTTTAATTGGCGACCAAAGCTATCATAGAACTTTTCATAGTTGTCGCGTTCATTCTTTAACATGCTTTGTAATTCGCTCTTTATTTTCTTATTGATGTTTTTGGCAATCAGCTTTAATTGTCGATCCTGCTGCAGCATTTCTCTTGAAATATTAAGCGATAAATCCTCAGAATCTACCAACCCCTTAACAAAGCTAAAATAATCTGGAAGCAGGTCGGCGCATTTGTTCATTATTAAAACCCCGTTTGAGTAGAGCTCAAGTCCCTTCTCGTACTCCTTTGAATAATAGTCAAAAGGAATATTTTCAGGTATATATAATATTGCATTGTAACGGATCGTCCCATCAACACTAATATGAATATGTTTTAATGGCTTATCAAAACCATAGTGTTTTTCATTATAGAATTTTTCATAGTCTTCATCTGTTAGTTCGCTTTTGCTCTTTCTCCAAATTGGAACCATGCTGTTAATGACTTGTTCCTCTGTTACCTGCTCGTATTCAGATTCGCTTCCCTCTTTAAGTTTACTTGTTGTAACATCCATCTTAATTGGGTAGCGAATGAAATCTGAATACTTTTTAATAATTGATTTTAAGCGGTATTCTTCTAAAAATTCATCATACGTTTCATCTTCTGTGTTTTCTTTGATTTTTAAAATGATATCAGTACCGACTGAATCTTTTTCCACAGTTTCAATTGTATATCCATCGGCACCCGTTGATTCCCATTTATATGCTTCTTCACTGCCCAGTGCTTTACTTACGACAGTGACAACATCTGCAACCATGAAAGCAGCATAAAATCCAACACCGAATTGACCAATGATATCGTGACCATCTTTAATTTCCGTTTCCTTTTTAAAAGTTAAGGAACCACTTTTTGCAATTGTTCCAAGATTCGTTTCTAGCTCTTCCTTTGTCATACCGATTCCGGTATCAGAAATGGTAAGAGTTCTGTTATCCTTGTCGGTGGTAATTTTGATAAAGTAGCTATCTTTATCAAATTGATAACGATCATCGGTTAGCGCCTTATAGTAGATTTTATCAATCGCATCGCTTGAGTTTGAGATTAGTTCCCTTAAGAATACTTCTCTCTGTGTATAAATGGAGTTAATCATCATTTCTAATAACCTTTTAGACTCTGCTTTAAACTGTTTTTTTGCCATACTAAATCCCCTTTCCGTTAATAACTGTGACAATTATATTGTTCTACGTTAGCACTCTCAATCCCGGAGTGCTAACACCCAATTTTTTAATAACATATATTTTTTTCTCTGTCAATCAAGTTGCTAGTTATCCTTTAAAAATGTGAGGATTTTCTCTTTATGATTTTTAAAGGATTGTTCTCCAAGTTTTACAAGGAAATCGATATATTCTGGTGCATCAAATGGAACCTCTCGACCTAGGTCTTCATTAATGCGAACATAGTTATCACTTAGCAAATGCTGACAATGATAAGTTACCGATTCCGATGACAAATGTAGGGCTAGATCAAGTAGCTTAGGAGTCATTTTCATCGATGGAAGATTAAATGGCAGCCATTTATTTACACCCCATTCTTTCTTTTTTTCAATAGAGAAATCAATTTTTTGTAAACCAGTCCCAATTGATAAAATTTGAATATCGGATAAATCCTTCTTAAAATAGTGCTGGGCTTCGGTAATACAAACAAGCGAAGGATTATTGGCCCACAGTCCCCCATCGATGGCTAAATAGTGATTATTAATATTATTTGGTGGGAAAAAGACGGGCGCTGAACATGAAGACAGAACGGCATCCCAAAGCTTTATGGAGTGATCGTTCTGTTCTGAATTCCCATAATTCGTTCGGTGGACAAAAGGTTTTCCATTGGTAATATCAACTGTTGGGATAAGCAAGGGTTTTTCTATATCAAATAAGGAAATTTCACCAAACGCCTCTTGTATATAGTGTCGTAAATATTGATCACTGTACACGCTTTTTAGAAGGCCTATTTTCGCCTGTCTGGTAAAAATCTTTTCCCCGTATTTGATATAGTTTTCCTGAACATCTTCCATATTTAGTTTCAGAGTTGCTGAAGCAGCAATGATTGAACCAGTACTCGTTCCTGCAACCATATCAAACATCTCGGAGATGGGTTTTTTATATTCTTTTTCTATTAAGCGTAAAATGGCAACAGCAAAGACCCCGCGAATTCCGCCCCCATCAATGCATAAGATCTTCATATTTTCACCTATTCCCCGTTTTTCCTACTAGTATTCCCTTGGGGGCATATAGGTATAAGCAATAAAAAAGATGCCCGTAAAAAGGCATCTTATGCTTGTTCCATAATTGATATGATTTCTTCTGATGTTGGAAATCTTCCTATTTCTTTTTTCGAGAAAACTTTTTCCCCATTTACAGTCACTTCAAACACGCCACCAGAAGCTGGAATGAGTTCAAGGTTTGTGATGTTTTGTCTAAAGTGTGTGATTAGTTTTTCCGCAAGACCTGCGGCTTTTGGTGCGTAATTTCACTGCATGCAAAACTCAATTGAGATTTTATACATTATATTTACCTCCTATTTTTTTATCCATACCCGATTCCCCTCTTCACGAAATGTTAATTGCTGTTCATCAAGTAACTCTAAGAAAGGAATGAGATATTTACGAGAAAGTGAAAGGATTTCTTTTGCTTCTGATAAACTAAAACGATCGCTTGTTTGAGCTTGTAGCCTAGAGACAGCTTTGTCAAAAGCATTTTTGTGGACCAATGTGTCTTCACCTAGAAAGAATGCCTGGTTCGTTTTAAAAAGGTAGGTCTTAAGCTCATTTGATACTTGATTCTTAATGGCAGATTCTTTTATATAATCTGCCCATTTTTTTGGTTCAATATCATCATTAAGTAGTGATGATACAATATTCTCCATTGGCCCTTTCGGTAAGCTTGGGTAAAAAGTTGCAACTGATAAATATTGTTCATCCTTTTTAATGGCTCTGTTTTGTACTAGTTCATTTATACAGTATTCTATTAGATTTTTATCTTGTTTAACTTCTTGAAGAAGTTCAGCCTTACTCATTCCAATTCGCAAAGGAAATTCTTCGTGATAATTGGTTAATTTTTTGAGGATCACATCATTTAGTTTGGAAACGGTTCGTTTCAAACTGTAGCCCTTTTCATTAACTTTTATGTATTTTACCGATGATAAAATCTCTTCAACTTCTTTCTCTTGTATGGAAGATAGCTGAATCAGTCGAAGTTTTGGTAATAGCTTATGAGTATGAAGTAAATCATCAATGATTTCTGATGGTGAACGTTCTATTTGTTTTTTGAGCATAGTTATGGTTTCTTCACCAAATCTGTATTTCTGAGCTTGTGGCTGAGTAATCCATCCACCACCAATTGTTTCAACCGGGGTAGGTCTTCTCAAAATGACCCTATCTCCACGACGTACAACAATTTCTTCATCTAATCGAATCTGACAAAGTATCTCATCCGTTGATTCCTGAACCTCATTCCGATCAAAAAAGATAATTTTTCCGTAAGCTTCAGTGGTACCTACATGTAGCTTGACGGGTGAACGTTGCTTTAGTGGAATTGCCAGTGATGAAACAAGCTGCAGTGATACATCAATCGTGTTTGTTACTTGAAAGTTTTCTGAATCTACTAGCACATCACCACGTTTAATCTCGCCTTTAGTTGCTCCGGTAATATTAAGTGCCACCCGTTGCCCTGCCTGTGCCTGTTCTGTTTCTTGATTATGTACCTGAATTTGGCGTATTTTTATCTTTTTCTCTGATGGCAAAAGGGTTAATTGACTGTCTTTGGTCACAATGCCTTCAAACACTGTTCCCCTAACAACTGTCCCATGACCCTGTACTGTAAAAGCTTGGTCAATTGGCAAGCGAAATGATCCATTGCTATCTCTTTGGTGAAGATTATTAAGTTCCTTCTGAATAGCTTGCTTTAGCTCAGGTATTCCGTTTCCTGATAAGCTATCAACATAAAGGATTGGAGCATCCTTGTAATCCGTATCGGCGAGTAAATCATTTATCTCATCGACAGCGAGTTCGAGC
Organism: Fredinandcohnia onubensis; assembly: GCF_031181385.1. Classification (GTDB taxonomy): domain Bacteria; phylum Bacillota; class Bacilli; order Bacillales; family Bacillaceae_L; genus Ferdinandcohnia; species Ferdinandcohnia onubensis_C. The sequence goes on from NZ_JAPSKV010000003.1 coordinate 372,569, forward strand.
AACTCTTTTTCTACCCTTTCAATCTTTGAAACCACAATCATACATTTCTTAATTCCTAAAAATTTTAATATTTGCAGGTGTTCTTTTGTTTGTGGCATGACCCCTTCGTCCGCTGCAATCACAAGCAATACAAGATCAATCCCGGCGACACCGGCAATCATTTGTCTAATGAATCGTTCATGTCCAGGTACATCAACGATTGATACGTGAATTCCGTTGTCCAATATAAGGGGTGCATATCCTGGTTCAATCGAAATATTACGCTCTTTTTCTTCTTTTAACCGATCGGTATCAACACCTGTTAATGCTTTCGTGAGGGTTGTTTTCCCATGATCAATATGCCCAGCCATCCCAATCGTGTAATAGACTTCAGTCATTATCTCCCTCCTCTCATTTAATTTACCGTATTCTCTATCTTCTACTTTACTAGGAAGCCTGCAGTAAGTTCAAGCATGATGATTATTATTTGCCTTAAAAATAGATTCCTGTATATAATAAAAGTTGTTCCATTAAGGGGTTGGCTGGGTGACTGGTGTCCCCCTGGGTCTTCAAAACCCTGAGGGAGGCGCGTGTCGTCTCCGGTGGGTTCGATTCCCACACAGTCCCGCCAATAATGTTTAAAAAAATGAAGTGATAAATAGTGTGGAAGGAGTGAAGTTGATGTCTAAGAAGGAAGAAATCATTAAATTGACCTCCCTTTCAACAAAGGCTGGCTGAGGATGCAAAATCGGTCCTGAGGACCTGACGCAGGTTCTGCGTCATTTACCAAAAGCTACGCCAAATCCTAATTTATTAGTTGGTCTTGATACGCCTGATGATGCAGGAGTATATAAAATCAGTGACGAACTTGCACTTGTGCAAACGCTGGACTTTTTCACCCCAATTGTGGACAACCCATTTATGTTTGGGCAAATTGCTGCAGCAAATGCTTTAAGTGATGTCTACGCAATGGGAGGAAGACCAATTACGGTCATGAACATCGTTGCCTTCCCTATTAATACATTGGATAAAAGTATTTTAGCCAACATCCTTGCAGGTGCGGCGGAAAAAGTAAGAGAATCAGGAGCTTCCTTAGTTGGTGGACACTCCATCGATGACAAGGAGCCAAAATTCGGCTTATCAGTGACAGGTACTGTTCATCCAAATCGAATTCGTGCAAATGTCGGCGCAAAGCCAGGTGACCGCCTTATTTTAACTAAGCCAATCGGCGTTGGGATATTAACAACTGCGATTAAGAGAGATCTGCTAGAGGATAAAGATATCAAAAAAGTAACGGAAGTCATGGCAACATTAAATAAAAATGCTGCCGAGGTGATGGAAAACCATCACGTCCATGCGTGTACAGATGTTACAGGGTTCGGTCTTCTCGGTCACGCCATGGAAATGGCTGAAGGAAGCCGAGTTGGCATGACGATTCAATACGAAAATGTCCCTATTTTGCCAAAAACAAAAGAACTCGCTGAACAAAACGTAGTTCCAGGAGGAACAAAGAAAAATCATGCTTGGTTAGCAGAACGAATTGAGTATGGTTCTGGTCTTGATGAACTCGATCAACTCATCCTTTGTGATGCAATCACGTCAGGTGGACTACTTGTTTCTGTTCCAGAAGCTGAAGCCGAAAAAATGCTACAAAAACTATACGAAAACAATGTAGAAGCGAGTATAATTGGTGAAGTAACAAGCGAAAAACCTGGAATTATAAAGGTTATCTAAAGGACTCTAGTTTGAGTCCTTTTTAGGTTGATAGGAAATAATAACATCAATGCAATTTACAAAATGAGGTGTCAAAGTTGAAAACGAAAACTATATATGTTCTTTTCCTAGTTTTAACCCTCCTTCTTACGGCCTGTGGTTCAAATACTAGTGATGAAAACGAAAATGAGAAAGAAGAATCCTTTACAATTGGTGTCATTCCAGTCCAAACGGTTGGCGAAATGGAGACAGCAATGGATAAGCTTCAGACTCTATTAACGGAAAAATTAGACCGTGACGTTACAGTTGAAGTATATCCTGACTATAACGGTGTAGTAGAAGCGATGAATTATGACAAAATTAATATGGCCTATTTTGGACCATTAACATATGTTGTGGCCCATGAAAAAAGTGGTGCAAAAGCGATCATCACGCAATTGATTGACGGTGAGCCGTTTTATCATTCTTACATCATTGCTCATAAAGGTAGTCCATTAAATTCTATCGAAGATTTGGTCGCTAACTCAAAAGAAATTGATTTTGCTTTTGGCGATATTAACTCCACATCAGGCTCTCTCATTCCATCTATCGAATTACAAGATCACGGTGTGTTTACATCTGAAGATGAGCACAGTTTTAAAACAGTTAGATATACAGGTTCCCATGATGCCACAGCCTTAGCGGTACAAAATCAACAAGTCGGTGCCGGAGCTATTGATAGTGCAATCTATAATCAGTTAGTTGAATCTGAAAAAATAGATGGTTCGTTAATTAAAACGATTTGGCAATCTGAAAAATTGTTTCAATACCCATGGGCTGTACATAAGGATACTGATGACGAAACCATTCAAAAACTTAAAGATGCCTTCTTAGCAATTGAAGATGAAGAAATACTAGCAGCGTTTGGTGCAAGTGGTTTTACAGAAGCAACGGATGAGGACTATGAAAGCATCCGGAAAGCTGCAATCAAACAGGGAATTATTAATGAATAGAGCTGATTCATATGTGGTTTAAACGAACTACTTTCCTAACTGTAGTTCTATTGGGTATTGCGACTTTTGTTAGTATGAGACTAACCGAATTCGACTTATCAAAATTTCGTGATTTTCGAAATATGATTGATTTTCTTTCACAATGGTTTCCTATGGAATACTCTGCATTACCCCGATTACTATGGGATAGTGCTGAGACCCTTTCGATGGCATTTCTAGGAAGTTTTTTTGGGCTAATTATTGCTTTGCCGTTTAGTTTTCTTGCGGCAAAAAACACTTCCCCATCTGGCATTATTTATAATTTAGTACGAATACTAATGAGTTTGGTCCGTTCAATTCCGGAAATTGTGTTTGGCTTGATTTTATTAACGGCACTGGGCCTTGGTCCCTTCCCTGCTGTATTAGCCATTATGTTTCATAATATAGGTGTTCTTGGGAAATTAATTTCCGAACTGATTGAATCGGCCGAACATGGCCCACAGGAAGCTATGAGGGCAATTGGATCAAAAAACTGGTTGGCATCTCTTTTTAGCATCCTTCCACAAATTTGGCCGAATGTCTTGTCACAATATTTTTATCGGTTTGAGGTCGCGATTCGTACCTCCCTCATACTCGGATTTATTGGAGGTGGCGGGATTGGACAGAGGCTATTCAATGATTTTAAAAGCTTTCAATATTCATCTGTGTCTTTGGACGTTTTACTAATCATGCTAATCGTCATTATTGTGGATTCGTTTGGAAGCTACGTTCGGAATAAAGTGATATAAAATTTAAAAAGCCGGAACAAATAGCGATGATGCTTTTATATGGGGGTATATATGTAATGATTGAATTGAAGGGTGTAACAGTTTACTATCCAAATACAAATAGACCTGCATTGAAAACAGTGAATCTTCACCTAACGGAGGGAGAATTTGTCTGTGTGCTCGGTAAAAGCGGTGCGGGGAAATCAACGCTCATCCGCTGTATGAACGGGCTTCAACAGCCAACAAGCGGTGAAGTATTCTTAGATGGGGAGCTTTTTACAAAAAAAAATGGTGAAGAACAGCGACTCATAAGGAGAGAAATCGGAATGATCTTTCAGCATTTTAACCTCATCCCCCGCTTGACCGTGTTGCAAAATACATTAACAGGCATGTTTGGCTATCGGAGTTCGTTGAAGAATTTATTTGGGATTTTTTCTAAGGAAGAAATTGACCATGCAAAACGTGTGTTAGGAGTTGTCGGTCTTTCTGAATTTGAAAGTCGTCGGATTGAACATTTAAGTGGTGGTCAAAAGCAGCGAGTTGGAATTGCACGTGCATTATTACAAAAACCTCGTGTGTTTTTAGGAGATGAGCCGGTAGCAAGTTTAGACCCAGGGACAGCTAATCGTATTCTTTCCTTACTAAAGGAATTGCATGAGCGCCATAAACTTCTTTCTGTGATGAATCTTCATGATGTTGAACTTGCAAAACAATTTGCTACAAGAATTATTGCATTAAAAAACGGTGAAATCATTTTTGATGGAAATTCTAAAGAATTTACTGAAGAAATCTATGAACAAACATATCATTCATGAAAAATATCCCTTCATAGGAAGTAATTGTTTTCTTTTTCGTGAATTGATATAATTTTTTATATTAATAGAAAAGAAGGTACATACTTTGACGAAAAAGAAATTTCAATACTGGCTTATTCAGATCCTTTTGATTTTAACGATTATCTATGTTTCAACGAAAATTACCTTTTTATTTGAACCAATTGGTGTGTTTTTCTCTACCATCTTTTTCCCAATTTTAATTACGGGATTTCTCTATTTTCTATTAAATCCTGTTGTCAAATTTCTTCATCGCCGGAAGGTTCCGAGGAGTTTAGGGATCATTATTATTTACATTGCGTTTTTTGGGTTAATCGTGTTAGCAGTTGGAAACTTAGTCCCGATTATTACAAAACAATTTGCAGCCCTAGGAAATGCCCTACCTGGCTATGCCAACCAAGTGATGGACTTTTTTGAGAATTTCTCAAAGTCCTCGGAATTTAAGTGGATACAGGATGAACAACAGGAGCTTCTTAATACGATTGAAGAAAAACTAATTGCATTTGCAAATACTCTTCCAAACCGTATTACAGGTGGTATCACGCAAATTATTGGGTTTGTGACAAATATTGCAATCATTCTTGTGACTGTGCCGTTCCTTTTATTTTATATGTTCAAGGATGGCGACCGTTTTCCACAAGCTATTGCAAGATTTTTTCCTACCGACTACAGAGATGAAGCTTTAACTATTTTAAAAGAGACTGGAGAGACGCTCTCTGCTTATATTCAAGGGCAGGTAACGGTTGCATTAGCTGTTGGAACCTTATCATTTATCGGTTATTTGATTATTGATTTACCATTTGCACTTGTCATGGCATTGATTGTTGCAGTAACGAATATTATTCCGTATGTTGGACCATTTCTTGGTGGTGCCCCAGCAGTCATTGTCGCTTTATTTGACTCGCCTACGAAGGCACTGTTAGTCGTCCTAGTGATTGTCATCGCCCAGCAAATTGAAGGGAATGTCCTTTCCCCTCTAATTCTTGGGAAGACGCTCGATACGCATCCGGCTACGATTATTATTCTTTTACTTGCAGCAGGAAATCTAGCAGGAGTATTAGGGATGATTCTAGCGATTCCAACCTATGCGGTTATCAAAACGATTGTCATCAATATTGTGAAATTCCTAAAAGCCAAGAAAAAGGCCGAACTAACAACAGACGTGTAAATGAAAACCACGGGACTTATGTTCCCGTGGTTTTTTAATCCGATAAAATTATGCTGTTAAGGCCCATCTCTTTAGCTATTAATTCATAGGATCTGAGTCGATCCTCTGGAGAATGCGTAATGGTTACGATCATTAGTTCATCAGCATGATATGCTTGTTTAAGCTCAAAGAGTCTATTCTTCACTTCTTTTGGGTCTCCAATGATGACTTTTTGTTTCATTTTTTCAAAACCCTCGTGTAGATTCTCTTTTTCTAGGTATTCCTTCGCTTCTGAAATGGAGGGAACTCCCTCGCTTCCTTCTTTCTTTTCTCTTTGCTTTCCCCAGATATAAGAACTTAACGCAATATCCTCGGCACTTTCCTTTGTTTCAGCACAAATGGCAGAAACAGTATTAATTACTTGTGGCTTGTCTCCTTCATTTCGCGCTACAAAATTTTTAAGATATTCTCTTACAATCCCTTCACCATCATTGTCACTCATAAATAACCCAAAGGTGTATGCAAGCCCTTTTTCGGCAGCGAGTTTAGCGCTCTTTTTGCTTGTTCCCAATAGCCAAGGGACTGGCGGTGTTTCTGGGATTGGAGCAGCTTTTAAGTTAGCAAATTCATGGTCAGATGGAAAATCATGATATATGAAATGTAGAAGGATATCGATTAATTCTGGCATTTTCCAAACCTGCTGCAAAAAATTGTCGGACAAAGCATTCGTTGCTTCTGCAGAACCACCAGGAGCCCTGCCAATTCCAATGTCTATTCGATTTGGAAATAGTGTGGCAAGCATATTATAGACTTCAGCCACTTTATATGGTTTATAATGCGGCAGCAAAACAGCTCCCGAACCAATTCGAATTGATTTGGTATGAGCCCCAATAAAACCGAGCATCACCTCAGGCGCAGGACAGGCTAGCCCTGATAAGTCGTGATGCTCAGCAATCCAATATCTAGTGTATCCTAATCGTTCCCCCGCTTGGGCTAGTTTCATTGATTCCACCAATGCTTCTTGCGGTGTTTGATTTGCAGAAATGGGAGCTTGATCTAAAATACTTAATCGCATCTTTTTGACTCCCTTCTATTCTTCTATTTTACGAAGAGTCAGTCTGAAGAGTCCTACCTGGTCTTTTTCATAAAGATTCGTGATAGAAGTTGAGTATTCCTGGATATTCACTTTAAAATCTATATTGCGACCTGGCACTTTTAAGTTAAAAATTCCTTTGTATAATAACGTTGTTACATCGTGGTATTCCTCGGTTGTTACTTTGAAATCGACTCTTACTAACAATAACTCATCATTTAGCTCTTCATGGTAATCTGTAATATTTAATTTATAATCGTCTAAGTATATTTCGGTAACCACTGTCAGCACTCCTCTTTATCATTTTTTATTTCCATCACGATGAATAATCCTCTATAAAATTCTTTACGATTAGTAATTTTTAATCCATTTTGTTTAACGAGTTTTTCAGTTTCTCGATTTAAACAACAGCCATCGCAAACCTTTTTCCAAGTAGGAGTAAGCCAATCCTGTAATTTTGATAGAAATGGATTTCTCATCTTCACATGCTCAAACATGAGAATTGTTCCATTTGGTTTGCAAGCCCTTTTCATTTCAAGTATCGCTTTTTCAGCGTCAGGAATCGTGCAAAACACAAGCGTGGCTACTACGGTATCAAATGTATTATCTTCAAAAGGTAAGTTTTCAGCACCCGCTTGCACAATTTCAATCGGCACAGTAGCATGTGATTGATTTTCAATAGCTCTGCTCGTCATTTGTGAATTAGGTTCAATTGCTGTTACACTCTGAACGTTCCCGTAAAGCGGGAAATTGATACCTGTTCCTGAACCAAGTTCAAGTACCTGTCCAGTTGCTTTGTTGAGCAAATGGCGACGAATCGAGCTGAATTTTCTTTTTTCAAGTGGTTTCATAAAAAAATCGTATAGTGTTGGAAATAGCGTACTCATTCTTTCAACTCCATTAGCCTTCAATACTTTCATTATATAATAATGGGGACACGGATCTCGAATAATTGGTTTGCACTAGGAACATGTAATGCTAAAATGGGTAAGATAAAAATAAGATTGGTTAAGGAGTTGTATGTTTTGAGATTCCAGTGGAATTTAATTTTAGGACTTTTATTTGCACTTATTGTAGCAATCTTTGCGGTTGTGAACGTGAATTCTGTTCAAGTTAATTATGTATTTGGTTATACAGAAATCCCGCTTATATTAATTATTTTGGGTTCAGCTTTACTTGGTGGCTTAATTGTGGGCATGTTTGGTATCCTTCGTCAATATAGACAGCAACGTCAAATCAAAAAGTTAGAGAAAGAAATTGAGCAACTTAAGAGTGCAAAGGTTGAGGAAACACCAGTAGTGACAAAAACGGAAATAGAAACAATTGAAACAGCAGAAAGTGAAAAATAAGGAAAGGTGCTTACCCTTTCCTTTTTTTCGTTATTTTACCCGCACCACATCTGCCGGCTCCAATAACCCCATTTCTAAGCAAGTTTCAAGGAGCAGTGCTTTTCTATCTTTCTGAAATTGAATTTCAATTCTTTCACCAGTTACCGACATAATCGTTCCGTGACCAAATACACGATGTTTTACAGCCATTCCCTCTTGGATATCGTCTCCTTTTTTAATCGCATTTGGATTATATGGAACAACCGTCTTTTCACGTACCCGCTTTTTCTTTTGTTCTGCATGCTCTACTCTAACCGGTGGAGAGATGATATTTTTTACATTTGCGACAAATCGTGAACTTGTAACGTCTTTTCCATTTTGTTTTTTATAAGATAAAAGTTCGAGTTCCTGTTCCGCGCGCGTTATTCCAACATAAAACAACCGGACTGCTTCTTCCATTAGTTCATGATTACCATCTTTATATTTGTTAATCTCATCATGTGAAGGAATTACTCCTTCGATCAAATCAATCATATACACTTTTTTAAACTCAAGCCCCTTTGAACTATGAAAGGTAGAAAGGGTGATGGCATCTTTATTTTTATTAAACTTCGAGGCTTTTAATAGATTTTCAAGATGTTTTAAGCGTTCTGCGAATTGTTCCATGGATTCAAGCGTATCAGCTATTTCCTCAAGTGTTTGAAGCACACTGAATAAATAATCCGTTTTAAACCCGAGTTTCTTACTCATTTCTTTTAGTGTTTTATCATAGCCAAGTTGATTTCTTATTAGCTTAATCGCCTTTAGTGGCTTTGCTCCCTTCATTTGTTGGAAGGTTTTTTTGCATGCTTGAATTTGTTTTATTTGATAGTCTTTTAAACCTTTATTTTGTAGGAGTCGATCTAAAATGGATTCCGTTGTCTTCTTTTTTGTTAACTCGAACAATTGTTCTCTTGATAGAAAAAAACCACATTTCGTATATATTTGTTCAAAAATATCGATTCGTTTATCTGTAAACGTCATCCTCATAAAATTCAATATATCTTTAACGACCCAATGAGAGAAGAAACGATTATCTGAATCCTTGATATAAAAAGGAATTTGATTCCGATCTAGCTCATTGATTAACATGATTGAAGATGAATTATTCCGATATAGTATAGCGACATCCTTCTTCTTGTTTACACGATCAATTTCTTGGACAATGTATTTTGCTTGAAAACGATAATCCTCAAATTGTTTAATCTCAACAGTCTTATGATTAGGATTTTCTGTGAACATATTCTTATCGTAGCGGTCTTTATTTCGCTTGATAAAACGATTAGCTACATGAACAATATCCCTAGACGAACGGTAGTTCTGTTCCATTTTAAGAATAACTGCGTTTGGATAGACTTTTTTAAAATCAAGTAAATACTTCGGCTCCGCTCCTCGCCAAGAATAGATCGATTGATCATCGTCCGCCACAACAAATAAGTTTTGGTGGGGCTTCACTAGCTTTTCAATAATCGCATGCTGAACAAGCGAGGTATCTTGGCTTTCATCTGTTAGGAGGTAATCATACCGATTTTGATATTTCCGTAGAATCGTTTCATCGCTTGAAAATGCATCATTTGCAATCGTAAGCATATCATCATAATCAAGTAAAAGATGATTCGAATTTGCATTTTTTTTCTTTTCATATTCTTCAAAAATGGCTTCGACAAATGGAATATCACACTCAATCTTGTCCCACTTATCACGAGGAAGAAGCTTGTTTTTAATGTAACTAATATAGGTAGTTAACTCTTCAAGCTGTTCTTCCGTAATGTTCTCACCATTCAACGATTTAAAAATTTGACGTAACAGTCGTTTTTTATTAGGTCCACCATCTTGATTTCCTTCAATTAATTCGTATGAAATTTGTTGTTTATACACATAATCCCGTACAACCTGGAAGGCCAAACTATGAATGGTTGAAAAATCCACTGAATCTAGCGGGTGATCCGGGAAGAAGCGAGCAAACCGATCCCTCATGTCAGCTGCTGACGCACGGCTAAAGGTTACGGCCTTAATTCGTGAAGGATGTACCCCTTCTTCTTCAATTAAATATCCGATTCTCATAATTGTTGTCGTCGTTTTACCCGAACCAGGTGACGCTAATAAGAGCAAAGGTCCCCTTGTGTGAAGGACAGCCTGTTTTTGTACATCATTTAATTGGACGCCAAGCTGTTCTTTCTTTCGATGAAAAAAGCTTTCCCCTTTATTCAAGTTAGCCCACCTCCTTTTTATTCAAAATACAATTATAAAGTCTATTATTTTTATTGACAAGGATGTTGAGATCCAAACAAGCTATGACATAAAACAAGGGAATAATTGGTACTTTATAGAGAGAAGAAAATTTGAGGTGATTATTTTGGATTATAGAATTGAAAAAGATACAATGGGCGATATAAAGGTTCCAGCTGATGCATACTGGGCTGCCCAAACCCAACGAAGCAAGGAGAACTTTCGGATTGGGACGGAAAAAATGCCGCAAGAAGTGATTGAGGCCTTTGCGATTTTAAAACGAAGTGCTGCCATAGCAAATGAAAAGCTAGGGAAGTTAAATGACAATAAAACAAAAGCGATTATGAACGCGTGTGATGAAATTTTAACAGGAAAAATATATGGCCATTTTCCACTCGTTGTATGGCAAACGGGCAGTGGTACGCAAAGTAATATGAATGTAAATGAAGTCGTTGCTAACCGGGCTAACCAATGGTTAAAGGATAACGGGATTGGTGAACGAATACACCCAAATGATGACGTCAATATGGGTCAAAGCTCCAATGATACCTTCCCAACCGCAATGCATATTGCAGGTGTGAAAGCGATTCATGAACGCCTTCTCCCTGCTATTAAAAAGTTACAAACAACATTAGAAGACAAGGAAAAAGAATTTGCTAACATTGTAAAAATCGGGAGAACCCATCTTCAAGATGCTACACCATTAACTCTCGGTCAAGAAATAAGTGGTTGGGTCCACATGTTGAAACGATCTCAGGAAATGATTAAGGAATCTACTGAAAAAATGCTTGCCCTTGCCATAGGTGGGACGGCAGTAGGTACGGGCATTAATGCTCATCCTAAGTTTGGGAAGAAAGTAGCGAAGGAAATTGCAGAACACACGAAGCTTGGGTTTTATTCATCCGAAAATAAATTTCATGCGTTAACTAGTCATGATGAAATCGTATTCGCTCACGGAGCTTTAAAAGGATTGGCAGCTGACTTGATGAAAATTGCCAATGATATCAGATGGCTTGCAAGTGGGCCACGTTGCGGGATCGGTGAAATATCAATTCCGGAAAATGAGCCCGGTAGTTCGATTATGCCAGGGAAAGTAAATCCGACCCAAAGTGAGGCACTTACAATGGTTGCGGTTCAAGTCATGGGAAATGATGCTACAATCGGGATCGCAGCGAGTCAAGGCAATTTTGAGCTTAATGTGTTTAAACCAGTGATCATTTATAATTTCCTTCAGTCCGTTAGACTTTTAGCAGATTCGATGGATTCGTTTAATACCAACTGTGCCGTTGGTATTCAGGCGAATGAGGCAGTTATCTCTAAATACCTGCAAGAATCTTTGATGCTTGTTACGGCTTTAAATCCACATATCGGCTATGAAAAAGCAGCAGCTATTGCAAAGCATGCTCATAAAAATGAAATCTCTTTGAAGGAGGCGGCCTTACAATTAGGAATTTTAACAGAAGAAGAGTTTGACCAATATGTAAAGCCTGGAGAAATGGTACATCCAAAGGAATAAAAAGAGCCTTCCACTATCGGAAGGCTTTCTTTATTAAAGGTTGGAAAATTCCTCTACTAATTCATTGAATTTCTTTAATGAATTTTCAATTGGATATGGAGTTGTAAGGTCCACTCCCGTCTTTTTCAACAATTCTAGCGGGTAGTCGGAGCTGCCGCTTTTTAAGAATTCAAGATAAGAAGTGATTGTTGTTTTGTCTCCTTCTAAAATTTTGGTGGCAATATGAATCGCTGATGCAAACCCGGTTGCGTATTTATATACGTAAAATGGTCGGTAAAAATGTGGGATTCGGGACCAACCATATTTTACTTCATCATCAAACACGAGTTCCTCACCATGATACTCTCTAAATAATCCCTCATATACTTCACTAAACGATTCAACATTTAAAGGCATTCCTTGTTCTGCCATTTCGTGTGTTTTCTTTTCGAACTCCGCAAACATCACTTGGGTAAAGAAAGTTCCTTTAAACTTATCGATAAAGTGATTGATTAAAAATTTCTTAACCTCTTCATTTTCTTCATTGTTCAATAAGTAGTTGATTAAAAGGACTTCATTTACAGTTGAAGCTACCTCTGCGACAAAAATACTGTAACGTGCCGTAATTTGCGGTTGATGCTCAGAGCTTAGCTTACTGTGAACTCCATGGCCGCATTCGTGAACCAATGTAAATAAACTGTCTAAATCATCCTGATGGTTCAAAAGAATATATGGATGTACGCCATACACACCTAGATTATAGGCTCCAGAACGTTTTCCAGGCGTTTCCCGTACATCGAAATAACGAGCTGTTCTAAAGTCCTCCAGTGTTTGAATATAATCTTCGCCTAATGGAGCAAGTGCACTGCACATCATTTCAAATGCTTCATCATAAGAAATATCCTTCTTTGCCCCGCTGACGAGTGGAACACTTAAATCGTACTGACGAAGCTCATCAAGACCTAACTTTTCCTTGCGGATGTTTGTGTATTTGTGCAAGGCACTGATATTTTTCTTTGTGGTTTCGATTAGATTTTCATAGACATCTTTTGGAACATTATCTCCGAATAATGCTTTTTCAAGTGCAGATGGATAATGCCGCATTTTTGAAATGGTCACGTTATTTTTAATGGCGGCCGATAAAGTCGAAGCAATTGAGTTTTTTAAATGAACATATGGCTCATAATAGGCTTTATAAGCTTCTTTTCGCTTTTCGCGATCCTCATCCTCAATCAGCTTTGCATACATTCCTCTCGTTAACTCTACCTTCTCACCGTCATCTTTTGTGATCTTACCAAAGCGAATATCGGCATTATTAATCATACCGTAAGTCGTACTTGGTGCAGAAAGTGCTTCGCCTAATTGTGAGAGAACCTCTTCTTGGTCTTTATTTAAAACATGTGGTTTATACCGGTACGATTCAAGTAATTCTTTTTCAAAGTACTGAAGTCCCTCTTCCTCGGCAATGTAACGCTTTAACGTTTCTTCCTCTAGGCTTAATAAGAACGGCATGAAGAAGGAATTCTTTGTGCTCACCTTCACACTAAGCTGCTTAGCACGGTCTAAATAAGATTGGGATTTTGTAACTCGAGTATCTTCATCTACCTTTAGCATGGCATAGGCAAAAAGTTTGTTAAAATGGAAAGAAAGTTTTTCACTCAATGTTAAATACTTACATAACGAATGTCCGTCATGAATATTTCCATCAAATTTTCCTAGATCCTCCCCCATTTTTTCAATGAGTTTGTAGTCTTCCTCCCATTTGCTTAGGTCAGAATAGAGATCATCTAGATTCCACTTTTCCTGTTCAGGCACTTCATTACGAGATGAATACGTAGTTGTCATCGCAATTCTCCTTTGAATTAAATTGAAATTACTTTTATTATGTAAGAAAGAAATATATGATATGAGATAGATATGTTTCATTTTATTGTATATGAATTACATAAATTTGTAAAAAATGAAAGGATGTTCATACATGGCGAACACATTGCCTCATGTAGAGGACTCAGGCGGAACTGTGTATCTCCCACCAAAAGGTGATTATGAAACATTTGTTGATGATGCCCACTATGAAGAGAAGGTTCGAGAATGGGGCCTTTCTGTTAAAAAGGAATACTGGTATAAAGAAAGAACACATCAACGAATCGTGACAATCAAAGGATATGAGGTGTACGGTAAGACTCAAGAACACAATACTATCGTCCTTGAGTTTCAAGATGGGAATCTCACATGTATTCACCCTGCCTATTTAAAAGAAATGCAGTCTCCAAGCTTTACAAAAGCCGCTATTTCAGACACAATTGTAACTCAACCGAAGAAAAAGGAAACGGTGAACAAGGTAGTTGCTGAGAAGCCGACAACAACTGAATCAAAACCAGCAGTTAAAAAGGAACAACCCGAAAAGAAAGCGAAAAAAGAAAAAGCACCAAAAATCGAGCTACCAACAGATAAGGTTCATTTTACCGCTAATGTCAAACAATTCGCCTTAACATGGAATCATTTTAATGAGGATAATGATGAAGTCATTGTTCTTGAGAATGTCGTCGTTCAGCAAGAAGATCCGCTTGAAATTGGATTAGCTTGGTGTTCTCATTCAAAGACATTAAAGAAATTAGAGCTTGAACCCGGCAATTCCCTTGAATTTGATGCCAAAATCGTGAAAAAGAAACTTGCAAAAGGTAAGGACGTTGAAGAAGAGTTTATCATCGAAGACCCGGTTCACTATAAAATCAACAACCCATCAAAACTAAAGAAAAGCTAAAAGAGCATTTTGTTCTTTTAGCCTTTTTTTGTATACTTCATTTGATAATGCGAGAGTGCCAGTAGCGGGAATATATATCGATAGCTGTGATAGTGAATATAAAAATCCCCTGCCATCCCTTGCCCTTTCGGATAGTTTGTCGTCCAGTCATCTCGGTCTAAATTTTCGAGAAGAAATTGAATCCCTTTATCAATGGCTTTTGTTCGTTTTTCACTTGCTGAAATTAGCGCATCCAGCGCCCATGCAGTATGTGTTAATGTACTTGTTTTTAAAGGAACATATTTATTTTTACTATCGCTCCTACAAGATTCACCCCATCCTCCATCCTGATTTTGAATGGATTCAAGCCAGGTGACAGCTTTTTTTATTGCCGGGTACGTTGGTAACACACCAACAGCTCGTAAGCCCGTGACCGCTCCCCATGTACCGTATATATAACAGATTCCCCACCGCCCATACCATGAGCCATTATCCTCTTGATTATTTGTAATCCATGTTATGGCCGATTTAACGGAAGGATAATCTTTAGGAAGATTTGTATATTTACCAAGATACTCAAGTGTTCGACCAGTCACATCTGCTGACGATGGATCTGTTAAAATATATTCTGCTTTTTCGATTGGTAACAAGCTTAGTAGTTTACTATTCGTGTTTTTTTCAAAGGCCGGCCAACCTCCATCATCATTTTGCATAGTCATAAGCCAATGCAATCCTAGTTGCCAAGATTGTCTGTAAATTGGTTCTTTTTTTACCGTTCTTGCTATTGATCGCAGTGAAGAAGTTGTGTCATCCACATCTGGATGTATAGTGTTCATGTCTGCAAAGCCCCATCCGCCAGGAGATCCAGTGGGATTCTGGATGGCCCAGTCCCCGTATTTGTAATGTTGACGATCAAATAAATACTGGTTTGCCTTTTTAATCATTGGATCTGATACTGGCACCCCTGCTTCTTGTAAGGCATATCCGAGAAGCGAAGTATTCCATATATCAGCAGTAGTATATTGCATATGGGTATGGCCGTTTATTACGGTTTTCATTGTCTTTAAGCCGTTAACAGCATCTCTAATTAATGAATGATTTTTTGGATACCCCAAAGAAAGTAATCCAAAAATCATAAGAAATGTAGAACTAAAATAACCTAGAAAAGTTCCGTCAGGCTCTATCCGGCGTAGCATATATTGCTTTGCTTGTTCCAGTGCTACTTGTTGAAGATGTGTAGGTAAACCAATTAAACCTTTGATTGCTTGATGAATTCCTGAATAAAATGAACGCCATTCGGGTGACTGTCGAAAATCAAACAAATCTTCTCCTCTTTTACTGGTTAATTCAGATAAATCAGGACCATTCTTTGTTTTTAGTTGAAATTTTTTATCAGCAAGAATCATAATTGGTGTAAGATTTGCCCTGCCGAATTCTGAAAAGCTATAAAAATGAACAGGAAACGAAGTGGGAATTAGAATTATTTCAAGTGGTAGCGGGAAAAATGTTGGCCACTTTTGTTGCCCTGTTAAGGCTAGCATGAATTTTGTAAACATATGGGATCTCCTGAGACCTCCATTTTTCACAATAAACGATTTTGAGCGTATCATTCTTGGGTCTGTTTTTTTTATAAGCCCCGAGTATAGGAGTGCGTAATATGCCTCCACAGTCGCGGATAAATTTCCATCTCCTTCATCATAAAAAAGTTTCCATGCCCCATTCTCTTCTTGCCTACTTATAATTCGTTCTGTTAATTGTTGAACTAAGTTCTCATCATTTATTTCAAGGCTTCTTAATAAGATAATCATATAACAATCGGTTGAAATTCCTGTTTCAAACGGATACCTCCATGAGCCATTTGGAGACTGGTCCTTCCTAACTTTTTCAATCAGATCATCTAATTTGTTATTAACCTTGTCTAACATATGACACCTCCCTTCAACCTACTCCATACATATTCAGCGTAATCCACGGGCATTCATAGAGGAGGTCAACACAGATGTGCAAATTTTTCCGAAAGAAGAAGCTCCCACTCTCTGAATCTCTTTTGCAAATCAAAAAAGCGCTAAAAAGACGACAAAGGCAAAACATGATACCACCACCTTCAGTAGAAGAGCAGTATTTGATTCAGCGAATACATGCGATAACGGGAAGTCTTAATCTGAATAATATTACGAGGACGAAAGCATATCTGGATTTCTATCATGATCACCCTGAAATCCATTGGGCATTTCTTGGGCACATGGTGTCCAGGAATGGAGGGTGGAATATGACAGATTTAAAGGGTGGTCAACTTTCAAGACTGTTAACACAGAAGGAAGCAGAGTCTTATTTTTCATTTTTGGAACGGGGGAACTGGTTGATTTTTCAAGATGCTTTTCCTCAATTCTTACTCTACGAGGCTAGTAAACGATATCAGCGAAATTTATTTTACCTACTCCCCCATTTTCATGTTTCGATGTTTATGGAAACGATGTGGAATTATTTCTGGGTGAAACAGGACACGTATCTTCTAACGATGGCTTTAATTATTAACGAACAAAGCTATCTTGAAAAGCGTATCATTTCAAATACCACTTATAAAAAAGAAGTCCTCGATACACTGGAATTCAAGCTTCAGGATTTATTCGATTTGAATCATATTCTTTTTCCGTTCGAGGAAAAAGGTAAAATTCACTTGATCGGTCAAACCCTCCATCAATTTAAAAGTGTTCGAGAACGTATCTTGTTAGGAAAACGATTGTATTCCATCTTATTTAGTGATAAAAAGACGCTGAAACAAGTGGAGATGTGGGCAAATAAAGTCCCGCATACAGGGTCTAGAAAGGATTACTGGCCGCATATTTTTAATCAAGTGGATGAAGGCTTGCCTGGTACAATATTGAAATCGCGTGTGAGATCCTGTGAACTAACAAAAGGTTCTCCAAGAATATATAGCCCGCGATTAGAATTGGTTTGGAAAAATAGAAAACATAAACCTGTTGAAATTGGCGATTGGTATAAGGATTGGGAAGTGATTCATTACCTTACTGATGATAACGAAAACGTGGATGGAGAGATACAAAATGAATACTGTAAAACACTCGAAAAATTCGAACTTGCAGCAATTGCTAAAAAGGCCATTTCAATTTTGGACTAATTTAGGCCTGTTAGTTACAGTCCTATTTGGCACTCTTATTGGGACATATCTCGACCTGTATTTTGTTGGTAAAGGCTTCTACTCTTTTCCGGAGCGCCCTTTTCCTGAAGTGTTTTCCATTCATGTAGTGTTTACCTTGCTCGGTTTACCGGTTATGTTAATTGTATTTCTATCTATCTGTCAAAAACTGAATTTGTTTGGAAAGTTCGTTGCTGTATTCGTATTTGCTTCTACTATGGCTTGCGGAGAAAAACTGTCTGAAGGCTTCGGCTGGTTTGTTCACGACACATCATGGAAGCATGTATATTCACTTTTTGGATATACGGTCTACTTCTTACTCATGCTAATTGTCTATTATCTAGTAACAACTGAAAAAACCTGACTCTTACGGGTCAGGTTTTTTCATTATTATCCTAGAACAAGTTTACTTCTTTTTTTACTAAGGGATGCATTTACTCCTTGGCTTTGCAGTTTAACAAGGATTTGGTGGATTGTTTTTTTCGTTTTTGTTTTTTTTACAGGGACTGTTTCCTTCGACTTTGCTTCGATTATGGGTTCCGTCATTATATTAAAACTCCTTTATGAATAAAGATTTCGCTTTTCTCTCTGTTTTTCCTCATTTAAAAACTCGATAAAAAAGTGTAAAGCAAGCTTTGGTTGACTTTGTAGTCTCGAAATATAGTCATTCTTACGCCCTTCTGTTACAGCATCACTCTTTTTAATTCTTTCAATGATATATTCGGAGGAAATTGCTTCCATTTCTTTTTTCTTAAATTTTGCTTCTTTTGATAAGGCAAATCCAATAGCTCCGAGGATTGCATATATAACAAGTGATGGAATCGCTTCATTTGTAAAAGGCATGAAAAATAGTAAAAAACCAAGGTTGATAAGTGAAATCGTGATCAATGGAAATGACCAGAATATATATTTTGAGGTCTTAGCCATGATCGGACTAATCTTCTTATGTAGCTGCTCAAGCTCCTTTGTGATAAATAATGGTAAATTCTTCGTTGTAAATATATTCATTATGAACTCCCCTTCCTTTATAGTGGATGAGAAAAAGCCTATATCATAATCGATATAGGCCTTAAAAAAAACAAAAAAGACCTATACCGTGTTATTGGTAAGGTCTTGCTAACAACGTTATAGTTGCCAACAAAGCCGAGAGAATTATTCTCTGTAATGACGACTTTGCTGTTAAAGCTACTCCCCTTAAGGGTATTAAGTTTAAATATTTGATACTTATATATTAACATATTATCGTTTTTCCAACAACCCTTTAATGAAATTGAGAGGGATTATCCTGCTCATATTTGTCTTTAATTTCTTCAAAAATATTAGGTTGTGACTTATCTGTAGGTTGTTGCTGTTGATTTTGTAGAAGTGGCCCTATCAGTTTTTTAAATTCACCAACTGTTAATGGCTTTGCATCATCCTGTAACTCGTATCCTAATTGCCCATTAGGCTCTAATGTCACATATTTAACATCCTTAATATTTGTAATTCCATTCTGGCGAAGGCGCATTTCCAATTGATCAACAGTAAATCTCAGTTTTTTCATATTTTTAATATTTAAATCACCGTTATCTACAATTATTTTCGATTTTCCTGTGACAAACTTCTCAATAAAATTAAACTTTAGTTGCAAGTATTCCATTAAAATAAGTGATCCAATGAAGATAGCTGCTACTCCTATTGTTCTCCAAACACTGCTTTCAACTATTGGCTGAATAATAACAGATCCAATCGAGATCATTACAACCGTTTGAGCTAAAGTCATTTGAGATATTGATTTTCTACCGGCCACTCTTAGTAGTAAAATACCTGCCATAACCATTAATATTGCCTTCCATACGAATTCCATATAAAAACATCCTTCCATTGCTAATAATTTAAACGAGTTTATCGATTCATTTCCTATTTTTGGACAATAGTAGAAAAATTATTTAGGAAGTCACCATGAAATGACTTAGCTTATCAATACAATCATCTAGTTGCACTAAAAAAACCTTCCGAAAATGGAAGGTTTTGTTTTGAATTAAGTTCTTTAATTTTTCAAAGACTTGTGTCACGGAAATTTTAAGCTTTAATGATATCTACGATACTCCCATTAGTGGAGACTATTAGGTCATCTACTTTTAATTCCACTTGCATCCCGATTTTACCAGCACTTACAACAATACTTTCAAGATTGTTAGCATGTTCGTCAATAAATGTTGGATACGCTTTTTTCATACCAATCGGGGAACAACCACCTCTAATGTATCCTGTGAGTTTTTGAATATCCTTAACCGGTATCATCTCTACCTTTTTAACTCCGGATACGGTTGCTGCTTTTTTAAGATCAAGTTCTTCCTCTACAGGAATCACGAATACAAAGATGTCCTTTGTATTACTGTGGGCTACAAGTGTTTTATAGACTAGTTTTGTGTCGATTCCGACCTTTTTTGCCACAGAAACTCCGTCAATTTTTCCGTCATTGCTTTCATATGTATAGATTTCATATGGAATCTTTTTAGAATCTAATATTCTCATGACATTTGTCTTTGTATGTCCCTTTGCCATTGTGTGACCTCCAATTATTTATATGTAGGTTGGAAAAGCAATGCATATACTTGCATAGCTTTTCCTGAATATTTTACCAACCTTTCCTTTTAGACAATGTTGTTATATGTGCAAGATGATGATTGCCATGCCAAGCGCAGAATCCTAGAAATACACCTAGTTTCATTTCGCCACCTTCTGGATGAACATAGGTCAGTTGGAATTCGTCCTTTGCAAAGTTTTGTAAAAGAGTCACCCAGCGCTTGTGAACGCCCTCGATAATTGCTAAAGAAGCATCAACTGGTAGAGTCGAATCTGCAAGCTTTGCCCATTCAGCCTCGTCATACGGTTTAATAACTGGATTATTTTCTGTTGCTGCTAATTTAAAACGAATATAAGAGTTCATCGATGCATCTGCAATATGGTGAACTACCTGACGAAGTGTCCATCCGCCTTCTCGATATGGTGTATCAAGCTGTTGATCTGTTAAATCCTTCACTGCCTCCCTTACTAATGAAGGTAATTTCTCAATCTCATTAATCCAATTGGTGACTAATTCCCCTGTTAAATCACCCTGAAGATGGAATTCTCCTATCGGATAACGTTCATCCATCCTTATTCCCCTCCTAAAAATTCGAAATATTTTAGACATACATTCATTTTAACAAAAACCTAGAATTATTTCTGCAACACATACTTAAAGAGTTTTGTTGGAGATTAAGGTATATAGGTTTAAAGGAGGATGTTGTATGATTCGTTATATCATAATGGCACTTTGTTTATTTTTGTTGTTAGGCCCAATCTCTATATTTGCAGAAAACCAAGAATCTATAAAAGCAAGTTTTATACGAAATGGTGATGTTTGGTTATTAATAAACGACAAAGAAATTCAAATTACTACTTCAAAAAACATATACTCAAAGCCCTCTTGGTCCCGAGATGGCAAGTGGATCTTATATCAACTCTCTACACCTTCAGAGTTTGAAAAGGATCAACAACAATCAGAGATATGGGCTTATCATGTAGAAACTGGTGAGAAAAAGAAACTATTCTATGATGGATATGCACCAACCTGGTCTCCAACGAAAAATGTGGTAGCTTTTAATGCTAGTGGAATCCTGGATATCTCTGATTTTATCCGTTTCTATAATATTGCAACAGGTGTGCATGGCTTCACTTGGCTTCCGGATGGAAGTGGCTTCCTCCTCTCATCCTCAGGCGTGTTGCAGCCAGACGGATGGACAAGCGCGACACTTTATACAAAAAAGGTGAATGATAATTACAATGACATTGCTTTATACGGTGGAGTGGAACGTTTTTTTCAACTTCCGCGAGAAGCTGGCACAACGAAAGAAAATAAATTAATTGCCGTGTATGCGGATCATTTTGAATACTCCCCAAGTAAAAAATGGATCTCGTTTATCGTTTCTCCTACTGCATCTTGGTCAATGGACAGCAATATGCTTTGCGTAATTGATAGCAACGGCGAAAATTTTGAAGTATTGGATGAGGTCATTTTTGAAGTAGGAAAACCGAAATGGTCCCCAAGTGCAGATACACTTGCGTATATTGCGGGTGGCCGAAGAATCGTCTTTGGCTTTAAAAACAAAGATTTAAAGGTTCGGGAAATGCCAGTTTCAAGTACGTATACTCCTACAGACTATGCAGAATTAGATTTTGATTGGGTATCAGACGAATCGATTGTTGTCTCTCGAATCCACGAACAGGAATGGACTAATGATTTTAACAAGCACCCCCGTCCTTATCTTGTTCGAATTGATTTAAAAGAAAATAATCAAACAAAAATAACAGACCCTCCAAATGGTTTTGGAGACTTTAGTCCACAATTTGTGCCTTCTATTAATAAATTGGTATGGACTCGGGGCGCATCTATCCTTGATCATAAAAGAACACTTTGGAAGGCAAATCCTGATGGAACTGATGCTAAGGAATGGATTCAGGATATAGATGAAATTGTATTTTACAACGGTGAATAGGCGAATCTAGCAGGATTCGCCTATTTATATGATTTTTACATAAAAGGTACGTGTTCTTGGACCATCAAACTCACAAAAATAGATGCCTTGCCATGTACCTAATAGTAAACGTCCTTCTGTCACAATTACGTGTTGTGATGCCCCGACAGTACTTGCCTTCATATGAGCGGCGGTGTTTCCTTCCATATGATAGTCTAGCTCATGATGCCATGGGTAGACTTCATCGAAACGACGTAACATATCCCGTTTCACATCAGGGTCTGCATTTTCATTTATTGTTATTCCAGCTGTAGTATGGGGGCAATATACGACCACTACGCACCCTTTCATTCCACTTTGATCAACTACGTCTTGAACTTTGTCAGTTACATCAATCATTTGGTCACGCTTATTTGTTTGTATAGTGAACTTTTGCAGCATGATTAATTTGTCTCCTTCAATAATTATCCAAAGAATAAATCAATTATGTTTGATGTTTTCGAAGAATCCTTGTTATAAAATTCAGAGTATCCGCAATTCTTACAAAATACCACAGTAAAACGATTATTTTGGATATCTAGCATTTTTGTAATCCCTGAACCTGTCATCGAAACATCCTTTGTCCCCGCATTCGTACTTCCACATTTAACGCAGCCTTTACCTTGCATAAAATCCCCTCCATTAAGTACTAATAGTATTGTTTACGGATACATGGGAAAATAGTTTCAAGATTTTTTATTTTTTATTTGTGCAAGAGCTTGGTCAATTGTAGGATAGCTAAAAGTAAAACCTTCTTTTACGAGACGTTCTGGAATAACCCATCTACTTTTTAAAATTAGTTCCGTTTCCGTTCTAATGAAAATCGCACCAAGTTCAAGAAGCCAAGCTGGTGCAGGCAAGTCTAGTCTCCGATTAAAAGCTCTTTTAAGAGCATTCATCAACTCACGATTTGTAATGGGGTTCGGTGTTGAACAGTTAAATACTCCAGATAAGTGGTTGTGGTCGTGAATGTAAAGAATGATATTGAACAAATCCTCAATATGAATCCAACTGAATTTTTGAGTCCCAGGCCCCTGAATTCCACCTAGTCCAAAGTGAACTAAGTTTTTATAAGGAATCATTACCCCTCCATCTGAACCAAGGACGATTGAAATACGTAGAGCTACTAGCCTTGTTTTCGGTAATGTAAAGGAAAAAAAGGCCTCCTCCCACCTTTTCGCTACCTCTACTGAGAAACCAGTTCCAATTTCACCGTTTTCCTCGGTCATCGGTCTGTCTTCCGCGTGGCGATAGATTGTAGCTGTACTAGAATTAATCCATAAGGCCGGTGGATTGTTACATTTTTTTATTGCATCCCCCAATAGTTTTGTCGTTTCTGTTCGTGAATTGAGAATTTCTTGTCTGTTTTTCTCATTGTATCTGCAATTGACTGACTTTCCAGCAAGGTTAATCAGCATTTCAGCATCCTCTAATGCTTGTATAATACCTCTTTTATCGTTCCAAGTTATGTTTGGTGTATTTCTAGAAATAACTTTAACGTCATAACCAAGTTCAGTGAATTTTTTATAAAAATAAGTACCCACAAACCCGGTACCACCCGCAAGGACGATCTTCTTTTTCATAGCTCCATCCCCTTTTCTTTATGTATAAATAGTTTACCATTTTCTGGTGCTGGTTGCTTTTATATTTATTGCATGAAGAACATAACTAAAGCAACATTAATAAGTTAAGTACTTAAATCAATATCCTATTCAATAACCAAAACAGGCACCCAACCTGGGTGCCTGCCTTTACAGAACTCTATATTGATGATGCTTGTTTATTAATCCACGGATGTAAGCGAGTATACAACAGCATGAAGATTGTTGCCACAATCAATCCTTTTAATAAGTTAAACGGTAATATCGCGTAAACCACCATTTTGAGTGTTTCTGGTGATGACATCGCCGGGATATTCAAGAAAAAGTTGAATGCCGGTAAGAAGACATAATAGTTAAGAACACTCATGATGATGGCCATCATGGCTGTGCCGCCAATTAATCCGATAGTTAAGCCTAATTTTGTTTTTAATAGTTTAAAAATGTAGTAGGTTGTTAGAACAAATATAATCCCTGCTACAAAGTTTGAGATGTGACCGACGGGTACACCTGTTTCACTGCCGGTAATAAAATAATCAATCATGTTTTTGAATAATTCAACTAAGATACCGGCCATCGGTCCAAAAATAAGTGCTGCTAGTAATGCTGGAACATCACTAAAGTCGACGTTCAAGAAGCTTGGGAATGTTGGCAATGGAAAATTGAAGAACATGAGGATGTACGAAATCGTACTCAACATTGCAATTGCCACAAATTGACGTAAAGGTATTTTTTTCATTTTTCTTTCCTCTCCTCTTTTGTCGATCCACCTCAAAAGAAGAAAGGTTCAGCTTGTTAAGTCATACCCAAATAAAAACCCCCAAGAATAGTTTCTTGAGGGAGTTAATGTACAGGCATGCTTAATAAACGTTCAAAACGTAAAAATTTTTGAACGCGCAGAACCTCCATCTTCTCCCATCCAGACTATACTGTCGGCTTTGGAATTGAACCAAATCCTGCCTTGCGGCTCGCGGGCTTAGAGAATAATCTCATCACCGCCGGTCGGGATTTTCACCCAGCCCCGAAGATAGATCATTATTTAATTACACATTAGATTGTATCAAGTTTATAGATTATTGTGAAGCAATTTGCTTCTAATCGCCCAATCATTATAAAAGTATCCTGTTTCTTGAGCAAAGGCACTTACTCTCCATCTACAACTTCTTTTAATATCTCAAAAGATCGTTTTTGTTTTTGCGGATCATAGATGTATGAAACTGCCATTAATTCATCGACATTATATTTTTCTTGGAAGCTTGTTAATTGGTTCCGGATGGCATCTTTGCTTCCTAATAATGTAACACTGGACATAGAAGTTGCCATTTCTTTTTCAGGCTGATTCCAAAGTTCATCCATGTTATCAACGGGTGGCTGTAATGGGGTTTGTGTACCACGAACAACATTTAGAAAAAATTGTTGCATGGTTGTTAGTTCCCGTTTAGCCTCTTCATCGGTTTCTGTTGCAATTACATTTAGGCAAACCATCATGTATGGTGAGCTTAAATATTCCGATGGTTCAAAACGTTTGCGGTAAATGGAAATAGCTTCTTCCATGAACCGGGGTGCAAAATGTGATGCAAATACATATGGAAGTCCTAATTTAGCAGCCAAATATGCTGAATCCGTTGAGGAACCAAGAATATATATTGGTACATTTGTACCAACTCCCGGATAAGCTTTTACATAGCCTTGTTTCTCCATTGGTCCAAAGTACGTGAGCAAGGCATTTACATCATTAGGGAACGTATAGACAGAATCATTATGTGAGCGTCTTAAAGCACTTGCGGTCATCATGTCCGTTCCTGGTGCACGGCCAATCCCTAAATCAAGACGGTCTGGATAAATGGTCGCCATTGTTCCAAATTGTTCAGCCACAACAAGTGGTGAATGGTTTGGAAGCATGACGCCCCCTGATCCAACCCGAATTTTTTTGGTATGTTCTAATGTATGTTTTATTAAAATTGGAGTTGCTGAACTAACGAGTGTTGGTGAGTTGTGGTGTTCAGCAATCCAATAACGTGTGTATCCCATTTCTTCTGTTGCTTGGGCTAGGTCAACCATGGCATTGATTGCGTCTTTCCCATTTTCTCCCTTGCGAATTGGAGCAAGGTTTAGAACGGAGACTGGTATATTTATATTTGTCATTTCACGAATCCCTTCTTCCATTTTTCTTCAGTCCTATTTTATCAATTGAAAGGAAAGAAACAAACTTTCCTGCTTGAGTCAATATTCCTAGGAATATTCAGACCATTGGAATCAAGTTTATTTAACTAGTGTGTGATAAAATTTTAAACTATAGAATTATTGCAATAATCAAATAACATTACAAAGGGGGCACTTCATGTCAAATCTAAATCTTAATACGCAAATACAGGCACCTACGAGTTATAAAAAGAAAATAGCGATGATTGGCCCAGGTTTTGTTGCAGCGGCAACCGGCGTAGGAACCGGTGATTTGGTAGCAGCGTTGGTTGCAGGAGCAGGCTTTGGCTTAGTATTTGTTTGGGCAATTATTCTTGGTTCTATTTTTAAATATTTTCTAAATGAAGGTGTGGGTCGTCTGCACCTTGGTACAGGTAAAACAATCATCGAAGGCTGGCAGCAAATGGGAAAATGGGCCAC
Organism: Fredinandcohnia onubensis; assembly: GCF_031181385.1. Classification (GTDB taxonomy): domain Bacteria; phylum Bacillota; class Bacilli; order Bacillales; family Bacillaceae_L; genus Ferdinandcohnia; species Ferdinandcohnia onubensis_C. The sequence continues at coordinate 398,824 of NZ_JAPSKV010000003.1, forward strand.
TGGTTATTTCGGTGTTTACTCTGTTATTTGGGGATTTGTGTATGGAGCTGCGGCAACATCTGCCTGTGCTTTGGCCATGAGCGCGATGTTCCCCGTTCTTCCCTTTTGGGCATGGGCTGTTATTCACGCAATTGTAGGCTTCCTCCTCATTTGGAGTGGTCGTTATCTCCTATTTGAAAAAGTAATGATGTTTCTAATTGGTCTAATGTTTGTTTCAGTAGTTGGTTCTGCAATGTTATTCCTTCCTAACATGGGTGATTTATTAAAGGGGTTTGTCCCAACTGTTCCAAAAGGTTCCTTCATGCTTACACTCGGACTAATTGGTGGTGTTGGTGGAACAATCACGATGGCTTCGTATGGTTATTGGTTAAGAGAAAAAGGCTGGAAAGGAAAAGAGTGGATTCCGATGATGAGGTTAGACGCAAAGGCGGCCTATTTTATGACTGCGTTGTTCACTCTTTCTCTATTAATAGTAGGAAGTCAGTTTATCTATGGTAGTGGAATAGAAATTCAGGGAGAGCAAGGGTTATATCAATTATCTGAAATGATTGGCGATAAATTTGGTAGCATTTTCAAACAGCTCTTCTTAATTGGATTTTGGGCTGCGGCATTTTCCTCTCTTTTAGGAGTTTGGAATGGGGTTCCTTATCTATTTGCAGATTTTGTGCGACTAATGAAAAAAGAATATAGTCGATCAGTTACTGAAAGAGATCCAGCATATCGTGCTTATTTAGCATGGTTAACCTTCCCTCCTATGCTTCTTTTATTTTTTGGTAAACCAGTTGAATTAATAATTTTGTACGGTGCGCTTGGTGCTCTGTTTATGCCATTTTTATCAATAAGTTTATTGTGGTTGCTTAATTCCAAGCGTGTTGGAAAAGAGTATAGAAATAATTTATTATCTAACATTGTATTGGTAGCATGTTTGATCCTGTTTGTGATTTTATCATTTCAACAAATGGTTGGACTATTCTAAAGCATATTAAACACTTTCTATTCGCAACGATAGAAAGTGTTTTTTTTGCTATGCTAAAGATTGCAAAGTTTAATAGTAATAATCTAATTAGTACACTAACTAGGAAAAATTAGGTTAAGGTGAAATAGTTATGCATTTTTTTGCTTCCCAAGAGCATCTCACTGCGGTTGAATGGATACTCAGAGCAATTGTAGGTTTCGCATTCTTTATCGTGATAGCTAGAATGATGGGGCAGCGAACGATTTCTCAGGTTGGGTCCTGACTTTGTTATTGTCTTACTTATTGGAAATATTATTGCTCATCCATTATCAGATCAGGGATTAGGTTTAAAAGGTTCGATGATTACAATGACTGTAATTTTGGTTTTGTATTTGATTGGTATTTTATTAAGTTTACGTTCACATAGAATAAGAAGTTTGTTTATCCCTGCCCCTATTTTACTGATAGAAAATGGAAATATACTTTATAAAAATTTGAACAAAGCAAGGATTTCAATCGATGTACTTTTAATAAACCTATCCAATCATTTCAATATCCTAGGACTTTAATCAAGGAGAAAAAGATTGACTATAACGAGCTAAATCAAATCGGTAAAAATGAAGACTGGCTGTTACAAAAAATTTCAACCACCTACAAAAATGTAACACTAAATGAAATTCTACTTGGAACAATTGATGAAAATGAAAATGTGACAGTATTTCTATATCACTCCTGAAATCTTCAGGGAGTATACTATATACTCTTGATGAAGTACTTAACTCTTCAATACTAAAATACTCCTCTCTCAAATTGGTCATACTAACCAAATGAACATTTTGGATATTGGAGGATTATGGTTTGGAACATTTATGGATCTCACTTATTCCTTTTTTAATTGTAATTGGCATGGCGATTTGGTTAAAGGATATTTTACCTGGACTTGTTTTAGGATTATTGGTTGGGGCGATCCTTGTTACATCTGATGTATTAGGTGGAACCCAACAATCAATTACATATATTGTGACAACTCTATCTGATCCGACTAATATTAAAATCGTAAGCTTTTTGTATGTTTTTGGTGGTTTAGTTGGGATGATGAACATCGCCGGAGGTATCAAAGGATTTACGGAATGGATTGGGGAGAAAATTAAGACTGAACGTGGCCTGCTAGGATTAATTTGGCTTACCCTCCCTTTTACCTTTATGATGCCAATGTTTCGGATTATGATGATTGGACCCATCATAAAACAACTCATTAAAAAAATGAACCTATCAAAACAAAAGGTAGGTATGACATTAGATATTTCAACAGAATCGGTTATTGTTCTATTACCTGTTGCGACTGCATTTGTTGGATTTATGGTTTCACTTGTCGAAGGTGGCATTAAAGGTCTTGATTTAGGGATGTCAGCCTACCAAGTATTTTTATTGAGTATTTTGTTTAATTTTTATGCGATTGTGATGCTTCTAATTGGAATCATCCAAACATTTTGGCCATCTAAAAAAAGCCAAAAAACCCAACACCACACAGATGAAGAAGAACATGATCATGAATTTCACCGAATGGGAATTAAGAAAGAACTTTCTCTTGTAAAAGCGCAGCCTTGGCATTTAATTGTCCCGGTGTTTTTACTTTTAGGATTGTCTCTCTATCTATTATGGGAAAACGGCAGGTCACTTGGTGCTCAAACGGTTTTTGAAGCTTTTTCAATGGCTGATGCAACTTTTGTCATGCTGCTGGCTGTATTTATCACATTAATTTTTACTTTTGTGTTTTATGTGATTCGAAAGCAGAAATTACATGAAATTATGTATCATTTTTACGATGGTGGAAACCAAATGATGCAGGCGATTACCCTTCTCATTCTTATTTGGGCACTCACTTTATCGGCTGAGGAGCTCGGATTTTCCGAATTTATAAGTGCTACTTTAGGGTCATTTTTACCGGGATTCTTAACACCTGCGACGATTTTTCTAATTGGGTCAGTTGTTGGCTACTTTATTGGTTCTTCTTGGGGAACTTGGGGTTTATTTATGCCGCTTGGAATTGCTTTGGCCCTATCAACTGGTGCCTCCATCCCACTAACCGTCGGAGCTGTTTTTGCGAGCGGTGCATTTGGAGCATTAACCTCCCCTCTTGGTGACACAACGATAACTACGGCATCAATTTTAGATTTAGACCTAGTCGAGTATGCACAATACAAATTGAAGGTTTCAGCAATAGGGGGAGTAATCGCCATCGCGTTATATATCATTGGTGGTTTGGTATTCTAAAAAAGACTAAACAATACTACAACATAAGTTCGGCTATTGTGGTGTGAATTTTTCTTTGTTGGGGTTAACTTTACCATTTCTTGGATATAACGTATGACTTTATATTGCTAAACTGTATAAAAGCATACGCATTTTTATTTTACGTATGCTTTTATCACTTTTTTACTCAAAAACGATACGTAAATGGATATTTATTGTATTTTTTGTCTTAATTGAAATCATTTTTACCTTTTTTTGGATTTTATGCATGGCTTTATATTGCTAAACTATATAAAAGCATACGCATTTCTATTTTACGTATGCTTTTATCACTATTTTACTCAAAAACGATACGAAAATGGATATTTATTACATTTTACGTCTCTTTTCATGCATAACATAGCATATAAAACTAATTCATGTTGCTAAACCTGTGATTTTGAATCTAGCTCATCTTTGCAGAACTACTAAACATAAAAGTTTAGTCTTTTTTAGGTATTAGAAGTTTCGTTCTTGATATGTTTTGAACGCGGGATTTTTTAATACGATTCCAACAATGATAAATCCAAATATAGAACCCACAATTGAGCTAAAAATAAACGAAGGTATGAAACCAAAAATGGCTGCATCCTGTCCAAGAATAAGTGTGGCAATTGGATAACAGGCTATTGCCCCTAAGAACCCTGTTCCAATTATTTCGCCTGTCATTGCCATTGAAGCCTTCTTTGTTTTGGAATATAGGAATGCTGCTAAAAAAGCCCCTATCATACTTCCTGGAAAGGCAAATAAAGAGCCAGTTCCAAGCATGTTTCGAAGTAAGGATACAGAAAAAGCTTGAAGCACGGCATATGCTGGACCTAAGATAACCGCTGACAAGACATTAATAAAGTGCTGCATAGGAAATACCTTTGTGAACCCTATTGGAATTGCAAATAAATGACTTGTAACTGTTCCGATAGCGACAAGCATTGCGGTTAATGTCATTTTTAGTGTTTTACTCAAGATGAATCCCCCATTACTGATTTAATTCATTACCAAACCGCCGTCAACAATAAGGTTTTGACCTGTTACCCCTTTACCCCAAGGTGATGCAAAGAAAAGAACTGCGTTTGCTACATCTTCTGGTGTTGTTACTTTTTGAAGTGGTGTAGATTCCTTAATCAAGTGGAAAACTTCTTCAGATGTTGCCGAACTCGCATCAGTTGTTTGAAGTAATCCTCCAGAAATCATGTTTACGTTTATTCCATATGGACCAAGGTCTTTTGCCATGTTCCGAGTGAATCCTAAAAGTGCGGCCTTGCTTGTGTTGTAATCATGGTAAGCAACAACAGGGTTTTGAAAGAGATTCGTACCAATTGTTACAATACGTCCAAAACCAAGCTTCTTCATATCTGGAAGGGCCTCTTGTGTTGTATGTAATGCTCCTTTTATTGCTCCTTCCAGTTGGGCGTGAAAATCCTCCCAAGAAATATTTTCTGCGTTCTTTCTTGCGATTGGGTCAAAACGAAAATTGATTAAGGCGTTATTTACAACGGTCGTTATAGGTTTATCAAAATAATTTTTCGCTTCAACAAATAGGTTCTGTACTTGTTCACGATTCCTCACATCAGCTTGAATGGCAATCGCATTTTCACCAATTTCTTCTTGTAGAGAACGAGCTTTCTCTTCACTTTGAAAATAGTTAATTACCACCTTTGCCCCTTCCTTAGCAAAAGCTTTTACGATTTCCTTTCCTAATCCACGTGCACCACCGGTAACGAGAATAACTTGATTTTGTAGTTTCATTCTAGTAGCCTCCTTATAAGTAAATAAGAACAACGCAAAAAAGCCAGTTCCACATAAATGGACCTGGCTTAAGGTATCAAGAGAAAATGGACATTTTCCACTCTACTTTCCTCCGCCGGTATAATCCGGATCAGGTCCAAAGGGTTAAAAAACGCACGCTTTTCTCTCAGCCCAATCGGGCACCCCTAGTAGTTTACGAATATTCTTTCTCTAAGGATAGTATGTACATGCAAAAATGTAAAGGTATTTGATGATTTCGAAATTCTAAAATTCATTATATGGTATAATATGGATAACGGTCTGAATATTCTATTTATAGAAAGGAGTGCTGGGATGTTATTTTATTTAATGATAGCTCTATTTGCAGTGGGAATCGGAGCGATTGGTTGCGGGATCTTTATGTTTTTTGTAAAAATGGAAAAGAAAAAGGCGTTTATTATTAGTTTAATAGGATTACTCATTATTGTTGTGACCATGAGTTCTGGTAATCTTCGCCCCTCCTATGAGAAAGAAACCTCAATAATCGTTCAGGAAGTTTCAGTATCATCCGAAAAAAATGGTGATGGAAAATATAGTTGTAATGTAAGTGATCCTTACTCCGTGTATCAGTTTTATAGCGAAGATAAAAAAGAGGTCGAGGATTTTTGTGCTCAATTTAGTAAAGGTGAAACATATGAAATCACATACCAGTTTAAATCTGGGAAATATACCATTTTAGGAGTAATTAAGTAAAGGCCGGGGGATTCCTGGCCTTAAATATATTTACTACCTTCTCTAACACTTAGCTTTGGCAATGGTGTTTCATTTATAAATTGACGGACTGAATTTGGGTTTGTCTTTGAGTACTCTCGCAAAGCCCAGCCAATTGCTTTCTGGATAAAAAATTCTTTACTATTAGCATTGGCTTTTATGTATTTGTAGAGGATGGTTTCATTTGTTTCTTCCTTATATTTTAACTGAAAGAGAATGGATGAACGTTTAAGCCATAAGTGTTCCCCAAAAGCCCAACCTTCGATTTTTTCCTTTATTGTATTAGGTGTTACTTTAGCTATATTTCCAACTAGATGTGGAGAAAGAACATCGACCGTATCCCACCATGATTTTGTAGTAATGAGATCTTCTATAAAAGGTAAATGGCTACTATTGATTTTTTTAATAGATTTAACTAAGTAATCCTGTGCAGTATATTGGTATTCCCGTTCATCCTTCATCCACAACTGTGTGACAAGTTCAAGATTTAAATCCTGTTTTAAAATACCTGTTTCTTTATAGAAATCACGAGTTAATTGTCTTCTTAAAGGTGTTTTTATCCCAAGGAATGGAAAATGGTTTTTCATATACTTTTGCATCGGTACTGCGTTTTCGGGATTACTATGTTTTTCGAATAACGTAACGAGATAATTTAAAACGTCCATTGGTAATGCTCCTTTAAAAGATTCGATATCCTAATTGTACTTGAAGCTCCTTTTATTACAAAATAAAAAATACTACCTTTTCTATGTAAGAATACGTACGAAAAGATAGTATTTTGAATTCGTTACTGTTACTGCATTTTAATAGGAGTTACGACTGCAAATAGGTTTTCTGTTGGGTTGTTGAGGTTGACTTCTATTACTTTATACCCTTCACTATCCTTGTAATCATTTGTAACTGGTGTTTTAATCTCGTTGCTCATTTTCCGTACTTCCCTTCTAACATTTTTCTCACACAATAAGTAGTATATGATGGGGTAACGATAATGTGCTTCCTTTTGAAAAAAATTTTAGCTTTACATTTTTAATGCCTCGATACGGACGCGGTCCATAAATTCCTTTACAACATCATTATTTGCATTTTTACTGCTTAGTTTCAGCATGGCCCGTCCGACAAAATTAACCCCTTTGTTTTGTCCCTCATATATGAATTTAGTGTGGGACTCGTCAATTTTTAGTAGGGTGAAAGTTGTAGTGATTTCGAATGCTTTTCCTAATACGAAGCTTGTTTGTTTTATTTTTTTATTATCGGTGTTTTCATATTGTGTCGTTTCGACAATATAGGTTTCTACACGTTTTCCTTCCCGATATTTTTGTTGGTGCTTTGCCCCTACCTCTCCTTCTGTTTTTTCGATTAGGGTATGCTCCTCTACTTTCGGCATTATTTTCTTTATATGTTCGTCCAAAAATAGATTCCATACCTTTTCAATATTGGTTTCAATTATCGCTTCTTCTTTCCATTTAATCATTCGTTTTCCTCCTTACCAGATGCGAGAAATTCATCAATCTCTTCCATTTGTTGTCGTAGCTCTACGATTTGCTGCACGATTTTATTTCTTTTTTGAATGAGTAATTTTTCTAGATGCGCGAAAGATTCATCCTCCATGACAGAAACCATTTCTTGGATTGAAAAGCCAAGGTCCCTCAGTTTTACAAGTAGTACTGCTAGAAAAAAACTGCCATCATCATAGTAGCGGTACTTGTTTTTTGGGTCGATATAGGCTGGTTCTAGAAGTTTAACTTCCGCATAGTATCGCAAAGTTTCCTTGCTTAATCCGGTCAATTCCGCAAATTCACTGATTTTGTACATCCTCACCCTCCCTTTTCATCTTAAGGTGTGGGGTGCACCCCTCGGTCAACAGAAATATCAATTTTATTTAAAAGTTTGTCCATCTAGTAGTTCTTAATAACAGATTTCACGTATATATTGTATTAATAGATTCCATTAAAAGAAAGGTGGTTGCTACATTGATCGAAAATTCATTTTATACACAAGAATTCCACGGACCCTATGAACTATTTAATTTAGGAGATTTCAAACTAGAGGAAGGTGGCATCATTCCAAACTGTCAACTCGCCTATGCCACATTCGGAGAGCTTAACGAAGCTAAAGATAATGCAATTGTCATTCCTACTTGGTTTTCTGGTACAAATAAAGCTTATGAACCATATATTGGAGAAGGACGAGCTTTGGACCCTACAAATTACTTCATTGTAATCATCAATCAAATTGGAAATGGTCTTTCGAGCTCACCACATAACAGCCCTGCTCCAATAAGTATGTCGGATTTCCCAGATGTAAGAATTGGTGATGATGTACGAGCTCAGCATCAATTCCTTACTGAAAAATATGGTATCAATGAAATTGCGTTAGTTGTTGGCGGCTCAATGGGAGCACAACAAACATACGAATGGGCAGTTAGATTTCCCGATATGGTTAAACGAGCTGCTCCGATTGCTGGTACTGCCAAGAATACGACACATGATTTCATCTTTACGGACACATTAATCGAAGCGATTACTTCAGATCCAGGCTGGAATCATGGAAACTATCAGTCTTGTAAAGAAGTGGTGGACGGATTAAATAGGCATGCTAAAATATGGGCTGTTATGGGACTTAGTACGGAATTTTACAAACAGGAAAAATGGCGTCTATTTGGTGTCAATTCTATCGATGAATTCGTCAACGACTTTTTACAGCCTCTATTTGCAGCGATGGATCCAAACGCGCTATTAACAATGGCATGGAAATGGCAACGCGGGGATGTTAGCCGAATGACAAATGGTAATCTAGAAGAAGCGCTTGGAAGAATCAAAGCAAAAACATTTGTTATGCCAATTGATGAAGACATGTTCTTCCCTCCGCGTGATTGTGAAGCAGAACAAAAATTGATTCCTAACAGTGAACTTCGTGTAATCAACAGCATTTGTGGACATTTTGGCTTATTCGGTGCAGACGGTCCTGCCTATTTTAAGCAGATTGATAAACATCTTAAAGAACTTTTAGCGACACCTGTATAACAGAATTTATTTATTGTAAAAGATATCCGGCCATCTACTTGTTAGATGGCTTTTTTTGTTAGAGTGCAATGTGTAAAGTAAGCTAAAAAGAGCCATATTAGTATCATACTAACTGGGAAAGGATGGTATTTCATGAAGAAGGATGAACATCTGAAGAATCAGGTACTTTATATCACGAACCCCGCTTATGATGCTTTGCATTCGGAAAATCTGCTTGAGGATCATGATGATGAAATTGATCGTGAACAGTTGTCCCTATTGAATAGAGAGTTATAAAATAAAAAAGGAGGACAATTTAGACATTGTTCTCCTTTTGTCATTTAATCAATAGGTGTAATTTCTACATTTAGTACACCAACACTAGGCGCTGCACCCAGTGCTTCAAACGCTTTACGGTGAAGATTGATTCGATTCGCAGGGAATTTCTTCACTTCATCTACCACTGTTACGATAATATCTTGATTCGGGACAAACGAAACATTTCGGATCCGTAAACGTTGGCCACATTTAAAAGAGCTGTTTTCTCCTACGGCAACAGTCATGTTGTTATCATAGGACCAGCCAATTTCACATTTTGTTGGCGTACCTCCCCATGTCCAAGTGGCCTTACCTAAAATAGTATCAGGATTACGATTCCAATCCCACCCATAGTAAGGTGCTGGATACTGTGGTACGTATTGTTGGAAATAATACTCATCATACATATTCCGTGGTTCTAAGTAACCATGACAATAAGGGCAGTAATAACCAGACGTATGTCTTATCATCTCACTTCTACTCCTTTGAAACCATTATTTTACTAATTACTTCGTCTACTTAAATGTATGTAAAACGACTAGTATTGGTTCCTATTAGAGTAATACTTAGGTTTTATCGTTCGAAGTGGTTAATAAGTTCTTATTAGTTTCCTTCTTCGTGGTTTTGTAAGCGAAATAAATCAAGTAAATCATTCTTATTCGTAACAAGGTCATCTAATGTATATCCATATAACACATTAATGAAAGCATGTAATGCTTCGTGTAGGGCACGTTTTAGTTTACAAGATGGTGAAATCGCGCAATAGCCTCCGCCCTCTTTAAAGCATTCAACGATGTTAAAGTCGTCTTCTGTAATCGAAACTACTTCCCCGATATTAATCTCCTTTGGATGCTTAGCGAGCTTAAAGCCTCCATTACGCCCTCGAATCGTTTTGATATATTCCAGTTTTCCTAAATGATGAATGATCTTCATTAAATGATTTTTTGATATATTATAAGCTTCCGCAATTTCCTGTATTGTGGTTAATTCTTCATCTTTTTTCATTGCCAAATACATTAAAACACGTAATGAATAATCCGTATAATTTGTTAGTTTCATTATAAAAAACCCCTTATAGTGGTGAGTTCTCTATAAGTATAGCATGAAAGTCCTATTTCTATTGTAAATGTGACAACTTTTCAAAAGATGTATTAGAAGGGTATCTTTTATTATCACTGTCATTATATTATAAACATGTATTTAAAATATTGGTTTAGGAAAGGGCGTTTTACCATGCTTAGCCAAAAAACAATTGAAATCGTGAAAAGCACTGTTCCGGTACTAGAAAAATATGGAAAAGATATTACAACTCATTTTTACAAGCGTATGTTCACTAATAACCCCGAATTATTAAATATTTTCAACCATGCAAATCAAAGACAAGGTCGTCAACAAACTGCATTAGCAAACGCAGTATACGCAGCAGCTGCTAATATTGATAATTTAGCGGCGATTATTCCAGTTGTAAAACAAATTGGTCATAAACACCGTGCATTAGGAATTCAACCAGAGCATTACCCAATCGTTGGTGAAAATCTTCTTGGTGCAATTAAAGAGGTATTAGGCGATGCAGCAACTGATGAGATTATTCATGCTTGGGCTGAAGCTTATGGTGTAATTGCGGACGCATTCATCGGTGTAGAAAAAAAAATGTACAATGAAGCGAAGGAACAACCTGGTGGCTGGGAAGGTTTCAGAAACTTTGTTGTTGATCGTAAGGTAAAAGAAAGTGAAGTGATTACCTCTTTCTACTTAAAGCCTGAAGATGGAAAAGTAATTGCATCTTATCATGCTGGTCAATACTTAACTGTTAAAGTTCAGCCTGAAGGTGATGAATATACTCATATTCGCCATTATAGTCTGTCAGATGCACCTGGAAAAGATTATTACCGTATCTCTGTAAAACGTGAAGAGCATGGTGTTGTTTCAAATTACTTACATCAAGAAATGAATGAGGGAGATGTGATTACCGTAAGTGCACCAGCTGGTGACTTTTTCCTTGAATCAAAAGAAACTCCGGCTATTTTAATTAGTGGTGGTGTTGGATTAACGCCTATGGTCAGCATGTTAAATACACTTATAGAACAACAACCTGAACGTGAAGTCATGTTCATTCATGGTGCTCTTAACAGTGTAGTTCATGCATTAAAGGATGAGGTTGCAAATATTGCAGCAAAACATGATCATGTAAAGAACTTTGTTGCTTACTCTGCACCTACTGAACAAGACCGTCAGGACATGAATTTTGACAAGGAAGGTTTTATTGACCTTGAGTGGTTAAAAGCAACTGTAGATACGAAGGAAGCAGACTTCTATTTCTGCGGTCCTGTTCCATTCATGAAATTGATGTATCGTTCACTAAAAGAATGGGGAGTTGCATCTGAAAACATTCACTTCGAATTCTTCGGACCAGCAAGTGAATTAGAAGAACCAACTGAAGCTGTAACTGCGTAAGAAATCTAAATAAAAAAGTGCCAATCGTCTACTTTATGTAAGAATCGATTGGCACTTTCTTTATAATCGAAAAAGAGTACGAAATCTCATAACATTATAAAAAAATGCTGCATCCCTGCCCTCTTTTGTATCTTGATTTCGCTGTTGTCGTAAGCACTCCATAAAAGCTAAGTCACATTCCCGTGACGCTCCATATCTTTGATAACAAAGGTCATGTCTCATACAACATGAATCAACACGATTCGTCGGTGGACCCGTACCGCCACAGCCTGGACCACACCATCTATATCCTGGCATACAAAAGCCAATTCCTCTTCTCCTACTCATGAACACTCCCTCCTTTTTATTGTAATGAACTATATTCATAAAATATGTTCTGATTCTATGAAAGGAAGGGCAATTGACATGATTATCTATAAGACAATTAATAAATAATTGAAATATCTGATAAAAGTCTGGTACTATTATTCTAATATATTGACCATTATTCAAGGCCAATGGAATATTCATTTGCCTTTTTACTGGAGAACAACCATTTTTATATTAGGGGCATTGTTGATTATTATCGTGTTCCCTATTGTTCTACTCTTTTTACGGAATCACCCGAATGAAAAAGCAATGGAGCCTTTAGGCGGAAAAATCATCGAGGAGGAAGAAACAAAGACAGACTCCTCAAAGAAATCTGTTTCACTTAAGGTACTTTTTAAAATGCGCCAATTCTGGTTCATAATGCTCCCATTTGCTGTCTGTGGGTTTACGACAACAGGTTTAATGGATACACATTTAATACCTTTATCCTATCACCATGGTTTTACACCAACAGTGACGGGTACGGCAGTAAGTATTTTAGCGGCTTGTAATATTGTTGGAATCCTACTATCTGGTGTTATCATTTATTATTGGAGTAGCCGTAAATTATTAGTGTTCATCTATTTTACACGCGCATTATCAATTGGAATTCTAGTCTACTCACATAATTGGTTTTATTGTTGGATGTCTCTCTCTCAGTCATCAAATTGGCTCAGCACTTGGTGCTTATATTCCTGGACTTTTATTTAGTAATTATGGGAATTACGACTTATCTCTATATCTTTCAATTTTTATTGTTCTAATTGCGGCGGTTATGAATCTCTTATTACCTGAACCAAATCGACTAAAAGTAGTTGAAAAAAGGGCAAGCTAACTTTTTGAGCTTTGCACCTTTTTTTATTATTCTACCTATTTATGAAAAAATAGAACCATTTTCATTTGTATTCTTATTTGGCCATAGTGTAAAATCTTTAATCAGTACTGATTTTGTGTGAAAAGGAATACGAGGAGAAAATGATATGAAAAGCATTTTGCGAAACTTTATTAATGGTATTTTGACAATTGTTCCGATTATTTTAGTTATGTACGTTATTTTTAAAGTGTTTTTGTTTTTAGATGGGATATTGGGGAACTTCCTGAAACCTTATTTAAGAGAAGATTATATTCCTGGTATTGGGCTTTTACTCACGTTTGTAGTCATCACTATCTTGGGGTGGTTATCAACGAGAGTATTTGCCGGAGCTATCTTTCGATTGGTTGACAGACTGTTAGAAAGAATTCCGTTAATCAAAACGCTCTACTCTGTTATAAAGGATACATTTAACTCATTTCTTGGAGAAAAGAAATCATTCTCAAAAGTCGCACTTGTAACGATACCGGGTACAGATGTAAAAGCAATTGGTTTTATTACGACAGAAGATGTAGAAAGTTTTTATGATCCATTAAAGGATTATGTAGCTGTATATATTCAACAAACATTCCAAATCGCTGGCTTCACCTTCCTAATACCAAAGGATGAAATCGAAATTATTGACGTCAAACCAGAGGATGCAATGAAATTTGTCGTATCTGGTGGGATGACCTCTAAATAGATTCTCCCTCATTTTTGAAGTCAAGAAAAAGGAACGCATATAAAGTGCGTTCCTTTCATTTTAATAATTCTTCAAATATTGTTCCCTTTCCCAAGGGTGAACAGATGTACGGAATTGATCCCATTCTATTTCTTTTGCTTCAATAAAATGCTCTAGTAGGTGGATACCTAATGCATTTTTTATGACCTCATCTTGTTTTAGATGTTCCAATGCTTCTGATAAGGTTGCTGGTAAATCTACAATCCCATTTTCAACCCTTTCCCCTTTTGACATCACATAAATATTTGAATCAACAGGTGCTGGTGGAGTTAATTTATTCTTAATCCCATCTAAACCTGCAGCTAGAAGTACGGCCATTGCCATATATGGATTTGCGGATGGGTCAACACTACGAACTTCAACACGAGTACTTAAACCACGGGACGCTGGAATCCGAATAAGTGGACTTCGATTTCTAGCAGACCAAGCCACATAACATGGTGCTTCATAGCCAGGTACTAAGCGCTTGTAGGAATTTACTGTAGGATTCGTTACAGCTGTAAAACTTATTGCATGTTTCATAATACCTGCAATAAATTGTCTTGCTGTTTCACTTAGTTCCAATTCTCCTTTTTGATCATAAAAAGCATTTTCTCCATTCCTGAATAATGATAAATTACTATGCATTCCTGAACCGTTAACGCCAAACAAAGGTTTTGCCATAAAGGTTGCATGGAGACCGTGCTTACGTGCAATGGTTTTAACGACTAGCTTGAATGTTTGGATGTCATCACACGCTTTTAAAGCATCTTGGTATTTAAAATCAATTTCGTGTTGGCCTGGTGCTACTTCATGATGGGAAGCCTCAATTTCAAATCCCATTTCTTCAAGTTCAAGGACTATGTCTCGACGGCAATTCTCTCCTAAATCAGTAGGTGCTAAGTCAAAATAGCCTCCTTGATCATTTAATTCGAGAGTTGGATCGCCGTGTTCATCTAATTTAAATAAGAAAAACTCAGGTTCAGGACCAACATTGAACTCTGTGAAGCCAAGTTCTCTCATTTCATGTAACATTCTTTTTAAGTTACTACGAGGATCTCCTTCAAATGGTGTTCCATCTGGATGATAAATGTCACAAATGAAACGGGCTACTTTTCCCTTTTCTGCTGTCCATGGGAAAATAACAAATGTATTCAAGTCTGGGTATAAATACATATCAGACTCTTCGATTCGAACAAAGCCTTCGATTGAAGAACCATCAAACATCATTTTATTATCCAATGCTTTTTCAAGCTGACTAACAGGTATTTCAACATTTTTGATCTGACCAAATAAATCAGTAAATTGTAATCGAATAAACCGAACATTTTCCTCTTTCACGATTTGATTAATTTGTTCTCTTGAATATGAATGTATGGGTGACATTTCAATTCCTCCTCTGAAATCTGGTGTGATAGAAAGATAGATTAGTATAATAATCACTTAAGCCAATGGAAAAGTGTTATTTTATTAATGTTTCATTCGGTAGTTCTTGTTGTTGTAATGCTTTTTTGTATTCTTTTGGAATGATTTTTACCCAATTTTCAAGATGATCATCCCAATGTTTCAGAATAATAGATGCTTTTGTACTTCCTGTGAATGTATAGTGGTTTTCAAGAAGTTGTCGAAGCTGCGGCTCATCCTCCTCTCCAATCGATTCTAAATCCACTAGCGTAACATTGCACTGCTTTCGGAAATGATCAAAGTCGTCTGCGTAAACATAAGCCACACCACCGGACATTCCAGCTGCAAAGTTTTTTCCAATCGAACCAAGAACTGCAACAATTCCGCCAGTCATATACTCGAGACCATGATCGCCAATTCCTTCTACAACAGCTTTCATGCCACTATTTCTAACAGCGAAACGTTCCCCTGCTAGACCACGTATATATGCTTCACCTGAAGTTGCTCCGTAGAAGGCAGTATTTCCAATTATCGTATTTTCTTCAGGGACAAAAATTGAGTTTTCACATGGGTTAACTATGATTTTTCCTCCAGATAAGCCCTTTCCAACATAGTCATTCGCATCACCTTCAAGAGCTAATGTCATTCCTTTAGGTATAAATGCACCAAAGCTTTGACCTGCAGATCCTTTGAACGTGAGTCGAATGGTATCCTCAGGAAGACCTTCACGCCCATACTGCTTTGAGATTTCACTGCCAACTATCGTTCCAACTGCTCGGTCTGTATTTTGTATCAGAAATTGTGCTTCCACTTGTTGCTGCATGTCGAGTGATGGTTTACATACTTTTAGTAGTTCCTTATAATCAAGAGAATGTTCAAGTCCGTGGTCTTGTTTCTTCTTGTTATATTGCGGCCCTTTACCGGAAAATGGTTGAAATACTATTTTAGATAAATCTAGATATTTTGCTTTCCAATGTGAAGTTGCATGATCACTTGGTACAAGTAAGTCAGTACGACCAACCATCTCGTTAATGGTTCTAAAACCTAACTGAGCCATAATCTCACGGACATCTTGAGCAATAAATCTCATGAATGCTTCAACATGTTCAGGTTTACCAAGGAATTTCTTCCTAAGCTCTGGATCCTGTGTTGCTATTCCGACTGGACATGTGTCTAAATGACACTGTCGAACAAGTACACAACCAAGGACAACCAAAGCAGACGTTGCAAATCCGTATTCTTCTGCCCCCAATAATGTTGCCATTACGATGTCGCGTCCTGTCATCATTTTTCCGTCGGCTTCAAGTACCACACGATCACGAAGTCCATTTAAAACAAGTGTTTGATGAGTTTCCGCAAGTCCAATCTCCCAAGGCATTCCTGCATGTTTAATACTTGACCTAGGAGCTGCACCGGTTCCTCCATCTGCACCACTGATTAAAATGACATCGGCTAAACCTTTTGCAACACCTGCGGCAATCGTCCCTACCCCAGCTTTCGAAACAAGTTTCACACTAATTCTTGCTGATGGATTTGCATTTTTTAAATCGTGAATCAGTTGTGCAAGATCCTCAATGGAGTAAATGTCGTGATGTGGTGGCGGTGAGATTAGACCCACTCCCGGAGTTGAACCACGAACTTCGGCAATCCAAGGGTATACCTTATTTCCTGGTAGTTGTCCGCCTTCACCTGGTTTTGCACCTTGTGCCATTTTAATCTGAATTTCATCAGCATTTACTAAGTAATGACTGGAAACTCCAAATCTTCCTGAGGCTACTTGTTTAATTGCACTTCGTCTGGAATCACCGTTGGAATCAGGGGTAAAACGGTCATAATGTTCGCCGCCTTCACCACTATTGCTTTTTCCTCCAAGTCGATTCATTGCAATTGCTAATGTTTCGTGTGCTTCCTGACTTAATGAACCATATGACATCGCGCCGGTTTTAAATCGGCGAACAATTGATTCCACAGGCTCTACTTCATCAATTGGAATCGGTGTCGTTACTTTAAACTTAAACAAGTCACGAATGAAAATAAGTTGCTCTTGATTTGCTTTTTCTACATATTTTTTATAAAGTTCATAATCATTTTTTCGGCAAGCCGTTTTTAATGCATGTGTGGTTGCTGGGTTAAAAGCATGGAGTTCTCCATCCTTCCGATATTTGAACTCATTTCCTGGTTTTAATGGTGTTTCTGCTTCACTAAAGGCGAGTTGATGTCTCATCAGGACTTCTTTTGCCATAATATCTAGAGTAATCCCACCTAAACTTGATGTTGTTCCTGTAAAATATTGATTGATTACATTTTCACCAATTCCAACAGCTTCAAATATTTGTGCACCACGGTAGCTTTGAATCGTTGAAATCCCCATTTTTGACATGATTTTCACAATACCTTCTGTTATAGCATTTGTATAATTATGAAGGGCTTTATCAAAAATGATTTCTTCTTGTAGATCTCCATTTTTTACTAGATTCAAAATACTTGCCATTGCAAGATAAGGATTAATTGCATCTGCTCCAAAACCAATTAGCATGGCTAGTTGATGAACGTCACGAGCTTCACCTGTTTCGACAATAAGGCTTACATTTGTTCTAGTTCCCTGTCGTACGAGGTGGTGATGAAGTCCACTCACTGCAAGGAGTGCTGGAATCGGTGCCCATTCTTGAGTGACTTGCCTATCAGATAATTGGATAAGGGTGTAGCCTTTTTGAACCGCCTCATCAACCTGACTAAATAGGTCTTGTAAAGCTGTTTCCAGTGTACCTTCAACATCCTCTGCTCTAAACAACATTGGAATTTCTTTCAGTCTGAAATTTTCTTGAAGTCTTGCAAGTTCATTATCTGACAAAATTGGTGTTTCCAATCGAATACGTTGACAGCTACTTTCAGTTGGATTGAGTAGATTTCCTTCTGCACCTAGTAGAGTGGATGCTGATGTCACAAATTTCTCCCGAATTGCATCGATTGGTGGGTTTGTTACTTGTGCAAATAGCTGTCTAAAATAATTGTATAAGAGCTGTGATTGATTGGAAAGAACGGCTAATGGCATGTCATTCCCCATTGAATTGATCGGATCCTTTGATTCGACTGCCATAGCACCAATTACTTGCTGTATTTCCTCTAAGGTATAACCGAATACTTGCTGGTATTTTGAGATAGGAAACTCTTTTTGTTCATGAGATAAAGATTTTAATTGATTGATATGAACACGATTAGTCGCTAGCCATTTTTGGTAGGGGTATTCATTTGCTATCACGCTTTTGACTACTTCATCCTGAATTATTTTTTGTTTCTTTAAATCAACTAGAAGCATTTTTCCTGGACTTAATCTTCCCTTTTCTAGAATTTGGTCAGGTTCAAGGTCGATTACACCTGCTTCTGAAGCAAAAATAATCGTATTATCAACTGTTACATAATATCGAGCTGGACGTAGACCGTTTCTGTCTTGCATAGCACCAATTTGCAATCCATCAGTGAATGCAAAGGCTGCTGGTCCATCCCATGGCTCCATTAAATGGCTGTGAAACTCGTAAAAAGCTTTTAACGATTCATCCATAGAAGGATTATTCTCCCATGGTTCAGGGACCATCATCATAGCTGCGTGTGGTAATGATCTTCCGGAACGTGTTAGAAATTCTAGGCTGTTATCAAAGGCAGCGGAGTCACTTCCATTCTTATCAATGATTGGAACAAGTTCTGATAATTTTTCTTTCCAAATAAGTGATTCCAGCTTTTTTTCTCTTGCCTTCATCCAATTGACATTGCCATTAAGTGTGTTAATTTCACCATTATGGACTAAAATTCGGTTTGGATGTGCTCTTTCCCAGCTAGGAAAAGTATTTGTGCTATATCGAGAATGAACGAGTATAAAGGATGATTGGAAGTCGTTGTCTTTTAGATCAAGATAATATCGATCGAGTTGCCCTGGAGTTAACATTCCTTTATAAACAATGGTTCTTGCTGAAAGACTGGCTACATAAAAAGTTTCATTCGCAGCTAGCTGTGCTTCTCGTATCTTTTTTTCAGTTCTCTTACGGATCACATAAAGGAGTCTTTCAAATTCCTCGACGTCCCCTACTTTATTACCTATAAATAGTTGACAAATAAAAGGTTGACTCTTTCTTGCGCTTTCACCGATGGTCTTATCATCTACAGGAACCGTCCGCCATCCTAGTAATTCCTGTCCTTCGTCCTCAACAATTGTTTCAAAAGCATCCTGACATTGCTTTCTTAAGACAGGATTTCGAGGTAAAAAGACCATTGCTACACCATAGCTACCTGGTTCCATCATGTTCAGCTTTGAACAAGTCTTTTGGAAAAACAGATGTGGGATTTGAGTTAAGATTCCTGCACCATCTCCTGTATTTGAATCACCAGCTTGTGCGCCGCGGTGCTCCATACGACAAAGCATGGATATACCTTGTGTTATCGTTTGATGTGTGGCTTCTCCTTTCAAATCAGCAATAAAGCCAATTCCGCAAGCATCATGTTCAAATTGAGGATCATATAACCCCTGTTTATTTGGTTGTCTAATTTGTTGCATCTAATCACCCTTTCCATTTGTTTATTCGTTATGAATTAAAATTTTAGATTATGAAATCGTCTTTTACTTGTTTTTTATTTTATACCGTTTTTATCCATCTAATCAATGCTAATTTTTCATAAAATTAATCTAATTTTGATATTAATTAAAAATAATCATGACAAAACTCTTAATCTTCCTACTTCGAATAATGTATATATAAGTGAGTTTTTAGTATAGTTTTTGTATTTTATGTTGTGTAAGCCAGAGAGGGAAATGATGAATATAGGAGTTTTTTAGTGAATATATCAATTTTTGATAAGACTAATCTAATAATGAGATTGATTAATTAAAAATGAGGTAATTTTTGAATTAAAAAAGAACGCTCAAAATTATGCGCGTTCAAATCGAATTATTAGTTTACATAATATTACTATGGTCTACTAAATGTTTTTCAAAATAAACAGATTCATATTCTTGAAAGCTTCCCACCTCTCCCCTAAAAAATCTTATATTTTATGGACCAAAAATATTTTCGCACATATATTATCAAGTGAATATTTGGGCTCTTATAAATCAATTTCATATGAGGTGATATGTATGTTTGTTGTTCATTACTTTGAAAATAAAAATCTCTTATTAACACAACTTGTACAAAATGTTCCGGCTGTTGAAGATGCGATTAAAATAAAAGGTCGAAAAGGAAAAGTACTCAGTGTAACAGACATTGATGGAAGAAATGTCCATGTTCAGGTTGAGTTAGCTACTGTTGTAAAAAAGAGTGCACTTGTTGATCCAAAAAAGAAAAGAAGATAAATCTTCGAGAACGCACTCAAGTGCGTTCTTATCTTTTTAATATCAGGATTTCCTTATCCTCCATCGATGTTTGAAAAAGAGAGATTCTTCCAACCAAAAAAGCCTGCCCCAAATGTTTTTCACATTTTAGAACAGGCTCTGTCCTATTTCCACCAATTATCGAACATGCTTGCTGGTACTTGTCGTTTATGCTGAGTAATGAGATAACGTTTCTCAATTTTATCTGCATCTTCTTGCGAAATTTGTTTTCCTTCTAGATAATCATCAAGAATATCATATGAGATTCCAAGCTCGGTTTCGTCAGCTTGCTGTGGTTTATTGTCTAATAAATCTGCTGTCGGGACTTTCAAATACAAACGTTCCTCTGCTCCTAATTCCTTTAAAAGGGCACGTCCTTGTCGTTTTGTTAGCCCTGTTAATGGCAAAACGTCAGCTCCCCCATCACCATATTTAGTAAAGAAACCAGTAACAGCTTCAGCGGCATGATCTGTTCCAACAACTAATAAATTGTGCATGCCTCCAACTGCATATTGGGCAATCATTCTTTCACGTGCTTTTACATTCCCTTTATTGAAGTCGCTAATCTCTTCACCTGTCGCTTGTCTGTACTGAGAGACAAATGCGTCCACTGTTGTTGCAATATCAAAGGTTAATGCACGGTCTGGTTGGATAAAAGAGAGTGCTACCCTGGCATCATCTTCATCCTTTTGAATACCATAAGGCAAACGAACAGCTATAAAGGTCGCCTCATGCCCTTCATTTCGTAGTTCTTCTACAGCCATTTGACATAGCTTGCCAGCTAATGTAGAATCTTGTCCACCGCTGATTCCTAATACAAATCCTTTTGTCTTACTTTTTAACAGATAAGCTTTTAAAAAAGCTATTCTGTGTTTTATTTCCTCTTTTGGGTCAATAGTAGGCTTTACATGTAAATCATTTATAATCTGTTGTTGAATACTCATGAAAGTTCCCTCCTTTAATGGTTGTTTAGGAACAAACTCTTATCCGTTTACCTTACCAATTTTTTCTTCTATATTTAATTTAACTTCTTCAATTCGGTTCATTTTATTATTCCAGCATTCTTGACTGAGGTCTACTGGATATTCTTCCGGCATCGTCGTACGCTTATACTCGTCCCAAAGTAATTCCAAACTTTCATTTAGATATTCACGAATTTGTTGGAGGGTTGGAATCTCGTATACGAGTGTTCCGTTTTCATAAATCGTGTGCTGTAATTCCCTTGCCTCAAAGTTCGTAACAAATTTGCTGATAAACGTATGAACAGGATGGAACATTTTAAGGCGTTCTTCGTGTTGTGGATCTTCATGTTCAAGTGTAATATAGTCACCTTCAGACTTTTGACTGCTTTTATTAATTATTCTATACACGCGCTTTAAGCCTGGTGTTGAAACCTTTTCAGGATTTCCACTTATTTTGATGGTGTCTACCATATTTCCGTTTTTATCTTCAATAGATACAAGTTTATAGACTGCACCTAAAGCTGGTTGGTCATAGGCCGTAATCAGCTTTGTTCCAATGCCCCATGAGTCAATTTTTGCGCCTTGGGATTTTAAGTTAATAATCGTATGTTCATCAAGGTCATTTGATGCTACAATTTTGGCGTCTTTAAATCCGGCTTCGTCCAGCATTTTGCGTGCTTCCTTTGATAAATAAGACAAGTCTCCACTATCTAAGCGAATTCCAATGAAATTTATATTGTCTCCTTCTTCCTTTGCAACCCTAATCGCATTTGGAACACCAGATTTCAATGTGTCATATGTATCAACGAGAAACACACAGTTTTTATGCGTTTTTGCATAATGTTTAAATGCTTCATATTCATCGCGATATGCCTGTATCATGGAGTGTGCATGTGTACCTGAAATAGGAATATCAAATAATTTACCTGCTCGAACGTTAGAGGTTGAATCAAAACCAGCAATATAAGCAGCTCTTGTACCCCAAATCGCTGCATCCAATTCATGTGCTCGTCTTGTACCAAATTCCATCGCAGTTTGATCGCCAACAACCTGTTTGATACGAGATGCTTTAGTCGCAATCAGTGTTTGGTAATTAATAATATTTAAAATAGGCGTTTCCAATAATACGACTTCACAAATCGGGCCCTCAATACGAAGAAGTGGCTCATTTGCAAAGACGACTTCCCCTTCCTTCATTGACCGAAGCGTTCCAGTAAAACGTAAATCCTTGAGGTAGTCCAGAAAATCCTCCTTATACCCCTCTTCCCTTAAATAAGCAATATCGGTTTCACTGAACGAGAAATTTTCAAGAAAATGAATGATTCTCTCAAGACCAGCAAAAACGGCATACCCATTTCCGAATGGAAGTTTCCTGAAGTTTACTTCAAAAACGGCCCTTCGGTTATTTAAGCCTTCCCTCCAATAAATCTCAGCCATATTAATTTGATATAGATCTGTATGTAATGCAAAGCTGTCATCTTTAAAATACTTATTCATCCAAAAATACCTCCAGTAATTGACCCACTTAACGTACTTCTGCGCCTATGGAATCTTTAAAATGGCCTAATGCCCATTCATGACCAGCCTGGTTGAAGCTTGCAACCGCTGAGCTATGAATGACAATTTTAAAACCACGATTATAGGCATCGACAGCCGTATGAAGTACACAAATATCTGTACAAACACCTACAATATGAACCTCAGTGATTCCACGTTCACGTAATTTAATTTCGAGATTGGTGCCTGCAAATGCAGAATATCTCGTTTTATCCATCCAGTACACATTTGAATTGGTTTGTTGCTCATTAAACACACGCTGTAAATCACCATACAGCAATCTTCCTGACGTATCCTCTATATTATGGGGTGGGAAAAGTTGCGTTTCAGGATGTAATTCATCGCCTTCTTTATGAAGGTCAATTGCAAATACAACAAAATCATCATTTTTGATAAACTCTTCGGTGATGCGAACAATCTCTTTTTCGATTTCTTGACCTGGTTCTCCACAAGTCAATGCGCCATCACTAGCCACAAAATCATTTGTATAATCTACATTTAATAATGCCTTTTTCATATGATTTCCTCCTTAATATGAACATTCTCTTAATTTCATATCATAACGTTCATCCAGGTCGATGTTACCTCTAGTGGAAAATTTTATTAAGCTATAACGTCCATTTTATATGAACTTTGTTAATTTTTGAATAGAATTGCACTTTTTTGTAGAATTATAAGTATGCAATTTGGTTAATGGAGTTGTGTACATGTTTAAAACAATCACTGAACAGGATTGGGTATATGAGTACATAAGTAATAGGAAAAAACCGCTTCCAGTGGTCCTAGGGACGAAAGGTACATGGACAGGAAACAGGAAGCCAATGATTATTTTAATAGGATTTACAATGATGGATGTTTTAGTCCTTGGGGATTTATATGGTGTATCACATCATCCCGTAAGGAAAATGAAAACGAAAGAAATTATCTACTATGCCATTAATATCATTGATAAAAAGAAGGTAAAAGAAATTATCAAAGAATGGAATGAGGAATAAAAAAATAACTCCACGCTTATACGTGGAGTTATTAGTTGCCATTTAATTTTAGTCTTCTTCTAGTTCCTCATCAAAAATTTCATCGAAAGCTGAAGACACTTTTTCGAATTCCTCATCACTTTCAATTGCAGAAAAATCGCCCTCTTCATCGATTTTCAAAAAGAAGATATCGATATCATCTTCAGTATCCTCTTCTAAGTCTGCAAGAAAGCCAACCGCCACATATTCTGTCGCTTCAATTGTAACGACTCCAAGAACTTCTACATCTTGCTCCTCACCAGTTTCATCACTAATTGAAAATACTTCTCCAACTTTAATCTTCTCCATATTTGAACCCTCCCAAAAAAAGTTATGTACTCTTTTATCTTTCCAGTCAAAAGATAAAACATACCTGTACACATTAATAATACTCGATTAGGAAACAATAATCCTGTGATTAGTTTAATAATCACAAAATATCAATGTGGAGGGAAATACGATGAATATTCTATTTCGCTTATTCCCAGAGTTATTTTTTACGTTCGTAAAACTAACAATCTCCATAAGAAGATTAACTTCTAAGATTTTGTATTTGTTACGAATTCCAGCTCTAGCTTAGGAAGAATATTCAATCAGTATGTTCGTTTTCTCATTGATGATGAAAGAGGTAAGCAAATCCAGCTTACCTTTTTCTTTGTTTTTAAATGAAAATCAGATATTTACAATAAATTTATGGTATGATGAGGAAAAAAGTGGGAGTAATAATATGAATCCATATCTATTTGCTGTACTTGTTGTGACCACTACTGCGTTAATGGGCTCATCTTTTGCGGTGGGTAAAATCGGATTGGATTATGTGTCACCGCTTCTTCTTGTCGGATTACGTTTTACAATTGCTGGTGTTCTTATGGCTGTATTCGTATGGAAAAAACCACTTCCCAAAAAGGTACTCGATTGGTTACGAATTTTTACAATCGGTGTTTTTCAAACAGCAGGTGTCATGGGCTGTATTTTCTTAAGCCTACGAACGATCTCTGCTGGGGAATCATCAATCCTTACATTTAGCAATCCATTACTCGTTGTCATTTTTAGTACCATTTTTCTTGGTATTCGCTATCAACTCTTTCATTGGATTGGGGTATTCGTTGGCTTTGCAGGAGTCTTTATCACACTTGGCTTTCATCTTCATTTAGAAATTGGGATTTTATTAGGCCTTGGTGCCTCACTATCATGGTCGATTGGAACATTATTAATCAAAAAATGGGGAGCGCGTTTTAATATTTGGGTATTAACGGCTTATCAGATGCTTTTTGGTGGCCTTCTGCTTCTCTTTATGAGTTTTACACTAGAAACACCCGCTATAATAATAGCGCCTACATCGATTTTTATTGTTTTATGGCTTGCAATCATGGCTTCAATCGTGCAATTTGCCATTTGGTTTTATTTAATAAATATCGGTGATCCAGGAAAAACGTCAGCCTTCTTATTTCTTGCCCCCTTCTTCGGAGTTTTATCTGGATGGATTCTTTTAAAAGAAGTAGTAGAATGGTATGTCTATGCTGGTTCACTATTTATTTTTCTAGGCATCTTTCTAGTGAACTGGACTTTTTCAAAGGATAAAAAAATCGTGCAAAAGCTTGGTGCATGAAAAGACCCCGTTTTCCAAATGAGAAAAATGGGGTCTTTCTTATTAGTTAATAAACTTTTCTTTTTCCTGCCAGTATTCTTTACGAAGATGTACTTTTTGGATCTTACCAGAGGCTGTTTTTGGTAATTCAGTCTTAAAGACAATCTTTGTAGGCGCTTTAAAATGTGCCAAACGACTGCGAGAAAATGCAATTAACTCTTCTTCTGTTACCTCATAGCCATCGCGTTTCACCACAATTGCCTGTGGCGTTTCTCCCCATTTTTCATGAGGAATAGAAATGACCGCAACCTCTAAAACGCCGGGATGGTCATATAGTGCACTTTCAACCTCAATCGAAGAGATATTCTCACCGCCACTGATAATGATATCCTTCTTCCGGTCTGCTATTTCAATATTTCCTTGTGCGTCTACAATCGCCATATCTCCTGTATGATAATAGCCATTTCGAATGACTTCGTCCGTGCCTTCTTTATTGTTTAAGTATCCTTCCATAACAGTGTTACTTCGTACGATGACTTCTCCAATTTCTTTTCCATCTTGAGCAACGTTTTCTCCAAATTCATTAACAACACGTACGTCGGCTCCAATAAATTCATAGCCAGCTTTTGCTTTTAGACGATATTTTTCACTTTGGGAAATATCACTCTGTGTATCGCGTATGATGGAGGTTGTAATCAGTGGCGCAGCTTCTGTCATGCCATACACTTGAATAAACTCCCACTGTAGCTCTTCTTCTACCCGTTTAACAAATGCTGGTGGTGGCGCTGAACCGGCAATCACAATTCGTACATCTTGATTCTGTTTGGCAACTTCATTTGAGGCAGCATATTGTAATAATGAATTTAAAACAGTTGGTGCCATATGCATTACGGTTACTTTATAGGTATTTATTTTACTGAAAATCTCATCAGCCTTGACCCTTCGTAAGCAAACCTGTGTTGCACCGTTTGCGGTATAGTAAAAAGGTGAGCCCCAGCCATTTACATGAAACATGGGTAAAATATGTAGTAATGTATCACGATCAGACACACGAAGATGATGCATGGTTGTTAATGCATGGAGGTAATTACTGCGATGCGAAAGCATAACACCCTTTGGCTTTCCAGTTGTTCCACTTGTATATAATAATGTCGCAATGTCTTGCTCATCCATTTCGGGCCGCTCAATTGCTGTTTTTTCAAAACATGCCAGCCATTCCTCATAAGGAACAGACCATTCTGTGTCACCCTTATGTCCATGCACAATAATCTTTTCAACCGTATTTAGTTTATCCCGAATGGGTTCAATGTTTCCGATTAGCTCATGGTCGACAAACAATATTTTTGTTTCACTATGGTTTAATATATACTCGTAATCCGTTGGAATTAATCTTGTGTTTAAAGGAACAATGATTGCTCCAATTTGAAATACACCATAAAAGCCCTCAAACATTTCAGAGGTATTCGGAGCTAAGTACGCTACGCGGTCTCCTTTTTCCACACCAAGATGCTTTAATCCACGTGAAAGCTGGTTTACCCTTTCATTTACTTCTCCATACGTAAAGCTTTTGTCGTCATCAATTAACGCCGTTTTTTCACCATACAGTTTGACAGCTCGATCTAAGAATTGTGATAAAAGTAAAGGCACGTACAAATTGTTCTCCCCCTTTAGTAAGTTAAAACGAAGCGTGTATACGTTTTCATTATAATGAATATTTCCAAAGTTTTCAAACAATTTCAAATAAAAAAACCTATACTCTTAAGGAAACTTTCCTTTAAAAAGTATAGGTTTAGTGACAACTCAAAATCCGATTCTAGACCAATCAAATAATGAGCCCGGGTCTGTTTTTCTTCCAGGCGCATATTCATCATGGCCAATGATATGGCGTCTGTCATGTAAAATCGATGGATTTCTTTTTAAAATGTTATGTACTAATCGGTTAAGCGATTGATATTGAGCATCCGTATATCCAGCCAATGATGGATTGATTTGATTATAGGTGTCTTCTGGTATAATTGCTGTCATTTCCTCTTTTGTGCCCATCGCAATGAGTTCGATGCCTATCGAGTAGTCATTCATTTTATTTTCATACTCTGGAAAATCACGCAAACTTCCCTTTCCAGCATGATAAGCAATCCTGTTCTCTGGGACTAAACTGTAGACTTCTCCGTTTCGATCAATTAAATAATGAACGGAAACATTGTATTCCTCAAAAAGGGAGTAGACATCATCTACATTATAAGGATCTTCGGGCTTGAGCGCGGCATTGCTAATAAAATGAATCATAAGATGTGTGATTTGTTTGGTACGATTCTCTGAAAAATCAAGCGGTAATGATTTATTTGTTGTAGCAATGATTTCTTCTGAATCCACCTTTACCTCCGTATTTTCGATTTTTACTTCCTTCGCGTGTGCTGAACACCCTGAAAAAAGGCTGATGATTAAAAGTCCAATGCTAAAAGTTTTCCATTTCATTTTCCGAATCTCCTGTACGATCTTAGATCCTAGTGTTTGTGGGTCATTCTGCCTATTCGAATGATAAGTAATCTGCAATATTTATTATACATAGGATACCCTAAGATGTCAGTTTAAAGTAGGAGATTATAGTTCGAATTCCCATTCATCCTTCAAAATTAAATATAGGACTAAAAGCTCATTTTCTAATTGTTCATATGTTTTTCCTGCTATTTCAATTCCTGCCTTTGGTAGCAAAATATCGGCAATTTGTTTTGTTCTCCTGTCTTTTACAGCATCCTTCAATTGTAAAAAACGATTGCAATATGTTTGAAGCAGCTTCCATTCCTTATTTCCAAATGATTTCAATGCCCACTGATCAACTGTAAGAGAATTCTTTGTTAGTCCCCTTTTCCAAATCTCTTTTTCAAGTGGACTTTGTTTTTTATGATTTTTAGCTCTTCTTTCGTGAATAACGATTGTACCGGCAACTAAATCGCCAATACGCTTATGTTTTGAATGAAAGAAAACCATTATGATTCCTACAAAATAGGCCGCTGGCATGGAATCAATAATGCGAAGAAAATTACGAATAAAGCTTGATAGCAATGTAATGCTATGCCCATTTTCTTGGATAACTCGAATTCCTAAGACTTTTTTTCCAATCGTCTTCCCTCCTGCAAAAAATTCAAGCAGAAAAAAATAACCCCAGTTTAAGATAAATAAAAGAATAATTGTAATTGCGATCGGTCCAGAAGAAAGACTTTCTCCGAGCAACCAAAGATCGGAGCTACCATGTAAAATAAGTACTAGAGTAAGTAAAACAAGAAGACTTGCTGTAGATAATATTAATGTATCTAGAAAAAAAGCTGCAGCTCGGCTACCTACCCCTGCTAACTGAAATTGGATGGAAACAAACTCGGGTGTTTTTATATTGGTCTGTTCTTGATTCAAAAAGAATCCCCCTTTTCTAGGTAGTTTTTTACATATGATGTTTCTATTTTTCTCTAAAATTACTATAATAAGGATATCCCGCATTAACTGGCAGTAAGCTCCTATGGGATCAACTGCCAGTAAAAGCCCGATAAAGAGAACAAAGACTAAGTGCGCCACGTCCTGTGGTAACGTCTTTGTGACCCACAACATGTGGGCCTCAACTAACATTCAATGAGGGATGAGGCAGACTAAGATCGCAACGTCTGCACTAGCACATCCTGTGTGTCGAAAAACCCTCACTGAATGAAGTTTCACTTTATCGCTATTTCAAGAGGTGATTACGTATTGAACATGAAGCAATTTGTTAATCAGCATCGTGATGAATGGAAGCAGCTTGAGCAATTGATTTCCATCTTACATAAGCGTCGAAAATCGCGTAGCAGTACCGAAATTAATGAGTTTCATAGACTTTATCAAAAGTGTGCTGGGCATCTTTCGTATAGCCAGACCTATTTTCCCAATGAGGAGATTACGCCTTATTTAAATGGTCTTGTCTCTAAAGCTCATAATCTCCTTTACAAAGACCAAGTGTCAAGTTTTCAACAGATTCGTTATTTTTTCAGCACGAAATTTATTGGACTATTACTCGAACAATGGAAATTTGCGGTAGCTGCTTTTATATTATTTACTTTAGGTGGTGTAGGTAGCTTTTTTTCAGTTCAACAGGATCCCCTTCATATGTTTTCCATATTGCCCGCAGAAATAGCCCAAGGAGTTGATCCAGACTATTTAGGAAGTGCAGATGGTGAAGTGGATTCATCCCTTATGTCCGCAAGTATTATGACAAATAATATTCAAGTTGCTATCCTTGCGTTTGCAAGTGGAATCACCTTTGGTCTCTTAACCGTCTATATTTTAATCTACAATGGCATCATCGTTGGTGCATTGGCTGGATTATATTGGCATTACGGGAAAACGTATGATTTTTGGGCATATATTGTCCCTCATGGAATGATTGAGCTTACAGCTATTTTTATAGCAGGTGGTGCAGGGTTGTTAATGGGCTATAAATTGCTCGTTCCTGGCCATTATACAAGAGGCTATCAGCTCAAGTATCAGGCAAAACGCTCTGTGCAATTGCTGTTAGGTACGATTCCTTTATTTATATTAGCCGGTATTATTGAAGGTTTTATCACACCTGCTACGATTTCACTTGAAGCTAAATATGCTGTTGCAATCATTACGGTGATTGGATTGATTCTTTACGTTGTAACAGGGAAACTCTTTTTACTAAAAAAAGAAGCTACAGCAAGTTCCGATTCATGATATTGATATAGTAGGAAACAGCAGTAACTGCTAACTTATCCTCATCGGCCTCAACCATCATGAGGCCTTGTTTTTCCCATTTTTGTTTCTCCTTCTTTTTCACAAGCATCTGCTGCTGTGCCATACTTTTTAGCATGGCTGTTTGGACAGTTGTAGGCTTCTCATCTATTCTTTGGGCTAATGTGGCATCCCTGATACCGATCATTAGGAAATAATGCCTTTGTCTAAGTTTTCTTAAATAGATTAACATGCTTTCTTCCCTTAAAAATGTATGAACATCACTAAACAACAAGAGAAGACTTCGCTTTTTCTGCATCGTTTCCAAATAAGATAAGACGGCACCATAATTCGATTCTGCAGCATCTACCTTCAAATTATAAATTGAATGCAAAATCGTTTGGAGATGTGCCATCCCTTTTCCTGCTGGGACAAAAATCTTAACATCTGTTGAGAATGCTAAAAAAGAAACATAGTCCCCATTTTGTAGTGCTGCTGTAGCAACTGTAATAGCGGATTCCATCGCTCTCTCAAGACGATTTCCCTTCTCTAATTCAGCACCCATCATCCTCCCGCAATCTACTAATATCGTAATATACTTTCCATGCTCTGGTTCATATTCATTCGTCATCACTTCATGGAGCTTAGCGGTTTGCCTCCAATTGATTGTTCGGGGGTCATCACCTATGACATAACTTCGGATTTTTGAAAACTCACCAGCACCTGTCTGTTGTTTTCGGATTTTTACACCTTCATATAATAAAAATTTCTGTGCATTTTCAAGATACTGCCTTGTTTCGGATAAATCTGGTATAACCCTTACTTCGTTAATAACTTTAAATGTGAGTTGCTTTTCCCATAAGCCTAGGATGCTTTTGTAGCGGAAATACATTTTGTTCATTTGATAATCACCGCGCTCCAAAGCTCGTGTAACATATGTGATCCGGGAAGTCGTTTCACCAGATATCCTTCCATTAATCGGAAAAGGCTGAGTAAAGGAAACGGGAATGCCGTCTATAAAACGGTATGTTAGCCCATAAGTCGACTGGTTTGTTATTTCAATCTCGATGGTAGAAGGAAGCCCACGCTCCATTTCAGCTTGCAGTTTGCGTTTTGCAGAAATCTGTTTATTCCTCGGAGAAAACAACAAATCTACTAAGCTTCCTATGAGAATAAAAAGATTTAACCCAATCATCAGCTCCCAAGAAACCTTTAGTGGAAGACTTAACAAAAAACCAACAGATAGGATTAGTAACAAAATAATCAATCGTTTTGTAGGTAGGATGCCTCTATCTAGGAACAGGAACCGATCCCACAAGCTCTTCAATGATCTCGTCAATGGTGATTCCCTCCAATTCTGCGTGTGGAGATAACTGAATTCGGTGCCTAAGTGCAGGTTTTGAGACCATTTTTACGTCATCAGGAGTCACATAATCTCTTCCTGCTAAATATGCCCAAGACTGCGCAGCTTTTCCGATTGAGATTGCTGCTCTGGTACTCGCACCAAATTGAATCGTTTCGGATTCTCTTGTTTTCCGAACAATCTCGATTATGTAATTTAATACGCCATCACCTAAGGTCACCTTTTCAATTTCCTGTCGAATCGATACAAATGTTTGAAGGTCAAGGACATTCGCAGGATCGTATTGAATGAAACTTTGTTCGATTACTTGCTTCACAATATTTTTTTCTTCCTCGGAAGCTGGAAAATCAATATGTAGTTTAAATAAAAAACGGTCCTGTTGGGCTTCTGGCAAACGATAGGTACCCTCAAATTCAATTGGGTTTTGGGTGGCAACAACGAAGAAAATGTCTGGTAACGGATACGTTTCGCCCTGTATGGTTACTTGTTTTTCTTCCATCGCCTCTAATAGTGCTGCTTGTGTTTTGGCAGGCGTACGGTTAATTTCATCGGCTAAAAGGATATTTGTGAAAACAGGCCCTTTTAATGTTTCAAAGCTGCCTTCCTTCATGTTGTAAATCATACTACCTGTAATATCACTTGGTAAAAGGTCGGGTGTAAACTGAATACGTGTAAAATCACCACCAAGTAAGGTTGCAAGTGTGCGTACCATTTGTGTCTTCCCAGTTCCAGGTACACCTTCAATTAAGACATGACCTCCAGCTAAAATGGCAGATAGTAAAAGCCGTAAATTTGTATTTTGACCTAAAATTCGTTGCTCGTATTTCTCAAGTAAGGATGTCAGTTCTGGTCTCATCCTTTCTCCACCTCATTTCGTAATTCATCTAAGTTTTTGGACCAAATTAAATAATCTTGTTTGGTTAGTTTTTTATTTTCTAAGATTTTTGTGAGATTCTGTAGATACTGCTTTACTTCGTTTTCTTTTTTACCTGACCATCGTAGTGAAAGCTTAGTCGAAAGGTCTGTCCAGTCCCGATGAGAAGGAACCCCCCATTTTTCCTGAATCAGTTGTTTCACATAATCTGCTTGAATGTTTAACGATTCATGATAGTACCTGCCTCTTTTATACCATGCGCTTAAAGCACGAATACCTTCATCACTAATACGAACATTTTCTTCGCGGGGTACAATAACCTGCCCAAACCGTTTTCCTCTGTACCAGAGCCAAAGTAGGACTATTAATCCTCCCTGTAAAAGCAATACTAAAAACCAGCTCGGGTACAATGTTGTCAAATTAGAAGCATTTTTGGGACCATGTACATATTCATCAAAGTAATAAATCGATGCTTTCTTATCCTCAATTAACGATAATACAAGGGTTATATGATCATAGTCTGATAGATTGCCATTTAACATCCACTCTGGCGTAATCGTTGTAATCAATTCACCGTCTCCGATTTTTTGGCTTGTTGCAATTACACCTGCTTCATCCTCAAAAAGCACCTTTTCTTTTTCGCTTGGAATGATTCGGGTTGTAGCCTGAAAAAACGCATCAAATTCAACTCCGTTTTTATCCTTGATGGTAATCGCCTCATCAAGAAAAGGGTCAATATCTGCTGGAAGGGTCTTAATATCAAACATTCCTCTTGGATTTTCCTTAAACAAGATCATCTTGTTTCCAGCCTTTATAAAATTCAGATAACCTTCCATCTCTACTTGCTCTGGTGTGAAATAAGGTTCTACCATAATCAGAATTTGATTCTCATCTTGTTTGGTGAGAAGTTTTGGAGAATGTGACCATCTTTTTACGGAATTTTCTTCTTTTAAGTATGTATAGATTGCCTTTACGCCGGTTGGAGAAGGAGAATCAGACACATAATGTGGATACGCTTTTGGGTTATAGGATTCAATAAAGTAAGTTAGAAAGAGTAGGAGCCCAATAAGCCCAATTAAGGGAATCCATACTTTAGTTTTGCGCATGATTGTTCTCCCCTCCGCCTTTTGCATCTAACCAGATAAAAGCTTTTTCCCGAAATTGACTGTACTCCGCTCGATCAATCTCATATTCTCCATAAGTAACTTCATCAAACACGAGTGCTAAATCATAAAACTGAACGGCCCACGATTGATTTACTTTCCGCAGTTCATCATAATACTCCCAATTTGTTTTCCATACTCTTGCCTCAAGCCATTCTTTTTCATGAAAGAATAAGAGCAGTGCCAAAAATAGATGGCGCGTAGCAAATGAAAAATGTTCATTTTCTTCATGCTTGATCGCTTCACGTAAATGCTTTTGATAGGTCCAGTTTAATTCCTCAACTGAATGAAGAGGTTTATATTTATTAAACTTTGCCTTTCTTGTTTGATTTCGAATAAGTAAAAAGACCGCAATTCCTACTAATAAAATGGCTCCAAGAATGACTAGGATGAAAACCACATCTGCGGCACCACTACCCGATTCAATTGCAGGGAACAAACTTTCTAGTAGATCGCCTAGCCATTCTTTTACTTTATTCCACCATTCCTGAAACACATTCCTGGACTCGTCATAGTATATTCGATATTCTTTTTCATTTAATATTTCATCGATCCGATCTCTTGCATCATTTATTTGTGCCATTGTTGATCACCACTTATCTAGGTTCATTGAAGCCTTCAATCATCTCATCCAAGTCCTCTGCATCATGTCTAACCCTTGCATCAAGGTACATTACACCATATCCTACGGCAAACAGTAGGGTCGTAAAAATGGTTGTTAAGTTAACAATTAAAGTTAATAGAACACTGTTACCCATAAAGATTCCGAAAGTTGCTTCAACTGCAAAGCTAATCGCACTGATAATTAAAAAGAAAACAACATATAGACAAAAAAGGATCCATCCACGTTTCTTTGATAAATGCCAACTCCTAGAAAATCCAGGAGATTCATAGTCTAGTACCACAGAACCAAAATAAAAGCCCCACCGTGTAAGTAGATAACCGATCCCAACGAATAGCCCTAATCCTAAAGCAATTGCAAAAAGAATCCCGATAATAGGTATGGCAATGGCACCAAAGATACCAATTGGAACTAAGATCATAACGGCTACAAAGAAGAAACCAAATACAATTAGACCAAACAATATGTTACTTCCGAGCATTGCCCAAAAACGTGTAAATGCCTTTTTTATAACCGAACTTATTGTATATTCTTCGTTTTTACGAATATGATTTAATGCTATTAGTATTGCAGCCTCAGCAACAGGAAATAAAACCACACCTACTAGACCGACAAACATGGATCCTAATGCTCCGCCAAGTCCAATCTCCTCGGCTACTACTGTTTCATCAAAGCTATTTAGCATTTGAGTAAACCAATCATCCCCCGGACCAACTTCCCTAAAAAAGCTTGTTCCCGAAGCTAATAAGATAAGCGCCTCGAGTATGTATACTGGTCCCATGAAAATAAGTAAGATTGTAAAAAAGTCACGAAATCGATTTTTACTTAAACTAAATGTAAGATCAAGAATTTCCCCAAATCCCTTTTGTCGTGAAAATTTTGTGTTCAAGCTGCCATCCCCCTGTTTTATGTTAAAAAAGATTGTATGCTAATAACGCCTATTTTAACATTATTCTGGAAATTATTCTCTAGAAATTTAGAAATAATTTCTAATTTAGGTATGAGGAAATAGAAAGACCTGACCCCTATAGGAATCAGGTTATAAAAGTGTTTAGTATTCTTATTTTTATGATTTAATTGCCCCTGCAATCTCATATAGACTTAGGTCGATTTCAAGAGGATTTCCCATGGCAAGCTTCGCTAATTCACCACCTAAAAATGGGCCAACTGTTAAACCCGAAGCACCGAGTCCATTAGCGGCATAAAGATTTTCGAAGCCAGGGATTGTGCCTATCACTGGCAGAAAATCTGGTGTGAACGGTCGATAGCCAACTCTTGTTTCTAATACCGTACCCTCCGATAACCCAGGAGCAATATGTAAAGCTTTATCGAAAATTTCATGAAGACCTCCTGCGGTTACTCTGTAGTCCATTCCTTTATCATTTTCATGTGTTGCACCGACAACCACCTTCCCCCCATCAAATGCCAAGATATATTGATCATTTGGTGGCATAACAACTGGCCAATTGGCTGTGTTTGAATCTTCAAGCCCTAAATGAACGATTTGAGCCTTTTGTGAGGAAACTAGAAAATCAATATCGAGAGGCTCAAGTAAATCATTTGCCCAAACTCCTGCTGTTACAATAATCTTATCAGCCTCAATTATTTCATTTGCTATTTTTACACCGGTTACGTGTTTATCCTTTATTACGAGACTCGCACTTCCATTTCGTTCAATTGCACCATAATGTTTGGCAGCACGAATCAATGCATTTCGAAGTTCCCGTCCATTCACTCTGGCAGCCCCACTTACGTGTACAGCTGAAAATTCTTCAGATAACGGCGGAAACAATTCGGTTGTCTCTGTGGAACTTAAACGTGTAATTTCTCCAATTTCCGGAGCGTCTTTCCGACGGGTGTGGGCCCGCTCTTCCATTTTATCTAGTTTGTTTTCATCAAAATGAAGACTAATCGCTCCTACCATTTTATAACCAGTATCAGTTTCACCTAATTTTTCAAGCTCGCTTATTAACGTCGAATAATATTTTGCGCCTGCTTTTGCTAAACCGTACCATGCTTTATTTCGACGTTGGGAAAGCCACGGACAAACAATTCCCGCTGCAGCGTCAGTTGCCTGACCTTGATCCTTCCGGTCGACAATGTTTACTTTTGCGCCCGCTTTCGCCAAATGATAAGCAGTGGAGGCACCGAGTATCCCT
This sequence comes from Fredinandcohnia onubensis, assembly GCF_031181385.1. Classification (GTDB taxonomy): domain Bacteria; phylum Bacillota; class Bacilli; order Bacillales; family Bacillaceae_L; genus Ferdinandcohnia; species Ferdinandcohnia onubensis_C. The sequence continues at coordinate 435,037 of NZ_JAPSKV010000003.1, forward strand.
GCTCCAATAACTAGATATGATGTCATTATTTCTAAATCCCTTCTATACTCTAGATGTGATTTATTTTACTAAAAATCTGCTTAAGAAACATCTTTTTGTCGAAATTTGTATATTATTCTTATTTTTACCTATGATATAGATAGCGCTGTAAAATATAGGAAAAAAGAATGTTGTATAAAACAGCGGAAATAAGTACCGAAAGGAGGCTTACAATTGGCTAAAAAGAAAAATAACCAGTCTCAAACAGGAGCAAATAGTATGGACACGGAATTTGGCGCAGAGCAAGGCTTAAGTAAAAAGGCAAGGAAGAAAGCTGCACGCGAAAATAAGAAAAACAAATAATTAACATACTTTATATTTAGTAATATAAACGCACATTCGGCAAATTTTCGTACCGGTACATATTTGACCTGTTCCTAAGCTAGTAGTTAATTGGAACGGGTTTTTTCTTTTTTAGTTGGTTATTGGACAACTGTATTTACCCGTATACTTGTTTTGAGGGGGAGATATAAAGTGAAGCAACTAGAAATTCAAATGATTTTATTTGTCGGAGCAACTTTAGCTCATGAATATTGGCTACATTGGGGACTGCCAAGGGTCTATTATTGGGATGTTAGACACTCTCATCTGAAAAAAATAGAAGATGATTCAGATAAAAAAATTGCATAGATACAGGGATAACTTTGTTACCCCTATTCCTTGTTACGTTTTGTTTCGCTAGGACCCCAGACTTCGGTTAATATGTCTCTAAAAAGTTGATCTAGGTGGCCAGTTGGATTAAGGGTACTGGGTTTTAATTTTGAATTATAGAGTTCTAGGTGAAGAATTTCCTGTTCAATAAACTTGTTTAGTTGAGATAATTGATTTACTAATTTTTGACCAGAAGTTTTTGCTCTTATAAGTTTCTCAATATCATTTATTAGCTCTTCCTCTTCTATCGCTTCAACAACAAGTTTATTCAAATCAAGACTAACCATTTTGTTATGTTTTTCAATAGATTTTGCCATCAACAATGGCCGAATCACATTGATATACGTTTTAACATGTGCCCCGTCTTTTTGAATAGTTTTAAAATTGCCTTTTGCCATTTTTACATAGTGGTACATGCTAGGAATAGGTGAAAAAACGGTAGGTTCCAATTGTTGAATTCTCTCAAAGAAAGAATATGCTTGGAAATAAGTGATGTTCGAGTGCAACCATTCCAGAAGCGCGGGATTAGATTTACGAAATAGCCGAAGTGCCTTTGTAAGTTCCCAACCACTCATATCGACTAATGGATGGACAGGGATGCCGACCTTATCATGTTTTGGAATTTCAAGGACATCCCGCTTTTGATCAATTGAAAGGTACCAATCGGGATGATGGATATAAATAAAACGAACATCATAATCACTTTCTTCGGATGAAATGCCCCAAGTCCTGCTTCCAGCTTCACAAGCGTAAAGAATTTTAACGTTATATTCTTTTTCGGTTTGATTAAGAATCTTTACAATATGTTCTTTCAATATGACACCCCTTCCATACATAGGAAAAGGAGATGCTCAAGTCATCTCCTTTTAGTAAGTAGTATTCTCAATTTACGTCCACATAAAACTCATCATCGATTGCCCTACGAGCTTTAAATGTGGTTAATCCCGAGACCAATTGTTTCGTGTTCAAGTCCCTTAATTGGAGCGCCAATTGTACCATAAAAAGCAACGGCTATCCATTCTCCCTCTTCCTCATTGGTATAAGGAGCACCTCGGACGACGGCAAAGCGTAGACCGACTGTTCGACTGATTTCACCTATTGCCGTTTGCCCTCTTGTCACACCTTCGATTCCTTCAATAATCGCATGATACAAGGCATGGGTTTCACGATACTGTGACTCATGTATAAGGCCATGACGCTTCGCAGCTGTTTCTACAGCAGCAATAACCTTCTGCATGTTCATCGATCCGACTTTCCCTTGGCAGTAATTAACATCCTTCAATGTAAATGATAAAGTTTCCATCTCGTTTTCCGTTAATGTTGCTAAAAGTACAGCAATCTTTCCAATTGCTATTTTTTGAGTCATAACTAAAAACCTCTAATTTCTGAATTTTCTTGTTATCTATTATCTTATTAAGATTGTAAACTTGAGTTAAATCGATTGTCAATGGATTTGGGAAATTTTAGTATAGTAGTATAGTAGTAATCTACCTTAATAAAGTATGGAGGAATGTAAGAAGAACCCATTTGAGAATGGGTTTACTAGTATTTTTCAAAAACGACTTTTCCTTTGATTACGTATTTTTCATGCTGATTGTATGCAGCAACATCAAAAGTTAACACGTTTTCATTTATTTCTTTTAATGTAGCTTTTAACGTTATCACATCGTTCAAAAACACCATGTTCCGAAAACGGATGGAATAGATTTGAATAAAGCCTTCCTCATTAAAAGGTGTAAATAGCTTAGCTAGATTTCCCATAGTCCACATACCATGCGCAATTACCCCTGGTAATCCAGCTTTATGTGCTTCATCATCTATGGTATGGATTGGATTGTAATCATTGGATGCACCAGAATATTTTATTAGGTCCATTCTAGAAACTGGCGGTAGTTGGAGATTTTGTAGTGAATCACCGATTTGGATGTTTAGTAACGAATTCATGCCAACATCTCCTTTCTAACCGCCTCCGTGATAATAACGACTAACTTAGATGAAAAAATGAGCTCGCCCTTTTCATCTTCTCCATTTTCACTAATTGTTAGAAACTCCATTGATCCTGTAGAACCTTTTTTCTCCACGTAGTTTTCGACCTTTGAATAGCAATATATCACTTCGCCAACACGTATTGGTCTTTCATACTTGAATATTTGTTCACCATGGATAAGCCCTTTTTCCGGTAAAACAAGCCCTACAATACTTCCAAATTCTAAAACTCTAGGAAATGTTGGTGGCGCAATATTTGTCTTATACCTGGACGCATTACCATACTCTTCATCAATGAAAATAGGATGGGCATCACCAATGGCCTCAGCAAATTTTTTGACCGCTCCTCTTTCAATAACATTTTTCACTTTTACTGATTGCTTACCGATAAGGTCTTTTAGCACCTACAACACTCCTTTTTGTCAATTGGATAAGCGAATTGAGGAAAACAAATATTATTGCATTGTTTTTTCATTATTTAGCATATCTCCATTTTATTTTGAAAGTTCAGATAATACAAGAGCTATTAAGAAAGCCACACAGTATAAACCGTGTGGCTTTCTATCAAATCACTCAAATCCAGTTGTCATTTCATCAGGGTGTGATCCGATTCGGTCATTCTTGTTGAGTGCGCTTATTTTTTCCATATCTTTATGTGAAAGTTCAAAATCAAAAACATCTGCATTTTCTTGAATGCGGTGCTCTTTTATTGATTTTGGAATAGTAACAACACCGTTTTGAAGATCCCAGCGTAAAATGACCTGTGCTACTGATTTATTGTGTTTTTGACTAATTTCTAATAATGTTGGATCGTTCAGTAATTCTCCTCGTTTGAGTGGAGACCAAGCTTCTAACTGAATGCCTTCCTTTTTACAGAATTCATGCAATTCTGTTTGTGTCAGATGTGGATGGTATTCAACTTGGTTTACCATTGGCGTAATCTCTGAATTTTTCATGAGATTTTCAAGAAGATGAACTTGGAAGTTGCTAACACCAATTGCACGTACACGACCTTCTTTATACAGCTTTTCTAAGGCATGCCATGTTTCAATATACTTGTCTTTTCCTGGCCAGTGAATCAAGTATAAGTCTAAGTAGTCTAGACCTAGTTTTTGTAGGCTTGTTTCATAAGCTTGTAGTGTAGATTCATAACCTTGGTCGCTGTTCCAGACTTTTGATGTAACAAATAATTCTTCTCTATTAATACCAGATTCGCGAATTGCTTGTCCAACACCTTCTTCATTTCTATAAACAGCAGCAGTGTCTATGCTTTTATAACCATGTTTGATTGCCCATTTGACAGAATCAATAACCTCTTGACCTTCTTGTACCTTAAAAACCCCTAGGCCAAACCATGGCATTTTCACACCGTTATGTAATGTTGTTGTATCCTGAAGACTTTTAACCATAAAGCTCCTCCTCGTTTAAGAAAAATTTACCATTAACAGTTTCTCACACGTTAAATGATTTTTCAAATTTGAAGGATGTTTTAAATAAAAAAATTGAAAGTCTGGATTATTTTGGAATAAAGTATTTCGTTAGTTTTTGTGCAGATATGGTAGAGAATACTAGAAGTAATAAAGGTCCAAAAAATAGGAATGCGACATTATGAAGTCCGTGTACACTTAATGGCAAAATGCTTAATAGAAACTGTATACCCTTAAAATAAATAAATATAAAATTCATGAACAGGATACAAAACAAGAGATTACTTTTTTTCAAAAGGTCCCCTCCTATATTGTTTTCTATATTTTACCATATAGTACTAATGAGTGGACCCCTTTCATTTATTTATGGTGTAACCCTAGTGGTTTTCGTTGTTACTTTTGAAACTGTAATTGTTACGACTTCATTAGTAGGACCTCACATTTTTAGTTTTTGGAATATAAGTAGTTTTATAATGAAAGCAAGTGCGAAAAATATTGTAAAAATACAGATTGTTTTGTAAAATATTGCTGAAAGGAAGTGGTAGATTGATTATTAAAGCTCGCGGTGAAAATACTGAATTGGAATTATTTCGTTCTTTACGAATCCGCAAGGCGTTAGAAGAAAAAGACGAAAATTACTACATGTACCTTGAAAAAGGATGGCTCGGTGAAAAACAGTTTGACGAATTGCTTTTAGGCCTCACAAATGATCACCTCATTTTAAACAATCTTCTCCTTGAAGTGAACAACACTCTATTTCAAATCGACTCCCTACTAATCACTCAAAACAGAATAAATATCTTTGAAGTAAAGAACTTCGAAGGTGATATTTATACTGACGGTGACCACTGGCACTTACTGTCTGGAAAAGAGATTAAAAACCCGCTTACCCAAGTCTCCCGCAGCGAATCTTTGTTTCGGCAGCTATTGCAAGAGCTAAGGTTTAAATTAACAGTCGAATCAGAGATTGTTTTTATTAACCCTGAGTTTTATCTTTATCAAGCACCTGTAAAAGGACCATTTGTATTTCATGCTCAACTTGGCCGCTTTATGAAAAAAATAGATAATTTAGCAACTGGGAAAATTACCGGGGGTCACTTGAGATTAGTGGAAAAATTGGTTTCATTACATATTAAGGACTCTCCATATAAGCGTTTACCAGTATACAATTATGAGGAATTAGAGAAGGGGATTGTTTGTAAGCGTGGATGCTCATTTATGGATGTCGCTAATCCAAATTATCTTGTGTGCCCAAGTTGTGGGGAGCTTGAACCTAAGGAATCAGCGGTACTAAGAAGTGTGAAAGAGCTTAGCTTACTTTTTCCGGAAAGGAAGATTACGACTAATCAGGTTATAGAATGGTGTGGGGGTATAATTACTTCAAGAATAACAATTAGAAAATATTTGTTTAAGAAATATAAGCTTGTTACCACAGGTAGATCATCATATTTTGTAAGTAAGGATGATAAATAAGCTACATTTTTTTGCGGTATAGCAATTATCGTTTTACGGTATGATGCTATACTGATTAGCACGTATGCAGTATAGCAATTATCGTTTTACGACGTGATGCTATACTGATTAGCACGTATGCAGTATAGCAATTATCGTTTTACGGCATGATGTTATACCGTTTAGCTCGTATGCGGTATAGCATTTATCGTTATATGGCATGCTGCTATACCGATTAGCTCGTTTGCGGTATAGCATTTATCGCTTTACAGCACAATGCTATACCGAATAAAAATTCAAATTCTCTAAAAACAAAAAAGAGAGGTGCCCCCCTCTCTCATCGCTACTCATTTTGATTTTGATTCAACATCGTCATTATCAAGGATTCCCTTTGTTGCTTTTTTAAACTCGCGAAGTGTTGTTCCTGCTGCTTTTCCCAGCTCAGGAAGCTTTTTAGGTCCGAATACAAGTAATGCAAAAAAGATGATTAATACTAATTCTCCGAAACCGAGGTTTCCCATAATCATTCCACCCTAAACGAAATGTATTGCACCCTTATTTTAGTCTTACTCCAAATATTTTTCAATTAAAGTTTTCAAGAGGCAATGCAATAATTTTATTTAAACCAACCTTTTTCTTTCGATTGGGTGATGGCTTCGATGCGATTTTTGACTTCGAGCTTATCCAAGATAGTAGAAATATAATTTCGGACAGTACCTGTTTTAATTCTAAGTTCATCCGCTATCTCTTTTGTATTTTTACCGTCCGCCACAAGCTCTAGTACTTCTCGTTCACGCTCTGTTAATGGATTTTCGTCTGCATATAAATCATCCATTAATTCAGGAGCATAGACACGTTTTCCGCTCATCACACTACGAATCGAATCTGCTAATTCATCACTAGGGCTATCTTTAAGGAGGTACCCTTTTACACCAGCCCTTAAAGCACGTTGGAAATATCCTGTACGAGCGAAGGTTGTTAAAATAATAACCTTACAGTCTGTTTCTTTTAATTCTTCGGCAGCTTCGAGACCAGTTTTTAGCGGCATTTCAATATCCATCATGCATATATCGGGCTTGAGCTCCATAACAAGTGTAATTGCTTCTTGTCCATTATTGGCCATTCCAACAACTTCCATATCGTCCTCTAAGTTTAAAAGTGAACCAAGCGCCCCAAGGACCATTCGTTGATCTTCAGCAATTATGATTCGTATCATAAAAGTCCCTCCACTTCGACCTGTTTTCGTACATTTGGAATTTTAATAATTAATGTTGTGCCATCATTTGACTGAATTTCTAAGCTGCCATTTACAAACTCTAAACGTTCTCTCATCCCTTGAAGTCCATGACCACCAACTACATCTTTATTAGGATTCGTACCAATCCCATTGTCTTCAATTATGACAGTGATTTCATCTTCAATCTGGACTATTTCAATTTTACAGTGACTTGCTTTGCTATGTTTCACAATATTGTTGATGCCCTCTTTGATTAACATGCTGATGATATTCTCGTAAAATAGTGAAACATCTTTAAGAGAGTTGTCTTGGATATATTCAAATTCTATTCCCGCGGCACCTAATATTTGTTGAACTCGGACAATTTCTTCCTTAATTCGGATTCCACGCATTTGTGAGACCATTTTTCGAACTTCATTCAAAGCTGTTCGTGCAGTTTGTTGCACATCTTTTAGTTCATGACGTGCTTTTTCTGGGTCTTTATGTATAAGCTTCCTAGCTAAATCACTTTTTAAGCCAATCATCGAAAGCTTCTGACCTAATGTATCATGAAGGTCCCTTGCGATACGTTGACGTTCTTCTTGTTTTACTAGTTCAGCAATTCGTTTATTCGCATCCTCAAGCTGTTCCTCGAGCTTCTCTTGTTTCTTTTTGTTAAAGATATTAAATGGTAATAGAATTACGCTGATCCAAATGATGATGACGAATGGGATTTGGGTTAGAAATACCTCTTCTTGTAATACGAGATTGTAGTTTATTGAAAATGTCGTAGCCACAAGATGTATGATGTACAACGTTAAAAAGGCTACGCGGTTCTTGATATGTCCATTGTAATATGCAATATAAAAAGCAAAATAAATAAATGCAAAGAGAATAGACATGGTTAATGAAATACCGATTAGGATTGACGTCCATAGATAAACAGGCCATTTTCTCGAAATAAAGGCAAATCTTAGTGAAATGAAAAAGATGACTGTTAGAATGATGCCAGTGATTATTTCCGGCGTCGATGACGATTGAAAGATAAAATAAAACGGCAGGATACTTATTACTGCCCAAATATATGGTGAGACTCCTGACCATTTTTGAAAAAGTGAGTATTTCTTCATAGAACCTACCCTCATTTAGTTCAAGATTATTTTGTATCTTATCATATCATACATAAGGAAAACCCAGCTTATTTTTCTAAGCTGGGGATTTTTTTAAGCTCTTTTTGTTCGGCAACCATTTCTTTAATTTTTCCATAGCCAACAAACACTTTTTCTTCTTCATCCCACAAACGGAATTTAAGTGATTTTAGACTAGTTTTTAATGTGATGGTTGGGACCTTTTGAAGTGGTTCAGTTTGATTGTGAACCTCTTCTAGTTTGTAATTCGGTACTCGTGGGCTTAAATGATGCACATGGTGATACCCGATATTTCCTGTTATCCACTGTAATGGCTTTGGTAGCTTATAAAATGAGCTTCCTTCAACCGCAGCTTTTACATATTCCCAATTCTCATCTTCTTCAAAATAGGAATCTTCAAATGTATGCTGTACATAAAATAACCAAACACCAGCAATCCCTGAAACCATAAAAATGGTTCCCTGAACGATTAAAAATGCCTGCCAACCAATTATCAGACTTACTATTACAGCGAGTGTGACGATGCCTAAATTTGTAATATACGTGTTCCAACGTTCCTTCTTTTTCGCTTTTCTTCTGTTAAAACGGTTTTCAATTAGGAAAACAAAGATAGGTCCTAAAATAAACATTACAAATGGATTTCGGTAAACTCTGTAGCACAGTCGCTTCCAAGCAGATGCTTCCAAATACTCTTCAACCGTCATAACCCAAATGTCTCCGGTTCCACGCTTATCAAGATTTGAGCTTGTTGCATGGTGGACAGAATGATCATGGCCCCATTTGCTGTAAGGAAATAATGTTAATATCCCCGTAATGGTACCAACGATTTTATTTGCCGTTCGATTTTTAAAGAAGGAGTGATGACAACAGTCATGAAAAATGATAAATAATCGGACAAGAAACCCCGCTGCCACTACACCAATCACAAGTGTCAATAGATAAGAAATGTTTAATGAATAATAGGCAAGTACCCATAATCCAAGATAAGGAATTAAGGTATTGCAAAGCTGTAATACACTTGCCTTAAGGTTTGATTTTTCAAATGGTGCCACTTGTTTACGTAAGCTTCTTTGATCTAATTTGTTCATTTAATCCTTTCCTTTCTAAATTCTCATTTCATATTTTAATCAGATTTTTAAATTTAATGAGGAAATTGCCGACAAATCGCCAACAGTTTTCTACATTTCCAATGTTACAAAAGAAAAAAGGTTTGCACTAGACATAGGTGTCATGTGAAATACATGATAAATGTCATATACCATGTACAAAAATTAAAAATACACAAAAAATTAACATTTAATTACGGGCTAAAATACATTTTTTATGCTATACTTAAAAAACAGAATATTTAAACTAATATTTTTTCTTAAGTTTTCTTATAGAAGGAGGAAACCTATGTACAGATTAAAAGACAAAGAGAGGATATTCATTTATACTGGCCCAGATGGTTCTGGTAGAAAGACATTAGGAAAGATGGTTGCAACAGCATTTGATATGCAGACCGTTCCCTCATTCACAACTCGAAGCCCCCGCCCTTTTGAAAACAACGGAGAAGATTACCACTTTGTAAGTAAAGAAACCTTTCGCCAAATGATGCAGCAAAAAGAATTTATTGAGAGTGTCGAAATTGATGGACACTTTTATGGAATACGTGAAATCGATATAGTAAATATTTTTAAGAAGCATAAGGTAGTTTATTTAACGTTAAACCCTGAAGGTGCAGATCTTCTGAAGCAAATGTATGGAGATAAAGCAGTTCGAATCTTTGTGTATGCTGATCGAGATACTGTACTAGAACGCCAGATAAAACGTGGGGATAGTCCTGAGGACATTGAGCGCCACATGAAACATTACAATGAAACAATGGACTATAAGTCTGCTTGCGAGCATGTGTACGAGAACTATGATCTACCTCAGGTCTCATATCAGATAAGTGAAATGATTGAAACATATTTAGATAGACAATTAATTGCGGATGATTATTAAAAAATAAAGCCCTAAAGAGGCACTAACCTCTATAGGGCTTTTAGATTTTATAGGCTATTGAAGCTCTCTGTAAGAACTGGAACAACTTGTTTCTTACGAGAAACGACACCTTTTAATTCTGCTGTTTTGTTATCAAGTGTAACATTAAATGCTTTTTCAACTGCTTCTGTTTTTGCACCCACTGCAAGGCCTACAGAATCATTGTTTAGAATGTCTGTAATCACGAGTAAGAATAAATCAAGTCCGTTATCATTAATTTGTTGATTCATTACTTCTTCTAGCTCACTCTGTCTTGTAAGAACGTCTTGAGGGTCCACTACATTAACCTGTGCAATTTGAACCTTGTTACCATTCATTGAGAACTCTTTAGAATCTAGAGAAACTAATTGCTCGGCAGTTTTGTCACTCACATTAGCACCAGCCTTTAGCATTTCAAGACCGTAGCTATCAGCATCAACACCTGCAATCCCAGCTAATTCACGCGCAGCTATTACATCCTCGTCTGTACAAGTTGGTGATTTAAATAGGAGTGAATCCGAGATGATTGCAGAGAGCATTAAACCAGCAACTTCTTTTGTAATCTCAACATTATTTTCTTTGTATAGCTTATTAAGGATTGTAGCTGTACAACCAACAGGCTCTACACGGAAATATAATGGATCACTTGTTTCAAAATTTGCAACACGGTGATGGTCGATTACTTCTTTTATTTTTACATTTTCAAGTCCGTCGGCACTTTGTTGACGTTCATTGTGGTCTACTAAAATAACGGATTGAACTTCATTTGCTACATTTTCCACTAAACGTGGTGCTTCTGCTTTAAAATAATCCAATGCGTATTGAGTCTCACTGTTTACTTCTCCTAAGCGAACTGGCTCAGCATCCAAACCAAGTTTCTTTTTTAATTCTGCATATGCGATCGCAGAACAAATTGTATCAGTGTCTGGGTTCTTATGACCAAATACAAGTACTTTTTCCATTTATACATTACTCCTTATTGCTTAATATGTATGATGTACTCTCTCATTTTACACAAAGATTCGTTGAGATTAAACAATTTTGGACATTTTTATTCATTTTCTTCCTATAAATGTGTTTTACAAAATTCTTTTACAATTGTTTCTTCCTCTTCTTCAAGTTCAAAATCAAGAACTATTTGAGTGCTTTTTTCATAAAAATAATATTGGGCAATTCGCTCACTATTTGTATCAACCGCATAAATCACTTTTAATTCAGTTCCATTTTCTGAATATAATTCGTCATCCTCTGGTACTTCAATGTCCAAAAAGAACTCGTAACGATCGCCCTCTAGTATTCCAGTAGGATCGTTTAATTTTTCAACTGTATATCCAGTAATATTCATATAAATTTGCCACCCTTCAAAATGAATTAAGTCGTACCTATTATACACATTCTTTCCTTAATGGTGAAAAATTTGCTAACTATTCATTGTATTTTTACGAACCGTACACATTTTGACACATAGGACTTCCTGTAAACAAATAGAATAATAATACATCCCAAAAAGCGCAAGGTGACCGTCTATCGGCGACAAGCACAAGAAAAGCGCTGACAGAAGGCGTCTTTTGCCTTCAGAAGCGAATGGCTTGTGACCTCGAGCCGATGGCACCTGGAGCTAGACATTGGAAAAGGAGTTGTTGTTGAATGACACTACTAAATAAAATCGCATTATTCTTTGTCATATTATACTCCGGTATTATCTTGATGAATACGTATTTAGGGGAAACAGAAAAAGTACAATCGAATGTTGTCATCTTTATGTTAAATGGATTTGCTTATATCGTGTCTGCAATGGAATTGGAAAAAGAGAAAAATCAACTTCGTGGAAGTCAATCTACAGCATAAAAAACGACCGCTTCGTTATCTAAGCGGCCGTTTTTTTATTGTAAAAAGAAAACCCTACGCTAGGCGTAGGGTTCCGGATAGCTTACAGCGATGTATTAAAAAAAGCCCCTCCTGGTGTTAAAATAAATTTTGGTTCGCCAACCAAAT